>NZ_JAMFLI010000009.1 GCF_023502145.1 Craterilacuibacter sp. RT1T | reverse complement strand
ACCAACCAGATGCGGCTCTTCGTTGCCGGCGTATTTGGCACGCTTCAGGTCACGGGACAGGTCCAGCAGGTAACGGATTTCGCGCGGGGTGAAGTCCAGCAGACGCAGGTAATTACGGTTCTTCAGATTGAAAGCCATGCTGATAATCCTGTGGGTAAAGTCAGCATCAGGCTGAATCGGTGTCGTATGGCCTGATGCTGAAAATAAAAGCAGAGTTGGAGATGCATGGATACGGACACTCCATTAGGAGGAGAACAAACCGTGCTTGAATGCCCGCTTGCATGCATCTATGGTGCCAACTCTGAAAAAGAGGGGCTTGCCATGGTGCCCGGATGGGATTCGGGCTGATCCGCCATGCATGGGCATGGCGGATGTGTACTGCTTTTTATATATGCCGGGCGCTAGCCCGGCGTGTCCTGCTTAGACGCGGGTGACATCGCCTGTCTGGTTCGGGAAGTAATCCTCGCAACTGCCTTCGCGATAGACGTCGGCGGTGGAGCAGTGCAGGCCGCCACCGAAGGCGTAGGCATCGCGGAAAGGCATCGGGATCACGTTCATGCCCAGCTTGTCCATCTGTTCCATCTGGTTCACTTCGGAGGCTTCGACGATCACGGTCTTGTGGTCGAGTACCAGGCAGTTCATCGACAGCCATACCGAGCTGTAGCACAGCGGAGGCGGTTCTTTGTGGGCAGGCATGGCTGCATCAACAATCTGCCAGCCGTTCTGTTCAAAGATCTTGCGCTGTTCAACCGGCAAGCGGCGATGCGGGTTGTTGATGATGAGGCCGGGACGCAGCGGCACGAAGGTCGCATCGATATGGATAGGGTACGGGTCGCCCGGGAAGTTGACAGCATGGATGCGCAGCTCGGGATACTTGCGCTTGAACCATTCCATCGCCTTGCGGTTGGTGGTCAGGCCGTGCTGGATAAACAGGTCCTTGCCCATACGCATCACGTCGGCGGCATCAAACAGGATTTCTTCTTCGGTGGTGACGAAGTCTTTGTTGGCGGTACGTACCAGACGATCTTCCAGCGAAATCTTTTCGTCGTAGTAGTTGTGCTTGTACGACTTGTCGGACAGGCGTGGACGCGGTGCCTGGGTCCACAGGAATTCCGGGTCTTCGTTGAAGTACTGCGACATCAGCGGACGGAAAGCGAGGTATTCCCAGTAGCGGCAGCGGAAGGACATGGCCGCTTCGATGATCTCGTTACCGATGGTGAGCAGCGTGTCGCGTGGCGGCATGCAGGTCATCATCGAGTCGGTACGGAAGTCCGGGGTGTTGACCGGCTGGTTCCAGTTCAGCGGGCTTGGGCGATCGACTTTGACGCCGCGCTCTTCCAGAACCTTGGCCAGGTTGTCGAGCTGGATATTGGCTTTTTCAACGGTTTCCAGTGGACGTGGGCCCCACATGCCGCGCATCGGACTGTCGATTGGTACCTTTTCGGAAGTCGCAGGTTCTTCTGGCGGTACGCAGCTGTGATCGGCACGGCCGACAATCACGTGCTTGAGCGGGTCGAAGTCGTTCCAGGAGTTAACAATCTTGGTCATGATGCATTCCCTTTTTGGAGGTTGATCTCACTTGCTTGGTACGTATTGTGCGCATTGCCACGCTGGATGGCATTCCAAAAAGCGGCCAGTGACTATCAAAAAACAGGCAAATCGGTTGGGAAATAAACAGCTTCGGGGGCGAATGGTTTTGTCTGTATAAAAAACCGTCGATGACTATCAAAAACCAGTCAGGCCGATTGGCCGGCAGCAGGGTTTGGGTGGGTATGTTTTGCTTGGTAAAACGAAAAAGCCGGCTCAAGGCCGGCTTTGTTGCGAAGCAGGGGCTTACTCGTCAGCGAGCGCCTCATGTGCGGTCTCGTGGCTTAGCAGCATGGCGACCAGAGCCACTACCGCGGCAATCACCAGATACCAGGCGGGGGCCATCTTGCTGCCGGTGATACTGATCAGCCAGGTGGCAATAAAGGGCGCAGTGCCGCCAAACAGCGCATTGGCCGAATTGAAGCTGAAGGCAAAGCCGCTATAGCGCACATGGGTCGGGAAAATTTCCGACAGGAAGCAGGCCAAAGTGCCGTCATTCATGGTGAGCAAGGCACCAAAGGCAATCTGGACCAGCAAGATGGTGGCAAAGCTGGCGCTGTCCAGCAGCGAAAACAGCGGGATGGTCAGCACGATAAAGGCGATGGAGGCGCTGATCAGCATGGTCTTGCGGCCGAAGCGGTCGGACAGCATGCCCATCAGGAAAATAAAGAAGATATAGGTCGACAGCGAGACTGTAGAGGCGAGGAAGGAGTCGGTGGCACTCATCCCCATTTCGGCCGAGAGATAGGTCGGCATATAGCTGAGAATCAGATAAAAGGCGACGGCATTGAGGCAGGTCACCCCAAAAGCGATGGCGACTTTCAGCCGGTATTTTCCCATCAGTTCGCGAATGGGAACTTTGCGGGCCTGTTCTTTCTTCTCCAGATTTTTTTCCATCTGGCGGAATTTAGGCGTGTCCTCCAGATGCAGACGGATATAGCGGCCGATCAGGCCGAAAGGCGCTGCCAGTAAAAAGGGCAGGCGCCAGCCCCAGCTGTGCAGCTCTTCGATTGATAGCAGCGCATGCAGCATGGCAACAAATAGCGCACCGAATAGCAGGCCGGCAGCGGTGCTGGCCGGCACGATGCTGGTGTACAAGCCGCGTTTACCCTCGGGGGCATATTCGGCAAGAAAAGCGGCGGCACCGGCATATTCGCCGGAGGCAGAAAAACCTTGAACCAGACGGATGATCAGCAGCAACACCGGTGCCAGAATACCGACCTGGGCATAAGTTGGCAGGAAGGCGATGCAGAAAGTGGCGCCCGACATGATCAAAATGGACAGCGAGAGGGCGTTGCGCCGGCCGACCTTATCGCCCAGATGACCCCAGATGATGCCGCCTATGGGGCGCACAATAAAAGAAATGGCAAAAACGGCAAAGGTGGCCAGCAGGCCGGTGGTTTGGTCGGTCTGAGGGAAAAAGACCAGCGCAATAATGGTAGCGAGATAACCATAGGCGGCATAGTCGAACCATTCAACGAAATTGCCGATAAAGCTGGCAACGGCCGCACGGCGCAAGGCGCCGGATTCATGCTGTGTGTTGGCCCGTTCGGGCTTGCCCGGTGGATGCATTGCAGTGTGTGTAGCACTCATGACTGTCCCTCCATTGTCTGAAAACAGATGACGTTGCCGTCTCACAAAATGGTTCTGGCTTGAGAGCGATTTTGTCAGATGGTGCGCTAGCGGCTATTCAGGGAGGGAGCCAGTCCGCAGACTGGCTCTTTGATACTATTTGGTATTTTACTGTGTAGGTGCAAATCAACTATGACTTATGTCATACCGTATCTACATTCAGTACAGTTTTGTTCTGCCGCTTGAGGCTCTTGCCAAGCATGCTGATCACGACTTCGCTCATGCCGCCAACGATAATCAGCGCACCGCCTATCATCTGGGCGCTGGACAGTGGTTCACCGTAGATCATCAGGCCGACGAACAAGGCTGCCACCACGCATTCCCAGTAGGAGACGCAGGCAAACTCGGCCGCTTTCAGGTGACGGGTGGCAATGGTGCAGGTGCCCAGCGCGCCGAAGCCGCACACGATGCCGATGCCGATCCACCACATCCAGTCAGTCGAGGTCATTTGCGAGATGGTGGGCTTGGTGAAGACGAACAGCAGGGTAATGCCGGCCAGTGCGAACACGAAGTTCCAGAATGCGCGTACGTCACCCGGCACTTCGGTGCGGAAGCGGCCAAAGAACAGGAACAGGCCGTAACCCACGCCGGAGTAGAGCGCCATCATGTCGCCGAAGAAGGTTTTCTCGGAGAACTGCATGCCGAAGCTGAAGCCGCTGCTATCGACAGACATCAGGCCGGAGATCATCATCATGCCGATAAACACCGCCAGCAGGGCAAACCAGGTGGCGAGCTTCATGCTTTCCTTGAGGAAGATCACGGCCAGCAGGGTCGAGATGATCGGGCCGATGTAGATAAAGAACACCGCATTGGCGATCGAGGTATGTTGTGTCGCGGTGATATAGGCCGACAGGCAGTTACCCATAAAGAAGCCGGACAAAACCATGGTCGGCGAGAGTTTGAACTCCTTCAGTTCAAGCAAACGCCCTTTGTAGGCAATGATGGCGAAGAACAGGATGCCGCCGCACATCATGCGCGAGAAGGCGATGAAGTCGCCCTGTGCATCGATATGGCGGGCGAAGAAACCGACAAAGCCCATCAGGGTCGCCGCGATGAAGGCGTTAATAAAGCCGACTTGCTTGTTAATGGGGGTGGTCGATGAGGATGCGGGAGTGGTCATGATGAGACTCCTGTGTAGGGAGATCCTTCAAAAAAGCCCGGCCATGATGGCCGGGCCTTGTTAGGGTCAGACGCGGGTGATATCGCCTGTCTGGTTCGGGAAGTAATCCTCGCAAGTGCCTTCGCGATAGACGTCGGCGGTGGAGCAGTGCAGGCCGCCACCGAAGGCGTAGGCATCGCGGAAAGGCATCGGGATCACGTTCATGCCCAGCTTGTCCATCTGTTCCATCTGGTTCACTTCGGAGGCTTCGACGATCACGGTCTTGTGGTCGAGGACCAGGCAGTTCATCGACAGCCATACCGAGCTGTAGCACAGCGGAGGCGGTTCTTTGTGGGCAGGCATGGCCGCATCAACAATCTGCCAGTCGTTCTGTTCGAAGATCTTGCGCTGCGCTTCGGGCAGTTTGCGGTGCGGGTTGTTGATGATGAGGCCGGGGCGCAGCGGCACGAAGGTCGCATCGATATGGATAGGGTACGGGTCGCCCGGGAAGTTGACGGCATGGATGCGCAGCTCGGGATACTTGCGCTTGAACCATTCCATCGCCTTGCGGTTGGTGGTCAGGCCGTGCTGGATAAACAGGTCCTTGCCCATACGCATCACGTCGGCGGCATCAAACAGGATTTCTTCTTCGGTGGTGACGAAGTCCTTGTTGGCGGTACGTACCAGACGGTCTTCCAGCGAAATCTTTTCGTCGTAGTAGTTGTGCTTGTACGACTTGTCGGACAGGCGTGGGCGCGGTGCCTGGGTCCACAGGAATTCCGGGTCTTCGTTGAAGTACTGCGACATCAGCGGACGGAAAGCGAGGTATTCCCAGTAGCGGCAGCGGAAGGACATGGCCGCTTCGATGATCTCGTTACCGATGGTGAGCAGCGTGTCGCGTGGCGGCATGCAGGTCATCATCGAGCCGGTACGGAAGTCCGGGGTGATGACCGGCTGGTTCCATTGCAGCGGGCTTGGACGGTCGACTTTGATGCCGCGCTCTTGCAGAACCTTGGCCAGGTTGTCGAGTTGGATATTGGCTTTTTCAACGGTTTCCAGTGGACGTGGGCCCCACATGCCGCGCATCGGACTGTCGATGGGTACCTTTTCGGAAGTCGCAGGTTCTTCTGGTGGTACGCAGCTGTGGTCGGCACGGCCGACAATCACATGCTTGAGCGGGTCGAAGTCGTTCCAGGAGTTCACAATCTTGGTCATGGTTGATGCCCTCGTTTAGTAAAACCGGTGTGATTTGCTTGGACGTATTTTTACGCGCTAAGCCGTGCGCGGGCATTCCAAAAACTGTTCATTCACTATCAAAAAACTGGCGTTCCATCCGTGGCTAAATAGGGTGTTTTTGCTGATGTAGGCTTGCAAGCCTTGCCGGTAAACACTTAACTTCTATGTCATTGCTTGTATGGGGGTGGGTATGCGTTTATGTGTGATTGCCGGAGATGGTATCGGGCGTGAGGTGACCGAGGTGGCGGTCGATGTGCTGACGGCGCTGCTGCCTGACTTGCAGATGAGCGAGCACGAAGCGGGGTGGGACACTTTTTGCCGTACCGGCAGCGCCCTGCCCGAGGCGACGCTGGCCAGTGCCCGCGACTGCAAGGCGGTGCTGTTTGGCGCGGTAAGCTCGCCTGCGCGCAAAGTGGCAGGCTACCGCTCCCCGATTGTGGCCTTGCGTCGCGCGCTGGATTGTTACGCCAATTTGCGTCCGACCCGCTCTTTGCCGCTAGCCGGCGGGCGGGCGGATCTGGATTTGCTGATCGTGCGCGAGAATACCGAAGACCTGTATATCGGCGAAGAGCATAGTGACGGCGAGACGGCCACCGCCATCAAGCGCATTACGCGCCATGCCTCGATGCGGGTAGCCGAGGTGGCGTTCGAGTTGGCGGCAAGGCGGGCGCGCCAGCGCCTGAGCATTATCCACAAGGCCAATATTCTGCCGCTGACCGATGGCTTGTTTCGCGATGCGGCGCGGACGGTGGCCGAAACTTATCCACAGGTGGCGGTTGACGAGTTGCTGGTGGACACGGCCGCATTGCGTCTGGTGCAGGCACCGCAAGCCTTCGATGTGCTGCTGGCGCCCAATCTGTATGGCGACATTCTGTCGGATCTGGCAGCCGGCCTGAACGGCGGGCTGGGACTGGCGCCTTCGCTAAGTGTGGGGCAGGGCGTGGCGATTGCCGAGCCGGTGCATGGCTCGGCGCCCGATATTGCCGGGCAGGGCCGCGCCAATCCGGTCGCGGCCTTGCTTAGCGTTGCCATGCTATTGCGTCACCACTGGCAACTGCCGGGCAAGGCCGATGCGCTGGAGTCGGCCATCCGGCAGTTATTGTCTGATGGCATCGCCACCGCCGATCTGGGCGGCACAGCCTCGACGCGTGCCTTTGGCCGGGCCGTGCTTGCGCGCTTGGCGCATTAAGCGCTGCGCCTTGCGCCTATTCCGGCGGCGAGGATTCGGCCGCCTGCATAATCTGTTCGATCAGCTTGCTGCGGGCGGCGATATGGTGATCGAAGCGCCAGTCCTGCAGTAGCTGGATGGCGGTGTCGAAATACTTCATATCGATATCGTACAGGGTGCGGATATCGAAGGCGGTGCCGGTTTCCAGCGCAGCAGCTAGCGCAATCAGCACCGCCACTTGTTCCGGCTCCTTAGTGTCTTCCACCAGCTTCCTGATCTGTTTGGCTGCATTCATCTCGCCTGTCTCTCCCTGATTGGCCATCCCTGCCTTGGCCATGATAGGACGCTGCCGCGCAGCGGCAAGTCTGTGCCGATGTTTATCGGCTTCTGGATGCTTAAGCTTGCGTTAATTTATTTAGGGTAAACTGCCGCAACAATATTCCTGCCTATCAAATATGCGACTGCCTGCCCTGCGTCCCCAGCGCCCAGAAATTGTGGCCTTGGTGCTATCCCTGCTGTTTGTCGTCCTGTTCAACCTGCCTTTGTGGCAGCGTGTGCTGGGCATTGTTTCGCCGCTGAGCGGCCATAGCGTGTGGATGCTGGGGTTGACCTTTGTACTGCTGGCGGCCTTCTTTAATCTGGCATTGCTGCTGCTGGCCTGGCCATGGATATTTAAGCCGGTCGTGACCGTATTGCTGTTGACCAGTGCGGCAGCGACCTATTTCATGCAGCAGTATGGCGTGCTGATCGACATGAATATGGTGCAGAACGTATTTCAGACCGATCCGGCTGAAGTGCGCGATCTGATTACCGTGCGCATGCTGGCGAGTATTGTGTTGCTGGGCGTGTTGCCGGCGCTATGGCTGTGGAAAACGCCCATCCATTACCGGCAGGCGTGGCGTGAATTCTTGGTACGCATGGTCGCCTTGTTGGTGGCTTCGATGATGCTGGCCGGTGTGGCACTGGCCGGTTATCAGGAATTCGCCTCGCTGTTCCGCAACCACCGCGATCTGCGCTATCTGCTGACGCCGAACAACTATCTCCAGGCGACCAGTTCCTATTTGCGCCAGCATACGGCGACGCCTGATGTGATCCAGCCATTTGCCACCGACGCACGCAAAATGTCGTTTGCCACCTTGCCGCACAAGAAGCGGGTGTTGGTGCTGGTGGTGGGGGAGACGGCCCGTGCCGACCGTTTCTCGCTGAATGGCTATGCGCGCAATACCAATCCCGAGCTGTCCAAGGTGCCCGGCCTGATCAACTTCAGCGATGTCAGCTCCTGCGGTACCGAAACGGCGGTGTCGCTGCCGTGCATGCTCTCCGGCATGACGCGTGCCGACTACGATGCCAAAGTCGCCAAGAAGCGGGAAAACCTGCTCGATATCGTGCAGCGCAGCGGCTATGGCGTGCTGTGGCGCAATAATAATTCCGGTTGCAAAGGCACCTGTTTGCGCATGCCGATCGAGGACATGGCCCATCTGGAAACGCCGGGGCTGTGTAATAAGGAAGAATGCGGCGACGAGATTCTGCTGCAGGGTTTGCCGGAAAAACTGGCGGCCGCCAAGGGCGATATGCTGATTGTGCTGCATCAGAAAGGTAGCCATGGCCCGGCCTATTACAAGCGCTACCCCGAAAAGTTCGAGGCGTTCAAACCGGTATGCCGTACCAGCGAATTGCAGAAGTGCTCGGCACAGGAAATAGGCAATGCGTTTGATAACACCATTCTTTATACCGACCACTTCCTCGCGCGCACCATCGCGCTTTTGCAGCAGCAAAAGGATGTAGACAGCGCCATGGTGTATCTGTCGGATCACGGCGAGTCGCTGGGCGAGAACAACCTCTATCTGCATGGCACACCCTACTTTATGGCGCCAGAGTCGCAGTACAAGGTACCGATGCTGATGTGGTTCTCCGACGGTTACCAGAAGCGTAATGCCGTGAATACCCAGTGCCTGTCCGCCAAAAAGACCCGCGCTTACAGTCATGACAACCTGTTTCATTCGGTACTGGGTTTGCTGGATATCACCACGAGCGAGTATCGCCAGCCGCTGGATGTCTTTGCCGACTGCCGCCAACCCCATCCCAAGGGCTGATCAATGCGCACCGAGATTTTGCCGCTGTCCGTGCCGCTTGCCAGCGGCGACCAGCGGGCGTTTTATCTGACGCAGGGCATGGTGCTGGCGGCTCTGGCGCTCTTGTTTTGGGTGCTGAACCGTTTTACCAGCCTGGATTTGTGGTTGGCCACGCTGGCGTATGACCCGGTCTCTGGCAGTTTTGTATTGAAAGACAGCGTGTGGCTGGACTGGGTGAGTCACCGTCTGGCCAAGTATGCGGTGATTGGCATTGCGCTGTACTGGCTGGCCCAAGGGGTACGCCAGCGCGACGCTCGCATCTTCACGACGGGCATGGCGATGGCGCTGGCCACGCTGGCCGTGTCGCTGCTTAAAGCCGCCAGCCCGCATTCCTGCCCGTGGAGCCTGACCCAGTTTGGCGGCTCGGCCGAGTTATTCACTATCTTTGGCGAAGTTTCGGCCCATCCCGGGCCGGGGCATTGTTTTCCCGGCGGGCATGCGTCCGGCGGTTTCGCTTTAATGGCCGGCTATCTTTTTTATCGCGACAGTCATCGCGCGCGCGCGTACGGCTGGCTGATGGCGGGGTTATTGGCCGGTGCCTTGATGGGGGCCGGGCAGATGGTGCGTGGCGCGCATTTTCTGAGTCACAATCTGTGGAGCGGCTGGGTGGTATGGCTGGTGTGTGTGGTGGTGTTTGCACTTTACGACGTGATGCATGTGCTGCATCAAAAAAATCATTTTGCTTAAGCTTGGGTTAAGGCTGCGGGTGTGTAATGACATCACGCCACCGGGACAGGTGGCCTCAACCCAGGATGAAGATCATGAAAAAATTGCTGCTCGTTGCCATGATGGCCGGTTTCGCTTCGACTGCCGCTTTTGCCGGTGCCAAGTGCGATGCCCATCCGAAAGACCAGTGGATCAAGGAAGCCGACTTCAAGAAAAAGCTGGAGGCCGATGGTTACACCATCAAGAAGTTCAAGGTTGATGGCAACTGCTACGAGATGTATGGCAAGACCAAGGATGGCAAGAAAGCCGAGATCTATTTCGACACCGTTTCCGGCAAGGCCGTGAAATCCGAAATCGGGAATTGAACGGTGTAAGGGCTATGACCGGAGGGCGCGATGGCGCCCTTTTTTCTTGTTTATGTGGCCATTGCAAGTTGGTGTTTATGGCGTGTGTTGCACGCTCTTTATGCGTCAGCCACCCGTCCCCCGCTGCGGATACCAAACCCAAAGCCTGTCTGCGCCAACTTGCAATGGGGCTATCCCCTTTTTTTGCAGGAGGTATGTAATGCAGGCAAACGATACGCTGGCCCGGGTACGGGTATGGGATCCGCTGGTGCGCCTGTTTCACTGGGCGCTGGTGTTGTGCATTGCTTTGAATCTGTTTGTACTGGAAGACGGTGCTGCGGGGCATCGCTGGACCGGTTATCTTGCCACCAGCCTGATTGTGCTGCGTATCGTCTGGGGCTTTGTCGGTTCGCGCCATGCCCGTTTTGCCGACTTCTGGCCGACCCGACCGCGTCTGCTAGCACACTGGCAGCGTATGAAGACGGGCGAGCCCGACCCGCATCCGGGGCATAATCCGGCAGGTGCCCTGATGATGCTGGCGCTGATGGCGCTGGTATTCGGGCTAGGCCTGAGCGGTTATATGATGGGAACCGATGCCTTCTGGGGCGAGGAGTGGCTGGAAAATACCCATGAGCTTATCGCCAATAGTCTGATGGCACTGGCCGGCGTGCATATTTTGGCGGCCTTGCTGATGAGTCATATAGAAGGGATCAATCTGCCGCGGGCGATGGTGACTGGCGTCAAGGCGTATCGGCGTAAACGGCCGTAAGCGAGGCAGGATAATCAAGGAGGCAGTATGCGGGTGTTGCTGGTAGAAGATGATGGACTGATTGGCGACGGGCTGAAAATCGGCTTGACCGCCTTGGGCTTTACTACCGACTGGTTTCGCGATGGGCGCGAAGCATTCGCGGCACTGTCGGCTGCGCCTTACGACGCCGTGGTGCTGGACTTGGGCCTGCCCGGCATGGACGGCATGGACATCCTGGCGGCGTGGCGCAAGGCCGGCCGGGCGGAACCGGTGCTGGTACTGACTGCGCGCGATGCACTGCATGACCGGGTCGGCGGTCTGGATGCCGGGGCTGATGATTATCTGGCCAAGCCGTTTGCGCTGGCCGAGGTGGCGGCGCGCTTGCGCGCGCTGATTCGTCGTCATCACGGGCAAAGCTCGCCCATCTTTACCCAGGGTGATATCACCCTGGACCCGATGGCACACAAGGTGGTGCAGGCCGGGCGCGAAATTGAACTGACGGCGCGCGAGTTCACCCTGCTGGAGTTATTGATGGCGAATAGCGGCCGTATCCTGCCCAAAGAGCGCATAGAGGAAAAATTGTACGGCTGGGATAAGGATGTCGAGAGTAATGCGCTGGAAGTGCATGTCCATCACCTGCGCAAAAAGCTGGGTAGTCAGGTGATACGCACCGTGCGCGGTGTCGGCTATACGCTGGGGAGCGAGGCGTGAGCAAGAGTTTGCGCCTGCAGGTGATGCTGACGGTTGCCGCCGCCATCTTGCTGATCTGGGGCGGCAGTTCCGCTGTGGCCTGGCTGCAGGTGCGCCATGAGATCGACGAATTATTCGATACCCAGCAAATCCAGTTTGCCCGGCAATTATTGGCGGCTGATCTGCATGACTTTGACGAGGACGGCGCGCGTCTGCCGCGCGGCAAGGCGCTTTTGCCCAAGCAATTACCGAAAGGGCAACGTGGCAATCTGGAGGATGATGCCCTGTCTTTTATCGTCTGGGATGATGAGGGGCGGGTGGTGTTTTCCGATGGCGAAGACCAGGGCTTTGCACCGCCGGACGGGCAGCATGGTTTTTATAATGTGTCGCTTGATGGCGATAACTGGCGCGTGCTCTATCTGCCCATGCCGGACGGGCACCGCATCGCGGCAGTCGGGCAGCAGCTCTCCTTTCGTAATGAGGTCGCGCGCGAAATCCTGCTGGCGCAGTTACTGCCGTGGTTGCTGGCTTTGCCCTTGTTGTTGCTGGTGTTGTGGCTGACCCTGACCCGGCGCTTGCTGCCGTTTCGCCGCGTAGCCGAGCAATTGCATAGCCGCCAGCTGGATGATGCAACACCGGTCGACGCCGATGTGCCGGCCGAGGCTGCGCCCATGCTGCTTGCGCTTAACCGCCTGATCGGACGCATGGCCGATACGCTGTCGCGTGAACGCCGCTTTACCGCCGATGCCGCTCACGAGTTGAGAACGCCGCTGGCGGCATTGAAGATTCAGGCCGAGGTCGCGCAACTGGGCTTGCCAGCGGCAGAGCAGGCGCGGGCACTCGCGCAACTGGAAGTCGGCGTCGACCGTGCCTCGCGTCTGGTCAATCAGCTATTGGCACTGACCCGGCTCGACCCGATGGCCGGGCCGCAAAATGCACAAGCAGTCAACTGGCAGCGGGTGTTGCAGCATGTGCTGGATGATGCGGCAGGCTACGCCGCCGAGCGCGGTGTCAGCCTGAGCTTGTCCGGTGATCCGGCTCACGCTTTGCCGCTGCAAGGAGATGAAACCTTGCTGACGCTGATGCTGCGCAATCTGGCCGACAATGCCATCCGTTATTCGCAAGCCGGGGGCGAGGTAGTGCTGCTGGCCGGTGCCAATGCCATTACGGTGCAGGATAGGGGGCCAGGCATTGCGCCGGAACTGATGCCGCGCATACGCGAGCGTTTTTTCCGTCCGCCGGGGCAGGAACAACTGGGCAGCGGTCTGGGGCTATCCATTGTCGAGCGTGTGGCCGAATTGCATGGCCTGCGTTTGGAACTGGAAAACCGCGCCGAAGGCGGGCTGGCAGCCTGTATCAAGCCGGCTTGAGCCTGAGCGGCTGCGACAATCCGTCGCATGGGCCGTGCCGGCAAGATGTGTCATGCTGTATGGCGATGTATCCAAAGTATTGTTGGCCTCCTGCAAGGGAGGCCTCTTTTTTTGTCTGCCAGCAATGAGGATGGCGCGGCACGAGCGGTTTTTTATGCATATGCTGATATGACTTGTGCCAATGGATGATAAAGGAGTACGCGATGCGCAGAACCTACCCATACCTTTGCGGCTTGTCCGCCGCCCTGTGGTCTATGGCTAGCCAGGCTAGCAGCGAGGCTTCCGCAGTCGTGGAGAATATCCATGCGATCGCCGGCGCCGAGGTGGGGACTTCGGCGCCGGCATTCTGGTCGCAGCCGGGGGAGAGCTGGAGCTGGTTTCTGATGCCGGCAGCCGGCATTGTTGCGTTGTGGTTTATCTGGCGCGCGTTAACGCGCAAGAAATAGGTTCGTGGCGACAGCCTGTTGGCAGGCTGCCGCCCCCTTCCGGTATCAAAGCCAGCTACCTTGCACCTTCAGCCATAAGGTACGGCCGGGTTCGTTGACTTGCAAAGTCCGTTCGTAGCCGGCGACATCATAGCCTGCCTTACTCAGGTGCTCGGCATAAGCCTTGTCGAACAGGTTATCGATGCCGGCTGACACCAGCACCGCCTTGTTCAACTTCCAGCCCGCCTTCAGGCCCACCGTCGCGAAGCCGGCGGTTTCGCCCAGATCGGTGCCGACAATATTGCCCTGGCCCGGTGCCACGCGCCCCTGGCGGGCCACACCGCGCATCTGGGCGGCCAGTGCCAGCCTGTCGTTTTCCCAGCCCAGCGTCAGCAATCCTTCCAGTGGCGGCGTTTGCGCCAGCGCCGTGCCGTCACTGCGGTTCTCGCCCCAGGCATAGGCCAGCGTTGCGCCCAAGTGCCAGTTTTGCGCGAAGCGCCAGTTGGCCTCGGCTTCGAAACCGGCGCGACGGGCATCGACGTTGCGCGCGCCGACCTTGGGGTCATCGGTCTGAATCAGGATAAAGTCGTCGATGCGCGACAGATAGCCCGAGAATGAGGCTTCCAGCGCACCGCTGTTATACAGCGTGCCGAAATCGAGCTCGGTATTGCTTTCCTTTCTCAGCGGCAGATTGCCAAGCGTGCTCTTGTTGCGCTCCCAGAAGTCCGGCGCCCGCTGGGCTTGTCCCAGACCGACAAAAGGCGTCCAGTGTCCGTAGCGGCTTTCCAGCCGGGCGAAGCCCGAGTTCAGCTGGTAGCGCTGTTCGGTATTGCGCAGCAGCAAATTGGCAAAGCCCGCGTCGTAGCGCGCATCGACGCGGTCATGACGCAGACCGGCGACGAGGCGGCTACCTGCGCCCAGCGACAGACTGCCTTCGGCGAAGAAACCGGCACTGTCAAAGCTTTGGTCGGCTGTGCGCGCTTGGGCGGTGTAATTCAGCCCCTTGCGCAAGCGATGGTCGTCCCGTTGCCAGTTTGCTCCGACGGTGAGTGGAGCAGTGCCCAGCCTGAGGTCGGCTGCAATTTGTGCGCTGTCGGTCGTGCGGTCGGGGTTGCTCAGCATCTTCATGCCCGGCTGCGGACGCAGGCTGAAGTTGTCCATCACATGGTCGACATCGCTGTGGCCGTATTCGGCGCGTAGCGCGCTGAGCCATGGTGCGATATTGCGCCGCTCGGCCTTGATGGCCCACGCGTCGCGGTCGAAGACGCTGCCGTCCATCGAGCGGTCGGCGTAGGCGGCTTCACCGCGACTGCGGTCGGCCGAGATTTCCAGCGTGCTGTCCTCGTCCGGCGTCAGGCCGGCAATCACCGTCGCACTGCGGCGTTCGAAAGCCGAGTGCACCTTGTCGCCATTGCCATCCTTGTAGTCGCCGCCATGCGCCTGGCTGCCGATGGCGCGCACATAGCCCAAGGTGCTGCCGAAGGTCGCATCCAGCCATTCATCGTTGCGGTCAAAACTGCCGCCTACGGCGGATGCGTTCAAGCGTATGCCGGCTTGGGCAAAGGGCTCGGTGCTGCGTTCGAAATTGACCGCACCGGTAATCAGCCCCATGCCGTATTTGACCGACTGCGGCCCCTTGATCACGGTCACCAGATCATAGGCAGTCGGCGCGATATAGGCGGTGGGCGGGTCCATGCGTCCGCCGCATCCGCCATAGAGAAAGCTGCCATCGGCCAGCATTGCCAAGCGTGAACCACCGAGGCCGCGCAGCAATGGGTCGGCCGAGGCGCCGCCTTTGCGGATGGCGCTCATGCCGGGGATGGTCTTGAGAAAATCGGCGGCATCGGCCGCAGCAATAGGCCGGCGCGGTGCCTGCGGGTCGGCGGTGACGGTTAATGGACTGATGCTGCGTGCGGCGGTGACGACGATCTCGTCGAGCAAGGCGGCGGCCGGGTCGGCCGCCCACACGTTAGACAGGGCGAGCGTGAATGGCAGCAGGACGAGCGGGCGGCGGGACATCGAGGCTCCGTAGGGTGATGGGATTGGCCGTCACCTTAATGCCCTTTGCATTATGCGGGAATGCGACCGAATGTCGCAGGGGCATGTCTCGTTCTGGTGCGGCAGTGCAACACTTTGGTGCGGAAAGTGTTATTCACATTATTGCTATGTCATTTGTGTGGCAAGATGGAATTAGGTGTATTGCACTAATTTCGCGAGGTGTAAGTCATGAAGAAAAGCCTTTCCATTAGCGCCCGGCTCTACGGGCAATCGCTGGCCTTGCTGGCGGCCATGCTGGTCGTCGGCGCGCTGGGCTTGCTGGCCTTGAAGGACGCCAACCAGGCGCTGGCGAGCGTGTACGAGGACAGGACCGTGCCGCTGGTGGATTTGGGCCAGGTCCGGGTCAACCTCGAGGAGATGCTGGTCAAGCCCTACATCATGCTGGACGAGTACGAGCGGGGAAATTTCGCCGCGATTGCGGGGCTTGACGCCGATATCGGCAAGCAGATCGGCGAAAACGCCGAACTGTGGAAAAAATACACGGCGACCAGCCTGACCGAAGAGGAGGCGGGGCTGGTTAAACGCTACGAGGCGCTGACGCAGGCACGTCTGCCGGTACTGGAGAAATTGCGTGCCGGCGCGCGCCAGCCGGGGATGGAGCTGGCCGCGCTCAAGACCCTGCAGGTTGACTACGACAGTAAGGCGGACGAGGCCTTGCAGGTACTTGGCGAGCTGGTGTCGCTGCAGGCACGGGTGGCCGCCGAGGCGCGCGCGGCGGCGCAGGCCGACTACCAGCGCACGTTACTGCTGCTCTCGGGTGTGTTGCTCGCGAGTGTGGTCGGCGGCCTGCTGTACACCCTCCTGAACGTGCGTTCGGTGACCGCGCCACTGGCGGCGGTCAGCCAGATGATTGAGGTGGCCAGCGTGCACGGCGACTTCCGGCAGCGGGTCAAGGTCGCGCGCAACGACGAGGTCGGCCGCATGGCGCATGCGTTTAACGGCCTGCTGGACACGCTGGCGGCGACCTTCCGCGATTTGGGCGGCGAGGTAGCCGGCTTTCGCAAGCTCGCCGCCGAGGTATCGGTGTCGGCGACGCAGGTAGCGGCCGTGTCCGAGCAGTCCAGCCAGGCATCGGTGGCGATGGCGGCGACTGTCGAGCAGATGATGGTCGCGGTGCAGCAGATTACCGACAACGCGCAGCAGGCAAACCAGCAGTCCCGGCAAGCGCGCGAGGGCGCGGATAACGGCGAGGCGGTGGTCAGGCAGACAGTCGGCCAGATCGGCGAGGTCGCCGGCAGCGTCGAGGCCGGCGCGGCCGAGGTGGGCCTGTTGAACGAGCAGGCGCAGAAGATTTCTTCGGTGGTGCAGGTGATCCGCGACATCGCCGACCAGACTAACCTGTTGGCGCTGAACGCGGCGATCGAGGCTGCGCGTGCCGGCGAGCAGGGGCGTGGCTTCGCGGTGGTGGCCGATGAGGTGAGGAAACTGGCCGAGCGCACCAGCCTGTCGACCGGCGAGATCAGCAGCTTGCTGGGCGAGGTGAGCAGCGGCACGCAGCAGGCGGTCGCGTCGATGCAGAAGACGGTCGGTCAGGTTACGCAGAGCGTCGCGTGCGCGCGCGAGGCGCAAACCGCGATCGGCGAGGTGCGCGGCAACGCCGAGCAGATTCTCGAGCAGGTCGAAGGGATTAGCCTGGCGCTGTCCGAACAAAGCGCCGCCAATCAGGCGATTGCGCAGCAGGTCGAGACGGTCGCGCAGGCGGCCGAGGAAAACAGCCAGGTCGTCCGTCAGGTGGCCGGCGCGGCAGGAGAGGTGAGCAGCGCGGCCGAGCGTATGCACACCGCCATCGCGCGTTTCAGCGTTTAAGGCTGGCGCGTTTCTGCCAGCAACAGCCTGATGTCGTGTGCCAGCGTGTCCTGTGTCGTGCCGTAAGGCGCATACACCCTGAGCTTGCCGGTTTTATCGAGCAGATAGGAGCCGGCACTATGATCGATCAGATAGCCGCCGCCTTCGGTCGGTAAGACTTGCGACACGATGCGAAAGCGCGTGGCAACGGCGGCAAGTTCCGCCGTGCTGCCGGATAGGCCGATAAAGCGCGGGTCAAAATGCGGCACATAGCCGGCGAGTACCGCCGGCGTGTCGCGTTTGCTATCCACCGACACAAACAAGACCTGTACCTGGTCGCTGTCCCGGCCCAGCGTTTTCATTGCCGCCGCGTATTCGAGCAAGGTGGTCGGGCAGATATCGGGGCAATGGGTGTAGCCGAAAAAGAGCGCGACCACTTTACCCTGGTAATCGGCCAGTGAAACGCGCTGGCCGGTGTGGGCGTTGAGCGTGAACTCGCCACCAAAGGTTTCGCCTGAAACATCGCTCCCCTTGAACGGCAAGGGCGCGGGTGTACAGGCGGACAGGCAAAGGGCAAACAGCAAGGGCAGCAAGGCGGCAGGTTTCATCGGGCTATGGTAAGCCCTGAGTACGCGTGCCGGCTTGCGGCAAATTGTCGCAGCCTTCGCGGCTCACCGGCGCTGATGGTAAAGTTGTAGCCATGTCTGTGCCTTTATCCCCCATCTTGTTTAGCAATGCCGCCCAACGCATGATCCAGTTGCGCTGGCTGATGCTGCTGGCTGCCGTCTTATTGCTGGGCCTGCTGTTCTGGCAAGGCATCGTCTTGCCGTGGGGCTTGTGCATGCAGGCGCTGGCGACACTGGCTCTGATCAATCTGGCGCTGGCACGCGGGCTGTTTGCCGCGCTGGCTCACATGCATGCGCTGGCTTTGGGCTTATTGGCCGATGTGCTGATTCTGACCGAAATTCTGGCTTTGAGCGGCGGTGCGGCCAATCCGCTGGCCTCGCTCTATCTGCCGCCCATTCTGTTTGCCGCCTTATTATTGCCCGCGCGTTTTGCCTGGGCGCTGGGTGGGCTATCTTTGCTGGCTTATGGCGGGCTTTTTTTCTGGCATCTGCCATGGCCGGTCGCCGGCGATGATGCGGCTTATGCCTTTACCCTGCACTTAGCCGGTATGTGGCTGACTTTTGCCCTGTCGGTTGTGCTGATTGTCGGCGTGGTGTCGTGCCTGTCGCGCGAGCTGGCCGGGCGCGAGGCGGCACTTGCGGCGGCGCGCGAGGCGCAATTGCGTAACGAGCAGCTGGTGGCATTGGGGGTGCAGGCGGCCAGTGCCGCACATACGCTGTCGACGCCGCTGGCGACGCTGAGTCTGCTGTCGGACGAGTTGTCGGATGCCTATGCCGATGATCCCGAACTGGCCGACGATCTGCTGCTGATGCGCCAGCAACTGGCGCAGTGCCGCGAGGGCTTGTCCCGGCTGCGGCATGATGCCGAGCCCGCCAGCGAATGCCTGCCCTTGTTCGATGCGCTGGCCTCACGCATTGCCGGCTGGCGTGCGCTGCGCCCCGATGTGGTCTTGAGCTGGCAAGGCAAGCAGTGTGGCGGGCCTTCGCTCGCGCTGGATAACGGCTTCTGGGCTGCCTTGTTTAATTTGCTGAACAATGCAGCCGATGCGGGGGGCGGCAACGTCGAGCTGGATGTGGCGTTGGCTGCGGGCAGTTTGCAACTGACCATTATTAACCGCGAAGGCTGCCTGTCCGAGGCACAACTGCAGCGAGCCGGCCTTGCCATGTTGCCTTCGGGCAAAGTGGGCGGCATGGGGATAGGCGTGCTGTTATCGCATGTGACCCTATCGCGCTTGGGCGGCAGCCTGACGCTATGTAATGACCAGGCCGGCGGTGTACGCGCCACGCTGCGCCTGCCTGTGATGGAGATGGCCGGGTGAGCGACTTTTTGCTGGTGGATGATGATGCGGCCTTTAGCCACATGCTGATGCGGGTGCTACTGCGGCGCGGCTTTAGCGTGGCCTGTGCCGCGAATGGTCACGAGGCGCTGCAGCAGGCGATGCTATTGCAGCCGGCGCGCATCGTACTGGATCTGAACCTGGGTGGCGACTCCGGCCTTAAACTCTTGCCGCCACTGCGGGACGCGGCACCCGCTGCCGCCATTGTCGTGCTGACCGGCTATGCCAGCATCGCCACCGCCGTCGAGGCGATCAAGCTGGGTGCGATACAGTATCTGGCCAAGCCAGCCGCTGTGGATGCCATTCTGGCGGCCTTCGGCCAACAGGCGGCAAACCCTGACCTTGCCCTGGCCGAGATGCCCATGTCGCTGAAACGGATCAGCTGGGAGCATTTGCAGCGTGTGCTGGCTGAGCATGAGGGCAATGTTTCTGCCACTGCCCGTTCGCTCAAGATGCATCGCCGCACCTTGCAACGCATGCTGGCCAAGCGGCCGGTTGCCGGCTGATTGCTGCAAATGCCGCACGGGCGGTATGGCTATATCAGCAAAACTTTAGCGACTGCATCAGAAAAAGTGATTGGAGTATTCATTCGGTTTCCGCCTTAATGTTGTTTGCATTGCAGCAAACAGAACTGATAGAGGGGAAAACAAGATGATGTTGCGCGGACAGATGATGGAAATGCCTTTGCTGATTTCGGACCTGCTGGTGCATGCCGAAACCTGGCATGCGGATAGCGAGATCGTATCGCGCACGGTAGAAGGCCCGATCCACCGCTATACCTACCGCGATCTGGGCAAGCGTTCGCGTCAGCTGGCCAACGCCTTGAAGTCGCTGGAAATCAAGATGGGCGACTGCGTGGGCACGCTGGCCTGGAACGGCTATCGCCACCTTGAGCTTTACTATGCGGTGTCCGGTTCCGGCGCGATCTGTCATACCGTCAACCCGCGCCTGTTCCCCGAGCAGATCAGCTACATCATTAATCATGCCGAAGATCAGGCGCTGTTTTTTGATCTGTCTTTCCTGCCTGTTGTCGAGCAGATCGCTGCCGAGCTGACTTCGGTGCGCCATTTCGTGTTGATGACCGATCGCGCCAATATGCCGAAGGACAGCTCCATTCCTAATCTGCGTTGCTATGAAGATCTGGTCAACAGCCATAGCGACCAGCTGGACTGGCCCGAATTCGACGAAAAAACCGCATCCAGCCTGTGCTACACCTCCGGCACGACCGGCCACCCCAAGGGTGTGTTGTATTCGCACCGCTCGACCGTATTGCATGCCTTCGCCAGCTCGCTGCCGGACAGTCTGGATATTTCGGCGCAAAGCGCGGTGATGCCGGTGGTACCGATGTTCCATGTCAGCGGCTGGGGTCTGCCTTACAGCTGCGTGATGAATGGCGCCAAGCTGGTGCTGCCTGGCCCCAAGATGGACGGCGTCAATCTGTACGAGCTGATCGAAGAAGAGGGCGTGACCATGGCGGCCGGCGTGCCGACCATCTGGATGATGCTGTTGCAGCATTGCCAGCGCAATCATCTGAAAATTCACAGTCTCAAGCGCGTCGTCATTGGCGGTTCGGCCGCGCCTGAATCCATGGTCGACCAGTTGGCCGAACACGGCGCCGAAGTGCGCCAGTTGTGGGGCATGACCGAGCTGTCACCATGCGGCACCACCAGTACGCCCAAGTTCAAGCACAACGGTTGTGATGTTGCGACCTTGCGCCATCTGCAGGGCAAGCAGGGACGTCCTATCTATGGCGTGAAAATCCGCATCGTGGACGATGAAAACCAGCCGCTGCCGCACGACGGCAAGGCCTTTGGCAATCTGCAGGTCAAGGGTTCGTGGGTGTTGTCGCAATACTACCGCCGTGAGCTGGACGATAACCATACGGCCGATGGCTGGTTCAATACCGGCGATGTGGTGAATATCGATACCGATGGCTATATGAAGATCACCGACCGTACCAAGGACGTGATCAAGTCCGGCGGCGAATGGATCAGCTCCATTGATCTGGAGAATATTCTGGTCGGTCATCCGGCCGTCGCCGAAGCGGCCGCCATCGGCATCATCCATCCGAAGTGGGATGAGCGCCCGCTGATGGTGGTGGTGCTGAAAGAAGGCATGAGCGCGACCCGCGACGAGCTGATCGGTTTTTATGAAGGCAAAATCGCCAAGTGGTGGACGCCGGATGATGTTGCCTTTGTCGATGAGTTGCCACATACCGCGACCGGTAAGTTACAAAAAATGAAGCTGCGCGAACAGTTCAGTTCGTATAAGTGGTAAGTGTTGTGTGTAAGTGAATATTCTTACGTAATACATTGAAGATTTAGAATAATTACGTTAGAGTAAAGCTTCACACGGAAGCCTGATGGTTTTTTTGTGGTGTTAGCCCCTCGAAGCATCCGGCCGGTTCGCCGGCAAGATGTTTCTTCCTCGTGTTGGCCCCTGCCGGTAACCCTGCAGGGGATTTTTTTTGCCTGAAGTCCTATTTTGAGTAGAATGTATCCCGATTCGTAGATATATATATGATTATCTTATAAAAAAGAAGCCGGCTATATCAACCAAAAGGCGAAAAATGCATTCACTCAAGCACAAATTGCTGGCGGTCAGCGTGCTGTTGCTGGTCACGCTGGCGGCTACCTTGTACGGGGTGTCGTACTCCCAGATGCGCGAGGCGATGGTCGCCGCGGCCGACGGGGAAATCACGTCGACGGTCGACGGCGAGGCCGAGCTGGTCGGCAACTGGCTGCAGGAGCGGCAGCGCGTGGTGGCGGCGCTGACCGGGGCCGCCGCAGCCGAGGCGCCGCTGCCCCAGTTCCAGTTGCTTGCCAAGAGCGGCGACTTCTACGTGACCTACGCCGGTTACGGCGACGGCCGCACGCTGTTTTCCGACGAGTGGGTGCCGCCGGCCGACTACCAGGCCAGTAGCCGTGACTGGTTCAAGGCCGCGCGCGCGGCCGGCAAGCCGGTCGTGACGCCGCCGTACGTCGACGGCGAAAGCAAGCGGATGATGGTGACCGTCGCGGCACCGTTGGCGGATGGCGGGGTAGTCGGCGGTGACGTATTCATCGACGCGCTGGTCAAGCAGTTGCAGGCGCGCGAGATCCGCGCCGACGGTTTCGCCTTCCTGTCCGGCAAGGACGGCACGCTGATCGCGTATCCGCAGGCGGAACTCGCCGGCAAGAAACTGGAGACCGTAGCCAGCGGCCTGAGCGCCGAGCGCCTGCAGCAGCTGGCAAGCGAACATGAGCCGGTGGTGTTCAAGTTTGGCGAGCGCAGCATGGCGGTCGGCGTGAAGGCGGTGCCGGGCAGCGACTGGCTGGTCGGCGTCGCGATGGACGAGGCCGAACTCAACGCGCCGGTCACCCGCCTGGGCTATACGCTGGCTGCGACCAGTGCCGCCATCCTTGCCGTCCTCCTGATTGTCGGCTCGCTGGTGATCGGCCGCATGCTGGGCGGGCTGCTGGTGCTGCGCGACGCGATGCGCGACATCTCGCAGGGCGATGCGGACCTCACCCGTGCGTTGCCGGTCAAGGGCCAGGACGAGATCGCCGAGACCGCCCGCGCGTTCAATACCTTTGTTGCCGGCCTGCGTTCCCTGTTCGGCAGCCTGCGCGGCGAAGCGGGGCAGGTCGCCGGCGGCGTGGCCGACTCCAGCCGCCTGGTCAGCGAAGTGGCGGCCGGTTCGCGCGGCCTGTCGGACGTTTCCAGCGCCAACGCGGCCACGCTCGAACAGATCACCGTCAGCATCGCGCAGATCGCCGACGGCGCGCAGCAGGCGGATGAGCTGGTACGCGCGACGCGCGGCGAGCTGGAAACCAGCGCGCAGGGCATCAGCCGGCTGTGCGAGAACATGGAAGGCACGGCAGGCTCGGTGCGCGCGCTGGATAACATGCTGGGCGTGCTCGGTACCCGTTCGCAGGAGATTTCCGGCATCACCGACGTGATCCGCGACATCGCCGACCAGACCAACCTGTTGGCGCTGAACGCCGCGATCGAGGCGGCGCGTGCCGGCGAGCAGGGCCGCGGCTTCGCGGTGGTCGCCGACGAGGTGAGGAAGCTTGCCGAGCGTACCGCGCAGGCGACGCAGCAGATTGCCGGCATGGTTGCGACCATCCGCGAGGAGACCGAGCAGGCGGTGGGCGACGTCAACCGCACCGTCGAGTCGGTCGAGGGTGGCGTCGCCGTGACCCGCGAGGCCGCCGACCAGATCGAGCGGATCCGCCGCGCGATGGGCGAGGTGGTCGCCAAGATGGGCGAGATCAGCCACTCGACCAGCGAGCAGCAGGTAGCGACCACCCAGATCGCGCAGAGTACCGAGCAGATCAATAGCCAGGTGCTGGAGAACGACAGCCGGCTGCAGGACGTCAGCAGCACGCTGACCACCCTCGACACCGCCGCCCGACGCATGGACGCCGAGTTCGGCCGCTTCCGTATTTAACAGTAAGCGGGGCTGTGCGTAACAGCCATTCCAAAACCGTCAGCTTCATTAAGGAAGTTGGCGGTTTTTTATGTATCTCCCGGCAGATGATTACTGCGTTATTGTATCCAATATAAATGGATGATAATGTAGTAATGGAGTGGTGTATTTAATCTAACCTGTGAATGAAAGGCGTTGCTATGCAATCGTTGAGGTATAAGCTGCTGGCAGTCAGCGCGCTGTTGCTGGTTACGCTGGCGGCAACCCTGTACGGGGTGTCGTACTCCCAGATGCGTACGGCGATGGTCGCCGCGGCCGACGGGGAAATCACTTCGATCGTCGATGGCGAGGCCGAACTGGTGGGCAACTGGCTGCAGGAGCGGCAACGCGTGATGACAGAGCTGGTCGAGGTCGCCGGGCGCGAAGAACCACTCCCCGGTTTCCAGCTACTCGCCAGAAGTGGGGATTTTGTCGCCACCTACGCCGCTTACGGTGACGGCAGTACGCTGTTTTCCGACGGGTGGGAGGCCCCTGCCGACTACCAGGCCAGTACCCGCGACTGGTTTAAGGCCGCGCGCACTGCGGGCAAGCCGGTGGTGACCGCGCCCTATGTTGATGCCGACAGCAAACGAATGATGGTGACAGTCGCCGCGCCTTTGTCCGATGGTGGAGCGGTCGCTGGGGACGTGTATATCGATGCGCTGGCTAAACAGTTGCAGGCACGCGAGATCCAGGCAAACGGTTTTGCCTTCCTGGCCGGCAGGGATGGCACGCTGATCGCGTACCCGCAGGCAGAACTCGCCGGCAAGAAGCTGGAGACCGTAGCAAGCGGCCTGAGCGCCGAGCGGCTGCAGCAGCTGGCAAGCGAGCATGAACCGGTGGTGTTCAAGTTTGGCGAGCGCAGCATGGCGGTCGGCGTGAAGGCGGTGCCCGGCAGCGACTGGCTGGTTGGCGTCGCGATGGACGAGGCCGAGCTCAACGCACCGGCTACCCGTTTGGGGTATACGCTGGCCGCGACCAGCGCTGCCATCCTCGCCGTCCTCCTGATTGTCGGATCGCTGGTGATCGGCCGCATGCTGGCAGGGCTTGGCGTACTCAAGAACGCGATGGTAGACATTTCGCAGGGTGACGCCGATCTGACACGCAGCCTGCCGGTAGCGGGGCGCGACGAGATCGCGCAGACGGCCGAGGCATTCAATGCTTTCGTGCTGCGCTTAAATGCGCTGTTTGCCGGACTGAAGCAGGACGCTTCCAGCGTAGTTGCGGGGGTGGGCGACGCCAGCCTGTTGGTGGGGCAGGTTGCCGACAGTTCGCGCAGCTTGTCCGATGTTTCCAGCTCTAATGCGGCGACGCTGGAAGAGATCACCGTCAGCGTGGCACATATCGCCGATAGCGCGCGTCAGGCTAATACGCTGGTGCGCGACACCGGCTCGGCGCTAGGCAATAGCGCCGACAATATCACCCGCTTGTCCGATGGCATGGAAGGAACGGTCAATGCCGTGCGTGCGCTGGAAGGCATGTTGAGCGGGCTGTCCAGCCGCTCGCAGGAGATTTCCGGCATCACCGATGTGATTCGCGATATCGCCGACCAGACCAATTTGCTGGCGCTGAATGCCGCGATTGAGGCCGCGCGTGCCGGCGAGCAGGGGCGAGGCTTTGCCGTGGTGGCTGATGAGGTGAGGAAGCTGGCCGAGCGCACGGCGCAGGCAACGCAGCAGATCGCCGGCATGGTGGGGGCTATCCGCAACGAAACCAGTCAGGCGGTAGGCGACGTCAACAAAACGGTTATCGCCGTTGAAGCCGGGGTGGAGGTGACGCGTGCGGCGGCCGAGCAGATCGGCCAAGTGCGTCATGCCATGGGTGAAGTGGTCGACAAGATGGGCGAGATTACCCACTCGACCACCGAGCAGCAGGAAGCGACCACCCTGATTGCGCAAAGTACCGAGCAGATCAATAGCCAGGTGGTGGAGAATGATGGCCGCTTGCAGGAAGTCAGCGCTACCTTGCGTGCGCTGGATCAGGCTGCCGGACAGATGGATGGCGAATTCGCCAAGTTCAAGCTGTAAACGTGAGGCATACCGGGCGTCAGGCTGGCGCCCGGGGTTGCACTCAGAACCTGTTCACGATCTGCTGCGCATTGGCGATACGGCGTTAAAAACAGCTTCGAAATGCTCATGTACCACCTGTACATGCCGCTTTCTCAGCCGTTTTCGCCTTGTCTCGCCCTCGCTCGCGAAATCGTGAACACGCTCTCAGGGGCCGCTGGGCCCCAGCGTCAGATATACGCTGCGCAAGGCGGCTTTGCCTTGCTCGCGTTCAATCGCCGCCTGTCCTGTCATGGGGTAGGCGGTTTGTTTTTGGCTCTGTATATCCTGCAGTTGCAAAAGGGCAGCCACGCTCTCCGCCCGCTCGCCGGCCAGCTCCGCCGTTTGTCGTCCGGCTTCGTTCAGGCTGGCATGCGCATGGAGGGTGATGCGGGTAATGCCCCAGCGTTTGAGTGCCCAGACCGAACCATAAAAGTCGCGCAGTGCACTCCCTGACAATTGGCTGCTTTCGGGGGCGAAGTCCAGTGCCGGCAAGGCCATCACGGGGGGGATGAGCTGTACTTGCCAGGTGCCAAGCTTGCTGGCCAGAATGATTTCCGCGTTTTGCAGCGCAGGCAGCGAGAGTCCTGCTGCCGGTGCGAGGTAGGCGGTAATGGCGTGCTTGTCCTCGTCGATGACAAGCTGGGCAATGCGGGCGGGAATGCCGGTGCTGACCGTCTCGCGCAGTGCCGATTGCTGGTTGCGGCTTTGGGTGAGCTTGCCCAGTTGCGCGCTGATGCGCTGATCCAGATCCTGCGCGTTGGTATTGGCGACAATCTGGTCCAGCGTCAGCTGGCTATCCTGGCCAAAGCGCTTGTCCAGCAGTGCCTCCAGTTGTTTTTGCAACTGAGGTTCGTATTGGCGGGTGAGTACGACCAGATTGACCTGCGGCCCGTTTTTTCCCGGCGGTGCCCATACCTTGAGCTGCTGGATGGTGTCGCTGGCCGGCAGTGCGCTATTGACCGTATCTTGTACCTGCTTGGATAAAATGGCCTGGCTGACCGAGCTGTTCAACGTCTTGACTAGCGGAATGGATAGCAGTGCCAAGACAAACAGGGCCACGCCGCCGCGCCAGGCCAGATCCTTGCCGCTGGGCCATTTGCCCAGCCCGTACCATAAGCTCACCCCAGTAACGGAAAAGGCGATGGCCAGCATATTGGTCAGGAACAGCAAGAAGGCGCCGGAAAAAATATCCCATGAGGCGGTAGCCCAGCCGTAGCCGCTGGTTGCCAGCGGCGGCATCAGGGCGGTAGCAATCGCCACGCCGGCAAAAGTGCCGCCTTGCTGGCGAATAATGGCAAAGCCGGCGACCATGCCGGAGAAAATGGCAACCAGAAGATCGAAGAAATTGGGGTTGGTGCGCGCCAGTATCTGCGCGGTCGGCGGGATAAAGGGCGAAAAATTGACAATGGTGTAGCTGGTCACCAGTGCTGCCACCACGCCGAAGCCCAGTGCCAGTCCCGCCTGCTTACCGTAGGCCAGATTGGTCTTGGCGATGGCGTAACCCAGCAGATTGATCGGCCCCATCAAGGGCGCGATCAGCATCGCGCCTATCACCACCGCGGCCGAGTCCAGCAATAGCCCCAGCGTGGCGATGGCGCAGGAAATAAAGACCAGAAAAATATAGGCAGGAGTCAGCAGGCCGTTTTCGACCATATTGCGATCGACCTCGGCCTGATCCACATTCTGCTGCCGCCGGTTCCACCACTCGCCGACGATGATCTCGGCCAGGCTGCGTGTTGCCATGCTCATTCCTATCTATTGGTTTCAGGTCTTCATTGTGGAGCAAGTGTGATGGCACTTCCAGCCTTGCTTATATATGTCATTTATATTGCCCATGCTGGATATCAAATACATAATCCGCTGCAAGTGTCCGACTCGAGACACCTACGACTAAAGGGGGAAATCCATGCGTTCACTCAAAGCGCGACTCATCGGCTTCAATGCCTTACTGCTGGCGGCATTTGCCATCTTGTTGTTTATTATTGTTTTTGTCCAAGTGCGATCAATGGTGTTGCAAGGTATTGCCAGCGAACAGAATACGATTGTTAAGGGACAGGCGATCTTGATTGGCAACTGGGCACAGGACAAGCAAAGTGTGGTGCAGGGGCGCTCGCAACGTTACGACAACGAAATCAATACACTCGCGCGCGATCCGCAGTGGTTCCTGACACAGGGCATGCAGGAAGGGCGCTTTATGGATCTCTACGTCGGGTTTGCTGATAACAAGGGCTATTTCGCTTCGGGCTGGACGCCGCCTGCCGAGTATGCCATCACCAGCCGTGGCTGGTATCAGCAGGCCATGGCAGCCAGTAAGCTGATTACTACCGACCCTTATATTGATGCCAATACCAAGGCCATCGTGATTACGATGGCGATACCGTTGCCAGGCAGTAAGGGTGGCGTGCTGGCTGGCGACATCTCGATGCAAGAGTTGACGCGCACGCTGGCAACTTTGCCGGTGGGTGGCAATGGCTACAGCTTGCTGGTGGATGGCAAGGGTAACCTGATTTCTGCACCGGATAAGGCTTTGGTGACCAAGCCGGTGACGGCCTTGGTGCCTGCGCTGGACAACTCGGCCATACAGGCGGCAAGCGGCAGCGGAGAGTTGCTGGAGGTGGAGGTCGGTGGCAAAACCATGCTGGCTTCGGTTGCGCGGCTGGAAGGCCTGAACTGGAGCATTGTTGTCCTGAGCGAAAAATCGCTGGTGCTGGCTCCGCTGCATACGCTGTTGTTGACGCTGGCCGGTATGGCCGTGGCGATATTTCTCTTGATGCTGCCGCTATCCAGTCTGGTGCAGGGACGGATGCTGCTGGGGCTGACCCGCTTGCGTGATGCAATGGTCGAGATGGCTGGTGGCGAGGCAGACCTGACGCGCAAACTGACGGTGGATGGTCATGACGAAATTAGCCAGACAGCACAGGCTTTTAACCGTTTTACCGAGCAGCTGGGGCAGCTGTTTGCCCAGTTGCGTAGCGAGGCCGCGGAGGTCGTTGGGGGTGTGGCGAATGCCAGTAGCCGTGTCAGTGAGGTGACGGCGGGTGCCAGCCAGATAGCCGAAGTCTCGACCGCCAACGCCGCCACGCTGGAACAGCTTGGGGTCAGTATTTCGCTGATTGCTGACGGCGCATATCAGGCCGACTCGCTGGTCAAGGCGACTGGGCAGGAGTTGGAGAGTTGTGCCGATGGGATTCACGCATTATCGGACGATATGGAAAACACGCTGGGATCGGTGCGTAGCCTGGAGATCATGCTGGCTGGGCTTGACCGCCGCTCGCAGGAGATTTCCGGTATTACCAGTGTGATTCGTGATATTGCAGATCAGACCAATCTTCTGGCGCTCAATGCGGCAATTGAAGCCGCGCGTGCCGGCGAGCAGGGGCGCGGTTTTGCCGTGGTGGCTGACGAGGTCCGTAAACTGGCTGAGCGTACTGCCAGCGCTACTCAGGAGATCAGCAGCAAGGTCGGCGCAATCCGCGACGAGGCGAAGCGTGCAGTGGATGATGTGCAAGGGACTGTCCGTGTAGTCGACCAGAGCTCAGTTCGTACCGAAGAGGCAGCGGCAAGCATCCAGAACGTGCGCGACTCCATGCGGCAGTTGCTGCAGCGCATGAGCGAGATTTCCAGCTCGACCAATGAGCAACATCATGCGTCAGGTGCCATTTCCCAGAGTACGGAGGCCATCAATAACCGCATCGTGGCTAACGAAGGCGCTTTGCAGGACGTGAATGCGACCTTATCCAGCCTCTCACGTTTGGCCGGCCAAATGGATAGCCGTTTCGGCAAGTTCAGGGTGTAGCAGTCAGGCGGGCTTTTGCCCGCCTACATTGATGGCAGGCTTAGCCATTTACCCGGGTTCATCAGCCCTTGAGGGTCTAGCGCCTGTTTCATGTTTTGCATGATTAAGAGCGCTACCGGGTCTTTGTAACGCGCGAGCCACTGCCCCTTGAGCTGGCCTACGCCGTGTTCGGCGGCAAGCGTGCCGCCATAGCGTGCCACCTGGTCGTAGACGATGGCGTTCACCGCAGCCTCGTCGTCGAACAGGGCCGCATTATCCGTGCGGGTATAGCTGACGTTGTAATGCAGATTGCCATCGCCGGCATGGCCGAACACCATAATGCGGCAGCCGGGAAAGGCCGCCTGTAGTGCGTCGCCACAGCTGGCGATAAAGGCGGCAATGGCGGAGCTGGGCACGCCGATATCGTGCTTGATGCTGGCGCCTTCCTTTTTTTGCGTCTCCGACATGTCTTCGCGCAACTGCCACAGCTTCAGGCGCTCGGCCTCGCTTTGCGCAATCACGCCGTCCACCATCTCCTGCGTGGACAGCCATGCCGTCAGGCGCTCGCCAAGTTCGGCGCTATCGCCGGCATCCGACAGTTCGATCAGCAAAGCCCATGGCGCAATAAACGGCAGCCGCCCCGCGTGGTGCTTGTCAAGCAGCCGCTGGCAGGGCTCGGACAGTAGCTCGAAACTGGTCAGGCGGTCGCCGAACGCTTGCCTGAGCGCCCCCAGCCAGCGAATGGCGGTGTCGGCGCTATCCACTCCGATCCAGGCGGTGGCGCAGGCGTCAGGCAAGGGAAAGAGTTTGAGGGTGGCGGCGGTGATAATGCCCAGCTGTCCTTCTGCACCGATAAACAGCTGCTTCACATCCAGCCCGCTGCTGTCTTTTCTGAGTCCGGACAAGGCATGCAATATCTGTCCGTCAGCCAGGACAACCTCCAGCCCCAGACACAGTTCGCGCATGGTACCGTAACGCAGCACGGCCAGACCGCCGGCATTGGTTGAGAGATTGCCGCCTATCTGGCAGCTGCCTTCACTGGCCAGCGATAGCGGAAACAGGCGGCCGGCCTCGCGCGCCACGGCCTGCACCTCGGCCAGCGTCACGCCGGCCTCGACCGTGATCGAATTATTGGCGCTGTCGATGTCGCGTATGCCATGCATGCGGGCAAGCGACAGCACCAATTGCCGGCCGGATGCATCCGGCGTCGCCGCGCCGCAAGTCGAGGTATTGCCGCCTTGTGGCACGATGGCGATAGCGTGAGCGGCGCACAGCCTGACCAGCGCGGCAACTTCGGCGGTGGAGGCCGGCGCGACCACCGCTACGCAACGGCCGTGATAACGGCCGCGCCAGTCGGTGAGATAGGGCGCGGTGTCGGAGTCTTGGGTCAGCACATGGGCCGGGCCGACGATCCTGGCCAGACTGGAAATCAAGTCGTTCATTGTGGTTTTACTTTGCGGAAAAGGGCATGGCGTTGCGAGCCCAGCAAGCCGGCGGCAAACGCCAGCGGCACGGCAAACAGCGCGGGGTTAGACCAGGGAAAGAGCGGCTCTTCAAAGCCCAGCACGGCGACCCAGACCGCCGGCCCCAGTACTATCAGCACGCTGGACGCGAGCATGCCGCAAGCGGCGCAAGCCAGCGCCCCTCGCTCGCTCAGGTCGCGCCAGTATAAAGCCAGCAGCAATACCGGGAAGTTGGCCGAGGCGGCAATGGCAAAAGCCAGCCCCATCACAAAGGCGATATTCTGCTGCTGGAACAGGGTCGAGAGCAGTAGCGCCAGCAGACCCAGCGCCAGCGCGGCATAGCGCGACACGCGCTGCTTTTCGGCTGCGCTGACTGCGCGGTGCTGCAAGCCCGCCCACAGGTCATGGCTGATCGCCGCCGCGCCGGCCAGAGTCAACCCCGACACCACGGCGAGAATGGTGGCAAAGGCCACTGCCGCGACCAGCCCGGCTAAGGGTGCTCCGCCCAGCAAGCTAGCCAGATGCAGCGCCGCCATATTGCCACCGCCCAGCAGTTTGCCGCCGGCGTCAAAAAACGCGGGGTGAGCAGGCAAGAGCGCGATGGCGCCATAACCGATCAGGATGTTGAGGCAGAAAAAGCCGCCCACCAGCAAGGTGGCGATGGCTGCCGAGCGCCGAGCGGCGCGGGCATCAGGCACGGTCAGAAAGCGCATCAGCACATGCGGCAGCCCCAGCAGGCCCAGCGTCAGTCCCAGTCCCAGCGACAGTAGCTCTACCGGGTCGGACAGGGCCGCACCCGGCAGCAGGACGGCGTCGCCGCGCAGTTGCGTCGCCGCAGCAAACAAGGCCGGGGCGCTAAAGCCGAATTGCGCGAGCACGCCCCAGGCCAGCATGGCGCCACACAGCAGCAGCAGCACCGCCTTGATCATTTGCACCCAGGTGGTGGCCAGCATGCCGCCGATGGCGACATAGCCCACCATCAACAGCGCCACCAGCGCCACGGCCGCCAGATAAGGCAGACCGAACAGCAGTTCGATCAGCTTGCCTGCGCCCACCATCTGCACAATCAGATAAAACAGCGTGACCAAGAGCGAGCTTGTGGCAGTGAGCGCGCGCAGCCTGCGGCTGGCAAAGCGTTGCGCCAGTACATCGCTGACGGTAAAGCAGCCAAGCTGGCGCAGTTTGCCGGCTAGCAGCAGCATCAGGAGCGGCCAGCCGGCCAGCGTACCCACCGCGTAAACCAGCGAGTCGTAACCGGCGGCGAAATAAAGACCGGCCGCGCCCAGAAAAGCCGCCGCCGACAGATAGTCGCCGGCCAGTGCCAAGGCGTTTTGCCATGGGCCGATGCGGTTGCCGGCGCTGAAAAAATCACCGGCAGACTGGCTGCTTCGTGCCGCCAGATGGCAGATGGCAAGGGTGAGTACGAGCAGCGGCAGGAAAAACAGCAAGGCCGTGCTCATGGCGTGTCATCCCGGCGCAGGGCGGCAAACAGGGTGATGGCAAACAGCGCGGCAAAAGCCGCCAGCGCAAACAGGATGGATAGCGGCCAGCCGGCCAAGTGTCCGGCCAGCAGGCCGGGCGCATAGGCAAGCACGCCATAGTAGAGCGCGACGATGAGCAGCGTCAGGCCGCAGAGCAGGGTTTTCATTGGATATTCTTTTTCTATTGTGTGCAAGGGTGGGGCGTCGGCGAGGCCGGCAGCGCAGATGCGCCGCTTCAGTCCTCGCCCGCCAGCAGGCGGTAGAACCGCCCCGGTTGCTGTTCGGCAGCGCAGTGCAGGGTCAGCCGGTTTTGCGCGCGGGTGGCTGCGACATAGGCGCGGCGCTTTTCCTCGGCCATGGGTGCGCCGGGAAGCGGAAACTCATGCTCGCCCATGCCGGTCAGGATGACATGCGGCCATTGCTTGCCCTTGGCGTGAAAGACCGAGCCGACGGCCAGCGCTTGCGCGGCATCCTGCTCGGCCTTCCAGTGCAGCCAGTTCAGGCGCTCGCAGCGGCTCAGCCATTGCGTCGCGCTAAAGCCCTGCTGCGCGATATGGCGGCATAGCGCCTGCCAGCCCTGTACCCGGCTATCGGCCGCCTCGCCCCATGGCGCATAGGCGCGCAGGGTAGACAAGAGGCGGGCTTCGCGGGTGAAGATGGCCAAGGCATCGGCTAGCCGGGCATTGCCATCGTGGCCAAGCAGCGAGCCTAGCGCCTGTTGCAATGCCAAGAGCTGGCTGCGCTGGGCCGGATGCGCCGGCGCTGGCAAGTCGCTCAGCCACTGCGCCAGTAGCGGCCAGTGTTCGCCCGACTCGGCCACCATGGCGCCCAGTTCGCGCTGGCGCTTATCGTTCAGGCACCAGCCGGGCAGGGTGACCAGGCGCCGGGCCAGACGTTCGCGCCGCTCGCGCTCGTAGCGCAGTTTTTTCGGGTCGTTCTGTTGTGCGCTTTGCGCGCTCCAAGTGGGCGCCATCAGCTGGGCCAGTGCCTGAATCAGCATGCCTTCGCTATTGCGCCAGCACGGCCAGCCGTCCAGGGTATAGAACGGAATGCCGGCCTCGGTCAGCGCCAGTTGTGCCGCCACGGTCTGGCCGCGGTCGCGCGCGATCAGTGCCGTCTCGCCCGCCGGATAGGGGTTGGCGGCCAGCACCTGGGCCAGATGGCCATGTGCCGTTTCGATTTCGCTTGCGCAGCCGGTGCCGGCCAAAGGCGGCAGGCGCGGGCTGCGTAGCGGCTGCACGCGTGCCGCCAGCAAGGGGCCGAAGCGGTAGGAGGCGGACAGCGGTAGTACGGTGACCTTGGGGAGCTGGCGGCGAAAGCCGGCAAATACGCTCTGGGCATCGGCGCCGCGCCATGAATACAGCACCTGATCGCGGTCGCCGACCGCTACCAGCTTGCCGACTTGTCCGCCCCAGGCCAATAGCCACGCCAGTTGCAAGGGGCTGGTGTCGTGAAACTCGTCGATAAACAGGCAGGAGGCGTGAAAGCGGCCGGGCGCGAGCAGCAGATCTTGCTCCAGCGCATCCATCAGGTCGTGGCAGGCGTCTTCGATCAGGCGAAAGCCGGTATCGCGCTCCAGACGCAGGGTGCGCCGGCGGTTTTCGTAAGCCAGATAGGCCAGCCACACTGCGTGCGGGCGCTGCAAGGTGCCGGCGATGACTTCGGCGTCTTCTTCATAGGCAAGCTGCGCCGAGAGCCGCCCTTGCTTGATGCTCTGGAAGGTGTCCAGCAAATCGGTGAGGCTGGCCGCATCCTGCGGCAGCTGCATTTCGTCACTGCCGGCGATGGCCTGATTGACCTCGGCCACCACTTGCGGCAGCACATGCTCCAACACCCAGTCTTTCTTTACCAACTGGCGCTCGTCGGCCAGCAGGCGTCCGGCTTCGCCCATGCACACTTCGTCAAAGCTCTGCACGGTGATGGCGTCGCTGCGGTTGCCATGTTCGGCCAGGCGTTGCTGCAGGCTGGCTTTGCCGCTACGGCTAAAGGTCAGGGCCAGCACCTTGCCGCCGCTATGCGCGTGCTGCAGCGCCAACAGGGCAAGCAAGGTCGTCTTGCCGCTGCCGGCGGCCGCTTCGATCAGCAGGTGACCCTCGCGGTGATCGAGTACCGCCTGCTGCTCGGCGCTGAGCGTGAGTCGGGTGTGCGCCCTCACTTTTGCCACCAGGTTTTGACATTGACGAACTCGTACAGGCCGAACTCGGACAGCTCGCGCCCGTAACCGGATGATTTCACCCCGCCAAAGGGCAGGCGCAAGTCCGAGCTGGTGTAGCGGTTGATAAACACGCTGCCGGCCTCGATGTCGGCGCCCAGCGCCCGCGCCCGCGCGCTGTCGGCCGAGAAAATGCTGGCCCCCAGGCCGTAGGGCGTGTCGTTGGCGATGCGGATGGCGTCGGCTTCGTCGCGTGCGCGGATGATGCTGGCGACCGGGCCGAAGACTTCCTCATGCCAGACCCGGCAGTGGGCGTTGACCCGATCCAGCACGGTGGCCGGATAAAAGAAGCCGGCACCGCCGGGCATTACCCCGCCGCATAGCAGTTGCGCACCGTGGGAGACGGCATCCAGCACCTGGGCATGCAAGGCTTCGCGCAGATCGGCACGCGCCAGCGGCCCCAGGGTGGTCGCTGCATCGCGCGGCTCGCCCATCACCAGTGCGCGCGCGTGGCGGCTAAAGCGTTCGGCAAAGGCATCGGCAATTTCGGGCACCACAATCATGCGCTTGGCGGCATTGCAGCTTTGGCCGGCATCGCGAAAGCGCGAGTGCGCGGCCTCGAAGGCGGCTTCATCCACATCGGCATCGGCCAGCACGATAAACGGGTTGCTGCCGCCCAGTTCCAGCACGCTTTTCTTGAGATGGCGCCCGGCGGCGCTGGCGACAAGACGGCCGGTGCCGGTCGAGCCGGTAAAGGCCACCGCGTCGGCGCCGCGAATGGCGTCTTCGACCTCGTCGTGGCCGATCCATGCCACATCGAAGACCTCAAGCCCGCTGCCGCGCACGATCTCCAGCAGCTTTTGTGTGGACAGCGGCACCGAGGGCGCCGGTTTGACCAGGCAGGCATTGCCCGACATCAGTGCCGGAATGGCGAAGCGCAGCACCTGCCACACCGGGTAATTCCACGGCATGATGGCCAGCACCAAGCCCAGTGCCTCGAAGCTGACGCCACTGGCACTGGCTTGGGTCGGGATGTTTTGCGGGGCAAGCAGGCGCGGGGCGAGTTCGGCGTAATAGCGGATCAGCTGCGCCGATTTGTCGATTTCGGCCAGGCATTCGCTGGTGCGCTTACCCACTTCCAGCGTCACCAGTGCCGCCAGCGCGGTGCGTTCATGCTCCAGTGCATCGGCCACGCACAGCAAACGCGCGGCGCGCGCTTCACATGAAAGCGCCGCCCATGCCGGGCGTGCGCGCTTAAGCGCGCTCATGCACTGATTCAGCGCTTCGCCCTGCCACGCGCCACGGGTAAAAGCCACCTCGCCGGTGGCCGGATTGCAACTGGTAAATGCGTTCATGCAGGCAGTGTAACGGAGAGCGGGGAAAGCGGGGAGTCTTGCCGTGTTGCGCTGCCGGGCGAGACGCATCCCGCCCGGCTTGCGTGCGCGGTGCTTACACGCCGACAGGCTTGCGCCCGGTCAGCAGATATTCGATGGTTTCGCGTGCGCTGCGCATCTGTTCGCCAAACGGCAACGGGTCCTTGCCGCGGAAGAACAGCCCCTTGCTCACTTCGCCGCGATAAGCGGCAGAGAGCTTAAGATCGATGCAGAACTGGCCGGCTTTGGATAAGCCATCGCGCAATCCGCAGACCGACAGGCAGTTGAGCGCCTGGGTGCAGCGTGCCGGATCGGCCTTGGCATTGGCCTGCAGTTTATCCAGCCGCTTGATATAGCTTTTCAGCCACGGCGTGAGCACGCCGCGCGCAGGCAGACCGGCGACCGACATGAACTCGACAATATCCTCGTCCTTGGCCTCGGCCAGTATGCGCTTGAAGTTGTCGTGAGCATCGCCCTCGCGGGTTACCGCAAAAGCGGTACCGATCTGAACGGCCGACGCACCCCATTCGGTCAGCGCCGTTCTGACCTTGGCAAAATGGCTCATGCCGCCGGCGACGATAAGCGGAATACGCTCGCGTTCGATTTCCAGCGTCTTGAACAACTGCTGGGTCTCTTCCAGTACCCGCTTGAAATTGAAGCGCTCATCGCCCAGATCCGCGACCTGGGCTGCGCCCAGATGGCCGCCGGCATGGTGCGGATGTTCGATTACGATGGCGTCGGGCAGACGGCCTTTTTTCATCCAGCGCTTGAGTACAATGGCGATGCCGCGCGACTCCGACAGAATGGGGATCAGCGCCACATCGGGGTGGTCGGCAGTCATATCCGGCAGATCCAGCGGCAGGCCCGCGCCCATGACCACGGCGTGCGCACCCGACTCGCAGGCCTGACGCACCAGTGCCGGATGGTCGGCCACCGCTTTCATCACATTGACGGCAATCAGGCCGCGGCCTTGCGCGCGCGCCAGTGCGCCTTTGACTTCCCTGTCCAGGGCGACCCGGTTGAGCCGGTTCAGTTCCTCGTCACCTTCCGCCTTGCTGGAGGCGGCAACAAGATCGGGATGCAGGTGGCGCAAGTCCACACTGGCGATCGTTCCAACGGCATTTTCATGTGCCACGGCACCGGCCAGGCTTTGGGCCGAGATGCCGACTCCCATGCCGCCTTGTACGACGGGCAGGAGTTCGCGCTGACGGATGGTGAGCGCAGAGAAGCTGGGATTCATGCCGTAGACCTTTAGCGATGGAGCAAAAGGTCTATTTTGTGGGGGTTTTTGCGGGTGACATTTGATCTGGATCAATGTTTTGAGTTTTGACTCTAGTGGCCGCGCAAAGATAGCCGGTGCAAGCTAGCCATGATCAGGCTTGGGCGATGCTGTGGTGGTGTGTTGTATTTATGGTTAATGACATAGGTATTGTGTTTTTTTTGGATTTTGCATTTAAGATTTTGCGGAATTGGATTATCCTTTTTAAATAATAGATTGTTAATTGCACGCATTCAGGACAGGGGTAAGAGTATGGATACGCTCAAGGCGCTAATGGTGTTCATGACGACTGCTGAAAATGGCAGTTTTTCCGACGCGGCGCGCAAGATGGGCGTTTCTCCGGCGGCGGTGAGTCAGAGTATTGCCCGCTTGGAACTGGAGCTGGAAGTACGGCTGTTTAACCGCACCACGCGCCAGCTCACCTTGACCGAGGATGGCCGGCGCTTTTACGCGCAGTGCAAGGGGCCGGTTAATAATCTGGACAATGCCATCAGCCAGCTTAAAGCCAGTCAGGACGAACCGGCCGGCCATCTGCGCGTCAGCATGCCCAACAGCTTTGGCCGCCGGCTGATCCTGCCCTTGATGGGCGAGTTCTGCCAGCTCTATCCCAAGATCCGCGTCTTTTTCGGGCTGGATGACCATTTCAGCGATCTGATTGAAGACGGCTACGATGTCGGCATCCGTCAGGGCATGATGCCGGACAGCCGCATGATGGCGCGCCATCTGGCCGATATTCCTTTGTATACCGTGGCCACACCGGCTTACTGGGACAAGCATGGCCGGCCGCAAACGCCGGAGGAACTGTCGACGCATGATTGCATCAACTTCCAGTTTCCGACTTCGGGGCGTTTGTCCAAGTGGGAGTTTGAGCGTGATGGCGAGCGCATTCCGCTGGATGTTTCCGGTACTTACACGCTGAACGAGATCGAGGCCGTCGCCGAGCTGGCACGTTTGGGGCAGGGCGTCGCCCAGTTGCCGGGCAATGAGGCGATTGATGCCATGCGCCGCGGCGAGCTGGAGCCGGTATTGCTCGACTTCCTTTCGACCGAGCGGGCCATTTACCTGTGCTTCCCGCACCGCGAACACACCGCACCGCGCACCCGCGTATTTGTCGACTTTATCGTCGAGCGTCTGGCGAGTCATCCGGACGTGTTGGCGAAGTGGCCGGCGTAAGGTAGGGGGGGGGAACCGGGAGCGGGGAACGGGGAACGTGGAGCCGAGTCCCCAGTCCCTCTCCCCGTTATACCGCCATAAACCGTGCCAGCGGCGTTTCGCTCCAGTCTACGCTATCGAGCAAATTCTTCACGATCAGCCCCAGCTCGGTGTCGCCTTCGATCACCAGCTTGCGGTTGAAAAACAGCGTGTCCGGGTCTTCTTCGCGCAGCATCATGCGTGCCAAATCCGCAAGGTTGGCGGCAAAGCGCAAGTCTGGTGCCTGCGCCGATGCGTCCACCTTAAAGCGGCTCTCGTCGGCGGCGAAGCGCAGCTTGATACCGGCGTCCAGCACATCCACTTCAAAGCGCTTGCCGGCCAGTAGTTCCATCTCGGCCGGCAGCACGCCGCGCTTGACCAGCTGGTTCAGTGCCGTGACCAGGGCCAAGGTGGGCGGGGTCGCGGGCAGTTTGCCGGCGATGCTGGCGATAATCGGTGGCAGGGTGATGTCAGGCACGCGCATGCAAGGTGTCTCCTGTATTGATAATGCCGGCGCTTCCGCACCAGTAGCCGTCTACCGCCGCCCCGGCGTGTTTGCCCTTTAAGCCGGCCATGGCGGCGTCTGCACTTTGCGTGCCGGCGATGACCGCACGGAAAGCGGCAACGACTTCTGCGGTGTGGGCCGACTGCGGGCTGACGCGTACCGCCGTCACGCCCATTGCTTCCATTTCGGCCAGATACGGCAGCAAGGCATGGCAACCATCGGACATGGTCTGGATGCCGTTAATGGTCAGAAAGCCTTGTGCTTCGCGCGTGGCCAGCGTCAAGCCATCCGGATGTTCCAGACACTTGAACTGGCAGTCATCCTTGCTCAGGTTGTAGTGGCGCGCGGTAAAGCAGCGTGCCGAGAATGCCAGCGGCAGGCGACCCCAGGCAAACACCTCGGTTTCAAGCTCGGGTCGGGTGGCCAGAATGGCGGCCAGCGTGTCGCGGTCCATCTCCACCGGCGGCAGCCAGCGCGTGGCGCCCAGCGTGCGCATCAGCGAGAGCGTGCTGCTGTTGTAGACATTCATATGGGTGCCGGCGACAAAGGGCAGACCGGCGTCGCGTGCAAGCTTGGCTGCTCCCAGATCATTGACCTCCAGCGTCACGCGGCCATTGTCCACCAGCTTGCGCAGGCGCTTGAGGTCGGACTCGCTCTCCAGCAGCGCCTGGCAGCTGAGTACCACCTGTTTGCCGGCATCAGAGAGCTGGTGCGCCAGCGTAATCCAGTCGCTGGTGCGCAGTTGCTGGCGACGCGAGCAGACGGCTTCGCCCAGATAAATCGTGTCCAGCGGCCAAGTCGCCGCCGCTTCATAAAACTTGAAGACCTCGTCGCGCGACCAGAAAAACAGGATGGGGCCGAGGGTGAGTTTGAGATTAAGTGCGCTCATCTGATTATTTCCATGGCCGGTTGTAGGCGCCCAGCGTCTGTTGCTGACCTTCGGCCAGCTTACCCAGTGCCGCTTGCCACGCGGGTTTCACTGAGAAGCGCTGCATCTCGCGCCCCGCGGTATCGATCGCTTCGCGCAGCGTCTTGGTCACCTGTGCCACATAGGCCGGGCTGCGCTGGCGGCCTTCGACCTTGATGGCCGACACGCTGATATCGATGATTTGCGGCAGCATCTCCAGCACATTCAGGCTGGTCGGCTCTTCCAGCGCGTAATAGGTATCGCCCTGCACCTCGAAGCGGCCCTTGCACAGCGTCGGGTAGCCGGCCGGCTCATTCTGGCCGTACTGGTCGATCAGGATATCGTTCAGGCGGGCGCTGGTGGTGCTGCCGTTTTGCTCCCAGCGCACAAACTTGGCCGGCGAGCACACGCCGTGGGTATTGGGCGACTCGCCGGTGGCGTAGCTGGACAGCAGACAACGCCCTTCCACCATTACGCACAGGCTGCCGAAGCCGAAGACCTCGATTTCCACATCGGTATGGCGGATTACATGGCCAACCTGATCCAGTGTCAGCACGCGCGGCAAGACCGCGCGCTGCACGCCGAACAGATCGCGGGCCAGATTGACCGCCTCGTAATTGGTGGCCGAGCTTTGCACCGACATATGCAGGCGCAGGTTCGGGTGGCGGCGGCTGGCGTAATCCATCAGGCCCAGGTCGGCCAGAATCACCGCGTCCACCCCCAGATCGGCGGCCTGATCGACGGCGCGCTGCCAGCGCAAGATATCCACCCCCTGGGCAAAGGTATTGATCGCCATCAGCACCTTGCGTCCCTTGTCGCGGGCGTAGCGGATGCCGGCGGTGGCAGATTTTTCGTCGAAATTCAGCCCGGCGAAGTTGCGGGCATTGGTTTCATTCTTGAGCCCCATATACACTGCATCGGCACCGTGGTCGATGGCGGTCTTGAGGGCGGGCAGGCTGCCGGCAGGGCAGACCAGTTCGGGTAGCTTAGGCATGCGTCACAAGCGGAATCGTAAACCCTTGGAAGGTAACAGCATGGCGCCGGCTGGAACTTGTTCTGCGTCAAGCAGGGGGGAGATGGTAGGGGAGGTGATGATGTCAGTTGCTCAAGCCAAGTGTTGTACTTTTGTTGGCGCGCCCAGAAAGCATGTTGTCAAATGGGTATCCTGCGTACAAAAGATATACACTTGCAATGAAGAGGCTCGCTCAGCGTGGTTCCGCTTGCTGGCAAAGCATCGCTAAACGGGAAAATAGGGCAGTAAAAGAATATCAAAGGGGTAAATCGTGGCTAAAGAAAACAAGTATCAGGCTTTGACGCTGGGGTCGTTTGCCCTTGCTGGTATATTGCCGGGGCTTACGATGGCTGGTCCTTACCCCGCATTGCCGCCCTCGCTTTCCACATCGGTTGCACCTAACGTAATGCTGGTGATTGATACCTCCGCCAGTATGTTGCAAGACAGTAATAATGCATGGCTGTACAACAATCTTTGCAATAATGTTAGCAGTAACTGGAATAGTTGTATTAATAACAATACCAATGGCTTTCGCACTACCAATGATTCGGAAACGCTGACCCCGAATAGTAAAATGAATATTGCCAAGCGGGTTTCGCGCAATTTGATTGATGGCAATTCCCAACTCAGATGGGGCGTTTTTTCATTTCATGATAAAACGACGACTATTGGGGGGGATGAGCGTGGGCAGGGTGGTCTGTTGCGTGCAGCTGTTCAAGATGGGTGGGTAGATAGCAACAGGGATGCATTAAAAAGCGCCATTACTGCATTAAATGGTAGAACCGCGACCCCTCTAGGGGAAACGCTGCTTGAGGTGACGCGTTACTTTCGTGGCGAAAGCTCGCTATATGACAAGCCGACCGGCAATGCTGACAAAAAGTATACTCGGCCTATTCAGTATCGCTGCCAGAAAAACTTTGCCATTGTGATCACCGATGGTGACGCCACTAATGACGATGATTTGCCTGGAAATAATGGAAAGGCTTTGATGTCTTATGTTAGTTATAAGGCGGATGGTTCTCTTCAGTCTAAAGAGTTTGGTATATGCACTGCAGCCAGTACGGATTGCCCTAATGTGCTTGAGGGAACGAGTGGGCTGACTGTTCCTGGTTTTGGAGATAAAAACAACAGGCCGCGTGCCATTCGTGATGTCGCAAAGTATGCCTTTGAAGCTGATATGGTCACGGGGGCTACTCTAGATTTGGATGGCAAGAGTTTTGATGATGCAAAATTCAAATTGCAGAATTTGTCCATATATACGGTGGGTTTTGCCACCCAAAACAATGTATTGCCCGCTGCTGCCGCGGTGGGGGGCGGCAGTTATTTTACGGCTAACAATGAAAATGAACTTGCAAATAGTCTGAAACAGACAGTCGCCCAGATTGCCTCCGCCAGTTCCAATGCAGGAGGCGTCTCTGTTGTCAATGATTCGGTTGGCGAAGGAAACCAGGTTTATCAGCCTGTATTCAATCCCGATGGCTGGTATGGCGAGTTGCGCTGTAAAGCAACGGATGCTAACGGAAAAATTATTGGTGATTGCCCTAATCCGCAAGCGATCATTCCTGTGCATAATGCACGTAAAATTTATACCAGTAATGGTAGCTCGACGGCGATAACTTTTAATAGCGCTGCAGATCTGGCTGACTGGCAAAAGAAAGCATTAGCTCCGCCGGATGGAGATGTTGCTACAGTCAATAAAGTGATCGGGTTTATTCGTGGCCGGACGGACATTACTGAATTTCGTACGCGCAACAGCCTGCTGGGCGATATTGTTGGCGGGCAGCCCACGGTCGTGGGAAAACCGTCAGGCTATACCAATGATAAAAACTACAGCCAATTCAAACAGGACAAAGCTGGACGCAAGCTGGTTTTTATCGGCGCTAACGACGGCATGATGCATGCCTTTGACGGCGATAGCATGCAGGAACTCATGGCTTATGTTCCCGCCGCGGTCTACCCCAATTTGTCTAGCCTTACCAAAAAAGATTATGGTAAATCAGCCGGCTCGCCACACAACTGGTTTGTGAATGGCAATAGCCGCCAGACTGACGTGCGTATAGGTGGAAACTGGAAAACCTTGCTGGTTTCTGGCCTTGCCCAGGGCGGGCGGGGCTACTTTGCACTGGATGCAACGGATGCAAAGGCCTTAGATACTGCGGCTACGGTCCGCTGGGAGCTTAATAGTCGAAATGAGGCCGATATGGGGCATACCTTTGGTCTGCCGCTAATTTACAACGTACGCAATGGTACGGATATCAATAATAAGGCTCAGGCTATTCCGGTTGTGATACTTGCGAATGGCTACAAAAATAGTGACAGCACCAGTAGCGATACTTCAGCCTTATATATCGTTAATGCTGACAATGGGGATGTGCTGAAAAAAATTGTAGTTCCCGGAAAAGGCGGGCTATCTGCACCTGCTGGCATTGATTACGGGCAGGATGGGGTCCTCGACTATGTGTATGCCGGTGATATGAATGGTAAGGTGTGGCGTTTCGATCTGACGAGTGCTTCTCCCTCTGGTTTTAAGGTGGAGAGCACGCCTTTGTTTGATGCCGGAAGCAGCCAACCTATCGTAATGCGCCCAGCCGTACTTGCCGTTAATAGCAAAACAGATGGTAAACCCGTCGGTAATCTGGTGCTGTTCGGCACAGGGAAACTGCAGGAAGAAACAGATCGCGGCGATATCAGCATCCAAAGATTTTATGCGGTTCTGGATAAAATGGATGCGTCGCCTGTCACTGCCAGTTTGGATTCTTTGCAGCAGCAGCGTGTCACTGCAACGGTAAGCATTCCTTCCGGGCAGACTGGAGCGGGTACCTTCCGGCAGCTATCCGACAGTACACTGGATTTGACTGATCCAGGAAATACCAAGCGTGGCTGGTATCTTGACTTGCCCGAACCATCCGAGCGTTTGATGAGCTCACCGTTATTACTCAAAGACAAACTATTGTTTGCTACCGGATCGCCGCTGGCCAGTGAAAAGTGCCTACCCGGCGGCAAGGGGTGGGTGATGGGGGTTAATCCGCTAACGGGTAGCGTGACCAAAAACCGCACGGGCAATACCGGGAAGCCCTACAGTTTTATCGACTTGGATGGTGACAAGAGGTCTAGTGCTGGCGATATGGTGAATTTTTCTACCGGCAAGAGTTACGTCAGTGGTTTTGCACTGGCTGGATTGCCGACCGAACTGACTTATGTACAAAAAGGAAGTTTCGCCTTGTCGAGTCCGGCATCTGCCGGCACTGAACTGGGAGATGCCGGCAATGCCGTCGCATTGAAAGAGGCCAATGCGATGGCTGTTTATACCGGTCATGCCAAATTGGGTACCAGTGCTGGCAATGCGATGGGGCGCCCGGTTGCTGGTGGCGATGGCCAGTTGTTTGTGCCACAGGTTGGCAATGATACGCTTGATCAGCACGGTATCAACAAGGGGAGCTTGGGTGTAAGAGTCGAAACTACGCTTTGGTGGGAAGTGCTGTGATGGCTGCCGCCAATATAGGTAGAGAGCGTGGTAAGGAGGGGGGCGTGACGCTGGTCGAACTGGTCATCGTTATGTCTTTGCTGGCGATCATGGCTGCGGTTGCCGTGCCGAACATGAACCAGTTTCTTCGCGATGCCAGGCTGTCTTCGCAAACCGACTTGCTGGCATCTTCATTGCAACTGGCGCGTACCGAGGCGATTAACCGGCGGGTCAATATTACCGTATGCCCGCTGGCCAATCCGAATGCGGATAATGCCTGCTCTGCAGATGCGGCCGACTGGGCGCGCGGTTGGGGTGTGCTGGCAGGTGCGAATATTTTACAGCGCGTGACGGCCAATCCGGCGGTAACGATAGCCCCTGATGTGATTGCAGGAGCCATGCCTGTTGTTGTGGTCTTCAACCCTACTCAGGGTAATGCCACGCAGGATGTCTCTTTGAGGTTGTGCGCGGCAGGCAGCCAACAAAGAACGGTAAGGGTGTCCTTGTCCGGGCGTATCGGTCGGCAAATCGGCCCTGCAGCTTGTCCTTAATCTACCGGATCGCCAAATGATGAATCGTAGATGGCAGTCAGGCCTCTCCATGATCGAAGTCATGGTTTCGCTTTTTATTATTGCGCTCGGTCTTTTGGGATTGGCTGCGCTGCAGTCACGCACACTGATGTACAACCAGAGCGCCTACCAGCGCACCATCGCAGCCGATTTAGCCAATGATCTGGCTGAGCGCATTCGCGCCAACCGTACGCCCATTCTGCAGGATGCCGAAGCGGCGGCAGATGCGCCTTTGCCCATGCCCCCCGATTTTTCACGCTGTACCGCTGCGACGCTGGCGCAAACGCCGCCAGTTTGCAATGTGCAGCTAGGTGGGCGTGCCACTTATCTGGTGGAGGGGGACATGATCGAGTGGTACCTTACCTTGCAAAACCAGTTGCCGGGTGCGAACTTCGTCTTGCTTGCAGCGCCGGGTGCGAGTGCGGGGTTTTTGCGCTATACCCTGACGCTTACTTGGCAGGATGACCATATGGCGGCCACAGCAAGCAACTATAGCGTGGTGATCGAATGATGGAAATCCGGCACAATCAGGGCTTCACCTTGATTGAATTTATGGTGGCGCTGACGATCTCTTTGCTGTCCTTACTGGCAGTCAGCGAGCTTTATCTCAATTCCCGTCAGAGCGCACGCCTACAGCAGATGCAGAATGTACTGACCGAAGAGGGGCGTTTTGCTATCTCTATGTTGCAGCGCACGGTAGCGCAAGCCGGATTTCGCCCGGTAACGGCGGCCATGCCCGTTTCTGCGATGACCGCCAATTCGGACCGTTCGCTCTCCGTTATGTTTACGCAGGATGGTAACCAGATGCGGGACTGTGCAGGCAATGCCGCCGTTGGTAATCAGACGCTGACCATCGCGACCGTTAATAGTGCGCTGCGTTGCACGCCAGCGGTGGGTAATGCCGTAGACTGGATTGCCGCGCCGGACGCAAGCGGCCAAGGGGTGGAGCTGGTTGATTTCAGGCTGAGTTATGGGGTGGATACAGGGCCGGCCACAGAGCCATCTTTGGGTTGTGGGGATGATTTAGGTAATGGCAATCTGCGCGGAGATTGTGTGGTCGATGTTTATCAGGTGCCTGCGGTGGGTTCGGCCTTGCAGCGCAACATCCGCTCAGTCAGGGCTTGTCTGGTGTTGCGTACCAATATGACAGACCCCTCTGTGCTTAAATCTGGGGCCGTAATTGACTGTGCTGGTGCTGCCATTGCCAATAGCCAGAATGACCGGCGCCTGTACCGGCTGCTTCGTACCACTATCCAATTAAAGAACCGCTAAATCATGATCCAGCTCCCTGCTTCATCGCGCCAGAGTGGTTATGTGTTGATCGTGACCCTGATTCTGCTGCTGGCGGTCACCATTCTCGTGCTTAACGCCAGCCGCAGCTCTACCATGGGCGAGCGCATGGCTGGCAACCAGATGGATAGAGTCCGGGCCAAGCAACTGGCCGAACTATCGGTCCGGCAGGGCCTGCAGTTCCTGCAGGCCAATAGCGAAACCTGTCTGGATGGGTGCCGTACGTTAAGTGGTCCTGGCCCTTGGGTGGGAGGGGCTTTGCCTGTTGCCGCCGACTTTATCATCGCAAACTCAGAAGCGAGTGCCGGCAGCAATAATCGTGGTCGCTATCTGGTTCGCCAATTACCTGTTGCTTTTCGCCCGGCCGACAAGGCCGCTTGCATGCCCTATAGCGTGATGGGACGTGGCGAAGGGCAGGATAGACGTACTGTGGTGTTGATTCAGGCCGTCAGTTTTGTTTGCCCCGCCTGATTTTGGAGAGTCAAGTATGAAGTCGCCCCCTTTTCGACAGTCTGATCAAGGTTTCACCTTGATTGAAGTCATGATCACTGTTGCCATCATCGGTATTCTGGCGGCTATTGCTTATCCGTCCTACACGGCCTATGTGGTGAGAAGCCAGCGGGTTGATGTGCAGCGCCAACTGATCATGCATGCCCAGGCGCTGGAGCGTTTACATAGCGTCGGTGGAAGTTATCAGAATGCGGCTGGGGATGCCTGCGGTATTAATGATCCTGATAATAACCAATATGTAATTGAAACAGAGTGCGGTGATGCTAATAGTTTCACTATCACGGCGACTCCGAATGATGGAGGAATGCAAGCTGCGGATGGTACACAAACATTGGATCAAAGCGGAGCCAGAGGGGGCAGTGTTCAAAACGGACAATGGACGAATTGACTGAGTGCTTTGTCTGTTTTACTGAGCCAGCAAAGCCATATTTCTTATGGTCGAGGCTAGCCGCACCTACCCCCAGCACCCCGCCACGCCCACACCCGAGTGGGCGTTTTCCATGGCTTTCTGGCCGTAGTGGTTGAGTGTCAGCGTGCCGCATTCATCCTGGCTCATCGCAGCATTGGGGATGGCTTTGAGCAGGTAGCCGCCATCTTTCAGCGTCAGCGAGATCCGGTAGCGTGCCTGGGCTGGCGGAACGTCGCGCGGGGATTGGGCCAGGGCGGCGGGCAGGGTGTAGTCGTCGCCGGACGGGGTTTTGGCGTAGCTATGGCTGAGTGTGCGGTTGCGTTCCAGTTGCTGGGCGTTTTGTTGCAGTACGGCGGCGGCGTCGGTACGGGCGGCGCGGGCGACGTAGCGCTGGTAGGAGGGCAGGGCGATGGCGCTGATGATGCCGATAATCGCGACGGTAATCATCAGCTCGATCAGGGTAAAGCCTGTCTGGGCAGGCATGCGTGTGGTTTTCACAGTATCTGTTTCCAGTAGATGCGTTTCAGGCGGATTTCTTCGGGCTTGGTGATGGGGACGCCGATATCGATTTGCTGGTTCTTGCCCGAGGTGCCGCTGACATAGATGGGCGACAGGCCCGGGGTGTTGGGGTTGCTGACAAAAGTCGGCGCGGTGGCAATGCCCACATCCAGCTTGATGCCGCTGACGCTCTGGCCGCCGAGCAGATCCTTGTTATCGATCACGCCGTCGCCGTTCAGGTCGACCGCCGAGCCTACGGTGCGCCCGCCACTGTCGGCGCGCAACATCATCAGCCAGCTCTCGCCACCGGGCACGCAAGGGTCGGTCGATGGAATCATGCTGGTGAAAAACACCCGGTTTTCATTCAGCAGTGCCCGTGTCACGATGCGCTCGCCTTTGCTGCCGGTGCCGGCCATACTTAGCTGCCAGCCATGGTGGAAACTCCAATCGGGCACGTGGCTGCTGCTTTTGCGCAGTACATCGCCGCCCTGGGTGATTTCGGCCTCCAGTGTCTGCACTAGCAGCTGCGCTGAAGTCAGGGTGGTGCCGCTGTCATTCTGCTTGTCCCATACTGCGTAGAAGGATTGCGGCGTCTGGTTATTGATGTCGGACGGGCCGAGGTAACGGCCGGTGCCGAAGTAGATCAGTACGCCACGGCCTTGCGGGTGCGCGCCAATGACCGCTTCGCTGGTCATGGGCTGGCCGCCGGAGCTGAACAGCGGTTTGCCCTGGTTGGCGGTCTTCCATGCGCCGGCGGTTGTCGAGGAGAGATCGAACTTCCATAGCAGGCCGCTGATATCGCTGGCATAGACGCTATCCGTGACGCCATCCTTGTTCTGGTCGTGCAAGGTCAGATGGGTCAGGCCCTGACCCTGATCCAGCACGATTTTCTGCAGCAGGCTACCATTGTCGAGCTTTACCACAAACAGCGCCTGACGCGGGGCATCGTAACCGCTGCCGAACACGGCGGCCCAGTCACCGCTGGGCAGGCGCACGATCTGCGGCTGGCCGTAGCTGTAACCCAGATCCGGGTCGGTAAACTGCCACAGCACATGCTGGGTCGCAAAGCCTGCCGGGTTGCTGACGTCCAGCGCATACACCGCCTTTCCCCCCTTGTTGAGGCCTCCCACCATCACGGTTTTCCACTGGCCGTTCAGATAGGCATCATTCAGTGTCGGGCTGCCGTCCACCGTGTACTGGTGGCTATAGGCCGGTTCGGTCAGTGCCTTGAGTTTGCCGAAGACGGCGGGGGGCAAGAAGCCGAACAGTTCCTGGCCAGTATCGGCATGAAAGCCGTGCAGCATGCCGTCGTTGGCACCGGCCAGCAGCAGCGGCGTGCGGCCGCGTTTGCTGGCGACATAGGCGGCGTAGCTGCTGCGTTCGCTGGCACCGCTGGCCTGGCTCCAGCCGAAGTCCTGTCCGCTAGCGTGGACGGGCGCCGAGTTGATGATGTCGCCCAGTACCGAAAGCGGCCGGTTGCGCAGCGTGCCGCCATTGCGTACTTCCTGGCGGTTGTCGCCACGCAGCCATTGCAGGCGCTGGTTGCAGCCGGCCAGATCCGGACCCAGCGCGCCGAGCTGTGCGTTGGAGAGCTGGCTGCAGCTGTCGAACGCGCGTGCACTGCTGCCATTCAGGGTAAACAGCTTGCGTGCAGCCGGTGTCGGGATCAGCTTGGCGGCATCCCACTTCACCGCGCCGAGACTACCGTTGCTATTGATCTGCCAGGCTTGCAGTTGGCCATGCCAGTCTTTGCTGTCGAAGCCGGCCTGATACAGCAAGCTGCCTTGCTGGATGGCGCCGGTATTGGCGACCAGCGGAGCTGCGGTCGGGCTGGCGTCGATAATGGAGGCAAAGGTCTGCTTGAAGGCATCGGCCAGGGCTTGCGGATCATCGGCGCTGAAAAACTGGCCGCGGCTATTGAGTGCGGCGTGCCATAAGTCGTAAACGTGGCCGACCGTTTCATTGCTGCCGGATGCGTTGACGGCTGGCCAGCTGGCCTTTCCCGTTGCGAGGTCTGCGTAAGACTGGCCTTGCCAGGTGCCACCAGCCCAGACCGGGTTGGGTGCCACCAGCGTTTCGCCCAGCCCCAGGCCGATGCCGAACGTCACCATGTGTTGCCAGGTGGCCGGGTTGTTTTTCGGATTCCAGTACTGCGCCGTGGCATCGCCCGAGCGGTCACTGAAGCTGGCGGGGACTTTGTTGGGCAGATCGTTGCGCAGATCTTCCGACCAGTATTTGAAGGCCGCGTCGGCCAGACTGTTGTGGTTGTTGTCGTTAAACGGTGCGCGCGGCGCGTAGTTTTTGCCATCGGGCAAGCTGCGGCTGCTGCCATCGACATTGCCGCCGGCGTTGAAACCGCTGTCCTGGTTCCATAAGCCATCGGTAAACATCACATGGAAGCTTTTACGGCAACTATAGGCTGTGCCCTGACTGCTTCCCGGCGTCGCCTGCCAGGGTTCGTCGGTTTTCAAATACTCGCCGGCGCGTTGCAGTGCGCTGCGTAGCGGGGTCCAGCCATAGACATTGAACCGCTCCAGCCAGCTATAGAGCCCTTCGCGGTGATTATCATCGAGGGTGCGGATACGGTTTTCGCGGTTTTTTTTGTCGTAGCCCTGACACCGGCCATTGAATTCTTTGCAGGCTGTCAGTGCCTGCCAGCCCAGCCGGATGCGGCCGTCGTCTACGCCTTCAATCGCTTGCATGGCACCGGAAATCATGGCTTGCGCACGGGTGCGGTAGAACGAGTACCAGTTGGCAAAGTTTTGTTTTTGTGCGGCCGAGTTGCCAGCGAAAATATCGCTAGGGCTGCCAACAGTGACTTCTACATAGCAGGCATCTGATTTTGTCGTGGTATTGCAGCTGGATGGACGATTGAGCCCTGCATCTGCATACCACAAGCTGTAGAAGGCTGGCGCCGCTTTTTTGCTGTCGGGATTGCTGCAGTCAGGGCGTGAACCGGAAAAGTTGCAGTCGCGGTAGGTGAGATAGCTGCTGGCCAGATTCACGTCGCCTTGACCTGGGTTGAAACCGTTATGTGGAGCCTTATCAAAACGGGTGGTGTAATTGCGCCCACGCACCTGCGGGATGGGGTAAACCAGTTTGGGGTTGTAGGCGATGCCGTTGTAGGTGGCAGCTTTGTAGCGCTTTTGATTCTGGGTATTGTTGCTATTGAGCGAGTCCGGCGCATAGGTACGAGTCATACTCCCCGAGTCATCCAGCGTCAGAATCACATTGGGCGCCATGTCGATGGCCAGATACAGTGGCACATCGGCCAGTTCAGTCGCGTGGCTAGCTGGCAAGAGCGCCAGCGCCAGCAGTACGGGTAAAACGGTAGGCTTTAGCATGAAACGCCCTCCACGCAAGGTTCGAACAGGGCCTGTACGATGACGTTCGCCTTGCCTTCGCCGCCGGTAGCGCTGGTGGTGATGCGGTAGCGTCCGTCGGGTTGGCCATTGCTGCCCAGCAGGCGCTCTACGCGGTAGCGTGGCTGGGCGGCGAGGTGAGGAAGCGCATCGGCCTCTGGCAGGCTCAGGCTGTTGCTGCTTTGCCAGCGTTCGCTCTTTTGCCAGTAGGCGGCATCATTGGGTGCGGTGGCGCTGGCATCGCAAAGCCCGCCGCTGCAAGGCTCGCGGCTGGCGTTAAAGGCGAGGTCTTTCCATTGCAGATAGTCACGCTCGGCGTGGCGCAGCGCAGTTTCGGCCGCTTCGAAAGCCAGGCCGCGGTTGCGGGTGTTGCCGGCCATTTTTTCTTGCATCACGCTGTCTTGCACTGCATACAGGCCGAGCATGGCCAGTAGCAGCATAAAGACCAGCACCACCAGCAGCGTCATGCCGCCTTGCGTTTTGTGTGTGCTCACAAGCGATTCCTTACTGCCATGGTGGAGGTCAGGACCTGGCGCATGCGCCGGTCGGAGGGGGTGATCTCCTTCCCATTAAACTGGTAGCGCTGCGGCTCGCTGCCGACTTCGTGCTCTGAAACCAGTAATAGCGAGGCGCGTACCGACAATACCCGGCGCCAGCGCGCCTTGGCCGTGGCTCCCGGCGCAACCGACTCAAGCTCGTCGGCCGTGACGTAGCGGTCTACGTTGTTGTCGCCATCGGTGTCGACGCCATACAGCAGCTGCAGATCGTCGGCGCCGCTGATCAGCACTTCGGCGGCCGCATCGCCGCTCTGGCGCATGAGCGCCGGCTGGCCCCCATCGTCCTTGCCGATAAAGTAGCGCAAGGTGGTGGCGGCTTGCGGTGTGATCTTGAGTAGTTTGGCGCCCGGCTCGAAGGTGTAGGCCGGTGCATTGCAGGGCGAGGTGGGCGGCGTGACCGGCCCTAGCGTATTGCTGCAGTTGCCGGGCGACGCATTGCCGGTATTGTGTACCAGTTTGAATTTGGCACCGTTGTCCTGTACCTCGCTGATCTGGAACATGGCGGCATGGCTGCAGTCGTTCTGGATGGCAACGACGATGTCGTAAATTTGCAAACCATGGCCGGGGACGTTATCCAGCTCGATAGTAGTCGAGTTCGGAATATGACTGATGATATTTAAGGGTGATGAGGCGGTGCTGTCCGCAGGGGCAATATGGGCAATTTTTAGCACGTCACCCTTGAGATAGGCTTGTGCATTGATGCCGGGTGGAGCGCTGGCCGGATCGTCGTAACCCTGTAGCGGAATGTCGTACAGTTCCCCCCCGCTTCCCCCTCCGTTGACGACATTGGTCAATGACTGGATGTCACAGCCGGCGAGGATATTGCCGCGGTCGCCGCTCTGGCGCACATCGCGCGACAGTTTTTCAAAGGCGAAGCGCGCATCTTGCTGCAGCGCCGAACTGGCCTCCTGTACACGCTGGGTCTGCTTGCTGCCCAGATAGACGTAGCCCACGCTGGCGACGATGCCCAAGCCCAGGGTGAGTGAAATCATCAGCTCGATCAGGGATAGGCCTTGTTGCGGATGACGCATGTTCAAATCCCCGTGTCGGTGCTGAATGCCGCGCGTAGCGGCACACCGTCTTCATTGGTTTTTCCTTCGTCCCAGCTGACTTCGACGGTAGCCCGCGTGCCCGTCATGCTGACCGTGCCGCTGCCATCTGGCAGGGTGCGACGGATTTGTGCTTGCCAGAGTGTCAGGTCGTTGCGGGCAACCGGGTTGCTGCAGGCCGCGGTCGCGGTGTAACAACTTGCCAGCGCCGCTTTACGGTTGGCGCGCATGCTCTCGATGATGTCGTAGGCCAAAAATGTTGCCTGGCTGCGCTGGCTGGCCGCATGGCTGGTGCTGAGTGAAGAAATAAACAGGGCCGCCAGTGACAGCATGCCCAGCGACAGCACCAGCATGGAGATCAGTACCTCGATCAGCGAAAAGCCATGCTGCTGGCTGCGGCCCATGTATTCAGCAGGGGTCATTTTCTTTTACCGTGAGCAGGGTGAGGCGGCCATTGGCCGCCAGCTTGAGGCAGCGTGCCGCGCCGGGAACCACAACCTTCAGGCTGCCGGCTTGCTTGACGCTGCCATCCGCCAGATAGCTGATGCCGGACTTGATATTGTTTGAAGCGCTCAGACTGATGCCGGTTTTGGCCGGTGCCAGTTGCTGGATGCGCTGGGTACTGTCTTCCAGAGCCAATAAGGGCAGGGTCTGGTCGTCAAAAACCCAGATACCGGCTTCATTGCTTAATGCATTGCCCCAGCCATCCGTCAGGCAGTTGCGTGCGCTATTGCCGTCTGCCAGCGGACAGATGCTGACTTCGTGGCCACGCTTGATGGCTTCCGAGCGCGCCAGATTCAGCGCACTGACCAGACTCTGGCTGGCACTTTTTGCTTTGTGGTTGGCGACCATTGGGCCGAAAGCAGGCAGTGCCATTGCCAGCATAATGGCCAGAATGGACAGGGTGAGCAGGAGCTCAATCAGGGTAAGCCCCTGTGCAGGCTGCTTGGCGAAATGGACTGTGTGCAAAAGGCTTGGCTCTGTTCTGTATATGGCTCGGACAGGCGATGGACTCGGGTGAGGCAATGCCGCCTGGCCATGGCGAGATGGTGGTTTGTGCAGTCGCAATGCAATATAAACAGCATACATTGTAAGGTTATGCTTGCTATCTGAATATGAGGTGCATCAAATAACGAGCATATTGGCTATGTGCCGGTGGGCTTGGCGGGAGGAGGGGCGGAAGCTGATTACATGTATGCGGTAGGCCGCGTTGCTTATGTGGTCCGTAGCCATGGCGGTGACTTCCTTGCCCCTATGGCGTGCGTAGTAAAGGCCTGCCTGTTGCGCCAATTTTTGCGGCAGCACCAATCAAGGGAAATAAAGACCGGCACCGACCGGTCTTTATTTTCCTTGTACGCTATTTTCCTTGCAGTTGGCCGTGAGCGTGAAGCTTTCATCATGGCCTTGTCCCATGCCATCGATCTCGATAATCAGGCGGCTGCCTTGGTCTGCCTGACTGCTGCAGCGCCATGTATGCCAAGGGTGGCCGCCCAGGTTTGTGCACCTTCCCTGATTAATGGTCACGCGGGCATTTTGATGTACATCATTGACCATGATGAGGGTGGGCGTGGCGCACTGGGCTGGAGGCGGGATTTCCTGCGCGCTACTGCAGTCGGCCTGCGGCGAGGAGACGGCCAGCTCATTGGCTTTGCCGTCGGCATCGTTCCAGCGCACGCTGACGGTCGTCATCTGGTCTTTGCTGCTGTATTTGCATAAAAACCGGTTAAGCGGAGCGGGTGCATTGGGCGAAGGTAGAGCGAATGTGTCGCTGGCACACTGCTTGGGCTCACAGCTTTTGCGTTCTTCCAGCGCGCTTTGCGCCAGGTTGGTGGCATTGGCGTAGTCGCTGCTGTGAATTTCGCTTTGCAGCAGCATGCCTTGAAAACGTATCAGCCCCAGAATGCCCAAACTCAGCACCAGCAAGCTGACCAGTACGCCCATCAGGGTAAATCCGGCTGCTCGTGTCATGGTGTCCCTGCGCTATCTATCCAGCTGCCGGGGATGGCTTTGGCGGTTTGACTGTTTGCATCCGTCTCCAGTTGATCAAAATTGAAGCCGTTGGCCGTGCCGTAGATCGTCAACGCGCTCATGGGGCGGCCGATCAGATCACCGATAATCAGCAGATTGGCCTGCATCAGCGACAGAGCTCCCCGCATGCTGACGTCGCCCACGATCACGATATCCTGCGGCTGCCCTTTTGCATTGATAGGACAGCTTCCTTCCAGCTTGACCGGGCCTGCTATCACCCAGGGTTTGTTGCCGCCGCGCGCATCGGCGATGGCTTGCTGCAGCGCCTTGCAGTCCAGTGGCTGACCGCTGCTATTAGGCACATCAACCGCTGGTGGCTTGTCTGCCAGTGCGCCGCCCCAGTCGGGCATGCTGTCGTTGGGGCGGGGGTTGGACGAGCCGGTATCCAGATCCTCGCCGACCGGAAAGCACGATGCCGGCTGTGCGCCTGCCGAGCCATGAGCCTGGTGAATCGTGCCGAAAAAGTCGAGTTTGCCGGTGATGGCCAGTACCGGATCATGCTGGGGACTACGGCTGGTTTTGCCACCGTGCTTGCCGCAAGGCAGGGTGAGCGCCGTGACCGCTTCCAGCTGGAACAACTGCTGTACATCGACGTGATAGCCATCGTAGCTGCCCCGGCTATTGACGCGGATGCGCTTGGCCGGCAGGGGGTCGAAGCGCACCTGATAGTGGCTGTTTGCCGGTGGCGGCGTTGTTTCTGCTTGTGCCAGGCGCAGGCGGGCCGCCTCCAGCCCTTGTTCGGCATAGCCCAGCGCCTGATGGTATTTATGCTGGGCCTGGGCATTGAAGTGTTCGATCAGGACGTGACGCGAGGTGTAGAGCAAGGCCAGCGAGATCAGCGCCAGCAGCGACATCACAAGCAGCAAGGTGGCTGCGCCGCGTTGCATTTTCATGGCGTCGCCTCCTGAATAATGATCGGGTGGTTGCGCGGGGTGATGGTCGCGCCTAGCGATAGGGTGGCAAGCCCGCTTTGCTGTGCGCTCAGTGCAATATGAATGCCGTCGCGCCCGCTCTGGCTAAAGCTTAGCCCGGTCACCGAGCCTGCTGCCGGCAGGGTCAGATCCTGCCAGTCGGCATCGGGCGCATCACAATGCCAATTATCCTGGTCGGTAGCCAATTGCTGGATGCGGCCCTTGCCGTCCTGCTGTTTCAGGCGCAGAGCGTAAAAATGCGGGTCCTGCGCGCTCTCGCCGGGCGGGCTGGCATGGGCAAAGCGCAGGCAATGGCCGTTTTGTCCGATAAAAATACGGGCGTAGGGCGCCGGGTCTGCCTCGCCGGCGTAGCCTGCACGGCGCAAAAACATGGCCATGCTGCTCATGGCGCTATCCATCATGGCGCGCAGCGCAGCTTGTTGGCGGTCATGGCTGGCGTTGGTGGTGAAGTTGACGAACAGGGTCGATACCGCCAGCAGCACAAGCAGGCCGATAAGCAGGGCGATCATCATTTCCGTCAGGGTAAAGCCGAGGTGTTTTTTCATGGGCAACGGGCCTGGCTGGCGTGGATAAAGCCGGTTGGCAGCAGCTTGATGATGCTGTCGCTACAGTTTGGCTGCGTCAGCATCCAGCGGGCTTCACCTAAAGCGGTGCCCGCCGCGTTTTGCGGCAGGCCCTTGAGCGGGGAGAAACGGATCTGTGCCGGCAAGCCTTGTGTTGCCAGCGATACGCCACGGTAGTCTGCCGCACGGATGCAGGCCAGTGCCTGCGCGCAGCTTTCGTTCCTGTTCTGGCTGACAATCAGCGACCAGTCGTCACCACTACGGGTTTGCAGCCAGATGGGCTGTTGCCGCGTGATGGCCTGCTTGCGTGCAAAGCGCAGCGTATCGGTGAGCGACTCGGTCGCACCGGCCAGGCGTGCGCGGGCAAACCAGGCAGACAGGCTGGGCATGGCGAGCGCCAGCAAAATGGCCAGTACCGACAGGGTGACCAGCATTTCGATCAGGGTAAAACCGCGGCGTGTGTGCATCATCAAGCCCAGCAGGCCGCCGGCGTGCGGCGGGTTTGGGTGCCGACTTGCTCCAGACGCAAGGTCTGGCAGGCACTATCGGCTTGCTGCGCCGAGCCCGCGCGAACCTTGGCTTCTACATAAAAAGCACTGCTGGCGGCCTCGCCTGCCGGAATGCCGGTGGACAGGGTGTAGTCCCCCTGTTCGCTGGTGGCGGACTGGGCGGGTGTCAGTGCACTCAGGGAGGCGGCGTAGCTGACGTCAAAACCGCGATGGCGGATTTGCGCTTGCTGAATGCGCATGATGGCGGTTTGGGCATCGGTCCGTCGCGCCTTTTGCACATAGCCTTGATAAGCGGGCAGGGCAATGGCCGCGAGAATGCCGACGATCGCCATGGTGATGAGCAGCTCGATCAGGGTAAAGCCGGGATGTTGTTTATAAACCATGGCGATATTATCCGCGCGCTGCCGCATGGCGTGAGGGTAGCTGACGCTATCGGCTTATTTCTTGTGCTTAACATCCTCTGGTTTTAGCCGCCATTTGCATGGCTTGCTGCGGGCGCTACAAAAAATACGGCCCGCCACGCAAGATGGCGTCGCGGGCCGGCGGGTCGGGGATCAGAACAGGAAGGGCGCGATCATCTTGGTTTTGGCCACAGCAAAGATATAGGCCAGCAAGGCGAAAGAAGCGAGCAGCGCCGCCTGGCGGATCTGCGGCGTGCGCCCGCGCTTAAGGGCGATGGTGCCCAGTGCGACATAGCCGAGCAGGGCGACGATCTTGGCGACAATCCACGGCGAGGACAAGGGCCAGGCGCCCAGTACCACCAGTGCCACGGCACAGGCCAGCAGCAGGGTGTCGATAATATGCGGCAGGATGCGCGCGAGCTTGCTTTGCAGGAGCGGCGAGCCGGCCAGCATCAGCCCGGCGCGGATGGCGAACGACAGCAAAGTCAGGTAGGCAAAGCCGGCATGGGCATGTTTGAGCATCAGGTACGGGTACATATCGGGTTCCTGTTAGGCCTCGGGCATAAGGTGGAGGGGGGATGTTACACTGTCGGACCGGGTCTGATGAGAGTGTTTGCCATGTTGCATCTGTATCAATCCAACCGTCTGGAAACGCTGGGTACTTTGCTGGCCACGGTGCAACAGGCTGCGCCCTTGTCCGACCCGTTTGCCGCCGAAACCGTCCTGGTGCAAAGCCGCGGCATGGGGCGCTGGATTACGCTGGATCTGGCGAAGAAAGCCGGCATCGCCGCCCATCTCGATTTTGTGCTGCCGGCGGCGTTTGCCTGGCAGCTGATGCAAAAAGTGTTGCCGGGCCTGCCCAGAAAATCGACTTTCGCCCCCGAGGTATTGAGCTGGCGGCTGATGGCCTTGTTGCCGACGCTGAGCGGCGAGCCGTATCAGGCGCTGGCGCGCTATCTGGAGGGCGGCGAGACGGCCGCGTTCGAGCTCTCCGGCAAGGTGGCCGACATTTTCGACCAGTATCTGGTGTTCCGCCCGCAGTGGATACGGGCCTGGGAGAGGGGCGAGTTGCAGGGGCTGGGCGAAGACGAGGCATGGCAGGCCGCCTTGTGGCGGGTATTGGCCGCCGAAGATGCCACGCGTCACCGGGTGCGCCTGCTGGATGATTTTTTGTCGTCGCTGACGCGCGCCCATCTGCCCGAGCGGGTGATTCTGTTCGGCATCTCCAATCTGGCGCCCATGTATCTGGCGCTGGTCAAGCGTCTCTCCGCGCTGACCGAGGTGTTCCTATTTACCCTGAACCCGTGCGAAGCCTATTGGGGAGATCTGGTGGAGGCGCGCCACCAGCGCGACCTGTTTGACACGGAAGCGGTGGCGGCGGCGCAGGGCCATCCCTTGCTGGCTTCGCTGGGCAAGCAGGGGCGCGACTTTTTCGATCTGATTGCCGGCGATGCCGAACTGGATTCGCATCCGCTATACGACGCGGGGGAGGAGGGCAGCCTGTTATCGCGCTTGCAGCGCGATATGCTGACGCTGGCCAACCCCGGGCTTGGCAGCTATGTGCCGGCGATGCAGGCGGTCGACGACCGTTCCATCGAACTGCATGCCACCCACGGCGCGATGCGCGAGCTGGAAGTGCTCAAAGACCGGTTGCTGGCGCGCTTTGCGGCCGACAGCAGCCTGACGCCGGCCGATATCGTGGTGCTCACCCCCGACATCAATGCCTACGCGCCGTTTATCGACAGCGTATTTGGCAAGCGCAGCGATGCCGGTGCCGCCAATATTCCCTATACCATCGCCGACCGTACCGTTGCGCGCGAGCAGCCCTTGCTGGCCAGCTTTGCCGCGCTGCTGGATTTGCTCGACTCGCGTTTTGCCGCCGATGATGTGCTGTCGCTGCTGGACTGCGATGCCTTGCTGGCGCGCTTCGGTCTGACGGCGACGGATGTGCCTTTTATCCACGACTGGGTACGCGCCAGCGGCATACGCTGGGGGCGCGATGCCGCGCACAAGCGGGCGCTGGGTTTGCCGGATGATGCGCACCACACCTGGCGCTGGGGGCTGGATCGCCTGCTGCTGGGCGGCATTCTGCCTGAGGCCATGGCCGGCGACACGCGCTCGCCCCTGTTTGGCGGGCTGCTGCCGGCCGGCGGCGCCGGCGGCTCGCTCAGTGAGACACTGGCGCGCTTCGCCTCCTTGATCGAGACCCTGTTTGAGCTGGCTGAGCTGTGGCAGCAGGCGGCGACGCCACAGCTGTGGGCGACACGGCTGGGTGAGGCGGCCAATGCCTTGTTCAGCGTGAATGCCGAAGAGGAAGACGCGCTGGCGGTATTGTTTGATGCCGCCGCCGAACTGGCCGAGGATGCGACACTCGCCGCCTATAGCCAGGCGGTGGGGTTGCCTGTGGTGCGCGACTATATACAGCGCCGCCTTAAGCAGGCGTCGGGCTCGGGTTTTCTGGCCGGGCGGGTGACGTTTTGCGCCATGGTGCCGATGCGCTCGATTCCGTTTCGCGTGCTGTGCCTGATCGGCATGAATGACGGTGCGTATCCGCGCGACGAGCGCCCGGTCAGCTTCGACTTGATTGCGCGCCATCCGCAAAAGGGCGACCGTTCGCGCCGTTTCGATGACCGCTATCTGTTTCTGGAAGCCATTCTATCTGCGCGCGAGGCGTTATACCTGTCCTGGGTCGGGCGTTCGGCGCGTAGCGACGAGCCCTTGCCGCCTTCGGCGCTGGTGTCCGAGCTGCTCGATTGCCTCTGCGCCATGACCGGCACCGATGCCGGCAAAAGCTTGCTGCAACAGCATAGCCTGCAGCCTTTTGCCCGCAGCAATTATGCCGCCACGGCCGAGGCCAGTTTCGAGCCGGCCTATTATGCCGCCCTGTCCGCGCCGCGCCATGCGCCCTTGCCTTTTGCCACGCCCTTGCCGCTAACGGCGCCGCGCGTGGTGGCCTTGTCGGCCTTGATCCGTTTCTGGCAAAACCCGGTGCGCAGTTATTTGGGCGACCAGCTCGGGGTCAGGCTGGCCGCGACCCTGGAGGATATGGAAACGCGCGAGCCGTTTGCGCTGGATCGCAATAGCCGCGTGGCGGTACGCACCCCCTTGGTGGCAGCGCTGTATGCGGGCAAACCGCTGGCGCCGGTCAAGGCGCGCCTGTCCGGCATGGGCCTGTTGCCGCCGGCGGCGCTGGGCCAGGCCTGGCTTGCCGACGAGCTGGGGCAAAGTGCGCGCTTTGCCGCGCGCCTGCCGGATGAATTGGCCGATGCGACCCTGCCGCCCGAGCCGCTAGGGCTGGTGATAGGCGATTTTACCCTGGCTGGCGAATTGTCCGGCCTGCGCCCGTGCGGGCTGATTACGACCACGCCCCGGCGTGCCCATGCCGGCGAGCGCATCGCCTTCTGGCTGCGTCATCTGGTGCTGTGCGTCTTGCGCCCGGCAGGCGTGATGCCGGCCTCCTTGCTGGTGGATGACGAAGATGCGCTGGCCCTGTTGCCGGTGGATGATGCCACCGCGCAGCTGGAAGCCTGGCTGTCGTTTTATGCGCTGGGGCAGCGCGCGCCGCTGGCGTTTTTCCCGCGTACCAGCCTTGCGGCCGCCAAGGTCCTGGCTGATGACGTGACGGCGCGCGATGCGGCGCTCAGCAAAGCCTACGCCGAGTGGGACCCGAGCTTTACCGGGCGCGGCAAGTTTCCGCAAAAGAGCGAGGCGGCGGTCGAGCTGGTGTTTCGCGGCAGCGATCCCTTGCAGGACGCACAATTTTTGCAACTGGCCGAGGTGTTGCTGCTGCCCATGCTGGCCGCCTTCGATGGCAAGGAAGAAACGGAGGACGCCGCATGAAGCCGCTGGATGTCGTAGATTGCCCCTTGTCGGGCGTTAATCTGATCGAGGCTTCGGCCGGTACCGGCAAGACTTGGACCATTGCCGCGCTGTTTACCCGCTTGCTGCTGGAAGACGGCGATGCGCCCGCGCCGACCATAGACCGCATTCTGGTGGTGACCTATACCAAGGCCGCCACGGCCGAGTTGCGCGAGCGCCTGCGCGCGCGTCTGGTCGAGACGCGGCTGGCGCTGGAGTCGAGCGAAGATGCCAGCGAGCCTTTTCTGGCTGCCATGTGCGCGCGTTATGCCGCACCCGAGGCGCGCAGCCGCGCCATTGCCCGCCTGTCTGCCGCCATCAGCGGCTTTGATGCGGCGGCCATCTATACCATTCACGGCTTCTGCCAGCGCGTACTGACCGATGCCGCATTTGAAAGCGCACAGACGTTCGAAGCCGAACTGGTGGTGGACGATCTGGATGCGCTGATGGAGTTGGCCGACGATTTCTGGCGCCGGCGCGTGGTCAGGGATGCCACCCTGTCGCGGGTGCTGGCCGAAAGCGGCGAGACGCCGGATGGCTGGCTGACGGCAGTGCGTCCGCATCTGTCGCGCCCCTATCTCACCGCGGTGCGCCCGCCGGCGGTGGATTTGGAGGTGGTGCTGGGGGCGCAGGATGCGGCATGGCAGGCGCTCAAGGCGGCCGCTGTCGACGAGGGGCTGGCGGTCTTTACCGGCACGCAGGGGTATAAAGCCACCAGCTACAAGCCGGCCATTGTTGCGCATATTGCCCGCCTGCTAAAACGCATGCTGGCGGCCGATAGCGCGCCGTCCCTTTTGTCCGAGGCCGATCTGAAAAACCTGCTCAAGCTGACGCCGGACAGTTTAAGCGGGGCTATGAAAAAGGGCTTTGTGCCGCCCGAGCATCCGCTGTTTGCCCTGGTGGAGGCGTGGCTTTTGTGCGCCAGCGCCTTGCGTCAGGGGGTGGAGCATGCGGTGATCCGCCTCAAGCTGGAGCTGATTGACTGGATCAATGCCGAGCACGAGCGCGTGCGCGCCAATAAGCGCAGGCGCAGCTTCGATGATTTGCTGACCGATCTGTATGGCGCACTGAACGAGAAAACCAGCGGACCTTTGCTGGCGAGCCATGTGGCGCGCAGCTTTCAGGTGGCGCTGATTGACGAGTTTCAGGACACCGACCCCATCCAGTACGATATTTTCCGCCGCTGCTTTGTCGAGGCACGGCCGCAGCCGCCGGTGTTTCTGGTGGGCGACCCCAAGCAGGCGATCTACAGCTTTCGCGGGGCCGATATTTTTGCCTATCTTGCCGCGCGCAGCGATGCCAGCCACCACTACACGCTGGACACCAACCGCCGCTCGTGCGAGGCGCTGGTCGAGGCGGTCAATACCCTGTTTGCCCGCCCCAATCCTTTTGTGCTGGAAGACATCCGCTACTACCCGGTCAATGCCGACAGCCAGCAGCGCGGGCGTCTGGAAGTGGATGACGATCAGTCACCGTTTACCGTGTTGTGGCAGGACAATGACGCGCCCAAGGCGCAAGGCAAGGAGGGCGCCGGCGAGTGGGCGGCGGCCGTCTGTGCCGACGAAATCGCCCGCTTGCTGAATCTGGCGGCAGAAGGGCGGGCGCGGATTTTCAAGGGCGACAACGGCCGCGCCCTGTCCGGTGGCGATATGGCGGTGCTGGTGGCTACCCACCGTCAGGGCGAGAGCATGCGCCAGGCGCTGCGCCTGCGCGGCATCGCCAGCGTGGCCTTGACACAGGAGAGCGTATTTTCCAGCCTGGAAGCGCGCGAGATGCTGGCGCTGTTGCGCGCCTGGGCCGAGCCTGCCAGCGAGGGACGCTTGCGCGCGGCGCTGGCGACTTCGCTGTACGGGCTGGATGCGCAGGCGCTGTTTGCCCTGGCCGAAGACGAGGAAGCGTGGGAAGCTTGCCTGCGCCTGAATCGCGAAGACTTCGAGCGCTGGCAGGAGCAGGGCTTTATGGCGGCCTGGCGCGGCTTTTTTGCCCGCAGTGCGCTGGCGCTACGGCTCTTGCCGCAAGAAGGCGGCGAGCGCCGGCTGACCAATCTTGCCCATCTGTCCGAACTGATCCAGCAGCAAAGCGAAGAAAAAAGCGCCCTGTCGCCGCTATTGGCCTGGTTTGAAGGGCGCGTCGCCCATCCGCCCGCTGGCGAAGAGGCGGTCTTGCGGCTGGAAAGCGATGCCCAGCTGGTCAAGATCGTGACCATTCATACTTCCAAAGGCCTGCAATACCCGCTGGTGTTCTGTCCCTTCTTGTGGGACGGCAAGCTGGACGCCGCCGATACCCCGTTCTGGCGTTACCACGCCTCCGGCCAGACCTTGCTGGTTCCCGATGGTCTGGCTGATGAGGCGGCGCGCGCCGCTTCGCGCCAGGAAACGCTGGGCGAAAAGCTGCGTCTGCTGTATGTCGCGCTGACCCGCGCCCAATACCGTCAGGTGATCTGTTGGCGCCATGTGTCGGGTATGGAAAGCGCGGCGCTGTCCTGGCTATTGCATGCTGCCGCTATCGATTCGCTGGCCGAGCTGTCGCGCCTCAAGCTGGACGAGATCACGCTTAAAGATGATCTGGCCGACCTGTGCCAAAGGGGGGGCGGCGCATTTTCCCTGTTGCCGGCGCCGCGCTTGCGCACCGATTGCCTGGCCCCCGCGCCCGAGGGCGAGAGGCTGTCGCTGTCGGTGCTGCCGCGTACGCTGTATACGCCGTGGCGGGTCACCAGCTTTACCGCGCTGACGGCAAAAACCCCGGCGCGTCTGGCGGAAAAACCCGACCACGATCAGGGCGCGCTGCAACTGGCGGAGGTCGACGACAGCGTGCCGTTTAACCGCTTCAGCTTCCCGCGCGGGGCCCGTCCCGGCACCTGTTTGCATGCGGTCTTCGAGTCTATCGATTTTCAGTGGGGCGAGGCGCGCATACGCGAGGTCGCCGCCCATACGCTGGCGCGTTTCGGCTTTGCCGAACACTGGCTGGACGCGGTGTGCGATATGGTGGCGCGCACGCTGGATGCACCGTTGGATGCGGGCGTGTGTCTGCGCCAGGTGCCGGCGGGGCAGCGTCTGGTCGAGCTGAATTTCACCCGGCCCTTGGCGCGGCTGTCTGTGTCGCGCCTGCGCCGCGTGCTGACCGACCCGGCCATGGGCTTGGCCGAGCCCTTGCGCGCTGCGGCATCGACGCTGGACTTTCATACGGTGGAAGGCTTTCTCACCGGTGCCATCGACCTGGCATGCGTGATAGACGGGCGCTGGTTTCTCGTCGATTACAAATCCAACCATCTGGGCGAACACGCCGCCGATTACGCGCCCGAACGCCTGGCGCACGAGATCGCGCATGCGCACTACTACCTGCAATACCTGATCTACTGCGCCGCGCTCAAGCGCTATCTGGCCAGTCGCGGCATTGCGCTGGATGGACAGTTCGGCGGCGTGCGTTACCTGTTTTTGCGCGGACTGGACGGGGCCGGTAACGGTGTCTGGCGCGATAAGCCAAGCGCGGCCCTGATCGCGGCGCTGGATGGGTGTTTTGATGGGGAGTAGGGCGTAGGGAGTAGGGAGTAGGGAGTAGGGAGTAGGGAGTAGGGAGTAGGGAGTAGGGAGTAGGGAGTAGGGAGTAGGGGGGGGGCACTCACTACTCCCCACTCCCCATTTTCCACTCCCCCAACAACAAGGAATCCATATGTTTGAATCTGCCGAAATCGGCCACCGTATCAGCAAAGCCGACTGGAACGTGCGGGTACCGGCGCTGCGCGAAGCCTTGCTGGATGCGCAGTACGAGCTGAAGCAGGCGCCCAACTTTCCGGTGCTGATCCTGATTCACGGCTTCGATGCTGCCGGGCGTGGCGAGACGCTCAATCTGGTCAATGAATGGCTGGACCCGCGCCTGATTCATACCGTTGCGTTTGATACCCCCAATGACGAGGCACGGTCGCGGCCGTGGATGTGGCGCTACTGGCGCGAGCTGCCGCCCAAGGGAAGGCTGGGGATTTTCTTTGGCTCCTACTATTCGGACACGCTGTTTGACCGCACCGAAGAGGAGATAGACAGTGCCGAGCTGGATAAGCAGATCGCCGACATCCTGCGTTTCGAGCGCATGTTGTCCAATGATGGTGCGCTGATTCTCAAGTTCTGGTTCCATCTGTCCAAGGATGCGCAAAAGTCGCGGCTGAAGGCGCTGCAAAAAGATCCCAAGACCGCATGGCGGGTGAGCGACAAGGACTGGAAGCATTACGCGCTGTACGACAAATTGCGCAAGCATGCCGCCCATATGTTGCGTCTGACCAATACTTCCTATGCGCCGTGGGTGGTGGTGGATGGCACCGATCACTACTACCGCAGCCTGGCGGTGGGCGAGGCGATTCTGGCCGCCATTCGCGCCCGTCTCGATCTGCCGCATGTGTTTTTGCCGCGCAGCGACAGCCCGCCCTTGCCGCAAGCCATAGACCACAAGTTGCTGCTGGATACGCTGCAACTGGATCGCGAACTGGAAAAAGAAGATTACAAGGATAAGCTGGACGCCTTGCAGGGGCGGCTGAACCGCCTGACGCGCGACGCGCGCTTTGCCGCCCATTCGCTGGTGCTGGTGTTTGAAGGCAATGACGCAGCCGGCAAGGGCGGCTGCATACGGCGGGTGACGCAGGCGCTGGATGCACGCCGTTACCGGGTGATGCCGGTGGCTGCACCCAGTGACGAAGAGGCGGCACAGCCCTGGTTGTGGCGCTTCTGGCGCCATGCGCCGGGCAAGGGCCATACCGCGATTTTCGACCGTTCATGGTATGGCCGGGTGCTGGTGGAAAGGGTGGAGGGTTTTTGTGCCGCGCAAGACTGGATGCGCGCTTATTACGAGATCAATGATTTCGAGCACCAGTTGGTGGCCGATGGCGCCATTGTGCTCAAGTTCTGGCTGGCGACCAGCCCCGAAGAGCAGCTCAAGCGTTTCGAGGCGCGCGAAAAAACCGGCTTCAAACGCTTCAAGATTACCGCCGAAGACTGGCGCAACCGCGAGCGCTGGGATGATTACAAGCTGGCGGTGTGCGACATGATAGACCGCACCAGCACCACCCATGTGCCGTGGACGCTGGTGGAAGCCAATAACAAACACTATGCGCGCATCAAGGTGTTGCAGACCGTATGCGATGCGCTGGAGGCCAGACTCGATGCCCAGCCTGAACCATGAAGAACGCTCTGACGACGTCTTGCCCGGCGTGTTGTCCGGCCTGATGCGCAGGCTGGATCCCGGCTTGGGCGAGGCGGCGTCCGCCGCGATTGATGCGCTGGTGCGCGCCAACCGTGCAGGCCATGTGTGCCGGCGCGTGCTCGATGGCGAGAGCCGGCGCGAACTGATGGCAAGCTCGCTTGTCGCGCGCGCCGGCGCTTATGCGCCTTTGGTGCTGGACGAGGGCGAGCGCCTCTATTTCGCCCGACACTGGTGGTTTGAAAAAGAACTGGCAGCCCGGCTCGCGGCACTGGCAGCACACAAGAGCGAAGTTGATCCTGCGCGGGTGCGCGCCTTGCTGGATGCGCTATTTGCGCCGACGGATGAAGGCGCGGCCGATCGGCAGCGCCTGGCGGCGGCACTGGCGGTGCGCCAGCATCTACTGGTGATTTCCGGCGGGCCTGGCACCGGCAAGACCACCACCGTGGTGCGCCTTTTGGCCATGCTGGCGGCCTTGTCGCCGCGCCCTCTGGTGATGGGCATGGCGGCGCCAACCGGCAAGGCCGCTGCGCGCCTGTCCGAATCGATGCGCGGCGCGCGCGCGGCACTGGATGTTGCCCCCGAGGTCAAGGTGCAGTTGCCGGACGAGGCGCAGACGCTGCACCGCCTGATCGCTCTGGTGCCGGGGCGCGATGCACCGCGTTATCACGCCGGCAATCCGTTGCCGCTGGATGTGCTGGTGATAGACGAAGCCTCGATGGTGGATCTGACCCTGATGCACGACACGGTGGCCGCTTTGCCTGGCCATGCGCGGCTGATCCTGCTGGGCGACCGTGACCAGCTGGCTTCGGTTGACCCGGGTGCGGTGCTGGGCGATGTGGCCGCGCGCGAAGCATGGTGTGCCTCGACGCTGGCCTGGCTGGCTAAGGCTGGTCTTGCCGCGCCGGGCGAGGCGGGGGAGGCGCAAAGCCTGTCGGACGCGGTAGTCTTTCTGACCCGCAGCCACCGCTTTGGCGAAAAAAGCGGCATTGGCCGTCTGGCGCGGGCGGTCAATAGCGGCAACGAAGCGGCGGTGCTGGCTTTGCTGGCCGATAGCGCCTACCCCGATATCGAGTGGCAGGCGCATATCGCGCCGGACGAAGAAGCGCATTACCGCGAGCGCGCGGCGTATTTTGCGCTGGCGCATGGCGGCGCCGCGCCGGCCGAGGTGTTTGCCGAATTCCTGCGCTTTATGTTGCTGACCGGCGAGAAGCGCGAAGTGGCGCGGCTGAATCAGGCGGTCGAGGCTTTCCTGTTGCGCGACAGCAAGCGCGAGGCCGAGTCCGAGTGGTATGTGGGGCGGGCGGTGATGGTGCGGGAAAACGATTACAGCGTGGGCCTGTTTAACGGCGATATCGGTATTGCGCTCGCGGATGGCGACAGCCTGCGCGTGTATTTTCCGCGCGCCGACGGCAGCTTTCGCGCGGTGGCGCCGGCGCGCTTGCCCGGGCACGAGACCGCTTTTGCCATGACGGTGCATAAAAGCCAGGGCTCGGAATTTGACCGGGTATGGCTGGTGTTGCCGCAGCAATCTTCCGCCCTGTTTTCGCGCGCGCTCTTATATACCGGCATCACCCGCGCCCGCCTGCAGTGCCGGCTGATCGGGCCACAGGCGGTGCTATTGGCTGCCACTAGCCGTGTGGCCGAACGCGAGTCGGGCTTGGGGGCAAGGTTATGGCGGGATTGAACCGCTTGAATATGCTATATGTTTTTTTGCTTTTACTATAGGATACCGCGCTCTATTTATTTGTTGCGAGGGCGGTATGTTTGGCTTTGTAAGCAGCAAAACACTGGTTGGTGTCCAGCAATCCTTGCAGGATACGCAACTGCAGTGTCAGGCACTACAGACACAACTGGCCGCAGCCGGACAGGATAAACAGCTTTTGCAGGATGAATGCAATGCCTTGCGTCAGCAATTGCAGCAATTACAGGCTGGCCGCACGACCTTCGGTGACTGCCAGCAAAGCCTTGGCGATGTGCAGCAATCGCTAGTGGGATTGGCCGCTGGGCTGGATAGTGACCGTATTCGCACCGGTGACTCGGTGCAGGCGCTGGAGTCCAGCTTGGCATCGGTGTTCGAGATGATAGAAAGCTTCCGTCAGCTGGTGGATAGACAGTTGGGGATTGCTGGCGATATCCGTAATCTGAACCAGCACACCAGCAAAATCGGCAGTTTTGTCGAGCTGATTCGCGATGTGGCCGACCAGACCAACTTGCTGGCGCTCAATGCCGCCATTGAAGCCGCACGCGCCGGCGAGGCGGGACGCGGTTTTGCGGTGGTGGCCGACGAGGTGAGAAAGCTGGCCGAACGTACCAGCCAGGCCACGCGCGAGATCGGCACATTGGTGACGTCGATTGAAGGCAGCACCCATTCGACCAGCGTATTGGTCGAGGCCGCTGCCCGCGATGCAGAGCAGCATCGTTATCAGGGAGAAAGCAGCGCCGAGAGCCTGCAGGAGTTGCTGACCTTATCGCGCTGCATGCGCCAGTCTATCGGGCAGGCTGCCACTGTTTCTTTTCTCGAAGTCGCACGGCTGGATCATGTGGTGTTTAAGGTGAATATCTATAACACGATACTGAGCGGCACCGGCGCCAAAGCAGTCAGTCTGGCAGACCATCATACTTGTCGTCTTGGTCAATGGTATGAACATGGGCGCGGGAAAGAGGAGTTTTCCAATTACCCTGCGTTCCGGGAACTGCTTGGACCGCATGAGCGCGTACATATGGCCGGTCGTCAGGCACTGGAAGCACTGGCGTCGCAGCAGGGCAATGAGGTGGACCGGTATCTGGTGGAGATGGAGGCCGCCAGTCGCGAGGTCCTGGCATTGCTGACCCGACTCGGACATGAGGCCGAAGTGGATGTTGTGGCAGGCCGTGTGGGCTCTGTCGCTGCAGGTAAGGCTTTGGCATAAAAATAAGCTATAATGATGCGTTTTAAATTTTTTGGACGCATCATGCCTACCGTTGCCGAGTATCTTGAGCGTATCGCCCTGCATGATCTGTCCGACTTTGTGCCGTTGTGGGTGGCGGGCGAGGTGGTGGGGGCGGTCAACCCGCTCTGGCAGACGCGGCTGCTGTCCTGCCCGTCCGGCCTGTTTGTGGCGGTCGGCGGGGGGCTGGCTTGCCGCCTGAGCGATCACAGCCATGAAAACAGCCGCCTGCTGGATGCGGCGGCACGCGTCTGGTGCGAGGCAGGCTGGCTGACCGGCTGGCGCGACGAGAAATTCGCCTGCCATCAGGCCAATGGCCGGCCTTTGTTTCAGCTTGATCGTGCCGCTTTCCGTCCCTTGGGGCTGACCAGCCACGCCGCTCACATTAACGGCCTGACCCGGTTGGCGTCGGGCGAGGTGCGCATGTGGGTTGGGCGGCGCAGCCCGGACAAATCGTTCGAACCCAATCGTATGGATAATCTGGTCGGCGGCGGCGTGGCTGCAGGCGAGACGGTGCACGATGCCTGCCTGCGCGAAGGCTGGGAAGAAGCCGGCATCAGCACCGAGCGTCTGGCGCCACTCACGGTTGCCAGCCGTATTCTGGCCGAACGTCCGGTGGCGCGCGGCTTGCACCGCGAGTGGCTGCATGCCTTCGATTTGTGGTTGCCCGAGGGGGTGAAGCCCGCCAATCAGGATGGCGAAGTGGCCGAGCACAGCCTGCTGCCCTTGGCCGAAGTCGAAGCCTTGCTGCTGCAGGAGCGTTTTATGGCCGATGCGGCGCTGGTGGCCACCGATTGTCTGCTGCGTCTGGGCTACTGGGGCGCGCAGCAAGCGGAGATTGCCGCCGTATTTGACAGCTTGCGCCAGTGGCCGGCTACGGCGACGCCGTCCTTGCCCGCCGGCATGCCGATCTGAAGTTTGCCAGCCTCGACTGGCGGCTCAATACAGGATAATCGCCATGGCAGACACGCCAATCCGCTTTGACGATGGAGCGGGCTACGAACGCTATATGGGACAGTGGAGCCAGCTGGCCGGGGAGGTTTTTCTCGACTGGCTGGCACCGCCATCCGGCTTATGCTGGCTGGACGTCGGTTGCGGTAATGGCGCTTTTACCCACATGCTGGACGAGCGTACGGCACCTGCGGCGTTACAGGGCATCGATCCATCTGCGGCGCAGCTTGCCTTTGCCGGCCTGCGCGCAAGCTTGTCCGGTGCCGGGTTTTGTCAGGGCGACGCCATGGCCTTGCCTTTTCCTGCGGCAACATTCGACGCCGCAGTCATGCCGCTGGTGATCTTTTTCCTGGCAGAGCCGGCGCGGGGCGTGGCCGAAATGGCGCGCGTGGTGTGCCCGGGCGGAATGGTCAGCGCCTATGCGTGGGATATGCCGGGCGGCGGCTTTCCCTATCACGCCTTGCAGTCCGAGATACGCGCCCTGGGGTACACATTGTCAAAACCGCCCAGCCCCGAGGCCTCGCGGATCGAGGTATTGCACGCGCTATGGACGGCGGCGGGCTTGCTGGCTGTGGAAACATGCGCGATCACCGTAGAGCGTAGTTTTGCCAGTTTTGACGACTATTGGGCCACCGTATTATTAGGGCCCAGTGTGGCACCCTTATTGTCGGCGATGGCAGCGGAGGAGAGGGCGGTGCTGCAGGCACGCATGCGCACACGCCTGCCGGCCGATGCCAGCGGCCGTATTCTGTGCAGCGCGCGGGCCCATGCGGTGAGGGGGCGGGTGCCCGCTGGCCGGGCCTTGCCATAAACCGCTGGCGTTGTCGCGCCATTTCTTCTCTTCAGCGCGCACTTTGTGGCCATCATTCGGTCACGACTTGATATGCATCAAAATTAGCAACTACACGCTTCTTTTATATTGATCCGTCCGTATCCCTTGCCATGCCGGCCTATTTGGCTGATGGCAAGGGAGCAAGCGAAGCTTGAACAATATAGAGGAAGAAATGGCTGCCATCTCCGAGAGCGCTCCGCCACACGCGCCAAGCACCGGGTTTCTCAATACCATAGAACGGGTCGGCAACAAGCTGCCCGACATCACCATGCTGTTCCTGTACGCCTTGTTTGTGTGCTGGGGACTGTCGTGGGCCTTGTCTTTTGTCAGCTTTGACTATCGCCATCCGCTGACCGGCGACGCCATTCAGGTCGTCAATATGCTGTCGCCGGAGCAGCTGACCACCTTCGTCACCGTGATGGTGAAGAACTTCATCAGCTTCCCGCCGCTGGGCATCACCATTGTCGCCACGCTGGGTATCGGCATCGCCGAGGGTAGCGGCTTTATTCAGGTGCTGTTGAAGAAGCTGCTGAATATCACGCCGCAAAAAATCCTCACCCCGGCCGTCGTATTTATCGGCGTGCTCAGCCATATGGCGTCCGATTCGGCCTATGTGGTGCTGATGCCGGTTTCCGCCATGATGTTCTACGCCTGCGGCCGCCACCCGCTAGCCGGTATTGCGGCATCGTTTGCGGGGCTCGCCGGTGGCTTTACCGCCAGCTACACCCCGTCGACGATCGACCCGATCATGCAGGGCTTTACCCAGGGTGCTGCGCGCATCATGGACCCCGCTTACGACGTCAATGTGCTGTGCAACTACTTTGTCAGCCTGGGCGGCACCTTCGGCGTGATCGCGGTGTGCTGGTTTATTACCGACCGCATTGTCGAGCCGCGCCTGAAAGCCTCGCTACCGCTGAATAAGGAGCTGGACACCGGCAAGGATCAGGATCTGCGCTATGTCTCGCCACAAGAGAGCAAGGCCTTCCGTATTGCCGGCCTGACCATGTTGGCACTGATCGGCGCGCTGGCCCTGCTGCTGTGGCCGGAGACCTCGCTGTGGCGCGCACCGGACGGCAGTCTGACCAGCCCCAAGGCGCCGGTGATGCAGGCCATCGTGCCGCTGTTGTTCCTGATGTTTGCCATTCCCGGTCTGGTATACGGCTTTGCGGTGAAGAAATTCAAAAGCTCGAAGGACGTGACCGCGGCGATGGAAAACATCACCCGCTCGCTGATCTCGTTTATGGTGTTTGCCTTCTTCTGCGCCCAGTTTCTGTACGCGTTCGCCCAGTCCAATATCGGCACGCTGATCGCCATTTCCGGTGCCGACTTCCTGAAGGGGCTGGCCATGCCGGCCGGCTTTACCGTGTTCGGCATTATCTTGCTGACCGCCTGCCTGAACCTGGTCATCACCTCGGCTTCGTCCAAGTGGGCGATTCTGGCGCCGGTGTTCGTACCGATGCTGATGGCGGTCGGCATCTCGCCCGAGCTGACGCAGGCGGCGTTCCGCATTTCGGACTCGGCCGTTAACGTGTCGACGCCGATGTTCGCCTTCTACCCGCTGATCCTGATGTACTGCCGCCAGTACTGCAAGGATGCGGGCGTCGGCACCTTGTGCTCGATGATGCTGCCTTACACCATCGGCTTGCTGGTCGTGCTGACCGGCACGCTGTATCTGTTCTGGGGGCTGGACATTCCGCTGGGCTTCAATAGCGGCTATGTCTACCCGCCGCTGCGCTAAAGCGCAGCGGGCGGTGTGTGGAGGGGAAGGGCCTGCGGCCTGACCCCTCACCCCCATTTTGTCTTGCAAGGATTCCCGATGAAACAAGCACTACGCGAGCGCTTTTTGCGCTATGTCGCCATTTCCAGCCAGAGCGATGCCACTGCCACCACCGTGCCCAGCACTCCGGGCCAACTGGAACTGGCACGCCTGCTGGCGAGCGAACTTGAGGCTTTGGGCCTTGAGGACGTTTATATCGACGCCCACGGCATTTTGAGCGCACGCAAGCCGGGCAATCAGCCCGGGGCGCCGCGCATCGGCTTTGTCGCGCATCTGGACACGGTGGATGTCGGCATCTCGCCCGATATCCATCCGCAGCTGGTGGCGTTTGACGGCAGCGATATCTGCCTGAATGCCGATAAGGATATTTGGCTGCGCGTGGCCGAACATCCTGAAATTGCCCCGTATGCCGGCGACGAGATTCTGGTCAGCGACGGCACCAGCGTGCTGGGTGCCGACGACAAGGCGGCCATTAGCGTGGTGATGACGCTGCTGGCCAATCTGCCCGAGGTTCATGGCGATATTGTGGTGGCCTTTGTGCCGGACGAGGAAATCGGTCTGAAGGGCTCCAAGCTGCTGGATCTGGCGCGTTTCCCTGTCGATTTTGCCTACACCATCGATTGCTGCGAGCAGGGCGAGGTGGTGTACGAAACCTTTAACGCCGCCTCGGTCGAGATCGGCATCCGCGGCATTACCGCGCATCCGATGTCGGCCAAGGGCGTACTGGTTAATCCGATTCGCGTGGCGCACGACCTGATCGCGCACTTCGACCGCACCGATACGCCCGAGCATACTGACGGCCGCGACGGCTATTTCTGGGTGACCGATATGCAGGCCAACCCGAATCAGGCGACGCTGAAAATGGCGATCCGCGACTTCGATCAGGCCGCGTTCGAGGCGCGCAAGCGCTATATCGGCGAAGTGGTGGCGCTGGTGCAGGCGCGTCACCCGCGCGCGCATATCGAATATCAGGTGAATGATGTGTACGCCAATATCGTCCAGTCGCTGGGCGATGACCGCCGCGCCATCGACCTGATCTTTGCCGGCATGGCCGAACTGGGCATCGCGCCCAAGGTGATCGCCATGCGTGGCGGCACCGATGGCTCGGCCTTGTCTCCGCGCGGTGTATGCACGCCCAACTACTTCACCGGCGCGCACAACTTCCACTCGATTTACGAGTTTCTGCCGATGCAGTCGTTTGAAAAATCCTATGCGCTGACGCGGCGCATTGTCGAGCTGGCGGCCAAAGTCCAGGCATAAAAAAGCCTGCCCGGAGCGGGGCAGGCAAGACAGGAAGGGCAGACCACGGCGTCTGCCCTTTTTAGCGCCTTAGTCGGCGATGGTTGCCGCCAGAGCGCGCAGCGCCTGGTGGAAACACTCGGCCGGTGCGTGGGTGATGCCGGCGCCGACCTGGCCAACCCCCGCCTCCTTGTGCGCAATACCGGTGTTGATCACCGGCATGATGCCGGTGTCGACCACCTTGCGCGCGTCGATGCCGGCGGCAGTGCCGGCGAAGTCGAGCGCGGGCAGGGTGAATGCCGGGTTCTGCCCCAGCGTGATCTCGCGCATCGCCAGCGAGTGCGCGAGCGCGTCGCTGGCTGCGCCGCCGACAAAGCGCACGATGGCGGGGCTTGCCGCCATCGCGAAGCCGCCGACGCCGGCGGTTTCGGTGATCACGCTGTCGCCCAGATCCGGCGCGGCATCGTCTGCGCTGTAGCCGGAGAAGAACAGACCGTGTACAACCGGTGCCGGTGCGGTGAACCAGGTGTCGCCGGTGCCGGAGAGGCGAATGCCGAATTCAACGCCATTGCGCCCCATGGCCGTAACCATGCTCGAGCCAGGTATGCCTTCTGCTGCGACCAGCATGGCCTTGCATGCCGCCATCGACAGGTTGAGGAAGAAATGGTCGTTGGCCGAGACGAACTCGATCGCTCGCGCCTTGAGTTCGGCGTCGATATCGAGACGCAGGATGGCCGGTACCAGCTTCTTCAGGAGCAGGCCGGTGGCGGCGGCGTTGCGGTTGTGCACCTCGTCGCCCATATGCAGCGCCTGCGCCATCAGCGGCTTCAGCTCAATGCCGCCCACGCTGGCGATGGCCAGGCCCAGTACCGGTGCCAACTCGTCGCGCATCCACGCTAGGCGCTCCAGCACATCATCCGAGTAGGCACCAAAGCGCAGCACCTTGCCCAAGCCTTCGTTCATATTGGAGAAGGTCAGGTGGCCGTGCTCGCTGTCGCACACCACGAACACAGGCATCGACGGGCTGATGATGCCGCCCATCGGACCGACGGTGTGGTGATGCTGGCAAGGCTCGAAGGCAATTTCGCCGCTCTGGGCGAGCGTGCGCGCCGCTGCCGGGCTGTCTGCCCAGCCTTCGAACAGGATGGCGCCGATGATCGCGCCCTGTACCGGGCCGCACATCTCGCCCCATGCAATTGGCGGGCCCGAGTGCAGAATCATGCGGGCGCCCATGCCGGGAATGGCAGCCAGGGCGCGATCCATGCCAACCCAGGCCGGCTGGCTGGCAAGGTAGGCTGTGTAAGCTTGCTGGTTGGCGGCTTCGACCTTGGGGTGCTGGAACAGGCTGGCCAGTGCCAGACCGGTGTCGCGTTCGCCGGCGGCTGGTGGCTGCCACTCGGGGTGAATGACGTCGGCACCTTGCGTGTGGGCAGCATCGGCGAACGAGGCCAGCCCCAGATTGACGATGGCGAGTTTGTCGCCGAAAAGTGTGCTCATGGTGAATCCTTCACGGGGCGAGGCCGTCCACAGGACGGCCTGCGGTTTTTTTACAGGTCGGCGACGATGGCGCGGGCCAGTGCGACGGCTTCGGCGTTGCTGGCGGTCAGCATCACGCCCAGCTCGGCGAAGCCTTCCCACTGGCGTGCGTAGTTTTGCGGGTCGGCATTGGTGCCGCATACGGTCGCAACCAGATGCACGGTACGTCCTGCCTCGCGCGCCATCGCGCGCACTTCGAGCAGCGTGTCGCGCATGGCCTCCAGCGGGCTTTCATGTGCACCAAAGCCCAGCACGATGTCGAACAGGATTACGGCGACGGCCGGATCGGCTGCCGCGGCAATAAAGCGTTCGTTGCGCAGGCGGTGGTCGATCATCGGGTGCGGACGGCCACGGGTAAATTCGTCGTCGCCCAGATCGATCAGGCTGTGGCCACGGACTTCCCAGACATCGTCCGGTGCCGGTACGCTGGCCGTCGGCGTGTTCGAATGCAGGCCGGGCAGCGCGCCGCCCAGCATCAGCGTGGCCTCGTAGCAGAAGGTGCCGCCCGAATACAGGCCGCGCAGCTGGCGCTGTTGCGCGCCTAGCAGGGTGCGTGCGCCGCTGGCCAGTGCCGCATCCAGGGCTGGCGCCTGGTCAGCCGGGCGCTGGCCGCGTACCAGCGCCACCGCCATCTGTGCTGCGCTTTGCAGTGTCGAGGCGTAGTGCAGTTGCGGATGCTGCGGCAGGCGTGCCGGATCGGCGCCAAGGAAGTTGACCACAACCGGCTTGCCGGTGCTGATGGCTGCGTCGAGCACGGCGCGTGCGACGTCTTCTGCCGGCGGCTTGGAGACCAGTACGATGACGCGGGTCGTTTCATCTTCTTTGAGTGCGCGGATGCCTGCGAGCATGGACAGGCCACCGATGCTGGCATGCAGGTCGTGACCTCCGGTGCCGATGGCCTGGCTGACGCCTTCGCCCAGCCGGTCGATCAGCACCGTCACTTGTTGCAAGCCGGTGCCGGAAGCGCCGACGCAACCGATGGAGCCCTGACGGCAGACGTTGGCGAAGGCCAGCGGCACGCCGTGGATGATGGCGGTGCCGCAGTCCGGCCCCATCACGATGCGGCCAAGTTCGGTTGCCAGCAGCTTGAGGCGGCGCTCGTCTGCGCCCGATACATTGTCGGAGAACAGCATCACGTTGAGGCCGGCGCGTAGCGCCTTCTCGGCCTCGGCGGTGGCGTACTGGCCGGGCACCGAGATCAGCGCCAGGTTGCTGTCTGGTTGGCGTTCCAGGGCCATGGTCAGGGAATTGGCCGGCAGCGCGGCCGGGCCGCTGCCGCCCTTGCCGCCTTTGGCATCCAGTGCCTGGCGGGCGTTGGCCAGCGCGGCTTCGAATGCGCCTTCATCTCCTTGCAAGGCGATCAATAGATCATTGGGTGCTGCATCGGGGGCGTCGGCAAGCAGACCGGCGCGGGTCAGCAGTTCCAGATTGGCTGGCGTCGCCATCACGGCCGAAGCCTGGGTAATTCCTTCCAGTTTGGCGAGGGCGGCTGACAGTTGCATCAGCGCGACCGAATCGCGGTACTGATTGCGCAAAATGGCCAGGTGCAAAGACATGTCATTTCTCCCCGGGCTGCCGTTTCCGGCAGCCCGCGTAGTGTGTTCTTAAGTAGGATGGTGCAGGATCAGGGCGCGTCGTCGGACGGGCTGGGCTGGCTGCCCTGCGTGTAGTGGAACAGCAGGCAGCCGGCGCCGATCGCGAGATAACCGATAGCCGGGCCGGTCGCCATGCCGAAGCCGAAACCGGTGGCGTGGATCACGCCGAAGAAGGACATCGCAGCGGCGATAAAGCCGAAGATCGCGGCGTGCAGGTAGTTGCGGTCGATCACGCGGGCGACGATGGCGGCCAGCATCATCGCGACCAGGATCGCGCTGGCGCCGAGCACGGCCATGCCATCGTAGAACACGCCGCTGGCGGCCAGCTTGTCGGCACCCAGTTGCGCGACCGAGGTGCCGGCGGCGTTCAGCGTGTTGTCGATGGTGACCTTCACCCAGTCGGCCAGCCACGGGATCAGCGCGATGGCCACGGCCGGCGCATGCGCCTTAGGCGTCTCGCGGAAGGCCTGCGACAGGATCAGCATGGCGATGTACATCAGGATCGGCAGGATGGCGACGATCGGGATGATGTTGAGCAGGATGTTGATCATGCCGAAGCTGCACAGCAGCAGCATGGCCACGCCGGTCGCCCACGAGTAGCCGATGCGCCCGCCGGCCTGCTTCCAGCCCGGGTGGCCGATATACACCAGCGTCGGCACGACCGAGCCGAACAGCGCGCCCACCAGCGTGCCGCCTGCTGCACCGAGGCAGATCGAGCGGGCGCTGTACTTGTCGCCGGCCACTTCTGCGCTCTCGACGTTCATCAGGGTTTCCATGAACAGGTAAACCGCCAGCGGGATCGCCGACACCACGTAGGGGCCGACATTGGCGAAGCCCAGCATCAGCACGTCCAGATGCATCAGCGGCATGTTGAAGCCGACGGTCTGGGTGGCGGCGATCAGGGGTTCGACCTTCATATAGCCGGTCACCCAGCCCAGGATGGTGCCGACAAAGATCGCCAGCAGGCCGGCCGGCAGCTTGAACGGCATCTTGATATTGGCCAGCCAGCCGAACAGCAGGATACCGAAGCAGATCAGGCCGAGCCAGGCAGCGTCGTACACGCGGAACGACGGGGTCAGCGCGATATACGACACGGCCATGCCCGCCAGCGTGCCCAGCATCGCGGCGCGCGGGGTCACGCGGCGCAGCCAGTCACCGACGAAGGCGCCGATCGCGACCACGATGCCGTGCACGAAGGTCCACGCCATCGCGATGCCCCACGCCAGTTTGGCGTCGCCGGTCTTGGCGATGATGGGCATCATGATCGCGAAGGTCACGATGAAGTAGTGCGGCACCGACAGGCCGTAAGGCAGCGCGGTCACGCTGTCGCGGCCTTCCTTCTTGCCGAGTTTCCATGCCTGCCAGGCGAGGAAGATGTTGCCGAAGGCCAACGTGACGCCGAAGCCCGGCACGATGCCCTGCCAGACGATGTCGCCCGGCAGCGCCAGTACCACCGACAGCAGGAACACTGCGGTCAGCGTGTTGGCCAGCGAGTTGCTGAACAGGCCGAAAAAGCCGTCCAGATCGCCGCGGCTCCACAGCCGCGGCCCGTTACCGGCATGGCCGGTGTTTGGGGTTGTTGTACTCATGTTCGGATTCCTGGTGTGAACTTGGGTCGAAAGATTTGCCTGTCCTTCACCGGTTCACGCCGGGCATCCATGGTTTTACAAGTTTTAGTGGCTGTGTGCCTCCCCGTTGCTCGGAACATTGGGGCAGTACTGGAATAGCCAGCACAGCAGGGCAACCAGTACATAGGCGCCAGCCATCTCGGGGGTTACCGCCCAGCCGATGGCCGGGCCGTGGATAAAACCGAAAAAGCTTAGTGCAGCGCCAGCCAGTGCATAGCCTGCCGCATGGCGGAAGCGGCGGTCGATCAGGAATACGGTGATTGCGCCGAAGATGAGGCCGCTGAGGATGGCCCCCTGTCCCAGCCGCGCCATGCCTTCATACAGAATGCCACGCTGAGCCAGTTCGTTGCCGATGCCGGTCGCGCTCAGGCCGGCTGCGTCCAGACTGCCGTCAACCAGAGTTAGCCCCCAGGCGGCGAAGTGGGGCACCATCGCGAACACGATGGCCGGCGCATAGCGGCTGGGGTTGGTCTGGAATGCCTGCGCGGCGACTAAGAGACTGATATAGAGCAGGATGGGTAGCACAGCAGGTAGCGGAATCAGCGAGAGCAGCACCGGCACCACGCCTAGCAGGCAGACGGCGAGGATCAGCAGGCCGGTCGCCAGCGAGTAGCCGATGCGCCCGCCGGCTTGCTTCCAGCCGGGGTGGCCGATATACACGGCGTTGGCGAACGGGCTGCCCAGCAAGGTGCCGATCAGGCTAGTGCAGCCCAGCGCGACCAGCACCTTGCGCAGCGGGTAGCTGTCGCCGCCCTTTTCGGCACTTTCTACATTGTTCATCGCTTCGATGAAGTCGTAGACGCCAAAGGGAATGGCTGTGACCAGAAGCGGCCATATGCTTTCCAATCCACCAAAAATGGCACTTAATTGTGGCAGCGGTAGATGGATGCCGACATGTTCAAAGGCGTTGCCGATCTGGTCGAGGGCCATCTGGCCAGTAAATGCGGCCGCCAGTATTCCGACGAGGACTGCAACGAGTGCCGCCGGCAGGCCGAAGGGGAAGCGCACGCCGGCAAACCAGCCTCCTAGGATGATGATCAGTGCCGGCAGGCCAATCCACGGATTGATGAAAATTTCCATCATCGGTTTGAGCGAGATGAAGGCGATCGAGACGCCTGCTAGTGTGCCAAGCAAGGCTGCGCTAGGGGTGAGGCGACGAATTAGCGGGGCGACAAAGGCGCCGGCGATAATGACCAGCCCTTCGAGAAAGACCCAGGCCACACCGGCATGCCACGCCTTGATCGGGTCGCCGGTCGTGATCTTTACGGGCAGCATCACGACCATGACCACAATGAACATATGCGGCACGCTGGCCCCGGAGGGTAGGGCGGTGACATCGTCGCGTCCGGTTTTCAAGGCTAGATCGCGCGCAAGCCAAGCATAGTAGCAGTTCGTTAAAAATAGCATGACCCCGACCGCGGGCAGGATGCGACCGAATACCAATTCCGCCGGTACCTCCACCACGCCCAGCAACAGGCCGGTGAGTACCAGTAGGTTGAGCAGATTATTGGTGCCCAGACCGAACAGTGCATTCAGGTCACCCGCCACCCAGTTGCGCGGGGCAAATGCGCTCGCCTGCAATGGCTGGGAGCCGCCTGCCGGAGTCTGTTGCGTCATGGTCAACCTGCCTTGCTGGAGCAATCAATGGCGCGCAGTCTAAGCTTCCCCCTCCTCCCTAAAGTTTGATTAAGATCAAGCCGTGGCTGCCGCTACAAAATATTGCGCTGTCAAACGCTTTGTAATCAAAAATTTTGCACGATACTCACAATTGATAGTTGTCTGCCAGCCAGCGCCGCAGAAAGCTTGGCTCGGCCAGCTTTTCCACAACGGCCGCCAGTACCTTGCCTTTATGGCGGCGGTGCCAGGCCGCCATAATTTGTGTGGGTGGTTTGGGAGAAGACACATTCTTGCGTAGCAGTAGACCGCGGTGGACGGCGGCTGCACACAAATGGCGCGGCATAAAACTGATGCCAGCACCGGCAACCAGCATTCTGAGTTTGCTGGCGGAGTCCGGAACGTAGATCACTCTTTGGCCTTTGATCAACCAAGTCTCTTTCTTGGATAGACTCATTGATGTATCCATGACCGAAATGGCCGGATAGGCTGCCAGTTCACGGCTGCCGAGTACGCCCTGTTCCGCTGCCAGCGGGTGTTGTGGGCTGAGTACGAAATCCCAGTGCACTTCGCCCATCGGCAGATATTTGAGGTCTGCTCCTTGTGGCAGTACATTGGGCGCCCCTAGTGCCAAATCGATGCGCTTGTCGAGCAGCGCATCCCACACGCCGTTGTACACCTCGGTCCGGTAGGACTGCTGGCAGGCTGGAAAGCGCTGTTGTAGCTCTCCGGCCATTTCGGCCAGCGGCTCGTCGTTGAGCAGGTTATTTAGGCCGATGCGCAATTGCTTTTCCACACCGCCGTGTAACTGGGTGATATCGGCTTGCAGCATTTCCAGATCGCGCAGAATGTCACGGGCGTGATCGAGAAAGTAGCGTCCTTCACTTGTCAGCTCTACTTGTTTACCTTCCCGGGTAAACAGTTGGGTGCCAATGTTTTCCTCCAGTTTGCGCACCGTATAGCTGATCGCGGAGGGAACCTTATGTAAGCGCTCGGCAGCCGCAGTGAAGCTGCGGTAACGGGCGACAGTTTCCACTACACGCAGGGCCTCGGTCTGGATAATCATGTGTGGTTCTCGACAAAAATTGAGCTTGCATCATAAGGGATTGAATGGTTTTTATGTGATGCAAAAAATTTGTCGCTGCAGTCTAGGTGTCTGCAATTTCTTTCGGTTTCGATTGCTGCGTGCGGGACTACACTCGCTGCATTGCCTGTCCTGCACCGGTTTCATTCGGCGCCCTCTCTATTTTTCCGGCCTTGACGGGCCGGACGCCAATAATCGATTGGAGAAAAAGCATGACCCTGAAAAGCATCAAGGCCGAACCGTATGAATTGGAGTTCGACCCCAGCCGTAGTGCCCTCATCATGATCGACATGCAGCGTGACTTTGTTGAGCCTGGTGGTTTCGGTGAAATGCTGGGCAACGACGTATCGCTATTGCGTTCGACCATAGAGCCATGCCGTCGCCTGCTGGCTGCAGCACGTAGTGCCGGCATGTTCGTCGTGCACACCCGCGAAGGTCATCGCCCCGATATGAGCGATTGTCCACCGGCCAAGCGTCTGCGTGGCGGCCTCGAGTGCGGCATAGGCGATAAGGGCCCGATGGGGCGCATCTTGGTTCGTGGTGAATACGGTCACGACATCATTCCTGAGCTTTATCCGATAGAAGGCGAGCCGGTGGTCGACAAGCCGGGTAAAGGTGCTTTTTTTGCAACTGACCTGGATCTGTTGCTGCGTAATCGCGAGATCCAGACGCTGATCGTGTGTGGTGTGACGGTTGAGGTCTGCGTGCATACCACCGTACGGGAAGGCAATGATCGTGGTTACGAGTGCATTGTTCCTTCTGATTGCGTGGCGAGCTATTTCCCTGAGTTCCACCGTGTCGCACTGGAAATGATCAAGGCACAGGGGGGGATTTTTGGTTGGGTCAGCGATTCGGACAGCATCATTGAAGCCATCGCAGGCTGATCAGCCTTATCTGCTAGCGGCCGGCCCTTGTGCATGGCATCGGGTTGGTTGCGGCCGTGTGCACAGTGTGTATGCACATAGCTGCAATCTCATGCTCGATGGGCATGCCCTGCTATTGCCGTTGCTGGACGTGCGCTTGCCTTTGCAGGCGCACGCTTTGGCGCTTGCTTTACCCGGAGATGCCGGTTTTCCTAGCTGGTTTGACGTAGGGGATCGGGTCGAGCGGCGCGGCGAGCTGCTGCAGATCGGCCATCTGACGCTGGCGGGCCCCGCCACTATTGCGGACCCGGCGGCGTATCGGCCGCAACGATTGATCCGATCTCCCGACAGCGTGCTGCGGTTGACGTTATTGACGGACTGTTTACAACAGTTTGCCAGGCAACGTCCTGTCAGTGAGCTTAATTGCATGCATCCTTGGGTGCGTCCGCTGCTTGATGATTGTGTGCAGGCCTTGTTTGCCTGCGAGCCCTGTCAGGCACCATGCCGCCGCATTGTGGGGCTGGGAGCAGGGCTGACCCCGGCGGGTGACGACTTCTTGTGCGGCTTGCTGGCTGTTTTGTATGCGATGCACCATCCGCTTTTTGCCGAGCTGAGCGCCGCCATTCTTCCGCTTATAGGGCAAACCACGCGCGTAAGTCAGGATTACCTGCTGCTCGCAGGTGACGGGATTTTTAGCCCTTTGACGTGTCGCCTATTGCAGGTGCTGGCAGAGGAAGATGGGCGCGCCATCGAGTGCAGTGCTACCGATTTGTTGGCACATGGTTCAAGTTCTGGAATGGATACTTTGGCAGGATGCTTGGCCGGTCTCTCGGCTTTGGGCTGGGCAAGCATAGCCGCTAAATGATAGTCCGACAGTGGCGTGTCGCGTAGCAGGTGAACGATATGTACGCCAATATCGTTCAGTCGCTGGGCGATGACCGCCGCGCCATCGACCTGATCTTTGCCGGTATGGCCGAACTGGGCATCGCGCCCAAGGTGATCGCCATGCGTGGCGGCACCGATGGCTCGGCCTTGTCGCCGCGCGGCGTATGCACGCCGAACTACTTCACCGGCGCGCACAACTTCCACTCGATCTACGAGTTTCTGCCGATGCAGTCGTTTGAAAAATCCTATGCGCTGACGCGGCGCATTGTCGAGCTGGCGGCTAAACGCTAACCCGGCGAGCGTGCAATGAAAAAAGCCTGCAAGTTTGACTTGCAGGCTTTCGGCATTCTGGTGCACCCGACAGGGATCGAACCTGTGACCTTCAGCTTCGGAAACTGACACTCTATCCAACTGAGCTACGGATGCATTAGGGCGCGATAATAGCTGATCAAAGGCCTACAGTCCAGCATGGGTTTCTTCCCATGTCGATGCACATTGCGTATAATCGCGTCCGATTGTAATTGTCATTTATCTTCATCAGGCGGGACCGTATGAGTAACGAAAACAAGATGGCTCCAGCACAGCTTATCAAAGTGCTCGTGGGCATTATCGCCTTCGTGGTGGTTGTGATCTATCTGCTGGCCAAACTGGCAACCAGTGGTTTTGACGTCAACGCCGAGGTGATGACTAAAGAGGCCGTTGCCGCTCGCCTGAAGCCGGTGGGTGAATCGGTAGCCGGTGATCCGCCAGGTTCGCGTACCGGCGAAGGTGTTTACACCGCGCTTTGCGCATCTTGCCATGCTGCAGGTCTGGCCGGTTCGCCCAAGTTTGGCGATAACGCAGCTTGGGCGCCACGTATCGGCAAGGGTGAGGCGATGCTGTTTACCCATGCGATTAGTGGCTTTAACGCCATGCCGGCGCGAGGTGGTGGTGCCGATCTGACCGACGACGAAGTCAAGCGCGCCGTGGTGTATATGGTAAATCATAGCGGCGGCAAGTTTGCCGAGCCTGCTGCCGGTGCGGATGCTTCTGCGCCAGCCGGTGCCGTGGCAGGTCTGGATCCGGCCGTTGCCGGCAAGAAGGTTTATGACGCAGTGTGTGTGGCTTGCCATGCAACAGGTGTCGCCGGTGCGCCCAAGTTCGGCGACAAGGCAGCCTGGGCACCACGCCTGAAGCCGGGCTTGGCCGAGGTTATCGCCATTTCGACCAAGGGTCTGAATGCGATGCCACCTAAAGGTGGCTTTACCGGCCCGGACGACGAATTCAAGGCCGCCGTGGAGTACATGGTCAACGCCGCCAAATAAGTTTGGCTGATATGCAAAAACGCCGCTTTTCGCGGCGTTTTTTTATTGGATATATAAAACCAGAAAACGGGATAATTCCCAGAGGGGGCGATAATCCGGATTCTATGTATCTATTAGCGGCTTACAGGCTTATTGCATCTGCCGCTTAATGGTTTGTTGCCTGTCAAACAGAGCGTACAGTGTTTTTTCGGCCTGGCCCGAGTGGTCGTGCCAGCGCGTAGCATGACCATGCAGCAGGCACGTCTCAGTCATTTTCCGGACTGTGGTCGCCGCTGATATAGGTATGGCTACCAATTTTCAGCGTGGTCATCGGCGATTCTGGTCCGCTCAATACCGGCATTTTTACCGGGGGCATCTGGGCTTTCGTGTCTTGCAGTTTTGGGGCGAGGCCTGCTGGATCATGCTCCACCTGGCTCTTCAGTTCGGCGTGGATGGCTGGTAATGCTCACCAATACCCTGGCTTCGCTCAAGTACGGGAGGTCTACCGCTTATGGCTGTCGGCCAAGGGCATCGCGCCTCTGGCAAACTCTTCTGGCCGCAAGCCCGACTACGGAGACCGGCAGGAGTCGGCATCCGGCCACCGTTTCTGCCTGTGTCAGCGGCATGCCGAAGTCAATCCGTATTATTCCCTTAGGTGCCATATATCTCAGCAGCGCCCGGATCAGCAGAACGACGCCGTACATCTCCAGTCCTTCCTCTATCGTTGCCGCGCAGATGTATGTCATATTGTGTACGCCATGTCGGGAGAAATACCAACCGCCCAGCATTTCCATGCCGGCCGCGCCGCCAATAAATACGACGCCGGCTGCTACTAGTCCAAGTGCAAGCCCGTGCGGCAGCCGTAGCAAAAACCGCAGGTAAATGAGCCCCAGTAAGGCTACCAGCGGCAGCACCACCAGCAGCCAGGCAAAATAAAAAAAACCGTCATGGATACCAAGCGTCGCACGCAGCGGCGGCCCTAGTCGCTCGTGCAGGGAGAGCACTTCGTCGAGCGACAGATAAACGAAAATCATACCTAGCCCGAGCCAGTAGGGTCTGTTTTTCGCCACAGACTCCAATCGTGCCTGCAAAAACAGCAACATTGCAGCGATCAGCATATTCAGGGCGGAGAATAGGGTCGGAATATTGTCTTCTTCGTCGACGTTGAACATATTACCGATGCCGAACACTCGCTCGGTCATCCAGTGCAGCTTTAGGCTTTCGATCAGCAGTCCGCTGCACAGCAGGATGGCCGCGATGACATAGAGCCAGCCAATGGCACGGTGTACGTTGAGGCTTACGCAGTTCCTGGACATTTCCCCTTACTCCGCTCTATGTCTGTTTCATTACACGCTAGGCAATGTCCGGCTAAATTCAAGATGGCATGTGTATGATATGGGCTTGTCAGGCATAGGTCGGTGCCAACTCCCAGGCTGGCTGATTTATAGCTTCACTATTTGGTGGCGCCGGACCGCGCAAAGCCGGCACTTTTTCCGGGGACATCAGGGTTTTTGTGTCTTGCTGTCCAGTGAGGCCATTAGCCCGGCCAGTCGCGATTTGCCTTCATTTTTGCTGACGATGGGTTCGGCCCCGGGGCGGCCGAAGTGGCGGATGTCGTCACCGCTGATTTCGTCGATAAAGCGCGATGGATCGACAAACTGCCAGTCGCCGGCGCGCTTGCGTTTGACGCAGTAGCTCAGCGTGAGGCTGCGCTGGGCGCGGGTGATGCCGACATACATCAGGCGCCGTTCTTCCTCGACCATGCCGTTATCCACCGATTCGCTATGCGGCAGGATGCCTTCCTCGCAGCCGACCAGAAACACATGCGGATACTCCAGCCCTTTGGACGCATGCAGCGTCGACATCTTGACCGCATCCACATCGCCCTCGTCGCGCCCCTCCAGCATGGTGATCAGCGCAATGGTCTGGCTTAGCTCAATCAGGTTCTTGCCGTCGGCCTCGCCCTTTTTGGCCAGCCATGCCACCAGTTCCAGTACGTTTTTCCACTTGGTTTCGGCGATGCGCGGGCTGTCTTCGCTGTCGAACAGCCACACTTCGTAGCCGATGGCACCCAGCATCTCCATCACCAGCGGGCCGGCATCTTCACGCGTGGCGCGGTATTGCAGGGTGTTGATAAAGTGGCAGAACTGTTCCAGTGGCGCCAGTTGTGCCGCCTGCACCTGCTGCTGGAAGCCGGTTTCCTGCGCCGCGGCAAACAGGCTGTTATGGCGCTGCCCGGCCCAGGCACCCAGCTTTTCCAGTGTAGCGGCGCCGACCCCGCGCTTGGGCGTGGTCAGTGCGCGGATAAAGGCCGGGTCGTCATTCGGGTTGGTGATCAGGCGCATATAGGACAGCACGTCCTTGATTTCGGGCTTGTCGAAGAAGCTTTGCCCGCCCGACATCTGGTAGGGCACTTTCTGGTTGCGCAGTGCCTGCTCGAAGATGCGTGCCTGATAGTTGCCGCGATAGAGGATGGCGTAGTCCTTGAATTCGGTGCGGTGCTCGAACTTGTGCGCCAAGAGGCGCTGCACCACGATTTCGGCCTCGCTTTCCTCATCCTTGCATTGCACCACATGGATGGGTTCGCCCAGACCCAGTTCGCTCCATAACTGTTTCTCGAACAGCTTGGGGTTGTTGGATATCACCGAGTTGGCGGCGCGCAGGATGCGCACGCTGGAGCGGTAGTTCTGCTCCAGCTTGATGATTTTGAGCTTGGGGAAGTCGGTTTGCAGCAGGCGCAGGTTTTCCATATTGGCGCCACGCCAGGCGTAGATACTCTGGTCATCGTCGCCCACGGCGGTAAACATGCCGCGCGCGCCGGTGAGCAGCTTGACCATCTGGTACTGGCAGGTATTGGTGTCCTGATATTCGTCCAGCAGCAGATAGCGCAGCTTGGCCTGCCATTTGGCCAGCACCTCAGGGTGGTGGCGGAACAGTTCGACCGGCAGGCGGATCAGGTCATCGAAATCCATCGCCTGATAGGCGGTCAGCGTGGCCTGATAGCTCAGATAAACGCGCGCGCACACCATTTCCCAATCGTTGGCAGCCTCGGTGATCATTTCGTCCGGCGTCCTGAAATCGTTTTTCCATAGCGAAATCTGGCTTTGTACCTTGCGCACCTCATCCTTGGCCGTGCTTTTGAGAATGTCGGAGATGATCTTGCCGGCATCGTACGAGTCGAGAATGGAGAACTGCGGCTTATAGCCCAGATGCGGCGCTTCCTGGCGCAGAATCTGCATCCCCAGCGAGTGGAAGGTCGATACGGTCAGGCCGCGCACTTCATCGCTTGTCATCAGCTTGCTGACCCGCTCCATCATTTCGCGCGCCGCCTTATTGGTAAAGGTGATGGCGGCGATATTGCGCGCATTCATGCCGCCGTGACGGATCAGATGGGCGATCTTGAAGGTAATCACGCGCGTCTTGCCCGAGCCGGCACCAGCCAGTACCAGCAAGGGGCCGTCAAGATAGTGGATTGCTTCGCGTTGCGGGGTGTTCAGTTGTGCGGACATGGTGGTTCGGCTATTCGGCAAGAGGGGCGGGCGGGGCGCTGTGCACGCAAGCGCTGCATTTTAGCACGATGCCTTGCGCTATCATGGCGGCGCGCAATCAACCATAAGGATGGGCATGTCTACCTACGCTATCGGCGATATCCAGGGCTGTTTCGCCCCTTTTATGCAGTTGCTGCAGCGTATCGAGTTCAATCCCGGGCGCGATACCCTGTGGCTGACCGGCGATCTGGTCAACCGCGGCCCCGATTCGCTGGCGGTCTTGCGCTGGGTATTCCAGCACCGCGACTGCGTACAGATCGTACTGGGCAACCATGACCTGCATCTGCTGGCATTGTCCGAAGGTTTCGGCAAGCCGGGGCGGGGCGATACTCTGCTCGATATTCTCAAGGCCGGCGACGGCAAGCTGTTGCTGGACTGGCTGCGTTGCCAGCCCTTGATGGTCGAGGGGCAGGGCTATGCCATGGTGCACGCCGGGCTGATGCCCGAGTGGACGGTCCCGCGGGCGCTGGGTTTGGCCGCTGAGGTGGAAGCTGCGCTCACCGGCAAGGATTTTCACGCTTTTCTGGGCAAGATGTATGGCAATAAGCCGGTGCGTTGGCGTGACGAACTCAAGGGCATGGACCGTTTGCGCATGATCGTCAATGCGATGACGCGCATGCGCTTTCTCAACCGCGATGGCGAGATCGATTTTGCCTATAAGGGCGAGCTGCCGGATGCGCCGGCCGGCTTGCAGCCTTGGTTTGCGGCCAAGGCACGGCAAAGCGCCGGTACGCCGCTGATCTTCGGCCACTGGTCGGCGCTGGGCCTGCACCTGACCGAAGATATTCTGGGGCTGGATAGCGGCTGCTTGTGGGGCGGCAGCCTTACTGCGTTACGGCTTGAGGACAGGCAAGTGTTTGCCGAGCCGTGTCCTGCGTATCGTCAGATAGATTAAGCCCGGCCAGTATTTCGCGCCGTGCGGCATTGGAAATGGCAAAGCGGCTGGCCAGTTCGCCTTCGCCGGCCTGCAGCGACTGGCCGTAATGCAGCTCGACCACCAGTTTTTTCATGGTCAGCAGGCGTTTCAGAATCAGGCCGAAGCTATGGTCGCCGACATAAGACAGGGTGTCGGTTTGCTGGCCGTGGGCGTCCAGATAGCGGATGGCCACCGGTTGCACCCGGCTCTTGGCCAGTAGCGCGGACTCGAACAAGGATGCCTTGAACGGCAGCAGGCCGAAGCCGTCGCTGGTGGTGCCTTCGGGAAACACCGACATGCAGCCGCCCTGGCTCAGTGCATCGGCCAGCTGGCCATTGATGCGGCTGGCGTCGCGCCGGTTGCTGCGGTCGATAAACAGCGTGCCGCCATTCTTGGCCATGGTGCCGACGATGGGCCAATCGCTGATTTCTTTTTTGGCCACAAAGCGCGACACCGTGCCGCTGCTGAGCGCAATAATGTCCAGCCATGAAACATGGTTGGCCACCAAAAGCGTATTGGGCGGGTAAAAACCGGGGTTGTCGCCGCTAATGCGTACTTCCACGCCGAAGATGGACAGCATCTTGCGTGCCCAGGCACGGGTAATCACCGCGCGTTCGGCGTTGGCCAGATGCGGGTAGCGTACGGCCAGAATAAAAAAGCCGCGGGCGATATGGCTGCTCATGCGCACAAGGCGTGCCAAGCGGGTCAGGATGGAGACTTTGGGGATGGTGGTGGTCAAAATACGCGGGCTTTCCGGGGTAATGACAGGCTGGCACTCTAGCACGGCTGGCAATGCGGACAAAAGAAGCTGCTGCGTTGCCCTTGGCGAATCTGTCGTATCGGGCTGCCACAGCGCAGGCAGGGCTGCTCGCTGCGGCCATAGACAAAATAGCTCTGCTGGAAGTAACCGGGCTTGCCTATGGCGTCGACAAAGTCGCGCAGGGTGCTGCCGCCTGCCGCGATGGCGCGGGTGAGTACCGTCTTGATTTCAGCGGCCAGTGTCGCGCATTCGGTCTCAGTCAGGCTGGCAGCGGGCCGGGTCGGGGCGATGCCGGCCTGAAATAGCGCCTCGTTGGCGTAGATGTTGCCCACACCGACCACGACGTGGTTGTCCATGATGACCAGCTTGATGGCGCTATTGCGCTTGCGTGTCGCCCGAAACAGCGTGGCGCCGTCAAAATCATCCGCGAGCGGCTCCGGCCCGAGTCTGGCCAGTAGCGGGTGCAGTGTGGCGAGTCCGTATTGCCACAATACCGCGCCAAAGCGGCGCGGGTCGCGGTAGCGCAAAATCTGGCCGCTATCCAGCACCAGATCGACGTGGTCGTGTTTTTCAAGTGCAGTCGCCGGCGTCACAAAGCGCAGGCTGCCCGACATGCCCAAGTGGATGATGAGCGTGCCTTGTTCGCATTCGATCAACAGATACTTGGCGCGCCGGCCAACGGCCAGAATGCGCTGGCCGCAGAGGATGGTGCCCAGGGCCGGATCGATAGGCCAGCGCAAGGATGGATTGCGCACGACAAGGGCGCGGATGCGCTCGCCTGTCAGCTGCTGCTGGATGCCGCGGCGCGTGGTTTCGACTTCTGGTAGTTCAGGCATGGTGAATATCCGGATAAGGCCATGCTATTCTACGCGCTCACCCGGGAAATTGATCGAGCATGAAACCTCATTCTGCATTGCTGCCTTTGTTTACCTTGCTGGCCCTGTCCGGCTGCGCGTCTTCGCGTCTGGCCCGCATCGAGCCTGGCCCTGCCTCGGTGGCGGTTAGCGAGAGTGCGCGCGCAGAGGCGGCCTTGCCGCATCTGCCTTTGTCGCCACAGCTTTTCTACGGCGTGATTATCAGCGAGATTGCCGCCCAGCGTGGCGGTGCCGGCGCCTCGGCCCAGACTTATCTCGAACTGGCGCGCGAGGCGCGCGACCCGCGTCTGGCACAGCGCGCAGCCGAGTTTGCCATGTTGTCCGGCCAACTGGAGACGGCTTCGCAGGCGCTGACCCTCTGGGTGGAGCTTGATCCCGCCTCAGAGAATGCGCGCGAGCAGTTGTTTATCGCCCTGCTGCGTAGCGGCAAGCTGGCGCAAAGCCGCCCGCTGATCGAAGGCCTGCTGGCCGACCGCCCCGAGCGGGCACCGGCCGTGTTTGTCCAGCTGGCCAGGCTGACGGCCCGCCAGCCGGATAAGGCCGCGGCTTATCAGCTGACCCGGGATCTGGCTGCGCGCTATCCCGACTTGCCCGAGGCGCGCTTTGCCTTGCTGGCGGTAGCTGCCGAGGCGGGTGACCAGATGGCAATGGCACAGGAAATGGATGCACTGGCGCGTCTGGCGCCGAAATGGGATCTCCCGGTCGCCTGGCAGGTTGACCGTTTGCGTCGCGACCAGCCTGAAGCTGCGCTGGCCTTGCTCAAGAGCGAGCTTGCGCGCCGGCCCGAGGCCGCGCTGGAAATCCGTCTGGCTTATCCGCGGCTCTTGGTCAGCGCCAAGCGCTTTTCCGAGGCGCGCGACAGCTTTGCCGAGTTGTTGAAACGCTATCCGGCCCAGCCCGATGTCTTGTATGCACTGGGCTTGCTGTCATTCCAGCTGCGCGAACTGGAAGCGGCCGTGCCTTATCTGGAGCAGGCGCTTAAGGTGGGCCATCCGGAGACGGATTATCTGCGCCTGACTCTGGGGCAGGTTAATCAGGAACTGGAGCGCGAGGACGAGGCTCGGCGCTGGTATGCAGCGGTCGGGCAGGGTGAACATTATTTGCCGGCCCAGGTGCGCCTGGCGGTACTGGATGCCAAGGGCGACAATGTTGCTCAGGTGTTGGCGCGCATGAACAGCATGGGCACGACCGCGCAGGAAAAAATTCAGGTGGCCTTGTTCCAGTCGCAGATTGCCCGCCAGCAGCAGCGGCTGGATCTGGCCGAGCTGAATCTGGATCGGGCACTGGCCAGCGAGCCCACAGCGCCCGAACTCTTATACGAGCGCGCGCTGGTGCTGGAAATGCAGGGCAAGTTTGCCGCTTCTGAGCGCGATCTCAAGGCCTATCTGCAAGAAAAGCCGGACGACGCGCAAGGCTTGAATGCGCTGGGCTATTTGCTGGCCAACCGCACGACGCGCTATCGCGAGGCGCTGGCGCTGATCGAGCGCGCCCACAAGGCTGACCCGGATAACGCCATGATTCTGGACAGTCTGGGCTGGGTGAATTTCAAGCTGGGTCGCTATACCGACGCCGTGCGCTATTTGCAAAAAGCCTATCTGGGCTTGCCTGACCCGGAAGTTGCCGCCCATTTAGGCGAGGCTTTATGGCAGGTCGGGCGCAAGGATGAGGCGCTTGCCATCTGGCGTAAGGCGCTGACGCCCTTCCCGCAGCACGAGGTGTTGCAGGAAACCATCAAAAGGCTGGCACCATGAGTTTGCCTCGCGCGCTCTGTCTGACGCTGGCCCTGCTGCTGGGGGGCTGTGCCAGCCGCGAATTGCCGTTTCATGCGCCGCAGGAAGCGGTGCCGGTCGATGCGCCGTTCAATCTGTCCGGTCGTTTGTCGGTCAAGGCCGCTGGCAAGGGGCAATTGGCACGCTTTGAGTGGACGCATGCGCCGGCGCGTGACGAGTTGTCGGTCAATACCCCTTTGGGTACGACGGTTGCGCGGGTGACGCGTGACGCAGAGGGGGTATTGTTGTTGGCCGACGGCAAAAGCTGGCATGCGGCCGATGTCGAGACACTGACCGAACAGGTGTTGGGCTGGCCCTTGCCGCTGGCTAACCTCGCTTGGTGGGTGCGCGGCCGTGCCGCGCCTGGCGTGCCGCATGAATTTTTGGCCGATGGTGCACTGCTGCAGCAAGGCTGGACCATACGTTTTGTTTCCGATGAACCGGGCGCGGCCTATCCGCAGCGCATCGACCTGGTGCGCGACGATATTTCGCTGCGCGTCGTTGCCAGCGAATGGCGCACGCCCTCAATCCATTTACCTGCCATTCTGCCATGAACGAGAATTACCTCGCCTTTGCCGCGCCCGCCAAACTCAACCTCTCCTTGCATATCGTGGGCAAGCGCGCCGATGGCTACCATTTGCTGGATACCGTATTCCGTTTTATCGATCTGGCCGACACGATCGAACTGGCCGTGCGCGACGATGGCGAGATCGTACTGGTCAATCCTTTGCCGGGTGTGCCGGCCGAATCCGACCTGACGGTACGCGCTGCACGCTTGCTGCAGCAGCATAGCGGCTCGACGCTGGGCGTGAATATCCGTGTCAGCAAACGCATTCCCATGGGGGGCGGCTTGGGGGGCGGCAGTTCGGATGCCGCCACGGTTTTGCTTGCATTAAACCGTTTATGGCAGACAGCGCTGACGCGCGAACAATTGATGGTGTTGGGTTTGCAGCTGGGCGCCGATGTTCCTGTTTTTATTTTTGGGCGTAATGCGCGGGCGACCGGAATAGGTGAAGAACTCAGTGAAATCAAGGCTTTGCCGGCCTGGTATGTGGTGCTTCACCCCGGAGTTAATGTGCCTACAGCTGAAGTTTTTAAAACTTTTTCACAAAAGGTGTTGACAGGGCAAGACGAGGTGGGCATAATGCGAATCCTCAAAACAACGCAGCAACAACGAAACGCGCTGCAGCAGGTTGTTTGTGAGATGTACCCGGCGGTGAGCGAGGCTGTGAGCGAGCTAAGCAAATATGGTTCACCGCTGATGACTGGGTCCGGAAGTTGTGTGTTTCTGGAGTGTCAGTCAGAGAGCCAGGCAAACAGAATTTATACGGCAGTGTCGGCTAGATTCAACGGGTTTGTGACGAGAGGTTTAGGTCAGCATCCGTTGTGCGACAAGGTCTGATATCAGTTTTACTGGGGAGTCGCCAAGTGGTAAGGCACCGGATTTTGATTCCGGCATTCGTAGGTTCGATCCCTACCTCCCCAGCCAGAAATCAAAAGCAAAAAAGCGAGTAAGTCATTCTTACTCGCTTTTTCTTTATTCAGCTCAGTGACAGGCGATTGGTGATGGCGGCTTACGATAGTTTGATGGTTTTTACCGGAACAGCAAATCCGGACCTCGCGCAAAACGTGGTTAAACACCTTGATATCTCGATGGGACGTGCCGATGTCGGCAAGTTCAGCGATGGTGAGGTAGCGGTGGAGCTACTGGAGAACGTACGCGGTCGCGACGTTTTCATTCTGCAGTCGACCTGTGCGCCGACCAACGACAATCTGATGGAAATCCTCACCATGGCCGACGCGCTCAAACGCGCTTCGGCCGGTCGTATTACGGCAGCCATCCCTTATTTCGGTTATGCCCGTCAGGATCGCCGTCCGCGTTCCGCCCGAGTGCCGATTACCGCCAAACTGGTCGCCAATATGCTGACCAGCTCCGGCATCGACCGCGTGCTGACTGTTGACCTGCACGCCGACCAGATCCAGGGCTTCTTCGATATGCCGGTGGACAATGTCTATGCGACTCCCGTGTTGCTGAAGGACATTCGTGCCCAGCGCATCGAAGACCTGATCGTCGTCAGCCCCGATGTCGGCGGCGTGGTGCGTGCGCGTGCCGTTGCCAAGGCACTGAATACCGACCTTGCCATTATCGACAAGCGTCGTCCCAAGGCTAATGTGGCCGAAGTCATGAATATCATCGGTGACGTATCGGGCCGCACCTGCCTGATCGTCGACGATATGATCGATACCGCCAACACCCTGTGCAAGGCTGCATCCGCGCTGAAAGAGCGCGGCGCCGAGCGTGTGCTGGCCTATGCGACCCATGCCATTTTCTCCGGCCAGGCCGTAGAGCGCATTACCAATTCGGACATCGACCAGGTTGTGGTGACAGACACCATCCCGTTGTCGGCTGCTGCAAGACAGAGCCCGCGCATTCGCGTGGTCTCCATCGCCGGCCTGATTGCGGAAACGCTGCGTCGCATCAACAACGAAGAGTCGGTGTCCTACCTCTTCAATGAGGATCTGGTTTCGACAGGCGCTTGCCTGCCGTAACGGCATGGCCACTGGTCGCGGTGGCCTGCTGCTTTTAACGTGAAATATAAGGAAATACCATGTCTTACGAACTGATTGCTGCTAAGCGCGAAGAGCTGGGTACGGGTGCGAGCCGCCGCCTGCGTCACGCTAGCAAACTGCCTGCGATTGTTTACGGCGACAACAAGGATGCCGTATCCATCACCATGGATCACAACCCAATGTTCTACGCGTTGAAAGAAGAAGCTTTCCACGCCAGCGTAATCGATCTGGTGATCGACGGCGCCAAAGAACAGGTTCTGCTGCGCGACTTCGTGATGCACCCGGTTAAGCCTATGGTGATGCACGCTGACTTCCAGCGCGTGAACCCGAACGAAAAAGTACACGTTAAAGTGCCTCTGCACTTCGTTGGCGCCGATGTATGCCCAGCTGTCAAGCTGCATAGCGGCCGTATCTCCCACGTGACCACCGAAGTAGACGTGCGCACCCTGCCAGCTAACCTGCCTTCGTCGATCTCGGTTGACCTGTCGGCCATGGTTGCCGGCCAGATCGTTCACCTGTCCGATCTGAAACTGCCAGAAGGCGTTGAAATTGTTGCTCTGGCACGTGGCGATAACGCTACCGTTGCTTCGGCTTCCGGTGTGATCGTCGAGTAATTCGGCGCAAAAGCATCAGGCTCGCTGTGTCCCTTACGGGTACAGCGGGCTTTTTTATTGGGCAGCGAGTTTGGCCCTGTCTGATTGGAATGTGCGATGTCCACAATTCGCCTGATTGTCGGCCTGGGCAACCCCGGGGCCGAATATGAAAAAACCCGCCATAATGCCGGCTTCTGGCTGGTGGATGAACTGGCCTACCAGCTCAAGGCACCCCAGTTGGGGCCCGAAGGCAAATTTTTTGGCGAAGCCGGCCGGGTCAAGCTGGACGGCGAAGATCTGTGGCTGCTCAAGCCGATGACCTTTATGAACCTGTCCGGCCAGTCGGTTGGCGCTTTGGCGCGCTTTTACAAGATTGCACCGGAAGAAGTGCTGGTCATCCATGACGAGCTTGATCTTGAGCCTGGCGTCGCCAAACTCAAGCAAGGCGGTGGCCATGGCGGTCATAATGGCCTGAAAGATATTATCGCCAAGCTGGGTACGCCGAATTTCTGGCGTCTGCGGCTGGGTATTGGCCATCCGGGCGATCGTGCCGAGGTGGTCAATTTCGTACTGAAAAAACCGCGTGCCGAAGAGCAGCAAGCGATAGACGACGCCATCGCGCGCGCGCTCGCCGTGCTGCCGCAAGCGATTCGCGGCGATATGCCCGGAGCGATGAAGGTTCTGCATACCATAGCCAAATGAGCGGGTTTTCCATCCGCCCTTTTGCTGTGGAGGATGCGGCAGAGCTGCGTGCGGTATTCGAGTCGTCGGTGCATGGCTTGGCCTGCCGCGATTACACGCCGGCCCAGTGCATGGCCTGGGCGCCGCCGCTGGATGCGCAGCAATACTTGCACTGGTGCGACAGCATGGCGCGCTTGTCGCCCTATGTTGTCAGGCAAGATGGGCGCGTGGCGGCCTATGCCGATTTGCAGAACGATGGCCTGATTGACCACTTTTTCGTGGCCGCATCCGCGGCAGGATGCGGCGTCGGGCGCCACTTGCTGGCCTTCTTGCTGGCAGAAGCCGGCAAGCGCGGTTTAGCGCGTGTGTACGCCGACGTCAGCCTGCGTGCCGAGGCTTTATTTGCCCATCACGGTTTTGTCGTGATCGCGCGGCGCCTGGTGCTCAAGCAGGGCGAGTCGTTTGCCAATGCCCGCATGCTGTGGCAGCCGCCCTGTGTGCGCCAAGACAAAGCACCGCGATTGCGGTGATACAATCCTAAACATTCGACGCCAGCCGGCTGGGCTGGGCGCCATCCTATACGAGGAAATCCCCATGAGTTTGCAATGCGGCATCGTCGGCCTGCCCAACGTCGGCAAGTCCACCCTGTTTAACGCCCTGACCAAGGCGGGTATCGAAGCGGCTAACTATCCGTTCTGCACCATCGAGCCTAACGTCGGTATCGTGGAAGTGCCGGACCCGCGTCTGGCTGCGCTGTCCAAAATCATCAACCCGCAAAAAATCCAGCCTGCCATTGTCGAGTTCGTCGATATCGCCGGTCTGGTGGCGGGCGCATCCAAAGGTGAAGGCCTGGGCAACCAGTTTCTGGCCAATATCCGTGAAACCGATGCCATCGTGAATGTGGTGCGCTGCTTTGACGACGACAATGTGATCCACGTCGCCGGCAAGGTCGACCCGATTGCCGATCTGGAAACCATCGGCATCGAACTGGCCCTGGCCGATATGTCTGCGGTGGAAAAAGCCATCGTGCGCGAAAGCAAGAAGGGCCGCTCCGGCGACAAAGACGCGCAAAAGCTGGTGGCGCTGCTGGAAAAACTGCTGCCGCACCTGAACGAAGGCAAGCCGGTACGCGGCTTCAAGCTGGACGACGAAGAGCGCGCCATGCTCAAGCCGCTATGCCTGCTGACCATCAAGCCGGCGATGTATGTGGCCAACGTCGCCGAAGACGGCTTCGAGAATAACCCGCATTTGGATAAGCTCAAGGCGCTGGCCGAGGCCGAAGGCGCACCGGTGGTGGCAGTATGTGCAGCCATCGAGTCTGAAATCGCCGATCTGGATGACGCGGACAAGGCCGAGTTCCTCGCCGATATGGGTCTGGAAGAGCCGGGCCTGGATCGCCTGATTCGCGGCGCTTACAAGCTCTTGGGCCTGCAGACCTATTTCACTGCCGGGGTGAAGGAAGTGCGTGCCTGGACTATCCATGTAGGCGACACTGCGCCACAGGCAGCCGGTGTGATCCATACCGATTTCGAGCGCGGCTTTATTCGTGCGCAGACCATTTCCTACGATGACTTTATCGCGTACGGCGGCGAAGCCAAGGCCAAGGAAGCGGGCAAGATGCGCGCCGAAGGCAAGGACTATGTGGTGCAGGATGGCGATGTACTGAACTTCCTGTTCAACGTCTAAGTCTTATCCGCACGATCAACAGCCCGGCAGCTTATTCTTGCCGGGCTGTTTTCATTTCAGGGAGAAGCTCGTGGCTATCAGTTGGCTGGCCGTGTTGAAAAGCGTGCCGTGGTCGGAAGTCGTCAGTAATGCGCCGGTGATTGCCGAAGGCGCGCGCAAGTTATGGAAAAAAACCCGAGCCAAGACAGCAGAGCCGGTCGAGGTTATCGTGCCGCAAAGCGATGCGGCTGCGGCCGACGACCCGCTATTGGCACGCATGGATGCGCGCATTGTGGCGCTGGAGCAGGGGCTGGCCGAGGCGCAGCAGCAGTTGCAGGCGTCAAGCGAACTGGTCAAGCAACTGGCCGAACAGAATGCGCAACTGATTACGCGCGTAAGCATTCTGCGGCGGCGGGTATTGTGGGGCGCTGCCGCAGTATTTGCCTTGCTGATCTGGCTCTTGCTGCGTAGTTTCACTGGCTAAGTGCTGTTTACTTATTTGTCGTTTGGGGCTGGAGTAAAAGAACGAGTCTTGTTATAGTCTGTAATTGAATATTGCATTCAATACATATAACTCAAGGTTATTACGATATGAAGAAAAGCCTGCCCCTTATTGCCATGCTGCTACTGGGCTCCCATGCCTTTGCTGCCGACCTGCTGGATACCGTCAAGCAGCGCGGCACGCTGATTATCGCGCTGGAAGGCACGTATCCGCCGTTCAACTTCAAGGACAAGCAGCAGCAACTGACCGGTTATGAGGTCGAGTTGGGCAATGAAATCGCCAAGCGCCTGAAGGTGAAGCCGCAGTTTGTCACCGGTGAGTGGAGCGGGCTATTGGCCGGCCTGTCTTCGGGCAAGTTCGATGTGGTGATGAACCAGGTTTCGATTACCGATGCGCGCAAGAAGGTCTTCGATTTCAGCCAGCCGTATACCGTTTCCAGCGCCCAACTGATCGTGCGCAAGAACGAAACCCGCAAGCTGGCTACGGCGGAAGATCTTAAGGGCAAGAAAATCGGCGTAGGCCAGGGCAGTAATTATGCCGATCTGGCCAAGGGTATGGCCGGGGTCGAGGTGAAGACCTACCCTGGTGCACCGGAATACCTGCAGGATCTGGCTACGGGTCGCGTCGATGCCGCGCTGAACGACAGCCTGCTGATCCCGTTTGCCATTAAGGAGTCGCGTCTGCCGGTTAAGGCTGGAGCGCCGGTTGGCGGTCTGACGCAGATGGGCATTCCGTTTGCGCGTAATAATCCGCAGTTCAAGGCCGCGCTGGACAAGACCCTGTCTGCGATGCAGGCTGACGGCACATTGCGCAAGATCTCGATCAAGTGGTTTGGTACCGACGTATCCAAAGCGCCACAAGCGCGCTGATCCGGCGCTATGATTTGATTTATTGATTGGTGTAGTGCACGCCCCGCCCGCGCGGGGCGTGCTGTTTTATGCGTGCCGCGCAATGCGGGAGGATGTGTAATGGAGTGGTTGGAACTGTTCGAGCTGGCTTTGCCGGTCATGCTCAAAGGTGTGCTGTATACGCTGATGTTTGCCTTGGTCAGCATGGTGCTGGGCTTGATTTTAGGTTTTAGCGTGGCCTTGGTGCGTGTGGCGCGCTTGCCGGTACTGAGTCAGATCGCAGCGGTGTACGTCAGTGCCATGCGCGGCACCCCTTTGCTGGTACAGATTTTTGTTATCTATTACGGCCTGCCCGGCATCGGCATCGAGTTTGATCCGGTCAGTGCCGGCATACTGGCGCTGACGCTGAACGTGTCCGCTTATCTGTCCGAGAGCATGCGCGGGGCGATGAGCGGTGTCAGCCAGGGACAGTGGCAGGCAGCGCAGTCGCTGGGCTTCACCTGGTGGCAGAGCATGCGCTACATCATCGCGCCGCAAGCCTTGCGTCTGGCGGTGCCTAGTCTGTCCAACAGCCTGATTTCGCTGATCAAGGATACCTCGCTGGTTTCAGTAATCACGGTGACCGAGCTGATGTTGGCGACCAAGGAAGTGATCGCTCAAACCTTCCAGCCCCTGCCTTTGTATCTGGCGGCGGCAGGTATTTACTGGGTGTTGAGTGCCAGTTTCGAGCGGGTGCAAAAGCGGGTGGAGGCGAGGCTGGAGGCTTCATACCGGCGCTGAGGGGGAGGGGCGTTGCGCTAGCGGGCGGCTTCTTTGCTGGAGTGTGGAAACTTTTGCTTCTTTGTGCCGTGCAGTTGCCTGCCACCGGCTATTTGTTTACCGCTATCCGGCTTTCCCCTTATCGGAGAGAAGTAATGCGTAAACTGATCCTTGCAGTAAGTTTGGCCCTGAGCGCCATGGCTGCCCAGGCCGCGACCGTTTATACCGGCGATAAAGTACAGGGTGTAGCTGTGATCTCACCCCTGGATGTGGCTGATCTGGCACCGGCCGATGGCAAGGTGCTGTCCACAGGTACCGACGCAATGCGCGAGCCGCGCGGAACGCGGGTACACCTGCTGATCCAGAACCCTGACCCTAAGAACCTGTTCACGATCTGCTGTGCATCGACGATACGGCGTTAAAAACAGCTTCGAAATGCTCATGTACCACCTGTACATTCCGCTTTCTCAGCCGTTTTCGGCTTGTCTCGCCCTTGCTTGCGAGATAGTTAGCACACTCTAAGTGCGACAAGGGCTGCTGATTTTCTGTGAGCCAGTTTGATCGCGGGCCCGCCTTTTTTGGCGGGCTTTTTGGTTTTTGGCGGGCCAAAAACTAGACTGGTAGTTCCTTCACTCGCGAAAGATCATCATGGGACTCTTGGATCAATTGACCGGCATGCTGGGTAACAGCACCGATGGTACGGAAGGGCAGGGGGGCATGCTGGGAGCCATGAACTCGCTACTGGAGCAAAACGGGGGGCTGGGTGGCTTGGTAGAGAAATTCCAGCAAGGCGGTTTGGGCGAGATTGTTTCGTCCTGGATCTCGACCGGGGACAATCAGGCGATTGCCGCGTCCCAGATCGAACAGGTGCTGGGCAATGAGCAAATCGCTGCGCTAGCCGGCAAGATGGGGCTGGATACATCGCAAGTGGCGCAATCGCTGGCGACAGCGCTGCCGCAGCTGGTCGATAAGCTGACGCCCAACGGCGAAGTGCCGGCAGGGAATACCGATTTGCTGTCCCAAGGCTCATCCTTGCTCAAGGGTTTGTTCGGGCAGTCATAGCGCGGGAGGTGGTATGAAATGCTTTGACCGTTTGGGCGAATTGATGTCGGGCGAGGGGCGGCATGATGCCGTGATGCGGGCGCTGGCCGTTCTGGTGGACGAGCATGGCGGCTTGGCTGGTCTGGGGCAGCGTTTTCGCGATATCGGCCTGGATGCCGTGTTGGCGTCGTGGCTTGGATGTGGCGAAAATATGGCGCTGACGCCGGCCGATATCTATATGGCGCTGGGCGAAAAAGCGGTCGGGCAGTTTGCCGATATGATGGAAACGACCTCGCTCAATGCAGCCAAAGTCATGGCCGAAGCCTTGCCCGAGCTGTTTGATAGGCTGACACCCAATGGCGAACTGCCCGAGCCGGAAGATGGCTTTGTCAGAATGTTTTCCGTCTTGGGGACGCTGTTTGAACGCTGAACTGGTTTAAAATCCCTGCTTTACCCTGCACGGCCTGAACTTCAGGCCGTGCTTTATTTGAAAGTCCTGCCATGCCCCGCCTAGCGTCCGATCTACGAGTTGCCATAGTTGGCGGAGGGCCGGCTGGCCTGATGGCGGCAGAGCAGATTGCCGGGGCCGGCATTGCGGTCGATGTCTACGATGCCATGCCCTCGGTCGGGCGCAAGTTTTTGCTGGCCGGCGTGGGCGGGATGAATATTACCCATGCCGAGCCGTGGCCGGACTTTGTGGCGCGTTATGGCCAACGGGCCGAGCTATTGCGCCCTTATCTGGATGCTTTCAATGCCGAAGCCTTGCGTGCCTGGGTGCACGGCCTGGGGGTCGAGACTTTTGTCGGCAGTTCGGGCAAGGTGTTTCCGCGTGAAATGAAGGCCGCGCCGCTGTTGCGCGCCTGGCTGAGCCGCTTGCGAGCCATGGGGGTGAACTTTCATCCGCGCCACCGCTGGCAAGGCTGGAGCGATGAGGGCGTTTTGCGCTTTAGCGCGATGCAAGGCGAGGTGACGGTCAGGGCTGACGCCGTAGTGCTGGCGCTAGGCGGCGGGAGCTGGCGCAAGCTGGGCTCGGATGGTGCCTGGCTGCCGCTACTGCAGGGCAAAGGCGTGGCGGTGGCCGAGCTTGAGCCTGCCAACTGCGGCTTCGAGGCGGGCTGGTCGCCATTTTTTGCCGACAAGTTTGCCGGCGAGGCGCTTAAATCCATCACGGTGACCTTAAGTGATGTAAATGGCGTCAGCGAAACCCGGCGCGGCGGTCTGGTGCTGTCGCGCTATGGTGTCGAAGGCAATCTGATCTATGCCTTGTCCGCACGCTTGCGCGAGCTGATCAAGCGCGATGGCCAAGCTACTTTTTATCTGGATCTGGCTCCGGATCGCAGTGCGGATAAGGTTCTGCAGGAAGTCGCCCATCCGCGCGGCTCGCGTTCGCTGTCCAGCCATCTGCAAAGCCGGCTGAATCTTAAGGGTGCGCGCATGGGTTTGCTGCGCGAGTGTCTGGACAAGGACAGTTTTAACGATGTGGCCAAGCTTGCTGCGGCCATCAAGGCCTTGCCGCTGACCGTCAGCGCGCCGCGCCCGCTGGACGAGGCGATCAGCAGTGCCGGTGGCGTATGTTTTGCGGGTCTGGATCGCACCCTGATGCTGCAGTGCTTGCCGGGCGTATTTTGTGCCGGCGAGATGCTGGACTGGGAAGCCCCGACCGGCGGCTATTTGCTGACGGCTTGCCTTGCGACCGGCCGTGCGGCCGGTGCCGGCGTGGTTGGCCGGCTCTTGGACAGCCAGTAGCGGCTTATTTCAGATAAGGCATGGGGTCGACCGCCTGACCGCGGTAGCGCAACTCGAAGTGCAGCTTGGTGCGGTCGGTGCCGCTGCTACCCATGCTGGCGATGGGCTGGCCACGCCTGACGGTATCGCCTTCTTTAACCTTAAGCGACTGGTTATGGGCATAGGCGCTGAGAAAGGCTTCGTTATGCTTGATGATGAGCAGCTTGCCGTAAGCGCGTATGCCTTGTCCGGCATACACCACCTTGCCGGCACCGGCGGCAAGAATGGCATCTCCGGGCTTGCCGGCAATATCGATGCCCTTGTTGCGGCTACTGTAACCCTGAATCAGCTGACCCTTGGCCGGCCAGCTAAGCGCGATGCTGCCGCTGGCGGGCGCCGGCTTAGGCTTGGCTGCCGGGCGCGCGGGCTTTGTCGCGGGTTGGCTTGGGCGTGGGCTGACGTTCGGGCGCTTGGCGGCATAGCGTGGCGGCGGGATGATGCGCAGCACCTGCCCCACATTAATGGCATTGCCGGATAAGTTGTTCCAGCTACGCAGTTCGCTGACGCTGCGCCCGCTATTGCGCGCAATGCGGTATAGCGTGTCGCCTGCCTGCACGCGATGGTGGCCGGCCGGAATGGGCGGATAAGCGGGGGTCGTGCTGCAGGCGCACAGGCTGAATGCGGTGATGCAAAATGCCAGTTTTAGCCAGGGGAATGAAAGGCGCATCAGCCGATTCTAACATTTCATGGCCTCTTTCGGCTTTACCAGCCGTTTTCCAGCACGATCTGCCCCGGGGATTTCAGGCGTGACAGGCTGTAGCCCTGCTTGACCAGGCTGGCGAAGGTGCTGGCCACCATCTGCGGGTTGCCGCACACCATAAAGCGGCTGTGTTCCGGGCTTGGTGTCAGCCCGGCTGCTGCTGCCAAGCGGCCATCCTCGATCAGGGACGGGATGCGGGCATCCAGCATGCCGGCTGGTGCATGGCGGGTGACAACCGGCAGATAGATCAGTTTATGGCCATGTTCGGCCCAGAGCGGGTGCCTGCTTAGGGCGGCAATTTCCGCCTGATAGGCCAGATCGCCGGCTTCACGCACACCATGCACCAGCACGATGTGTGCGAAGCGCTGCCACAACTCCGGCTGCTGCAAAATGGACAGATAGGGTGCAAGCCCGGTGCCGGTGGCCAGCAGCCATAACTGCTGTGCGTCAGGCAGGCGCTCGGCGGTAAAAAAGCCGTTGGCCTTGTTGTCCAAGAGCAGGGTGTCCCCTGCCTGCATCGTTTTCAGGTGCGAAGTGAACTGGCCATCCGGCACCAGAATGGAAAAAAACTCCAGATAGTCATCCCACGGTGCCGACACCATGGAGTAGGCGCGCCACAGCTTGCCCGAGCCTTGCGGCAAACCCAGCCGGGCAAACTGGCCGGGAATAAAACGGAAGCTGGCGGGGCGCGACAGGCGCAAGCTGACCAGTTTGTCGCTCCAGTGGCGGACAGCGAGCAGTGTTTCAAGCGTGAAGTTTTCGCTAGGGGCGGCGGTCATGAGTAATATCCGATTGATTTACTCGGGTATTGTCGGGGCAGGCGAGGGGGATTGCAAGGCGTGTTGCACAAGAGGCGAAGCCGGGCGTGACGCATGTGCGATGCACGCCCGGCTTGGCGCGCGTTTTTAGATGTCGCGCCCTTCTTCTATGCCTTGGTGGCTGGGGGATTGCACCGGCAGCACCAGATTGAGCAGGATGGCCAGTACCGAGCACAGGCCGACGCCAACCAGGCTGAACGAACCGATTTTCAGTTCCAGCGCGCCGATGCCGGCAGTCAGTACCACCGAGATAATCACCAGATTGCGCGGCTGCATCAGGTCAACCTTGGCTTCAATCAGGGTCTTCAGGCCCAGCGAGGCGATCGTACCGAACAGCAGTACCATAATGCCGCCCATCACCGGCATCGGGATGGATTGCAGCAGCGCGTTGAACTTGCCGAAGAAGGCCATGCAGATGGCGAAGATGGCCGCCCAGGTCATCACGCGTGGGTTGAAGTTGCGGGTGATCATCACCGCGCCGGTCACTTCTGCATAGGTGGTGACCGGTGGGCCACCGACCATGCCGGCAAAGCACACACCCAGACCATCGCCGGCCAGCGTGCGATGCAGGCCCGGCGTCTTGGTGTAGTCCTTGCCGGTCACGCCGCCAATAGCCATCACGCCACCGATATGTTCGATGGCCGGTGCAATGGCAACCGGCAGCATAAAGAGTGCCGCTGCCCAGTTCACTTCAGGTGAATGAAATTCCGGGATAGCAAACCAGGGGGCATTGGCGATCTTGTCAAAGTCGACCATGCCCATAAACGCCGCAACGATATAGCCCACGCTGACACCGGCCAGAATCGGCACCAGACGGAACATGCCGCGCGCGAAGATGGAGACGATGATGGTGGTCGTCAGCGAAATGGCCGCCAGAATCAGCGAGCTGTCATAGGGCATGATCTGTTGCCCGCCGGCACGGCCCATCGCCATATTCGAGGCTGCTCCCGCCACCGACAGACCGATGATCATGATCACCGGCCCGATGACCACCGGTGGCAGCAGGCGGTTGACCATTTCCATGCCGCGCCAGCGCACGATGGCGGCGACGATGAAGTACATAAAGCCAGCGCAGAACAGGCCGAACATGGTGGCGCCCATGCCCCAGGTCTGCATCGAGTAGATGATGGGGCCGATAAAGGCAAAGCTGGAGCCCAGAAAGATGGGCACCGAGAAACCGGTCACCACCTGGAACATCAAGGTGCCGACGCCGGCGCCGAGCAAGGCCATGGCCGGATTCAGCCCGGTCAGCAGCGGTACCAGTACCAGCGCACCGAAGGCGACAAACAGTATCTGCGCCCCCGATACCGCTTGTTTGAGATGTTGAAACATCTTGTTTTCCCCTTTTCTTGTGTGTGTGCTTTCAAAAAAACGCCGCCCGGTTCAGCGGGGCGGCGTTTAATGGATTTTTTGTCGTTTATGCGTGCTTGGTGCCGAAGATCTTGTCGCCAGCGTCACCCAGGCCCGGAATGATATAGCCGTGCTCATTCAGATGACTGTCCAGCGACGCGGAATAGATCTGTACATCGGGGTGGGCATCGTTGACGGCTTGCACGCCCTCGGGTGCGGCGACCATGACCACTGCCTTGATCTGCTTGCAGCCCTTGCGCTTGAGCAGTTCGATGGTGGCATTCATCGAGCCGCCGGTAGCCAGCATCGGGTCGATGATAATGGCGATGCGCTCGTCCAGGCTGTCGACGAATTTATCGAAGTAGGACACCGGCTCCAGCGTTTCTTCATTGCGGGCGAGGCCGACCACACTGATCTTGGCGGATGGCACCAGATCGAGCACGCCATCCAGCATGCCGATGCCGGCGCGCAGGATAGGGACGACGGTGACTTTTTTGCCCTTGATCTGTTCGATGTCTATCTTGCCGCACCAGCCATCAATCTGGACGGTTTCCAGCTCGAAGTCGCGGGTGGCTTCGTAGGCCAGCAAACGGGCCAGTTCCTGGGTCAGCTGGCGAAACTTCATGGTGCTGATGTCGCCTTCGCGCAATAGACCCAGCTTGTGCTGTACCAGCGGATGCTGGACGACGGTGATATTCATGATCGGCCCTTGAGAAAAAGCTGCCGTTCCGCTCCGCTTGGCGGACAGAAAGACAGCTTTCGATGTGCAAAACCGGCTGCACAAGGGCAGCCGGTCGAATGAAGCGATTCTAACGCAATTTATGCCGGTAAATCTACGTTTCCATGGCATGAACGGCGAGAAATTTATTCTGCAGCGACACCTTCCAGCATTTTTTGCAGCTCACCGTTTTGATACAGCTCGGTCATGATGTCGGAGCCGCCAATAAATTCGCCCTTGATGTAGAGCTGGGGAATGGTTGGCCAGCTGGAGAATTCCTTAATGCCCTGACGGATTTCCGGGTCCTGCAAGACGTCGATGGCGGCAAACTTGGTGATGCCGCAAGCCTTGATGATCTGCACGGCGCGGGCGGAGAAACCGCACTGCGGGAAGGTCGGCGAACCTTTCATGAACAGTACGACAGGATTGTGGGTAACCGTCTCGCGGATGCTGTCCTGGATCGACATGGTGTTAGTCCTTTTTATGGTGTTGTTTGCTCAATACCCGAGCGAATTGATGGGTTATTCTAATGAATCCGCGCCGCTTTGGTCAATTCCGGCTGGCGATCGGTGCCGAGCGTATTGTCTTCAGCAGCATTCTGGCCTGAGCATCATACAGCGAATGGCGGTTGATCAGCCGCGAGATGCCTGCGGCAATCAGGGCGCTGGCCATCAGCGGAATCAGCATGGTCGACGAGTCGGTCATTTCCATCACAATCACAAAGCCGGTGACCGGCGCGCGCGTCATGCCGGCAAAGTAGGCCACCATGCCCAGCAAAACCACGGCCGTTTCCGGCTGGGCCGGCATCAGTTGGGCGACATTCAGGCCGAAGCCGGCACCGACCGCCAGTGCCGGCGCAAAGATGCCGCCGGTGGCGCCAGACAGGTAGCTGAGCAACATGGTGATCAGCTTGAGGATGCCATAGCCTTCCAGCCCTTCGGTATGGCCTTCGATAATATCGCGCGCCCGGAAGTAGCCGGTGCCGAAGGTCATGCCATCGCTGGCAATACCGATGCCGGCGATGACCAGGCCACACAGAATGGCAAACAGAACCGGAGAAAAAGCCCGGGCCTTGGCGATGGAGTTGGGCAAAAAGAAGGAAATACCCAGAATCAGTTTGGCGGTGATGCCGCCTAGCAGTCCGCCCACCACGCCGGTGGCAATAATCGGAATCCAGCCGCTGAGAAAGTGCATCGAGGCCGAGGCGGTGCCGAAGTAGCTGTAATTGCCGAGAAAGGCATAGGCGGTCAGGCCGGACAGAATCACCGACAGCAAGATAGTCGAGCTGGCCTTCTGGTCGAAGGTGCGGCCCATTTCTTCGATGGCAAACACGATGCCGGCCAGCGGTGCATTAAAGGCGGCCGCCACGCTGGCGGCACTGCCCGCCAGAATCAGCCCGCGGCCGTAGCCGAAGTGACCGATGCCGGATTTGCCCAGCCGGTATTTGATGGCGGCACCGATCTGTACGATAGGGCCTTCGTAGCCGAAGGTCGCGCCCGAACCTATGCCCAGCAAGGTCAGGAAGATCTTGGATATCGCCACCTTGAGAGTCAGAAAACGCTCGCGCAGCGAACCCGCATCCGGCTCCAGTGCCGCGATGCACTGCGGAATGCCGCCACCGGCGGTACCGATCAGTACATAGCGCGACAGATAGACCGATAGTCCCAAGCCTAGCGGGGTGATCAGCAAGGCCCACCATGGCGAATTGTCGTAGATGGTGAAAAACAGTTCATGCAGCAGATGACTGCCCTGACCGAACACCACCGCCACCAAGCCGATCAGGATGGCGGACACCCACAACTCCATGCGCCTTTGCCATAGCCGTATGGTCAGGAACAAAAAACGCATGCGCCGCGACATGCGCTGGCGGCGTACGGCAAAGCTGGGTGTGGAAGAGTGTGCCATGAGAGGCCTTCGCTAAGGGTTTACTCGGCAGCAGGCGCTGCGTTGCGGGTCATGACGGCGGCGAAGAAACCGTCGGTCTGGTGAATGGCCGGATTCAGTTGCAGCACATCGCCGGTGTCCAGCGGGATCTTCATTTCGGCCAGTACGGCAGAGGCCGGGACCAGGCTGAAATCGGGGTGCGCAGCGAGGAAGGCTTGCACGATCTCCATGTTTTCCTGCGGCAGCAGGCTGCAAGTGGCATAGACCAGGCGCCCGCCTGTGGCCACCATGCGCGAGGCCGAAGCCAGGATGGAAGCCTGCTTAACGTTGAGTTCGGCCACGCTCTCCGGGCTCTGGCGGTACTTGAGGTCGGGGTTGCGGCGCAAAGTGCCCATGCCGGAGCAGGGCGCATCGACCAGTACGCGCTGCGCCTTGCCGGCCAGGCGCTTGACCCGGGTATCGTTTTCGTGGGCGATCAGGGTCGGGTGGACATTAGACAGACCGGAGCGTGCCAGACGCGGCTTGAGGTTGGACAAGCGCTTTTCCGATACATCAAAAGCATAGAGGCGGCCGCTATTGTGCATTTGTGCGCCCAGCAGCATGGTCTTGCCGCCGGCACCGGCACAGAAGTCCACCACCATTTCGCTGCGGCGGGCACCGGTAATCAGGCCCAGCAACTGGCTGCCTTCGTCCTGTACTTCGATCACGCCCTGCATAAACAGGATGTGCTTGTTGATGGCCGGCTTGCCCTTGAGGCGGATGCCCAGCGGCGAGTAGGGGGTCACGGTTGCATCGAAGCCGTCGGCGATCAGGCGCGACAGCACCTCGTCGCGGCGGCCTTTCAGGGTGTTGACGCGCAGATCCAGTGGTGCGCTTTGCATCAGGCCGCGTCCCAGCTCAAGGATGCTGTCTTCATCCTGATCGCTCATGCGGTCGATCACCCACTGCGGCAGTTCGGCGCGCTGTGCCAGACCATCTGGCATGGCGCGGCCCTTGACGTCGGCCAGCCAGATTTTTTCGTCTTCTTTCAGGCCGTCGCCGCACTCTTTCAGGTTGGTGCCCCACAACTTGGCCATGGCTGCCAGCAGCACATTGCGCGAGTTGGGCTTTTTCGGTGCACATAGCGCACGCAGGGTTTCCAGGCGGCGCAGGCAGGTAAAACAGGCTTCGGCAATGGCGTGGCGGTCGGTCGAGCCCAGTTGGCGGTGTTCGCGGAACCAGTTGGACAGAATCACGTCGGACGGGCTTTCGAAGCGCAACATCTGATCCAGCACTTTGACGATATGGTTGAACTGCAATGGGCTAATTTTCATTTTTTCTCATCTTTCTGGGCGGCAGCTTCCAGATGGCGCTGCCATCAATGTCGATTTGGTAGGCGCGCAGTTCCAGCGATTTATCGCGGTCTGCACGCAAGATACGTACCGGCAAGTTGGCAAAGTCCGGTGCCAGCCAATATTCGTTGACGTCACCGTCTTTGCTGGCGCGCACCAGGGCTACGCGCATCCTGCCTTCATCGGTATCGTAGTCGGTCTCGCCAGCCGCCTTGAGCGGGTAGCTGTAAACCTTTTTGCCGGTGGTGATCTGGGTTGGCATATCGCCCAGATCGGCCCCGTTCAGTGCCAGCTGGAAGGCGAGGCTCAAGACATCTTGGGCGCCTTTTTCCAGCTGTGTGCTCTTGGCTTCCTTATCGCCATAGTCTAGACGCTGCGCGTCGTAGTCGAAGCGGGCATGTTCGCGCAGGGTATCGTTGCGAAAAGCCTGATAGCTGTCGGGGCGCAGGCCTTTTTTATTGACCCGACCTTCCGACAGATAACGCAGTGCCGGACCAAACAGCCCCTTGATGCGCGCCTCTATCCGGTAGCTAGCACCGCTGCGTTGCCAGACAATCTGCCCGCCGCCGACCATGGCTGCACCGTAATAGGCGTGATAGTACAGGGTCGCCTGATCCGGGAAGCGCGTGATGGCGTTCTGCGGCTGCATATAGCCGGTGGGCACTTCCTGTTTTACTGCTGGCGGCGCACTGGCCTCGGGCGCGCTGGCATTCAGCTTATCCAGTTCCGCCAGCGTTTCAGCCAGACGGGGGGGTATGGTGCCTGCTTGGCTTGCCGGCTTGGCCGCTTCTTTTTGCGCACTGGGTTCATCCAGAGCCAGAGACGGCAGCGGTTGGCCAGCAGGCGCGGACGCCGCCTGCTTATTATCGGGCTTGGCGTCCGGCGTGGTGCTGTGGCTCGCCTTAGGTGCGGGCTTGCGCGGCGCGAGTGCCGCCGTTGTTTTAACTGCGCTTGCCTGCGGTGCATCGCCATCCGTGAGCTGCATTTTCTTCAGCGTCGCCGTCAGCGGGCGCAAAGCCTGCTCTTGCGGCACGGCCAAGGGCAGCTGCCAGGCTTCGTGGCCTAGCAGCAGCAAATGGACAAACAGCGACAGGGTGAGCGCTAACAGCAAAGGGCGCAAGGCGCGCATCGTGATTTAGGGCTGCGGTGAGAGCAGGCGACCCGCCTGCTGCTGCGCCGTTACCGGCCGGATTACACGTTCATCGCAGAGCGTGAATTGACCGCTGACAAAGTCGTGCACGGCAGCAGGATAGAGCTGGTGTTCAACGGCGAGCGTACGCTGTGCCAGTGTCTGTGCCGTGTCGCCGGGCAAGATGGCGACCGCACCTTGTGCCACGATGGGGCCGTGATCCAGTTCGGCGGTGACAAAGTGCACGGTGCAGCCGGCAAGCATGCAGCCGGCGTCCAGCGCGCGCTGATGGGTATTCAGGCCGGTAAAAGCCGGCAGCAGCGAAGGGTGGACATTCAGCATCCGGCCCTGGTAATGGCGGGTAAAGCCAGCGCTGAGTATGCGCATAAAGCCGGCCAGTACCACCAGATCGGGCGCGAAACTGTCGATTCTGTCGGCCAGTGCCGTATCGAAGGCTTCACGGCTGGCAAAAGCCTTGTGGTCCAGTACTGCGGTGTGGATGCCGCGTGCCGCCGCCCACGCCAGGCCCGCCGCATCGGGGCGATTGGAAATCACCGCGGCGATGCGTGCACCGGGAATGTCGGCCTCGACAATGGCCTGCATATTGGAGCCGCGGCCGGAAATCAGGATAACGATATTTTTCATGGTATGCCTGACGGGAGCAGCGTACTGCCCCCGTCGTCAAGAGCTTAGCCGACCTGGGTCTGGTGTTCGTCGCCGTTACGCGCGGCAATAGCGCCGATGCGATAGACGGTTTCGCCTTCTGCCGCGAGCAAGGCACAGGCCGCGTCCGCGTGTTCGGCTGCTACGATCACGACCATGCCGATGCCGCAGTTGAAGGTACGATACATTTCCTGCGCATCGACCTGACCTTGGTCTTGCAGCCACTGGAACAGCTTGGGCAACGCCCAGCTCTTGGCATCAATCTTGGCGACACAGTTATCCGGCAGAACACGCGGGGTGTTTTCGGTAATGCCGCCGCCGGTGATGTGTGCCATGCCCTTGACCGGCAATTCGGCCATCAACTTAAGCAGGGGCTTCACATAGATGCGGGTCGGTGCAATCACCGCTTCGCGCAGGGTTTTGCCGTGCTCGAATTCGGCATCCAGATCGGGAGCCGCGCGCTCGATGATCTTGCGAACCAGGCTGTATCCGTTGGAGTGTACGCCGTTGGAGGCCAGACCCAGCACGATATCGCCCGGCGCAATTTCGCGGCCGGTGATGACTTTGCTCTTCTCTACCACGCCGACGGCAAAGCCGGCCAGATCGTATTCGCCTACCGGATACATGCCTGGCATTTCGGCGGTTTCGCCGCCGATCAAGGCGCAACCGGCCTGTTCGCAGCCCTGGGCGATGCCTTTAATGACATCGGTCGCTTGCGCAACATCCAGTTTACCGCAGGCAAAATAGTCGAGGAAAAATAGGGGTTCGGCACCTTGCACCAGAATGTCGTTGACACTCATGGCGACTAGATCGATACCGACGGTGTCGTGGCGGTTCCAGTCGAAAGCGAGCTTGAGCTTGGTGCCGACGCCATCGGTGCCGGAAACCAGAACAGGTTCACTGAACTTTTTGGAGATTTCCACCAGTGCGCCAAAACCGCCGAGTCCACCCAATACTTCGGGGCGCATGGTGCGCTTGGCAAACGGCTTGATGTTCTCGACGAGCGCGTCGCCTGCGTCAATATCTACGCCGGCATCGCGGTAACTGAGGGACGTGGTATTCAAGATCGACTCGCTTTCTGCTAACGTGTTTGTTTTACTTCGAACTTTCGGCTGAACGAAAGCGCGGGTATTTTAACCGAATAGACGATGACGCGCTCTCATTACTCCTTCATTCCCTGGCTGGCGACACTGGCCGTGTTGCTGGCACTATCCTGGCTGGTCTCCAGCCTGTCCGGCGTACTGACGCCATTTATCGTTGCCGCCATTCTCGCCTACATCCTTGACCCCATGGTCGGCTGGCTGGCGCGGCACCGCTTTTCACGCGCGCTGGCCTCGTCTTTGGTGATGCTGGGCGGCATGCTGGTGCTGGTGACCCTATTGCTGGTGGTGGTGCCGATGCTGATCGAGCAGGGGCAGGCGTTGATGAGCCGGCTGCCGGCTTTTATCGATTTTATCCAGCATCGTTTCCTGCCATGGCTGGATGCGCGCTTTGGCATCAAGATCGTGCTGAATGCCGAGAGCTGGCGCAATACGCTGTCGACCCAGGGCGGATTTTTCCGCAAGGCACTGGAGCAGTTGCTGCCACAACTGACCCATGGCGGTGCGGTGCTGTTTAATTTTGTTTCCAATATGGTGCTGCTGCCCTTGCTGTTGTATTACTTTTTGCTCGACTGGCCGCGCATGTGCCGCTGGGTGGCAGAACTGGTGCCACGGCGCTGGGCGGCCGATGTGGCTTCGGTGGCGGGAGAGCTGGACACGGTGCTGGGCGAATTTTTGCGCGGCCAGCTGTCGGTCATGCTGATCATGGCCAGCTTTTATGGTGGCGGTTTGCTGCTGGTCGGGCTGGATTCGGGGCTGGCCATCGGCATGGTGGCCGGTTTGCTGGTGTTTATTCCTTATCTGGGCGCTTTTGTCGGGCTGTTGCTCGCCACGCTGGCAGCGCTATTGCAATACGACACCCTGAGTGGCCTGCTGATGGTGTGGGGGGTGTTTGCCGCCGGCCAGACGCTGGAGAGTTTTGTGGTCACGCCTTATCTGGTAGGGGAGCGTATCGGTCTGTCGCCTATGGCCGTGATCTTTGCCTTGATGGCTTTTGGCCAGCTGATGGGCTTTACCGGTGTGCTGTTGGCCCTGCCTTTGGCGGCGATTGTGTTGGTTTTGGGGCGAACCCTGATACGGCGCTATTTCACGACACGCTTCTATCAGCGTAAAATCCCCCGTCAACGACCTTAACGCCTTAGCCCAGATTGCAATTTTGGACCAACTCGTACTCGACCTTACGCCGACGCCCTTGCCCGGCTTTGATAATTTCCTTGCCAAGCGCAATCGCGAGATCATTTCGGCGCTGACCGATACGGCCGGTGAACGCTTTATTTACCTGTGGGGTGAGCCCGGCTGTGGCAAGACGCATCTGCTGCAAGCCTGGATCGCTCATGCCGAGCGTACCGGCCGCGCTTCCATCTATCTGGATGGCAAGGCCGAACATCTGCCCGATTTTGCCCGAGAGGCGAGCTTTATCGCCGTCGATCATGTCGACGATCTGGCGCCGGACGACCAGATCACGCTGTTTTCCATTTACAACTCCTTAAAAGAATCGGGCGAGGGGCGCTTATTGATGGCGGGGCGTTTGCCGCCCATGCGTCTGCCGGTGCGCGACGATTTGCGCACCCGTCTGGGCTGGGGGCTGGTGTTCCAGGTCAAGGCCTTGTCCGATCAGGACAAGCTTGCCGCGCTTAAACAGCATGCCGCCGAACGCCAGTTGTCCATTCCCGATGATGTGTTCCGTTATTTGCTGACCCACTGGCGCCGCGATTTGGGCAGCCTTTTGGGGGTGCTGGATACGCTGGACCGTTATTCGCTGGCGCTGCAGCGCCCGATTACCGTGCCGCTGGTGAAAACCCTGTTGCAAACTACCCGGTCAGAACCATGAACCTTGCCCTTTTCGATCTGGACAACACCCTGATTGCCGGCGACTCCGATGTCGAGTGGCCCAAATTTCTGATCAAGCGCGGCATTCTGGACGCGACGCATCATGCGCGCCATAACGACTATTTTTATGCGCAGTATCAGGCCGGTACGCTGGATATCTATGAATTCCTCGATTTCCAGCTGGAGCCCTTGAGCCGTTTTTCCCGTGCCGAACTCGATGCCTTGCACGCCGACTATATGGACGGGCATATCCTGCCGATTATTCCGCGCAAGGCGCGCGAACTGTTGGCCGCGCATCAGGCTAATGGCGATCAGATCGTGATCGTCACCGCGACCAACCGTTTTATTACCGGGCCGATTGCGCGTGAACTCGGGGTCTCGGAGCTGATTGCAGTCGAGCTGGAAGAACAGGCTGACGGCCGCTACAGCGGCAAACCGTCGGGCACGCCCAGCTTTAAAGAGGGCAAGATTACCCGCTTGAATGAATGGCTGGCGGCGCGTGGCCAGACGCTGGCAAGCTATGAACAGAGTTTTTTCTATAGCGACTCGCGCAATGATTTACCGCTATTGTCCATCGTCAGTCACCCGGTCGCTGTCGACCCCGATGATGTGCTGCGAGCGCATGCCCAGACGCATGGCTGGCCGGTGATCAGTCTGCGTTCCTGAGTTAATAGGCCGGCCCTTGCGCCGGCCTTTTTTATGAATTGAACAATAAGGTCAGCGACCAAAGGAGAAACATGGATAAGCTCAATGCCTTTCTCGAACGTGCCGAGGCTTTGCTGGCGCGGCTGGAGCCTTTGCTGCCTCCGGCATTGCCGTCACCGGACTGGACGGCCCCGGCATTTCGCTGGCGCCGTCAGGGCCTGGCCACCTGGCTGGAGCCGGTGTATACGCCGCACGGCATGCGTCTGGGCGACTTGTTGCATGTGGACACGCAAAAAGAGTCGCTGGTGCGCAATACCCGACATTTCCTCAAGGGGCGGCCGGCCAATAATGTCTTGTTAACCGGTGCGCGCGGCACCGGCAAGTCTTCCCTGGTCAAGGCCTTGCTGTCCGAGTTTGCCGACAAGGGCTTGCGCCTGATCGAGGTCGAGAAAACCCATCTGGCTGACCTGCCGCAAATTGTCGATTGTCTGGCCGGACGTCCCGAGCGCTTTATCCTGTTTTGCGATGATCTGTCGTTTGAAGAAGGCGAGGATGGCTATAAGGCTCTGAAGTCGGCGCTGGATGGCGGTATCGCGCCGCGCGCCAGCAATTTGCTGATCTATGCCACCTCCAACCGCCGCCACCTTTTGCCCGAGCGCATCAGCGAAAACCGCGATGGCCGCTCGCCCGACGGGGAGATTCATCCGGGCGAGGCGATCGAAGAGAAGGTGTCGTTGTCTGATCGTTTCGGTTTGTGGTTGTCGTTTTATCCTTTCGATCAGGAGGCCTATCTGGCCGCCGCCGCCTCATGGCTGGGCAGTTTCGGTCTGCCGTTTGACGGCCCGGCCGAGCGCGCTGCGCTGCAATGGGCACGCATGCGCGGCAGCCGTTCGGGACGCGTCGCCTGGCAATTTGCCTGCGACTGGGCCGGGCGCACGGTCAAGGAGCGCAAGCTGTAACTCTCTTGCCCGCCCTTGGGCGGGCTTTCACCCATAGAAGCCGTATGCATTCCTCCAAAAAAATCATTCCCGTTGTCGCCGGCGCGCTGATGCGCGCCGATGGCGCTTTTATGCTGGGCTCGCGCCCGGCCGGCAAACCTTATGCCGGCTACTGGGAATTTCCCGGTGGCAAGGTCGAGCCTGGCGAGAGCCTGTTCGATGCGCTGGTGCGCGAGTTTAGCGAAGAGATGGGCATTACCGTCACCCATGCCACGCCGTGGCTGACCCGGGTGCATCATTACGAACATGCTTCGGTGGAGCTGACTTTTTTCCGTATCTGGGCATGGAATGGCGAGCCGCAGTCCTGTGAAGGGCAGGCTTTCGCTTGGCAAATGCCGGGGCAAGAAACGGTCAGCCCCATGTTGCCGGCCAACGGCCCCATTCTTAAATCCCTGTCGCTGCCGGATTACTGCGTGCGCGCATGTCCTAAGCTCTCTGATGCAGCGGCGCTGCTCGGTGCCTTGCCGGGGCGGGCTTTGCTGTTGGTGGACGCGCCGGCACTTCAGCGGGACGAGTTGGCCGCCTTGCTGCAGGCGCTTGCGCCTGGCGTGCATGCCGCCGGAGGCCTGCTGCTGGCCAAGGCCGATCCGGCCTGGCTTGGCGGGCTGCCGGTCGATGGCGTGCATCTATCACAGCAAGCCCTGAGTGCATTGCGTGCTCGTCCGGATTTTCCTTGGGTTGGGGCAGAGGTGGGCTCGGCCGCCGGCCTTGCACATGCGGCAGCCTTGGCGCTGGATTATGCCTGCGTGGCACTTTGCGCTACGGATGTTGCGCTCGCCGGGCGCGAGCTGGACGATTATCTGGCCGAGTCCATTCCCTTGCCGGTGTTTGCCGATGCGGGCAGAGCCATGCCTGAGCTGGATGTGGCGCGTAGCCATGGCGCGCATGGCGTGGTGTTGACGCAAGGAGAGGCGCGATGACGGCCAAGCGTAAAAAGCTTTTACTATTGGCGCTGGCTTTGCTGGCCTTGGGGGCGATCAAGTTTGCCCTGATCCGCCATTATCTGCAGCAGGATAAGATCGTGCAGGCAGAAGCCTTGCAGTGTGATGTGCTGGCCGGTTGTGCCTTGCCGTCAGGCGGGATGGTGAAGTTCCGGCAGCCGCCCTTGGCCGGTCAGCCCTTTGTGATTGATATCAGCGGTGTGGGCAAGGCCGAACCCAAGGCCGAGTTCAGCATGGTCAGCATGGATATGGGCTTTAACCGTTACAGCTTTGTGCCTGAAGGGCAGAACTGGAGCGCCAATGTGCACTTGCCGGTGTGCGTCAGCGGCAGCAAGGACTGGCAAATGACCTTGCTGCTGGACGGGCGGCGTTACACCTTGCCGTTTGCCGTACGTTAATGCGTTTAACGCCGCCTGAAAATGGGCGGCTTTTTTTATGGGCGGCGTCAGCGCAGCAGATAGTCGGCGGCAATGCCGATGAAGATCAGCAGTCCCACGCGGTTATTGCCAAGAAAAGCCTGAAAGCAGCGCTGGCGGTCACGCTCGCGGATGGCGAAATACTGGCGGCTGACAAGAAGGGCGGCCAAGGCGACTGCGGTGAAGTAGGGCAGTCCCATGCCCTGCATGCGGCCTAGCTGCACGAGCAAGAGTATGAAGAGGGCGTGGCATAGCATCACCGCTGCGACATCATGGTGGCCAAAAGTGATGGCCGAAGTCTTGATGCCTATTTTCAGATCATCCGGCTTGTCGACGATCGCGTATTCGGTGTCGTAGGCAATGGTCCAGGCCATATTGGCGGCCAGTATCAGCCAGGCCACCGGCGGAACGCTGCCGCTTTGCGCGGCAAAAGCCATCGGAATGCCGAAAGAGAACGCTAGCCCCAGATAAGCTTGCGGCAGCGGGAAGAAACGCTTGGTAAACGGATATGTCGCGGCCAGAAACAGTGCCGGCAGGCTCATCGCCCAGGTCAGCAGATTAAGCGGCAGAATCAGTAAAAAGGCGGCGCAAGCCAGTGCGCCTGCCAGCAGCAGCGCCTCTTTCTCGCTGACCGCGCCGCGGGCAAAGGGACGGTGGCGGGTGCGTTCGACATGGGCATCGATATGGCGGTCAGCGTAATCGTTGATGACGCAGCCGGCCGAGCGCATCAGGAAGGTGCCGGCGATAAAAATCGCCACAATCATCCAGTCGGGGCGACCGTCGCCGGCTATCCACAAACCCCATAAGGTTGGCCAGAGCAAGAGCAGGGTGCCGATGGGCTTGTCGGCGCGCATCAGTTGCAGATAAACGGTGGCGCGCTCGCCCAGTCGCGTGTTGAGCATCAGGCCAGACTTTCGAGTTCGGGTAGGAAAATTTCGCTGACCAGCAAGGGCGCGTCATGCAGGGTAAACAGGCAGCGTCGTGCCGGCAGCTGCTTTGCCTGGCTATAAGCTTGTGCCAGAGCGTGCAATTCATCCGGCGGCTGCAGCATATTAAAGCGCAAGGGGCCGCGCACCAGTTGTGGCAGGCCGCCAAACAAGGTGAGCCCCAGCGAGCGGGACCCCCTGTCCAGCAGGGCAGACCATTGCGGGCAGGCGCTGCGGCATACGCTGCGCGCCATCACGACCGGTATGCCATCCAGCAGCAGCAACACATGGCGTGCATGCAGTACCGCGCGTGGGGCGATTCCCAATAGCGCCGCTTCCTGATCAAGTGCAGTATTATCCGATTGGAATAACACTTGGACATCAAAGCGCCGGCCGCTGGCGAGCAGGCGCTCGGTCAGCGAACCGGGTTCGCTCAGGCAGGTGGCGATGGCTGAAGTGGTGGCAGGCGGCTGTTCCTGCCACATAAAGTCGGTAAGCATGGTGCGCATTATGCCAAACGTGGCGTGGCCTTGTCGTGCGCCAGTACAAGCAATGGAGGAGGAAAGATGCTGGAAATGGTGTTGTGGCTGATTGGCTACCAGCTATTGGGTGAATTTATCGCATATGCCCTGGCTTTGCCGGTGCCGGGTGCCGTGATCGGCATGTTGCTGCTGTTTATCACCCTGTTGCTGCGCCGTTCGGTGCCGCGGGGCCTGCAGCAACATGTGCCGGTCTTGTTATCCAATATGTCTTTGCTGTTTATCCCGGCTGGCGTGGGCTTGCTGGCTTGGTGGCCCTTGTTGCAGGCGTCGGGCTGGCGCTTGCTGCTGGCCTTATTGCTGTCAACGCTGCTGCCTTTGCTATTGTCGGCGCTGGTGTTGAAAACACTATTGGGCAGACTGAGGGGGCACGAATGACGATGGCTGCCACGACGCTTGCCAAAATTGCGTCTTCCCCCATGGCCGGCATCTTTATCACCCTGTTAGCCTATAAGCTGGCGATCTTGCTGAACAAGCGCTGCCAGGGTCATCCTGTGGCCAATACGGTATTGGTCAGCTCGTTGATCGTGATCACCCTGTTGCTGCTGTCCGGTATCAGTTACGAGCGCTATATGGAAGGCGGGCGCTTTATACTCCTATTGTTGGGGCCGGCTACGGTCGCACTGGCGGTGCCGCTATACCATAATCTACCCAAACTTAAGCGTGCGGCCACTCCCTTGGCGATTGCCTTATGTGTAGGCGCACTAGCTGGCATTCTGAGTGCCTTGTTTCTCGGGCAGGGCTTGGGTTTGCCGCACAATGTGGTGTTGTCTTTGTTGCCGCGCTCGGTGACAACCCCGATTGCCATGGGTGTGTCCGAGGCAATCGGCGGGATACCGGCGCTCAGTGCCACCTTTGTGATCGTATCCGGAATTGTGGGCGCCGTGCTGGTCAAGCCGCTTTTTACCTGGCTGGGCTGGCGCGATGATATGGTGCTGGGTTTTGCTACCGGGCTTGCCGCACACGGCATCGGTACGGCGCGCGTGTTTCAGCTATCGGAAACGGCCGGCGCCTTTGCCGGACTGGCTATGGGCTTGAATGGCTTATTGACGGCGATACTCGTGCCGCTAGTGGTCAGTTGGCTGATGTGACGCGCTAGCTTGTAGATTTGAATAAAGGAGGAGGAGATGGATCTGGTGTTATGGCGCCATGCCGAGGCGGAGGAGGGGAGTGACGACTTGGCGCGTGTCCTGACGCGGCGTGGGCATAAGCAGGCAAGCCAGATGGCGTTTTGGTTGCGCCAGCATTTACCTAAAGATTATGTATTGCTTGCTTCCGAGGCGCGGCGCTCTCAGCAGACCGCTGCTTATCTGGGTAAGCAGTTTGAAGTCTTGCCTGCGCTGAATCCGGATGCATCATGGGATCAGGTGCTGCGCGCCGTTAAATGGCCGCAAGGTGCACGCACCGTCGTGCTGGTCGGGCATCAGCCTTATCTGGGGTGTATCGCTGCCATGCTGTTAAGCGAACAGCCGCTGTTCTGGAGCGTAAAAAAGGGCAGTATCTGGTGGCTTAGCCACAAAAAGCATGGCGAGATCGAGCAAGTGAGGCTGAAAACGATGCTGCCGGTGTCCATGCTGGATCACGGATAAAACGATCAACCCCGCTTATAACTTGGCTATTAGCGGGTGTGGTGAAAGTTCTTCTGCCTGTTTTGTTTGGTAGTTATCTTTTTGTATCAATGGCTTGTGCAGTGTTTGTGCTTTTTGACCTGCACTTTTGTGGGTTTTATTGCGGACATAGGGTTGACGTCTTCGA
>NZ_JAMFLI010000008.1 GCF_023502145.1 Craterilacuibacter sp. RT1T | reverse complement strand
AACGCAATATTGACGGTTTTTGTGGTGGATATAGCTCAGTTGGTAGAGTCCCGGATTGTGATTCCGGTTGTCGTGGGTTCGAGCCCCATTATCCACCCCATAATAGAAAAAGCCCTGATTTCTTGATGAAATCAGGGCTTTTTCACATTCTGCTTTGCCAGTGGCAGGCTGTTAATCACATGGATACAGCCTGCCATTTCCCGCCTGAATGTATTTACAGCAATCTGGACACCAGTCGGTCGGCTCTTACCCGGTTCATACGGGTCAGCAGTTTACGCACCGGTTCCGGATAGTGATCGACAGTTTCCAGATCCAGATAATGAGCGATCCGGCTGGTATTGGCACGGATAGCGGCCAATTCCTGTTCTTTTTGCGCGGCCAATTGTTGCTGCGGGTCATGAATCAGCAGGCCGTTTTCCAGATCCAGACTAAAAGCGCGCGGATTGAGATTATTGCCGGTAATCAGCATGAACTCCTGATCGACCCACAGGCCCTTGAGGTGGTAGCTATGCCCCGGATCATTCCATAGCAGCAGATTCAGCCTGCCTGCATCGATATCGGCCTGTTGTGCCCGGGCAAAGCGGCGCAGGTTGGCTTCATACAGATAGGGCAGCGCGCCGATGACCTTGAATGGCTCGCTAGGCGGGATAAAGAAGTCGTTGGCGGTCTTGTCGCCGACGATGATGTCGACGCGCACGCCGCGTGCCAGTAACTGGCGTATTTCCCGCATCAGCGGGCGCGGCAGGTTGAAATAGGGGGTGCAGATCACCAGATGGCTGCGGGTGCTGGCCATCAGCTTCTGGATCAGGCGGTTGAGCGGATTGCGCTTGCCTACGCCCAATAACGGGGTGATGCCGAGTGCGCCTGCTGCGGCCTGATCCTGCGGCTGACTGTGGTAATGACTGTTGCTGAGCCGTCCGCGCAGGGTGCGGATATCGCCGCGTATGCTCTTGGTTGCCGGCGGATTGGGCTGATCCAGACGGTGCACGGCTGGGCTGGCCAGTACGGTGTCTTTCAGCAGGGCAACCATGCTGTCGGCCAGCTTAGGATTGCTAATCAGGTGATAGCGGTCATAGCGATAACGCTCGCCGACATGCAGATAGACATTATTGAGGCTGGCACCGCTATAGATCACGGTGTCGTCGACAATAAACCCCTTGAGGTGCAGCACGCCGAACAGTTCGCGCGTTTGCACCGGCACGCCATAGACCGCGACCTGCTGGCCCGGATGTTTAGCGGCCTCTTCCTGATACCAGGCGGCATTGCCGTCGGTTTTGCCTTTGCCTATCAGCCCGCGCTGGGCCCGGTGCCAGTCAACCAGTACGGCGATTTCCAGTGCCGGATTGCGGGCACGGGCGGCATAGAGGGCGTCCAGAATCATGGTGCCGCCTTCATCGTGTTGCAGATAAAGGGCGGTTAGATAGATGCGGTGCTGCGCCTTGGCGATATGTGCCAGCAGGGTTTCACGAAACGCGGCGGTATTGGTCAGCGTAATAATGTCTTCGGCCGCCAGCGCAAAGCGCGGCAGCGCATGGATGTAGCTGCGTGGATCGTTGAAAAGCATGATGAGGCGCCAAAACACGCGGATGAATCGGAATGTCTGATGTTAGCATCAAGCCGCGTCTTCTCCCATGGGTTGAGTCAAACTAGCGACGGTATGAAGTCTTTGCTCTATAGATGCCGCTGGCAATACAATAGGCAAATAATCTATTTGCAAGGAGCAGGCGATGCTTTACCCGGAACTTTATACACAATTGGAAAAAGCACGCTGGAACATGGAAACCGATATTCCATGGGATACCTTTGATGGCAGCCTGTTGTCCGACGAGCAGGCCCAGACCATCAAGATGAATGCGATTACCGAGTGGTCGGCCTTGCCGGCCACCGAGATGTTTTTGCGCGACAATCGCGACGATTCGGATTTCTCCGCCTTTATGTCGATCTGGTTCTACGAGGAGCAGAAGCATGCGCTGGCGCTGATGGAGTATCTGCGCCGCTTCCGCCCGGAATACTGCCCGACCGAGGCCGAACTGCATGCGGTGCGCTTCGAGTTTGATCCGGCTCCGCCGCTGGAAACGCTGATGCTGCACTTCTGCGGCGAAGTGCGTCTGACCCAATGGTATCGCTGCGCGTCCGAGTGGCATACCGAGCCGGTGATCAAGGCGATTTACAAGCACCTGAGTCAGGATGAAGCGCGTCATGGCGGCTGCTACCTCAAGTACATGAAGAAGGCGATTGCACAGCATGGCGATGTGGCGCGGGCGGCATTTGCCAAGATCGGCCTGCTGATGGCGTCTTCCAGCCGCTCGGCCAAACCGCTGCATCCTACCAATTTGCACGTCAATGCCGCACTCTTCCCCAATGACACCATACAAAGCCGTTTGCCTGACCCGGATTGGCTGGAAGCCTGGCTGACACAGCAGATCCGCTTTGACGAGTCTTGGGAGGCACGCGTGGTGGGTGGTATCCTTCGCAACTTGTCCAATCTGTTCGAGCAGCCGCTGGAAACGATTCTGCAATTGAATCGCTACCGCAAGGCGCTCGCGGCAAGTGTGAAGGAAAACCATGTCCTACCCGACCCCGCAATTTGAAGCCAAGGTCTGCCCGCCCGAGGCGCTGGCCGAGCGTCTGGCGGCCTTGCCGCGCCCGGTGGTGTTTACCAACGGCTGTTTCGATATTCTGCATCGCGGCCATGTAACTTATCTGGCACAGGCGCGTGCGCTGGGTGCCAGCCTGGTGGTTGGCCTGAATACCGATGCCTCGGTCAAGCGCCAGGGCAAGGGCGACGACAGGCCGATTAATAACGAGGCCAACCGCGCCGCCGTGCTGGCGGCGCTGGAAAGCGTCAGCCTGGTGACCTGGTTCGATAGCGATACGCCGGCCGCGCTGATTGCCGAAGTTCAGCCCGAGGTCTTGGTCAAGGGTGGCGACTGGAGCGTAGACAAGATTGTCGGCTCGGCAGAAACGCTGGCGCGTGGCGGCGAAGTGCATTCCATCCCCTTCCTGTTTGCTACCTCGACCACCGCCACTCTGAACAAGATCCGCGCAAGCGAGGGCAAGGCGTGAGCGATCACGCCTTTGCCGTCTTGCGCTTGTTGTCTGCCGGCGGCTTTCAGTCGGGTGAAGGGATGGCGCAACAACTGAGCTGTTCGCGCACCCTGGTGTGGCAGGCGGTGCATGCCATCGAGCAGGATTTCGGCCTGACCGTGTTTTCGGTACGCGGGCGCGGTTATCAACTGGCCCAGCCCTTTGACTGGCTGGATGTGGCACAGATTCGTGCCGGCCTGTCTGACGCGGCGGGCGACAGCCTGACCCTGGCGCTGGTCGAGCGCACCGACTCCACCAATACCCAGCTTATGACGCGGGCGGCCGCAGGCGCACCGCAAGGCTTGCTGCTGGCCGCCGAGGCGCAAAGTGCCGGACGCGGCCGTCTGGGGCGGCGCTGGCAGATGAAGCTGGGCGCCGGCCTGACGTTTTCGCTGCTGTGGCGCTTTGAGCGCGGCCTGGCGGCCTTGGCGGGCCTGTCGCTGGCGGTCGGGGTCGCCATGGTGCGCGCCTTGCGCAAGCTGGGGGCGCCGGTGATGCTGAAGTGGCCGAATGATGTGCTGCTGGATGGCAAGAAGCTGGCCGGCACCCTGATCGAGTTGTCCGGTGATGCACAGGGGCCGGCGGCCGTGGTGATCGGCATCGGCTTGAATGTGGCCGATCCGGGCGAAGTCGACCAGCCGGTGGCCTGCCTTGCCGATGCTGGCTTGCAGCTGAGCCGCAATACGGTGCTGGCGGTCTTGCTGAACGAATTGCAGCAGGTGCTGGTGGAATTCGAGCGTGGCGGCTTTGCCGTGCTGCGTGATGAATGGTCAAGCTATGCCGCGCATCATCAGGCGCCGGTGCGCCTGTCGTTCAGCCACCATGCGCCGGTTGATGGCGTGGCATTGGGAGTGGATGACAGCGGTGCCTTGCGCGTGCAAACCCCATCCGGCGAACAACTGTTTCATGTGGGAGAAGTCAGCCTGAGGCCGCGGCCATGAAGCTATTGATCGATATCGGCAATACCCGGCTGAAATGGGCGGTGTATCAGGGGCAGGACTGCATGGCGCAGGGGGCGGTGGCACATGGCGATATCGCCTCCCTCGCTGAGGCTTGGCAGGGTTGGCCGATTAGCGCCGGCTGGGCCGCCTCGGTGGCAAGCCCCGAATTGCGTGCCGCCGTGGATGCCATCAGTCCGGTGCCGCTGGTCTGGGTTTTGGCCCAGCGTGCGGCTGGCGGTGTCAGCAATCATTACCGCAATGTGGCCGAGCAGGGGGCCGATCGCTGGCTGGCGGTACTGGCGGCGCGTTCTTTGGTAAACGGGGATGTGGTCGTGGCCTGTGCCGGCACCGCCTTGACGGTGGAAGCGCTATCGGCCGAAGGGGATTATCTGGGGGGGCTGATTCTGCCCGGTCAGCAGCTGATGCTGCAGAGCCTGGCGCGCGGCACCGCACAGCTGGACCGGCCGGCGGGTGAGCATCGTGCTTTCCCGCAGGGTACGGAAGACGCCATCGCCAGCGGCGTGCTGGATGCACAAGCCGGCGCCATCGAGCGCATGCGTGCACGTCTGGCGGCGCATAGCGGGCGGCCCGCTGCCATGGTGCTCTTGACGGGTGGCGATGCAGCGCGTTTGTTGCCCCACCTCGCCGCACCGGTGCGTATCGTGGATAATCTGGTGATTCTTGGACTTCTCAGCATGGCGAGCACCTCATGAAGTGGTTTTTTGCAGCCGTAGTGACACTCAATTTGCTGGTTGCGGGGCTGATCGCCTTGCAGAAAACGCCGCAGGATGACTTTGGTGCGCGCGAGGTCAGCCCGCAGTTGATCAGCCGGCTGCCGGAGCATGGTTATCCGCCCGCGGTGACGGCCAGCGCCCCGGGTGTCGAGCAGGGACTGACCGAAGCCAGCGCCCCACTGGCGCTTGCTTCCGTGCCTGCTCCGGTACCGGTCAAACCGCTGGCCAGTACGCCTGCGGCGCTTGCTCCGTCTGCCACGCCTGCGGAGGCGCCGGTCGCCAAGGTCGAGGTGGCCAAGCAGTGTTATCGCTGGGGCGAGTTAAACGATAGCCAGTTGGCGCGTGCGCGTGGCGGCATTGCCACTTTGCGTCTGCCGGCGGCTCAAGTGTCGGATAGCGTGCGCGAGGACAAGTCGTCTGGTGGCAAGGCTTGGGTGTATTACCCGCCGCTGGCGACCCAGTCCGAGACGCTGACCCTGATTGCCGAACTCAAGGCCAAGGGGCTGGATAGCTATATCGTGCGTAATGAAGGCCCGTTCCGCGGCTATCTGTCATTAGGTCTGTTTGCCAAGGAAGAGGGCGCCAAGGCGCTGGTCAAGCGCCTGAAGGACTTGGGCTTTGACAAGGCGCAAATCGATGCGCGCGGAACGCGCAGCAAGAAAACCACGGTGAGCCTGCGTGCGCTGACACCGGAGCAGGTGGATAAACTCAAAGCGGTACAACAGCGTTTGCTGCCCGGCATCGCAGTCCAGCCTTTCAGTTGTAAATAAGTTAGCTATCCGTCGGGAGCGGCCGCTCCCGACACTTGCGCTATTCCCTTTCTGTTACGCCCCTCGTTCATATTAGCGTCATATTTTTTTGATCTTGCTGTCACAGTAATGACTTATGGTTGTCCTTATCGACCGGCCTCGCGGTAGAACCCAACGGAGTCATTCATGAGCGACAGCTACAAGATCAAGCATCACGGTGTAGAAGCATGCAGCAATCAATCGGATAACCCGGCGTTTTCCGCCGTACTGGATGCGCGCCTGTCGCGCCGCAACGTGCTGCAGGCCGGCAGTGCCGCCGGTATGGCGACGTTGGCGGGTGGCCTGTTGCCTGCTTTGGCGCACGCTGCGCCACAAGTGGCGACCCGGTCGGCCGCTCGTCTGGGCTTTGCTGCCGTGCCCTTCTCGGTCGAAGACAAGGTGGTGGTGCCGGCAGGTTATGTGGCCGAAGTGCTGTATGCATGGGGCGATCCGGTGGGGCTTAAGGGCAATAGCCCGGCATTCAAGGCGGACGCATCGAATAGTGCCGACGAGCAGGCGGCTCAGGCCGGCATGCACCACGACGGCATGGCCTTTTTCCCGTTGCCGCAGGGCTCGCAGGCCGACAAGCATGGCCTGCTGGCGATTAATCACGAATATACCGACGATGGTTTGCTGCATCCGGACGGAATGAAGAGCTGGAGCGGCGACAAGGTCAAGAAGGCACAGGCTGCAGTCGGCGTCTCGGTGATTGAGGTGGAAGCCGCAGGCAAAGGGCAGGGCTGGCGTGTCGTGCGCCCATCCAAGTACGCGCGCCGTATTACCGCCAACACGCCGATGGCCATTGGTGGCCCGGCACATGGCCACGCCCTGATGCAGACCGAGGCCGACCCCAAGGGGGTCGAGATCCTCGGCACGCTGAACAATTGTGCGAATGGTAAAACCCCGTGGGGCACCTACCTCACTTGCGAGGAAAACTTTGACGGCTATTTCGTTAACGACTCGGGCACCTTGTCGGACAACGAGAAGCGCTACGGCATCAAGAACAAGGATGCCGGTTATAAGTGGGCATGGGAAGACTTCCGTTTTGATCTGCAAATCAACCCTAACGAGGCGAACCGCTTCGGCTGGGTGGTCGAGATCGACCCGTACGACCCGAAGTCCAAACCGGTCAAGCGTACCGCGCTGGGGCGCTTCAAGCACGAGGGCGCGACGGTCACGCTGGCGCCGGACGGCCGCGCGGTGGTGTATATGGGCGACGACCAGCGCTTCGAATATATCTACAAATTCGTGTCGAAAAACCGTTACCAGCCCAATAATCGCAAGGCTAATAGCCGCTTGCTGGATGAGGGCACGCTGTATGTCGCGCGTTTCGATGCCGATGGTACCGGTCAGTGGTTGCCACTGGTCCATGGCCAGAACGGGGTCGATGCCAGCAAGGGTTTTGCCGATCAGGGCGAGGTGGCGATTAAGGCACGCATGGCGGCCGATGTGGTCGGCGCGACCAAAATGGACCGTCCGGAGTGGATTGCCGTCAATCCGCGCGTGGCCGGCGAAGTGTACTGCACGCTGACCAATAACAGCGAGCGCGGCAGCGAGGGCAAGCCGGGCGTCGATGCGGCCAACCCGCGCGCCGATAATAAATTCGGCCATATCCTGCGCTGGCAGGAAGCAGGCGGCAATGCGGCGGCAAATTCGTTCAAATGGGACATTTTCGCCTTGGCCGGCAAGCCGGATGCGGCCAAGGCCGAGCATCAGGGGGCGCTCAAGGGCGATGTGTTCGGTAGCCCGGATGGCCTCGCTTTCGATCGGCAAGGGGTGTTGTGGGTGCAGACCGATGTGTCGACCTCGACCGTCAATATGAAAGAGTATGCCGGGATGGGGAATAACCAGATGCTGGCGGTGCTGCCCGAAAGCGGCGAATTCCGCCGTTTCCTGACCGGGCCCAAAGGCTGCGAGATTACCGGTATCAGCTTTACACCGGATAGCAAGACGCTGTTTATCAATATCCAGCACCCGGGCGAGCCGGAGAGCGAGCGCTCTGACCCGGTGCAGCCAACGGCAATTTCCAGCTGGCCGGATGGCGCCGGCCGCCCGCGCTCAGCGACAGTGGCGATACGCAAGCTGGACGGCGGGGTGATCGGCAGCTAAGGCAGAAAAGGCGAATCCAGGGCCGGCTTTATGCCGGCCTTGCCGTTTTTCTTGCCGGTTTGCGTATCAGTAAAAAGACCAGACCGCTGGCCCAGGTCATCAGCGCCAGCGTGATAAATGTATGGTGGTAGGCGGTAAAGGTTTTAGCCTGATCCGGGTGGAAGTCTCGCCCCAAAAACAGCGACAGCACCACGATGGCGAAGGTGAGCCCCATGCTCAGCGCCAACTGCATGGCGGTCGAGAGCAGCATATTGCCGGCGCTGGCGTATTCGGCCGGCAGGCTGGACAGCGCACTGGCGTTGAGGGTAGAGAACTGCAGCGAGATGGATGCACCGAAAGCCAGTAGCAGCAGCACGAAATACAGATTGCTGGTCTGTGGCGTGGTAAACGCCAGCGCCATGATGGCCGCACCGACCGCGATATTGCTGAGCATCAGCACGCGGTAGTTGCCGAAGCGCTGGATGAGTGGCACGACGGCGGGTTTGACCAGCAGTGCGGCACCGGCAATCGGCATCAGCAGCAGGCCGGCATGTGCCGGCGAATAGAGGAAGGCCAGTTGTAGAAATAGCGGCAGCAGCAAGGGGATGCCGCCCGAGCCTAGCCGGGCCAACAGATTGCCCAAGATGCCGACGCTGAAAATGCGGTTACGGAAAATGGCCAGCGGAAACAGCGGTGCCTTGTGGCGGCGGGCGTAGGCGATATAGCCGGCGATACTGGCCATGCCGCACGCGATCATTGCCAGGGTGGCCGCTACCGACAAGCGGTGTTCGCCGAACATCTCCAGCGCATAGGAAACCAGCAACACCCCGCCGGCAAACAATAAATAGCCCGGTACATCGATGCGGGCAGCAGGTTCGAGTAGTTGCGGCATATGCTTGAGCGCCAGCACAAAGCCCAGTATCCCGACCGGCACATTGACCAGAAAGATCCAGTGCCAGCTGCTGTACTCGACAATCAGGCCGCCGAGCGAAGGGCCGAGCACCGGCCCGATCAGGCCGGGCAGGGCAATAAAATTCAGCGCCTCCATGCGGCTGGCGCGGTCGGGATAGCTCTTGAGCACGGCCAGGCGTCCGGTGGGCAGCATCAGCGCGCCGCCCACCCCCTGCACGATACGGCAGGCGATCATCTGTGGCAGCGTCTGCGCAGCGGCACACAATACCGAGCCCAGCGTAAACAGCACGATGGCGGCCAGGAAGGCGCGGCGGGTGCCGAAGCGGTCGGCGACCCAGCCGGACAAGGGCACCAGCACCGCCAGTGTCAAAACATAGGCGACCAGCACCGACTGCATCACCAGCGGGCTCTCACCCAGGCTGGCGGCCATGGATGGCAGGGCGGTGTTGAGGATGGTGGCGTCCAGCGTCTCCATAAACAGGCTGATGGCAGCAAGCCAGGGCAACCAGGGGGAGACACCATTTACGCGGGGTGGAAGCAGAGTCGGCATCTACGCACTATATATGCCGCGGTGTCATCTTGCCGGCATTGGCCGGATAAGCTCAGGCCATAGGGGTTTGCGCGCACTGCTGGCTGAGGGCCTGATTGAATTGTTCTATCGGCAGCGGGCGACCGAACAGATAGCCCTGATAGTAATGGCAGCCCAGGCGTGCTAGGGTCGCTTGCTGCGCATCCGTCTCTACGCCTTCGGCAATCACATCCAGTGCCAGTGTCTGCGCCAGTGCCAGAATGGTGCGCACGATATCGGTATCGTGGCCCGCTTGCTGCAGGTCGCGCACAAAGCTCTGGTCTATCTTGAGCTGGTCCAGCGGCAGGCGTTTGAGATAGGCGAGTGATGAATAACCGGTACCGAAGTCATCCAGTGAAAAGCTGATGCCGTGCGCCTTGAGCGCCATCATCTTGAGAATGGTTTGCTGCACATGGTTCAACAGCATGCTTTCGGTCAGTTCGAGCTTGAGTCGTCGTGGATCGGCACCCGTCTGTTCGACGATATCCAGCACTTGCTGCACAAAATCAGGCTGATGAAACTGGCGGGCGCTGACATTGACGGCCAGCGTCAGGCTGGCGCTTTCCGGCACATGGCTCCAGCTGACCAGTTGACGGCAGGCCGTTTCCAGCACCCAGTTGCCCAGCTGGATAATGAGAGTGCTTTTTTCCGCTAGCGGAATAAATAGCCCCGGCGAGATCGGGCCTTTTTCCGGGTGTTGCCAGCGCAGTAGCGCCTCGGCACCCAATACCTTGCCTTGGGCATTGACCTGAGGCTGGTAGTACAGCGACAACTGCTGCTGGTGTATGGCATGGCGCAGACTGGATTCCAGCATGGCACGTTCGTCTACCGCTTGCTGCATGGCCTGGTCGAAGAAACAGACGGTATTGCGTCCGCTGGCCTTGGCCTGATACATCGCAAGATCGGCCTGTTTGAGCATATCCTCGATATTGCCGTCATGACCATGGAACAGTGCGACGCCGATGCTGCAGGAGCTGTGGTGGGTATGCTTGCCCAGCATATAGTTTTCCTGCAGCGCGGCCAGCAGTTTTTCGGCTACGGTTTTGCAATAGCCGGCTGCGGTTTCCGGGTCGGCACTCAGCCCTTCCAGCAGGACCACAAACTCGTCTCCGCCTAGCCGGGCGACAATATCGCTATCCCGCGTATTGTTGCGCAGGCGCTGGGCGACCTGTTGCAGCATCTGGTCACCCTTATCATGGCCCTGGGTGTCGTTCAGATCCTTGAAGTTGTCCATGTCGATAAACAGCAGCGCACCAGACAAACCGCTGCGCGTTGCACCGGCCATGGCGTGTTGCAGATTGTCCAGCAGCATGCGGCGGTTGGGCAGTCGGGTCAGCGGATCGTAATAGGCCAGACGCTGGATTTCTTCTTCGGCATGTTTACGCAAAGTAATATCGCTCATGGTGCCGATATAGTGGGTGACTTGCTCGCGTTCATCGAAAACCGTGGTGATGGTCAGCCACTCGGGGTAAATCTCGCCATTCTTGCGCCGGCTCCATAGCTCGCCTTGCCAAGTATGGTTGCGGGACAGTTCTTCCCACATGGCGCGATAAAACTCGGCAGAGTGACGGCCCGATTGCAGCAGCCGGATAGGCTGGCCCACCACTTCTTCGCTGCGATAGCCGGTGATGTCGCAAAAGGCCTGATTGACGCGCACGATCAGCTGGTGCCGGTCGGTGATGACCATTCCTTCTTGCACCTCGAAGGCGATCGCGGCAATGCGCAGATCGGCTTCGGCACGCTGACGTTCCTGTGCGCGGTCAAGAAAGGCGTTGAACCACTCTGTCAGCTGGTTTATTTCGTCAAGTGTCCGTATCTTGGCCAGTCGCCATTGCGATGGCAGGCGGTCGGCCTGAAAGTCGCGAAAACCGTCCGAAATGGCGCGCAAGGGCCGTATGACCCGAATGGTATAAAGGCGGATCAGCAAGGCAATCAGCAGCAAGGAGGCGAGCAGGATGGCGACGCCGGCCTGGGCGATGCGGCTGACCGGTGTCAGCAAGGTCGCTTGCGGTACCAGGCTCACTACATACCAGTCTCGCCCGGCCAGTTTGTGGTAATTGAGCTGGGTCGGTTGCTCATCCATTTTGATGGTCTGCGATCCCTGCCTGCCCTGTAGTAGCCCTCTGAGCGTCGGATCTATGGCTTGCCCCAGCAGCGCCTCGTCCGGATGAAACAGCAGGCGCCGTTTGGCATCGACCACCAGTAACACCGCGCCTTCTCCCATCTCCATTTCGCGCAGGTGCTTGTACAGGAAACGCGGGTCGAAATTGACCTGCAGCATGGCGAGATTCGCCGTCTTCTGGCCGCTGCTATCCAGCTGTTGCAGCAGTTTGGTCGCGACGATCACTTGCCGGGTGCTGGATGAGGTATTGACGTTGTTTTCAATGCCATGCCAACGGATGGCATTGTCCGCATTTTCCGTATCGCGCAGCAAGCGCTCGCGCAGCGTATGGTCAATGGCTGATAGATTGAGCGTATCGCCCACGTGGTAGTGCTGGCCATGGCGGGTAAACAGGTCGATGGAGGCCAGTCCTTTCAGGCTGCTGTATCCGCTGAGGATATAGCCTATGCGCGCCTGGGTGGATAAGGACTCGAAAGCATTGTCGCGCTGGCTGGATTTGTCGGCGAGTGCCAGCATCTTCTTGATCTCGTCTACCGACTCGATGTTGTGAATCAGATCTTCGATCTGTTCCAGATGCTGGGACAGATGGGCGGCCTGCTCGGTCAGCAGGTTCATATTATGGTGGGAAGCCAGCTCAATGACCGTGCTACGCGTCACGCTGAAGCTGATCAGCTGATACAGCAGCAGCGGGATGACGCTGATGGCCAGCAAGAACCCGATCAGCTTGAGCGAGATATTGATCTTCATTACGGAGTCGTGCCGCGCACAAGAACGGAGTCGATCAGCAACTCGCCGGGTACCCGCTTGCCCGCTAGCATGGCAAGCGCAGTTTTAACACCCTGATAGCCTTGCTCATTGCCTTGCTGGTCCATGGATGCGACCAGTTCGCCACGAGCAAGTGCCAGACGGGCATCGGGAATGGCATCGAAGCCGGCGACAAGGATGTGTGCGCGCTTGCTATCGGTCAGATATTTGCGGGCGCCGATCGCCATCATATCGTTGGCACAGAAAATGCCGCGCAGATTGGGGTGCTGTTTCAGCAAGGACTGGGTGACCGTGTAAGCATCGTCTATTTTCCAGTAGGCGCTTTTGTTAGCCACGAGCTGCATGCCGGCCTGCTGGAAGGCGCGCTGTGCGCCTAAGCTGCGTTGCTTTGCATTATCGGCGGATGGAATGCCGCCGATAATGGCAACTGCCGCGTGTGCCGGCAGACGGCGGCTCAGTTCCATGGCCGATGCAAAAGCGGCGGCTTCGTTATCGATGCTGATAAAAGGCACCGGACGCATGCCTTGTGCCACCATGGCCCGTGCGTCCAGCCGGTTGTCGATATTGACGATATGGATGCCGGCTTGTTGTGCCTGCTTGAGGGCGGGCACCAGACGTACCGAGTCACCCGGTGCAATCACGATCGCATCGGTGCCACGCTTGACCGTATCTTCGACAATCTTGATTTGCTGTTCGATAGAGGTTTCTTGTGTCGCGGTTTTGACCTCCAGCCGGGTACCGGTTTCCTGCGCGGCGCGGCGCGCCCCTTTTTCCATTTCGATAAAGAAGGGATTGGTCAGGGTTTTCATGACCAGCGACACCTGCAGGCCATTCGAGCTGCCGGATGCGGCGGAGGCTGGGGCCGATGCGGTAATGGCGGAAATGGATGCTTGTTCACCATCACAGGCTGCCAGTCCAATCAACAGCAAGGTGACAATCAGTTGCCTGAATTTAGAAAAGGTCATGGCTTGTGCCTGCAATGGAATATTGAAAACCTTCTTTGGTGAACAGCTATTGTATTAAGCAAAACCTATCAAGCTCATCGCGATCTTATCGCATATCTACTTGTTATCACAAATGGATATTTTCACATAGTGTTTCTTGCCTAGCACGGATGTCGAGGGCACACTACAGTGCGTGCCGATGGGGCACGGCAGCCTTAAACCGTCGGCTGTACAAGATGGACGGTAGCCGGTGACTGCCCGGCGTGATTTACATGGGGTAATACCATGTCGCAGATGATTTATGGTGACGGCGCCATCCGCCGCACCGGCCTGTTCGGCTCTTCCATAGAAAACACTTACGCCGGCGTGCTGTCCTTTATGCGCCGCAACTACACGCGCGAGCTTGCCGGTGCCGATGTGGTGGTTTCCGGCGTACCGCTGGACCTGGCGGTCACCTTCCGCCCCGGCGCGCGTTTGGGGCCGGCGGCGGTGCGTGCCGCCAGCGTGCAACTGGCGGAACTCAAGCCCTTTCCCTGGGGTTTTGATCCGTTTGAAGATCTGGCCGTGATCGATTATGGCGACTGCTGGTTTGACGCGCATAACCCGCTGACCATCAAGGACGCGATTATTGCGCACGCGCGCACCATCCTCGCTTCTGGCGCCAAGATGCTGACTTTTGGCGGCGACCATTTCATTACTTATCCGCTGTTGATCGCGCACGCCGAAAAGTATGGCAAGCCCCTGAGCCTGATCCATTTCGATGCCCATTGCGACACCTGGGCCGACGATAGTCCGGACAGCCTCAATCACGGCACCATGTTCTACAAGGCGGTAAAAGACGGGCTGATTGATCCGAACACCTCGGTTCAGGTCGGCTTGCGTACCTGGAATGACGACTTTATGGGCATCCCGCGTATCGATGCGCCGACGGTGCACGAGATTGGCGCTGCCGAAACGCTGCGCCGCATTCAGGCCATCGTGGGTGACAACCCGACTTATCTGACCTTTGATATCGACTGTCTCGATCCAGCCTTTGCACCGGGTACCGGTACGCCGGTGCCGGGCGGGCTGACCAGCGCGCAGGCGCTGCAGATCGTGCGCGGTCTGGAGAGCGTGAATCTGGTGGGGATGGATGTGGTGGAAGTATCGCCGCCGTTTGACCAGAGCGAAATCACCGCCCTGGCTGCTGCACATATTGCGTGCGATCTGTTATGCGTGCTGCGCCAGCGCAAGGTGGCCGGCAAGCTGTAATTGATCGCTAAGTAAAAGGGCATCCGTTATGGATGCCCTTAGTTTTTTAACTGATCAGTGTGGCGCCGATCAGTAGCACGAGCAGCAGCGTCTCGCTCACCTCTATCCCCGCCCCCAGACAATCACCGCTCATTCCGCCCAGCTTATTTTTCAGATACGCCCACCAGAGCAGGCCCGCCAGCGGTGCCGCCAGCAAAGCGGGGGAGAGCCATGCCGACAGGCCGGCCAGCGCCGCCGCCGCCAGAAAAAACGAAGGCCAGTGGCTGCGCCAGGCAAAGCGCTCGCCACTGCCGGCGGCCAAGGGCGGCAGGGTGGCCGACCAGGCCACGGCAAACAGCCGCGCCCAGGCCGGCACCAGCAGCAGGGCGGCCCATAAGCCGGCTCTGGCGACCAGCATCAGCAGCACCAGTTTGGCGGCAAGCTGGCAGACCAGCACGATGACGCCGAAGCTGCCGACATGCGGGTCTTTCATCACTTCCATAAAGCGCTGCGGCGAGCTGTGTGCCGCCCCCAGCGCATCAGCCAGATCGGCCAGTCCGTCCAGATGCAGGCCGCCGGTCACCCATACCCATAGCAATAGTGCAGCCAGTGCCGCCAGCCAGGGCTCGATCTGGCCTAGCGCAAACAGCGGTAAGGCAATCAGCGCGCCGACCAGCAGGCCGACCACGGCAAACCAGCGCGCGGCATCGGCCAGCCATGCCGGATCGAAGTGCTTGAGTTGGGGGGTGGGCAGGCGGGTCAGAAACTGCACCGCCAGAATCAGGCTACGCATGGTGACTCCAGGCGGGTGAGATAGGCCGGATGGCCTGCGAGCAGGGAGAGCTGGGCGAAACCGCCGCGTGGTACCGAGATCAGCCGTGCGGCGCTAAACGGCAGGCCCAGCAATTCGGCCAGGAGCAGGGTAATCACGCCGCCATGGGTGATCAGTACGCGGTGATTGCCTGTGGCTTGTGTATTCCACTGCGCCAGCGCCGCCAAAATGCGCAGGCGAAAGCCGGCGTAGTCTTCGCCGCCGGGCGGACAGAGCTCGCCGGCGGCCAGGCGCAGGCCCCAGCCCGGCAGCTGCGCCTCTAGCCGAGCCGAGGGCTGGCCATCCCAGTCGCCGAAATCCAGTTCGGCAAAGCCGGGCGCAACATAAAGCGGCAAGGCGCAGGCGCTGGCCGATTCCAGCGCAAAACCGTGGCAGCGCTGCAGGGGCGAACTGGCCAGTGCGGTAACTGGTGCGCTGCGGCTTAAGCTGGCCCAGCTTGCGTGCAGCTGCTGCCAGCCTTGAGCCGTGAGCGCGAGATCGGTGCGGCCGATCAGGCGGCCGGCGTGATCGATCTCGCCGTGGCGCAGCAGCGTGAGCGTATAGGCACTCATGCCTTATCCGACACGCCGGCGCTGTCAAAGGTCGCCATCTCACCGTGCAGCAAAATGGCGGAGGCAATCAGCGGCAACACCAAAGCCGCGCCTGATCCTTCGCCCAGACGCAGGCGGAAATCGACCAGTGGGATCAGGCCAAGATGCTCCAGCGCAGCCAGATGGCCAGTTTCCTGCGAGCGGTGGCTGGCCATCAGCCACAGGATGCTGTCGGGCTCCAGTGCCTGTGCGACCAGCGCCGCCGCCGCAGCGATAAAACCGTCGACCAGGCTGGGTACGCCCAAACGTGCGCCCTCCAGATAGAAGCCGGCCATGGCTGCGATTTCCAGTCCGCCCACTTCGGCCAGTACCGCCTGCGCCTCGGCCTGCGGTGTCAGGCGCGCCAGTGCCGCCTCGACAACGCGCGTCTTGAGTTGAACGCCGGCATCGTCCACACCGGTGCCGCGCCCGACCACGGTTGCAGCCGGCAACGCGCAAAACCGGCAGATCAGCGCAGCAGAGGCGGTGGTGTTTCCTATGCCCATATCGCCGGCAATCAGCAGCGTGGCTCCCGCCGCTACGGCGCGGCGCGCGGCGGCACGACCGGCCTCTAGCGCGTCTTGCACCTGCCCGCGGCTCATGGCGGCTTGTCGCGCCAGATTGTGCGTGCCGGCCATCACCTTGGCGTTCACCACCTGCTCACCCAAGGGCGGCAAGGTGCTGGCTACGCCGACATCGACAACTTCCAGCCGCGCCTGATGCTGGCGCGCCAGTACGCAGATGGCAGCGCCACCGGCGGCAAAATTTTTCACCATCTCGGCGGTGACGGCTGACGGGTAAGCTGACACGCCTTCGGCCGTGACGCCATGATCGGCGGCAAACACGGTGATGGCCGCATGTGGCAGCTGCGGGATTTCACGTTGCTGCCAGGCTGCAAAACGGCAGGCAATGTCTTCCAGCATGCCCAGGCTGCCGGTGGGTTTGGTCAGCCGGTTCTGGCGGGATTGGGCGGCGAGCAGGGCGACATGGTCGGGGATGGGGAGCGAGGTCGGCATGATGGGCTTTTCGTATGGGGGCTATATGGTCAGGGAATATAAGGCAAGACGCAAATGGCGTGGAAGGAATCGGCTTACCCAGATATACTGCGCGCCGCAGGTTATGGGAAGCCGGTGTAAATCCGGCGCTGCCCCCGCAACGGTAAGGTTTCGTATCATTCATGGTGGATGATACGCAGGCTTCGCAACAGCCACTGTCGATATTCGGCGGGAAGGCGCGAAGCTGGTTTGGCCCAGCCCGGAGACCAGCCTGCACGGACGCCGCTGGAACTGGCGTCCTTAGCTGGAGTATCGCGGGGAGGCGATAACGACCATTGTCGTTTTTAAGGTGCGCGCCATGTGCGCATTTCTTCCTGCACTCCTTCTCGATTTTTATTTTGAGGGGTGCCGTTCATGTTTCACCAGAAATCCATCGCCGCGCTCGTTGCGCTTGCGTTGTCCCCGGCCGTTTTTGCCGCCGAGTCGCCTGTCCAAACCGAAGAAGTGGTGGTCACCGCCACCCGCACTGCTACGCCGGTGTCTAAAGTGCTGTCCGATGTTTCCGTAATTACGCGAGAAGAGATCGAAGAAACTGGTGCGACCCAGCTGACCGAACTGTTGGCGCGCCAGCCGGGGGTAGAGGTTGTAAGTAATGGCGGAATGGGTACGAGCTCTTCAGTCTTTATGCGTGGTGCCAATTCTAATCACACGCTGATTTTGGTGGATGGCATGCGTATTGTATCGGCCTCTGCTGGTACGACCGCCTTGCAGCAGATTCCACTGGAGTTGATTGACCGTGTTGAAATCTTGCGCGGGCCGGCATCCAGTCTTTACGGTGCCGATGCCATTGGCGGTGTGATCCAGATCTTTACCCGCAAGGGCGAGGGCGCACCGAAGTTCAATGCAAATTTGGGGTTTGGCGAACGTGGTACCACCATCGCGGGTCTAGGCATGAATGGCTCGGTGGGTGACACGGCTTTTGGTGTGAACCTGAGCCATCAGTCCACGCGTGGCTTCTCCGCACAGAATGCCCACTCTGATTCAGAGTGGGGTAAGCATAATCCGGATCGAGATGCTTATCGTGAAAATGCCTATTCAGCTTATTTGGCGCAAACTCTGGCTCCCGGGCATGTCTTGACCGCACGCGCATTCCAGACGTTCAGCAATGTCGAATACGATGTCAGCGAAGTCAATCAGGATGAGATTCGGGGGAAGCTGTCGGGCCAGAGCATAGAACTGCAAAATAAGCTGAACGATAACTGGAACAGCACTTTGCGTTTTGCCCGTACGCAGGATAAGCAGGAAGGCTTTGATGATGGGCTGATGGATGTACGCGCTAGTTTGTTTGAAACCACACAGGATGAATGGCTGTGGCAAAACGACGTGATGACCAAGCTGGGCTCCCTGCAATTGGGGTTGGTGCATACCGAGCAGAATGTAGATGGTGTTTCCACATACATGCCTAATGGTTTCACGGTAACGCGCCGCACGAATAAGGCCGCCTTTGCCGGCTATACCGGCGACTTTGGCCCCCATTTGTTGCAAGCCAGTTTACGTCACGATGATGACTCCCAGTTTGGAGGGAAAACGACAGGTCAGGCTTCTTATGGCTACCGTTTTGCCGATGGCTGGCTGGCACGTGCAGGTTATGGAACGGCCTTTAAAGCTCCGACTTTCAATAATTTGTACGGGTCTTACAAACCTAACCCTAATTTGGAGCCGGAAGAGGCTACCAATTATGAGGCAGGCCTGCGCTGGAGCTCTGCCCGCAGCCGCGCTGAGTTGACTTGGTTTCAGAACACTATTGATAACCTGATCATCTATCAGGGTGGGGGCAATAATATGGGCGCCGTCAATCGCGATGCCCGTATCGAGGGGGTAACGTTAGCCGGCGAGTCCAGTATGGGGGCACTGACCCTGTCCGGTTCAGCCACATGGCAGGATCCGGAAGATCGCAATACAGGCAAGCAGTTGATACGCCGTGCGCATGCTTTTGCCCAGCTGAATGCAGCTTATGACTGGGGTAACTGGATTGGTGGTGCCGAATATCATGTCACCGCTAGCCGCCCTGACTTCGATGCGGAATTGCCTGGTTATGCCAAGGTAAACCTGTATGCAGACGTTAAGCTCGCGCGTGACTGGACGGCAACCGCCCGTATCGAGAACGTGACTAACCGTGAGTACGAGAATGCTTACGGCTACAACACCGGCGGCCGTACCTGGTTTGTCGGCGTGCGCTACCAGCCGAAATAAGCCATGACCACGCATCTGATCTCGGGCGGTGCCCGTTCCGGCAAGAGCCGTTTTGCCGAAGCGCTGGCGCATGCGCATGTGGGGCCGGTGACGTATATCGCCACGGCTCAGGTGCGTGATGGCGAGTTTGGCCAAAGGGTGGCGCACCATCAGGCGCGCCGCCCGCCCGCTTGGGCCTTGCTTGAGAGCGGGCGCGATTTGGCAGCGGTGTTGCAAGCGGGTGCGTCAGCAGACGCCCTGCTGTTGGTCGACTGCCTCGGCATGTGGTTGATGCGCTTTTTCGGCGACGATGGCCTGCTGGATGAACCGGCTTTTGCCGCGGAGAAGGCGGCTTTGCTGGCCGCCTTGCCGGCCTTGCCCGGCACGGTATTGCTGGTGTCGAACGAGACCGGCTGGGGCGTGGTGGCGGCTGATGCGATGACACGGCGTTTTGTCGACGAGTTGGGGCGGCTGAATCAGGATGTGGCGGCGGTATGCGAGCGGGTGACGCTGGTAGCCTGCGGCTTGCCGCTGGTGCTGAAAACGCCATAAGGTAGGCCTGTGCAAGGGCAGTGTTTGACGGCCTTGCCGGGCTTGGCTATTCTCGCCGTCATGGAAACCGAATTCGAATCGCTGGAAGGCCGGGTTGCCGCGCTGATTGCACGCATCCACGAGCTGGATGGCCAGAATGAGCGCATGGCCAGCGTGCTGGCCGAAGTGCTGAAAGAAAATGCCGAACTCAAGTTCTGCGTCGAAGAGACGCGCTTGCGGGTCGAAGCCTTGATCGCACGCTTGCCGGGAGAAGCTGACGATGAGTAATCTGGTTCACGTCGACGTTAACCTGCTGGGCCGCCAGTTCGCGATTGCGACGCCGCCGGAGGAGCAGGAAACGCTGCAAGAAGCGGTGCGTCTGCTTAGCGGCAAGATTGATGCGATTCAGGGTGCCGGTCGCATTATGGATACCGACAAGATCGCCATTATGGCGGCACTGAATATCGCGCATGATCTTTTGAAGATAAAAGTCGGTGAGGGCTTGGAGATCGCGCAATTCCAACGTAAAATACGTTCCATGATTGAAGCGGCCGATACGGCGCTTGATCAGAGCCGGCCCAGCTAGTCAGGCCGGTCACTGCAAGGTTTAAATCCCCCTGCGGTGTGCGAGAAGGCTCACAAATTTCCTTGAACCAATGTGTTCGCTTTGGTTGCAGGTTTTTAACATGTGTGGGTGTGTCGCTCCGGCTTGCCGGAAGCGCCCGAAACACAAGACCCGTGACCCCCTTTGTTCAGGGTTCAAGCGGATTTTGCCGGATCGCCACTCGCGGGGGGTTCCTCTTCCAAGATGAATCTCCCCGTTGTCCACAATAAACAATTGCTCCGGCGTGAATTGCGCCGCCGGCGCATGGCCGTGTCGCGCGCCGAACGCGGGCGCGCGGCGCTTGCCGTTTTGCGCCATGCCTCGCGTCTGCTCGGGCGCGGCAAGCGCATCGGCGGCTATCTTGCCGCCGGCTCCGAACTCGATCTCGAACCCTTGATGAGTGCCGCGCTATTTCGCGGCGCCGCGCTGTTTTTGCCGCGCATTCCGCTGCGCGCGCGCCGTTTGTGGTTTTCCCGTGTCGGTGCGTCCGACCGCTGGGTGCAGCATCCGCGTTATCACATCACCGAATATGCCGGGCCCGAGTGCCGTGCCGAGCAGCTGGATATTCTGTTTATTCCCCTGCTGGGCATCGATGAGGCGGGTTTTCGCATCGGCCAGGGTGGCGGTTTTTATGATGCGACGCTGGCGTTTCGCCGCTTGCGCCCTGCGGCGCGTCCCTTGCTGGTCGGTGTGGCTTACGACTGCCAGCGCGTGGCTTGCGTGCCGCGCGAAGCATGGGATGTGAGGCTGGATGCGCTGGTGACCGAGTCCGGCTTGTACCGTATGACGGCACAGGGCTGGCGGCGCTGGTGTTAAAGTCTTATCTTGTCTTGACCATGGTGGGAGGAATTTGTTGATGACTCGTTATTTTCATGGCGTGCTGTGCACGCTGCTGATGAGCGCTTTGAGCGCCATGCCGGCACTGGCCGCCCCGCCCGAAGGCAAGGGCAAGCCGGACAAGCATCCGCATTCGTCCATGCACGGCAAGCCCAAGCATGAATCGGGCTACGATGGCGACAGCACGCGCGCGCTGGTGCGTGCCGGCATTACCGCCGCCGTGGTGCAGTCCATTATCCGCGAACGCCATATCGATCTTGGCAGTTATGCGGCCTTGCCGCCGGGCATACGCAAGAATCTGGCGCGCGGCAAACCACTGCCGCCGGGTATCGCGAAGCGGGGGGTGCCGCTGCCCCTGCTCGAAAGCCTGCCGCACTATCCCGGTTACGAGTGGACGGTAGCCGGGCGCGATCTGGTGCTGCTGGCGATCGGCAGCGCCATCGTGGCTGATATCCTGCGGGATGTGTTCTGACCGTCAACCCTGATTGCCTGAATGGTTCATCACCCGCACAATGCCGGCATATTGCCGGCTTTTTTTATGGAGTGCTGTGTGCAGGAACGTTACTGGTTGATGAAGTCGGAGCCGGATGACACGTCGATTGATGATCTGGCGCGCGAACCGCAGCGCGTATTCGCGTGGAGCGGGGTACGCAATTATCAGGCGCGGAATATGATGCGCGACGCGATGCAGATCGGCGATCAGGTACTGTTCTGGCATTCGAGTTGCCCGGCACCGGGCATTGCCGGTGTGGCCGAAGTGGTTTCGTCGGCTCATCCCGACGCCACGCAGTTTGATCCTGAATCGCCCTATTTCGATCCCAAATCCAGCGCCGATGCGCCGCGCTGGTGTTGTGTGGATGTGCGTTTTGTCGCCAAAACACCGTTACTGAGTCCTGCCGCCTTGCGCGCCATCCCTGGTCTTGAGGAGATGGTGGTGCTCAAACGCGGCAATCGTCTGTCCATTACCCCCGTCAGCCCGCAGCAGTGGGCCATTATCATGGAGCACCTGGGCTGATGCTGTCTTTATCGCTGTTTGCCGTTTTGCTGGGTTTCGGTGCCATTGCCGGTTTTCTGGCCGGCCTGTTGGGCGTGGGGGGGGGGCTGGTCATCGTGCCGGTGGTGGTGGGCGTGCTGTCGGCCGCGCATCTGGGCGGCGCGCATGTGCAGCATCTGGCGGTAGGCACGTCGTTGGCGGTGATGGTGTTTACCAGTATTTCCAGCGTGCGCGCCCATCAGCAAAGGGGCGCGGTGGACTGGGCTATCGTCAGGCGCATGGCGCCGGCCATGGTGTTGGGCACGCTGGCCGGCAGCCTGATTGCCGGCTGGATACCGGGGCGCGAGCTGCGCTGGTTTTTCGTGATTTACGCCTATGTAATCGGGCTGCAGATGTATCTCGGCGCCAAGCCGCCGGCCAGCCGCGCGCTGCCGGGTGTGGCCGGTCAATGGGGGGCAGGGGGCGTGATCGGCGTGATTTCAAGCTGGGTCGGCATAGGCGGCGGCTCGATGAGCGTACCGTTTATGAGCTGGTGCAATGTGCCGGTGCATACGGCGATAGGCACCAGCGCCGCACTGGGCTGGCCGATTGCCGTGTCCGGCGCTATCGGTTATCTGGCTAGCGGTTGGGGCCAGACCGGCTTGCCATGGGGCTCGCTCGGATTTATTTATCTGCCGGCCATGCTGACGCTGATGGTGATGACGGTCTTGCTGGCGCCGGTCGGCGCGCGTGCCGCCCATCGCCTGCCGGTGGCCAAACTGAAAAAGGCGTTCGCGCTGTTGATGGCGGTGATGGCGACCCAGATGCTGTGGACCTTGCTGCACTGAAAGGATGAGGATGAAAAACGCGCTGCTTCTATTGCTGGCCTGCTCATTGCCGGCTTGGGCTTATACCGATGAAGGCCGTCTGCCCTATACCGGCCAGGCTGGGCAGTTGCCGCTACAGGTGGTGACCGATTTTCTCGGTCACCGTCTGGGGCAGGAAGGACGCTTCGAGTATGCGACGCTGAAAATCGAGCAGCACAGCCGGCCCGAAGCCTTCGATCATGCCCGCATCAGCGTGGTGCGCGAGGGGTTGCTGGACGACAGCGTGCGCGGCAACCGCTGGCGTTTTGATGTGAATCGCGCCAGCGACGGGCGCTGGCGCATAGACAGCGTGCGGGAAGATTTTGCCTGCTATCGCGGCCGCGAAGGTTGGGGCGTGCGGCCTTGTCAGTAAATGGATGGGGCGGCGCACCGACTTGTCAGCGGGGCCTCGCCAAATAAAAGCCGCCTCCGGTTCGAGGCGGCTTTTATGCTTGTCCAGAGCGCTTATACGCGGAAATAGGCCACGCTGCTGCGCAACTGTTCGGCCAGCGTATGCATGCGCTGGACTTGCTTGACGGCAGACTGGGTCGTCTCGGCATTGGTGCCGGCCATTTGGGCGATCTGTTCTACATGATTGGCAATTTCCTGGCTGGCCATGCCCTGTTCGCGTAGTGCATGCGAAATATCCTCGACGGCAGCCACCACTTGGGCCGAGCTGTCACGGATCAGGCCGATGGCTTTGCCTCCCTCTTCCGCCAGTTCACGCCCCAGTTTCACCCGCTCGACCGCTTCATTCATACTGCCTTGCGAGGTATTCGAGCTGTGCCGGATCTCGTCTATCATGCCGGCAATTTCCTGGGTCGCCTGCGCGGTGCGCTCGGACAGTTTGCGCACCTCGTCGGCCACGACGGCAAAACCACGCCCGGCCTCACCGGCGCGTGCGGCCTCGATGGCCGCATTCAGTGCCAGCAGATTGGTCTGGTCGGCAATATCCTTGATCACCTGCATGATGTTGGCGATATTCTGCGTCTTGCCGACCAGTTCGGTGATGCTGCCGGCAGCCTGATCGACCATGCTGCCGATATGCGTCATTTCGGCAATGGCTTGCCCCAGTACTTCGCCGCCCTGACCGGATAGCTGATTGGAGCGGGTCGATATTTGCTGGGCGTCCTGTGCACTGTCCGAAATATGGCTGATGCTGACTGTCATCTCTTCGACCGAAGCGGCCATGGCGGTCGCCCCCTCGCTTTGCCGGCTCGAATTGTCGGCAACCTGATCGGCTCCACCCGCGACTTCGGTGCTTAATGTCCCCAGCTCACGGGCACTGGTGATGACTTCGCCTACCGTCTGCTGCAGTTGCTTTTGCATATGGGCAATGCTGGCCATCAGGCTGTGCGTGTCTCCCGGAGCGAGGGTGACGTTGACATCCAGCCGGCCTTCGGCAATCTGGTGCACGATATTGGCAGCGATTGCCGGGTCCGCGCCAAGTTGTGCCATGACCCCCTTGAGTAAACGCCAGCCCAGCAGCGAAACAATCGCGGCAATGAGCAAGATGATGCCGGCCATTTGCAGCAGCTTTTGTTGCAGGGTGATATGAATATCATCCAGATACAGGCCTGTACCTATCATCCAGCCCCAGTCCGGGCTGGCCTGCACATAACTGAGCTTGGCTTGCGGCTCGTCACTGCCGGGCTTGTCCCAATAGAACTCGGCCAGCCCGCCCCCTTTGGCCAGTACGCTATCAAACAAACGCCCCAGATCCTGACCGTCAGCCGTCATGACGCCGTGCATGTCCTTGCCGATGAGCTTTGGATTTACGCCGTGCGCAATCCAGTGCAGGGACTTGTCGCCGACGAAGAAATACTCCTTGCCGTCAAAGCGCAGGGCCGTCAGAGCCTGCTTGGCCAATTGCTGGGCTTGTTCTTGATTCAGCTCACCACGGCTGGCCCGCTGCTCATAGCTGTCTACCAGACTGATGGCATTCTCTACCTGGCCGCGAATCATCACGCCGCGGTCATCCATCATCTGTCGGTACTGGCTGAACAGCAGCATGGCGCCAAGCGCACAGACCAGCAGCACAATGCTGGCAATCATCACCAGCAATCTGATTTTTAAGGAGGTGACTTGCGGCATGAGGGATGTCCATTTACATGTTATGTCCTGAACATATCATGGCTGTTTGTCATGCCGACAGATCTAAATCAATAAACTCATATCTATATAAAAATAGCTATTTTAAAAATCATAATTATCAAGAAGATGGGGCATACCGCTTTCTCTCTGTACCGCTGCTTGTAGGGTTCACATCAGTTGAATGAACACACTGCTTATGAATTGGCATTCTCTTCATCTGCGCATTGCATGGCAGTGAAGTGTCGTTTACATGCAATGCCATGCTTATATCATGGTTGTTTGTATGCTTTTATGTGCTTAGTATGCGACTTTTAAATGCATTCCATGGTTAGTCATGAAGCTTAATCTTCCTGTCTCTGACGTCGAACATAAGCTCAACCCAAGATTTCCTATTGTCTCCAAGACGGATTTGAAGGGGCGGATCAGCTATGTGAACCCTGCCTTTATTGAAATTAGCGGATTTACTCAGGAAGAGTTGATCGGCCAGTCGCACAATATGGTTCGCCACCCAGATATGCCGCCAGAGGCATTTGCCGATATGTGGCAGACCCTGCAGGCAGATCTGCCATGGCGCGGTATTGTGAAAAACCGCTGCAAAAACGGGGACTTCTACTGGGTTGAGGCCTATGTGACGCCCTTGTTCGAAGCAGGGCAGAAGGTAGGTTATCGTTCGGTGCGCAATCTGCCGCAGTTGAATGAAGTTCGTCAGGCTGAGCAGCTTTACGCCGCGGTCAAAAGCAAACAGGCCGCTTTTCCCGTCACCCGCTACCGGACGCAAGCATCATTGCGGTTGCGGGGCGGGCTGTTGGCAGTGTTGCCAACACTGGCGGCACTGGGGGCAAGTCAGGCGGGGGCTGAGCTCTGGCTTGCCGGGCTGCTGGGCTTGGGGCTTGCGACCGGCCTTGGCGCATGGTGCTGGGCTGGCATTAGCGCGCCCGTGTTTACGCTACGCCATGCATTGCAGCAGTTGGGTGAGGGCAACTTCCGTTTTGATATCGATACGCGGACCAGTGGAGAGTTTTCTGCGTTGTTGATTGAAATGAAGTCGATGCAGGTGGGCTTGCGGGCGATCATTGCCGATGTTGTTTCTGGTGCTGAGCGCATGCGGGTGCGCTCAACCGAGGCGAATCAGGGGGTCGAAGAGGTCGTTGAGCGGGAGATGCGCCAGTCGGATGGGATTTCTTCTGTTGCGGCTGCGCTTGAGCAGTTGTCGGCATCGGTGCGCGAGATCCATGAGGCTACGGGTCGCAGTGCCGGTCATGCCGAGGAGACCAAGGCGCTGGTTGAGCGTGGCCAGCAGGCGATGCTGACGACGATGGCCGTGACGGAAGCCCTAGAGCCGAAAATGCAGACCACCCGGGGACTGATGAATCAGCTGGACGACGATGTCGCCGCCGTCGGCTTGATTACCCAGACGATCAAGGAAATTGCCGATCAGACCAATTTACTGGCACTGAATGCGGCGATTGAGGCGGCACGCGCCGGTGAGGCCGGGCGTGGTTTTGCCGTCGTGGCCGATGAAGTGCGCAAGCTGGCCGAGAGAACGGCACAGAGTACGCTGGAAATCGGGACCACGATAGACCGCATTATCCATCGAACAGGAGCCGCCTTGTCCGCAGTACAGGAAGCAACCATTGGTGTGAACGAGAGCAGCCTCCTGATTCGCGATAGCCGCAGCGTGTTCGAACAGATCCGCAGCTCGGCCGAGGTCGTCTCGGCAGCCGCGCGTGATGTGGCAGTCATGCTTGACCAGCAAGGGCAGGCTTCGAATGAGGTGGCGCGCAGTATGGAAGGGATCAGCGCTTCGTCAGAGAGTAATGCCCATAGCCTGAACAAGACCGGTGCGCTGGTGAGTGCGCTGGATGGGGATGCACAGGCGCTGCATGTTCTGGTCGGGCACTTCGAGCGTAGTCTCTGACTTTGTCCGGGTGTCAGCCGTTTCCGGGCTGTGCCTGCAGGGCCTGATACAGCGGCCAGCTGGCATCGGCAATGCGGTTGATGCTATCTTCGCGCAAGGCGTTGAGATCGACGCCTTGCGCGTGATTTAACCCGGCCCAGGTCAGAAGTGCATGGCCGGCGGCCGGGTGGTCGAACAGGCCGTGCAGATAGCTGCCCAGCACCTGGCCATCCTCCGAGATCGCGCCTTCAGCTTCTCCCTGTACGATAAAAGCCGGATGCGCCAGCGCAGGACCGCTGGAGCGGCCCATATGGATTTCGTAGCCGCTGACGGGCGCATCGGCAAAAGCACAATGGCCGCTGACGTTTTCCAGTCGCTTGTCGCCGGTTAGCCGCGTTTCCATCTCCAGCAGACCCAAGCCCGCGCTGCTGCCGGCTGGCCCCTCTTGCCCGTCCGGATCATGGATATGCCGGCCCAGCATCTGGTAGCCGCCGCAAATGCCGATCACCTTGCCGCCATAACGCAGATGGCGCTCGATGGCCGCATCCCAGCCATTTTCCCGCAGCCGCGCAAGGTCGGCACGGGTGTTCTTGCTGCCGGGCAGAATGATCAGATCGGCGCCGGGCAGGGCCTCGCCCTGGCGGGCAAATATAAGGTCGATATCCGGGTGGGCGCGCAGCGCATCAAAGTCGGTATGGTTGCTGATGCTGGGCAGCTGCGGAACCACTACGCGGAAGTGGCCGTGCTGCTGCGCGGTGTCTACCGCATCTTCGGCGTCCAGCGTCAGCCCTTGCAGATAGGGCAATACCGCCAGCACCGGCTTGCCGGTCTGCCGCTCCAGCCAGTCAAGACCGTCGCTTAGCATGCTCGCGTCGCCGCGAAAGCGGTTGATGACGAAGCCGATAATGCGCGCGCGCTCGCTGTCCGACAAACAGGCCAAGGTGCCGATCAGGTGGGCGAACACACCGCCCTTGTCGATGTCGGCCACCAGAATCACCGGGCAATCCACTGCTTCGGCAAAGCCCATATTGGCAATGTCGCGTGCGCGCAAATTGACTTCGGCCGGGCTGCCGGCGCCTTCGACCAACACCACCTGATACTGTGCGCGCAGGCGCTGGTAAGACGCCAGCACCGCAGCCATCGCGCGCGGTTTGTAGTGGTGGTAATCGCGGGCATGCATATCGGCGCGCACCTTGCCGTGAATGATGATTTGCGCACCGGTATGGCTGGAGGGTTTGAGCAGTACCGGGTTCATATCGCTATGGGCGGGGATGCCGGCGGCGATGGCTTGCAGCGCTTGGGCGCGGCCGATTTCACCACCGTCCGTGGTGACGGCGCTATTGAGTGCCATATTTTGCGGCTTGAACGGCACCACGCGCACGCCGTCGCGCGCCAGCAGGCGGCACAGGGCGGCCACGACGGTGCTTTTGCCGGCATCCGAGGTGCAGCCTTGCACCATCAGGGTATGGTAGGGGAAGGTCATGGTTGTTTCGCTTGGCGCGCCTGATCCAGTTTTTCACATAGCAAAGTGGCACCATCCAGAATGCGCGGGCCGGAGCGCGATAGCAGCGAGCTGTCCAGCGTATAGAGCTGCTGGTGGCGGGCCGCGTTCAGCGTGGGGTAGCGCTTCCACATCTCCAGCTCGGTGCTGCGCCTGTCGTCGCTGCCGGCGACGATCACATCCGGGTTGGCGGCCAGTACCGCCTCTACATTCACCGTCGGCGCGGTCAGCGGCAACTGGCCAAAGACATTGATGCCGCCGCACAGGCGGATGGCGTCGCTGGCGATATGGCTGTTGTTCAGCGTATACAGCGGCTTGTGCCACACCTGATAGAACACCTTAACCGGTTTTTGCTTGCCATAGCGCCGGCCTAGCGCATCCAGCCGCTGCTGGTAGCGCGTGGCGGCGGTGCTGGCGGCCGCTTCGCTGCCCAGCAGATGCCCCAGCCGCGTCAGCGAGCCCGGAATATCGGCCAGTTTTTTCGGTTCGCTGTAAAACAGCGGTATGCCGAGTTTTTTCAGCTGGGCCAGCTGGCGCTCGGCATTGCCGTGCAGCCACACCACCAGCAGATCGGGCTTGAGCGCGATGATGCGCTCCAGATCGAGCTGGCGGTTGTCGCCGATGCGCGGCAGCTTGAGCGCCGCCGGCGGGTAGTCGCTATACGAGACCGCCCCCACCATGCGCGCGCCGCCACCGGCGGCATAGATCAGCTCAGTTGCGTGTGGCGCCAGGCTGATCACCCGTTGTGCCGGGCGCGCGAGGGTCACGCTATGGCCGGCATCGTCTATCGCGCTGACGGCGGCATGGGCGGGCAGGGCGAGCAGCCCGGCAAGTAACAGCAGGATTTTCATGGTGTGTCCTTGCAATAGCTCGCCAGTGCACGCGTCAGCCGCTGCCAGGCGTCTTCGTGTGGCGGCAGGCCCAGACGAATGCCGCGGGCGGTCTGGGGAAACAGCCGTACCCAGATTTGCTGGCGTGCCATATGGGTGTGCCAGGCTTCGGCGTTGGGCGTTGGCCACCAGCGAAATAGCGCCGTGCCCTGGCTTTGAATACCGTAAGCGGCCAGCAACTGCTGCAGGCGCAATCCGTCCTGTTGCAGTTGTGTGCGCATCGCGGCCTGCCAGCCGCGGTCTTGCAGTGCCGCGCAGCCTATGGTTTGTGCCGGCCCGCTGACCGACCACGGGCCGATCAGGGTGGCCAGCCTGTCCAGCACGCCGCTTTCTGCGGCAACAAAACCCAGACGCAGGCCGGCGAGGCCGAAGAATTTGCCGACCGAGCGCAGCACGATCAGCCCGTGCTGGCCGCTGTGAGCGGCGACAGACAAGCTGGGCACCATATCGGCAAAGGCTTCATCCACGATCAGCCAGCCGCCGCGCGCGGCCAGGCATTCTGCCCAGCCCAATAGCCGCGCCGGTGCGATGTGTTCGCCGGTCGGGTTGTTGGGATTGCACACAATCAGCACATCACTTGCTGCAAGATGGGTGTCTAGCGCATCCCAGGCCACTTCCTGCACCGTATGGCCGGCTGCGCGCCAGTTGGCCGCATGTTCGGCATAAGTGGGCGAGGCGATGCTGACGCGACAGGGCGCGCGCAGGCGCGGCAAGGCCTGAATGGCCGCCTGGGTGCCGGCCACGGCCAGCATCTGCGGTGCGCCGTAGTAGGCGCAGGCCGCCTGAATCAGCGCCGGATCGTCTTCTGGCAGGCGCTGCCAGGCATCGGCCGGCAAGGATGGAACGGGATAGGCGTAAGGCGATAAACCTGCCGACAGATCCAGCCAGTTAGCGCCGCCGAAACGGGCTTTCGCCGCGTTGAGGTTGCCGCCATGTGTCAGACGGCTCATGGCCATAGCTCCGGTGTAGCCAGCGCGGCGATCAGGCTGAAGACGAGCAGCCAGAGCACGCTGCCCTTGGCGACCAGCGCCCAGGCGCGGGCCAGATCGGTGGCGCGGGCATGGCGTCCCTCGCCCAGCGGCGGGCGCATTTCGTCTTCGCCGTCATAGCGAGCCTTGCCGCCCAGCGTCAGGCCCAGCGCACCGGCACCGGCCGCCATCACCGGCCCGGCATTGGGGCTGGGCCAACCCGGTGCCTGGGTTTTCCAGCAGCGCAAGGCGCAGCGGGTATGACCAAGCAGGGCATAAGTCAGCGCGGTGAGACGCGCCGGGATAAAGCCCAGTACATCGTCCATGCGCGCCGCCGCCCAGCCGAAGGCGGCAAAGCGCGGCGTGCGGTAGCCCCACATGGCGTCCAGCGTATTGGCCAGCCGGAACAGCAAGGCGCCGGGGCCGCCGGCAATGGCAAACCAGAACAGGGTGCCGAATACCGCATCGCTGCCGTTTTCCAGCAGCGACTCGACCCCCGCCTTGGCCAGATCGCTTTCGCTGGCTTCTTGCGTGTCGCGGCTGACGATATAGGACGTCATGCGCCGCGCGCCGGCCAGATCGCCGCCATAAAGTGCCCGTGCAATCGGCGCGCTATGGTCGCGCAGGCTGCGCAGGCCCAGTGCGCCGTAGAGCAGCAGCGCGTGACCCAGCCATGCCCATGCACCCCAACGGGCATGGGCCAGTGCGAGCAGCCAGACGCCGAGCAGCAGCAGCGGCAGCACCGCCAACGCCCAGGCCAGCAGACCGCGGGCGCGGCATGCGCGGCCCTGATTCAGCCTGCGCTCCAGCGCCGCCGCCAGCCTGCCAAAGCCGGCCAGCGGGTGAAAGCGGCGCGGCTCGCCCAGCAGCAGGTCGAGCAGCAGGCCCAGTCCCATCAGGGCAGCCAACACCAGCAGCGGTACGCTCGTTACCATTCGATGGCCGCCTGCGCGCCTATGCCTGCCTGATAGGCATGTTTGATGGCCTGCATCTCGGTGACGGTGTCGGCCGCATCGATCAGCGCTTGTGGCGCGCCGCGCCCGGTAATGATCACATGCTGCATGGGCGGGCGTTTAGCCAGATCGGCCAGCACCGTTTCCAGCGGCAGATAGCCGTATTTGAGCGCGATGTTCAGCTCGTCCAGCACCACCAGGCCGATGGCCGGGTCGGCCAGAAAGTCGCGCACCAATGCCCATGCCGCCGTGGCTTTGGCGATATCGCGCTCGCGGTCCTGTGTCTCCCAGGTATAGCCCTCGCCCATGGCGTGAAAACGGACTTCATCGGGAAAACGGCGCAGGAAGCGCTCTTCGCCGGTGGACATGGCGCCCTTGATAAACTGCACCACGCCAACCTGCATTTCATGGCCCAGCGCCCGCATCACCATGCCGAAGGCGCTGGAGCTCTTGCCCTTGCCGTTGCCGGTGTTGACGATAAGCAGCCCCTTTTTGCCGTCGGCGGCCGCGATATGCTGGTCGATGATGGCTTTTTTGCGCTGCATGCGTGTCTGGTGGCGCTGATTAATGTCGTCTTGTTGCTGGGTCATGGTGTCAGCCTGGTTTGCGGGAGATAGAGGGTATGGCCATCATGCACGATAGCCTGCAACGGGTAGCCCAGACAGCGGCCAAGATCATCGGCCTGTAAGGCGCTGACCGGGCCGGCCTGCCAGTGGCCGTTTTCAAACAACAGCAGCGCGTGGCTGGCATGCTGCAAGGTCAGGTTGAGTTCGTGGCTGACCATAATCAGCGCCTTGCCCTGTTCGCGCGTCAGGCGCACAACCAGCTCCATCAGGCTGATCTGGTGTGCCAGATCCAGCGCGCTGGCCGGCTCGTCCAGCAGCATCAGCGGCGTGTCTTGTGCCAGCAAGGTGGCAATGGCCGCGCGCTGGCGCTCGCCGCCGGACAGGGTACGGATGTCGCGTGTGGCCAGGTGGCCGATATCCAGCGCAGACAAGGCATCGCGTGCCGCTTCGAGGTCGCTGGCCGACTCCCAGTAAGCATGCTGGTGCGGATGGCGCGCTGCCAGTACCGCATCCAACACACGGTAGCCGAAGGCATCGTTGCGCCCCTGTGGCAGATAGGACAGTGCGCGGGCACGTTCGCTGGCGGGCCAGTCGGTAAGGCGGCGTCCTTGCAGCAGGATTTCGCCGCCAGCCGGGCTTTGCAGTGCCGCCAGCGTGCGCAGCAAGGTGCTTTTACCGGCGCCATTGCGCCCGATAATGACCCAGCTTTGGCCGGCATCGACCTGCCAGTCCAGTTGTTTGAGCAGGCATAGCGGGCCGATTTGCAGGGCGAGCGCGCGGGTCGTCAGCATGTGCCGCTCCTGCGTACCTGGCGCAGCTGCAGCAAAAAGGCCGGCACGCCGATCAGGGCGGTAATCACGCCGACCGGCAACTGCTGGGGCGCAATCAGGGTGCGCGACAGGGTATCGGCCAGCACCAGCAGCAGGCCGCCGCTGATGGCGGCCGCCGGCAAGAGCAGGCGGTGGTCGGGGCCCAGCGCGAAACGGCAGGCATGCGGCACGATCAGGCCGAGAAAACCGATGCTGCCGGCACCGGTGACGGCGCTGGCGGTGAGCAGGGCAGCGAAGCCGAACAGGCCATAGCGCAGCCGGCTGACGCGGATGCCGAAGGTCGAGGCCATTTCGCCATGCAAGGCCAGAAGATTCATGCCGCGCGCGGCTTGAAGGCTGAAGGCCAGCGCAATGGCCAGTACCAGCCAGGGCAAGAGGCGCAATTCGCTGCCGGACAAGTCGCCGATCAGCCAGAACACCATGCCGCGCAAGCTGCTGTCCGGTGCGATGGACAGCATCAGCGTCACCAGCGCGCCGCAGCCGGACGCCAGAATCACCCCGGTGAGCAAGAGCAGGGGCGAGCCGCCGCCGCTACGCAACTCGTCGCGCGCCAGCAGCAGCAAGAGCAGGCTGATGGCGACGGCACCGGCGACGGCCGACATATCGACGAGCCAGATGCTTGCACCCAATAGCATGGCCAGCAGTGCGCCGGCAGAGGCGCCGCCGGACACGCCCAGGACATAAGGGTCGGCCAGCGGATTGCGCAGCAGTGCCTGCATCATCACCCCGGCCAGCGCTAGCGAAGCGCCGGTCACCCAGGCCACCAGCGCGCGCTGCAGGCGCAATTCAAGCAAGGTGGCGGCCAGCGTGCTGTTCTGGCCGCTGATCAGGGCCGATAGCCCTTGCCATAATTCGCTGCCGTTTAGCGCGACCGAGCCTGTGGTGGCGGACGCAAGCAAGCTGGCCAGCGATAGCGCAGCCAGTAGCAGCAAAACAAGATGGGCGCGGCGGGCAGTCAGCGGCATGGCTGGCTGTTCACGCGGAAAAAAGAAGTCATGCCGTGCTTCCCGGGCCAGAGCGTTAAAACGCACCGGTGTAAAGATTCAGGGAAGCACGGCAATACATAAGGTATCGAGGCTGAAGACAGGCCGCCCACCGCAGCACTTCCCCTTGCGTAGCCGCATGCGGCCGTTTTGCTGGTTCGGTGTCCGGGCTCTCATCCGCGCCACATCCCCTTCCCGTGAATCGTTCACCGTGGGTTTTGATGTGGCGTGCCAAGGCGCAAAGCCTTGGCCGGATGCCTACCGTTGCGGGGGCAGCACAGCTAGGGAGGTATTCCCTGCTGTTTCCCGATGGGCTCTCACGCGGGAGAGCGCCAGCAAAGAGCCGCGATTTTAGCATGCGGATGGCCGGATCGTAGCAGCTTGTTGCCGGATAGCATGCCTTGGCCGTATGCACCCCATGACACCATCGCTATAATGATCCGATTCTGTATTTCCTCCTTTCATATCAGCGATCGCCATGCAAGAACACTACAGCCCACGCGAGCTTGAAGCCGCCGCACAAGAAAACTGGAAAGCGAGCCACGCTTTCCGTGCCACCGAAGACAGCTCGCGTCCCAAGTATTACGCGCTGTCGATGTTCCCGTATCCGTCGGGCAAGCTGCACATGGGTCATGTGCGCAACTACACCATCACCGACGCCCTGGCGCGCTTTATGCGCTTCAAGGGTTACAACGTATTGCAGCCTATGGGCTGGGACGCTTTCGGCCTGCCGGCCGAAAATGCCGCGATGAAGAGCGGCGGCGCGCCGGCGGCCTGGACCTACGCCAATATCGACTATATGAAGACCCAGCTCGACAGCCTGGGCTTTGCCATCGATTGGGAGCGCGAGCTGGCCACCTGCAAGCCGGACTACTACCGCTGGGAACAGTGGCTGTTCACCCGCCTGTTTGACAAGGGTGTGATCTACAAGAAAAACGGCGTGGTCAACTGGGACCCGGTCGACCAAACGGTGCTGGCCAACGAGCAGGTGATCGACGGGCGCGGCTGGCGCTCGGATGCGCTGGTGGAAAAGCGCGAGATCCCGATGTACTACTTCGGCATCACCCAGTACGCGGAAGAGCTGCTGGCGGATCTAGATACGCTGGATGGCTGGCCGGAACAGGTCAAGACCATGCAGCGCAACTGGATAGGCAAGAGCTTCGGCGCCGATATCGAGTTTGCCTACGACGAAACCTCGATCGGTCACGCCGGCAAGCTCAAGGTCTATACCACCCGTCCGGACACGCTGATGGGCGCAACCTATGTCGCCGTTGCTGCCGAACACCCGCTGGCGACACAGGCTGCGGCCGGTGACGCAGAAATGCAGGGCTTTATCGCCGAATGCAAGGCCGGCTCGGTGGCCGAAGCCGATATGGCGACCATGGAAAAGAAGGGCATGGACACCGGCTTGTTCGTGCTGCACCCGCTGACCGGCGCGAAGCTGCCGGTATGGGTCGCCAACTATGTGCTGATGGGCTACGGCGAAGGCGCGGTGATGGCAGTGCCGGCACACGACGAGCGCGACTTCGCTTTTGCCAATAAGTACGCGCTGCCTATCGTGCAGGTGTATGCCCCCAAGGACGGTGACAACGATTTCGATGCAAGCGTATGGAAAGACTGGTACGCCGCCAAGGATGGCTCGCTGGCCACGCTGAACAGCGGCGCATTCGACGGCAAGGATTTCCAGGCGGCTTTCGATGCCATCGTGTCGGCTTTGGAAGCCAAGGCTGCCGGCAGCAAAAAAACCCAGTACCGCCTGCGCGACTGGGGCATCAGCCGCCAACGTTACTGGGGCTGCCCGATTCCTATCATCCATTGCCCGTGCTGCGGCGATGTGCCGGTGCCGGAAAAAGACCTGCCGGTGGTCTTGCCGGAGAATGTGATCCCGGATGGTGCCGGCAGCCCGCTGGCCAAAATGCCGGAATTCTACGAAACCAGCTGCCCTAAGTGCGGCGGTGCGGCCAAGCGCGAAACCGACACCATGGACACCTTTGTCGAGTCCAGTTGGTACTACGCACGCTACGCCAGCCCGCATTGCGACAGCGCCATGGTGGACAAGAAGGCCGCCGACTACTGGCTGCAGGTCGATCAGTATGTGGGCGGTATCGAACACGCCATCCTGCACCTATTGTACGCGCGCTTCTTCCATAAGCTGATGCGCGACGAGGGCCTGGTGTCGTCCAGCGAGCCGTTCAAGAGCCTGCTGACCCAGGGCATGGTGATCTGCGAAACCTTCTACCGCGAGCTGCCTAACGGTTCCAAAGACTGGATCGCCCCGGCCGATGTGGTGCTGGAGCGCGATGGCAAGGGCAAGATTGTGGCGGCCAAGCACCGCGTCGATGGCCAGCCGGTGGTGGTCGGTGGCGTCGAAAAGATGTCCAAGTCGAAAAACAACGGCGTCGACCCGCAGGCCTTTATCGAACAGTACGGTGCCGATACCGCGCGTCTGTTTATGATGTTTGCCGCCCCGCCAGACCAGAGTCTGGAATGGTCGGATGCCGGCGTAGAAGGCGCGTTCCGCTTCCTTAAGCGTCTGTGGCGCGTGAGCGGCGAGCATGTTGCCGCCGGTGTGACCGACAAGTATGTGGCGGGCGAGTTGTCCGCCAACCTGAAAGAGTTGCGCTACAAGCTGCACGCTACCATCCAGAAAGTGGCCGACGACTACGGCCGCCGCCAGCAGTTCAATACCGCGATTGCTGCGGTGATGGAACTGCTGAACACCTACGACAAGACCGATTGCAGCGATGCCGCCGGCCGTGCCGTGGCGCAGGAAGTGCTGGAAGCGGCGGTGATTCTGCTGGCACCTATCGTGCCGCATATCTGTGAAGCCTTGTGGGTTGAACTCAAGCCGGGCACCGCTTTGCTGGATCAGGCTTGGCCGGAGGTTGACGCCGCTGCGCTGGTGAAGAGCGAGATCGAATTGATGGTGCAGGTGTGTGGCAAGCTGCGCGGTAGCGTGGTGGTGGCCGCCGATGCCGGCCGCGATGCGATCGAAGCGGCGGCACTGGCGCATGAGAATGTGCAGAAGTTTATGGAAGGCAAGCCGGCGAAGAAGGTGATTGTGGTGCCGGGCCGTCTGGTAAACATTGTCGTTTAACGACAAGCCAATAGAGAAGCCGGGGCAACCCGGTTTTTTTCGGGCAATGCCCGGCAGCATGCTGCCGCGGCATGGCTTTTTGATCAGGGGAAAAACATGAATCGTATGCTTGCCTGGAGCGCCGCCGCCTTGATGACGCTGTCGCTTGGCGCTTGCGGCTTTCATCTGCGTGGTCTGGGCGGCCCGCTGAAGGTGATGCCGTTTGCCAGCCTGTCGGTCGATGGTGCCGGGCCGGTTTATCAGCAGGTGCTGGTCGAGCTTAAGCGCGATGGCCGTGTCAGCCTGCCGGCCAAGGGGGTGGCAGCCGATGCCTTGCTGGTGATTGCGCCTGAGTCCACCAGCAAGGATGTGCTGACCGTCAACCGCGCCGGTAAAGTGAGCGAGTATCAGCTGACGCTGCGCCAGAACGCCTTGCTGACCTTCCGCCAGTCGGACGCGCCGGTGCCGGTTTCGGTCACGGTGCGGCGCCAGATGTCGTACTCGGAACAGGTGGTGCTGGGTAAGGAGCAGGAAGAGGCGCAATTGTGGGCCGGCATGCAGCGTGAAGCGGCCAGCCAGCTGGTGCGCCGCCTGGCCTATATCAAACCGCCAGAGGCCGATCTGCCGGCAACGGGAAAGACTGATGCCCCAGGCAAACCCTGAGGCACTCAAAGCCTTGCTCGGGCGCAATCTGGCGCCGCTCTACCTGATTCACGGGGAAGAGGCGCTGCTGGCGCTGGAAGCGGCCGATGCCATTCGCGAAGCGGCGCGCAAGGCCGGCTATCTGGAGCGCGAGGTGCTGACGGTCGAGCCCGGCTTTGACTGGTCCAGCCTCGCCAATGCCATGCATAGCGTGTCGCTGTTCGCGTCGCTTAAATTGCTGGAAGTACGCATTCCGTCGGGCAAGCCCGGTGCCGAGGGCGGCGAGGCGCTGCAAAAACTGGCGGCTCATTTGCCGCCGGACACGGTGACGCTGGTGATTCTGCCCAAGCTGGAGCGGGTGCAGCTGCAGGCCAAGTGGTTTACTGCGCTGCAAAAGGCCGCGCTGGAGATCGATGCCAAGGCGGTGACCCGCGCCGATTTGCCCGGCTGGGTGATCCGGCGCCTGAAGGCGCAGGGGCAGAGCATGGAAGGCGAGGCGCTGGCCTTTTTTGTCGACCGGGTCGAGGGCAATCTGCTGGCCGCGCGCCAGGAGGTCGACAAGCTGGCCTTGCTGTATCCGCAAGGCGAACTGAAGCTGGCCGATGTGCGCGAGGCGGTGGCCAATGTGGCGCGCTTCGATGTATTTCATCTGTCGTCGGCCTGGCTGCAAGGCGATGCGCCCCGTGTGGCGCGCATGCTGGAAGGGCTGGAGGCCGAGGGCGAGGCACCGGTGCTGGTGTTGTGGGCGCTGGCCGAAGATATCCGTATGCTGCTTAAGCTGCGTCAAGGCATCAAGGACGGGCGCAATGCCCGCGAAATGGCGCGCGAGCTCAAGCTATGGGGCGAGCGGCAGAAACTGGCCGAGCCGGCGTTACGCCGCATCGGCCCGCGCAAACTGATGGATGCGCTGACCCAGTGTGCCGAAGTCGACCGCCAGATCAAGGGCGCGGCACAGGGTGAGCCGTGGCAGGGCCTGCTCAGGGTGGCGATGCTGTTGGCGGGGTAGTTGTGGGGACTTGGGACTCGGGGTTCGGGACTCGGGATTCGGGGTTCTGGGTTCTGGGTTCGGGACTCGGGATTCGGGATTCGGGATTCGGGACTCGGGATTCGGGATTCGGGGGTAAAGGCCTTGCTCCCAGTTTCCCGCCCCGGCTCCCAGTTCCCAGTTTCCCGCCCCGGCTCCCAGTTCCCAGTTCCCAGTTCCCAGTTCCCAGTTCCCAGCTCCCAGCTCCCAGCTCCCAGCTCCCGGCTCCCAGCTCCCAGCTCCCGGCTCCCGGCTCCCAGTTCCCAGTTCCCAGTTCCCAGTTCCCAGTTCCCCGCTCCCCGCTCCCCACTCCCCACTCCCCAATACCACAATGGCGCATCCGGTGGCGGTCCATGCTGGCCGCCGTCATAGGCTTGACGTTACAATGGAATCTAGTGCGGGCATCTGTTCCGCTTCGTCGAACCTCAGCGTGGTCTTTACTATTCATGAGCGACACCCCGATTACCGATACCCCCATCCCGGCCAAGCGCTCAGGCGCCGGCAATCTTGCGCTGATTGTCGCGCTGGCGGCATTGGGCCTGTCCGGCTGGCAATACTATGAAACCCGCGTCACGCTGGATCAGGCTCGTTTGTCGCTGGCACAAAGTCTGGCCGATGCCGGCGGCTCCGCCCGTGTACTGCGTGAACAAAATACGGCGACCTTAAGCGGACTCAAGGCAACCGATGCCAAGCTGGCTTTGCTGGAGGCGCGTGTAAACCAGTCTGCCGGGCAATATGCCACGCTGGAGGGCATGTATCAGGAGCTGACGCGTAACCGCAGTGACTGGTTGCTGGCCGAGGTCGAACACACGCTGTCCATCGCCAGCCAGCAGTTGCAGCTGGCAGGTAATGTGTCGGCGGCCGTTTCGGCGCTGGAAATGCTGGATACCCGTCTGGCCCGTTTTGACAGTCCGCAGCTGATCGGTTTGAAAAAGGCGATCAATAAGGACCTGATCGAGCTCAAGGCGCTGCCTTATCTCGATAATGTCGGCATTACCCTCAAGCTGGACCAGTTGATGCTGTCGGTGGACACCCTGCCGCTGGCGGTCGACCATCATCGTCTGGCACCGGTGGCCGGGGCGCGTCACGTCTTGCCGGCGAATGCGTCGTGGTGGGAGCGGGCGCTGTCCGATTTGTCGGGCAGCATCGGCGAGCTGGTCCATATCCGCCGTATGGATAAGCCCGAAGCCTTGCTGCTGTCGCCCGAGCAGGCCTTTTTCCTGCGTGAAAACCTGAAAATGCGCTTGCTGGACGCGCGCATGGCCTTGCAAGGCCGTCTGGGCGGAACCTTCAGTGCCGATATCAGCGCGGCACGCAGCTATGTAGAACGTTATTTTGATCGCGATGCCCCGGCGACCCAGCAATGGCTGGCGACGCTGAATGGCGTCAAGGATGCGCCGCTGGATGTCGCCTTGCCGGATCTGGCCGCCAGCCTCAAGTCAGTGCGCGATGCACAAGGCAGCGTGGAGGTGACGCCGTGAAGTTTGTGCTGTGGATTATCGGCCTGTTTGCGCTGGCGGTATTGCTGGGCCTGGCGGCAACCGTCAATACCGGCTACGCCATTTTGTTTGTGCCGCCTTACCGCATGGAGGTCTCGTTCAATCTGCTGATCGTGGCCATTATCGTGCTGATTCTGCTGGCGCATGGCGCTTTGCGCCTGATCGCGCTGGCGGCACGCTTGCCGGAAGAAGTCCGTCAGTTTCAGCGCCAGAAAAAGCTCAAGGCCTCGCGCCATGCGCTGCGTGAAGCGGCACTGGCTTTTTTTGAAGGGCGTTACCAGAAGGCCGAGCGCGAGGCGAATAAGGCGGTGGAAGACGAGTTTGCCGCTGAAAACCGGGCGCTGGCATTGATGATTGCGGCGCGTGCGGCGGCTCAGACCAACGATATTGCCCATCGCGACGCGTATCTGAGCCAGCTTGAAAGCTTGCCCGAGCGCTTGCAGCTGGCGCGCCACATGCTGGAAGCCGAGCTGCATTATGAAGCCAAGCAGCCGCTGGAAGCGCTGGCGGCGATCGAGCGTGCGCGGGCTATTTCGTCCAGCCTGACCTCGGCGCTGAAGCTCGAACTCAAGATTCGCCTCAAGCTCAAGCAGCCGGAAGCGGTGCTGCAACTGAGCGAGAAGCTGCTGAAGTCGGATGCGCTGGATGCGGCGCAGGCCAGGCGTTACCGCCTGGCGGCCTATGCCCAGCAGCTGGCCGGTTTTGCCGGTAGCGAAGAAATCAGTGCCTGGTGGCGCAAGATTCCCGAAGTCGAGCGCGGCAATGCCGAGCTGGTGGCCCAAGTGGCGCAGCGCATGCTGGCGTTGGGTGACGCGGATGCGGCTGCCAGCTTGCTGGCCGGTGCTTTGTCGGCGGATGAGGATGCTTCCGAGCTGGCGTTGCCATTGGCGGACATGGCCGGGCAGATCAGCGCGGCGCAGCGCATCAGCCTGATGAAAGAAGCCGAAGCCTGGCTGAAATCGCGTCCGCGTGACCATCTGCTCTTGTTTGCTCTGGGTTGCCTCGCGCAGGAGCAGAAGTTGTGGGGCAAGGCGCAGAGCTATCTGGAGGCCAGCCTGTCGGTCACGCCGACCCTGCAAGCGTGTGCCAAACTGGCAAGCCTGCTGTTCGAACTGGAGAAGCCGGAAGCGGCCGAACGTTATCGTCAGCAGGCACTGGAAATTGCGCTGGCGACGGCTTGAAAGCCGATCTTTAGCCATGAAAAAACCCGCTGCGGCGGGTTTTTTCATGGCGATATCGTAGTCATCAACTCAAAGCCCGGCACTACCCGTTTGTCAGCAGAGCATCGCCTTGTCTCGCCCTCGCTCGCGAGATCGTGAACACGCTCTTAGCCGGCAAAACCCAGTGCGGCGAGTTCGGCGGGAGTCAGAAAGCGCCACTGTCCGGGCGCCAGATCGCCCAACGCCAGCGGGCCGATGGCGATGCGGTGCAGCGCCTCGACCCGGTTGCCGGCGGCCGCGATCATGCGCTTGACCTGATGGTAGCGCCCCTGGCTGATGGTCATATGGATGGTGTATTCATCCACCTGCAGGACGGCATCGACCGCCAGTGTTTCGTCTTCATCCCTGAGCAGTACGCCGCTTTGCAATTGCGCGAGCAGCGTGCTGCTCACCGCATGCTTGAGCGTGACACGGTAGCACTTGGGCACCTGCTTTTTGGGGGAGGTTAGCGCGTGGATAAACTGGCCGTCGGTGGTTAATAGCAGCAGGCCGGTGGTATCCGCATCCAGCCGCCCCACCGCACTGACGCCCAGATTGCTGAAAGGCAGGGGCAGGCGCGAGTAGACGCTGGGGTGGTGGATGGGCTTGTGCGAAGTTTCGGTATTCGCCTCTTTATTCAGCATCAGGTAGACCGGGCTGCGCACTATCTGCCACGGTTCGTCATCCACGCTTAAGCTGTGAAGCTCATCCGGCTGTACCTCGGCACGCCAGTTTTCGGCCATCTCGCCGTTGATTTCAACCAGGCCGTATTCGATCAGCTTGCGGCATTCCTTGCGGCTGCCGAAGCCTTGTTGTTGCAAGAAGCGGTAGAGTTCCATGGCGCGATATTAGCACGCCTCAGGGGTGAAGCTGAATGGACGCGCTGGCGCGCTGGACACGGTTGCGGCCGGCTTCTTTGGCGCGATACAAGGCATCATCGGCCGCGCGCAACAGGCTGTCATTGTTCTCGCCATGCAGCGGATAGGCTGAGACGCCGATGGAGACGGTAAAGCGGATGGTGTGCTTGCCATCGGCGCTGATGACTTGCAGCTGTTCGATTTTGCGTCGTAGCAGGCCGGCCTTCATCTCGGTGTCGTCCAGCGTGGAGCCGGGCAGCAGCACGACAAATTCCTCGCCACCATAGCGGCAGATAATGTCGTTGCCGCGGAAGGTGTTGCGCAGGGTTTTACCTATGGCGGCCAGCACCAGGTCGCCGCTTTTATGGCCATAGGTATCGTTGACCTTCTTGAAGTGATCGGCATCGAACATCATCAGCCCCAATGGCCGGCTTTCGCGGTGCATGTTTTTCAGCAGGTTGGGCAGCACGGCTTCAAGGTAGCGGCGATTGAACACGCCGGTGAGCGCATCGCCAAATGCCTGCTCGCGCAGCCCTTTTTGCAGGTGCTCGATTTCTCCTACATGACGCTGCATTTTTATATGGTTTTCTTGCAGTCTCATTTCCAGTTGCTTGCGCTCGCCGATGTCGTTGATGCCGGTCAGTACCAGCAACTCGCCCTGAACGCGAAGCAGATTGCTGGAAACCAGCGCCCAGAAGCGCTGGCCTGAGGCATCGACCAGTTCGATTTCCAGGTCGGATTGCGCGCCGGCATTCATCAAGGTGGCGCTCTTGCGCTCGCGGTCGACTGCATGAGCGTAGAAGTCCTGTACCCGGCGCGTTTCGTCCGGCGCAAGTGTACCGAACAGGCGCTGTCTGGCACGCGGGTTGGCATACAGGATGACGCCGTCGCCGATACGGTTCAATAGCAGGGGGAAGGGCGTCGCGTCGACGATGGCATGGTAGTCGAGGGCTGTTTTTTGGGCGCTATCAAGGGGCGCACTTTTGGCCTTGATGGCGGCCCGCCGGCATTTTTCACCCAGCAAGGCGGCGGGTAACAAAACGCAAACATAGGGCAACAGAGCCAGCGCTGCCGCCTGCAGATTGTGCTGCTGTAAAAAAGCCGCCGCCCCGGCCGTCAGCAGCCAGGCCGGGAGTGCCCGCCAGCCTAAATATAGTGTCGCGACCAGAGCCAGACAGGCCGCTGGCAGCAAGCCGGCCTGCAGCGGAAGCGGCATGGTGCCGTAATAGCCCAGCCACGCACAGGCGGCATAGGCCAGCAGCAATGCGGCTTGCCGGTATTTTGAACTTTTCATACTGGCCACTTGGATATGCCTTGTGTTAGTTCATATGCGTATAGCTTAGGGTAGTTTGTTTTCATGGGCTTGGGTAGTGCTTGCATGCGGCTTTTTTGCCGCCAGGGCTGACTGTTGTATCTCCACATCAGCCGTTAGCGACCATTTGCGGGCAGCGTGGATGGATAGATGCTCTCTCTTGCTGCATCTCGGGAATTGCATGGTGCGGCATGCCATTTTTGCATGCCTTGTATCGATATATTTCATTATTATTAATATCTAATATGCCGTAAATTAACTATATAGAGTGATTTAGCCAATTGGTATCACTTTGGTGCATGGCTAACTTATTGTTCATGCAGGAATAATGCGATATTTCGATAGCGGGAATGATGATGCGTGGAGTCGTTGAGGCGTGGGCCGAAGTAGAGGGACAAGATTTTCTGAGTGAAGAGCATCCACGGATTGATGCGGAGGTCGCTTTTGAGGATCTGGTCGATATCACCCAGATTTATCTGAAGGATATCGGTAGCTGCAAGCTACTCAGCGCGGCAAACGAACAGGCACTGGCATTGCGCATGGCCGGGGGCGACCGTGACGCGCAGGCTTTGTTGGTCAAACACAATCTGCGTCTGGTGGTCAGCATTGCCAAGCACTATCTCAACCGCGGTTTGCCTTTATTGGATTTGATAGAAGAAGGCAATATGGGGCTGATGCATGCGGTGGAAAAATTCGATGTCAGCCGCGGTTTTCGCTTGTCGACCTATGCGACCTGCTGGATACGGCAAAATATCGAACGCGCCATCATGAATCAGTCGCGCACCGTCCGGTTGCCGGTTCATGTGGTCAAGGAATTGAATGCCTGTTTGCGTGCTGCCCGCGAGCTGGAGAGCCGCAACGGTATCGAGCCGAGTATGGAAGACATTGCCTGGCATCTGGGCAAGCCGGTAGCCGATGTGCGCCGCCTGCTGGAACAGAATCCGCGCATGATGTCGCTGGATGCACCGCTGGACAGGGATCCGGGCTTGAGTGTGGGCGAGGCGATTGCCGACACCGAACAGGCCGAGCCGGACGAGGCGCTGAACAATGCAGAATTAATGAGTTATTTGCAAGAATGGCTGGCACAGTTGCCAAGCAAGCAGCGTCTGGTCGTCGAGCACCGCTATGGCTTGAACGGAAACGAGATCAGTACGCTGGAAGAAGTTGCCAGAATGCTGGGGCTGGCGCGCGAGCGGGTGCGCCAGATCCAGATTGAAAGCCTGGCCCGCCTCAAGCAGATTGCCAGCATGCAAGGCATAGAGGCCGATACCATTTTGGCTTAATACCGCAAAGCGGCCCGCTTCGTCTTAGGTGGCGAATGCGGGCCGGTTCAGGTTTTAGCGCTTGGGCTGGCTAAAGAGTGCCGCTTGCGGGCGAGCCTGTTTGCTGCGTCCTTGCCCGGCCGGCTTGGCGCCTTGTGGCTTGGGTGCGTCATGGCCGTGCGGCTTGGCCTGATGCGCATGGGCCGCTTTTTGTTTTTGCTGGGCCGGTGCGCCGCGGCGCGCTTGATTGCCGGCATTTTGTCCCTGACCCTGACTGCCACCCTGGCTACGGCCTTGCGGCTGGCGCGGCTTGAGCAGTGGTTCGGGCTTGACCGACAGGTCGGCCTTGTAGCCGGCCACTTCGAAGCGCTCGATGTCTTTCTTGATCAGGCGCTCGATATCCTTCAGCAGTTTCAGCTCGTCCACACAGACCAAAGACACCGCTTCACCGCTGGAGCCGGCACGGCCGGTACGGCCGATACGGTGTACATAGTCTTCCGGCACATTCGGCAGCTCGAAGTTGACCACAAACGGCAGCTGGTCGATATCGAGGCCGCGCGCGGCGATATCGGTGGCGACCAGTGCTTGCAAGTCGCCCGACTTGAAGTTGGCCAGTGCACTGGTGCGCGCGCCCTGGCTCTTATTGCCATGGATCGCGGCCGAGCGGATGCCGGCCTTGTCCAGTTTTTCCGACAGGCGGTTGGCGCCGTGTTTGGTACGGGTGAAGACCAGAAGCTGATGCCAGTTATTGTCCTGAATCAGCTTGATCAGCAGATCGGTTTTCTTATCGCGGTCCACCAGATGCACGCGCTGGGTCACCAGCTCGCTCGAGGTATTGCGGCGTGCGACTTCCACCAGCTGCGGATTGTCCAGCAGGCCGTCGGCCAGCGTGCGGATCTCGTCGGAGAAGGTGGCCGAGAACAGCAGATTCTGTCGGCGCGGCGGCATGATGGCCAGGATTTTTTTGATGTCGCGGATAAAGCCCATGTCCAGCATGCGGTCGGCTTCGTCCAGCACCAGAATCTCGACCGCCGACAGATCAATGGTCTTCTGCTGTACATGGTCAAGCAGACGGCCCGGGGTGGCGATCACGATATCGATAGGCTTGCGCAGCTGGGCATATTGCGGGTTGATGCTGACCCCGCCGAACATCACCATCGAAGACAGTTTCAGGTGCTGGCCATAGGTCTTGACCGATTCGGCGACCTGCGCCGCCAGTTCACGGGTCGGGGTCAGTACCAGCGCGCGCGGGCGGCCGGCACGGGTATTGGCCGGCGTGGTCGCCAGGCGCTGCAGCAGGGGCAGGGTAAAGCCGGCCGTTTTACCGGTGCCGGTCTGCGCGGCTGCCAGCAGGTCGCCGCCCTTCAAGACTTGTGGAATGGCCTGCAGCTGGATAGGCGTCGGGATGGTATAGCCTGCGTCGGCAACGGCGCGGGCAATAGGTTCGATCAGGCCGAGTTCGGCGAAGGTGGTCATGCGGTTTCCTTGCGGCGGCGAGCCGGTGTCCGGCATCCATCCGCGCCGACTGCGGTAGAGTCAAAATAAAAGCACCGGCGGATGGCGGCCAGTGCGGGGGCAGAGTATAGCCTATACGGCGGGCGGGAGCGTGGCGATATATAGGGAGTGGGAAGTAGGGAGTAGGGAGTAGGGAGTAGGGAGTAGGGAGTAGGGAGTAGGGAGTAGGGAGTAGGGAGTAGGGAGTAGGTTCCCCGCTCCCCGCTCCCCGCTCCCCGCTCCCCGTTCCCCGTTCCCCGTTCCCCGTTTAGCCCTGCCTCACCACCACCGGTTGTTCGGGTAGCGGGAAGCCGGCTGCGGTCAGGGTGTCGCGGATGGCGCGGTTGCTGTCGAAGTAGACTTGCCAGTAGTGGTCGGTGTGGCAGTAGGGCCGTACCGCCAGCACCGGGCCGCGTTCGTTGAATTCCAGAATCTCGACATCGGGTGCTGGCGTGGTCATTACATTGGCGATGGTGGCGATTTTTTCCCGCAGCAGGGTTTGTGCCAGTGCGTAGTCGGCCGAATTGGCCAGCTGGGCACACAAATCGACACGGCGGTAGCCGTTGGCCGAGTAGTTCTGGATATTGTCGGAGAAAATCTTGTTGTTGCCGACCAGGGTCTTCACATTGTCCGGCGTGTTGTAGGTGGTGGCGAACAGACCGATATTTTCCACCGTGCCGGTCACGCCACCGGCACAGATATAGTCACCGACCTTGAACGGGCGCAGCACCACCAGAAAAATGCCGGCCGCGAAGTTGGCCAGCAGCCCGCTCCAAGCCATGCCGATGGCGATGCCGCCGGCGGCAATCACGGCGGCAAAGGTGGTGGTCTGCATGCCGAAGTAGCCGAGAATGCCGATGATCAGAATGATGGTGAGCGACACCGATAAGAAGGAGTGGACATAGCGCTGCAAGGTCGCATCGATATTGCGCCGAATCAGCTGGTCGCTGACCAGACGGCAGGCCAGATTGATCAGCCAGCGCCCGATTATCCATAGCGCAATGGCGGCCAGAATATTCAGCCCTATGCTGACAGCGATATCGGTCCAGTGACTCCAGTTGACTTGTGGCATGACATGCTCCTGCAAGGTGGGTGAAGTTGCAGCATAGAAGCTGGGCTTGCTCATGCAAGCGCATTGCCACGGTCAAGGCCGGCTTGTTAAGCTGCGCCTCCTTTGCTGCTGCACCTCCTTATCGCGGGGTCGCAGGCAATTTTTGGGACCACTATGAAAACACGTACTTTTTACGCGTTGGCAGCCTGTTTGCTGCCATGGACGCTGGCGCAGGCCGCCAGTCAGGTATTGCCGCTGGATACGCGGGCCAGTGCTTATTTCAATGGCTGGCCGGAGGCGGGCGCCAAACAGGGCGGGCATTACCCCGGCGCGGTCAATCTGGCCGCCGGCTGGCTGGGCAAGCTGGACGATAAGCAGTTACAGGCGCTGTTAGCGCGCAAGGGCATTGCCGTGCAGCAGCCCTTGGGTCTTTATGGCGCGGGCAGCCAGGCGGTGGCCGCGCGTCTGGGCAAGCTGGGTTATCGCCATATCAGCTATCTGCCGCATGCCTTGGCCGACACGGCCAAACTGAAAGCCCTGCCTAATTATCAGGCTCTGGTGCCTGCATTCTGGCTGCATGATTTGCAGCAGGGCAAACCGGTTACGGCTGCGCCGGCCAAGGGCTGGAAGCTGTTCGAGGTGGGCTGGGGCGCGCCCAAGGCTTATCTGCTAAGCCATATTCCCGGTGCAGCTTATATCGATACCAATACGCTGGAATCCGAGCCGCTGTGGAACAAGGTGGAGGACAAACAGCTGGAAGCCACTTTGCTGGCGCAGGGCATCACCAGCAGTACGCCGGTCATTCTGTACGGGCGCGATACGCTGATGGCGGCGCGCGCGGCGCATATCCTGATGCTGGCGGGTGTGAAGGATGTGCGCATCCTCGATGGCGGCTATCCGGCCTGGAGTGCGGCAGACTATCCGGTGGCGCGCGGTTTGCCCCCGTCGGTCAAGGCGGCTAGTTCCTGGGGTGGGCCGTTTCCGGCGCACCCCGAGTGGCTGGTGTCCACCGCCGAAGCCAAGGCGCTGCTTAAGTCACCCAACGGACGCCTGGCCAGCATACGCAGCTGGGCCGAATTTACCGGCGAGACCTCGGGTTACAGCTATATCAAGCCCAAGGGTGATATCCCCGGTGCGGCCTGGGGCCATGGCGGGGTGAACGCCAATGATATGAGCGACTTCCGCAATCCGGATCACACCATGCGTTCGGCCGACGAAATCGCCGCCTTCTGGCGCGAAGCCGGCATCCTGCCCGAGCAGCGCGTGGCGTTTTATTGCGGCACCGGCTGGCGTGCTTCCGAAGCCTTTTTCTACGCTTATCTGATGGGCTGGAAACAGCCGACCGTGTATGACGGCGGCTGGATGGAGTGGAGCAGCGACCCGGCTAATCCGGTGGTGCGCGGCGAGCGTCCGATCAAGCCTTAAGCCGTGGCCGTCTGTGCAGCATGCGCAGGCGGCTTTCGTATTTTGCTTGCGTATGGCATGGTAGCGTGTGTCCCATTCGTAATAAGAACACAGGAAACCATCATGCAAGAGCAACACGCCTGGTCCGGCCGCTTCTCCGAGCCGGTCTCCGAACTGGTCAAAAAATATACCGCTTCCGTTCATTTCGATCTGCGTCTGGCCGAATTCGATATCGAAGGCTCGCTGGCGCACGCCACCATGCTGCACAAGGCCGGCGTCTTGTCGGATGCCGATCTGGCGGCCATCCGCAGCGGCATGGCGGACATTCTGAGCGAGATTCGCGCCGGCGAGTTTGACTGGCGCGTGGATCTGGAAGACGTGCATATGAATATCGAGCGGCGTCTGACCGACAAGATAGGCGATGCCGGCAAGCGCCTGCATACCGGGCGTAGCCGTAATGATCAGGTTGCCACCGATATCCGCCTGTGGCTGCGCGCCCAGATCGATGCCATCGTGCCGCTGATTGGCGCGCTGAAAACCAGCTTGCTGGATCTGGCCGAGCAGCATGCCGACACGGTGATGCCGGGCTTTACCCATCTGCAAGTGGCGCAGCCCGTGACCTTTGGCCACCATATGCTGGCCTATGTCGAGATGCTGTCGCGCGACGCTGAGCGCATGAGTGACTGCCGCCGCCGCGTCAACCGCCTGCCTTTGGGCGCGGCGGCGCTGGCCGGCACCACCTTCCCGATTGATCGCCATTACACCGCCGCGCTGCTCGGGTTTGACGATGTATGCCACAACTCGCTGGATGCGGTGTCTGATCGCGACTTTGCCATCGAATTTACCGCCGCCGCGTCCTTGGTGATGGTGCACCTCTCGCGCCTGTCGGAAGAGCTGATTTTGTGGATGAGCCCGCGCGTCGGCTTTATCGACATCGCCGACCGCTTCTGCACCGGCTCCTCCATCATGCCGCAGAAGAAAAACCCGGACGTGCCTGAACTGGTGCGCGGCAAATCGGGGCGCGTGGTCGGCCATCTGATGGCGCTGATCATGCTGATGAAGGCGCAGCCACTGGCCTACAACAAGGACAATCAGGAAGACAAAGAGCCCTTGTTTGATACGGCCGATACCCTGATTGACACCTTGCGCATCTACGCCGACATGATGCGCGGCATTACCGTGAAAAAAGAGGCGATGCGCGCCGCGGTGCTGCAAGGCTTCGCCACCGCGACCGATCTGGCCGACTATCTGGTGAAAAAGGGTTTGCCGTTCCGCGACAGCCATGAAGTGGTGGCCTTGGCCGTGCGTCATGCCGAAGGGCAGGGGGTTGATCTGGCCGAGCTGGATCTGGCGACCTTGCAAGGCTTTAGCGCACTGATTGCCGATGATGTGTATACGGTACTGACACCGGAAGGCAGCCTTGCCCAGCGCGACCATGTCGGCGGCACTGCGCCGGCGCAAGTGCGCGCTGCCATTGCCCGCCAGCGTCAGTTGCCCGCTTAAGTTAAAGCATCCAGGCTGCCGCTCGTCCTTGAGTGGCGGCTTGTACGGGGGCCATCATGTCAGCATGGCAACCCAAACCGGCAGCCTGTACTCATCTTTAGGAAGTGGCATCTATCTTTTTTATCACCCATAGTGGTAAATTGCCGACTGCTGCAAACCCCGACTGCATTATGCCTCTTACCGAATCCCGAATCGCCTCGCACCCGCGTCGCCTTGTGCTGGCGCTTTTGGCCGTGTTATTGCCTGCCATGCTGGGGTGGGGGATTACCTTGTGGACCAGCTATCACGCGCTGCACGCCCGTTTGGTCGGGGCGGTCAATGAGGCCCATCATGGGGTTGAACATGTTTTTGAAAGTTCCGAACAGGCCGCCAGGGCCTCCTTATCCTTGGTCGGTAAGCCCTGCGACGAACAGGCGCTGTTTCGCATGCGCGAGCTGGTTACGACGGTGCTGTATGTGCGCTCTATCAGTCTCGGGCGTGGCGACCATTATTACTGCTCGTCGCTGTTTGGACGTACTATTCGCTCCGCCGATATGGATGCTTATGTTGATGGCCGCACCCGCTTGCGTCCCGGTAATAGTGTGACGCCGGATCAGGCGGTGTTGTCTTACCGTTTGGCCACAGAGAATGGCGATTTTGTGGTCGTCGGTGTTTCGGGCGGGCATTTGCGTCTGGCTTTGCGCCACGGGGTGTTGTCTGAAGGGGTGCAGCTGCAGATTGGCTCGCGCTGGATGGATAGTAACGGCGACGTGCATGATGGCGCGCCGCCACGCAGCATGGTGCTGCAAGTGAGGCGCACGGATACCAAATATCCGTTTACGGTATTGGCTTCCGTGGCGTGGCCCACCTTTTTACGCGCCAGTTGGGAAGAATATCAGCCCATGCTGGTACTGGTATTGCTGCTGGGCTTAGCGGCCGGCTGGGGCGTTTATCAGTGGGGACAAAAACCGCAATTGCCGGCACGCATTATTGGCGACGCGGTAGCACGCCGCGAGTTTATGCCGTTTTTACAGCCCTTGTTTGACGCCCAAAGTGGCAGGGTATGCGGAGCCGAGGCGCTGGTGCGCTGGATGCATCCGCGTTACGGCCTGCTGTCACCGGCCACCTTTATCGAAGAGGCCGAGCGTAGCGGGCAGATGGGCGAGATCACCCGCCAGTTGTTGCTTGATGTGGCGGCGGCATTGGCGCCTTATGCCGAGCGCCTGCCTGACGGGTTTCACCTGGCTTTCAATCTGGATGCCGAGCAGCTGAATGACCCGCAGTTGCTGATTGATTGCCGCCGGTTTATTGACGCCTTTCCGCAGGGCAAGGTTAGGCTGACGCTGGAGCTGACCGAGCGCGAGGCCTTTGATGGGCACCTGCACGCCGATGTCTTTGCCCGGCTGCGCGCCGAGGGCATCGAGCTTGCCATCGACGACTTCGGTACCGGCCAGAGCAGTCTTGCCTATCTGCACGAGCTGTCGGTAGATACGCTGAAGATAGACCGTACCTTTGTCGACGCCATTGGCCGTGACTCGCTGGGCAAAATTGTGCTGGATGCCATCATTTCGCTGGGGCAGGAGCTGAAGCTCAAACTGGTAGCCGGGGGGGTCGAAACCGAAGCGCAGCGTGATTATCTGGCAGCGGCCGGTGTGGATCTGCTGCAAGGCTATCTGCTGGCCCGTCCCATGCCGCTGGCCGACTTTATCCGGACACTGCCCGAGCCGGGTGAATCCGTTTAAGCCACGGCAAGCGCAATACGTCCGCGTAGCGGACGTACACCCCAGCCATGCTCAGCGGCTTAATGTCCTGCCTACTGCCTCGTTCCAGCCCTGATAGAGCTGTTCCCGTCTTTGTCCGTCCATCCCCGGCGTGAAGCGCGCCTGTAGCTGCCATTGGCCGGATAGTTCGTCCAGCGACTCGAAGATGCCGGCCCCCAGGCCGGCTAGATAGGCGGCACCCAGTGCCGTGGTTTCGGTCACTTGCGGACGCTCGACCGTCACGTCCAGCATATCGGCCAGAAACTGCATCATCCAGTCATTGCCGACCATGCCGCCATCCACCCTGAGTGCTGCCGGCGCACATACGCCATCGGCCTGCATCGCCGCCATCAAGTCGCGGGTCTGGTAACACACCGACTCCAGCGCCGCCCGCACGATATGGGCAATGCCCGAGTCGCGGGTCAGGCCGATGATGGCACCGCGCGCCAGCGGATCCCAATAGGGGGCGCCCAGTCCGGTAAAGGCCGGCACCAGATATACGCCGCCGGTGCTGTCCACCTGGCGCGCCAGCGCTTCGGCTTCGCCGGCGTGATCGATCAGCCTGACCGCATCCCTGAGCCACTGTACCGCCGCGCCGGCGATGAAGATGCTGCCTTCCAGTGCATAGGTGGTCTGCCCCTGCAGGCGGTAACACACGGTAGACAGCAGGCGGTGACTGGAGGCGACGACCGTCGCGCCGGTGTTTTGCACCATAAAGCAGCCGGTGCCGTAGGTGGATTTGATCATGCCCGGGGCGAAGCAGGCCTGGCCCACGGTGGCCGCCTGCTGGTCGCCGGCCATGCCGGTAATGGGGATGGGCGCGCCGAACAGGCGCGTGACGCCAAACTGTGTGGCATTGTCGCGCACCTCGGGCAAGAGCGAGGCCGGAATGCCGAACAGCGCCAGCAAGTCGGCATCCCATTGCTGGGTATGGATATTGAACAGCAAGGTGCGTGCGGCATTGGTTGCATCGGTGGCATGCACCCGCCCTTCGGTCAGGCGCCATAGCAAGAAGCTGTCTATGGTGCCAAAAGCCAGTTCGCCGCGCTCTGCGCGTTCGCGCACGCCGGGTACGGTGTCCAGCAGCCAGCGTATTTTGCTGGCGGAGAAATAGGGGTCGAGTACCAGCCCGGTACGCGCTGTGACCAGCGCGCTATTGTCCGGCGTGGCCAGCGTCTCGCATAAGGCGGCGGTGCGCCTGTCTTGCCACACGATCGCGTGATAGACCGGCCGGCCGGTGGCCCTGTCCCACAGTACGGTGGTTTCGCGCTGGTTGGCGATGCCGATGCCGGCAATCGGTGCGGCAGCCGCGCCAGGGGTGGCCAGCGCCTGGCGGCACAGCATCAGCGTATGGTTCCAGATCACCTCGGGGTCGTGCTCGACCCAGCCCGGTGCCGGAAAAATCTGCGGCAGTTCGGTCTGGGCGCGGGCAAGTACCGCACCGTTTTGGTCAAACAGCATGGCGCGGGTGCTGGTCGTGCCTTGATCGATGACAAGCAGACGTGGCGGCATTGTGGTTTCCTTGGCAATTTTAGCCGGCTGAATTTGCGCAAAACGGCTTTTTTATGTTAAAGACTGGAGCTTGTATTTTCGTTTCCGAACCATCATGAGCCGATCACCCCGTCACGACAAAATCCTGCAACTGGTACGCGAAAGCGGTTTTATGCCGATCGAAGAGCTGGCACGCCTGCTGGATGTGACGCCACAAACGATACGCCGCGATATCAACCAGCTGTGCGAAGCCAATCTGCTGCGCCGTTATCACGGTGGTGCCGCGCTGGGCAATAGCGTCGAGAATGAAGACTATTTCGCGCGCAAGGGCAAGCTGCAAAGCGAGAAAGCCCATATTGCCGGTCTGCTGGCCGAAAGCATTCCCGACCATGCTTCGCTCTTTATGAGCATAGGCACGACCATGGAGGCGATTGCCCAGGCGCTGACACTGAGTCACAAGGGCTTGCGCGTGATTACCAATAATATCCACGTCGCGTCCATTATGTCGGCCAACCCCGATTTTACCGTGCTGATCACTTCCGGTGTGGTGCGCGCGTCCGATGGCGGCATTACCGGCGTCGCGACCATGGACTTCATCAACCAGTTCAAGGTCGATTATGCGGTGATCGGTGCTGCCGGCATCGAGACCGACGGTTCGCTTCTGGACTTCGATTACCGTGAAGTACGCGTGGCGCAGGCGATGATGGCCAATGCGCGCCATCTCTTCCTTGCCGTCGACCACAGCAAGTTCGGCCGCAATGCCTTGGTGCGCATGGGCCATATCAGCGACTTCCATACCGTCTTTACCGATGCGGCGCCGCCTGCGGCGCTGGGCAAGCTGATGCAGGAACACAACGTCGAGCTGCAACTGGCCGAGGCTTGAGGCGGGGAGTAGGGAGTAGGGAGTAGGGAGTTGACTCCCCACTCTCCACTCCCTATTTTTGTTCCCGCGTGCTTTCTGTACCCTTCCCCACCCGCGCCGCCACCTGCTGTTATAATCCCGCCTCTTTATCCTGAGTGACGGGCGTCTCGCCCCCTGTGCCTGATATGAACGTTTTTTACGAAGAAAGCGGCAGCTTCAAGACGGGCAGCGTGGTGTCCAAGACTGACGCCAGCCTGCAGGTCGACACCCAGCATGGCAAGCGTGTCAAACTCAAGCAGGCCAATGTCTTGCTTGAATTTACCAGCCCGCTGGCCAGCTTCCTGGACGAGGCGCATGGCCTGGCCGCCGAGCTGGAGCTGGACTTCCTGTGGGAAGTGGCCGGCAGTGAAGAATTCGATTTCGACGCCCTCGCCGTCGAATACTGGGGCGCCAAGCCGACCCCGCTGCAGCTGGCCGCCACGGTGATGACGCTCGCCAGCGCGCCGATGTATTTCTACAAGAAGGGCAAGGGCCGCTTCAAGGCCGCGCCGGAAGAGGCGCTTAAGGCTGCGCTGGCCGGTATCGAAAAGAAAAAGCGCGAACAGGCGCAGATCGATGCCTGGGTGGAAGAACTCAAGGCCAGAGAGCTGCCCGATGCCATCCGCTCGCAGCTGATGAGCCTGCTGTGGCGCCCGGACAAGAATACGCTGGAGTACAAGGCTTTCGATGCCGCCAGCAAGGCGACGGGTCTGGCACCCGTCAAGCTGGCGCGTGAAGTGGGCGGCATTCCGTCGGTGCCGGCCTATCTGATGGCCGGTTTCGAGATGGAGTGCTTTCCCAAGGGCACCGGCTTTGGCAAATACATGCCGGCCACGACGCCCACCGATTTGCCGGCGGCTGGCGTGGCAGCCTTCTCGATTGATGACGCCGCCACCACGGAAATCGATGATGCGTTGTCGGTGAGCGAGCTCTCCAACGGCAACAAGCGGATCGGTATCCATATTGCCGCACCGACGTTGGGGGTGGAGCCGGGTTCCGATATCGAGAAGCTGGTGTTCGCGCGCCTGTCCACCGTCTACTTCCCCGGCGACAAGATCACCATGCTGCCGGACGATGTGGTCAGCGCCTTTACCCTGGACGAGGGCAAGCCTTGCCCGGCGCTCAGCCTGTATGTGGAGGTGACGCCCGAATTCGAGATCGTCGGCTACGAAAACCGTATCGAGAGTGTCGAGATCGCCGCCAACCTGCGCCACCATACGCTGGAGCCTTTGTTCAACGAAGACACCATCGCTAACGACCCCGGCGTCGATTACCCGTTCAAGCGCGAGCTTTTGTGGCTGCATGATTTTGCCGTGGCCCGCGAAAAATTCCGCGGCAAGTATGATCCGACCCGCCCGCAAGGCGTCGATTACAACTTTGCCGTGAGTGAAGGCAAAGTCAGCATCACCTTGCGCAAGCGCGGCTCGCCTATCGACAAGCTGGTGTCGGAAATGATGATTCTGGCCAACTGCGAATGGGGGCGCCAGCTGGGCGAAGCCGGCGTGCCGGGCATGTACCGCGCGCAAAGCATGGGCAAGGTGCGCATGACCACCCGTCCCGAGCCGCATGTCGGTCTGGGCGTACCGCAATACGCATGGTCGACATCGCCGCTGCGCCGCGCCGCCGACTGGGTCAACCAGCGCCAGATTGTCTCCCTGATCCGTGGCGAGAAGCCGGAGTTTGCCCAGGGCGACGCCATGATGTTCGCGCTGCTGCGCGACTTTGATGCGACTTATTCTTCCTATCTGGGCTTCCAGGACAAGATGGAGCACTACTGGTGCTTGCGCTGGTTCGGCCAGGAAGGCGTGAGCGAAATCACTGCCACCCATATCAAGGAAGATCTGGTGCGCATCGACGGCCTGCCTATGCGCACGCGCATTCCGGGCCTGCCCGAGCTGAATCGGGGCGACCAGATCCGCCTGCAGGTGATACGCATCGACGAGCTGCTGCTGGAAATCGAATTCCGCTTTGTCGGCAAGGTCGGGCATATCGAGGCCGAGCCCAGCGAAGAGGAGGAAGGCTGAGCTTTAACGCTGTGATAGAAAACCCCCGGCGCTGCGTTGCAGCGTCGGGGGTTTTCTTATGGATGCCGGCCGGCATTTTGATGCAGAGCACCCGCGAACCGGCAGCAGGGTTGAAAGACGAAGAATCGCGTCTTTGTTAAGCGATTTCGGCTTCGTCCATTTCTTTTGCTTGCTGCTGTTTGACGAGTTCTTCTTCACGCAATTCACGACGCAGGATTTTGCCGACGTTGGAGCGCGGCAAATCCTGACGGAATTCGATCTGGTGCGGCACTTTATAGGCGGTCAGCCTTTCCCGGCAGTAGCTGAGCAAGGCCGCCTCGTTCAGGCTCTCATTGGTGCTGACGACGAACAGCTTAACGGCTTCGCCGGTCCGTGCATCCGGCACGCCGATGCAGGCGACTTCCAGCACATCTTCGTGCAGCGTAACCACATCTTCGATTTCGCTAGGAAACACATTAAAACCGGACACGATAATCATGTCCTTCTTGCGATCCACCAGCTTGTATAGCCCGCTCTCGGTTTGATAGGCGATGTCGCCGGTCGCCAAAAAGCCGTCTTCCTGTATCACGCGAGCGGTATCTGCCGGTCGTTTCCAGTAGCATTTCATGACCTGTGGCCCGCGCACGCACAGCTCACCCGCTTGCCCGAAGGGCACGATATTGCCTTCTTCATCGCGCAGTTCGATCTCGGTGCCCGGTATCGGCTGGCCTATGGTGCCGGTGTATTGCTTGCTCTGGATCGGGTTGGTACAAACCAGCGGCGAGGTTTCGGTCAGGCCGTAGCCTTCTATCAGTGGCAGGCCCGTGACTTTCAGCCATTTTTCTGCCACGGCCTGCTGGATGGCGGTGCCGCCGCCCACACTCAGGCGCCAGCTGGAAAAGTTCAGCTTGGCAAAGTCGGGGTGATTGGCCAGCGCATTAAACAAGGTATTGACGCCCGTGATGCAGTTGACCGGATAACGCCCCAGATCCTTGATCACGGCCGGAATGTCGCGCGGATTGGTGATTAAAACCGAGGTGCCGGCCAGACGCGTAATCAGCAGGCAGTTCATGGTCAGTGCCAGGATGTGATACAGCGGCAGGGGCGAGGCCATGATGATGGGCGAAATATCAGTCAGCGCCGGCTCGACCACCATCGCGCTTTGCTCAAGGTTGGCCAGCACATTGCCATGGGTCAGTACCGCGCCCTTGGATAGCCCTGTTGTGCCGCCAGTGTATTGCAGCAGCGCGATATCTTCGCGGCGCAAGACCGGATCCTGCCAGGCTTTATTCTGGGCCTCTTTCAGTGCCGCCTTGAGCTGGATGGAGCCGGGCAGCCACCATGGCGGTACCATTTTTTTGAAGTGGCGCAACACGGCATTGACCAGCGCGCCGCGCATCAGGCCCAGCAGATCGCCAACCGAGGTCACCATCACGTGCTGTACCGGAACATTGCCCAGCACTTCTTGCAACACGCCAACAAAATTTTCCAGAATCAGAATGGCCGTCGCGCCCGAGTCCTGTAACTGGTGCTCCAGTTCGCGCGGGGTATAGAGCGGGTTGATGTTGACGACAATCATCCCGGCGCGTAGCGCACCATAAAGTGCAACCGGGTACTGCAGCAGATTGGGCATCATCAGTGCAATGCGGTCACCCTTTTTCATTCTCAGCGCGCCGGTCAGATAGGCGGCAAAGGCGGCCGATAGCCGGTCTAGCTCTTTGTAACTCAGCTTGGCGCCCATATTGCAAAACGCATCCCGCTCCGGATGGCGTTTGACGCTGTCGGCCAGCATCGCCCCCAGTGATGTATGCATCAAAGGGCGCAAGGCTGGCGTTTGCGGTGATGCAGTGTCCATGGTCATATTGTTCTCCCCCTGTTTTTATTTTTTAGCCGCTATCGTCTTCCCGAATTGAATAATGCACGCATAAATATTACCCATAAAGCGTTTTTCCCCGACTTTGCTTTGGAGGACTCTTCGTCTTTCGATATGTGGCGATAAAAACAACAGGGGGTGTTTTCTGGCTTGCTGTGTCGGCGCATTCTGCGACGGATGCTTGATTTGCTGAGGCTTGAAGGGAGGGATTTTCTGACTGAAAGTGGAACCATCTCAATGGTTTATTGAGTTTTTTACGGCGGCGTACGGCAAAAGCGCACTGAAGCCGTGCGCTTTTGCCGTGGCGGGGGATGGCCGCAATTTATTGCGATGCAGTGTGCTCAGGCATTTGCTGTTGCCTGTGCCGGCATTTCCTCCCTGAGATCCCTGCGCAATATCTTGCCGATATTGGTCTTGGGCAACTCGTCGCGGAAGACGATCTGGCGCGGCACTTTATAAGCGGTCAGGTGGGTGCGGCAGTGCTTGATCAATGCTTCTTCAGTCAGTCCCGGGTGGCGTTTGACCACGAAAATTTTGACCGCTTCGCCGGTGCGCTCGTCCGGTACGCCAATACAGGCGGCCTCCAGTACCTCGGGGTGGCGTGCCACCACATCCTCGATCTCGTTCGGATAGACGTTGAAGCCGGACACCAGAATCATGTCTTTCTTGCGGTCCACCAGCTTGTAAAAGCCCTGCTCGGTCAATTGGGCAATATCGCCGGTGGCAAGGAAGCCGTCGGCATGGAATACCTTGGCCGTTTCATCCGGACGCTGCCAGTAACCCTGCATCACCTGCGGGCCGCGCACGCATAACTCGCCCGGCTCTCCTCTGGCGACATCGCGGCCCTCTTCATCGCGCAGTGCAATCTCGGTGCCCGGAATCGGCAGGCCGATACTGCCGGTGTAGCGCCCCAGCAGCACCGGGTTGGCGCTGACCAGCGGCGAGGTTTCGGTCAGGCCATAGCCTTCGATCAGGGTCAGGCCGGTCACCGCTTTCCAGCGTTCGGCCACCGCCTGCTGAATGGCGGCGCCGCCGCCTACGGTGATCTTCCAGCGCGAGAAATCCAGTTTGGCAAAATCGGGGTGGTTGGCCAGCGCATTAAACAGGGTATTGACCCCGGTCATGCAGGTGATCGGGTGGCGGGCCAGATCCTTGATAACGGCGGGCAGATCGCGCGGATTGCTCATCAAGACACTGGTGCCGCCTGCGCGGGTGACCAGCAGGCAATTGATGGCCAGCGCCAGAATATGATAAAGCGGCAGCGGTGTGGCCATCACCACTTTGCCGTCTTCGCCCAGCGCCGGATGCACGACCAGATAGGTCTGCTCCATATTGGCCAGCAGATTGCCGTGGGTGAGGATGGCGCCCTTGGACAGGCCGGTGGTGCCGCCGGTGTACTGCAAGAAGGCAATGTCGGTCTGCCGCACTTTGGCATCCTGCCACGGCAGTTTCAGTCCCTGTGCCAGCACGGCATTGAAGCGGATCTCGTCCGGCAGCGACCAGGCGGGCACCATTTTCTTGATATGGCGCAGCACCATATTGACCAGTGCGCCCTTGACCGGCCCCAGCAAGTCGCCGACGGCGGTGACAATCACCTTTTCTACCGGGGTGTTGGCGATGACTTGCTGCAGCACGGCGGCGAAGTTTTCCACAATCACCATGGCGCGCGCGCCCGAGTCCTTAAGCTGGTGTTCCAGCTCGCGCGGGGTATACAGCGGGTTGACATTGACGACGACGAGGCCGGCGCGCAGTACGCCATAAAGCGCGACCGGATATTGCAGCAAATTGGGCATCATCAGCGCGACACGCTCGCCCGGCTTCAGCCCCAGCTCCTGGGTCAGATAGGCGGCAAAGGCGGCGGACAGACGGTCCAGTTCGCGGTAGCTGAGCGTGGCGCCCATATTGCAAAAAGCGGTTCGTGCCGGATATTGCTTGACGCTGGCGGCGAGCATATCGCCCAGCGAGGCAAAGCGGTCCAGCTCGAGTGCGGTGTTTGGGTGGCTATGGCGGCTATCCATCTGCTCTCTCCTTATTATTTACCGTGCGTTTTAATCAGATTGCATCTTTGCTGCAGGCAAGGCAAACAAATTCAAACGTTTGTTGGCATTTGTGGAGATGCCGCAACGGCATCTCCATTCGAGCTGGGCGGATATGCCGGTATGCCATTGATTCAGTTGGCCAGCAGCGCCTGCCGTCGCCTGAGTAATGGCGGAATCAGGATGATGGCGGCGGTGACGCAGAGTATGGCGAGCGAAACGGGCTGGGTGAAAAACACCGAGGCATCGCCCTCGTTGATAGCCATGGCACGGCGGAACTGTTTCTCTGCCATCGGGCCGACAATCAGGCCGACAATCAGCGGTACGACCGGGAAGTCGAAGCGGCGCATCGCGAAGCCAACCAGGCCGATCAGATACAGCAGCAACAGGTCGAACCAGCTTTGGCGCAGAGCATAAGCGCCCATGGTCGCCAGCACCACAATGCCGCCATAGAGCAGCGGGCGCGGGATTTTCAGCAGTTGCACCCATAGCCCGACCAGCGGCAGGTTGAGTACCAGCAACATCACATTGCCGATATACAGCGAGGCGATCAGGCCCCAGACCAGTTCGGGGTAGCTATCAAACAGCAAGGGGCCGGGGACGATGTTGTACTGCTGGAAAGCCGACAACATGATGGCGGCGGTGGCCGAAGTCGGAATGCCCAGCGTCAGCAGGGGCACCAGCGTGCCGGTGACGGCGGCGTTATTGGCCGCTTCCGGACCGGCGACGCCTTCAATGGCGCCGTGGCCAAACTCCTGCCCACGCTGGCCTTTGGCCAGCTTTTTTTCCACCGAATAGGAGAGGAAGGTCGGCATTTCCGTACCGCCGGCAGGGATGGTGCCGAAGGGAAAACCGATGGCCGTACCGCGCAGCCAGGGCTTCCATGAGCGCTGCCAGTCGGATTTGCTCATCCACACCGAGCCTTTGACCGTTTCCAGCCGGGTCTGGCTATTGTTTTCATAGGTGGCGGTGTAGAGCGTTTCACCGATGGCAAACAGCCCCATCGCCACCACCACGATATCGATGCCGTCGATCAGCGGCAATTGGCCAAAGGTAAAGCGCGCCTGTCCGGATTGCTCTTCGATGCCGATCAGGCCGAGCGCCAGACCGAAAAACAGCGCAGTCATGCCCTTGCTGGGCGAGTTGCCCAATACGGCAGACACGGCGGCAAAGGTGAGCACCATCAGCGAAAAATTCTCCACCGGCCCCAGCTTGAGCGCCATGGAGGCCGCCAAAGGTGCCAGCAGGGTCAGCAGTACCGTGGCGATGCTGCCGGCGATAAAGGAGCCGATGGCGGCGGTGGACAAGGCCGGCCCGGCGCGGCCACGGCGTGCCATCTTGTTGCCCTCCAGCGCCGAGACGATGCTGCCGGCTTCGCCCGGCGTATTCAGCAAAATAGAGGTCGTCGAGCCGCCAAACATGGCACCGTAATAGACGCCGGCCAGCATGATCAGCGCGCCGGTCGGCTCGATGCTGTGGGTGACCGGCAGTAGCAGGGCGACGGTCACCGCCGGGCCGACACCGGGCAGGACGCCGATGGCCGTGCCCAGTGTGCAGCCGACCAGCGCCCACATCAGGTTGCTTGGGGTCAGCGCGGTGGCGAAGCCCAGTGAAAACAGGGCGTGCAGGGATTCCATTACAGTACTCCCGGAATCAGTGCCGGCAGGTTAAGACCCAGCCAGGCAAATAGGTGGAACAGACCGAAGACGAGCAAAAAAGACAGCAGGGCATCACGCCACGGCCGCGTCGAAGCCAGCGCACGGCATACGCCAAAACAGAGCATGGTGCCGGCCAGGGTAAAGCCGATCAGCCCTATCAGTGCCATATGGGCTAGCAGCGAGCCGGACAGCAGTACAAACTGGCTCCAGTCGGCATCGGCGCGCGGCCCTTCATTTTCCTCTTCGGTGCTCGGGGCGGCGGGGGGCTTGCTGGACTGCAATAGCAGGATGCCACCGCACATCACCAGACCCGTGACAATCAGCGTTGGAAAAAAGCGCGGCCCGATGCCGGCATAACCGGCATCGGCCGGAATGGCGGTGATCTGCCAGGCCATAATCAGCCCCAGCACGATCACCGCGACGGCGAGCCATTGCTCGCCATTGACGCGGCGTATCATGGCTTAATTCCCCAGCTTCAGCTTCTTGACTACCTGCGCCGTACGCTTGATTTCAGCATCGAGGAAGGGGGTGAACTGTGCCGCATTCTGGTACAGATCCAGCCATTCGAGCTTGGCGGCCTTGTCTTTCCAGCTCGGGTTTTGTACGGCCGCCTGCACCATCGCGCCCAACTGTTTTTTCTGTGCTGCGCTGATGCCCGGGGCGCCAAACACGCCGCGCCAGTTGTAAAGCACGACATCTACGCCTTGCTCTTTCAGGGTCGGCACATTGATGTCGGCTTGTTTCTTGTCGGCGGACAGCGCCAGTGCACGCACCTTGCCGGCCTTGATCAGGTCGGCCAGTTCGCCATAGCCGCTGATATAGGCGCTGATCTGGCCGCCCAGTACGGCAGCCTTGCCTTCACCGCCACCGGCGTAAGGGATGTAGTTGAGCTTGTCCGGATCCACGCCGACCTTCTCCGACATCAGCGCCGCCATGATGTGGTCTATGCCGCCGGCCGAGCCTCCGCCCATGCTGATGGAACCGGGCTTGGCCTTATAGGCCGCCATCAATTCTTTCAGTGAGCGGTAGGGTGAATCCGCCGGTACCACCAGCACGTTGTACTCGCCCATCAAGCGTGCAATGGGGGTCACCATGCTGAAATTGACCGGTGATTTATTGGTCTCGATGGAGCCCACGGTAACCGCACCGGCAATCAGCAGCGCATTGGGGTTGCCCTTGTCGGTGTTGATGAACTGCGCCATGCCTATGGTGCCGCCGGCGCCTGCCTTGTTTTCCACGATCACGTTTTTAGCCTGGCCCGCGGCCTTGAGCGCATCGCCCAGCGTGCGGGCTACGGTATCGAAGCCGCCGCCGGGGTTGGCCGGTGCCATGATCTTCATCTGCTCCACTTCGGCATGGGCAGCAAGCGGGCTTAGTGCCAGCATCAAACTGGTAATCAGGGTCTTCAGTTGCATGGTGTGTCTCCTTAGTTGTGGGACTGCTTACCGCGCAGTCGGGCGTTTGTCAGCTTGGGCTGATCGAAAAGGGGGGGGCTTTCAGTCATTCGGCGGTGTTTGCGCGCGACTGTGCCAGCGCTGTAAAAACAGGCGTTTTTTGGCCTGGTCGAGGTAAACCAGCAAACCGGTGCCAACCTGAATGGGGCGCAGGCGATCGCTTAAGGTGTTCAGGTCGATCTGTCCCAGGCGCCGTGGCAGCCCTTTGCGTACGGGAGGCAGGGCACTGCCAGCCCAGAGCTGGCGCTGACCGCGTAGCGATAGCAAATAATCGGTCCACAAGCGGGCGGCGGCGGGATGGGGGGCGGCCGCGGTGATCAGGGCCAGGCGACTGACAATGAGCGCGTAATCTTCCGGAATGCGCCAGCCCAGATGCGGGTTGAGGCGGGCAAATTGGGCCACATAGGGACCGATGACGTTGTAGGCAAAATCGGCTTCGCCGCGGGCCAGGCGGGAGAGCATGGCGCGGCTGCTGGTCTCGCGTGTCCCGGGTGTGTGGGCCAGTTCGGCGGCGAGCGCCCAGAACGCCGGATGGTGGCGTGCATCCTGAGTGAGAAAAAGGTAACCGACGCTCGAGCTGGCTACATCGTAGCTGGTGATGCGCCAGCGCTTGCGCATGCCGGGTAGCATGCGCTGCAGTGCCTCATGAGTGACCGGTGCTTCGGCATCGGAGAGGCGCTTGCGGTTCCAGGCGAAGACCACCGGCTCGAAGGTGGTGCCCCATATTTCATCGCGCCAGTGCGCCCAGTCCGGCAGGGCATTGCGTTCGGGGCTGACATAGCGCTGGCTGAGTCCGTCGTTGACCAGTCTGACCTGCAGATCCATGGCCGAACTCCAGACCACATCGGCTTGCGGCTTGGCCCGGATGCCCTCGAGACGTACTTGCCTGTCTATCTCGCTGGCGGGCAACTCATGGTACGCGACTTGAATGAAGGGGTAGCAGCGGCGGAAGTCGTCCAGCAAGGCGCTGACTTGTTCCTGATCGGTGGTGGAAAAAATGGTCAGCGCGCCTTCTTGCCTGGCCGCCTCCACGATGCGCTGGTAAGACTTTGGATAGTGTGCCGGCGGGCAGGATGCCTGCGCCAGCCCCGGCCATGGCATGGCGGCTAGCAAAAGACATAGCATCAAGCGCGCACTGTTTAGCATGTATGGATATCCGGCGTGAATTTAGTGTTAGCATTCTAGAATTGCCAACCTTTCAAATCGCTTTCACCTATGCGCATCCTGCTGGCCGAAGACAATTCCGAACTTGCGGCCTGGCTGATGATGGTGCTGTCCAGTGCCGGCCATGCGCTTGACCATGCGGCGGATGGCATCGTCGCCAGCCAGTTGCTGGAAAGTGAACCTTATATGCTGGCTATTCTTGATGTCGGCCTGCCGCGACGCGACGGACTTGAGGTATTGCGCCGCCTGCGGCGCAGCGGCAGCCGTTTGCCGGTGTTGATGTTGACGGCACAGTGTGGTGTCGGTGAGCGCATCGCCGGGCTGGATCTGGGGGCGGACGATTATCTGGGCAAGCCGTTTGACGTGGACGAACTTAAGGCGCGGGTACGCGCCTTGCTGCGCCGTGGTCAGGTACAGCAAAGCGGACAGCTGTGTTGCGGGCGCTTGCAGTTTGATGTGGCCAGCCGCTGCCACCGTATAGACGGCAATGTGCTGGCGCTGACGCCGCGCGAGATGGCGGTACTGGAAGTCTTGCTGTACCGCCAGGGGCGTCCGGTGACCAAGGATGCGTTAGCCGAACAGGTCGCCGGCCTGTGCGAGGACATCAGCAGCGATGCGATGGAGGTGTATATCCACCGCTTGCGCAAGAAGCTTGCCGGTAGCGGCGTGCGTATTCAGACCCTGCGTGGCCTGGGCTATTTGCTGGACGAAGATGTGGCCGCGGCCTGAGGCGGGAAAGGTGCTGCGTACCAGCTTGCGCCGCCAGCTGCTGTTATGGGTGGTGTTACCGCTTTTCCCCTTGCTGATCATTAATGGCTGGTTAGCGCGTGAAAGTGCGCGTAGCGCGGCCGATCAGGCTTTTGACCGCACCTTGCAGGCATCGGCTCGTAGTATCGCCGAGCGAGTAGGCGTGCTTGATGGGGAACTGACCGTCGATATTCCACGGGCTGCCCTGGAGATGTTTGATCCCCATTTTCAGGATCGCGTGTTTTATCGCATCGCTTTTGTTGGAGGGCGAGAGCTGAGCGGCAATGCTGCCTTGCCGCTGCCCTCTCCTTTACCTGCGGCATTTGATACCGCTTTTTATGATGTACGCTATCGCGATGCCGCAGTGCGTGTGGCCGCCTATGTCTTTCCGCTGTATTACGGCGGCAGCAACCGCTTGATTGCGGTTCAGGTCGGAGAAACCACCTTGTCGCGACAGGCGCTGGCCGGTGCCTTGTTTCGCGCGTCCTTGTTGCAGCAACTGTGGCTGACTGCGGTGGCGGCGCTGTTTGTTGCCATCGGTATCCGGCATGTATTGCAGCCGGTACGGGCATTGGGGCAGGCGCTGGACGAGCACGCGGCAGATCCGGCTTTACGGCTGTCTCCCGATACGGTACAGCAGGAGCTGAAGCCTTTGGTACATGCGCTGAATCATGCGCTGGAGCAATTGCAGCAGCAACTTGCTGTGCGGCAGCGTTTTATCGCCGATGCCGCCCACCAATTGCGCACCCCGCTGACCCTGCTGAAGACACAGGCGCAGTTTGCCGCCAGTCAGGGCGACGAGGCTATTCGCCTCCGTGCCCTGATGGCGCTGGAAGGCTCGACCGACCAGCTTATCCGTCTGGCCGGGCAGTTGCTGGCTTTGTCCAGGGTTGAGCCGGGAGGGCATCCGGCAGCATGGCAGGCGCTGGACTTGGCGCGTCTGGTGCGTGACGTCAGCGGGGACTTTGTGCTGGAGGCGATGACACGCGACATTGATCTTGGTTATGAGGGCGAGCAGAGCCTGTGGCTGCACGGTGACCCGCTTATGTTGCGCGAGATGCTGGGCAATCTGATCGACAATGCGCTGCGTTATACCCCGGCGGGCGGCGTGGTGACGGTAAGCCTGGCGCGTGATGAAAGCGGGTCTTGCCTGTGTGTGGCCGACAGCGGGCCTGGCATCGCACTCGCCCAACGCCGGCATGTGTTCGAGCGCTTCAACCGTGGCGACCGGGTCGATGGCGCCGGTTGCGGCTTAGGGCTGGCCATTGTCGAAGAGATTGCCAAGCGCCATGGCGCCACGGTAGGCGTAGAAACGGCTGCCGAGGGCGGAGCTGCACTGAAAATCCGCTTTTAGCTTTCAGTGCAGCGGTGCCAGCATTCTTGCTTCATTGGCCAGCGCGGTGATGCGCGGCCAGTCCTGCGCGGCGATGGCGTCTTCCGGGGTCAGCCATGAGCCGCCCACCGCCAGGACATTGGGCAGAAGCAGATAGCTGGCGGCATTGCCGGCATGGATGCCGCCGGTCGGGCAAAAGCGCAGCTCGGGCAGGGGGCTGGCCAGTGCCTTCAATAGCTTGATGCCGCCGATGGCATCGGCCGGGAACAGTTTCTGGATAAAGAAGCCTTCATCATGGGCGTGCATGGCTTCGGACGGGGTGGCGATGCCGGGAATAAAGGGCAGCTCCAGTGCGCGCACGGCTGCGACCAGCTCCGGGGTAAAGCCCGGGCTGATGCCGAACATGGCGCCGGCGTCGACTGCCGCCTCGACATGGGCGCGGTTGCGCAAGGTACCGGCACCGATGATCACGCCCGGCACCTGATCGCGGATCAGGCGGATGGCGGACAGCGCCGCCTTGGTGCGCAGTGTCACTTCCAGTACGCGGATGCCGCCATCGGCCAGCGCATGGGCCAGATCCACGGCCAGTGCCGGATCGCTGATCTGGATGACCGGTACCACCGGTCCCTGGCGCAGTAGTGTCAGTTCGTCCATATTCCCTCCTTCAGGATGGCCACAAGGGGTGGCTAAAAGTGGCGGCACCCTTTTCCGCCTCGTCGGCCAGCTGGCGCAGGCCGGCAAACAGTTCGCGTCCGCTGCCGTAGTCATTGTGGGCCAGATCGGCGGCTTCTGCCGTGCGCGCAGCCCACGCGTCGGGTGCCACTTCGATTTCCAGTATGCCCTGATCGGCATCCAGCAGGATGATGTCGCCATCGCATACCCGCGCCAGCGGCCCGCCGGCGGCCGCTTCCGGCGTCACATGGATTGCTGCCGGCACCTTGCCCGAGGCACCCGACATGCGTCCGTCGGTTACCAGCGCCACTTGAAACCCCCTGTCCTGCAACACCGCCAGTGCCGGCGTCAGCTGGTGCAATTCCGGCATGCCGTTGGCGCGCGGCCCCTGAAAGCGCACGACGGCGACCATATCCTGCTCAAGCTCGCCGCGCCGGAAAGCATCCAGCAGTGCGCCCTGGTCATTGAATACCCGCGCCGGCGCACGTATGCGCCGCCGCTTTGGGCTGACGGCCGAAACCTTGATTACGGCGCGTCCGAGCCGGCCGCTTAGCAGCTTGAGGCCGCCATCTGCCTGGAAGGGCTGGCTGGCCGGGCGCAGCACGCTCTCGTCGCGGCTGTGTAAGGGCGCATCGCGCCAGCTTAGCCGCCCTTGATCCAGCCATGGCTCCTGCGTATGGCGGGCCAGACCCTGGCCCAGAATGGTGGTCACGTCGGCATGCAGCAAGCCGGCGTCCAGCAGCTCGCCTATTACAAAGCCCATGCCGCCGGCGGCATGAAAATGGTTGATATCGGCCTTGCCGTTGGGGTAGACGCGCATCAATAGCGGCACTACCGCCGAGAGCTCGGAAAAATCGTCCCAGTTGATGGCAATGCCGGCGGCGCGGGCGATGGCGACCAGATGCAGGGTGTGGTTGGTCGAGCCGCCGCTGGCGAGCAGGCCGACGATGGCGTTGACGATGGCGCGCTCGTCCACCATCTCGCCCAGCGGGGTAAAGCGTGAACTCTGTGCGCTGATGGCCAGTGCCGCATGCGCGCTGGCGCGGGTCAGCGCTTCGCGCAAGGGAGTACCGGGATTGACGAAGGCGCTGCCCGGCAGATGCAGGCCCATGACTTCCATCATGAGCTGGTTGGAGTTGGCGGTGCCGTAGAAGGTGCAGGTTCCGGGCGCATGATAGCTTTGTGCCTCGGACTCCAGCAGCACATCGCGTCCGATCAGGCCCTGGGCAAACAGTTTGCGTACTTCGGCCTTGTCGTCATTGGCAAGGCCGGAGGTCATCGGGCCTGCCGGCACGAAGACCGCCGGCAGATGGCCGAAGGCCAGCGCACCGATCAGCAGGCCGGGCACGATCTTGTCGCACACGCCCAAAAACAGCGCGGCATCGAACATGCGGTGTGCCAGCGCGATGGCGGTGGCCTGTGCAATCACATCGCGCGAGAACAGCGACAGCTCCATGCCGGGCATGCCCTGGGTCACGCCATCGCACATGGCTGGCACGCCGCCGGCAAATTGTGCCGTGGCACCGGCCTTCAGTGCTTCTTCCTTGATCCAGGCCGGAAAGTCCTGCAGCGGCTGGTGCGCCGACAGCATATCGTTGTAGGCCGAAATAATGGCGAGATTGGGCACGTCCAGCTGTTTGAGCCGGATCTTGGGTTCGGGTGCCATGGCCGCAAAGCCATGGGCAAGATTGGTGCAGGACAGCTCGCTACGCGCGACCTTGCCCTGGGCTGCGGCTTTTTGCAGATGTGCCAGATAGGCTTGGCGCGTCGCGGCGCTGCGTGCCTGTATGCGCTGGGTGACACGATGAACGACGGGGTGCAGATGCATGATGGCGCCTGGTGTGCTGGGCATGCCGCTTATGCTAGGTGCGCCGCCGGATCAAGGCAAGCCGCTTGCCGCTACTTTATCGATGGTCTGGGATAAGATGAAGACCGGAATGCTTGGCAGCGGGAGGCGGGAAATGAGTACAAACCCTGATTTTGACATGGTGCTGTTTGGCGGCACCGGCGACCTGGTGATGCGCAAGCTGTTGCCGGCGCTTTACCACGCACACAGGGCCGGTTTGCTGGCCAAGAGCGGGCGCATTCTGGCGCTGGGGCGGCAGGTGCTGACGCGTGACGGCTATCTGGTTCTGGCGTCTTCCCTGGTGCGGCCCCATCTGGAAGGCGACACGGAAACCGCCTGGCTGGATTTTTGCGGGCGGCTGGATTATCAGCAACTGGATGCGAATCGGCCCGAGGATTACCCGGCGCTGGCCGCCAAACTGGGTCGCGATCCGGCGCGGGTGGTGGTGTGTTATCTGGCCACCGCGCCGGCGCTGTTCAGCATAGTCTGCCAGCAGCTGGCCGCGGTCGGACTCAATCACGAGCAGGTGCGCGTGGTGCTGGAAAAACCGCTGGGGCATGATCTGGCTTCATCCAATGCCATCAATGATGCGGTGGCCCGGCATTTTGGCGAGGAGCAGCTGTACCGCATTGACCATTATCTGGGCAAAGAGTCGGTGCAGAACCTGATGGCGCTGCGCTTTGGCAATGTCCTGTTCGAGCCTTTGTGGCGGCGCGAGTGGGTGCAGAGCGTGCAAATCACCATTGCCGAGGAGCTGGGAGTGGAGGGGCGCGGCGAGTTTTACGACCGCACCGGCGCACTGCGCGACATGATGCAGAACCATCTGCTGCAGCTCTTGTGCATGGTGGCGATGGAGCCGCCGGCCAGTCTGGACGCCGATGCCATTCGCGGCGAGAAGCTCAAGGTGCTTAAGGCGCTCAGGCCGTTCAGCCCCGAAGACGTCGCCGCCAAGACGGTGCGCGGCCAGTATGGTTCCGGTGCGGTGGCCGGTCAGCTGGTGGCGGGCTATCAGGCCGAGGAGGGGATTGCACCGCATAGCCATACCGAAACCTTTGTCGCGCTCAAGGCCGAGATCGATAACTGGCGCTGGGCCGGCGTGCCGTTTTTCCTGCGTACCGGCAAGCGCATGCAGCAGCGCGTGGCCGAAATCGTCATCACCTTTCACAATGTGCCGCACAAGCTGTTTCCGCTGGCACCGACTTGCCGCAGCGGCAACCGGCTGGTGATCGAACTGCAACCGGAGGAAAGCGTGCGCTTGTGGTTTCAGGCCAAGGAGCCGGGCGATGGCATGAATCTGCAGCCGGTTTTTCTCAATCTCGATTTTCACGAAACCTTCCGCGTGCGCCGGGTTGATGCCTATGAACGCCTGCTGCTGGATGTGATTCGCGGGCGTCTGGCGCTGTTTATGCGCCGCGAAGAGCTGATCGAAGCCTGGCGCTGGGTCGAGCCTATTCTGGATGCCTGGCAGCAGGGCAAGGCGCTGCCACGACCCTATCCAGCCGGCACCTGGGGGCCGCCTGCGGCGAGCGCCCTGCCGGCGCGCGATGGCGTGACCTGGCATGAGGAGTGCTGATGTGGATAGAACGGGAGTGGGGAGTAGGGAGTAGGGAGTAGGGAGTAAGATCCTGCCACTCGCCACTCGCCACTCGCCACTCGCCACTCGCCACTCTCCACTCTCCACTCTCCACTCTCCACTCTCCACTCTCCACTCTCCACTCTCCACTCCCGAGTCCCGAGTCCCGAGTCCCGAGTCCCCATTTCCGAGTCCACCAAAGGAATACGCCATGACCCACCTGACCAAGCTGCCGGCCTGGGCTGCTCTGTGGCAGCTATTTGATGACAGCCAGCATGTACATATGCGTACGCTGTTTGCCGAGGACCCGGCGCGGGCCGAGCGCTATGCGCTGAATGTGGGCGGGCTCTTCCTCGACTATTCCAAAAACCGCATCAACGATCCGATTCTGGCGGCGCTGCTGGCGCTGGCCCGGCAGACGGGTGTGCCGCAGCAGATTGCCGCCATGTTTCGTGGCGACAAGATCAATAGCACCGAGCGGCGTGCGGCGCTACATGTGGCGCTGCGCAACCGCAGCAACCGCCCGATCGCTGTCGATGGGCATGATGTGATGCCGGGCGTCAATGCCGTGCTCTCGCGCATGGGGCGCTTTTGCCATGCGGTGCGCTGTGGCGACTGGCTGGGCTATACCCGCCAGCCGATTACCGATGTGGTGAATATCGGCATAGGCGGCTCCGATCTGGGGCCGCTGATGGTGTGTTCGGCACTCAAGCCTTTCGGTCATCCGCGCTTGCGCATGCACTTTGTGTCCAATGTCGATGGTGCGCAGCTCAAGGAGACGTTGCGGCAGGTGCATGTGGAAACCACGCTGTTCGTGGTGGCCTCCAAGACCTTTACCACGCAGGAGACGCTGACCAACGCGCTCACCGCGCGCGAGTGGTTTGTCGCGCATGCCGGCGACCCGGCAGCGGTGGCACAGCATTTTGTTGCGGTGTCGACCAACCGCCAGGCGGTGGCCGAGTTTGGCATCGATCCTGCGCATATGTTCGAGTTCTGGGACTGGGTGGGGGGGCGTTTTTCGCTGTGGTCGGCCATCGGTTTGCCCATCATGCTATATCTGGGCGAGGAAAATTTCGGCGAGTTGCTGGATGGCGCCCACCTGATGGATGAACACTTCCGCCATGCGCCGCTGGGTGCCAATATGCCGGTGCTGCTGGCCTTGATCGGCATCTGGTATATCAATTTCTACGGCGGCGGCAGCCATGTGATCGCGCCTTACGACCAATATCTGCATCGCTTGCCGGCCTTTATCCAGCAGCTGGACATGGAGTCCAACGGCAAGCAGGTATGCCGCGACGGCTGCCCGGTCGGGGTGGAAACCGCCCCCATTATCTGGGGTGAGACCGGCATCAATGGCCAGCATGCTTTTTTCCAGCTGCTGCATCAGGGCACGCATATCTCGCCTATCGATTTGATCGCGACGCTGGAAAATAGGGCCGGCCTGCCCGGGCATCATGAAATCCTGCTGGCCAATGTCTTTGCCCAGGCCGAGGCCTTTATGCGCGGCAAGACGGCGGAGGAAGTGCGTGCCGAGCTGGCAGCGCAAGGCCTGCCGGAGGATGCGCTGGCGCGCTTGCTGCCGCACAAGGTGTTTGCCGGCAACCGCCCGAGCAATACGCTGCTGCTGGCGCAGCTGAATCCGCGCAATCTGGGCACGCTGGTGGCCTTGTATGAACACAAGATTTTCGTGCAGGGCACGATCTGGGGCATCAATAGTTTCGACCAGTGGGGGGTGGAGCTGGGCAAACAGCTGGCGCGCACCATACATGGCGAGTTGACCGGACAGGGGCCGGCAGGCATGCACGATAGTTCGACCGAACGCCTGATCCGGCTCTATTTGCAAAGCCGGCAACAGGCATGAAAAAAGCGAAGCCTGAGGCTTCGCTTTTTTGTGGCTGAATGGATCAGGCTCAGGTCATGACGATCTTTTTGCCGGTGTTAAGCCGGTTGGCAGTATCGCTGGCGGCTTTTTGCGCCGCCGCCGGGGTTTCGAACGGCCCCATCTGCACGCGGTAAGCGCCCAGCTGCTTGACGATGGTCAGCTTCTCGTCATGCTGATCCGGCAACTTGGCCATCAGCTTTTTGATGCGTGCCTCGGCCTTGACCTTGGTCGCATAGGAGCCCAGTTGCAGATAGATGGGTTTGTCCGACTTGGCCAGCTGCTTGGCCGGGCGGGTGGCGATACGCTCGCCGTCACCGGCCGGGAATACGCGCTCGACCAGCACGTCGGCACTGCCAGACTTGATGTAGCCCAACTGGTGTGCTGCTGCATACGACAGGTCCATCACCCGGTTCTTGTGAAAAGGACCACGGTCATTGATGCGCACAATCACCGACTGGCCGTTTTTCAGGTTGGTCACCTTGGCGTAAGACGGAATCGGCAGCGTCGGATGGGCGCCGGTCATGGCGAACATATCGTAGCGTTCGCCGGACGAGGTCTTGCGACCGTGGAACTGCTTGCCATACCACGACGCTTTGCCGCGGGTTTGAAAGGCTTCGTGGCTGGTATCCGGGCGGAAACGCATGCCCAGCGCGCTATAAGGCAGATTGGCCGAACGTATCAGCGGTTCATCCTGCGGTACGGCATTGGGTAGCAGGTTGAGGTTGGCCGGGATGATTCTGGCCGGGCCGTCGTTCTGGAAATAGGCCCCGCCCTTGTTGCTGGTTTTTTGTGGCGTTTTGGCCACGTGTTGAAGTTTGGCGTTGGCTGGTTGTGTAGTGGAACAAGCCACCAGCACCAGGCTGACAATTGTCAGCCACAACCATCGAAGAACAGATTGCATCGGAGCTCCTTTATGCGGAGTGCCTAGCTGCGAATCTTAACTTCCTCCGGCAAAATCGATCTGCCGCCACGCCTCGAACACCATAACGGCGACGGCATTGGACAGATTCATGCTGCGTGACTCGGGCCGCATTGGCAATCGCACCCGGCGCTCGGTCGGGAAGCCTGCAAGCAGGTCTTCCGGCAAACCGCGCGACTCGGGGCCGAACAACAGCACATCATTTGCTTCGAAAGCCACCTGGTCGTGCCGCGTGGCACCCTTGGTGGTGGCGGCGAAAATTCGCCGCCCGTGCAAGGCTGCCTGACAGGCTTCCCAATCCTCGTGCACGACCATGCGCGCGTACTCGTGATAGTCGAGTCCGGCCCTGCGCAATTTCGCGTCATCGAGGGGGAAACCCAGCGGTTTGACCAGGTGCAATTCGCAACCGGTATTGGCACATAAACGGATCACATTGCCCGTATTGGGCGGTATTTCCGGCTGGTAAAGAACAACAGTAAACATCGTTGCGACCTGGATTGTTCCAAGAATTCAAAAGGTTGGTCAAGTTTTCGAGTAAAAAACCTTAGCCAGTACCCACGCTTCGACCCGCTTTGCCCCCTGTTTTTTGAGGCTGAGGGCCAGCTCGGAAAGCGTGGCGCCACTGGTGGCGACATCGTCGACAATGGCGACGCAAAGCCCGTCTACACGGTGCTTTACACGAAAAGCATGACTGACATTGTGTCGTCTCTGGCGCTGGTTCAGACGGGCCTGAGGCGGGGTGTTGCGTATCCGCTCACATAGCGTGCTGTTGAGCGGGGCGTTTATTCTACCAGCGAACGCGCGGGCAAGCTCCAGACTCTGGTTGAAGCCGCGCTCCATGCGTCTTGCATCGGCCAGCGGCACCGGTACGACCAGATCCGGTGCCACGATGGCGGGCGGTGCCAGTTCGGCCAGCAAAAATGCCAGGCTACCGGCCAAGTCCAGGCGTTTGCCGTACTTGAAGGCCTGTATCACGCCATCCAGCGGATAGTCGTATAACAAGGCGGCGTGCAAGGCATCAAAGGCGGGCATCTGGCGCAGACAGCGGCCGCAGATCTGGGCAAAGGGCGAGGCTTGGGCACAGCGCGGACAGACTTCGGCCGGCAGGCGGACAAGATCGGCCAGGCAGGCAGCACAAACGCCGTGGCGGGTGCCGGGTGCGGCACAAAACAGACAAACCTGCTTAAACGGTAGGCAATTGTCAATAATATGGGCCATGAAGTTTGACGGCATGGATGCCCCCGCTGATGATGCCTTGATTCCATCAAGATAGATTTCATCGCCATGACCCACAGCACGATTGTTTTCCAGCGTCCGGCCAGCCCGCATCCACAAAGTGCGCTTTGGCAGGTCGAAGAGATCGAAGCCTTGTTTGCCCTGCCATTTATGGAGCTGGTGTTTCGCGCCGCCGAAGTTCACCGCCAGTTTTTCGACCCGAACAAGGTGCAGCTGTCTACCTTGCTGTCGATAAAGACCGGTGGCTGTCCGGAAGACTGCGGCTATTGCCCGCAATCGGTGCATCACGAAACGCCGGTCGATAACCAGCCCATGCTCAGTGCCGAGCAGGTGGTTGAGGTGGCGCGTATCGCCAGGGAAAACGGCGCCAGCCGCTTCTGCATGGGCGCTGCCTGGCGCGGTCCCAAGGATGCCGACCTGCAAAAGACGCTAGCCATGGTGAGCGAAGTTAAAGCACTGGGGCTGGAAACCTGCGCCACCTTCGGCATGCTGGCCGACGGTCAGGCCGAGCAGCTTAAGGCTGCCGGGCTCGATTACTACAACCACAATCTCGATACCTCGCCCGACAAGTACGGCGATATTATCCACAGCCGCGAATACCAAGACCGCATGGATACCTTGGGCAAGGTGCGCAAGGCCGGGCTGAATGTGTGCTGTGGCGGCATTGTCGGCATGGACGAGACGCGTCAGGATCGTGCCGGCCTGATTGCCCAGCTGGCCAACCTCGATCCGCAGCCGGAGTCGGTGCCGATCAATAATCTGGTCAAGGTGGACGGCACGCCGCTGGCGGACGCCGAAGAGATAGACTGGACCGAGTTTGTGCGGGCGATTGCGGTGGCACGCCTGACCATGCCCAAGAGTTATGTCCGCCTGTCGGCCGGGCGGCGCGGCATGCCGGAGGCGATGCAGGCGCTGTGCTTTCTTGCCGGTGCCAACTCCATCTTCTATGGCGACAAGCTGCTGACGACCGGTAACCCGGATGTGGCCGCAGATCGTGCGCTGATGGACAAGCTGGATCTGTCTGCCCTATAGGCCGCAGAATATGGCGGCGCTTGCCGATTTTCGGTATTTTGTTTATAAGATAGGCGAGTATTGATAAGCTTAAAGCTATTGCATTGTATTGCGTGCCGTGCGGAGAGTATCCTTTTATGCAACACCATGAGTTAGCTGCCCAGTTGGCGGCGTTGCAGCAGCGGCAGCAATACCGGCAGCGCGTGCGACTGGATAGCCCCCAGGGTGTGCATGTCAGCCTGAACGGGGGCGAGACGCTGTCTTTTGCCAGCAACGATTATCTGGGGCTGGCCAATCATCCAGTGCTGGTTGACACCGCGCGTGACGCGATGCTGCGCTGGGGGGTCGGGGCGGGGGCATCGCATCTGGTCACCGGGCATAGCGCGGCGCATGAGGACGCCGAGGCGGTGCTGGCCGACTGGATAGGTACGCCGGATGCACTGCTGTTCGGTTGCGGTTATCTGGCCAATCAGGCGGTGATTACGGCGCTGCTCGGCCGGGATGACGAGGTGTTTGCCGACAAGCTTAATCACGCCTCGCTGAATGACGGTGCTTTGTTGTCGCGGGCGCGTTTACGCCGCTTTCGCCATAACGATCTTGCCCAGCTGGAAAGCCTGTTGCAGAACAGCCGTGCCCGCACCCGCATGATTGTGGTCGATGCGGTGTACAGCATGGATGGGGATGAGGCGCCTCTGCCTGCCTTGCTTGATCTGGCGCGCCGTTACGATGCCTGGCTGTTTCTCGATGATGCGCACGGTTTCGGCATCAGCGGTGGCGGGCGCGGGGCGCTTGCCGAGTATGCCCTGCATGACCCGCGGGTCATCTATATGGCAACGCTGGGTAAGGCGGCGGGGGTCTCCGGCGCGGTGGTGGCCGGCAGCCGTGAGCTGTGTGCTTGGCTTGTCAATCGCGCGCGCGCTTATATCTACACCACGGCCAGTCCGCCGGCACTGGCGGTGACGGTCAGCCGTGCGGTCGGCCTGATCCGGGATGAGGCTTGGCGGCGTGCGCGTCTGGCTGGGCATATTGCCAGGGTGCAGGCGGCCAGTTTGCCTTATCCCGTCCTGCCTTCCCGCTTTGCCATACAGGCGCTGATGGTTGGCACGAATAGTGCCGCGCTTGCTTTGGCCGCGCGTCTGGCTGGTTCTGGCGTGTGGGTGCCTGCCATCCGCCCGCCAACGGTGGCTGCAGGCACGGCCAGGCTGCGTATTTCGCTGTCGGCTGCACATAGCGAACAGGATATTGAGGCGCTGCTGGCGGCGCTGTGCCGGCCTTAGCCGGCGGTGAATGTATGACCCTTCTGCAGCAGATAGATAACGAGAATAATGCGAATGATGGATGCGCTGGAAAACAATGGGCGGCTCATCGAGGGAGCAGGGGAAGCCTTGGCTTTATTGCGTCAGGCCGGCCCGCTGGATACGGCGGCCATCTGGCTCAGGCAAGGGCGCTACTGGCATTGCCTGGCCGGCGATGGTGCGGGGGCATTATGTTCCCACCCCGCACAGGCATCCTTGCCCGCAGGCACGGTGCGGCATGAGCTTTCGCTGAACAGTCGCTATGGTGTCATGTTGTTGTGGCATGGTGGCGCGCATCTGCTGCAGTCACCCTTGTGCCGGATGGCGGGCCAGCTGTTGCTGAGCCGGCTTGAGGGCGCCGTGCTGGATCTGGCGTTGGCACAGTCGCGCCTGGAGCAGCACATCCTGCTGGATGTGGCGGCGCTAGCCAGCCATGCCCAAAGTATGGAGACCTTTCTTGCCCGCCTGCCAGGTTTGCTATCCCCCCTGATTCCCGCTTGTGATCTGCTATTGACCCTGTCCGATGAGGGTGGTGGCTTGCAGTATCTGGCACCGTTACCGGCGCTGGATGAGCTCAGGCCAAAGGCCTTTGCCGCACGACCTGCAGAGTTGGCGGGTGCCTTGGCCGCAGTCGTGTGCCAAGCTGCCAAGCCCAGATTGCTGGATACGCGCCGCATCTTGGCATTTTGTGCTGAAGCAGGTCTGCCATCGCTTGCTCGCCTGCCGCGCTTCTGTCTTTGTCTGCCCCTGCTCATTGCCGGCGATCAGGCGTATAGCGTGGTAACCGTACAGGTTTTCGATCCGGCGCAGCGTTACGACCGGCAGTCATTAAGCCTGTTTTTGCGTTTGGCGCGGCATATTGCGTCATTGTTCGGCCATGTCAGCGAACGCCACCGCCTGCTTCGGACGGCGCGCTGCTTTGAGCATGAGCTGGAAGCCAACCGTCTGCGCCTGCATGCAGAGCAGGGCGAGCGCCATCATGCACAAAAATTGATGCGGGCTTTGTTTGCCATCGCCAACCTATCCAATAGCAGCTTGTCGCTGTCGGCTTTTCTGGCCGGAGTACATCGGGAGCTGCAGGGTTTGCTCAGTTGCAGCGGCTGTATGGTCGCCCTGTATGATGGCGAGCAGGATAGGCTCACCTTCCCTTATGGTGCGGATGCTTTCGTCCCGAATGATCCCATGATGACGCTGCGGGCAGGCCCGGTCGAGCAGGTCCTGCATAGCGGCCGCACGCTGTTGCTCAATGGCAGCGCCTTGTTAAGGTCTATTTCCGGCAAAGCCGGAGAAGGCTTGGTGAGCTGGCTGGGTGTGCCGGTATATAGCAACCGGGAGCTTAAGGGCGTGATGGCGGTGTTCAGCCGCGACAGTAATTTGCGTTACAGCTATCGCGAGCAGGAGTTGCTGGAGAGTGTGGCCGATCATATCGGCGGCGCCCTGACCCAGCTACAGGCGAGCGAGGCCTTGCAACTGGCCAATAGTGCGCTGGAAGAACGCGTACGCGAGCGAACACTGGCGCTGGATACCGTCAATGCCCGGCTCAAGCACGATACATTGCATGATGTACTGACCGGCCTGCCCAATCGCGCTTATTTCAATCAGACGCTGCAGGCCAACTGGCAGGCTTATAGCCGTGATGGGCGCCAGTGTTTTGCCGTCTTGTTTATCGATCTGGATCGTTTCAAGCTGATTAACGATACCCTGGGACATCAGGCTGGGGATGCCTTGCTGCATGAGGCCGGTGCCCGTATATGCCATTGTCTGCGGCCGCATGATTTTTTGGCCAGGCTGGGCGGGGACGAGTTTGCCCTGATTTTGCAGCGGGTAGAGTCGACCGCGCGTTGTGAACAGATCGCGCAGCGTATCGTGGATGAATTTGAGCGCTCCATGCTGCTGGGCGGGCGTGAAGTGTTTGCGACGGTCAGTGTCGGCGCGGTGCTGGCCGACAGCCAGTATTATCAGAGTGCGGAGGATTTGCTGCGCGATGCGGATCTGGCCATGTACCGCACCAAGCAAAGCGGCCGCCATGGCTATACCTTGTTTAACCACCATTTTCGCGAGAATCAGGCCGATTTGCTGGCGCTGGAGGCTGATCTGCGCCGGGCGCTGGATGTCGATGACCAGTTGATCCCGTACTACCAGCCTTTCATCGATAGCCATAGCCAGCACTTGACCGGTTTCGAGGCGCTGGTGCGCTGGCATCATCCCGAGCGGGGGATGATTTCTCCGGCCGAGTTCCTGCCCATGGCGCAGGAGTCGGGTCTGATCAGGCGGCTGGATCGTTACATGATAGAGCAGGGCTGTACCCAGCTGGCGGCTTGGCATGATGAGGGCTATGGCGGCGATTCTTTGTCCTTGCATATCAATCTGTCGTCTGAAAATCTGCGCGACATGAGCTTGCCATCCTGGCTTGAGGCTTTGCTGACTCGATTGGCGCTGCCGCCGGCGCTGCTTTATCTGGAGGTAACAGAAAGCGCGCTGATCGATATGCCTGAAGTCGCCGCACAAGTGATGCATGCCCTGCATCAGCTGGGCGTACGCCTTGCGCTGGATGATTTTGGTACCGGCTACTCGGCTCTGGCCTATCTGCATCGTTACCAGTTTGACGTGCTGAAAATAGACCAGGCTTTTGTGCGTGAAGTGGATGTCCATACCGAGTCCCGCGCCATTGTGCGGGCCATTCTGGCCTTGGCGCAGGCCCTGCATCTGGATGTTGTGGCTGAGGGGGTAGAAACGCTCAGCCAGCTGTCGGCCTTGCGCGAGCTGGGTTGTCCCAAGTTGCAGGGCTATTATTTTGCCCGGCCACAGCCTGCGGCTGCTATTGCATGGGCGTCTTTACAGGCTTTGGCGCAAGAAAGTGATTATTGCCACTGACCCGGTTGGTCATATCGCCGCCGTTTGCGGGCTGAAAAAGCACAAGCCCCGCGCATAGCGGGGCTTGTGCTTGGTATTTCCGCTCTAGGTCAGGCGTGCTTCGAGCTTGCGCGTTTGATGGAAATCAGGCGCGGATTGCTTTCCGTTTTATCGGCCTGCGTATTCGTTTCACTTACTGTGCTATCCGGGCGCGTATCTTCGTCTGCTGAGGACAGCGGCGTGATATAGAGGTGCACAATCGGCAGGCCGGCCTGAGGCATGCTCAGCGCGGTGATTTCGCATGGGCGCTGGCTGCCGTCGCGGCAGCGTATGCGGCACAGTAAGCGCACGCTCTGGGCCATGGCTTTCTTCGATTGCGTCAGCAGTAGCAAACGCTTGGCCGTGGCATCGTTGGTTTCCAATAGCTCGGACAGATGCAAGCCAACCAGCGTCGCTGCGTGTGGTGCCTTGTATAGGGCGGCACCGGCAGCATTCAGGTCGGTGACCTGACCATCACGCAGTTGCATCATGGCACCTGGTGCCTGTGAGAACACCATGTCCAGTTGCTGTTCGGCCGTGCGCTGCGCCTCGATCGAGGCATTCTTGCCCATGGCCAGATGGTTGATCGCTCGCGCCAGATAGGAGACTTCATCGTTGCCGTGGGTTTCGATCACGGCGACGCGGCCGGGGCGTACCATGCCATGTATGCTTTGCAGCAACCAACCCAGACGGGTGCTGATATTGGCATGCACAACCCACCAGGCCAGCAGGCCAAGCAGCAGGGTGCCAATCACGGAGAACAGGGCCAGTTGTTGCAAAGAGGACGAAGCCAGACGGCTCATGTCGCGTGGCTGGTTACTGCCCAGTAGCAGCGCCGGCTTGCCGCTCAGGCTATTTACGACCCCCCAGCTTTCGATTTTGTCGTCACTGCCCAGAATCAGCAGGTCTTCATTCTCGATGCCTTTGTTTATCCAGCGTTGCACGGCATCCGGCAGATCGCGCGAAGTAATAGACAGGGCACTGGACTGCGCGGCGCTAAACGGGCCTTTTCCTTGCAGTAGCAGTTTGTCTGCCGAAACCCCCATGACCAGATAACCGCCAATAGGGCTGGTGCGGTTGGTTGTGCGGATAGGAATAATGGTGACGAAGTGTGGGCCGCGCGCCAGACGGACGATGCCGGAGGTTGTGCTGACGCGGTGTTCGATGGCGCTGGATAGTTGACGGCCAAATTCGGTGGCGGGGGAAAGCTCGCGTACCAGCGCCAGATCGTCGCGTTGCGCCGACATGCCATCCCACTCCGCGGTGGTCAGCAGTCCGCCGTTGCGATCAAAAATGGCGAGAAAGTCGATGCCCAGCGTGTTGACTTTTTGTCCTTGCAAGTACGCATCCAGACGCAATGTATCGCCACCGGTTGCATAGTTGTATGTATCGTCCCAGTTGGCCCAACTCAAGGCGAGACGTTCAACTGTCGCGGCGCTCTCCAGAAAAGCGTTGCGTGTGCCGGCAGCCTGAGTGCGTGCGGCCGTTTGCTCGTACTGCTCAATGGACGGGATCAGTGTAAGCCGCCCATAAAGCCAGACCGAACCGGCTAATAGCAGCGACAGCATGGTCAGAATGAGCGCGATACGGTGCGCGAGCCTGCTAGGCAGGAATCTGGTAAAAATTGACAAAGCCTCTCCCCCGTCGCAATAGCCGGTGATGTATATATCATCAGGCATGCTTTTATAATTTGAATTATGTGCATCTTATGTGCATTGGGTGAATGTAAAGGAGGATGCCACCGAGAGTCCAGTAAGTGCATGTTCAAACCTCATCAAAGTTGGCCGATTGTGGCGTACAAGCAAAACCGGTGGCAGATACGCCAAATTCGAGTCCTGATTGGCCGATAGAAGAAGCACATAGCTGCCATGTATCAGTGCTTATTTCGCCTGCCTTTCTATGTCAAAACAATGTGGGCTTTCCTTTGGCCGACACTCTTGCGAAAATGGCGCCCTTTGCCGATGGCCATGCCGATATGAACTGTTACGTCGAGACACAAGGGCGCGGGCCGGATGTGGTTTTGCTGCATGGCTGGGGCCTGCATGGTGGCGTATTCGAGCGTGTCGCGGCGGCGCTGTCCGCGCATTACTGTGTACACATGGTGGATTTGCCCGGCCATGGCGCCTCGCCGGCCGTTGAATATTTTGATGCTGCCGAAGTGGCGGCGGACCTGGCGCGGCAATTTCCCCTGCCGGTGCATGTGCTGGGCTGGTCGCTGGGTGGCTTGGTGGCGCAGCACTGGGCGGTGCAGCCTGCATCCCAGATACGCAGCCTGGCGCTGGTGTCGACCAGTCCGCGCTTTGTACAAGGCCCAGACTGGGCGTTCGGGCAGAGTGCGGCAGCCATCGCAGAGGTCGGCGCGAATCTGCATAAGGCTTTCGAGCTGACCCTGAAAAACTTTTTGGCCCTGCAAATGCTGGGTGCGCCGCATGCGCGTGATACGCTCAAGGCGCTGAGTAGCCAATTGTTTGCCCATGGCCGCCCGCATGGCCTGTTGCCGGCGCTGGACTGCCTGTTGCAGGCGGATGCCCGTGCACTGGCCGCACAGATTCATGCGCCCACGGCGCTGTTTTTCGGTGCGCGTGACCGTATTACCCCTATCGGCGCCGGTCGCTGGCTGGCACAGATGCTGCCGGATGCCCGCTTGCATCTATTCGAACAAGCCTCGCATGCGCCGTTTTTGTCGCACGAGCATGATTTCCTGACCCTGTTGCTTTCCCACCTGGACCGACACGCATGAGTGAAGCGTTTTATACCGATAAGGCCAAAGTCCGCGCTGCTTTCGAGCGTGCTGCTCATAGCTACGATGGCGCGGCCGTCTTGCAGCGCGAAGTGTCCGACCGCATGGCCGAGCGTCTGGATGTCATCAAGAATGCACCGCTGACGATACTCGATGCCGGCTCCGGCACCGGCTATGGCGCCGCCGAATTGCGCCGCCGCTACCCGGAGGCGCGCGTGATCGAGCTGGATATTGCCGCCTCTATGCTTAAGGCATCCAAGGCCAAGCAACAGGAGGGCGCCGGCTTTTTTGGCCGTTTGCTGGGGCGAGCCCAGCCTTGGCAGGTGTGTGCCGATATCGAGGCGCTGCCGCTGGCGGATGGCAGTGTGGATATGGTGTGGTCGAATCTGGCCATTCAGTGGCTGAACGAGCCGGATGGCGTTTTTGCCGAATTCCGCCGTGTGCTCAAACCGGACGGCTTGCTGATGTTTTCCACGCTGGGGCCGGATACGCTGTTTGAATTGCGGGCCGCTTTTGCCGGGCAGGATTCCGCGACCCATGTTAACCATTTCATCGATATGCATGATCTGGGCGATGTCTTGGTGCGTAACGGTTTTGCCCTGCCGGTGATGGATATGGAAAAAATCGTGCTGACTTATGGCCGGGTGCGTGATGTGATGCAAGACCTCAAGTCCATCGGCGCGCATAATGTCACCGCCGGGCGCAAGGCTGGTCTGACCGGCAAGCATTTCTGGCAGCGTGTCGAAGCGGCGTACGAAGCCTACCGGCGTGATGGCAGCCTGCCAGCTACTTATGAAGTGGTCTATGGCCATGCCTGGCGCGGCGAGCCCAAGGCTAAAGCCGGGCATTTGCCCGATGGCCTTCAGGTTATTGAATTTAAAAAGTCCTGAGCCGTATTTCGCTTAAGAAAGAGTCGTTCCCGAACATGTTTTATCCTTCACGTTGTACCGGCCTGTTGGCAGTCTTGCTGTTAAGTGCTTGCAGCAGTGTCAGTCCTACCTCCCCTCTTGTGTCTCCCGCGAGTCCACCATCGGCTAGTCATGCGGCCAAGCCGTCTACTTCCGTGTCGGTGCCTCCGTCTGTCACGGTATCGCCTGCGCCGGAGCAGGCCAAAGTCGTGCGCAAGCCCAGAATAGGCCTTGCGCTGGGTGGGGGAGCGGCTAAGGGTTTTGCCCATATCGGCGTAATCAAGGTGCTGGAAGCGAACGGCATCAAGGCCGACATCGTGACCGGTACCAGTGCCGGTGCGGTGGTGGGCGCGCTATACGCCTCGGGCATCAGTCCTTACCAGTTGCAGCTGAAGGCGATGAAACTGGACGAGAGTTCGCTCGCCGACTACACCCTGTCGACGTCCGGTCTGATCAAGGGTGAAAAACTGGCCGAGTTTGTTAATCGCGAGGTGCGCAACAAGCCGCTGGAAAAACTCTCCAAACGCTTTGGCGCGGTGGCGACCGAGCTGGATACGGGGGAGCGCATTGTATTTCAGCGTGGCAATACCGGTTCGGCCGTACGTGCTTCGGCCAGTATTCCTAATGTTTTTCAGCCGGTATCCATGAACGGCAAGCGCTATGTCGATGGTGGTCTGGTGAGCCCGGTGCCGGTGAGTGCCGCGCGCGAGATGGGGGCAGAGGTGGTGATTGCGGTAGACATTTCGGCGCGCCCTAGCGGCGGGAGTTCCGGTTTTTTTTCGCGGCTTGATCAGAGCCTGAACATTATGAGCCAGAGTGCGCTGAAGGCCGAACTCAAGAATGCGGATGTCACCTTGCGCCCCAGCGTAGGCAAAATAGGCGCTACCGATTTTGAGAACCGCCATACCGCCATTCTGGAGGGTGAACGTGTGGCACGGATGGCGTTGCCGGCAATAAAAAGAGCTTTGTCATTAAAAGCGCAGGCGCTTGCCAAATAATGGCATAATCGGCCAAATATTCCTTTGGACTATCTTGGGTGGCCAACGGATTTTGCCCTGAAGGGGCTATGCTATTCCTATTTCAAGCCCCGGAGGCTTAGGCATGATTATCCTGCATGGCGTCGCGCTGTCCCCGTATTACACCAAGGTCAAGATTGCCCTGATCGAAAAGGGCGTGAATTACGAAGAGGTGTTCACGCCGCCAGCCCAAGATGAAGTGTTTCTGGCTAAAAGCCCGATGGGCAAGATCCCTTATGTCGAGATCAATGGCTTTGCCCTGGCCGAGTCCACCGCCATTCTGGAATGGCTGGAAGATGCCTATCCGACCGCCGCGCTATTGCCGCCTTCACCCAATGCCCGCAGCCGCGCCCGCGAAATCCTGCAGATGATAGAGCTGTATCTGGCCGCGCCTTGCGTGCCTTTGACGCGTCATGTGTTGTTTGGCGCGCCCCTGGACGAGGATGCCCGCGAGCAGGCGCGTAGCGATATCCGCCGCGCGGTGGCGGCGCTGACCCGGCTGACCCGCTTTTCGCCATGGCTGGCAGGTGAAGATTTCAGCTATGCCGATATTGCCGCGGCCAGCTTTTTCCCCTTGGTGTCGCAGATGACGCAGACGGTGCTGGCCGAGGATTTGTTGGCGCCATTGCTGGACGAGACCGGCTATATGGCACGTCTGGGTCAACGCACCAGTATTGCGCAGAGCTGGGCTGGGCGTGATGCCGCCGTTGCTGCTTTTATGGCACGGCGTAAAAAGGCCGCGCAGGCTTAATCTTCTTCCCATTCAAACTCAAGCTGGCGGGCGTCGCCATGACCCAGGCGCACGCCCAGGCCCAACAGGCGCACCGCGCGCCCCTGTCCTCTGGCATAGCCTGTTTCCAGCAAGCGGCCGAAGGCGTTCAGCATCAGCGTGCTGGCCGCATGCTCGACCGTGGTCTGGCTGAAGTCGGCGAATTTCACCTTGACCACCAGCGCGCGTAGCGGCGGCTCGCCGGCGCGGGCGATGCGCGACTTCAGTTGTGCCAGCAGCTCAGGCAATTCGGCGCGGCAGGCGGCAAGATCCGGCAGGTCGCGCGCATAGGTTTCTTCCACACTCACCGATTTTCTTTCCCGCTCCGGCTCGACCTCGCGCTTATCAATGCCATGGGCAAGCTGGTGCAGGCGTTCGCCGAAGCGGCCGAATTCTTGCGTCAGCAGCAGCGGATCGGCGGCGGCCAGGTCGGCACCATGATGAATGCCCAAGGCCTTTAGCCTGGCGGCAGTCACCTTGCCGACACCAAAAAAGCGGGCCACCGGCAAGGCCGCGACAAAGGCGGCCGTATCTTGCGGACGTACCACAAACTGCCCGTCCGGCTTGTTCCAGTCGGAGGCGACCTTGGCCAGAAACTTGTTCGGCGCGATGCCGGCCGAGGCGGTAATGCCGACCTCCTCGCGTATGCGCGTGCGTATGGCCGTGGCTATGCGCGTGGCGCTACCCTGACACAGGGTGACGCCGCTCACGTCAAGATAGGCTTCGTCCAGCGACAGCGGCTCGATGCGTTCGGTGAAGGCCTGATAGATGGCATGGATCTGTTGGCTGGCAGCGCGGTAGCGTGCCATATCCGGGCGGACGATCAATAGTTGCGGGCATAGCCTGAGCGCGGTGGCCGAAGCCATGGCCGAGTGAATGCCGTATTGGCGCGCCAGATAATTGCAGGTGGCAATCACGCCGCGGGTTTCCGGCCTGCCGCCTATGGCCAGCGCAATATCGCGCCATTCGGGGTGATCGCGCATTTCGACCGAGGCGTAAAAAGCATCGCAATCGACATGAATGATCTTGCGTTGTGGTGCCGTCATGACTTTACGCGGAAGCCGAATCGCTGTGGCCCAGCGCCTTGTCCGGTGCGATGGCATCGCGCACCCGCTGCTTTAACAGCTTGATATCGGGAAAGCCGTCATCGCGCGTGCGATCCCATAGCGTCTCGCCATTGCACAGGATGCGGAATACACCGCCATTGCCGGGCAAGAGCGCAACTTCGCCCAGTTCTTTTTCAAAGGTGGTCAACAGTTCTTGCGCCATCCAGGCTGCACGCAACAGCCAGCGGCAACCGGTGCAATAGTGGATTTCAATACGGGGGAGCGGGGAGGCGGTCATCGTGCGGCAGTGTCAGGGTAAAGCACGATGGTAGCCGATTGCGCGTCGCCGGGCATGCCCTTCCCTGACTCTTTGCATCCTGCATGGCAGGAGCCCCTCCATCGACTTTATTATTCAGGTAAAACCTGGCGAAGGGTAAAGACAAGGCCTCGGGCGACGCGATCGGGCTGGCTAGGCGCCGACGCTTTGCAGTCTGCATGCCATTAGTATTTGGGTAAAGAAGTTTGTATGTTGTCGGACGATGCTGCGTTGCACGATGTTACTTTCATGCAACGCCTATGAAAATGGGCGCTAAAGCCTTGTGTTCTATGGATCTTTGTCGGGGTGTTTATCCGCCGGCGGAGCAGATGAAGCAGGGCAAATGTAGCATGCACCAGTGTCGAGGCCAGAACTTGGATAATGGCAAGCAGCACGAATCTGTCATCTTTTCATCACGTTAACGTAACATTCCATGCGGATACTCGTGCCATCAAAAACCACGATGGAGTGCATGATGAAAACCCCAGCCTTGTTGTCCAGCCTGCTGGCCAGCTGTTTGATCCTGCCTGCTTATGCTGCGCAAACGCCGGCCTATCCGACGCTGAGCGGCAAGGCGCCACTAATCATTGCCCATCGCGGCGCTTCGGGTTACCTGCCCGAGCATACGCTGGAAGCGTATGCCCGCGCCGTCGAGCTGGGGGCCGATTATATCGAGCCGGATCTGGTCTCGACCAAGGATGGCGTATTGATTGCCCGCCATGAGCCCAATCTGAAAGACAGCACCGATGTGGCGAGCCGGCCCGAGTTTGCCGACCGCAAAAAGAAGTTGCTGGTTGACGGGGTGGAGGAGGAGGGCTGGTTTGCCCCCGACTTCACCCTGGCCGAAATCAAGACCCTGCGTGCCGTCCAGCAACGCGCCGACCGGCCACAGGAATTCAACGGCCAGTTCCCGATTCCGACTTTCGAAGAAATTCTCGTGCTGCGTGAAAAACTCAGCAAACAGGCTGGGCGCGAGGTTGGCATCTATCCGGAAACCAAGCATCCAAGCTGGCATGCGGCCCAGCAGCTGGCACTGGAACCGGCCTTGCTGGCGGGTCTGAAAAAGCATGGCCTGAACCGCAAGAATGCACCGGTGTTTATCCAGTCATTCGAGAGTGCCAACCTCAAGGCGTTGCGTAAACAGACTCCGGTTAAACTGGTCTTTCTGCTGGACGGCAACGATGTGACGGTGGATGGCAAGATGCAGGCCGGCCGGCCGTATGATTTTGTATTGTCCGGAGATAGCCGGACATTTGTCGATTTGACCAAGCCGGCTGCACTCAAGGAAATCCGCCGCTTTGCCGATGGTATTGGCCCGTGGAAGCCTTACATCATGGCCAGCGAAGGCATGGCGGACAAGAAAACCGGACAGGCGGCCGATGTGAATGGCGACAAGGTGGTCGATATGCAGGACCGTACCTTGCTGGAGCCTGGTACTTTGGTAAGGGATGCGCACAAGGCCGGGCTATTTGTTCACGCTTATACCTTCCGCAACGAGCCAAAATATCTGGCGGCGAATTTCATGAATGATCCGCTGGAAGAATATAAGGCGTATTACGCGCTGGGTGTGGACGGGGTCTTCAGCGACTTTGCCGATACCGCGCTCAAGGCGCGCAGCCTGAAATAAGCTAGCGGGGTGATCGCCAAGGGGAAGCATGCTGCTTCCCCTTTTGGGTTTTAGTGCTGCATGGGCATGGCAGCGGGCATGCCGTCTTCCACCACCACATCCAGTTTTACTTCGCCTTTGCGCTCAAACTTCAGCGTTAGCGGAAAGTGCTCGCCTTTTTGCAGCGGGCTATTCAGCCCCATCAGCATGACATGCAGGCCGCCGGGGGCGAACTTCACGCTCTGGCCAGCAGGAATGGCCACGCCGCCTTCGACTTCGCGCATGCGCATCACACCGTTGTCGTGAATATGGGTGTGCAGCTCGGCCTTTTTGGCGCGCGGGGTTTGGGCGCTAAGCAGGCGGTCAGCCTGCTTGCCGGTGTTTTCGATAAGGAAATAGGCGGCACCATTGACCGAGGCTGCCGGCATCACCCGGCTCCATGGGTGCTGGATGGTCAGGTCGGCACTGCGGGTTTCGTGCGCGGTGGCGGTAAAAGGCAGGGTAGCGAGCAGGGCGGTCAGCAGCAGCTTGTTCATGGCGATTTTGTCTGAGGGCAAAGATGAGAAGAAAACTATCACATTTGTCATCAAAAATGATGCGACACAATGTCGCAGGGGTGTTTTGTTGCGGGGGCGACAGCGGCTTTCGCGACAACGACGCCAGGCTGGGCAGGACGTGTAATACGGATAGAATGCCGGCTTAGTCTCAACCCGTGCAAGCAAATGCTTGAGCAATTTTACCTGCAGTATCTGTTCGGTGGTCTGGTCAGCCTGATTGTGATTACTAATCCGCTGTCCAAGATACCGCTCTTTATCAGCCTGACACGCGGCATGAGCGAGACCCAGCGTGCCGAGCAGGCGCGCATGGCTTGCGTTTACGCCGCCGCCATCATGGCGGTGTCGCTGATGGCGGGTAACCTGATTCTCGAGTTCTTCGGTATTTCCTACGGTGCTTTGCGTATTGCCGGTGGTCTGGTGGTGGCGGTGATTGGTTATCGCATGCTGTTTTTGCCGCCGGACAGCGGCCACAATCACAAAATGGTGGAGGAAGAGGACTGTGCCTTTTTCCCGATTGCCATGCCTGGCATCAGCGGGCCGGGCACCATTGCGGTGGTGATCGGCCTGTCGACCGAAATTGCCGAGCTTTCCAGCTGGCCTGCCAAGGCGGCCGCCATGTTTATGACCTTGCTGGCCATTGCCGGTACCAGTGTCGGAGTGTGGATGATGCTGCGCTCATCCACGCTGATTGCGGAAAAGCTGGGCCGCGCCGGACGCGAAGTTCTGGGGCGGCTGATGGGTTTTTTGCTGATTTGTGTCGGCGTGCAGTTTGTCGGCTCCGGTATCCGTACTTTTATGGCCGGTTCCTGAAGCCATCGCCTTAGCCGCGCTTGGCGCAGCCCAGTTGCAGCAGATCCCAGCGGTTGCCATACAGATCGGTGAATACCACCACCGTGCCATAGTCTTCTTCGCGTGGCGCTTCGGCAAATGTCACACCGCGTGCGCGGTAGGCTGCGTAGTCGCGCCAGAAATCATCGGTATGTAAAAACAGGAATACCCGGCCGCCAGCCTGATGGCCGATGCCTTGCGCCTGTTCGGCATTGCTGGCGCGCGCCAGCAGCAAGCTGGTCTCACCACCGGGTGGCGTAACCCGCACCCAGCGTTTGCCGCCGCCCAAGTCGCTATCCTCGGCCAGATCGAAGCCGAGGACGTCGCAGTAATAGGCGATGGCACGGTCGTAGTCGTCGACGAGCAGTGCGAATTGGGCGATATGCTGTTTCATGGCGGATTTTTCCAGATCTGGGCGGGAGGGCGATGATACGCGCGCGCGCCGCGAGCGGCCACCGCTTCCGCGCTAGAGCCCCCTCCGTTTTCCTGTCGACAGGCGCAGGATGCGCGCACCCGTCTATGGTGAGTGCATTGCTTGCTGTCAGAGAGCGGTTGCCGTGCTGATTCTATTTTCCCAAGTCATGACTATTGTCCAGTTGCGTTATCGCCGGCTGCCCGAGCGGGGGCGCTTAGGCGTATTCAGTTTCAAGAAAGACCGGGGCTTCTGGCTGGAGAAGCTCGCGGATGGCCACTGCCGCCTAAGCGAGTTTGGCTTTCGTTCAGACTGCCGCATGATCGCGGTGTGTCATCTGGAGGCCGAGCTGAAGCCGGTCATCAAGCTGGAGTTTCCACGCAGTTATAAACTGCATCTCGTACTGGAGGCGGGCACGCAGACGCATGCCGGCTCCGGTTGACGGCGGCCCTAGTCTAGCCGTCTTTCACTTACAGATTCCACGCCAGAATCAGCCCGATCAGAGCCGGCGCAATCAGGCAGCACATGGCGCGCATCGCTTGTTGCTGCCTGCGCGACAGGGCCAGTTCTGTACGCATGGCCGGCCACACTTTCCAGCCGGCAAACAGTGCGGTGCCGATGCCGCCGATAGGCAGCAGGATGTTGCTGGCGCTGTAGTCCATCAATTCGAACACATTGCGTCCGAATAGCGTGTAGTCGGCCAAGAGCCCGAACGAGAGCGAGGCGGGCACGCCGGCGGCAAAGACCAGGGCGGCGACGGTCAGGGTCGCCTGTTTACGGCTGAAGCCCCACTCGTCTATCGGTAGCACGACGATCAGTTCCAGCAGCGACACCGACGAGGTCAGGGCGGCAAACAGCAAGAGTGCAAAGAAGGCGATGGCAAAGCCCTGACCGAAGGGCAGGTGGTTGAATACGATGGGCATGGTCATATAGGTCAGGCCCGGCCCGGCGGCTGCCTCAAGGCCGAAGGCTGCGACTGCTGGGAAAATCATCAGCCCGGCGAGGATGGAGGTCAGTGTCGTCAGGCCGGTGATCCACAAGGCCGAGCCGGTCAGCTTGATCTCGTCACCGAGATAGGAGCCATAGGCCAGCATGCAGCCGGCGCCCACCGATAGCGAGAAAAAGGCCAGCCCCAGCGCATCGACCAGCATGGCCGGCGACACCTTGGAGAAGTCCGGCGCAAGAAATTCGGCCACACCGGCAGCGGCACCCGGCAGGGTCAGCGCACGCACCATCAGCACCAGCATCAGGGTAAACAGTGCCGGCATCAGTACCTTGCCGGCGCGCTCGATACCGCCTTTGACCCCGGCCATGACCACCCCCAGCGTCAGTGCCATAAACACGGCATGGGTGAGCAAGGGTTCGGTCGGGCTGGCAACATACTGGCCAAAAAGAGCAGCCAGTGCGGCCGGATCACTCGTCATCACCCGGCCATCAAAGGCCCGCAGCAAATAGCCCAGCGTCCAGCCGCCGACCACGCTGTAAAAACTCAGCACCAGAAAACCGGCCAGCACGCCGGCGTAGCCGATGAGCGGCCATGCACCGCCGCCCAGCTTTTTAAAGGCACTGACCGCGCCGACCTTGGCATGGCGGCCGATGGCAAACTCGGCCAGGAGCAGGGTCAGTCCCAGCGTGAAGGTCAGTGCGATAAAGACCAGCAAGAAGGCACCGCCGCCATTCATCGCGGTGACGTAGGGAAATTTCCAGATCGAACCCAGGCCTACCGTGGCACCTGCCGAGGCGAGGATGAAACCGAGGCGGGAGCCCCATTGTGATCGCTGCATGCTTGCTCCTTGTTTTGCAATAAAGCGCCGCACAAGGAGGGGAAATGAAACAGGCCGCCTTGGCGGCGGCCTGTGGGAGATAGTCGTGACCCTGGGCGCCGCTTAAAAGAGGCGCCACCAGTTGCAGGAAAAAGTCACGGTCATCGGATTCATGGCTTTAGCATGCCTTGTCGGCGCGTCATTCGTCAAGGGCTGGATACAATCGTCTGTATTAAAGATTCTTGAGCAGGATGGCACCAATGGCCAACGGCGCGATCAGGCGGCAGTTCCACTTAAGGGCAAACAAGGGCAGGCCACTTAGCCCGGCATGCTCGCGCAGCAAGGGCCATACGCGCCAGCCGGCAAACAGCGCGACCAGAATGCCGGAGGCCGGCATCATGACATTGCTGACGCTGTAATCCATCGCATCAAAGATATTCTTGCCGAACAGGGTGATGTCCGACCATGGTCCAAGCGACAGCGAGGCCGGCACCCCGCAGAGGAAGACCGCCAGGCTCAGCCCCAGTACGACCTTGCGCCGTGGCAGCTTGAATTCGTCGAGGAATAGCGTGGCGATCAGCTCCAGCATCGATACCGACGAAGTGAGTGCCGCCACGGCCAGCAAGGCAAAAAAGGCGATGGCAAACAGCTGGCCAAAGGGCAGGCTGGCGAACACGATGGGCATGGTCATAAAGGTGAGGCCGGGGCCGGCCGCCGGGTCCAGACCGAAGGCGGTCAGCGCCGGGAAAATCATCAGTCCGGCCAGAAGCGCGATCAGACAGGACAAGCCCACCACCCAGACGGCCGAGTGCATCACCGGCGTTTCCTGTTTTACATAGGAGCCGTAGGCAATCATGCCGCCGGTACCCAGCGACAGCGAGAAAAAGGCCAGGCCCAGTGCATCCCCCACCATGGCCGGGGTAACGGCGGAAAAGTCCGGGGTAAAAAAAGCGAGCGCACCGGCCCAGGCTCCGGGCAGGGTTAAGGAGCGTGCGATCAGCCCCAGCATCAACAGGAATAAGCAGGGCATCAAGAATTTGCTGGCGCGCTCTATACCTTTTTCTACCCCGCCCAGCACGATAGCCAGCGTAAGCAGGGCAAAAGCGCCGTGGCTGAGTAGTGGCCACAGCGGGTGTTCGACATAGCCGGTAAAGGTGCTGCTGAGGACTTTTACATCAGTGGTCAGCATCGAGCCTTCGATGGCGAGTGCGACATAGCCCAGCGTCCAGCCGCCGACTACGCTGTAGAAACTGTACAGCACGAAGGCGGCGAAGATGCCCATCAGGCCGGCTAGTGGCCATAATCCGCCGGCCAGCTGGCGGAACATGCCGACCGGCCCGGTCTGGGCGGCGCGCCCCAGTGTGAATTCGATCAAGAGCTGGGCAAAGCCCAGCGTAAAGCTGAATAGTAAAAACAGCAGGATAAAGGCGCCGCCGCCATTCATGGCGGTCACAAAGGGAAATTTCCAGATGGCGCCAAGCCCGACGGCCGAGCCGGCGGAGGCAAGAATAAAACCGAGGCGCGAGCCCCAGGCAGAACGTGTAGACATGATGGCCCCTAGGTCAGAAGTGGCCACCACCCGCGCTGCCAAAAACAAAAAGGCCGCCTGGGCGGCGGCCTAAGTAGCATGATGCTCTGGTGTATCAGACGCACACAATCCTTCCGGCCGCTAAGTCGCAGACCGGATAATAATAAGTAGCGCACAGCGCGGCAGGATGGGTGTTTGTCATGGTTTGGCTACTATGCAGGGATAGGGCGTGTATTGTCAATGTTTGATATATTTCACTTCCTTTTTTATGGGCAGGATCCGGCGATGCAAAAACGCGCACCCAGCACGGGAAAAGTAATGGGAGATCACGATGCATGCATTCGTTGATGCCAACGGTAGCTGGGATGCGCTGTCGGCAACGCTTGCCGCCCTGGCTTCACGCCCTGGCGTCAAGGGCTTGCTGGTACTCGCCAGCGAGCAGATGGGAGCCGCACCTGTCAGCCTGGATCCTGTCCTGCAGCAGCTGGCCATTCCGGCATTTGGCGGTATTTTTCCGGCACTGATCGCCGCCGGGCACAGGCTGGATAGCGGCTACATCATCCTGCCTCTGGCATTCGAGCTTGAGGTGTGCGTGTTGCGTGATATCGGTGCGCGGCCGCATGCCTTGCTTAAGGACTTGGTTGGCGGTTTTTCCGCGCAGCGCCAGCATGACAGCCGGACAGTGATGGTGTTTGCCGATGGCCTGTCGCCCGGGATGGGGGCGTTAGTCGAAGCCTTGTTTCATGTATTCGGTTTGCAAAGCAATTATCTGGGAGGGGGCAGCGGTGCTTTGGGTTTACCCGGCGCGGCCAGCCTGATTACGCCGCAAGGCGTGTTGTGTGACGCAGCGGTGGTTTGCGCCGGCACGCTGCAGAGTCAGGTTTATGTTGCACATGGCTGGCAGCGTCTAGCCGGCCCCCTCGAGGTGACACGGTCGCACGGTAATTTGCTTGAGAGCCTGGAGGGAGAGAGCGCCTTGGCGGTTTACCGGCAGGTGCTGGCGCGGCAAGGACTGGAGCTGGACGAGGGGGAGGGTTTTTATGCTCATGCCGCCGCCCATCCTTTCGGTATCGGCCGCTTAAGCGGCGAGTTTGTCGTGCGCGACCCGGTTGCGTTAATAGCGGATGGTGCTTTGCGCTGTGTGGGTGATATTCCGCACGGCATCTTGCTGCATATCATGCAGGGCAATCCCGATACGCTGCTGGCGGCCGCGGCAACATTGCGCCGGCAAGCTGATGCAGCCTTGCCTGCCGGGTCTTGGCACGGTATCGACTTTGTCGTGGATTGCATTTCGCGCGCCAGCTTTCTCGGGGGGCGCATAGCGGAGGAGTTGGTCTGCCTGCATACCCCTGCGCGTGAGCAGATCGGTGCGTTTACCTTGGGCGAAATTGCCAACCGTGGTCAGGAATACCTCGAGTTTCATAACAAGACGATCGTATTGAGTGCGCTGGGAGACCCAAGTGAAAGCACTTGAACAGCAGACGCTCTTTGAAATCGTTATGGAGGTTGGCAAGGGCATGGCATTGGTGCCCATGCTGCAAAACAGCCTGTGGATCATGGTGAGCAAACTGGGCTGCCATAGCGGCGTAGTCGTGCGCATGTATGGCGACGAGGCCCGGCTGATGGCGGCCATCCCGCTATCGGCACATGCCTGGCCGGAATTCCTGCAGGCGTGCCAGGCGCTGCGGGGGGAATCATTTTCCGATGCGCTGCCGCGCATGTTGGCATTCGGTGATCGCAAGCTGCTGGCTTTTCCCTTGCCCGGCTTTGGTTTCTTGCTGCTGGGCAAGGCCGGCCTACCCTTGTCGCGCAGCATGCAAGGCGGCATGATGCGCATCGCCGGCAAGCTGGCGCTAGCCTGTCTTGCTTGCGAGCAGGCCGAACAAGTGGCCGCCGCCAGCGAGCGCACCCAGTTACTGCTGGACTCAGCCGAGGAAGGCATTTTCGGTACCGATCCGCAAGGACTGTGTACCTTCATCAATGCTTCGGCTTTGCGCTTGCTGGGCTACGAGCATATGGACGAGCTGGTCGGCCAGCCCATCCATGAACGGATACATCACCATTATCCCGATGATCGCCCTTATCCGGCGCATGAATGCCTCAGTATGCCCTCTTGCCAGAACGAGGCGCGCAATCATGTGGATGACGAGTGGTTTTGGCGGCGTGACGGCAGCGCCTTTCCGGTCGAGTACTGGTCGCATAATCTGACGCAGCATGGCCGAATGGTGGGCAAGGTGACCACCTTCTTCGATATCAGCCAGCGCCTGGAAACCGAGCAGCAGCTACGCATTGCCGCGATTGCCTTCGAGTCGCAAGAGGGCATGTTTATTTGTGATGCGGCGCAAACCATTTTGCAGGCCAATCATGCCTTTTGCCGCATCAGCGGCTATAGCGCCGAAGAACTGATAGGCAAGACCCCGACTTTGTTCAAGTCAGGGTGCCACGATGATGATTTTTACCGTGCCATGCGCGAAAGCATGGCCGGGCGAGGCTTCTGGCAGGGGGAACTCTGGAACCGGCGCAAAAATGGCGAGGTGTTCCCGGCCTGGTTGTCGGTCAGTGCGGTGCGCGATAGCGGGGGGCGGGTGACGCACTATGTGGCATCGCTATCCGACATTACCCTGCGCAAGCAAAGCGAGGACGAGATCCGCCGGCTGGCTTTTTATGATGTGCTGACCGGCCTGCCCAATCGCCGCCTGTTGCTGGACCGGCTGGGGCAGGCATTACTGGCCAGCGAGCGTAGTGGCCGGTATGGCGCTTTGCTGTTTATCGACCTCGACCATTTCAAGAATCTCAACGACACCCAGGGTCATGATATGGGCGACTTGCTATTGCAGCAGGTGGCCTCGCGCCTGAGCGCCTGCCTGCGTAAGCGCGACAGTGCCGCCCGTTTTGGCGGCGACGAGTTTGTGGTCTTGCTGGAGGATTTGCCGGCACAGGTCGAGGCCGCGGCACTGGCGGCAGAAACCGTGGGTGACAAGATACTGGCCGCACTGAATGCGCCTTATGATCTGGCCGGCTTGTCGTTCCACTCGACGCCCAGCATAGGCGCGACGCTGTTTGGCCGTGGAAATGCCGATGTGGACGAGCTGCTGAAACAAGCCGATCTTGCCATGTACCAGTCCAAATCTGCCGGGCGTAATTGCCTGCACTTTTTTGCTGCCGAGATGCAGGCGGTGGTGGCTGCGCGCGTGGTACTCGAGCAGGAACTGCGCCGTGGCATACAAGACGGGCAGTTTCGCATCTATCTGCAACCACAAGTAGATATGGCCGGCAAGATGGTCGCTGCCGAACTCTTGCTGCGCTGGCAGCATCCGTTGCGCGGTCTGCTGGCACCTGACAGTTTTCTTACGCTCGCCGAAGACACCGGGTTGATCTTGCCGCTGGGGCAATGGGTGTTGACGCAGGCGGCCGTCTTGCTGGCTGCGTGGGCACAGAAGCCGGAGACGGCGGAACTGGTGCTGGCGGTGAATGTCAGTGCGCGCGAGTTTCGTGAACCCGACTTTGCGGTACAGCTATTGGCTACGCTGGCGGCACAGGGTGCCGATCCGGCCAGACTCAAACTGGAACTGAGCGAAGTGCTGTTGCTGGATGATATACCTGCGAACATAGAACGGATGGCGCTGTTACAAAATGCCGGCATACGCTTGGCATTGGACGACTTCGGTACCGCTTACTCTTCGCTTTCCTATCTCAAGCAATTGCCGCTGACGCAGTTCAAGATAGACCGCAGCTTTGTGCATGACTTGTCCCGCGATGCCAACGGCTACCCCGTCGTGCGCGCCATGATTGCGCTGGCGCATAGCCTGGGCCTGCCGGTGGTGGCGGAAGGCGTAGAAACGGCGGATCAGCAGGCACTGTTGCAAAGCGAGGGCTGCGACATTTTCCAGGGCTATTTTATCAGCCGGCCATTTCCGGCAGATGCGCTGGCGGCCTTTCTGGCCAGTCATGCTTGAGTCAGGCTTCGGCTTGCTGTGCCTGCGCTGAGGCCCGCGCTTCGGCCGCCTCCGGCGAGCCGAACAGGGCGACCCAACGGTCGCGCCAGTGGCGGGCGCACCAGGCTTCCTGCAGCATATCGCGCCATTCCGTCAGGCTGACCGTGATCGGGTTGAAGCTCATGACCGGCTTGACCGTACCGTAGTCGCACGGCTCGCTCGGGTCTTCGGCTACAAAACTGCCGAACAGCCTGTCCCACACCACCAGCACACCGGCAAAGTTACGGTCGATATAGCGCGGATTTTTGGCGTGGTGTACGCGGTGGATGGACGGGGTGTTGAACAGTTTCTCGAAAGCGCCCAAGTGCGGGATGGCCTGGGTATGGATATAGAACTGGTAGGCGAGGTTGATCAGCACGATGCCGACGACTGCCTGTGGCGGAAAACCCAGCCATGCCAGCGGCAGCCAGAACGCCCACATGCCGGCGACCGGATACATCAGGCTCTGGCGGAAGGCAGTGCTGAAGTTCATCCGCGTCGAGCTGTGGTGCACGCTGTGCGCCGCCCATAGCCAGCGCACGCGGTGGCTGGCGCGGTGGAACCCGTAGTAAAGGAAGTCCTGCGCGACAAACAGCGCGAAAAATGCCGGCCACGACAGCTCGAAATGGAACAGGCGGTGCTGGTAGACCCAGGCATACAGCGGAATCACCAGCATCCATGCCAGCTTGTCCGCGCCCTGGTGCATCAGGCCCAGCGCCGCATTGCACAGGCTGTCGCGCCAAGCGTAGACATCGCCGCGACCCTGTTGCTGCCAGTAGCGCACTTCCCACGCCACCGCCAGCAAAAAGACCGGCGTCAGCCCCAGTAGCAGCAACTCGATATCAAACCCCATGGCCATCTCCTCATGTCTGCCGGCCACCATGCGTGGGTGGCCGGTCTGGCTACATGGTATGACGTAAGGGTTGCCGTGGGAAGGGCGGCTTTAGCGCCTATCGATATTGCCTATGCTCATCAGCATGCCCATGCCGACCGCCAGCGACACCGTCGCGGTACCGCCGTAGGAGACAAAGGGCAGCGGCACGCCAACGACTGGCAGGATGCCGGCCACCATGCCCATATTGACAAAGGCATACATAAAGAAGGTCAGCGTGATCGAGCCGGCCATCAGCCGGCCGTATAGCGTCTGGGCGCGGGCGGTAATCATCAGACCGCGGCTGAGGATGGCCATATACACCACCAGCAGCAGGATATTGCCGGCCAGGCCGAACTCCTCCGACCATACCGCGAAGATGAAGTCGGTGGTGCGCTCGGGAATGAATTCGAGGTGGGTCTGGGTGCCGGACAGCCAGCCCTTGCCCCAGGCACCGCCGGAACCGATGGCGATGGTGGACTGAATGATATGGTAGCCGTCACCCAGCGGGTCCTGGGTCGGGTCGAGCAGGGTCAGCACGCGGCGGCGCTGATAGTCGTGCATCAGGTTCCAGACGATGGGCAGGCTGCCCAGAAACGCGGTGCCGGCACCAAGAATGACTTTCCACGACAGGCCGGCAAAAAACAGCACAAACAGGCCGGAGGTCATAATCAGCGTGGCGGTGCCCAGGTCCGGCTGCTTGAGAATGAGGACGCCGGGCACCAGCACAATGGCCAAGCCAACCAGGTAATGCCACCAGCGGATCTGGCCTTCATTATGCTGGAAGTACCAGGCTACCATCATCGGCAGCGCGATCTTCATGATTTCCGAGGGCTGGATGCGCATAAAGCCCAGATTCAGCCAGCGGGTCGAGCCATTGACGGTAATGCCGAACAGCTCGACGGCGACCAGCAGCAGCACGCCGACCAGATAGACCGGCGGCGCGAACATCATCACCGTTTGCGGCCGACTCCAGGCCAGCAGCCACAAGATGCCGAACGACAGCGCGCTATAGACCAGCTTGTTGTCTATCTTGCCGAAGGTTTCGTTGGATGCGGAGTACAGCACCAGCAGGCTGAGGACAAACAGCAGGCCGAGAAACAGGGTCAGCCAGCCGTCCAGCGGCTGGCTGATGTTCTGCCACAGGCGTTTAAGGGGATGGGGATGCATGGGGTTTCTTATTTGCGACGGGCGCACTGGCGTCTGCTGCGCCGCTGTCCGCTGTTTCTGGCTGTGCCATGGTTTGCAGGAGGGCGTTGATATCGGCCGGTACTTTGCCGGTCAGATAGTAGTCGATCACGCCGCGCGCCACTGGTGCAGCGGCGGCGGCACCGAAGCCGGCATTCTCCACAATCACCGCGACGGCAATGGTCGGCTTTTCCGCCGGGGCAAAGGCGATAAACCATGAATGGTCACGGTGCTGCTCGGCCAGCGCGGAGGCATTGTATTTGGCACCTTGCTTGATCTGCACCACCTGGGCGGTGCCGGTCTTGCCGGCCATGCGGTAGCTCAGGTTTTGCCCCAGACGCCAGGCGGTGCCGCCAGGCTTGAGCACGCCTTCCATGGCCTGCTTGATGTAGTCGTAGTTTTGCTGCTTGAAAGCGAGCTGGCGTTGCGGATGCGCTTCGACCAACTGTACCTTACCGCTTTTGCTATCGGTGATGGTCTGCACCAGATGGGGTTTGAATACCTTGCCGTCGGCGGCCAGTATCGCCGTGGCGTTGGCCATTTGCAGGGGGGTGTAGGCATTGTAGCCCTGGCCTATGCCGATGCTGACCACGTCGGCCGGTATCCAGCGCTGGTACTCCGGTTTCATCTTGGCAAAGCGTTTGGCTTTCCACTCCTTGGAGGGCAGGATGCCCGGCGCTTCACCATCCAGATCGATGCCGGTGCGGCTGCCAAGGCCGAACTGGCCCAGTACCGGATGGATGCGGTCTATGCCCATATCCCACGCCAGTTTGTAGAAAAAGGTATCGCTGGAAACGGCGATCGCCTTGGCCAGGTTGGCCGAGCCGTTGCCGGCGGGTTTGCTGTCGCGAAAGCGGTGGCTGGAGCCGGGCAGGGTGAAGTAGCCGGGCGCGCCGCGTACTTCATTCGGGCCGATGGCGCCGGTTTCCAGCGCCGCCATGCCCATAAACGGCTTGAAAGTGGAGCCGGGCGGATACAGGCCGCGCAGCGCACGGTTGATCAGCGGCTTTTGCCAGTCTTCGTTGAGGTTCTTCCAGCTTTGGGTGTCGATGCCGTCGATAAACAGCCCGGGGTCGAAGCCGGGCTTGGACAGCAGGGCGAGCACGCCGCCGGTTTGCGGGTCTATTGCGACTAGCGCGCCACGGCGCTGGCCGAACAGCTTGTCGGCGACGTCCTGCAGGCGGATATCCAGTGCCAGCTTGAGGTCATTGCCGTTTTTGGGCGGGGTGCGCTTGAGGCTGCGGATGGCGCGGCCCAGATAGTCGGTTTCGACTTCTTCGAAGCCCGGCGTGCCGCGCAGTTCGTCTTCATAGACTTTTTCCAGCCCCAGTTTGCCGATATGGGTGGCGCCGCGATAGTTGGCGGTCTTTTCTTCTTCGGCAATGTTTTCTTTGTCGCGCGGGCCGATGCGGCCGATATAGCCCAGCACATGGCTGGTCAGCTCCTTATACGGATAGTCGCGGAACAGACGGGCTTTGACTTCGACACCGGGCAGGCGGTAGCCGTTGGCGGCTACGCGCGCCGCCTCCTCGTCCGATAGCTTCATCTTCAGCGCCGAAGGCTCGAACTTCTTGTTTTCACTGAGAAATTTTCTGAAGCGCTTCATGTCGCGCGGGGTCAGTTCGACCAGCTTGCCCAGTTCGGCCACCATCGCTTCCAGATCTCCGGTTTTGGACGGAGTGACTTCCAGCGTATAGGCCGAATAATTGTGTGCCAGTACGACGCCATTGCGGTCGGTAATCAGGCCGCGGTTGGGCTGTACCGGTACCAGCGAGATCGAGTTGTTTTGTGCCAGCGTCGAATAGTGGTCGTACTGCATGACCTGCAACCAGACGAAACGCCCGGCCAACACCAGAAACATCAACAGCATGAACAGGTAGGCGACGACCAGGCGCAACTGGAACTGGTTATCGTCGGCGCGTGGTGTTTTCAAACGGGTAGGGCGGGGCATGTGGCGCGTAACCTAGTGCTTCTGGCGGTAAGGGGCGAGCAGAACCTTGGTCAGCAAGGGCCAGAGCAAGGCACCGATCAGTGGCGGCAGGAAATAATGCCAGCCGACAAAAGCGGCACCCGTGGCCATGCGTGCCAGCACCATAATGATCTGGTTGGTCAGCAAGAGTGCGAGCACGACCAGCGATTGCTGGCCCAGGTTGAACATCACCAGTTGACGCTGGCGCATCTGTGCCAGATAGCAGCTGATGGAGTAGGCCAGCGCATGCTGGCCGAACAGACCGGCGGTGGCAATGTCGGCAATCAGCCCGATGGTAAAACCGGTGCCAACACCGACCAGACGCGGTTGGTTGATCGCCCAGTAAATCAGCAGCAAGCCGATAAAATCGGGCATCCAGCGCGTGGAGCCGACCGGCAGCGGAATCAGTTCGGCCATGATGGCCAGCGCAAAGCTCAGATAGATCAGACGCAGACTGACTGGTTTGAGCAGTTCTTGCGGGTGGTCAAGCGACATGCGGCATTATCCTGGAGGCGGTGTGGCGGTGGCCGGTGCCGAGGCAGGTTGTATCACCGCCGGCACGGCGCGTACCGGTAACGCCAGTACAAAGCGGCCGTGATCGATACCGCCTAATGGTTTACTGGTAATGCGGGCAAAGGATGCACCCGAACTGCGCTCGACAGCGCTGACCCGGGCGACCGGCAGGCCGGACGGGTACAGGCCGTCTATACCCGACGTTTGCAGCAGGTCGCCGGCACGAATATCGGCGGCCGGCGGCAGATAGCGTACTTCTACGCCGCCACCGTAGCCATACAGAATGGCACGTACGCCGGTGCGCTGGATCATGACCGGTACCATCTGGTGCTTGTCGGTAATCAGCGTGACTTCGGCTGACAGCGGCTGTACCCGGGTAATCTGGCCGATCAGTCCTGCCTCGTCGATGACGGGCTGGCCGTTGGCCAAGCCTGCATCTTCGCCCTTGTCGATAATGATCTTGTGCGAGAACGGGTCGCGTCCGGTGTAGAGCACCTCGGCGATTTGGCCCTGGTCGTTACGGCTGATGCGCAGCTGATTGGTGTTTTTGAGCTCGTTCAGATCACGCTCGGCCGCTTGCAGACGCACGATTTGCGCCGCGAGTGCCAGCTGGCGGTTTTTCAGTGCGTCATTTTCCGTTTTGAGCTCGGCCTGACGGACAAAAAAATCTCCGACATGGCGTGCCGCTGACAGAGGCAGATTGACAGCCTGTTGCAGCGGATAAAGCACGACCGACAGCCCTTCGCGGCTGCGTTCCATCAGGCCGAACTGGCTGTCGCCGACCAGCAGGGCGAGAGACAGGGTGACACTGATGGCAAGACGCGTCGCCGGTGAAGGTCCGTGATGGAAAAAGCTGGGCGTATTGGAAAATTCCATAGGGCAAGGCGGGCGCGCTCAGCGAGTGCGCCCTGTTCCGGCTTCGCTCAGGGTACGCTGGTAAAAATAGTGCCGTGCTTGTCCATCTTGTCCAGCGCCTTGCCCGAACCGCGCACCACGCAGGTCAGTGGCTCTTCGGCGACGAACACAGGCAGGCCGGTTTCTTCGGCCAGCAGGCGGTCAATGTCTTTTAGCAGCGCGCCGCCACCGGTCAGCACCATACCCTTGTCGGCGATATCGGCGCCCAGTTCCGGCGGAGTCTGTTCCAGTGCGATTTTGACCGCGGAGACAATCTGGTTCAAAGGCTCGGTCAGCGCTTCGAGAATCTCGTTGCTGGACACGGTAAAGGCGCGCGGGATGCCTTCGGCCAGATTGCGGCCCTTGACTTCCATTTCGCGCACTTCGGCGCCGGGGAAGGCCGAACCTATGGTTTTCTTGATTTCTTCGGCGGTGGTTTCACCAATCAGCATGCCGTAGTTGCGGCGGATGTAGTTGATGATGGCTTCGTCGAATTTGTCGCCACCCACGCGTACCGAGTTGGAGTACACCACGCCGCCCAGGCTGATCACACCGACTTCGGTGGTGCCGCCGCCGATATCCACCACCATGGAGCCGGTCGGCTCTTCCACCGGCAGGCCGGCACCGATGGCGGCCGCCATCGGCTCTTCGATCAGCTCGACACGGCGCGCACCGGCGGCCAGTGCCGAATCCTTGATTGCGCGGCGCTCAACCTGAGTCGAGCCGCAAGGCACGCAGATCACGATGCGCGGGCTGGCCGAGAAGAAGCGGCTCGGTGCCACTTTTTTGATGAACTGCTTGAGCATCTGCTCGGTCACGGTGAAGTCGGCGATTACGCCATCCTTCATCGGGCGGATTGCTTGGATGCTGCCTGGTGTACGGCCCAGCATGCGCTTGGCTTCGATGCCGACGGCGAGGATGGATTTTTTATTGGTGGGCGCGTCGCTGTGGATGGCCACAACGGAAGGTTCGTCCAGTACGATGCCTTTGCCACGCATGTAGATCAGCGTGTTGGCGGTGCCAAGGTCAATGGCGAGATCGTTGGAGAAATAGCCGGTCAGGGAGCGAAACATGGGTCATCCTGCAATCTGTGTGGGCACGCCTGTGTCGGCGCACCCATGAATTCTGTATATGCCGAAGGCGGAGGGGCGGGTTGCTATTCCGGCGTATTTTCCACTGCCCCGCGCCGCCGTCGATCTTGGGTGAAACTAACCGCCTATGATACCCTATTACGCTTGAAAAATTAAAGACTTTGACCGAGGTTGCCATGTCGCTGACGCATCAGGACGTCGCGCGTATCGCCCAGCTTTCCCGCATTGCAGTGACCGAAGCGGAAATCGAGGCGGTTGGCGCGCAGCTTAATAATATTTTTGGCCTGATCGAGAAGATGCAGGCCGTGAACACCGACGGCATCGAGCCTATGGCCCACCCGCAGGATGTCAGTCTGCGTCTGCGCGAGGATGCCGTGACCGAGACCAACCACCGTGATGCTTATCAGGCGGTTGCACCGCTGGTGGAAAAGGGCCTGTTCCTTGTGCCCAAGGTGATCGAATAAACGCAGGCGAAAAGCCGTCTGATCCGCATGGCCTGTGCGCCATGCATGCTAACCGGATTTAGAAAAAGACATGATTCAAGCCACGCTCAAGCAATTGTCGCAGCAGCTGGCAGACAAAAAAGTGTCTGCCGTCGAGCTTGCTGCCGCCTATCTCGACCGTATCGAGGCATTGAACCCTGCGCTCAATGCCTTCATTACCGTTGACCGTGAAAAAACCCTGGCCGCCGCGCAGGCGGCTGATGCACGCCGCGCCGGCGGGGATGCCGGCGCCTTGGTCGGTGTGCCGGTCGCGCATAAGGACATCTTCTGCCAGCAGGGCTGGAAGACCAGTTGCGGCTCCAAAATGCTCGACAATTTCATCGCGCCTTATAGCGCCAATGTGATCGAGCAGTGCGACGCCGCCGGCATGGTGTCCCTGGGGCGCACCAATATGGACGAGTTTGCCATGGGCTCGTCCAATGAAAACAGCTACTACGGTGCAGTCAAAAACCCGTGGGATCTGGCGGCGATTCCGGGCGGCAGTTCGGGCGGTTCGGCGGCTGCCGTTGCCGCGCGCATGACGCCGGTGGCGACCGGCACCGATACCGGCGGCTCCATCCGTCAGCCGGCCAGCCATTGCGGTATTAGCGGCATCAAGCCGACTTATGGCGTCGTCAGCCGTTACGGCATGGTGGCTTACGCCAGCTCGCTGGATCAGGGTGGCCCGCTGGCACAGACCGCCGAAGACTGCGCGCTGATGCTTAATGTCATGGCGGGCTTTGATGCGCGCGATTCGACCAGTCTCGAGCGCGCCAAAGAAGACTACAGCCGTGAACTGAACCAGCCCTTGGCCGGGCTTAAGGTCGGCCTGCCGCGCGAGTATTTCGCCGAAGGCCTGTCGGCCGATGTGGCGCGGGTGATTAGCGCGGCGGTGGCCGAGCTGAAAAAGCTGGGTGCCAGCGTAGTGGACGTGTCCCTGCCCAATACCGAGTTGTCGATACCGGCTTATTACGTGATTGCGCCGGCTGAAGCATCGGCCAACCTGTCGCGCTATGACGGTGTGCGCTACGGGCACCGCGCGACCGAGTACAAGGATCTGGTCGAGATGTACGAGAAGACCCGTGCCGAAGGCTTTGGCAGCGAGGTCAAGCGCCGCATCATGGTCGGCAGCTATGTACTGAGCCACGGCTATTACGATGCCTACTATCTCAAGGCGCAGAAGATACGCCGCCTGATTGCCAATGACTTCACCGCCGCCTTTGGCGATTGCGATGTGATTCTGGGGCCGGTGGCGCCGACTGCCGCCTTCAATATCGGCGAGAAGTCCGGTGACCCGGTGCAGATGTATCTGTCTGATATCTACACCCTGTCGGTCAATCTGGCCGGTTTGCCGGCGATGAGTGTGCCGGCCGGTTTTGCCGACAATGGCCGCCCGGTCGGCTTGCAGATCATCGGCAACTACTTCGCCGAAGCCAAGATGCTGAATGTGGCGCACCAGTTCCAGCAGGCGACCGACTGGCACCAGCGCGTGCCGGCCCTGTGAAATGATAGCCGTGTCGCGGCGGGTGCCCGCTTGGGCGCTGGTCGCGACCGCATAAAGGGATAAAGACAAGATGAAATGGGAAGTCGTTATCGGTCTTGAGGTGCATGTGCAGCTCAACACCGTCTCCAAGATTTTCTCCGGCTCCAGCACGGCTTTCGGTGCCGAGCCGAATACGCAGGCTTCGGTGGTCGAACTGGCCTTTCCCGGCGTATTGCCGGTCATGAATAAGGCGGCGGTGGAAAAAGCCATTCGCCTGGGTCTGGCGCTGGATGCCCAGATCAACCGCAAGAATGTGTTTGCGCGCAAAAATTACTTCTACCCCGATTTGCCCAAGGGCTACCAGATCAGCCAGATGGATCACCCCATCGTCGGGCCGGGTACGCTGGCCATTCAGGTCGGCGACAGCGAAAAGCGGGTACGGGTGACGCGCGCGCATCTGGAAGAAGATGCCGGCAAGAGCTTGCATGAAGAATTTGTCGGCATGAGCGGCATCGACCTGAACCGTGCCGGCACGCCTTTGCTGGAAGTGGTATCCGAGCCGGACATGTGCTCGGCCGACGAGGCGGTCGCCTATGCCCGCGCCCTGCATACGCTGGTGACCTGGCTGGGTATTTGCGACGGCAATATGCAGGAAGGCAGCTTCCGCGTGGATGCCAACGTCTCGGTGCGCCCGCAAGGCCAGACCGAGCTGGGTACGCGGCGCGAAATCAAGAACCTCAACTCCTTCCGCTTCTTGCAACAGGCGATCGAGTACGAGATCCAGTGGCAGATCGATACACTGGAAGACGGCGGGCGCATCGTGCAGGGCACGGTGCTGTTCGATCCGGACTCGGGCGAGACGCGCATGATGCGCAGCAAGGAAGACGCGCATGATTACCGCTACTTCCCCGATCCGGACCTGCTGCCGATCTGCCTGAGCGAAGAACAGATCGAACGCGTGCGCGGCGAGATGCCGGAGTTGCCGGGGGCGATGAAGGCACGCTTTGTCGAGGCGTTCGCGGTATCGGCCTATGACGCGGCCTTGCTGACCTCCAGCCGTGAGCTGGCGGCTTACTTTGAAGCGGTCGCTCAGGCGACCGGCGAAGGCAAGCTGGCGGCGAACTGGGTCAATGGTGAAATTGCCGCGCGCCTGAACAAGGAAGGCCTGGCCATTGCCGATTGCCCTATTTCGGCGGCACGCTTGTCCGAGCTGGTGCGGCGTATTAGCGACAACACCCTGTCCAGCAAGCTGGCCAAGCAGGTATTCGAGGCCTTGTGGACTAGCGAGCTGTCGGTCGATGCCATTATCGAACGCGACGGCCTGAAGCAGGTGTCCGATGCCGGTGCCATCGAGAAAATGGTGGACGACGCCTTGGCGGCTAACCCCAAGGCGGTGGAGGAGTTCCGCGCCGGCAAGGAAAAAGCACTGAATGCGCTGGCAGGGCAGGTGATGAAAGCTTCCAAAGGCAAGGCCAATCCTGCCCAGGTACAGGAAATCCTGCGCCAGAAGTTAGCCTGATTGTTTTGCCTTTTAAGCGGCCAGATGGTGAGTGATCACTATCTGGCCGCTATTGTTTTGTGTGCGCCGCTCTTGTTGTTAATACTTTATTGAATGTCCCTGTTTTAACTCCCTGATTCGATAAGAAAATAGTAGGACAAACATTGCCTAAGTCATTGTCGCAAAAGGTGAATTACTTGAAGGTGATATTGACCGTTTCCGTCTGTAGTCTTTATAGTGGCGGAAGGTGGGGTAAAGTGGGGAAAAGTGGGGCAAAACCGGCATCGAATGCCAAGGAGTAAGCGTAAGCATGATCAATGGTGTCAGCTGCCTGTCGCTGGACAATAAGGGACGTCTGGCGATTCCTGCCCGGCATCGCGAGGCCTTGTTGTCCGCTTTTGGCAAGCGCCTGATGTTGACCCTGGATTCTGCGCGTTTCTTATTGCTCTACCCGGAACAGAACTGGCGCACAGTTGAAGCCCGCCTGCTTGCCATGCCGGCAGGCAACCCCGTATTGCAGCGCTATCAGCGTCTGGTGCTCGGTCATGCCGAACCGGTCGAAATGGATAGTGCAGGCCGCATTTTGCTGCCCGCCCACCTGCGTGCCCTGGTCCAGCTGGATAAGGGTGTGACGCTGGTCGGCATGGGTAACCGCTTTGAGTTGTGGGATGCGGCCAAGTGGGAAGAACAGACCCGCGAGGCGCTGGATATGAATCCGGCGGACCTTGCCCAGCATCTTGGAGATTTTACGTTGTGACCCAAACCGTATTTACGCACCGCACGGTGCTGCTTGCCGAAGCTGTCGACGCGCTTGCCGTCCGCCCGGATGGCGTTTATGTCGACTGTACCTTCGGGCGCGGTGGGCACAGCCGGCTGATTCTGTCCAAGCTCGGCCCTGACGGCCGTTTGATTGCTTTTGACAAGGATCCCGAAGCCATCCGCGAAGCGGAACAGCTGGCGCAGCAGGACAGCCGTTTTACCATCGTGCACGAGGGCTTTGAGACGCTGGAGCGCGAGCTTGCCCGGCTGAATATTGCTGCCGTCGATGGCGTATTGATGGATCTGGGCGTTTCCTCGCCGCAGATAGACGATGGCCGGCGCGGTTTCAGTTTCCGCTTCGATGCGCCGCTGGACATGCGCATGGATACCAGCCGCGGCCTTACCGCCGCCCAGTGGCTGGCCAGTGCCGATGAAACCGAAATCAGGGAGGTCATCAAAACTTATGGTGAAGAGCGGTTTGCTCGCAAGATCGCAGCAGCCATTGTTGCGCAAAGGGATGAGTCTCCCCTCACGACGACGCGTGAGCTCGCCTTGCTCGTCGCGAAAAACGTCCATTCTCGCGAACCGGGCCAGGACCCCGCGACGCGAACCTTCCAGGCCATCCGCATCCATATCAATGGCGAACTGGAAGAGCTGAACCGCGTGTTGCCACAATCTGGCCGGGTATTGGCCGAGGGCGGGCGTCTGGCGGTGATCAGTTTCCATTCGCTGGAAGACCGTATCGTCAAACTGTTTATGCGCGATGCGGCGACCGCCGATAAGCTGCCTGCCTGGGTGGCGGTGCGGGCGGTCGATATCGGCGAGGCGCCGTTGAAGATTATCGGCAAGCCGGTGCGTGCCAGCAGCGACGAGATTGCCGAAAATCCGCGCTCGCGTAGCGCCATCATGCGCACTGCGCTGCGTACGGCAACGCCCTGGCCGGAGCGCGATGCGTGAATCGCTTGAACGCCATTTTGCTGCTGGTGCTGGTGTTGTGTGCCATGTCGGTGGTGAGCTCGCAGCATATGGCGCGCAAGCTGTATAGCGAGCTGGAAAAAGAACAGAAGCAGACCAAGATGTATGGCGTTGAGTATGGCCAGCTGCTGCTGGAACAAAGTACTTGGGGGGCGCAGGCGCTGATCGAGAAAGTCTCGTCCGAGCGCCTGGGCATGCATGCGCCCGAGCCGCGTGAAATACAGGTTGTCTTCGGCAAGGGAGGGCAGTGATGTCGCCCCGTGCCTATTCGCTGCATGACCGTGCCGCATCCAAGCCCGCCATGCGCATCGCGCCGGGACGGGTGTCGGTGGTGCTGGGCGGTTTGGGCTTTCTATTCTTGCTGCTGCTGTTGCGCGCGCTGTATCTGCAGGTTGCCCAGCAGGATTTCCTGCAGAACCAGGGCGATGCGCGTTTTCGCCGCGCCATGACGCTGGAGGCGACCCGCGGTGTGATTGCCGATCGTAATGGCGAGCCGCTAGCCATCAGCACGCCGGTGCAGACCATCTGGGCCAGTCCTGCCGGTATGCCTGAGGTGAGCGAAGCCCAGCTATCTCAGCTGGCGCGCTTGCTGGAAGTGCCGGCCGCTGAAATTCGCAGCCGGCTGGCCGACAAGAAACGCGAATTTGTCTATCTCAAACGCCAGATCAGTCCGGAGCAGGCCAATGCCGTGATGGAGCTGGGTATTCCCGGCGTGGCCAAACAGCAGGAATTCCGCCGCTATTACCCGGCAGGGGAGATGCTGTCGCATATCGTCGGTTTTACCGGTGTAGACGGCAAGGGGCAGGAAGGGCTGGAGCTGGCACGCGACACCATGTTGTCGGGCAAGCATGGCAAACGGGTGGTGCTGCGCGACCGCCGCGGTTACATCATCGACGATTTGGCCGCGATCGAGCCGCCCAAGGACGGTCAGACCATGACCTTGTCGATCGACCGCCGTATCCAGTATCTGGCCTACCGCGAGCTGAAAAACGCAGTCGAGGTGAATAAGGCCAAGGCCGGTGGCATTGTGGTGCTGGACGGCAAGACCGGCGAGATTCTGGCGCTGGCCAATTATCCGTCGTTCAACCCGAATAACCGCATGCGTCTGGACCCGGAAATGCGCCGCAATCGCGCGGTGATCGATATGTTTGAGCCGGGCTCGACCATGAAGCCGTTTCCGGTCGCCATGGCGATAGAAAGCGGCAAGGTCAAGCCGACTACGGTGATGGACACCCATACCTATAAGGTCGGCTCGGGCACGGTGCGTGACACGCATCCCAAACCGGTGATGACGGTCACCGAAGTGATCCAGAAGTCGAGCAACGTCGGCACCTCCAAGATGGCGCTGCTGTTCCCGCCGGAACAGATGTGGACCATGTATGACGCGGTCGGTTTCGGCCGCAATCCGCGTGCCGGCTTCCCCGGCGAGGTCAGCGGGCGTTTGCGGGCATGGAAAAACTGGCGCCCGTTCGAACAGGCCACCATGTCTTTCGGCTATGGGGTATCGGTCAGCCTGCTGCAACTGGCGCGGGCCTATACGGTGTTTACCGCCGATGGCCATTTACTGCCGGTGTCGTTTAGCCGCGTGCCGGCACCGCCGGCGGGCCAGCAGGTGATCACGCCGGATACTGCGCAAAAAATGCGCGACATGATGACCAGAGTGACCGAGATCGGCGGTACCGGCGTACGCGCCCAAGTGCTGGGCTTCAATGTTGGCGGCAAGTCGGGCACCGCGCGCAAGCTGGTGGATGGCCGCTATGCGGCGGACAAGCATATCGGCCTGTTTGTCGGTTTTGCACCGGCAACCCGGCCGCGCCTGATTGTGGCGGTCATGGTGGATGAGCCCAAGGGGGGCAGTTATTACGGCGGCACCGTCGCCGGCCCGGCTTTTTCCGCCGTGATGGGGGGGGGCTTGCGGGTGCTGGGCGTCGAGCCCGATGCGCCGGCCAATAACACGCTGATACCGGTCAACCAGATTCCGGAAATACGAGAAGAAACATGAATAGCTTGCTGACACCGCTGCCGGACTGGGATCCGGCGGCACTGGCCGGGTCCGGCATCCAGCTGACCCGGGTTGAAACCGATAGCCGCCGTGTGGGCGCGGGCGATGTATTCCTTGCCTGCCGTGGCGAGTATGCCGACGGACGCAACTATATTGCTGACGCCTTGGCGCGCGGCGCATCGGCCGTGCTGTGGGATCCGGCCGACGGTTTTGTGTGGAAAGACGAATGGGCTGTGCCCAACCTGGCGGTGCCGGCACTGCGCGAACGCGCTGGCATGGTGGCGGCTTACGCCTATGGCTTGCCTAGCCGTGCGCTAAGCGTGGTCGGCATTACCGGCACCAATGGCAAAACCTCGATTTCGCATTGGCTGGCGCAGGCTTACAGTCTGCTGGGGCAGAAGGCCGCACTGATCGGCACCGTCGGCAATGGTTTTTATGGCGAGCTGACTGAAACCACCCATACCACGCCTGACCCGGTGACAGTGCAGCAGCGTCTGGCCGAGTACCAGCGCCAGGGGGCGAATGTGGTGACCATGGAAGTCTCCAGTCATGGCCTCGATCAGTTTCGCGTCAATGGTGTCGAGTTTGACACCGCCGTGTTTACCAACCTGACGCGTGACCACCTCGATTATCACGGCTCGATGGCGGCCTATGGCGCGTCCAAGGCGCGCCTGTTCCACTGGCCGGGTCTGAAGCATGCGGTGATCAATGCCGACGACGAGTTCGGTCGCGAGCTGGCTGCCGGCATCGATGCGGCGCGTACCCGCGTGATCTGCTTTGGGCTGGAGCAGGGCGATGTGCGCCCGCTGTCGCTGGCCGCCAATCTTGACGGCCTGCAGATGCGCGTGACCACGCCATGGGGCGAGGGTGAAATACGTTCGCCGCTATTGGGGCGTTTTAATGCGTCGAATATGCTGGCCTGTCTTGCCACTCTGTGTGCCGGCGGCGTCAGCCTGGCCGATGCCTGCGATGTGCTGGGCCGGATCAAGCCGGCACGCGGGCGCATGCAGCGCGTAGGCGGCGAGCACGAGCCGCTGATTGTGGTCGATTACGCCCATACGCCGGATGCGCTGGACAAGGCCGCCACTACGCTGGCAGAAATCCGCCCGCAAGGCTCGCGCCTGTTTGTGGTGTTCGGCTGCGGCGGTGATCGCGACAGTGGCAAGCGTCCGATGATGGGGGCCATCGCCGAGCGCGTAGCCGATGTGGCAGTGGTGACCAGCGATAATCCGCGCACCGAAGACCCGCAAGGGATTCTGGACGACATTGTGGCCGGCATGCGCTCGCCCGGCCATATCGAAATCGACCGCGCCCAAGCCATTGCCTGGGCGGTGGCGCAGGCGCGCGCCGGTGACATCGTGCTGATCGCCGGCAAGGGGCATGAGGAATATCAGGATGTAATGGGCGTCAAGCATGCCTTCTCCGATTTTCGCGTAGCAGAAGACGCACTGACGGTGTGGGGACAAGCGCATGCTGATGCTGTCTGAAGCGGCCCGCCTCGCCGGCGGTGTATTGATTGGGGATGATCAGCGCGTCTTGCGTGTGGTGACCGATAGCCGCGCGGCCGGGCCGGGCGACTTGTTTGTCGCGCTCGAAGGCGAGCGCTTCGATGCGCATGATTTTGTCGCCGAGGTCGTAGCCAAGGGCGCTTGCGCCATGGTGCGCGAGGACTTTGTCCTGCCTGGTGCCGCGCTTATTCAAGTGCCCGACACCCGTCTGGCGCTGGGGCAACTCGCTGGCGCGTGGGCGGCACAGTTGCCGGCGCGGCGCATTGCCATTACCGGCTCCAACGGCAAGACCACGGTCAAGGAAATGGTCGCCGCCATTTTGCGCAGCTACGCCGGCGAAGCCGCCGTGCATGCGACCGCCGGCAATTTCAATAACGATATCGGCCTGCCGCTGACCTTGTTGGGGCTGACGCCGGCCCACCGTTATGCGGTGCTCGAACTGGGGATGAATCATGCCGGCGAGCTGTCTTATCTGACGCGTCTGGCGCGGCCGGAAGTGGCGCTGGTTAATAATGCCATGCGTGCCCATATCGGCCATTTCGGCTCCACGCTGGAAGTGGCGCGCGCCAAGGCCGAGATTTTCCAGGGGCTGGGCGATGACGGCACGGCCATCGTGAATGCCGATGACGCAAACTGCAGCCTGTTCCGCGAGGCGGCCGCCGGCCGCCATACCCTGTCGTTCGGCCTTGCCGATGCCGATATTGGTGCGCGCGACGTGGTGCTGGGGGTGGAATCCAGCCGCTTTACCCTGCTGACGCCGCAAGGCGAGGCGGTCATCGATCTGCCGGCGGCCGGAGAGCACAATGTGCGCAACGCCTTGGCGGCCACGGCGCTGGCTTTAATGCTGGACGTTCCTTTGCCTGCCATTGCCGCCGGCCTTGCCGCCTTTGGCGGGGTTAAAGGGCGTTTGCAGCTGGGGCGTGCCGCTTGCGGCGCGCGCCTGATCGACGACAGCTATAACGCCAACCCCGACTCGATGAAGGCCGGCATTCGTGTGCTGGCCGGCTACCCCGCGCCGCGCATCTTTGTGATGGGCGACATTGGCGAGCTGGGCGAGGATGCACCGGCCCTGCACGGCGAAGTAGGCGCGGCCGCGCGCGCGGCAGGCATCGAGGCTTTGCTGACGCTGGGCGAATTGTCGCGCCATGCGGTAGCGGCCTTTGGCGAGGGGGCTCAGGCGTTTGACGATATCGATGCGCTGCTGGCGTATCTGGACGCGACGCTGGATCAGAACGGCACCGTGCTGGTCAAGGGCTCGCGTTTTATGCGCATGGAGCGCGTGGTCGCGGCGCTTTCGGCCAACAATAACAAGAATGTAAAGGGGTTTTAAGTGCTGTTATGGCTGGCAGAGTGGTTCGGCGAGTACGTCCGCGCCTTTAATGTTTTCAACTATGTCACGCTGCGTGCGGTGATGGCGGCGCTGACGTCGCTCGGCATTTCCCTGTTGTTGGGGCCATGGGTGATCCGCAAGCTGACCGCACTCAAGGTCGGCCAGGCGGTGCGCTCCGACGGCCCGCAGACCCATCTGGTCAAGACCGGCACCCCGACTATGGGCGGTACGCTGATTCTGCTGTCCATCGGGGTCACCACCTTATTGTGGGCTGACCTGTCGAACAAATATGTATGGCTGCTGTTGGGGGTGACCTTTGGTACCGGCGCGCTGGGCTTTTACGACGACTGGCGCAAGGTGGTGTACAAGGACCCGAAAGGCGTATCGGCACGTTTCAAGATGGTGTGGCAGTCCAGTATCGCCATCGCCGCCGGTATTTTCCTGCTGACGACTGCGCAATTGCCGGCCACGGTCACCTTCATCATGCCGTTCTTCAAGCATGTAGCTTACCCCTTGGGTGCCATCGGTTTTTGCGTGCTGACCTATCTGGTGATTGTCGGCACCAGCAATGCGGTCAATCTGACCGATGGTCTTGATGGTCTGGCGGCCATGCCTATCGTGCTGGTGGCTGGGGGCCTTGCGGTATTCGGCTATGTAGCCGGCCATGCGGTGTTCGCCAAGTATCTGGGCATGCCTTTCGTGCCGGGTGCGCATGAGGTGGTGGTGTTCTGTGCGGCGATTTGTGGTGCCTGTCTGGGATTCTTGTGGTTCAACGCCTATCCGGCCCAGGTGTTTATGGGGGACGTCGGTGCTTTGGCATTGGGCGCGGCGCTGGGCACGGTCGCGGTGATCGTGCGCCAGGAAGTGGTGCTGTTTATCATGGGCGGCCTGTTTGTAGTGGAAGCGCTGTCGGTGATGATACAGGTCGGCAGTTTCAAGCTGACCGGCAAGCGCGTGTTCCGCATGGCGCCCTTGCATCACCACTATGAACTGAAGGGCTGGAAAGAAACGCAGGTGGTGGTGCGCTTCTGGATTGTGACCATGATGCTGGTGCTCGCCGGCCTCTCCACGCTGAAACTGAGATAAGCCATGTTGCGCGACCGCCATATCATTGTTGTCGGCCTGGGCGATTCGGGCCTGTCTGCCGCGCGTTACTGTGCCGCACAGGGCGCACGGGTCACGGTGGCCGATAGCCGCGAGGCCCCGCCGCAACGCGCGGCACTTGCGGCGGCGCTGCCGGACGCCGGTCTGCGCCTGGGGGCGTTTTCCACAGCGACCTTTGCCGATGCCGATATGGTGGTGATGAGCCCGGGCGTCTCCAGTCGCCACCCCGCCATTGCTGCGTATCAGGCAAAAGGGGGCGAGGTGGTGGGTGACGTCGAGCTGTGGGCGCGTGCCATTGCCGGCAGCGGCGCGAAAGTCATCGCCATTACCGGCTCCAACGGCAAAACCACGGTCACGAGTCTGGTTGGCCATCTGTGCGCGAGCGCAGGTCTTGACACCGTGGTGGCCGGCAATATCGGCCTGCCGGTACTGGATGCACTGGCCCAGCGCCAGGGGCGCGCACCCGACATCTGGGTGGTCGAATTGTCCAGCTTCCAGCTGGAGATCACCCGTAGCCTCGCCGCCGACGCGGCGACGGTACTGAATATTTCCGAAGACCATCTTGACCGCTACCACGACCTGCTCGACTACGCGCACAGCAAGAGCGCGATTTTTAGCGGCGCAGGCGTGCAGGTGTTGAACCGCGACGATGTATTTTGCCGCGCCATGCGGCGCGAGGGCAGGGCGGTGCGCTGGTTCTCGCTGCAGGATGGCCGCGCCGATTATGCTTTGCAGCAGGATGGCACGCATTACCGCCTGTGTGCCGCTGGCGAGCCGCTGCTGGACTTTGCCGACATGCAGCTCACCGGCCTGCACAATGCAGCCAATGCGCTCTCGGCGCTGGCGCTCTGTGAGGCCGCCGGTTTGGCGCGTAGCGCCTTGCTTGCCGGCCTAAAAAGTTTTCACGGTTTGGCGCACCGGGTAGAAAAAATCAGCGAATTTTCCGGCGTGCTGTTTATCGACGACTCCAAAGGCACCAATGTTGGCGCCACCGAAGCGGCGCTGAACGGCATGACGCAACCGGTCGTCCTGATTGCCGGTGGTGATGGCAAGGGGCAGGATTTTTCGCCTTTGGCCCCTGCTGTTGCGCGCATCTGCCGTGCGGTCTTGCTGATCGGACGCGACGCGCCGGCGCTGCGTGCGGCGCTGGCGGCCAGTGGTGTGGCGCTGCATGACTGCGCCACGCTGGAAGAGGCCACGCGCCAGGCGACGGCGCTGGCTTGCCCGGGCGATGCGGTGTTGCTGTCGCCGGCCTGTGCCAGCCTCGATATGTTTAAAAATTATGCCCACCGCGCCCAGGTGTTTGTCGACACGGTCGCCTGCGTCAAGGCGGAGCGCGGCGCATGATAGAGAGCTCGCGTGAGCGCTATCAGACGGTCACGGTGCTGGATGAGGCCTTGATGTGGGCGGTGGCGCTGCTTTTGTCCATCAGTCTGGTCATGGTGTACTCGGCCTCCATTGCTTATGCCGAAGCCGATGCGGCGACGCAAAGCCAGAGCTTCTATCTTGTGCGCCATTCCATCTTTATGGTGGTGGCGCTGGCGGCCGGTTTTGTTGCTTTCCAGGTGCCGAGCAGCATCTGGCAGAAATACGCGGGCAAATTTTTCTTGCTGGCACTGGTGTTGCTGGTACTGGTCCTGATACCGGGCATCGGCCGGGTGGTCAACGGTTCGCGCCGCTGGATCAACCTGTTTGTGGTGAATCTGCAGCCATCGGAAGTGATGAAGCTGGCGGCCATTATTTATGTGTCCGACTACACCGTACGCAAGGCGCACAAGCTGCACAGCTTCTGGCAGGGTTTTGTGCCCATGTTCGGTGTGATGGTGGTCGTGGCTGGCCTGCTGCTCCTGGAGCCGGACTTTGGCGCACTGATGGTGGTGATGGTGATTGCCATGGCCATTTTGTTTCTGGCCGGCATCAATATCCGCATTTTTGCCGGCATGGCACTGGCAGCCGTGCTGGCGGTCGTGTCGATGATTGTGCTGTCGCCTTACCGCTTAAAGCGGGTGACCGGTTTTATGGACCCGTGGGATGACCCTTATGGCAAGGGCTACCAGTTAAGCCACAGCCTGATTGCTTTCGGCCGCGGCGAGTGGTTCGGCGTCGGTCTGGGTGCCAGTGTAGAAAAATTGTTCTACCTGCCCGAGGCGCATACCGACTTTATTATGGCGGTCATCGCCGAAGAGTTTGGCTTTGTCGGCATCTGCGTGGTGATTGGGCTGTATGCCTGGATTGTGGTGCGCGCTTTTCAGATCGGCATGACGGCCAAGAAGCAGGAACGTTATTACCCGTCGCTGGTGGCACAGGGCGTCGGTATCTGGCTGGGTATCCAGACCTTTTTCAATATCGGCGTGAATATGGGCATGTTGCCAACCAAGGGGCTGACCCTGCCGCTGATGTCTTTCGGCGGCTCGGCCATGCTGATGAATACCATCGCGCTGGCGGTGCTGCTCAGGGTCGATTACGAAAACAGACGCGTCATTCGCGGCTACAAGGCGTGATTGGGGCGGGGTAGGGAGTAGGGAGTAGGGAGTAGGGAGTAGGGAGTAGGGAGTAGGGAGTAGGGAGTCTCCTCCCCCCATTAAAAGCGAAATGGATAGCATGAAAAACAGAACCATCATGGTCATGGCCGGCGGAACCGGGGGGCATATCTTCCCGGGCTTGGCGGTGGCGCGTGAATTGCAGGCGCGTGGCTGGAAAGTCGTCTGGCTGGGGGCTGAGGGTGGGATGGAAACGCGGCTGGTGCCGCAACACGGCTTTACCATTGAAACCATTAGCATGCGTGGTATGCGTGGCAACGGCCTTAAGCGCTGGTTGTCCCTGCCCCTGATGCTGGCTTCGGCGTTTGCCGGTGCTGCCGGGGTGATTTTCCGTCACCGGCCGGACATAGCCATAGGCTTTGGGGGTTATACCGGCTTTCCCGGCGGGGTGATGGCGCGGCTATGCCTGAAGCCCTTGGTAATACATGAGCAAAATTCGGTGGCCGGCCTGACTAATCGTCTGCTCGCCCATATTGCCAGCCGTACCCTGTATGCCTTTCCCGGCGCTTTTGCCGCTAAGGACGGCTTGGTTGGCAACCCGGTGCGTAGTGAAATTGTGGCGCAGGCTGCGCCGGCGGCTCGTTTTGCCGGGCGCAGCGGGCCTTTGCGGGTGCTGGTAGTCGGCGGCTCGCTGGGGGCCAAGGTATTCAATGATACCGTGCCGGCGGCGCTGGCTTTGCTGGCGGAAGATCAGCGCCCGCAGGTGGTGCATCAGGCAGGCGCCAAGCAGATAGACGCGCTGCGCGACAATTACGCCAAGGCCGGGGTTCAGGCCGATTGCCGTGCCTTTATCGATGATATGGCTGGCGAATATGCCGCTGCCGATCTGGTGCTGTGCCGTGCCGGCGCCCTGACCGTGGCCGAGCTGGCGGCCGTTGGTGTCGCCAGCCTTCTGGTGCCTTACCCGCATGCGGTGGATGACCACCAGACGGGAAATGCCCGGTTTTTGAGCGATGCTGGCGCGGCGCGCCTGCTGCCGCAAGACACGCTGGATGCCGCCATGCTGGCAAGCTTGTTACAATCGCTGACGCGGGCCGATTGCCTGCTGATGGCCGAAGCTGCACGCGTGCTGGCCTTGCCTGATGCCGCGCGTCAGGTGGCCGATGTGTGCGAGCAGCTGGTGCGCGAGGATTAATGGTGGACTTTTGCCGCTCACGGCTGGCCGTAGCGGCGGATTCAATGCAATAGACTGAGAAATAGAAGATGAAACACAGGGTCAAACACATTCATTTTGTGGGTATCGGTGGCGTCGGGATGTGCGGTATCGCCGAGGTTTTGCTTAACCTCGGTTATGCCGTGACCGGTTCGGATATGGCCGAGAATAGTGCGACCCAGCGCCTGAGCCAGCAGGGCGCGCGTATTTTCTTTGGTCATGATGAGCAGCATATGGCCGATGCGGATGTGGTGGTGACTTCGACCGCGGTCAAGGCTGACAACCCTGAAGTGCTGGCGGCCAAGGCGCGCCATATTCCGGTCATTCCGCGCGCGCTGATGCTGGCCGAGCTGATGCGTTTCAAACAGGGCATCGCCATTGCCGGCACCCATGGCAAGACCACGACGACCAGTCTGACCGCCTCCATTTTGGGTGCGGCCGGTCTTGACCCGACTTTTGTCATCGGCGGCAAGCTGACCGCCGCCGGCACCAATGCGCGTCTGGGTTCGGGCGACTATCTGGTCGCCGAGGCCGACGAGTCGGATGCCTCTTTTCTCTATCTGTCGCCCGAGATGGCGGTCGTCACCAATATCGACGCCGACCATATGGACACTTACGACCATAGCTTCGACAAGCTCAAGCAGGCATTTATCGACTTCTTGTCGCGTCTGCCCTTCTATGGCCGTGCCGTGCTGTGCATAGACGACGCCAATGTGCGTGAGATCCTGCCGCGGGTGACGCGTCCGGTCACAACCTATGGCATCGAGAGCTGTGACGCCGATATCCGCGCTGAAAATGTGCGTGCGGCGGGTCCTTGCATGCACTTCGATGTGGTGGTGAAAGGCGAGGGCGGACAGCGCTTTGCCGTCGAGCTCAATACGCCGGGCCACCATAATGTGCTGAATGCTTTAGCTGCGATCGCGATCGCGCTAGAATGCGGCGCCAGCGTCGAGTCCATTCAGCAGGGCCTAGCCGGTTTTGCCGGTGTCGGTCGCCGCTTCCAGCGCTACGGTGAAGTTCCGGCGCAAGGCGGCGGCAGTTACACACTGGTCGATGATTACGGCCACCATCCGGTGGAAATGGCCGCAACCCTTGCTGCCGTACGAGGTGCCTTCCCGACCAAGCGTCTGGTGCTCGCTTTCCAGCCGCACCGCTATACCCGTACCCGCGACCTGTTCGAAGATTTTGCCTCCGTTCTGTCTGGTGTGGATGCACTGTTGCTGGCGGAGGTCTATGCCGCCGGTGAAACGCCGATTGTGGCGGCCGATGGTCGTGCACTGGCACGCGCCGTGCGTGTCGCCGGCAAGGTCGAGCCCTTGTTTGTCGCCGATATTGCCGATATGCCGGAAACCATTACCTCTTTTGCCCGTGATGGCGACGTGGTGATCACCATGGGGGCAGGCTCCATCGGTGCGGTGCCAGGCAAGCTGGTTGCCGCTTGCAAGTAAACGTGCCTGTTTTAACGACGGGCTAAAAGTCAGTATTCAGGATCTAAAGACATGCAGCAGTTTGGCAAAGTAGCAGTGATGATGGGAGGCAAGTCCTCCGAGCGGGAAGTGTCCCTGATGAGCGGCAATGGCGTGCTGGCCGCACTGAAGTCGCGCGGCGTGGACGCGCATGCTTTCGATCCGGCCGACAAACCCTTGTCGGCGCTTAAGGATGAGGGCTTTGCCCGGGTATTCATCGCCCTGCACGGCCCCTTTGGCGAAGATGGCACGCTGCAAGGCGCGCTGGAAACGCTGCATCTCCCTTACACGGGTTGCGGCGTGATGGCTTCGGCCATCGGCATGGATAAATGGCGCACCAAGCTGCTGTGGCAGGGTGCCGGCCTGCCCATTCCTGCATTCGAGATGCTGGATGAGGCCAGCGACTTTGCCGCGGTCGAAGTGCGTCTGGGGCTGCCGCTGTTCGTCAAGCCGGCGACCGAAGGCTCCAGTATCGGCGTGATCAAGGTCAAGCAGGCGGGCGAGCTGGAAGCGGCCTTCCGCGAAGCGCAGAAATTCGATCCACTGGTGTTGGCCGAACAGTTTATCGGTGGCGGCGAGTACACCTGCGCCATTATCGATGGCGAAGCCTACCCGACCATCAAGATCGAGCCGGCGACCGAGTTTTACGATTATCAGGCCAAGTATTTCCGCGATGACACCGTTTATCGCTGCCCGTCGGGTCTGGATGAGGCGACCGAGGCTCAGGCTCGTGCGCTGTGCCAGAAGGCTTTCCGTGTACTGGGCGGTCGTGGCTGGGGGCGGGTCGATTTTCTGATGGATGAGGCTGGCGGCATCTATTTGCTGGAAGTGAATACCGCACCGGGCATGACCAGCCACAGTCTGGTGCCGATGGCGGCACGGGTGCAGGGCTTGTCGTACGAGGATTTGTGCGTGCAAATCCTAGCAGCGGCCCATGTGGGATAATCACCGGGCGTTGGGGTTCATCGCAACCTGTCTGAATTGGCTTGCCGTATTGGCGCTGCTGTTTGCCGGGCTATTTTATCTGGTGCATTCGCCGCTGTTTCCGGTGCGCAAGATCAATATTCAGGGGCAGATGGCGCGTGTGACGCCGGTGCAGTTGCGTTATATCGCTGAAAACGAGCTAAGCGGCACGTTTTTTACCGTGGACATTGATCAGACGCGCGCCGCTTTCGGCAAACTGCCATGGGTGCGCGAGGCGCAGGTGAGGCGGCGCTGGCCGGATCAGCTCGATATTATGGTGCTAGAGCATAAGGCACTGGCGCGCTGGGGTGAAAACGGCCTGATCGGTACCGATGGCCAGTGGTTTGATGCCGCCAGCGACCAGAGCCTGCCGGTGTTGTTCGGGCCGCAAGGCAGCGAAGGCGAAATGGCGAAGGCACTGGCGCGCTTCACTGCAGCGCTGGCACCCAGCGGCTTGAAGCCGCTGCGCCTGTGGATGAACGAGCGTCGCGCCTGGCGCGTCGAGCTGGATAACGGCGTTGTGCTGGAGTTGGGGCGCGGCGCTGTGGACGAACGGATACATCGTTTCGCCCAAAACTGGAAGACTACGCTGTCTGTCTTACCTTATCAGGTAGACACCGTAGATTTGCGTTACCCTAACGGATATGCCGTAAAAATGCCTGATTACAAGGCACCTGCGGCAAAGTAAAACAGCCATAGCAGTCCCGCGGAGCTTATTAGGTGAGTAAACCCAAAGAGAGCAAGAACATGCTGGTCGGCCTGGATATCGGGACATCGAAGATCGTCGCGATCGTGGCCGAGGTATTGGATGATGGCCAGCTGAATATTATCGGGATGGGGCAGACGCCATCCAAAGGCCTCAAGCGCGGCATGGTAGTGAATATCGAGCATACCGTGCAGGCGATCCAGCGTGCGCTGGAAGAGGCTGAACTGATGGCCGACTGCAAGATCAATGAAGTCTTTACCGGTATCGCCGGCAGCCATATCAAGAGCGTCAATTCGCACGGTATGGTGGCGATCAAGGATAGAGAAGTCACCAAGATGGATATCGATCGCGTGATCGAGACTGCGCGTGCGGTGACGATCCCGCCCGACCATCAGGTGCTGCACATCCTGACCCAGGAATACAGTATTGACGGCCAGGAAGGCGTGCGCGAGCCTTTGGGCATGAGTGGTGTGCGTCTGGAGACGCGCGTGCATATCGTCACCGGCGCGGTGTCTGCCGCGCAGAATGTGGCCAAATGCGTGCGCCGCTGCAGTCTGGAAGTATCGGATCTGGTGTTGCAGCCTATGGCTTCGGCAATTGCCGTTTTGTCGGAAGACGAAAAAGACCTGGGCGTGTGCCTGATCGATATTGGTGGCGGTACCACCGATATCGCCGTCTATACCAATGGCGCGATCCGCCACACGGCGGTGATTCCGATTGCCGGCGATCAGGTGACGAACGATATCGCCATGGCGCTGCGCACACCGACCAAAGAAGCCGAAGAAATCAAGATTCAGCATGGTGTGTGTCTGGTTTCCATGGCGGATCCTGCACAAATGATAGAAGTGCCCGGCGTGGGTGAACGCGGGCCGCGCCAGATGTCGCGCGCGACGCTGGCCGAAGTGGTCGAGCCGCGGGTGGAGGAGCTGTTCCAGCTGGTACAGCAGGAATTGCGCCGCTCCGGCTTCGAAGATATTTTGTCGTCCGGCATCGTTCTGACCGGCGGCGCCAGCCTGATGCCGGGCATGGTCGAACTGGCCGAAGAGATTTTCCACATGCCGGTGCGTGTCGGTGTGCCAAAATATGTAGGTGGGTTAGCTGAAGTGGTTAAAACGCCACGATTCTCTACCGGCGTCGGTTTGCTGCTGTACGGCAAGGAGCAGCTATCGCTGACGCGCTCTCCGCTTAAGCTGGAGAACGCAGGCGTAGGACAGTTTTTCGGAAAAATGAAGGCTTGGTTCGCGAATAGCTTCTGAACCGGGTCCACGGTTTTAATACGCTCATCTTTGAGTTCGAGGAGAGAGAAATGAGCAATATGGTTTTTGAGGTGATCCAGGATTCCGCATCCGATGCCGTGATCAAGGTGATCGGTGTGGGTGGGGGTGGTTGTAACGCCATCGACAATATGATCAGCAATAAGGTGATCGGCGTCGAATTCATCTGTGCCAATACCGATGCACAAACCCTCAAGCGCAATCAGGCACCACAGAAACTGCAGCTGGGTCTGAGTCTGACCAAGGGTCTGGGAGCGGGTGCCAATCCGGAAGTGGGCCGCAATGCCGCACTGGAAGACCGCGACCGCATTACCGAAATGCTCAAGGGCGCACATATGGTGTTTATCACCGCCGGCATGGGCGGCGGTACCGGCACCGGTGCCGCGCCTGTGGTCGCGGAAGTGGCCAAGGACTTGGGTATTCTGACCGTTGGTGTGGTGACCCGTCCGTTCGAGCACGAGGGCAAGCGTACCAAGGTCGCGCAGCAGGGGATCGAAGACCTGAAAAAGCATGTCGACTCGCTGATCGTGATTCCGAACGAAAAGCTGATGGAAGTGCTGGGTGAGGACATCACCATGCGCGAAGCGTTCCGTGCCGCCGATGATGTGCTTAAAGGCGCGGTAGCCGGTATTGCCGAAGTGATTACCTGCCCCGGCGTGATTAACGTCGACTTTGCCGACGTGCGTACGGTCATGGGCGAGATGGGTCTGGCCATGATGGGCTCGTCCAGCGCCTCCGGCCTGGACCGTGCACGCATCGCGGCCGAGCAGGCGGTCGCCAGCCCGCTGCTGGACAATATCACGCTGGACGGCGCGCGCGGCGTACTGGTCAATATCTCGACCGCACCGGGCTGCCTGAAAATGAGCGAGTACCGCGAAATCATGGCCATCGTGCGCCAGTATGCGGATGAAGACGCACAGGTGAAATTCGGCACCGCCGAAGTCGACGATATGCCGGAAGACGCGATCCGCGTCACGCTGATCGCCACCGGCCTGGGCCAGAAGAAGGTGCAGCGCGAAGAGCGTCCGGAATTCCTCAAGATCGTCAAGACCGGCACCGATGATTTTGCCCCGTATGCGGATAGCGATCCTTTGGGTGGCGTGAGCCGCCGTACCCGCCGTGCACCGGCCTCGACCGACTTCTCTAATCCCGAAGTCGGCGACAGCTACGATATCCCGACCTTTTTGCGCAAGCAGGCAGACTGATAGCGTTAGCCTATTGGACGGTGTGGAGGAATCAACTGGCCGGCGCGAGTCGCTGTGCTAGACTTTCGCCCGTCCAAACTGCAATAAAAGGCGAAACATGATCTTGCAAAGAACGCTGGCGCAAGCGGTCACGGCGACCGGCGTCGGTCTGCATTCCGGTGAACGGGTGAAGCTGACTCTGCGCCCGGCCGCGCCGGATAGCGGCATCGTGTTTCGCCGTACCGATCTTGATCCGGTGGTCGATGTACGTGCCGAGCCTGCGCTGGTCAACGATACGCGTCTCTCCTCGACGCTGGTGACCGATGCTGGCGTGCGTATCGGCACGATCGAGCATCTGATGTCGGCTTTTGCCGGCTTGGGCATAGACAATCTGGTGATTGAAGTCACCGCGGCGGAAATGCCCATCATGGATGGCTCCGCTGCGCCCTTTATCTATCTCTTGCAAAGCGCCGGCATTGTCGATCAGGCTAAGCCCAAGCGCTTTATCCGCGTCAAGCAGCCGATCGAGGTGGTCGAGGGCGATAAGTGGGTCAAGCTCGAGCCATATGCGGGCTTTTCGGTCGAGTTGTCGATAGAGTTCAACCATCCGGCTTTCAACCGTGCGCCGCAGCAGGTCAAGATAGATTTTTCCGGCCATTCCTATATCGATGAAATCTCGCGGGCGCGTACCTTCGGTTTCATGCATGAAGTCGAGTATATGAAGAGCCAGGGTCTGGGACTGGGCGGCAACCTCAATAACGCCATCGTGATTGATGACGAATATGTGCTTAACCCGGAAGGCTTGCGCTTTCCCGACGAGTTTGTGCGCCACAAGATTCTGGACGCCATTGGCGACTTGTATATCGTCGGCCACCCGCTGATCGCGGCCTTTTCCGGCCACAAGTCCGGCCATGCGATGAATAATGCCTTGCTGCGCAAACTGCTGGCCACACCGAGAGCCTGGGAGTTTGTCAGCTTTGCCGACGCCATCGATGTGCCTTCCAGCTTCCATCGCCTGCCGCTGGCCGAGTAAACCGTGTTCGGTTTGCTGCGCCTGTGGCTGATCGGCCTGATCCTGTTTCTGGGCTGGGCCATCCTGAGCTATAAGCTGACGGGCAACCGTGGCTATCTGATGAAAGCCCGCGCTGCCTGGCGCGGCTCGCTCTACCTTGCCGGCGCCATTTTTGCCATCTGGCTGCTGCTTAGGCTATTGAGATAAGCAGGCGCTTACCCGCTCACCGGCTGCAGCTTTTTTGCCTTCTCCGCCGCTGCCAGTACGACCCCGCCGATAATCAGCGCGCCGCCCACGATTTGGGTGGCGTTGAGCGCCTCGCCCAGAAAGGCGGCCGCCAGCAGCAGGGTAAACAGCGGTTCGCTGGTAGACAGCAAGGACGCGCGGCTGGCACCGACCCGCGCCATGCCGGCAAGAAAGAGCGCGGTGGCGGCGACGGTCGAGACGCCGGCTAGCAGCAATACGCCCAGCCAGCCGCCGGCAGACGCCGGCAAGTGAAAATCCTGCCCCATCAGTTGCAGCAGCGCATTACTGACTGCCCCCGAGGCCATGACCACGGTGGTGGCGGCAAGCGGATGGACGCGCCAGGCGTAACGTCCGCCGGTAATGACATAGGCGGCGTAAAACAGCGCCGACCCCACGCCCAGCAACAACCCTGACAACGCCCCGGAAAATGCGGCGCCTACGGTAATGATCATGCCCAGCGAAGACAGCAGCAGCGCCGCCATGCGCGTGCGGCTTAATGCTTCGCCGAACAGCAAGGCGGACAGCAGCAGCACCAGCGCAGGATAAAGATAGAGCAATAGCGATACGGTACCGGCCGGTACGGTCTTGAGTGCGGCAAAGAAACACAGCGACATGCCGCTGTAGCCGATGGCACCCATGGCGATCAGCGCCAGCAGGGTACGTCCGCGCGGCAGCGCCAGTTTTTGCCAGTGCATCCACAGCATCAGCGCGGCGGCGGACAGGGCAAAGCGCAGAAACACCATGCTGGCGCTGTCGACGCCATCTGCTCGCGCCATCCGGGCAAAAACCGGGATGGCACCATAGCAGGCACCGGCCAGTACCACCAGCAAAGCGCCTTTTCGGGAGGGGAGCATAGCCATCCGTTCAGCAAAATGTGAGGCGGATTCTAAACCCTATTTACCCCATATGCATTTTTATTGCCGCTTTATGGGTGTTTGCGGATGTAGTCCAGCGTCGCGTCTACCGAGCGGCGCGGCGTGCCGCCATCACACAGCAGGTCTTTCAGGGCGCGCCTGATATTGTCTTCGCGCCGTATCGGCCGCCAGACCGGCTTCATTGACGCGATCCAGCTTTGGGCGATGGTGTCGGCAAAGGCGTAGCTGCGTACATCCTGCGTCTGGCAGCGCATGCCTTCGCGGCTGATATTGCTGACGCCGCCGGGCGTGAGTACGCGCAAGCTGTAGCGCACGACGCCGTCCTTGCCCAGCGTGAGGGACTGGGCATCCAGTGCCAGCTGATTGCGTTCCAGATTGCCGCCGCTGAAGTTCAGCCACTCGGGGGCCTGCGGATAGGCGGGCAGGGCTTCTTCTTGTTCGGCCCATGGCGTTTCGTCATCGAAGGCATTGGCGGTGGCGCGCTGGAAGTGGGCATTATTGTCGCTACCGGCAACAGCGGTAGCGCTCAGGGTCAGTAGCATCAGGCTAAGCAGGGTTTTCTTCACAAACGGGTTTCCTGTAGTTCGGGTCGGGGCGCAGCGTGAAATGGCGGGTCTGTCCCGCGCTGCCGCCCGGGAGGCGTGTCAATTCGCTCAGGCTGATATCACCACGCGGCTGGGCTACGAGCAGGGTCGAGCTGCGCGTGCCGTAGTCGCGACCGCTAATCAGCACCGGCGCCAGCATTTTTTCCAGTGCCAGACCCACGCCGGTATTGGGCAACTCGGCATGAGCCGGTATGTCGCGGTTGGCCAGCCAGCTAAAGGCCGTGCCGGCATCGGGCGGGTGCATCGCCTCGGTCAGGGCTTGTGCCAGACGCCGGCACTTGGGCCAGGGCGTGTCCAGCGTGGCATTGGACAGGGTATGAATGCCCGGAGTCAGCCGGCTGAGCCTATCGTGCTGGCTGTTGTAGTGGTAGAGATCGCGTACTTCGCCAAACAAGAGATTGAAAGGCGCATAGTTGCCGCGCTCTTGTGACAGCAGTCGGGCAAAAGCCGGTGCGCTATGCGTTCCGGAAATAAAGCGCGTGACCAGCTCGCCACGCGAACGCATGCCGGTGTGCGGCCGGCCGGTGCGCACATTGGTAATGGCGGCAAAGCGCCCGCGCTTGTCCAGCGCCAGCCAGCTGCCTCCGGCCACCAGATCGCGGCCGCCTAAAATATCGGGCGCATCCTCCCACCATGCCAGTGGTGCCGAGGCGCGCGCATAGGCTTCGTCGCGGTTGGCGATCAGCACCAGCGGGCCGAGCAGGCGGGTCTGGTAGGCAAGAGCAATGACACACATGGCGGGGCTCGCGTTAAAATGGCGTTCTCATTGTACCGTGAATGCCTCAGGGACCGCCTTATGCCGATAGCCAAATCGCTCGACCTCTCCGGCCTCAATTGCCCCTTGCCCATTTTGCGCGCCAAAAAAGGGCTGGCCGATATGGAGTCCGGCACCCTGCTGGAAGTGATCGCCACCGATCCCGGTGCCCCGCGCGACTTCGAAGCCTTCTGCCGCCAGACCGGCAATGCGCTGGAAAGCTCGGAAACCACGCCCGAGGGTAAGTTCCGTATGGTATTGCGCAGGAAGTAAAGGGAGAAACGGGAGTAGAAATTAGGGGGTGGGGAGTAGGGAGTAGGGAGTGTCACTCCCCACTCCCCACTCCCCACTCACGACTCACGACTTACCTCTCCCGACTCTCCACCCTCATTCCCTCTAAACAAAAGAGCCCCCATGCACACTCTGACCCTGATCCGCCCTGACGACTGGCATCTGCATGTACGCGATGGCGAAGGACTGGCCGCCGTTTTGCCTGACACCTGCCGCCAGATGGGCCGCGCCATCATCATGCCCAACCTCAAGCCGCCGGTGACCACGGTTGAACTGGCTGCTGCCTACCGCGCGCGCATTCTGGCTGCGCGTCCGGCCGGCTCGAATTTCGAGCCTTTGATGACGCTGTACCTGACCGACAACACTTCGCCCGATGAAATTCGTCGCGCCAAGGCCTGCGGTTTCGTACACGGGGTCAAGCTGTATCCGGCCGGTGCCACCACCAATTCCGATGCCGGCGTGTCGTCGATAGACAAGGCCATGCCGGCGCTGGAAGCCATGGCCGAAGTCGGCTTGCCGCTGTTGGTGCATGGTGAGGTGACCGATGGGGATATCGATATTTTCGATCGCGAGGCGGTGTTTATCGAGCAGGTGTTCGCGCCGCTGATCGCACGCCTGCCGACGCTGAAAGTGGTGTTCGAGCACATCACCACGCAGCAGGCCGCCGAATATGTGGCCGCCGCACCGGCCAATATCGCCGCCACCATCACCGCCCATCACCTGCTGATGAATCGCAATGCGCTGTTTGTCGGCGGCATCCGTCCGCACCACTACTGTCTGCCGGTGCTCAAGCGCGAGATCCACCGCCAGGCGCTGATCAAGGCGGCGACCTCGGGTAGCAGCAAATTCTTCCTCGGCACCGACAGCGCACCGCATGCGCGCCATGCCAAGGAAGCCGCTTGCGGCTGCGCCGGCATGTATACCGCGCATGCCGCGATCGAGCTGTATGCCGAAGCCTTCGAAGCCGCCGGCGCACTGGACAAGCTGGAAGCCTTTGCCTCGCTGAACGGCCCAGCCTTCTATGGTCTGCCGGCCAATAGCGACAGCATTACCCTGGTGAAAGACGCCTGGACCGTACCGGCGGCACTAGCCTATGGCGACGACACCCTGGTGCCGCTGCGTGCCGGCGAGACCATCGCGTGGAAGATGGCTTGATTTAGGGAGTAGGGAGTAGGGAGTAGGGAGTAGGGAGTAGGGAGTAGGGAGTAGGGAGT
>NZ_JAMFLI010000007.1 GCF_023502145.1 Craterilacuibacter sp. RT1T | reverse complement strand
TTCGCTTGTTTCGTTTGCGTCGTCAGCTGAGGAGGCGAAATATACGCACCTTGCTCGGAGGCGTCAACAGCTAAAACCAGACAAAACCGTCAAATCTAGCCATAAAAACAGCAAGTGTTTGTTTTTAAAGAAAACAAAATTCACTACCCCATACATAAATAAGCAGAGGGATAATAGAACCATCAGAACTGGAGATTATTTTGCCTGCACCCACCTGGATTTTTGACCTGGATAACACCCTGCACAATGCCGATCACGGTATCTTTCCCCATATCAACCTGCTGATGACCCGCTATATCATGGAGCATCTAGCCGTAGATGAAGCAGAAGCGCATCGCTTGCGCCAGCGTTACTGGCTGCAATACGGCGCCACACTCAAAGGCCTGGTTCAACATCACGGCATTGATCCACACCATTTCCTGCAGCAGACCCACCCTTGCGAGCACTTTGCCGGCATGCTGCGGCATGAACCCTATCTTGAATCCGTTCTGGCCAAACTTCCCGGCCGCAAAATCCTGCTGTCGAACGGGCCGCAACACTATGTAGAAGACCTGCTCTTGCGTCTGGGCATCTCGCATCACTTTAGTGCGCACTATGGTGTGGAACGACTGGACTTCACCCCCAAACCCGATCCGGCGGCTTTTCGCAAGGTACTGACCCGGGAAGGCCTACAAGCAAGGCACTGCATTATGGTGGAAGACAGCTTGCCCAATCTGAAAACGGCACGGGCACTGGGCATGAAAACCGTCTGGTTAACGCGCGAGCCTCGCCGCCCCTGCTATGTTGATGCCCGCATCACATCACTGCGCGCGCTATTGCGGCTTCAGCTTTTCCCGGCAAAGCGGTTGCCATAACAAACCCAGCAACACCAGGCAGGCGGCATAAGGCCACAACTGAGCCAGAAAAGCGACCAACGCGTTCATATTGGCCAGATGGCCGTAATGCCAGCGGAACAGAGACAGCATATCGGCATCGCTGCGTGCCAGTGGCCAGAGAAAGACCATGAACTGTGTCCCCAATAATGCCAGCAATGCCACAACCGCCTGCACCTGCTGTCCAAAGCGCGTCACCAGCCATACCAGCAAGAAGCCGGCAGACAAACCGGTCATCACGTACTGGTTGATCCACTCGAAAAAGGCCATGGGCTTCAGCAAGGTGCCAGCCGCCAGCACCTTGAGAAACCACGCCAGCACCAGCGCAATTGTGATGGCACGGGCGACGTAACGGCGGGCAGCCAGAAATGTCGTAATAAACAGCAAGAAGGCGGCGAGGTTGAGCATGACCCCGCCGGCTTCAACCAGCAGCAAAAACAGCATCGGGTTTTCCATCGGCGAAACAAAGGGCTGCGGTAAACCGATAGGCCGCACCACCACGCCGAATAGCGGCACTGACGGGTCAAGCTGGGTCACAAACCAGACTACGATCAGCACCACCGCGTAATCGGCTACATTCTCATGGCGAAAATAGCGCTGGCGCTTGAGCCATACCCGATGCCACAGACGGCGAAACAGCGGACTGACCGCCAGCGTCGCGCCGACGAACGCACCGGCCATGTTGTACAACATGTCCAGATTGGACGACACGCGCATGGGCAGGAATTGCTGGCCGAACTCCACGCTGAAACTCACCAGCAAAGAAAGCAGCAAAGCCAGCAACCAGGACACAATGCGGCAACGCGAACTGAGCGCCAGAGCAAAGCCTAGTGGCAGGTAGACAAAGAAATTAACCGCGTTATCGAACAGGCGGAAATAATAAGGCAGCGGATAACTGAGGAATTCGAGCAGCGGACGGCCACTATAGACCCAACCGGTAAACGGGTAGAAACTGGAAAAGACAATCACCACAAAGGTGATCAGGGCCGTGTACTGAGCCACATGGGAACGCTGGGCATTGGCCACGTCATGCAAAGCCTGATTGAGTTAATCAGACAAGCATACCTAGGGCGGCATACTCACTTCAAGTCTGTGGCAGGAAAAAATCCTGCCACAGACTCTCGCCATCGAATCGAATAGCGATTTGACGATTATTTCAGCTTGATCTCGGCCCACAAGCGGTTCAGTTCGCGACGCTGACGGCTATTGAGATCCTGCAGTTGCTGCAGGCGCGGCATATCGGCCTTGGTCGGGAAAACTGCCGGCGACTTGGCAATGTCCTTGTTAACAAAAGCCATCGATGCCGCATTCGGGCTGCCAGTACCCATGCTATTGGTCAGCTCGGCACCATTCTTGCCGTCCAACATGAAGTTGATGAACTGATAGGCCAAATCCTTGCGCGGCGCATCTTTCAGCACCACGAAGTTGTCGACCGACATGGTATTGCCCTCTTTTTGCAAACCAAAGCTGACCACAAACGGACGCTTGGCTTTTTTGGCATCTTCACGCGCCTGCACCATATCGTTGGAGTAGCCCATCGCCACCAGCATATTGCCGACGGTCAGCTCCTTGATATAGCTCTGGTTGTTAAAAGTGGCCCAGTAAGGCTTGGCCTTCAGGATGACATCGCGCGCGGCCTTCCAGTCTGCCGGATTGGTCGAGTTGGCGGGTTTGCCCAGATACATCAGCGCAGCGGCAACCAGCTCGCGCTGCGAATCCAGCACAATCACCTTGCCCTTGATCTTGGCGAGCACGGCCGGATCGAAAATCAGCGCCCAACTATTGGCCTTGTCGGCGATGCCCAGCTTTTTCAGCGCCGTCTCGTTGTAACCCAGCACGGTGGTGGTCAGCGCATATGGCAACGAATACTGGTTGCCCTTGTCGAAGAAGGCATTCAGATAAGCCGGATTCAGGTTTTTGACATTGGCGATCTTGCTCTTGTCCAACTTCTCCGCCTTGCCCTGCCCCACCAGCGCCTGCACGGCATAGCCGGTTGGCACCACAATATCGTATCCCTTGGCGCCGGCAGCCATCTTGGCCAGCATCTCTTCATTGTCGCCATAATAATCCTGCACCAGCTTGCACTTGCACTGCGCCTCAAAACGCTTGGCAGCATCGGCGGACAGATAATTGTTCCAGTTATACAGATGCAGGGTATTCGCCGCAAAAGCCGGAACAGAGGCCAGCAAGGCCAGCGACAATAGCAATTTTTTCATGAGGTTTTCCTGCCGCCATGGCGGTAATGGGAGAAATGGAAATAACAGGCCGGCGAACATACGCCGGCCTGTGCTGACTCAGTTATCTGCGCGCAAAGAATTGGGCGAGACACGCGAGGCAATCACGATCAGCACCAAGGTCAACAGCATCAGCAAGGACGATACCGCATTGACTTCCGGCGTCACCGCAATCTTGATCATCGAATAGATCTCCAGCGGCAGGGTCGATGCACCGGCCCCGGCGGTAAAGAAGGTGATCACGAAATCATCGATGGACAGCGTAAACGCCATCAGGGCACCGGCAATAATGCCCGGGCGGATCACCGGCAGCGTCACCAGACGGAAGGCTTGAAATGGCGTGGCGCCCAGATCGCGCGCCGCCTCGACCAGCGAGTCATCCATGCCCTGCATGCGTGCCTTGACCACGATGGCGACAAAGCCGATACAGAACGCCACATGCGACAGCAAAATGGTAAATAGCCCCAGCTCGAGGATGCCCAGCACCTGATTGACCATCACGAAGAAGATCACCAGGCTGACACCGGTCAGCAACTCGGGAATCGCGATCGGCGTCAGCACCAGAAACGGCAGAATGCGCAGCTTGTACTTGTGCATCGCCACCCCGGCCAGCGTCCCGAAAAAGGTGGACAACAGGCTGGCGGCAATTGCGATCATCAGCGAGTGCCCGGCTGCAGTCAGCATCTTGTCGTTGTGAAACAGCTGGTCATACCATTTGAAGGTAAAGCCCACCCATTCCGCGTTCAGCTTGGAATCGTTGAACGAGAACACCACGACGATTACCAGCGGCAGGTAGAGAAACAGGTAAGTCGAAATGGCCGATACCCACAGCCAGACGGATTGCTTCTTAGCCACGTTTCACCCCTCCCCTTGCTACCAGCGAACCCAAGGCCGCAATACCCAATACCCCCGCCGTCAGCATGATCGACAGCACCGCGCCGAATGGCCAGTCACGCGTATCCAGAATCTGCTGCTTGATCAGGTTGCCGATCATGATCGAATCGGTGCCGCCCAGAATGTCCGGAATCGCAAACATGCCTAGGGCCGGAATAAACACCAGCGCGGAGCCGGCAAAGATGCCGGGCAGGGACAGCGGCCAGGTAATCTTCCAGAAGCGCTGCCAGGCATTGGCCCCCAGATCCTGCGCCGCCGCCAGCAGCGACATATCATGCTTTTCCAGATTGGCGTACAGCGGCAACACCATAAACGGCAGATGCACATAGACCATGCCGACAATCACGGCGAACGGGGTAAACAGCAGCTGCAAAGGCTCAAAGCCCATACCGGTCCACACCCAGTTGAGCGCCTTGGTAAATGCCGACTGCGGCCCAAGGATAATCATCCAGGCATAGATGCGGATCAGGAAGTTGGACCAGAACGGCAGGATCACCAGCAACAGCATCAGATCGCGGTGCTTTTTCTGCGAGCGCGCAATCAGCCATGCCAGCGGATACGCCATCAGGATGCACACCAGCGTCGTCAGCCCGGCATAGCCTGCCGACTTGAGAAACAGCTCGAGGTAGATCGGCTCTTCCACGATACGCTGGAAGTTCTCCAGCGTCAGATCCCACACCATGCGGCCTTCTTCGATGTAATACATCGGTGCCAGCCCGCCGTAGTCGCCCGGAAAGCGGAAGGCCGCGACAAACATGATGCAGGTCGGAATCAGGAAAAACAGCACCAGATAGACGAGCGGCGGCCAGGACAGCAAATACTTGCCCAATCGGTTTTGCAGCTTCATCACCGGCCTCACTCGAACAGGAAGCGCCCGGCGTCAAAGCGCCAGGCGACTTCCACTTCGTCGTTATCGTCAAAGAACTTGGCCACGCCGGGGATATTGTTCGGCAGCATGGTCTCGATCAGCACGCCTTCGGCCACCTCGACGATGTAGATCGTCACATCGCCCAGATACAGGCAGTCATGAATGCGTCCCTTGAAATAGGCTTCGTCCGGCAGATCCGGCAGCTCTTTATCCAGCTTGATCTTTTCCGGACGCAGCGCCAGCCAGCCCGCTTTGCCAACGGCCGCACCGGGCACTGCCAGCGTCTTGACCTCGCCGCAGCCCTTGATATCCACCGTCATGGTGTCGCCATCGACTGCCTTGACGGAGCCTTCCAGCACATTGCACTGACCGATGAAGTCAGCGACAAAACGGTTTTTCGGGTTGCCGTAGATATTCTCCGGAATATCCAGCTGCTCGACCTGACCGTTGCTCATCACCGCGATACGGTGCGACAGCGCCAGCGCCTCGCCCTGATCGTGGGTGACATAGACAAAGGTGATGCCGACTTCTTTTTGCAGATTGATCAGCTCAAGCTGCATCTCTTCACGCAACTTGGCATCCAGCGCAGACAGCGGCTCGTCCAGCAGCAACAGGCGCGGACGGTCGACCAGCGCGCGCGCAATCGCTACACGCTGACGCTGACCACCCGACATCTCATGCGGATAGCGCTTACCGAACCGGGTCAGACGTACGTCCTCCAGCAGTTCGTCCACTTGCGCGTCAATCTTGTCTTTGGCCCAGCCGGCCATCTTGAGCGGGAAAGCCACGTTCTCGCGCACCGTCATATGCGGGAACAAGGCGTAGTTCTGGAATACCGTATGTACCGGACGCTTTTCCGGCGGCACCTGCGACATATCCTTGCCATCGAGCAGAATCTGGCCCGAATCGGGCTGCTCGAAACCGGCCAACATGCGCAACAAGGTTGTCTTGCCGCAACCGGAAGGACCCAGCAAGGTAAAGAACTCACCTGCCTCGACGGACAGGCTGACGTTGTTCACAGCGGTGAAGTCATCGAACTGCTTTACAACGTTGCGGATTTCAAGGAGAGCCATGGATCTTCCCCGCCCATAAAAAAGGGCGCAATTGTAGCAAAAATCCCCCCCGGGGGAACCCCAAATTGCCCTGAAAATTCAAGACCTCAGCGCATTTTCCTGATCAGGAACAAAAGCTGCCGGCCAAAGCCGGCCAAGTAGCTATTTTTGCTGAAAAAAATCGCATGCCTGCTAAATCAGCTTGATGCAAAAAATATCCGCGTATTTGATCCGTCATCCATGTTCACTACGACAAAAAGCGCCTGTGTGCTGCTTTCATATAGCCCACTACACCTAATTCCACCCAGCACTTAAAGCTGCTTCAGGAGCGCAGAAATGCAAAAAGGCGCCCCAAAGGACGCCTTGCCATACTGCCAACAAGCAAAATTAGAACTTGGTACCGATACCTACACCGAACACCCATGGGTTGATCTTGAGGGTGCCAACATGTGCACCACCAAGCGCATCTGCAGTCACGTCTGTTTTGATCCAGATTTTCTTCACATCAACGTTGACGAAGTAGTCCTTGTTGATCGCATAGTCGGCGCCCACTTGCAGCGCACCACCCCAGCTATTTTTATCAACACTTAGATCAGTATTAAGCGCTTCTGCTCTCAGATCATTATTGTAAAAGCGAGTGTAGTTGATACCAGCACCTACGTACGGACGGAAAGCCGCTTCCGGCGTGAAGTGGTATTGCAGGGTCAGGGTTGGAGGCAACACCGAGACCTTGCCCAAATCACCAGCAGAAGATGTGACCTTGTGACGAGTGGTTCCCAAGATCAGCTCAGCGCCGATATTGTTGGTGATCATATAGGTGAAGTCCAGCTCAGGAGCCCACGCGTCCTTCGCATCTACCGTCAGGCCAGGAACAGCACCGCTGTTATTCCAAGTGGCATCCGGGCTCACGTTGATGACACGAAAACGCGCCAGAATATCACCTTGTGCGGCGAAAGCAGGGGCAGCCATGGCGGCGATCAGAGCGGCAAGTGCGAGCTTTTTCATCATTCTTCTCCTGTTACAGGTTTGCTTGTTTGGACTTAAAATTCGTGGGCGGCGCCGGCTTGTGTCAGACTTTGTCCTGACCATGCTGCAGTGCGTGCCTGTCAGGCAGGAAAATATCAAAGCCCAAGCAGTGAAACTTTGCGCCAGATCATGAAAAGAACATAAATATGAAAAAGCCATATCGAGATTTAAGGGAATTCATCGCGCAACTCGAAGCCGATGGCCAGCTCAAGCGCATCACCCGCCCGGTTTCGCCCTATCTGGAAATGACCGAGATTGCCGACCGCGTACTTAAGGCCGGCGGCCCTGCCCTGTTATTCGAAGCACCGACACAGGATGGCAAACGCTATGACTATCCGGTACTGGCCAACCTGTTCGGCACGCCCGAGCGCGTAGCGCAGGGCATGGGAGCCGACGGCATTGCTGCCTTGCGCGAAATCGGCCAGACACTGGCCTATCTGAAAGAGCCGGAGCCACCCAAGGGACTGCGCGATGCATGGGACAAGCTACCGCTATTAAAGCAAGTACTGTCCATGGCTCCCAAACTGGTCAGCAAAGCGCCCTGTCAGGAAATCGTATGGGAAGGCGAAGACGTGGATCTGGCGCGCCTGCCTATCCAGCACTGCTGGCCGGGCGATGTAGCACCGCTGATGACCTGGGGCCTGACCGTCACCCGTGGCCCGAACAAAAAACGCCAGAATCTAGGCATTTATCGCCAGCAGGTCATAGGCAAAAACCGCGTGATCATGCGCTGGCTGGCGCACCGGGGCGGCGCGCTCGACTATCGCGAATTCTGCCAACAAAATCCGGGCCAGCCCTATCCGGTGGCGGTGGTACTGGGTTGCGACCCGGCGACCATACTCGGCGCGGTGACGCCAGTACCGGACACCCTGTCCGAATATCAGTTCGCCGGGCTGCTGCGCGGCAGCCGCACCGAGCTGACCCAGTGCCGGGGCTCCGATCTGCAGGTACCGGCGCGTGCCGAGATGGTGCTCGAAGGCCATATCCACCCGGACGACACCGCGCTGGAAGGTCCGTATGGCGACCATACCGGCTATTACAACGAGCAAGACCGCTTTCCGGTACTGACCATAGACCGCATCACCATGCGCGAGAATCCGGTCTATCACAGCACCTATACCGGCAAACCGCCGGATGAGCCGGCCATTCTCGGCGTGGCACTGAACGAAGTGTTTGTGCCCATACTGCAAAAGCAGTTTCCGGAAATCACCGATTTTTATCTGCCGCCCGAAGGCTGCAGCTACCGCATGGCGGTGGTCAGTATCAAGAAGCAGTACCCCGGCCACGCCAAGCGCGTGATGATGGGTGTGTGGTCTTTCCTGCGCCAATTCATGTACACCAAGTTCATCGTGGTGGTGGACGACGATGTGAACACCCGTGACTGGAAAGAAGTGATCTGGGCCATCACCACCCGTATGGATCCGGTGCGCGACACAGTGCTGATCGAAAACACCCCGATCGACTACCTCGACTTTGCCAGCCCGGTGTCGGGCTTAGGCGGCAAGATGGGACTGGATGCGACCAATAAATGGCCGGGCGAGACCACGCGCGAATGGGGTACCCCCATCGTGATGGATGACACGGTCAAGGCGCGGGTGGATGCGATGTGGGGGGAGTTGGGACTGTAGTTTTTTTGCCAACGGCGGAGGGCAACAATATAGCCACCACACTGCAATTTAAATTGCATAGTGTTAGCATCGCGAGCATACATTATGCGATGAGAATGCCGCCATGCCCAGCCGCCACCCGCTTCAAGCTAAAAACCTGCTCGCCATGACCCTGATCGCCGCAAGCCTGACCGCTTGTGGCGGAGGGGGCGGAGGAAGCGGGCCGGATACGGTCGCACCGGGTGGAGGTGGCGGGGCAGGCGGCGATATCAGTACACCCAAACCCTCGGCAACACCTGCGACTATCGAATTTGCCGATGCCCAGCCTGCGCTCATCAAATTGCTGAACATGGGGGGGATTACTCGTTCGACCGTTACTTTTCTGGTCAAGGACGCTCAAGGTAACCCGGTCAAAAACCAGCAGGTCAACTTCCGCCTAGAAAACGAAGCGGGCGGCCTCATGCTCAGCACAAAGACAGCGCTGACCGACGCCAACGGTGTTGCCAGCACTCAGGTGATCGCAGGCAATGTGGCCACCTCGATCCGCGTCAACGCCGAAATTCCGGGAACACCACTACAAGCTCAATCTGAGAAATTGGTTATCTCGACCGGCTACCCGCACCAGGATGGATTTTCGCTGGCTGCGACTAGCTTAAATCCTGAATTCCTCAACCGCGATGGCGAGGAAACGACGCTAACGGCTTCCGCATCCGACCGCGCCGGCAACCTCGTGCCGGACGGTACGCCGATCTATTTCGTTACAGAGGCGGGCGTTGGTCAGGTTGACTCCAAATGCGAGACCAAAAATGGCCGATGCAGTGTCAAGCTCAGCTCGTCAGGCGACCGTAATGCGCTGGTTGGTGCGGGCAGGCAGACCATTCTCGCCTACACCTTGGGCGAAGAGAGCTTTTCCGATAGCAACGGTAACGGCCTGCACGATATGGGCGAACCATTTGATGATCTGCCGGAAGCATTCGTTGACGCCAATATGAATGGCACGCGAAATCTCGGGCTACCCACAGTACAATTTGCCACGACAGGTAAGGTATTGGACGAACGTTTCGAAGATCTGAATGCCAACCTCCAGTACGACGCCAAAGACGACAACTTCAATGGGGTCACCCGCAACTACAGCTCGGGTGCGCGCACCTCGGTGCATATCCGCAAGAATATCGAGATCGTCTGGTCCGGCCCATGGCAGGCACCGACAATCCCCACCGCGGCCAACCTGATCTGTACGGCTGGCACGGATCGGACCGGCTCACTAACCATCACACCGACCGACGTCAATGGCAACCCGGTACCCTCGGGCAGCAAGGTCAAATTTGCAATACTGGGAAGTGCTGTTGGCCTGCAAGGCGACAGCGAGTTCATTGTCCCCAACAAGTCGACCCCGACCACATTCACGGCCAACTATGGCATTAGTACTGGCTCTGACTGCGGCACCTCTGGTCTGGCCGACAGCATGCTCGTCACCATCACCACGCCCAGTGGCATCGCGGTTAGCAAGAGTTACCCTATCCGCTAACCCAATACCTTCCACACCCCGGTCTACGCCGGGGTATTTTCTTGCGATCAGCTCTTGCCGAAAGACTTGGCTCACCGCATCATCTCGCCTTTATAAGGAGGCATCATGCTGCACAACCCGAACTCCAATGCTCGTCTGAAACGCCTGAAGCCGCGCCAGCGCAAGAAACTGCGCGTAGGTGAATATACCGAACTGGGCTTTTCGCTGATCGTAACCCTGAAAAAAGACACCGATCTGGGCGCACAGGATGCGCTGCTGGATGCATGGCTGGAAGCAGTGGACGCACAGGGCGTCAGCTTTGGCGGCCACTTTGCCGGCGCCGAAACCCTGCAGTTCGAAGGCATCGTGTTCCCGGTTGGCCGTGGCAGCGTCAGCGCTGAAACCCGCACCGCACTGGTTGCCTGGCTGTCGGCTCGCGCCGAAGTCGATGCGGTCGATGCCGACGAGTTGGCTGACCTGTGGAATATCGAGTGGTAAACAAGATGGACTGACGGGGCCTGCCCCGCTCACGACCAAGGGCCCGGAATTTTCCGGGCCCTTGTTTTATCCGCCGTCCGTCAGGGGGCGGATTTGTGCGCGCATGGCGCTGACCATCGCCGTTTGCCAGCGTCCATATAAGCGCGCCAGCGTTTGCTGCAGCTCGCGCTCCCAGCATGCGTCTCCCGGCCTGGCGACGGCGACCCATTGCTGGGCCAGCTCGCCATGCAAGCCGACACCATCATGCAGCACGAACAAGCAATCGGCACACTGGCGTGCCAACAGACGATGCGACTTGTCGGCCAGCGGAGCGGGACTCGCCAGCGTACGGGCGGTAAACAGGGATTGGGAACGCCAGAACACCTGATACAGGCGCAACAGGCCCAAAGAAAAATGCAGCGCAGCGGGTTGCATGCGCAAGGCGATCAGCGGCTCAGACATAAATAAGCTCCATGGTGCAGCGCACAATGGAGCTTATAGCCAAGAAATATTACAAATGCAAGATCAGAGACTCACCCAGCGCGGACGGGTCAACTCGGCCGGCTGCAGCACTTCATCCAGTTGCTCGCGGGTCATCAGGCCGCGCGCCAGCACGATTTCGGACACACTGCCGCCGCTATGGAAGGCCTCACCCGCCACTTCGGTGGCTGCGGCATAGCCGATAATGGGGAACAGCGCCGTCACCAGGCCGATGGAATTTTCCACCTGCTGCTTAAGGAAATCGCGGTTGGCGGTAATGTCCTTAACGCAGTTTTCCCCCAGCGTGTCGCAGGCGGCAATCAGATGCGCGACGCTACGGAACAGGCTGTAGGCAATCACCGGTTCGAAAGCATTGAGCTGCAGCTGGCCACCTTCAGCGGCCATGGTCACGGTCATATCGTTGCCGATCACTTCGAACGCCACCTGGTTCACCACCTCCGGAATCACCGGATTAACCTTGCCCGGCATAATGGACGAGCCAGCCTGACGGGCGGGCAAATTGATGTCGCCCAAACCGGCACGCGGGCCGGATGACAGCAGGCGCAAGTCGTTGCAGATTTTGGACAGCTTGACTGCGATGCGCTTAAGCACGCCCGACACTTGCACAAAGGCACCACAGTCCTGTGTGGCCTCAATCAGGTTGGGCGCGGTCACCAGCGCAAAGCCGGAGAGCTTGGCCAGATGCTTGCACACCAGCGGCGCGTAATCGGGATGGGCGCAGATACCGGTACCGATAGCGGTGGCACCCATATTGATTTCCAGCATCAGTTGCGAGGCTTCCAGCAGGCGCTGCTGGTCTTCCCCCAGCATCACCGCATAGGTCTGAAACTCCTGCCCCAGTGTCATCGGTACCGCATCCTGCAACTGGGTACGCCCCATTTTCAGTACATCATTGAACTCTTCGGCCTTGGCAGCAAAGTGCAGTTTGAGACGCTCCAGCGCCGCACCCAATTGCTGCAAGCCCATATAGGTCGCCAGACGCAACGAAGTCGGATAAGCATCGTTGGTGCTCTGGCACAGATTCACGTGCTCGTTCGGATGCAGATACTGGTACTCGCCCTTTTGCTTGCCCATCAGCTCGAGGGCGCGGTTGGCAATCACCTCGTTGGCATTCATATTGGTCGAAGTGCCGGCGCCCCCCTGAATGGAGTCGACGACAAACTCCTGATGCAGCTTGCCGGCGCGGATTTCCTCGCATGCCCCGACAATCGCCTGTGCCTTGGCATCATCCAGCAAACCGATCTCGTGATTGGCCTGTGCAGCAGCCTGCTTGATCAGCGCCAGCGACAGAATCAGCTCGCGATAGTGCGAAATAGGCACCCCGGTAATCGGAAAATTTTCCACCGCGCGTAAGGTATGCACGCCCCAGTAAGCCTGAGCGGGAATATCACGGTTGCCAATCAGATCGTGTTCGATGCGGGTAGTCATGCGAGGTCTCATTCTTGGGGTGAGCCGCGAGCGGCGGGAATGGGAAAGACTCTAGACTTCATAAGTACGCCTGACCAATTCCGAATATCGATGGCATTATGCAAAATTTGCATCACATGGATTGGACAGCAAGGGCAACAACAAATAATACATTTGGCATTACATTTATTGCCCAATCAAATGCATTTGAATAAGATGGCGTTTTATCCTGCGATGAGTCATCACCATGAAGCCGAATGTCCTGCTGCTCTCCCTCTCCCTGATCGCCGGCGTTGCCAGCGCCGCTCCGCAGCTGGCTGACGAATACATCGGCTTTAGCGGCGCATTCGCCCACCACAATGTCAGCTACCCAAGTTACAACAGCAATGAAGACAACCGCGTCGGCTACGCGCTGACCGCTGGCTACTATGTGTTGCCACAATTGTCGCTGGAACTGGCTTTTGCCGATCTGGGCGATAGCGACGGCAAGGACTTCAACGGCAAGGTCAGCACCAGCATCCGCTCGGTATCCTTCAGTGCGCTGGGGCATTTGCCCGTGACTGAACAGTTTGGCGTTTACGGTCGTCTGGGTGCAGGGCAGCTGCGTGCCCGCGGTGATTACGGCTTTGGCAGCTACACCACCCACGACTACCAGCCTGTTGTCGGCATCGGTGTTGAAGGAACCATCAGCAATGAATGGCGCCTGTTTGCCGAGCTGACGCATTACGGCAAGGTGACGCTGGAAAACCAGAACGGCGACAGCATGGGCAGTGTCAAAGCCATGGCCCTGCAGGCCGGTGCCAGCTACCACTTCTAAGCCTGAACGACTAACGGGAAGCCAAGCTTCCCGTTTTTACACGCGCGGGTAACGCCCGGACAAATAGCGCCATAGTGCATCCAGCGCCGGGCGCTGCCGCCGTATATCGCGATAAAGCCGCACTTCCATATCAATCTGCCAGCCCTCACCGCCAGCCAGCGCCAACTCTCCACGCTTGATCTCTTCCTGCACCGCACTATCGGGCAAAAAAGCAACACCGTGCCCCTGCAACACCATATGCTTCAAGCCCTCGGCCATATCGGTCTCGTAACGCAGACTCAAGTGCGCAGATTCGGGCGCCTGCCCCAGCAAAAGCTCACTCATACGGTAGAAATAGGCGCCGGGCGAGTAGCCTAAAAACGGCAATGGCTGCGCTTCTGTGCCCGGCAAACGCAAGCAAGGCTGACCGTCACCATCTGCGCGGGCATAAGGGCGCAAATGCTCCAGCCCCAGCTTCAGCCCGCTATAGTAGGCATCGCTCAGGCTGACCGGCTGGCGGGCATGGTGGTAGCACATCAACAGATCGCTGCCACCCTCGACAAAAGCCAGCAGGGCATCGTGCACATTGCTGGCCTGCAAGCGGCACGACAGCGCACCAAAATCCTCGACCACGCCGGACAGCCAGTGGGGAAAGAAGGAGAACGACAAGGTATGCGGCACGGAAAACTCCAGCGTATCCGCCGGCATCGCCCGCATACCCGCCAAACGCGAGCGCGCGGCGCGCATCTGAGCCAGCACCGCAGCGGCCTCCTGGCGAAAAGCCAGACCTGCCGCCGTCAGTTGCGTCGGGTAACAGGTGCGGTCGATCAGCTCGGTACCGGCCCAGCCCTCCAGCGACTTGATGCGGCGTGAAAACGCCGGCTGCGTCAAATGACGGATCTCGGCCGAGCGGGTAAAGCTACCTGTCTCGGCCAAGACCAGAAAATCTTCCAGCCAGCGCGTTTCCATGGCCAAGCTCCCTGTGCAATACAAATAATGCCCAAGGAAAACAACAAGGCATTAATGCATGTTAATATCATTAAAAATATTGATAACAATACAAAATAGCAATAGCCCGATACCGGGGTGCCGTCTTAAGTACGCGCCTCAGCCCTATATTTTTGGCGTCCACATGCAAAAAATTTCGCATTTCCTCTGGCTGCGTTTGTCCGGTTTGCTACCCGGCGAGCTGATGGCCGACCAGAGCAGCTGGTTATTCAGCCCGCATCAACATATGCCGCTGATGGCCCATCGCCGTGCCCGCATGATTATCAACCGGGTGCGGCTGTTTGCTTTTTTGTTTGCCGTTCTCACCCCGCTGTGGATCGTGGTAGATGTCCTGACCCTGCCCGATACACTATGGCCACAGCTCATGGCGCTACGCCTGCTGGCTAGCGCCGCCTTTATCGGCTTGGTCTACTACAAGCGGCAAGCCGGGATGCTCAACGCCTACCGGGCAATGGCGACGCTATTTGCCATTCCCACCGTGTTCTATGTGATATCCCATCTGTTATTGACCCGCTATTCGCTACAAGGCCTTTCCGCCGCCATCAGTGCCGGCTATGCCTTTCTGCCTTTTGTCCTGCTGGCCGGATTTGCCATTTTCCCGCTCACACTGCTGGAAAGCTTAGCCTTTGCCACTCCGGTGCTGGTAGCTTATGGCCTGGCTGGTATAGAACACTGGGGCGGCGGTAGTTGGCCGGCCTTTAGCGCCGAGTACTGGCTGCTGATACTGATTACCGGCGTCTCGACCTTGGCCAGCATCAGTCAGCTGGTGCTCATGATGGCCCTGGTCGGACAAGCGATACGCGACCCGCTGACCGGTTGCTATTCACGACGCAGCGGTGAAGAAATCCTCGCCTTGCAGTTTGAGCAGTCAACCCGCACCGGCACCCCCTTGTCGCTCGCTTTTATTGACCTGGACCATTTCAAGCAAATCAATGACCGCTACGGCCATGAGGCCGGTGATCAGGTTCTGAAATCACTGGTCAAAGCCATATCGGCCAGACTGCGCCGCGGCGATGTCCTGACGCGCTGGGGAGGGGAAGAGTTTCTGTTGATCCTGCCCAATACCGATTGCCAGCAAAGCCTTCAGGCTCTGGCCCGCCTATACCAGCAAGGGCTGGGCACACGACCCGACGGTCACCCGCAAACGGCCAGCACCGGCACCGCCGAACGTATCAATGATGGCTGCAATAGCTGGGAAGACCTCGTCGCCTGCGCCGACAGTCGCATGTATCAGGCTAAATCCAGCGGGCGGGACAGCATCCACTGTCACGCCCCCGAGCATGCGCGGCCAGCCTGCGCGATATGCAACAATTACAATCAAAACACCTGCGCCACAAAGCAGCCCGAGCCCGTGGAGCCTAGATAAGTATCGCCTTAGCGCGTGATGATTTTCAGTAGCGTCGCCATAATGATTTGCAAATCCTCCAGCAGGCTATGGCTTTGTGCATAACGCACGTAGTAATCCAGCTTCTGCGGCAGTATTTCCTCGATATACGCCCGCTCAGGGTCGGCTGCGCCGCCCAGAATTTCGTTCTCGTCTATCATGCGGATCGACGCCCAGTCGGTAATGCCGGGGCGCACCGATAACACCAGCGCCTTCACCTCGTCCGGATAATGCGCGACATATTTGGGCACCTCGGGGCGCGGGCCGACCAGGCTCATATCCCCCAGCAATACATCAATCAATTGCGGCAACTCGTCCAGCTTGGTCTTGCGCAGCAAGCGGCCCGCGCCGGTCACGCGCGCGTCCGCCCCCACCGTCAACTGACCGCGCCCTTCGGCCCCCACCTGCATGGTGCGGAATTTGTGGATGCGAAACAGCACGCCACCGCGTCCGACGCGAATCTGGCGGAAAAACACCGGCCCGGGCGAGTCGCTCTTGATCCATAAGGCAAGCGCGATCAAGAGCGGTGCAAGCAGCAACAAGCCCAGCGCCGAAGCGAGCAGATCAAAAGCACGCTTGAGCGCACGCGAGCCATGGGCGGCCGGCGCGCAGCAAGGCAAAACAGGACGGGAATCCGGCAAACTCATGCGCCCAGCACCTCGCGCACCGCAGCAATCACCCGTGCCTGATCCCCGGCGCTCATGCGCGTATAGAGCGGCAAGGTCACCTCGGCTTCAAACGCCGCCTGCGCGACCGGAAAGTCGGCAGGCGTCAGGCCATAACCGTCACGCCACACCGGATGCAGGTGTAGCGGGATAAAGTGCACCGAGCAGCCAACCCCCTTTTCGCTCATCCGCGCGATAAAGTCATCGCGGCTGATGCCCGCCTCGGGCTTGAGCCGCACCGGATAGAGATGCCAGGCATGCTCGCTGCCCCCCTCAAGCGGGCGCGCCGGCAGGATCAGCGGCAGATCGCATAGTTCGGCATCGAAGCGGGTGGCCATTTCTTCGCGCTGTTGCTGAAAACGGCGGATTTTCTTGAGCTGGTGAAGACCCAGCGCCGCGCAGATATCCGGCATGTTGTACTTGAAGCCGGGGGCGATCACTTCGTAAAACCACGCCGGCGTCTTGGACTGGTAACGGTCGAAAGCATCGCGGCTGATACCGTGCAGGCGCATCACCTTGCAGCGCGCGATCAGATCCTTATTTTTCGACACCACCATGCCGCCTTCGCCGGTGGTCATGGTCTTGTTGGCGTAAAAGCTGAACACCGTCACATCCGAGTCCAGCGTGCCGATCAGCCGCCCTTTATACAAGGTTGGCAGCGCATGCGCGGCGTCTTCCACCACCTTGATGCCGTGTTCGCGCGCCAGCGCGATAATCGCGTCCATATCGCAGGCCAGGCCGGCGAAATGCACCGGCATCACCACTTTTGTTTTGGGCGTGATCGCGGCGCGCAAACCCTCTGCCGTCATGTTCAGCGTTGCCGGGTCGACATCGATAAACACCGGGTCAGCGCCGAGGTAACGTACCACCTCGGCCGTGGCGGTAAAAGTGTAAGTCGGGACGATCACCTCGTCACCGGGGCCAACGCCCAGTGCCTCCAGCGCCAGATGCAGACCGGAAGTGGCCGAATTCACGGCAATGGCCTCGACACCGTCGCCGAGAAAGGCGGCGAAATCGGCTTCGAACTGCTTGGTTTTCGGCCCGGTGGTCACCCAGCCCGAACGCAGCGTATCGACCACTTCATTGATTTCTTCCTCGCCGATATCGGGCAAGGCAAAGGGCAGGAATTTTTGTTCGCTCATCACTTTTTCTCCACCATTCTGATGGTGGGTTACGCCCCGGCGGGGCTCACCCACCCTACATGTCATTTGCTGCAAGATACGGCTAGGCCACAGACCGTCCCCTGCCACCGTCTTTACCGGCAGCAAGCGTCGATAAACCGCCGCGCCAGCACCTTGTAATCATGGTTGGCCAATACATATTGCCGCCCCGCCGCACCCATGCGCCCGCGCGCATTGGGTGTTTCGGCCATCATCTGGCGTATTGCGCCGGCAATCGCGCCGGCGTCTTCGCTCACGACGCTGATGCCGCAAGCGGCGTATTGCACGATATCGTTGCAGGCGTCGACCGAGTGGATCACCGGCTTGCCGGCCATCATATAGTCGAACAGCTTGTTCGGATTGATGCCGAAGCGGTAAATCGGCAGTTTGCGCCAGCCGATATACAGCGCATCCATCTCGGCGAGGAAGGCCGGCACCGCACGCTTGGCGATGGAGGGCAGAAACAGCACATTATCCAGACCCAGCGCCTGTGCCTGGGCCATCAGCGCCGCCTTGTCCGGCCCGTCGCCCACCAGCACCACGCTCACCCGTTCCTCTTTAAGCTGCGCCGCTGCCTGCAGCAAAAAGTCGAGCGCGTTGGCCAGACCGTGACCACCGGCGTAACCCAACAAAAAGCGCTTGTCGGCCTTAAGCCGCGCGATGGCCTGCGCATGCGCCGCCGGCAGCGCTTCGGCCGCGCCCTGCCACTCGGCCACGTCCACGCCATTGGGTACCACCGCGTATTTCTCCGGCGCCATGCCGTGCGCCAGCATATAGTCCTTGGCACACGGCAGCATCGACACCACGGTGTCAGCCTTCTTGTAGCCGAAGTCTTCGGCCCATTGCAGCAGGCGGATAAACGGATGCTTGGGGCTCATGCCGCCCACTTCCACCGGCGTCAGCGGCCATAAATCATGCACTTCATACGCCAGGCGCGCGCCGGTCTTGCCGGCAATAAACGCCGCCGGTACGGTGTCCAGCGGATAGGTGCTCGAGGCGATCACCAGATCCGGCTTCCAGTCGCGGATAAAGCGTCCGGACAAGCCCATCAGCCGGCGCAAAAAGGCAAAAATATTGACCACCCGCCGGGCGCCATTGCCCGCGTAATGCGGCGTGCGGCACCAGGTATAGCGGATGCCGTCTATGCTCTGGTCGGCATAAGCCTTGGAGAGTTCGGGATTATGCTGGCGCAGGTGTGAATAATCGGCGGCGACGATATTCACCTCATGCCCGGCCTTGACCCATTCGCGCGCCAGATAATAGGGGCGAAACTCCATGCCGTGCATGGGTGAACCGGCGTAGTGATTGATATACAGGATTTTCATCTGGGGCTTGTCGTCGTTTACGGTGAATGGGCAATGCGGGCGGCTATCCGCCCTAGCACGCCTCCAGCGTCCGGTACAGGGCGACCAGCTTTTCACCTTCGGCCGCCCAGCTGTATTTGGCCAGCACGGCGGCACGCCCGGCCTCGCCCATGGCTTGGGCGCGCGCTTCATCGGCCATCAGCTCGCGTATTGCGGCGGCAATCGCCGCCGGATCCTCCGGATCGACCAACAGGCCGCAGCCGGCATCGTCGACAATGGCGCGCCATACCGGAAAATCGCTGGCAATCACCGGCATGCCGGCTGCCATATACTCGAACAGCTTGATCGGCAGCGCGTCGACGTAATTGGGCGTCGGAAACAGCGTCACCAGACCGATCTTGCTGCGAGCCAGTACTTCACCTACCCCACTGCGGTCGAGCACGCCCAGATCATTGACTCTTGCCCAGCCCGCTTCGCGCTGCATCTCTTCATACAGCCCGGCCTCGCTCCACAAACCGGCCAGATTCAAGCGCACGCCGGTGTCAGGCAGGGCGGCGATAATCGGCGCGATGCCGCGTATGCGCGAGATACTGCCCAGATAACACGCCTCGTTGCGCCGCGCTTCCCACGGTGTATCGCGCACCAGTTCGGCCAGAATGGGGAAATTGCAGATGGCCACGCTGCGGCTGTTGCGTGACAAAAAGCGCTCACGGATATGCGGGGTCGAGGTGACGATGGCGTCAAAGCGCTGCACGGCCCAGTCTTCCACCCGCTCGACGCTGCCCGCTACCAGCGGGCGCAAGGCACCGGGTATCCAGTGCTTGCCCAGAATCTGGCGCGGCATGTCCTCATGCACGTCGTAAATCACCTTGATGCCGGCCTGCTTCAGGCGCAGCGCGGCAGGCACCAGTTCCGGGTCGTGAAAGTGCACCACATCGGGTTGCAGCGCCAGCGCGGCATCGAAGACGCGCTTGACGGTCGCCGTCATGCGCCGCATGCGCCCGCCACTTTTCGCGCCCACATCATGGATGCGCACGCCCTGCCTGATTTCTTCGCCCAAACCGTCGGCGACAATCAGGCTGACGTCAAAGCCGGCATTGGCCAGCGTGACGCACTCTTTGACGAAAATTCGGATATCGTGGCGCGGATGGGCGCTGCTCAGGTGGACAATTTTCATCAGGATTTCAGGTGTGATTCGGGTGAGTGCAGCAGCTCGCCATACAAGGCGGCAAACTGCGCCATATTGTCGCGGTGCAAGGCTTTCTTGCTTACCAGTTTGCGGTTAAGCGTCGCGATTTCATCGAGCTGTTCATTGTCCGTCGCGGCATCCATCGCCTGCATCAGCGCCGCATCCAGCCGGCCCAGATCTTCGGCGATCCGGCCATTCAAGCCATCGATCACCCACTCGAGATTGGCCGGCAGATTGGACAGCAGCGGCAGGCAACCATGGCCCATGGCCTCCAGCAAACTGATACTGGTCGCGTCACTCTTGGGCACGCTGACAAAAACACGGCTGTCGCGATACAAAGCCGCGAGCTCGGCCGCCGGCACAAAGCCGGTAAAGTCGACGCGCTCAAGCTTAAGCGTGGCCGCCAGTTCCTGTAGCGCCTCGCTCTGATCGCCACTGGCGGCAACGGTCAGGCGCCAGTGGGGATAGCGCCCCGAGGCCTCGACCCCGGCCCAGGCACGCAAAATGGTGTCGATGCGGTACAGCTTTTTGTGCAGGCGGCACGACAGCACGCGTTTGGCTTTAGTCGCAGAAGGCGCAGCCTCAGGCAGGGCATCCATGCCGTAATTGAGAATGGCGATGCGCTTGCTGCTCCCCGCCAGCTCGCGGATTTTGGCCGCCATATACAGCGAATCCGAGGTAATCAGATCGGCGCTGGCCAGATTGGATTTCACCATCTGCGCCATCAGCGGATTGCCCTCCGGCAGCAGCAGCACATCCGAGCCCCAGGTCGTCAGCATCAGCGGGATATTCAGCCCGCGCGCGGCGCGCGTCGCATGCCAGGCCACGCTATTGGCCTGATGGATATGCACCACATCCGGCTTGACCGATTTCATCCAGCCACGCAGCTTGCCCACCGCCGAAAACGAGGAAAAACGGAAGTCGACACGCAACACACCGGCAAGATTGGCCGGACGACGCCCTTCGGGCACCTCGGCATTGGTCGCCAGCCAGATTTCATCCACATGCGCAGCGATACCCTCGAGATAGCGCCAGGTATGCACCGAGGCCGAACCCACCAGCAGCAAGCGTTTAATTTTCATCGGCCCAGGCCTTGTACAAGGGTTGCAATTCGGGGTGGGCCGCCAAAAATTCGGCATCACGCTTGCGGGTGTCGCCCACGATCTGCGCCGGATTGCCGGCAAGAATGGCAAAGTCGGGATACTCCCCGGCATCGACCCGCGAATAGGCCGACACCAGCGTGCCCTTGCCCAGGCGCACGCCCGGCATCAACAGCGTATGCGGACCGATAAAACTATAGTCGCCAATCACCGACGGCTTTTTCAGATAGCCGACATGGTTCTGGTGGTCAAGATAGGCCGCACCATACAGGCGCACGGTATCGTGGCTGGAATGGGTCAGCAGTGAAACATAGTTGGTAATCTGGCAGCCCTCGCCGATATACAGCCCGCCGGAGGCATCGATCATATTGAAATGGCCGATAAAGACATTGTCTTCCAGCTGCAGCTTATGCGGGTGCTCGATGCGGGTCATATTGGAAATACGCACCCGGCGCAGGCGCACGCCGTCGCTGCGCGTCAGGCCCAGCACCATGCGCGGACCGATCAGGCCCGACAGGCGAAAACGCAGGCTATCCCATAGTTTCATGGCCGCACCGCCCGCCATAACCAGATAAAGTAACAGGAGAAATAGAGTGTCATGACTACCGAGACTAACGCAAAAGCGGCGCTCACGTCCTGCCAGAGCACAAAACCGCCCCACAGCGCGCCCAGAAACAAGGCGCTACCGGCCACCGTAAAGGCAAAAGCCGTACGCTGGCGGTTAATCACCAGCGGCACCATGCCCAGGGGCGAGGCGACAAAGTGGAACAGGATATAGGGCGACAAGGCGCGCGCGTAGTTGCCGGCCATGCGCCAGTCTTCGCCAAACACCCAGGCAAACAGGCTGTCGCCCCACAGGATAATGACGACAAACGGCGGCAGCGCCAGCGCCGACAAAATGGCCAGCGTCTTGTTGAGATAGGGCAATAGCGATTCGCCGCGGTTCCTGGCGGCAGCCATATCGCGGTAGGCGACCTGCGCCACCGCCTGCCCCACCAGCGCCGCCGGCATCTTCAGCACGCGCATCATCAAGCCGTAGAGCCCGACCGTGACCGAGCCGGACAATAGCGTCAGCAAGGTCACCGCCAGCGTGTCCTGCAAGGCGCCGACAAAGGCATGCGGCGCATTGATGCGCGGAAATTCGCGATAGACATACGCCACCGCGCGCATGTCGTCCCGGCTGACCATATGGCCCCAGCCAAAACGCGTACGCACATCCTGCCATGCCTGCACCACAAGCGAAGCGCCCTGCCCGACCAATTGCCCCAGCACCAGCCCCACCGCGCCCAACCCGGCAAAACCGGCCCCCAGCTGGGTGGCGGTCATGCCCAGCGCCAGCGCCATGCGCCCGCCGGCATTGGCCCGATAACGCTGATGGCGGTTGTTCCAGCTATTCCATGCCTGCATGCCGCCGGCCAGAAGCAAGGACAACGGCAGCCACAAGAGCAAACCGGACAAGGCCGGCGCCTGCGCCAGACGTGACAGCTCGTCATGCCCCAGCAACACCGCCAGCAGCACCAGCAGCGACAAGGCCAGCGACAGCCACAAGGACAAGCCCATCAGATTGGCGGCGCGACGCTCGTCGTCCGGCAACACAATGGCCATATCGTAGCGCCCGGTCATCAGCACCGCGAGGTTGGACAGCCAGGCCACATAAATGGCCAATACGCCGAACTCCGCCGGCGTATAGAGGCGCGTCAGCAAAGGCGCAGCGGCCAGGGGCAAAAACTGCGCAATGGCCGCCCCGCCTGCCAGCGTCGCCACATTGCGCGCAAAGCCGCCTGCGGCCAGCGCCTTCAGGCGCAACAGCAACACGGCTTAGCCCAGCGCCCGCTTGACGGCCGCCACCACCACGTCCTGCGTCGCTTCGTCCATAAACGGATGCATAGGCAGGCTCATCACCCGCAGGCCAGCTGCTTCGGCCAGCGGAAAGCTGCCCGCACCCAAGCCCAGATGGGCAAATGCCGGCTGCAGATGCAACGGTATCGGGTAGTGCACGGCAGTGGGCACGCCGGCTTCTTTCAAGCTGGCCTGCACCGCCTCGCGCTGATCAAGCTCGATGGTGTACTGCGCATAAACATGGCTATTGCCCGGCATGATGACCGGTACCCGCGCTACATCACCCAATCGTTCGCTGTAACGCGCACCGATCCGCGCGCGCGCCTCGACTTCGCTTGGGAAGCTGGGCAGCTTGGCCAACAGCACCGCCGCCTGAATGGTATCGAGGCGGCCGTTGATGCCGATCAGCGGATGATGGTAGCGGCGGTCCTGGCCATGGATGCGGATGGCGCGCATTTTTTTGGCCAAGGCATCGTCGTCGGTAAAGCATGCGCCGCCATCGCCATAGCAACCCAGCGGCTTGGACGGGAAGAAGCTGGTGCAGCCTATGGTCGACAGGCTGCCGGATTTTTTACCATTTTGCGTTGCGCCAAAGCTCTGCGCACCATCCTCGATCACCGCGAGGCCGTGCTTCTCTGCGATCGCGTTGATGGCGGCAAAATCGGCACACTGGCCATACAGGCTGACCGGCATGATGGCGCGGGTACGCGGCGTGATCGCCGCCTCGATGCGCGCAGGGTCAAGGTTGTAGCTGATGGGGTCGATATCGACAAACACCGGCGTGGCGCCCATCAGCGCGATCATTTCGCCGGTAGCGATAAAGGTGAACGGGGTGGTAATCACCTCGTCGCCGGGCTGGATGCCCAGCGCCATCAGCGCAATTTGCAGCGCTGCCGTGCCGTCGCATACGCCGATGGCGTGCTTGACGCCGACGTAGGCGGCCAGTGCGGCTTCAAGCTCGGCAACTTCCGGCCCCATAATGTACTGGCCGTGATCGAGCACCCCATGAATGCGCGCATCGATGTCGTGCTTGAGATGCTGGTACTGCGCCTTGAGGTCGATAAACTGGATGGACATACACTCACTTGTATTTGGCAGCGCATGGCAGCAGAAAGATGCCGCCACGCAAAAATCAATTAAACCGGCGTACAGCTATTGCCGCTGATCTGGTAGCGCGAGTGGCAGGCGGCACAGGCGTGTTCGCCCAGCGTACTATCCAGCCGCTCGCCGCACTGGCACATCCAGCCGATGCGCTTGGCCGGCGTGCCCACCATCAGCGCATACGCCTCTACATCGCGCGTCACCACGGCACCTGCGCCGATAAAGGCATATTCGCCTATGGTGTGGCCGCAGACGATGGTGGCGTTGGCACCTATGGTCGCGCCCTTTTTCACGATGGTGCGGCGGTATTCATGCTTGCGGCTGACGTGGCTGCGGGGATTGTTCACATTGGTGAACACCATGGATGGGCCGCAGAACACATCGTCTTCCAGCGTGACCGCGTCGTAGATGGATACATTGTTCTGTACCTTGACGTTGTCACCGATCAGCACGTCACCCGCAACAAACACATTCTGCCCGAACGAGCAGCGTGCACCGATGCGCGCACCGGCCGAGATATGTACCCAGTGCCAGACACAGGTGCCCTCACCGAGCGTGGCGCCATCATCAACGATGGCGCTGGAGTGGATAGTGGCAGTCATAAACAACCTTATTCAGCAATCACGCGAGCCTAACGCTCGCTTAAAGCCAGACGCAGTGCCAGCGTGGCAAACACCGAACCCAGCAAATACTGCGGCCAGCGACGGCCGGAGGACGCGGCAAAACGCTGACGCAAGCGCCCGGCCAATAAAATCACCACGCCGTTCACCACCAGCCCCACACCGTTCAGCAAGCTGGTCAGCAGCAAGGCCTGCCCCACCACATAGCCATCCGAGAACGACAGAAACTGCGGCAACAGGGCCAGCATGAATAGCGCCATCTTGGGGTTGAGCAAATTGGTCAACAAACCCTGCGCAAACAAGCGTGGCAAGCCGTAACGCGCCGCTTCGCAACGACCCGCGCCGGCCGCGGCCGGTGCGCGTATCGCCTTGTAGGCCAGAAACAGCAAATAAGCCGCACCGGAGAGCTTCACCACTTCGAATGCCAGCGGTACCGCCAGCACCAGTTGCGACAAGCCCAGCGCCACCGCCAGCGCATGGCAATAGGTACCCAGCTGGATGCCCAGCAGGGTGACAAAACCGGCAGCCGGCCCCTGACTCAGACTGCGCGAGCTGATCAACAGCATATCCGGCCCCGGCGTCGCCGCCAGCACCAGACAGGCGGCCAGAAACAAGCCTAGCGTTGCTCCGTCCAGCATCGCTTAATAGTCCAGCGGCAGGCTGACGCGGCGGCCGTCGCGCGCCGACAAATACATGGCGATCAACAGTTCCAGCGACTTCAGGCCTTCACGGCCATCGGTTTCCGGCTCGGCTTCGCCGCGCATGACCTTGATCACGTTGTCGTAGTACAGCGGATGGCCAAAACCGTACACGCTGGTGGTGGCGTAGCTGACGTCGCCAATCTCGCCATCCATCGCATGCGGCGTGTCGAACTCCCAGTGCTGGATTTCATTGACCGCCAGACCGCCCACGCGCACCGAGCCCTTCTCGCCCAGAATGGTGATCGAGCCTTCCAGGTTTTTCGGGTAGGTGAGCATGGTGACATTCATGCTGCCCAAGGCACCCGAGCGCCATTTGACGCTGACCGTGCCGGTGTCTTCCACCTCGATATTGCGCGCCAGCGTAGCGGTATAGGCCTGTACGCTCTCGACCGGGCCGATCAGCCAGTCCAGCAGATCCACATAGTGGCTGGCCTGGTTCATAAAGGCGCCACCGTCAAACTCCCAAGTGCCGCGCCAGGCGGCCGAGTCGTAGTAGTCCTGCGGACGGGTCCAGAACACATTGACGTTGACCATATAGATACGGCCGAAACGCTTTTCCTGCATCGCGCGCTTCAAAAGCTGCAAGGTGGCATTGCGGCGGTTCTGCTTGACCACAAACATGCGCTTGCCGGCCTTGTCGGCGGCTTTCACCATCTCCAGGCCGTCTTCCCAGCGCGTCGCCATCGGCTTTTCCGTCATCACATGAAAGCCCGCCTCGGAGCAGTCTATGCTCTGGGCCGGATGCAGGCCGGAAGGCGTGGTCAGGATCACGATGTCGGCATTGCTGCTGGAGAGCAGGCTTTTCAAATCGGCATGGCCGCGCGCGCCGGTACGCGTCACCGCCGCTTGCAGCGCCTCGGGACGGATATCGCACACGTCGACAATCTCGGCCCGGTCGGCGTGCTGCTCCAGCGAAGCGAAATGGTTTTGCGCGATGCGGCCACAGCCGACCAGGGCAAAACGGATCTTGCGATCGGTAATGGTTTCGTAAGCGTGCATGATCAGGCCTTAACGATATGGTCGGCGGGGTCGAGGAACTTGCCGCGGCTGTCGATAATCAGCTGGGCGTGTTCCTTGAGCATGGCGTAGTCGAAACGGTCATGATCGGTGGCCAGCAAAATGCAGTCGTAAGCGGCAATGACTTCGGGCGACAAGGTGACGCTGGCCAGATCAAAGTGGTGCTCGCGCATCTTGGGGAAAACCGGCACATGCGGGTCGCTGTAACTGATCTCGGCGCCCAGATCGCGCAGTTTTTCCATCAGGAATACCGATGGGCTTTCGCGCATATCATCGACGTTCTTCTTGTAGGCAATGCCCAGCACCAGCACGCGGCTGCCATTGATCGCCTTCTTGCGGCTATTCAGCGCGGAGGCAACCTTGGCCACCACCCAGTCCGGCATACCGGAGTTCACTTCGCCGGCCAGCTCGATAAAGCGGGTATTGACGCCATACTCGCGCGCCTTCCAAGTCAGATAGAAGGGATCGATCGGGATGCAGTGCCCGCCCAGACCCGGGCCCGGATAGTAGGGCACGAAGCCGAACGGCTTGGTCGCGGCGGCGCGGATGACTTCATGAATATCGATGCCCATTTTATCGGCGACGATCTTCATCTCGTTCACCAGACCGATATTGACCGCACGGTGGATGTTTTCCAGCAGCTTGGTCATTTCGGCCGCGCGGGTACTGGACACCGGCACGACGGTGTCGATTACCGCGCCATACAGCGCCACGCCGATTTCCTGGCAGGCGGGGGTCACGCCGCCGCACACCTTGGGAATGGTGCGGGTGCTGAAGTCCGGATTACCCGGGTCTTCACGCTCGGGCGAAAACACCAGAAAGGCGTCTTCGCCAACGGTGAAGCCGCGCGACTCGATGCGCGGCAGCAACTCTTCGTCGGTGGTACCCGGATAGGTAGTCGACTCCAGCGATACCAGTTGGCCGGCGCGCAAATAAGGCACCAGTGAATCGATGGTATTGATCACGAAGCTGAGATCGGGCTCGCGATATTTATTCAGCGGGGTCGGCACGCACAGAATCAGCGCATCGGCCTCGGAGGCACGAACAAAATCGGAAGTGGCCTCAAAACCATCCAGCAGCGCGCCCTGAATGCTGGTTGCCGGAATGTGTTCGATATAACTTTGGCCGTTCATCAGGGCGTCAACTTTGCCCTGATCGATGTCGTAACCGATGACTTTATAGCCGACTTCGGCAAAACGCAGCATCAAAGGCAGGCCGACATAGCCCAGACCGACGATACCGATAACAGCCGACTTGTCGGCGATGCGCGAGAGAAACTGTTGTTTGTGCACGAGAAACCCCGGAAAGACGTAAACCAGCCTGCAGGCAGCGCATAGCCTCGCCCGGCTGCCTGCTTTAAAACGCGAGATTATACGCGCTTATTGCGCACGGCATCAGATACACAAAGCCCCGCGACACATGCGCGGGGCTGGAAACAGCGTGTCTGGCGATGCCCTATATCAGCAAGCGCCCGGCAGAGTGCAAATTGCACTCCTTGATGCGGCGCACGAAATCGCCAAACTCAATGCCGTAGCGGCACTCAAGCTGATCGGCACGAAACTCCAGCGCATCCCAGCTCACCGGATGCGGACTCTGGCGGAAGGCCATCACCGCCACATTGCCGTGACTGGCCGACGGCAGCTCGATCACCCGCCCTTCGAACACCTCCAGCAGCCGCTCGAGGAAAGCCTGATAGCGCTTGTCGCCACTCCACCAGTTGGCAACGAACACGCCATTGGGCGACAAGGCCCGCCGGCAATCCATAAAGAAGTCTTCGGTGGTCAGCGCATCGACAATCTGCACGCCGTCAAAACCGTCGACCAGAATGGCGTCGGTCGACTCGCGGAAAATCTTCACATAGTCGGCGCCATCGGCCTCGATGATCTCGAAATACTCGCCCTCCTCCGGCATCTGGAAAAAGGCACGCGCCACCGCGATCACCTGCGGATTGATCTCGACCACCAGCGAGCGGGCATTGGGCAGATACTCGTCGATAAAGCGGGTAATCGAACCGCCGCCCAGACCGATCTGCAGAATGTGCTGCGGCTCCTCGCCAAACAGCAAAAAGCCCATCATCGCCCGGGTATAACTCAAGACCAGATCGGCCGGCTCGTCCAAATTCATCGAGCTTTGCACCGTTTCCGAGCCCAGATGCAGCGAGCGGATATTGCCCGACTCGGAAATTTCCACCTCCGGCATCTCGTCTATGGCCGCACGCACGCGGCGACGAAAGGGATGGCATGCCTTACCCGCCACAAGCATTCTCCTTGGCCCGCGAGTCGAGAATACTGAAAGCCCGGCGCGGCTTGCCGTCTTCGTCCAGCGGACGCGGATCGGTAAACTCTTCCTTGTCAAAAGCGGTATCGCCCTCGACCAGCGCATCGCCCACTTTCAGGCCGGCAAAGTCGAACAGCTTGGCGTCGGCCAGATGCGAAGGCACCACGTTCTGCATGGCGGTAAACATGGTTTCGACCCGGCCCGGGAAGCGCTTGTCCCAGTCGTTGACCATTTCCTTGACCACCTGGCGCTGCAGATTGGGCTGCGAGCCACACAGATTGCACGGGATGATGGGGAAGGCGCGCAGTTCGGCATAGCGTTCCAGATCCTTTTCGCGGCAATAAGCCAGCGGACGGATCACCATATGCTTGCCGTTGTCCGACACCAGCTTGGGCGGCATGGATTTGAGCTTGCCGCCATAGAACATATTGAGGAACAGGGTGTGCAGCATATCGTCGCGGTGGTGGCCCAGCGCGATCTTGGTCGCGCCCAGCTCTTCGGCCACACGGTACAGCACGCCGCGACGCAGGCGCGAACACAGGCTGCATGTGGTCTTGCCCTCCGGAATCACCCGCTTCACGATGGAGTAGGTATCTTCCTCGACAATGCGGTACTCGACCCCGATGGATTCAAGATAGGCAGGCAGCACATGCGCGGGGAAGCCCGGCTGTTTCTGGTCGAGATTGACCGCCACGATGGAAAAATCAATCGGTGCGGATTTTTGCAAGCCCAGCAGAATGTCGAGCAGGGCAAAACTGTCCTTGCCGCCGGACAGGCAGACCATGACCCGGTCGCCCGCTTCTATCATATTAAAATCGTTGATCGCGTCACCCACATGGTGGCGCAAACGCTTGGTGAGCTTATTGCCCTCGTAGGCGGCCTTTTCGGCTTTCTTGTCGGCAACGGCGATATGTTCGGGCATGAGGGTAGGGCTAAGGGACTGAAAATCCGGCGATTTTACCGCCAAACGCCCCCCTCGCGCCACCTCTGCCCACAACAATGGACACAGGCGGAAACGACTGCGCTCCCTGCCCGCCTACAACACGATGCTGCGCCCGCCATCAACTGCCAGAATCTGGCCGGTGACATAGGTCGCATCAAACAGCAAAAAGCCCACGGCCCGCGCGATATCATCCGGCACCCCGGTACGCGCCAGGGGAATGCGGCTTTCGATCTCGCGCCGCTCGGCACTATCAAACGACAGATCGGTCTCCGGCCACAGATTCACGCCGGGCGACACGCCGTTCACCCGCACATGCGGAGCCAGCTCCAGCGCCAGCGAACGGATCAGCTGGGCATGGCCGGCCTTGGCCAGGCTATACACCACATGGCGCGGCATCGGACGCTCGGCGTGAATGTCGACAATGCCGACAATGGCACCCGAACTCTGGCGCAAATAAGGCAGCGCAGCCTGAGCCAGAAACAGCGGCGCCTTGAGATTGGAGCCCATCAGGCTGTCCCAGTCCGCCTCTTCGATGGCACCCGCCGCCGTCGGGTAAAAACCGGACGCATTATTCACCAGCCCGTCCAGATGGCCGAAAGCCGAAATGGCCGCTGCCACCAGCTCGGGCAAGCGTGCCGTATCCTGCAAATCGGCCTGCGCCAACTGCACCGAACCCGGACGTTGGGCATTCAGCTCCCCCGCCAAACGCCAGGCATCGGCTTCCGACTGGTGATAATGCAGCAGCAAAGACGCACCGCGCGCATGCAGGTGACGGGCAATCCCCGCCCCCACCCGCCGCGCCGCGCCCGTAATCAGAACAACCTTGGTATCCATTCCTGCGCCCCTTGATTCATGGCCACACCCTTCTCATGCACGCGGGATTGACCGACAATCCCGTTATATTGAACAGGATTGCCCATTATGACCAGCCTTCCCCAAGCCAGCGCCGAAGCTCTTGCCACCAGCGAAGCTCTGTCACAACAGATTGCCGCCGAAATAGCCGCCGCCGGCGGCTGGATTCCCTTCTCGCGCTATATGGAACTGGCACTGTACGCGCCCGGCCTTGGCTACTACGCGGCGGGCAGCGCCAAACTGGGCGCCGCCGGCGACTTCACCACCGCACCGGAAATGAGCGCGCTGTTCGGCGCGACGCTGGCGCGGCAAATCGCCGAACTGTTGCCGCAAACCGCTGGCGTCATCTATGAGTTTGGTGCCGGCACCGGCAAGCTTGCGGCCGACATCCTGCAAAAGCTGGAGCAACTGGATGCCCTGCCTCTGCGCTATATCATTATCGATTTGTCGGCCGACCTGATCGAGCGCCAACAAACCCTGCTGCGCGAGCGCCTGCCGCATTTGCTGGACAAGGTAAGCTGGTTAAGCACGCTGCCGGACACGCTGGATGGCATCGTAATCGGCAACGAAGTCCTGGATGCCATGCCGTGCGAGCTGCTGCTGCATAATGGCCAGAACGTCAGCCTGCGCGGTGTCAGCCTGAAAGACGGCCAGTTTGTGCTGGCCGAGCGCGCACTGCAGGACCCGGCCCTGACCGAGCTTGCGCAGGCCCTGATACCCGCCATTGCCGGCTACAGCAGTGAAATCAGCCTGGCCAACCGCGCCTTTATCCGCACCCTGGGCGAACGGCTGACCCGCGGTGCCTTGCTGTTTATCGACTACGGTTTTCCGGCACACGAGTACTATCATCCGCAGCGCCATATGGGCACCCTGATCGGCCACTACCGCCACCACACCGTGACCGACCCTTTCTACCTGCCCGGCCTGATGGACCTGACCTGCCATGTCGACTTTACTGCCATCGCCGAAACCGGCCTGGCAGCCGGCCTGGATCTGATCGGCTATACCAGCCAGGCCCAGTTCCTGCTCAGCGCCGGCATCACCGACGAGCTCGCCTTACTCGACCCGGAAGACGTCCGCCACTACGTACCACAGTCTGCCGCCGTACAAAAACTGTGCTCGCCGGCAGAAATGGGCGAACTATTCAAGGTGATCGGCTTCGGTCGCGGCATCAGCATAGACTGGCGCGGCCTGATTCATGGCGATCGCTGCCATACGCTATAAACAGCCCAAGACTTTGAATTTATGGCAATTTATCGTCACACAAGCCACTGAAAAAGGTGGATGCGCGGCATGAATTGCATTTTTCTTCGCCCAAGGTGTTGACAGAAAAAAGGGAGGCCGGTATAGTTCGCCCCACTTCGACGCAACACAGAAACACCGCAGCGAAGTGACCGCGTGGCGAATTAGCTCAGTTGGTTAGAGCGACGGAATCATAATCCGCAGGTCCGGGGTTCGAGTCCCTGATTCGCCACCACCCATTCAGAAAAAAGCCGCTTCCTTCGGGATAGCGGCTTTTTTCATGCCCGCCGCTGCCAAAAACAACACCCACACCCCAAGCCAAAGAACCAAGCCCGCTACACCCTGTCTTAGTAGCTGGCGTCTGCCAGTCTACGGATTGGCAAATGCCATTCGCCAACGGTAGACAAGGAGAACAACATGAGACAGCTCCCCTCCCTGCTACTCGCCGCAACACTGGCCATCACCGGCAGTCAGGTTTTTGCAGACGATAGCAGCAGCCATCACACACCCTCCCACCATGAACGCAATGGAGGAGGCGCAGATAACTTCCATGCACGCCACAACTCAGGGCTTTATCAAGCCCCGGCACTAAGCGATGCCGAACGCGCCGCACAGGATGCGGCAGCAGGCGAGGTCATCAAAGCCCATCCGCAGGACTATCAAAGCAACTAAAGCGGACACGCCATCACGCACGCCCTCTGCGTGCACTTTAAAATCACCCAAGCCCCCGCAAGCGGGGGTTTTGCCTTATGCCTGAAGCCACCAGGCCAGATCGAGCACTCGCCAAACACAAGCCAAAACGCAACACCCAAGGAGGGACGGAGGAAATACGCAAGCCCTCCCTTCGAGGAAGAGACTGGACACACCCAATCTTGACGAAGCTATGCTGCATCGCGACAATCTTGCGCTGACTGTATACAAAATATTCGCTGCGGCACCGACCGCACCCTCCATACCATGCCAAGCCAGACTCAAGCCGCCCGTACATCCGGCGCACTCATGCTGCGCGCGATGCGCGCAAGCGATATCGATGCGGTTCTTGCCGTGCAGGCACAATGCTACCGCGACGAGCTGATCGAAAGCCACGCTGCCCTGGCTTCACGCCAGCGCCTGTCACCCGATACCTGCTGGGTAGCCGAAGAAAACGGCCGTGTACATGGCTACCTGTTTGCTCACCCATGGCATGGAGAACAACCGCCCGCACTGGACACACCGCTGCCGGCACTACCCGAGCACTGCGATACCTTATTCCTGCACGATATGGCGCTGACCAAGACCGCACGCGGCCAGGGTCTCGCGCCACGCCTGATGGAGAAGGTTCTGCAATATGCCCGGCGCCGCGGTCTTAACTGCGCCAGGCTGGTCGCGGTACAGGGCGCGGACAGTTACTGGAAGCGCCAAGGCTTTTTACCCTACCCCTTACGCCCGGGCAAACTGGCCTGCTACGGCCAAGGCGCACAAGGCATGCTGCGCGCACTGCGCTAAACCATCTATGCCGCAGACAAATAAAAACGCCACGCTTTTGTGCGTGGCGTTTTTGCAGGGCAGGCTGTAAACCGACCCACTACAGGGTAAGCACTCAGGCCGCCTGCTTGATCCAAACGACAGGCTTCTCGCCTGCCGTGATCTGCAAGGCCAGACCACCGCACGAGGTTTCGCGGTACTTGGCATCCATATCCTTGCCGGTGGCGTACATCGCGGCAATGACCTTGTCCAGCGACACCTTGGGGCTGCTGGTACGATGCATCGCCATACGCGCGGCGTTGATCGCCTTGACCGCGGCAATGGCATTGCGCTCGATGCAAGGAATCTGCACCTGACCGGCAACCGGATCGCACGTCAGGCCCAGATTGTGCTCCATGGCAATTTCTGCCGCCATGCACACCTGATCCGGGCTTGCCCCCATCAGCTCGGCCAGACCGGCTGCGGCCATGGCGCAAGCCACACCGATTTCACCCTGACAACCCACTTCGGCACCCGAGATCGAAGCATTCAGCTTGAACAGGCAACCGATCGCGCCGGACGACAGGAAGAAACGCAGGCAAGTATCGTCATTCAACGGCTGGATAAAGTGGTTGTAATAAGCCATCACTGCCGGCACCACGCCACACGCGCCATTCGTTGGCGCAGTCACGACGCGGCCGCCGGCCGCATTTTCTTCCGACATGGCCATCGCGTACATATTGACCCAGTCCAGTACGCTCATCGGATCTTGCGACACCTGCAGCATACCGGTCAGCTTGCGATGCAAAGCGGGCGCACGGCGCGGAATGCGCATAGGCCCCGGCAGATTGCCTTCGGTACGCATGCCGCGCTCCATGCTGCTCTTCATCACTTCCCAGACGCGGGCAAAGTGAGCGCGCACTTCATGCTCATCATGGAAAGCCAGCTCGTTTTCCATCACCAGGCTGGAGATAGGCAGGCCGTTTTCTTCACACATCCCAACCAGATCGGCTGCGCTCAGGAAGTGGTGCGGCACCGGCGTGTCGCTGCACGAGCTCTGCTCGAAATGCTCGTCGTCCACGATAAAGCCGCCACCGATGGAGTAATAGGTTTTGGACAGCACCAGTTCTTCACCGATATAAGCATGGATCTGCATGCCGTTTTCGTGGCGCGGCAGGTTGTCGCTATGGAATTCCAGAGCAAAAGCCACGCTCTGCTGGGTGCGCCCCAGGGTGATACGGCCGTGCGATTCGACTTCGGCAATGATGGCCGGCGCCGCATCCAGATCGACGGTTTCCGGCTGGTTGCCGGCCAGACCCAGAATAATGGCGTGGTCGGTGCAATGCCCCTTGCCGGTCAGAGCCAGCGAGCCAAAGCAATCCACCTTGATACGGCTTGTCTGGCTGAAATGCCCGGTTTCTTTCAGCGTACCCAGAAACATATGACCGGCCTTCATCGGGCCAATGGTGTGCGAACTGGAAGGGCCTACGCCGATTTTGTAGATATCCGCCATGCTGAACATAATGAGTCCTTTTTCCTTAACCGGGCAGCGCCCGGAAAACGTACCGCGACCACGACAGGGCTAGGCTCCGGATCGGGTCGATCGTGTCTGGTTTGAGTAATAGAATTGCGCAATCCCCGACCCGGGTTTTCAACACGAATCGGGGATTAAAAGTAAGAGCAAGAGCACAGACACAAAGTCCATGCTCAAAGCGCTATCAGAACACCAGCGAGTAGAAGATGGCCGAGATGGCGATCAGGCCGATGGCGACTACGAAGTAGTTGCTGGCAGCGCCGGCATACTTCTTCATTGCAGGCACTTTATAAATCGCATACATAGGCATCAGGAACAGCAGCACGGCAATCACCGGGCCACCCAGGTTTTCAATCATGCCCAGGATGTTCGGGTTGAGCGTGGCAACAATCCAGGTGGTCACGATCATGAATACGGCGGTAAAGCGGTCCAGCTTGGCGGTATCGATGGTCTTGCCACGCTGACGCAGTTCCTTAATCACCAGACCATTGAAGCCTTCTTTGGCACCCAGATAGTGACCGAAGAACGACTTGGAAATCGCGACGATGGCAATCAGCGGCGCAACCCAGGCAATGATCGGGTTCTGGAAGTGGTTGGCCAGATAAGACAGGATGGACAGGTTCTGTGCCTTGGCTTCGGCCAGATCAGCTGGCGACAGGCTCAGCACGCAGCTGAACACGAAGAAGAAGACCGAAGCAACCATCATGATGTGCGCGCGGCTCAGCGTACGGTTGGACGCGGCATCTTCGCAGCCTGGGTGCAGTTTTTTCTGGTCAACGGCAAACGACGAGATAATAGGCGAATGGTTGAACGAGAACACCATCACCGGAATCGCCAGCCACAGGGTCTTCCAGAATGCACCGCTGCTGACAGCAGCACTAAAGGTGCCGGCCTGGTCGATCATCGAGCTATTCCAGTGCGGCACCAGATACAGCGCCAGCAGCATCAATGCAGCGACGAACGGGAACACCAGCACGCTCATCGCCTTCACGATGAACTCGCCGCCCAGACGAACCACCGACATCAGCGCCAGAATCAGACCCAGGGCAAAAATGCCGCGGGTGACGATATCGTTACCCAGCTGAATGCCGAACTGGTGGGTCAGGAAAGACATCACCGTGTTGGTGATCGCCACGCTATACACCAGCAAAATCGGATAGATAGCAAAGAAGTACAGCAGCGTAATCAGCTTACCTGCGGTCAGGCCAAAATGCTCTTCGACCACTTCGGTAATGTCGCCGTCGCGGGTCGAACCGGACAGCACGAAGCGGTTCAGGCCACGGTGGGCAAAGTAGGTCAGCGGCCAGGCCAGCACCAGCATGACCAGCAATGGCCAGAAGCCACCAATACCCGCGTTGATCGGCAGAAACAGCGTACCGGCACCCACGGCAGTACCGTACAGGCCTAGCATCCAGGTCGTATCCTGACGCGTCCAGGCCGGCTTGCCAGCGGCAGCCTGTCCAGCCTGAGCAGACGCTTCAGGGGTATAAACATTGGATTGAGACATTCTTGTCTTCCTTGCTTTCAAGTCAAATGGCAGATTGGATCGCCACAAATGTGGCCGTTAAATAATCAAGCAGTCGCCGGGCTGTCGCCCTGGGCGGCTTCTTTCAGATAGCGATACAGCGTGGGTTCGGAAATCAGCAGCAAGTGGGCCGTTTTGGCAATAAAGCCCTTCACCAGAAAAATCCCCTTGTGCTCCAGTTCGCTGACAATGGCTCTTTTTTGCTGGCTGCCCAGTTCGGCAGGCGGCGGATAAGCGGCCATCACCTTGCCGATAATGTCGTCACCCAGGCTTTCTACCGAGTGGGCCGCGGACTCTTCGCTGTGCATGTCCTGATCACGACGGAAGTGCACCTGCAAAAGCTCGACCGCACGCTGCAGCTCGTGATCATTACTATTCAGGCAAACCATGGCGCGGGCCTTGTCCTTCTCGTCGCAAATCAGCAAGCTGGAAGAGCGCATGCGCTGCCCATCCACCAGCTTGCCCGGATAGTTAGTCCGGAACGACGGGCCATCCCCGCGCTGGAATTCATTGAGCAGACGCAAAGCCATATCGGTTGCCGGCGCACCGACCTCCCGACCGGAAATAGGATTCCGGATGATGCACAACGACTGATCGAGATCGCTCATGTCGTGTACTGCCACTTCAGTACGCTGCCCCAGCACTTGGGACAGAAAATCCGCCAGAACAGCCAAATCAACCGTAACGCGCATGATAGAAACTTCTTCCGCTAATAAATTTGCGGCAATTCTACTTTCGTTTGTGAACTTTGCAAGGGCATATAGGTACATCAGTTGATTCTAATCAAGTTTTTCTTGCAGATTATGCCGTTAGCCAGAAAAAAATGTCTTATCCACTGATTTAAAAACGGATAAATGCAAAAGGGCTTAAAAAAACAAGCAAAAATCCTGAATGGAAATTCCTGATTTTTTACCTGATTCCGCCCGGGACGGCCTCGACATACGAACAAAAAACAACAAAACCAGACAAAGGCCGTACCCGCCAGCCGCAAAGCGCTTCGCAGACAGAACAGGGCGTGATGCCAGGCTGTAACGCGTAGCGCACAGCATCGTCTGAGTGATGGCCTGTGGTACACTCGCGCGCAACATCTTCATTTGCCAGCAAAAACCGTCCTCCCCGCCATAAAAGGGAGCGCGCGGGCGTGCTGGCATTTCATATTGACAAGCGTGCACACCATGAAAAAGGTTTACATCAAGACGTTCGGCTGCCAGATGAACGAATACGACTCCAACAAGATGGTGGATGTACTCGCCGGCAACGAGGCCACCATCAAGACCGACCGGCCCGAAGACGCAGACATCATTCTGTTCAATACCTGCAGCGTGCGGGAAAAGGCACAGGAAAAAGTGTTCTCCGATCTGGGCCGCGTGCGCGAACTCAAGCTGGAGAAACCCGGGCTGATCATAGGCGTGGGCGGTTGTGTGGCAAGCCAGGAGGGTGCGACCATCGTCAAGCGCGCACCCTATGTAGACGTGGTGTTCGGCCCGCAAACGCTGCACCGCCTGCCGGAGCTGATCAAAAACCGGCAAGAAAGCGGCACATCGCAAGTGGACATTTCCTTCCCCGAGATCGAAAAGTTCGACCATATTCCGCCGGCCAAGGTCGACGGCCATGCGGCCGCCGTCTCCATCATGGAAGGCTGCTCCAAATACTGCTCGTTCTGCGTCGTGCCTTATACCCGCGGCGAGGAAGTCTCGCGCCCGTTCGAAGACGTGCTAACCGAAATCGCCGGGCTGGCACTGCAGGGGGTGAAGGAAATCACGCTGCTGGGACAGAACGTCAACGCTTACCGCGGCCTGATGGCCGATGGCGAGATCGCCGACTTTGCCCTGCTGCTGGAGTTCGTGCACGAGATACCGGGCGTCGAGCGCATCCGCTTTACCACCAGCCATCCGCGCGAATTCACCGAACGCATCATCGACTGCTTTGCGCGCCTGCCCAAGCTGGTTTCGCATCTGCACCTGCCGGTGCAAAGCGGTTCCGACCGTATTTTGATGGCGATGAAGCGCGGCTATACCGCGCTTGAGTACAAATCCATCATCCGCAAGCTGCGTGCCGTGCGTCCGGATCTTAGCCTGTCCTCCGACTTTATCGTCGGCTTCCCCGGCGAAACCGACGCCGACTTCGAGGCGACGCTTAAGCTGGTCAAGGATCTGGCCTTCGACTTCAGCTTTGTCTTTATCTACAGCCCGCGCCCGGGCACACCGGCCGCCAACCTGAGCGACGACACGCCTTATGAAGTGAAGCAGCGCCGTCTGGCGGCACTGAACCGTGAAATCGAGGCCACCGGATTTGCCATCAACCAGGCCATGCAAGGCACGATCCAGCAAGTGCTGGTCGAATCGGTTTCGCGCCGCGACGCCAGCATGCTGGCAGCCCGCACCGGCAACAACCGGGTGGTCAATTTTGTCGGAGAGCCGCACCTGCTGGGGCAGATGGTGCAGGTGCGCATCACCGAGGCCCACCCGCATTCACTGGTGGGCGAGGTAGTCAGCACCCAAATGGTGTAATACCATCAGAAGCATGACGATGGTCCGGCCTGTTCACACCGATACGGCCGGACACCAGACCCGAGACCCGACTGCCCCATGCCCCACGCCGAACAGCTCAGTTTCAATCCGATCGACAATGCCCGTCTGGCGCGCTTGACCGGCCCGCTGGACAGCAACCTCAAGCAGATAGAAATCGCACTGGATGTCAGCATCGCCCGCCGTGGCGAGCAGTTGCGCATTCAGGGCGAACGTGCGCGCGAAGCCGCCAGCGCACTCACCCAACTCTATCTGCAGGCCGAGACGCGGGAACTGGAGCTGGAAGACGTGCAATTGTGTCTGGTCGAACTCAGACAAAACCCGGTCGCTGCCAGCAGCGAAACCGACAGCTCGCCCGCTTTGCGCACCCGCCGTGGCGATTTGCGCGGGCGCACGCCGCGCCAGGTTGGCTATATCCGCGCCATGCTGGAGCACACCATCAGTTTCGGCATCGGCCCTGCCGGCACCGGCAAGACCTATCTGGCCGTCGCCTGCGCCGTCGATGCCTTCGAGCGCGACGCGGTCAAGCGTATCGTGCTGGTGCGCCCGGCGGTCGAAGCCGGCGAGAAGCTGGGTTTTCTGCCCGGCGATCTGGCGCAAAAGGTCGACCCGTATTTGCGCCCGCTGTACGACGCGCTCTATGACCTGATCGGCAGCGAACGGGTCGAGCGCATGCTGGAAAAAGGACAGATCGAGATTGCACCACTGGCCTATATGCGCGGGCGCACGCTCAACAACGCCTTTATCATTCTGGACGAGGCACAGAACACCACGCCCGAACAGATGAAGATGTTTCTCACCCGCATCGGCTTCGGTTCGCGCGCGGTGATTACCGGCGACATCACCCAGATCGATCTGGCCCGCCACCAGAAAAGCGGGCTGGTCGAAGTGGAACAGATTCTGGGCCATGTGCGCGGCCTGCATTTCCACCATTTCAACAGCGACGACGTTGTGCGCCATCCGCTGGTGCAAAAAATCGTCGATGCCTACGAGCATTACCAACAGAAAAACGATGAAAAAAGCCAAGCGTAACCCCCTGCTCGCCCGCCTTGCCGCGCGATTGCAACTGACTCTGGATGTGCGCAGCACGGCCACGACCCTGCCCCCGGCCAAAGAACTAGGCCGCTGGGCGCGTGCCGCGCTGCAAGCCGGCGTCAAAGCCGCCGAGGTCAGCGTGCTGATCGTCGATGCCGATGAAGGCCGCGCACTCAATCGCGACTACCGTGGCAAAGACTACGCCACCAATGTCCTGTCCTTCGCCCTGAATGAAGGCGAAACCGTAGCCGGCATGCCGCTGTTCGGCGACCTGGTGCTGTGCGCGCCGGTCGTCGAAAAAGAAGCGGCCGAGCAAGGCATAGACCTGTTGGCGCATTACGCCCATCTGACCGTACATGGCCTGTTGCATCTGCAAGGCTTCGACCACGAAGACGAAGCCGAAGCCGATGCCATGGAAGCTCTGGAAACCCTGATCCTGGCCAAGCTGGGATATCCCGACCCTTATCTTGAGGAAAAATCCGTCTAATGGACGACTCTGGCAAACCGTCACCTAGCTGGTTCGAACGACTACTGAACCGTTTTACCCATGAGCCTGAAGACCGCGAAGAGTTGATCGCCCAACTCCATGCCGCATTCGAACGCAACCTGATGGATGCGGACGCGCTGGCGATGATAGAAGGCGTACTCAATGTCTCGGAACAAACGGTGCGCGACGTGATGGTGCCGCGCAGCCAGATGGATGTCGTGCGCGTCGATGATCCGGTCGAGCAATTCCTGCCCTTCGTAATGGATACGGCACACTCGCGCTTCCCGGTCATCGATGACGACAAGGACGATATTGTCGGCATTCTGCTGGCCAAGGATTTGCTGCGCTACTTCCACAACCCCAAGTTGTTCGACCTGCGCGACACCCTGCGCCAAGCGGTATTTGTTCCGGAGTCCAAGCCGCTCAATGTGTTGCTCAAGGATTTCAAGAGCACGCGCAACCATATGGCTATCGTGGTGGATGAATATGGCAGCGTTTCCGGCCTCGTGACCATCGAGGACGTCATTGAACAGATCGTCGGCGATATTGAAGACGAATACGACTTCGATGAAGCCGAAGACAATATCGTCCCCATCCGCGGCCGGCGCTACCGGGTCAAGGCACAAACCGAAATCGAAGATATCAATGCCTTCTTCGGCACCGACTTTTCCGACGATGACGCCGACACGCTGGGCGGGCTGGTACTGACCGCGATGGCACATATGCCAAAACGTGGCGAGAAAGTTACGCTGGGCCCGCTGGACATTACCATTTTGCGCGCCGACAGCCGTCGCCTGCATACGCTGGTGGTGGCGCCACGGCGCGATGCAGGCGATGACAGCAGCAGCGAGCAGGACGCCTGATGCCGAAAAGGTTTTTCTATCTGGCCGCCTGCCTGCTGGCCGGCGCCGCCACGCTGTTTGCCTTCGCCCCCCATCGTCTGTTCTGGCTGATGCCGCTGCTGCTGGCCATACTGGCCGAGCTGGTCGAGCGCCATCCGCGCCATGCGTTTGCCTTGGGCTATGGCTGGGCACTGGCGGCTTATACCGCCAACTTCAACTGGATCTACAACAGCCTGCATGACGTCGCCCAGCTGCCGGCCTTGCCGGCGGCACTGGCAACACTGCTGCTGCCCGCTTATCTCGCACTCTACCCGGCGCTGGCCATGCTGTTTGCCGTCAGGTTAAGTGAGAGGCCGTGGCTGCGCTGGCTCGTTGCCTTTCCCGCCTTGTGGACGCTGGGCGAATGGCTGCGCAGCTGGATGTTTACCGGCTTTCCGTGGGGCGCGATCGGTTACAGCCAGATTGCGGAAAGCCCGTTGGCCGGCCTTGCCGCTGTCAGCGGCATCCACGGCGTAACCTTTGCCGTAGCCTTGAGCGCAGGCGCACTGGTGGCCTTGCCGCGGCTGGCCAAGGGCGGGCGCCTGGCGCTGATCGCCTTGTTAATCAGTCTGTGGTGCGGCGCACAACTACTGAAGTCGGTCAGCTGGACGCAAAATGCCGGCCAGCCGGTCAGCGTGGCGCTGGCGCAGGGCAATATTCCACAGTCGCTCAAATGGAGCCCGGAAATACTGCAACTGACGATAGAGCGCTACTACCAGATGATAGGCAGCCAGCGCGCCGATCTGATGATTCTGCCGGAAACCGCTTTCCCGCTATTTCTGGAAGACCTGCCGCCCGGGCTGATCAGCATGATTCAGCGCGAGGCCAAAGCCAAACAGATGGATATCGCCATCGGCATTCCGCGCCGCACCGATGACGGAGAGGGCTATCTCAATGCCGTGGTCGCTTTCAGCCAGCCCGACCTGCCCTACTACGCCAAGAATCATCTGGTGCCGTTTGGCGAGTTTATTCCGCTGCCGCAGTTCATAGGCTGGATCTACCAGTATATGAATATGCCGCTCTCCGGCTTCTCGCGCGGCGGGCCGGCACAGGCACCATTGACGCTGGCCGGACAAAAAGTCGCGTTCAATGTCTGCTACGAGGATAGTTTTGGCGAAGAGCTGATCGGCCCGGCGCGCGAGGCGACCTTGCTCGCCAACGTCAGCAATCTCGCCTGGTTTGGCAAAAGCTCGGCCATGGACCAGCATTTGCAGTTGTCGCAAGCGCGCTCACTGGAAACCGGCCGCCCCATGCTGCGCTCAACCAATACCGGCATGACGGCACTGATCAATCCGGACGGCAGCATCAAGAGCCTGGCAGCACCGGACACCGAACAGGTGCTCAAGGTCGAGGTGCAAGGGCGTCGCGGCCTGACGCCCTATATGCGTAGCGGCAACCTGCCGGTGATTATAGGCTGTGCCATGCTATTGCTGGGGGTGATGCTGCTTGAGTGGTGGCAGTGCCGCCGCCTCGCCAAAACCCGCTAAGCAAGGCCGAAAACAAAAGAGCCGGCATGATGCCGGCTCTTTTGCCTACCGTCTCACCTCACTTCATGGTGGGCATGACAAACTCGGCAGTGAGTTTCTCCGGCCAGCGGCTGGTAATGGTCTTGATGCGGGTATAAAAGCGCACGCCCTCCGGGCCATGCATGGAATGGTCGCCGAACAGCGAAGCCTTCCAGCCGCCAAAGCTGTGGAACGCCATCGGCACAGGAATCGGCACATTCACGCCAACCATCCCGACCTGAATACGGTGACCGAACTCGCGCGCAGCCGCACCCGAACGGGTAAAGATGGCGGTGCCGTTGGCGTAAGGGTGGGCATTGATCAGCTGCACGGCACTTTCAAAGTCGGGCACACGCACCACGGCCAGCACCGGCCCGAAAATCTCCTCCTGATAGATGGTCATCTCGGGCGAGACATGATCAAACAGGCAAGGGCCGATAAAAAAGCCGTTCTCATACGCTGGATGGCGGTAAGCGCGCCCATCGACCACCAGTTTCGCGCCTTCGGCGACACCGGCATCAACATAGCCGGCCACCTTGTCGCGGTGAATACGCGTCACCAGCGGCCCCATTTCCGCATCCGCCTCGCCGCCTACGCCTATTTTCAGGCTGCGGGCACGTTCGGCCAGCTTTTCCACCAGTGCATCAGCCACATCGCCCACCGCCACGGCGACCGAGATCGCCATGCAGCGCTCGCCGGCCGAGCCGTAAGCCGAACCAATCAGGGCCTCGACCGTGCCATCCAGATCCGCATCCGGCATCACGACCAGATGGTTCTTGGCACCGCCCAATGCCTGCACCCGCTTACCATGATGGGCACCGGTTTCATAAATGTAGCGGGCAATCGGCGTCGAGCCGACAAAACTCAAGGCCGCCACCTCCGGATGGGTCAGTAGCGCATCCACCGCGACCTTGTCGCCATGCACCACATTAAATACGCCGTCCGGCAGACCCGCCTGCTTGAGCAAGTCGGCCAGCAACAGCGCCGTCGACGGGTCGCGTTCGGATGGCTTGAGAATAAAGGTATTGCCACAGGCGATGGCGACCGGGAACATCCACATCGGCACCATGGCCGGGAAGTTGAATGGTGTAATCCCGGCAACCACGCCCAAGGGCTGGCGCATGGAATGGCTATCGATACCGCCGCCCACCTGTTCGGTAAATTCACCCTTGAGCAGCTGCGGAATCCCGCAGGCAAACTCCACCACCTCCAGACCGCGCGTCACCTCGCCCATGGCATCGGAGACGACCTTGCCGTGCTCGCGGGAAATCAGCTCGGCTATTTTTTGCTGGTTTTCTTCCAGCAATGCCTTGAATTTGAACATGACCCGTGCGCGCTTAAGCGGCGGCGTTTCGGCCCAGGCCGGAAAGGCACGGCGCGCGCAGGCTACGGCGGCATTGACTTCATCCAGCGTCGCCAAGGGCACATGGGCAATCACTTCGCCCAATGCAGGATTGAAAACTTCGCTATGTCTTTCGCTCTGGCCGGCGTAATGCTCACCGCCAATAAAATGGGCAATGCTTTGCATGATGGGTTTCCTTATTATTCGGTTTCGTGAATGGCTTCGCCAATCACGCTAAACAGGGTGTCGATTTCCTGTTCGCTGATAATCAAAGGCGGCGAGCAGGCGATGATGTCGCCGGTAAAGCGCACCAGTACGCCCTTTTCCCAGCATTTGAGAAAGACATCCATGCCGCGCGCGCCCGGCGCACCCGGCCGGCTCTCCAGCTCGATGCCGGCAACCAGTCCAAGATTGCGGATGTCCTTGATATGGCGCTCGCCACGCAGCGCATGCACCTTGTCTTCAAAACGTGGCGCCAGAGTTGCGGCACGCTCGAACAAGCCATCCTGACGGTAGACATCCAGCGTCGCAATCGCCGCAGCGCAAGCTAGCGGATGTGCCGAGTAGGTATAACCATGCGGGAATTCGATAGCCCGGTCTGCCGCAGCCGCCATAAAGGCATCATGGATCTCGGGCTTGATCAGCAAGGCACCCATCGGTACGACGCCATTGGTCAGCCCTTTGGCACAGGTAATAATATCGGGCAGGACATCAAAGCGGTTGGCGGCCCAGTCGGCACCCAGACGGCCAAAGCCGGTGATGACCTCATCAAAAATAAGCAGGATGCCGTATTTGTCGCAGATTTCACGCAGCCGCTTCAGATAGCCCTTGGGTGGAATCAGCACCCCGGTCGAGCCGGCCATAGGCTCGACAATGACCGCAGCGATGGTGGAAGGGTCATGCAAGGTCGTGATGCGCGCCTCCAGTTCGTCTGCCAGCTCGGCACCGAACTCGGGCTCGCCGCGGCTAAAGGCATTGCGTGCCAGATCATGCGTGCTCTTGATATGGTCTACCGTCGGCAGGCTGACCGGGAACAGCTTGCGGTTACCTGCAATGCCACCGACCGAAATACCGCCAAAATTGACACCATGGTAACCGCGCTCGCGCCCCACCAGCTTGACCCTTGCTGCATCCCCCCTTACGCGGTGGTAGGCAATCGCCATCTTTAGCGCCGTGTCTGCAGCCTCGGAACCCGAATTGACGAAGAACACCTTGGACAAACCGGCCGGCGCCATTGCCGCCAGCTGCTCAGCCGCCTCGAATGCCTTGGGATGGCCGATCTGGAAAGGAGGGGCATAATCCAGTGTGGCCGCCTGTTTTTGGATGGCCTCAACAATGGGCTGGCGGTTGTGGCCTGCGTTCACACACCACAAACCGGCACAGCCATCCAGAATCTGCCGATCCAAATCGTCGCGGTAATACATGCCATCGGCCGAAACCAGCATGCGCGGTGCGCTCTTGAAATGGCGATTGGATGTAAAGGGCATCCAGTAAGCCTGCATCTGATCCTGGGTCATGGTTTTCTCCTCATTGCACATGCGTGCCATGAGCAGCAATGTAGACAGGAGCAAGATGGCATAACAGAGGCAGTTAGTTCGAAAAGCAGCAATCTGTACAGAAATATGCACTGTACAGTTACAGCAAAAGAGCGGCAGAGGCTGTACTCGCCACAATAAGCGGTTATGCTAAAAGAATCGCAAGCAGCCAAGACGAAACCTATGGGCAAAGCCGCAAACGCCACACTGGCCGAGCAAATCGTGATGCGCCTGTGCGACAGCATCGATCAGGGTATATTACCGCCCGGCAGCCGCCTGCCTTCCGTACGCCAATATGCCCAAGAGCACCAGATCAGTACCTTTACAGTCAGCGAAGCCTATCAGCGCCTGGTCAGCAGAGGCTATACAGTTTCCCGTAAAGGCTCGGGCTACTATGTTGCGGCACAAGGCCGTCAGTCAGCCCCTCCCTCCCCTGCGCTGAACACTTTGCCAGTGGACGACGACTGGCTGCTAAGCCGCATTTATCAACGCGACAGCAAGCTGCTGATGGCGGGTTGCGGCTGGCTGCCGGAGCACTGGTATGACCGAGAAGCCAATGCGCGGGCCATGCGGGCCATCGCTCGACGCAACGAACCTTTCCATCCTTATGGCGACCCCAAGGGCTATGCCCCCTTACGAAGTGAAATCGCCCGTCAGCTAGCCCGGGAACATCTGGATGTTTCGCCCGAGCACATCATCCTAACCCAGGGCGCGAGCAAGGCATTGGATATGGTGGCCTGCACACTAGCCCGCCCTGGGGACACGCTGTTTATCGACGAGCCTGGCTATTGCAACCTGATCTCCTGCCTGCGCTTCAGGGGCTTCAATCTGGTCGGCGTACCCTGGACGGCACAGGGGCCGGATCTGGTGCAACTTGAGGCTCTCTTGGTCAGGCACAAGCCGAAACTGTTTTTTACCAATCCGCTGCTGCACAATCCGACCGGTGCCAGCTATACACTGGCAACGGCCCATGCTGTGATGAAGCTGATGGATGCGCACGACTGTATCGTGGTGGAAGACAATGTCGCCCAGCCTTTCCACCCCAAGCCGCAACCCCCTTTGTGCTCGCTGGCAGCACCCGGTAAAAGCCTGTATATCGGCAGCTTTTCCAAGTCGCTGGCACCCGGCTTGCGGGTGGGCTATGTCGCCAGCCACAGCGGGCATAGCGAACTGCTGCTGCGTTACAAAATGATCTCCGGGCTTACTACGCCGGTATTGAATGAAATGCTGGTGATGGAGCTGAACGGTGCGCCAGGCAGCCGCCGCCAGCTGGATGATGCGCGCGATGCGCTGAGCCAGGCGCAATACCTCTGCCAACAGCGCTTTCACGCGGCCGGCTGGAGCTTGTTTGCCCAACCTGAACACGGCCTCTTCTTGCTGGCAAAACCTCCTGCCAGCTGCGATGCCGCCAATCTGACCGAGCGTGCGCGCAAGCAGGGCATTATGTTGGCACCGGGCAAGCTGTTTTCCAGCAGCGACGGCTATCAGGATTGGTGGCGCTTCAATGTCGCCTATAGCCGCAACAGCCTGCTATGGGATTTTCTGGACGGTAAATAACAAAAAGGCCATCCCGCAGGATGGCCTTTTTTAAACTGCGTCGGCTTATTCAGCGTCGTCAACAACGACAGCTTCACCTTCCGGACGGTCTACCAGCTCTACCAGAGCCATAGGAGCGTTGTCGCCCTTACGGAAACCGTATTTCAGGATGCGAACATAGCCGCCGTTACGGGTAGCATAACGCTCGCCCAGAACGTCGAACAGTTTGCCCACGATCTCGCGATCACGGGTGCGGTCAAACGCCAGACGGCGGTTGGCCAGGCACGGCTTTTTACCAAGCGTGATAAGCGGCTCGGCAACACGACGCAGCTCCTTGGCTTTAGGCAGCGTAGTCACGATAACTTCGTGACGCAGCAGCGATACCGCCATATTACGGAGCATGGCCAGACGATGGCTGGTCGTGCGATTCAGTTTACGATTGCTATAACGATGACGCATTCTATTGTCCTTTTATCCCAAACCTTACGGTTTTTCGAGCCCTGCCGGTGGCCAGTTCTCGAGCTTCATGCCCAGAGTCAGACCTTTAGAGGCAAGAACTTCCTTAATCTCGTTCAGAGACTTACGGCCGAGGTTCGGAGTTTTCAGAAGCTCGGTTTCGGTGCGCTGAATCAGATCACCGATGTAATAGATGTTCTCAGCCTTAAGGCAGTTGGCCGAACGTACCGTCAGTTCGAGATCGTCGACGGGGCGCAGCAAGATCGGATCGATCGGAGGCTGCTTTTCTTCGATGACTTCTACCGTCGTGCCCTGGAGATCGGCGAAAATGGACAACTGGTCAATCAGGATGCGGGCAGCCTCGCGGACAGCCTCTTCCGGCTCGATGACACCATTGGTCTCGATATCCATGACCAGACGGTCAAGGTCGGTACGCTGTTCTACACGTGCGCTTTCAACAGCAAAGCTGACACGGTTGAGCGGCGAAAACGACGAATCGAGTTGAATGGTACCAATCGAACGGTTTTCATCATTGTTGACGCGCGTGGAAACCGGCTGGTAGCCACGGCCCTTTTCAACCTTGATCTCCATTTCGATCTTACCGCCTGCCGAAAGATGGCAGATAACGTGGTCAGGATTAATCACTTCCACATCGTGCGGCAAATCGATATCGCTAGCCAGAACAGGACCCTGCCCCTCTTTCTTGAGGGTCAGAACGACACTGTCACGACCATGCAGCTTAAGCACCACGCCCTTGAGGTTCAGGAGGATATCTACAACATCCTCCCGAACGCCATCAAGTGCGGAATACTCATGCAAAACGCCAGCGATGGTCACTTCGGTCGGAGCAAAGCCCGGCATCGACGACAGCAGGATGCGACGCAGAGCGTTACCCAAGGTATGTGCATAGCCACGCTCGAACGGTTCCATAGAAACGCGGGCATGGGTAGCACTTACCGGCTGAACATCGATCAGACGGGGTTTAAGAAATTCCGAAGCGTTGTTTTGCATAGACATTCCCTAGAGCTAGCGATTACTTGGAGTAGAATTCCACAACAAGCTGTTCATTGATATCGCTAGACAGTTCGGAACGCTCCGGAACAGTCTTGAAGACACCTTCCATCTTCTTGGTGTCAACTGCGACCCAAGACGGGAAACCGATCTGCTCTGCGAGCGCCAGGGCTTCCTGGATACGAACCTGCTTCTTGCTCTTTTCGCGAACGGAAATCACGTCACCGGCCTTAACCTGGTAGGACGGGATATTCACGGTTTGACCATTAACAGTCACAGCCTTGTGGCTGACGAGCTGACGTGCTTCTGCACGAGTCGAACCGATACCTACGCGATACACTACGTTGTCCAGACGGGACTCGAGGATCTGCAACAGGTTTTCGCCAGTCGAACCCTTGCGGCGTACGGCTTCAGCGAAGTAGTTGCGGAACTGACGTTCCAGGACGCCGTAGATACGACGAATTTTTTGCTTCTCACGCAGCTGAACACCATACTCGGACAGACGGGTCTTACGAGCACCGTGCTGGCCAGGTGGGGTGTCGAGCTTGCACTTGGAATCAAGTGCACGACGCGCGCTTTTCAGGAACAGATCCGTGCCTTCGCGACGCGCGAGTTTACATTTTGGGCCGATATAACGTGCCATGTTCTCACACTCTCCGAATTAGATACGACGTTTTTTGGGCGGACGGCAGCCGTTGTGCGGCACCGGCGTCACGTCGGAGATGCTGGTAATTTTGAAGCCAAGCGAGTTGAGAGCACGAACTGCAGATTCGCGACCTGGGCCTGGGCCCTTGATGCGAACTTCCAGATTCTTTACACCATATTCTTGGGCAACTTTACCAGCATGTTCTGCAGCTACCTGAGCTGCAAACGGTGTACTTTTGCGCGAACCTTTAAAACCAGCACCGCCGGAGGTAGCCCAAGACAAAGCATTCCCTTGACGGTCAGTGATGGTGATGATGGTGTTATTAAAGGAAGCATGAACGTGGACGATGCCCTCGCTTACGCTTTTGCGCACTTTTTTGCGTACACGACCTGCTGTGTTTGCTTTAGCCATTTCAGAGATCCTTTAAATTACTTCTTGCCAGCGATCGCTTTGCGCGGTCCCTTGCGGGTACGAGCATTAGTGCGGGTACGCTGACCGCGGCACGGCAGGCCACGGCGATGGCGAAGGCCACGATAGGAGCCCATGTCCATCAATCGCTTGATGCTCATGGTAACTTCGCGACGCAGATCACCTTCTACGGTGAACTTGGCAACAGCCTCACGCAGCGATTCCATCTCCACATCGGTCAGATCTTTGACCTTAGAGGCAGGATTTACGCCAACGGTTGCACAGATCTGCTTAGCGCGGGTCTGGCCGATGCCGTAGATTGCTTGCAGGCCGATAACGGCGTGCGCATGATTGGGGATGTTTACCCCTGCAATACGGGCCATAGTCTATCCTTAAGACCTAGAAAAGCTTGCGATTGTACCACGCAAGCTTCCGGCTAACAAATGTTAGCCTTGTTTCTGTTTGTGACGGGGATCAGTGCAAATCACGCGAACCACACGGTTGCGGCGAATGATCTTGCAATTACGGCAAATTTTCTTTACCGAAGGTTGTACTCGCATATCAGTTCCTTATCGAACACGAAAGAGCTAGCGTTACTTCGCCTGGAGCACGATGACCACCCGAAAAACGGAAAATCAGCATATATCGCCGACTTTTCCTTGCCCGTCTGTAGCCTAGACCCGAAGGCCACGACCAAAAACAAGCATTATCCGGTGACTACATACCCAGATTCAGTTTGACCATGAAGTCCGTAGCGGGCGGAGTCATAACAACCCCGCCCTGCATCTGGATCGTATCTTCCTAGCCAAATAACCCAGCGAACTCGGTATATCAACGGGTAAGGCCATTACCCTTGAAGTTTGCCTTCTTCAGCAAGCTTTCATACTGGTGAGACAGCACATAGGACTGAACCTGCGCCATCAGATCCATTGTCACCACCACGATAATCAGCAGCGAAGTCCCGCCAAAGTAGAATGGAACATTCCACTTCAGGATCAGGAACTCCGGCAACAGACATACCAGAGTAATGTAAACGGCACCAATCAATGTCAGCCGCAGAATGATCTTCTCGATATAACGGGAAGTCTGCTCGCCTGGACGGATACCGGGAATAAAAGCCCCACTTTTCTTCAGGTTATCTGCCGTTTCCTTAGGATTGAATACCAAGGCGGTATAGAAGTAACAGAAGAAAATAATCGCTGCAGCATACAGCAGGACATACAGCGGCTGACCTGGATGCAGTTTATCTGCAATCGACTTCAACCAACCGACACCCTCTCCGCTACCGAACCACCCGAGAGCAGTCGCAGGAAACAGAATGATGCTGGATGCAAAAATCGGCGGAATCACCCCGGCCATATTGAGCTTCAACGGCAGGTGCGTACTTTGTCCCTGCTGCACACGATTGCCTACCTGACGCTTGGCGTAATTGACCAGAACCTTGCGCTGACCGCGTTCTACGAACACAACCAGATAGGTTACGGCAATCACTCCGACAAACAGGAGAATCGCAAACAACACGGGCAAAGAACCCTGACCGGTAAGCGTCAAAGTCTTGCCGATGGCAGCAGGCACACCCGATGCGATACCGGCACAGATAATCAGGGAAATACCGTTACCGATACCTCGCTCTGTAATCTGTTCGCCCAACCACATCAGGAACATTGTACCCGTCACCAGGGTTACTACGGTCGAGAGATAAAACTCCCACTGACCGACAACCACCAGATTAGGCTGCTTGTGGAGCATCACCGCAATGCCGAAACTTTGGAAAGTCGCAAGCAAAACGGTCGCATAACGCGTGTACTGGGTTATCTTACGACGCCCCGCATCGCCCTCCTTCTTCAGCTGCTTGAGCTGAGGTACAACCTCGGAGCCCAGCTGCAGAATAATAGAGGCCGAGATGTACGGCATGATGCCGATGGCAAAAACCGTAAATCTCGACAAGGCTCCGCCGGAAAACATGTTGAACATGTCCAGCAGACCCGTTTGCGACGACTGGAACAACTTCGCTAGCTCGGCAGGGTTGATCCCGGGTACCGGAATATGCGCACCAATACGGTATACGATCAGGGCGCCGATCAAAAACCAGATGCGACGCTTGAGATCACCAAATTTATTGGTGTTTGCCACTAGAGAAGTATTCGCCACGTACTTACGCCTTATTCAACGATAACGCCACCCGCAGCTTTGATAGCAGCACGGGCACCAGCAGTCACAGCCACACCACGCAGCTTAACAGCGCGATCGATGGTGCCGGACAGGATGACCTTAGCAGCCAAAGCCTGCGTAGTTGCCAGACCAGCCTGCTTCAAAGCCAACAGATCGATCTCGTCAACTGGCAGCGAAGCCAGATCGGACAGACGTACTTCAGAAGTCTTGCCAGCGGACAGCGACTTGAAGCCACGCTTAGGCAGACGACGCTGCAGTGGCATCTGACCGCCTTCAAAACCGACCTTGTGGAAACCACCGGCACGGCTCTTCTGACCCTTGTGACCACGACCAGCAGTCTTACCCAGACCACTACCCATGCCACGACCTACACGGCGCTTGGCGTGCTTGGAGCCAACGCCAGGCTTAACGGTATTCAGTTCCATGTTAGCCCTCGCATTTCAGCAGATAGTTGATCTTCGTGATCATGCCACGATTCTCAGGGGTATCCAGCACTTCAACAGTCTGGCGGATCTTTTTCAGACCCAGGCCACGCGCACAAGCTTTGTGCGACTCAAGGCGACCGATCAGGCTCTTAACCAGGGTCACTTTGACAGTCTTAGCATTAGTCATGATGCGCCCCCAGAATTTCTTCTACGGTCAGACCACGCTTGGCAGCGATCTGAGCAGGCGTCTGGATCTTCAACAGACCGTCAATGGTAGCGCGAACTACGTTGTACGGGTTGGTCGAACCATGAACCTTGGCAGAAACGTTACGCACACCCATGGCGTCGAAAATCGCGCGCATCGGGCCGCCAGCCTTCACACCGGTACCTTCTTTGGCCGGCTGCATGAAGACGGTGGTAGCACCGTGCTTGCCAAAAACAGCGTGATGCAGCGTGCCGTTCTTGAGCGGAATTTTCACCAGGGTGCGACGGGCTTGCTCCATCGCTTTTTGCACGGCAACAGGCACTTCCTTGGACTTGCCCTTACCCATGCCGATGCCGCCGTCGCTATCACCTACAACGGTGAGAGCGGAGAAAGCCATGATGCGACCGCCCTTCACCACTTTGGTGACGCGGTTGACGCCGATCATCTTTTCGATCAGACCGTCGCCACGATCTTCAATCTCGTGCTTAGCCATTCTTCACTCCGAATTAGAATTGCAGGCCGTGTTCGCGAGCTGCATCAGCCAGGGCCTTGATACGGCCGTGGTAGTTGAAGCCCGAACGGTCGAAGGCAACCTGCAGAACGCCTGCAGCCTTAGCTTTTTCGGCAATACGCTTGCCGACTGCAACAGCTGCATCTACGTTGCCACCATTGGTAATGGTTGCGCGCACTTCGGCTTCCAGGCTGGAAGCACTGGCAAGCACAACACTACCGGTCGCATCAATGATTTGAGCGTAAATGTGGCAGTTGGTGCGGTGTACAGACAGACGCACCACCTTGAGCTCCGCAATGCGTGCACGAGTTTTGCGTGCGCGGCGGAGTCGAGTTTGTTTCTTATCCATGTCAGTGCCTCAATTACTTCTTCTTGGTTTCTTTCAGCGTCACAACCTCGCCAACATAGCGAACACCCTTGCCCTTATAAGGCTCTGGCGAACGATATGCGCGGATTTCCGCTGCTACCTGGCCGACTTGTTGCTTATCTGCGCCCTTGATCAGGATCTCGGTCTGAGACGGAGTCTCTACCGAAACACCTGCCGGCATCTTGTGGACAACCGGATGGGAGAAACCGAGAGAAAGGTTTACAGCATCACCTTGAGCCTGGGCACGATAGCCCACGCCAACCAGCTGGAGCCTGCGCTCGAAGCCTTTGGTAACACCAATAACCATGTTATTCAGCAGAGCACGCAACGTACCGGACATGGAACGTGCAAACTTGCTGTCATTTTGGGCTGCGAAAGTCAGCTCATTGTTGTCCAGCTTAACGGCAACGTCTGCGCACAAAGCAGTGCTCAGGCTACCGATTGGGCCTTTAACAACGATTTCTTCTGCGGTGAATTTAACTTCAACGCCGGCTGGAATCGCAACGGGATTTTTAGCTACGCGAGACATTAAACCCTCCCCTTACGCCACGATGCAAAGGAGTTCACCACCGACGCCGGCAACACGTGCCTTGCGATCGGTCATCACACCTTTGGAGGTCGAAAGGATGGTCACGCCCAGGCCGTTCAGGACCTTCTGGACTTCGTTCGAACCTTTGTATACGCGCAAACCAGGGCGCGATACACGGTCGATACGTTCGATGACCGGACGACCAGCGTAGTACTTCAACTGGATATCAAGAGAAGGCTTCTTTTCTTCACCGGCAACGGCGAAGTCTTCGATATAACCTTCTTCTTTCAGAACCTGAGCGATAGCGACCTTGAGCTTGGAAGACGGCATAGAAACCGAAACCTTCGAAGCACGCTGAGCGTTACGAACGCGGGTCAACATATCGGAAATAGGATCATGCATGCTCATTCGTTTTCTCCTATTACCAGCTGGCCTTTGTAACGCCAGGAATCTCACCCTTCATGGCGATCTCACGCAATTTGCTACGGCCAAGACCGAACTTGCGGAAAACGCCACGTGGACGACCAGTGATAGCGCAACGGCGACGCTGGCGAACCGGGCTAGCGTCACGCGGCAGCTGTTGCAGCTTCAGACGAGCAGCAAAGCGCTCATCGTCAGACAGACTTTGGTTGTTGATGATGCCGATGAGTGCTTCGCGCTTTGCTGCAAATTTTGCAACAGTTTTGGTACGCTTCTCTTCACGGTTAATCAGTGCAAGTGTTGCCATGTGCTTAACCCTTGAACGGGAACTTGAAAGCAGCCAGCAGTGCGCGGGCCTCTTCGTCAGTCTTCGCCGTGGTGGTGATGGTGATGTTCATACCACGCAGAGCATCGATCTTGTCGTACTCGATTTCCGGGAAGATGATCTGCTCTTTAACACCCATGTTGTAGTTGCCACGGCCGTCAAAAGACTTGCCGGACACACCACGGAAGTCGCGTACACGTGGCAGCGAAATCGTAACCAGGCGATCCAGGAATTCGTACATGCGCTCGCGGCGCAGTGTCACCTTGCAGCCAACCGGGTAGTGATCACGAATCTTAAAGCCGGCGATCGACTTACGAGCGGTGGTCACAACTGGCTTCTGGCCGGCGATCTTCTGCAGATCACCAACGGCGAATTCCATGACTTTTTTGTCCGCAACAGCTTCGCCGACACCCATGTTCAGGGTAATCTTCTCGATGCGCGGTACTTCCATGATCGATTTGTAACCGAACTGTTTTACCAGATCAGCAACAACCGTTTCTTTGTAAAAATCGTAAAGACGTGCCATGTTGACTCCTTAAGCCCCGACGACTTCGCCGGAGGACTTGAACACACGCACCTTGCGACCGTCTTCAAGTGTCTTGAAGCCAACACGATCAGCCTTCTGGCTGGCGGTGTTGAAAATGGCCACATTGGACACGTCAATCGGCATGGTCTTGTCAACGATGCCGCCTGCGATGCCGCGTACCGGATTTGGTTTCATGTGCTTCTTGACGACGTTAACGCCCTCAACAACAACTTTACCTTCCAGCGAACGCAACACGGTGCCACGCTTACCTTTATCTTTACCGGTGATTACTACGACTTCATCACCTTTGCGAATCTTGCGCATGCTAGCTCCTTACAGCACTTCCGGTGCCAGCGACACGATCTTCATGAAACGCTCGGTACGCAGTTCACGCGTAACAGGCCCGAAGATGCGAGTGCCGATAGGCTCAAGTTTGGCATTCAGCAATACCGCAGCATTACCGTCGAACTTGATCAACGAGCCATCTGGACGACGAACGCCTTTGGCAGTACGTACAACAACAGCGTTGTATACGTCGCCTTTCTTGACGCGGCCGCGCGGAGCAGCATCCTTGATGGTCACCTTGATAATATCGCCAACGCTAGCGTAGCGACGCTTGGAGCCGCCCAACACTTTAATGCACATGACATGACGTGCACCAGTGTTATCCGCGACCTCAAGCATGGTCTGCATTTGGATCATTTATGATTACCTTTTTTATCCAACTTACCCCGTCACTTTCATCTGATCGGTCAGCTGCGTTGCTGAGCGACTTCACAGATGAAACGCCGCAATAATTGCGGCGTATCTAACGGCCAGTTTTGGACCCCGTAAGGGCAGATCCCCACCAGACATGATGGGGAAGTGGCCATTATACAGAGGGGCTGCCCCCTCTGCAAGCTTTACGCCTGACGAGCTTTCTCGACCAGGCTAGTTACCACCCACGTCTTAGTCTTCGAGAGCGGACGGGACTCACTGATAATAACCAGATCACCCTCACGATACTCGTTGGCTTCGTCGTGCGCGTGGAACTTGTTGGAAAGACGGATCACCTTGCCGTAGATCGGGTGCTTAACTTTGCGCTCGACCAGTACGGTTACGGTCTTGTCCATCTTGTCGCTGACGACTTTACCAGTCAGCGTACGTACCATTTTGATTTCGCTCATATTAAGCAGCCTTCTCTTTCAGAATGGTGCGCACACGAGCGATGTCGCGGCGAACTTTCTTCAGTTCACTGTTTTTGGCGAGCTGCTGCGTGGCGTTTTGCATGCGCAGGGCAAACTGGGCCTTCAACAGGCTCAACAGTTCAACCTTCAGCTCGTCCACGTTCTTTGCTCTCAGTTCGGACGCTTTCATTACTGACCTACCTGTCTAATCACAAACATAGTGGCGATCGGCAATTTTGCTGCGGCCAAGCGGAAAGCTTCGCGGGCGAGCTCTTCAGCTACACCGTCCATCTCATACAGCATTTTGCCAGGCTGGATTTCTGCCACGTAGAATTCCGGACTACCTTTACCGTTACCCATACGTACTTCGGCAGGCTTGGAGGTGATCGGCTTATCTGGGAATACACGAATCCAGATACGACCACCACGCTTGATGTGACGAGTCATGGCGCGACGAGCTGCCTCGATCTGACGCGCGGTCAGACGGCCACGACCCACAGCCTTCAGACCAAAATCACCGAAGCTCACCTTGTTACCACGGGTGGCGATACCGGTGTTACGGCCTTTGTGCTGTTTACGGTACTTGAGTCTAGTTGGCTGTAGCATTTCGTGCCCCCGACTTTCTGATTTTCTTCTCAGGCGCTACTGGAGCAGCCTGAACCTGACCCGGCTTCAGATCGCCTTTGTAGACCCAAACCTTGATACCGATGATACCGTAGGTGGTCTTGGCTTCAGAAGTCGCGTAATCGACATCAGCACGCAGAGTGTGCAAAGGCACACGGCCTTCACGGTACCACTCGGTACGGGCGATTTCGATACCGTTCAGACGGCCAGCACTCATGATCTTGATGCCCAAGGCACCCATGCGCATGGCGTTCTGCATGGAGCGCTTCATGGCACGACGGAACATTACACGCTTCTCGAGCTGAGAAGCAATGCCATCGGCAATGATTTGCGCATCCACTTCAGGACGGCGGATTTCTTCGATATTAACGTGCACAGGCACACCCAGCTTGCTCTGCAGATCACGCTTGAGCAACTCGATGTCTTCGCCCTTCTTGCCAATCACCACACCCGGACGTGCGCTGTGAATCGTGATGCGTGCGGACTTAGCCGGACGCTCGATCACTACACGACCTACGGATGCGTGAGCAAGACGCTTTTTCAGGAACTCACGGACTTCGATATCTTTCAACAGCATGCCAGGAAAATCCTGGGAGCTGGCGTACCATTTCGAAGACCAGTTCTTAGTAACGGCAAGACGGAATCCCGTCGGATGAATCTTCTGACCCATTGCTAACCCCTCAATTGCCTACGGTCAACGTAATGTGGCAAGTCTGCTTTTCGATGCGATTGCCACGACCTTTGGCGCGGGCCGTAAAGCGCTTCAGGCTCGGACCCTTGTCAACAAAAACGGTCGCCACCACCAGGGTGTCGATATCAGCGCCTTCGTTATGCTCAGCATTGGCAATCGCCGAGTTGAGCACTTTCTTCAGCAGTTCCGCACCTTTTTTAGGGCTGAATGCGAGAATGTTCAGGGCTTCATCAACGGACTTACCGCGGATAAGATCGGCCACCAGGCGGCACTTCTGTGCCGACAAGCGAGCGTTTTTCAAATGTGCAGATACTCTCATCGCTTCACCTTACCTCTTCTTAGCCTTCTTATCGGCAGCATGGCCTTTGAAGGTACGAGTCAGAGAGAATTCACCCAGTTTGTGACCAACCATGTTCTCGGAGATGTAGACCGGAACGTGAGTGCGACCGTTGTGAACAGCAATCGTGAGACCAATGAAGTCCGGCAGGACGGTCGAACGACGCGACCAAGTCTTGATCGGACGTTTGTCACTGGTTGCACGCGCCGCATCCACCTTACCCAGCAAGTGGAGATCAACAAACGGGCCTTTTTTAAGCGAACGTGCCATTTCAATTAACCTTTAGTGGAATAGCGGCGGCGTACGATCATATTGTCGGTACGCTTGTTGCGACGTGTACGGAAGCCCTTCGTCGGCTGGCCCCATGGGCTAACCGGCACACGGCCTTCACCAGTACGGCCTTCACCACCACCATGTGGGTGATCCACTGGGTTCATTGCAACACCACGCACGGTCGGACGGATACCACGCCAGCGGTTTGCACCGGCCTTACCGATCTTACGCAGGCTGTGCTCGCCGTTGCCCACTTCGCCGATGGTGGCGCGGCAGTCAACGTGAACCTTGCGGATTTCACCCGAACGCAGACGCAGCTGCGCGTAGATGCCTTCGCGAGCCAGCAGCATAGCGGACTGACCAGCGGAGCGTGCCAGCTGGGCGCCACGGCCTGGCTGCAGCTCGATGCAGTGAATGGTCGTACCAACCGGGATATTACGGATTGGCAACGCATTACCGGCCTTGATCGGCGCTTCAGCGCCGGACAGCAGAACTTCGCCGGCCTTAACGCCACGCGGGGCGATCACATAACGACGCTCGCCGTCTGCGTAGCACAACAGTGCGATGTGCGCAGTGCGGTTCGGATCGTATTCAACACGCTCAACTTTGGCCGGAATACTATCTTTGTTACGACGGAAGTCGATAAGGCGATAGTTCTTCTTGTGACCACCACCCATATGACGGGTAGTGATGTGACCATTATTGTTACGACCACCTGTCGAATTTTTCTTTTCGATAAGAGCGGCGTGAGGCGCGCCCTTATGCAGGTCGGGGTGTACAACCTTGACAACTGCGCGGCGACCGGCAGATGTTGGCTTAACTTTAACGATAGGCATGCTCTATCTCCTTACTCCGCGGACGCTGCGGTCAGATCAAATTCCTGACCTGGCACCAGGCTAACATAAGCCTTTTTCCAGTCCTTGCGACGACCCGATGTGCGACCGAAACGCTTGGTTTTACCCTTGGCATTAATCGTTGCAACAGCGGCCACTTTGACATTGAACAGCAGCTCGACAGCAGCCTTGATCTCGGTCTTGTTGGCATCGGTCACAACGCGGAAAGCAACTTGCTGGTTCTTCTCAGCGATCAGCGTGCTTTTCTCGGACACGATCGGAGCGAGGATAACCTGCATCAGACGTTCTTGATTCATGCCCACTGCTCCTCAAGTTGCTTGACAGCGTCGCGAGTGATCACAATCTTCTTAAAGCGAAGCAGGCTGTATGGATCAGCTTGCTGGGCTTCGATCACCAGAACGTTAGGAAGGTTACGCGACGAAAGGTAAAGATTTTCATCGAGCTCTTTGGTGATGAACAGTGCCTGCTCCAGACCCATGGACTTCACAACACCTGCGAATTCCTTGGTCTTCGGCGTTTCAACCGACAGACTGTCAACCACGATCAGACGCTCATCACGTACCAGCTGGGACAGAATCGTCGCCACACCGGCACGGAACATCTTGCGGTTAACCTTCTGGGTGAAGTTCTCGTCCGGCTTGTTCGGGAAAGCACGACCACCGCCACGACGAATCGGGGACGAAGTCATACCGGCACGAGCATTGCCAGTACCTTTCTGCTTGAAAGGCTTCTTGGTCGAGTGGCTAACTTCGGCACGTGTCAACTGCGCACGGTTACCGCTGCGAGCATTCGCCAGGAATGCAGTCACAACCTGGTGAACCAGAGCTTCGTTGTAGTCGCGACCGAACAGCGCATCAGACGCCAGCAGGTTCTCTACAGCCTGACCCTGGGTATTGATTACTTTCAATTCCATCACGCACCCGCCTTCACACTTGGACGAACCATCACGTCGCCATTCGTAGCACCAGGCACTGCGCCCTTAACCAGAATCAGCTGACGCTCGGTGTCGATACGAACAACCTCGAGGCACTGAACCGTGCTCTTGACGTTACCGTACTGGCCGGCCATACGCTTACCAGCAAACACGCGACCCGGATCCTGCGCCATACCGATAGAACCTGGGGTATTGTGCGAACGGGAGTTACCGTGCGATGCGCGGTTGGACGAGAAGTTGTGACGCTTGATCACACCCGAGAAGCCCTTACCCTTGGAGGTACCGGTCACATCGACCAGTTGACCTACCTGGAAAATTTCCACGGTAATAGCATCGCCAGGTTTGAAAGCGGAAAGCTCTTCAGCGGTCAGCGTGAATTCACGCATCCCACGACCAGCCTCAACGCCAGCCTTGGCGAAGTGACCAGCAGCAGCCTTAACTACGCGGCTTGCCTTGCGCTCGCCATAGGCGACCTGAACAGCAGTGTAACCATCCACATCGGAGGTTTTAATTTGCGAAACGCGGTTGGAAGCCATATCCAGCACAGTCACAGGGATGGAAGCACCATCCTCAGCGAAAATGCGGGTCATGCCGACCTTGCGTCCGACTAGACCTAAAGTCATGTTTATTTCCTTTTGCAGGTGCCGATTACGATTGACCAGCATACAAAAACAAAAGCGGACTCGCAAAATTGCGAGTCCGCAAATGTATCACAGAAAATTCATACAATGCAATAACTTAGCGTAACTGCATCGCGAATATCTGATTACTGCAGTTTGATTTCCACGTCAACGCCAGCCGGCAGGTCGAGCTTCATCAAAGCATCAACCGTCTTGTCGGTAGGGTCCACGATGTCCATCAGGCGCAGGTGAGTACGGATTTCCAGCTGGTCGCGGGAAGTCTTGTTCACGTGCGGCGAACGCAGAATATTGAAACGCTCGATCTTGGTCGGCAGCGGAACCGGACCCTTCACAACAGCGCCGGTGCGCTTTGCAGTCTCAACGATTTCCTGAGCCGAGCGATCGATCAGGTTGTAGTCAAACGCCTTCAGGCGGATGCGGATTTTTTGGCTTTGCATACTATTCTCCGCGCCTGATTAGGCGATGATCTTGGCGACGACACCGGCACCAACAGTACGGCCACCTTCGCGGATAGCGAAGCGCAGACCGTCTTCCATAGCGATCGGAGCAATCAGCTCAACCGTGATGGATACGTTATCGCCAGGCATCACCATTTCCACGCCTTCTGGCAGGCTAACAGCGCCAGTCACGTCCGTGGTACGGAAGTAGAACTGTGGGCGGTAGTTAGCGAAGAATGGCGTGTGACGACCACCTTCGTTCTTGCTCAGTACGTAGATCTCACCGGTGAACTTGGTGTGCGGGGTAATGGAACCCGGCTTAGCCAGAACCTGGCCACGCTCAACGTCTTCACGCTTGGTACCACGCAGCAGCACGCCTACGTTGTCGCCAGCCTGACCCTGATCCAGCAGCTTGCGGAACATTTCCACGCCAGTGCAAGTCGTCTTAACGGTGTCTTTCAGGCCAACGATTTCGATTTCTTCGCCGACTTTAACGATACCGCGCTCAACACGACCGGTCACTACGGTACCGCGACCGGAGATCGAGAACACGTCTTCGATTGGCAGCAGGAACGGCTTGTCCACAGCGCGCTCTGGCGTTGGGATGTAGCTATCCAGCGCATCGGCCAGACGGTAGATCGATGGCTCACCGATATCGGACTGGTCGCCTTCCAGCGCCTTCAGGGCAGAGCCCTTGATCAGCGGCAGGTCGTCGCCTGGGAAGTCGTAGGAAGACAGCAGCTCGCGCACTTCCATTTCAACCAGTTCCAGCAGTTCTTCATCATCAACCATGTCGCACTTGTTCAGGTATACGATGATGTAAGGAACGCCAACCTGACGAGCCAGCAGGATGTGTTCGCGGGTCTGTGGCATTGGACCGTCAGCGGCCGAGCACACCAGAATCGCGCCGTCCATCTGGGCCGCGCCGGTAATCATGTTCTTCACATAGTCAGCGTGACCTGGGCAGTCAACGTGAGCGTAGTGACGGGTTTCGGTCTCGTACTCAACGTGAGCGGTATTAATGGTAATACCACGTGCCTTTTCTTCTGGCGCGCTGTCAATCTGGGCATAACCCTTGGCTTCGCCACCGAACTTCTTCGACAGAATGGTGGTGATCGCTGCGGTCAGGGTGGTCTTACCATGGTCCACGTGACCGATGGTACCAACGTTTACGTGCGGCTTGGTCCGCGCAAACTTTTCTTTTGCCATTTTGCAAAATTCCTTCATTAAAGAACATCAAACCAGACTGGCCCGGCGGGCCAGCCTTAGCGCATAGAATTACTTCTTGGCACTCATTACCGCTTCAGCAACATGCTTAGGCGCTTCGGAGTAGTGCTTGAACTCCATGGAGTACGTAGCACGGCCCTGGGTAGCGGAACGCAGGTCGGTGGAGTAACCGAACATCTCGGCCAGTGGAACCTCGGCCTTGATCTTCTTACCACCCAGACCATCATCGTCCATACCCAACACGATACCGCGACGACGACTCAAGTCACCCATCACGTCACCCATGTAGTCTTCCGGCGTTTCCACTTCCACAGCCATCATCGGCTCGAGAATGCACGGACTAGCGCGGCGCATGGCTTCTTTGAATGCCATGGAGCCAGCCAGTTCGAACGCGATCTGCGAGGAGTCAACGTCGTGGTAGGAACCGAAGGTCAGACGAACAGTCACGTCAACCACCGGGAAGCCGGCGAGAATACCGTTGTTCAGCGTATTCTGGATACCCTTGTCAACGGACGGGATGAATTCGCGCGGAATTGTACCACCCTTGATCTCGTCGAAGAACTTGTAGCCATTGCCTTCACCGGACGGCTCCAGCGTGATCACTGCGTGACCATACTGACCCTTACCACCCGACTGCTTGACGTGCTTGCCGTCAACGTCGGTTACGGTCTTGGTGATGGTTTCACGGTAAGCAACCTGAGGCGCGCCTACGCTAGCCTCAACACCGAATTCGCGACGCATACGGTCAACCAGAATTTCCAGGTGCAGTTCACCCATACCGGAAATAATGGTCTGGCCCGATTCTTCATCGGTACGCACGCGGAACGATGGGTCTTCCTTGGCCAGTCGGTTCAGGGCAACACCCATCTTCTCCTGGTCAGCCTTGGTCTTAGGCTCAACGGCAACGTGAATCACCGGCTCAGGGAACTCCATACGCTCAAGAATGATCGGCGCATCAACGGCACACAGGGTTTCACCCGTGGTCACGTCTTTCAGGCCAATACCAGCAGCAATATCGCCAGCACGAACTTCAGTAATCTCGATACGGTCGTTAGCGTGCATCTGGACGATACGGCCCATACGCTCCTTACGATCCTTGATCGAGTTCAGGATGGTGTCACCGGAGTTAACCACACCCGAATACACGCGGAAGAAGGTCAGCTGGCCAACGTACGGGTCATTCATCAGTTTGAATGCCAGCGCGGAGAATTTCTCTTCGTCGGAAGCATGACGGACAGCAGGCTGACCATCAACTTCACCCGCGATAGGAGGCACGTCCAGCGGCGAAGGCAGCAGCTCAATCACGGCATCCAGCATACGCTGAACACCCTTGTTCTTGAACGCGGAACCGCACAGCATAGGCTGGATTTCGCAACGCAGTGTACGCTGACGCAGGCCGTTGATGATTTCTGCCTCGGTCAGCTCTTCGCCGCCCAAGTACTTGTCCATCATCTCTTCGCTGACTTCAGCGGCGGCTTCAACCATCTTCTCGCGCCACTCTTCGGCAACAGCCTGAATATCAGCAGGAATATCGCCGTATTCAAACTTCATACCCTGGGATGCTTCATCCCAGATGATGGCCTTCATCTTCAGCAGATCGACCACACCCTGGAAGCCATCTTCTGCACCGATAGGCACAACGATAGGCACCGGGTTGCCGCGCAAGCGCGTTTTTACCTGCTCAACTGCACGGAAGAAGTTGGCGCCTTGACGGTCCATCTTGTTCACGAATGCAACGCGCGGCACCTTGTACTTGTTAGCCTGACGCCAAACGGTTTCCGACTGCGGCTGAACACCACCCACAGCGCAGTAAACCATTACGGCACCATCCAGCACACGCATGGAGCGTTCAACTTCAATCGTGAAGTCAACGTGTCCCGGGGTATCAATAATGTTGAAATGATGCTCCGGGTACTGCAGGCTCATGCCCTTCCAGTAGGTGGTGGTCGCAGCGGAAGTAATGGTAATACCACGCTCCTGCTCCTGCTCCATCCAGTCCATGGTGGCGGCGCCATCGTGAACTTCACCGATTTTGTGGTTAATACCCGTGTAAAACAGGATACGTTCGGTGGTAGTTGTCTTACCAGCATCGATGTGAGCCGAGATACCGATATTACGGTAGCGCTCAATGGGGGTTTTCCTAGCCACGGCGATAACCTTCTCTTGAACGTTAGATTAGAAACGGAAGTGCGAGAATGCCTTGTTGGCTTCTGCCATACGATGCACTTCGTCACGTTTCTTCATGGCGCCACCACGGCCTTCGGCCGCATCCATCAATTCGCCAGCAAGACGCAGATCCATGGACTTTTCACCACGCTTACGCGCAGCATCACGCAACCAACGCATTGCCAAAGCCATACGGCGGGATGGGCGAACTTCAACAGGGACTTGGTAGTTAGCACCACCGACACGGCGGCTCTTCACTTCCACCATAGGCTTGGCATTGGAAATTGCGGTATTGAAGACTTCAACAGCGTTCTTGCCGGTTTTCTTTTCAATCTGGGCCAGCGCGCCGTAGATGATGCGTTCGGCAACAGCTTTTTTGCCGTCGATCATCACAACGTTCATAAACTTGGACAGATCCTGGCTACCGAACTTTGGATCCGGCAACACGTCACGCTTGGGGACTTCTCTGCGTCTTGGCATGGTAATTCCTTAATTCTATTCAGTTGAGCATGGGCTCATGACCACCCAGTAGAGTGATCACTTACTCGACAGTCTCTGGGACTGCCTAATGTGCCGAAGCGATTACTTCGGACGCTTAGTACCGTACTTGGAACGGGACTGCTTACGATCTTTCACGCCTGCGGTATCCAGCGAGCCGCGAACGGTGTGGTAACGCACACCTGGCAAGTCTTTTACACGACCGCCACGGATCAGGACAACGGAGTGTTCCTGCAGGTTGTGGCCTTCACCGCCGATGTAAGAAATCACTTCAAAACCGTTGGTCAGACGCACCTTGCACACTTTACGCAGAGCCGAGTTTGGCTTCTTTGGAGTGGTGGTGTAGACACGAGTGCACACGCCGCGCTTCTGCGGGCAAGCCTCAAGTGCCGGAACCTTGCTCTTCGCCACAGCGGCCAGACGGCCCTTGCGAACGAGTTGGTTAATAGTTGGCATGACTATCAATTTCCCTGTTGATAATAAAATAGGCGGCAAGCCACCTAAGGACGCGAGATTATATTTTAGTCACCGAGCAGCGTCAATGAAGAAAAGCCGCCAACCCAATGTTACCCATTGAATTAACGGCTTTTTTCTAGGCAGATGCTAGACAGCGAGTAGCTTAATCTTCAGCTTGCGCCTCGGACTCGTCAACCAGCCCGGTGAACATATGCTCGGGGCCATTGTTCAAACCGAGGTTTTCACGGCGACGGTTGCGATGGTAAGCCAGACCCGTACCTGCCGGAATCAGACGACCCACAATCACGTTTTCCTTCAGGCCGCGCAGATCATCACGCTTACCCATAATGGCAGCCTCGGTCAGCACGCGCGTGGTTTCCTGGAAGGATGCGGCCGAGATAAACGAGTCGGTCGACAGCGATGCCTTGGTAATACCCAGCAGCACATTATCGAACTGCGCCGGGATCTTGCCTTCTTCCAGCATCTTGTCGTTCGCCTTCAGCAGCTCGGCACGCTCAACCTGCTCACCCTGGATGAAGTCGGTATCGCCCGAATCGGTGATCAGCACACGACGCAGCATCTGGCGAATAATCACCTCGATGTGCTTATCGTTAATCTTCACACCCTGCAGACGGTAAACCTCCTGCACTTCCTGCACGATGTAGCGCGCCAGTGCTTCGATACCCTGCAGACGCAGAATGTCGTGCGGATCAACCGAGCCGTCAACAATGGTTTCACCCATGTTCACAACCTGACCATCATGCACCAGTACGTGACGATCCTTAGGAATCAGTGTCTCGTGACCCAGGCCTTCCAGGTCGGTAATGATCAGACGCTGTTTGCCCTTGGTATCCTTACCGAAGGAGACCGTACCGGTCACTTCTGCCAGGGTACCGGCAATCTTAGGCGAACGCGCTTCAAACAGTTCGGCCACACGCGGCAGACCACCGGTAATGTCTCGGGTCTTGGTCGTTTCCTGAGGAATACGCGCCAGCACTTCACCCTTACCGACTTCCTGACCATCGCGTACGGTAATAATCGCGCCAACCTGGAAGGTAATCGATACCGAGGCATCGGAACCGGTCAGCTTCACTTCATTACCGAACTCGTCCAGCAGTTTCACCAATGGACGCAGCATCTTCGAGGTGCTGGTACCGCGGCGCTTAGGATCGATCACTACCAGAGACGACAGGCCGGTCACTTCATCGACCTGCTTGGCAACCGTCGTACCTTCTTCCACGTTCTCGAACTTCACGCGGCCGGTGTACTCGGTAATGATCGGACGGGTATGCGGATCCCAAGTTGCCAGCACGGCGCCAGCCTTGATCACGTCACCATCCTTCACCACCAGCGTCGCACCGTACGGCACTTTATGACGCTCACGCTCACGGCCAACATCATCATGGATGACTACCTCGCCGGAGCGGGTAATCACGATCAACTCACCCTTGGAGTTGGCCACATAACGCATCTGGCTGGAGAAACGCAAGGTACCGTTCGACTTACCTTCAACCTGGCTGGCTGCTGCATTTCGCGAAGCGGCACCACCAATGTGGAAGGTACGCATGGTCAGCTGGGTACCCGGCTCACCAATCGACTGGGCGGCAATCACGCCCACGGCTTCACCGGCATTCACCCGCTTACCGCGCGCCAGATCACGACCATAACACTGGGCGCACAGACCATAGCGCGTATCGCAGGTAATGGCGGTACGCACCTTCACCTCGTCGATGCCGTAGCTGTCGATCAGCTCGACCATCGCTTCATCGATCAGGGTACCGGCTTCAACCACAGTCGCATTGCTGGACGGATCAACCACGTCAATCGCGGTCACACGACCCAGAATACGATCACCCAGCGCCTCGATGACATCGCCGCCCTGTACCACAGACTTCATGACAAAGCCGTTCGTCGTGCCGCAATCGTCCTCGATCACCACCAAGTCCTGCGTCACATCGACCAGACGACGGGTCAGGTAACCGGAGTTAGCTGTCTTCAGCGCCGTATCCGCCAGACCCTTACGGGCACCGTGTGTCGAGATAAAGTACTGCAGAACCGTCAGACCTTCGCGGAAGTTCGCGGTAATCGGCGTTTCAATAATCGAGCCGTCAGGCTTGGCCATCAGGCCTCGCATACCAGCCAGCTGCTTGATCTGTGCAGCGGAGCCTCGGGCACCGGAGTCGGCCATCATGTAAATCGAGTTGAACGATTCCTGATCGACTTCATTGCCGTGCTTGTCCAGCACCTTCTGCTTGGACAGGTTATCCATCATCGCCTTGGCAATCTTATCGCCGGTACGACCCCAGATATCCACCACCTTGTTGTAGCGCTCGCCATTGGTCACCAGACCCTGACGGTATTGCGCTTCAATTTCCTTAACTTCCTTGTTGGCCTCGGCCAGCAGCTCGGTCTTCTTGGCCGGGATTTCCATATCGTCCACGCAGATCGAAATACCGCCGCGGGTCGAATAGGCAAAACCGGTGTACATCAGCTGGTCGGCGAAAATAACCGTATCGCGGATACCGCAACGACGGAACGACGCATTGATCAGCTTGGAAATTTCTTTCTTCTTCAACGCCTTGTTGACGTGTTCGAAGCCCAGGCCCTTAGGCAGGATTTCCGACAGGATAGCGCGGCCAACCGTGGTTTCGTAACGCTTCATCACCGGCTGGAACTCGCCCTGCTCGTCTTTTTCCCACTCTTTCAGACGCACGGTAATACGCGTCCCCAGTTCAACCTGACGGGTACCGTAAGCGCGCTGCACTTCGGATACGTCGGCAAACTTCATGCCGTCATTGACGCCATTCACCTTGTCGCGGGTCATGTAATACAGACCCAACACGATATCCTGCGACGGCACGATGATAGGTTCGCCGTTGGCTGGCGACAGCACGTTGTTGGTTGCCAGCATCAGCGTACGGGCTTCCATCTGCGCTTCCAGGCTCAGCGGCACGTGTACCGCCATCTGGTCACCGTCGAAGTCGGCGTTAAATGCCGCGCAGACCAGCGGATGCAGCTGGATGGCCTTGCCTTCGATCAGAACCGGTTCGAACGCCTGAATACCCAGACGGTGCAGCGTTGGCGCACGGTTGAGCATGACCGGGTGTTCGCGGATCACGTCTTCGAGGATGTCCCATACTTCCGGCACTTCCTGCTCGACCAGTTTCTTGGCTGCCTTGATGGTCGAGGCCAGACCCATCACTTCCAGCTTGTGGAAAATGAAAGGCTTGAACAGCTCGAGCGCCATCTTCTTCGGCAGACCGCACTGATGCAGGCGCAGGGTCGGGCCCACGGTAATCACGGAACGACCGGAGTAGTCGACACGCTTACCCAGCAGGTTCTGACGGAAACGACCGCCCTTACCCTTGATCATGTCGGCCAGCGACTTGAGCGGACGCTTGTTAGCGCCGGTCATCGCCTTGCCGCGACGGCCGTTGTCCAGCAGCGAGTCAACCGACTCTTGCAGCATGCGCTTTTCGTTGCGGACAATAATATCCGGCGCACGCAGCTCCAGCAGGCGCTTCAGGCGGTTGTTACGGTTGATTACGCGACGATACAGATCGTTCAGATCGGACGTAGCGAAACGGCCACCATCCAGCGGCACCAGTGGACGCAGTTCCGGCGGCAACACCGGCAGCACTTCCAGAATCATCCATTCCGGCTTCATGCCGGAACGCTGGAACGCCTCCAGCACCTTCAGGCGCTTGGCGATCTTCTTGATCTTGGTGTCGGAGCTGGTCGCTTCCAGTTCGCGGCGCAGTGTTTCCACTTCGGTCGACAGGTCGAGCTTTTTCAGCAGCTCGCGCACTGCTTCCGCGCCCATCAGGGCAACGAATTCGTCGCCATATTCATCCTGCTTGTCGAGGTAATCTTCCTCGGTCAACAGCTGACGATCTTGCAGCGGCGTCATGCCCGGATCGGTCACGACGAATGCTTCGAAGTACAGTACGCGTTCGATGTCGCGCAGCGTCATGTCAAGCACCATGCCCAGACGCGACGGCAGCGACTTCAGGAACCAGATATGCGCAACAGGCGAGGCCAGGTCAATATGACCCATACGCTCGCGGCGCACCTTGGACAGCGTCACTTCAACGCCGCATTTTTCGCAGATCACGCCACGATGCTTGAGGCGCTTGTACTTGCCGCACAAGCACTCATAGTCTTTCACCGGCCCGAAGATACGCGCGCAGAACAGACCGTCGCGTTCGGGTTTGAAGGTGCGATAGTTGATGGTCTCAGGCTTCTTGACCTCACCGTACGACCAGGAACGGATCTTGTCGGGGGAGGCGATGCCGATCTTAATCGCATCAAACTCTTCTTCTTGCGTGACTTGCTTAAAGAGGTCGAGCAGAGCTTTCATTGCGTCTCCATTCAGGTGACTGGCGCGGGCCTAATACCCGCGCCGTCTACCTATCAATAACGTTCCAGATCGATGTCGAGGCCGAGCGAACGGATTTCCTTCACCAGCACATTGAAGGATTCCGGCATACCAGCTTCGATCTTATGTTCGCCCTTGACGATGTTTTCGTACACCTTGGTACGGCCATTCACGTCATCGGACTTCACAGTCAACATTTCTTGCAGCGTATAAGCCGCGCCATACGCTTCCAGCGCCCACACTTCCATCTCACCGAAGCGCTGGCCACCGAATTGAGCCTTACCACCCAGCGGCTGCTGGGTCACCAGCGAGTAAGGACCCGTCGAACGGGCGTGCATCTTATCGTCCACCAAGTGGTGCAGCTTCAGATAGTGCATCACGCCAACGGTCACTTTGCGGTCGAAGGCTTCGCCGGAGCGGCCGTCAAACAGCGTCATCTGGGTCTTGGACTCGTTGAAGTCGAGCAGCTTGGTGTGCTCGTCGTCACTCGGGTAGGCAAGATCCAGCATCTGGCGGATTTCGGACTCTTTCGCGCCATCAAACACCGGTGTCGCGAAAGGCATACCACGGCGCAGATGCTCAGCCAGGCTGCGCACTTCCGCATCGGACAGACCCGCGATGTCTTCCTGTTTGCCGGTGCTGTTGTACACCTGCTCCAGATAGGCACGCAGATCATCCGCCGAGCGCTGTTCTTTCAGCATGCGGTTGAAACGCTCGCCGATACCCTTACCCGCCCAACCCAGGTGAACCTCGAGAATCTGACCGATGTTCATACGCGAAGGCACGCCCAGCGGGTTCAGCACGATGTCAACCGAGCGGCCATCGGCCATGTACGGCATGTCCTCAACCGGCAGAATGCGCGAAACCACACCCTTGTTACCGTGACGACCGGCCATCTTGTCACCCGACTGCAGACGACGCTTCACGGCGATATACACCTTGACCATCTTCTGCACGCCAGGCTGCAACTCGTCACCCTGGGTCAGCTTGCGCTTCTTGTCTTCGAACTTGAGGTCGAATTCTTCACGCTTGAGCGACAGGCTTTCCTTGATCAGCTCAAGCTGCTTGGCGACTTCTTCATCCGCCATGCGGATATCGAACCACTCATGCTTGGATGGCAGTTCAGCCAGATACTCGGCGCTCACCACAGTACCCTTGGCCAGACGCTTAGGACCGCCATTGGCTTCTTTGCCCACCACCAGACGTTCGATACGGCTGAATGCGTCATCGGCGAAAATACGCAGCTGGTCATTCAGGTCGAGGCGATAACGCTTCAACTCGGCATCGATAATCGACTGGGCGCGCTTGTCGCGGTCAATACCTTCACGGGTAAAGACCTGAACATCAATCACGGTACCGACCATGCCGGTAGGTACGCGCAAACTGGTGTCCTTCACATCGGAAGCCTTCTCGCCGAAGATTGCGCGCAGCAGCTTCTCTTCTGGCGTCAGCTGGGTTTCACCCTTAGGGGTTACCTTACCGACCAGTACATCACCGGCTTCGACTTCGGCACCGATGTAAACGATACCGGCTTCATCCAGACGGCCTGCCATACGCTCGGACAGGTTAGGGATGTCGCGGGTGATCTCTTCCGGCCCCAGCTTGGTGTCACGCGCCACAACCGACAGCTCTTCGATATGAATCGAGGTGTAGCGGTCATCTGCCACTACGCGCTCGTTGATCAAAATCGAGTCTTCGAAGTTGTAACCGTTCCACGGCATAAAGGCGATGGTCATGTTCTGACCCAGTGCCAATTCGCCAAGGTCGGTCGATGCACCGTCAGCCACCACATCACCACGGGCAATCACATCGCCCACGCTCACCAGCGGACGCTGGTTGATATTGGTGTTCTGGTTGGAACGGGTAAATTTGGTCAGGTTGTAGATGTCTACACCGACTTCACCAGCCGTTGCTTCTTCGTCATTCACACGCACCACGACACGGGTCGCATCGACATAGTCGACGATACCGCCACGACGCGAAATCACCGAAGTACCCGAGTCGATGGCCACTGCGCGCTCGATACCGGTGCCGACAAACGGCTTTTCCGGACGCAGGCAAGGCACCGCCTGACGTTGCATGTTCGCGCCCATCAAGGCACGGTTGGCATCGTCATGCTCAAGGAACGGAATCAGCGAAGCCGCAACCGATACCACCTGACCCGTTGCCACGTCCATGTATTCGACGCGGTCAGGGGTTGCCAGAATGGTTTCGCCGGTTTCACGGCAAGTCACCATCTCGTCGATCAGGTTGCCTTCGTCGTCCAGCGTGGCGTTAGCCTGAGCAATCACGTAGCGGCCTTCTTCGATCGCCGACAGGTAATCGATCTGCATCGTTACCTTGCCGTCAATCACGCGCCGATATGGCGTTTCGAGGAAGCCGTACTCGTTGGTGCGGGCATACACCGACAAGGAGTTGATCAGACCAATGTTCGGACCTTCCGGCGTTTCGATCGGGCACACACGACCATAGTGGGTCGGATGCACGTCTCGAACTTCAAAGCCGGCGCGCTCACGCGTCAGACCGCCAGGACCCAGTGCCGATACACGGCGCTTGTGGGTAATTTCAGCCAGCGGGTTGGTCTGGTCCATAAACTGCGACAACTGGCTGGAACCGAAGAATTCCTTGATCGCGGCCGAGACAGGCTTGGCATTGATCAGGTCATGCGGCATCAGGTTGTCGGATTCAGCCTGATTCAGGCGTTCCTTGACGGCACGCTCGACACGCACCAGACCGGCGCGGAACTGGTTCTCGGCCAGTTCACCTACCGAACGCACGCGACGGTTACCCAGGTGATCGATATCGTCGACATCGCCGCGGCCATTGCGCAGTTCGGTCAGGATAGCAATCACCGATACGATGTCTTCAGTCGACAGAATGCCGGAAGTCGAGTCCTTGAAGGCGGCAAACTTCTCACCCACCAGGGACTTGAACCACTCAGGCGACTTCTCGTCGAACTTGTAGTCGTAGGTACGGGTGTTGAACTTCATCCGGCCTACGCGCGACAGGTCGTAGGTGTCTTCATTGAAGAACAGACGCTGGAACAGCGCTTCAACCGCATCTTCGGTTGGCGGCTCGCCCGGGCGCATCATGCGGTAAATGGCAACACGCGCCTGCAACTGGCTGTCGGTGTCGTCACTACGCAGCGTCTGCGAAATGTACGCCCCCTGATCCAGATCATTGGTGTACAGCACCTGGATTTCCGGCACGCCGTGGATATCCAGCTTGGCCACCAGCTCTTCGGTAATCTCTTCATTGGCACGCGCCAGGATCTCACCGGTATCCGGATTGACCGCGCTCTTAGCCATGATTTTGCCAAACAGGGTATCGAATGGCACTTCGATGCTATCAATACCAGCTGCCTGCAGGTCGCGCACCGTCTTGGCGGTGATGCGCTTGTCTTTGGCAACGATCAGCTTGCCGTCAGCCGCGATGATGTCGGATTTGGCCAGCTCGCCCTTCAGGCGCTCAGCCACGACCTTCATGCGCACACCATCTTCGGTCAGATAGAAGGTGTCAAAACTGTAGAACTCGGACAGGATCTGCTCGTCGCTATAACCCAGCGCCTTGAGCAGGATGCTGACCGGCATTTTACGGCGGCGGTCGATACGGAAGAACAGATGGTCTTTAGGATAGAACTCGAAGTCCAGCCACGAGCCGCGGTAAGGAATCACGCGGGCCGAGAACAGCAGCTTGCCGGACGAGTGGGTCTTGCCCCGGTCGTGTTCGAAAAACACCCCTGGAGAGCGGTGCAACTGAGAAACGATAACGCGCTCGGTTCCGTTGATAATAAAGGAACCATTCGTGGTCATGAGCGGAATCTCGCCCATGTACACTTCATTCTCGCGCACTTCCTTGATGACCGGCTTGGACGACTCTTTATCCAGAATCGTCAGGCGGATACGGGCACGCAAAGGCGCAGCATAGGTAATGCCGCGCAGCTGGCATTCCTGAACGTCAAACGGCGGCTCGCCCAGTACATAATGGACGAAATCGAGATACGCATATCCGTTGTGGCTATGGATAGGGAAAATCGATTTGAAAGCCGCTTGCAGACCCGCATCCTTGCGCTGATCCAATGGCACACCCAATTGCAGAAAATCGGTGTACGAATCGATCTGGGTCGCCAACAGGAAGGGGACGTCGAGAACACTGGCACGTTTCGCAAAGCTTTTACGAATCCGCTTCTTCTCAGTAAACGAATAACTCATAGAGTCTCCATCGAGGTGTGGTGGCGCAAGTAACCAAAAGTCAACAGCCACGCTCGGGATGCTGGCTTTTAGTGACTAGGCACTTTCCACCACAAGCGCAATAAGGCTGGCGGATTTCTCCGCCAGCCCCGTCAATCTTCCAGTAGGAAGATTACTTGATTTCTGCCTTAGCGCCAGCTTCGGTCAGCTGCTTCAGCACGTCTTCAGCTTCAGCCTTGGACACGCCTTCTTTAACGGTCTTAGGAGCGCCGTCAACCATGTCTTTGGCTTCTTTCAGGCCCAGACCGGTCAGTGCACGAACAACCTTGATCACGTTAACTTTCTGGTCGCCAGCGGCGGTCAGAACAACGTCGAACTCGGTCTTCTCTTCAACAGCAGCAGCGGCAGCTGGGCCGGCTACAGCAACAGCAGCAGCGGAAACGCCGAACTTCTCTTCGAACGCCTTAACCAGGTCGTTCAGTTCCATAACGGTCAGACCAGCAACTGCGTCAAGAATTTCTTCTTTGGTAATAGCCATGTGAAAATCTCCTGAAATCTATTTAAATCAAATTTGGTTAAGCTGCTTCGGCTTGCTTCTGCTCTGCCAGTGCGGCCAGGCCACGGGCGAAGCCGGACACTGGAGCCTTCATGACGTAGAGCAGCTTCGACAGCAGTTCTTCGCGGCTTGGGATCGAAGCCAGCTCAGCAACCTGAGCGGCGTCCAGCACCTTACCATCGTAGGAACCTGCTTTAACGACGATCTTGTCGTCAGCCTTAGCGAACTGATGCAGTACTTTAGCGGCAGCAACCGGGTCTGCAGAAATACCGTACACCAGAGGACCGACCATTTGGTCAGCCAGACCGGCAAATGCGGTATCAGCTACAGCGCGACGTACCAGCGTGTTCTTCAGAACGCGCAGGAAAACGCCTTGCTCACGCGCCTGGGCGCGCAGCTTGGTCATGCTACCAACCTCAATACCCCGATATTCGGCGATAACGAGCGTCTGTGCTTCCACCAGTTGGGCGGATACTTCGGCTACGACCGCTTTTTTATCTTCAAGATTGAGACTCAAGGTCTACCTCCTAAACTGAAATGAGATGGTTACCCACCTCGCTTTGCAGCGGCGACCTATTCAGGAGACATCATAGAATGGTGCCCATGGGCGGAATTGAACCGCCGACCTCTCCCTTACCAAGGGAGTGCTCTACCCCTGAGCTACATGGGCCTCAGTTTGAAGCCTACTTACGGATACACCATCTGCGTAGGGTGCTGTTACCAGCGATTAAGCCTTGCGGCACCTACGGTCTTTGACAATCTGACAAGGATGAATCCTGCCAGCCCAAAGCCCTGCACAGGCGAGCCTTGCAGCCCGCCTGATTCAGCAACCTAAAATCAGGCGCTGAGCGATGCAACATCGACGCGAACGCCAACGCCCATCGTGCTGGATACGGCAATTTTCTTCAGGTAAACGCCCTTGGATGCAGCAGGCTTAGCCTTCTGCAGAGCATCAACCAGTGCAGCCAGGTTTTCACGCAGCGCAGCTTCTTCGAAAGAAGCACGGCCGATAGTGGCGTGAATGATACCCGACTTGTCGGTACGGTACTGAACCTGACCGGCTTTAGCATTCTTAACTGCTTCAGCAACGTTAGGGGTCACGGTGCCAACCTTAGGGTTAGGCATCAGACCACGTGGGCCGAGGATCTGACCCAGCTGACCAACGATACGCATAGCGTCAGGGGAAGCGATTACGATGTCGAAGTCCAGATTGCCGGCCTTAACCTGCTCAGCCAGATCTTCAAAACCGACAACTTCTGCACCCGCTGCCTTGGCAGCTTCAGCATTGGCACCCTGAGCGAAGACAGCAACGCGAACCGACTTACCGGTACCACGCGGCAGCACAACCGAACCACGTACAACCTGGTCGGATTTACGTGGATCAACGCCGAGGTTTACGGCAACGTCCATCGATTCGTCGAACTTGGCAGTTGCGGCGCCTTTAACCATGGCGATAGCCTGGTCAACAGCGTACAGCGCATTGCGGTCAACACCACCCTTGAGGGCTTTCAGACGCTTGGAGATCTTGGCCATGTTACACACCCTCCACAATCAGACCCATGGAACGGGCGGAACCTGCGATGGTACGCACGGCGGCATCCAAGTCACCTGCCGTCAGGTCAGGCTGCTTGGTCTTGGCAATTTCTTCCAGCTGGGCGCGGGTCACCTTGCCTACCTTGTCGGTATTTGGCTTGGCGGAACCGCTCTTCAGGCCAACGGCCTTCTTCAGCAGGATGGATGCCGGAGGCGTCTTCATCACGAAGGTGAAAGACTTGTCCGCAAAAGCGGTGATCACAACCGGAATCGGCAGACCTGGCTCCATGCCCTGGGTCTGAGCGTTAAACGCCTTGCAGAATTCCATGATGTTCAGACCACGCTGACCGAGCGCCGGGCCGATTGGCGGCGATGGGTTTGCTTTGCCAGCGGGCACTTGCAGCTTAATAAAGCCGATAATCTTTTTTGCCACAATAAACTCCTAAACGGGTATGACGCAGGCAACAAGCCCGCTCCCCAACGAGAGCGCGTGATTATACACGAACCCCCTCAAACAACCAAATGAAAAATCAGAGCTTTTCCACCTGGCCAAAATCCAGCTCGACCGGTGTATCACGACCGAAGATCTGCACCGACACGCGCAATTTATTGCGCTCGTAGTTGACTTCGTCCACCGTACCGTTAAAGTCGTTGAACGGACCATCCACCACCCGCACGCGCTCACCCACCTCAAACAGCACCTTAGGCCTAGGCTTTTCGACACCCTCTTGCATTTGCTGCATGATGGACTCGACTTCCTTAACCGAAATCGGCGCAGGGCGATTAGCCGTACCACCAATAAAACCGGTTACCTTGGGCGTACTCTTGACCATGTGCCAGCTGTCGTCGGTCATTTCCATCTCGACCAGCACATAGCCCGGGAAGAATTTGCGCTCGGTAATCGAACGGCGACCATTTTTCATGTCGACAACTTCTTCTACCGGCACCAATACCTGACCAAACAGATCGGAAATATCCGAACGGTCGATCCGTTCACGCAATGCTTTTTGCACGCTCTTCTCGAAGCCGGAGTAAGCGTGAACTACATACCAACGTTTCGCCATGATTAGCCCCGTTTCAGAATGATATCGTAGAAAAACCAGGTCAGAGACGAATCAACCAACCACATGAACAACGCCAGCACCAGCACAAAGACAAAAACCATGCCCGTCATTTGCGTCGATTCTTTGCGCGTAGGCCAGACTACCTTTTTAGCCTCAGCAACCGAGTCGTGCGCATAAGCAACAAACTCTTTGCCCGGCGTAGACACCCACACCACACCGGCAGCCAAAGCCAGGCCTACGATGAATACCAGCGCCCGCAACAAGCCCTGCGTCTCGGGAACGAAATAGAAACCAGCCACACCGGAAGCTACCAACAGCCCCGCCAGCACCAGTTTGATTTTGTCTTGCATTTCCATTCGATTCTCTCAGTGCATATGCGACAAAAGACTAACCGGCGAAATTCGCCGGTTAGTCTTATTTGGCAGGCCAGGAGGGTCTCGAACCCCCAACCCTCGGTTTTGGAGACCGATACTCTACCAATTGAGCTACTGGCCTAAAACCTTTTCAATCAAGCGATGATTTTAGCAACCACGCCTGCACCAACAGTACGACCACCTTCGCGGATAGCGAAGCGCAGACCGTCTTCCATAGCGATCGGAGCAATCAGCTCAACCGTGATGGACACGTTATCGCCAGGCATCACCATTTCCACGCCTTCTGGCAGGCTAACAGCGCCAGTCACGTCCGTGGTACGGAAGTAGAACTGCGGGCGGTAGTTAGCAAAGAATGGTGTGTGACGACCACCTTCGTTCTTGCTCAGTACGTAGATCTCACCGGTGAACTTGGTGTGCGGAGTAATGGAACCCGGCTTAGCCAGAACCTGGCCACGCTCAACGTCTTCACGCTTGGTACCGCGCAGCAGCACGCCTACATTGTCGCCAGCCTGACCCTGATCCAGCAGCTTGCGGAACATCTCCACACCGGTGCAAGTCGTCTTAACCGTGTCTTTCAGGCCAACGATTTCGATTTCTTCGCCGACTTTAACGATACCGCGCTCAACACGACCGGTCACTACGGTACCGCGACCGGAGATCGAGAACACGTCTTCGATTGGCAGCAGGAATGGCTTGTCCACAGCGCGCTCTGGCGTTGGGATGTAGCTATCCAGCGCATCGGCCAGACGGTAGATCGATGGCTCACCGATATCGGACTGGTCGCCTTCCAGCGCCTTCAGGGCGGAGCCCTTGATCAGCGGCAGGTCGTCGCCTGGGAAGTCGTAGGAAGACAGCAGCTCGCGCACTTCCATTTCAACCAGTTCCAGCAGTTCTTCATCATCAACCATGTCGCACTTGTTCAGGTACACGATGATGTAAGGAACGCCAACCTGACGAGCCAGCAGGATGTGTTCGCGGGTCTGTGGCATTGGACCGTCAGCGGCCGAGCACACCAGAATCGCGCCGTCCATCTGGGCCGCGCCGGTAATCATGTTCTTCACATAGTCAGCGTGACCTGGGCAGTCAACGTGAGCGTAGTGACGGGTTTCGGTCTCGTACTCAACGTGAGCGGTATTAATGGTAATACCACGTGCCTTTTCTTCTGGCGCACTGTCAATCTGGGCATAACCCTTGGCTTCGCCACCGAACTTCTTCGACAGAATGGTGGTGATAGCAGCAGTCAGAGTGGTCTTACCATGGTCCACGTGACCGATGGTGCCAACGTTTACGTGCGGTTTGGTCCGCGCGAATTTTTCCTTAGCCATGGTAAAATTCCCTGAAACTTAACAAGGTTGGATTTGGTGCCCATGGGCGGAATTGAACCGCCGACCTCTCCCTTACCAAGGGAGTGCTCTACCCCTGAGCTACATGGGCTCTCACACTAAAACATATCCTGGAGCGGGTGAAGGGAATCGAACCCTCGTCATAAGCTTGGAAGGCTTCTGCTCTACCATTGAGCTACACCCGCTTATCACGCGCCGCTTACTTCACGCCGCCAAGATAATCTAAAATCTGGTGGGGGGAGAAGGATTCGAACCTTCGAAGGCTGAGCCGTCAGATTTACAGTCTGATCCCTTTGACCGCTCGGGAATCCCCCCTTGGAGAGACCCGAATAATACAGATCACCCCTTAGTCCGTCAACACTTTATCGTGTATTTTTTTCTAAAATCGCTTAACTACCAGTAAAAACAGGCTGTTTTACCACTTTAACCGGTACAAGCCTTTTCAGAATCAAGCACTTAGGCCTTGCCGGTAATAATCAGATACTTTGCGTGCAGTTCTTCCTGGGTCTCAGGATGGTTAGGATCCAGCGGGATGCAATCAACCGGACACACCTGCTGGCACTGGGGTTCATCATAATGCCCCACACACTGCGTACACAGGTTAGGGTCGATCACATAGATCTCTTCGCCTTGCGAAATGGCATTGTTCGGGCACTCCGGTTCGCAGACATCACAATTGATGCATTCATCCGTAATCATCAAAGACATACAATTTTCCTCAAGTATTCCTGCTTACGATTTTGTCACCCGCCCCGCTAAAGGGCAAGAACGGCACATCTATATAGATATGCTTAAAGCGCGCCTTCCGGCGCCGGCTTTTGCAGCAGCGCATAATGCACCATGCCGGCTACGCCTTCCTTTAATACCCGCCAATCCGCCAACGGCGGAAACTTGGCAGCCTCGGCATAAACCCGCCCGCCCTCATTCAGCAGGCGCGGCAACAGCGGCAATAGCGCCGGCAACAAATCCTGACTGAACGGCGGATCTAGAAAAATCAGATCAAAACGGTCGCGTGTCGTTTTAAGGTAGGACAGCGCATCGGCCCCCATGATATCGACCTCGTGCGCCGCAAGCAGTTCGCGGCTGGCCTTAAGTGCAGCCACCGCCTTGCGCTCGCGCTCTATCATCACCACCCGCTCTGCACCGCGCGAGGCAGCCTCAAAGCCCAGCGCACCACTACCGGCAAACAGATCCAGACACTGCAGGCCATCGAGCTCATGCCCCAGCCAGTTAAACAAGGTGGTGCGCACCCGGTCAGGCGTAGGGCGCAGGCCGTCCGCATCGGGAAAAGCCAGCAAGCGGCGCCGGTACTTACCGGCAATGATACGCACCTTGTTGCGGTACTCGCCCATACATCCTCCAAATTCAAGGCGCAGAGTTTACCGTGAACTTGCCGCTTTGGCTGCACCGCAAGCAGCGCTGTCGCCTGCATACCACTCCATATATATGTGTTTTCCCCTGCCACACCACCACAACATGCAATAGAACTGCCCACCATGGCATTTGAAGATACAATCGCGTATCGGACACAGACCTACAGACACGCCAGCATGTTCAGCTTTTTCAAGAAAAAACCACCCGCTCCCGTCGAAACAGAAGTACGCAACCCCACACCGACGCCCGAGCCGACCCCTGCCCTGCCCGCGCAGGAGAGCCCGATTGAGTCCGCCACACCAAGCGACCACACCGCGCCCCCTGCCCCTGCCCCTGCCGTAGATACGCCAGCCACGCGTGAACCGCACACCCACACAGCCGCCGAACCGGAGGCAGCCCCCGGCATAGACCATAGCCCGCAAAAGCTTGGCTGGAAGGAGCGCCTCAAGGCAGGGCTCGGCATACAAAGCGAAACACCGGCACCCCAGCCTGTTGCCGCGGCAGCACAGGAAGCCGTCGCGGCCGAAGCTATCGCACAGTCCCCGGCACAGGACGAACCGGCCACCGAGCCAGTCATCACCGCGCCAGCCGAAGCGAGCGAGCCCGTAACGACCACCATCGCTGCAGCGCTCACCGAGGACACGCCGGCACCAGCGCCCGAAGTCGTAGAAATCGCGCCAGTGACGCAGGCTGAAGCCACTCCCGCCACGCTGCCTGCCGCGCCAGAAGCCGCGCCAGTCGAACAAGCCGTGCCCACCCCGACCATCATCCCGCCACAAGCTGTCGCAGAAGCTAAGAAAAGCAGCTGGACCGAACGGCTGAAGGCGGGCCTGGCCAAGACGCGCAGCAAACTGGGCAAGTCGCTGGCCGCCCTGTTTGGTGGCGGCAAGATCGATGAAGAGCTGTATGAAGAACTGGAAGCGGTACTGTTGACCGCCGACATGGGCATCGCCGCCACCACCCATCTACTGGATGATGTGCGTGAACGCGTGTCGCTCAAGGGTCTGAAAGACGCAGCCGAACTCAAGGGCACGCTCAAGGACTCGATCAGCGAGCTGATCACCCCACTGGAAAAGCCGCTGGATATCAGCGGCAAAAAGCCGTTCGTAATCATGCTGGCCGGCGTGAACGGCGCCGGCAAGACCACATCCATCGGCAAACTGGCCAAGTATTACCAGGATCAGGGCAAGAGTGTCTTGCTGGCTGCCGGCGACACCTTCCGTGCCGCCGCCCGCGAACAGCTGATTGCCTGGGGCGAGCGCAATAACGTCACCGTAATTGCCCAGCAAGGCGGCGACTCGGCTGCCGTGTGTTTTGATGCGATTCAGGCGGCAATGGCGCGCGGCATTGATGTGGTGCTGGCCGATACCGCCGGCCGTTTGCCGACCCAGCTACACCTGATGGAAGAAATCAAGAAGGTAAAACGGGTGATCAGCAAAGCGCTGCCCGACGCGCCACATGAAACCATTCTGGTGCTGGACGCCAATATCGGCCAGAACGCCGTGTCGCAGGTGATGGCGTTTGATGATGCGCTCGCGCTCACCGGTCTGATCCTGACCAAGCTGGACGGCACCGCCAAGGGCGGCGTCATTGCCGCCATCGCCTCGCAGCGCCCGATTCCGCTGCGCTTTATCGGCGTGGGCGAGGGCATTGATGACTTGCGGCCATTCAAGGCGCGCGATTATGTAGACGCGCTGTTTGACTGATACATCACACCGCAGGCGCGCTCCACATGGAAGCGCGCCTGTTTTTTGCTACAAGGGGAATATCACATGATCCAGTTCGATCAGGTGAGCAAGCGCTACCCGGGCGGCTTCGACGCCCTGAAAAACCTGAGCTTTTCCATAGAAAACGGCGAGATGGTGTTTCTCGCCGGCCACTCCGGCGCCGGCAAGTCCACCTTGCTCAAGCTGGTTTCCGGCATCGAACGCGCCACCTCGGGCAACGTCATCGTCAACCGGCAGAATCTCAGCCAGCTGCGCGCCAGCCAGTTGCCTTATGTGCGCCAGCATATCGGTATCGTATTCCAAGACCACAAGCTGCTGTACGACCGCTCGGTATTCGACAATGTAATGCTGCCGCTGGACATTATCGGCTTTGACCGGCGCGATGCGGCACGGCGCGTACGTGCCGCACTGGACAAGGTCGGCCTGCTGAACAAGGAAAAGAGCATGCCCATCGGCCTGTCCGGTGGCGAACAGCAGCGCCTGTGCATCGCGCGCGCCGTGGTGCACCGCCCCAGCATCCTGTTGGCCGATGAGCCCTCGGCCAACCTCGACCGCGCCTACGCGCTCGATATCATGGAGCTATTCAAATCCTTCCATCAGGTTGGCGTCACGGTGCTGATTTCGGCACACGACGAAACCCTGATGGAAGACTACGGCCGTCGCATCATCCGCCTGCGGGAGGGGCAGTTTGCCTCATGAAACACTATCTGACCCTGCACTGGCAAAGTGCCATCCGCGCGCTGCTGCACATCCTGCGCCAGCCATTGGCCAGCCTGCTCAACCTGTTGATGCTGTCACTGGCGCTGGCCCTGCCGCTTAGCCTCTATCTGGCGATACAGAGCATAGAAGACTGGAGCGGCAAGCTGAACGTCACCCCCGAGCTGACCATCTTTATGGAGATGAATAGCGAGCCGGCCGATCTTGCCGCCGTGGAAGGCACGCTGAAAAACCACCCCAAGGTGGGCGGCTTTGCCTTTATCGACAAGGATCACGCACTGGAAGCGCTGGAAGCGCGCAACGGCATCAGCGGCATGAGCGAAGGCCTGGACGGCAACCCGCTGCCCGATGCCTTCGTGGTCAAGCCGGCTTCGCTGCAAACCCAGGATCTGGATCTGCTGCAAAAAGAACTGTCCGGCCTGCCCATGGTGGAAAACGTGCAGTTTGATGCGGCCTGGGCACAACGCCTGAACCAGCTACTGAAGCTGGGCGCGCAGCTGACCCTGTTCCTCGGCATTGCTTTTGCCGTGGCACTGGTGCTGGTCACCCACAACACCATACGCATGCAGATACTGGCGCGACGCGACGAGATCGGCATCTCCAAGCTGATCGGCGCCAGCGACAGCTTTATCCGCCGCCCCTTCCTCTATCACGCGCTATGGCAGGGGATTTTGTCGGCACTGCTGGCTTGGGGCATGGCCAGCTATCTGATCCATGTCGCCAACCCGGTGCTGGCTGAACTGGCCCAGCTTTATAACGAGCAACTGGCGCTGCGCAGCCTGAACGCCAGCGAACTGGGCCTGCTGCTGCTTATCGCGGCCTTGCTGTCCATCAGCGGTGCCCGTCTGGCCACCGACCATCACCTGCGTCAGGCACAGCCGCATTAAACCTGCCGGGGCGGCGCCCTGCCGCCCCGCTTAAGCCTGCCTTCATTGCCACACGCTATGCTGGCCATTGAAATTTTCCGTCCTCGGGGAACTGTTGTGTTCTGGCACTCCCTAACAGTGAGTGCTAACATCCGAGTTCAAGACAGGAGGTAGTGTACGACTATGACCGCATCCCTCGCTTTACCCGTCCCTTCCAGCACCGGCAGTCTGGAGCAATATATTCAGGCGGTGAACCGTCTGCCCATGCTGTCGCAGGAAGAAGAGGTCAAGCTGGCCACGCGCTATCACGAACAAAATGATCTGGAAGCCGCGCGCACGCTGGTGATGTCGCATATGCGCGTGGTGGTATCCATCGCCCGCGGCTATGCCGGCTACGGCCTGCAGCAAGCCGACCTGATACAGGAAGGCAATATCGGCCTGATGAAAGCCGTCAAACGCTTTGAACCCGCACGCGGCGTGCGGCTGTTCTCGTTTGCCGTGCACTGGATCAAGGCAGAAATGCACGAATTCATCCTGCGCAACTGGCGTCTGGTGCGCATTGCCACCACCAAGCCGCAGCGCAAACTGTTCTTCAATCTCAGAAGCATGAAGAAAAGCATGTCGGCACTGTCCGATGTCGAGGCACGCGAGATCGCCGACGACTTGGGCGTCAAGCCGGAAGAAGTGCTGGAAATGGAAACCCGCATGACTGGGCAGGATGTCGCATTGCTGGCCGATGATGGCGATGACGACAGCTACGCACCCATCGACTGGCTAGCCGACAGCGAGCACGAACCGGTGCGCCAGATCGAGAAAAAAGCCGTCGACCGCCTGCAAAGCGAAGGCTTGAGCGAAGCGCTGGCCACACTGGACGCACGCAGCCGCCGCATCGTTGAAGCACGCTGGCTGGCCGACGACAGTGGCGCCACCTTGCACGAACTGGCCGCAGAATTCGGCGTCTCCGCCGAACGCATCCGCCAGATCGAAGTCAAGGCGCTACAAAAAATGAAAACCGCGCTGGTCGCCTAAACCCCAGCCCACCCGGTCTTCCGCAGCGGGAGACCGGGCTACCCCGCTCAAAAATTGCTGCCTCACCGCAAACAGCACTTCTCTCTTAACCCCTCCCGCTAGCGGAAGACGCTGGCAAGAAGCACCGCCAAACAGGCCATTCTCTCCACATCCCTTCTTCCGCTTGCGAGAAAAGGTGGCGCGCCAGCGCCATCAAACCGGGCACGTCCTCCACATCCCTTCTCCCGCTTGCGGGAGAAGGTGGCGCGCAGCGCCGGATGAGGGCGAGGCCAAACCCCCATCAACGATAACGCTCGGGCAAACGCCCGCGCGCCGCGCTCGCCTCCTGATACAAGCCCTGCCACGCAGGCTCGCTACCGGCAAGCGTCGCCATAAACTGCGGCGCATAAGTCGGGAACGAGGCCAGCGCCTGTTGCAACGTCCGCCGTGCCTGATCCGGCTTGCCGGCCAGCGCTTCCATCTGCGCCTTTTTCAGCAACACATCAGGGTAGGGACGGAAAGCTGCCAGGCGCGTGATCCACGCCAGCTTCTGCGGCAGATCCTTGGCCGTCGGCTGCAGATAATTGTCCAGCGTATTCAGTGCATGAAAGGCAAACAGCGGCTCCTCTTTGATAATCTCGCCCAGACGCGCCTGCTGCACACTGCGCCGCTCGCTATTTGCTGCCGGCGTATACAAGCTCACCAGCTCCCAATAGCGCGGCAAACTGCTCGCGCACAACACCAATAGCCACAGCGCTACGCCCCATAGCACGCCTTGTGCCGGCCAGCGCAAGGTCAACGGGCGCGAAGGCGCCAGCGACAGCGCCATCACCCCCACCGCCGGAAAATACAGATACCACAGCGGATACTCGACCATGCTGTGAATCAGGCTGATACACAGCACCATCACCGGCAGCAGATGGCGGGCTTCCATCTGGCGGCCAAAAAACGGTGCGCCCACCCATAGCAAACCGCCCAACACCAGCGTCGTGCCCACCACCCCGGTTTCGGCCAGAAGTTGCAGCAGCAGATTGTGCGCATTGGTAAACAGCCCGCTATTAAAGGCCGCCGCGGCAAACTCGGGCCGGGTCTGCAAGGCCACACTATGTGCGGCAAACTGCGACCAGCCGGCGCCCAGCCACGGCGCCTCGCTAAACACCAGCCATGCCTTGTGCCACTCGGCAAAACGGCGCGAATTCATGCTCTCGCCACCGGCCGCCGCAATGCGCTCCACACCGCTGGCCACCCCGCCCTGCCCGGTCAGCGCACTCAATAGCGAATTGAACGCCGGCAAGGCAAACTGCAAGACAATAATCGCCAGCGCCGAGAGCGCCAGCGTCAGGGCAAAGCGCCGTGCCATCTCGTCGCGCACGCGCCACAGCCAGAACGGCGAGAGCACCAGCATCGCCGCCGCATACAACAGCACCGTGCGCGAACCGGCCCAGGCAATCGACAACGCCAGCCAAGCCAATAGCGCCAGCGCCCATGCGCGCGGCAAGCGGCGCACGGCCCATAAATACGCTACCGCCACCATGCCCCAGCTTAAATAATGCGCATACTGGTTACGCTGGCCGATATGGCCGAACACATTGGTCGTCACATGCGCGCTATCGTAAAACAGCAAACCGCCCAGTACCTGCACCAGCCCCGTCACCTGTGCCAGACCAATCAAAGACTGCAATAGCGCACCCACCAGCAGCGCCTGCGCCAGACGCCGGTAAACCCGCTCATCCCCAAACAGCTCGCGCAAGGCCTGCGTCACCGCCGCCAATAGCGCCAAGGCCAGAAATGCCAAAGCGGTTGCCTGATTCAGGCCGGGAAACAGCAAGGGCACCCACACGCCCTGCAGCGCCCACGCCAGAGCCAAGGCCAGCATCCACAAGGCCGCACGCGGCAGTGCGGCAAACAGATGCGCGATGGGAGCCATAGTAGGAGCGACGCCAGCCGCGATCAGCTTGTCGGAAAAGACCCCACAACCAAAGCCGCGCCGACACAAGCCAGCCAGCGCCAACAAACCAGCCGCCAGCAATGTCAGCCACACCACGCTCATTTCGCCAAACCATTGCGGCAAGGGCACATAATGGATGCGCGATAAAAAAGGCAGGATGGCAACCAGAGCCCAAGCCAGCAAAGCCAACGGGGCGACAGCAAAATTCAGGCGCATAAAAGCAGACAGCCGTTCAGGACAAAGGAAGGGATTGTAACGCGGGACTGCGGGAAGCGGGCGCTCCCCCTCACCCGGCGCTACGCGCCACCCTCTCCCGCCGGGAGAGGGACTGCTGGCTGCCGACTCAGCGCCAGCAAAAGCCAACGTAACAAGCCTCTCACCTTTAGGGAGAGAGAATGGCGGCGGCTCCACCAAAAAAGTAAAAACCAACGCAACAAGCCCCTCTCCCTCGGTGAGAGGGGTTGGGGTGAGGGCACCAACGCAATCGGCCTAAGGCGTCCTGACCGTCTGCGCGGCAGCCGAAGCACCTGCTTGCTGGTGGGCTAGCGCAGCTCTGGCACTGATTTGCTGTAGCGGTTTCAGCGCGGCATCCGCCGGCCCGGCTAGCATCGCCGCCAATTGCGGTGCGGTATCGGGAAAAGACGCAATGGCCTGACGCAAGGCAACTTCGGCACCGGCCGCATCGCCCTGATGGGCGCGCAGCATCGCCAGCTTGACCAAGGTACCAGGGTAAGGGCGATAGGCGGCCAGACGCTCGAACAGCGGCAGCTTAAGCGCCAAGTGGTCGGCGCTGCCATCCAGATAGTTGGACAACAACTGGTCTGCCTCATAGCTCCAGACCGGATTGGCACCGTGTTGCAGCAAGGCCTCTATCCTGACCTTGTTTTGAGCAGCATCACGCGAAGGCACCACCCAGCGCACCCAGTCAAAGTACATCACCAGACCCACGATCACCTGCCAGGCCAGTACCAGCACCAAAGCCAGCACTCCCACACGACGCAAGGCCGGACGCACCGGCAAGGCAAAACCCTTGGCAGGGGACACGCCCATCAATACAGCGAACACCATCAAAAAGCTGGCGTACCACAGCGGGTATTCAAACAGGCTGTGGCCGAGCAACACCAGCGCCAGCCCCAATACCAGCAGCGCATCGGCCCCCACATTCTCACGTTTGAACCATGGCAAAAAAGCCCATAGCAAGGCTGCCGCCACCGCCAGCGTGCCGGTCAAACCAGTCTCGGCCAAAAGTTGCAGCACAATATTGTGGCAGTGGGTAAACAGCCAGCTCTCGCTCCACTGCCCGGCAAAGGCCGGCTCCAGCAAGACAGATTGCGCGGCATAGCCGCCCAGACCAACGCCAAACAGCGGATGAGCCATAAACACCGACCACGCCTTCTGCCATTCGATCCAGCGCCGCGCCCCGAAGCCGCCATCCATAAAGCGGTCTATTCCGCTGCCTTGCTTCACCGGCAGGCCGATAGCGTTAAGCGCGGCGTTGATCTCGGCAGTAAACAGCTGGCACAGCACCATCGCCAGCAAGGCAAACAGCAGCGCCTTGACCATGCGCAAGGTGGCGACATCGCCCCCCTCACCCGGCGCTACGCGCCACCCTCTCCCCACCGGGGAGAGGGAATGGTTGGCTGCCGTCAAACTTGCCGCAGAACAGCCAGCAGCTTCGGCCACAGCCGGCCCCTCTCCCTCATGGATATGGGTTGGAGTAAGGGCGTGTTCTGCTGTAGTCAAACTTGCATCAGAGCATCTGCCACTTGCATTATCTGCCCCAGCAAATGCCGACGCAGCAAGCCCCTCTCCCTCAGGGAGAGGGGTTGGGGTGAGGGGCTGGCGGCGGGTCAGCCACAACATCCCTCCAGCGAGCAACGCCAAGCCTATGGCGTAAGCCAGCACCAGACGCGAAGCCGACCAGGCAAGAAACAGCGCCAATAGCAAGAGCAAAGGTGCCAGCAACCAGACACGCAAACGACCGCGCCCATACAGCCAGCAGGCGGCCAGCAGCGCCAGCGTCAGATAGTTGGCGCATTGATTGCGCTGCGCCAAATTACCGAACAAGGTTCCCTGCCCATCCGACACCACAAACCACAAGCCCCAGGGCTGCACCAAGCCAAACACCTGCGCCGCGCCAATCGCCAGTTGCACGCAACCGCCCAGCAACAAGCCCCAGGCCAGCGCCTGCAATACCTGCCCGCGCGGCAAGGCGGCGAGCGCCTGCGACAGCAAAGCCGCCAGCCACAACACCGCCAAGCTAGACAAAGCTACCGCTGGATAAGGTGCGCCAACCAGAGGCCATACGGCAGCCAGCGTCAACATCCCTACTGCACACAAAGCCGGAGAGATACGCCCTGCTGGCGGCAAGCGCCAGAGCCCCATCAGTACGACAGGGAGGGCTAGCAGCAAGGCAGCGGCATTGGTAACCCAGTCGCCGTTAGGCGGGAAGCGCAGCCATGATAAAAACGGCAGACAGACAAGTAACGAAATCAACAACGAATACTGGACTAGAGAGTTGCCGAGAGTTCGAGATATGGTCGTGAAGGACGACAGGCGGGACATGGATGGACCAAAAGATAATGAATAGCAAGACACCACCCTTAGGTGGTGTCTTGACACTGACTGACGTCTAAGATGAAAGCAACCTCCAGTTCACGGAGACCTATCCGACGCGCGATTCAGAGATACATCAGTTAAAGTTACTTACATACTTTCTTTGCTTCCGTATTTGTCACGTCGGTAGAGCAGCTCCAGAGACCACTTGAGGCATTACGAGTCAACTGAACATAAGCACCAGAGGCGCCCAATGCAGTCGGAATGTTTTGAATTGTGCACTTGATTATGTTTGTGCCGCTCAGATCAAAACTACAATTGTTAGTTGCGCTCGCAGACAAGCCAACTGCAGTAGCTGTGGTCGGCCACGCGCTACCTTCATTAAGCAACACTTCGGCCTGAGTCTTAGCTGGCGAAACTTCTGCCAGTGCAGCTGTGAATTTAGCCTTCGCCGTATAATTTTGATACGCCGGAATCGCAATTGCCGCCAAAATACCGATAATCGCCACAACGATCATCAGTTCGATCAAGGTAAAGCCCTGTTGTACACGTTTCATGGTGTTGCTCCTGTTGAAATGAAAAAACCCTGCCATTGTACCCGCGCCATACCTGCCCCGACAGATGGGCGACATGTCGTGCCCGTGATGCCACACCACAGCACACACTAAAAAATCATCACGCCCCGCAACCCGCCGGCAGATAAAACGCCGGCACATCACTGCGGCATGACCAGGCACCGGTGCTTGCCGCCCGCTCAAGCGCCAGCGTTTTACCATCTACCGCCGCACCCAAGCCCTGTATCTCACAGCGAATCCCTGTGGCGCTGACCGTCAAGGCGCTGCACTGCGCCACATCGGCCAGCGCAATATCGGCTGGCGACGCAGGTGCCCCACCATTGGCCAGCAACACTTCAAAACCTGTTTTGCCGTCAGCCAAGGTGCCATACAGCACCGTCACCCGCGTTTTGAGGCTGTAGTTCAAATACAGTGGAACCGCGATCGCCGCCAGTACGCCGATAATCGCTACGACCATCATCAGCTCGATCAGGGTGTAGCCTTTTTGATTCATTGATTATGCTATATCCAAATAAGATGCCAAACAACCATTTCAAACAAATCAGAACTGCAGTTTTGACCGCAGTCTGCACCCCATTCTTCAACGATACAAATAAATACGGTCAAATCACGACGGCCAGCCCATGCCGCTGTAGCATCAAGGCGACACGCAGCTAGCAAAAATGAACGCGGCCTCGCGCCAGATGCAGTTCGCACGATATTCAGGCATCATCACACATAGCTTGCCGACTACAACCAAGGCGCCTGCGCGCACCATGCCAAACCCACTGAATCTGACCCTGCCGCCCACCACCGTCTCCGGCGCCGAGCCGGCGCAGATCGCCGCCCATCTGGCGGCCCTGCCGCTGGCACTGACCCAGCAGGCGGCAGCCGACATGGCCGAATTGCTGGCACACAGCAATGCACAAGCGATGGATAGCGCACAGCGGCTGCAATTGTTTGCCCTGTTTCAGCCGCATATCGAGCGCATGCTGCCCATGCTGGACAGCGAATATCACCAGCGCGAGTTGTCGGCCACACCCCGTGCCCGCGATGCGGCACAACTGGCACGGCGCCTGCACAGTGAAAACCTGATCGCACTGAAACACTGCTTACAAGGGCAGGTACAGCGCAAGGCGGCGCCAAACCAGCGCCTTGCGTTGCTGCAACGGGTATTACTGGCCTGCCGCGACATGCTGCACACCCACCTGACGACCTATCACCCGCTGCCGGAGGGCTTCTGGCTCGATTGCCACGGTCTATATCGCTACGCATTGCAGCAGGGCTGGCAGGACGATTGCGAGGTCGATAGCCACTATAAAGCGCTGCTACTACTGGGGCTGAGCAATAGCAACCGCCTGTCGCCGCTGCAACTGACCCGGCTGATCCATCTGGCGGGCCAGGAGGCAGATCAGGTGGTGCTGCATACCGGGCAGGCAGAAGGACAGGGCTTGTGTGTGCTACCCGATAGCGACAGGGCACCGGCCTATTGCGAATACCCGCCCGAAGGCAGCTGGCAGCTACATACCGGCGACCTGACCGAGGCCATCAACCTGCATCTGCTGGAGCTATGCCACAACCCGCAGCAGCATCCGGATGAAGATACCGAGCTGTATCTGGCCCTGCTGCATGACTGGCAGCGCCCGGGCCTGCGCCGCGAAGCGCGTGAGCCGACCAAGGGCACGGTGCAGCTGGTCTCGACGCTAACCGCCTGCTGGCACCAGCTCAATGATCGCTGCTGGGATTTTGCCTCGACCGGAGACGGCAGCGAAGAAGTCGCCTATCGCAACCGGCTGGCGCAGCGCAGCCCGCCACCGCCGCCGATGCCCATGCACATCATCAACCGCAGCCCGAGCGGGCTGCAATTGCAAGGCCATAGCACCAGCCATGTCCTGCGTAACGGCGAGCTGGTCATTCTGCGCGAAGACGGGAACAGCGATACGCGCTGGCAATGCGCCTTGGTGCGCTGGGTCAGCTATGGCCAGGCGCTGGAGACGCGCTGCGGCCTGGAAATCATCGCCCACCATGCCGAGCCGCTGATGGTGCGCGCAGGCCATGCCCAGCCGGGCGACACCACGACACTGGCGCTGCGGCTGGACTCGGCCCAGATGCCCGGCCAGCTGCTACTGTCCGGACGCCCCTATCTGCGCTTGGGCAGCATGACGCTGACCAGCCGGCACGGCATGGAACAGGCCCGTATGCTGCGTATCAGCAAACAAACCCCAGGCTACCAGCTGATCGAGATACGCGCCGGCTGATAGCGCGCACACAACTTTGTGTCTAGCTACCCGCAACGGGTTAAAATCACCGCTGCCATTTCTTCTGTGGATTTCCTGATATGCAATCGCTGATACACACCGCCGACCGCATCGTGGTCAAGGTCGGCTCCAGTCTGGTGACCAATGACGGCAAGGGGCTGGATCTGGCCGCACTGGCGCGCTGGGCCGCCGAAATCGCCGAGCTTAAACGCCGCGGCAAGGAGGTCATGCTGGTTTCCAGCGGTGCCATCGCCGAGGGCTGCCAGCGCCTGGGCTGGGCGACCCGCCCCAAGGCGGTGCATGAGTTGCAGGCGGCCGCAGCCGTCGGCCAGATGGGGCTGTGCGAAGCCTATGAACAAGCCTTTCGCCAGCATGGCCTGCAAACGGCACAGATTCTGCTCACCCACGAAGACCTGGCCGACCGCACCCGCTATCTGAATGCACGCACCACCTTGTCCACGCTTATGGCGCTGAATGTGGTGCCCATCATCAATGAAAACGATACGGTGGTGACTGCCGAAATCCGCTTCGGCGACAACGATACGCTGGGCGCGCTGGTCACCAACCTGATCGAAGCCGATGCGCTGGTCATCCTCACCGACCAGCAGGGCCTCTTTAGCGCCGACCCGAGAAAACACCCCGACGCCGTCTTCATTCATGAAGCCAATGCCGGCGACGCCGCACTGGAAGAGATGGCCGGTGGTGCCGGCAGCAGCATAGGTACCGGCGGCATGCTGACCAAGATACTGGCCGCCAAACGCGCGGCACGCAGCGGCGCGGCCACCGTCATCGCCTGCGGGCGCGAACATGATGTGTTGTCGCGCCTGGCGGATGGCGAAGCGATCGGCACTCAACTTCTCGCCACCACCACGCGCATGGCCGCGCGCAAACAGTGGCTGGCTGACCATCTGCAACTGGCAGGAAAACTGGTGCTGGACGCTGGTGCAGCGCAAGCGGTACGCGAGCGCGGCACCAGCTTGCTGCCTATCGGCGTGCGCGCCGTTGACGGCGCTTTTTTGCGCGGTGATGTGGTGGCCTGCATCGACAGCGACGGCATCGAAGTGGCGCGCGGCCTGGCGAACTACAGCTCGGACGAAGCGCGCCTGATCATGCGCCGCCCGACACGCGAAATCGAGCAGGTGCTGGGCTATCTGGTCGAGCCCGAGCTGATCCACCGCGACAATATGGTGACGCTGTAGCCCCTGCCCCCTGCCCCCTGCCCCCGCACCCCTCACCCGGCGCTGACGCGCCACCCTCTCCCCAAGGGGAGAGGGATTGCATGCGGCCGACTAAGGGTGCACGGCTGCGCATTCAACTGCATATTGTAGTGCTCTAATCATCACAAACAATCTTTACAGCAAACGATATGCTCCTCTCGCCCCGGCGGGAGAGGGATTGCATGTAGTGCTCTAATCATCACAGACATCTTTACAGCGAACGATATACTCCCCTCGCCCCAGCGGGGAGAGGGGCAGGGGGTGAGGGGGGAGGCGTGCTCCTGCTGTTTTGCTAGTCTGCAATCCAGACCAACAAACCGGATGCCAGCGCATGCCATCCCTGCTTGATCATGCCCGCGCGCTGCGCCTGCGGCAAACCGAGGCAGAAAACCGTTTATGGTTTCACCTGCGCGACCGCAGGCTGGGCGGGTTCAAGTTTCGCCGCCAACATCCGCTTGGCCGCTATATCGCCGACTTTGCCTGCCTTGAAGCCCGCCTCATCGTGGAGGCGGATGGTGGGCAGCATCAGTGGCAAGCGGCGCGCGATGAAGAGCGCGATGCCTATCTGGTGGCACAAGGCTATCTCGTGCTGCGTTTCTGGAACGATGCCATTCTTGCCCATACCGAGGATGTGCTTGGCGAAATCCTGCGGCAGTTGCACGCCAGACCCCTCACCCGGCGCTGACGCGCCACCCTCTCCCCAAGGGGAGAGGGATTTCATGTCCTACCTCATCGAAGACATATCGGCTTGGGGTGATCTGTCGAACGGCAGGCTGCGCAACTCTGCGCGCCGGCATAGCAGGCCAATTCAAGAGAAAAGATATCGTTCAGCACACAACATGCTCTCTTGCCCCTCCGGAGAAACGGATTTCATGCAGAGCCCCATCGAATGCAAACTCGAAATGGAGATGGTTTCTCATGTGGAAGACAGAACCATTCGAGAACAAAGATATCTTCCAATGCTCGGCATACGCCCCGCTCCCGGCGAGGGAAAAGGAGCTCAAGTGACCATTTTCGGCATGCATGTCAGAAAGATATGCTCTCTCATACGGAAAGCAGACCCATTCGCGAGCAAAGATGTCTTCCAACGCGCGGCATACGCCCCTCTCCCAGCCGGGGAGAGGGGTTGGGGGCGAGGGGATTTAAGCGTCGGGCTTTTTGTCGTGCTTGAGCTCGATGGCACGCACGATGACATAGGCAATCATTGAGCACAGAAAAAACAGCAACATCATCCAGGCGATGGACTGCAGCGTTTCAATCAGCGTGCGATACAGCTCCAGCGTCCAGCGCATGCCGTTAAGCTCCAGCGCGGCCGATTCGCGTGTGGCGGTCACATACTTTTCCAGCTCCCACAAACGCACCCCGCCCGAGACGCCGACCACGATCACGGCAAAACGCAGATAACGGCGCCAGGCATCAGCCAGCTCGTCACCGACGATGCGCGACAGAATCTTGCCCACCGCACCATCAAAAAACTTTGCCGTTATCAACGATGTCACCAAGGCCACCAGCAGCGTGGCACCCAAGAGCGCATAGAACATATGATTTCCCCTTAGTCCAAATTTATTGCTTTGCGATTGTAACAGCTTGCTTAGTCGCGCACCTGCAAACCAAAGTGGGTATAAGCCAGCGCCGTGACCATGCGCCCGCGCGGCGTGCGCTGCAAATAGCCTTGCTGGATCAGATAAGGCTCGATCACATCTTCTATGGTGTCGGTCGACTCGCCGATCGCTGCCGCCACATTGTCCAGCCCGACCGGGCCGCCGCCAAACTTGTCCAAGATCGCTTCCAGCAATTTGCGGTCCATCACGTCCAGACCGGCCGGGTCCACATCCAGCATGGCCAGCGCCGCGTCGGCCACTTCGGCGGTGACCACGCCATCGGCTTTGACTTCGGCGTAGTCGCGCACGCGGCGCAACAGACGGTTGGCAATGCGCGGCGTGCCGCGACTGCGCCTTGCCACTTCAAATGCGCCCTCGCCCGCCAGCTGCACGCCCAGGAGACCGGCCGAGCGGGTGACGATGCGGGTCAGCTCTTCGGCGTCGTAAAACTCCAGCCGCGCCACAATGCCGAAGCGGTCGCGCAGCGGATTGGTCAGCATGCCGGCACGGGTGGTGGCACCAATCAGGGTAAAGGGCGGCAGATCTATCTTGACCGACCGCGCCGCCGGCCCCTCGCCTATCATGATGTCGATCTGGTAGTCCTCCAGCGCCGGGTAGAGGATTTCCTCCACTACCGGCGAGAGGCGGTGAATCTCGTCGATAAACAAGACGTCGTGCGGCTCGAGATTGGTCAATAGCGCAGCCAGATCGCCGGCGCGCTCCAGCACCGGGCCGGAAGTCTGGCGCAAATTCACTCCCAGTTCGCGCGCCACGATATGCGCCAGCGTGGTCTTGCCCAAGCCCGGCGGGCCGAACAAAAGCACATGATCCAGCGCCTCGCCGCGGCGCTTGGCCGCCTCGATAAAGATTTCCAGCTGGCCGCGCGCCTTTTTTTGCCCGACATATTCGTCAAGTAGCTTGGGGCGCAGCGCCCGCTCCTGCGCGTCTTCGTGCGCGGACAGGCTTTGCTGGGTCACGATGCGCGGCGCGGGTGCGCCGCCCATCAACTTGTCGGTTTCTATCATCTTGCGCTTGTGTCCTGACGGCTATTTTTTGCGGCCATTGGCCGGCTTGAGTTTGATGGAGATGCCGCCGCGCCCCTGCGTGGCTTTTTTCACCTCGAACCAGCCGGATTTTTCCACCAGTTCGGAAATCTTGCGGTAGCCGTAGTTGCGCGGATCGAAGTCGGGCATCCATTGCCCCAACAGGCTGTTGGCACCGCCAAGATCCGCCCAACCATCGTCATCGCCACTGGCTTCAATCGCCTTCTGAAACTGGGCGCGCAGCTTGCGATCCAGCGGACGCAACACCGGCTTGGCCGCGACCGGCGCCTTGACGCGCCCGCCCTCGTCCTTGCCCGCGGCTTCCGGCTCGGCCTTGGCCTCATCCGGCTCGCGCAAGACTTCGACGTAAACAAATTTGCTGCAGGCGTTCACAAAGGCAACCGGCGTCTTTTGCTCGCCAAAGCCCCAGACATCCAGCCCGTCTTCGCGCAAGCGCGTGGCCAGACGGGAAAAGTCGCTGTCGCTGGAGACCAGGCAAAAGCTGTGGAAGCGCTCGGAGTGCAGCAGATCCATCGCGTCGATCACCATCGAGATGTCGGACGCGTTCTTGCCCTTGGTATTGGGAAACTGCTGGATGGGGTGGATGGCAAAGCGCGCGCACAGATCGCGCCATGCCCTGTCGTGCTTGCTAAAGTCGCCGTACACGCGCTTAAGGGCGAGCACCCCGAGCTTGCCGGCTTCTTCCAGCACATCTTCTATCCAGGCCGGCGACACATTGTCGGCATCAATCAGTACGGCGACATTGGCCATGACTTATCCTTTCATCAGGTTTTTCAGCGCATAGCGTACACCTTCGCTGACACCGCTATCGGCCGGCATGCCCTTGATGGCGGCCGCCGCTTCCTTTTCGTTGTAACCCAGCGCCAGCAAGGCGCCGATGATATCGCTTCTGTCGTCGGCCATCATCGCCAGCGGCAAGCCGCCCGGCGTGGCCACCAGCGAACCGGTCATCAGCTTGCCGCGCAGCTCCAGCACCAGGCGCTCGGCGGTTTTCTTGCCGATGCCGGGCACCGCAGACAGGCGTTTGACGTCTTCGCCGGCAATCGCCAGCGCCAGCTCGTCGGCGGTCATGCCCGACAGGATGGCCAGCGCAATTTTGGCGCCGATGCCGGACACCTTGATCAGCTGACGAAAGGTCTGCCGCTCTTCCTTGCTGGCAAAGCCGAACAGGAGATGGGCGTCTTCGCGTATCACCAGATGGGTATAGAGCGTGGCGGCCTGCCCCAGCGCCGGCAGCTGGTAATAGGTATTCATCGGCACATCGACTTCATAGCCGACACCGCCTACATCCAGCACGATCTGGGGCGGCAGCTTTTCAATCAGGGTGCCGGATAGGCGTCCAATCATGGGGTTTCTTTCTAATAGAGGAATTCAGGATTTGCCATGGGTGGCGAAGCGGGCGCTAACGGATACGCCCTTAAGGAGATTACGCCAGCCGGCCGTTTTTGACGCGCAAACCCTGCCGCGCCAGCACGCCCATCACGCCGCCGCTATGGTTGGCATGCGCCAGCGCCACAGCCAGCGCGTCGGCGGCATCCTCCTGCGGCGTACCGGACAGGTTCAGCATCTTGACCACCATATACTGCACCTGCTCCTTGGGGGCCTTGCCCTGGCCGACGACCGATTGCTTGACCTGCAGCGCAGTATATTCGGCAACCGGCAAGTCCTTCATCACCAGCGCCGCCACACAGGCGCCGCGCGCCTGACCCAGCATCAGGGTGGAGGCCGGGTTGACGTTGACGAATACCTGCTCAACTGCGGCTTCGGTCGGCTGATAGGTGGCAATCACATCGTGGATGCCGGCAACAATCACGCGGATGCGCTCGGCCAGACTCGCGCCGGGTACGGTACGGATGCAGCCGGAAGCGACATAATGGCGCTGCGAGCCGATCAGGTCGATCACGCCAAAGCCGGTGATGCGGCTGCCCGGGTCTATGCCCAGAATGCGCCGGGTCATGGATGTAAACGGGAAGCGGCAGCTAAGGCCGTGGCCGGCACGCGCCCCCTGCCCTGGTTTTTACGCCCCATTCACGGCTCCGCATGCCCAGCTCTGCGCCAGCATATTGGCTTCGGCCAGCCGCTCGGGCGTGCCCACATCCAGCCATATGCCCGGATGCAACGCGCCGCTGACCTGCCCATGCGCCATCGCCTGACGCAAAAGCGGCGCGAGCTTGGCCGGCTGACCCGCGGGCGTCGCGGCAAACAGCGCCGGGTGATAGAGGCCGATACCGGAGAAAGTCAGCCCCGTGCCCTGCGCTGGCGAGGCTGCCAGCAGGCCATCAGCCAGCAAGCCGAAGTCGCCGCGACTGTTATGGACGGGGTTGGACACCAGCACCAGGTGCGCCAGACGCGTTTTGCCATCCAGCAAGGCGGCCTGGGCGGCGAGCTGGCCAAAATCGATATCGGTCAGCACGTCGCCATTGACCACTATAAACGGCGCGTCCCCCAGCAAGGGCAAGGCGGTGGCGATGCCGCCGGCCGTCTCCAAACCCTGCTCGCCCTCGGCCGAGTAGCGGATAGACAGGCCATAAGCGGCCCCCTCACCCAGCGCGGCTTCTATCTTGGCGCCCAGCCAGGCGTGGTTAATCACCACCTCGCGCACGCCGGCCTTGGCCAGACGCTTGAGATGCCAGCCTATCAGCGGACTGCCTGCCACCGCCAGCAAAGGCTTGGGAGTGGTATCGGTCAGCGGGCGCATGCGTTCGCCGCGCCCGGCGGCCAGTATCATTGCGCGCATGATCAGCCCTTGAAGCCCAGCACCGGGTAGCTTGATTGCAGCTCGGCATCGGTGTCGTCCTTGCCTACCAGCTCGACCAGCAGACCGTACAAGGGTGCCAGTTCGCCATAACGGCGCGTGGTGCGCTTGAGGTATTTGATAAAGCGCGGAATCTCGGGCCGGTATTTTTCCTTGCCGTCGCGATGATGAAGACGGGCAAAGATGCCGGCGACCTTGAGGTGGCGCTGCACGCCCATCCACTCGAAGGCGCGGTAGAAGTCATCGATACTGTCCGGCACCGGCAAGCCGGCGGCGCGCGCCTTTTCCCAGTAGCGGATCACCAGATCCAGCACGAAAGCCTCGTCCCACTCGATAAACGCGTCGCGCAGCAAGGACACCAGATCGTAGGCAATCGGGCCGTATACCGCGTCCTGGAAGTCGAGCACGCCGGGCTTGCCGGCGGTCAGCATCAGGTTGCGCACGATATAGTCGCGGTGCACATAGACCTTGGGCTGCGCCAGTGCCGCATCCAGCAACACGCGGCTCATCTCGCCCCATACCTTGCGCTGGGCAAAATTCAGCGGCTTGCCGATTTCCTTGTCGCAGAACCACTCGGGAAACAGATTCAGCTCGCGCGCCAGCAGTGCTTCGTCGTAAGGCGGCAACACCCCTTCGCGACTGCCTGACTGGATTTCGATCAGCGTATCGATCGCCTCCAGCAGCAGCATCTTGTGCACTTCACGCCGCGTGTCGTGCTCCAGAGCGGCGAGGAAGGTCACCTTGCCCAGATCCTCCAGCAGCATCAGGCCCTGTTCGCGGTCACGGTCGAGAATGGCCGGCACATGCACCATGGCAAACACCTCGCGTGCATGCACATAAGCATCGGTATTCATTTTCTCCGGCGGCGCATCCATCACGATGCGGCTGCTGCCATCCGGGAAGATGGCGCGAAAATAGCGGCGAAAGTCGGCATCGGCGGCGGCAAACTCAACCTGAATGTCGGTTTGCGGAAAGCGCGTGGCTAGCCACGTTTTAAGTACATTGAGTCGCTGCATGGTGGCTTCATTGCGAGATTGGTACAATTGTGCGATTGTACCTTCATTTTTCGGGTTCACCACACGTACCTGAGCGCCCATGCCAGCCATTTTCCGACCGACTCCCCTCGTTGCCGCGCTAGCCGCGCTTTTTCTTGTGCCCCCTGCGCTGGCCGATGCCCTGCCGGCAGGTTCGCTGACCGTCACGGCCGATGAGCTGTCCGGCCAGATGGACAATGAGCTGAAGGCGCGCGGCAATGTCGTCGCCATCCGCGATGACCAGACCATTACCTCGGACTGGCTGAATTACTACGTCAAACGCAACGAGCTGATCGAAGCCGGCGACCGCGTCCATATGATCCAGCCGGGCAGCGATATTCTGTCCCAAAAGCTCGACTACTCGATGGCCAGCCAGCAAGGCCGCGCCGACGATGCCGTATTTGCCTTCCAGCAGGGCAAGGGGGTGCTGCGCGGCAAGAGCGACGAGCTGAAAATCCTGGGCGACAAGCACTACGAGCTTAAGCGCACCACGGTCAACACCTGCGACCCCGGTGACGAGTCCTGGTATCTGAAAGCCACCACCGTCGATGCCGACTACACGCGCAATGTCGGCGTGGCGCGCAATGCCCGCCTGTATTTGGGCGGCGTGCCGGTGCTGTATACGCCGTGGATGGACTTTCCGCTGGATGGCGGACGCAAGTCCGGCCTGCTGTTCCCGACCTTCAGCGTGGGCAGTGATGGCCTCGATATCACCACACCCTACTACTGGAATATCGCGCCCAACTACGACGCAACCATTTTCCCGCGCTATATCGCCAAGCGCGGCCTGATGCTGGGCGGCGAATTCCGCTATTTGCAGCCCGGCTATCAGGGCCAGATGTACACCGAGCAGATAGAAGACAAGGAAACCGACACCCATCGCTATCTGTGGAAAGGCCAGCATCAGCAGCAGATTTCACCCGAGCTTAGCTGGGGCTTTGATGGCAGTTATGTCTCCGACTTCGATTATTTTGACGATTTCAGCGACCGCCTGGCCCAAGTGTCCAGCGACAACCTCGAGCGTCAGGCCTGGGCCAGTTACAACCTGGGCTGGGGGGCGGCCACCATACGCGCACAGCGTTACCAGACCCTGATCGAGAATGCCCGCGGCGGCGTGATTCCCTATGCCCGCCTGCCACAAATCACCTTAAACGGCGGCCAGAACTTGCCCGAAGGCTTCGCCTGGAACCTGCAGTCGGAAGCGACCCGCTTCTCGCATCCCGACCTGCAAGAAGGCGACCGCCTGATGCTCAACCCCTCGCTAAGCTGGCGCGCCGATGCCAGCTGGGGTTATATCCAGCCCAAGCTGGGGGTCAATTTCCGCCAATATGCATTGGACTCGCTGGGCAGCCAGGCAGCACGCAACGAAAGCATTACCACGCCGACCTTCAGCGTCGACTCCGGCCTCTATTTCGAGCGCGAGAGCGAGTTTGCCGGCAGCCCGCATACCCAGACGCTGGAGCCGCGCCTGTACTACGTCAAAATTCCATACCGCGACCAGGCTTCCTTACCCAATTTCGACAGCTCGATCAATGACTTTGACTGGACCCAGCTGTTTTCCGAAAACCGCTACTCGGGCTGGGACCGTCTCAATGAAGCCAACCAGCTCACTGCCGCCGTCACTTCCAGCTATATCGACAATGACTCGGGTCTGGAGCGTTTGCGCGTCGGCATAGGCCAGCGCGTCTACTTCAGCGAAGACCGGGTCAAACTCTATCCGGGTGAATCGGTACGCGACAATGTGTCCGATATTCTGGCGACCGTCGGCGGCGACCTGACGCGCGATCTGCGTCTGGATGGCGCCATCCAGTACAACCCGGAACAGGGGCGCACCGAAAAGTACAATGTCGCGCTGCGCTATCACCCGGAAGCGGGCAAGGCGCTCAGCCTGCGCTACCGCTACGACCCGGACGAGCTGGTCGAAGTCAACGGCACGGCGGTGAACTATCCGACCCGCCAGATCGAACTGGCCGGCCAGTGGCCGATTACCCGCCAGCTCTATGGCGTTGGCCGGGTGGAGTACTCACTGGCAGCCAAACAGGCTTTCGACACGCTGGCCGGCTTTGAATACAACGCCGGCTGCTGGACCTTCCGCATGGTCGGCCAGCGCTTCGTCACCGATATCGACGAGTTCAAGACCTCGGTCATGTTCCAGCTGGAACTCAAGGATATGTCCAGCTTCGGCAAGGTGACCGATACCCTGCGCCTGGCCATTCCGGGCTACAGCAAAACCAATGAATGATGCCAACCATGCCCATGATTAAAAAAACACTCGTCGCCGGCCTGATGGCTGGCTTGTTCTCCGTGCAAGCCCCCGCCGCCATCGTCACACTGGACCGCATTGTGGCGGTGGTGAACAAGGACGCCATCACCCAGTCCGAGCTGAATGCACGTCTGGCGCAAGTGGAAGCCAACCTCAAGCGCCAGAACGTGCCGCTGCCGGCTGCCAATGTGCTGCAGCGCCAGGTGCTCGACCAGATCGAGCGCGAGAAGCTGCAACTGCAATATGCCGCCAATAACGGCATCAAGATCAGCGACAGCGAGCTGGATGACACCATTGTGCGTCTGGCCCGGCAGAACAATACCGATGTGGCCGGCCTCAAAGCCCGCCTGGTGAAGGAAGGCAGCAGTGTCGATGCCTTTCGCGACAACCTGCGCCGCGAAATCTTGCTGGAACGCCTGAAAGAGCGCGTCGCCTCGTCCATGGCCAATGTGTCGGATCAGGAAGTCGAGCAGGTGATGAAAAGTGCGCAACATGCGCAAAAAAGCGAATACCAGCTAGCCAATCTGCTGGTCAGCGTACCTGAGCGTGCCGACAATAAGACGCTGGAAGCAGCGGCACAAAAGGCTGCGCGCGCATTGGCTGACATCAAGGCCGGCAAGCCGTTTGCCCAGGTCGCCGCCAGCTATTCGGATGCCAAAAACGCACTGGATGGCGGCGCCATAGGCTGGCGCAGCAGCACGACCCTGCCGCCGGATCTGGTCGCCTTGCTGGAAACCTTGCCCAAGGGCGGCCACACCGAAGTGATCCGCACCCCGTCCGGCTTCTATATTTTCCAGCTGCAGGACAAACGTGACCGTTCGGCGCCGCTGATGGTCGAGCAATACCACGCCCGCCACATCCTGATCCGCACCAATGAAGCGGTATCGGAAGCCGATGCCCGCACCCGCATCCAGCAAGTGCGCGACCGCCTGCAACAAGGCGCCAAATTCGAGGATCTGGCCAAACGCTTCTCGGAAGACGGCAGCGCAGCTCAAGGCGGCGATCTGTCATGGATGAACAAGGGCGATACCGTACCCGAATTCGAGCGCGCCATGATTGCACTCAAGCCGGGTCAGGTCAGCGAACCGGTGCGCAGCCCCTTCGGCTGGCATTTGATCCGTCTGGAAGAAGTGCGTACCCAGGATGTCTCCGGCGAGCGCGAAAAGCTGGCCGTCAAACAGGAAATCCGCCTGCGCAAAGCCGAACAGGCTTATCAGGACTGGCTGCAGCAGCTGAAAGACTCGGCCTTTATCGAAGACAAGCTGGAAGAGAAGTAAGGGAGCCGGGAGCCGGGAGCCGGGAGCCGGGATTCAGTGTTAAGGCCTGCCGCGCCCGCGTCAACACCGCAGACGCCTGCTCCCAAGTCCCGGCTCCCAGTTTCCGAGTCCCTCCCTTCCCTACAACCCATTTCGGCAGAGACATCATGCAACCCATTCTCGCCATTACCGCCGGAGAGCCTGCCGGCATCGGCCCCGATCTGGTGCTGGCGCTGGCCGCGCAAGACACGGCGGCGCGCTGCGTCGTGATTGCCGATAAAACCCTGCTAGCCAGCCGTGCCCGGCAACTGAAGCTGGATGTCGTGCTGCACGACTGGCAAGCCGACGCCAAACCGGCACCCGGCGTACTGGAAGTGCTGCATGTGCCCTTGGATGCGCCGGTGACACCCGGTGTACTCGATCCGGCCAATGGCGCTTATGTGCTGGAAACGCTGGATGTGGCCATCGATGGCTGCGTAGCCGGCGAATTCGATGCCATGGTCACCGCACCGGTGCACAAGGGGGTGATTAACGATGCCGGCGTTCCGTTTACCGGCCACACCGAGTATCTGGCCGAGCGCACGCAAACGCCGCGGGTGGTGATGATGCTGGCCGGCGGCGGCATGCGCGTGGCGCTGGCCACCACCCATCTGCCGCTACGCGATGTCGCCGATGCCATCCAGTGCGATATGCTGGCGGCGGTGATCCGCATTTTGCACACCGATCTGGTGAGCAAATTCGGCATCCACCAGCCGCGCATTCTGGTCGCCGGCCTGAACCCGCATGCCGGCGAAGGCGGGCATATGGGACGTGAAGAAATAGACGTCATCGAGCCGGTACTGTCCATGCTGCGCGGCGAAGGCATGAATCTGATCGGCCCCTTGCCGGCAGATACGCTGTTCAACCCCGATAAACTGTCCCGCGCCGACGCGGTACTGGCGATGTATCACGACCAGGGCCTGCCGGTACTCAAATACGCCAGCTTCGGCGCCGGCGTCAATATCACCCTGGGGCTACCCATTATCCGCACCTCGGTCGACCACGGCACCGCGCTCGATCTGGCCGGCTGCGGCAAGGCCAACCCGGGCAGCCTGTTCGAAGCCGTCGCACTGGCGGCGCAAATGGCACGCGCCAAAAATAGATAAGGGGAATGAGGAGCCCACTCCCCACTCCCCATTCCCCTATCATCATCACCGTTTTTCGCAACGCAACATCTAGGATAGAATAAGAGCATTATTTTCCTTCCTCGCTGGTAGCCTCGATGAACGCCCCCGCCCATCCGCGCATCCGTGAAATTCCGTACAACTACACCTCCTACTCCGACCGCGAAATCGTCATCCGCCTGCTAGGCGAACCGATGTGGGACAGCCTGAACACCTTGCGCGGCGAGCGCCGCACCGGACGTTCGGCACGCATGCTGTTCGAGGTGCTGGGCGATATCTGGGTGGTGGATCGCAATCCTTACCTGGTCGATGACCTGCTGGATAACCCCAAGCGCTTGTCCGCCCTGACCGAAGCCATGCGCCACCGGCTGGGTGAAATCGAGAACCGGCGTGATGGCAATGACACGGTCGGCCGCATGATTGCTGCGGCCCATGCCGCCGTAAACACCTTTGAAGCGCAGTTTGGCGAAACCCGCGAATTGCGCGCCCGCGCCCTCAAGGTGCTGGGCAAACACACCCGGCGCGACAATATCCTGTTCGACGGTCTGGCCCGGGTGTCGCACGTCACCGACGCGACCGACTGGCGCGTCGAATATCCGTTTGTGGTGCTGTGCCCGGATAGCGAAGCCGAGATTGCGCCCTTGGTACGCGCCTGTATCGCACTGGGGCTGACCCTGATCCCGCGCGGCGGCGGCACCGGCTATACCGGCGGCGCCGTACCGCTGGACCGGCGCTCGGCGGTCATCAATACCGAGAAGCTGGATCAGCATCGCGGCGTGGAATACATCGGCTTGCCCGGTCTGGAAGGCCAGCGCGCCACCATACAATGCGGCGCCGGTGTGGTCACCGCACGCGTGTCGGAAGCGGCGTCGGCCGCCGGCCTGGTTTTCGCCGTCGATCCGACCTCGGCCGAGGCCTCGTGCATAGGCGGCAATGTGGCGATGAACGCCGGCGGCAAGAAGGCGGTGCTGTGGGGCACGACGCTGGACAACCTCGCCTCGTGGCGCATGGTGGACCCGGACGGCAACTGGATGTTTATCGAGCGCATCGCCCACAACTACGGCAAGATCCACGATATTGACAGCGCCACCTTCCGCGTCAGCCGCCTCAAGGACGATATGCAGACGGTGCTGTCCAGCGAGGAACTGGTGATTCCGGGTTCGGCTTTCCGCAAGGTGGGTCTGGGCAAGGATGTGACCGACAAATTCCTCGCCGGCCTGCCCGGCGTACAAAAAGAGGGCTGCGACGGCATCATCACCAGCGCGCGCTTCGTGCTGCACAAGATGCCGGCGCATACGCGCACCGTCTGTCTGGAGTTTTTCGGCACCGTCGCCCAGGCTACGCCGGCCATTGTCGAAATTACCGACTACTTCAAGCCGGCCGGTGCCGGCCTGCGCGCAGGCGTGCATCTGGCCGGCCTTGAACACCTGGACTGGCGCTATGTGCGCGCCGTCGATTACGCCACCAAGGCCAAGGGCCGCGGCCGACCCAAGATGGTGCTGATTGCCGACTTGGTATCGGACGACGAAAACGCTGTGGCCGAAGCGGCCAGTGCCGTAGTGCGCTTTGCCAATGCCCGCACCGGCGAAGGCTTTATCGCGGTGACACCCGAGGCGCGCAAGAAATTCTGGCTGGACCGCTCGCGCACCGCCGCCATCGCCCGCCACACCAATGCCTTCAAGATCAATGAAGACGTGGTGATTCCACTGGATCGCCTTGGCGACTACTCCGACGGTATCGAGCGCATCAATATCGAACTGTCTATCGCCAACAAGCTGCGTCTGGTCGACACCCTGCGCGAATGGTTCCACGGTCCGCTGCCGCTGGACAAGCAGGGCATAGACATGGCCAGCGACGAGATTATCGGCGACCGCCGCGCCGCCGCCCTGTCGCTGCTGGCGATTACCCGCGACCGCTGGCAATGGCTGCTGGACAATATGGACGCGCCTTTTGCCGACTACATCCAGCGCTGGCCCAAGGCACCACTGGAGAGCACGAGCGAGCAGCCGCAAACCGTGTTTACCGCCATGCGCGACTTTGCGCTGCGCGTCAGCTGGAAGAACGAGCTATTAACCGAATTCGAGACCCTGTTCTCCGGCAAGTCCTATAGCGGCATACTCGATGCCTTGCGCGCCCAGCAGCAGAAGGTGCTGCGCGGACGCGTATTCGTGGCGCTGCATATGCATGCCGGTGACGGCAATGTGCATACCAACTTGCCGGTCAACTCCGATGACTACGATATGCTGCAAACCGCGCATAAGGCGGTAGCGCGCATTATGGCGCTGGCGCGCAGCCTGAATGGCGTGATCTCGGGCGAACACGGCATCGGCATCACCAAGCTCGAGTTCCTGACCGAAGCCGAGATCCAGCCTTTCCGCGACTATAAGGCTCGCGTCGACCCCAACGGCCACTTCAACCGCGGCAAGCTATTGCCCGGCGCCGACCTCGCCATGGCCTATACGCCGTCATTCGAGCTATTGGGTGCGGAGTCGCTGATTCTGGAGGCATCCGAAATCGGCGAAATCTCGGACATGGTCAAGGACTGCCTGCGCTGCGGCAAATGCAAGCCGGTGTGTTCGACCCATGTGCCGCGTGCCAACCTCTTATACAGCCCGCGCAACAAGATTCTCGGCGTCGGCCTGCTGACCGAGGCTTTCCTGTACGAAGAACAGACGCGGCGCGGCGTCTCGCTTAAGCATTTTGAAGAGCTGTCCGATGTGGCCGACCATTGCACGGTCTGCCACCGCTGCGTCAAGCCTTGCCCGGTCAATATCGACTTTGGCGATGTCTCGGTCGCCATGCGAAATTTCCTCAGGAAAACCGGCAACAAGAAGTTCAATCCCGGCACCGCGGTCGGCATGGCCTTTCTGACGGCCAAAGACCCGGCCACCATCAAGGCCATGCGTGTAGGCCTTACCGGCATCGCCTATAAGGCACAGCGCCTGGGCTTCGAACTGGGCCGGCGCATCGGTCTCACCAGCAAAAAACCGACCCAGCCGGCCGCCACCGTCGGCACTGCCCCGATCAAGGCGCAGGTGATCCATTTCATCAACAAGCCGATGCCGGGCGGCCTGCCCAAGAAAACCGCGCGCGCACTCCTGGATGTAGAAGACGCCAATGTGGTGCCGGTGATCCGCAACCCCAAGGTCGCCGAAGACGCCGAAGCGGTGTTCTACTTCCCGGGTTGCGGCTCGGAGCGGCTGTTCAGCCAGGTCGGCCTCGCCACTCAGGCCATGCTGTGGCATGTCGGCACCCAGACTGTGCTGCCGCCGGGTTATCTGTGCTGCGGCTATCCGCAAACCGCCTCCGGCTTTGCCGACAAGGGCGAACAGATCACCACCGAAAACCGGGTGCTGTTCCACCGCATGGCCAATACGCTGAACTACCTCGATATCAAGACCGTGGTCGTCAGCTGCGGCACCTGCTACGACCAGTTGGCCAAGTACCGCTTCGAGGACATCTTCCCGGGCTGCCGCATTATCGACATCCATGAATACCTGATGGAAAAAGGAGTGAAGCTGGAAGGAGTAGCCGGGCAAAAGTATATGTACCACGACCCCTGCCATACGCCGATGAAAGCCTACCAGCCGATCAAGGTCGTCAATGAACTGATGGGCGGTGGCGTGGCGCTGAACGACCGTTGCTGCGGCGAATCCGGTACCTTTGCCGCGGCGCGGCCGGACATCGCCACCCAGGTGCGCTTCCGCAAGGAAGAGGAAATTAATAAGGGACTCTCGGCGCTAGGTGCCAGCGACAAGCCGGTGAAAATCCTCACATCCTGCCCATCCTGCCTGCAGGGCTTGAGCCGTTACAGCCCGGATACCGGCACCGAGGCCGACTACATCGTGGTCGAAATTGCCAAGCATGTACTTGGGGAAAACTGGATGAAGGACTACGTCGACAATGCTAGGAGCGGCGGCGTAGAACGCGTCTTGCTGTAAACCGGATGGCCATCTGCACAAGGTGGCCATTTTTCTTTAAGAAATGCCTCCATGCGTCCTAAACCAAACACCGCACTCCTGATCATTGATGTCCAGCAAGGACTGATCGCCGGCCCGCCGCCGGCTACCCGCGCGATGTCGCTGATCGCTGTGATCAATGCAGCCATTTCGCTCGCCCGTTCGCGCAGCATGCCGGTACTGTTCGTGCAGCACGACGGCCCGGCCGACAGCCCGCTTGCGCCTGGCAGCGACACCTGGCAACTGCACGGTGCGCTCGCGCGCGAAGCAAGCGATACGATCATCCACAAGACCGCAGCCGACGCCTTCTGCCAGACATCCCTTAAAGCGACGCTGGACGCGCTAGCGGTCGACGCGCTGTGGATCGCCGGCTACGCCAGCGATTTCTGTGTGGACAGCACCGTGCGCAGCGCGGCAATGCAGGGCTACGCAGTCACGGTGATCGCCGACGCACACGCCGGCAAAGACCGGCCGCATATCGGTGGCGACGCGCTGATTGAGCACTGCAACTGGGTGTGGGCGAACCTCGATGTGCCCGGCGCTCCGCTACGGGTGCTACCGCTCGCCGAGCTGAGTGACTGCATCGCCTCAGGCAGGTAGCGGCGGCGGCGATGCAGTGCCCAACCGCTGCCACTGCAGCCATATCAGGTACGCCGTCGCGCTACCGAGCAGCAGGTTGACCAACGGCATCGCCAGCCACACACCATCCAGCGCGAAAAAGAGCGGCAGGCCGTACAGCGCAGGCAAAAGCAACACAGTCTTGCCCAGCGTCAGCGCAAGCGCCTGGCGCGTCGCGGCCATCGATTGCAAGGCAAGGGTGCCGACAATCGCCAGACCGTCGAACGGTAAAGCGCTAAGATGCAAGCGTAGCGCGTGCGCGCTTGCCGCGAGCAGTACCGTGTCGCCGGCGGCTACATACAGGCGGGCAATGCTGCCGGCAAAAAGCTGGATCGTCGCCAGTGCGCACAAAGAAAGGATCCAGACCGTCCACAATCCGTAGCGTAGCACGGCGCGTGCATCCTGAGCGTGCCCCCCGCCGATCGCCTGCCCCAACAGCGGCTGGACGCCAACCGCAAGACCGTGCGCGACCAGCGTGAACACCATCTCGGTGTAGCCGGCAACCGCGTACGCGGCGACACCCTGCGTACCTCCATACACCAGCAACTGCTGGTTATGCGCAAACAACACCAGCGCGAGGTTCAGCTCCATCATCAGGCTGGATGCACCCAACTGCGCAATGTCGGCCAGATGCGCGGGAAGTGCACGCATCCGCACCCGGGCTGGGCGCAAGCTTGCGCGCGCCGAACCGAAATAGCCCACAGTCGCGACGACGACAAAGCCCATCGCGATCAGCGATGCCTGCGCCGAACCGGCCAGTCCATGGCCGAGCACGCCGACAAACCAGTAGTCGAAGCCGATATTGAGCCCGGTCGAGGCCACCATCAGCGCAGTCGCCAGCCGCGGCCGCCCGTCATTGCGCAACAGATAGGTCGCCAGCATCTGGCCGCACAGCAAGGGACTGCCGCCAAGCATCCAGCCAAGATACGCCCGCGCCTCGCGCAGCAGGGTTTCGTCGTTCCCCGCACCCAAGAGACGCAGCCAGGACTCGAGTCCGGCCAGCCCCAGCAGAGCCAGCAGCGCACCCCCTAGCAAGGCCAGAATGGCAACAGCCATCAGCACTTGTCCCGCCGCCTCGGTCCGCCCCTCGCCCACCAGCAACGCGATACGGGTCGACGCACCCATGCTCAACAAGGCGCCAACGCCGATCTGCACCATTACCAGCGGATAGGCGAGATTGATCGCCGCCAGCCCGACCGGGCCGACGTAATGGCCGACAAAGATGCCATCGACCACCACATAGCAGCCGGTCACCAGCATGGCCAATACGGAAGGAATGACATAACGCCAGAAGCGGACGGTGACGGGCTCGTCGGGACGGGACATCGGGGCAAAGATTCAGGCGAAAGCCGAATTTTAGCACGTTAGCAAGCACTCCCGTTTTAGATAGATCAGGGAGGCCATCCGCTCGCCAAGCCTGGCACAAAAATGACATATGTTTGATGGTAGTCAAGTAACTGCAAGCGGCATATCCTATGCTGCGGCACAGCAGTCAGCTTTCCGCCTGCGGCGGAAAATATCTGCTCGGCCGCCGCTTAATAACCCGAAATCATAATTTCAGTAAAAACAAATCGTTCTCGCCGCCGTCACCTCCAGCTAACATAGCGTTGATGCGGCTGTAGCCGGAACCGAAGAACAAGAGAGTGACCATCGTATGGCAATTCCATCCAATATGACCGCGGAGCGCGTGCTCAGCGTCCGCCACTGGAACGACACCCTGTTCTCGTTCACCTGTACCCGCGACGAAAGTCTGCGTTTCATCAATGGCCAATTCGTCATGATAGGGCTGGAAGTAAACGGCAAGCCCCTGATGCGCGCCTATTCGATCGCCAGCGCCAACTACACCGAAGATCTGGAGTTCTTCAGCATCAAGGTGCAGGACGGTCCGCTGACCTCGCGTTTGCAGCACCTGAAAGAAGGCGATACCGTTCTCGTCAGCCGCAAGCCGACCGGCACACTGGTACAAGACAATCTGCTGCCGGGCAAGAATCTGTATCTGCTGTCCACCGGCACCGGCCTTGCGCCTTTCATGTCCATCATCCAGGACCCGGATGTCTATGAGCGCTACGACAAGGTGATTCTCACCCATGGCGTGCGCTACAAAAACGAGCTGGCCTATGAGCAATTCATCACCGAAGCGCTGCCAAACAACGAGTATTTCGGCGAGATGGTGCGCGAGAAGCTGATTTACTACCCGACCGTGACCCGCGAACCATTCCGCAATCAGGGCCGGCTGACCGACCTGATCACCTCGGGCAAGCTCGCCGCCGACATTGGCCTGCCCCAGATGTGCCCGGAAAACGACCGCGTGCTGATCTGCGGCAGCCCGATGATGCTGGACGATCTGTGCCACATCCTTGACGGCATGGGTTATGTCGAAAGCCCGCGCATGGGCGAGCCCGGCCATTACGCCATCGAGCGCGCTTTCGTCGAAAAGTAATCGCCCCTTACCGACGCAAAAAAGGCTGACACCAAGTCAGCCTTTTTTCATGCATCGATCGCTTAACGGCGTTTGACGCGCACAATCTGGTATACGCCGCCAAAAATGGTTTCCTTTTCCCACACAAACTCATCCTTGCGCGTGGCGTAGGCGCTGATTTCCTTATGCCACAAAGCTTCGGCAAACGGCTCCAGCCAGCGGTTTACATACTTCAGCAGCCAGCCTATCGGCTGCCAGGCTTGCGGGCCATGGTAATCGACAAACACCAGTTCGCCATCCTCGGCAACCTGATTCAGCATATTGTCGACGATGGCCGCCTTGAGCGCCTCCGGCACCTCGTGCAACAGGAAGAAGCTGCACACCAGATCGAACGGCGCATCACCCTGCCAGGTCGAGGCATCGGCACGGATGACTTCCGCTTGCGGCCGGTCAGCCAGCTTGTTCAGGCTATGCTCGATCTGCACCGGCGTAATATCGGTCAGGGTGAAATGCCCATCCGGCCCCACCTTGTCGGCAGCACGCTGCACCAGATCGCCATAGACATGCGCGACCTGCCATACCCGCGAGCCCGGACGAATACGCTCGAGATAACGGCGCATCAGGCGCTGGTCATTCATAAACAATAAAGTGCTGACCACAATATTGCGGTCCAGCAGACCGGCTTTGACTGGGTTGACGTAAGCCCAGTCATACACCTCGGTCATATAGTCGGGCACGCCCTCGTAATAGGTCGCCCGCGTGCGGCGGGGAGGATTGGTGCTCATCAAAACACTCCGAGGCTAATCATGCATAAAAAATATCAGAACCTGATGATATTTTTATTGAGCCAGACCAAACAATTGTTGGCCGGGTGTTAAATAGAAGCTTCGGTAAGCTGAGCGGTGTCTGCCTGACGGGTAACCAGAATCTGGTCGATCTTGTGATTGTCGATATCGACCACCTCGAATTTATAACCTTCCCATACCACGCAGTCAGTACGCTTCGGAATCTTGCGCAGCATATACATCAAAAAGCCGGCCACGGTTTCGTAGTTTTCATCGCCTGGCAGGTGGTCGATAGACAAAGCCCGCAGTACATCTTCAACCGGCGTCATCCCATCCACCAGCCACGAACTGTCATCGCGCTTGATGATCTGCTCTTCAATATTCTGCCCGACCAGATCGCCCATCACCGTGCTCATCACGTCATTCAGCGTAATCACGCCAACGACCAGCGCGTATTCGTTAAAGATAACGGCAAAATCTTCGCGCGTACTCTTGAAGCGCTCCAGGACCTCGGACAAAGACAGGGTATCCGGAATCATCAACACGTTCTTGATCATGCCGGCCTCTTTCAGCGACATCTTGCTGCCGGAAATCAGGCGGCGCAGGATTTCCTTGGATTCGGCGTAACCGATCACGCTATCTATCGAGCTGTCGCACACCAGAAATTTGGAGTGCGGCTGTTCGGCAATTTTCTGCTTGATACTGTCTTCCGACTCATCCAGCTTGAAAAATACGATGCTCTCGCGCTGCGTCATCGACGAAGGCACGGCGCGGTTTTCCAGCTCGAAAATATTCTCGATGACCTGATGCTCGTTCTTGTGCAGCACACCGGCCTCTGCCCCCGCATCCACCACGGCAAAAATATCAGCCGAGGTAATCACATCCTTGCGTATCAACGGCAAACCCAGCAGACGGAAAATCGCGTTAGCCAGTCCGTTAAATGCCCATACCAGCGGCAACAGGATTTTTACGCAGAACAACATCGGGCGTACCACGCGCACCGCGACCCGCTCCGGCGAAGTCATGCCGATACGCTTGGGCACCAGATCCGCCAACAGGATAAACAGCGAGGTCACCAAGACAAAAGAACAGAGAAAACTCACGGTATCTACCCATGTTCCGGTAGAAAACAGGCGGAACAGCATGGCAAAAGTCGGTGTAAAGGCCGCCTCACCCAGAATACCGCCCAGAATGGCAACGGCGTTCAGACCGATCTGTACCACGGTAAAGAAATGGCCGGGCTGCTCCTGCAGGCGCAACACGCGCTCTGCATTGGCGTTACCCTCATCGGCCATAACCGTCAGACGCATTTTGCGCGAGGCCGCAAGGGAAATTTCGGAAATGGAAAAAAATGCGCTGACCACTATCAGCAACGCAATCACGGCAATATTGTTCAACAGACTCACAAGCTTCACCTCAATCTTGATACGGAGCAAAAACTCATTGGAATAGAGATAACGCATCCGCAAGCCGGAAAGAGTATAGCAAAGCTCGCACCTGTGCCGCCTGCATGCGTACAATTCAAGCACAAAAGCGACGGAGCAAAGACTATGCAATGTGAACTATGCGCCCCAAGCGGGCTTGATATTCTGTATCAGGATGAAAAACTGTACATCATTCTGGTGGATGAGCCGCACTACCCCGGATTTTGCCGGGTCATCTGGAAAGAGCACGTCAAGGAAATGAGCGATCTGGATGTCGCAGACTGCCGCTACCTGCTGGATTGGGTGCTGCGCTGCGAGCGAGCACTCAGAGCCATCATGCAACCGGACAAGATCAATCTGGCAAGCCTGGGCAATGTGGTGCCACACTTACACTGGCATGTGATCCCGCGTTTTAGCGACGATGCCCACTTCCCGGCCCCCATCTGGGCGAGCGCCCAGCGTGCGGGCAAGACCCGGAGCATGCCGGACCTTGCCGCACAACTGCGCTTGGCGCTGACAAGCTAAACGCGCCGGTAAACAAAGCCGGGAAAGATCAGGATATGCTCGAAGGCAGGCGCCTCATCACCTGACTTATGAGCCCCGACCAGCAGCCAGCAGACTTTTCCGGCCCATAACTCGCGATAAACCGGGCTGCCGGCCTGATAAAACAGCAGTTCGCGCCCGGTAAACTGCTCGGACAACAACATGGAATGTACCGGCGCAGGCACCAGCATCGATATCGTCATACTGTCGAGTTCGTCAATCTGTTCCTGCTCTGCCCAGTAAATACCGAACAGCATAATAAAAAAGGGGATCGGTAACATGACCCAAGCCCCGGACAAAAAAAACATCAGGGTCAATACGGCCGATCCGGTCAGGAAAAAACGGCTGCCCATAAGCATGCTGGACTCCGATCACAAGACACCATGAACACTCAATGAAAAACGCCGCCAGACTCGGCGGCGTTTTTAGCCCTAAGGCATTCCGGTCCGTCTAAGGTACCGTAATGGCCGGAATGAATCCGACTCTTTAAAACGGGATAACGACTCCCGTGTTGCCAATATAGGTGCTTATTCATCAGTGTTCTGGGTGAATTTGGGAGAATACGGATTCCGTACGCATCAAATGACTACCCGACGCAAAAAATGCCGCACAAGGCGGCATTTTTACGGTGAAAGATTCACCTCTTTTATTCAATAGACTCGACCGGCTCGGCCTTGGCTTCTGGTGGCGCGATCTGCTCGGCGTAACCGCACTCCTTCTGCGGGCACACCTTCTCGGTACCGCGGCGCTTGGTCACCTTGATGGTCAGAATAGGCCAGTTGCACTTGGGGCAAGGCTCGGCAATCGGCGGATTCCAGGTTGCATACTTGCAATCCGGATAGCGATTGCATGAATAGAACAGCTTACCGTAACGGCTCTTGCGCTCGATCAGCTGACCCTGCTTGCACTCAGGACATTCAACACCGGTTTCTTTAGGCTTTTCCAGTGGTTCGATATGCTTGCACTTCGGGTAGTTGGCACAGCCGATAAACTTGCCATAACGTCCCTTTTTGACCACCAGCTGGCCACCATCCTTAGGACAGACCCGACCCTCGATAATCTCGGGGGCTTCCGGCTCGGCAGCATCCTCGGCACTCTCGTGCAAATCGCGGGTGTAATCGCACTCGGGATAGCCGGTACAACCGATAAAACGACCGCGTTTGCCGAAACGGATATTCAGCGGCTTGCCGCACTTGGGGCAGGCCTCGTCCAGCGCTTCGGTGGTAATCGATTCGCGCGAGATGCCTTCTTTTTCCACCAGTTGCTTATGGAAGCCTTTCCAGAAAGCCTCCATCACCGGCACCCACTGCCGGTCACCGCTGGCAATTTCATCCAGTTGGTTTTCCAGCTTGGCAGTGAAGTTGTAGTCAACGTACTGGCTGAAATGCTCGGTCAGGAATTTATTGACGATCTCGCCGGTATCGGTCGGCACGAAGCGCTTCTTGTCCAGCACCACATACTCGCGATCCTTCAGCGTGGAAATAATGCTGGCGTAGGTCGATGGGCGACCAATGCCGAACTCTTCCAGCGCCTTCACCAAGCTGGCTTCGGAGAAGCGCGGCGGCGGCTGGGTAAAGTGCTGCTCGCCGTAGAGCTTGTCTACCGGCAGCACATCGCCCTCGGCCAACACCGGCAACTTGGCATTGTCTTCGTCCTCGGCGTCATCCACATCTTCCTCGTATACGGCGAGGAAGCCAGCAAACACCTGAACCTGACCGCTGGCGCGGAAGACGCCGGGGCCAACCTGAATATCGACACTGGTGGTATCAAACTTGGCCGGCGCCATCTGGCATGCCAGCGTACGCTTCCAGATCATGTCGTACAGCTTGAACTGATCGGTGGTCAAGAAAGGCTTGAGCGCTTCGGGCGAGCGGTAAATCGATGTCGGCCGGATAGCTTCGTGCGCTTCCTGCGCATTTTTTGCCTTGTTCTTGAACATCACCGGATTCTTGGGCAAAAACTCGCCCTCGAACTTGTGTTCGATATAGTGGCGGATCTCGGTCACGGCCTCGGCCGCCAGCGCCACCGAGTCGGTACGCATATAGGTAATCAGACCGGTCGTACCCTGCCCGCTATCCACACCTTCGTACAGCTGCTGTGCGGTGCGCATGGCGCGGTCGGTGGTCATGCCCAGCTTGCGCACGGCCTCCTGCTGCAGCGTCGAAGTCGTAAACGGTGCCGCAGGGTTACGCGTCTTCTTTTTCTTCTCGATCGCCGACACGACCGCCGGCTGGTCGAGCAGGCGTGCCAGCACCTCGGCTTGCACCGCTTCGCCAGGCATGGCGAACTGATCCAGACGCGCCCCGTCCAGTTGCGACAGCTTGGCGCCGAATTTGGTACGGCCCTTATGGCTATCCAGATGTACCGACCAGTATTCCTGCTCGGTAAATGCCTTGATTTCGTTCTCGCGCTCGCAAATCAGGCGCAATGCCGGGCTTTGCACCCGACCGGCACTCAGCCCGCGACGGATTTTTTTCCACAGCAAAGGCGACAGATTGAAGCCGACTAGATAGTCCAGCGCACGACGCGCCTGCTGCGCATCGACCAGATCCTGTGCAATTTCACGCGGATGGGCAATCGCGTCCAGCACTGCGTTTTTGGTAATTTCGTGGAACACCACGCGCTGCACGGTCTTGCCCTTAAGCAGCTTTTTACTGGCCAGAATCTCGACCAGATGCCAGGAAATCGCCTCGCCTTCGCGGTCCGGGTCAGTGGCCAGATAGATATTGTCGGCCTCGCGCACCGCGGCAACGATGGCATCTACATGCTTGCTGTTGCGCGCGATGAGCTGATACTTCATCGCAAAACCCTTTTCCGGGTCGACCGCGCCATTCTTAGGCACCAGGTCACGCACATGGCCGTAGGAGGCGAGGACTTCAAAGTCCCCGCCCAGATATTTTTTCAGCGTCTTCGCCTTGGATGGCGACTCGACGATCAAGAGGCTAGAAGGCATGTCAGAATCGGCTTTCTTTACCCGTCTTTATGCGGGCGAACACATCCGGTATCCATCAAACAAAACAAGAGCACCCATTATGCCTGCGCTCTTGAATCACATCGCTGGCCATGCCAAGCGGGGGGCGATGGTAAGCCCATCAAGCCGCCACCGGCAAGTTGCCCATGGCAAAAACCTTGCCTGGCGGCTCGCTACCGACTTACTGCATGGTCGGATCGCCATGCACCGCAGCCAGTAGTTCTTCCCCCATTAATACCGGCAGCTCGGCCTGCTGGCTCCACAACACCAGCAAAGCCACCAGTCTTGTCACTACCGGGTTCACATCATCGGCGTCCAGCGCCAGCAAGCGGTCTATCACCAGCTCGCGCTGCGCCGGGGTCAAAGCCTGGTTGTCCTCGAGAAACTGGATAAATCCACGTACTTCTACGCTCAGCCGCTCCTGCTCGTCTTCGCTATAAAAGCGCAGGCCGGAGCCGGCATTCACACCGATAAACGGTTCGGGGTTCATCCCCTCCAGCCAGTCGAGCGCATCGATGATTTCATCGTCCTCGAAGCCGGCGGCTTCCAGCTGGCGCGTCAAATGCTCCCGTTCGGGGCGGGATGCCGGGTCATCGTATTGCTCAAAAAGAAAAGTCAGAACATCAAACATCAAGGGCTTTCGAGAGAGGCAGAGTCAGCGCAGGCGCTGGTAACAGCCACCAGGCAGGCTGGCGACCCTACCCTGTATTTCAAGCTCGAGAAGCATCGGGTAAATCGCCTCTGCCGTCAACCTAAGACGGGCAAGCAAGGTATCCAGTGCTACCGCGTCATAGCCCATTTCCGCCAATAAAGCCTCAATCGCGGGATCATCTACCGAGGCAACATCCTGCTCGGCAGCAGGCTTAGCGGCCTCGGTATCGGCAGCTATCGCCGTGCCGACCTCCTCCAGAATATCGTCCACGCTTTCCACCAGTCTTGCACCCTGCTTGATCAGGCGGTGGCAGCCGCGCGACTGGGGGCTCAGAATGGAGCCGGGCACCGCCATCACTTCACGCCCGGATTCCAGCGACAGGCGCGCGGTGATCAACGAGCCCGAGTCCAGCGTCGCCTCCACTACCAAGCAGCCACGCGTCAGACCGGCAAGAATGCGGTTGCGCTGCGGGAAATGCCCCGCGAGCGGCCCCGCACCCAAGGCAAACTCGGACAGGATCAGGCCATGCTCGGCCAAGCGGTGCGCCAGAGCGCGATTGGAGGATGGATAGACACGGTCTATGCCGGTGCCGATCACGGCGATGCTGGATGCGGGCGTCGCCAGCGCGCCTTCGTGCGCAGCCGCATCAATGCCGGACGCCAGACCGCTGACGATGGTGTAACCCTGCTCGCCCAGTTTTTGCGCAAACAGTCTGGCCGTCTGCAGGCCTTGTGGCGTCGCCCTGCGGCTACCGACCATAGCCAGCATATCCTGTGCCAAGAGTTCACGCCGACCGCGGGCAAATAATAAAGGCGGGGGCGAATCCGACTCGGCCAGCCGTGTGGGATAGTCGTCGTCATTCAGGGTCAGCAAGCTGCAGCCAGCGCCTTGCGCCCATGCCAGTGCTGCCTCGGCAGCACGCCGCCCTTCGCCGGAAAACCAGCTATCCAGCTGCTTTGCATCCAGACAGACCGCGAGTGAACCACGGCTTTCATGTACTGCAACCGAGGCGCTGCCGAAGCAGGCAAGCAGACGCAAAAAACTGGACGGACCGATGCCTGGTGTCAGAGCCAGCGCCGCCCAATCTGCCAGCGCCTCATTCATTCAGGCCGGCCCAGCGTATCGCCGACATTGACGGCCTGGGTCGTATCCAGCAGCAAGCCATAGGACACCTTGTCGAATACGCGGTAAACAAACAGCTGTGAAATTTCAGGCGCAGGCAAAGTCACCTCCTTGCCATCGACCTTCACGCTGCGCGGCTTCTTATAGACACCGAACACATAACCCAGCTCGGCACCATCACGCGCGCCCCGATTGATGACAACACTGGAGTATTGCGCCGCATCGGCGACACCGCCGTAAATAGAGACCACCTTGCCGCCCATGCTAGCCGGGGCTTCGCGCGGCACATAATTAAGCACCGGTACCGTCTGGTACTTGATCAGACGGTCGCCAATGGCAATTTCTTCGACACTGCTTTTCACCTGCAAGGTGCTGACCGTCGTACCCAGATCGGTCACAGCCAGATCGCCACCATAAATAACCTCAAAACCCAGACTTTCCTTGCTATCCGGATCCTTCAGCTCCTTGCCGGTACGAAATGCCTGCCATACCCCGGCACTATCCAGTGGCTGCGAATAAGCGGTGTTGCCTTGCGCCAACACCACCCTATCGTCAGCGCCGGCAATAATACGCGGCGCAGCCGTAAATGCGGCCTGCTCCACCACCAGCGGGCGCTTGAGCAAGGCCGCAATACGAGCGGCCGGAATCGAGCGAATCGCATCCGAGTCTTCCACCCGCACCTGTGGTGACAATTTCACCACACGCTGGCCCTTTTCCAGCCGCAACTTACCCGTTGCCCGGTCCAGCACCAGCACATCGCCCGGATAAATCCAGTGCGGATCGCGGATTTCACTGCGGTTCATTTGCCACAATTGCGGCCAGCGCCACGGGCTGGACAGGTAGCGGCCGGAAATCGCCCACAAGGTGTCCCCACGCTTGACCACATAACGCGCAGGCGCGTCGTCGCGCAGCTTGAGCGTATCGGCCTGCACCATGCCGGCGAAGCTCAAACCCAGGAGTAGCGGTATAATGCGTTGAAACATGGATAATGCCCCCATATAAATGGCACCGGCGCGTATCAGCGGGCGCGTCGTATAATTATTTTGCAAACGGGATAATACCCCTATTATCGTGCGCGCAATAAGCATCAGACAATCTGGAATTAGTTAGCATGGCACTTCTCACTATTTTGCAATACCCGGACGAGCGTCTGCACACCGTGGCACAGCCGGTCAAATCGGTAGATCACACGATCAAGACTCTGATCGACGATATGGCCGAGACCATGTATGCCAGCCATGGCATCGGTCTGGCCGCCACTCAGGTCGATGTACACCAGCGTATCGTAGTGATCGACACCAGCGAAGACAAAAGCGGGCTGACCGCTTTTATCAATCCGGAAATCATCGAGTACCACGGTGAAACCGTGTATGAAGAAGGCTGCCTGTCGGTTCCCGGCATCTACGACAAAGTCACGCGCGCCGAGCGGGTCAAAGTGCGTGCACTAGACCGCAATGGCCAAACATTTGAACTGGACACCGACGGTTTGCTGGCCATCTGTATCCAGCACGAGATTGACCATCTGGATGGCAAAGTCTTTGTCGAATACCTGTCCAAGCTCAAGCAAGGCCGTATTCTGACCAAGCTGAAAAAACGCGACAAACACAATATGTAAACGGGCCGCAGCATACGCCCCACGGGACACGCAATGCCGTGTCCCTTGTCATTTAAAGGACTTGATTCATGAAGCTGATTTTTGCCGGTACACCCGAGTTTGCCGCAGCGGCGCTGGATGCCCTGATTGCCGCCGGCCACGAGATTGCCCTGGTATTGACCCAGCCTGACCGGCCGGCTGGGCGCGGCATGAAGCTCAAGCCCAGCCCGGTCAAGCAACTGGCGCTCTCGCATGGCTTGCGCGTCGAACAGCCTGCCAGCCTGAAAAACGAAGAAGCGCAACAGATGTTGCGCGAGATCGGTGCCGAATTAATGGTGGTGGCCGCCTATGGCCTGATCCTGCCGCAAGCCGTACTCGACATACCGGCGCTGGGCTGCCTGAATATCCATGCCTCGCTGCTGCCGCGCTGGCGCGGTGCTGCGCCTATCCAGCGCGCCATTCTGGCAAATGATGGCGAAACCGGCATTACCATCATGCAGATGGATGCAGGCCTGGACACCGGCGCCATGCTTTCCATCTATCCCCTGAGTATCGGCCACGAGGAGACGGCGATCAGCCTGCACGACAAGCTGTCGGCACTGGGTGCGCGTGCCATTGTCGAAACGCTGGCCACACTGCAGGGGCTCACGGCAGTCACACAACCGGAAGAAGGCGTGAGCTACGCCCAGAAGCTGAATAAAGAGGAAGCACGCGTCAACTGGCAACAGGATGCGGGCACCATCGCCCGCGCCATTCGCGCTTATAACCCGGCACCGGGTGCGCATACCCTGCTGCAGGGCGAGCCGCTCAAGCTCTGGATGGCGCATACCATGGCCGGCACGGCTGCACCCGGCCTCATCGTCGAGGTCTCTGCCGACGGCATTATTGTCGGTAGCACGGAAGGTCTGGTGGTGCTGACCACGCTGCAGGCGGCGGGCGGCAAGCGCCTGCCTGCACGCGAGTTTGCCGCCGGACGCAACCTTGTCGGTGTGCAGCTTGGTGTTTGAAGGGGCGTAGCATGACTGAAAACTGGCTGAAAACCACGCTACTGATGGCGGCCATCATCGCCTTGTTCGGCGTGATCGGTGCGCTTTTGGGCGGCAAGAGCGGCATGCTGCTGGCGCTCATGTTTGGCGGTGCGATGAACTTCTACGCTTGGTGGAATTCGGATCAGACGGTATTGCGCATGTATAACGCGCAAGAAGTCGATGCAAATAGCGCGCCCGAGTTCTATGGCATGGTGGCCGAGCTGGCCGCACGCGCCCAAATACCGATGCCGCGCGTGTATGTGATCCACGAAGAGCAACCCAACGCCTTCGCCACCGGCCGGGACCCGGAGCATGCCGCCGTGGCAGCCACCACCGGCATCATGCGCGTTCTTGACTATCGTGAATTGCGCGGCGTGATGGCACACGAACTGGCACATGTCCGGCACCGGGATACGCTGATTTCTACCCTCTCGGCCAGCATGGCGGGGGCAATTTCAGCACTGGCCAACTTTGCACTGTTTTTTGGCGGGCGCAATAGCGAAGGCCGCGCGGTCAACCCGCTCGCCGCGATGCTGCTCGCCCTGCTGGCCCCCTTGGCAGCCAGCCTGATCCAGATGGCGATTTCGCGCTCGCGCGAATTCGATGCCGATCAGGGCGGCGCCGAGATTTCCGGCGACCCGCTGGCACTGGCTGCAGCATTAGCCAAAATAGAATATGTTGCGCGCGGCATTTTGCTTCCCCAGGCCGAAGCACATCCGGAAACCGCACAGATGATGATTATCAATCCACTCTCCGGCATGGGCATGGACAATCTGTTCCGCACCCACCCGCTGACCGAAGAGCGGATCGCACGGCTCAATGCCATGGCGCGCGGCTACTGACGCGCCGGGCAAACCCCAACACCGGCTCCAGCCTTTCTGGAGCCAGTGAAATTAAAGAGAACACCATGCATCGCACGCAGGAGATGGCCGCGCAAGTGGTCGAACAGGTCGAAAACGGCCGCACGCTAACCGAAGCACTGGCACGCTTGCTACGCGCCGACGCCGACATTTCCACCTCGACCCGCGGTGCGGTTCAGGACATCAGCTATGGCGTGCTGCGCCACAAGGGCGAGTTGAACTACTGGCTGCGGACCCTGGTGCCCAAGCCGCTGCCCTATCCGGCACTGGAGCGTCTGCTGCTGGTCGCCCTGTATCAGCTGGCCTATACCCGTGCCGCGCCTTATGCCGTAGTCGACCATGCGGTCAAGCATGCCGGCCATATCGCCGCTGGCCGCCTCAAGGGTCTGGTCAATGGTGTATTGCGCAATTTCCAGCGCCGCGAACAGGAACTGCGCCAGAGCAGCGCCGGCAATGAAGAAGCACATTACAACCACCCGGCGTGGTGGATACGCAGCCTGCGCCGTGCTTATCCGCAAGACTGGCAGGCGGTACTACTGGCCAGCAACACCCACCCGCCAATGACTTTACGCATCAACGCCCGCCTGGGTGACGCCAAACAGTATCTGGCAAAACTGGAGCAAGCAGGCATGAGCGCCACCTTGCTGGGTAGCCATGCCCTCCGCCTGGCGCGTCCGGTGCCGGTACGCGAATTGCCCGGCTTTGCCGAGGGCGAATTTTCGGTGCAGGATTTTGGCGCACAGCAAGCCGCGCCCATGCTGGACCTGGCCGACGGCATGCGGGTGCTGGATGCCTGCGCAGCGCCCGGCGGCAAAACCTGCCATATGCTGGAGCTGAACGATATTGATGTCACCGCACTGGATGTGGACGAGAGCCGCCTGCTGCGCGTGCACGACAACCTCGCACGCCTCAAGCTCTCGGCCAAAGTGATCGCCGGCAATGCAGGCCAACCCGACGCCTGGTGGGATGGCAAGCCCTTCGACCGCATCCTGGCCGATGTCCCCTGCACCGCCTCCGGTGTGGTGCGCCGCCACCCCGATATCAAATGGCTGCGCCGTCCCGGCGACTTTGCCGAACTGGCCGCCCAGCAGCAGCAACTGGTGGATGCGCTGTGGCCGCTGCTCGCCAGTGGCGGCAAAATGCTATACGCTACATGCTCAATTATGCCGGAAGAAAATGGCCAGCAACTGACGGCCTTTCTCGCCCGCCACGCCGACGCCCGCCTGGTGAACGCAGAACAGCTACTACCTTGCCCAGACCATGACGGCTTCTATTACGCACTGGTTGAAAAAACTTAGCCTAGGCCTGCTGCTTGCCTGCAGCTTGGCTACACCTGTATTGGCTGACGATATCCGGGCGCAAAAAGCCGAAGCCGAGATCAGCGACGGCAAGCTGCAGCTTGCCACCCGCTTTGTCACCGACTTGCCACCGGACCTGAGCGAGGCGCTGCAGCAAGGCGTCCCGTTGACCTTCAAGCTGGAGTTCGATCTGACCCGGCCGCGCGCCTACGCCTATTACACGACCTTGCGCGACTGGTTCGAACCGATGGCGGCGCTGGACTTCCGCCTCAGCTATTACCGCTTCACTAACCGCTACCGCGTCAGCATAGGCTCGCTCTCGACCCACTACGCCACACTGGACGAAGCCTTGCGCGCCGTCGGCAATATCAGCAGCTGGACAGTGCTGGATGTATCGGACTGGGATAGCAGCGAAACGCGCCGTCTGGCCGGGCGCGTGCGCCTGTCGCTGGACATCGGTGCCCTGCCCAGACCGTTTCAGCTTAATGCCTTTGGCTCACGCGACTGGACGCTGGCGTCTGACTGGACAGACGTCAAATTCAACAGGAAATAAGCCGCATGCGCTCTTCCATCGTTGCTATTGCCATTGTGGCCATCGTCCTGCTGTATTTGCTTGCTATTGCCACCGGCAATACCTCGTCACTCTCCAGCTATTACTGGCCGGTCTTTGCCCTGAACAGCCTGCTGCTAGTGGGCCTGATTGCCGTGGTCGCACGTCAGGTGCTGCGCCTGCGCCGCCGGGTCAAGACCCGGGTGTTCGGCGCCAAGCTGATGCAGAAAATGGTGGTGATGTTCACCATCGCCGCGCTGGTGCCGGGCATGCTGGTTTTTACCGTGTCGGCGCAGTTCCTGAACCGTAGCATCGAGAGCTGGTTCAATGTGCGCGTAGAAAATGCGCTGGACCGGGGGCTGGATCTGGGGCGTAATGCGCTGGGTTATGTTCTGTCCGACCTGTCGCGCAAGGCGCGCGTCATCAGCAATGAAATTGCCGATCAGCCGGATGACACCGTTTCCTTGCGCTTGTCGCGTCTGCGCGAACAAATGGGCGTACAGGAAGTCTCCGTCTTTGACCGCAATGGCCGGCTGATCAGTTTTGCCGGACCGGATACCGCCAGCTATTTGCCGGAGCTACCCTCCGCTACCCAGATTCGCCCCCTTAAGTTGCGTGAGCCGCTGCAAAGCATAGAGACCAGCCGTGACGGCAACATCATGCTGAAAGTGCTGCTCAGCTACCGGAATTACGATACCGGCGCACTGCAGATACTACAGATACTGCAGCCGGCTCCCGAGACGATTGCCCGCGATGCCGACCTGATCGAAGACGCGCGCACCGAATACAGTCAGTTGCTTTTGGGGCGGGACGGGCTGAAAACCTTCTATACCTTGACCCTGCTGCTGGTCTTTCTGCTCGCCATTACGGCAGCACTGGCCTTCGCCCTGTATTTTTCCGAGCGCATGTCGGCACCACTGTCCGAACTGGCTGCCGGCACCCGTGCCGTAGCACAGGGCGACTTTTCCAAACGCCACCCGGTGTACCGGCGTGACGAGTTGGGCATACTCACCTCGATGTTCAACCGCATGACCCAGCAACTGGAAGAGGCGCGCCAGACCGCCGAAGAAAGCCGCCACCAGTTGCAAAGCAGCAAGCTCTATCTGGAGAGCATTCTGGCCAACCTGACCGCCGGCGTCATCGCCTTTGATCAGCAAGGCCGTCTTCGTGCCGCCAATAGCAGCGCAGGAAGAATTCTGGGGCAAGATTTTTCCGAACTGGCACCCTATGCCCTGCCCGAATGGCCACGCCACGCCCCCATGCTGGCACCGCTAATCGATGTGATCGATGGCGAGGGCAGCAGCACGCATAATGACTGGCAACGCCAGATCGAGTATGCCCACAGCCAGGGCAGCCGCACCCTGCTGGTCAGGGTATCGCGCCTGCCCGAACGCTCCGATGGCGGCTATGTTGCCGTGTTCGATGACATTACCGAACTGGCGCGCGCCCAGCGCGATGCCGCCTGGGGTGAGGTGGCCAAACGGCTGGCGCATGAAATTCGCAACCCGCTGACACCGATCCAGCTCTCGGCCGAACGCATGGCCATGAAGCTCTCTCCCAAACTGGAAGGAGCGGACGCCGACCTCTTGGCACGGGCAACCGATACCATCATCAAGCAAGTAGCTGCACTCAAAGGCATGGTCGATGCTTTTCGCGACTATGCCCGCGCGCCGCGTACAAAACTGGTACCGCTGGACCTGAACGAAGTCGTGCGGGCCGTGCTCACCCTGTATGAAGGCAGTACTCCAGTCAGCCTGGACCTTGCAGCCAAGCCGTTGAAGATAATGGGAGATGAGGCCTTGCTCAGACAAGTTTTGCATAACCTGCTATTGAATGCACAAGACGCAACCCTTGACGTTGGCATGCCAATCATTCACATTAGCAGTCGTAACGAAGAGCGGCAGGCTCGAATCGTCATAGAAGACAATGGTTCAGGCTTTGCCGCCGATATCCTGACTCGTGCATTCGAGCCCTATGTGACAAGCAAGACCAAGGGTACGGGACTTGGCCTTGCCGTCGTCAAAAAGATTATTGAAGAGCACCATGGTCAGATTAGCTTGGCCAACGCCGACACCGGTGGCGCCCGCATTCTGATCGCTTTGCCCTTGTTGGAGAATTAATGCGTAGCAGCGATATTTTGATTGTTGACGATGAGGTCGGTATCCGCGAATTGCTATCGGAAATCCTGCAGGATGAAGGATATACCGTGGCCGTCGCTGAAAATGCAGAAGTAGCGCGTCAGCTCAGAAATCAGACCCGTCCTGCGCTAGTCCTGCTCGATATCTGGATGCCGGACTGTGATGGCGTCACCCTGCTCAAAGAATGGGGCAAGTCCGGCCAGCTCAATATGCCGGTCATTATGATGTCCGGCCATGCCAGCATAGATACCGCCGTCGAGGCCACGCGCATAGGTGCATTCGACTTTCTGGAAAAGCCGATCGCTCTACAAAAGCTGTTGTCCACGGTACAGCGTGCCCTCAAATATGGCGATATGCAGGCCAATACTTCGCTCAATCTGGACAAGCTGGGCAAAAGCGAGCCGATACATGAATTGCGCCGCCAGCTTGAGCGCGTCTCAAAAATCAAATCTCCGGTCTTGTTGACCGGGGAGCCTGGAGCCGGCTTCGAGCTGGTCGCCCGTTTTTTCCATCATGGCAGCGCGCCCTGGGTCACCCCAGGCAAGCCCGAGCAGCTGGCGGATGCACCACTGGAGCTCTTGCAAAAGGCGAATAACGGCGTGCTCTATCTGTCCGAAATCGGCCAGTACAACCGCCGCATCCAGCAAGGCCTGCTGTTTCTCTTGTCCAAACTCGACCGCTTTAATGTGCGTCTGGTCTGCTCGTGCAGCCGCCCGCTACAGGAGTTGCTGGTCGATTCCGAATGCGACAACCGTCTGCTGACCGCCTTATCCAGTGTGATCATTCCAATCCCGCCACTGCGCGAGCATTCGGAAGACATTATGCTGATCGCCGAGCAACTGCTGACCGAGCAGATCGAATCCAAGCAGGTACCGGCACGCAAGCTGACCACGTCCGCGCTGAATGCCCTGCGCCAATATAACTGGCCGGGTAATCTGGAACAGCTCAAAGGCATCATCAAGAGCTTGGCATTGACGGCGGAAACCGATGCCATCGATGCCCCCGAAGTCAATAAGGTATTGGCCCAGTTTCGCCACGACAAGCCGGTGGAGGAAAGCGGTTTTGATTTCACCTTGCCACTGCGCGAGCTACGCGAGCAGCTGGAGCGCCGCTATTTCGAACACCATATTGCACTGGAAAACGGCAATATGAGCCGGGTCGCGCAAAAAGTTGGTCTGGAACGCACCCACCTCTACCGTAAGCTAAAACAGCTGGGCGTGCGTTTTACCCGCAAGCAATTGGAAGAATAAAGCACCATCCCCAAAAAAAAGCCTCCGCGAGCAATCAGGCGGAGGCTTTTTTTGACCGGAACAATCAGAGCTACAAACTCTGCGCAATCAGCTGCTTGATTTCATCAAAGTTCATCACCCCGACGTAGCGCTTGACGATATTGCCATCGCGATCAATCAGAAAGGTCGTCGGCGTCAGCTCCACATCGCCAAATGCCTTGGCAATCGCACCATCCGTATCCATCACCACCTTGAACGGCAAGGCATTCTTGTCGGCATAGGCTTTAACATAATTGGGCGGATCGTAACTCATGGCCACGGCAATGGTCTCGAAGCCTTTTGCCGCATACTCTTTGTACATCTGCTGCATATGCGGCATCTCTTCGATACAGCCTGGACAACTGGTTGCCCAGAAGTTGACCAGCACCACCTTGCCTTTGAGATCAGCCTGGTTCAAGGTTTCACCGGACAAGGTGGTATAACGCACATCAGGCGCGGCATGGCGGGATAAGGTCACCCAAGCCACAGCGCCTGCCAAGGCCAACACCAGTACGACAGCAAGCCACTTTTTCATGCCACGCTCGCCGTATCTTCCTGCAAGCCCTGCAGCAAGGCCAGCAATTCGCCATCGATAGCGACGGCCTTGCCCTGACGACTGTCAAAAGCGACAAAGGTCACATCCGCCTCGGCGACCAGCTTGCCGCTGCCTTGCAGCAGCACCCGCTGGTGCATGACCGCCGAGCGATTGCCTAAAGATTTAACCGAAGTCTCGATCGCCAGCTCATCACCGATGGTCGCCGCATGACGGTAGTCAATATTGATATTGACTACGATCAGGGCGAGGCCGGAATTCATAAAGCGCGGCAGATCCGATTTATCTTCGAAGAAACTCCAGCGCGCTTCCTCCAGAAACTCGAGATAACGGGCATTATTGACGTGGCTATACAGATCCAGATGATAGCCACGCACCTTGATATGCGTAGTGTGAGCCATGATTTCCCCTTGTTGCCGACTGTTATTATTTAGAGATCAAACGGGCGGAAAGCTTCGCGCTCCAGCGCCTCATCCACCAGATCGGTCACGATGGGGTGGATTTCAACATCGAACCAGGCCTGAAACAGGGTGATATCGCGCTGCTGCGGCCACAGCGTCTCATCCGCACACCAATCGGCCAGCTCAGCCTCGAATAGCATGCCCAAGCGCTCCGACATAAAGCCGGCCACCATATCCATATCATCGGCAGGCGGAATCAGCAGCGCATTGGCGCTGGCACGTAAAGCCTCCAGCGAGACCTCTTCCGGCTGGCTGCCAGGCAGTGCACACAGCCAGTCAAGAAAGGGCTGGCGCGGTTTGAGCAGCACCAGCGAGCGGTTTACTTCATACATAAGAGATCCTTGACTCAGCGGGTTGAGAGTTCATTGTCGGAGGTAAAACTCCATTTTCGTGCGATTTCCAGCGAACCGAACTTGGCGGCAAGACCCGGCGGAAACGGTGCAAACGGTGAAGCCATGCGTACGATATGCAGCGCCGCCTCGTCCAGCACGGGCTGACCCGAGCTGCGTAAAATACTGACACTAAGCAAGCGCCCATCAGACCCCAGCACGGCCTTGAGTACCAGTGAGCCAAACAGACCCTGGCGGCGAGCCTCGTCCGGATAATTCAGCTTGCCGATGCGCTCTATTTTAAGGCGCCAGTCCTCGGCATAGCGCGCCCATTCGACCCCGCGCGCGCTCACGCCGAACACACCCCGTTTGGGGGCGGCATCATCAAAAGAAGTACGCGTTCCGATCTCGCCCTGCTGCTGTGCGGCCAGCTCCCGTGCCTGTGCCAACAAGCTATCGGTACTCGGCAGGGACTCCCCCTTCCCGGCAATCGCATAGCTTGCATGATCCCGGGTCAGACGCTCATGCCGGACCGTTGCCTGGGCGCGCCCATCAGGCGCCACACCACTGCCGGAGACCACAGGCCTAGGCTCGGCAGGCGACATGGCACGGGACTCAGGCACGGCCGTACCGCCGCCGAGACTATCGGCCTGTGCCAGCTCACGCGTAGCTTCTGGCGGTTTTTCCAGTGTGGGTTTATGCAGCAGGCTGACCTTAAGCTCGGACATGGAGGCGCTACTGCCAGTGAAGGGCCGCAACGATACCGAAGGCCAAGCCAGCAAGATCAAATGCAGGGCAAGCGACAGTAGCAGTGCAACCTTGATAAAGGTGGCACTGCCAATACGCAATGCAGGCGTGAAATGCGGAACGGCACTCATCGGACTACACGCATGCAAAAAGTAAAAATAGGCATAGCGCCCAGTTTAACGCACCAGAAGGCTACGCAACATCCATGCAGTCTTTTCATGCACTTGCAGACGCTGGGTCACCAGATCGGCTGTGGCTTCATCGGCACACTGCTCGATCAGCGGGAACAGCGCGCGTGCGGTACGGCATACGGCCTCATGCCCGGCCACCAGCTGGGTAATCATTTCTTCGGCCTTAGGCACGCCCTCGGCTTCAGCAATGGACGTCAGCGCGGCAAACTGGCCGTAGCTGCCCGGCGCAAAGTGGTCGAGTGCACGAATACGCTCGGCAATCGGATCCACCGCCAGCCACAATTCGTTGTACTGCTCTTCGAACATCAGGTGCAGGGTGCGGAACATCGGGCCGGACACATTCCAGTGGAAGTTGTGCGTCTTCAGGTAAAGCGTGTAGGTGTCTGCCATCAGTTTGGACAAACCATGCGCAATGGCCACGCGGTCTTCAGTCGAAATGCCGATATCCATGAGTCAATCTCCTTGGGGGGTCTATGGGAATGTGCTCTAAACTACGCCTTTTGAGCGTACGTCTTGCAAGCGATGAAACTCTGGTTAAGCCAGCACACACAAGCGGTGCGCCTGACACTACATGTCCAGCCCGGCGCCAAGAAAACCGAATGCGCCGGCGAACATGGTGATGCACTGAAAATACGCCTGAACGCACCGCCGGTCGATGGCAAAGCCAATCACGCACTTATCGCCTGGCTAGCCAAACAACTAGGTTGCCCCAAACGCAATATCACCTTATTAAGCGGCGAAAAAAGCCGCCACAAAATTATCGAAATCAGCACCAGCCTGACGCCGGACGAGGTGCTGATAGCGCTGGGTTATTTGTGCAAGTGACGGTCGCGATCCACGGTCTCGTCTACCCGCGTGTATTCGCCTTCAATTGCACCATCGGAAGGTGCCGCACCATCCGGCATGCGCACCTTGGGGCCCGGTCCGGAGAGTGGCAGCAGCAGAATGATGGCCAGCACATCGCTAATCACGCCGGGAATCAGAAACAGTACCCCGGCCAGCAAGTAGCGGACTGGCCACAGCAGCGAATAAATGGAAACATTACCCTTCTGGTTGAACAGCGCACCCAAAGTCAGCAAAGTGCCGATGCGCTGGTTACGCAGCATGGCAATACCGATCAGTGCGCTACACAGCACCCAGAATAAAACAAAACCACCACCCAGCTTGTCGGCCATATAAACCAAGGACGCAATTTCCACAAACGGGTAAGCAAGAATAATCAATAAAATAGCGCGCATGAAATGGAAGCACCGATGAAAATACTGTTTGTCGTCTGCAATACGCCGAATGAGGCGATTGCCATGAATATAGCCCGTACCGTTGTGGGTGAAAAACTGGCCGCCTGCGCCAATGTGCTGCCACCTTGCCGTTCGGTCTACCGCTGGCAAGGCCAAGTGGAAGAGGCAGAGGAAGTCCCCCTGTTGATCAAGACCACGGCTGCCGCGTACGCACAACTACAAAGTCGGCTGGTCGAACTGCACCCGTATGAGGTACCGGAAATCATTGCCCTGCCGCTGGAAGCCAGCCTTCCCGCCTATCTTACATGGGTTACAGAGCAAACACTTTCAAGCCCCTGAAACACCATTACATCATTGGATTGGCAAAAGGAGCAACGGTTCCAACAGATAAAGGAGAATGCCAAAAGCCTGATTCGTCCGAAAGCGGTTGACTGGGCGGCGCGCTATCGGTATAGTCTCGTTCTCTCTTGTGAGGCATTGGCGCAAGCCGGTAAATCATAAAAGAAACCCTGGTTTTATCGGGGGTCGTTAGCTCAGTTGGTAGAGCAGCGGACTTTTAATCCGTTTGTCGCAGGTTCGAATCCCGCACGACCCACCAAAAAAATCAGACCCCGGCGTTATTGGGGGTCGTTAGCTCAGTTGGTAGAGCAGCGGACTTTTAATCCGTTTGTCGCAGGTTCGAATCCCGCACGACCCACCAAAAACCCAAGCTTGTCTTGGGGTCGTTAGCTCAGTTGGTAGAGCAGCGGACTTTTAATCCGTTTGTCGCAGGTTCGAATCCCGCACGACCCACCAGAATTTCAGACTGCAAGCCTGATGATTCGGCTAGCAGTCTTTATTACATCTACTATTGATGTAACCCGGTTTACCGGGTCGTTAGCTCAGTTGGTAGAGCAGCGGACTTTTAATCCGTTTGTCGCAGGTTCGAATCCCGCACGACCCACCAGTACACGCCGCTAGCGCGGCAGAAAAATCCCCTGGCAGATCACTTTGCCAGGGGATTTTTCATATCCATTCCGGCTGGCCGCCTGCCCCTACTGTCTGCGATAATCAACCAAACACTCAAAAATGGACTCTCGCATGCCCCAAAAACTACTGTTCTTGCTACTGAGCGGCTTTGCCGCAACGTGCTTTGCCGGCGTCAATGAAGACCTGCTGTCCGCACAAATGGCCTACCAAAGCGCCGATGGCAATCTGAAGAACAGCCAGTTGCGCATGCAAGCCAGCAAGGGCAAACACACACTGGCCGAACAGCGCCTGGCTGACGCGCAAAATGCACTTGCCAACGCCAGTGCCGAACTCGCCAGCGCCCAAAGTACACTCACCGCAGCAGAAGAGGCCATGAGCCATGCCACCCGCCAGTTGCAGCAAGCCTGGCAAAACAAGGAAGCCGCCCAGTAAGGCCGGCCTCCCCGCAACATCAGGCGTCGACGCCATAGCTGGCGCGATAGGCCTTGACCGCATCCAGATAGCGGACCAGCTCGTCGCTACCTTCGATAAAGGTCATCAGATCGCCCAGGTTGGCGATGGCGACAACCGGCAGGCCGTACTGCTGTTCGACTTCCTGCACGGCGGACAAAACGCCGGTGCCGCGTTCCATGCGATCCAGTGCGATAGCCACGCCGGCAGGCTCGGCACCTGCGGCGCGGATCATCGCGATGGACTCGCGCACCGAAGTACCGGCGGTGATCACATCGTCGATAATCAGTACCTTGCCCTTGAGCGGCGCACCAACCAGTACGCCGCCTTCGCCATGGTCTTTGGCTTCCTTGCGGTTATAGGCAAAAGGTAGGTTGCGCCCTTTTTCTGCCAGCGCCATCGAGGTCGCTGCCGCCAGGATAATGCCCTTGTAGGCCGGGCCAAACAGCATGTCGAATTCGATGCCGCTAGCCTGGATCGCATCGGCGTAAAAACGCGAGAGCGCCAGCGTACTGGCGCCATCATTGAACAGGCCGGCATTAAAGAAATAAGGCGACTTGCGGCCGGCCTTGGTGGTGAATTCACCAAACTTCAGCACCTGGCCTTCGAGTGCAAAACGAATAAAATCCTGTCGAAAATCGCTCATAACCCACCCCTCAAACTGGACACAGCCTTGTACGGCCAAAAAATTTGCCGGCAAGGATAACACGGGAGAACCGCTTGCTTCGAATCGTTTCCGCCAACCTTAACGGCATCCGCTCGGCGGATAAAAAAGGCTTTTTCGACTGGATGGCCAAGCTGAACGCCGACTTTGTCTGCGTACAGGAGCTCAAGGCACAAGCCGCCGACTTGTCGGCACGCATGCAAAGTGCAGACGGCATGCAGGGCTATTTCCACTACGCAGAAAAAAAGGGCTATAGCGGTGTTGGCGTCTATACCCGGCGTACACCCGATGCCGTTATCGAAGGCTTGGGCATAGACTGGATTGACCGTGAAGGACGCTATCTGCAGCTGGACTTCGGCCCGCTCTCGGTCATTTCGCTCTATCTGCCATCCGGCTCCAGCTCGGACGAACGCCAGCAGGTGAAATTCGATTTTCTCGCCGTATTCCTGCCCCACCTGGAAAGCCTGTACGCCAGCGGCCGCGACGTGGTGATTTGTGGCGACTGGAATATCGCCCACAATGAAATCGACCTGAAAAACTGGAAAGGCAATCTGAAGAATTCCGGCTTTCTGCCCGAAGAGCGCGCATGGATAGGCGATCTGTTCCAGCGGGTAGGCTGGGTCGATGTATGGCGCACACTGTACCCACAAGCACCCGGCTATAGCTGGTGGAGCAACCGTGGCCAGGCCTATGCCAAGGATGTGGGCTGGCGCATCGACTACCAGATTGCCACCCCGGCACTGATGGCTTGCGCCCAAAATGGTCACGTCTATAAAGACGAGAAATTTTCCGATCACGCGCCGCTGATCATCGACTACGACTACCCGGCATGATGAGCTTTATCGAAGACGACGACGTTTATCTCGTCACCGTCCCCGGCTGGGGCGGCTCGGGCGAGCGCCACTGGCAGACATACTGGGAAAAAAGCTACCCGCTAGCCTGGCGCGCCGAAATGCCAGACTGGCTGCAGCCCGAGCGCGAAGCCTGGCTGGCGGCGCTAAGCGCCACCCTCGCCAGCTGCCCGGGGCAGGTGGTCATTGCCGCACACAGCCTGGGTTGCCACAATGCCGTCGCCTGGCTGCTGTCGCGCTCGCTCGCCGAACGCCGCCAGCTCAAAGGCCTGCTGCTGGTTGCGCCACCGGCGCTGCCGATTGCCCCAGAGATCGCCGGCGCTGCCGGGGTGCTGCCACCCGGTGCGCAACTGCCGGCCTTTACCGGCTTTGATGCACCCTGGCTGCAAACCCTGCCCTGCCCCACCATTCTGGTTGCCAGCCACAACGATCCGTTCTGCCCCTACGACAGTGCGGTCATGATGGCGCAGGCGTGGGGGGTGCAACTGATCGATGCCGGCCATGGCGGCCATTTGGGGGATACGGCAGGCTTGGGCGCATGGCAAGCCGGGCAGAAACTATTACAACAACTGATGCTGGGCTAGGCGGCAAGGGGCGGCGCTTGCGCCACCCGCTAATCAGCCTCCCCGCCCCAGCATAAAGGTGGCGCGCCGCTATAGAGATAGCCCCAGTCGCGCGGCAAGGTATTGTTATTTCCCCTGGACACCAGCATCTGGTGAATATCAAGATCGCCGCCGCGAAAGGCGGCCGAACTGCCGCGCAGATACATCGTCCACATGCGCGCAAAGCGCTCGTCGAACATGGACACGACCTCGCCATACACCGCCAGGTAACGCGTCAGCCAGCACTGCAAGGTACGCGCATAGTGCAGGCGCAGGCTTTCCATATGTACCAGCTTAAAGCCATGCGCCGGCAATGAAGACACCAGTGTTTCCGGCGCGGGGATATGGCCGCCGGGGAAGATGTATTTCTCTATCCATGGATTGGTTTCGCGCGATTCCGGCCCGGTAATGGTATGCAGCAGCATCAGGCCGCCAGCCTGCAGCACACCGGATGCACGGGCAAAAAAATCTTCATGGTGCCCCTGCCCGACATGCTCGAACATGCCGACGCTGACGATGCGGTCAAACTGTTCGCGCCGGCCATCCAGATCAAGATAATCCATCAGGCGGATCTCGACCTGATCGGAAAGACGCGCACGGGCAACGCGTTCGCGCGCCCCCTCATGCTGCTCGGCCGACAGGGTAATGCCCAGCACCCGCGCCCCGCGCTGTGCCGCCGCCAGCGCCATCCCGCCCCAGCCGCAGCCTATATCCAGGACGCGCATGCCGGGACGAATGGCCAGTTTATCCAGACTCAAGGCGATCTTGTTGCGCTGCGCCTGTTCCAGCGTGTCGTCGGGATGACGGAAATAGGCACAGGAATAGGTCCAGCTCTCGTCCAGCCACAGGCGGTAAAAAGCATTACCCAGATCATAATGGCGGCGCACATTGTTTTGCTGGCGCTCGCGCCGCGCCTGCAGGCGCTCGCCTATCCAGCCCAGCGCCCGCGAGGCACTACGCCTAAACAGCGTGCCCTCACTGGCCACCATGGTTCCCAGCAGCGCATCCCACGAGCCTTCTATCTCGAGCACGCCATCCATATAACACTCGCCCAGATAGACGACCGGGTCTTCCAGACGGGCCGGTGGCGGACGGGTAAAGTTCAGCACAAAAGCACTTTGCCCCTGCTCGCCATAGCGGGCGGTTTCACCATCCCAGTAATGCACGGCAAATGGCGCACCACGCAAACCGGCAAATAACTGCTGCAGAACCTGCTTGATCATATGACCTCCCGGCGTCCCGCCCAACACAGCGCCAACCTTATGGATTTAGCGTGTATTGGGCGATAGCGCCAGTCGGCGTCAGCCTAGACTTAGCCGCCCGCGCTCACCGGGCGCGCAGGGTCGCTGCACCATTCGCTCCATGAGCCGGGATAAAGCCGGCTACCCGCAAGGCCGGCATACTCCATCGCCAGCAGATTGACGCAGGCAGTGACCCCGCTGCCGCACTGGTGCACCACCTCGCTCGCCAAACGCCCGCCAAGCAAGGCCTGCCATTCTGCGGCGAGTTCCGCCGCCGGCTTGAAGCAGCCATCCACCCCCAGATTGGCCTGAAAGAAGCGGTTAAGCGCAGCGGGGATATGACCGCCGACCGGATCCAGCGTCTCGCCTTCGCCGCGAAAGCGCTCGGGACTGCGCGCATCGACGACGGCAAAAACCGGTGCCGCCAAATTGGCCAGTACGGCGGCGGCATCCACCACTTGCGTCAAGGCAGGGGAAGACATGAACGGACGTAGCGTGGATGGCGACAGCGCGCTGGAGAGCACGCCACCAGCACGCAGCCAGGCCCCCACACCGCCATCGAGTACGGCCACCGCGCGATGCCCCAGCAGGCGCAGCAAAAACCACGCGCGCGCGGCAAACATACCACCGGCGTCATCGTAAACAACGACCTGGCTATCCGCTCCTATGCCCAGCAGCCCCAGTTTTTGTGCGAGCAAATGGCTATCCGGCAACGGGTGGCGGCCATTGCGCCCGCTCTTGCTGCCGGAAAGATCGGTGTCCAGATGCAGATAGTGTGCGCCGGGCACATGGCCGGCCAGATAGGCGCGTTCGCCATAGGCGGGATCAGCCAGCTGGAAACGGCAATCCAGTACGGCGGTGGTGTCAGCAGGCAGGGCGGCCAGATCGCGGGCCGAAATCAAGGTGGTATACATGGCAGGCTTTCGCTTTGAACATCAGCCTAGGCTAAGGCCATGCCATGTGATTGACAAGCATCAGGCCAGCAGGATCAGGCCCCAGACGACAGCCAGATTGCACAGGCCGAGAAACTGGGCGGCGCTGCCCATATCCTTGGCGCGCTTGGCAAGGGGATGGCGCTCAAGCGAGGTGTGATCCACCGCCGCCTCGATCGCCGAATTAAACAGCTCGATCACCAGTGTGGCCAGCGTGGCGGCAATCAGCAGCACCTGCTCTACCGTTGTCACATCCAGCAGACAGGCGGTGGGCACCAGCACCAGCGCCAACAGGGTGAGCTGGCGAAACGCATCTTCATGTTCGAAAGCCGCTTTAAAGCCGGCCATCGAGTAGCCGAAGGCATTGAACAGGCGGCGCAAGCCGGTCTTGCCCTTGTATGGGCTGGTTTCCAGGGATTTCATGCTTATTCCAGCAAGGTGATCTGTTGCGGCTTGCTCAGCCAGTGTATGCGTTGATTCAGCGCAGGACTGATCCACACCCGCCCTGCGCCATCGATCAGCAGGATATCACGAACCCCCATGCGCCTGGCGTAGTGCGTGGCCGACGCGGGGCCGGCCAGATACAAGGGTTTGCTCGCCACATCGGATAGCAAGCCGGCATCCTTACCCGCCGGTGCGATGACCGTGGCCGCCTGCAACTGGCAATCGGTATTGCCGTCGCGCGGATCGACCAGATGGCAGTGGCGCTTGCCGTTCAATTCGAAATAACGCTGATAGTCGCCCGAGGTACCAATGGCTTCGCCATCACCCAGTTCGACCATGGCCAAGGCCTCATTCTTGCGCGGGTGGCGGATGCCGACGCGCCAGGGCTGGCCATCGGTTTTTGCGCCCAGCGCCATGACATTGCCGCCGATATTGATCAGCGCCGAATGTACGCCGGATGCTTTCAGGCTGGCATAAGCCCTATCCAGCGCCCAGCCCTTGGCCGCGCCGCCCAGATCCAGCGCCACGGCAGGATTGCGGCTGCCTAGCTGCGAGCCGGAAAATACCAGATCAGACAGCGCAGGCCGCGCCTGCACCAAGGTGCGCAGGCGCACCGGATCAGGCGAAACCGGCGCATAACGGTCGGCGTGAAAACCCCACAATGCAATCAAACGACCTATAGCCGGCGAAAACAGACCATCGGAGGCTGCCTCCAGTTGCTGCGTGCGCTGCAGCAGCGCCTTGAGATCCGGCGCCACCGCTGCCGCTTGTCCGGAGGCAAACGCGGCATTGAGCGCCACCACTTCGCTACCGGCTTGCCAGGCATGCAGCCGGCCATTAAGCGCATCCAGATCGGCCAATACCTTGGCCGTCGCCTGCTGCGCCTCGGCTTCGGGCAGGCCCGCGACGCTGACTTCAACGCGGGTACCGAACACATAGCTTTCCTGCCGGTAAGGCAAAGCTTCGCGGCTACACGCCGCCAGCAACAGCAGCAAGGGCAGCAGAACGCGCCTCATGCTGTCCCGACGGCGCGCTCCAGCGCGTCGATAAACAGGCCGGCCACATTCAGCCCGGTCTGGTCCATGATTTCGCGGAAACAGGTCGGGCTGGTGACATTGACTTCGGTCAGATAGTTGCCGATCACATCCAGCCCGGCCAGCAAGATGCCGCGACGCTTAAGCTCGGGCGCCACGGCGGCCGCAATTTCGCGATCGCGTGCCGATAGTGGACGGGCCTCGCCCCGGCCGCCGGCGGCCAGGTTGCCGCGCGTCTCGCCGCCTTGCGGAATGCGCGCCAGCGCATAATCAACCGGCACGCCATCGATGACCAGAATGCGCTTGTCGCCATCGCGAATCTCGGGGATATAACGCTGCGCCATCACCGTGCGCGCGCCCTCATGGGTAATGCTTTCCAGAATCACATTCAGGTTGGGGTCATCCGGGGTCACGCGGAAGATGCTGCTGCCGCCCATGCCGTCCAGCGGCTTGAGGATGGCATCCTGCTGCAGGCGCACAAAGGCCTTTAAGCGCGCCATATCGCAGCTGACCAAAGTCGGTGCGGTCAGCTCGGGGAAATTCAGGATGGCCAGCTTCTCGTTGAAGTCGCGCAGCGCCTGCCCGCTATTGAAAATCTTCACGCCCTCTTTTTCCGCCAGCGAAAACAACTGGGTGGTATAGAGATATTCCAGATCAAATGGCGGATCCTTGCGCATCACCACCGCATTGAAGGCGGCCAGCGGCTGGCGCAGCTTGTCGTCACAACGGAACCAGGCGGCCTTGTCACCCGTCAGCGTCAGATTGCAGGCATCGACCAGCAAGCGCCCGCCTTCCAGCGAGATCGCGCCGGCCTCGGCAAAAGACAAGGCATGGCCACGGCTGGCCGCCTCTTCCATCATGGCAAAGGTGGAGTCCTTGTAGATCTTGAAGCTCTCGAGCGGGTCGGCAATAAACAGGATGCGCATGGCAATACTCCGCAAAGTCGGATGAAAAAAGCCGGCGACATGTCACCGGCTATCAGGCTGGCGCCGAAATCAGGCGTCGGGGTCGGTCGCTTCCAGCTCCAGCGCGGACGCAAGCAAAGCCAGACGGGCAATCACGCCATAGGCGTAGAAACGGTTAGGCGGGCAATCCGGCTCGCCGGCCTTATCCGGCAGGCACGGGCACTCGAAGGACAAGGGTACAAAGTGCATACCCGGCGCATTAAGGTTTTCATCGATGCCGCGCCCGGTATGTACGCGGTAAAAGCCGCCGATCACATAGCGGTCCATCATGTAGACCACCGGCTCGGCCACCGCCTCGTTAATGCTTTCGAAGGTGTATACACCTTCCTGCACGATGACTTCCGAGACTTCCAGCCCCTCTTTCACCACCGACATCTTGTTGCGCGCTTTGCGGTTCAGGCCGACCACCTCTTCCGCGCTCTTCACCGACATGATGCCCATGCCGTAGGTGCCGGCATCCGCCTTCACAATCACGAAAGGGTCTTGCGTAATACCGTATTCGGCATACTTGACGCGGATCTTGGCCAGCATCTCGTCCACGGTACGCGCCAGCTCTTCCTCGCCCTGACGCGAATGGAAGTCCAGATTCGAGCACTGGGCAAAATAAGGGTTAATCAGCCACGGATCGATGGACAAAAGCCGGGAAAAGTCCTGGCATACCTGATCGTAAGCGCGGAAGTGATGGGTCTTGCGCCGTACCGCCCAGCCGGCATGCAGTGGCGGCAGCAAAGCCTGTTCCAGATTCTGCAACAGCGCAGGAATGCCGGCAGACAGATCGTTATTGAGCAATACCACGCACGGATCGAAACCATCGGCCAGACGCAGACGGTTGCCCTGGCGCACGATAGGCTCCAGCAGCAATTTGCCGCCGTTAGCCGCAACCAGCTCGGTCGGTTCGGTAATTTCCGGGTTCAGGCTGCCCAAGCGTACCTTCAGCCCGGCCTGGCCAAAGATATGCGCCAGCGTCGCCACGTTCTGCAGGTAAAAGGTATTGCGGGTGTGGTTTTCCGGAATCAGCAACAGGCTCTTCGCTTCCGGGCAAACCTTGTCGACCGCGCTTTGTGCCGCCTGCACCGCCAGCGGCAGGAATTCCGGATTCAGATTATTGAAGCCGCCGGGAAACAGATTCATATCGACCGGTGCCAGCTTGAAGCCGCTATTGCGCAAATCCACCGAGCCATAAAACGGCGTTTCATGCTGCTGCCACTGGCTGCGGAACCAATGCTCGATCTGCGGCTGGGCGGCAATGATGCGGCTTTCGAGCTCGAGCAAAGGCCCTTTAAGCGCGGTAGTCAAATGCGGTACGGGCATGGCGTCCCCAATAATCAATCAAATGTAATTAACTGACAATGGGGACAGCCGCCCCATATTCAAGCAGCAAGGGCACTCAAGCGGCGGGGACGGGCAGCGGCAAGTCTTCGTTGTAATTGCGCCGGTACAGCGCACCCAGGCTCTGCCAGTCGAAGAAATGGTTTTGCGGGCCGTTATGCGTCACCTTGATGGCACCGATCACATTGGCCAGACGCCCGGTCACCTTCCAGTCCAGACCGCGGCTGATGCCGTACAACAGGCCGGCACGGAAAGCATCGCCGCAGCCCATCGGATCAACCGGCGGCGCATCCATCTGCACGCGCGGAATCAGATGCACGGTGTCGCCGACATAAATTTCCGCCCCTTTGGAGCCACGGGTGACGATCAATGCCTTGACCTGCGAGCGCAGCATATCCAGCGTCAGCCCGGCACGCTCGCGGATCAGTTCGCTTTCGTAGTCATTAATCGCCACATAGCTGGCCTTGCCGACAATTTCACGGATCTCGTCGGCCGACAATAGCGGCAACTCCTGACCCGGATCGAAGACAAAGGGAATGCCGGCATCGTGCAACTCCTGCGAATGCTGCAAGAAGGCGGCGCGACCGCCGGGTGACAGGATGGCGATATCGACCGCATCGGGCACGTCGGAGATATGATTGGTATCGCCGAAGTTCATCGCGCCGGGATGGAACGCCATCAGCTGGTTGCCATCGCAATCGGAAATGCCAAAGCACTGCGGGGTATACTGGCCGCGGATAACCTTGACGAAGCGTTCGTCGACACCGAAATTCTTCAGATGCTGGCGGTAGGGGGCAAAGTCCTCGCCCACCGTGCCCATCAGGATAGGCTTCTCGCCCAACATGGCGAGGCTGTAGGCAATATTGCCGGCCGGGCCGCCAAACTCGCGGCGCATGCTGGGCGCGAGAAAGGTGGTCGAGATCTTGTGCAACTGATCGGGCAGGATCTGGCTGTCGAAACGGTCTTCGAACGAAAACAGGGTATCGTAGGCGATCGCCCCGCAGACAAGGATGGCCATGCTCACTCCAGAGCAAACGTAATCGCGGATTTTAACACGGAACAATTCCCGCCATCAGCGTAGCCTAGATGGCAAGATGTAAGACTTACAGCAAGATATACACTATGAATGCAAAAAAAACCCGATTATTCCTACTTGCAATACTGATGTCGTTTTCCGTCAGCACGCAGGTGCAGGCAGCCGCGCCCGATCTGAATCAGGCACGCTTTAGCACCCTGTCCGGACAGAGCCAGAATCTGGCGCAATGGCGCGGCAAAGTGGTGGTAGTCAATTTCTGGGCAACCTGGTGCGGACCTTGCCGTGAAGAAATGCCGATGCTGGATGCGCTACGCAGCCAGTGGAGCAAACGCCAGGCCGAAGTGGTCGGTATCGCACTGGATCAGCCGGTGGAAGTGCAAAACTTTGTGCGCACCTTGCGTATCCGCTACCCGATCTTGCTGGGGGACGCCGACACACTCACCCTGATGCGCGACCTGGGCAATAAAACCGGCGGACTGCCCTTTACCGTCGTACTGGATCGCCAAGGCAAGATCGTGGCCCGCCTGACCGGCAAGCTGAGCGAACAGAATCTGCGCCAGGCCGTCGAGCCACACCTGTAAAGCCCCGCCCCCCGACGAAAGGCGCCCATGGCCCAAGCTTATTTCATTAGCGGCACCGATACCGACTGCGGCAAGACCCACAGCACCGTCAAACTGATCCAGCAGCTGCAAGCCCAGGGCCAGCGGGTGCTGGCGATGAAACCGGTCGCTTCGGGCTGCCGGCGTCTGCCCGACGGCACGCTCATCAACGACGATGTCGAGCGCCTGTGCGCGGCCAGCGGCCAGCATGACCGGGCGCTGATGTCGCCCTACCGCTTCGAGCCGGCCATCTCGCCGCATCTGGCCGCCGCCGAAGCCGGCGTCGAAATCTCTCTGGAACACATCCTGCAGCATTACCGGCAACTGGCCGCAGACGCCGATGTGGTGCTGGTTGAAGGCGCCGGCGGCTGGTTTGCCCCGCTGAGCGATGCCCTCTCCATCCAGGAGCTGGCGCAGGCACTGGCGCTGCCGGTGATTCTGGTGGTCGGCATGAAACTGGGCTGCATCAACCATGCGCGGCTAAGCGCACAAGCCATCCAGGCCTCGGGCTGCGAGCTGGCCGGCTGGATCGCCAACCGCGTGGTGGCGGACCAGCCGCGCTACGCCGAAAACCTCGCCACCCTCAAGCAGTGCCTGCCGGCACCGCTGCTGCTCGAATTGCCATGGGAAGGCTGAGCCCTTGCCTATTTTTTATAGAGACACGCCATGAGCCGCAATCAAGAATGGCTGATACGCAGCCGCGCCGCCGTCTGGCACCCGTGCACGCAGATGAAGCGCCACGAAACCCTGCCCATCGTGCCGATTGCCCGTGGCGACGGTGCTTATCTCGTCGACTTTGACGGCCAGCGTTATCTCGACGGGGTATCGTCATGGTGGGTCAATCTGTTCGGCCATAACGAAACGCGCATCAAGGCGGCCATCAGATGCCAGCTGGACGAACTCGATCATGTCATGCTGGCCGGCTTTACCCACCGCCCGGTGGTGGAACTGTCCGAACGCCTGTCGGCGCTGACCGGCCTCGGTCACGCGTTTTACGCCTCGGATGGCGCCAGCGCCACCGAGATCGCCCTCAAGATGAGCTTTCATTACTGGAAGAATCAGGGACGCGCCCAAAAGCAGCGTTTTGTCAGTCTGGAAAACAGCTATCACGGCGAAACCGTGGGCGCCTTGGCGGTCACCGATGTGCCGCTGTTTTCCGCCACCTACGCGCCTCTGGTCAAAAACGGCTGGCGCGTACCCTCGCCCGATGCGCGCGGCGCACGCGATGGCGAGTCGGCACGCGATGTCGCGCTGCGCGCCGCGGCCAGTCTGGAAAACCTGCTGGCCAAGCACCACGGTGAAATTGCCGCGCTGATTGTCGAGCCGCTGGTACAGGGCGCGGCCGGCATGGCCATGTATGATGCCGCCTACCTCACCCGAGCCCGCGCGCTATGCGACCAGTACCAGATCCATCTGATCGCCGACGAAATTGCCGTCGGTTTCGGCCGCACCGGCACGCTATTCGCCTGCGAACAGGCCGGCATCCGCCCCGATTTCCTCTGTCTGTCCAAGGGCATCACCGGCGGCACCCTGCCGCTGTCCTGCGTATTAAGCAGCGATGAAATCTATCAGGCCTTCTACCACGACGATGTGACGCGCGGCTTCTTGCATTCGCATAGCTATACCGGCAATGCTCTGGCGTGCAGTGCGGCGCTGGCAGTGCTGGATATTTTCGAACAGGATCAGGTGCTGGCACGCAACCGCGAGCAGGCGCTGCGCTTTGATGTACTGCTTGCGCCCTTGCAACAACACCCGCGTGTGCGTAATTGGCGCCGCTGCGGCATGATCTGGGCTTTCGAAGTGGATAGCGCGCGCGCCGATTTTGCCCAGGCTTTTTTTGCCGCCATGCTCAAGCTAGGCTGCTTGCTGCGCCCGATAGGCAAGACCGTGTACTTTATGCCGCCTTATGTGGTGAACGAGGCCGATATGGCGCTGCTACGCGATGCGACGCTGGCCACGCTGGACGCGCTGGAACAAGGCGCAAGCGTCGGCGCAGCACAAACCGCACTGCCCTGACGCAAAAAAGCGCCTGCCTCCCCAGCGGGACGCAGGCGCTTGACTGGATCCGGCAATCAGATGGCGGCGGCCAGACGGCTACCCTGATCGATGGCACGCTTGGCATCCAGCTCGGCCGCTACATCGGCGCCGCCAATCAGATGCACGGTCTTGCCGGCCGCCTGAAGCGGTGCCACCAGTTCGCGCAGCGGATCCTGGCCGGCGCAGATAATCACATTATCCACCGGCAGAATCTGGGTTTCGCCCTTGATGGTGACGGTCAGGCCGGCATCGCTGATGCCCTCATACGTCACACCGGACACCATATTCACCCGCTTCATCTTCAGGCTCTCGCGGTGAATCCAGCCGGTGGTTTTGCCCAAGCCTTCACCCACCTTGCTGTTCTTTCTTTGCAGCAACCACACTTCACGCGCACTAGCCGGCGCATGCATGCCCTTGGCCGACAAGCCGCCAGCCGTATCACCCCGGGTGTCCACGCCCCATTCATCCATAAAGGCCGCCACATCAAGCGATGTCGATTCGCCCTCCTGGGTCAGGAATTCGGCGGTATCAAAACCGATGCCGCCGGCACCGATGATCGCGACCTTGCGTCCGACCGGCTTGCCGTGTTTCAGCACGTCCAGATAGCTGAGCACCTTGGGGTGATCGATGCCGGGGATGGCCGGCAGGCGCGGCGCAATGCCGGTGGCCAGCACCACTTCATCAAAACCGGCCAGATCCTCGGCCGCAACCCGCTGACCCAGCGCCAGCTTGACGCCGGAGAGCTCGATCTGCTTTGCGAAGTAGCGCAGCGTCTCGTAAAACTCTTCCTTGCCCGGGATCTGCTTGGCCACATTGAACTGGCCGCCGATCTCCTTAGCCGCATCAAACAGCGTGACCGCATGGCCGCGCCCGGCGGCGACGGTGGCAAAAGCCAGACCGGCCGGGCCGGCGCCCACAACGGCCAGCTTCTTCGCGCGCTCGGTCTTGGCATAGTTCAGCTCGGTCTCGCGGCAAGCGCGCGGGTTCACGAGGCAACTGGTGAGCTTGCCCTGGAAGATATGGTCCAGACAGGCTTGGTTGCAGCCGATGCAGGTGTTGATCTCGTCGGCGCGCCCCTCGGCCGCCTTGTTGACGAAGTCGGGATCGGCAAGGAAAGGACGCGCCATCGACACCATATCGGCCTGGCCGCTGGCGAGCACCGCCTCGGCCACTTCCGGCGTATTGATGCGGTTGGTGGCAATCAGCGGAATCTTCACCTTGCCCATCAGACGCTCGGTCACCCAGGCAAAACCGGCGCGCGGCACCATGGTGGCGATGGTCGGCACCCGCGCCTCATGCCAGCCGATGCCGGTATTGATGATGGTGGCACCGGCCGCCTCGACCGCCAGCGCCAGCTGCTCGACCTCTTCCGGTGTGCTGCCGTCGTTGACCAGATCCAGCATGGACAGACGATAAATAATGATGAACTCGGGGCCGACGGCGGCACGCACCGCCTTGACGATCTCAATCGGGAAACGGATGCGGTTCTCGTAGCTGCCGCCCCAGTCGTCGCTGCGCTTATTGGTATTGCGCGCGATAAACTGGTTGATCAGATAACCTTCGGAGCCCATCACCTCGACGCCATCGTAGCCGGCCAGCTGCGACAGGCGGGCGCACTCGGCAAAGTCGGCGATGGTGCGCCAGATGCCGGCTTCATCCAGCTCGCGCGGACGGTAGAAATTGATCGGTGCACATAGCGGCGACGCCGACACCAGCTTTTCCTGAAAGCTGTAACGGCCCGAGTGCAGAATCTGCAGTGCGATCTTGCCGCCTGCCTCATGCACCGCATCGGTGATCAGCTTGTGGTGCGGCACTTCGGCTTCGCTATTAAGCATGGCCGCACCTTCTCCCACCCGGCCTTCTTCATTCGGACCGACGCCGCCGGTTACGATCAGGCCAACCCCACCTTGCGCACGCTCGGCGTAAAAAGCCGCCATTTTCTCGAAGCCGCCAGGTGCCTCCTCCAGACCGGTGTGCATGGAGCCCATCAGTACGCGGTTTTTCAGCGTGGTAAAGCCCAGATCCAGCGGTTCGAGCAGGTGCGGGTAGGCGGTCATGACAGCTTCCTCGTAAACGTAAGGTGTGGATTTTTATGGATGTAAGCCTGCCGCCGACGATACTTACTCCCTAGTAAGTTGTCAACGCAAATGCATAAACAGCCTTGGAAAGATATGATGGCACTGGCGCTAAACGCCGGATAACATCACCTCAAGGAACGCTTTATATGTGCCAACCACAACCCGGCTACAGCAGTCGGCGCGGCTTTATCAAACTGGCGGCACTGGGTGCAGGCGCCGTGATGCTGGGCAGCTTTTTGCCGCGCACCGCATTGGCATCGGGTCAGGCTGATGCCCTGCTCTTATCGTGCATGGACTACCGTTTGGTCGATGACACCGCGCGCTTTATGGCAGGCAAGGGACTGAAGGACAAATACGACCATGTGATTCTGGCCGGTGCTTCGCTGGGGGCGCTAACCGGCAAATTTCCGGCGTGGAATACGACGTTCTGGGAACATCTGGGGGTCGCCATCAAGCTGCACCAAGTGCACAAAGTCGTGCTGCTCGATCACCGCGACTGCGGCGCTTACAAGGTGGTGAAGGGAGAGGATTTCGGCAAGATGCCGGAAAAAGAAACCGAAGTCCACGCCGAAACGCTGATGGCACTACGCAGCAACATCATCAAACAGCACCCGGCGCTAGAAGTGGAGTGCTATCTGATGGCGCTGGATGGCAGCGTCGAGCACATCATACCGGCCTGAATCAGCCGCCCGCAGCGCAGGCGGTATGCGCGCGGGCCTTGATGGCCGGCAGGGGCCAGGCTCGCCTCGAGCCTGGCCCCAATTCAACAGATCCGCCCAGCAGATGCAAAGTCCATCTGCAACAGCGGGGAACATCCCTTCAGAAAAGCCCGGGCCGCATCACGCCGACGTCGCCGACATACAACACCAGACCATAATCCGGGGCATAGCGCGCAGCGACATGGCTAGCAATGGCATCAGCCACCTCTGCATCGCAAATCACCTCGACGCGGATATTGCGGTCGAAGCTCCATGCCGCCCGCTTCACGCCATAATGGCCGCCGCCGCGCGCATCGATCACAGTGTAACCCTGCGCGCCCAGACGCTGGATGTCGCGCGTCAATGGCGCTTCCAGCACGGCTTCACACACGATGGTCAGCAGTTTTTTAGGATGGTAATCCATCTTATGCGCCCCAGAAATAGCACGTCACCGCCCAGTAAAGCGGGATGCCGGCCAGCAGGTTAAACGGAAAGGTCAGGCCCAGACTGGCCGCCAGCGAGAGCGCCGGATTAGCCTCGGGTACCGCAATACGCATGGCTGCCGGCGCGGCAATATAACTGGACGACGCCGCCAGCACCGCCAACAGGAAAGCACCGCCGGCAGACAGACCCAGTAGCGAAGCGACCCCCAGCCCCAGCAGCGAAAACAGCAACGGCACCAGCAGGGCAAAGGCCGCGATAAACAGACCCGAGCGGCGCAACTCGCCCAGACGGCTGGCGGTAATCAGGCCCATTTCCAGCAGGAATAGCGACAACACCGGCTTGAACAGGTCGAAATACAAGGGCGACAGGCTCTTGATGCCGCTCTCGCCCGAGATCCAGCCTATCAGCAGGCCACCGGCCAGCAAGACCACACTCTTGCCCAGCAGCACCTCATGCGCCAGTCGCCCCCAGGCAACCTGATGCCCGCCACCGACTCGTGCCAGCATCACCCCGACAATCAGCGCCGGCATCTCCATGACCGCGAGAAACAGCGTCAGCTGCGGCTCGTAAGAGATGCCCTGGCGTGCCAGAAAGCTGGTACCCACGGCAAAAGTCACCACGCTGACCGAACCATAGTGTGCCGCGATCGATGCGGCATCGGCACGCGCCAGCTTGAAGCGCAGCAGGGCAAACGCCACGATGGTGAGCGCCACCCCCAATGCCACCACGGCAGCGACTTGCAGGACAATGACAGGGGAAGCCAGCTTGGCCAGCGCCACCCCGCCCTTGAGGCCAATGGCAATCAGCAGGAAAACCGATAGCGACTCATACAGCGCGGCAGGCAGCTTGAGGTCGGAGCGGGCTAGCCCCGCCCCCAAGCCCAGAAGGAAAAACAGTACGACAGGATCCAGCGGCATCAGACATGTCCCGGAAGAGAAGCAAAGACCGTCATGATAAAGCAATGTCAGGCGCCGCCAAACCCCGATCGCATAGGGGATTTAAGCGTGCTTAACCAGCCAGACGCGTCAGCGCCTCGCGGTATTTGGCCGCGGTCTTTTCGCGTACCTCAAGCGGTACGGCAGGCGCGGCCGACACCTTGTCCCAACCGGAGGCTTCCAGCCAGTCGCGCACAAACTGCTTGTCGAACGAGGGTGGGCTCATGCCCGCCTGATAGCTGTCAGCCGGCCAGAAACGGCTGGAGTCCGGCGTCAGCGCCTCGTCCATTAGGATCAGCGTGCCGTTCTCGTCCAGACCGAACTCGAACTTGGTGTCGCAGATAATGATGCCGCGCGTCGCCGCATATTCGGCAGCGGTTTTATAAAGCAGGATGGCGGTGTCGCGTACCTTGTCGGCCAGCTCCTGGCCGATCAGGTCTACGCACTGCTCGAAGCTGATGTTCTCGTCGTGGTCGCCCACGGCCGCCTTGGTCGAAGGCGTAAAGATAGGCTCAGGCAGCTTGCCCGCTTCTTGCAAACCGGCCGGCAAGGTAATGCCGCATACCGCACCGGTCTTCTGATAATCCTTCCAGCCGCCACCGGCGATATAGCCGCGCACCACCGCCTCGATCGGGATGGTCTTGAGCTTTTTCGCCACCACGGCACGGCCTTCTACCTGCGGCAAATCCTCGGCCGATACCATATCTTCCGGTTTGTCGCCAGTCAGATGGTTAGGCACCACGTCTTTCAGCTTGTCGAACCAGAAGTTGGAAATCGCGGTCAGGATCTGGCCCTTGGCCGGAATCGGATCATCCAGAATCACGTCGAATGCCGACAGACGGTCGGTGGCAATCATCAGGATGCGCTTGTCGTCGATTTCGTACAGGTCGCGCACCTTGCCGGAGTAGATTTTTTTCAGGCTATTGAGATGGGTGGTGGTGATACCGGTCATGAATTTTTCCAGATAAAGAAAAGGCGAAGCCTGATGGCTCCGCCTGATAAATCAGAGTGTGTCTTTCAGCGCTTCGGCCTGCTCCAGCGCCGCATCGGCGGTAGCAGCCATTACATTGAAGTGGCCCATCTTGCGGCCCGGGCGTGCCTCGCGCTTGCCATACAGATAAAGCTGCGCATTCGGCGCCTCGGCCAGCACATTCCACTTGGGCGCACTGCCATCCTCGCCCCACGCATCGCCCAACAGGTTAACCATCACTACCGGCGTCAACAGCTCGGTCGAGCCCGGCAACAGGCCGCATAGCGCACGCACTTGCTGCTGGAACTGGTCGGTCACACAGGCAGTCAGCGTGTAGTGGCCGGAGTTGTGCGGACGCGGGGCGATCTCGTTGACCACCAGCGTGTCGTCGCCCAGCACAAAGAATTCGACCGCCAGCACACCGACGTAATCCAGCTCGTCCGCCAGACGCTGCGCCATTGTTTGCGCGGATGCCGCCAGGCCGGCCGCGATGCGCGCCGGCACGATGGAGACATCGAGAATGCCGCCCTCGTGACGGTTTTCCGCCAGCGGGAATACCGCCATCTGGCTGGCGCTGGTGCGGGCAACGATGGCCGACACCTCAAGCTTGAGATCCAGCATCTTCTCCAGCACACAGGCAACGCCCAGCCCGGCGAAGGCGGCGCGCGCCTCGGCCGGCGTCTTCACCCGCTGCTGGCCCTTGCCGTCATAGCCCAGACGCGCGGTCTTGAGAATGCCCGGCAAATAGGCCGCCAGCGCGTCATCGGACACGGCAGCCAGTGCCGCCGCCGACTCCAGTGCCAGATAGGGCGCCGTCGGCAGCCCGGCTTTGGCTATCCATGCCTTCTCGGCGATACGGTCCTGCGCAATCGCCACACAGTCGCCCGATGGCGACACGCGCGTGCTTTTAGCCAGCATACGCATCGCGTCGGCGTCGACGTTTTCAAATTCGGTGGTCACCGCCGCGCAAGTAGCGGCCAGTGTTTGCAGTGCGGCAGCATCGCCATACGGCGCGCACAGATGCACATCGGCAAAAGCGGCGGCAGGCGAATGCGGATCCGGCTCCAGCACGGTGACGCGGTAACCCATGGTCTTGGCCGCTACGGTAAACATGCGCCCCAGCTGGCCACCGCCGATAATGCCCAGCATCGCCGGCGGCAGGATGGCGGCCATTATTCGACCTCCGGCAGCGTCATCGCCAGCACGGTCTCTTCCTGCTTGCGACGGAAAGCCTTGAGCTGACCGGCCAGTTCGGGACGCGTGGTCGCGAGCTGGGCGATGGCAAACAGCGCGGCATTGGCTGCGCCGGCCTCGCCGATGGCGAAAGTCGCCACCGGAATGCCCTTGGGCATCTGCACGATGGACAGCAGCGAATCTTCGCCGCGCAGGTATTTGGATGGCACCGGCACGCCCAACACCGGCACATGGGTCTTGGCGGCCAGCATGCCCGGCAGATGGGCGGCACCGCCGGCACCGGCAATAATGGCCTTCAGGCCACGCGCCTCGGCCTGTTCGGCATAGCTGAACAACAGATCGGGGGTACGGTGGGCAGAAACCACACGCGTCTCGAATGCGACCCCGAACTCCTTGAGCACGCGAGCGGCGTTCTGCATCACGTCCCAATCACTATTACTACCCATTACGATGCCGACTTCGATCATGGCGCTTTATGCCCGTGCAAAGAGGAAGTGGGCAATTTTACCTGATCAGGGATGCAGGCCGGAATACTTTATTATTTCGACATGGAAGGATGAATCAAACGGGGAGCGGGGAGCGGGGAACTGGGAGCCGGGAACTGGGAGCCGGGAACTGGGAGCCGGAGCCGGATCCCGAATCCCGAGTCCCGACTCCCGACTCCCGAATCCCGAGTCCCGAATCCCGAGTCCCGAATCCCGACTCCCGAATCCCGACTCCCGACTCCCGAGTCCCGAATCCCGAGTCCCGGATCCCGAGTCCCCGGATCCCAACCCTCACATCGTCGTCAGTTGCTGCTTGGCCTTGGCGGCGGCATCCGAGTTCGGGTAGAGCTTAATCAGTTTTTTCAGCGTGAGGCGCGCCTGATCGACCTGCTCCAGCTCGCGCTGGGCGTTGGCCACATTGCGCAGCGCATCCGGCGCTTTGGGGTGGCGCGGGTTTTCATCGGCGAAACGACGCTGAATGTCGATGGCGGCATCGTACTGGCGCAAAGCGGTATGGGCGACGCCGCGCCAGTAGGTGGCGTCCAGCGCCTGCGGCGTATTGGGATTGCTGTCGGCAAAGGCTTTCAACGCGACCACCGCTTGGGCAAAGTCGCGTTTGCGTAGCGGCGATAGCGCCTGATCAAAGGCCTGCTGAACCACGTCGACGCTTTCCGCCGGCGCCGCGGCATTGCTGCTTGCCGGCTCGGCACTGCGTCCGCCTTCGAAACGGCCCAGGCGCTGGTCGATATCGGCATACAGATCATTCTGGCGCTTTTCCAGCACGCCGATCTTGTACTGCAGCATCTCGTTATCGCCGCGTAGCTTGGCAACCTCGGCCTGCATGCCGTCTACCCGGCTGACCATTTCCAGCAGGCGCTCGTTACTGATGCGCGACTCGATCTGGGAGAGGCGCGCGGTAGCCTGGCGGTTGACCTGATCCAACTGGGCGCGGGTCTGCTCCAGATCCGAGGTACTGGCACATGCGCCCAGCAGCAAAGAACAGGACAGCAGAGTCATACGGCTTGCAAACATGATTTCTCCGGCTAAAACGGGGCCGGCTTGTGCCGGCTCATCAATCGGGTTTTGCCTCAGGATACACGACTTCTACCGCTGCCTGACCCTCGGGGCTAGCTCTCATACTGTCACGCTGCCACTGCGCCGGTGCGACACCTGCCTGCCCCAGCACGGCGGCAGCGGCATCAAGACGCTGGCCGATTTCGGCACTTGAACCCGCACCATGGGCGCGCAGCAATACCTGCACCTTGGGGTGATGCTTCAAGCAATCGGCGTGCGCCTGCAGCTTGACGCGCTCGGCATCGGTAAACGGATAGAAAATCATGCGCTGCGGCGCGCCCGGACAATACCGCGGCGCGCTAATGGCCAGCACCGGCCCCAGCCCCATCATCGCCAGATCCGGCCGCGGCGGCACGGGCTCCAGCTTTTCGTGGGCAGGCGGGACGGTGCTACAACCCAAAAGCAGGACGGTAAAGCCTGCAGACAATAAGGTACGGCTAGACATGGCGTGCTCCTGTGGATAAAACCCCGCCAACAGCTGACGGGGTTTTATCCAGCATAGGCAAAGGCAGGCGACAACGCCGCCTTCGCCCGGCACTTAAGCCTTACTGGCCGTAAGACACATCGGCGCGACGGTTTTCGGCATAGTCAGCCGGGCTCGAACCTTCGGCACGCGGCTTTTCCTTGCCATAGCTGACCGCTTCAAGCTGGGCATCTTTCACACCCAGTACTTCCAGCGACTGCTTCACGCTTTCGGCGCGGCGCTGGCCCAGACCCAGGTTGTACTCGCGGCTGCCGCGCGCATCGGTATTGCCCTGAATCTGCACTTTTTGCTGGGCATTCTGCTTGAGGAATTCGGCATGGGCAGCCACCTTGGCCTGCTGGTCGGCCTTAACGGCATTGGAGTCGAAGTCGAAGTAGATGCTTTCACCGGCCAGACGGGCGCGCTCGGCCTGCATGCGGGCCAAAGCGGCGGCTTGTGCCGCAGCCTGGGCGTCAACGGCAGGTGCAACAGGCGCAACGACAACAGGCTGGGCCGGCTCAGCCACCACCGCCGCCGGCGGCTGGGTGCTGGAACAAGCGGCAAACAGGGATACCACGGCAGAAGCCATCAAGACACGTTTGAACATGAAACTCTCCTGAATGTGAGGAACAACAACACACGCCTCACGGGTTGAATGGGCCCCAAGCGGGATCCTGAACTTCTCCATCAATCACGCCGAGCCGCACCTTGCTGCCGCCGTCGGGCGAACTGGCCCACAGCACGCTCTTGCCGCCTTGCTCGCTGGCAAACAGCACCATGCGGCCATTGGGGGCAAAGCTGGGCGACTCGCCAAAACTCTCGTCGCTGACTACGCGCGCATCGCCCGTGGCCAGATCCTGCACCACCACGCGGAAGCGCCCGCCGTCACGGCGCATATAGGTGACGGACTTGCCATCCGGCGCAAAGCGCGGCGACACATTGTAGGCACCCTGCCAGCTGATGCGTTTTGCCGCACCACCGGACAAAGGCTGCAGATAAATTTGCGGGCCGCCGGCACGATCCGAGGTAAACACGATGCTGCTGCCATCCGGGCTGAAATCGGGTTCGGTATCGATCGCATCGCTCTGGGTCAGGCGGCGCGGCGCACCGCCTGCCGCATCCAGCAAATAGATCTGCGAATTGCCGCTGGACGTCAGCACCACCGCCAGACGGCTGCCATCCGGGCTCCACGCCGGCGCCGAATTGCTGCCCTTGAAATTGGCCAGCATGCGGCGCTGGCCCGAGGCCAGATCCTGCACCCACACCACCGGCTTCTGGGTTTCAAACGAGACATAAGCCAGCTTGCGCCCGTCTGGGCTCCACGCCGGCGAAATAATCGGCTCTTTCGAGCGCAAAATGGTGCGCGCCTGCTGCCCGGCCACATCCGCCACCTGCAGCTGGTAGCTATGGCGGCCGTTTTTCAGCACATAGGCGATGCGGCTATTAAAGAAGCTTCGTTCGCCAAACAGCGCCTGATAGATCTGGTCGGCAATCTGGTGGCCGACTTCACGCAAGGCGGCAGGTGGCACATCAAACTCGCCCTGTGCCAGCGTTTTCTTCGGTGCCAGCTGTTCCAGATAAAACGTCACCCGGCTATTGCCGCCCTCGCCCGGGCTCACGCTGCCGGCCAGCACCGCATTGGCACTGAGCGCACGCCAGGCACCGACATTGACAGCACTCGGGCTGGCGACGGTCATGGCCGGGTTGGGCGGATTGATGATATTGACGAGACCAGTCAGCGCCAGATCCTGCTTCACCACCGTTGTCACCACCTGGGGGCCCGCTTCACCGGCCAGGGCCGGCACCGCCAGCGGATAACGGTTGGCCCCGCCGCCGACGATATCTACCGTCAGCTCGGCCTGCGCCAGTGCCGGCGCCAGGCACGCCAGCAGGGTCAGGGTGAGTCGTATGCGCTTTATCATCGTTTTATCCTTCAATCATGCGGGCGGAACTTCAGCGTGTATTCGCGAAAATCGGCAAAATGGGCACCGGCAGGCAAAGGCGGGAAGGTGCGGGCCTGCCAGACTGCGTCCTGTACTGCGCGGTCGTAAGCGGCGTTACCGCTGGACTTCACCAGCGACACGGCGCGCACTTCCAGCGTGGGCAGCAGGCTGACCTTAAGCACCGCCTCGGGGTTGCCGCTCATGCCGGGTGGCACCATCACATAAGGACGGATACGCCCGCGCACCTTGTCCAGATAGCCGGCATCCGCGCCCGGGCGGCCTTGGGCCGAGCCGCCCACGATGCCGCTCTTGCCGCCTTTTTGCGTCACGCTACCCTGACCGCTACCGGCCGGCCCGCCCAAATCGCCGAGAAAATCATCCGCCACATTGCCATGCTTGGCGGCCGCTTTGGCCGCGGGAGCAGGTTTGGCCGGCGGCGTGACGGCCTGTGGCTTCGGTTCCGGCTTGGGTTCCGGTTTGGGCTGTGGCTTGGGTTCCGGCTTGGCCGGCACCGCTTTAACGGGTTCAGGCTTAGGCTTGTCTTTGGCTGCGGCCAGCTTCACCTCGGCATCAAACGATGGGCTCGGTGCCGGCGGCCTAATGGCCTGGGCGGGCACCGGCGGCGCGAGGGGCGCCACCTCAGGCACGACGGGCGGCGCCACACTGGACGCCTTGCCGCTACCGCCACCGGCCCATAGTTCTACCGACAAGGGCACTTCGGCCGGCACCACCACATCCGGCGCCATACGCAACAGCAGTGCCGCAAACACGGCCACATGCAGCACGACGGAGAGCCCCAGCGCCCGGCTGTGCCAGCCCTTATTCATGTCATGCATCACGCGCTACTGCCCCTGACGCACAGTCAGTGCCACCCGGGTGATGCCGTCCTGATACAGACGGTCGGCGATCTTGACCACATCGCTGTACTTGGCATTCTGGTCGGCCGAAATCGCCACCGGCCTGCCGCCCGTGGTCAGTGGCAAGATGGCCGCCACCAGCGCGTCCAGCGAATCCACGGCATGGGTCTTGCCATCCAGCGCCCAGGCATAGCGCCCCGCTGCGTCATACTGCACCTCGACCGGAGAGCGCTCGACCTGCGCTGCGCGGCTCACGCTGGGCACGTCGATGACGCCGGGGGTAAACATGGGGGCGGTCACCATAAAGATCACCAGCAGCACCAGCATCACATCGATATACGGCACCACATTCATCTGATTGACCAGGCGGCGGGGTTTGCGATTCAGCATGAGGATAGCTTCGACAGTAGTTTTATAAAGACTGCATCCGGTTAAACAAAGTTCAACGACGAATCAATAAGGTTACACCATCACCCAATGGCAGGACGCACAGATCGAAACGCGGATCCTGCTTAAGCGCGGCATTGAAGTCATGCATCAGCTGCACGCTAGGCGGGTCATCCGCCTGCGGCGTCACCACCCGTCCGGACAGGAAGATATTGTCCACCGCGATAATGCCGCCCTTGCGCACCAGACGCGCACAGGCATCCAGATACGCCGGATACGACGGCTTGTCGGCATCGATAAAGGCGAGATCAAATTCGCCCGCGCGCCCCTCGTCCAGCAAGCCTTGCAGGGTATCCAGCGCCAGCCCCAGCCGCAAATCGATACGCTCGGCGACGCCGGCTTTTTCCCAGTGCGCGCGCCCGATGGCGGTAAAGTCGGCGCGCACGTCACACGCCACTACACGCCCGTCGTCCGGCATGGCCAAGGCTACCGCCAGCGCGCTGTAACCGGTAAAAACACCGATTTCCAGATAGCGGCGCACGCCAGTCAGGCGCGCCAGCCAAGCCATAAACTGCCCCTGCTCGGGGGCGATCTGCATCTTGGCAAAGCGCAGGCTGGCGGTTGCATCGCGCAATTCGCGCAACACCGGGTGCTCGCTGACGCCGATGGCCAGCAGGTAGTCGTGCAGGGATTCATCAAGCGCCAAGGTTCGGCTGGTCATAACTTGCTCACAAAAAACGAAACGCCCGCAACGGGCGTTTGACTGAAATCATGCGCCGTTCAATCCGGCTGGTAAACGTAAGGCTTTTGCGGCACACGCGCCTCTTTCCAGCGACGCGTATCGTCCGGATTCTGCTCGCGATCCCACCAGGTCAGACGCAGTTCACGGCGCTCGGTATCGACTTCCGGATGCTCGGCCAGAAAGCCGTTCATAAAGCGGGTAAATTCGGATTGGTACATCTTGTTGTTCTCCGTTTGTTGTGCGCGGATTGTAACCGAAAACCCGCGCCGCAACATGACACCAAACAGGAGGGTTGCATGGGTGCGACAGCCTTGGGCCCGGGCACGATGCAGGGCGTGCACAGCGCTTAAGCACGCCGGCGGGCACTGCGCTAAAATGCGCGGCCCCTCCTACGCTCAAGGACACCGCATGACCCCGACCGAACGCCAGACACTGGCCGACTTTCTCGCCCATCCCGAACAGGCCGGGCGGGCGATGAACCTTGCCATGCTGGAAGGCTATCTGGTGGCACTGGTCATCGGCCCGTCCACCGTGGCGCCTTCGCTATGGTTTTCCCGGGTATGGGATCACGAAAACGGCAAGGAAGCGCCGGTATTCGACAGCATGGATGACGCCAACCGGATACTGGGCAGCCTGATTGCCTACAACAACGCAGTCTCCGGCCAGTTCAGCCGCGACCCGGCCGGCTTCCTGCCCCTGTTTGCCGACGATGCGACAGCCAGTGCCGATGACTGGGGCAAGGGCTTTTATCTGGCCATGGCTTTTGCCCGCAAGGAATGGGCACAGCTGATGGCCGAACATACCGCTTGGTTCCGTCCGCTATTGCAGCCGCAGTGCCCCGCCGATGCCAAGGCCAGCAGTGCGGCCCTGGCCAAAATCCATACCTTCTGGCAGCACAGCCGCCCGGCCACAGAGACCGCACAGCCGCAACGCCGCGTGGATGCCAAAATCAGCCGCAATGATCCCTGTCCCTGCGGCTCGGGCAAGAAATTCAAGAAGTGCTGTGGATAAAAAGGCGTGAAACAGGCGATTTGTGGATAAAAACATGGGGTTTGGCGCGGCCAAGACGGAAAAGTTTGTGCGCGGTCAATACCGGATGCGCGCCGCCCTGCCAGAATGGTTTGCTTTCTCAAGCATTCTGGCATTCCCACACTCATGCAATATTCGATTCAAGGCCTGCGCAATCTGATTAGCGAGGCACATTTCTGCTATGACCTGCCTGGCGACGATGCGCCGCAAACGCCCGAAGCACTGTCGCGCCTGGGCCAGGAGTTGCTGCAAGCACTCGCCGACGCCAAGACCCAACTGCTGCAGACCCGGCTCAATAGCCCCTTGCTGTAAACGCCCGGCGCGCTACAGCAGCGGCGACACCAGATTGGACAGCCCTTCTTTCAGCCGCGCCGCCATGCCGCGCCGCCGCCATGCTGCGGCATCCAGCGATATGGCATCCGCTTCATACGATTGCTGCAAAGCCACCAGCGCGCGGGTAAAGCCTTCGTCCAGCACCAGCAGCATCAGTTCGAAATTCAGGTGCAGGCTGCGTGTATCCAGATTGACGGTGCCAAACAGCGATAGCGTGTCATCCACGGTAATGCTTTTAGTATGCAAAAGTCCGCCACGGTACTGCATGACCTGCACCCCGGCGGCCAGCAGATCGTCGAAATACCAGCGGCTGGCGTATTGCACCAGGCGCGAGTCGTTCTTTTCCGGCAACAGCAGCCGCACTTCCACCCCGCGCAGCGCCGCATTTTGCAGCGCCAGCGATAAGGCATCGCCCGGCACAAAATAGGGGGTCGTCAACAGCAGGCGGGAGTGGGCGCGATTGACCGCCTCCAGAATCAGCCGCAGATTGACGCCGCGATCAAAACCCGGCCCCGAGGGCACCACCTGCACCACCGAGAGCGGCGCCCCGGGCTCTGCCTGCGCCGCCAGCGCAGCAAGCGGCGGCTCGCCGGTCTGCAACATCCAGTCATAGGCGAACACGGCCCGCAAACCATCCAGCGCCGGCCCGGTCATGCGCACCATGGCATCGACCCACTCGCCCACGCCGGCGTCCTGTTTAAAATAACGCGGGTCAACCAGATTGAGGCTGCCGGTATAGCCGGCGCTGTCGTCAATCAGCGCAATCTTGCGATGCAGGCGCAAGTCGGCGCGCACAAACGGCATCTGCCATGCCCTGACCGTCATCGCCGCCTCGACCCGAACACCGGCCGCCCGCAGGCGTGCCGCCCCCGCCCCGGCCAGATAGACTTTGGATCCCATGGCATCGAGCAACACGCGACAGTGCACACCGCGTGCGGCCGCCGCCACCAGCGCCGCCTCGACTTCATCGGCCTCGCCGCCCGCGTTCCAGATATAAAACGCCAGATCCACGCGGCTGTGCGCCGTAGCGATATCGCAAGCTAGCGCATGCAAGATGGCCCGCGTCTCGCTCATCAGGGTCAGCGCATTTCCCGCGCGCGCAGGCAAATGGGTGATGCGCTCGGCCAAAACCGCCATGGCTTCAAAATCGCGGCTCGCCTCGCTGCCGGTCAGCACGGGTGCCGGCCCCGGCAACTGCCAGCCGCGAAAGCGCAGGGTAAAATCCTGCACCCGCTCGCGCCGCGAGCGCCCGATCGGGCGCTCGCCCACCAGCAGATACAGCACAAAGCCGCCAAAAGGCACAGCCAGCGTCACCAGTATCCAGGCAAAACTGGAGCCCGGCGGATGCCGCGTCAGCATCACCCGCAGCGCCACACCGACCACCAAAAATGCATCCAGCACAATGATGGCGATGCTGATCCAGCTCCAGTCTTCCATACCCTGCTCCTTGTCTTGACTATTGCAAGTCTAGTGCGGGTGCACACAAGCTGCCGCTAACGGTCAGGATGATAAGACTTGCCCAGCGACAGCGGCTGGTTAAGCAAGATGGTGCGCGGGTTGCGGCAGATCAGCACCAAGACGGCAATGGTCGCCAGATAAGGCAGCATGGACAGAAACTCGGACGGAATGGCCAGACCCAGGGCCTGCGCATGAAACTGCAACACAGTCATGCCGCCAAACAGCCATGCACCCAGCAAGACCCGTTCCGGGCGCCAGGTGGCGAACACCACCAGCGCCAGCGCGATCCAGCCGCGACCGGCCGTCATGCCCTCCACCCACATCGGCGTATTCACCAGCGACAGAAAAGCGCCACCCAAACCCGCCATCGCCCCGCCGAACAGCACGGCAAGATAGCGGATGCGGCGCACCGGATAACCGATGGCATCGGCCACCGCCGGCTTTTCCCCGACTGCACGCAATAGCAGACCGGCGCGGCTCCTGTTCAGAAACCACCACAGGCTGCCACACAGCACAAAAGCCAGCAGCGTAACCGGATCGAGGCCGAACAGGAACGGCTCGACGCCCTTCACCACGCCGCCTACATAAGGCTGGCCGACAAAGGCCGCCAGCCCGACACCGAACAGGGTCAGCGCCAAGCCGGTCGCCACCTGGTTGGTCATCAGATGCAGGGTCAGCACGCCAAACAGCAGGGACAGCGCGCAGCCGGAGAGCATGGCTACACCGAAGGCCAAAAGCGGGCTGCCGCTATGGCTCATGGTGGCAAAAGCCGCCACCGCGCCGACCAGCATCATGCCTTCGACCCCCAGATTAAGCACACCGCTGCGCTCGGTCACCAGTTCGCCCAGCGCCGCCAGCATCAGGGGCGTCGCGGCACTGGCAGTGGACAACAGCAGCGCCAGAATCAGGCCTTCATTCATCGGGTCGCCTCCTTGAGTACGGCAACAGGGGCACGCACGCTACGGCGCACGCGGTAATGGATAAACAGATCGGCTGCCAGCAGATAAAACAGCAACAGGCCCTGGAACAAGCCGGTGATGGCCGCCGGCAAACCCAGCTCCATCTGCGCGGTTTCGCCCCCCAGATACAAAAGCGACATCAGCAGGCTGGCCAGCAAGGCGCCCAGCGGATTCAGGCGGCCGACAAAGGCGACAATAATCGCGGCAAAACCGTAGCCGGGCGACACCGAGGGCTGCAACTGCCCCAAGGGCCCCGCCACTTCCGCCACGCCGGCCAGCCCGGCAAAGCCGCCGGAAATCAGCATGGCGATCCAGACATTGCGTTTCTCGCCAAAGCCGGCATAGCGTGCCGCCGCCGGTGCCTGTCCGGCCACCGTCAGGCGAAAGCCCAGCCAGCTCTTGCTTAAAAACAGCCAGATCAGCCCGACCAGCACCAGCGCCAGCACGCCGGCCAGCGTGACCCGCATCTCGGGATGCAGAAGCGGCAAAATGGCGGCTTCGTGGAACATGCGCGACTGCGGAAAATTGAAGCCCTCCGGGTCACGCCACGGGCCGTTGACCAGAAAGCGCAGCCCCAGCGCCGCCACATAGACCAGCATCAGACTGACCAGAATCTCGTTGGTGTGAAAGCGGGTACGCAGCAAGGCCGGCAACGCCGCCCACGCCATGCCGCCGGCGACACCGGCCAGCAGCATCGCGGGCAGCAGCCACGATCCACTGACATCGGGAAAAGCCAGCGCCACGCCGCCACCGGCAATCGCGCCCATCACCAACTGGCCTTCGGCACCGATATTCCACACATTGGCGCGATAGGCGATCAACAGGCCCAGCGCGCACAGCAACAGCGGCGTCGCCTTCAACAGCCACTCGCCCACGCCGTAAAGCGTGGTCAGCGGTTGCACGAAAAACACATAAAACGCCTTCAGTGCCGGCTGTCCCAACAGGGTAAACAGCACAAAACCGGAGGCCAGCATCAATAGCGCGGCAATCAGCGGCGACAGCAAACGCATGCTTGCCGAAGGCACGGGACGGGTTTCAAGCTGGAACATGGCTGTCCTTCTCGCTAAAGTCGCCGCTCATCCAGCGGCCTATCAATTCCACACTGGCGTGCGCCGTGGCAATCGCCGGCGACAAGCGGCCATCGGCCAACACCGCGATGCGGTCGCAGATCATAAACAGCTCGTCCAGTTCTTCGGAAATCACCAGCACCGCCACCCCGCGGTTGCGCATCTCGATCAGCGCATTGCGTATCAGCATGGCTGCGCCCACATCCACCCCCCAGGTCGGCTGCGCCACCACCATCACCTCGGGCGCCAGCATCACTTCGCGCCCGATAATGAATTTCTGCAGATTGCCGCCGGACAAGCTTTGCGCCAGCGCGTCCTCGTCCGGTGTCTTGACCTTGAAGCGCGCAATCACCTCGCGGGCGAATTCGCGCACCTTGCCGCGCTGTATCCACGGCCCCTTCAGCAAGCCGGCACGGGTCGCACCGGTCAATAAGGCATTGTCGGCCAGACTCATTTCCGGCACGGCACCGCGCCCGAGCCGCTCTTCCGGCACAAAACCCAAGCCCAGACCCAATGCGCGGCGCGCCCCCGGCCCCAGCTTGCCGGCGGCCACGCCGCGCAATAACAGCCCGTCGGCGCGAGCCAGCTTTTTTTCGCCGGACAAGGCCGCCAGCAGCTCTTGCTGGCCATTGCCGGAAATGCCGGCGATGCCGACAATCTCGCCGCCATGCACCGCCAGCGATACATTATGCAAAGCGGTACCGAACGGGTCATCGCTGGCAAGCGACAAGCCATCCAGTGCCAGCCGCAACTCGCCCGCGGCTTGCGGCGCCAGCGAACACGCCGGCAACTCGCCGCCTATCATCATGCGCGCCAGCGAATCATTGGATTCGAGGCGCGGATCGGCCTCGCCGCTGACCCGCCCGCCACGCAGAACGGTGGCGCGTTCACACAACTCACGGATCTCGTCCAGCTTGTGGCTGATATAGAGAATGCTGCAGCCCTCGCCTGCCAGACGGCGCAAGGTGGCAAACAGCTGCTGCACCGCCTGCGGCGTCAATACCGAGGTCGGCTCGTCCATAATCAGCAAACGCGGTTTTTGCAGCAGGCAACGCACAATCTCGACCCGCTGGCGCTCGCCTACCGACAGGCTGTGCACCAGACGCGCCGGGTCCAGCGGCAGGCCGTAACGGGTCGACACCGCACGGATTTCATCATGCAACCCGGCCTGCGGCCGGTCTATGGACAGCGCAATGTTCTCGGCCACCGTCAGGGTTTCAAACAGCGAAAAATGCTGGAACACCATGCCTATGCCCAACTCGCGCGCCATGGACGGGCTGGAAATAGCGACTTTGCGCCCCTCCCAGACGATTTCGCCGGCGTCGGGCCGGGTCACACCGTAGATGATTTTCATCAGGGTGCTTTTGCCAGCGCCGTTTTCACCCAGCACCGCATGGATTTCACCGGGGGCAATATCCAGATCGATGGCGTCGTTGGCGATCACCGACGGATAGCGTTTACTGATGCCACGTAAAGACAGGCGCGCGACAGGGGGAGGGGCATTCATCGCAAAGACTCCAGGAACGGGCACAAAAGCTGACCCCGCAACAGTACCGGCAAGCCGGATCAATAATCCGTGCATGGTAAATCTTTTGGCATTTTTGATAAAACATTTGTTTGCATTTCGGGTTTATAATGCCGCGAATTCAGCGCCAAATATCCCATAAAGATTATTAGCAGTCCGACTGTAGACAAAGACATCCCGCTTGTTATGCTGTTCAAATTCGCCCCACCTTCAGGAGAAGTCGCCATGCTGTCCCGCCGTACTCTGATCACCACCTTGCTGGCTGCCGCACTGAGCAGCCCGGCCTTCGCCGCCGAGCCGCTGAAAGTCGGCTTTGTCTATGTAGGCCCGATCGGCGATGCCGGCTGGACCCATGCCCATGATCTGGGACGCAAGGCGATGGAAAAAGCCCTGCCCGGCCAGATCAAATCCACTTTTGTCGAGAGCGTGCCTGAAGGCGCCGATGCCGAACGCGTCATCCGCCAGCTGGCTGCCGCCGGCAATACGCTGATTTTCACCACCTCGTTCGGTTATATGAACCAGACGCAAAAAGTGGCGCAGGCTTTCCCCAATGTGAAGTTCGCCCACGCCACCGGTTACAAGACCGCCAAAAACGTCGCCATCTACAACCCCAAGACCTATGAAGGCGCATACATGCTGGGCGTGATCGCCGGCGGCATGACCAAGAGCAACACCCTGGGCTTTGTCGGCTCCTTCCCGATTCCGGAAGTGATCCGCAACATCAATGCCTACACCCTGGGTGCGCAAAGCGTGAACCCCAAGATCAAGACCAAGGTGGTATGGGTGAATAGCTGGTATGACCCGGCCAAGGAGCGTCAGGCCGCAGAAACCCTGATCGCGCAAGGCGCCGATGTGCTGGCACAGAACACCGACTCGCCGGCCGTGGTGCAAACGGCGCAGGAAAAGGGCAAGTACGCCATGGGTTGGGACACCGATATGGCCAAATTCGGCCCGAAAGCCCAGCTGACCGCCTCCACCATCAACTGGGGCGGCTACTACACCCGTGCGGCCAAGGCCACGCTGGACAAGAGCTGGAAATCGGATAGCGTGGATTGGGGCATCAAGGATGGCATGGTGGCACTCTCCCCGCTGAACCCGGTGGTGCCTAAGGCGCTGGCGGCCAAGTTCGATGCCAAGAAAGCGCTGTTTGCCAGCGGCAAATTCCACAGTTTCACCGGCCCTATCGTCGATCAGGCCGGCAAGACCATGGTTGCAGCCGGTCAGGTATTGCCGCAAAAAGGCGTGGATACCATGAACTGGTATGTGAAGGGTGTGGAAGGCTCGATTCCGAAGTAACACGGAACTCATCCGCCACCAGCCGCCCTTCGGGGCGGTTTTGCATTGACACGCTATGGTGAGACTTGCACCACGCAAGGAGAGACCATCGTGCAAAGCGCACTCATCCTGATCGACTATATCAACGATATCGTCACCGCACCGCGTTACCGCGACTTTCTGGCGCGCCACCATACGCTGGAACGCCTGCCGCAGCTCATTAGTAGTTTGCGCAACTACGGCATACCGGTCATCCATGTTCGCGTCGGATTTTCCGATGACTACCGCGAGCTGCCGCGCGCCTCTCCCCTGTTTGCCAGCGCCGCCATCAGCGGCGCACTGCGCCTGAGCACGGCCGGCTGTGACTTCCACCCCGCAGCCGCGCCCCTGCCCGGTGAAACCATCATTCTCAAACGCCGCGTCAATGCCTTTTACGGCACGGCACTGGATCTGCTGCTGCGCAATATGCGCTGCGAGCGCCTGCTGATTGCCGGCTGTGCGACCGATCTCGCGGTGCAAAGCACGACCCGCGATGCGCATGACCGCGACTATCGCGTCACGGTACTGGGCGGTTTTTGTATCGCGGCCAGCGATGCCGACCATGATGACACTTTGCGCCTGCTCTCGCGTGTGGCACTGGTCTCACGCGAGCAAGGCGGCCACGCAATACCGAAAGCATCCGCCTAAGATAAAGCCATGCCGTTTGGCAAAACATGAAACAGTAACAGGGAGTCATCAAGATGGGTGTAAACATGCGAATCGGTGTACTACTGGCCAGCGCCAGCCTGCTGGCAGGCTGCGCTACGACTTCTACCGTACAGAGTCAGTGGCAGGACCCGGCCTATAGCGGCGGGCCGATCAAAAGCGCCGTAGTCCTGGCCATAGGCGGCAGCATCACCGAGCAGCGCATTTTCGAAGACAGTGTCGTGGCGCGCATGCAAACGCTGGGGGTGCAGGCCACGCCGGCCTATGCGCTTCTGCCGCCTTCCGCCACGCCCGTGGCCGAGGCGGATCTGGAAAACGCGGTACGCAAGGCGGGGGTACAGGGCTTTTTGCTGATCAAGCTGCTGCCACCGGAAACAGGCTACCAAAGCGTGGCGCAACCGGTATTCCCGCAGCCCATGTTCGGCTGGTACGGGCCCTACCAGAATTTCTACAGCAGCTACCAGACGCTGGTGCCTTACACCATCGCATCCAGCCAGAGCACGCTGTGGGATACCCAGACCCGGCGCCTGCTGTGGTCGGGCAATCTGCAATCATTTGATCCGGCCTCGGTCGCGGCGACCGCCAATGCCTATGCGACGACCTTGAGCAAAACCCTGCAACAAGGCGGTTTGCTGCCCTGAGTTTTACACCAGCCACTCGCGCCTGCCCTGCTGCTCCATCAGCGAATTCCACGCCTGCAGAATTTTCTGGAATTTGCTGCTGGACGGCTGCAAGGCGCGTACCCGTCCCAGCATCGCGTGCCCCGCGCGCACATGGCTTTCGTGCCAGCCCTGGCGGTAAACCAGCGCGATAATTGCATTGCTGGTATTGAGCATCACCTGCACATTGTCCGGCAGCTCGGCATAAGCCTTGCCAAACAGGCTGACCGCCTGCTCGTAGTGGCCGGCCTGAGCTTCGCGCACGGCCGCATTATTCAGATTCACCACACTCTGTACGTTTTCGGCGATGAGTTCGCGCCCGGCCTCGGTGCGGCCAACCTGGTCAAACAAGCACCCCAGCGACTCCAGCAACGCTTCGTCATCGTGGTGGTTGCGCACTAGCGTGCGCGCCACTGCGTCACCCAGATCAGGGCGCGCCAGGCTATAGCATGCGCGCGCATACTCCATGCGTGCCTCGACCCCCACTGCAGCTTCCAGCTGCGGCAGGCGCTCGGCGGCACTTGCCAGAAGCTGGGCCGCCTTGCTCTTATTGCCCGCTTGCTGCTGCAACTGGCTGTCTATCACATCGGCGACCCAGTTGCCGGCATCGTCGTGCTTGTAATCGCGCCGCAAGCCGGCCAGCGTCTTGCCCGCCGCCACGCTGTCGCGTTGCGCCAGCTGCACCCGGGCGAGCTGGGCATACAGCGCCGGCTGGCGGTGCCAGCTATGTTTGGCCAAGGTCAGCGTCGTGCTGCAGGCGGCTTCGGCCGTAGCCAGATCGCCATTGGCGAACGCCACCTCGCCCAGCTGCTTTTGCCGGCGCACTACAGCAGGCGACAAGCAGGTCGCTTGCTGCAGATTGAGCTGAGCCTGTGCACCATCGTGGTTGGCCAGATGTATCTTGGCCAACCAATCGTAGGCTTCCATCACCCGGTCGTTGTCCTGCAGCACCTGTTCGAACAACATGCGCGCTTCGTCGTAAGACTTGAGCCCGGTCAGCGCCTTGGCCAGCCCCAGCCGGGCCCAGGGCAAGGGCTTGAGGCGCAACACTTCGACGTACAGCTTCTTGGCGCTGTCCCAGTCGCCTATTTTCAGGCTGAGGTTGCCCTTGAGGCGCATAAAATCGAGGGCGAATTCGTTTTTGTCCTGAATCTGCTTATTGCAAGCTTCGGCCGCCGCCATATACTCGAAGCGCATCAGCGCATCGTCTACGACCCGAAAAGCCTCGCGCCGGCGTATCGCCCGCTCCAGGCGCAAACGCAATTCTTCGCCGGTAAAGGGCTTCAGCAGATATTCGTCCGGCGCCATTTCCGCGGCCGAAATCACCCGCTGGGCGCGCCGCTCGCCGGTCACAATCATGAAAACACAGGACTGCTTAAGCAGATTGCGCTCGCGTGCCTCTTCAAACAGATACAGGCCATCGTAACCATTGCCCAGATCGTAATCACACAGCACCACATCAAAATCGTAACGCGCAAGCTTGGCCAGCGCATCATTGCCACGGCTGGCGTATTCGACCCGCTCGGCACCAAAGCTGCCCAGCGTCATCGCCAGCGCACGCTGCATCTCGGGCACGCTGTCTATCACCAGAAACAGCTTGCGCCGGTAAGGATTCAGCTCGTCGGCCGATGCCGGGTGCTTGCTTTTATAAGCGCCCGCGATCGCCTGAAACGAGTTGGACTGACTACTATTCATATCGCGCCTCGGTGTGCGTCTGCGCTAGCCATTATTGGGCGGTCAGCTTAGCGTAGCGCAAATCCAGCCACTTCATGCCATGCTCGGCAAAATTGATCTGCAGACGCACATCGCTGCCGCTGCCTTCTGCACTCACCACCATGCCGGTGCCGAATTTGGCATGCCCTACGCTCTGCCCGATATGAAAGCCGCCATAATCCCCACCCTTGGGGCTCGCCCAGGCCGGCATGGCTTCGGTCAGCCACGGTGCCTTGGCCGGGGCGCGCGGCGGCGCTTTCTTGCCGGCCAACTCGTGTACCAGTTCTTGCGGAATCTCGTCGACAAAGCGCGAACGGATCGGATAGCGGCTCTGGCCATGCAGCATGCGGCTTTGCGCCGAACTCAGATACAGGCGCTTGCGTGCCCGCGTCACCGCCACATACATCAGCCGGCGCTCTTCCTGCAGGCCCTTGCCGTCGTTCAGGCTGTTTTCGTGCGGAAACAAGCCTTCTTCCAGTCCGGACACAAACACCGCATCGAATTCCAGCCCCTTGGCCGCATGTACAGTCATCAGCTGCAGGGCATCACTGCCGGCATCCGCCTGATGCTCGCCGGCCTCCAGACTGGCGGCAGTGAGAAACTCGACCATCTCCTGCGCCGGATCGTCGGGCATAAAACCGGCGGCGGCATTAATCAGCTCGTCCAGGTTGGCCAGGCGCTCCTCGCCTTCCTTGCGGTCGGCCTCGTACAGGGCCCGCAAACCGGAGCGGTCTATGATCAGGCTGATCATTTCGGCCAGCGTCAATAGCTCGACCTTGGCGCGCAGCTCTTCGATCAGCAGCACGAATGCCGCCACCTTGCCGGCGCTGCGCCCGCCACTGGCGCCACAGCTAGCCTGCCACAGCGACACGCCCTGCTCGCGGCTTAGCGTCTGGATGTTTTCCACGCTGCGCGCCCCGATGCCGCGTGCCGGCACATTGATCACGCGCAGCAAGGCATTGTCGTCGTCCGGGTTGGATACCAGACGCAGATAGGCCATCGCATGCTTGATTTCCTGACGCTCGAAAAAGCGCAGGCCTCCATAGATGCGGTAGGCGATGCCGGCATTCACCAGCGCATGTTCCAGCGCGCGCGACTGCGCATTGGAGCGGTACAGCACCGCCATATCGGACAGATTCCAGCCCTCGCGCACCAGCGCCTTGACTTCGTCACACACGAACTCGGCCTCGTCGCCGTCCGAATAGGCCTCGTACAGACGGATGGGCTCGCCCTCGCCGGCATCGGTCCACAGATTCTTACCCAGACGGCCATCGTTTTTCTCGATCAGCGCATTGGCTGCGGTCAGGATATTGCCGACCGAGCGATAATTCTGCTCCAGACGCACCGGTCCTTCGATGCCGTAATCGGCCAGCAGCGAGCGCATATTGCCCACCTCGGCGCCACGGAAGGCATAGATGCTCTGGTCGTCGTCACCGACGGCAAACAGCGCGGCATCGCTGCCGGCCAGCAGCCGCAGCCAGGCGTACTGCAGCAAGTTGGTGTCCTGAAACTCGTCGACCAGAATATGGCGGAAACGGTTGCGGTAATGTTCGGCCAGCGCCGCATTGCGGCTTAACAGCTCGTAACAGCGCAGCAACAGTTCGGCAAAATCGACCACGCCTTCACGATGGCACTGCGCATCGTAAGCGGCGTAAATCTCGATCAGCTTGCGGGTATAGCTATCGTGTGCCGACAGCTCGCCGGCACGGCGGCCGGCTTCCTTATTGCCGTTGATAAACGCGGCAACCGCCTTGGGCGGGAATTTTTCGTCGGAGACATCGAGAATTTTCAGCAGGCGCTTGATGGCGGACGACTGCTCTTGCGAATCCATAATCTGGAAAGTCTGCGGCAGGCCGGCATCGCGGTAGTGGATGCGCAGCATGCGGTTGCACAGACCGTGGAAGGTGCCTATCCACATGGTGCGAGTATTGACCGGCAGCATGGCCGACAGCCGCGTCTGCATCTCGCGTGCAGCCTTGTTGGTAAAGGTCACGCCAAGAATGGCGGCGGGTGATGCCTGCCCGGTCGACAAGAGCCAGGCGATGCGCGTCGTCAGCACCCGCGTTTTACCGCTACCGGCACCGGCCAGCACCAGGGCGCTTTTCGCCGGCCAGGTCACGGCGCGTAATTGTTCGGGATTCAGACCGGCGAGAAGATCGGCGCTCATGGGGCAAAGCCTTGCTGGAGAAACAAAACAGGGATTCTACACCAGCAGGGGGAATGGGGAGTGGGGAGTGGGGAGTGGGGAGTGGGGAGTGGGGAGCGGGGAGCGGGGAGCGGGGAGCGGGGAGCGGGGAGCGGGGAGCGGGGAGCGGGGAGC
>NZ_JAMFLI010000006.1 GCF_023502145.1 Craterilacuibacter sp. RT1T | reverse complement strand
CTGCTTTGCTGTGTTACGGCCGGTAGAAATGAGAGTTTTAATTGCTGTTAAACTGAACGACTCAATTGGGCTTATTTTCGGGGAGAAATTGTGCAAAGTGCAGTTCTATTACTGGCTGTATTCTTGGGCCTGTTTGCCGGTATTGCGCTCTCCCTGATGCTGGGGCGCGGTAAAATTTCGGCTGCAGTCGAGCAGGCTAATGCCATGTCGGCAACCGAGATGGCATTGCAGGCGCAGCAGATAGCGGCACAACAGGCGCAGTTGGCCAAGGCACAGGATGAGGCCGAGCAAGTTCGCCTTGAGCTTTCTCGTGTGACGGGCTTATTGGAAGGGCAATTGCAGGCCCGCGCGCAATTCGAGGAGAGGGCGCGCCAAGTGCCGGCTCTGCAGTCGCAGCTGTCGGCTTACGAGCAGGCGATGGCGAATGAGCGCAAGTCTTGCCAGCAGTATGCTGCCGCCTTGTCTGCCGAGCGCGAGCGTCATGCGGGCACCTCCGCGCGGACGCAGGCACTGCAAGAGGCGCAAGCGCAGTTGCTGCAGCAACAGATCGAGACCGAGCGACGTCGTGATGCTTTGGAGTCTGAGCTTGCAACCATGCAACAGGCCTTGGCGGATGCGGGCGCCAGTCAGGCCGCTTTGCAAGGACGGCTTGAGACCCTGCTTGAAGTTCCCGCACAACTGAAGGCGGCAGTGGGGGCGCGTGATGATCTGGCGACACTGCAGGCAACGCTGCGCGAAGAGTTGGGGCGAACCAAGGCGATGCTTGCCTCAGCGCAAGCCGATAGCCAGGCGCTGGCTGAGCGTCTGGCGCTGACGCAAACGCAGCGGGACAGTGCCGAGCTTGCACGTCATGCGCTGCAAAGTGAACTGGCGGCATTGAAAACCCAGCTGGAGGCGGACCGCGAGAGCGCGGGCAAACAGCTGGCCTTACTTGCCGAAGCGCGAGAGGCCATGTCCACCCAGTTTGAAAATCTGGCCCAGCAGATTTTTGAAGCCAAAAGCCAGCGCTTTGCCGAGCAGAATCAACAGAACCTCGATACTTTACTTGGCCCGCTGAAGACCCAGATTGACGGGTTCAAGGCCAAGGTCGAGCAGGTCTATGTCGAGGAAGGCAAGGGGCGCAGCGAGCTGAAAAGCCAGGTCGAAATGCTGGCCGGCTTGAACAGGACCTTGAGCCAGGAAGCCAGAAACTTGAGCCGTGCGCTTAAGGGGGACAATAAGGCACAAGGCAACTGGGGCGAGCTGATCCTCAAGGATTTGCTCGAGCAATTGGGTCTGAGTGCCGGTGTCGAGTTTTTCGAACAGGCCAGTTACACCCGCGACGATGGTAGCCGGGCACAGCCGGATGTGGTGCTGCGCTTACCCGAAGGGCGGAATCTGGTGATTGATGCCAAGGTATCGCTGGTTGATTACACCCGCTATGTGGCAGCAGAAACCGATGCCGAGCGCACGATCGCGCTGGCGGCCCATTTAGCCTCGGTGCGCAGCCACCTTAAAGGGCTGTCGCTACGCGAATACCAGAAGCTGCACGATCTGGATGCGATCGATTTTGTCTTGATGTTCCTGCCGGTCGAGCCTGCCTTTATGCTGGCGGTGACGCAGGATAGGGATTTGTTCCGTGAAGCATGGGATAAAAACGTGCTGCTGGTCAGCCCGTCTACGCTGATGTCGGTGGTGCGTACCGTGTCTCACCTGTGGCGCCAGGAGAAGCGCAACCGCCAGACCGAGGCCATCGTTAAATGCGGTACCCAGCTGTATGAAAGTGTGTGTGCTTTTGTCGCCGATTTTGACAAGCTGGGTACGCGTTTGCGTCAGGCACAGGACAGTTTTGAATCGGCTAACCGCCGCTTGAGTCATGGCAACAACAATATGATAGGTAAGGCCGGGCAGCTTAAGGAGCTGGGCATTAGCTCGACCAAGCAGATCGAGGCCAGCCATCTGGAGCGTGCCCGTTTACAGGAAGAATTGGCGCGGCCGCAGGATGCGGCCGCACTGGGCACAAGCTGAGCGGGCATGGCTTGCTGCCCGCTCAGCTTCCCGGCTCAGGATTGAGCTGCTACATGGTGCATGGCACGCTGCGAGCGCTCTTCGCGCGGGGTGATATTGAAGTGGCTGCGGTAGGTGCTGGAGAAGTGCGGCCCGCTGGAAAAACCGCAAGCCAGACCGATTTGTACGATGGACTTGGAGGTTTGTTGCAGCAGTTGCCGGGCGCGGTTCAAGCGCAGTTCCAGATAATACTTGGATGGAACGGTACTTAAGTATTGTTTGAACAGACGTTCAAGCTGGCGGCGTGAAACGCCGACATAAAAGGCAATATCATCCGTTGATAGCGGCTCTTCGATATTGGCTTCCATCAGGCTGACCGCTTCGGTGAGCTTGGGCTGGCTGCCGCCGATACGGGTGACCAGCGGAATACGCTGGCGCTCGTTACCCGGGCGGATGCGCTCCATGCTGAAAATTTCCGACAGGCGTGAGGCGAACTCGCTGCCTAATAGCCCGGAAACCAGCATCACCATAAAATCCAGCGTAGCCGCACCGCCGGCACAGCTGGCGCGGTTGCGGTCGGCTTCATACAGATTGCCCGACACGATCACATCGGAAAACTCGTCGGTCAGGCGACTGATTTCCTGCCAGTGTATGGTGGCGCGATAACCGGACAACAGTCCGGCACGCGCCAGCCAGTAGCTGCCGCAACCGATGCCGGCAATCAGCATTTTGTCATTGCCGGGCAGGGCGGCGGCACGGGCCAGTTCTTCTACTGCTACTTCCCCATGCGTATCACCCGCGAGGACAAACAAGGCATCCAGTCGTGGTGCGTTAAGCAGGGGCAGATCAACCTCCAGCTTTTGGCCGTTGAGCAGCGTCACCGCTGCGCCATCAAGCGAGAGTGTCAGATATTCATAACAGCGTTTTTCTGCCAGCTGATTGGCTGCGACCAGCACTTCAGTGGCAATGGCCAGATTAGCCATTGAAGCATTTGGCAGCAGCAAAAAGCCGTAACGTAGCTGTTTATTTGCCTGTAACTTAGGGTGAACCATGAATTCGGGGTAACCGGTGTGAGCATTGGTTAAGGATCAAGCTTGCCTGCCTGTTCAGCATTGCGACAAGGTAATACGACTATTGTACGTTTATTGTGTGGTTTCCGGTGCGATCACTTTAGCTTGCGGCTTGTCGCCGTAGATATCGAAGCCAAAATATTTGTTTTGTATTTTATGGTAGCGTCCGTTTTGTCTGATTTCTTGTAATGCCTGATTCAGTTTGAGCCTTAAAGCATGGTTGCCTTTCTTCACTGCAATGCCGGCACCCGGGCCAAAGTAGGCCGGATCGGAAAAGCTATGGCCGGTAAAGGCAAAGTCACGTCCGGCAGGCTTGCGTAAAAAAGCCTGTTCCCCCACTGCGCTATCGACAAACACGGCATCAAGCTTGCCTTGCTGCAAGGCTAGGAAGGCATCACCGATCTCGCTATAGCTGATGATTCTGGCTTGCTGCGTGCCCCAGCGTTTACGGGCAAAGTTTTCCTGAGTCGAGGACTCCAATACACCGATGCGCTTCGCCTTCCATGTGCCGGCTTCCGTCTGGCCATGTTTGCGGCTGATCAGACGGCTGGGTATGTTGTAATACTTGTCACTGAAGTCAACTTGATGCATGCGTTCCGGGGTGATCTGCATGGACGACAAAATGGCATCGAATTTCCCCGCCTTGAGCGCAGGGATCAAGCCATCCCAATCCTGAGGGACGATCAGGCAGCGTACTTCAAGTGTTTGACACAGGGCATAGGCGATGTCGATATCGAAACCTTGTGCCTGCCCCTTTTTGTCCTGCCAGGAAAAGGGGGGGTAGTTGAGATCGACACCGAAGCGTAGGACGGGCGCACCATAGGCTATGGCCGGCAGCAGCCAGAGCCAAGCCAGTAGGCCGGAAAAACGTCTCATTTTGTCTCCATATTGATCCGGCTTGTGCCATTTATTTGAGCGAGCTGATTGATTATGGACTGCTCAGGCGCGGCGATTTTAACGTGTTATGCCCGGTGTGGGTATGTATCTGCTTGCCAGACACGAAGTTTCATTGCTTTTTGGCTATGGTAAGCATTCATGCATACAAATTGTAGTTCTGGGTATGTATACATGCGTGTCGCAAAACAAGAATGCGCTTATTGGAGCAGCATCTACAATGCGTCGACACTACCCAGTGACCATACAATAAAGGGAAGCTCCATGTCGTTTAGCAACAAGACCGAACTTGTCCGCCTGATTGCCGATATCCAGGGACTGGCCAGACAGAAGCTCTCTTCTGCCGAGTCCGATCAACTGCTTCCTTTTTTCCCTATTTATTTCGAAGAAACCGAGTATGCCGACCTGTCGCGCCAGAGTGCGCAGGATCTGGTTGGTGTCGCGATGACGCATTACGAGTTTGCCGGGCAGCGCTTGCCAGGGCAAGTCAAGGTTCGAATTTACAATCCGGACTTCGAGCGTGATGGCTGGCAAAGCACGCATAGCGTGATCGAGGTCGTCAACGACGACATGCCCTTCCTGATTGACTCGGTTGCCATGTTCCTGGCGCGCCATAGCCTGAACCTGCATTTGCTGGTGCACCCGGTGGTCGCGGTGGCGCGCGATGCCTCGGGTCAGCTGCAGGAGATTAAACGCACCGAAGACCGCAGCTTGCCGCTGGAGTCGCTGATTCATGTGCAGATGGACCGCGTCAGCGATGAGGCGCGACTGCATGCTTTGCAGCAAGAGCTAACGCAGGTACTGGCCAGCATTCAGCTGGTGGTGCGCGATGAGCCGGTGATGCGTGAGCGGGTGAGTGCCCTATGCGAAGAGCTGGCCGGACAAGGCGAGCAGGGGCAGGAGGGGCGGGCTTTTCTCGAGTGGATGGCTGCCAATCATTTCCTGTTTATGGGTTACTGCAGCTATGACCTGGTTAAGCGTGACGGCAAGGACAGCCTGAAGATCGTCAAGGACTCGGGGCTGGGCATATTGGAAGACCAGGGAGGCAAGGAATATTCCGCCAGCTTTGAAGCGCTGCCGCAAGCACTGCGCGAGCTGGCGCATCTACCGCAGCGCATTGTGCTGAACAAATCGCAGTCGCGCTCCATTATCCATCGCCCGGCTTATATGGACTTTGTCGGCATTAAGCGCTTTAACGCCGCCGGTGAGGTCGTCGGCGAGTCGCGTTTGCTGGGTCTGTATACCGCCAGCGCCTATCAGGCACCGCTGCATGAAATTCCTATCCTGCGCGAGAAGCTGGCCTATGTGACCGAGAGTTGCGATTTTGTCGACAACAGTTACAAGGCCAAGACCTTGGGTTTTGTGCTGGAAACCTATCCGCGTGACGAGTTGTTCGAGATCGAGGCGGAAACCCTGCTGCCGATTGCCGAAGGCATTGTCAATCTGCAAGAGCGTCCGCGCGTGCGCCTGTTTGTGCGTAAGGATAGATACCACCGTTATGTCAGCTGCCTGGTGTATGTGCCACGCGACAGCTTCAGTACCGAAGTCAGGCTCAAAATCGAGAAAGTCTTGCTGGCTGCTTTTAACGGCAATGCGGCCGAGTTCAGCGTGCAAATCGGTGATGGCGTACTGGCCCGAGTGCATTACATTATCCGTACCCAGGCGGCAGATCTGCCGGCATACCGCGAGAGCGATGTCGAGCAGGAGATTGCCCGCGTCGTGCGCGGCTGGGTTGACGAGTTGTCGGTGCAATTGACCGAAGCGCATGGTGAAGAGCAGGGCAATGCCTTGTTCGGCCTGTACCAGTCGGCATTCCCGCTGGCTTACCGCGAAGAATTCAGCGTGCGCAGTGCCGTGCATGATATCCAGCATATCGCGCAGGTCAGCAGCGAGCAGCCGCTGGCGATCAAACTGTATCGCCCCTTCCACCGGGCTTCCCAGCAGTTCAATCTGAAACTGTTCCGTAGCGGCGCACCGCTGGGCCTGTCGGCCAGCATGCCGATTCTGGAAAACATGGGCGTCAAGGTGCAGGACGAGCATCCTTACCGTATCGAGCGTGCCGATGGCAGCATGGTGTGGATTTCCGATTTCGGTCTGGAGTTGGGCGCAGCCTATGCGCAGATGGCGGATGAGGACGTTCAGCAGGACTTCCAGCAATTGCTGGCTGAAGTCTTTGCCGGGCGTTGCGAGAGTGACGGTTTCAACCGTCTGGCACTATTGGCCGGGCTTAACTGGCGTGAAATCACGCTGGTGCGTGCGCTGGCCAAATATCTGCGCCAGGCCGGCCTGACTTTCAGCCAGGCTTATATCGAACAGTGTGTAGCCAATTACCCGCAGATTACCCGCAAGCTGGTCGAACTGTTCGCCGCCAGACTGGCGCCGGCACAGCAAGATAGCGTGCGCGCCGAAGCATTGTGCAGCGAACTGAAGGGCATGCTGGATAAGGTGTCCAATCTGGATGAAGACCGTATTCTCAACGGTTTCCTGACCGTGATTATGGCGACCCGCCGCACTAACTTCTGGCAGGCGGATGCCGAGGGTCAGACCAAGTCCTATGTGTCGTTCAAGCTCGAGTCGGCGGCGATACCGTTTCTACCGCAGCCGCGCCCGCTGTTCGAGATCTGGGTGTACAGCCCGCGTGTCGAGGGCGTGCACTTGCGCGGCTCCAAGGTCGCGCGTGGCGGTTTGCGCTGGTCCGACCGCATGGAAGACTTCCGCACCGAAGTGCTCGGCCTCGTTAAGGCGCAGATGGTGAAAAACTCGGTGATCGTACCGATGGGCTCCAAGGGCGGTTTCGTCTGCAAACAGCTGCCGGCGGCGTCCGAGCGCGAAGCCTTTATGGCCGAGGGCATTGCCTGCTACAAACTGTTTATTTCGGCCTTGCTCGACTTGACCGACAACCTGGTGAGCGGCCAGATTGTGCCGCCACAGCAGGTCGTGCGCCTGGATGCGGATGATCCTTATCTGGTGGTGGCCGCCGATAAGGGTACGGCCAGCTTCTCCGATATCGCCAACGGCGTGTCGGCACAGTACGGCTTTTGGCTGGGCGACGCGTTTGCCTCCGGCGGCTCGGCAGGTTACGACCACAAGGGCATGGGTATTACCGCACGCGGGGCCTGGGAAGCGGTCAAGCGCCACTTCCGCCATCTGGGCAAGGATATCCAGCGCGAAGACTTCAGCGTGATCGGTATCGGTGATATGGCCGGTGACGTGTTTGGCAACGGCATGCTGCTGTCCGAGCATATCTGCCTGAAGGCCGCATTCAACCATCTGCATATTTTCCTTGATCCGAACCCGGTCGCCAGCATCAGCTTTGCCGAGCGTGCCCGCCTGTTTAATCTGCCACGCTCGTCGTGGACCGATTACAACCGCGAGCTGATCTCGGCAGGCGGCGGCATCTTCGAGCGTTCGGCCAAATCCATCCCGCTGTCGGCAGAAGTGCGCGCCTGGCTCAAGACCGAGCGCGAGAGCATGGCGCCATCCGAGCTGATTCACGAGATTATCAAGGCCGAAGCCGACCTGCTTTACAACGGTGGTATCGGTACCTACGTCAAAGCCACGAGCGAGAGCCACGCCGATGTGCGCGACCGTGCAACCGATGCATTGCGCGTCAACGGCTGCGAGCTGAACGTTAAGGTGGTCGGCGAGGGCGGCAACCTGGGCTGCACGCAAAAAGGCCGTATCGAGTTTGCCCTTAAGGGCGGCCTGATCTGTACCGATGCGATCGACAACTCGGCCGGTGTGGACTGCTCTGACCATGAGGTGAATATCAAGATCCTGCTGGGCGGCGTGATGCAGCAAGGCGATATGACCCTTAAGCAGCGCAATGAGCTGCTGGCGGAAATGACGGAGGAAGTCGGCCATCTGGTGTTGCGCAACAACTATCTGCAGACGCAGATTCTGGCGGTTAATCGCCTGAGTGCGCCGCAGATGCTGGGAGCGCAAACGCGCATGATGCTGGCGATGGAGAAAGCCGGCGAGATTAACCGCGCGCTGGAATATCTGCCGACCGATGCCCAGCTGGCCGAGCGCCGCGCGCAGCGTGCTGGCCTGACCACGCCGGAAGTGGCAGTGCTTTTGGCTTATAGCAAGATCACGCTGGATCAGGCGCTGCTGGCCTCGGATCTGCCGGACGATGCGGATTTCCTGCCGATTCTGGTCGATTATTTCCCGGGGCCGCTTAAGGTGCGTTTTGGCGAGGCGATGAAGTCGCACTATCTCAAGCGCGAAATTATTGCCAACCAATTGGCTAACCGTATCGTCAACCGCATGGGTACCACCTTCATGTTCCGCCTGAAGGAAGAAACCCCGCTGCCGGCTTGCGATATCGCGCGCGCCTGGTGGATTGCCAGCCATGTATTTGACGCCGAGAAGCTGTGGTGTGAAATCGAGGCACTGGACAACCGTGTGCCGGCCGATTTGCAGGTCGAGATGATGGTGCTGGTGCGCACCCTGATCGAGCGCGTTACGCGCTGGGTACTGCGTAACCGTCGTCCGTTTGGTGCGGTGAGTGCGCAGATCGAGCGTTATGCCAGCAAGGTGCAGGCCTTGCTGCAAAGCCTGCCGCAACTGATCGATGCGGCGGCCTACCCGCAAGTGGCCGCACTGGAAGCACGCATGGCGGTAGAGGGCATGCCGCAACAGTTGGCGCAGGTGCTGGCGCGTCTGGAGTTTGCCGTGCCGCTGATGGATATCATCGAAATTGGCGAGGGCAGTGACAGGGCGCTGGAAGATCTGGCCGCCGGCTACTTCACGCTGGGACGCGAGCTGCAGCTGGACTGGCTGTGTGATGCGATTACCCGCTTGCCACGCGAAAACCGTTGGCAATCGCTGGCGCGTTCGGCCTTGCGTGACGACCTTTACCGCATGCATCGCCGCCTGACGCAGTTGGCGCTGGATGCCGGAATTGAAGGCGATTTTGCCCATTGCTGGCTGGAAGTGCGCGCGGTGAATGTCGAGCAGTGTCAGCAGATGTTTGCCGAACTGCAAACCTTCGAGTTACTGGATCTGGCCATGCTGTCGGCTGGTATGCGTGAGCTGAATAACCATTTGCTGAGTTAAGCGCATAAGCCGGGGTCACTCGGCGGCAAAGGCAAGGGCCTGCTCGAAAGAGCAGGCCCTTTTTTTATGTCGTGCCCGGAAGTCGCCGTGTCTGGCAATTATGCAACAGTTTTTAAGGTATTACGTTTGCAATAGAGCAATGACTCTTTACTTGGGCTCGCACAGGCGGTAGCTTTTATAAAAGTAAAACTAAGTTCCGCTTTGCGGAACGAAATAAGATGGGAGACGGTATGGCGGATGAAGTTCTGGTCAGTTTTCGTGGTGTACAAAAAAGCTACGACGGCGAATCATTGATTGTCAAAAATCTGGATCTAGACATCCGTCGCGGCGAATTCCTGACCCTGCTCGGCCCCTCAGGTTCGGGCAAAACGACCTGCCTGATGATGTTGGCCGGCTTCGAGACGCCCAGCCACGGCGCAATCCATTTTGATGGCAAGCTGCTCAACCATATCCCGCCACACAAACGCAATATCGGCATGGTGTTTCAGAACTATGCGCTGTTTCCGCATATGACGGTGGCGGAGAACCTGGCCTACCCCCTGACCTTGCGCAAAATGGGCAAGAGCGAGATTGCCGACCGGGTCAAAAACGGGCTGGCCATGGTGCGCCTGGAGAGTCTGGGTCACCGTTATCCGGGGCAGCTCTCCGGCGGTCAGCAGCAGCGTGTCGCGCTGGCGCGGGCGCTGGTGTTCGAGCCCAAGTTGGTGCTGATGGATGAGCCCTTGGGCGCACTGGACAAGCAGTTGCGCGAGCATATGCAACTGGAAATCAAGCATCTGCATGAGCGTCTGGGGGTGACGGTGGTGTATGTCACCCATGACCAAGGCGAGGCATTAACCATGTCCGATCGTGTGGCCGTGTTCAAGGACGGCATTATCCAGCAGATCGATGCCGCCAGTACCTTGTACGAGTCGCCGGCCAATTCTTTTGTGGCCAACTTTATCGGTGAAAACAATACCCTGCGCGGTGAAGTAGTGAATCTGGCTGGCGAGCTGTGCGATGTACGCCTGCATGATGGGGCGCTGGTCAAGGCGCGGCGTGTGGCCATGCTGGGCTCGGGCGAGGTGACCTCAATGTCGGTTCGCCCGGAGCGGGTGCGGCTGAATGCGGCGGCGGCGGGCTGTGAAAACCGGCTGCAAGCCAGGCTGATGGAGTTTATCTACCTGGGGGATCACGTGCGCTTGCGTATGGAGGTGGCCGGGCAGGGGGGCTTTATCGTCAAGGTGCCGGTCGGCGAAATCGATGCCGCCTGGCAGGTGGGTGACATGATGGATGTAGGCTGGATGGCACGCGATGTGCGGGCGCTGGATGCGCTGGCAGCTTGAGTGGCGGGAAAAATAAGTACAAAACCGAATAACAGCAAGGAGAGCGCAATGAACAGGATCAAAAAGAGTGTGGCACTGGCCGTGATCGGCGGTTTTGCCTTGCCAGCCTTGGCCGGTAAGTCGATTACCGTGATTTCTTTTGGTGGCGCCAACAAGGCGGCGCAGGAAGTCGCGTTTTACCAGCCGTTTGAAAAGACGAGCGGCATCGATGTGACCGCCGGGGATTACAACGGCGAAATGGCCAAGATCAAGGCCATGGTAGATGCCGGCAAGGCCACATGGGATGTGGTCGAAGTCGAGTCGCCGGAGCTATTGCGCGGCTGTGAGGAAGGGCTGTTCGAGAAAATCAACTGGGCCAAGGTGGGTAATAAGGCCGATTTTGTCAAGCCGGCGGTATCCGAGTGCGGCGTGGGGATTTTTGTCTGGTCGACGGCACTGGCCTACAACGCCGACAAGCTCAAGGTCGCACCTGCCAGCTGGAAGGATTTCTGGGATGTGAAGAAATTTCCCGGCAAGCGAGGCCTGCGCAAGGGGGCCAAGTACACGCTGGAGTTTGCGCTGATGGCCGATGGGGTGCCGGCTAATCAGGTCTACAAGGTGCTGGGTACCAAGGCCGGGGTGGATCGCGCATTCAAAATGCTGACCCAGCTCAAGCCGCATATCCAGTGGTGGGAAGCCGGCGCGCAGCCGCCGCAGTTCCTGGCTTCCGGCGATGTGGTGATGAGCTCGGCGTATAACGGCCGCATCGATGCCGCACAAAAAGACGGCAAGAACCTGAAGGTGGTGTGGAATCAGAGCATTTACGACGTCGACTCCTGGGCCATCCCCAAGAGCGCCAAGTCGGCCGAGGCAACCCAGTTCATCGCGTTTGCCAGCAAGGCAGAGCAGCAGAAGAACTACGCCAGCCAGATTGCGTATGGCCCGACCAATACCAAGGCCATCAAGCTGTTGCCGGCCAAGGTGGCCGCCAACTTGCCAACCGACCCGGCCAACCTGAAGGGGGCGCTAGCAATCGATGTCGGCTTCTGGGTGGATAACGGCGAAGATCTGGAACAGCGCTTCAACGCCTGGGCCGCGCGTTGATTCAAGGCTGGCCGCAGCATAGGCTGCGGCCGTTTTGGCGGTGCCGTTAAGGCACCCATCCTGTCGGGTATTTCCATGTCTGAAAGCTTTTCCATGAATACGCCGCTTACGGCGGCAGATGGCGTGCCGCTCAAGACACGCTTGCAGCAGCAGCGGCGTATGCGCCAGTTCAAGGCTTTGTTGCTGGTGTTGCCGCTGGCGCTGTTTTTGTTGCTGACCTTTCTGGTGCCGATTGCAACCTTGCTGACACGCAGCGTCGATAACCCGGAAGTCGTCAGCGTGCTGGCTGAAACCAGCCAGACGCTGCAGTCGTGGGATGGCAAGAGCCTGCCAGCGGTGACCGTGTATGAAGCCCTGGCCCGTGATCTTGCGCGTGCGCAAGCGGCGAAAACCGTATCGGTAGCGGGCAAGCGGCTGAATATGGAAGCCAGCGGTTTTCGCTCTTTATTGCAAAAATCGGCACGGCAGATGCCGTTGACGCTGGAGGCCGGCCAGGATGCGCGTACTGCTTTTATTGCGCTGGATGAGCGCTGGGGGGATGCCTCGCATTGGCAAATCATTGCGCGCAATGGCCAGCACTGGACGCCTTACTATCTGCTGAGTTCGCTGGATCTGAGGCAGGGCGCCGATGGGCGTGTGCAACGGGTGCCCGAAGAGGAGCGCGCTTTTTTGTCGATTTTCGGCCGCACCTTGTGGATGAGCTTCTGGGTCACCGTGTGGTGTCTGGCGCTGGGCTATCCACTGGCTTACTGGCTGGCTACTTTGCCGACCCGCAAGAGCAATCTGCTGATGATTCTGGTGTTGCTACCGTTCTGGACTTCGGTGCTGGTCCGGGTGGCCTCGTGGATCGTGCTATTGCAGTCCGAAGGGCTGGTCAATGGCGCTCTGCTCTGGCTGGGCATCGTGGATGCGCCGTTGGAGCTGGCATTCAATCGCACCGGGGTCTACATCGCCATGGTGCATATCCTGCTGCCCTTTGTGATTTTGCCGGCTTATAGCGTGATGAAAAGCATACCGCCTAGCTATATGCGCGCAGCGATCTCGCTGGGGGACCATCCGTTTGCCGCTTTCTGGAAAATCTACTTTCCGCAAACCATTGCCGGGGTGGCTGCCGGCGCCTTGCTGGTCTTTATCATGTGCATAGGCTACTACATCACGCCTGCGCTGTTGGGGAGTCCGCAGGAGCAGATGGTCAGCTATTACGTCGCGTTTTACACCAATGTGACGATTAACTGGGGCATGGCTGCGGCCTTGGGTTCTTTGCTGCTGCTGGCCACCTTGCTGCTGTACGGCTTGTATAGCCGGCTGGTCGGCGCTAACCGCTTAAGTCTGGGGTAAACCATGTTGCCAAGTTACGCATCCCCTGTGGAAAGAGTCTGGTTCTATCTGTTTCGCGGCTTTAATATTCTGGTGCTGCTGTTTCTGGTGAGCCCACTGCTTGCGATTATCCCGCTTTCGTTTTCTGCCGATTCGTTTCTGGTCTATCCGGTTAAGGCATGGTCCTTGCGCTGGTATGAGGAGTTTTTTACCAGCGGGGAGTGGACGCGGGCATTGATGAACAGCTTTATTGTGGCGCCGGCCGCCACCCTGATTGCAACCGCGTTAGGTACGCTGGCGGCAGTCGGACTGACCAGTAGCGAGTTTCCCGGCAAGTCGCTGATTATGAGTATCCTGATTTCGCCCATGGTCGTACCCGTGGTGATTGTCGGCGTGGGCGCGTATCTCTTTATGGCGCCGTTGGGACTGACCAATAACTACTTCGGCCTGATCCTGGTGCATGCCGCACTGGGCGTGCCTTTTGTGGTGATTACCGTATCGGCAACACTTAAGGGTTTCAATGTCAACCTGATGAAGGCCAGCGCCAATCTGGGCGCTGGGCCGCTGACGACTTTCCGTCGCGTGGTGATGCCGCTGATTGCACCGGGGGTGATTTCCGGGGCGCTGTTTGCCTTTGCCACATCGTTTGACGAAGTAGTGGTGACCTTGTTTCTGGCGGGGCCCGAGCAGGTTACCCTGCCACGGCAGATGTTTAGCGGAATCAAGGAAAACATCAGCCCGGCCATTGCTGCGGCAGCCACGGTGCTGATTTTGTTTTCGATTGCACTCCTGTTGACGCTGGAGTGGCTGCGCGGCCGCGCCGAGCGCATCCGTACTTTGCAGCACTAAAAACCAGATGGCCGCCCCTGAGGGCGGCCATGGCGGGAGAAGTTACAAAGGGATGGCAGATTCTGCCTCAGCTAGGATTGTCAGGGCCTCCGCCCGTACTCCAATTAACTGGTTGAGGGTCCATGTGTGCGCATCCCGATACGGCAACACCTGCAAACAGCACAAGCATTGCGGCCAGCACTACGCGCAACCTGATCACAACAACGCCTTCCTTTCCTATCCGTCACCGCTTAGGCGGCCTAGCCAGTATAGACAGCCCGACCGGGCTGTCAGTATTTTTACCGGCTTAATGTTTGCCTGTGCTGCCAAAGCCGCCTTCGCCGCGTTCGGAGTCGCCAAATTCCTCAACGATATTAAATCTGGCTTGCACCACCGGCACGATGATCATCTGGGCGATGCGTTCCAGCGGTGTCAGACAAAAAGCTTCATGTCCGCGATTCCATACCGAGACAAACAACTGTCCCTGATAGTCGGAGTCGATCAGGCCGACCAGATTGCCCAGCACAATGCCGTGCTTATGCCCCAGCCCCGAGCGCGGCAGGATCATGGCGGCAAGGCCCGGGTCGGCGATATGGATCGCCATGCCGGTCGGAATCAGCCGGGTTTCGCCAGGCTGGATATGCAGATCCTGATCAATGGCGGCTCTTAGGTCCAGACCGGCGGAGCCGGGGGTGGCGTAAGCCGGCAAATTTTGCTGCAGGCGCGCGTCCAGAATTTTGACGTCGATAACGGATGGCATGGTGTTGTCCTTATTGGTTTTTGGTTTGGGCCAGCAAGCTGGCCAGATGCTGCACAATGGCGCGGGCGACATCCGCTTTATTCATATGGGGCAGAGGGTGCTCGCCGGCGTCGTCCAGCAGGGTGACTTCATTGCCGTCTGCGCCCATGGCATGCTGGGCGAGGTTGGCCACCAGCAAGGGCAGCTTTTTCCGCCGGCGCTTGGCATCGGCAAACGCAATCAGATTCTGGCTTTCTGCGGCAAAGCCCACGCAAAATGGCGCGGCGGGCAGGGCGGCGATGGTGGCCAGAATGTCGGGATTTTCTTCCAGTTCCAGAGCCGGTGCGCCATCACCCTTCTTGATCTTGTGCGCGGCACGGTTTTTGACGCGGTAGTCGGCGACCGCCGCCACACCGATAAAGACATCGCATTGCCCGGCATGTGCCAGTACCGCGTCGTACATCTCGCGCGCGCTTTGTACATCGATGCGGGTCAGTCCTAGCGGCGCGGGCATGCCGGTCGGGCCGGATACCAGTGTCACATCGGCACCGGCATCGCGACAGGCGCGCGCCAGTGCATAGCCCATCTTGCCCGAGCTGATATTGGTAATGCCGCGTACGGTGTCTATCGGCTCATAAGTCGGGCCCGCGGTGATTAATACCCGTTGCCCGGCCAGCTGTTTGTGTTCAAACAGTCCCAGTGCCAGTTCGAAAATTTCTTCCGCTTCCAGCATGCGTCCGGCACCGGTTTCGCCGCAGGCTTGTGAACCGGATGCCGGGCCGAAGATGGCCACGCCATCGGCTTTGAGTTGGGCGACATTGCGCAGATTAGGCGCGTTTTCCCACATCTGGCGATTCATGGCCGGCGCAACGGCCAAAGGGCAGGTGCGGGCGGCGGCCAGGGTGGAGAGCAGGTTGTCGCAGGCGCCGTGTGCGAGCTTGAACAGCGTGTCGGCGCTGGCCGGCGCGATCAGGAACAGGTCGGCGCGACGGGAGAGGTCGATGTGGGCCATGCCGCCGGCCGGTCTTTCATCCCATAAATCGGTGTAGACGGCGTGTCCAGACAAGGCCTGAAAGGTGAGTGGTGTCACAAAGCGGGTGGCGGCTTGGGTCATCACCACTTCTACCCGGTGGCCGGCCTTGACGAATAAGCGAGTGAGCTCGGCGGCCTTGTAGGCGGCAACGCCACCGGTGACGCCCAGCAGAATGCGTTTGGCAGTCATGCGTGGTCTGCTTTTTTAGGGAAGTAATGGGAGCAAGTTTACCGGATTTCGCCATGAAATATGTTGCCGCTTGGATGCTTGATGACATGGGCTTGGCTGCGCCTGCTACAAATAAACGGTATTGCCTTTGTGGAGCTGCATCATGTCTATCGCCCACTGGCCGGCCGACGACAGGCCGCGGGAAAAATTGCTGTTGCGCGGCGCGGCGGCTTTGTCGGATGCCGAGCTTTTGGCTATTTTTTTACGCACCGGCATGGCTGGGGTATCGGCGGTGGCGCTGGCCCAGCGCTTGTTGCTGCATTTCGGCTCTATTTCGGCCTTGTTTGCCGCCAGTGAAAGCGAATTTGTCCGCCATCCGGGGTTGGGGCTGGCCAAGTATGCGCAACTGATGGCGGTCAAGGAGATGGCGCAACGGGCGCTGGCCGAGTCGCTTGCCAGGCGCGACGCCTTGAGTAGCCCCGCCGATGTGCGCAGTTATCTGCGTCTGGCCATCGGCTCGCGCGATATTGAGGTGTTTGTTGCGCTGTTTCTTAATGCACAGCATCAGGTGATTGCGATGGAGGAAGTGTTTCGCGGCACGCTGACCGAGACGCGTGTCTATCCGCGCGAGATTGTGCGCCGTGCCCTGTTTCATAATGCAGCGGCCCTGATCGTGGCGCATAACCATCCGTCTGGCCGGGCCGAGGCTTCAATGGCAGACAGGGCGCTGACGCAAACGCTTAAGTCGGCGCTCGAGCTGGTCGATATTGCTTTGCTCGACCATTTTGTGGTGACCGCAGCCCATGCCACTTCCTTGGCAGAAGAGGGCGGCTTGGCCTGAGTGGGAGCAAAAACGCCTCTATTTGGCCGAGTGCTTCTTAAATAGAGTGCAAATACTTGCGTTATATGCGAATCATTGCGCTTAAATGCTGCTTTTTGATTGGCATGAAATTAATAATATCTTAATATTCGCCCCTTTAGCTTTTACCCTCAACCCGAACCTATCAGATGAACAGGGAGAGGTTATGCCCAAGCTGGTTGTAGTTGGCAGTATCAATATGGATCTTGTAGCGCTGGCTCCGCGTTTCCCCGCACCGGGTGAGACCTTGAGTGGCGAGCGCTTTGCGACCTTTCCCGGCGGGAAAGGGGCGAATCAGGCCGTGGCGGCCAGCCGTCTGGGTGCCGAAGTCGTCATGGTGGGCTGCGTAGGCTCCGATCTGTTTGGCCGCGACCTTGTCGCCGGGCTGAACAAGGAAGGCGTCGATACGCGCCATGTCCACACGATTGAAGGCATCGCCAGCGGTGTCGCCTGCATCACGGTCAGTGGTGCCGAAAACAATATTATTGTGATTGCCGGTGCCAACCATGCACTGACGCCCGAACATGTTGCGGCAGCCGAAGCCGAAATTGCCGCTGCCGATGTGGTGCTGACCCAGCTGGAAGTGCCGTTGGCCGTAGTTGCCGCCACGGCTGCGCTGGCGAAAAAACATGGCGTGCCGTTGATCCTGAACCCAGCACCGGCCGTACATTTGCCGCCGGCTTTGCTGGATGAAGTGAGCTATCTCACTCCTAACGAGCACGAGCTGTCTATCGTGATGGATGCTGGCTCAACGCCATTCCCGGACATGCTGGAGCGTCTGCCGGGCAAGGTGGTGATGACCAAGGGCGAGCATGGTGCTTACCATGTTGCCGCCGATGGCGCATTCGTGCACCAGCCAGGCTTTACCGTTTCGGCGGTGGATACCACGGGTGCAGGGGATACCTTTAATGCCGCCTTGGCGACTTATCTGCCTTTGGGTTTGAAGCCTGCCATGCGCATGGCTTGTGCGGCCGCCGCCTTGTCGGTGACGCGCCTGGGAGCGCAAGGCGGCATGCCGCATCAGGATGAACTCGACGCTTTTCTCAAGGATGTTGCATGAAAAAGACCGGAACCCTGAATGCACAGCTCGCAAGAGTGCTGGCCGAACTCGGTCATGGTGACGCGATTGTGATCGCCGATTGCGGCCTGCCTATCCCGGCCGGCGTCGAGCGTATCGATCTGGCGTTAACGCAGGGCATTCCTTCCTTTACCGATACGCTGACGGTGGTGTTGTCGGAAATGCAGGTTGAGCATGCGCTGATGGCTAAGGAAATCCGCGCGGCCAACCCGCCTCTGGCCGGCCAGATCGATGCCTTGGCCGAGGGCGGTATTCCGGTGCGTCTGGTCAGTCATGCCGACTTCAAGACGCTGACGCGCCAGGCGCGTGCCGTGATCCGTACCGGTGAAGCCAGCCCTTACGCCAATGTGATTCTGTATTCCGGCGTGGTTTTCTGAGGATGATAGTGTGAGCACGCTGGTAGAAATGAGCGGTATTGCCAAGTCTTTCGGGCCGGTGACGGTACTGAAAGACGTGGCTTTTTCTTTGTCGGCCGGAGAAATCCATGCGCTGATGGGCGAGAACGGCGCCGGCAAGTCCACCTTGATGAAGATCCTGACCGGTCTGTATCAGGCCGATGCAGGTGCTATCCGGGTGGCTGGCGAAACTGTGGATATTCGCAACCCCAGACAGGCGGAGGCGCTGGGCATTGCCATCATGCATCAGGAGCTGAATCTGATCCCCGAACTGTCGGTGGCCGAGAACCTGTTTCTCGGGCGCGAACAGACACTGGGGTTTAGCGGCATCCTTAACGGCAGGCGCATGCGGGCGCTGGCGAAAGAATACCTGTCGCGTCTGGCTGTGGATCTGGACCCGGATGCCGAGGTCGGCAGCCTGTCTATCGGTCAGCAGCAGATGGTCGAGATTGCCCGTGCATTGTCGCTGAATGCGCGCGTACTGATTATGGACGAGCCGACTGCTGCGCTGTCCGAGCGCGAAATCGATGCCCTGTTCGCCGTGATCCGCGAGCTGCGTGCCGACGGCGTCGGCATCGTTTATGTATCGCACCGCATGGAAGAAATCTTTGCCTTGTGCGACCGTATTTCGGTATTGCGTGATGGCGAGTTTGTCGGTACCGAACGCATTGCCGACACCTCGCTTGACCATGTAGTGCAGATGATGGTCGGGCGCGAACTGGGCGAGCGCTTTCCCAAGCGCGAAGTCAGCCATGGCGCCGAGCGCTTGCGGGTGGAAAACCTGTGTGACGAAGGCAATATTGCCGGCATCAATTTTGCCGTGCGCGCAGGCGAAGTGCTGGGGATTGCCGGCTTGATGGGGGCAGGGCGCACCGAGATTGCCCGCACCCTGTTTGGCCTGAACAAGCGACTGTCCGGCAAGATCTTTGTCGACGGCAAGGAGGCGCGCATCAATAAGCCGGCCGATGCCATCGGCTACGGCGTCGGTTTCGTTACCGAAGACCGCAAGGCGCAGGGTCTGGTGCTGGGTTTGTCGGTGCGCGAGAACATCACCTTGTCGGCGGTACCGACCCATGGCCGTAGCGGCATCGTGTCGCGTAGCGAAGAGAAGAGCCTGGTTGCACGCTGCATCGATATGCTGAAAATCCGAACCCGCGACGCCGAACTGGAAGTGCAGTCGCTGTCCGGTGGTAACCAGCAAAAGGTCGTACTGGCCAAGTGGCTCAACCTTAAGCCGCGCGTGCTGATTCTCGACGAGCCGACCCGTGGCGTCGATATCGGCGGCAAGGCCGAGATCTACCACATCATCAACCAGCTCGCCTTCGAGGGCGTGGCGGTGGTGGTGATTTCTTCCGAACTCCCTGAAGTGCTGGGGATTTCCGACCGTATCCTGGTGATGCACGAAGGGCGGATGGCAGGCGAGCTTGCCACTGCCGGTGCCAGCCAGGAATCCATCATGCATCTGGCTACCGGAGGGTATTAAGTGGCCGTCAGTCAAACCAAAAAACTGCTGCACAAACTAGGGCCGTTGTTGGGCCTGGTCGGTCTGTGTGTCGTGCTCGCCATTATGAGCGACAACTTCCTCACCGTCGGCAACTTGCTGAATGTCATGCGTCAGGTGTCCATCAATGCGCTGATCGCCTTCGGTATGACTTTTGTCATTCTGTCCGGCGGTATCGACCTGTCGGTGGGTGCCATTCTGGCCTTGTCCGGCGCGGTCACTGCCGGGCTGATGGCTTCGGGCACCGACCCGGTGCTGGCGACCTTCGCGGGTCTGGCCTGTGGCGCATTGATGGGGGCTTTCAACGGTCTGGCCATTACCAAGGGCAAGCTGGCGCCATTTATCGTGACGCTGGCTACGATGACGATCTTCCGCGGACTGGCGCTGGTGTATACCGGTGGCCGTCCGGTGACCGGCGTCGACAGTGACTTCTTCTTTATGCTGGGTAACGGCTATCTGGGCGCGCTGGTGCCGATGCCGGTGATCACCATGTTCATCGCCTTTGGCGTGTTGTGGTTCATCCTTAAGCGCACCGCCTTTGGCCGTCATGTGTATGCAGTTGGCGGCAACGAAGAAGCCTCGCGCATTTCCGGCGTCCATGTAGACCGCGTCAAGATCATGATCTATGCGATCTCGGGTTTCTTGTCGGCGTTGGCCGGTCTGATTCTGACCTCGCGTCTGAACTCGGCCCAGCCTACGGCCGGTACCGGCTATGAGCTGGATGCCATTGCTGCGGTGGTGTTGGGGGGGACCAGTCTGGCCGGCGGTCGCGGCTGGATTGTCGGCACCTTGATCGGCGCCTTGCTGATTGGCGTGCTCAACAACGGTTTGAACCTGCTGGAGGTTTCGTCCTTCTACCAGCAGGTGATCAAGGGTGCGGTGATTCTGCTGGCGGTGTTGCTTGACCGTCGTGCGGCGCGCTGACGCAATAAAATCCATACCAAGTCACAAGGAAAATAGAGCATGAATACGCTACTGAAATCGCTGTTGGGTACGGCACTGCTTGCCGTCCTGGCTACCGGCTGCAGCAAGCAGGGACCTGAAGCCAGTGTGGCGGATGCTTCCGCGCCGGCAACCGAGTCGGGCGCGCCTAGCATAGGTCTGGCCGTCTCGACCCAGAACAACCCGTTCTTCGTCTCGCTGAAGCATGGTGCCGAAGAAGAAGCCAAGGCGCTGGGGTTGAATCTGGTGGCGGTGGATGCGCAGGATGATCCGGCCAAGCAGATTGCCAGTATCGAAGACCTGATCCAGAAGAAGGTCAAGGTCATCATGATCAACCCAACCGACTCCGCGGCCGTACTGTCGGCGGTTAAGGCAGCTAATGCCGCCGGTATTCCGGTGATCACGCTGGACCGCTCGATTGATGGCGGCGATGTCGCTGCGCATATCGCGTCCGACAACGTGGCAGGTGGCGAAATGGCTGCCGGATTCATCAAGGAAAAACTGGCTGGCAAGGGCAATGTGGTCGAGCTGGAAGGGATTGCCGGTGCTTCTGCCGCACGCGAGCGCGGCAAGGGCTTCCATAACGTCATCGACAAGGAAACCGGCATCAAGGTCGTGGCCAAACAGCCGGCTGACTTTGACCGTGCCCGCGGCATGAGCGTGATGGAAAACATCCTGCAAAGCCAGAATAATGTTGCCGGTGTGTTTGCACATAACGACGAAATGGCACTGGGTGCATTGCAGGCGCTGGATTCGTCCGGCCGCAAGGGCGTTGTCGTCGTTGGTTTTGATGCGACCGCCGATGCTGTCGCCGCCGTCAAAGCCGGCCGCATGGCGGCAACCGTGGCGCAGAAGCCTGAGCTGATTGGCAAGATGGGCGTGGAAACGGCCAAGAAGATCATCGATGGCCAAAGCGTGGACAAATACGTACCGGTACCGCTGGAGCTGATCAAGCAATAAGCTTGTTTCTCTCTTGGCAAAATAATGGCACCCGCGAGGTGCCATTATTTTTGACTTGGCGCAATATGTTATATGGGTTTTGTTGGCATGCTGCTGCTTTTCCCCCAGTGAAGAGCAGTCCGATGAAGAAGATTTCCGTACTGATGATTGGCGCCGGCGAGACCGGTACCCCGCTGCTGCGCCAGCTACTGGATGCACCCTTTGTGGAGGTGCATGCCGTGGCCGATCTTGATCTTGCCCTGCCAGGCATTGCACTCGCGCGTGAGCGTCAGGTCGCAGTAAGTCACGACTTCGAAGCGCTGGTGCGAGCCTTGCCCATGGTGGACATCATCATCGATGTAACTGGCGCGCCGGTGGTACGCGAGCGCCTGCGTACGCTGATGCAGGAGAGCGGCAATGCACACACTGTTATTGTGCACGAGCGGGTTGCCTTGCTGATGATGTCGCTGGGGGCAGGAGAGCTGGTACAAAGCGCACATGCCGAGACCGGCTATTGAGCCGGCGATGCGGTAAAAATGGCCGCATCGGCAAAGCCTGCGGCCATTAAAACGATGGCTTGCGTTTAGCCAAAGCCGCGCCGTTTAAGCGCCAGATAGAGCATGCCGGCGGTGATGGCATCATTGAGTGCATCATGGCGCGGCAGCGCCGGCACTTTCAAATCGTCGACGAGGGTCTGTAGCCTGAGATCGACATGGCTGTCCGGTTGCTGCTTGAGTTTGTAGTCGTAGTAGCGGCCCGAAATCTCTATCCTGCGGTTAGGCAGGGCACAGCCGATCAAGCCCTTCACGTATTTGTTGAGAATGGCCATGTCGTACTCGAGGTAGTAGCCGACCAGTGGCCGTCCGCCGATAAAGTCCAGCAGGCGAAATACGGCATCGGCCGGCGCCATGCCCTCGCCGACATCGCGCGGGCGCAAGCCGTGTACGCTGACATTGCCCGCATCGGGGCGTTTTTCCGGCCTGACCAGCAAATAAAGCGACTCGCTGGACAGGATGCGGTTGCCGCGGATTTTGACCGCGCCGATTGAAAGCAGCTCTGCTTCGGCCACATCGAGGCTGGTGGTTTCACAGTCCACACTGACGATTTCATCCGGGTGCGCATCGAATAGGCCGGCATAGCGCGGGTCGGTGAGCCGGCTCTTTTGCCAGCGGCGGGTCAGGGCGGCCAGCATCAGAAACTCCCCAGTTTGAAGTGGTGGCGCAACATGCTCTTATAGCGCTTGACCACGGCAAAGGCATCTTTCAGCAGGTCGCGCTCCAGCGTAGACAGGCGGTAAGGTGCAATCAGGTTATCCGGCTGCCGTCCTTCTTCCAGTGCATCCAGCCCCGCGCTCAGCTTGATGCCGATCAGGAAGGTCAGTGCCTCGGCCAGATCGTGCGACAACTCTTGTTCGAGCAGGCCTTTACTTGTCAGCGCAGACAGGCGTTCCAGCGTGTTGGTTTCGTGGATGCCGGCTTCCAGTGCCAGTGCACGCGTGCCGTGCACAATAGGGAAGATGCCGCCCTTTTTCAGATCCAGTACGGCCTCTCCATCCGCTTCGCGAGTCAGTAACTGGGCGAACAGTCCGAGCGGAGTGTCGAACTGTTCAATAGCGCGGGCGAAGCGGGCATAGAACGCGGCATCATCGGCAATGGCCTGCTGCAGCACCTCGTGTGCTGTTTTTAATAAGCTGGCATCGCCGGCGACGGCTTCGGCATCCACAAAGATGGCGAGATTCATCAGCGCGGCGCTGTCCGGCTGGAATGTCCATTGCTGGATGCGCGCCTGCATCTCGCTTTGATCCAGCCGCCACGCAGGATTGCTGAGCATGATGCCGCCGGCACATGGCGGGTAGCCAAAGCGCGCCAGTGCCCCCGAGAAAGCATCGCATATCTCGGCGATGCCATCCTGGGGAAAGCCGTCGCGGATGATTAGCGCGTTGTCCTGATCAGTCTTGAGGATTTGCTCGCCGCGGCCCTCCGAGCCCATCACGATCAGGCAGCTGTTTTCCAATAGTGCCGTTGGCGCCAGCATCTGCCATGCCCGCTCGAACAGGCGCGCGTTCAGCGTTTGCACCAGTCGCGCGAGCTGTGGCGGTTTGACGCCGTGTCCGGACAGAATGCGTACCAGGCGTGTAATCTGGCCGGCGGCATCGGCCAGTTCATCCAGATTTTGCGCGCGCTCGATGCGCTGGGCGATCAGATGGGAATGGTTGGAGAAATAGGACAGCACATCGACCTGGGACAGGATGCCGACGGCTTGCCCCTCTGCAGTGACCACCAGACGGCGGATATTGTTGCGCGTCATCGTCAACAGCGCGTTGAACAGGAAGTCGTCGATGTCCACGCTCATCAGCTGGAATTGCCCCAGTTCGCTAAGCGGGGTGTGATAGGGCGTGCCATGAATGATGACGTCGCGAAAATCGGTGGTGGTGTAAATGCCCAGCCGCGTGCCATCTTGTACCAGGAGCGACTTGACCCGCTGGGTTTTCATGGTTTCGGCCGCTTGCTGCAAGGTCGTGCTGCCATCGACCTTGACCGGTTCGCGCAGACGCACGTCGCGCACGCGTGCGGTAAGCAGGGTCTGCAGTTCCCGCTGACCGGGGCGCTCCGAGAGGGCGGCCAGCTTGTGCGATACGCTGGCGTAGAAATAGGCGCCAAAGCGCAGGTTACGCCCGGTCAGCTCCATCAGTTGCGCGCGCGGGATGGCGTAGAGCAGGGCTTCTTCATGCACGACAAAGCGGTTTTGTGTTTCACCGGCGATCAGCGCCCGCGCATCGAAAGTATCGCGCTCGCGATAAACGCCGATCACCTCCTCGCCGGCCATCTCGCGCACAATGCCCTTGATCACCACCCACAGCGTGTCAACCGGCTTGCCCGGCCCCATGATTTCGTCGTCGTCGGCAAAAAAAGCAATGTCGACACATGCTTCCAGCGACTGTTGTTCGCAGGCCGTCAGGCTGTCAAAGGGCGGGTGGCTGAAGTCGAAGCGGCTCATACGGGTCTCGGGTCGGATTTTCTATGGCTTTAGCATAAGCCCGTGCCGCCCTTAGGGCTACTGCGCTGCAAGGCGAGTGTAGGTCGCCTGCAACAGACAGGCCGGGCGGCTGCCCGACCTGAAGGGGAGGGTATTTAACTGCGGTGGCTGAATAGTGGTGCGCCGTCACGCAACATCAGTAATTCACCAGGCGCCAGTGCGGTCCAGACTTCGTTGTCGGTGAGTGGCAAGGTTGCAATCACGGCCACGCGATCCTGTGCGGTGGTGAGCGTGGAAAAGTCGACGCTGACATCGTCGTCGACCAGATGCGCGGTATTGAACGGTGCCTGACGTACGATATAGTGCAATTGGGTGGTGCAGTGAACCAGCAGCCATTCGCCGTTGGAGAGCATGAAATTGAATGTGCCGTGTGCGCGGATTTCGGCGCTCAGGCGTGCCACTTCGTCAAACAGTTGTTCCGCTTCGGGGACGCTGTCCCAGCGCTGGCGCAATTGTTCGAGGATATGGCAGAAGGCGCGTTCCGAATCGGTGCTGCCGACCGCCTGATAATGGCTGCCCTTGGCCGGGTTAAATGCCTTAAGGTCGCCATTGTGGGCAAAAATCCAGTATTGCCCCCACATTTCGCGCACAAAGGGGTGGCAGTTTTCCAGACGAACTTCACCTTGGGTGGCCTTGCGGATATGGGCGATCACGTTTTTCGACTTGATCGGATAGCGGCGCACCAAATCGGCAACCGGTGAATCGCTGGACGGTTTGTCGTCGATAAAGAGGCGCACGCCCGCGCCCTCGAAAAAGGCGATACCCCAGCCATCGGCATGGTGGTCGGTCAGTCCGCCGCGGCGGTGAAAGCCTTCGAAGGAAAACAGAATGTCGGTCGGGGTATTGCAATTCATTCCAAGCAGCTGGCACATAAGGCGGGTTCCGTCTGGCGGGCAGGCTGTTTAAGAAGCGCTTACCCTTGTAATTTGGCGGTTTGGCCTTAATCTTACCGCTTTTGTCGCAGCTTAAGGTGAGCCTATGACCACCATTGTGGTAGTGCGCAAAGGGAACGAGGTTGCGATTGCGGCCGATAGCCAGACTACGTTTGGCGACGACCAGAAACTGCTCGCCGGCTACGATCGTTTTCACGACAAGATTTTTCGTATTGGCGAGCACCATTTCGCCATCGCCGGCTCGGCTGCGCATGATCTGGTCTTGCAAAATGCGCTCAGAAGCCTGAAAACGCGCGATTTGAGTTCGCGTGCCGGCATTTTCGAGACCTTCCGCAAACTGCACCCCAAGCTGAAGGACAATTTTTTCCTGAAGCCGGACGAGGAAGAAGACGACCCGTACGAGTCCAGCCATATGATGCTGCTGCTGGCCAATAGTCACGGCATTTTCGGCGTGTATCCGATGCGCGAGGTATACGAGTTTTCACGCTACTGGGCAATAGGCTCGGGCCGCGCTTACGCCATGGGGGCGATGTACAACTGTTATCAGGACGAATTGACTGCGGCACAGATCGCCGAGCGCGGCATTATGGCCGGCTGCGAGTTTGATCTCTCGTCGGCGCTGCCGATGTCGCTTTACACTTTTACGCTAGGCAAGGAATAACCATGAACCAAACCGATACCCTGCAGCGCTTTATTTTTGACGACGCACCGGTGCGCGGTGCGCTGGTCAGGCTGGACGACGCCTGGCAGGCGGTGCTGTCGCGCCGCCATTACCCGGCTCCGGTACGCGATCTGGTCGGGCAGATGATGGCGGCCTCCGCCTTGCTGGCGGCCAACCTCAAGTTTGACGGCACGCTGATTATGCAGATTCAGGGCAAGGGCGCGCTCAAGCTGGCGGTGGTCGAAAGCAATGCCGACCGTACTTTGCGCGCGACCGCCAAGTGGGACGAGGTGAAGGACGGCGCATTGCTCGCCGAACTGGTTGGCGTCGGCGCCCAGTTCGTGATTACGCTGGACCCGAAAGAAGGGCAGCCGTGGCAGGGTATTGTTGCGCTGGAAGGCGACAGCCTGGCCCAGATGCTGGAAAACTATATGCAGCGCTCCGAGCAACTGGATACCAAGCTGGTATTGGCTGCCGATGCAGGCTCCGCCGCCGGCATGTTGCTGCAGCGCCTGCCGGAAGGGCATGGCGATGCCGAAGGCTGGAATCATGTGCAGACCCTGGCTTCCACGCTTAAGGGCGAGGAGCTGCTTGAGTTGCCGGCAACCGAAATCCTGCACCGCCTGTATCACGACGACGAAGTGCGCCTGTTTGATGCCGAGACGCTGGCCTTTGCCTGCAACTGCAGCCAGGAGCGGGTCGGCGATATGCTGAAGATGCTCGGTGGCGAAGAAGTGGCCAATGTGATTCTGGAGCAGGGCTCCATCGAGATTCATTGCGAATTCTGTAACCAGCAATATGTGTTCGACGAAGACGACGTCAATGCCCTGTTTCACACCGATGTGGTGCACGCAGTGCGCGAGGCGCGCCACTGATGGCAGACGATAGCGCTGTCACGCGTGTCGTGGTCGAGCGCTATCACCATGCGTGGAAGGCGTTGGATGTGGATGCGGTGATGGCTTTGTATCATCCCGAGGTACGCTACCACGACTTTCACGGCCGTAGCCTGATTACGCTTGGCGGGCTGCGCGACTATGTGCTCGACAGCCTGCCATCAGGCACTAATGAGTCGCTGGCCCACACCGACCGCATCCGCGTTGATGGCGACTGCGCTTTTTTGCAGTATTGCTATACGGTGAAAAGCCGTATGGTGCGGGGGCGGCTGACGCGCTTTCACGGCAGCGAAGTGATCCGGGTGCAAGATGGCCTGATCATCGAAGTGAAGGAGTACTGCGTGGTCGCCGGCAACAGTGCCGCACAAGGGGCCGGTCGCATCGGCCTGTCGCCCTTGCGTCTGACGCGGCTGGTGGCCGACCTTGAGGACTATTTCAGCCGCCACCATCCCTATCTTGATCCCGAGCTCAATCTGGCGGCGGTGGCCACAGCCAGTGGTTACACCCGCAACCAGATTTCCCATGCGCTCAACCATGTGTTGGGTGTCACCTTTTATGCTTACCTTGCACGTGCGCGCATCGACCATCTGTTGGCGCTGCCGGCAAGTGCACGCCCTGCGTCTGCCATGGACATGGCGCTATCTGCCGGTTTTTCCTCCATTTCTACTTTCTATAAAGCCTTTCGCCAAGCTACCGGCACCACGGTGCAACGCTATTTTTCCGCAGCCGATTTCGAGCGGTCCCGTACGCACGACAAAAGATAAAGCCCACCCTTAGTATTGCCGCATGTTTAAACGACTGCGGGGGGCGAGAAATGCTGCCGGATTTTGTCAGGGTGTTGCACCGGGCTGCGACCAGCGAGGCTGAGCATTACTACGATGCACCGGCGCTGGTGTTGGATGGCAGGCCCGAGTTACGGCTGTGGCCCTTGTTTGAGCATCTGGCCGGTCGTGCCGGCATCTGGGCTTCCGACGACTATAGCAAGCACAAGTTTTTGCCTGATGAGTATGAATTTTGCCTATTGCTCAGCGGGCGGGTACGGATAGGCGATAGGGCTGGGTGCAGCATTGAGTTCGGCGCAGGTGATGCCTTTTTGCTGGAGCCTGGCTTTGAAGGAAGCTGGACATCGCTTGAGCCGGTGCGCAAGTTTTTCATGATGTTGCCGATGTTGCCCGCTGTGCAATGGGAGGGCGCATGAGCCGTCTGCCCGCAAGTTGTCTGTGGCAGGGGGGCTTGCCAGTTGCAGCAGCCTCTTCCCTGCCTTCCATTGCGGAGGATTGCGATGTGGCCATTATCGGGGCTGGCTACACCGGTTTGTGGACGGCCTATTACCTGAAGCGGCAGGACCCGGCACTGCAGGTGCAGGTATTCGAGGCGGCGCATGCCGGTTTTGGTGCCTCCGGGCGCAATGGCGGCTGGCTGATCGGCGGTATGGCCGGACAGGATACGTGGCTAGCGGGCCTGGATGAAGACGCGCAAGAAGCGACGCGCCCGCTTTTGTACGGCATGGTCGACGAGGTGAAGGCCGTCTGTGCACGCGAGCAAATCGACTGTGATCTGGCCCATGGTGGCGTGCTGTATGCGGCCCGTGGCGTGGCGCAGGCACGGCGTGCGCGCGCCTGGTTGAGCGAACTGCATCGGGTAGGGCACCGCGATGCCGATTTTCGCTGGTTGTCTGCAAGCGAACTGGCCGCACAGCTACACATCGCCGATGGCCAAGGCGCCGTTTTTTCGCCGCATTGCGCCACCTTGCATCCCTTGAAACTGGTGCAGGGCCTGCTGCTGACCGTGCGGCGCATGGGCGTGCGTGTACACGAGGCGTGCCCGGTAGCGGGTTTTGGCAAAGGCCGGGTCCGTCTGGCAAGTGGCGAGGTGCGGGCGCGCTGGATTGTGCCGGCACTGGAGGGCGCCAGTAGCACGCTGGCAGAACTGAAAGGACGGGTGCAGCCGGCACAAAGTCTGATTATCGCGACCGAACCTTTGTCTGCTGCGCAATGGGACACGATAGGCCTGGCCGGTCGGGCGGCTTTTTCCGATCTGTCGCGCGGAGTGACGTATGGACAGCGCACCGCAGACGGACGTTTGCTGTTTGGCGCCCGTGGCGGCTACCGCTTTGCCGGCCGGCCGCGCTGGGACTTCGATCCGCAAGACGATGAATTCTTACAGCGCACTGAACTGATGCGGCAATTTTTTCCGCAACTGCAAGAGGTGGGGATCGCCTACGCCTGGGGCGGCACGCTGGGGCTGGCGCGCGGCTTTACGCCGTTTGCCCTGCGGGATCGTAGCCGGGGCGTGGCATGCGCCGGTGGTTATGGTGGCGAAGGGGTGGGAACCAGCAACCTGATGGGGCGCACGCTGGCCGACCTGATTGGGGAACGTGAAACCTTGTTGACGCGCCAGCGCTGGGTAAAGGGGGAGGCGGGATTGTCCAGCCTGCGCCGCTGGGAGCCCGAGCCGCTACGTTACTTGGGCTATCACGCCATCCGTTCGGCATTTGTACTGGACGATGCACTTGCAGACCGGCAGGACATACCTGCCAGTTTGCGCCGGCTGGTCGGTGCCGCTGCCGATGCGCTGGAAGGATTGATGCATTGAAGAGACAGCTCTGGCAACAGGCATTTTTCGATTGTTTCTGCAGGAGATACGGGATGACAGTAGCTAAGTGGTGCGTACCTGTTTTAGTGCTGGCCGGCGGCATGGCAACAGCGCAGGCGGATAGCAAACTCAATGTTTACAACTGGGCCGACTATATCGCAGAGGGTACGGTGCCGGCCTTTCAGAAGGCGACCGGAATCAAGGTGCGCTACGACGTATATGACAGCAATGAAATGCTGCGTGCCAAACTGATGACCGGCCATACCGGCTACGACATCGTAGTGCCGACCCAGTACACCGTGGATATGGGAATCAAGGCCGGCATGTTCGAGCCTTTGGACCGGAGCCAGCTGCCCAACTGGAAACACCTCGACCCGCAATTGCTCAAGCTGATGGAGCAGTTTGATCCGGGCAACCGCTATGCAGTGCCGTATCTGTGGGGGCTGAATACGGTCGGCATCAATGTGCCCAAGGTCAAGCAGGCGCTGGGGGGCAAGCTGCCGGATAATCCGTGGGACCTGGTTTTCAAGCCGGAGGTCGTGGCGAAACTGAAGGGCTGTGGTGTCAGCGTACTGGACTCTGCCGGCGTGTACTTTGCTTCTGCTTTGCATTGGGCAGGAAAAAACCCCAATAGTAATCAAGTCAGCGATTACGAGACGCTGATGCCGACGCTGAAGGCAGCACGCAAGTCTTATCGCATGTTCAACTCCTCCAGTTACACCAATGAACTGGCCGATGGTTCGGTATGTGTGGCCATGGGCTACTCGGGTGACCTGAACACTGCGCGCAAGCGTGCCGCCGAGGCCGGCAATGGCGTGCAGTTGATGGTGTTGATGCCCAAACGTGGACTCAATATCTGGGTCGACAGCCTGACCATTCCCAAAGGCGCGGCCAATCAGGCGCAAGCCCATCGTTTTATCAATGCGATGCTGGAACCGAAAACGGCGGCAGCTAATGCCAACTTTGTCAGCTATGCGCCGGGTGTCGCTGCGGCCAAACCTTATATCGATAAGGTACTGGTGTCCGAGCCTGTGCTGTTCCCACCGGCAGACGCGCTTAAAGGCAGCTTTGTGACAGTGGCACTGCAGCCGGAAACGATACGCAGCTATACCCGTTTGTGGCAGAAACTAAAGGCGGGTAAGTAGATTTTTCTGGCCATGGCATGCCATCTAAAGCCACGACGCAATGTCGTGGCTTTTTTATACCCAAGCGCAGAGTCAGTTGCCGCCTGCCGCCAACTTTTGCAAGGTGCTTGCCGGGTCAGGTTCGCTGATGGCGGTTGCGATCAGGCGTTCCAGCCAAAACCGGTGCAATAGCCATAACGGGTGGCCACTGTCTCCTGTTTCCTTCGCGCATTGCTTGGCGACATCAAAGCTGCGGTAGAACGAAGTGATCAGGGCGATCAGGTCTGCCTCGGGCCAGCGGCAGCCGAAGTGGCGGAAACGCTCGCTCCAAAAGCGTATTTGCTCGCGCTCGTGGGCAAGTTCAAGTTCCTGCAGGGCTGGGATCAGATCCATGGCGCGCCATAGCGCACCATGACCGACAAAGTGCGCATCCAGCGCATCCAGCGCACTGTCCAGCGCCTGCAAGGTGGCGGGCCAGTCCAGATCCTGCGTCCTGATTTTCTCCTGCGCTTCTCGCACCGCCGACAGCCACGCTGCCGCCAGCCGGCAGATGATGGCCTCCTTATTGGGGAACAGGTGATAGAGCGACTTGATGCCGACGCCGGCGCGCTCGGCAATCGCGTTGGTGTTCAGTGCGGTAAAACCCTGCTCGGCCAGCAAGGCAAGTGTCGCCTGCTCGATTTTCTGAACAGTCTCCCATGTGCGCTGCTGCTGCGGTTCGCGGCGCATGCGCAAGCTATCGGGAAGCCCGGGGATGGGAGGCGGGGTGTCTGGCATAAGAACTCGAGGCCGGCAATGGAATGGCAACACTATAAGGGGGGGGGCTGTGGTGCGGCAACTACACTGCTTTTCATTTATTGCAGCAATTGCTGCAATTTTTAGCAAAGACTGCGATAAAGGAGAGGTGGCGATAATCACAACAAATACCGCCGTCAAATAATGGAGGAGAGAGATGTTGAAGAGCGTAGCAGGTGGCCAGCAGGCCATGATGTTGGGGTTAGCGTTGCTGGCCGGTTGCAGCAGTTCGGGCGGGAGTAGCCAGCCTCAAGAGGGCACCATCTATATCAACGGTAAGGTGTATACGCAGGATGAAAAACAGTCGATAGCCGACGCCTTTGTCGTAGAGGATGGGCAGCTTATACAGGTGGGAAGCCGGGCCGACGCCGAGCTGTATAAGCGCCGTGGTTACCCGGTAGTGGATCTGGGCGGCAAGATGGTGCTGCCCGGCCTGCATGACAATCATATTCACGCCATGGGTACGGTGGCGCTGGATATGTGCGACATCGACGGCAAGGCAGTGACGCTGGATGAGCTGGCGGACAAGGCCAAGAGTTGTTTGCCCAAGTACGCGCCCAAGGCTGGGGACTGGCTGGTGGTAAACCAGTGGTCGCCATACGAGGGTAATAATGTCACCGCCAATTACCAGAATGTCAGGCAGGCGCTGGATGCTGCTGCGCCTAATAATCCGGTCATGCTGGCCGGGGTGGACGGGCATGCCAGCGCGTACAACTCGGCAGCGCTGGCCATGGCGCAGGACAAGGATGGCAATACGGTTGGCTTTAGTGCGGCAACCTTGGCCAAAGGCGGTGTATTTGAGGCGTTTGCCCCCTATGTCAATCTTGATAGCGGGGTGGTTCGCGAGGATGCCCGTGCCACCATTCCGGTACCGGACACCGGTGTACTCAGTGCTAACGGTAAAGAAGCCGAACAACTGTACGAGGCCATTCTGCCCAAAGTGTCCGAGATGATGGCGTCGCGTGGCATTACCGGCATTCAGGACGCCTGCGCCAATGATTTCGTTCGCGACCGTTACCTGAGCATGCAAAAGCGAAATTTGCTGAATATGCGCGTGACGGCAGCCACCTGTTTCAATATGGATGATTACGCCGGCGTGGTGGATATTCCGGGGCACCTGAAAAAGGCAAACGAGGCGCGTAGCGCCTTTGCCGGTAATCCGCTGATTAAGGCGGATGCGGTCAAGATTTTTGTCGATGGCGTGCTGGAGGGGGATCCGTTCAGTAACCCACCGGTCGCACCGAATGCCGGCATGATCCATAACTACCAAACACCGCATCTTCAGTATGACCCGGCCAGCGATACCACTACGATTGAGGCGGATAGCGAAGACTCGGGCAATAAGGGCATCGTCAATTACAAGGCCGAAGATCTGGCGAACTATGTGAGCGCGCTGGACAAAGACGGTTTCAGTGTCCATATGCACAGCATTGGTGACCGCAGCACCCAGGTGGCGGTCGATGCACTGCAAGCAGCGCGGGACCGCAATGGCAACAGCAAAATTCCGCATACCATTGCACACTTGCAGATGGTGGCACCGGCAGACCAGATCCGCCTTGGCAAGCTGGGCGTGTTTCTGACCTTTACCTATGCCTGGACTTCACCCTCCATCGCTTACGACCTGCTGGTGACACCATTTATCCAGCCTAGCAAGAAGGGGCAATCCATCATGGATGTGCTGTACGACCCTGTAGGCTATGTGAAACAGGCTTTTTATCCGGTCGAGTCGGCTCGCAAGGAGGGCGCGGTGCTGGTCGCTGGCAGTGATGCCCCGGTCGATAGCCGCGACCCGCGCCCGTTCGTGAATATTGCAACCGGCGTGACCCGTTCGAGCGTGGATAACGGTGACACGGGCTATACCGCGCACGAGCGTACTTCTTTGCAGAACCTGCTGGCGGCCTACACCATCAATGGTGCGCGCGCGGTGCGTCAGGAGCAGGTGACCGGTTCGCTGGAGCGGGGCAAGTCAGCTGACTTTATCGTGTTGAACCAGAATCTGTTTGATCTGGTCGCCGCAGGTAAAGCGCAGAAAATTGCCGATACCGAGGTCGATATGACCGTATTCAGGGGCAAGGTGGTGTACCGCAAGAAATAAGGCAACTCATGCCTTAGTCGTGATCATTCTGTCATGGCGTGTGCTCGACCGGCCGGCGCTTTTTCCGGCCGGCTTTGTTGTCTAGTGCTGCGGTCATGTCCGAATCAATGCGCCCGGTTTAGAGGTGCTTTAAATTGCAAAGCGACTGGAGAAACAAGATGAAGACCATCACTACGGTAATCAGCCTAAGCCTGCTGCTGACGATGCCCTTGGCGCAGGCAGCCGGCACGCTCAATATTTACAACTGGTCGGATTACATTGCCGAGGGGACGGTTCCGGCGTTCGAGAGGGCCAATAAGGTCAAGGTGCGCTACGACATTTATGACAGCAACGAGGTGTTGCGCGCCAAACTGATGACCGGAAAAACCGGTTACGACATCGTTGTGCCATCGCACAATACGCTGGGGCTGGGCGTTAAGGCCGGCATGTTTTTGCCGCTGGACAAGAGCAAGATCCCCAATTACAAAAACCTGGATCCGGCGCTATTGAAGCTGATGACGCAATTTGACCCCGGTAATGCCTACTCGATCCCATACTTTTGGGGCATCAATACGCTGGGCATCAATGTCGACAAGGTGAAGAAGGCGCTGGGTGGAAAGCTGCCTGATAATCCGTGGGATCTGGTATTCAAACCCGAACTGGCGGCCAAGTTGAAGGGCTGTGGCATGAGTGTTTTCGATTCGCCCAGCGAGTTCTTTCCTGCTGCATTGCATTACTATGGCAAGAATCCCAATACCGAAAATCTGGCCGACTATCAGGCCATGATGCCGGCACTCAAGCAGCTGCGCCCCAATTACAGCCGCTTTTCCTCGTCAGGCTATATCAACGAGTTAGCTGGTGGCTCGGTCTGTGTCGCCATGGGCTTTTCCGGTGATCTGAATATTGCCAAACGCCGTGCGGCCGAGGCGAAAAACGGGGTGAATATTCAGGTGATGTTGCCCAAATCCGGGCTGGATGTTTGGGTCGATGTGATGGCCATCCCCAAAGATGCGGTCAATGTGGACAATGCTTACCGTTTTATCAACGCGATGCTGGAGCCGAAAACCGCAGCGGCTAACGCCAACGCGGTGACGTATGCGCCCGGTGTGCCCGCGGCGCGCCAATACATGAATTCGGCTTATGTGAATGACCGGACTATTTTCCCGACCGCAGACGATCTGAAGGGTAGCTTTGTCGGTAAAACGTTGCCGGCGCACACCATACAGGGCTACACCCGCTTATGGCAAAGCCTGAAGTCAGGGCACTAAGACGCCTCTGTTTTGTTTAAACAAATCAACACCCTATCTTTTTCTGATGGGGTGTTTTCGTGCGAATCCTTTATTTACAATGGTTGTGGAGTGTGTGCCTTTTATTGGCGCGGCTTGCTGGTGGCGTGTGTTTAATAAAACATTAGACATGTCATGCCATCAGGGTTAGCCTTTGCCTGAGAGCCGGCGCAATAGAACCGTCGGCCTTTTGTACCGGCAAAGGAAAAACCTAGATGACAATCAAACCGCTGAGCACTCTGGCCTTGGGCCTTGCTTTGTTTACGCCGGCCGTTTACGCCGCAGGCACTTTGAATATCTATAACTGGTCGGACTATATCGCCGAAGATACGGTGCCTAATTTTAAGAAGGCGACCGGTATTAATGTGCGTTATGACGTCTACGACAGTAATGAAGTATTGCGGGCCAAACTGATGACCGGCAACACAGGTTACGACCTGGTGGTGCCATCAAGCAATACGCTGGAACTGGGCATCAAGGCCGGCATGTTCAAGCCGATAGACAAGAGCAAGATCCCCAACTACAAGGAGCTTGACCCCGATTTGATGCGCATCATGGCGCAGTTCGATCCGGGCAACAAATACGCGGTGCCTTACTTCTGGGGCTTTAATACGCTGGCGATTAATACCGACAAGGTGAAGAAGGCCTTGGGCGGCAGCTTGCCAGCTAACCCGTGGGATATGATTTTCAAGCCTGAGGTGGTCGCCAAGCTCAAGAGCTGCGGCGTCAGCGTGCTGGATTCTCCAACCGAATTTTTCCCGATGGCGCTGCATTACGCCGGCAAAAACCCGAACAGCACCAATATCGAAGACTACAAAGCCTTGCTGCCGCAACTGAAGGCGGCGCGCAAGTCCTATGCCCGCTTCTCGTCGTCCGGCTATATCAATGAGTTGGCCGGGGGCTCGGTCTGTGTGGCCATGGGCTATTCGGGAGACTTGAATATCGCCAAGCGCCGGGCCGCCGAGGCTAAAAATGGGGTAAAAATCGAGGTGTTGATGCCCAAGCAGGGCACCGGTGTCTGGGTGGACAGCATGGTGATTCCGAAAGACTCGGCCAATAGCGATAATGCGCTTAAATTCATCAATTACACCTTGGATGCTAAGGTTGCAGCCAATAACGCCAATGCCGTGACCTATGCACCTGGCTCACTGGCCGCGCGCAAGTTCGTCAACAAGGCGTATGTCAGCGACCGCTCCATCTTCCCGAGCCAAGATGATCTGAAGAGCAGCTTTGTCTTGCTGACCATGCCGCCCAAGGTGATTCAGGGCTATACCCGCCTGTGGCAGAATCTTAAAGCCGGACACTAGACTTTCTGTTTGCCCTACCCAATCAACCCCTGTCTTTGAGCGGCAGGGGTTTTTTTATGGCGGTTTTTCTGTCATGTGCGAGCGGCTCTTTTTACCAGCATAAGGCGGGCAGGAAAGGGGGCTGATACATCAACCGCGTTCATTGCCCATGCATAAGCTGCAGCCCGTCACGGGAATGTCGCCTTTTTCAGCGTACACTGGGCTTTTGCGAGCCTGAACCATGAAACAAGACGAGATTGTTGCCGCCACCCGCATCTGGCTGGAGAAGGCGGTGATCGGGCTGAATTTGTGTCCGTTTGCCAAATCGGTTTATGTGAAAAACCAGATCCGCATCGTGGTCAGCCAAGCGCCGCATCTGGATGCTTTTCTGGAGGAGCTGGATCGCGAGCTCGACTTTCTGGCTGCAGCCAGCCCCGATGAGACCGACACGACCTTGCTGGTGCATCCCACGCTGTTTCCCGATTTTGACGGCTTCAACCAGATGCTGGACATTGCCGATGCCGCCTTGCCCGAGCATGGTCTGGACGGCATTTTGCAGATTGCCCCGTTTCACCCCGACTTTCGTTTTGAGGGTACCGAGGCGGATGAAATCAGCAACTACACCAACCGCTCGCCTTACCCGACTTTGCACCTGATACGCGAATCCAGCATTGCGCGCGCAGTCGCGGCCATGCCCGACACCGATGCTATCTACCGGCGCAATATTGCCCTGCTGCAGGATATGGGGGCAGCTGGCTGGGCGGCGCTAGGCATCCCTGCGCCCGAGCGCAAGTAAGCAAGGCGGTGATCGCGCCGAACTCGTCTAGGCTAAGCATAGGGAATGAACTGGATAGCATGCTTGGCGGGGCGGGGAATGGAACAGCAAACAGATAAAAAAACACCGTGGTTATTGGCTTTGACCGCGATGGGTGTGGTGTACGGCGATATTGGCACCAGCCCGCTGTACGCTTTTCGTATGGCTTTTGTCGGCCTGTATGGTCTCTCGCCCAGTGAGAGCCATGTGCTGGCGACTTTGTCGGCGCTATTCTGGGCGGTGCTGTTGGTGATTTCGCTGAAATATATGGTCTTGGTGCTGCGCTTCGATAACGAGGGTGAGGGCGGGGTGCTGGCACTGGCGGCGGGCGTGCATGCCAAGGCTGCGCAGCACCCGCGTGTGGCTGGTTTTGCGGTTGCACTGGGGATTTTCGGTGCGGCCCTGTTTTTTGGCGATGCGGTGATTACGCCGGCTATTTCGGTACTCTCGGCAATCGAGGGGCTGAGTGTGGTGGATCCGGTGCTGACGCCGCTGATTTTGCCGCTGACCTTGTTGGTGCTGGTTGGGCTGTTTGCCATCCAGCGCTTTGGTAGCGGTATGGTCGGGCGCCTGTTCGGGCCGGTGATGTTGTTGTGGTTGTTGGTACTGGCCGCATTGGGTGCAGCCAGCATTGTGCAGCAGCCGTCGGTACTGAAGGCTTTGAGCCCGCTTTACGCCATCCGTTTTGCCATCGACTCGCCAAGCGCGGCTTTTTTGCTGTTGTCTGCGGTATTTTTGGCCATGACCGGCGGCGAAGCGCTGTATGCGGATATGGGGCATTTCGGTGCGCGTCCCATCCGTCTGGCCTGGTTCCGCCTGGTATGGCCGGCGCTGATGCTGAATTATTTCGGTCAGGGGGCCTTGTTGTTGCGCAACCCTGCTGCCGTTAATCATCCCTTTTATGGTCTTGCGCCTGATGCCTTGCAGCTGCCTCTGGTGGTGCTGGCGACCTTGGCCACCGTGATTGCGGCACAGGCGACCATCGCCGGTGTCTTTTCGATGACGGTGCAAGCCGGCCACCTGGGTTATCTGCCGCCCTTTAATGTCAAACACACCTCGGATGCCGAGCGCGGGCAAGTGTATTTGCCCGGTATCAACTGGCTGATGCTGTTGGCGGTGGTCTTGCTGGTACTGGGCTTTCGCTCGCCTAATGCCATGGCGGCGGCTTATGGTATTGCCGTATCCGGTGCGATGAATATCACCACCGTGTTGTGCCTGACGCTGGTATTTTTATCGTTTCGTGGCACGCAGCGCTTGAAACTGATGGCGCTATTGTTGGGCTTGTGGCTGGTTGAACTGCTGTTTTTTGCGTCCAATGCAACCAAGATCATTGCCGGCGGCTGGGTGCCCTTGACGCTGGCGCTGGTGTTGTTTGCCCTGATGACCAGCTGGAAGCGCGGCACAGCCGCTATTGCCAGCCGGCGTGATGCTTGCGCCCAAACGCTGGCGGATTTTATTGCCCGGCCACCGGATGTGCTGCGGGTAGAGGGCATGGCGGTGTATCTGAGCTCGGACCCGGCCGGTGTGCCGCTGGCCTTGCAGCAAAACATCAAGCATTACAAAGTATTGCACCGGCAAATTGTGCTGTTGCATGTGGATGCACAGGAAGTGCCGCGCGTGCCTGCCGCCGAGCGCGTGACGGTGCAGATGCTGGCACCCGATCTGTGGCGCGTGCATTTGCGTTACGGTTTTCGCGAAGAGCCGGATGTGCCGGCGGCGCTGTCTCAGGCTAGCAGTGCGGGGCTGCTGGTTCAGCTGGACGATACCTCGTTTTTTCTCACCCGGGTCAGTGCGCTGGAAAGCCTGGCGGATGTGCCGCGCTGGCGGCGCAGCATGTTCCGCTGGCTGGCGCGCCAGGGTGAAAGTGCTGCGGTCTATTACCATCTGCCGCCCGGGCGGGTGGTGGAGCTGGGGACGCAGGCCGGCGTGTGAGGGGGGGCTGGCCGCCGCTTCTGCCTTGCACTATGCTAGGTAAATTACTAGCGAGGGGCTTGACGCCATGATAGAGCTTTACACCTGGGGCACGCCTAACGGCAAGAAAATCTCTGTCGCACTGGAAGAGCTGGATCTGCCTTACACCGTGTTCCCGGTCGATATCAATCAGGGCGAGCAGTTCGCGCCCGACTTTCTCAAGATCAGCCCGAACAACAAGATTCCGGCCATCGTCGACCCCGACGGCCCGGATGGCACCGCACTGGCGTTATTCGAGTCGGGAGCCATCCTGATTTATCTGGCAGAAAAAACCGGCCGCTTGTTGCCGGCAGCAGGGGCGGCGCGTTATTGCGTGCTGCAATGGCTGATGTTCCAGATGGGCGGCTTCGGTCCCATGCTGGGGCAGGCACACCATTTTTTGCGCTATGCGCCCGAAACCCTGCCGTATGCACAAAAACGCTATCACGATGAGACCTTGCGCCTGTATGGCGTGTTGAATCGGCAACTGGCCGATCACCGCTTTGTCGCGGGTAGCGACTACAGCATCGCCGATATTGCGCTTTACCCGTGGGTTGCACGCCATGAATGGCATATGGTCGAACTGGCGGACTTTCCCCATGTGCGGCGCTGGGCTGATGCCATGGCCGCGCGTCCCGCCGTGCAGCGCGGCATGGCGGTGCCGCAGTCGTCCTGATGTTTTACATTTTTGTGGTGCGCGCATCTGTCCACGGGCCATGACTTAAGGGGCAAGCGGTTGTCTAGTCCGCTTCTCAGGCGAAAAAACTGTCGTTTCGTTTGGGTGACGGCTTACACTGCGCTTTTTGCGAGGAGTTGCTCATGCGCCATGAAGATGTGATCGCCGCCACCCGCTTGTGGCTGGAGAAAGCCGTTATCGGGCTGAATTTGTGTCCGTTTGCGCGCAAGGTGTATGTGGAGAATCGTGTGCGCTTGGTGGTCAGCGACGCGCGCCATCTGGATGGTTTTCTCGAGGATCTGGATAGGGAACTGGCATTGCTGGCACAAACGCCGGCGAGCGAGATTGATACCACCTTGCTGATTCATCCGACGCTGTTTAGCGACTTTATCGATTTCAACGATGTGTTGCTGCTGGCGGATGAAGCCATCAGCGAGCAGGGGCTGGACGGTGTATTGCAGGTGGCCAACTTCCATCCCGATTTCCAGTTTGACGGCTGCGAGCCTGACGATATGGTCAACTATGTCAACCGCGCCCCGTTTGCCACGCTGCATCTGTTGCGCGACGCCAGTGTGGATGCGGCCGTGGCAGAAGATGCCGAAGTCGATGCCATCGCCGAGCGCAATAGTGCGACACTGGAAAAGCTGGGTCATGCCGGCTGGCAGGCTTTGGGTCTGGATCAGCGCTGAGCTTGTTTTGCGTGATAAAAAAAGCCGCCCGCTCCATCAGGAGCCGGCGGCTTTTGCTGGCGCGGCGACTCAGGCGGCCATGCGGCGCAGGACTTCGTCGCGGCCTATCAGCGCCAGTACCGCATCCACCGATGGCGTCTGCGCGGTACCGCATACCAATACGCGTAGCGGCATACCCAGTTGGCCCATTTTGATGCCTTCATCGGCGCAAAATGGCTTGAACAGGCCGTGGATGGACGCGGCATTCCATTCGCTCAGGGCAGCAAGGCGGGTTGCGAAGCGTGCCATGCGTGCCGGCGTATCGCCCGACAGATGTTTCTCCACATCGGCGTCCGTAGGGGTCAGCTTCTGGTAGAAGTAGTGGCACTCGTCCGCCAGCGTATTCAAGTCCTGTACCCGCTCTTTGACCAGTGCCAGCACCTCGGTGAGGGCTGGGCCACCATCGGGTGTGATGCCGGAGGCAGCCAGGCGCGGCGCGACCAGGGTCGCGAGGCGGGTATTGTCGGCCAGCTTGATATGCTGCGCATTCAGCCACATGAATTTCTCGTGGTTGAAACGGCTGGCAGACGGGCTGACCGCTTCCAGCGTGAACCACTCGACAAACTGAGCCATATCGAACAGCTCGTCGTCACCGTGGCCCCAGCCCAGACGCGCCAGATAGTTAAGCAAGGCCTCGGGCAGAATGCCGCGCTCGGCGTAATCGACTACGCTGACCGCGTCGCGGCGCTTGGACATTTTCTGGCCGTTCTCGTTGAGTATCATCGGCAGGTGGCCGTAGATAGGCAGCGGAGCATTCAGTGCTTTAAGGATGTTGATCTGGCGCGGCGTGTTGTTGACATGGTCATCACCACGAATCACATGGGTGATCTGCATATCCCAGTCATCGACCACCACGCAGAAGTTATAGGTCGGGCTGCCGTCGGGGCGGGCGATGATCAGATCATCCAGCTCTTCATTGGCAAACTCGATCCGCCCTTTGACGGCGTCGTCCCAGGCCACCACGCCATCCAGTGGCGTCTTGAAACGCACGACCGGTTTAACGTCGGCTGGGGGCGCAGGCAGAACCTTGCCAGCCTCGGGACGCCAGCGTCTATCGTAACGCGGCTTCTCGCCGCGCTCTTCTTGCTCGGCGCGCAGCGCATCCAGCTCTTCACGGCTCATATAGCAGTGGTAGGCGTGGCCGCTGGCCAGCAGTTTCTGAATCACTTCTTCGTAACGGTCGAAGCGGTGGGTCTGGTAGAACGGGCCTTCATCGTAGTCGAGGCCGACCCAGTGCATGCCGTCAAGGATGGCCTTGACCGATTCGGGGGTCGAGCGCTCAAGATCGGTGTCTTCGATGCGCAGCACGAAAGTGCCGCCGTGCTTCTTGGCAAAGGCCCAGGAAAACAGGGCCGTGCGCACGCCACCTATATGCAGGTAGCCGGTCGGGCTGGGGGCGAAACGGGTACGTATCATGATGGGTCTGGCTCGGGTTCGAAGGTAAGCCGGCTATTTTACGCTGCGGCAAAAAAAACCCGCAAACACGATTGGTGTTTGCGGGGAAAATTCCACTCGGGGTTAGCAAAGGAATAGGGGGAAATCAGACCATGGCGCTCATCTGTGCCATGGTTTCGGCCGGCAGCATTTCCACCAGCAGCCAGGCTGCAGTACAGGCCAGCATGCCGCCCATGCTGTAGTTGAACAGGTGCAGGCGGCGCGGCGAATCCAGATAGCGGCGGATATATTCACCGCCCCAGGCCCAGACGGCGATGCAGGGCAGGGTGATGATAAAAGTCACCACAAAGAACAGGCTGCCCGCTTGCCACACCGGCATGCTGTCAGGCAGGAACACGATGGCGACGTTAAAACCCATCAGCCATACCTTGGGGTTCAGCCAGTTGAACAGCACGCCGCTGGCAAAGCCCATGGGCTTGCCCTTGCTGACTTTGCCATCGCTGCCGGGCTCGGCGGCATGCGCCATATGCCAGGACAGCCAGAACAAATAGAGACAGCCGGCCAGTGCCAGCCATAATTTGATGCTCTCCATCAGCGCCATCATGCTGCCTAGCGCCAGTGCCAGGATTGCCACCTGACTGGACAGGCCCAATGCCATTCCCATCAGGGCCGGCAAGGTGCGTTTCAGGCCGAAATTCACCCCGCTGGAAGCCAGGGCCAGATTATTCGGGCCCGGCGTGATGGCCATGATGGTGAGGTAGGTCACCAGTGCGATGAAGTTCATATCGGTATCCGTCAGGGAAGCTAAATTCTGGCGCTATATTAGCGTTGCCAAATAAATAATTACAGATCCAGAAATATTGAATTGAGACCATAACAGTTTGCCTTGTTGGCAACTGTTATGGTCTGATTGCGGCTGAACTGTGCTGCCCGCGCACCTGATGGTGCGGGGAGAGTGGAAAAGGGGCGGGAATGAGTAGCGAAACGCTGTACATGTCTTTGGTGGGCGAGTGGACCGCATTGATAGAAAACGGCACGGTCAGGGTGGGCGAGCGCCTGCCTTCGGTGCGCAAGGCATGCGCCATCCACAAAGTCAGCCCGTCGACCATACTGGCGACTTATCGCGCGCTGGAGGATCGCGGCCTGATCGAGGCGCGGCCGCAGTCGGGTTTTTACGTCAAGGGTGTGGCGCGCCTGCCTTTGCCGCTGATGCGCCGCCAAAGCGAAACCCATGCCGGCGAGCAGGGCGAGGCCGATCAGCTGGAGTTGGTGATGGGGGCGCAAACCCGCACCGATGTGATCGATTTATCGCTGGCCAGCCCGCGCGGCAGTGATTTTTACCCGACTACCCGTCTTAAGCAGATTGTCAGTAAACTGGTGCGCCAGCATCCCGAGCTGACCACCGATTATCCGTTTCCGCCTGGCTCGGAGCGGCTGCGCCGCCAGATTGCCCAGCGGGCACTGGGCAGTGGCTGTGTATTAAGCCCGGACGATATTGTGGTGACCAATGGCTGCACGGAGGCGCTGCAACTGGCACTGCACGCGGTATGCAAGCCTGGCGACACGGTGGGGCTGGAGTCGCCGACCTATTTTGGCCTGATTCCGCTCGCCAAGAGTCTGGGGCTGTCGGTGATAGAAATACCGACCCATCCGGCTAGCGGCCTGTCGCTGGACGCACTGGAATTGCTGCTGTCGGAAAAGCGCCTGTCGGCGCTGGTGGTGCAGCCTACGGTACAGAACCCGTTGGGGGCCAGTATGCCCTTGGCTGCGCGCCAGCGTCTGGCGGCACTGGTCAGTGAGTACCGGATTCCGCTGATTGAAGACACGCCACATGCCGACCTGTTTTACGGCGCAGCACCGCCGGACTCGGTCAAATCCTGGGACAAGGAAGGCTGGGTCTTGCTGTGCTCCAGCTTCAGCAAGACGCTGGCGCCGGGCTTTCGCATAGGCTGGATTGCTCCGGGGCGCTTCTTGCACGAAGTGATGCGCCTCAAGATCGCGGGATCTTTGGGTCAGCCCCGTTTGCTGGAGGAGGCACTGGCCGAATATCTGGAAAGCGGCGGCTTCGATCATCACCTGCGCTTTATCCGTCGCCAGTTTATGGCGCAGATGGAAAAGCTGCGCGCCGCCGTAGCCAGCCATTTTCCGGCGGGTACCCGCGCTACGTCGCCATCCGGAGGTTGCTTGCTGTGGGTGGAGTTGCCCAAGGGCGTGGATACGCTGGCTTTATTTCAGCGCGCGCTGGCTGAGGGCATTACGGTCGCGCCGGGGGCGCTGTATTCGGCGCGCGGGCGTTTCAATAACTGTGTACGCCTGTCTTGCTGCTATCCGTGGACGCCGGCTTACGAGCGCGCGCTATTGCGTTTTGCCGCGCTTGCCTGCGAGGCTGCCGCGACGCCAGCGCCCTGATTCAGCCTGCCGGTACTGGCGGAGTGGATTTTCGCTTGGCTGCCGGCCAGGCTCCGGAGGCATCTTCCGGCGCAGGTTCCATCACCGGCTCGGGGGCGGGCTCAGGCAGAGCCTGAGCCGGTTCCTGATCGGATAGCCAGGGTATGGAACTGAGTGTGCCGCTGATACGTGCTTCGGCTGGTTTCTTGCAGGTCAGGCATAGCGGCTTGCCCTTGCGCTCGTTGAGCGCCTGGTTGACCCGTTGACCGAATACGGCTTTCTGGTTTTCGCCCTGCCAGCGCAGCAGGGCATCGGCCAGTTGCGGCATGGCGACATTCTTGTTCTGGTAGCGATCGCGAAATGCGGTCAGCCACAATTCGCCAGCCTCGTCCTGCGACAGCAAAACAGTCTGGTAAGTGACCGAAACGGTCGCGCCCTTGGGCACGATATTGGACAGCAGCAATGCCTGTTCGCTCTTCATGCGTACGCAGCCATGGCTGCGAAACCCCGGTACGCTGGACGGCGCATTGGTGCCGTGTATGCCCAAACCCAGCTTGGCTTCGCCAAAGCGGATAAACACCGGCCCCAGCGGATTATCCGGCCCCGGCGGCACGACGGTCTCAACCGGCTTGCCTTTTTTGCGCATCTCTTCCTGAATGGAGCGGGGGACATGCCAGCTCGGGTTGCGGTAAATGCCGGTTACGGCATATTCGCCTACCGGCGTGCGCGTCAGCATCTTGCCGACGGCAACCGGAAAACTGTCTTTTAGCTCGCCATCCTGAAACAGAAACAATCGTGTCTGCGGCAGATTGATCACCACATGGGTGCCGCTAGGCTGTATCGCCACATCGGGTTGCGGGATAGCCGCAGCCGTAGCCGAGAGCGATAGCAGCAGGAAAAATGCAGACAGGCCGGACAGTGGTTTCATGGATAAGCTTCGGTAAATAATCGGGCTGGGAACAGTAGCAGATTTTAGCAGAAGTGCTGCTTTGCGAGGTCAGCTTTGCCGCTTAAGGGATGGCGGGCGTGCGTTTGTGGCGTGTTTCTGAGAAAATCGCCGCCTTCGCTTTGATTTGATTACCAAAATAATGTCTGATACCCCGGCCTTGGCCCAGATTGAGTCGCTCGACTATGAAGGTCGCGGCGTCGCCCATGTAAATGGCAAGACCCTGTTTATCGACGGCGCTTTGCCGTATGAAACCGTCGAGTACCGCAGCTACCGCAGCAAAAGCAGTTACGAGAATGCCGAAACCGTACGCGTGCTCAAAGAAAGCTTTATGCGCACCACGCCGCGTTGCCCCAGCTTCGGGGTTTGCGGCGGCTGTTCGATGCAGCATATGGAATTCACCGCCCAGGTTGCCATCAAGCAACGCGTGCTGGAAGACAATCTGGCCCGCATCGGTAAAGTGACGCCCGAGCGTGTGTTAACGCCGATTGCCGGCCAGAGCTGGGGCTATCGTCACCGTGCCCGCCTGTCGGCGCGCTGGGTCGAGAAAAAGGGTGAGGTGCTGATCGGCTTCCATGAAAAACGCTCGCGCTTTATTGTCGATATGGCCGAGTGCCATGTGCTGCCGCCGCATATTTCCGCTTTGCTGCTGCCGCTGCGCGCGCTGGTGGCCAAGTTGTCGATACGCGACCGTATGCCGCAGATTGAATACGCCGGTGGCGTCGATGTGGATGTGCTGGTGTTCCGTAATATGGATGCGATCAACGCAGCCGACGAGGCGCTGTTTACCGCCTTTGCCGATGCGCATGGCAGCGTGCGTCCGCTACAGATCTGGCTGCAACCCAAGGGGCCGGAAACCTGCTATCCGCTTTACCCCAAGGATGCGCCGCGCCTGAGCTATCGCCTCGACGATTTTGGCGTTGAAATGCCGTACTACCCGACCGAATTTACCCAGGTCAACCCGGGGATTAATAATGTGATGGTCAGCCGCGCCTTGCGCCTGCTGGATGCGCAGCCGGGCGAGCGCATTGCCGATATGTTCTGCGGTATCGGTAACTTCACCTTGCCGATTGCGCGTTCGGGCGCCACCGTGCACGGCATGGAAGGCAGCGAGGCGCTGGTCAAGCGCGCCGTGGAAAATGCCACCCATAACGGTCTGGAAAAGCAGGTCAGCTATGAAATGGCCAACCTGTTCGATGTGACCGAAGAAAGCTTTGCCGCACTGGGGCACTTCGACAAGATGTTGATCGATCCGCCGCGCGATGGCGCCGTACAGCTATGTCAGGCATTGACTGACGAGAGCGCGCCCAAACGCATCGTGTATGTGTCGTGCAGCCCGTCCACGCTGGCGCGTGACGCCGGTGTGCTGGTCAATACCAAGGGCTATACGCTCAAGGCCGCCGGCATCATCAATATGTTCCCGCATACCGCCCACGTGGAATCCGTCGCCTGGTTTGAAAAAACCGGCCCGTGCAAAACCCGCGAAGAGCTGGCAGAGATGGCTGCGGCCGAAGCGGCCGAACGCGAGGCGGCCAGGGCCGCATCGATGGCGGCACGCGCCGAGCGCGAAGCGATAGAAGCCGAGCTGAATGCGGCGGAGAATGCGCGTCTGGCCGCCGAGCGCGCCGAACGCCTCGCCGCTAAAGAAGCCCGCCGCGCCTATTACTTTGCCGAAAAAGCCCGGCGCGAAGCCGAAGCGGCTGCATCAGGCGAGGCGCCGGCACAAGACTGAGCCTGCCCATTCATACGCCGCAAGCGGCTCAGCTAAAAGAAACGCCCCTTTGTGAAAAGGGGCGTTTTTGTATCGAGGTCGTCTGTCTAAAATATCGCGCGGGTTTGAGCCGCGTATCCGTTTCAGGCCGGAGCGTGAGTAGGGTGCTTGTTTACGGAAGAGGGGGCTTTTTTTTGGTGGCTGAAAACCAGTCCGACCTGTTCGATGACCTGATTGCTCGCGACTTCTGCGTCATGCATCTGCGCGATGATCTGCTGGAGTACCGTTGCGTCGTGCAGCCAGTCGCCTTTGACCGTCTGCATGGCGCGTTGCACGGCATGGTGGACTTGGGCGTGCGGCTTCTCCAGGGCCTGGTAGCCTGGCAGGTGGCTGTAAGATTTCTTGCCTGCGCCCTCGTAATACCAGTTGCCCAGACGGCACTGGGTATGGCCGATATTCGTGGCCAGTGCTTCGCTGCCTTCACCATTTTGTTCAAGTGCGATATAGCTGTTTTGCATGTAGATGATGTGATCAAGCTTGACCAGTGACGAGAACGTCATGTCCTTGGCGCAAGCCAGGCTGTCTATGGTTGACTGCGCCGATTCGGCCACATGCTCGAACTGAGTGCGAAAGCCGGAAACGCGCTGGCTGACCGAGCTGCTTTGCGCTTCGAGCGCCAGCGTCTGCTCCACCATGGTTTCGACGCGCTGGTGCAGGCTATTGATCACCTTGCCGATTTCCAGTGTGGCTGCATGGGTGCGGTCGGCCAGTTTGCGTACTTCGTCGGCGACCACGGCAAAGCCGCGGCCAACCTCTCCGGCGCGCGCCGCCTCGATTGCCGCATTAAGCGCCAGCAAATTGGTCTGCTCGGTGATCTCGGTAATGAGGCGTACCGTATCGACAATGCGGGTGCTGGCTTCCCCCAGCTGGCGGGCGCTACCCGAAAGCGTCTGCATATTGCCAGTGATTTGTTCGAATTCGCTGTCTAGCTCTTCCACGGTCTGCCGGCTGCGCTGTGCGCCATCAAGGTTCTGTTCGGCCATGCCCTGCATGCCGTCCATCTCCTGAGTGGCCCGCAGCAAATCCTGCTGGTTGCCCTTGAGGTTGCGTAGCAAATTAGCGGTATTCAGGGCATGCAACTGGCTGGAGAGGCGGTTCTTGGCATCAAATTCGGCGGCTTCCTGCATCGAGCGTAGCGTGATATTGATGTTTTCCATAGACTGGGCGAATTCACCCGGCAAGCCTGCGCTAAGTGCCGGGCGGCTGTAGTCCCCCTGTCCCGCCCGCTCGAAGCAGGTGGCGATGTCTTTGGCGTGCGCCTCGATAATGTCCAGCAGATCATTCAGGTTCCAGGCGACCTTGCCGACTTCGCCTAGCCCCTTGGTGCGGGTGAGCCGGACATGGGTTTCGCCTTGGGCGGCCCGGCGCAGCACATATTCGATTTCTGCCAGTACGGCCAGCGGGCGGCGTTGATGCCAGTAGGCGTAGCCGGCAAAGGCAACCGCCAGCAGCGGTACGCTGATATTGGTGAGGCCAAGGCCGCGCTGGTAGATGCTGATGCCGGCGGCAATCCAGACCAGACTGACAAAGACAATGCAGCTCAGAATGAATTTCTGTTCCCAAAACAGCGTGCGCCGGCTGGTCTTGCTGGTTGCGTTCAGGAGTTCCAGATCCTTGCTCATGCTGCCATCTCTCCCGTGCGGGATGTTGCCTGACGGTACAAATCCAGCACGAATTTCTCGTAAGTCACGCCCTGTTGCACCAGTTGTGCCTGCAGCCATTGCAGCGAGGCTTCGGGGCCATTGGCAGCGCCCGCAGTTTGTTCAATTTCGTTCATCTTGTTGTAAAGCGTGCTGACTGCATCGATTGCGCTTTGCGGTGCCTGACGGCGCACCGAGAAATAGCCGACCGGCTGCTGATTGCGCTGGTCGATCGTGATATTGGCAAACACCCAGTAATAGTGTCCGTCCGAAGTCATATTCTTGACGAGACCGAAGAACTCATGCCCGGACTTGAGCGTCTCCCACATCAGGCGGAATACGCCGCGCGGCATGTCGGGGTGACGCACGATATTGTGCTGCACCCCGAGCAGGTCATCTTCCGCATAGTTGCAGACTTGCATAAAAATACGGTTGACGTAGGTGATGCGCCCGGCAAGATCGGTTTTGCTGATGATCAACTCGTCAGCCTGAAAGCGGACTTGCTGTTGGGTAGGGGGGATCCTGGATTTCATTGTTTTGTGCTTGCTATGTATGCGGTCAATCGGGGGCCGGGCTTATTGTTTGCCATCGGCAGGCAGATACCTGTCTGGCAGGAAAATGGCCGGCTTAGTTGCACCTGTCTAGCGGTTACTTTTTGCAAGGGCACATTTTATGCCATGGGTTTTTATTTGCATATTTTTATATGTATGGTTTTAAAATTGTGAGGCGTCGCACCGGCATTACGTGGACGAGAGTTCTCATCAGTCCTGTCCGGGCGCTCGGGTATAGCGGATAATGGCGTTTTGCATCTGCTACGGATCCGCCATCATGAGCCATCAAGCCTTGAGCGACAGCGATTACGAACGCCTGTCTGCCACCCTGTCTGCCTTTTACGCGCAAGGCGCGATGAGTCTGGAGACGCTGGACGGTTTTTTCGCCGCCTTGATTGCCGGGCCCGAAGTCATACGTCCGGCCGAGTATCTGCCGCTGATTCTGGGTGCTGCCTTCGAAGATGAAACCTCGTTTGCCACAACCAAGGCGTTTGATGCCTTTATGCATCTGCTTAGCGGGCACTGGCTGGATATCGCGCGCACGCTGGAAGCAGGCGAGGAATTTCACCCATGGCTGGAGGCCGATGGTGAGGGCAAGGTGTCGGGTAATGACTGGGCCGAAGGCTTCGAGCGCGGCATGGCTTTGCTGCCGGGCGATTGGCAGCTGGCATTTGATGATAGTGAAGCCGGTGCTGCGCTCGCGCCCATCATGATGCTGGCGCTGGAGCGCGATCCAGATCCTGCCGTGCGGACGGTAGTTGAGCAGCGTGAAGAGTTGCTGGGGCAGATTACCCCGGCAATTGCGACGTTATATGCCTTCTATACCGGCTTGCGCGCGCGCATGGATGCGGCACTGGCGGCCGCCGAAAACGACAAGACTTTGTTTGACGAGCCGGTAAAGCCAGCCAAAACCAATAAGCGCCGCTAAATAAGGTACCCGTCAAGCCCGCCCCGGCCTATGGTCGGGGCGGGCTTTTTTACGTCAGGCACCGCGCTTGAGCGGCCACTTTTGCAGCAGCAGGCCACCGAGAATCAGCGTAAGGCCGACCAGGGTCGAGGCGAGGATGGGCTCGCCGATAAAAAAGTGGATTAGCCACAGCGAGATAATGGGCGACAGGAAAATCAGGTTGGCGATGCGCGCCGTGCTTTGGGTGAGCTTCATTGCCGTCAACCACAGCACGAAGGTGTAGCCCATTTCGATGGCGCCTACATAGGCTGCTCCAGCCAGTCCCTGCCACGCAACCGGTGTCAGCTCACCGTTTAGCGCACACCAGAGCACAATCAGCGGCAGCGCCATAATAAAGTTCAGCGTCAGCCCCAGCACTGGCTCGCGCGTGTCGCGGGTATTGAAAATCCAGTAACTGGCCCACAGCAGGGTGGATGCCAGTGCAAACAGCATGCCGTTCATATTGGAAAACGACAGCGCCAGTACATCACCGCGCGTGCCGATAATGAGGACGCCGATATAACACACCAGCGCAGCGGCCAGATCGAGCTTGCGCAGGCGATGACCCAATAGCGGCACCGACAGCAAGGTCATGCTCAGTGCCCAAGTGTAGTTGATGGCTTGCGCCTCCTGTGCCGGCAGCAAGGCATAAGCCTGAAACAGGATCAGATAGTAGGCAAAGGGGTTGACCGCGCCCAAAAGCAGCGAGCGGCGCCAGTAAAGCCGCAGCGCCGGTACCAGCTCGCCCAGACGGCGTTGCACCGCAAGGATGGATAGCAGCGCCAGCAAGCTGGCCGCGCAGGCATAGAGCAGTAACTGCGCCGGCGACAGATAGCTGAGGCTGATCTTGAAGGCGGTGGCGACGGTTGACCAGGCGAGAACTGCGGCGAGGCCGAATAAGGTAGCGCGGGTTTGCTGGTTCATATCTTTGGGAATAGGGCGTGGTGAGTGGAGGCTGCGTGTTCCGTTATGGGCCGGTATTTTGAACGCACAAAAGCGCGTTGATTAAGCCGGAAAGCGCCGTCGCCGTGGCTGACGCCGTCAGGCCGATCGGGCCGCCGGCGGCGTGTACATACAGGTCGGCAAGCAGACCATGCAGGTGAACGGCAAGGCTGGCGGCATCAAAGGGGGGTAGTTGCTGTGCCCATAGCGCTGCAATCGCCCCGGTCAGCACATCGCCTTGCCCTGCCACCGCCAGCGCAGCATTGCCGCTGGCATTGATGCGGTAAAAACCGTCGGGGCGGACAATCAGGCTGCCGGCCCCCTTGAGTACCACGACCTTGTTTAAGCGCGCAGCCAGGGTGCGTGCTGCGGCCAGGCGGTCTGCCTGCACCTCGGTGCTACTGATTCCTAATAGCCGCGCGGCCTCGGCCGGGTGCGGCGTCAGGATGGCCGGTGCCTGCCGTGTGGCCAGTGTGGCGAAAAGTGCCGCATCGTGGGCCAGCAGATTAAGTGCATCGGCGTCTATCACCAAGGGCGTGTCGCTTGCCAATGCCGCCGATAGTGCCGCTTGGGCCGCTGTGCTGCTGCCAAGGCCCGGGCCGATGGCGCAGATGCTGTGTGACGCAAGCGGCAAGACAAGCGGCGAAATCATCAGTTCGGGCTGTGTGCTATCGACCGGCAAACGGCTGTCCAGCGTGGCAAGCAAGACCTTGCCGGCGCCACAGGCCAGCGCGGCGCGCCCTGCCAAAAGCGCCGCGCCCAGCATGCCGGGCGCACCGCCGACGACACATACGGTACCGAAGCTCCCCTTATGGCTATTGGCATGGCGCTTGAGCGCCGTCACGGCGGGGCGGTTCAGCTCACCTTCCGGCGTGGGCAGCAGCGCGGCGGGTATATCCAGTGTTGCCAGATGCACTTCTCCGGCGAGCTCGCTGCCGTCTGCTGTCAGCAGGCCGGGCTTGAAGCAAAGAAAGGTCAGCGTATCAGTCGCGCGCATGGCTGCGCCAAGCGCGTGGCCGCTCATGGCATCCAGCCCACTGGGGGTGTCCAGCGCGAGCACAGCTACGCCGGCGGCGTTGACTTGCGCGATCAGCGCGTCCCAAGGCGAGGCCAGCGGCCGGCTTAAGCCGATACCGAATAAGCCGTCCACGATCAGGTCGGCATGGGCTTCTGGCAGGCGGGTATATGTCGCCATGGCGCAAGCATCCCAGCGTGCGCGCGCCGCTTGTGCTTCAGCCGAGCTTTGCGGCTGCGGGCTGATGACGGTCACTTTATAGCCTGCGCTCAATAACTCGCAGGCCAGATGCAGCGCGTCGCCGCCATTATTGCCCGGGCCGGCCAGTACCATGATGGCGGCGCCGGCCGGATAGCGCGCCATGATCCAGTAGGCTGCGGCGCAGGCGGCGCGGCGCATCAAGCCCAGTGGTGCCGCGCTGTGTTCCAGCTGCCTTTGCGATGGCAAGGAAAAAAGCGCTGTACTCATGCCGTATCGCCCCAGCGCGGTAGCAGCTGGTGGGCAACGCCTATCTGGTCGAGAATGCGTGCCACGATAAAATCGACCATATCGTCTATGCTCTGCGGGTGGGTGTAAAAGCCGGGCGAGGGTGGCAGGATGACCACGCCCAAACGCGCAAGCTTGAGCATATTCTCCAGGTGAATGGCGGAAAATGGCGTTTCGCGCGGCACCAGTATCAGTTTTTTCTGCTCCTTGATGCTGACATCGGCTGCGCGTTCGATCAGATTGTCGCTGCTGCCTATGGCGATGGCAGCCAGCGTACCCATCGAGCACGGGCATACCACCATGGCATCCGCCGGATTGGAACCGGAAGCCACCGGCGCAAACCATTCCTCGCGGCCAAAGGCCTTAAGTTGTCCCGCAGCCGCCGCGTATTCCTCGCTTAGCCACAGCTCCAGATCGGCGGCGCGCGCAGGCAGCGTCAGCCCCATTTCCTGTTTGGCAACGATATGGGCCGCTTGCGAACACAGTACCCAGACGCGGCAGCCGGCCTTGATCAGTTCGCGTATCAGCGCTAGGCCATAAGGCAGGCCGGAAGCACCGGTCAGGGCGACGGTCACGGTTTTGCTGTAAGAGTTCATCAGGCATCCTGTTGCGGTGTAGGGGCGAGCAAGCGCGCGGCGATGATGCCGTTGACAAGACCGGTCACCAGCGCGGCCAGCGCGAAAGGCGGCACAAAATAAAGTATGCCGTCGCTGGGAATCAGCCATAGCCTGGCCAGCAGCAGTTGTCCGGCAATATGGCTAAAGGCGGCGATAATGCTAAGCGAAACCGGGCCGAACCATCTGCGCGGCAGGCGAAAGGCCAGCGCCAGCGCGGCAAGGCTGGCCAGTGCGCCGCAAAGCGACAGGAAGAAGCCTGGTGTCAGCAGGCTGCCCAGCAGCAACCCTGCACCGAGAATGCGCAGCAGACTAACCCAGAGTGCGGCGCGCCAGCCCAGGTGATACAGCGCCAGCAAGGTGACGATATTGGCAAGGCCGGGCTTGATGCCGGGAAGCGGCGAGGGCAGGCCGGCATCAATCAGTGCAAGAACAATGGCGATGGCTGCCAGCGCGGCAATGCGCTGATCGTCTGCGCCGACACGCAGGCTTAGCGGTTCAGAAACTGAGGCTGTCATAGTGTGCGGCACTAGCGCCAAGCTCGATGCTGGTCTGGTTCGGCAGGCAGATGGCACTTTGTCCGGCCTTGTCTAGCCAGCCTTGCTTGACGCAGTACTGGCGCGCGCCCGGGTCGCTGCCGATGCGGGCGCGGCCATTATGTATTTCGATGCGGGTCAGGCCCAAAGGGCCGGGGACATCCAGAATCTGGTTGTGCAGCAAACTGACTTCACGCCACAGTTGGCCCTTGCTGCGTATTGTCAGCGTGCGTGCCGTATCTCCGGCCCATAACTGCCAGAACAGGGTGAGGCATAGCGTACCGGCCAGTACGATCACCAGATAGTCGCCCGGACGTATCAGTCGCATCCCGTTCTTTGTAGCTGGCGGTGGCGCAGCAGCACCTGCTCACGGGTAAAGCGGCGGGCCAGCGTTTCGGCGATAAATACCGAGCGATGCTGACCGCCGGTACAGCCTATGGCTACGGTCAGGTAGCTGCGGTTTTCCTGCCTGAATTCGGGTAGCCATTTCTCCAGCATGGCCTGAATGTCGGCAATCATCTCGGCGACTTTGGGTTCGCCGGCAAAGTAGTCGATGATGGGCTGATCCTTGCCGGTCAGCGGGCGCAGCTCGGGGATGTAGTGCGGATTAGGCAGGCAGCGCACATCGAAGACGAAATCGGCGTCCAGCGGTACACCGTGCTTGAAACCGAAGGACTGGAACATCAGGGTCAGACGGCTGCTATCACTCTCGACCAGTTGGCGTACCCAGCTTTTCAGGGTATTGGCCGACAGCTCGGAGGTGTCCATGCGTATACCCTGCTCGGCAACGGATGCCAGAAGTTCCATCTCCATTTCGATGCATTCTTCCAGCGACAAGCCCATGCCGGACAAAGGATGGCTGCGCCGGGTTTCGGAGAAGCGCTTGACCAGAACACCCTGCTTGGCTTCGAAGAAAATCAGCCTGACATCGATGCCGGCTGCGCGCAGTTTGTCCATTTCCAGCGGCAAGGCGCCCAGCGTCTGGTGGCTGCGCGTGTCGACGCTGATGGCGATATGGCTGTAGCCGTAATCATGATAAAGCGCGACCGCTTCCGGCAGCATGGTGGCCGGCAGATTGTCGACACAAAAAAAGCCGGCGTCTTCCAGGCTGCGCAAGGCGACCGATTTGCCCGAGCCTGACAGTCCGCTAATCAGAATCAGCTGCATGTTCCTGATCCCGTAAGAAATTGGTGTGGCGCTCGACGAATTCGCGCGTGCTGTCTATGCCGCGCAGTTGCAGGATGTAGTTGCGCACGGCGGCCTCTACCAAAACGGCGAGGTTGCGCCCGGCGGCAACCGGCAGGATGACTTTGCGCACGGTGACGCCAAGGATGTCCTGCGTTTCAGACTGGATATTGAGCCGGTCCAGCGCCTGCATCGCCTGATCATTGGCCTTGATCAGATGGATAATGAGTTTGAGTACTTTTTTCGGGCGTACCGCGGTTTCGCCGAATACGGTGCGGATATTGAGTATCCCCAGGCCGCGTACTTCGAGAAAGTCGCGCAAGAGTGCCGGGCAGCGTCCTTCCAGCGTGTCCGGACCGATGCGGTAGTACTCGACCGCATCGTCGGCAACCAGGCCGTGGCCGCGCGAGATCAGCTCCAGCGCCAGTTCGCTTTTACCCATGGCCGAGTCACCCATGATCAGCACGCCGATCTCGAGCACATCGAGAAACACGCCATGCAGCACGGTGGAAACCGCCAGTGCCCGTGCCAGATAGATGCGCAGTACATCCATCAGATAGGGACTTTCCAGCGTGGTGGTCATCAGCGGGACATTGTGGGTATGGCAGTAGTCGCGCAGCAGTGCAGGCACCGCCTGGGCATTGGCGACGATGACCACTGACATCGACTTGTAAAACAGCTGATCCAGCGCGGTTTTGGCCGCCGCTTTTTCCAGCCGGCTCAGATAGTCGACTTCGGCGAGGCCGAGCACCTGCACCCGGTTGGGGTGGATGAAGTTGAGATGGCCGACCAGCGATAGCGTAGGGCGCTGGTCGTCGTTGCCGATCAGGTTGTCCGAGCCAGAGCGTCCTGCTACCCAGGTCAGATTGAGTTTTTGCTGGTTATCCTGGTAAAGCTTGCGGACGCTGACGCTAGGCATGGCTACTCCATCCGGTCAATAGCCGGAATAATTCTTCGCTATCGGCAGCCTGCTCCAGTTGTTCGCGCAAGCTGCGGCTGGAGAAAAGCTGGGCTAGCTCAGACAGCACCTGCAAGTGCAGGTCGGTTGCCTGCTCGGGCACCAGCAATACGAACAGCAGCCGGACCGGCTTGCCGTCGGGAGCATCAAACGGAATGGCCTGCTTCAGGCGGATAAATACGCCCATCGCCTCTTTCAGGCCACGAGCGCGGCCATGGGGAATGGCAACGCCTTGGCCCAGTCCGGTCGAACCCAGTTTTTCACGCGCAAACAGACTGTCGAACACTTCGCTGCGGGCAATATTGCCGGTGTTTTCCGCGAGCAGACCGACCTGCTCGAACACCCGCTTTTTGCTGGCAACATCAAGGTCGACCAGAACATGATCACGGGAGAGTATTTTGCCTATCAGGGACATAAAAACTCGTACAGGATGAAATCGGCGTTCATTCTACGCTGGCGCGTGATATTGAAATAGCCCTGTTATCAAAGCAAAACGGGAACCGTCAGGTTCCCGTTTTTAATCAAGGTGTTATTCTGCGGCCGGTTGCGGGATGGCGCGGTGTTCCGACTGCTTTTCCTTGTGCTTGATCACCTGGCGGTCCAGTTTGTCGATCAGCGCGTCGATGGCAGCGTACATATCATCGGCGGTCGCTTCGGCGTGAATATCCTTGCCGGCCAGATGTACATTGACCTCGGCTTTTTGCACCAGCTTGTCAACCGAAAGCGTGACGCCGGTGTCGATCACATTGTCTACATGGCGAATCACACGGCCGAGCTTTTCTTCGACATAGTCGCGCAGTGGTTGGGTTACTTCAAGGTGGAGACCAGTGATCTTGAGGTTCATACCCTAACTCCTTCTGTTAATCGACCTGGAACAGTCCGGGTCCATGGGGATGCTGTTAAGTGGAAGTCTAGAGTGCTTTGCGCTGGCTGGCTGGCGCAATCTGCATGGCTTCGCGGTATTTGGCGACGGTGCGTCTTGCTACTTGTATGCCCAGTTTGGCTAATTGCTCGGCCAGTGCATTATCCGACCAGGGCTTCTTGCTATTCTCGTCGACGATCAGCCGACGTATATGCGCCTTGATTGCGGTGGAAGAGCATTCGACACCGCTGTCGGTGTCCAGCGCACTGCCAAAGAAATATTTAAGCTCGAACAGACCGCGGCTACACAGCAGATATTTTTGTGTGGTGACGCGGGAAATGGTGGATTCGTGCAGTCCCAGTTCATCGGCAATATCGCGCAGTATAAGAGGACGCATTGCGACTTCGCCTTGTTCAAAGAACTGTTGTTGCCTGTCAACGATAGCTTCCGATACTTTCAGGATGGTGTCAAATCGCTGCTGAATGTTTTTGACCAGCCAGCGTGCCTCTTGCAACTGCCCGGAGAGATTATTGCTGCTATCCCTTTGTTGTTGCAGAAGATTAGCGTAAATGCTGTTTACGCGTAATTTTGGCTGGGCTTGACCGTTGATGGTCGCGATCCAGCGGCCGCGAAATTTGCGCACCACCACATCGGGCATCACATAGCGGGTGTCTTCGCCATCAAAACCTCCCGCTGGTCGCGGGCGTAGTTGGGCAATCAAGGCCTGCGCCGCGCGGATCTCGTCTTCGCTGGCATCCAAAAGCTTGCGCAGTTTGCCGTAGTCGCGGTTGCCAAGCAGTGCGAGATGGGTCTGGATGATGGTGCGGGCCAAGGTTTTGGCCGGGAGGGTATCGGGCAGCTTGTTGAGCTGAAGGGTCAAAAATTCGCTCAGATTGTAGCTGCCTATGCCAGGCGGCTCCATCTGGCGCAAGAGCTGGCGCAGATATTCCAGCTCTTCAGTTTCTACTTCCAGCTCCTCAGGCAGGCTCTGGCTGATTTCATCAATGTGGGTGCTCAGATAGCCGTCGTCATCGATTTCTTCTATCAGCAAGGTCAGCAGGGCGCGTTCGCGGCTCGAGAGCGTCAGCTCGCCCATCTGTGCCATCAATAGCGCTCGCATGCCTGGCTTTTCCGGCGTATTGAGTATGGGGTCGAACTCGCTATCATCGCCGCTATGGCTGGACTTACTGCCGCTGCCCCATTCCTCGTATGCTTCGCTACCCTCGCGCGGCGGGGTTTCATGCGGATCGTCAGACGAAGCCTCGTGTGCTACGTCGCCGTCTTCGCTGCGTTCCAGCAGCGGGTTTTCCTGCAGATAACGCTCCAACTCGGTGCCGAACTCCAATGTGGACATCTGCAGTAATTTGATCGATTGCTGCAGCTGTGGTGTCAGGGTGAGCTGCTGGCTGACTTTGAGTTGGAGTGTTTGTTTCATAGCGCCTTACAGATGAAAGTGCTCGCCCAGATAAACTTTGCGTACCTGCTCGTTATTCACCAGCTCGTCCGGCAGACCGTAAGCCAATACCTTGCCGTCGTTGATGATATAGGCGCGGTCGCAAATGCGTAGCGTTTCGCGCACATTGTGGTCGGTGATCAGTACGCCGATGCCGCGTTCCTTGAGGAAGGCGATGATTTTCTGGATGTCGATCACGGCAATCGGGTCGACACCGGCAAAGGGCTCGTCCAAGAGGATAAAGCGCGGACGGGATGCCAGTACGCGCGCAATTTCGACCCGGCGCCGCTCGCCGCCGGACAACGCCATGGCGTTGGTGTCGGCCAGATGGGCGATATTCAGATCATCCATCAACAGTGTCAGTTCGTTCTCCATCTGCTCGCCCTTGACGCCGGAGATTTCCAGCACCGCGCAGATATTCTCCCTGACCGTCATGCGGCGGAAAATGGAGGCTTCCTGCGGCAAATAGCCCAGCCCCATGCGCGCGCGTTTATGTATGGGCAGATGGGTGATGGTGATATCGTCCAGAACGATTTCACCGGCTTCGGCCGCAATCAGTCCGACGATCATGTAAAAACTGGTGGTCTTGCCCGCGCCATTGGGGCCTAGCAGGCCGATGACTTCGCCGCTGGCAATTTCCAGTGATACATCTTTGACCACCGTACGTTTCTTGAAGCTTTTCTTGATATGGGCAACGCTCAGCCGGCTGACACTCATTTCTTCTCCTCGGTCTTGGGCTGCAGGATCACGGTGACCCGGCCTTTGGCCGCACCGGTCGTTTGTGGGTTGCTGCCGCTGACCTGATACAGCTCGGTCTGGGTGTTGTAGGTAATCACATTACCTGCAACCGAATCCTGGCCGCGTTTGACGAAGGCATTGCCGGTCAGTACCGCGACGCCGCTCTGGCTGTCGTAATCGATGCGGTTGCCCTTGCCGTCGATATATTCATTCTTGCCTTCGACTTTCTGGCGGAAGGTGGCCGGCTTGCCGGTGGCGAGCAGGGTCTGCTGGCCGTTGGCATTGCGGGTCACAACCACATGGTCGGCTTTGAGCTGCAAAGTGCCCTGATTGACGACGACGCTGCCGTCCCACACTGTCACGCCCTTATTCTGGTCCAGCGTGCCCCTGTCGGCCGACAGTTCGATCGGCTTGCTGCTATCGGCGATTTCGGCGTGTGCAGCATGCATGGCAAACAGAGAGGCACACAGGGCCAGTAGCGGAAATTTAAGGTTGTGCATAGCTGATCCTGACTTTCGACAACAGGGTGATCAGGCCCTGCTGTTGTGCATAAGTAAAGCCGATGGCATTGGCGACCGAGTCGCCTTGATGAACGGTCACTGCAGCCGGGCTTTGGGCTGTCGAGGTGTTGAGGTTTACCGTCATGGCGCGCGTATCTATCTTGATGTCGCTCTGGCCGGGCTCAGCCTTGTCTATCAGCACCACCTTGCGGTCAAACCACACCATGCCGGTGCTGTTGTTGTAGCGCCCGACTTCACCTTCAACGGTGTAATTGACCTGACCTAACTGGTAGCTGGTGAGGAAAGGCTGCTCGAATTCAATATCCTTGGCATCGGGAAACTGCCACATCTTGCGTGCCTGTAGCCGGTCGCTGGGCAGACCCTGAGCATCAAAGCGGGTCGCGGTAAAATTTTCGACCGTATACTCGGGCTGGTCACGGTCGATCACGCTTTGCACGCTGCTTTGGCGGGTGACGCGGTCAAGCAGCATGGTCAGCACCGACAGCATCAGCACCAGTAATAGCGGAAACAGGCGGGGAAAGCGTTTCATAGCAGATATTTCGCGATGGCGGTGTCAAAGGTGCCTTGCGCTTGCATGATGAGCTCGCACACCTCGCGCACGGCGCCTTGCCCGCCGCTGGCGCCGGTAATATAGCGCGCATATTGCTGTACGCGCTCAGGTGCCGCCGGTACCACGACCGGAAAAGCGACGCGGCGCAAGACCGGCAGGTCAATGATGTCGTCACCGACAAAGGCGCAGTCGTCCGGGCTCAGGCCGCTTTGTGCCATCAGTTCATCAAGGGCCAACTGCTTGTTGCTGACGCCGGCAAAGTAATAGTCAAAGCCCAGCGCACGGGCGCGGTGTTCGACACAGGCATCGGCACGGCCGGAAATAATAGCGAGCTTGACGCCGGTGCTTTGCAACAGCTTCAGGCCAAGGCCGTCCTGTACATAGAAGGATTTTGACTCTTCGCCTTGGGCGTTGTAGTAGATGCGCCCGTCGGTCATGACGCCATCGACGTCCAGTATCAGTAGCTTGACCCGGCGGGCGTATTCTTGTGGTGTATGCATGCTGTCTTTCAGACGATGCCTGCGCGCATCAAATCGTGCAGATTCAGTGCGCCTATGGCATGGCCGGCCTCATCGGTGACGATCAGGCCATTAATCTTGTAGGTTTCCATCTGCTTGACGGCCTCGGCGGCCAGTCGCGTTGCGGCGATGGTGCGTGGCGAGCGGTTCATGACTTCATCTATCACCAGGCCGGCCAGGTTTTCGCTTTTATCCAGCGTTCTGCGCAGATCGCCATCGGTATAGATGCCGGTCAGCCGCTGCGCTTCATCCAGTACCGCCGTCATGCCCAGGCCCTTGCGCGACATTTCCAGCAAGGCGTGCTTAAGCGGGGTGCCGGATTTAACCGCCGGGAAGTCCTCTCCGGCATGCATGATGTCGGCTACATGAACCAGCAGGCGCCGCCCCAAGCTGCCGCCCGGATGGGACAGGGCAAAGTCTTCCTGGCGGAAGTTGCGTGCGTCCAGCAAAGTGACGGCCAGCGCGTCGCCCAGTGCCAGGGCGGCGGTGGTGCTGGCCGTTGGCGCCAAGCCCAATGGACAGGCTTCTTTTTCTACCGTGGCATCCAGATGAATATCGGCCTCGCGTGCCAAGGTCGAGCCTGGACGGCCGGTGATGGCGATCAGAGCGACCCCTTTGCGCTTGAGCGCCGGCAAAAGCGCAATCACTTCATCGCTTTCGCCCGAGTTGGATAGGGCGATCAGTACATCTTTATCGGTAATCATGCCCAAGTCGCCATGCGCCGCCTCGGCCGGATGGACAAAGAAGGCCGGCGTGCCGGTGCTGGCCATGGTGGCCGCTATTTTGCGGGCAATATGACCGGATTTGCCGATGCCGGTAATGACCACGCGGCCACTGCAGGCAAGTAAGATGTCGATGGCAGCCAGAAACTCGCCATTGAGGCGGTCTGCCAGCTTGAGTATGGCGTCGGCCTCAATGCGAAGGACGTCGCGAGCCAGTTCCAGACGGTTTTGTATGTGCGCTTGTTCCATAGTCGCGCAGTATATCAGCTTATAATCGGCCTTCCTGCACCTGTCTGTATGGATTTCAAACCCTGAACTAGGAAATTATTGCCTGATGCATTCTCTTGCTCCTATCGTGCTGGTCCTTCTTTGTGCCGTACTGGCTGTCACTTTGTGCCGTAGTGTCAAGGTGCCGCCCATGCTGGGCTATCTGGTGGTGGGCTTTGTTGCCGGCCCCAGTGTGCTGGCGCTGGTGCCGGACGGGGAGGAAACGCAGTTTCTGGGCGAGATCGGCATTGTGTTTATGATGTTCTCCATCGGGCTGGAGTTTTCCCTGCCCAAGCTTAATGCCATGCGCCGGCTGGTGTTTGGCGTTGGCTTGGCGCAGGTGGTGGTGACGCTGCTGCTGATCATGGGAGGGGTGTGGATTCTGAGCGATAACCCGCTGGCAGGTTTTGCGATCGGCGGGGCACTCGCCATGTCGTCAACGGCGATTGTCAGCAAGCTGCTGACCGAGCGGCTTGAACTGAATCAGGCGCATGGGCAGCTGGCGATGGGCGTGTTGCTGTTTCAGGATATTGCCGTCGTACCGCTGTTGATTCTGCTGCCGGCCTTTGCCGGCGGCTCGGATACGCTGCTGATGGATCTGGCGCTGGCCGGCGTCAAGGTGGTGGTGGTGATGTCCTTGCTGTTCTTCTTTGGTCCGCGCCTGCTGCGGCCGTGGTTTCATGTGGTTGCCCGCCAGCGTTCGGGTGAGCTGTTTATGATTAATGTGCTGCTGGTGACGCTGGGTATTGCCTGGCTGACCGAGCTGTCCGGCCTGTCGCTGGCGCTGGGCGCTTTTGTTGCCGGCATGCTGATTTCGGAAACCAAGTATCGCTTTCAGGTGGAAGAGGACATCCGTCCGTTTCGCGACATCCTGTTGGGGTTTTTCTTTATCACCGTTGGCATGAAGCTGGAGTTGCCGGTGCTGTTCCAGCGCTGGGATGAAGTGCTGGTGATGTTGTGCCTGCTGCTGCCTTTGAAACTGGCGATTGTTTTTGTTATTGGCCGTGCTTTTGGCCAGCGCAGCAATGATGCGCTTAAAGGCGCGCTGGCACTGGCACAGGGCGGGGAGTTCGGCTTTGTCCTGTTGGCGCTGGCCAGCAATCTGGCGCTGGTGCCTTTGGCATCGGTGCAGGCTGCACTGGCCGCCATCATTCTTTCGATGTTGATAGCGCCATTTATGATCCAGTACGCCGATGCGATTACCCGGCGCGTAATACGCAACGACTGGATGCTGCAGTCGCTCGATCTGCATCAGGTATTTGTGCAGAGCATGAGTAAGTCCGAGCATGTGCTGATTTGCGGCTATGGCCGCAGTGGTCAGGCGCTGGCGCGTCTGCTCGAGGCGGAGGAAGTGCCGTTTTTTGCGCTGGACCTGGATCCCGAGCGGGTGCAGGAAGCCAGCGCCGCCGGGGATCCTGTGGTGTTTGGCGATGCCGCCCGCAAGGAAGTGCTGGGCGCTGCCGGCATTCAGCGTGCCCGTGTGGTGGTGATTACCTTTGCCGACACCCATGCTGCCGAGCGCATTATCGAAACCGTGCAGCAGCTCAAGCCCAATTTGCCGGTTATTGTGCGCACCATCGATGATAGCGATATCGAACGTTTGCGCGCTGCCGGTGCCGACGAGGTGGTGGCAGAGGTGATGGAGGGCAGTCTGATGCTGGCCTCCCAGGCCCTGATGGTGATGGGGGTGCCGGTGAGCCGGGTGCTGCGCCGTATCCGCACCGTGCGTGAAGCGCGTTACGGTCTGTTTCGCGGCTTTTTCCGCGGGGTGGGGGACGAGGTTGCTATCGGAGACGAAGGTCAGCAGTTGCGGCTGGAAAGTGTGCGCTTGGTGGCAGATGCCTACGCGGTGGGCAAGCGTCTGGGCGAGCTGAATCTGGGGGCATTAGGGGTCGAGGTCAAGACGGTGCGCCGCCGCCAATTCAAACGCTCCGATCTGAGCAATGATTTTGTGCTGGAAGAAAATGATGTAGTCGTGCTGTTGGGGCGCTCTGATCAGCTGGCTTCGGCCGAGAGCTGTCTGCTGCAAGGGGATGCAGGCTAAGCCTGCGCAAGTGTCGTGCAGGAAAGCGGGGGAGATTCTCCCGCTTTCCTGTTTGTGTTAAGGCAGGATGGTGGTGATCTGTTTTTTCAATTCCTGCTTCAGTGCTTGTTGTTTTTCGTCGGGGCTTGTTTTGCCCTTGACCATGGCATTGAAGTCCAGCGCATAGATAGGTGCATTGATCTGGCCGGTAATTTTCAGTGGCACATTGACCCCGCCTAACTGCTTGAATGAGCGCGGATTGGCTTTGACATCCAGCGTATAGTCGATAATGCTTTGCGGCAAATCGAGCTTACCGTTGCCATGCACATTCACCAATTGTGAAGCCAGTTGCAGATCCTGATTGCGTGCAATGCCATTGTCCAGGTCGAAGCTGGCCGACAAAGATTGGAACGTGGTTTTCTGTTTCTGATCGGTGGCCAGCGAGGTGGCGCTCCAGTCCTTGAGTTCGGCCGGCAGGTTTTTCAGTGCTGCCACCAGGTCGATACCGGTCAGCGCACCTTGTGCCAGCTTGACGCTGGCTTGTCCGGTGAGTGTATCGCGCAGTCCGGCCAGGGATTTTCCGTGAGCGACCAGATTAACTTCGCCGCTGCCTTTGCCTTCGATGCGGCTGAAGTTGAACAGGTCAAGCAGTAGCGGACGGATATGCATGCCATGCAGCTGCTGTTTGAGCGAGAGTGTGGCTTCTTTGCCGCGCTGCAGTCGGGCACTGCCGCTGAGCTTCCCTTCGTAAATACTGGCCGACAGATTGTCTACAGCAAAAGCGTTACGGTCAGCCTCGACATGGGCGTTGATATCGCGCACGCGAAAACGCCCCATATTCAGTTCGCCAATATCGACCTTGCCTTTTAGGTGCAAAAAGTCCATCCAGTCCAATTGCAGCGGTGCCGTGTTCTGGAATAGGGCGACAGCCTGCTCGGGCTTGGTTTCAGGCAGATAGCGGTTCAGGTCAAGCTGGTCGATAGAAAGCGCCGCCTCGTGGTGCGGGTCGATAAATCCGGTCTGGTCCAGTGCAAGGGCTAGCTGAGTGCCATCCAGCTTGCCGGCGACCCGTAGTGTGAGCCGGCTACTGTCCAGTTCGCCGCTCAGTGTGCCATCCAGTGCGGCGAAAAGCTGGCCACGCGGTAAGACGGGCGTAATCAGGCGGGCATCCAGTTTTAATGGGTCCATGCGTAAGGTGTTGAGCCCAGCCAGCTGCAGCGGTGCCGACAGCTTGATCTTGATGGAGTGCGGGCCTTGCGAGGAAATCAGCTCGCTACTGATTTGTGTTGCATAAAGTCCGGCTGGGGTAAGTTTGAGCTGATCCAGTGCGCCATTGAAACGGTAGCGGGTTTGGGCGTAGTTAAACTCACCCGAGCCGGTGGCATATGGAATGAGGACTTCTGCCGGGTTGGCGCTGGCGTGAGGGATGTTGGCCTCGAGTTGCAGCTTGGCTTGCGTGCTATTTAGCTTGATTTGCAGTGCCTTGGCGGTGGTTTGCAAAGTGGCGGTATTGATATCCAGATTGCCTGTGGCGCTAAGCGATGTGCCGCTATTGCGCCCGCTGCCGGTGAGGTTGGCACTGATGTCGCGTGCCGCTATTTTGTCGGCGCTATGGTGGTAGGGCACAGACAGGGCAATTTTGAATTCCCGCTTACCCTCAAGCAGTTTGCCATCCAGTTGCAGGTGGGCAGCGGATGCCATATCGACCAGTTCAAGCTGGGCGTCCCTGAGCGCTGCGGTATGACCGCTTATTTCATCTGTGAAATCGATATTGGCGTTACGCAGTGCAAAGCGATCAAGCTGAAGCTTGAGCGAGGTCGCCCGGTTTTTTTGCAGTAGTCCGTCGATATTGAGTGTGCCGTCGCTTTGCTGCCTCAGTGTGAGTGTCATGCCGTCGGCGGCGAGACTGCGTAATTCATGCTGCTTTTGCAGCAGGGGCCACCATGCCAGATCAAGGTTTAGCTTGTTCAGTGTGAGTAAGGCCGTGCGCGTGCCGGCCGGGTAAACGGCAATGCGCTCTATATCCAGGCCGGGATAGGGAAAGAAATGAGGAGAGATGTTGCCGTTGATTTCGGCATCGTAGCCGCGCTGGGCGAATTCATTCACGATATTGTGCCGCACGGCCTGCGCATCAAAGCGCTGATAAAACAGGATGAGCGCGCATGTGGACAGAACACACAGAGTGAGTGCGCCGTAGACAAATGTTTTTAGCCAGAGCCGGCCAGAGTTTAACTTCATACTGAGTCGGTCTAGATGGAGGCTGGGAAAATGGCGCGTGGAGCGGGTGAAGGGAATCGAACCCTCGTCGTAAGCTTGGGAAGCTTCTGCTCTACCATTGAGCTACACCCGCACTGCGAAGACGGCATTGTATGAAAAATGGCCGTCTTTCGCAAGAAAGTGGCAATGTTTTTTTAAAAAATGCAGTTTTGTCTGTGTGTGCGCAATATGCAATAGGAATTTATTTTTTTTGGGGCAGTTAAGGCTAATAATTTAAGTTTTATCGATGATAAATGCTTTTCCCCCCTTGACCCCGTGCTTGAACGTGGTAACTTGTATTCGTGTATATCGTATACAAAGCGGGGTATGCTGGTAGCCATCATCTGGCTCGCATGCTTAATCCTTGCGCCACACCCGGTGGCAAGCTTATTTCCCGCTGGACTCTGACTCGGCAGCTTTAGCCGGTTCAAGATGTCTCCTCCACGTGGTCGACCATGTCAGGCGTAATCCGTCTGCGGGCTCCTGACTCGATAGTTCTGCATTTGCAAACAGCCCGGTCCATGCAAATTTTTGCGTGGAAGTCGTTATTGTCCAGATAATTTAAAGAGAATTGATCATGGCCAGATCACAATGGGGCTCCCGCCTCGGATTCATACTTGCTGCTGCCGGTTCGGCGATTGGCCTGGGTGCCATTTGGAAGTTTCCTTACGTCGCCTCGCAAAATGGCGGCGGGGCATTTTTACTGATTTTCATCGGCTTCGTGTTTACGCTGGGCATCGTGATGATGATGGCCGAGATGGCGCTAGGTCGCGCGGCCCACTCCAGCGCAGTCGGGGCTTTTCGCAAGATGGGCGGCAAGCACTGGGCGCTGGTCGGTTATATGGGGGTGCTGGTCGGCTTCCTGATTCTGTCGTTTTACAGCGTGGTCGGCGGCTGGACGATAGCCTATATCGTCAAATCGATAGGCGGCGAGATTATCAGCAGTGATGCCAAAGTGCTGGGCGGGATTTTCAGCAGTTTTATTTCCAGCCCGAGCGAGCCCCTGTTCTATCACGCAGCCTTTATGGCCTTGACCGTCGGTGTGGTATTGGGTGGCGTGCAAAAGGGTATCGAAAACCTGTCCAAATTCCTGATGCCCGCATTGTTCGTGATGATGCTGGTGCTGATTGCACGTGGCTTGTTTTTGCCGGGAGCCCTGGATGGCGTGGCTTACTTCCTTGATCCCGACTTTTCTAAGGTGAGCGCCAAGACGATTATCGATGCGCTGGGCTTGGCCTTCTTCTCGCTGTCGCTGGGCATGGGGGCGATGATTACCTATGGCTCTTATGTAGAAAAAGACACCTCGATTCCGGGGTCTGCCGCTTGGGTGGTGCTGTTGACGACCGTGGTCTGCCTGCTGGCTGGCTTGATGGTGTTGCCGGCCGTATTTGCCTTCGGTTTTGACCCTTCGGCAGGTCCTGGTTTGACCTTCATCACCATGCCGGCGGTGTTTGCCAAGATGGTAGGCGGGCAGCTGTTTTCCGTGGTGTTCTTCGTGCTGCTGCTGGTCGCCGCCCTGACTTCGGCGGTGTCGCTGATGGAAGTGGTGACCAGCTTTATGATCGACGAATTTCATATGCGCCGGGTGCCTGCGGCCTTGCTGATGGCTTCGCTGATGTTTGCGCTGGGCGTGCCCGCCTCCTTGTCGCTGGGTATCTGGAGCGAATACACCCTGTTCGGTAAAGGCGTGTTCGATCTGCTGGATTACACCACCTCCAATTTGCTGATGCCGCTAGTTGGTGTGCTATTGGCTTTGCTGGCAGGCTGGAAAATCTGGCCTCAGATTGAGGCCCAGCTGGCGGTGGGAACCCGTAGCAGCGCTCTATGGCTGCCGGCGATGAAGTTGACTTGTCGTTATATTGCACCGGCCCTGATCGGTTTTGTACTGGTTAATGGTTTATAAAGGCGGCTGAGGCCAAGGCTTTGGCATGCACGGACAAGGCGTCCCCTTCGGTGGGGACGCCTTTTGTTTTAAGATTTTGTCTGTTCATTATTTCTGGGAAATACCATGTCCAAGCGCATTCTTGTCCTCTATAGCGGTGGCACCATCGGCATGGATCATACGCCTGCGGGTCTTGCACCCGTGTCGGGACTATTGCCACGCCTGCTGGAACGCTTTCGCAGTGAGCAGTTGGACTTTGAGCTGATCGAGTATCCGCAGCTGATAGACTCCTCGGCGATCACGCTGGCCAACTGGAATAGTCTGATCGGCGATATTGCCAGTCATTACCATGCTTGCGATGGTTTTGTGATTATCCACGGCACCGACACCATGGCTTACACCGCCAGTGTGCTGGCTTTTGCCCTGCAGGGGCTGGCCAAACCGGTGGTCATCACCGGCTCGCAATTGCCCTTGGTGCATGCCCGAAGCGATGGCTGGGGCAATCTGGCCGATGCCTTTGAGGCGGCTTGCCAGGAAGACTTGCATGAGGTTGTGCTGGCATTCGATCGCGTGCTGCTACGCGGTTGCCGGGCGCGCAAGGTCGATGCAGCCAGTTTTGCCGGTTTTGCCAGCCCGAATGCCGCGCCGCTGGCGCAGTTCGGTATCCATATTCAATGGCAGCGCGCACTGTGGCGTCAGGCACAGGGCAATTTTCATGCGCAGCATCTGGATGAGCAAGTCAATATCCTGCCGCTGATGCTGATGCCGGGCGCGGCAGCCGCCAGCTTTGGTGCTTTATTGCAAGGGGCGCATCATGGCGCGGTACTGATGAGTTACGGTAATGGCAATGCGCCGGCAGAGGCTGCGCTGCTGGCTGGCGTCGCTTCAGCGAGCGCGCGCGGTTTGCCGGTGCTGAACCTGACCCAGGTGCAAAAAGGCTCGGTCGAGGTGGGGGCGTATGCTGCCAGTCAGCCATTGGCACAAGCCGGTGCCTTGCCGGGGCTGGATATGACGCCGGAGGCTGCGCTGGGCAAATTGACGGTATTGGCTTCCATGCCTTTGACGGCGGCGCAGCGGCGGGCCTATTTGCAGCAGGACTGGGCGGGAGAGATGACTGTCCCTGCCTAAAAAATAGGCGCGTGAAGATTTCCATTTCTATTCATGCCTTTACTTGGTTTGTCCACAGTGTGCGCACAGGGTTTTTCTGTGCGCATGTGGGCAATTCGGATCTGCCCGTGTGGCTGACAAGTTCGTGCTTTGCTTCTGTTATTCGCGGTCTGTACACCGCTTCGGCGCCCGCCTTTGCGAGAAACTGCCCGATGCCAGGCTCTGCGCCGTATAATCTTCCCCTTTACCGCTTTTGTTGATGTCATGCCGCTTTCTTTGCGCGTTGCCGTATTGGGGCCGGAGTCCAGCGGCAAGAGCACGCTGGTGCTGGCGTTGGCGGACAGGCTTGAGCGCGCCGGCATGCGTGTGGCGTGTGTTGACGAGTATGCGCGCAGCTATTACGCCAGCCGTCCCTATCTTCCGTCGCTGGCCGATGTCGAGGCGATTGCGTTAGCCCAGTGCCACAATGAAGACAGGGCTGCCCTGCAGGCGGATATCGTGTTGTGCGACACGAGCGCGCTGACCTGTCGTATTTGGGCTGAAGTGGCTTTTGGCGGCGCCAGCGAGACGATAAACCGTTTGTGTCGTAATTACCGCTATGGTTTGACGCTGCTCGCCCGCCCGGATATTCCCTGGCAAGCTGATCCTTTGCGTAGCCATCCGCATGAGCGCGACTGGCTGCTGGGCTTATACCGTCAGGCACTGGCAACACAGCCGGAGCGCATAGTCGAGGTCTATGGCACTCGGGAACAGCGGCTGGAGCAGGCGCTGCGTGCACTGGATGAGGTATTGCCGTCAGGATGTGTGCCTTAAATTTAGGCAGTGCGACTTCTATTAATAAAATCAGTGTGTTGCCGCTCTTGTCCACAGGCCGTTCACAGTACTGTCCCGTTGCGGCGTGGACAAACAGAGGATGGACTGCCTAAAAAACAGGCTGGTGTAAATAGGCTAATAAATTCAATGTCTTGTGTGGTTTGTTAACAGGGTCTGCACAGGGCTGTCCAAGATGGGTGTGAAGAAATGAATGAAGTGTTTGAGCTGCGCAATGAATATATTGCCTTGTGCGATCTGCTGAAAACTTGCGGTATTGCCGAGTCTGGCGGAATGGGCAAGCAGATGGTGGCCGAGGGTGTGGTTTGTGTCGATGGTGCGGTCGAGTTGCGCAAAACCTGCAAAATCCGCCCCGGGCAGGTGGTCAGCGGGGAGGGCTTCACCATACGCGTGATAGCGGCCCATGCTTGAGAGTGGCGACGATTTCGACCCGCAACCCGAGGCTCCGCAAGCGCCCAGCGACGATATGTGTTGCGGTAGCGGTTGCGAGCCTTGTGTTTGGGATAGCTACCAAATAGAGCTGGCGGATTACCGCATGCGCTTGGCTGCGTGGCACGCGCGCCAGGAGGGTGCGTGATGGCCAGCATAGACCTGCATTTTCACTCCAGCATTTCCGACGGTGCCTTGAGCCCTGCTGAAGTTGTGACGCGTGCGGCCGGTCGCGGCGCGACTTTACTGGCGCTGACCGATCACGACTGCACGCGCGGCTATGCCGAAGCGGCAGCAGCAGCTGGCGAACTGGGCATCGCCCTGATCGGTGGCGTCGAAATTTCGGTGAGCTGGGGTAAACATACCATTCATATTGTCGGGCTTGGCATTACGCCGGGTGAAGCCGTGCTCGAGACGGGGCTCGCCTCTATCCGCGATGGCCGCATCGAGCGCGCGCGCGCCATGGCGCATGAGCTGGAAAAGGCCGGCATGCCCGGTACTTTCGATGGTGCGATGGCGCTGGCGGCCAACCCGGAAATGATAGGGCGTGCGCATTTTGCCCGCTATATGGTCAATGCCGGATATATAAAAGATATAAGGGCCGTGTTTCGCAAGTTTCTGGCTGCCGGCAAAACCGGCTATGTGCCGCACCAATGGGCCAGTCTTGCCGATGCCGTAGGCTGGATCAGGGCAGCAGGCGGCGTAGCGGTGATTGCCCATCCGGGGCGCTATGATTTTGGCAGGACACTGACCGAACGGTTGATACTCGACTTTAAGGATGCCGGCGGCGAGGCGATAGAGGTCGCCAGCGGTAGCCATAGTCTGGACGATATGCACAAATACACCCTGCTGGCCGACCGTTTTGGTTTGCTGGCCAGCGCCGGCAGCGATTTTCATGCGCCAGGCGAGGGGGGGCGTGATGTGGGGCTGACGGCTGAACTGCCGCCTTTATGCCGCCCAATATGGCGGGAAAAGGGCTGGGGCGCTTGAAGTCCCGGGCGAGGAAATAGATATGGCACAATTTTTTACCATCCATCCGGATAACCCGCAGGCGCGGCTGATACGCGAAGCGGCCAAGATTGTCGAAGCGGGCGGGGTGATCGTCTATCCGACCGACTCCTGCTATGCGCTGGGTTGCGCCTTGGGAAATAAGCGGGCGATGGAACGTATTCTGGAAATACGCCAGATCGACCTTAAACACCACCTGACGCTGGTATGCGCCGATTTGTCGGCGCTGGCCAATTATGCCCGTGTGGACAATAGCCAGTACCGCCTGCTTAAAAGTGCCACGCCGGGTAGCTACACCTTTATTCTGCAGGCGACCAAGGAAGTGCCGCGCCGCACTTTGCATCCCAAACGCTCGACCATAGGCTTGCGCGTGCCGGATCACCAAGTGGCGCTTGCCTTGCTGGAGGCGCTGCACGAGCCGATTTTGTCGTGTACGCTCATGCTGCCGGGGGAAGGCGAGCCCTTGGTTGACCCGTACGAGATTCGAGAATTGCTGGAAAACCGGGTCGATCTGGTGATTGATGGCGGTTGGTGCGGCACCGAGCCGACGACGGTGATAGACATGACCGATGGTGTGTCGCTGGTTCGCCAGGGTAAGGGCGCGGTTGCGCCATTCGGGCTATAGCCGATAGATAATAGAATTCGGGCCGCGCAATGCGGCCATTTGCTGAACAAAAGGGGGGGGCTCTTGGACGATATCATCCAGAAAATTGCGATTTATGCGTTGCCGGTCATTCTGGCCATTACCTTGCACGAGGCGGCGCATGCCTATGTTGCCAAGCGCTTTGGCGATGCCACGGCCTTTATGATGGGGCGGATGACCTTGAATCCGCTCAAGCATATTGATCCGATCGGCACCGTCCTGTTGCCGCTGGTCGGGCTGATTGCCGGCGGCTTTATATTCGGCTGGGCCAAGCCGGTGCCGGTCAACTTCGGCAACCTCAAGCCTGTCCGTGGCGGTATGCGCTGGGTTGCGGCAGCCGGTCCCTTGTCCAATCTGGCCATGGCGGTGGGCTGGGTCTTGCTGTTCAAACTGGCGATCAGTACCGACTCCATGTATAGCGAGCCGCTGATGCTGATGAGTCAGGCCGGCATCAATATCAATGTGGTGCTGATGGTGCTGAACCTGATGCCGCTGTTGCCGCTGGATGGCGGTCGCATCGTTGAAAGCTTTTTGCCGCCGGGCATGGCTTATAAATACTCGCGTATCGAGCCTTACGGTATCTGGATATTGCTGGGCCTGGTATTTACCGGCCTGCTCTCGCCCATACTCAGGCCATTCATGAATATCGTGTATGATCTTCTCAATCTGATTTTGTAATTTTATTTTTCCAGGATTGTTCATGTTCGCAGATCGCGTTCTCTCCGGCATGCGCCCAACCGGAAGGCTACACCTTGGGCATTATCACGGCGTTATCAAAAACTGGGTGCAGCTGCAAAGTGAGCACGAATGTCTGTTTATGGTGGCCGACTGGCATGCGCTGACCACCAATTACGACGATGTAGGCGTGATTGAAAGCAGTCTGTGGGATATGGTGATCGACTGGCTGGCTGCCGGTGTCGATCCGGCACAGGCGACCATTTTTATCCAGTCCAAGGTGCCGGAGCACGCCGAGCTGCATCTGGCGCTGTCCATGATCTGCCCGTTGGGCTGGCTGGAGCGGGTGCCGACTTATAAGGATCAGATCGAGAAACTCAGCCACAAGGATCTGACCACTTACGGTTTCCTCGGTTATCCGCTGCTGCAGGCGGCCGATATTCTGGTGTACAAGGCCAACCGCGTGCCGGTGGGCGAAGACCAGGTGCCGCATGTCGAACTGACGCGTGAAATGGCGCGCCGTTTTAACCATTTGTATGGGCGCGAGCCAGGCTTTGAAGACAAGGCCATCGCTTCCATTAAGAAACTGGGCAGCAAGAAGAGCAAGCTATACCAGCAGATGCGCACCCGTTACCAGCAAGAAGGCGACGACGAGGCACTGGATGCGGCACGCGCCTTGCTGGCCGACACGCAAAACCTGTCCATCGGGGACCGCGAGCGCCTGTTTGCCTTCCTCGAGAATAAAGGTCGCGTCATTCTGCCCGAGCCGGATGCCTTGCTGACGGCGGCCAGCCGCATGCCGGGTCTGGATGGCAACAAGATGTCCAAGTCGTACGGCAACACCATCGCCCTGCGCGAGGCGCCGGAATCGGTATCCAAGAAGGTGCGTGCCATGCCGACCGATCCGGCCCGCGTGCGCCGCACCGATCCGGGTGACCCGGCCAAGTGTCCGGTGTGGCAGCTGCATCAGGTGTATTCGGATGAAGCGACCCGCGAGTGGGTCATCAAGGGGTGTACCAGTGCCGGCATCGGTTGTCTTGATTGCAAGCAGCCGGTGATCGAAGGCGTGCTCAAGGAGCAGCAGCCGATGTTCGAGCGTGCGCAAAAGTATCTGGACGATCCGACGCTGGTGAAGGCCATCGTCGCCGACGGTTGCGAGCGCGCGCGCAAGATCGCGAACGACACCATGAAGGACGTACGCGAGGCGATGGGGCTGGGTTATTGAGCCTCACCGCCTGTTCGCGACAGCCCCGCGTATGGTCGCGGGGTTTTTTATTGATGGGACAGCATGACTGAGCACAGCTTAACGCCTGATGCCGCCGGGACTGTCGCCGGCATACCCTTGGCGCATGTCTTCGGCCAGCCGGTATTGGAAATGCCGGCTGATCTGTTTATTCCGCCGGATGCGCTCAAAATCATTCTCGAGAGTTTTGAAGGTCCGCTGGACTTGCTCTTGTACCTGATCCGCAAGCAGAACCTGAATATCCTGGATATTCCGATGGCGCCGATTACCGCGCAGTACATGCGCTATATCGATGCGATGCGCGCCGAGCGGCTGGAGTTGGCAGCCGAGTATCTGTTAATGGCGGCCTTGCTGATCGAGATCAAGTCGCGCTTATTGTTGCCGCGTCCGCAAGTGGACGAGGCCGGAGAGGTGAGTGACCCGCGGGCGGAACTGGCACGGCGGCTGCTGGAGTATGAGCAGATGAAGCTGGCCGGACTGGCTTTGGACAAGCTGCCGCAAGCCGAGCGCGACTTTGCCTGGCTGGCAGTCCTGATCGAGCAAGGCGCCGAGCAGCGCCTGCCTGAAGTCAGCCCGCTGGACTTGCGCCAAGCCTGGCTGACTATTTTGTCGCGTGCCAAAAACCAGCGCAGCCATCAGGTGGCGAAGGATGAGCTGTCGGTGCGTGAGCAAATGAGCTGGATTTTGCGTTATCTGGACGGACGCGATTATGTGGCGTTCGAAGAGTTGTTTGAGCCGGGTAAAGGTGTCGCGCATCTGGTAGTCAACTTTATTGCCCTCTTGGAGCTGGTCAAGGAGGGCATGGTGCGGGTGAGCCAAGATGTGGCCTATGCTCCGATCTATGTACGTATTGCCGTGCTGTAATGCCTACCAGGCCAGCTTGTATTTGAGGCGGATGCTGCCGTTACCATTGATGTTTAGCGCCAGTCTTGATGATTTGTCCTGATACAGCTTGAAAGAGGGGCGATTGCCACCATCCAGCGCGAGCCAAGCCCAGAGCGGATTGCTTTCCTTTAGTCTGAGCGCGGTGCTTGAGGGTAAAGGGGCGAGGGCTGGCGCGCCGATGACGGATAACGCTGTAGCTGAGATCATAGGCGGTTTTGTATTTTCGTCCTCCATGGCGATGGCAGGCGGGAGGCTGAGGTCTGTTGCCGGGCTTATTGTGGTCATGCTGCTTTCCGGCTCTTGCGCCTGCGCCATACCGGACGTCACATAAGCTGCCAGCTGTACAAACAAGGACAGGACGAGTAACGCTTTACCGTGTTGCCTGACTGTAGTTTGCATGGATCTGCTCCCGTCCCGGGTTTTTGTCTGCTTGCTTTGGCTGCCCGCACATTTTCTGTTGTTCACCATAGGTGAAGTTATGACGGATTTTTAGATATCAGCGCCAGATAGGGTTGATGGGGGGCGCAAGACAGGTAAAACAGGGTATCTTATGGCGACGCAGGATAAAAAATCGTGTAAAATCCGCGCCTTCCTGTGATTTTGTCCAAAATCTGATCTGGTTTCGATGCCTCTTTTTACCGATCTCAAGTATCTGAAGACCGTTCTCGAAACGGCGCTGCTGACTGCGCAAGAGCCGCTATCGGTTTCCATGCTTAAACGCCTGTTTACCGAGGATATCAAGGCGGCGCTGATCAACCAGATTCTGGAAGAAATACAGCAGGATTGGCGTGGCCGCGGGGTGGAGCTGATCAAGCTCTCGTCCGGCTGGCGCTTTCGGGCGCGCGCCGAATTTACCCCCTATCTTTCCCGGTTGAACCCGGAAAAGCCGCCGCGCTACTCGCGCGCGGTGATGGAAACGCTGGCGATTATTGCCTACAAACAACCGGTGACCCGTGGCGATGTTGAAGCCATACGCGGTGTGACGGTGTCGACCAGCGTGGTGCAGACTCTGCTTGAGCGGGGCTGGATCGAAGTGATCGGGCACAAGGATGTGCCCGGACGGCCCGGTCTGTATGCAACGACCCGCAAGTTTCTCGATGATCTCGGCTTTCATTCGCTGCGTGACTTGCCGCCTTTGGCGGATTTGGGAAATTTGGTGGTGCCGGATGCCGGGCCGGTTGAAGCCTCTGGCGAGATGCCAGAAGGCGAAGTCCCCCTCGTTGATGAGGCGGAAAATCTAGTTGATTAGGAAAAAGCATGTCTAAAGGACAACGCAATCAGGCGCGCCAACCGGTGTCGCAAGCCAAAGGCCGCGAAACCTCGCAGCCACGCACCGGCGGTAGCTTTATCAAGCCGCGCAATGCACAAGACAACAAGCCGGCACCATCGCGCCAAGAGGGCCACGGCCAGCGCGATCGCAATGCCGGCGATGCCAAGCCGTTTGCCCGCCGCGACGGCGCAGATCAGGGGCGCAGCCGCAGCGATGCGCCACGCGGTAACTACGGCGACAAGAAGCCGTTCGTGCGTCGCGATGGCGATGCTCCGCGCGAAGGTGGTTACGGCCAGCGCGAGCGCAACGATGCGCCACGCGGCAACTACGGCGACAAGAAGCCGTTTGTGCGTCGCGATGGCGATGCGCCGCGCGAAGGCGGCTACGGCCAGCGCGAGCGCAACGATGCGCCACGCGGCAACTACGGCGACAAGAAGCCGTTCGTGCGTCGCGATGGTGATGCGCCGCGCGAAGGCGGCTACGGCCAGCGCGAGCGCAGCGATGCGCCGCGCGGCAACTACGGCGACAAGAAGCCGTTCGTGCGTCGCGATGGTGATGCTCCGCGCGAAGGCGGCTATGGCCAGCGCGAGCGCAGCGATGCGCCGCGCGGCAACTACGGCGACAAGAAGCCGTTCGTGCGTCGCGATGGCGATGCACCGCGTGAAGGCGGCTATGGCCAGCGCGAGCGCAACGATGCGCCACGCGGCAACTACGGCGACAAGAAGCCGTTCGTGCGTCGCGATGGTGATGCCCCGCGTGAAGGCGGCTTCCAGGGCCGCAGCAGTGGTAACTTCGGCGACAAGAAGCCGTTTGTGCGCAGCGAGGGCCCGAAAGTGCCGCGCGCCAAGAAACTGGCTTTGCGCGCACCAACCCAGGCGATTGCCGAGAAGGCGCAGCGCCTGCGCGAGACCCGCGTAGATCTGGACAAGATCGAGCCGGTGCGCCTGCAAAAAGCACTGGCCGCATCGGGTTCCGGTTCGCGCCGTGAAGTCGAGGAAATGATCGAAGCCGGTCTGATTCTGGTCAACAACAAGGTGGCCGTATTGGGCGACCGCGTGGGGCCGCATGACCGCGTGACGGTGAAAGGCCATCCGGTCAAGCTTAAATGGGCTGACCGTTTGCCGCGCATCATCATGTATCACAAGCAGGAAGGTGAAATCGTTTCGCGCGATGATCCGGAAGGCCGTGTGACCGTATTCGACCGCCTGCCGCAGGCCAAGTCCAGCCGTTGGGTTGCCATCGGCCGCCTGGACGTGAATACCTCCGGTCTGTTGCTGGTGACCACCAGCGGCGAGCTGGCGAACCGCATGATGCACCCAAGCTTCGAAGTCGAGCGCGAGTATTCTGTACGCGTGCTGGGCGAGCTGACGCCGGAAATCATGAAGGCGATGACGCAAGAGGTTGAGCTGGAAGATGGTACGGCGCATTTCGAGCGCGTTTATCAGCTGGGCGGGCGTGAAGAAGGCGCCAACCACTGGGTGAATGTGGTGATCAAGGAAGGCCGCAACCGCGAAGTGCGTCGTATGTTCGAACACTTCAATCTGACCGTCAGCCGCCTGATCCGTATCCGTTTCGGCACGATCGGCTTGCCGGGCCGCCTGAAGCGCGGTCAGTTCTATGAGCTGAACGAAGCGGAAGTGGCTGGCGTGATGAAGTGGTCGGGTCTGACTTCGACCGGTTTGCAAAAGCGCCGCTAAAACGCCATCTTGTTGATGGCAGGCTAGCCGATAACCGCCCGTACACTTTGTGTTGCGGGCGGTTTTTTTGTAGAAAGGGCAAGGGATGAATAAAGCATTTGTACGCGAAAGTGATGATGACGATCTTGAGGAAGGCTTGCCGGCCGAGAGCCGCCTGCCTGCCAGCGGCAAGAACTACATCACGCCGGCCGGCTGGCGCCGCCTCAAGGACGAGCTGTCGCAACTGGTACACCGCGAGCGTCCCGAGGTGGTGCAGATCGTCAACTGGGCGGCTTCCAATGGCGACCGTTCGGAAAACGGCGATTACATCTACGGCAAGCGCCGCTTGCGCGAAATAGATCGCCGCATCCGTTTTCTGACCAAGCGTCTGGAAGTGGCCGAAGTGGTCGACCCCGAGCTACGCGAAGCGTGTGACCAGGTATTTTTTTCGGCCACGGTCGATATTGTGCGCGGGGATGGCAAAGAGCAGACCCTGAGCATCGTCGGTGTGGACGAGATTGATCCCGAGCGCGGCCATATCAGCTGGATTGCCCCGATTGCACGGGTTTTGCTCAAGGCACGCGAGGGCGATGTGGTGGTGCTGCGCGGGCCGGACGGGATGGAAGAAATCGAAATCTGTGCCGTGCGTTATCAGCGCCTAGATTGACGCCGCACCCTCGCGCCCGGCCAAGGTTTGGTTCAGTGCCAGCCAGTGGGCGCTGGCTTGGGGGTCTAACTGCTTGAACGCCTGCGTCAGCAGGTGTTGCTGTTCCTGAAATAAAGCCTGCTCCAGCGCCAGCCCTGCCGGGCTCAGTTGTAACAGCTTGACCCGGCGGTCGTGGCTGGCGCTATGGGTTTCAATCAGTCCGTCTGTAATCAGCCGGCGTAGCGGCAGATTGATGGCCTGCTTGCTGACGCCCAGTGCCTGCAGCAGTTCGCCCACATTCAGCCCGGGCTGGTAGGCGACGAAAAACAGGATGCGGTGGTGCACCCGCGCCAGACCGCGTTTTGCCAGCATCTGGTCGGGCTTGGCGGTAAAGGCCTGATAAGCATGGAAAAAGGCGGCCATGGTCTGACGGACTTCCGTGGCGTTGTAGTTATCAGGCATATTGACGTCGGTCATTAGGATAGGTAGATTGGTCAAAAATATTGACATTAATATCAGAGACCATCAAGAGGCTGCCATGTTTTCCCAACGTATCGAACGCTTGTCTGGCTCGCTGATCCGCGAAATTCTGGCGGCGGCGCAACGCCCTGAAGTCATTTCCTTCGCCGGCGGCTTGCCGGCTTCGCAGTGCCTGCCCGAACTCGACTTCAAGGGCATGCCGCAAGCACTGGCGCAGTATGGCACCACCGAAGGCGAACCCGAGTTGCGCGAGGCGATTGCGCGCGAAGCGAATAAAATGGGCATTGTGTGCAGCCCGGATCAGGTGCTGGTGCTGTCCGGTTCACAACAGGCACTGGATCTGGCGGCCAAGCTGTTTATCGATCCGGCGACGCCGGTGGTGACCGAGGGCCCGACCTATCTGGCGGCCTTGCAGGTATTCAAGCTGTTTGGCGCCGCCATTCATGCCGTACCGCAGCAGGCCGACGGCCGTCTGCAGCCGGCCGATTTTGCCGAGCGTTTTGCCCGCGTCAAGCCAGCGCTGACCTATCTGATTCCCAGCTTCCAGAACCCGTCCGGAGCCTGCCAGAGCGAGGAGACGCGCCGCCAGCTGGCCGAAGTGATCGATACGGCCGGTGTGCCGCTCTTCGAAGATGATCCGTATCGTGCCCTGTCCTACGATGGCGAGGCACCGGCACCGCTGGTCAGCCATCTGAAAAAGGCATCGTGGATTTATGCCGGCTCCTTCTCCAAGACGCTGGCGCCGGGTTTGCGCGAGGGTTATCTGATTGCCTCGCCCGACCTGTACCCTTACCTCGTCAAGCTTAAGCAGGCGGCCGACCTGCATACCAACCGTGTCGGCCAGTGGTTTGCCGCGCGCGCGCTGAATGATGGTGCTTATCCGGAGCATATTGCCCGCCTGCGGGCCAGCTACCGTATCGGGCGCGATGCGATGCAACTGGCGCTGGAAAAGCATTTTGCCGATCTGGCCCACTGGCAACTGCCTAGCGGCGGCCTGTTCTTCTGGCTGACCCTGAAGCACAAGCGCGATACCCGCAGCCTGCTCAAGCTGGCGCTGGAGCATGATGTTGCCTTTATGCCGGGCGAGCCGTTTTATCCTGTGCCGGAAGAGGGCATCGGCCATTTGCGCTTGAATTTCAGCCATACCCCGGTGCATAGGATTGAAGAGGGGATTGAGCGCCTGGCCGGCTTGATTCGCAATTCGCAGCCGTAACGCCATAGCGGCGGGCGGCTGTCTGTTAAGCAGGGAAAAGCCCGCACCTATTGGTGCGGGTTTTTTCGTTTAGCGGATGGGCTAGCGGAAAATACAGGCCTGAGCAGACATAGGCCTTTACTTCAGCAATGGGCGCAGTGCTTTTTCTACCGTTGCGGCCATCAGCGGTTGCGCTTGGGCATTGGGATGGATGCCGTCGTTTTGGAACAGAGTCAGCTTGCTTTCAAAGCCGGCGACCAGCAGCGGGACATACGCCGTTTTGTGTTTTTTTGCCACATTGTCGTATGCCTTACGGAACCTTGCGGTGTAGTCCGGGCCATAGTTGGGGGGGAGAGCCATGCCGACCAGCACCACTTTGGCCTTGTTGCGCTGAGCCAGCGCCGTCATTTGTGCGAGGTTGGCCTCCATTTCGGCCAGCGGCAGGCCGCGCAGGCCGTCGTTGCCGCCCAGTTCCAGTACGACAATAGCGGGCTGATGTCGTGCCAGTGCTTGTGGCAATCGGGCGAGACCGCCGGCGCTGGTTTCGCCTGATTGCGAGGCATTGACGACCTTGTGTCTGGGCCCCAGACGTTTTTCCAGTAGCGAAACCCAGCCCTGACCCGGCGCCAAGCCATAGCCGGCGGACAGGCTATCGCCGAAGACCAGCACGGTGGCGGCCATAATGGGCGTGCACCACAACATACAACATACAACAAGCAAGCGGAACATGATGAATCCATCCGGAGAAACGACGGCCATTTTGCGTGCCAGTGCCGTGGGCAAGCAAGTGGCTTATCACGGCGAGACGCTGACTATCTTGCGCGATGTCAGTCTGGCCGTGGCGCGCGGCGAGACCATCGCCATCGTTGGTGCATCCGGTTCGGGCAAGTCCAGCCTGCTGGCCATTCTGGCCGGGCTGGATCAGGCAAGCCGCGGCGAGGTGGCGCTGTTTGGCCAGCCTTTGTCGAAGCTGGACGAAGATGGCCGCGCCGCGCTACGCCGTGCGCGCGTGGGCTTCGTGTTTCAGAGCTTTCAATTACTGCCGCAGCTTAGCGCACTGGAAAACGTGATGCTGCCTCTGGAACTGTGCGGGCGCAAGGACGCAGCCGTACTGGCGCAGCAAAGGCTGGAGCGGGTGGGGTTGGGGCATAGGCTGAAGCATTATCCGCGCCATTTGTCCGGCGGCGAGCAGCAGCGGGTGGCGCTGGCGCGTGCCTTTGTAACCGATCCCGAGCTGCTGTTTGCCGACGAGCCCACCGGCAGCCTGGACCCGGTGGCGGGCGAGCAGGTGATCGATCTTTTGTTCCGGATGAATGCCGAGCAGGGCACCAGTCTGGTGCTGGTGACGCATGACCCGGACTTGGCCGCGCGTTGTGACGCCATCTATCGCCTGCATGATGGCTGTTTGCTGGGGGCCGGTTTATGAATCTGCTGCAACGCGGGGCTTTTGCCCTGAGACTGTTGCTGCGCGAATGGCGCTCGGGCGAGCTGGGCGTGCTGCTGTTGGCGCTGGTGGTGGCGGTGGGAGCGATGACCAGTGTGTCGTTTTTTGCCGACCGCATCGAGCGCGGGCTAAGCCAGCAAAGCGCGCGCTTGCTGGCGGCCGATCTGGTGGTCAATGCCAATGCGCCGCTGCCGGCACCATGGCAGGACGAGGCGCGGCGTCTGGGGCTGAGTCTGGCCAGCAGTGTGTCTTTCCCGTCCATGAGTTTTGCCGGCGATGAGGCGGCGCTATCCAACCTGAAAGCGGTGAGTGCGGCCTACCCGCTACGCGGCGAAGTCAGCCTGCGCCTGATGGATGGCCGCGAGCTAAGCGGACGCTTTGCGCCGGCGCCAGGAGAAGCCTGGGTCGATGCGCGCCTGTTGTCGCGCCTCAAGCTCAAGCCGGGCGACCGTCTGGGGGTCGGGCGCTTGCAGCTGACCATCGCCGGCGAGATCTTGCGCGAGCCGGACGGCGCGCTGGATCTTTACAATTTTGTGCCGCGGCTGGTGTTCAATCAGGCGGATCTGGCCGCCAGCGGCCTGATACAGGAGGGTAGCCGTGCGCGTTACCGCCTGATGGTGGCCGGGGACGGTCGTCAGGTCGAGGCGTTCCGGCGCTGGGCAACAAGCCGCCTCGCACCCGGCATGCGCCTGGAAAACATAGAAGAAGCCCGGCCCGAGGTGAAAACCGCACTGGAGCGGGCGCGGCGCTTTTTGGGCATCGCCACCATGCTGACCGTGGCGCTGGCCGCCGCCGCGGTGGCGATGGCGGTGCGCCGCTATCTGGCGCGCCACTGGCAAAGTGTGGCGGTCATGCGCGCACTGGGCATGGGTTCGGGCGAGGTGTGGCAGGTGTTTGCCCTGCTCTTTGCCATGCTGGCGCTGGCGTGCGGGGTCATCGGTGCCGGGCTGGGGTATGGCTTGCAATGGCTGCTGATTAGCGTGGCTTCGGGTCTGGGGGGCGAAACCTTGCCGCAACCGGCCTGGTGGCTGGGCTTGCTGGGGCCGCTGTCGTCTCTGGTTTTGCTGTTGGGGCTGGCTTTGCCGCCCATTCTTGCCCTGCGCCAGGTGTCGCCATTGCGCGTGATGCGCAGTGAAACGGGCGCGCCGCGTATCGGCGCGCTGGCGCCGGTGCTGGCCTTGTCGGCTTTATTGCTGCTGGCGGCATGGCAGGTGGGTGATGCGACGCTGGGCTTGTGGTTGCTGGGCGCATTGGGCGGTTTTTTTGTTGCGGTCGCGCTGGTCAGCATGGTGTTGCTTGCGCTAGTGCGGCGCCTGGCGCGCCGCTCGGGCCGGCTTGGCTGGCGCTATGGCGTGGCCAATCTTGCGCGGCGGCCGGCGCTGGCACTGATTCAGCTGGTGGCCCTGTCGGTGGGGCTGATGGCCTTGCTGCTGTTGACTGTGGTGCGCGGCGATTTGATTAATAGCTGGCAGAACAGCATTCCGCCGGATGCGCCCAATAAATTTGCCATTAATATTCAGGAGAATCAGCGCGCGGCGCTTGGTGACAGCTTCGTGCAAAGCGGCAGGGCCGCGCCCGAGCTCTCGCCCATGGTGCGGGCGCGTCTGCTAGCCATCAACGGCAAGGCGGTCAACCCGGCCAAGCTGGCCGACGAGCGCGCACGGCGCTTGGCCGAGCGCGAATTCAATCTGTCCTGGCGTGACAGTCTGCCGGCCGGCAACCAGATTGTGGCCGGACAATGGTGGGAAGGCGAGCGCGCCGCGCCACAGTTTTCGGTGGAGGCGGGTCTGGCTGACACGCTGGGCATACGCTTGGGCGACAGCTTGTCATTCGATATTGCCGGCACGTCTTACCAGGCCAAGGTCACCAGCTTGCGCAAGGTGGCGTGGGATAATTTTCGCGCCAACTTTTTTGTGTTGGCACCGCCCAACTGGTTTGCCGGCGAGCGCGCCAGCTATATCACCAGCTTTCGCCTGCCGCCCGAGCGCGAGGGCTTTGTCAGCCAGTTGCTGGCGCGTTTTCCCAATCTGACGGTGATAGACATCGGCGTCATCATCACCGAAGTGCGTGCGGTGGTTGAGCGCCTGTCGCGGGCGGTTGAAGTGATGTTTTTATTGTCGCTCGCCGCCGGTGTGCTGGTGTTATGGGCGACCTTTGCCGCCACACGGCATGAGCGGCTAGCCGATATGGCGCTGATGCGGGCGCTGGGCGCCTCGCGCCGCCAGTTGCGCGTAGTCTTGCTGTCTGAACTGGCTTTTATTGGTGCCTTATCCGGCGTTCTTGCCGGCGCAGGTGCCATGCTGACCGGTGCCGTGATTGCCCAGGCGCTGCTGTCCTTGCCGTTTACGCCCAATCTGTGGCTGCTGCCCGGCGGTGTGCTCTTGGGCATGTTGGTGGTGTGCGGCGCCGGCTGGCCGCTGGTCGGCCGTGTCGCCAATGCGCCGCCCCTGGCGGTATTGCGGGCGGAGTTGTAGGTGGGCGGGAGTAGGGAGTAGGGAGTAGGGAGTAGGGAGTAGGGAGTAGGGAGTAGGGCGGGTTACTCCCCACTCCCTTCTCCCCAAAAAGGAAAATCTATGGATCAACAAGTGCTGGCCGCGATGGCCAAGTGGCCGAATGTGCCTGCTGTATTTGGCTGGCTGGCGCTGGATGCACGCGGGCAATGGCGGCTGCAGGGTAAGCTGCTAAGCCAGGCGGCGATGACGGCATTTTTCGGACGTAATTATCAGGCGGATGCTGCCGGGCGCTGGTTTGTGCAGAATGGTCCGCAGCGCGTATATGTCGCGCTGGATGCGGCACCGCTGATCCTGCGCCGTCATCCGGGTGCCTGGCAGGCGGCACCGACGGGGGCCCGCGCCAAGGTGAATGCCTTGTTTATTACGCCGGAGGGGGAAATGTATGCCGATTTTTCCGGCACGCTGGCCTTGCTGGACGACAGGGATCTGGCGGGTGTGCAGGCCGAGTGCCTGCCCGATTGGGATGGCGAGTTGGCTAATTTGCCGGCAAAAAGGATGTGCGATGGGGAGGTGCTGACGCTGGCGCCCGCTTGCGCCGCCGATTTGCGCGCCCGTTTCGGGGTGTGCGTGGCACCGATGGCGGATGCCGGTTAAGCCGTGCGGATGGTATCATCCGCTTTTATTCAATCGTTGATTGACTCCGCTTTATGCGCATTTTGTTTGTTCGCTTTTTTGCGGCGCTGCTTGCCGCCGCCGCCCTGTGGCTGGCTTGGGTCGTCGTTGTGCCGGTGCCGCTGCCGGCCACACCCTACAATGTGACCGTTGGCCCTAACCGTACCCTGTCGCAAGTGGCGCGGGGACTGGAGAGTGATGGCGTGATCCGTAACCGCTGGGTCATGGTGGCCTTGTCGCGCATGACCGGCGCCGACCGCAAGGTCAAGGCGGGCTTGTACGAGTTTTCCAGCCCGGTCGCGATGTGGGAAATCCTCAAGCGTCTGGCCGAAGGCAGCCCGGATCAGCCTAGTGTGACCGTGATCGAAGGCTGGACTTTCCGCCAGTTCCGCCAGGCGCTGGCGCGCGAACCGGGGCTTGTGCAGACGTCGGCCACTTGGAGCGAGTCGCGCATTATGGCCGAACTGGGCGCGACCGATCAGGCAGCCGAGGGTATGTTCTTCCCCAGCACCTATTTCTATACGCCGGGCGCTTCCGACCTGGAAGTGCTGCGCCGTGCTTATCGCACCATGCAGCAACATTTGGAGTCGGCCTGGAATGCGCGTAAAGAGGATGTGCCTTATGCCACGCCTTACGAGCTGTTGACCGTGGCCAGCCTGATTGAAAAGGAAACCTCGAAAGATAGCGACCGTCCCATGGTGTCCTCGGTGTTTGCCAACCGGCTGAAAATCGGCATGCGCTTGCAGACCGATCCATCGGTGATCTACGGCATGGGCGAGCGTTATCAGGGGCGCATCGGTAAGGAAGGGCTGCGCCGCGACACGCCTTACAATACCTACACCCGTAGTGGCTTGCCGCCTACGCCGATTGCCTTGCCGGGCGCTGCAGCGCTGCAGGCGGCGGCGAACCCGGTGGAGAGCCGTGCGCTGTATTTCGTTGCCAAGGGCAAGGGCGAGTCGCACTTCTCCGAGACGCTGGACGAGCATAATGCCGCCGTGCGCCAATACATTCTAAAGAAAGGCCCGTGATGCAGCCACGCTTTATCACGCTGGAAGGCGTAGATGGTGCCGGCAAAAGCACTCATCTGGGCTTTATCCGCGACACGTTGTCGACCCTGGGCGTGGATGCCTGTTTTACCCGCGAGCCAGGCGGCACCGCCTTGGGCGAGCAGTTGCGCACGCTGTTGCTGGCGGTGGAGACCAGGGTTTCGCTGGAAACCGAAACCCTGCTGATGTTTGCCGCGCGCAGCCAGCATCTGGACGAGGTGATACGGCCGGCGCTGGCGGCTGGGCGCTGGGTGGTGTCCGACCGTTTTACCGACGCGACGTTTGCCTACCAAGGTGGCGGGCGCGGCGTGGCCGAGGCGCGTATTGCCGCGCTGGAAGACTGGGTGCAGCAAGGCTTGCAGCCCGATCTGACCTTGCTGTTTGATGTACCGACCGAAGTCGCCGCGCAGCGCATGTCGGCCACGCGCGAGCTGGACCGTTTCGAGCGCGAACAGGGCGATTTTCACCGCCGCGTGCGCGCCGCCTATCTTGCGCGGGCCAAGGATAACCCGCGCTTTTATGTGCTGGACTCGACCCGCAGCATTGCCGACATCCAGACCGATATCGCCCGGCGTCTGGCGCAACTGGCGGAGCAGGCCTGATGCTGTATCCGTGGCAGCAGGCCGACTGGACGCGCATTAGCAGCGAGTTTGCGCGCTTGCCCAATGCCTGGCTGTTTACCGGCATGGCCGGCAGCGGCAAGCTTGAATTCGCCGAACATCTGGCGCAGGCGCTGTTGTGCGACCAGCCCAAGCCCGATCATGGCGCCTGCGGCCAGTGTGAGTCGTGCCGCTGGTTTGCCTGCGCCAGCCATCCCGATTTTCGCCGCTTGTCCCCCGTTATCGAGGGCGAGGAAGAGGGCAAGGAGGGCAAGCCGACGCGCAAGCTGGCCCAGATCAAGATCGAGGCGGTGCGCGAGATTATCGAATTCTCGCAATTAAGCTCGCACCGCCACGGCCAGCGCGTGGTGCTGGTGGAGCCGGCCGAGACGCTGAACCCGGCGGCGGCCAATGCCTTGCTCAAGGTTTTGGAGGAGCCGCCGGATGATGTGCTGTTTTTATTGGTGGCACATTCGCCACAGCGTCTGTTGCCGACCATCAAGAGCCGTTGCCGCCAGTATCCGCTGGCGCGCCCATCGCATGAAATGGCGCTGGCCTGGTTGAAATCGCAAGGCATCGCGCGCGCCGAAATCGAGTTGGCGCACAATGGCGGCGCGCCTTTGTTCAATCACGATCCGGCTTTGACGGCGCTGCGCGACCAGTTTGTCGCCGCGCTGGCCGCCCCTATGCTGACCGGCATGCTGGATATGGCCGAACTGGTCGACAAGCAAAAATTACCGCTCGCAGTGCCGCTGGACTGGCTGGCCAAGTGGCTGCATGACCTGGCCAGTTTGAGTCTGGCCCGCAGACTCCGCTATTATCCCGAGCATGAAAGCGCATTATCGTCGCTGGCGCGCCGTGCCAAGCTGCCCGAGCTGATGCGTTGTCAAAGCGCGGTGACGACACTGGTGCCTTATGGCCAGCACACGCTGAATGTCCGCCTGCAACTGGAGGCGCTGTTAATGGACTATCTCAAGGTATTTGCCTGATATGACGAGCCTGGAAACGCCTGCCGAACGTACTGATCCTGCTGCCCGCGCCGGCGTGCTGTCGCTGTCCATCCGCGAGCGCAGCGCCTTGTTTGCCGCCTATATGCCTTTTCTCAAGAATGGCGGGATGTTTATTCCATCGGCGCGGGAATATACGCTGGGGGACGAGGTCTTTCTGCTGCTGACGCTGATGGACGATACGCAAAAGACCGCCTTGCAGGGCAAGGTGGTGTGGCTGACGCCGGCCGGAGCCAACAATAACCGCACTCAGGGGGTCGGGGTCGAGTTTGCAGCCGGAGAAGCCGCCGATCAGGCGCGCGAGCGCATCGAAAAACTGCTGGGCGGCGTACTCAACTCCAGCCGCAATACGCATACCATGTGATAGTGGGGAGGAGTAGGGAATGGGGAGCAGGGAGTAGGGAGTAGATGCCCTCACCACTCTCTACTCCCCACTCCCCACTCATAGCCCCCATTCCCTACTCCCTAGAAAGCGGCCATGCTCGTCGATTCCCATTGCCATCTGAACTTCCCCGATCTTGTTGCCCGCCTGCCCGAAGTCCTGGCCAATATGCAGGCGGCGCAGGTGACGCACGCCATGGTGATCGGGGTGGCCATGCCCGAGTATCCGGCGGTATTGGCACTGGCCGAGGCGCATGCCAACCTGTTTGCCACGGTGGGGGTGCATCCGGATAGCCAGGAGGCTGAAGTGCCGTCCGAGGATGAGTTGGTGGTGCTGGCTGAGCACCCGCGCGTGGTGGGCATAGGCGAGACCGGGCTGGATTATCACTGGTGCAAGGGCGATCTTGACTGGCAGCACGCGCGCTTTCGCCGCCATATCCGCGCCGCACGCCGCGCCGGTTTGCCCCTGGTCATTCACACCCGCGAGTCGGCGCTGGATACCTTGCGCATCATGCGCGAGGAGAAGGCGGGCGAAGCCGGCGGGGTGATGCATTGCTTTACCGAAAGCTGGGAAGTGGCCGAGGCCGCGCTGGATCTTGGCTTTTATATCTCGCTGTCCGGCATCGTGACTTTCAAAAATGCCAGACAGATTCACGAAGTGGCGCAAAAAGTGCCACTCGATCGCCTGCTGGTCGAGACCGACTCGCCTTATCTGGCGCCGGTGCCTTATCGCGGCAAAACCAATGAGCCGGCTTTTGTGCGCCATGTTGCCGAACATATCGCCTCTTTACGCGGCATCACGCTGGAGGAGGTCGCCACCGCGACGACCGAGAACTATTTCCGCCTGTTTGCCAAAGCCGGTGCACAACGTGGCTAAGCGCGGGCGCATCACGGTATTGGGCTGTGGCTCCAGCTCGGGCACGCCGGCGCTAGGCTGCAACTGTCCGACCTGCGTGTCGGACAATCCTAAAAACCGCCGCACCCGCTGCTCGGCCTATATCCGCATCGATGAGTTGGGCCTACTGATTGATACCGGGCCGGACTTGCGCCAGCAAGCTTTGCGTGAAGGGCTGACCCGGGTGGATGCGGTGTTGTATACCCATCCGCATGCCGACCATCTCAACGGTATCGATGATTTGCGCGCGTTTTGCTATGTGAAGCGCGGCCCTATCGATCTCTTGGGTAATAGCTTCACCATGGATAATATCCGTGCGCGTTTCGGCTACGGCCTGATGCCGGCTTCGCCAAGCTGGGACAAACCGGTGCTGGTGCCGCACGATGTCGAGGGGCCATTGAGCTTTGCCGGCCTGAAGTTGACGCCTATTCCGCTGAAACACGGCCACTGGCCGTGTAGCGGCTGGCGTATCGGCGATATGGCCTGGCTGACCGATGTGTCGGACATTCCCGAAGAAAGCCTGGCTTTGCTGGATGGCGTACGTCTGCTGTTTCTCGATTGCCTGCGCGATACCCCGTATTTCTCACACCTGTCGTTTGCGCAGGCGCTGGCTTGGGCTGCGCGCATCGGTGCCGAGCGTACGGTACTGATTCATATGACGCACGAGCTGGAATTTGCCGCTTTGTCGGCGCGCTGCCCGGCGGGCGTCGAGGTCGGTTTTGATGGTTTACAGCTGGATTTCAAAGTGTAGTTTTAGTCTTTTTGGGTTTTGCTTTGCAAAATGCAATGCAAAATAATTAATATTAGCCAGTATCTGCTCGCCTTATTGACGGCAAACTAGGCCGCCTTATAGATTGCCCTATTCAAGTGACAAAGAATAAGGAGAGGCGTATGGCTTTGCGGTCCCCTTTGCCGATGTGGGCAAAAATTCTGATCGGCCTGGTTGCCGGTGTGGTGACAGGTTTTCTTGCCGGAGACTGGGCGCATTATCTTAAGCCGGTTGGCGATCTCTTTATCACCCTGATCCGCATGGTGGTGTTGCCGGTGATTTTTGTGTCGCTGGTGTGCGGCGTGACCGCGATGCACGACCTGAAAAAAATGGGGCGGGTGGCAGGCAAGACCATGGTGCTGTATATGCTGACCATGGCGCTGGCCGGTGCACTGTCGATGACGGTCGCCAGCTATCTGGGGATCGGTTCCGGTCTGGGTTATACCGTCCCTGCGGTGGCGCAGACGGCGGAAGTGCCATCCTTTATCGACACCATTATGGCCATTGTGCCGGCTAACCCGTTCAAGGCTTTTGCCGACGGTGCCATTTTGCCGGTGATCGTGTTTGCCATCTTCTTCGGCCTGTCCATTAATCTGGCGGGCAAGGATGGCAAAGTGGTGGCGGACTTTTTCCGTTCGCTCAACCATGTGGTGTTCCAGCTGGTGAATATCGCGCTGTCTTTTGCGCCTTACGGCGTATTTGCGCTGATGGCCTATGTGACGGCAGACAACGGCTTTGCCATCTTGTCCGGTCTGGCCGCGCTGGTGGGCACGATCTACTTCTCCTGTCTGGTGATGCTGACCGTGGTGTATGCGGTGCTGTTGCTGGTGTTCGGCCTGAACCCGTGGCATTTCATCCGCAAGATGCTGCCGGTGCAATTGTTTGCCTTCTCCACCACCAGCTCCAACGCAACCTTGCCGCTGAACCTGAAGGCAGCAGAAACCCAGTTGGGCGTGCATAACAGCATCGCCTCTTTTGTACTGCCACTGGGCGCGACGGTGAATATGAATGGTCTGGCGACTTATCTGGGCGCGGTAGCGATTTTTGCCGCCAATGCCTACGGTATCGAGCTGACGCTGGTGCAAAAAGTCACCGTGGTGCTGACTACGACGCTGGCTGCCATTGGCGCTGCCGGCGTACCGGGTACCGGCTTGGTGGTGATGAGTCTGGTCTTGTCGTCGGTGGGCCTGCCATTGGAGGTGATCGCTGCGATTGCGGCGGTGGACCGTATCATCGATATGATCAATACCCCGACCAATGTCTCGGGTGACACGCTAGCTGCGGTGCTGGTCGCCAAGAGCGAGGGTGAGCTGGAGCTGGATGTATACAACGGCGACATTGAACTGGCCGAGGCTGAAGTCGTCTGAGTGCTGGTTTAAATGTTAAAAAAGGGATGCCTCGGCATCCCTTTTTTATGGTTAAGCCTGCTCAGAAGCGGCGGCTCAGGCCAGCCTTGTGCAGGATGGTGGTGGAGATCTCCTCGATCGACTTGTGGGTGGTGCTGATAAAGGGGATGGCATGCTGGCGGAACATGGACTCGGCCTCGTTCACCTCGGAGCGGCAGTTTTCCATGCTGGCGTAGGTCGAGTCGCGGCGGCGCTCGCTGCGGATATTGTGCAGGCGCAGCGGATCGATAGTCAGGCCGAAAATCTTGTTGCGGTAAGGCAGCAGGCTCTTGGGCAGGGTCGGGCAGCCCAAGTCTTCCGGTGTCAGCGGGTAGTTGGCGGCCTTGATGCCGTATTGCAGTGCCAGATAGAGGCAGGTGGGGGTCTTGCCCGAGCGCGATACGCCAACCAGAATCACGTCCGCTTCTTCCAGATCTTTTAGCTTGATTCCGTCATCGTGGTTAAGCGAGAAGTTGACGGCCTCAATGCGGTGATCGTAACGCTCTTCGTTAATCAGACCATGTGCCTTGCCTATGGTTTGCGCTGCCTTTTGTCCCAGTTCGCTTTCGATCTGGCCGATAAAACTCTCGAAAAAGTCGATGGATAGCGCGCAATCGAGCTTGAGATGGGCGCGTACTTCCGGATTGATGATGCTGGTGAACAGAATGGGGCGGTGGTGATCGCTGCTGGCGCGCGTGCAAATTCTTTGCGCCACTTCTTGGGCTTTTTCGACAGTATCGATGTAGGGAATGGTTTCGCGCTTGAATTCCTGCATATCAAACTGGGTCAGCAGGGTCGAACCCATGGCTTCGGCGGTAATGCCGGTGCGGTCGGAAACAAAAAAGGCGGAGCGGCGGTGTGGCATGCGGGTACCTGTCGGAGTCGGGTCAGCCAGTCGGCAATGGAACTATTATATCGCGGCTGACCGCTTCGCCCTATCTCATGTCATGCTTGCGCATCAAACTTATGATGCAGTGCAAAACGTTAGCCAGATCAGCCTCTATTCGTATAGAATTCTGGGCTTGATATCATCCCAATCCACTACAGGAAGAAGAAGTGATGGCTGAGAGCTACGTGATCTGGTTCGAGAAGCTGCGTATGACTGACGTTGAACAGGTAGGCGGCAAGAATGCCTCTCTGGGCGAAATGATCAGCCAGCTGGCCGGTTCAGGTGTCCGTGTCCCCGGCGGTTTTGCCACAACAGCTGACGCATACCGTGTCTTTCTTAATCACAATGGTCTGGCTGACCGCATTAATGCCAAGCTGAACCAGCTGGATATCGATGATGTCAGCGAACTGGCACGCGTGGGCAAGGAGATCCGTCAGTGGATCATCGACACCCCGTTCCCGGAGAAGCTGGACGCAGATATCAAACAGGCTTGGGAGCAGATGGTGGCCGACGCCGGTGGTGCCGATATTTCGGTGGCCGTGCGCTCGTCTGCAACAGCCGAAGACCTGCCGGATGCTTCGTTTGCCGGTCAGCAAGAAACCTTCCTGAATATCCGCGGCCTTGAGAACGTCAAGGACGCGATGAAGCATGTATTCGCCTCGCTGTATAACGACCGCGCCATTTCCTACCGCGTACACAAGGGCTTTGCCCATGATGTGGTAGCTTTGTCCGCCGGCGTACAGCGCATGGTGCGCTCTGACCTCGGTGCTGCCGGTGTGATGTTTACCATCGACACCGAATCCGGTTTTGACCAGGTGGTGTTCATCACTTCGTCGTATGGCCTGGGCGAAACCGTGGTGCAAGGCGCGGTCAACCCTGACGAATTCTATGTGCACAAGCCCACGCTGGCTGCCGGTCGTCCTGCCATTTTGCGCAAGACCATGGGCTCCAAGCTGCTGAAGATGGAATTTACCGACGCCTCGCAAGCCGGCCGTTCGGTACGCACCATCGATGTTTCTGCCGACGAGCAGAAGCAGTTCTCCATTACCGATGCCGAAGTGGCCGAACTGGCTCACTACGCCCAAATCATCGAAAAGCACTACCAGCGTCCTATGGACATCGAGTGGGGCCGTGACGGGGTGGATGGCAAGCTCTACATCCTGCAGGCGCGCCCAGAGACGGTGAAGTCGCAGGAAAACCGTGTCGATACGCTGCGCCGTTACCGCTTGAACAGCAAGGCTGCCGTTCTGGTTGAAGGCCGTGCCATCGGCCAGAAAATCGGTCAGGGTGTCGTACGTCTGGTGCGTGATGTGTCCGAAATGGACAGTGTCAAGCCGGGCGATGTGCTGGTGACCGACATGACCGACCCGGATTGGGAACCGGTGATGAAGCGTGCCGCAGCCATCGTGACCAACCGTGGTGGCCGTACCTGCCACGCTGCGATTATCGCGCGCGAACTGGGTATCCCGGCTGTCGTGGGCTGTGGCGATGCGACCCGCGTGCTGCGTGATGGCATGGAAGTGACGGTTTCCTGCGCCGAAGGCGATGCCGGCCTGATCTACGACGGCCTGCTCGACATCGAAATCATCGATCTCAAACTCGACTCCATGCCTAAGAGCCCGGTCAAGATCATGATGAACGTCGGTAATCCGGAACTGGCTTTCGACTTTGCCCAGCTGCCGAATGAAGGCGTGGGCCTGGCGCGTATGGAATTCGTGATCAACCGCCAGATCGGTATTCACCCGAAAGCCCTGCTCGAGTTTGACCGCCAGTCGGCTGAACTGCAGGCTGTGATTTCGGAGCGCATCGCCGGTTACGCAAGCCCGGTTGACTTCTACGTCGACAAGCTGGCCGAGGGTATTGCTACGCTGGCCGCGGCTTTCTCGCCGAAAAAGGTGATTGTGCGCATGTCCGACTTCAAGTCGAACGAATACGCCAACCTGATCGGTGGCAGCCTGTACGAGCCGCATGAAGAAAACCCGATGATTGGCTTCCGTGGTGCCGCACGCTATATCGCACCGGCCTTCCGCGACTGCTTCGAGCTTGAGTGCCGCGCCATGAAGAAGGTACGCGACGACATGGGCCTGAGCAATGTCGAAGTGATGATTCCGTTTGTCCGCACCCTGAGCGAAGCGCGTCAGGTGGTGGAAATTCTGGAAAGCTTCGGTCTTAAGCGTGGCGAAAACGGCCTGCGCCTGATCATGATGTGCGAGCTGCCATCCAATGCCGTGCTGGCCGAGCAGTTCCTCGAGTATTTCGACGGCTTCTCCATCGGTTCCAACGATATGACCCAGCTGACGCTGGGTGTGGATCGCGACTCCGGCGGCCCGATTGCTTCGACCTTTGACGAGCGCAACGAAGCCGTACTTGCCATGCTGTCGATGGCGATCAAGGCATGCCGCAAGCTGGATAAATATATCGGTATCTGTGGCCAGGGCCCATCCGATCATCCGGACTTCGCCAAGTGGCTGGTCGAGCAGGGCATCGAGACCATCTCGCTGAACCCGGACACCGTGGTTGAGACCTGGATCTATCTTGCCAAGGAACTGAACGCCTGATTTTCAGGTGCGCTCCACAAAAACCGCCCGCCTTATGGCTTGGGCGGTTTTTTTTGGCTATTTCCCAGTTGCGAGTTGCTACTTACATGATGCGATGCAGACTGTTTACGCATCAGCTACCCATCCCCATTAGGCTCGCGCCGGTGTAAAAGGCGCTGACGAGGTTTTAAGCTGGCCTTTGTTTGAGCGATTCGACGCTAGCGAATACCCCGCTGGGCGAATCAAAGATTCGCACGCATGGCGTTGGCCAGCGCCTCGCGAGCGCTTTTTGTACCGGGGTTTCGCGAGGCTTCGGGGCGCCGGGGCTGCAAGGGGCCGGGCGCGTCCAGCCCCTGCCCGCATGCCGCGCGGAAGCGGCAAGCTCAAAACGTCCGCGTAGCGGACACAAAACCCGTCTGCGCCAACTCATTACTGGGACATCGCTTTTTTTTGCCCTGTCCCTGTCCCTATGTCTGCCTGCAACGCAGCGCGCTGTCCGCAGGTTTTTCCGTACTTAAGGATTTGTTAATTTTCGGATGGTTAAATGCATGCCATCGAAACCGGACAGAAGAAAACACCTCATGAAAAAGCTTGCCATCACCGCCCTCATCGCCGCCGTCTTGCCTGTTGCCGCCATTGCCGGCAACAGCGTGGCCCATAGCTATACCGGCCCGAGTGCCGTGCCTGTGCTGAAGAGCATTGTCGAAGCGCAAAAGGGTGCGGATGACGCACGCTTTGTGCTGGAAGGTCAGGTCGTCAAGCAGCTAAGCAAAGACACTTACCAGTTCCGCGATGCCAGCGGTGAAGGCGTGGTCGAAATCGACAGCAAGCATTTGCCGGTGGAGAAGTTTGACCAGAGCTCGCGGGTGCGCCTGTCCGGCAAGATAGACAAAGACTGGTATGAAACCACGCCTGAGATCGATGTGAAATCGGTGGAAATCCTGCGCTAGAGCGCCTTTTTCATCGGCGCCGTGGCAGATTAAAAGCAGGCTGCTATAACTTTTAGCATACGGTATATCGATTTTTTATTTATTCTGTTTGGCCGTATCTGGTGCCGGCAGAGAAATCAGGAGTGGAATGATGAAACGTTTTGCCTTGCTGGCCTTGTGCATGAGCACCCTGCCTTTTGCCGCCCATGCCGAATATGTTGGTTCCGGTGCCGCGCCTGCGCTCCAGTCTGCGGCGGTGGTGACGGCAGCGGCCGCAGCCAAGATGGCTGACGATAGTCGGGTGACACTGGAGGGGCATGTCGTTAAGCAACTGAGCAAGGATCGCTATACCTTCCGCGATGCCAGTGGCGAGATCAAGGTTGAAATCGACCACAAGTATCTGCCAGTCGAGAACTTTGGCGCTACGACGCGTGTGCGCTTGAGTGGTGAAGTCGACAAGGATATAAGCGGTGTTGAGCTTGATGTGAAGTCGGTACAGATTCTGCCTTAAGCTGCGAATAGCACCCTGACAAACGGACCTGAGCGGTCCGTTTTTTATGCGTGGCGGTAAGCGGCCGTATTGGCTTGTTTAATGATGCTATATGGGTAGATAATCCTGTTTAATATCTTGTGATGTCTGCCTGCCATGCTGCCTTATCTTGCCCTGACCTTGGCCATGCTGTTGTGGGCCAGTTCGTTTATTGCGCTTAAATATGTTTTCGCCGTATTCGATCCCATTTTCGTGCTGTTTGCGCGCATGGTGATCGCGACGCTCTGTGTATTGCCGCTGCTGCTGCGCAGCAATAGCCGCTGGCGTTATCAGGCCGGCGACTGGAAGTGGCTGCTGGGACTGGGCTTAGCCGAGCCTTGCCTGTATTTCCTGTTTGAAGCACAGGCGCTGATGCATACCAGTGCGTCGCAAGCGGCGGTGATTACTGCGACCCTGCCCATTTTAGTGACCGCCGGGGCCATGCTGTTTCTGGCCGAGCGTCATGGCCGCCAGATCTGGGCCGGCATGCTGGTTTCCTTTGCCGGCGTGGTGTGGCTGACGCTGGGAGCCAGCGCCAGTGCTTCCGCGCCCAATCCTTTGCTGGGCAATGCGCTGGAGTTTCTGGCCATGATTTGCGGGGCCGGCTATATGCTGATCGCCAAGAAGCTGTCGGTACGCTACTCGGCCCTGCTTTTGACCGGGGTACAGGCGCTGATGGGATCGCTCTGGTTTGGCGTAGCCATGCTGACACCGTGGGGAACATGGCCCGACAGCCTGCCGTTATGGCCCAGCTTGTGGGTGGTGTACTTGGGCGCTTGTATCACCTTGGGCGGCTATGGCCTTTATACCTGGGCGGTCAGCAAGGTCGACGTGGCGCGCGCGGCATCCTTTATCAACCTGATTCCGGTGTTCTCGGTGGCGCTGGCGTGGCTGATTCTGGGCGAGGTGCTGAATCTGTCGCAGTGGCTGGCCTGTGCGCTGGTGTTTGGCGGTGTGCTGATCAGTCAGAAAAAACCGGCTGCAGTGCAGCCGGTTGAGGTGAGGGCATAAGGTGAGTCATGCCCGGCATCAAAGTATTGCCGCGTGCCGCCGGCTTAATTCGGATACGCCTTGCTCACTTCGTCGGCGACCAGCGCCTTGAGCTGGCCTACGCCGAATTCGGTCAGGGGGCGGCCGTTGACGAATAGCCCCGGGGTCATGTCGACCTTGAGCGCCTGACGGTCGGCCTCGTCTTGTGCGGCGATGGCGCGGATCTTGTCCGAATTCATATCTTGTGCCAGGCGGGTCATGTCTACGCCTTCATGCATCATGATCGCGGCCACTTTGTCCGGGTCGGCCTGATGGTGCGCAGCCCAATAAGCCTGATTCTGGTACAGCACTTCCAGTAGCGGCCAGTAAGGCTTTTGCAAGCGTGCGGCTTCCAGCATGCGCACAATCTGCTCCGCGCCCTGATGCAGGGCGGCATAGCGCAAGACGATTTTGACCTTGCCCGGATACTGGGCGACCAGATCCTTCAATACCGGCGACATGGCCGCGCAGGTTTCGCAGGCCGGATCGGAAAACTCGACAATCACCACCTTGGCCTCGCTCGGACCATAGACCGGCGCATGCATGCGGATCAGTTGTTCGCTGCTGGCGCGGGGCTGGGCCGCCATTTTTTCGCTTTGCTGCGACTGGTAAAGAGCGGAGGCGATAAAGAAGGCGGCGATGGCCAGCACGACGCTGCCGCCGAGCAGAAGTTTATTTTTCACGATTGAGCGACTTTCGGGTAAGAAGGAGCAGGATATTGATAGCGGCAAAGGCCAGCAAGGATAGCAGGGGCAGGGTGATAAAGCCGAATAGCTGCAGGTCGATCTGGGCGCAGGAGCTGCTGCCCTGGCCGCAAGGCTGCAGATCCTGCGGGATCAGGCCGGCGTAAATCAGGTTGTGATAGAGGGCAAACAGGGTGCCGGCGAGGCTTAGCGGCAGGGCGTAGCGGATGGCGGAGCCATCGGCGTACAGCAGGCCCGTGCCCAGAATCAGCACCAGCGGGAACATGGCGATGCGCTGATACCAGCACAGCACGCAGGGTTCTATATGCATGACTTCGCTGAAAAATAGTGCGCCCAGCGTGGACGCCAGCGCCAGCAGCCAGGCCAGAAAGACCCTGTTCCAGTTTGAGGTGTGCAGCATGCTTATCCTTGTATTGCGGGCGGCGTTCAGCCGCCGGTTTGCGACATGAAGCGCACGACCTGATCGGGCGCTTCGTTGAAATGATGGCGTTCGGGCTTGCGGGCGATGGCGTCCATAATGGCGGCGCTAAGGGTCGCATCGCTTGCGCCTGCGCGCAGCATCCGGCCCAGCTCCAGCTTGTCATTCTGCCCCAGGCACAGATAGAGCGTGCCATCCACACCCAGACGCACGCGGTTGCACGCTGCGCAAAAATGCTGCGAAACCGGTGTAATCACGCCAAAACTCAGCTGGCCATCGGCGTTGCGCCAGTAGCGCGCCGGTGCGCGGTTGCCGCTATTGCTTTCGGCGCTCAGGCCGAACTCGGCCGCCACGCGCTCGCCCAGCGCGCTCAAGTCCAGATAGGCAGCCGCCTGTCCGGTTGCGCCTATGGGCATGGTCTCGATCAGGCGCAGTACAAAGCCGTTTTCCAGCGCGTAATGCACCATGGTATCGACATCGCGGTCATTAACTCCGGCCTGCACCACCATATTCAGCTTGATCGGGGCAAAGCCTGCTGCGCGGGCGGCGCTCAGGCCGGCCAGTACATGATCCAGCTTGTCGCGTCCGGTGATGCTGGCAAAACAGGCTTTGCTCAGCGTGTCCAGGCTGACATTCAGGCGTGCGACGCCGGCTTTTTTCAATGCGTCTGCATGGCGTGCCAGCTGGGTTGCGTTGGTCGATAAGGACAAGTCGCGCAGGCCGGGCATGGCGGCAATCGCGCTCACCAGCGAAACCAGTCCGCGACGCAGCAGCGGCTCGCCTCCGGTCAGCCTGACCTTGGCGACGCCCAAGTCGACAAACAGCCGCACCAGTCGCGCCATTTCGGCGTGGCTTAGCCAGTGTGCCGGCTCCTCGAACCCCTTGAAACCCTCGGGCAGGCAGTAGCTGCAGCGCAAGTCGCAGCGGTCGGTCACCGAGACGCGCAGATAGTCTATGCTGCGCCCGAAACCGTCTATCAGTCGGGCGGTACTCATGGCTGGACCTGCTCGCTGCGGTGTGCGGCCTGTGCGCGCGCCGCTTCGCTCATGCTGTCGATAAAGCGCAGCCGTTCGGGGTCGGCCGCCTCCAGCTGGCGCGCCTTGTCCAGATGCGCGAGTGCACGCGCCGTGTCTTTGGCTTCCATCAGGGTTTGCGCGAGAAACACATGCAGGGCGCTGTCATCCGGGTTGTGGGCGATGGCGCGCTGCAAAATGGCCAGCGGCGGATGCGGCTGATGGCCCGAGGGTGCCATCACCAGCGCCATGCCGTATTCGGCCAGCAAATTGGGGTCTTCATCCAGCGAGGGCTCGATGCGGGCAAAGGCTTCGACGGCCGCATCATAGTTGCCCAGTACATAGTAACTGTGCGCCAGCATGGCCCAGCCGGCCTTGTCGTCCGGATTGGCCGCCAGTCGCGCCGCCAGCTTGTGCACCATATCATCGGCCTGCATCGGGCTGTCCGGCTGTACGCCGTTGACCATATCGAAGCGCCCCAGATAGGCATAGGCCGCAGCCGATAGCGTCAGGGTCAGGCAGAGCGCCATACCCAGCAAAACCGGTGCGCGGCGGCCGGATGCTGAGGGTGCCGGTGCCGGGGCGATCTTTTCTTCTTCGGCCATGCGTCGGGCCAGATCCTGGCGCAGCGCCGATGCCTGAGCTTCATTGAGTTCGCCATGAGCACGCTGTTGTGCCAGCATCTGCCAGTCATCATCCGTAACGGCGCTTTGACCGGTGCCATCGTATTTTGGCGGACGCCATAAAGGCCAGATAAAGGCCAGCGCGATCAGCAGGCTTAAGAGCGACACGGCAAGCAAAAAGGCGGTCATGCCGGGGTGTCCTTGTTTTGTTGGGCCAGCAGGGCGTGGATGCGCGCGGCGGTCGCGGCATCCGGTGGCGGGGCTGCTTGCTGCTTTTGCCGCTGCACGATATGCCTGAGCATCAGTGCGCCGCAGCTGAACAGGGCGAGCGGCCCCAGCCATAACAGCCAGGTCAGCGGTTTGAACGGCGGGCGGTAGCGCACGAAATCGCCATAACGCTCGGTGAGAAAGCTGATGACTTCGCTATCGCTATGACCGTCGGCAATCAGCTTGCGCACTTCGCGCCTCAGGTTTTGCGCCAGCTTGGCATTGGAGTCGGCCAGCGTTTCGTTCTGGCACACCAGACAGCGCAGTTCGCGCGAAATGGCTTTCAGGCGCGCGTCGACCATGGCCTCGTCGGCCGGCAGCGGCGCGGCCAGTGCCAGAGTGGTGGCGAGCAGCAGCAAAGCGGCAGCCAGTGCCTGCGCCCACAGGATAAAGCGGCGTGCCGCGCTCATGCCTGCAGCTTTCGGATCAGCGGCAGCAGGGTGTCCTGCATCGTTTCGCGGGTAATCGGCCCCAGATGGCGGTAACGGATCACGCCTTGCTTGTCGATGACGAAAGTCTCGGGTACGCCGTAGACGCCGTAGTCGATGCTGACGCGCCCGTCGTCGTCGCTGGCCGACAGCAAGTACGGGTCACCCAGTTCGGTTAGCCAGGCGCGTGCCGCCTGTGCTTCGTCTTGCTGGTTCAGGCCGACGATGGGCACATGCCGGGCGAGCTGGGTCACGATTTCGTGCTCGCTGCGACAGGCCGCGCACCAGGAAGCCCAGACATTCAACAGCCATACCTGGCCGTGCATCTGCGCCGGCGCAAAGCTGGCCTGCGGGTTGGCCAGTTGGGGCAGGTTAAACGCCGGCGCTGGTTTATCCAGCCGCTGCGAAGGCAGTTCGCGCGGGTCTTTGTCCAGACTGGCGGCAAAAAAGCCGACCATCACCACAAACACCGCCAGCGGCAGCGCCCATATCCATTGTTTTTTCATTGTGTTTTCCTTTTGCGCGCACGGTAGCGCCGGTCTGCTACCGCAATCAGTCCACCCAGTGCCATCAGCAGGGCGCCATACCAGATCCAGCCGATAAAGGGCTTGTGGTAAAGGCGTATGCCCCAGGCGGTGTCGCCTATCTTGTCGGCCAGCGCCACATAAACATGGGACAGTGCGCCATCGTGGATGGCGGCCTCGGTCATCGGCATGCCGGGCATGGACAGGTAAACCCGTTTTTCCGGTTTCAGCGTGGCCACTGCCTTGCCGTCGCGGCTGACGGCGATATGGGCTTGCTCGCCCAGATAATTCGGGCCTTCCAGCGGGCCTGCGCTTTGCAGGGTGAAGCGGTAGCCGGCCAGCATGGCATGCTCGCCCGGGGCGAGCGCCACATCGCGTTCGCTCTCGTAAGCCGAGGTCAGGGTGATGCCCACGACCGTGATCGCGACGCCGATATGCGCCAGATGCATGCCCCAGATGCCCAGCGCCGGGCGCTGGCCTTTGCGTAAACGGCTGGCCAGATCCAAGAGGGCGGACAGCGTGATCCAGAGCGCGAGCGCCACACCGGTGACGGACAGGGCCGACATCTGCCCCACGCTCCAGACCCATAGCACGGCCAGCAGGCACGAGACGGCCAGCACCACGCCCAGACGGCGGGTGATTTCGGCCAGCGCATGCGCCTTCCAGCGTGTCACCGGGCCTATGCCCAGCACGAACAGCAAGGGCAGCATCAGCGGAACGAATACGGCATTGAAGTAGGGCGGGCCGACCGAGAGTTTGCCCAGATTCAGCGCATCCACCATGAGCGGGTAGAGCGTGCCCAAGAGCACGGATGCGGTGGCTACGCAAAGCAGCACATTATTGGCCAGAAGTAGCGACTCGCGCGACAAGGGTTCGAAGCGGGCATGGCTTTGCAGCGCCGGCGCCTTGAGGGCGAACAGCAATAGCGAGGCGCCGACTACCAGCGCCGTCAAAACCAGAATGAACAGGCCGCGCGACGGATCGGAGGCGAAGGCATGAACCGAGGACAAGACGCCCGAGCGCACCAGAAACGTCCCCAGCAGCGACAGCGAAAAGGTGAGGATGGCCAAGAGCACGGTCCAGCTTTTGAAGACCCCGCGTTTATCGGTGGCTGCCAGCGAGTGCATCAGCGCCGTGCCGGCCAGCCATGGCATAAAGGATGCGTTTTCCACCGGGTCCCAGAACCACCAGCCACCCCAGCCCAGCTCGTAATAGGCCCACACGCTGCCAATGGCGATGCCCAGCGTCAGATTGACCCAGGCAAAAGTCGTCCAGGGGCGCGACCAGCGTGCCCAGGCCGCATCGATGCGCCCCGACATCAGCCCGCCTATGGCCATGGCAAAAGCGACCGAGAAGCCGACATAACCCATATACAGCAGGGGCGGGTGGATCACCAGCCCCGGGTCCTGCAGCATGGGATTGAGCTCGCGCCCTTCCAGCGCCGGGATGTCCAGCCGGGTAAACGGGCTGGAGGTCAGCAGCAAAAACAGGCCGAAGCTGCCGGCGATCCAGCTCATCACCGCAATCACGCGTGCCAGCAAAGCCGGATCGAGCGCGCGCGAAGACAGGGCCACCGCCAGCGTCCACAGGCAGAGCAAGAGCAGCCACAAAAGCAGCGAGCCTTCATGCCCGCCCCAGACCGCAGCGATGCGGTAGAGCGTGGGCAAGAGCGTGCTGGAGTGCTGGGCGACATAGCTCACCGAAAAATCGTTGAGCAAAAACAGCGCCGTCAGGCAGGCAAACGACAGCAGCACCAGTGCGCTCAGGGCGAAAGCCAGCGGGCGTGCCGCCGCCATCAGCCGGCTGTCGTTCAGCGCTGCACCGCTAAACAGCAGGGCGCCGGACAACAGCGACAGCACTACGGCGGCAATCAGGCTGATCAGGCCCAGTTCGGGCAGCATCGCGCTCATGGCTGCACCACCGTCTGGCCTGCGCGCTCGAGTGCATCGGCGGCTTCGGGCGGCATATAGTTTTCATCATGCTTGGCCAGCACTTGCGAGGCCTGAAATACGCCATCTGCGCCCAGCACGCCTTGCACCACCGTGCCTTTGCCCTCGTTAAACAGGTCGGGCAGGATGCCCTGATAGCGCACCGGCACGCTATGCACCTGATCCGTGACGGCAAAGCTGACTTGCAAGCCGCCGGCGCTGCGCTGGATGCTGCCCGGCGCGACCAGGCCGCCGATGCGCAAGGTGCGATCGGTCGCGACTTGCTTGCTGGCCACCTCGCTCGGGGTGTGAAAGAACACCAGATTGCTGCGAAAGGCATTGAGAATCAGGGTGCTGGCCAGCGTGATGACCGCCAGCGCCGCTGCAAGCAGCAGCAGGCGTTTTTTTCTTTGTGGATGCATCAGTGTTGTCCTGTATGGCGGGGCTTAAGCGGAGCCGGCGCATTTTGTGTTCGCTGGCGGATCTCGTCGGCCACGCGCCCTGCACGGCGCGATAGCAAGGCCGTTTCCAGAGCCAGCAGCAGCAAGGTCACGCCGAACGAGCCCCAGACATACAGGCCGTAGCCACCCATATGCAAAAAATCGGAAATGCTGCCCCAGTTCATCGTGCGTCTCCCGCGAGTTGTCGTCTGGCCCATTCGCTGTCGCCTTCACGCTCCAGGAGCAAAGTGCGCGCACGCTTGAGCGAGGTGGCGATGGTATAGGCCCAGGCCGCCAGTGCCATGACCAGCATGCCGGCCAGCATGGTGGACGCCATGGACGGGGCGCGCGTCAGGCTGACCGACGCCCCCTGATGCAGGGTGTTCCACCATTTGACCGAGAAATAGATCACCGGCACATTCACGACGCCGACCAGGGCAAACAGCGCACAGGCGCGGTCGGCGCGGCGCTCGTCATCAATGGCGGCCCGCAGCGCCATCAATGCCAGATACAGGAATAAGAGAATCAGCTCCGAAGTCAGCCGCGCATCCCATACCCACCAGGCACCCCACATCGGTTTGCCCCACAGTGCGCCGGTCCACAGCGATAAAAAGGTAAACAGTGCACCGGTCGGCACCAGCGCCTGGGCCATCACCATGGAGATGCGCGTCTTCATCACCAGCGCCATCGCGCTCCAGAAGGCGATCACCAGATAGATGAACATCGACATCCACGACACTGGCACATGCACGAAAATAATGCGGTAGCCCTCGCCTTGCTGAAAGTCGGTTGGCGCGACGAAAAAGCCCAGATACAGGCCGAGCGTGGCCAATAGCAGCGCCAGCGCAAAAAACAGCGGCGACAGCCGGCCGGCCAGCGCGTAAAAGCGGGGCGGCGAGGAAAAATAGAACCAGTTGATCTTCATGGCGTGTTATTCGCAGGCAAGTTCAAGACAGGCGGCGCTGGCAAACGGGGCAAAAAACACCGAGAGCAGGCAAAGCGCCGCGAGGATGGACAGCTCGGCCTCAAAGCCGCTGCCGTTTTGCGCACCGGCCACCGCCAGCGCACCGAAAATCAGTACCGGGATATACAAGGGCAGCAACAGCAGCGACAGCAACATGCTGCCGCTACGCAGACCCAGCGTCAGCGCGGCGCCTATGCTGCCGACAAAGACCAGCGCCAGCGTGCCCAGCGCCAGCGTGAACGGCAGCAAGAGCAGCGCGCTGCCGGACAGTTCGAACTGCAGGCCCAAAAGCGGCGAGACCAGCACCAGCGGCAGGGCCGAGCCCAGCCAGCGTGCCAAAGCCTTGGTCGCGACCGTGGCCGGCAGCGGCAGGGGGCTGAGCAGCAACTGCTCCAGCGTGCCGTCGCGCCAGTCACTCTCGAACAGTTCGCCCACCACCATCAGCGAAGCGAGCAAGGCGCACACCCAGAGCGCACCCGGCCCCAGTGCCCGCAATAATTGCGGCTCGGGATTGATGGACAGCGCGAACAAGGTCGTGCACAGCACAAAGAAAAATACGGCGGACAGTGCGTCGCCCGGCTTGCGCAGTACCAGCGCGCATTCGCGCTTGAATAAAACCAGTGCCAAATCCATCAGGCAAAGTCCTCCAGTGCCAACACCCGCACGCCCGCGACGGCGGCGTGATGGGTGAACAACACGCGCCCGCCCGCGGCCGCATGCTGGTGTATGGCCTGCCATAGCTGGCGGCAAGCCGCGTCATCCAGCGCATTGAAGGGCTCGTCCAAGAGCCAGAGCGGACGGGACAGCAGGCTCAGCGTCGCCAGTGCCAGACGCCGGCGCTGGCCTTGAGACAATAAGCGTGCGGCCAGCGGCCATTGCGCGGCCACCTGCCATTGCGCCAGCGCCGCCTGGATGGCTTCGTCGTCGGCCTCTACACCGGCCAGACGCAGGCTGGTGCGGATATTTTCGCCCACGCTTAATTCGTCCTTGAGTGCCGGCTGGTGGGTACACCAGGCGAGGCGGGCGCGCCAAGAGAGGCTGCGCGCATCGACCGTCTGCCCTTGCCAGCGCAGTTGCCCGCTTTGCAAGGGGGCGAAACCGGCGATCTGGCGCAGCAAGCTGGTCTTGCCGCAACCATTGCTGCCGCTCAGGTGCAGCACTTCGCCGGCAGCCAGGCTAAAGCCCAGTCCGGAAAAAAGTGTGCGCCGGCCTTTGCAACAGCCAAGATCTAGGGTTTCAAACATGGATGAACGTGACCCAAAAAAAGGGGACGGATTTTACATTAGAAAATAGTTATGTGCTTGCATTTAAAGAAAAAAATCCGGCCCAGGGTGGGGCCGGACGGATGCTTACTCTGCTTTTTTTGTGTGGATTTGTGCGCCGCCGTCGTTCTGGCTGCCTATGCCTTGATCGACCGGAGGCATGCGGTGGGCGATGCCTTTGTGGCAGTCGATGCAGGTCTGGCCGGCTGCTTGCGCTTCTTCATGCTTGAGGGCCGAGCGGCTGCCTTGCACGCTGGTGTCCATAAACTCGAAGTTGTGGCAGTTGCGGCATTCGCGCGAGTCGGAGGCCTTCATCCGCGCCCACTCGTTCTGGGCCAGGCGCAGGCGGTTGGCTTCGAACTTCTCCGGCGTATCGATGGAGCCGGTCAGTTTGCCCCACACTTCTTTGGATGCTTGTGCCTTGCGTATCATCTTGTGGACGAAGTCTTTGGGCACATGGCAATCCGGACAGGTAGCGCGCACGCCCGAGCGGTTGTTGTAATGGATGGTCTCCTTGTATTCCTCGTAGACATTGTTCTTCATCTCGTGGCAGGAAATGCAGAAAGACTCCTGATTGGTGGCTTCCATGACGGTATTGAAACCGCCCCAGAAAATAATGCCGGCAACAAACAGGCCGAGCACCGTCCACGGGCCGGTTCGCTTGAACCACTGCCATGCACGGCGGTGCAGCTTGGGTTTGACTTCACTCATGGTGTTCTCCGGGCTTATTTCTTGAAGGTGTTGCCAACCAGCGGCTTGGCATCGACCTGCGGGACATGGCACTGGGTGCAGAAATAACGGCTTGGTGACAGGTTGGACAGCTCCTGACCGTTGCGGTTACGGAAGTGGGTGACCGGTACGCGCGTGGTGTTCATTTCCACATAACGGCTGGACGAGTGGCAGTCCATGCACTTGTTGAAGTTCTTGCTGATTTCGTAACGGCTGACATCGTGCGGCACCAGTGGCGGCTGCTGTACATAGTCGCGCACGATGCGCTTGGTGTCCTTGATTGGCTTGTACATATCGGCCTTGCTATTGCCCAGTTCGGCGCGGGCTTCCAGCGGCGCATCGGCCGGTGCGGCATAGGCGGCAAAACCGGCTGGGAATAACAGGGCACAAACAGCGGCGCTTAACGCCAGACGGGAGAGTTTATTCACGATTTCTGACTCCTGATTTCAAAACGGTGGCCGAAGCGGAACACCTGTTGCTCGCAGACGTCGATGCAGCGGCCGCAGTTGCTGCAGGCACCGCTTCGGATAATGGAAGTACCTTCGCCTTTGAGGACGGGCTTGAGTAGCTGGGGTTCGGGGCAGACCTTGAAGCAGTCCATGCAGTCATCGCAGGCCGCGCGCTGGTCGGCGCGTATGCGCAAGAGCGCGCCTTGCCCCAGGAGGCCGTAGGCCGCGCCCATGGGACAGATATGGCCGCACCAGCCGCGCTGGGCGATGGTCAGGTCGTAGACGAAGATGGCCGCGACCAAGACCAGGCCAAGGCCGGTGCCGAAAATCAGCTCGCGCTGCAATAGCGAGACCGGATTGATGAGCTCCCACAGCAAGCTGCCGCTGATGGCGCTAAACAGCAGCACCGCGCCCAATAACCACAGGCGCAGGCTTTTGGCCGGTGCATGCCCGCCCTTGATGCCGGCACGGCGCCTGAGCCACAAGGCGCTGTCGGTGACCACGTTGAGCGGGCACACCCAGGCGCAGAAGCTACGCCCGCCGACCAGCAGATAGAAGGCGATGACGATGGCGGCGCCGATGACGGCGCTGAGCTGCGGCAGATGCCCGGCTGCCAGCGACTGCGCCAGCACGAACGGGTCATTCAGCGGCACGCTATCGGCTACCAGGCTGGCACTGAGATTGCCCTTAAGCAGCCACACGCCGCCCAGATAGCCGGACAGCGCGCCCGAGCCGATAAACAGCGCCAGAATGCCGGCCTGGCTAAGGCGGCGCAGCAGCAAAAACCGTTGGCGCAGCAGGACGTGTCGTTTCATGGCTTCCAGTCCTCATCCAGTGGCGGGGGTGTCCACGCACCCTCGCTGGCACCATCCAGCCCGCGTACCGGCATTTCGACCATGTCCTCGCCCAAGAGCGATTGGCCGTGGTTGCCGGCCTTTTGCTCCCAGCCCAGACGGTAGTGCGCGCCCAGCTTGCCCTTGGCTTGCGCTAGCGGCAGCACCTTGATCGCCGCTTCTTCCAGCACGCAGGCGTGCTCGCACTTGCCGCAGCCGGTGCAATGCGCCGAATGCACGGTAGGCAGCAGCATGCCGTGGCGGTCGGAGCGCGGATTGCGCTGCTTTTCCAGTGTGATCGCCTCGTCTATCGCCGGACACACGCGGTAACAGACGTCACAGCGCAGGCCGAGAAAGTTCAGGCAGGTCTCCTGATCCAGCAGCACGGCCAGCCCCATGCGTGCCTGATTGATGTTGCCAAGCCGAGGGTCGAGCGCGCCGGTCGGGCAGTGCTTCAGGCACGGTATATCGCTGCACATCTCGCACGGCGTCTGGCGCGCCTTGAAATAGGGCGTGCCCACGCCCAGACCCGCACCCAGAGGGGCCAGTTTGAGCGTGTCATACGGGCAGTCGCGCACGCACAAGCCGCAGCGCACGCAGGCCGACAAAAAATCGGCCTCGGGCAAGGCACCGGGCGGACGCAGGGCATCGGCCGGCGCCGCTTGCGCCTGCGCGCTATAGCTGGCTAGGCCTGCGCCCACCATGCCGGCCGCACAAGCCGCACCCAGCGAGCCGGACATGAACAGCCGGCGCAGCGGGTTGGCGGGCTTGCCGCTGACCGGTTTGGCAGGGGTGCTCATCAGAGCTTGACCACGCGCACGGCACACTTCTTGTAGTCGGTCTCTTTCGAGAGCGGGCAAGTCGCGTCCAGTGTCAGCTTGTTGATCAGGCGGCCTTCATCGAAGAAGGGCACGAACACCAGACCCTTGGGTGGCTTGTTGCGGCCACGGGTTTCCACCGATAGCTGGATCTCGCCGCGGCGCGACTGGATCTTTACCTGCTGGCCACGCTTGATGCCGCGTCTTGCCGCATCATCCGGGTGCATGAATAGCTGGGCATCGGGTACGGCGCGGTACAGTTCGGGCACGCGGCGGGTCATGGTGCCGGTATGCCAGTGCTCCAGTACGCGGCCGGTACACAGCCACAGATCGAAGTCCTTGTCCGGGCTTTCCGCCGCCGGCTCGTACGGCAGGGCAATGATGCGTGCCTTCTTGTCCTTGTAACCGTAGAAGCTGAAGTTCTCGCCCTTTTTCACATACGGGTCGAAGCCTTCACGGTAGCGCCACAGTGTTTCCTTGCCGCCCACCACCGGCCAGCGCAGGCCGCGCGCCTTGTGGTAGGTGTCAAACGGGGCGAGGTCATGCGCATGGCCGCGGCCGAAGGCGGCATATTCCTCGAACAGGCCTTTTTGCACATAAAAGCCGAAGTGCTTCGACTCGTCATTCATATAGCCTTTGCCGTTGACCTTCTCGACTTCGGCCAGCGTGTAGCGCTTGATATGCGGCTGCGCGTAGAGCACGTCGTACAGCGTCTTGCCGCGGTATTCCGGCTTCTTGGCCAGCAGGGCGGCTGGCCAGACTTCTTCCATCTTGAAGCGCTTGGAGAACTCCATGATCTGCCACATATCGCTCTTGGCTTCGCCCGGTGCGCCCACCTGCTGGCGCCAGAACTGGGTGCGGCGTTCGGCATTGCCGTAAGCGCCTTCCTTTTCCACCCACATCGCCGTTGGCAGGATCAGGTCGGCCGCCTGAGTGGAGGCAGTCGGGTAGGGGTCGGACACGATGACGAAAGCGTTCGGGTTGCGCCAGCCCGGATACAGCTCCTCATTGATATTGGGGCCGGCCTGCATATTGTTGTTGCACTGCTGCCAGTAGACCTTGATCTTGTTGTCTTTGAGCGCGCGCGCCATGGCGACCGCGTGCAGGCCGACTTTGGCCGGAATGGTGCCGTCCGGCAGTTTCCAGATATTTTCCGCCGTTTTGCGGTGCTCGGGATTGGTGACGACCATATCGGCCGGCAGACGGTGGGCAAAGGTGCCCACTTCGCGCGCGGTGCCGCAGGCCGAAGGCTGGCCGGTGAGCGAGAACGGGCCGCAGCCGGGGGTGGAGATCTTGCCGGTCAACAGGTGAATGTTGTAGACCAGATTGTTGGCCCAGGTGCCACGGGTGTGTTGGTTAAAGCCCATGGTCCAGAAGCTGACCACCTTCTTTTTCGGGTCGGCATAGGTTTCGGCCAGCTTTTTCAGATTGGCGGCCGGCACGCCGGAAATTTTGGCGGTGTACTCCAGCGTGTAGCTGGAGACAAACTTCTTGTAGGCGGCGAAATCGATAGGCGACATCTTGCCGGAGTTGGCATTCTTGGCCTTTTTCTCCAGCGGATGGGTCGGGCGCAGGCCGTAACCGATATCGGTGTCGCCCTTCATAAAGGCGACGTGCTTATTGATAAAGTCCTGATTGACGCGGCCGCTGCTGATGATGTGATTGGCGATGTAGTTGAGGATGGCCAGATCGCTTTGCGGTGTGAACACCATCTTATTGTCGGCCAGCTCGAAACTGCGGTGCTGGTAAGTCGACAGCACATGCACTTCGCTTGTCTTGCTGGACAGGCGGCGGTCGGTGATGCGGCTCCACAAAATCGGGTGCATCTCGGCCATATTCGAGCCCCACAGCACGAAGGCATCGGCTTTTTCGATGTCGTCGTAACAGCCCATAGGCTCGTCCATATTGAAGGTGCGCATAAAGCCGACGACGGCCGAGGCCATGCAGTGGCGCGCGTTCGGGTCGAGGTTGTTGCTGCGCAGACCGGCCTTCATAAACTTGGATGCGGCATAGCCTTCCCAGATGGTCCACTGGCCCGAGCCGAACATGGCGATGGAGTCCGGCCCCTGTGTTTTCAGCGCTTCCTTGTATTTCAGCTCCATGATGTCGAAGGCCTGCTTCCACGAGATCGGCGTGAACTTGCCGTTCTTGTCGTACTTGCCGTTCGTCATGCGTAGTAGCGGTTTTTGCAGGCGGTCTTGCCCGTACATGATCTTGGACAGGAAATAACCCTTGATGCAGTTCAGGCCACGGTTGACCGCGGCATCCGGGTCACCCTGGGTCGCCACCACGCGCCCGCCCTTGACCCCGACCAGCACCGAGCAGCCGGTGCCGCAAAAACGGCAGGCTGCTTTGTCCCACTTGATGTCGCCAGGGGCAGCCGCCTGGGCGTTACCCGCCAGCATCGGCATCTGTACCGCGATGGCGGTCGCCGCCGCCGTGGCGGCATTGGCCTTGATGAAATCGCGTCGATTGAGGGTCATTGTGATTTTTCCTGATTAAACAAACTGGGGATATCGCCTTCGTCCGCATAGGCGTAAACGAGGGACACATTGATCACGCCATCCACGTCGTGCAGCGCGACATAGGCATCGGCCGCCTCGCGCGTGTTGTCCTTGTCGATTACGACCACCACGCGGCCATCGTCGGTGGCGGCATGGATCTCCACGCCGTCCATGGCTTCGAAGGCGGCACATACCGCATGGCGTTTTTCTGGGGTGCAGCGCACGGCAACGCCGGAAACATTCATGACTGTTGATCCTTATCGGGGGCGGAGATAAGCGTAATGGCGGCGGCCGGGCAGGCGCGCACGCATTCGCCACAGCCGGTGCAGGCATCGAGTGCCAGCAGCGGACGGGGGGCCTGGCCTATGGCCAACTCGAAGCGGATGGCCTCCGCGTCGCAGTTCTCGCCGCATACCCGGCATTCGATCTGCCGCGTAGCGAGGCAGTTTGGCGCGATGAGCGCCTGCCACGGCAGGCGCTGGACCTGTTGCCGGCTGAGCGCTCCGCTTGGGCAGGCCACCTGGCACAAGCCGCAAAAGCTGCAGCCGCCACGCTTCATGTCCAGAACCGGAAAACCGCCTTGTCCGGCCGTGATAATCCCTTCGGGACAGGCGCGCGCACAGTCGCCGCAGCGGGTGCAGCGGCTTTCCAGTTGGGTGTCAGGCAGGGCGCCTGGCGGATAGCATTGCACCTGACGGCGGCGACCCCAGTTGCCGCGTAGCAGGTCGGCACGGCTCAGTTCTGGCATAGGATGCTTGGACTTGGTTTTTTGATAGTGAGTAAATACCATCCATCATGGGGGCCAAGTTTGATTTGCATCAAGACAGGTCTAGGGTGTGCGTCAAGCTAGTTCTTCAGATCTAGGGGGGCTAGTTCTAAAGAACTAGATAATGGCGCTGATATCTCTTGTTTTTTTGTAAGCCCTGCTTTTGTCTATTGTCATAAATAATTAACTTGTAATGGCTTATGCTTGATGTATAAATACATTTGTCTTTGCCAGATACGAATGTCACTAGCCGGTGACGGGCAAATCGTGGAGGAGAAAAATATGGATGACGAAGTGGATTTGCTGGAACTGGATGCTTCTGAAGAAGAACACGGTGAAGTAGCGGCCGCCGAGTCCGAGCGCGAGGAGGTGACCGACATCATCCAAGTCTATCTCAACACGATAGGGCAAAAAGCCCTGCTCAAACCGGCGGAAGAGCTGGCCTTGTCCCGGCGCGTGGTCGCCGGTGATTTTGATGCCCGCCAAGAGATGATCTCGCGCAATTTGCGCCTGGTCGTCAATATCGCCAAGCGCTATACCAACCGCGGCCTGCCGTTTCTCGACCTGATCGAGGAAGGCAATATGGGGCTGATGCACGCGCTGGATAAATTCGACCCCGAGCGCGGCTTCCGTTTCTCCACCTATGCCACCTGGTGGGTACGGCAAAACATCGAGCGCGCCATTATCAATCAGTCGCGCACCGTGCGTTTGCCGGTACATATCGTCAAGCAGCTTAATAGCTATCTGCGCATTCAGCGCAAGCTGGAAGGGCGGCTGGGCTATGAGCCGACACACCGCCAGATCGCGGATGAGGCCGGGGTGGATGAGGCGATGGTGCGCGAGATGATGAATTTGAACGAGCGTATGTTGTCCTTGGATTCTCCCTTGAGCGATGACCCTGCGCTGAGTCTGGGCGATGCCATTCCCGACGAGTCGCAGGACGTCCCCGAGTTGCAACTGCATTTGAAGCAGGTCAACCGCTATGTCGAAGGCTGGATGAGCGAGTTGCCGGCCAAGATGCGCTTTGTGGTCGAGCGGCGTTATGGTCTGGCGGGGCAGGAAGTGAGGACGCTGGAAGACTTGGCCAGCGAGCTGGGCCTCACCCGCGAGCGCGTGCGCCAGATCCAGATCGAGGGTCTGGAACACCTGCGCCGCCGTTTGCGCCACTATGGCGTGGACCGAGAGGCGCTGGCCTGAGCCTGCTGCGGTTGCGTAAGTGCAGTAGTGCGGTAAAAGTCCCCACCCGTTTTTGATCGGTGGGGATTTTTGCGTGTCACGCACAGCATCGTGGTGTGATGGTTGTGGTTTGCGCTAATTCACTCGTAATATTACCGCGTAGTTTTTAATTTATTTGCGCTGCTGCGGCGTATCATCCGCATGCAGCGGGCTGGATAGATGACGCCGTAGCAAGCCCACCGGCAATCACAAGAATTGAGTATGGCCAAATTACTGTTATTGGAAGATGAAGCCGAACTGCGCGAAGAGCTGGCTGATTTTTTGCGCATGCGTGGTTGGGAAGTGCTGGAGGCCGGTAGCGTGGCGCAAAGCTTGCCTTTGCTGGCGCAGGTTGATATGGCCGTGTGCGATGTGATGCTGCCGGATGGCAGCGGTTTTGATGTCGCCAGCCGTTTGCGTGAACACTATCCGGCGTGTGGCATCGTGCTGCTGACCGCGCTGGGTGCAACGCAAAATATGGTCACCGGCTTGCAGCAAGGTGCCGACCATTATCTGGTGAAGCCGGTCAATTTATTGCAACTGGATGCCACCTTGCATGCGCTGGCTCGCCGGGTCGTACCGCGCGCCTGGCGACTGGACTGCGCACGCCGCCAACTCTATGCCCCTGATGGCAGCCTGCTTGAGTTGTCGGAGACCGAGCTGCAATTATTGAGCCTGCTAGCTGGGCGTCAAGGGGCGCCAGCCAGCCGGCGCTGTATTGTCGAGGCGTTCGGTTACGACTGGCTGGACTATGACCAGCGCCGGCTCGACACCCTGATCAGCCGTTTGCGCCAGCGCTGGAAACAGGGCTGTGGCCGCGAGTTGCCGCTTAAAACGGTTCATCGCGAAGGTTATGCGCTGACCGTTGCCGTCGCACTGGCCTGAAGCGGCATATCGCCAGCCGGCAGGCGGATGGTGGCGCGGCAGCCGCCTTGTGGCAGATTGTCCAGCGTCAGCGTGCCGCCTTGCCAGACCATCATCTGCCGCGCCAGTGGCAGGCCCTGGCCGCTGCCGGCTTGTTCATGGTTATTGCGTCCACGGTAGCCATGACCGAATACCAGCGCCAGTTCGTCCGGCGCGATGCCTGGCCCATTGTCGCGAATCTCCAGTACCAACTCGCTGCCTTGTTGCTGGCCACCCAGCACGATACGGCTGCCGGGCGGGGTGTATTTGACCGCATTGTCTGCCAGTGTGCGCAGCACCAGCATGGTCAACTGCGTATCGCATAGCCAGCTTGCCGGTAGGTCTTCTCCTTGTAGCTCGATAGTGTGCTCATCCGACACCGCCTGCGCCGCGCGTGCCGCGTCTTGCAACAGCGCGATCGGCGCACACGGCTGGCGCTCGATGCGGTGGCGCAACTCGAAGCGCTTTTCGCTGAGGGCGTCTTGCAGCAGCAAAGTCAGGCGCTGGCTGGCATTCAGAATCTTCTGATAGCGTTTACGGCTGTGCGGATTGTCTTCGCCGCCGCCCAGCAACAGGTTTTGTGCCGCGCTGTCGATCACCGCCAATGGTGTACGCAATTCATGCGAGACCGTGGCCAGAAATTGCTGCTGCTGTTGCTGGGCATGACGCTCCAGCAATAGCGCCGACTCGACCTGCTCCATCGCCTCATGCAATGCGTGGGTGCGTGCCAGCACCTGCTGCTCCAGCGTCCGCTCGGCCTCCAGTGCCACGCGCAGCGCTTCGGCCTGCGCCGCTTCCTTTTCTGCGCGCAGGTCGGTGTAACGCCAGGTGATCGCCGAATTCATGATCAGGAAAAACCCCATCATCCCCAGATAGTGCGCGTTGTCCGTTAGCCAGCCCGGCTCGACCAAGCCTGTGTTGCGTGCCAGCCGCAGCCCGATACCGCCAAGAAACAGCAGCTGTACCAAAAGCAGCGGCCGCGCTGCGCGGTTGCCTCGTACGAACTGCCATAGCGAAACCAGCAATAACAGCAGGTTGGCGAACAGTGCCCATAGCTGGTAGGCCGGGCGCAAGGCATTGACATTGGCCCAGATCAGCCATGGCGCCACCAATAGCGCGATAGCCGCAACCAGCCAGGTCGCGCCCAGCGCCACACGCCGCCAGCGCCCGGCATACAGCCCGAGATAGTGCCAGGCAAACATCATTCCCAGCGGCGTCGTTGCAAACCAGCTGACCACATAGAGCGTATCGCTTAGCCATGGCCTGTCCGGCAGCAGGTACTGGTAGGCATGGCCCTCGGCGCACAGGGTGCTGATGAGGTTGGCGAGCACGGACAGGGCGAACAGTGCGAAGGGCAGGCTACGGGTGCGTAGCCAGAACCAGGCGCTGCTCACCAGTAGCACCAGATGAATGGCGTAAAACACCCCAAACAGCAGTTGTTCACGCGCTACTGCCGACACAAAGGCCGACGGTGTATGTAGTGCCAAGGGAAAGCTGAGCGTGCTGGTGCTGCGCAGCTTCAGGTAAACCGTGGCCGGCTGCTCGTCAGACCAGTCGACGCGGAACACCGGCTGACGGTAGTCCAGGGTACGCGCGGCGAGCGTTACCCGATCACCCGCGTGCTGCGCCTGCCAGCGCCCATCGGCATCGCGCTGGTAGAACGTTACCTGGTCGAGCAAAGCCGAGCGCAGTTCCAGCCAGCCGTAGTGCTCGCCGCGTAAGGCCGGCAACTCCAGCCGCAACCAGGTTGCGCCGGCACGATAGCCCAGCGCCGGCTCACCATGACCCGGCGCGTAGCGCTGGTGCGCCGCCTCCTCGATATTGAGTTGCCCTTGCGGGTCGGCCAACTGCGCCCAGCGGATGGGGGGAGCGACGGTGTCGGCCAGGGCCGGCCAGCTAGCCAGCAGCACAAGCAGGCATAAGCACAGATAGCCGCGCCAGCGGTCGGGCATTAATGACGATGGCCAAGAAAAAGGGGGCATGTAAGGTTTGGTAAGGTCTTGCCGCTAGAAGGCCTGATAGTATAACCGCATATTGTATCCGGCTCGTGGTCGAGATCCCCATCATACCGTGGGTACTCGACGCATTTAAAAGGTAATACCCTATGCAACTCAAAAGAATGACCCTGCTGGTTTCCCTCGCCCTGTCTCCGGCGGCGTGGGCAGCTAGTAACATGGAGTTATATCCAAATAGGTATCCGACCAACGCCATCACCGAGGCTGATGTTGCAATCGGGGGGGGGGCGCAGGCAGGTCCGTTCTATGGCCTAGATCTTGTGACTGAAAATATACCGCTTGGAAGTATCGCCATTGGCTCGGGTGCTAAGGCGGTGAGCGACTATGAAAATAGCATGGCCGGCTTGTCCGTCAAGACCGGCACCACCGCCATTGCCATCGGCAATTACGCAGAGGCATCGTTTGGCAGCCTGGCTTTCGGGGAGCGTGCCTACGCTTTTAGGGGAAGTATTGCGCTGGGCGACGGGGCTAGAGCCGAAGGTTACAGTCTTGCCTTGGGTGTCGGGGCGCACGCAGAGGGGAGAGGCTCTATCGCGATTGGCTACCAGTCGTCTGCTAGCGCTGAAAATGTGGTTTCGTTTGGCAACAGTGCCACCCAGACCTACCGTCGTTTGACCAATATTGCCGATGGCACCGGGGATAATGATGCGGTCAATATGAAGCAGTTCAAGGCCTTGCAGACCAAGGTTGACGGCTTGGGAAGTGGCGGTGGCACCTCTTCTACTGAGCTGGATGCTTTGAAGGCACGGGTTACCAAGGTGGAAACCGCCGCCAACACCGCGCAGACCACAGCCAACAACGCGTCCACGGTAGCTGGCACCGCGCAGTCGACAGCTACCGAAGCGAAGACGGCAGCCACCGAAGCGAAAACCGCCGCCAACACCGCGCAGACCACAGCCAACAACGCGTCCACGGTAGCTGGCACCGCGCAGTCGACCGCCAACGACGCCAAGATCGCAGCCGGCACCGCTCAGTCGACGGCCGATGCGGCGAAAACTGCAGCTGGCACCGCCCAGACCACTGCCAACAACGCGTCCACGGTAGCTGGCACCGCGCAGTCGACCGCCAACGACGCCAAGATCGCAGCCGGCACCGCTCAGTCGACGGCCGATGCGGCGAAAACTGCAGCTGACACCGCCCAGACCACAGCCAACAACGCAGTCACCGCAGCTGGCACCGCGCAGTCGACCGCCAACGACGCCAAAACCGCAGCCAGCGCCGCACAGTCGACAGCTACCGAAGCGAAGACGGCAGCCACCGAAGCGAAAACCGCCGCCAGCGCCGCGCAGTCGACAGCTACCGAAGCGAAGACGGCAGCCACTGAAGCGAAAACTGCCGCCAGCGCCGCACAGTCGACGGCCGACGCTGCCAAAGATGCGGCTAGTGCCGCACAGTCGACAGCTACCGAAGCGAAGACGGCAGCCACTGAAGCGAAAACCGCCGCCAGCACCGCACAGTCGACAGCTACCGAAGCGAAGACGGCAGCCACTGAAGCGAAAACCGCCGCCAGCACCGCACAGTCGACAGCTACCGAAGCGAAGACGGCAGCCACCGAGGCGAAAACCGCCGCCAGCGCCGCGCAGTCGACAGCTACCGAAGCGAAGACGGCAGCCACTGAAGCGAAAACCGCCGCCAGCGCCGCACAGTCGACAGCTACCGAAGCGAAGACGGCAGCCACTGAAGCGAAAACCGCCGCCAACACCGCACAGACGACGGCTACCGAAGCGAAGACGACGGCCACCGAAGCGAAAACGGCAGCTACAGAGGCCAAGACCGCAGCTAGCAATGCGCAGTCGACAGCCGAGGCAGCCAAGACCGCAGCAGACACCGCCGATGTCAAAGCGACCACTGCCCAGACTACGGCCGATCGTGCTGAAACCAAGGCAGATAAGGCGCTGGGCATGCTGGAGGAAGGCACTTTACGCGTGGCGGGTGCCCAAAGCTCGGGTGAGAAGAACTCGATTGCCATCGGTGCCGACGCAAAAGCGGACAAGGCCAACAGTATCGCCATCGGTTCGGGCTCGTATGCCAAGTCGTCGGTTGCCATCGGGGTGAATAGTGCCGCAGCCGGGACGAATACCACGGCGATCGGAGATGAGGCCAAGGCACTTGGCGAGTATGCGGTGGCATTGGGCAATAATGCTAAGGTGGACAAAAATGCCAGCAATGCGGTCGCGCTGGGTAATGGTTCGGTAGCGACAGAATCGGATACCGTGAGCGTGGGCGCGGCGGGGGCGGAACGTCGCATCGTGAACGTGGCGGATGCGACCAGCAAGACCGATGCGGTCAATCTGGGACAATTGCAGCAGTTTACCCGCGAGTTGGGCAGCCAGTTTGACCAGCGCATGGACAATCTGGAAGACACAATCAAGAGCAGCCAGCGCGAGTACCGCGCCGGTATCTCGCTGGCCGGTGCCAACGCGGCGGCGGTAACCAATGCGATGCAGGTTCAGGGTGTCGGGGTGGGCCTGTCCAGCTTTGCCGGACATGGCGCGCTGGCGCTGGCCTTGGGGCGCACTCTGGATAGCGGTCATTCGCTTAGCCTGAGTGTGGGCGTAAGCGGTAGCAAAACTCAGGTGTCAGGTGGTTTTGGCGTGCCGCTGAAGTGGTAAGTGGACGCGGTTGCTAGCTGCAGCGTTGAGCAAAAACGAGGGCCAGGCCCTCGTTTTTCTTATCCATCTTAACCCCCGGCCTTTTTGACCACCCAGCCTTGCGCGCTCAGTTGCGGCAAGACTTTGTCGACGTGGGCGCCCTGAATCTCAATCACCCCGTCCTTGACTGTGCCGCCGGCGCCGCAGAGCGTGCGCAGGCGTTTGGCAAAGGCAGCCAGCTCGTCCGCCAGCAGCGGTACGCCGCTAATGGCGGTGACTTCCTTGCCGCGCCGCACTTCGCGCCGTACGCGTACCACGCCGTCGCCCTTGGGGGCTTGTGCCTTGCAGATGCAGACTGCTTGCGGCTGGCCGCATTGCGGGCACATGGTGCCGTGTTCGGTGGAGTAAACCAGTCCGCCTAATCCCTTGTGTTTCATTGCAGTGCTTTCAGTATTTCTTTGACTTTAATCACGCGTGCCGGCACCTCGTCCAGCTTCACTTCCACCCGCAGCTTGTCCGGCCCGGCCATTTTATAGCCTTTGCCGCTTTGCATCAGCGCGATGATTTTCATCGGGTCGATATCGGGTTTCTTGACGAAGGCCAGCTGGATGACGCGGTCGCTGGCTTCGAGCTTGGCGATGCCCAGCGGGCGTGCCATCAGGCGCAGTAGATGGCTTTCGATCAGAGTCTTGACTGCTTGCGGCGGCAGGCCGAAGCGGTCGATCAGCTCTTCATAAATGGCGTCGATTTCTTCGCTGCTCTCGCAACTGGCCAGACGCTTGTAAATCACCAGCCGCTCATGCACGCCCGGGCAATAGGCATCGGGCAACAGTGCCGGGCTGTACAGATTGATTTCGGTGGTCACGCCAAGCGGGGCATCCAGATCCGGCTCGCGCCCTTTTTTCAGGTCGCGTACGGCTTGCTTGAGCATTTCGGTAAACAGGCCAAAGCCTACTTCCTGCATTTCGCCCGATTGGCCCTCGCCCAGCACTTCACCGGCACCGCGGATCTCCAGGTCGTGCATGGCCAGATAAAAGCCGGCGCCCAATTCGCCCGAGAGCTGGATCGCTTCGAGGCGTTTTTGCGCATCGCGCGTCATGCCGTCAGGGGTGAGCAGATAGGCATAGGCCTGATGGTGGCTGCGTCCGACGCGGCCGCGCAACTGGTGCAATTGCGCGAGGCCGAAGCGGTCGGCGCGGTTGATCAGAATGGTGTTGGCATTGGGAATGTCGATGCCGGTTTCGATAATGGTCGAGCACAGCAGCACATTGCTGCGCTGCTGCATAAAGTCGCGCATCACCTGTTCCAGCTCGCGCTCGGTCAGTTGGCCATGGGCGACGGCGATGCGTGCCTCGGGTACCAGTTCGGCCAGTTTCTGGCGCATGTTTTCTATGGTGTCGACTTCATTGTGCAGGAAGAACACCTGGCCGCCACGCTTGAGCTCGCGCAGCACCGCTTCGCGGATGACCGCGTTGCGCGTCGGGCTGACGAAGGTCTTGACCGAGAGCCGCCGGCTAGGGGCGGTGGCGATCACCGAAAAATCGCGCAAGCCTTCGATGGCCATTGATAGCGTGCGCGGAATCGGCGTCGCGGTCATGGTCAGCACATCGACGTTGGCTCTGAGGCGCTTGAGCTGTTCTTTTTGGCGCACGCCGAAACGGTGTTCCTCGTCGATGATGACCAGACCCAGGCGATTGAACTGCACATCCGGCTGCACCAGCTTATGGGTGCCGATCACGATATCGACCGAACCGTCGGCCAGCCCAGCCAGCGCGGCCTTGGTTTCCTTGCCGCTGTTAAAGCGCGACAGCGCGGCGATTTTGACCGGCCAGTCGGCAAAGCGGTCGGCAAAGCTTTGGGCATGCTGCTCGGCCAAGAGCGTGGTCGGCACCAGCACAGCCACTTGCTTGCCGCCCAGCACCGCGACAAAGGCGGCGCGCAGCGCAACTTCGGTCTTGCCGAAGCCGACATCGCCGCAGACCAGGCGGTCCATCGGCTTGCCTGAGGTCATGTCGGCGATCACCGCGCTGATGGCGTCGGCCTGATCCGGCGTTTCCTCGAAGCCGAAGCCGGCGGCAAAGGCATCGTAATCGTGATGGCTCATGGCAAAGGCGTGGCCTTCGCGTGCCGCACGCTGCGCGTACAGGTTTAACAGTTCGGCCGCGGTGTCGCGCGCCTTTTCCGCCGCCTTGCGCTTGGCTTTGTCCCAGGCTGGGTTGCCCAGCTTGTGCAGATGCACTTCGTCGCTGGCTTGGCCGGCGTAGCGCGAAATCAGCGCCAGTTGCGACACCGGCACATAGAGGGTGGCGCCGTCGGCGTACTCCAGTTGCATCATCTCGGTTTCGCCCACGCCGAGGTCAAGATTGATGAGGCCCTGATAGCGGCCAATGCCGTGTGCCTCGTGTACCACCGGGTCGCCGATCTTGATTTCGGCCAGATCGCGCAGCATGGCATCGGTGCTGCCAGCCTTGCGCCGCCGGCTATGGCTGCGCGTGACATGCTGGTACAGCTCGGACTCGGTTACCACGGCAATGGCTGGTGCGGTGAGGGCAAAGCCGGCCCATAAGGGGCCTACGGCAATGGCAAGCTTGGCTTTGCCGTCGATAAAGCCGGCCCAGTTCTCGCACGGCTGGGGCTTGATGCCGTTGTCGGCAAGAAACTGCAGCAGGGTTTCACGCCGGCCCAGGCTCTCGGCCAGAATCAGGACGCGCGAGGTGGTGCTGCCGATAAACGCCGCCAGTTTTTGCAGTGGCGTATCGGCGCGGCGCTCGACCGCGAGCGCGGGTAAGGGCAGCACCGGCAAGGCCGGCGTGTCGCTGCTGCCGGCTTCAAAACGTGCCAGTTGCTTGATCTGCCCCATCAGCGCATCGGGGCGCAAAAAGACATCGGCCGGCGGCAGTAAGGGGCGTTCGGGGTCGCCTTTGCCCATCTGGTAGCGCGACTCGATATCGCGCCAGACGTTCTCCGCCTCCGCCTGTACATCGTCCAGCAGCACGGCTAGCGGTGGCTGGCTGAAGTAGTCGAACAGGGTGGCCGTTTCGGCAAAAAACAGCGGCAGGTAATACTCGATACCCGCCGGCCAGGCACCGGCCGAAACATCGCGGTAAATGCGGCTGCGGCTGGGGTCGCCCTCCATGCGTTCGCGCCAGTGCTGGCGAAAAGCGGTGACCCCGTCGCCATCGCTCGGATATTCGCGCGCCGGCAGCATGTGCACTTCGGGCAGCGGATAGAGCGTGCGCTGCGTGTCAGGGTCGAAGGTCTTGATGCTTTCTATTTCGTCGTCGAACAGGTCGATGCGTAGCGGCAGGCTCGAGCCCATGGGGTAGAGGTCGATCAGCCCGCCGCGTATCGAAAACTCGCCCGGCGCCATCACCTGCGACACATGCTGATAGCCGCCGGCGACCAGATCGGTGCGCAACGCTTCGCCGTCCAGTTTTTGTTTGGTCTTGAGGAAGAAGGTATGGGCGGCCAGAAAGGAGGGCGGCGCCAGACGCACCATGGCTGTGGCCACCGGTGCAATCACCACCTCGCACGCCTTGTTGCGTATTTGCCATAGCGTGGCCAGCCGTTCGGACACCAGATCCGCATGCGGCGAAAAATGGTCATAGGGCAGGGTTTCCCAGTCCGGCAGCAAGGCGACGCGCAGGGTCGGCGCAAAAAAGGCGATCTCGGTTTTCAGGCGCTGGGCGGCTTGTGCCGATGCGCACAGTACCAGCAGGCATTGGCCGGGATGCGCTTGTGCCGCGATCCAGGCCGAGTCGGCACTTTGCGGCAAGGCGGCGATGCGGGTTTTCTGGCCGGCAGCTGGCGCACTTTGCAGGACTTTTAATGACATAAAGCTATACATTCAAGGGTAAGCGTTTATTATAAGCCTGATATGTCAAAGGGGCAGCTGCATATGGGCCTCTGCTGGGGAAGACGCAAAAATAATAAAGGGGTGTGTGTGGGTGCACGTTTCAAGCTGAATGCCGGAATCGGTGCCGCGGCCTTACTGGCTTTGAGCGGCTTGTGGCAGGGTGGGGCCGGGCTTGCCGCAGGTGCTGCGCAGTGGCTGGTGCATGGTGTCATTGTGTACCTATTGCTTGTCCGGCAGCAGGATAGGCCCGGGCGCGGCTTAGGGGTCTACTGGTGTCTGGGCGCGCTGCCCTTGTTGTCGTTATGGCGTTTGCCGCTGGCCGATGCGCTGCTGTGGTGTAGCTCCTTGCTACTTGTCATGGCGAGCCTGCAGCTTGTCTTGCGGCTGCGCCATTATGCCTTGGGTTCTGCTGACGAGTTGTTGCCGCTGGTGTTTAGCCTGGCCTTGCTTCCCGCCTTGTCGGCTGTTTTGCCCATGTTTGCATTGGCAGGGTGGCGTGATGGATTTCATCAGGCATGGTTGCTTAATGGCTTGTTGCAATGGGGGCAGGCTGCGCTGGTGATCGCCATGCTGGCCAGCTTTGCCTATCAGCGTCTTCCCAGTGTGCGATCCTTGTTGGACCTGATGTTGATTGTGGGGGTGCAGTTAGTACTCTGGAGTTTTTTCAATACGGCGCATGCCGTATTTTTCCCGGTGGAGCTGCTGTATTTTCCGCTGTTTTTGTGGGCCGGCAGCCGTTTTGGTATCGCTGGCCCTGCTGTTGTCGGCTTATTGGCTTGTGTCTTGCCCCTTGCGAACGGTGCCGGTTTTATTTCCTCGTTCGCGCCGCAGTTCCGTACGCTCTCGATTTTGCTTATGCAGATGTTGTGTTTCGCCTCAGCCTTGGCCTTAACGGTGGCTTTGGAGGGGCGGCGTCTGAAAGAAAAAGCGCTCAAGGATTTCCGTTCCCGTGTCGGAACACTGATCGATCAAAGTCCCAATATTATTGCGTTCAAGGATATGCAGGGTCGTTACCTGATGGTTAACAAGGCCTGCGCATATCTGGTCGGCTCCAGCCCCGAGTTGATGGTAGGCAAGACGCCGGAAGAGCTGTTTCCCCCCGAGCAGGCCGATAAGCTTAATGCGCTAGGTGAGCAGGTGCTGGCTAGCCTGGCTCCGTGCGAGGCCGAGGCGACCATGCTGGTGGGCGGGCAGGAGTTAACCTTGCTGGTGAGCCAGTTCCCATTGTTTGATAGTCATGGCCATCCGGCCGGGATCGGCACCATAGGGTCGGATATCAGCTTGCGTTATCAGGAGGAGAAGCAGAAGCGCGAGAGTATGGAGAAGTACCGTGCCGTTGTTGAGCAGTCGCTGGTGGGTATTTTTATCCAGCAAGATGGTTTGCTGATCTATTTGAATCCGACGCTGGCCCAGATGGGAGGGTACAGCGTCGATGAGTTGCAGAACGTGCCGCTTGACTCGATGCTGGTCGAGGATGAAGTTGAGCGCATTAACCAGCAGATTATTCAGCGACAGCAGGCCAATCTGGAAATTTTGTGTTTTCCAACCCGTTTGAAGCATAAAAACGGATCCGCCATCGATATAGAGGTTCATAGCCGGCTGATCGAATATGGTGGCCGCATGGCCTTTATCGGCGTGGCGATCAATGTGACCGATCGTGTCGCGGCGCAAGGCGAACTGCGTCTGGCGGCCAAGGTGTTCGAAAACTCGGCGGAAGGCATCCTGATTGCAGATGCCAACGGTACGATTGTTACCGTCAACGAGGCGTTCAGCCGCATAACCGGCTACAGCCGGCAGGAGGCGGTGGGGCGCTGCTCGCGCATGCTGCGTGATCTGGATGTCAATGGCGGTTTGCGTGAAGACTTGGCGCGCAGCGGACACTGGCAGGGCGAAATGTATGATCGCCGCAAGAATGGCGAATGGTATCCGGCCGAACTGACCATTTCGGTCGTGCAAGATAGTGATGGCGGGATGCTTAATTATGTAGGCGTTTTTGCCGATATTACCGAGCGCAAGCAGGCTGAAGAGCGCCTGCACTTTTTGGCTAATCACGACCCGCTGACGACCTTGCCCAATCGCTCGCACCTGATCGGTCATCTGGATACTGCGCTCGGCGGGGGCGGCGATGACGGCTTCCGTCTGGCGCTGATGTTTATCGATATTGACCGCTTCAAGCTGATTAATGATTCATTTGGCCATCGCACGGGTGACGATATCTTGTGCGAGATCTCCCGTCGTCTGACCTATGTGTCCGGACGTTATGGCATGGTCGCGCGTTTGGGCGGCGATGAGTTCACCCTGATCGTCGAGGAGTATGAGGGCCTGGAGCAGTTGGGCCGGATTGCGGAAGAAGTGCAAGCCGAGCTGGCCAAACCTTTGCAGGTCGAGGGACAGGTGTTGTTTGTGACCGGCAGTATCGGTATCAGCCTGTATCCGCATGACGGCAAGGATGCGCATACCTTGCTGAAAAATGCCGATGCCGCCATGCATCGTGCCAAAGAGCGCGGCAAGAATGCCTGGCAGTTCTTCGATGCGGATATGAATACGCAGTCGGTTGAGCGCTTATTGCTGGAAAATGCCTTGCGCCAAGCGCTGGAAAAGAACGAATTCGAGCTGCACTACCAGCCGCAGGTGGATAGCAATACCCTGCAACTGGTCGGTGTTGAAACGCTGATCCGCTGGCGTCATCCGCAGCTCGGGCTGGTGTCGCCGGCCCGCTTTATTCCTCTGGCCGAGGAGACCGGCCTGATCAAGCCGATCGGTGCCTGGGTGTTGCAAGAGGCGTGCCGCCAGCTGGCGCGCTGGGATGAGGCCGGGCAGGTGGTGCCGCGGGTGGCGGTGAATTTGTCGCCGCGTCAGCTGGAACAGGCGGATTTGTTAGCCGTGGTGGATGCGGCGCTGGAGGCTGCGGCTATCGATGCGGAACGTCTGGAGCTGGAAATCACCGAGAGTATGCTGATGCAAAGGCCGGAAGAGGCAGTCCGTATTCTGAATCAGCTCAAAATGCTGGGTGTAAAACTGTCGATTGATGACTTTGGCACCGGTTATTCTTCCTTGTCCATGCTGAAGCGTTTCCCGCTGGACTACCTGAAAATAGACCGTTCTTTTGTCGAAGGTTTGCCGGGAGATGAAGACAGTGGCGCCATTGCCCAAGCCATTATCGCCATGGCGCGCAAGCTGCGTTATACCGTGATCGCCGAAGGCGTAGAAACGGCCGAGCAAGGAGACTTTTTGTGCAGTAATGGCTGCAATATCCTGCAGGGCTATTATTACAGCCGGCCGCTGCCGGTTGCCGAGCTGGAGGCGTTTTTTTCACGCCATGCCGTGGCGGTCAGGGCGCGAGCCGGAGTAGAATGCGCCGTTTTGTAGGGAGTGACATCAGGTGAGCAACCGCAAACTTATCCATGGCTTTCACGCGGTGAATGCCCGCCTGTGGCAGAACCCGAAAAGCCTGATTGAAATTTATGTGGCCGGCGGCCGTCAGGATGCGCGTACCAAAGAGGTTTTGGACAAGGCGGGCGCCGAAAACGTCAAGCTGCACATTGTTGACAAGGCGCGCATGGACAGCATGACCGGCAATGCCCGTCATCAGGGCGTGGCGGCCGTGATCGATGCCAGCCGCAATTATGTCGATCTGGACGATGTGCTGGACCATATCAGCGAGCCGCCGCTCTTGCTGATCCTCGATGGCGTGACTGACCCGCACAATCTCGGTGCCTGCCTGCGCGTCGCCGACGCCATGGGGGTGCATGCGGTGATTGCCCCCAAAGACCGCTCGGCCGGCATTAACGCGACCGTCAGCAAAGTCGCCTGTGGCGCGGCCGAAGTGGTGCCTTATATCACCGTCACCAATCTGGCGCGCACCATCCGCGACCTGAAGGATATGGGCGTATGGATAGCCGGCACCACCATGGAAACCGAAACCGACCTTTACCATTTCGATGCATCCGGTCCACTGGCCTGGGTGATGGGGAATGAGGGCGAGGGCATGCGCCGCCTGACGCGCGATCTGTGCGATGTGCTGGTGTCCATCCCGATGTTCGGTACGGTTGAAAGCCTGAACGTGTCGGTCTCCTCCGGCATGGTATTGTCCGAAAGCCGTCGCCAGCGCGTACTGGCCGGCAAATAAAGGAGTCGCAAGATGCAAAAACTGGTTCTGCAGGTTGCCGGCATGAGCTGTGGCGGTTGTGTCGCCGGGGTGACCCGTGCGGTCGAAGCGCTCGATGGCGTGCATGGCGTGACGGTTGATTTGTCCAGCGGCCGGGTCGAAGTCGAGTACGACGGCGCGCTGCCTTCGCGTGAAGAAGTTGTCGACGCCATTGCCGACGCCGGTTTTGAAGTTGTAGCCTGATCCATAAGCGGCGGTTGTGCATTTGCCATGTGCGGCAGAAATGCGTACAATCCGCCGGCTTTAACCCTTGCCTTTTGCTATCGCATGGCGAAAGGCTTCACAGCCACAAGGAGTTTACATGCGTCATTACGAAATCGTGTTCATCGTCCACCCGGACCAGAGCGAGCAGGTTCCGGCCATGATCGAACGCTACAAGGGCATGGTCCTGGGCGCCGAAGGCCTGATCCACCGTCTGGAAGACTGGGGTCGTCGTCAACTGGCTTACCCAATCCAGAAAGTTCACAAAGCTCACTACGTTCTGATGAACGTAGAGTGCAAGGTTGAAACCCTGGCTGAAATCGAGCACGCCTTCAAATTCAACGATGCCGTTCTGCGTCACCTGACTATCAAGATGGACAGCGCGATCACCGAAGCGTCCCCGATGATGAAGGATGAAAAGGCCAAGAGCCTGCTGGAAACCCAGCCGGCTGCTGAAGCCGAGGTTGCTGCCTGATTTCAGGTAACACCTTGCAGAACAGACTGGTACTGACTGCGACGGTTGAACGTGAAGATGTACTGAGATACACCCCCGCCGGCGTGCCGGTGCTGGAAATGTGGCTCAGACACCAATCACGGCAGACCGAAGCGGGGGCCGAGCGTGATGTGATCTGTGAAATCCAGTCCGTCATGGTGGGCGAAGCGTGTCGGGCCTTGGCCGGACGCGTGGCCGGGCAGGAGTTGACCGTCAGCGGTTTTCTTTGCCAGCGCAGCTTGCGCAACCCCCGGTTAGTGCTACATATCGAATCCGCAGAATTTGTAAAAGGTTAACAAAATGGCTCGTCAACTCTTCAAGCGCAAGAAGTTCTGCCGCTTTACGGCAGAAGGCATCAAGCATGTCGATTACAAAGCAACCGACCTGCTGAAGGATTTCATTGCTGAAAACGGCAAGATCATCCCAGCCCGTATCACCGGCACCAAGGCACGCTATCAGCGTCAGCTGACGACCGCTGTTAAGCGCGCTCGTTTCCTGGCTTTCCTGCCTTACACCGACCAGCACTAAACCGAGAAGAAAGGATAAACAATGCAAATCATTCTCCTCGAGAAAGTCGCTAACCTGGGTAACCTGGGTGATGTTGTAACCGTTAAAGACGGCTACGCACGTAACTTCCTGGTACCACAAGGCAAGGCCAAGCGTGCAAACGCCGCCAACCTGGCAGCTTTTGAAGCCCGCCGCGCCGAACTGGAAGCCAAGCAAGCCGAGATCCTGGCCGATGCCAAGGTTCGTGGCGAGAAGCTGGAAGGCGCCAACATCACCATCGCCCAGAAGGCGGGTGTGGATGGCCGTCTGTTCGGTTCCGTGACCAACGCCGACATCGCCGAAGCCATCACCGCTTCCGGCGTGGCTGTGATCCGTTCCGAAGTGCGTATGCCTAATGGCCAGCTGAAGGCTATCGGCGAATACGATCTGGAAATCGCACTGCATCACGACGTAGTCGTGAACGTTGTGATCACCGTGGTAGCCGAAGCCTAATTCTTAGGCCTCGTTAGCACGAAAAAAGCCGGCTCAGGCGAGCCGGCTTTTTTGCGTCTTGCCTCTCGCTAGACAAACACCACCAGTGCCGCCATGGCGCCGTGTGCACCCATCACCAGGCTTTGCTCGATATCTGCCGTGCGTGAGGAGCCGGAGATAAAGCAGCCAAAGCCATGCTCTTCGATCCTGATGCGGCGGTAAGCGTCGCGCATGGTGTCGACCAACTGCGGGCGCGGCACGACCAGCACCAGCTTTTGCGTCAGAAAATACAGCGAACGGTAGCGGTTGTGGGGCGTACTGACCCAGACCGCGGCATTCTCGGCAACCGCGAGCTGGCCGGGGACGATTGCGACATCGACATCATGCCAGGCGTGCGGGCTATCGGCTTCCTCGTGTCCGGCTTGCGTTAAATCGACCAGACGGCCGTGATTGGGGAAGTGCGCCGCGACGGCCTGCCTGACCGTTTGGTTTTCTGCCAGTTGCAGCGCCTGCCCGCCTAGGTTGGCGATCAGGCCGGCAAAGGCCGCATAGCGGTCGTCGTAGTGCACGAAAGGCAGCGCATGAATGTCGGGCAGGGCGCTCTCTGGCGGGCGGGCGGCGCGTATCCGCGCCAGGATGGCATCGCGGCTCATGGTTTTTTCCTGTTCTGCTGCCACCACTGCTTAAAGCTTTGCGCCGGCATTTGAGGTAATTCGCGTCCGGGGCGGCTGTAAGGGATGGCACTATTGAGGCGTTCGGGCAGGATGGGGACGATTTTGCGCATGGCACCACCGGCCAGATCAAACAGCTTGGGGTGGCCAAGCAAGGTGCGCAGTGCCAGTACGCCGCCCTTTTTGCCCTTGCCCATGGCGCCGGCGTCAAAGGCGCGGGCGCGCTGTGCGACCAGCTGGTCGGCCAGCGGAATTTTGACCGGGCACACATTGTTGCACGAGCCGCAGGTGGTGCAGGCAAAAGCCATGCTGGCGTGCTTTTTGATGTCGCGACTGGGGCCCAGCGTCGAGCCTATCGGCCCGGGAATGATGTAGCTGTAGCTAAAGCCCGAGCTTCTGCGGTACACCGGGCAGGTATTCATGCAGGCGCCGCAGCGTATGCAACGCAGCGATTCGTAAAAATCGGCGCGGCCAAGAATGTCGCTTCTGCCGTTGTCGACGATTACGATATGCATCTGGCCGCCGGGACGGGCGCGCTCGAAGTGCGAGGTATAGGTGGTGGTGGGCGAGCCAATGGCCGAGCGTGCCAAGAGCCGGGTAAACACGGACAGATGTTCGAGCCTGGGAATGACTTTTTCCAGTCCCATGCTGGCGATATGCAGCGGCGGCAGGGCGACGCCCAGGTCGGCATTGCCTTCATTGGTGCACACCACGATCGCGCCGGTTTCGGCGATGGCGAAATTGACGCCGGTCAGCCCTGCATCGGCACTGAGAAAGTGTTCGCGCAAATTGGCGCGTGCGGCGTGGGTGAGATAGGTAGGATCGTTATTGCCGGCTTCGGTGCCCAGCTCGCGCTGGAACAGCTCGCCAATCTGCTCTTTTTTCAGATGGATGGCCGGCATCACGATATGGCTGGGCGCCTCATGCCTGAGTTGCACGATGCGCTCGCCCAGATCGGTGTCTATCACCTCGATGCCGCGCGTTTCCAGATAGGGGTTGAGTCCGCACTCCTCGGTCAGCATGGACTTGGACTTGACCAGTTTTTTGACTGCATGCGCAGCCAGAATACCGTGCACGATGCGGTTGTGTTCTGCCGCGTCTGCCGCCCAGTGTACCGTTACGCCATTGGCGCGGGCCTTGGCCTCGAATTCCTGCAGATACACATCCAGATGCGACAGTGTATGCGCCTTGATCTGGCGCGCCAGTTCGCGCAAGCCCTCCCACTCCGGCAGCTGTGCCGCCTGTACATCGCGCTTGTGCCTGACCCACCAGATGGCCGAGTCGTGCCAGCTGGCGTGGGCACGGTCTTGTAAAAAGTCGTGTGCGGCGCGGGCGTGGTTGACGCTATCGTCTTTCATGCCGCGGCCTTTCCGTTCAGGATTTCGACAATGTGCAAGGTGCGCAGCGTGCCGTGCTGGTGGCGCAGGATGCCGCCCATATGCATCAGGCACGACGCTTCGGCCCCCACGATAAACTCGGCGCCGGTCGCGGCATGGCCGGCAATGCGGTCCTGGCCCATGGCGACCGAGACATCCGCCTCATCCACGCAGAATGTGCCGCCAAAGCCGCAGCACTCGTCACGCCGCTCAGGCTGGGTGAGGGTGATGCCGTCGACCAGTGCCAGAATGCGCTCCAGCCGTGACTGGTAGGGCAGCATCAGTTCGGAGGCGGTAGCATGCTCGCGTTGCCGCAGGCCATGGCAGCTCTGGTGGATGGAAACCTTGTGCGGGAAATAGACCGGCTTGGGTAGCGCGCTTACCTTGAGTACGTCCTGCAGGAATTCGACGATCTCATAGATGCGCGGCTGCAAAGTCGCATAGCCGGGTGTGTGCGGCGGGTAATGGCAGGCGGTGTGGCTGACGCAACTGCTTGAGGGGGATACGACATAGTCGTAGCCGGCAAACAGCTGGCTGAAGCGTTGTGCCGCTGCCGCCCCCCCCTTAAGGTCGCCATTATTGAACAGCGGCTGGCCACAGCAGGTTTGCGCCAGCGGATAGTCGACATCCAGACCGTAGGCTTCCAGCAGTTCCAGCGTGGCAATGGCAATATGCGGCGTCAGCGCGTTGACGTGACAAGGAATAAACAGACCGATTTTCATGGATTCGCACTGCATGTGGGCATGGGCGAATTAAAGCGTAGCGGCCGGATTTTTGCTATCGGGTTTGACCCTATGGCAAACGGCGATGGCGGAAGATCACAGGAGTCGAACCTGCCCGGGACCGCTGGCGGCCCCCTCCGGTTTTGAAGACCGGCCATTCCACCGGGAATGTTGATCTTCCGCAAGGAGGGCGATTATAAGCGAGCCTGGCGCAGGCGTCGAATAGGCTTAACCAAATTGCGTGCCATCGCGTAGCAGATGGCGGTCGCCCTGACGCCGGGTCAGGCCGCTTTTATCGAAAAATTCCAGAATCTGGATCGAGAGCTTGCGCCCGGCACCGATCCGGTTGCGAAACGAGGCGGCGTCGGCAAAGCCGTGTTCGGCAACCAGTTGACGTACGATCCGGGCCATCTCGTGCATGCGTGTGCTCGGATAATAGCGGTCGGGCACGATGGCGATCACATGCCCCAGACGCGCGGCTTTTTTCAGCAGGGGGCGGACGCTGTCTTCGTCGCTGCCGGCGTCTTGCGCCAGATCGCGCACCCAGCGTGCATCGTCGCTGGCTAGATGCATGGCAAGGCGCTGCCATAGCGCGTCTTCTGCCGGCGTGAAGGCCAGACTGTGCTGCGGCAGGTGTAGCCAGCCGCGGGTTTCACACATCAGCCCGGCTTGCAGCAGCTGATCGATGGCATGCATCACCGTGGCCGTGTCTTCGCTGGGGAGCGCCAGGCGCTTGAGGCGCGAGCGCGCCGCGCCCATCTGGTCGGGCTGGGCCAGATGCAGTTCAGCCAGACGTTGCAACAGCGTGTGCTTAAGGCTTTGCCAGTAGTCGGCCGAATAGGCGAGCGCACCTATCGTGACCAGTTGCAATTGCCCGACCAGGACTCTGGCGTCATCGCTACGCTGGCGCGCCCATGCAAAGGCATCCAGATCGACGCGCCCGGCTGCGGCCAGCACTTGCAGGCAGCGCTTGTCATCCGACCCGCTCTGTGAGAGCGCGGTCAATTGTGCCAGTCGCGCCGCGCTGCGCTTGGCGCGGCTGGGCGGGGATAGCTCCAGTACGCGTGCGCCGGCCAGCGTATGGCGGGCGCTGGCATCGCGCACAATCAGCCTGTCGTTGTCGGCCAGATAAAGCGGCACATCCAGCGCCAGTTCGGCGCAAGGGGCGAAGCTGTCGTCGCCTAATAGCGCCAGGTGGCCGGTGGTATGGCGTGCACCGTGATGGATATGGACCGCCTGCCAGTGTTTAAGCGGTGGGCTGTCCGGCAGCAGCTCAAGCTGTACGCTGATGCGCGCGCTGCTGCGGCCTTCCTGGCTAAATAGCCAGTCGCCACGGCGGATGTCGTCTTTGCTGATGTCGCCGGCCAGATTCAGTGCGATGCGTTCGCCGGCGCTGGCCGTATCGCCGGCTTGTCCTTGCGTATGCAGGGCGCGCACGCGTACACGGCGCTTATCTGAACTCAGGTAAAGGGTGTCGCCGACATTCACGCTGCCGGATAAAGCCGTGCCACTGACGACCAGACCGCTGCCCTTGATGGTAAAAGCGCGGTCTATCGCCAGACGAAAGCGCTGCTGCGGTCGATGTGCCGCGGGTGTTAAGCTGGCCAGATGGCTGCGCAAGGCATCGATTCCGGTGCCGCGATGGCTGGATACCGGCAGTACGGCGGCAAGGGGGAGTTGGTGGGCTGCGCATAGCGCTTCGATCTCGGCTTGCAGTGCAGCAAGGCGTGCCGGCGTGGCCAGATCGCTTTTGCTTAAGGCTACCGTGAGCGCGGGCACGCCGGCCAGGCGCAAGATGGCGAGGTGTTCGCGCGTTTGCGCCATCACCCCGTCGTCGCAGGCGACGACCAGTAGCGCGTGATCCAGGCCGCCAACGCCGGCCAGCATATTGGACAGGAAGCGCTCGTGGCCGGGCACATCGATAAAACCGATGCGTGTACCATTGGCGTGCTCAAGAAAGGCGTAGCCCAGATCCAGCGTCATGCCGCGACGCTGCTCTTCAGGCAGACGGTCGGCATTCGTGCCGGTTAAGGCATGCAATAGCGAAGTCTTACCATGGTCAACGTGACCGGCGGTAGCGATGATCATGGGCGGCTTTCCTTGTTGCAAAGCCGCCCATGGTAGAGGGTGAGTGCTGTTTAGGCTAGACCGGATCGACGTGGGTCATCACATTCAACACCGGATGTTCCGCCATTACGCTGGCGCGCGCCTGCAGTGCGATATTGTGCCCTTCGCGCACATTCAGCCGGCCGTCGACTTCTAGATGCACATCCACCATGATCATATCGCCCATCTTGCGTGTTCTCAGGTCGTGCAAGCCGGTAATGCCGGGGGTTGCGAGCAAGGTGGCGCGTATTTTTGCGATTTCTTCTTCATCGGCGGCCTTATCCATCAGATCGGATAGCGCCTCCCAGGCGAACTGGCCGCCGGTCTTGCAGATCATCAGGCCGACAATCAGCGCGGCGGCGGGGTCCAGCAGCGGGTAGCCCATCAGGTTGCCGACGATGCCCAGCGCTACCACCAGCGACGAGGCCGCATCCGAGCGCGCATGCCAGGCATTGGCCACCAGCATGGTCGAGCGCACACGCTTGGCAATATTCAGCATGTAGCGGAACAGGCCTTCCTTGCAGAATAAGGTAAACACCGCGACCCATAGTGCGATGGCGTGCACTTGGGCAATGGATGCCGGATCGTTGAATTTGGACGCAGCGGAAAACAGCATGCCGATACCGACCACCAGCAACAGCAGGCCCAGCACCAGGGAAGCGGCATTTTCATAGCGCTGGTGGCCGTAATGATGATCGTCATCCGGCCCCTTACGTCCGTGGTGACTGGCAAACAGCACGACAAAATCGGCCAGAAGGTCGGATAGCGAATGGATGCCGTCTGCCACCAACGCTTGCGAACGGGCAAAGATGCCGACGACGATTTGCAGCACGGTCAGGATCAGGTTGATGACGATGCTGACCAGCGTACTTTTCTTGGCGGCGGCGTAGCGTGCCAGTTCGTCGACTTTATCGTGATCCGGCAGGCGTTTGTCTTGGGGCATAAGTATGCTTTTGTTTAATTTAAATGGCTCAATGATGCCATTGGATGGTTAATTTTGGCTTAAGAGCGCCAGGAAAGATTGATGCCATGGTGTGAACTAATGCACACGATTAGGTATTGCTTGATATCTTCATGCGACAATTAGATAAACCTTTACCGTCTTTCATGAGTGGACGGAACAAGAACTTGATTTTAATCCTCTGTCAGAGAGCTGGCAGAGCGATTTTTGCGTAAATAGGGACACAAGATGAAAAAAATCGCACTGGCTTCGGCCGCGCTGCTGCTGACCGGCGCCGCTTCGGCTGCCATCAACCCGATTCCGACCACCAATGGTTTCTCTGGTGCGCTCAGTATCGGCGTGGCGAGCGGTGAAGTCGCTTCCAATATGTATAAGGGTGACGACAACGGCCGCATCAATAACTTTGCTGCGCCAGAGAGCCACGGCGAAACCGACCCGCTGCTGATGCTGGACTTGCGCTACACCCTGGCCGACAGCCGCACCCAGTTCGTATTGGGCAACCAGGTGCACGACGCGCTGCGTCTGGACTTCACCCAGCAGCTGGGTGTGCGTCAGGAAATCGGCGACAACGGTATTGTGTCTGCCGGTCTGGTGTTCAGCGGTTTCGGCAGCAAGGACGTATGGGCCAACCCGTATGCACTGGGTACCGAGCGCGAAGAAACCAAGCGCAAGTCCAGCGGCGTGCGTTTGGGTTGGGAAGGCATTATGGGTAGCAATTTCAGCGCCGACGTTACCCGCCGCAAGGTCGAGCTGGACGACGAGAAGAGTGGCTATGCCTTGCTGGACCGTAACGGCAACACCACTCGTTTCAACCTGTCCTACGACTGGGAATTCGCGCCGGGCCACTTCCTGGCCCCGGGTGTGGTCATCGGCCAGCACGACATGGACGGCAAGGCGATGAGCAACGACTCCACCGGCTTCAAGCTCGACTACGGCTACCGTAGCGGCCTGTATACCCTGACTGCCAACCTGTATCTGGGTGAGCAGAAGTACGATGCCGGCAACCCACTGTTTGGTTTCAAGAAGGCCGATGCTCAAGATTTTGTGATCGCATCCAATCTGATGCGTCATCAGTTGTTCGGTTACAAGAATGTCAGCGGCTTTGTGAACGTCGCCTATGGCAAGTCCGACTCCGACATCGACTTCTACGATGCCGAAGTTAAGCGTCTGGGCGCCGGTGTGATGTACACGTTCTGAGCGTGTATGCGTTTAGCCAAAAAACCGGAGCGATGAGCTCCGGTTTTTTTACGACCACGATCCGGATACCCACCACCTGAGCGGAAGGGATGTACTCGCAGGCCAGTCTTCGAATTTGGTAGTGCTCAAAATTTTAATTGTCACCGTGCTGTTCTTTAGTTTTCATCTTAAAGTTTCACTCAAATGGCATTGAAAGGTGGCAAAATGCATTTTTTGGCATATTGGAGCGACCGTGTCGCCTTCAGCCTTTTCAACCCCTGCGATGTCTAGCGGCTGGATCCGGATTCTGCGCCGCCGCTTTCCCGCGTTCGAGAGCCTGTGGCAGGAGTTCCCGGACAATGTTTTTCTGATTGCCTGCGACAGGGATGGCGAGTTTTGGCTTGCGGACTGCAATCCTGCCCAGCAGGCGTTTATCGGCCTGCCTGCGGCGCAAACGCAGGGGAGGAGGGTGCGTGAACTTGTGGCAGGCCCTTATCGCGAGACCGTGCTTGAGCGCTACCGGCAATGCGTGGCAAGCGGCAGGGCGCTAACCTATGAGGAAAGTGGTGCGATCGAGGGTAGTGATGCGGTGTACTACTGGATGACCTTGCTGGTGCCGGCCCACGGTGCCGATGGGCGGGTTGAGTTCATTCTTGGTATTAGCCGCGATGTGACCGCCTTGCATCAGGCCGAGAATGTGTTGCGTCTTGCCAACGAAGAACTGGAGCAAAGGGTGGCGTTACGTACCGCCGAACTGGAGGCCGTCAATGCCCGCCTGCGCCAGATCGCGATGTATGACGCGCTAACCGGCGTCTTTGCGCGCGCGCACTTCTTCGAGCAGGGGCAGGATGCATTCCGCCTGGCGCTTGAGCAAGATATGCCGCTATCGGTACTGATGCTTGATATCGACCACTTCAAGCGCATTAATGATCGCTGGGGGCATGCCGCAGGGGATGGGGTGCTGCGCCTGGTTGGGGCGCGCTTGCAAACGGTGTTTGGCCGCACCAATCTTGTTGGACGTTGCGGCGGTGAGGAGTTTGCTGTTGTTTTGCCCCAACAGCAGCTTGCCAAGGCTTGCTGGTTTGCCCGGCAGGTGTGCGAAGCGGTTCGTTCGCACGCGTTTATGTGGCAGGGTGAGCATATTCCTTGCTCGATCAGTGTGGGTGTGGCCGAGCGTATGGCTGACGATGCCAGTCTGGAGGCCTTGCTGCATCGCGCCGACTTGGCGCTGTTGCAGGCTAAGGCAGGCGGGCGTGACGGTTACCGGCAGAGCGAGTCGCAGCACGTGGATGTCGCTCGTTTCCATTCGTAGCATTTTGAAGGTTTGCTGCTGCCTCTTTGCGGTGGTGTCCGGCACCTTACGCCACATACAGCGGCGTACGTGCCGACGCTTTAAGCGCAGAAGTTGGCAATAAACCCGGCTTCATCCTCCAGACAGCGCAGATCCAGCCATAAACGCCCTTCGCTGATACGGCCGATAAGGGGCTGTGGCAGTGCGCGCCAGGTATTGGCGAGCTCCAATAGCGTTCCGCCCTTGCCGTCGCGCGGGCTAAAGGTCAGCGCGACGCTTGGCAGGCGGTCGATAGGCAACGAGCCACTGCCTATCTGGGAGGCGCAGTCTTCCAGCTTGACTTCGAAGCCGGCGCCGGCGATGGCTTGCAGTGGTGCGAGCAGGCGTGCGCCCTGTTCGCGCATCTGGCTTTGCGGCCGGGTCAGCAGGCGCAGGGTAGGCAGCTTTTGTGCCAGCAAATCCGGTTCCAGATACAGCCTGAGCGTTGCTTCCAGTGCCGCCAGCGTCAGCTTGTCGCAGCGTAGCGCACGCTTGAGCGGGTGCGCCTGAATGCGGTCTATCCAGGCTTTTTTGCCGACGATAAGCCCCGCTTGCGGCCCGCCCAAGAGTTTGTCGCCAGAGAAGGTGACGATATCGGCACCGGCTGCCAGCATGGTTTGTGGCATCGGCTCGGCCGGCAGGCCGTAAGCGCTCAGATCAATCAGCGCACCGGCGCCAAGATCGGTCACCAGCGGCACGCCGCGTGCGTGTGCCAAGGGCGCGAGTTCGGCTTCGCTGACGCTTTTGCTAAAGCCTTCGATGCTGTAATTGCTGGTGTGCACCTTCATCAACAGCGCGCTGTCGTTGCTGATGGCGCTCTCGTAGTCTCTCAGATGGGTGCGGTTGGTGGCGCCGACTTCAAGCAGACGGCAGCCGGCCTGACGCATCACATCCGGTATGCGAAATGCCCCGCCGATCTCAACCAGTTCGCCGCGTGAAACAATGACTTCGCGCCCGGCTGCCATCGCAGACAGGGTAATCAGCACGGCCGATGCATTATTGTTGACGACACAAGCCGCTTCGGCTCCGGTGAGTTCGCGCAGCAATTCACTGATAGCCGTGTCGCGGTGGCCGCGGCCGGCACCATCCAGATCGTATTCCAGTGTGACTGCGCCGCGCATGGCCGCCGTGACCGCCTCTACCGCCACCTCGGCTTGAATCGCCCGGCCAAGGTTGGTATGCAGCACGGTGCCGGTCAGGTTGAATGCCGGGCGTAGCGCCATGTGCTGCCGGGCTTCCAGCTTGTCTGCGATACGGGCGGCGAGTTTGGCTTGCGAGCTGGCCCAGTCGGGCAAGGCGGCATGTGCCGCGATATGGGCGCGGGCGGCATCCAGTTGGGCGCGCGCACACTGGGTGAGTGCATGGCGGCCGTGGCGTGTGGCCAGTGGCGCGCATTCGGTGCTGGAGATCAGGCGATCCATGCTGGGCAAGGCTGCGTAAAAAGTACGAGTATCCATCGGTCAGCTCAGGTCGATGAGCCAGAAAACCGGCATCAACAGGAAAAGAATGATCAAAAAGGCGAGCGCGGCGTGAAAAAACAGCCAGAGCAGCGGCGCCAGCGTCAGTGTCCACAGTTTCTCAGGCAAGGGGCGCGTCGCAAGGCGGCGCGCAGCACGTACGCGTAAAGGCTTGCTTTGCAGCAGGCGCCAGCCTGCGCGCATAAAGCTGCCCAGATTGAAGCGGGGCTTGGAAGGTGGCGTGTCCGTATGCATGAAGTCGGGCAGGGAAGTCTGAAGCAAAAGGGTCGAGGATGCAGTGCCGGCGCCTTGCTGTCCAGTCTTGCGCATGGTTAAGTAAGGGCTCGCGTATAATCGACGCATGGATACCTTGCACCCGTTTTCCCGGCTGACGCCGGATTTCTTGCTCGACGCGGTCGAGAGCACCGGCCTGCGCGCCAGCGGCAGCCTGATGGCACTCAATAGCTACGAGAACCGCGTCTACCAGATCGGCATCGAGGATGGCCCACCCCTGATCGCCAAATTTTACCGTCCCGGGCGCTGGAGCCGGGCGCAAACGCTGGAAGAGCATGCGTTTTCGCTGGAGTTGGCCGAGCGCGAACTGCCGGTGGTGCCTCCTTTGCTGTTTGATGGCGCCAGCCTGTTATCGTGGCAGGGCTTTGACTTTGCCTTGTTTGAGCGCCGTGGCGGGCGCACGCCGGAGCTCTCAGACCCCGAGGTGCTGGAATGGCTGGGGCGTTTTCTTGGTCGTATCCATGCTGTTGGCGCGATTGCGCCCTATGCCGAGCGTCCGACGCTGGATGCGGACAGTTTCGGCCACGAGCCAGTGCGCTTTTTGTTGGAGAGCGGCCTGCTGCCGGCCGAACTGCTGACGCCGTGGCGTACGGTGGCCGAGCAATGTCTGCAAGGCATAGAGGCTGCATACGCGCGCGCCGGGAAGGTGGCGCTGATTCGCGTGCATGGCGACTGTCACGCCGGCAACCTGATGTGGACCGATGCCGGCCCGCATTTTGTCGATCTGGACGATAGCCGCATGGCGCCGGCGGTGCAGGATCTATGGATGTTGTTGTCGGGCGAGCGTACCGAACAGAGCCGGCAGCTGGCCGATGTGCTGGCCGGTTACGAAGATTTTTGCGAATTCGACAGCCGCGAGCTGCATCTGATCGAAGCGCTGCGCACCTTGCGCCTGCTGCATTACTCGGCGTGGCTGGCGCGCCGCGTGGATGATCCCGCATTTCATACTGCATTTTCCTGGTTCAATACCCAGCGTTACTGGGAAGAGCAGATCCTGACCTTGCGCGAGCAAGTGGCACTGCTGTCTGAGCCGCCGTTGTGGCCGGTATAGATGCGCGTATCCGTGAAGCATCAGTAAAGTAGTGCTGCTTACTTGCAAGCCCCGCCCAGCCATCGTGGCCGGGCGGGGCTTTGCTTTGTGGTGTAGGCGTGAAGGGGCTCTATGTTCGAGCTAAAAGGCATAGCGCAGATTGAAGGTGGTGGCACTGACCTGACCTTGGTAGCCGCCTGCTTTGACTTTGGGAATATAGCCAACCTCGAGCGCAAGCTTCGGTGTGCCTGCCGTGAGCAGGGGTAGGGCAATCAGGCCATCGATGCCGGAGCCGTGCAAATAGCCGCCCAACAAAACCACGCCGGCCTCCCAGTCTCCGCCAAGCGGCCATACCCGGCGCCAGCCTGCGGCGGCAAAGGCAGCTGTTTTGGCGTATGAATCCCGATAAGCGCCGGCACGGGCTAATAGTTGTCCGCCTGAGAGCATCTGCTCAAACCCCCATTCCAAGCCCAGTCCGGGGTTGAAGTCGTGCAGGTCGCACTGATAGCGTTGCTTGTCGCAACTGCCGTGGTGGGAGGCGCCAAAAATCAGTAGTGCCGGTGCGGCGGCAAGCGGCGCAGAAAGCAGCCATAGTGGCAGGATGAAATTCAGGCGTGTGGTTTTCATCGGGTTTGCCTTGTGGAATGTGTGTTGCACGACATGTCTGTCAGCATAGGTGATGCCGGTGCGAATTATCCGCTTGAAATTTAACGGCTTATTCCCCACGTACCAGTCAATAAGATCCACCCAGGAGAGCATGATGCGATTTGACAAACTGACGACCAAGTTCCAGCAATCGCTGGCCGATGCGCAAAGTCTGGCGCTGGCGGGCGACAATGCGTATATCGAGCCGCAACACCTGTTGCTGGCCATGCTGGAGGATAGTGATGGCGGCATGTCCGGCTTGTTGTCGCGTGCCGGCGTGAATGCAATGGGCCTGAAAACAGGCTTGCAGCAGGCGCTGGAGCGGCTGCCCAAGGTGCAAGGTAGTGATGGCGAGATTACCGTATCGCGCGACCTGAACAAGCTGCTCAACCTGACTGACAAGGCCGCGATGCAGCGTGGTGACGAATATATCGCCAGCGAGATGTTTTTGCTGGCGCTGCTGGAAGACAAAGGTGAAACCGGCAAGCTGCTCAAGCAGTACGGTGCCACGCCGGCGGCGGTGAATGCGGCGATTTCGGCGCTGCGCGGTGGCGAAAATGTGGCAAGCCAGGAGGCAGAAGGGCAGCGCGAGGCGCTGAAGAAATATACGCTGGATCTGACCGAACGCGCACGCGCCGGCAAGCTGGATCCGGTTATCGGCCGTGATGATGAAATCCGGCGTGCGATTCAGGTCTTGCTGCGTCGGACCAAGAATAATCCGGTGCTGATCGGTGAGCCGGGAGTGGGCAAGACCGCCATTGTGGAGGGCCTGGCGCAGCGTATCGTCAATGGCGAGGTGCCGGACAGCCTGCGCGGCAAGAAGCTTTTGGTGCTGGATCTGGCCAGTCTGCTCGCCGGTGCCAAGTTCCGTGGCGAGTTTGAAGAGCGGCTAAAGGCCGTGCTGACCGATCTGGCCAAAGATGAAGGCAACACCATTGTCTTTATCGACGAGATCCACACGCTGGTCGGCGCGGGTAAGGCCGAGGGCGCGATGGATGCCGGCAATATGCTCAAGCCGGCGCTGGCGCGTGGCGAGCTGCACTGCATGGGCGCGACTACGCTGGACGAATACCGCAAATACATCGAGAAAGATGCCGCACTGGAGCGCCGCTTCCAGAAGGTGCTGGTGGACGAGCCTAGCGTGGAAGACACCATCGCCATCTTGCGCGGCCTGAAGGAAAAATACGAAATCCATCATGGGGTCGATATTACCGATCCGGCCATTGTGGCGGCTGCCGAGTTGTCGCATCGCTATCTCACCGACCGCTTCTTGCCGGACAAGGCCATCGATCTGATTGACGAGGCGGCCAGCCGGATCAAGATGGAGCTGGACTCCAAGCCGGAAGAAATGGACAAGATGGATCGCCGCCTGATCCAGCTCAAGATCGAGCGCGAGGCGGTCAAGCGCGAGAACGATGAAGCTTCGCAACGCCGTCTGGCGCTGATCGAAGAGGAAATTGCGCGCCTCTCTAAGGAATACTCCGACCTTGAGGAGATATGGAAGGCAGAGAAAGCCTCGCAGCAGGGTAGCCAGAGCATCAAGGAAGAAATCGACAAGCTCAAAAACGAGATGGAAGAGCTAAAGCGCAAGGGGGACTGGCAGAAGCTGGCCGAGCTGCAATACGGACGTCTGCCTCAGCTGGAGGCGCAGCTTAAAGTCGCGGAAGAAACGAGCGACAAGGCCGTCGAAGCCCACCGTCTGCTGCGTACCGAAGTGGGAACCGATGAAATTGCCGAAGTGATCAGCCGCATGACCGGCATCCCCGTCTCCAAGATGTTAACGGGTGAGCGCGACAAGCTGCTGCATATGGAAGATGTGCTGCACCAGCGTGTGGTGGGGCAGGATGAAGCCGCGACGGCCGTCGCCGATGCCATCCGCCGCTCGCGCTCCGGCCTGTCCGATCCGAACAAACCCTATGGTTCCTTCCTGTTTCTCGGGCCGACCGGGGTCGGCAAGACCGAGCTATGCAAGACGCTGGCCGGCTTTTTGTTCGACAGTGAAGATCATTTGATCCGCGTCGATATGTCCGAGTATATGGAGAAGCATTCGGTTGCCCGCCTGATCGGTGCACCTCCGGGTTATGTCGGCTACGAGGAGGGTGGCTATCTGACCGAACAGGTTCGCCGCAAGCCTTATAGCGTGATTCTGCTGGACGAGGTGGAGAAGGCGCATCCGGATGTGTTCAATATTCTGCTGCAGGTATTGGATGATGGCCGTCTGACCGATGGTCAGGGACGTACCGTGGACTTCAAGAACACGGTGGTGGTGATGACTTCGAATATCGGCAGCGAGCAGATTCAGGCGATGGCGACCGATGACTATCAGGTGATCAAGCTGGCGGTGATGGCCGAGGTCAAAGGGCATTTCCGTCCCGAATTCATCAACCGTATCGACGAGGTGGTGGTGTTCCATGCGTTGGACGAGACAAATATCAAGTCCATCGCCCGTATCCAGCTTAAGAGTCTGGAGGCGCGCCTGGCCAAGCTGGAGCTAGGGCTGGAGGTGTCGGATGGTGCCCTGAGCCTGCTGGCCGAAGCCGGTTTCGATCCGGTTTATGGTGCGCGTCCGCTTAAGCGTGCAATCCAGAGCGAGGTGGAAAACCCACTCTCCAAGGCCATTCTGGCGGGGCGCTATCTGCCCAAGTCGGTGGTGCATATCGACGCCAAGGACGGGGTGCTGGTGTTTGCCTGAGCGGCACGGCTAAATCGGGAGCATGAAAAGGGGGAGGCTTGCGCCTCCCCCTTTTTTAGTCGGTACGGCAAGGCCGCTGCCGGACTTAACTCAGGCCATGCATCATCTTTTTCAGCGTGCTGGACAGCGCGAACAGAATCAGCGCGGCGGTGCCGGCCATGAACACGAACAACATAAAGAAGTCATGCAGGTTGTTGACTGCATAGCCCAGCAACTGCGGTACCGGCTTGCCCGGTTCCGGATACAGCTCGGACAGCATGCCGGCAAACTTGTTGGCGGCCGCGTTGGACACAAACCAGATACCCATCATCAGCGAAGTCAGGCGGGCAGGCGAGAGCTTGACCACCAGCGACAGGCCGATAGGCGACAGGCACAGCTCACCAAAGGTATGCAGCATATAGAGGCTGACCAGCCACATCATGCTGACCTTGGTGTCCGGTGTGACACCGCTGACACCAAAGGCGATAACCAGATAACCCAGCGCTAGGAACAGCAGACCGATGGCCATCTTCATCGGCGAGTTGGGCTCTACGCCATGATTGCCCAGTTTGGTCCACAGCCAGGCAAATACCGGCGCGAACAATACGATGGAAATCGGGTTGATCGACTGGAAGTAAGAGGCCGGAATGGTAAAGCCCAGCACATTGCGGTTGGTCTGCTCGGCGGCAAAGAACGTCAGCGATGCGCCGGCCTGCTCGAATGCCGACCAGAAAAAGATCACAAAAGCCGCCAGAATCATGATCACCGCCAGACGCTGCTTCTCGATGTGAGTCAGCGGCTCATGCTTGATGGCCTTGCCCGAGGCATCCAGTTTGGACACCGGTGCCATGCCGATGGCTTTGCCTTCGGGGGTGACCAGATGTTTGTCCTTGAAGAACAGGAACAGGCACAGTGAAATCAGCATGCCGGTGCCGGCGGCCAGAAAGCCCCATTTGAAATCATCCGGATTGCCGGTGTCGCCCAGCGTGCCGCATACCAGCGGAGCCAGCAGGGCGCCTGCATTAATGCCCATATAGAAAATGGTAAAGGCCGAGTCGATGCGCTTGTCGCCAACCGGATAGAGCTGGCCGACCATGGACGAGATATTGGGCTTGAACAGGCCATTACCGGCAATCAGCAGACCCAGGCCGCCATACAGCCATGGCGTTGCGAGAGCCGCATTGGTGTGGAACAGGCCGGAGGTGAACATGGCGAACTGGCCGGCGGCCATCAACAGCGCACCCACCACGATAGAGCGACGGTTGCCCCAGAAGCGGTCGGAGATGTAACCACCCAATAGGGGGGCGAAGTAGACCAAGCCGGTAAACGAACCGTAAATTTCGGACGCTTGCACCTTGTCGTACATCAGGGCGTTAACCATGAACAGGACGAAGAGGGCACGCATGCCGTAGTAACTGAAGCGTTCCCACATTTCTGTGGCGAACAAAAGATAGAGCCCCTTGGGGTGCTGGCGAAGCATGTTGTTTTATCCTTTTCTCTAACCCTGAGTGTCTTTATGTGCCAGCTTGATGTGTGGTGTTATAGCGCTGACTTCTATTTTCAGAAATACCATGATTCAACTTGTTAGTTCAACATTAAATAATTAAATACGAAAATTTATTTGTTTTGAATGTTGCGTGCTTGACTCGGTTATAAGGGAGTCTTGGGTGGGTATGGTTTTTAACAGATTGTTTTATATATTATTTTTTGCTGTGCGATAGTTTGTGCTGTACGGCTCTAGAAGGCAGAAGAAAACGGGGCATAAGCCCCGTTTGATGTGAATGGTGCAACAGATTCAGTTGCCGACCGGGTCTACCCAGATGACAGGTGGCTGACCATTTTGTGGTAAAGCCTCGACTTGCTGCTTGCTGCTCATCAGCAACTGGCCGTCCAGATAGACGCGTGCTTCCAGTACATAACGGCCATCCGGGCGCAGGGCAGGTTTGTCGTAGCGCAGAGAGAACGGCAGTGGAAAGCCCTCGGGCTGCTCGAGGATTTGCTCGGCCAATACCACCGAAGGCGCACCTTCACGCGAGATATCCAGTAAACGTATCTCGGCCCGGGTTTTGGCTGGCGGCAAGGCCAGACGGATTTTATAGGCGACCGTGCCTTCCAGTTGTGCGGCCTGATAGCTGGAGGGCGTGGCACAGGCAGCCAAGAGCGGCATGAGTAGCGCCAAAAGCCAGATCTTGCCGCGCATCATGGCTCCACCGCTTCCAGCTTGGGTGTACCCAGCAGCACGGAGTAGCTTTCCAGCGGGCGCCATTCGCCTTGTATCCGCCACTGGTTAGCAGTGTCTTCCAGGCGCAAATACCAGTGGTTGGCATTGGCCGGCTTAAGCGTGCCCTGATATTGGCCGGGGGCGGTGGCCTTGAGCATGACGAGTTGGTCCTGCTCTTCGCGGGCAGGGTGGAACAGGCGCAGTTGCAGCGTATCGGGCAGTGTCGCCTGACTGGTCGTGTGGATGCGCACCGCCCGCATGTCCGGACTGATCAGCACCTGGGCGCTGAGTGCCAGCTTTGCCGCCGCCTCATCGCGGCGCAGTTCCATATTGATTTCCTTGCCCTGCTTGTAATAGTCATCGCTGACCATGCCGTCATCCGACACGACGGCTAACCACAGGGTGATAACGCCGGCAACGACCACGATGGCCGGTCCGGAGAATAGCCCCAGCGCCCAAGGCTCCTTGTACCAGGGGCGCATGGCCCCGGTGGTTTTCTGCATGCTTGCTTTACTCCCCGATGAAACTGGATTTTTCTTCGATTTCGAACGAGTCGTCCTGCGCCTTGATCTCGAACTGAATCTTGTGACTGCCTCGAGGTGCGTATTCCGGTTCGACTTGTACCCGTACCGCCACCAGTTCGTTGGCCATGGGGGCTAAGGTCAGCTTTTGCTGGTCACTGACCAGTTTGATGCCTTCCAGCCCCTTGACGCCGAGCTCCAGCTTGAGGGGGGCATCGCTGACATTGATCAGGCGAATGCTGTAGCTGTTTTCCAGCAAGCCGTCGTCGGTTTCACGCACCAGCGACGCCCGGTCACGGATGATATCGGCTTTCAATGGCTGGCGCAGCGCCAGTGATGTCAGCGCCGAGCCCAATACGATGGCCAGCACCAGCGCATACATCACCACACGCGGGCGCTTGAGCCGGCTCCAGAATGCCGATTCTGGGTACTTGCCTTCCAGTGCGGCTTCAGTGGTGTAACGGATCAGGCCGCGCGGACTGCCCATCTTGTCCATCACCTCGTCGCAGATATCGATGCAGGCGGCGCAACCGATGCACTCGTATTGCAGGCCGTCACGAATGTCGATGCCGACCGGGCACACATGGATGCACTGCTTGCAATCGATACAGTCTCCCAGACCTGCAGCTTTGGCATCAGTTCCCTTCTTGCGTGCGCCACGTGTTTCGCCGCGCTTTTCGTCATAGGAAATGACCAGCGTATCCTCGTCAAACATCACGCTCTGGAAGCGGGCATACGGGCACATGTATTTGCATACCTGTTCGCGCATTTTGGCGGCGAACAGGTAGGTAAAGCCGGCGTAGAAGAAGATCCAGAAGGTTTCCCATGGGCCGAAGTCGAAAGTGGGCAGGGCTGCGACCAGATCGCGAACGGGAGTAAACCAGCCCACCAGGGTAAAGCCGGTCAGCAAGGAAAACGCAATCATCACGCTGTGCTTGGTCAGCTTGATGCGGAACTTGCGTGCGCTCATTGCTTCCTTATCCAGCTTCATGCGCTGATTGCGGTCGCCTTCGGTCCAGTGCTCGATCCACAGCATGATTTCGGTGTATACCGTTTGCGGGCAGGCATAGCCGCACCACAGGCGTCCGGCAATGGTGGTCCATACGAACAGGCCGAATGCCGCGCTCATCAGCAAGGCGGCGAGATAGACGAAGTCTTGTGGCCAGATGGTCAGGCCGAACAGATAGAACTTGCGGTTGACCATGTCCCACAGTACGGCCTGACGGCCGTTCCACTGCAGCCAAGGCAGGCCGAAGAAAACCAGTTGGGTGCCGAGAATGAACAGGATGCGCCAATTGGCAAAGACCCCCTTGACGCTCTTGGGGTAGAGCTTCTTCTGGGCTTCGTATAGCGAGCGGGTTTCCGGTTCTTTGGGGGAGGGCGTCCCTTGCTCGACCTTGATCGGGATCTTGCGCAGTGAGTCGGACATTTCAGCTTCCTGTAAGAGGGTTTCGCAAAGCCAGCCTGACAGACAGGCTTTGCGCAATCCACTTGATGAACGCCTAGTTATTATATTGCAATATATATTGATGGGCTAAAAATAACTGCCCGCCGAAGCGGGCAGTTGTCTGAAGGCCGTTATTGCGCCTTGGTGTTGTTGGACAGACCCCAGACATAGGCGGTCAGTACATGCACCTTGTCGTCACCGAGGAAGTCTTTCCATGCCGGCATCTGGTTTTGGCGACCGTTGGTGATGGTCTCGATGATGGTCTTTTCAGTACCGCCATACAGCCAGACATTATCGGTCAGGTTAGGTGCGCCCAAAGCCTGGTTGCCTTTGCCGTCAGCGCCGTGGCAGGCGATACAAACAGTATTGAAGGCTTCCTTGCCGCGTGTGGCGCGCTCGGCATCATGCTTTTTGCCCGACAATGACAGCACGTAGTTGGCGGTGTCCTTGACCTTTTCCTCACCGAAAGCAGCGCCCCATGGCGGCATCTGGCCATGACGGCCGGCGACCAGCGTGGTATGAATCGCTTCGGTGCTGCCGCCCCACAGCCAGTCGTTATCGGTCAGGTTAGGGAAGCCCTTGGCGCCGCGCGCATCCGAACCATGGCACTGTACGCAGTAGGTCTGGAACAGGCGCTTGCCCATTTCCTGTGCCTGCGGGTCAGCGGCAACTGCCTTGACATCCATGCTGCGATACTTGGCATACAGCGGCTCGTACTTGGCTTGCGCCTGCGCCACTTCTTCCTTGTACTGGCCGACCGAAGTCCAGTTACGCAGACCTTTCCAGTTACCCAGACCCGGATAGAGGGTCAGGTAGCCGATACCGAAGGCGATGGTCAGGTAGAACATCCACATCCACCAGCGTGGCAGCGGGTTGTTGTACTCTTCCAGATCATCATCCCAGCGGTGGCCGGTGGTGTCTTCCGCTTCGCCTGCCTTGTTGACTTTCTGTCGCGATTGCGTGAACAGAACGAAAGTCACCCAGATAATGCCGGCTACCACGATGACCGTGATATAGGTACTCCAGAAATTACTCATTGCTTGACTCCCTTGGAAGCCTGGCCGGATGGGCTATCCGGCATATGCTCGTCATCCATGAAGGGCAGCATGCCTGCCTCTTCATAGCGCTGTTTGGACTTTTTGCTGTAGGCACCGATCAGAATCACGAGAAAAATCGTGAAGCAGGCCAGCGTATACAGGCTGCGAGAAAAATTGACCCATTCCATGATTAGCGGGTGTTCTTCAGCGCAAGACCCAAGCCTTGCAGGTAAGCAATCAGCGCATCCATTTCGGACTTGCCCTCGACTTCTGCGGTTGCCGCAGCAATTTCGGCGTCGGTGTACGGTACGCCAACCTTGCGCAGTGCTTCCATCTTGCCCGGCACGATGGCCGCATCAGCCAGGTTTTTCGCCAGCCACGGGAAGGACGGCATGTTCGACTCCGGCACCACATCGCGCGGATTCATCATGTGCACACGGTGCCATTCGTCGGAGTAACGGCCGCCCACGCGCGCGAGGTCCGGACCGGTACGCTTGGAGCCCCACTGGAACGGATGGTCGTAGACCGATTCACCGGCAACCGAGTAGTGGCCATAGCGTTCGGTTTCGGCACGGAACGGACGGATCATCTGCGAGTGGCAGTTGTAGCAGCCTTCGCGGATGTAGATGTCGCGACCGGCCAGTTGCAGTGCGGTGTAAGGCTTGACGCCGGCCACAGGCTCGGTGGTCTGCTTCAGGAACATCAGCGGCACAATCTCCACCAATGCAGCCACGCTGATGACCATCAGGGTCAGTACGATCAGGTAGCCGACCTTTTCTTCAATCAGTTTCTGGATCTTTTCCATGTTGTTTCCTTCAGCCCTTAGTGAGCCTGCGCGGTAGCGGCAGGGATCTTGGCATCAAACGGCTTGCCGGCAACCGCAGTGCGGTACACGTTGTAAGCCATCAGGAACATACCACCCAGATACAGGGCGCCACCCAGCAGACGTACGAAGTGGTACGGATAGGTCACTTTCACCACTTCAGCAAAGGCGTAAGTGAGGGTGCCATCCGGGTTCAGCGCACGCCACATCAGGCCTTGCATCACGCCGGAGATCCACAGTGCGGCGATGTAGAGCACCACGCCGACGGTAGCCATCCAGAAGTGTGCTTCGATCAGCTTGATGCTGTGCATTTGCTCACGGCCGAACAGGCGCGGGATCAGGTAGTACATGGAGCCGATCGTGATAAAGCCTACCCAGCCCAGTGCGCCGGAGTGCACGTGGCCGACGGTCCAGTCGGTGTAGTGGCTCAGCGCGTTGACGGTCTTGATCGACATCATCGGGCCTTCGAAAGTCGACATGCCGTAGAACGACAGCGATACCACCAGGAACTTGAGGATAGGGTCGGTGCGCAGCTTGTGCCATGCGCCGGACAGGGTCATCACACCGTTGATCATGCCGCCCCAGCTAGGTGCCAGCAGAATCAGCGAGAACACCATACCGATAGACTGGGTCCAGTCAGGCAGGGCGGTGTAATGCAGGTGGTGCGGGCCCGCCCACATATAGGTGAAGATCAGTGCCCAGAAGTGCACCACCGACAGACGGTAGGAGTACACCGGACGACCGGCTTGCTTAGGCACGAAGTAGTACATCATGCCGAGGAAGGCTGCGGTCAGGAAGAAGCCCACGGCATTGTGGCCATACCACCACTGCACCATGGCATCGACGGCACCGGCGTAGACCGAGTAGGACTTGGTCAGGCTGACCGGAATCGCCATGCTGTTGACGATGTGCAGCAGCGCCACGGCCAGGATGAATGCGCCGTAGAACCAGTTGGCAACATAGATGTGCTTGACCTTACGGATGCCGATGGTGCCAAAGAACACGATGGCGTAGGCAACCCAGACCACGGTGATCAGAATGTCGATAGGCCATTCCAGCTCTGCATACTCCTTACCCTGGGTAATGCCCAGGGGCAGGGTGATGGCAGCCAGAACAATGACGGTTTGCCAGCCCCAGAAAGTAAAGGCAGCCAGCTTGTCCGAAATCAGGCGGACGTTACAGGTGCGTTGTACGACATAGTACGAGGTGGCAAACAGGCCGCAGCCGCCGAAGGCGAAAATCACGGCATTGGTGTGCAGGGGGCGCAGGCGGCCAAAGTGTAACCAGGGTCCGATATTCAGGTCTGGCCAGACAAGTTGGGCCGCAATGATTACGCCTACCAGCATGCCGACGATACCCCACACGACGGTCATGATGGCAAACTGGCGCACCACCTTATAGTTATAAGTGGATTGCGTTTCCATTAACGATTCTCCAAAGTTGCGAACTAAAACGTTTTTATGTCATCCATTAAGCTATGCGTCTCACGTTTATGCTTAATGTTGCCATTATGTGCGATGCCCTGCTTTTGCCGGTGTACTGGCCTGGGTGATATTGCCCCAGACAGTACAAAGGGATGCCTTGTAACAGTTCGACATTCTATCCAATTGGCAAGCTTCCGGCCAGACTGGTTTGTGCAATGCAGTAGCTGTTTTCAGCCTTTATCTGCAAGACAATCCAAAATCACCCGGCAATAAAACAATTTGAATTGTATTGTCATATTTTGTCTACTCTTTGATGCAGGTCAAACTTTTGCATCGGTGGCCCGCCAGCTGGGCTTATTCCTTACCTGTCACAGGAATTTTTAATCCATGACGTCTTCCATTTATTACCGCATCGTTGCCGCCCAGCCTGCCGCTCATCTTTTTGCTGTGACGCTGAACGTGGATAAGCCTGCGGCAAACGGACAGCTGCTGCGCTTGCCTGCATGGATACCCGGCAGTTACATGATCCGCGACTTTGCCCGTCATCTCGTCACGCTCAGTGCGCATAGCGGTGAGCGTGCACTGAGCGTGACCAAGCTGGATAAGCACAGCTGGCAGGTCGAGCCTTGTGCCGGTCCCTTGGTGTTGAATTATCAGGTGTATGCTTTTGATCTGTCGGTGCGTGGTGCCTACCTTGACCATGAGCGTGGTTTTTTTAATGCGTCCAGTCTGTGTCTGGCCGTGGTGGGGCAGGAGTCGCAGCCACACCACCTGGAGGTGAGCGCGCCCGAGTCGGCGTCCGGCAACTGGAAGCTGGCGAGCGCTTTGCCTGCCCTGGCTGTCGATCAGGCCGGTTTCGGCTGTTATCAGGCGGACAACTATGATGCGCTGATTGACCACCCGTTCGAAATGGGATGTTTCGAGGAGGTTTGCTTTACCGCCTGCGGCGTGCCGCACCGTTTTATTCTCTCCGGCCGCCACCATCACGCCGACCTTGCTCGGCTGGCGCGCGATACGCAGCAGATCTGTGAATATCAGATACGCCTGTTCGGCACACCGGCACCCTTTGCCGACTATCTTTTTATGCTATTTGTTGGCAGCGATGTGTATGGTGGTCTGGAACATCGCAATAGCACTGCGCTGATGGCAGGGCGCGATGATTTGCCGTTGCTGGGTGATGACAGCCTGAGTGACGGTTATGTGCAGTTGCTGGGCTTGATCAGTCACGAGTACTTTCATAACTGGAATGTAAAGCGCATCAAGCCGGCCGCCTTTACGCCTTATGATCTGACCCGGGAAAATTACACCCGCCTGCTATGGGCTTTTGAAGGGGTGACCTCGTATTACGATGATCTGACGCTGGTGCGTTGCGGTCTGATTGATAAAAAGCGTTACTTGGGCGGGCTGGCCAAGACCGTAACGGCTGTTGCCCGTGGCAGTGGCCGCTTAAAGCAGACACTGGAAGCGTCGAGTTTTGATGCATGGACCAAGTTTTACCGGCAAGACGAAAACAGCCCCAATGCCATCGTCAGTTATTACGCCAAAGGTGCGCTGGTCGCACTGGCGCTGGATTTGCTGATCCGGCGCGATACGGCAGGGCGCTGTTCGCTGGATGATGTGATGCGCGCCTTATGGGGGCGCCACCAGCAAGATGGTCAGGGCGTAGGCGAAACGGAGTGGGAAGCGCTGGCCAGCGAAGTGAGTGGCCTGGATCTGAAACAGTTCTTTGATCTGGCGCTCAGAAGTACTGCCGAATTGCCTCTGGCCGAGTTGTTGGCCGACGCGGGGATTGCACTGATGCTGACGCCGTCAGCGTCGGCGAGCGATCGTGGCGAGGTGGTGGAAACCATGCCTGACTCATCCTTGCGTGCCGTTCTCGGGGTAAAATCCGTGTCCGATCCTTTGGGGGTTCGCCTGCAGCAGGTCTGGGATGGGGGTGCGGCACAAGCGGCCGGCCTGTCGGCCGGTGATGTGCTGCTGGCACTGGATGGCTTGAAGGTGAGTGATCTGGATAAGGCGCTATCGCGCTATCGCCCAGGTGACAAAGTCTCTATCCATGCGTTTCGACGCGATGAACTGATGGAATTCGAACTTGCCCTGCAAGGTGGGGTTGCCGATACTTGCCGCCTGCTGTTGCAAAACGACGGTGGCAGCTGGCTGGAATAACAAGCGCGTCAACAGCGCGGGAGACAAAGCGTGAGTACACAAAGAGATATCAAGTATTTGGCCGATTATCGGGTACCGGATTTTTTGATCGACAAGGTCGACCTGACTTTTGATGTGGGCGAAATGGCCACGCGTGTTAAATCGCGTCTGGTGATGCGGCGCAAAGCGGGCGGTGAGCAAGGTGGGGCGCTGGTGCTGGACGGCTCTGCCAAGCTGGTGTCGTTAATGCTGGATGGCGACAGGCTGGATGCGTCGCGCTATCGCCTGCAAGGCGAGACGTTGGCGATTACTGATGTGCCGGACAGTTTTATTCTTGAAGTGGAAACCGAACTGGAACCCGCTGCCAATACCAGCCTGATGGGCTTGTATGCTTCCGGCGGCAATCTGTTTACCCAGTGTGAGCCCGAGGGCTTTAGAAAGATTACCTACTACCTTGACCGGCCGGATGTGATGGCCAAGTTCACCACCACCATCATCGCCGACAAGCAGGCTTATCCCGTGCTTTTGTCTAACGGCAATAAGGTGGGCGAGGGCATGCTGGACAAGAGGCGCCACTGGGTTAAGTGGGTTGACCCTTATAAAAAGCCGGCCTATCTGTTTGCTCTGGTCGCCGGTCGCCTGTCGGTACTGAAAGACAGCTTTACTACCCGTAGTGGCCGTGCCGTTGCGCTGGAAGTGTGGACCGAACCGGCCGATCTGGATAAATCACACTACGCCATGGCTTCGCTTAAGCACGCCATGCAGTGGGACGAGCAGCGCTTTGGGCTCGAGTACGATCTCGACATCTATATGATCGTGGCCGTTGGCGACTTCAATATGGGAGCGATGGAGAACAAGGGCCTGAACATCTTCAATACCAAGTATGTGCTGGCGCGTCAGGATACTGCGACCGATGCCGACTTCGAGGGTGTCGAGGCGGTGATCGGCCACGAGTATTTCCATAACTGGACCGGCAACCGCGTGACCTGCCGCGACTGGTTCCAGTTGTCGCTCAAGGAAGGGCTGACGGTGTTCCGCGATCAGGAATTCTCGGCCGATCTGGGGAGCCGCGCAGTCAAACGCATCGAGGATGTGAAGTCATTGCGCGCGTTGCAGTTTCCGGAAGATGCCGGCCCGACTGCCCACCCTATTCGCCCGGCGTCTTATATCGAGATGAACAACTTCTACACCATGACGGTGTACGAGAAGGGCGCCGAAGTGGTACGCATGTACCACACCCTATTGGGTGAAGAGGGTTTCCAGCAGGGCATGGCACTTTACTTCAAGCGCCATGATGGCCAGGCGGTGACCTGTGACGACTTCCGCGCGGCCATGGCGGACGCCAGCGGGGTGGATCTGGAGCAGTTTGCCCTGTGGTATAGCCAGGCCGGTACGCCGGTGGTGAGCGTGAGCAGTCAATATCATGCGGCCGACCGGGTATACAGCCTGACGGTGAAGCAGCATACGCCGGGGCAGGCGGATGCTTTGCCTTTGCATATTCCGCTGGCGCTGGCTCTGGTAGGGCGCGATGGCCAGGACCTGCCCTTGCAGTTGGAGGGCGAGGCGCTTGCGACGGCCGGCACACGGGTGCTGGATATCAAGGCGCAAAGCCAGAGCTTCCGTTTTACCGGCATAGACAGCGAGCCTGTGCCTTCGCTGTTGCGCGGTTTTTCCGCGCCGGTGAAGCTGGACTACAACTGGCGTGACGACGAACTGGCTTTTTTGATGGCAAACGACAGCGACAGCTTCTGCCGCTGGGAAGCCGGACAAAAGCTGTCCGAGCGGGTGTTCGTGCGCCTGCTGGCCGATGCGTTAGCCGGGCGTGAACTGCACTTGCCTGAGAGCCTGGTGGCGGCGATGCGGACCATCCTGACGGATCTGACGCTGGATGCGGCATTTAAAGCGCTGATGCTGAGCTTGCCTAGCGAAGCGGATATTCTCGAGATGGTGGACGAGGCCGATCCTGCGCATATCCATGCGGTGCGCGAGAGCGTGTTGACGCAGCTGGCTAAGTCGCTGCGCGGCGAGTGGCATGAAACGCTGAAGCTGAACCAGACACGTAGCTACCGGCCGCAAGACGCCGGCCAGCGTCAGCTGAAAAATTTGGCACTGGCCATGTTGTGCCGCCTGCCTGATGCCTGGCCGGTGGAAAGCGCCAAGGCGCAGTATCTGGTGGCCGACAATATGTCGGACCAGATCGGCGCCTTGAACGCCTTGCGTGATCATGACAGTGAGGCGCGACGCGAGTGTCTGGAGGCTTTTGACCGGCAGTGGCGGCAGGAAGCCCTGGTGATGGACAAGTATTTTGCCTTTATCGCCAGCGCGCAGCGGCCGGACACCCTGCAACAGGTCGAGGCGGCCTTGGCCCATCCTGCGTTTTCGCTGAAGAACCCGAATAAGGCCAGAAGCCTGCTGGGTACGTTCGGGCGTAATATGGCGGCATTTCATGCAGCCGATGGTTCGGCTTACCGCTTTATGGCTGATCAGGTGCTGGCGGTGGATGCTTTTAATCCGCAAGTGGCCAGCCGTCTGGTTCAGGTGTTTAACCGCATGCAAAAGCTCGAGCCCAAGCGGCGCGCGCTGATGCGTACCGAGCTTGCTCGTATTCTGGCGCAGCCCGAATTGTCGCGCGATGTGTACGAAATCGTCTCCAAGAATCTGGATGTCTGATTGATGCCGGCCACCTTAGCTTAGGTGGCCGCTTAACCCCGGACGGGCATGGCCCGTCCTTTTTATTGTGTATTTCATTCATGTCCAAGCGTTATTCGATGTCCGGTGTGCTGACTCTCGCCTTTTTGTGGCTGGTGTGGGGCGGTAACTGGATTGTCACCAAGCTGGGGCTGGCGTATGCCAGCGCCGCCCAACTAGGCCTCTTGCGTACCGTGCTGGCGATTGCGACGCTGGGTGTCATTCTGCTGTTAAGTAAACGCCCGCTGCGTCCGCCGCCTTTTGTGCCGACTTTTTTGCTGGGGCTGACCCAGACCGCAGGCTTTGTGCTGCTGACTAATCTGGCGCTGGCTGCCGGCGGGGCGGGCAAGGTGTCGGTGTTGTGCTACACCATGCCGTTCTGGACGCTGCTGCTTGCGCGTGTTTATCTGGGCGAGCGTTTGTTGAAAGTGCAATGGCTGGCCGTGGGCTTGGCTTTTGTCGGCCTGCTGGCGATTCTCGAGCCGTGGAATCTGTCCGGTGGCTGGCTATCCGATGTGCTGGCCATTGGTGGCGGCTTGGTCTGGGCCGTTGCGGCCATCATCGCCAAAAAACTCAGAACCCGGCATCAGGTCGATACGCTGGGGCTGACCTTCTGGCAAATGCTGTGGGGAGCCGTGCCCTTGCTGCTCCTGTTGCCGCTATTCCCGGCGCAGCCGCTGGTGTTTTCATGGCCCTTGCTATGGGTCTCTTTGTTTGCCGGCGTGCTGGCGGGGGGGTTGGGCTGGCTGGCATGGATGAGCCTGCTCACGCGCTTGTCAGCGGGTATGGCCGGGTTGAATATTCTGGCCGTTCCTGCGGTGGCAGTCATGATGGCATGGCTGGCGCTGGGTGAGGTGCCGACGTTGGCCGAGGGGCTTGGCATGGGCTTGGTGACGCTGGCTTTGGGCTTGCTTGCCGGGGTGACCTTGTGGCGTGAGCGCAAGTCGAGTCAGGTGCGATAAAAAACAATTGAAAGCCAATTTGAAAAAATGGTTGACGCCTTCAATTCTGCTTGCTTATAATGCGTCCCTACTGATCGCGGAGAGATGCCGGAGAGGCTAAACGGCCCTGACTCGAAATCAGTGGGCGGCGTATGCCGCACTAGGGTTCGAATCCCTATCTCTCCGCCAGTACCTACTTTAAAGCCCTGACTTGTCAGGGCTTTTTTGTTTTTACTGTTTCTAAAATGGCATTCAGTATGCTATTTCGCCTATTTCAGCTTCGCGCCAAATTCAGGCGGCCTTTGCAAAAAATACAAATACGTTTCAATTGACTACTCGATAGGGCAAGGCCCATTTGCCCTGCCTTATACCGGTTTCAATCCACCCATCCCCAATCATCCTTGCTGTAATACCGGCTGTCTTGCTGATGCCAGCATGTGTTAGTGCCATGCTGGCAGACAGGGCATGGGATCAGGACAGCGCTTTTTACGTGCGGCAGCAGCTTGCTTGACGAGGGTGTATTTGGCTCAGCGCTCAAAGAATCGTCTATTGGATAGGCTTGAGTTGCTTCTCATCTTGAGCTCCTAGTTGCTCCTGTTTGAACATTGTCTGGTCATAGTGAATCTCGATCGTTGAGTGGACGACTTCCTCGTGTATGGAAATCCACTCCCGCACCTTGCACGGAGTCAAGCTTAGGTCTGGCGTGACAACGGTCAAGGCACAGCAATAGGACTGCTGCCCGACCCGCCAGACATGCAGGTCAACGACACGCGACACACCTGCCCCGGTATTAACTTCTATCTCCTCTCGGATTTCATTGACCACCGGATGATCCATCTCTCGGTCAAGCAACACCTTGCCTGTTTCGAGAATCAGTCCTTTAGCCCAGATGGCAACCAGTAGCGCGCCTACGATACCCATCAGCGGATCCAGCCATGACCAGCCATACAGCCAGCCGCCGATCAGCGCGGCGATCGCGAGTACAGAAGTTGCCGCATCGGCGATTACGTGTATATACGCCGACTTTAGATTGAGGTCGTGGTGGTGATGGTCGTGACCATGGTGATCATGCCCGTGTCCGTGTCCGTGCGCATGGCCGTGACCGTGGTGATGGGCACGGCCCAAGATGAGCGCGCAAAGGACATTCACCGCCAGCCCGAGTATCGCGACCGTAATGGCCTCACGGTATTGGATAGGTTCAGGCGAAAAAATCCGTTCGACCGAGCCGACCACCATCATTGCCGCGACGCCTAGCAAGAAGATCGCACTGGCAAATCCACCGAGAATCTCGATCTTCCATGTGCCAAAAGCGAAGCGCGAGTCGTGCGCATAGCGCCGCGCAGCTGCGTACGCCATAGAAGATAAACCGATGGCCAGCGCATGTGAGCTCATATGCCAGCCATCCGCCAGCAGCGCCATCGAGTTAAACCACCAGCCCGCACTGACTTCGACCAACATAGTGGTCGCCGTAATCCACATCACCATCCGCGTACCACGTTCGGCTGCAGCGTTACCGCCGTCAAAGACATGATCGTGTTTCCATCTGGACATCTGTTCGGTGTGCATTGAGTTCTCACTTGAGGTAAGTACGCAGGACACCGATGAGCTCATCGGCTCCTTGTTGGCGTTCTGTTGCGCTGGTGATCGCAGGGTCGGCAATGTGGGTGTGGATGTGGCCTTCCAGTACTTCGATCATCAAGCCCGTCATTGCCCCGCGCACAGCGGCGATTTGGTGCAAGACTTCGGTGCAGCTCTTATCCGTCTCAAGGGCACGCTCTAATGCTTCGACCTGCCCACGAATGCGTCGAACTCGTGCTAACAACTTTGATTTCTCACGCATGGTGTGACTCACCACATACCTCTTATCTTAAAAATAGGATAGGGGGGTATAGTATATTGAGCGTTACAAAAATGCCATTAACAAAAAACCCAAGAAGCTACAAAAACTAGTGCTCAGGTAAGGAGGGGGCACTTTTCATTGCCCCCTCCTTCCATCCGTTGTTGCACACTCAATCCAATAGCTTGCCCGCCCCGTACCCCCCCCGGCGCGCGAGTGGCCATAGTCAGCGCAAGCGGGGCGAGTGGTATTTTTGCTTTTCCCTGCAACTTCCCCCTCTATTCATCCTGCCGTACTTTGCTTTCTTTGACAGAGCGGCCGGTTTGCCGGCATGATTACTTGGTCATATTTGCTTGCCCGCTATTTTTTGCGCATGCAGATACCAATCAAAAAGGAAGGGTTATGAACGCTGTTGCTTCGTCTTCCCTGTCTTTGCCATCCGCTTACCTCGCGCCTAGCTGGGTCACTCTAGACCCGATGCTGGCCGATGATTTTCCGCGCGCCTGAGTTTCCTCCCGTTTGACGGCGCGAGCGCCGTGCCCCGCTTGACCCAAACACAAACAGACTGACCGCACAAACCGTGCGGCAGGGAGAAACGCATGGCCAGACGCATTCCCGAACCCTTCCGTATCAAGATGGTGGAGCCCATCCGCCAGACCACGCCCGACTATCGCCGTGCCAAACTGGCCGAGGCAGGCTGGAATCCGTTCCTGCTTGATGCGGAAGATGTCTATATTGATTTGTTGACCGACTCCGGCACCGGCGCGATGTCGGACAGGCAGTGGGCCGGCCTGATGATGGGCGACGAAGCCTATGCCGGCAGCCGCAACTTCAAGCATTTGCAGGCGACGGTCGCCGAGGTGTTCGGCTACGCCCATACCATTCCCACCCATCAGGGGCGTGGTGCCGAGCAGATCCTGTTTCCCGAGCTGGTCAAGCGCTGCCGTGGCGCTGCGCCGCTATTCGTTTCCAACTATCACTTCGACACCACCAAGGCGCATGTGGAGATGGCCGGCGCGCGGGCGCTGAATGTGCTGGATGCGCGCGCATTCGACACCACGACACCGTATGACTGGAAGGGCAACTTCGATTTGCCGCGTCTGGCCCATGTGCTGGACGAGGCGGGCGATAATGCTGCCGGCCTGATCATTACCATTACCTGCAATAGCGCCGGCGGCCAGCCCATGTCCATGGACAATATCCGTGACGCCGCGGCCCTGGCCCGCAGTCGCGGCGTGCCGGTGGTGATAGACGCCGCGCGTTTTGCCGAGAATGCGTGGTTTATCCGCGCGCGCGATCCGGCTTATCGCGATGTCGCCATGACCGACATCGTGCGCGAGATGTTCGGCTACGGCGATATGTTTACCATGTCGGCCAAAAAGGACGCGCTGGTGAATATCGGCGGGCTGTGCTGCTTTAAAAATGATGTCGATCTGTTTCGTGCGGTGCAGGTGCGCTGTGTGCCGATGGAGGGCTTTGTCACTTATGGGGGGCTCGCCGGGCGCGATATGGAGGCGATGGCCATCGGCCTGAAAGAGGGTATGGAGCAGGCGTATCTTGATTACCGTATCGCTCAGGTGGCGTATCTGGGGGCGCGGCTGGCTGCGGGGGGCGTACCTATCCAGACGCCGACCGGCGGGCATGCAGTGTTTGTCGATGCAAAAAAGATGCTGCCGCATATTCCGGCTGGCCAGTTTCCGGCGCATGCCCTGGCGTGCGAGCTGTATCTGGAAGGGGGCATCCGTGCGGTCGAGATCGGCTCGCTGCTTCTGGGGCGCAATCCGCAAAGTGGCGAGCAGGAAGCGTCGCCGTTCGAGCTGATGCGACTGACCATTCCGCGCCGCGTCTACACCAATGACCATATGGATTACATTGCCGATTGCCTGATCGATGTGCTGGCGCGGGCAGATTCGGTGCGCGGGCTGGATTTTGAATATGAACCGCCCATCTTGCGTCACTTTACCGCTCGTTTACGGCCGAATTAACGGACGACTTGCTTTTGCCTGTCCTGCTGCCGCCCTTCATGGGCGGCATTTTGCATGCTGTATGCAATGCGGACTGATCTGCATTGGGGCATGCCGATATAACTGATAAGATTCGCGTATTGCAATTAAGCGGGTTGTTGAACCATGAAATGTCCATTTTGCGGCCATGCCGACACCCAGGTTATCGATTCGCGGGTAAACGAGGATGGCACCAGCATCCGCCGCCGCCGCCGTTGTCTCTTGTGTGAAAAACGCTTTACTACCTTTGAAAACGCCGATGTGCGTATGCCGCAGGTCGTGAAAAGCGGTGGCCATCGTGCCGAATTTGATGTGGCCAAGGTGAGAACCAGCTTTTTGCGCGCGCTGCACAAACGGCCGGTGCCGACCACGCTGGTGGACGCCGCGATCGACCGCATCTGCCAGCGGCTGTTGCAACTGGGTGAGCGCGAGATTGACTCGCGTGCAATAGGCGAGATGGTGATGAACGAGTTGTCCAAGCTGGACAAGGTGGCTTATGTGCGTTTTGCCTCGGTCTACAAGAGCTTTCAGGATATCTCCGAGTTTACCGATGCCATCAAGGAAATCGAGAAGTCGGCCGATTAAGTCCGGTCGCGGGAGCTGTCATGTCGTTTAGCGCTGCCGATCATTTGCATATGCAGCAGGCCTTGCGCCTGGCTGCGTTGGGGTTGAATAGCACCACCCCCAATCCGCGCGTGGGCTGCGTGCTGGTGCGAGACGGGGAAGTGGTGGGCGAGGGCTGGCATGTGCGGGCCGGCGAGCCCCATGCCGAGGTATTTGCCTTGCGCGAAGCGGGGGCGCGTGCGCGTGGCGCCACCGCCTATGTCACGCTGGAGCCTTGCAGTCATTACGGGCGCACCCCGCCTTGCGCGCAGGCCTTGATCGACGCCGGTGTTGCGCGCGTGGTGGCGGCCATGGTCGATCCGTATCACGAGGTGGCCGGGCGCGGCCTGGCCATGCTGGCGGCAGCCGGTATCGACACCGCCTCTGGTTTGCTGGCCAGCGAAGCGGCAGCGCTGAACAAGGGCTTTGTATCGCGTGTCAGCCGTGCCCGGCCATGGGTCACGCTTAAGGCCGCGGCTTCGCTGGATGGCAAAACGGCGCTATTGAACGGGCAAAGCCAGTGGATTACCGGGCCACAGGCACGTCATGATGTGCAGGCGCTGCGTGCGCGCTCCTGCGCCATTCTCACCGGCAGCGGCACGGTACTGGCCGATGACCCGCAATTGACGGTGCGCGAAATTGCTACCGCGCGCCAGCCCTTGCGCGTGGTGGTGGACGGGTCTTTGCAAACTTCGCCGGCGGCGCGTATTTATGCGGCGGATGCGCCGACCCTGCTGGTGACCGCGGTATGCGATGTGGCGCGCCATCAGCCGTGGCTGGCGCATGGGGTTGAAGTTCTGGCCTTGCCGGGGGCGGAAGGGCGGGTTGATCTTGCCGCGCTGATGGCGGTGCTGGCGGCGCGCGGCGTGGGCGAGTTGATGGTCGAAGCCGGCGCCGGTTTGGGCGGTGCCCTGATCGCGGCCGCTCTGGTGGATGAGCTGGTTTTGTATCTGGCGCCTTGCCTGATCGGTGATGCGGCGCGCGGCCTGTTTGCCTGGCCCGAATTGCAAAGTCTGGCGGATAAGCAACAACTGGTTTGGCGTGATGCGCGCCAGGTGGGGACGGATATGCGCCTGACACTGGGTGTGAGCGGAAGGGAAGGCAGTGGATAAGGCGTATCTGGCGGCCGCGCTGCAGGCCTATTTGCAGCTTCTGGCCGGCAAGGGCGCGGAGCCTGCCGTGTGTGCGCGCCGCCGCGTGCTGCTGACGATATTAAATGCCCGTTTGCAAGGCCTGCCTTTGCAGCCGGATCATTACCGGCTGGCGGTGGATGCGCTGCTTGCGCATTGCGCGGCGGCAGAGCATCCGGCCGTGCTGGCGACGGTACGCGAGTACTATTATTTCTGGCTGGGGGATGTGGCGCGCTTGGCGCGCAAAAATGCGCGCGGCGATTTTTTTACCACGCTGCACCCGAGCGTACCCCTGGCCGGTTCGCTATCCGAGTTGCAAGCCCAGATGGTGCAAAGCGGCTTTGCTGATTTTCCGCCAGCGCTGGAAATCTATCTGGGCGAGTTGTATGAAAATGGTGTCGATGCCCGTTTGCTGGAACAGTATGAGGCGCTGATCAAGCCTTTGCTATTTTTGCTGCGGGATCAGCCGCATCATGCGGACAGTTATCGTATGGCGGTGGACGGCATGCTGCTGCAGCCAGGGGTACAGGCATGGGGTGATGATTTTTTGCAGATCTCGCGGGAGTTCTATTACTACTGGCTGACCTTTCCGCATGCGCGCGCGCGCCATCAGCCGGCATAGCGGTTTTTGCCGGAGCTTACTCGGTTTTCAGGCGCAGCCAGCGGGTGGTGGCAATTGCCAATAGCGGCAGCAGTACGCCGATCAGCATGGCGGCAAGGAGTAGCGCGGTCAGTTCGCTATAGTCGGCGGGCGTGATCAGCGTGCCATTGGCCGGGTTGCGTACCTCGCGTGTCAGGGTAAAGATACGGTTCAGGTATTTGGTGCCCAGTTCGCTGGCCGATAGGGCGAGATTGGTGAACGAGGCCATCACGGCAAAATAGGTGGCTTTCAGTTCGGCCGGCGCCGAGTTGGCTATCCATGCCAGCATCGGAATCATGGCGATTTGTCCCAGCGGCGAGGACAAGGCGGTGTCGATCAGCGCAATAAAGCGGGCATCGATGATGCCGCCGCTTAAGCTTGCCGTCCATTGGTGCAGCCCCAGACTCATCGCCAGCGTCGGCAGCGAGAGCAGAAGCTGGGCCAGGGTGAGAAAGACAATAATGTATTGCATCGAGCGCTCGGCCATAAAGCGGCGCAAGGCAAACATGCCGGCCAGCGTCAGTACGCTGCCAATCAGCGACAAGGTGGCAAAGAAGTGGGCATCGAAGCCCAGCGTGTCTATGCTCCACCACGTGACGCCGGCACCGGGGGCGGGGGCGGCCCGGAACATAAAGATCAGCAGCGCAGTGCCCAGCAGTGTGCGCCTTGCCTCTGGTGCCAGTGCGCGAGTCAGGCGGGCCATCAGCAGTACAATAATCAGTAGCGAACCGGTAAAAATGGCCTCTTGACCGTAGGTCGCCTCCGACATGCCCATCAGCAAGGTAAACGCCACAAATGCCGCACTGCCCCCCAGTAGCTTCCAGTTGATCTCGGTGGAGCCGCTGCTGTGTGCCGTCAGTTCGCGTATGGCCTGATCGGACAGGCCGTGCCGGCGCAGCTTTTTCACCCGCTGGCGCTGTAACTGGCCTGCCAGCAGGACACCGGCGACCGAAATGAGCGGAATGGCCAGCGCCATCAGGTAAATATCGCGGTAAAGCACGGCCTGTTCGGCGCGTGCCAGCGCGGCACTGCCGTCAAACAGCCACAGATTGGCCAGCGCCACCAAAATGCTGCCGCCGATAATGGCGACCCGTCCCAGCGTCTGCATCGTGGTGTGCATGCGGCGTATTTCTTCGGGTAGGCAAGGGCTGCCATCACTATGGATGTGCGGCACGGCCTCGACCGTCATCGCATCGGCGACCGCGTCCTGCAGCACATAACCGATGGGCGCCAGCAAACTGGCCAGTACATACCAGGCATTGACATGCATGATGGCCGCCATGGCTTCGCGCTGGCCGATCAGCAGCGCCATGATGGACAGGCTGATGGCAATCAGCGTCGCCCCCAGATAGACCAGCCAGTTTTTGTGCCGCCACATCAGGTCGACAAGATGGCCTAGCGGCATTTTCAACGCCCAGGGGATGCCCGCCCAAAAGCCCAGTGCCGCAAGAAACTCGGCCGACAGACCGAGGTAGTCCTTGACGAAAAAGGTGCCGACGATGCCGGTCAGCCCCTGAATGCCGGCGGCGACATAGACCATCAAAGGGGGCAGGTAGCTGATGCGCATTTCGCGCCCAAGCGCGAATAGATGGCTGTCCAGTAAGCGCAGAATCGGTCCGGCTTGCGGGCGCTCGGCGTTTGCGCGTACGGGTATTCTTAGCAAAAAGCCAAGCAGTATGGCGGCAATAATCGCCAGCAGCAGGCGGTGTCCGTTGCCAGGCACCAGCAGCATGCTGCTGCCGAAAGACAGACAGATCAGGGTGAGCGCCCAGGGTTTGACGCCGGGGGGCATGCTGCGGTGCGTCTGCCACTCGCGGATAATGGGGCCCGCCAGCTGGTGCGCCAGTAGCGCGCGGTGCAGGCGCGGCGAGCTTTTGGCAAAACAGGCGGCGGCCAGCAAGACAAAGGGCGTGGTCGGCAGCAAAGGCAGAAAGACGCCGGCCAGACCTAACAGCAAGGCCAGGCAGCCGCAGGCGGCAAGCAAGATGCGCAGCGTACGCGAGCGATGCTGCTGTTGCACATCATGCTTGTCGTTCACGCTTTATTCGCCGCGAAAGTCGGGTTTGCGCTTTTCGACAAAGGCGCGCACGCCCTCATGGCCATCAAGGGTCTGGCTTTGCGCGATGATGGTGCGTGCTTCCAGTGCCAGATGGTTTTCCAGCGTATTTTGATGTGTTTCCAGCAGCAGGGCCTTGACCTTGCCATAGGCGCGGGTCGGCCCCTGTGCCAGGCGGCGTGCCAGATGGGCTACGGTGTCGGCCAGTGCGTCTGCGGCGACCACCTGATTGACCAGGCCCCAGTCCAGTGCTTCGGCGGCAGAGAGGGTGCGTCCGGTCAGGTAAAGCTCCATGGCGCGGCGCTGGCCGATCAGGCGCGGCAGCAGCCAGCTGGAGCCGCCATCCGGCGTATAGCCGATCTGGGTGTAGGCAGTGGTAAAGCGCGCGTTGTCGCTGCAAATTGCGATATCGGCCAGCGCGACCAGACTCAGCCCTACACCGGCGGCCACGCCGTTGACTGCGGCAATCACCGGGATATCCAGCCGCATCAGCCGGGCAACGGCGATATTCAAGGGGTCGGTCATTTCCTGCAGTAATTCGCCCACCCGTGCCGATTGCTCGACAAAAGTGCTGACATCGCCGCCGGCGCAAAAAGCCTTGTCGCCGCTGCCGGTGATCACCAGTGCCCGCACCTTCTTGTCGTGCGACAGGCGGTTGGCGATTTCGCTCAGTTCGATAATGCCCGCCGTATTCAGGGCATTGAAGGCGGCCGGGCGGGTGAGTGTCAGCCAGGCAATGCTGTCGCGGATTTCAAAATTGATCATGCTGGTGTGCATCGTATTCCCCGTGTTTTGTTGGCGTGCTGCTGCGTTGGTGTGGCGTGTTTTTTTGTGCCACAGCATATACCAAACGGGTTGTTTGTGGCAGGCCGTGCTAAGGTCGGGGTATTCGTTGTTACCGATGAGGTCATGATCATGAGTGCTGCCGTCAAACCCCTGATTACGCTGGCCGATCTGGACAAGCTCGATATCCGTTGCGGTACGATTCGCGCGGTGAGTGATGTGGCCGGCTCCGATAAACTGGTGCAGTTGTCCGTCGATTTTGGCGATTTTCAGCGCACCATTTTATGCGGCATCAAGCAAGAGCGTGCTGACCCGGCGGCACTGACCGGGCTGCAGGCTTTGTTTGTGGTGAATCTGGCACCGAAAAAGATGTGCGGCGTGATGTCGGAAGGCATGATGTTCGATATCGGCTACGCCGACGGTTTGCTACCGGCGGCGCTGGCCCAGCCCGAGTTTGCCGTGCCCAACGGCGTGCGCGCCGGTTAAGCGCTGCGCGCCCCCGGTACGCGGCGTCGCCATACGCGCCAGACAAGCAATACACCCAGCAACAGGGCGAACAGCAGCGGCTGGCGCATATCCGACTTGGTCAGCCACCAGAAATGGATGACGGCGAGCATGCTTGCCGGATAGATCAGCCGGTGCAACTGGCTCCAGCGACGCTTGAGGCGGCGCATCCAGCCATCGGTCGAGGTGATGGCCAGCGGCAGCAGCAACAGCCAGGCACTAAAGCCGACCACGATATACGGGCTTTTCATGATGTCGTCGCCGATGATGGCAAGGTCGCCACCGCTAAGCAGCAGATAAATGGCCAGATGCACGCTGGCATAGGCAAACGCATACAGGCCCAGCATGCGGCGCAGGCGCATCAGTTGCGGCCAGTGTCCCAGCTTGACCAGCGGCGTGATGGTGAGTGTTGCCAGCAAGAGCGTCAGTGCCCACCAGCCGCTTTCACGCGTCAGGTAATCGGCCGGATCGGCGGCCTCGCCCTGGTAAACCCGCCAGGCGGCGTGTAGCAGCGGCAGCGCACACAAGGCAAACAGCAAAGGTTTGGCCCAGAAGGGCAAGGGGCGGGCGGCCATCAGAACCAGCGCCTCAAATCCAGTTTCGAATACATCCCTGCCACTTGTTCGCCATAGCCGTTGAACATCAGTGTCTTGCGCCGTGAAAACTCGCCCACGCGGCGCTCATTGGCCTGACTCCAGCGCGGATGGTCGACTTCGGGGTTCACATTGGCAAAGAAACCGTATTCATTGGGCGCCAACTGCTGCCAGGTGGTGGTGGGTTGCTGCTCGACCAGATTGATGGCGACGATGGACTTGATGCTTTTAAAACCATACTTCCATGGCACGACCAGGCGGATGGGCGCGCCGTTCTGCTTGGGCAGGGTTTCGCCATACAGGCCGACGGCCAGCAAGGTGAGCGGATTCATGGCTTCATCGATGCGCAAGCCTTCGCGATAAGGCCACGGCAGCAAATCGGTACGCTGGCCCGGCATCTGGCTTGGGCGCTCCAGTGTGACAAACTGCACGAAGCGCCCCTTGCTGCTTGGCTGCACCTGTTTGAGCAGGCTGGCCAGCGGCACGCCTATCCACGGAATCACCATGGACCAGCCCTCGACGCAGCGCAGACGGTAGATACGCTCTTCCAGTGGCGCAATACGAAATAGCTGGTCATAGTCCAGCGTCAGCGGCTTGGCGACATGGCCGCCGATTTTCAGTGTCCACGGGTCGACCACCAGTTGTCCTGCATACTTGGCCGGGTCGGTCTTGCTGCTGCCGAATTCGTAAAAATTGTTGTAGTGGGTGATCTCGTCCAGCGAGTTGGGCTTTTCCTTGAGCGAATAGGCGCTGGGCAGCGCCTTGAGCGTGGCGGCGTGCGCCTCGGGCAAGAGCAGGCCCGCTACGCCGGCGGCACCAGTCGCCAGAAAGCGGCGACGGTCCAGATACACCGCCTGCGGGGTGATCTCGGACGAAAGAGGAGCGTTGGGATCGCTTAACCGGATCAGAGGCATGATGTACTTTCGTTTGCGCTAGCGGTGATGCAGTTTGGTCGGGAGTCGGGACGCTGGCAAGCGTGGCGTCTTTGCCTTTTACTGCATGAGGCGGCATAGTGCCGGCTCTTGCCTTGCTTCTGGATACCCATACAGTATGGAACGTATTGCCGTCATCGACTTTGAAACCAACGGACTCTCCCCTGGCTCCCGCTGCCGGGCAACCGAAATCGCGGTGATACTGGTCGAAAACGGGAAGATGGTGGATCGCTACCAAAGCCTGATGAATGCCGGCGTGTGGATTCCGTCTGATATCGAGCGCCTGACCGGCATTAGCAACGCGATGCTTAAAAGCGCACCCCCTGCGCGCGAGGTGATGCAGGAAGCGGCCCGCTTTGTCGGTTCTACGCCCTTGCTGGCGCACAATGCCTCGTTCGACAAAAAATTCTGGGATTACGAATTGGGCCTGCTGGGGCTAAGCCGCACGCAGGATTTCGCCTGCTCGATGTTGCTGGCGCGCCGTTTGCTGCCGCAAGCACCCAATCATAAGCTGGGTACGCTTAACCGCTATCTGGGTCTGCCCGACACCGGCCGCGCCCACCGCGCCTTGGCTGACACCGAAATGGCGGCCAATCTGGCGCTTTATCTGGCCTCACATCTGCAGCAGCACTATGGGCTGACCGAGGTGACGCATCGTTTGCTGTGCAAGCTGCAAAAGCAGCCGGCGGCCAAGGTCGGCGCCTGGTTGCAGGGACAAGCCATCTGATGCGCCGGTGTCGCTTCGCCGCCGCAGGGCGGCTGATCGCACGGCAGCTTCGGATATAATGACCTGATGCATGCCCGCGGGGCACGCGCGACTCACGCGGTTTAAGCAATCGGTTATGAGCACATTTTCAAGCTGGCTGGATGAGGGCGGGCTCGGGCAGTATCTGTTGCAGAGCGAACAGGCCTATTTCGACGCGGCGGTTGCCGATGCGTTCGGCTTTCGTGCGCTGCAGTTTGGTGCGCCCGGTCATGATTTTCTGCGCGCCAACCGTATGCCGTGGCGCACCTGTGTCGGTGACTCGGGATCCGTTGCCGTACGTTGTGATGCCGCGCAATTGCCTATCGACTCCCGCAGCCTGGATTTGTTGCTACTGCCGCATACGCTGGATTTTACCGCCCATCCGCATCAGGTGTTGCGCGAAGCCGAACGGGTGCTGGTGCCTGAGGGGCGGCTGGTGTTGACCGGTTTTAACCCGTTCTCGGCTTGGGGTGGGCGTCGCCTGCTGCAAGGACGCAGCAAAGTGCCGTGGAGCGGAAATTTTCTGCGCCTGTCCCGTTTGAAGGACTGGTTCGAATTATTGGGCTTCGAGCTGTCCGACAGCGTATTCATGTGCTATGCCCCGCCGCTTGACCGGCAGGACTGGCTGGCCCACTGGCAATTTATGGAGCGGGTCGGTCATCGTTGCTGGCCTTTGGTCGCGGGGGTCTATGGCATCAGTGCGATCAAGCGCCAGCGCGGTATGCGTCTGATCAAGCCGCGCTGGCAAGCGCGCGTGCCGGTGGCCAATCTCGCGGTGCTGGGTGACCGGCGCCATGCAGTAGATAATCCTCACGATGAGACACTATGACGCAAGATAAGGTTGAAATTTATTCTGATGGTGCCTGCAAGGGCAACCCCGGGCCCGGGGGCTGGGGCGCATTGTTGCGCTTTAAGGGCAAGGAGAAAGAGTTGTGTGGCGGCGAGTTGGGGACCACCAATAACCGCATGGAACTCTTGGCCGTGATCGAAGCGCTTAAGGCGCTGACCCGGCCTTGCCATGTCGTGGTGTATACCGATTCGCAATATGTGCAAAAAGGCATTTCCGAGTGGATACACGGCTGGAAGCTGCGTGGCTGGAAAACGGCCGCCAAGGCACCGGTCAAGAATGCCGACCTGTGGCAGGCGCTGGATGCCGAGCGCAACCGGCATTTGTCGGTGGACTGGCGCTGGGTCAAAGGCCACGCCGGCCATGAATTCAACGAGCGGGCTGACGAGTTGGCCAATCGCGGCGTGACGCTAGCACACTGATAGACAAGCCGTGGCTGATACAGCACGGCCATCCGGAATTTCCCATGAGACAGATTATTCTCGACACCGAGACGACCGGCCTTGAGCCGTCGCAAGGGCACCGTATTATCGAATTTGCTGCGCTGGAAATGGTCGACCGCAAACTGACCGGGCGCCATTTGCATCTGTATATGCACCCGGAGCGGGCGATTGACCCCGATGCACAGCGCGTGCACGGTATTTCGCTCGAGTTCCTCGAGGGCAAGCCGCGTTTTGCCGATGTCGCGGCTGAAATCTCCGACTTTATCGCCGATGGCGAGCTGATCATTCACAACGCCCCGTTTGATATCGGCTTTATGAATGCCGAGTTCGAGCGTGCCGGCTTGCCGATGACCGCAGCGCAATGTGCCGGTGTGATCGATACGCTGGTGATGGCGCGCGACCAGTTCCCGGGCAAGCGCAATAGCCTGGATGCCTTGTGTGACCGTTTTGATGTCGACCGCTCCAACCGGACGGTGCACGGTGCCCTGATCGACTGCGAGTTGCTGGCAGAAGTCTATCTGTGGATGACGCGTGGCCAGGAAAGTCTGGCAATGGATGTCGAGCAGGAGGAGAGCGGGCTTGAGACGCTGGCGTTGCTGAACTATGAACGCAAGCCCATTCCGGTCTTGCGCGCCAGCGAGAATGAACTGGCTGAACATGCGCAGTATCTGGATGCGCTGGACAAGTCGGTCAAGGGGGTATGTGTCTGGCGTCAGCTGGAAGCGGAGGCGCAGGCATGAGTGCTTATATTGCGCTGGTGCCGGCCGCCGGATCGGGCAGCCGCTTTGGTGCGCCCAGTCCCAAGCAGTATTTGCAGCTATTGGGTAAGCCGCTGATGTGGCACACCTTGTCGGTGCTGGCTGCCGTGCCCGCCATGACGCGGGTCGTGGTGGTGATTTCACCGGAAGACGACTGGTTTGACAGCTTTGACTGGGATATTCCCAAACTGGAAGTGTTGCGGGTCGGCGGTTCTAGCCGTGCAGCCAGTGTACACAACGGTCTGGCTGCGCTTGCCGCTGCCGGAGAGGATTGGGTGCTGGTGCACGATGCTGCGCGCTGTTGTCTGACGGTCGCCATGGTGGAGCGGCTGATTGCCCGCGTGGCGGATGACGAGATCGGTGGTTTGCTGGCTTTGCCGGTGGCCGATACGGTGAAACGGGCGACGGCCGATGGCCATGTCAGCAAGACCATCCCGCGCGAAGGCTTGTGGCTGGCGCAAACCCCGCAGATGTTCCGCTGTGCGCAATTGTTGCGCGCCCTGAAAAATGGCGTTGAGGCGGCGATCACGGACGAAGCCTCGGCGATCGAAATGCTGGGCTTGCAGCCGCGTCTTGTCGAGGGCGAGGCGCAAAACTTCAAGGTTACGTATCCGGCTGATCTGGCGCTGGCGCGTGCCATTCTCGCAGCTGGCAAGGAGGGTTGAATGTTCCGTATCGGACAGGGTTACGATGTACACCGTTTAGTCGAGGGGCGGCCCTTGATTTTGGGCGGACTGGAAATACCGCATGATAAAGGTTTGCTTGGTCATTCCGACGCCGATGCTTTGCTGCATGCGGTAACCGACGCGGTGCTGGGTGCTGCGGCGCTGGGTGATATCGGTCGCTTGTTTCCCGATACCGATGCCTCCTTCAAGGGGGCGGATAGCCGGATTTTGCTGCGCGAGGCGCTGGCGCGCGTGCGGGCAGCCGGTTGGCAAGTGGTGAATGTGGATGCCACGCTGATTGCACAGCAGCCGAAACTGGCACCGCATATCGATGCCATGCGCGCTAATCTTGCTGCGGATCTGGCCATTGATGTCGGTGCCGTCAATATCAAGGGCAAGACCAACGAGACTTTGGGCTATCTTGGACGATGTGAGGCCATAGAGGCGCAAGCGGTTTGTTTACTGATGGCTGCACATTAGTACGACATAAATGTCTGGGTGTGGAATAATTGAAGTGACTAGATAACCCGCTACGGAGCCTTCTATGCTTACCCCTGATCAATTGAAATTGGCTGCGGCCAGAAAAGCGCTGGAATTCGTGCCCGAGGACGCCATCATCGGTATCGGTACCGGCAGTACGGTCAATATCTTTATCGAAGAATTGGCTGCGACCATGAAGGGTCGCATCAAGGGGGCGGTCTCCAGCTCTGAAGCCAGTACGGCACGCCTCAAGGCACATCATATTCCGGTGTTTGATCTCAATAGCGTGGACGAGATCCCGGTTTACATCGATGGTGCGGACGAAGTGAACCACTACCTGCATATGATCAAGGGTGGTGGCGGTGCGCTGACGCGGGAAAAGATTGTAGCCGCAGCCGCTCAGGAGTTTATCTGCATTGCTGACGCTTCCAAGTATGTAGATGTGCTGGGCAAGTTTCCGGTGCCGATCGAGGTGATTCCGATGGCGCGCAGTTTTGTGGCGCGCGAGTTGGTCAAACTGGGTGGCCATCCCGAACTGCGCCCTGATTTCATCACCGATAACGGCAACATCATCCTGGATGTGTATGGCCTGCACATTGCCAAGCCGGTTGAAATGGAAGAGCTGATCAATCATCTGGCCGGGGTCGTGACTTGCGGCTTGTTTGCCCGCCGTCGTGCCGATGTTTTGTTGCTGGCCCGCGAGAGTGGTGTTGAGGTCTTGCGTTAATTTCCTGTAATAGGGCTGTCATGTTGACTTGTTAGCATGCAGCCCTCTGTATCTGTCGTTGCGAGTCTTTCATGTCTGATCATATTTCCAAGCAATTTGACCTTGAGCTGGAGACCGTGCGTACCCGTGTGTTGCAAATGGGTGGGCTGGTTGAGCAGCAGATCCTCTCCGCTATTGATGCGCTGCTTACTGGCGATATCGAGCGTTTTGACAAAGTGATTGTGAATGATGCGCTGGTCAATGCTCTGGAAGTGGCGATTGATGAAGACTGCCAGCACATTATTGCCCGCCGTCAGCCGGCCGCCAGCGATTTGCGCATGGTGATTTCGGTGATCAAGACCATTACCGATTTGGAACGCATCGGCGATGAGGCGCAGAAAATAGCGCGCATGGGCAAGATCATCTACACCTCGGAGCGCTACCAGCTGCCGCGTTTTCGCGAGGTCAGCAAGATGGCCGAGGTGGCGGTCAATATGTTGCGCCGCGCGCTGGATGCTTTTGCCCGGCTGGATGCCAGCGCGGCACTCGAGCTGGCAGAGGAGGACAAGGGGCTGGATGAAGACTTTACTGCCGAGCTGCGCCAGTTGATGACCTTTATGATGGAAGATCCGCGCACGATCAGCATGTCCATCGATACCCTGTTTATTGCCAAGGCCATTGAGCGCATTGGCGACCATTCGAAGAATATTTCCGAGTATGTGGTTTATCTGGTCAAAGGCAAGGATATACGCCATACCTCGATTGAAGAGATCAAGCGTGAAATCGGCCTGACGGCCGGCTAGATACGCCAAAGGCTGAAAAAAAGCGGTAACATGGTTACCGCTTTTTTATTTTCGCCACTTTTGGAACGCTGTTTTGCCTCTCTCCCCTAGCGATTCTCCCTATACCGTACTGGCTGCCGCCGATCTGGGATCGAACAGCTTTCGTCTGCAAATTGCGCGTGTGCTTGACCGCCAGTTGTTTACGCTGGACTCTTTAAAAGAGACCGTGCGGCTGGGGGCCGGGCTTAATGCGGATAAAGTACTGGATGAAGCGACACGGCAGCGGGCTTTGGCCTGTCTTGCCCGCTTTGGCGAGCGTCTGCGCGGCTTCGAGCCCGCTCAGGTGCGTGTGGTGGGGACCAATGCCCTGCGCGTGGCGCGTAATGCGCCCGAATTCATGCGTGAAGCGGAGGCCTTGCTGGGGTTTCCGATCGAAATTATTGCCGGGCGTGAAGAGGCTCGTCTGGTGTATCTGGGGGCCGCACATGCCATGCCCAATACGCCGGAGTCCAGGTTGGTGGTCGATATCGGAGGTGGTTCTACCGAATTTATCCTGGGTAGCCAGTTCAGTGCCCGCGTGACTGAAAGTCTGCCACTGGGTTGCGTCAGCTACACCATGCGCTATTTCCCCGACGGAAACATCACCCGCGCAGCCATGCGCTCGGCGGTGCTGGGGGCGCGCAATGAAATTCAGCGTATCAGTCATATCTACACCCGGGATCAGTGGCAACTCGCTATCGGCACTTCCGGTACCGCCCGTTCGCTGCGCGATATGCTGGAGCTGAATGACTGGTCGGTGCGCGATATTACTCACGGCGGCATGGTGCAATTGAGCGAGGCATTTATTCGCGCGGGTCGCATTAATGCACTGGCGATCAATGGCCTTAAACCTGACCGGGCGCCGGTGATGCCGGGCGGGCTGGCGATTATGCTGGCTATTTTCGAAGAGTTGGGCATCGAAGTCATGAGCGTGGGCGAGGGGGCGTTGCGTGATGGTGTGCTGTATGACCTGATGGGTCGGCAGCGCGATCACGACCAGCGTGAGCTGACCGTGGCAGCCTTTGCCCGGCGTTACCATGTCGATGTGGCGCAGGCTGATAGGATCCAGTTTTTGGCCGAGCAGTTTTACCGGCAATTGTCGGGGGAGGATTGTGAGCCGGATACGCTCAGGCAGTTGCGCTGGGCGGCGCGGCTGCATGAAATCGGTTTGACGATTGCGCATACGGCTTATCACAAGCATGCCGCTTACATTCTACAAAATGCCGACATGCCCGGTTTTTCCCGGCGAGAGCAGTCTGAGTTGGCGACGCTGGTGTTGGGGCATCGTGGGGATATGGGCAAGATGCAGGCCTTGGTGGAAAAGCCTGACCATTGGTATGCCGTAGTGGCGCTGCGATTGGCGGTGTTGTTTTACCGTCGGCGCGTGGTGCTGGATTTGCCTGCGCAACTTGATTTGCAGGCACGGGCGCGGGGTTTTGCGCTGGTGTTGGATGGCGCATGGCTGGATGGTCACCCATTGACGGCCAGTGCCTTCGAGCAAGATGTCGCACAGTGGCAAAAAATCGGCTTCAAGCTGGAACTGGTGAGGCGTTAGCATGCATGCTCCCGCGCTGAAGGATCAGGCTGCCGTTCCGGATGGGGTGCCACATGGGGAGGTAACGGTTTCCCTGATCGAGTATGGCCCGCAGGGCTGTCACGAGACACTGTTTTCCAGTGTGGCGGAAGGCCTGGCCTATCAAGCCAAGGCGGAGGTGTTGTGGCTGAATGTGTACGGCCTGGCCAATCCCGGCTTGATGCAGGCCATCGGTCAGCGCTTCGGTCTGCATCCTTTGGTGCAGGAAGACATCCTCAGTGTGCGGCAGCGGCCGAAGGTCGAAGAGTACGATAGCTACTTGTTTCTGGCGACACGCGTATTTCACTATCTGGCGGGTGAAGAGCGCCGTTTGCAGTCCGAGCCCATGTATATGGTGGTGGGGCAGGGCTTTGTGCTGACATTCCAGCCGCACCCGCTGGGTGTCTTCGGTGCCGTGCGCGAGCGGCTGAAAAAGCCCGACTCCATGTTGCGGCTGCATGGTGCCGATTTTTTGGCTTATACCCTGATTGACGCAGTCATTGATGATTACTTTGGCGTGCTGGATGATTTCGGTAACCGGGTGGAGTCGATAGATCGCCAGCTGCTGGCGGACAAGAGTGGTGGTGTACTACGCAGTATTCACCGGCTTAAGCATGAAGGCATGCGTTTGCGCCGCGCCCTGTTGCCGCTACGCGATATGCTCAACCAGATGACGCGTGGTGATCTGCCGCAGTTCAGGCCGGAGACCCGCTTGTGGTTACGGGATGCGTTTGATCATTGCCTGCATTTACTCGAGTCGCTGGATGCTTCACGCGATATGGTGGCAGGCATGCTTGATTTATACCTTTCTATCCAGTCCAACCGCTTGAATGTGCAGATGCGGGTGCTGACCATTATCTCCATCATCTTTATGCCGCTAACGCTGATTGCCGGCATTTACGGCATGAATTTCGATTACATGCCTGAATTGCATTGGCGCTGGGGCTATTTTGCGGTCTTGGCGGTCATGGGCGTGATAGGGGTGGGTATTGCATTTGGTTTTTCGCGCCGGCGCTGGTTGTAAGTTAATCGATTTTTATTTTGTCTTTTTCTTTGTAATCAGCGTCTTATGGTTTTTGTGGGCGTGAAGGGTATTTTTACTGGGTTTTTGTGGTTGACGCCTCCGAACAAGG
>NZ_JAMFLI010000005.1 GCF_023502145.1 Craterilacuibacter sp. RT1T | reverse complement strand
AATTAGGACACCGCCAGACGCCCAATTAGAAAACCCCCGATCTTATTCAAGGTCGGGGGTTTTTGCATTCTGTGCGCCTTACATATCTGGGTGCGGCTAATTATTCCAGTAAAAAAGGCGTGCCATTTGGCACGCCTTGGTCATTCCGAGTGGGCTTATTTACCGGTCTTCACTTCGGTCCACATACGGGTGGTCACGCGCTGGATCTTCGGATCGATCGGCTTCATGACAAAGCTTTTTGCCATGACTTCCTTGCTCGGGAAAATCGAGGGGTTATTCAGGTTTTCCTTGTCGATATATTTGCGTGCCTCCAAGCTGCCCGGTGCGTAGGTCACGTAGTTCGAGTTGGCCGCCGCGACCTGCGGACGCAGGTTGTAGTCGATGAACTTGTACGCGTTGTCGAGGTTCTTCGCATCCTTGGGGATTGCCATGGTGTCGATCCAGATGCCGACGCCCTGTGCGGGCACCAGCGGCTGTACCTTCACGCCGTTTTTCGCTTCGATGGCACGGTTGCGCGCGATATTGAGGTCGCCGCCGTAGCCGAGCACCAGGCAGAGCGAACCGCCGGCCAGCTCGTTGATATAGCCGGACGAGGAGAAGCGGGTGATATAGGGGCGAATCTGCTTGAGCAGGGCGGTGGCGGCCTTGTAGTCGGCTTCGTTCTTGCTGGCCGGATCCTTGCCCAAGTAGTGCAGCGCCATCGGGAATACCTCGGACGGCGAATCGAAGATGCTGACGCCGCAGCCCTTGAGCTTGGATACGTACTCGGGCTTGAACAGCAGATCCCACTGGTTGGCGGGCAGTTTGCCACCGAGCGCCTTGTTCACCTTGTCGACGTTGATGCCCAGCGTATTCATACCCCAGAAGTAGGGCACCGCGTACTTGTTGCCCGGGTCTACTTCGGCAAGCAGCTTCATCACCGCCGGGTCCAGCCCCTTGTAATTGCTGATCTTGCTCTTGTCGAGCGGCTGGTAGAGCCCAGACTGGATTTGCTTGGCGAGAAAGGTGTTGCTGGGTACCACGATGTCGTAGCCCGACTTGCCGGTCAGCAGCTTGGCTTGCAGGATTTCATTGCTGTCGTACACATCGTAGCGGACCTTGGATCCGGTCTCCTTCTGGAAGTTTGGGATGGTGTCCTCGGCGACATAGTCCGACCAGTTATAAACATTCAGCTCTTTGCTTGCTGCTAGCGCCATGCTGCTGCCAAACAGGCTGGTGAGCACAAGAGCAATCGTGGTTTTCTGCATCTTTTGTTTTCTCCTTGGTGCGTGGCGACTTTATGGCACCGAATGGGTGCTTGATAAGCGCTGTTGTTATTCAGACATTCTCCAGCAGGTTTTCCAATTCCCATGGCGTGACGATGCGATTGAATTCATCGTCCTCCACTTTTTTCAAGGCACAGTAACTGCTGACAAACTCGCTCCCCAGTAACTCGGCAAGCGCTTCACTATTTTGCAGGGCCGCGATGGCACTGCCCAGCGTACGGGGAAAGGCATAAGGCAAGTCGTATGCGCTGCCTTGCAGCGCAGCCTCCGGCTGGATTTCCTGCCTGATACCAAGCAAGCCACATGCCAGTGTCGCCGCCAGCGCAAGGTAAGGGTTGGCATCGACACCGGGCAGGCGGTTTTCGACGCGGCGGGCCGCTGGCGGGCTGTTGGGTACGCGCAAGCCGCAACTGCGGTTGTCGTAGCCCCACGCCACATTGATGGGGGCGGCGGAGAAGGGGGCCAACCGGCGGAAGGAGTTGACGTAAGGCGCAAACAGCAGCATGGCTTGCGGCAGATAGCGTTGCAGGCCGCCGATATAGTGGAAAAAGGTGGGCGAGGCCGTGCCATCGGCCAGTGAAAATACATTCTGCCCGGTTTGCAGCCGGATCAGGCTTTGGTGGATATGCATGGCGCTGCCGGCATCATCCGCCATCGGCTTGGCCATAAAAGTGGCAATCAGGCCGTGTTGGCGTGCCGCCTCGTGCACGGTACGCTTGAACAGGAAAACCTGATCGGCCAACTCCAGTGCATCGCCATGATCCAGATTGATCTCCAGTTGGCCACGGCCGACTTCATGCAGCACGGCAGCCGCACCTATTCCTTGAGCGTGGCAGTAGCGGTAGATATCGTCCAGCACCGGGCTAAAAGCATCGGCGGCATCCAGGCTATAGGGTTGGCGCCGCGTTTCGCGTCTGCCGTGGCGTCCACCGGGCGCAGCAGGGGAGAGGCCAGGGCCTGCACTGGGTGCGGTCAGGTAAAACTCCATCTCCGGTGCCACGATGGGTTGTAGCCCTAGTGCCTGATATTGCGCCAGCACCCGCTTGAGTACACCCCGCGGTGCCTGGGGTATCGGTGCACCATTTTCGTGATGGCAGTCGTAAATCAGCTGGGCAGTGGGTTCGCTCGCCCAAGGCAGCGGGCGCAAGCTGGCATAGTCGGCTTGCAGGCACATATCCGGGTCGGTGGCGGGCACCAGTTGCTGTTGGCAGTCGCCGCTGATGCTTTGCACCAGTCCGACCAGCGGAAAACGTAGTTCGGTATTCGCGAGGCTGGCGCTTGCTACGCGCTTGCCGCGCGCAGTGCCGGCCATGTCGGGAATCAGGCATTCAACACGGCTGATGCCGCGCTCGGAGAACCAGTTGGCTAGGTCTTTCATGATTTCGTTTCCTTGTCTTGTGCTGTGAAGTCGGCGCAAACAACGGAAACGGGTCTAACTGACACCGGGCAAGGGGCTTAGCAAGTGGGACAAATGGAGTGTCCGCTGGATCGTTTTGCTCATGCTGGGCATGCGGGTGTCGGCCTCTTTTATTCTTATGGATTAATTTTTCTATCCTTCACTTGTAGACGCCTGCTCTGAAAGCGTCAATTATTTTCAACGGGTAGTGCGGTGCATCAAATGCAAATCCTTGCCAATCAAGGTGTGTACGGATGGCACGGTGTGGTGAAATGTGCAAAAATCGGCACAACTCATGAATGCAGGTTTCACCATGCTGGACCGGGATGGATACCGCCCCAATGTCGGAATCATCCTCATTAATCAACACAATGAGGTGTTCTGGGGCAAACGGGTGCGCGAGCACTCATGGCAGTTTCCCCAAGGGGGCATCAAGCCGGGCGAGAGCCCGGAGGCTGCGATGTACCGCGAGCTGATGGAAGAAGTCGGCCTGCTGCCTCGTCATGTCCGAATTATTGGCCGCACGCGCGACTGGTTACGCTATGAAGTGCCGACCAGTTGGGTCAGGCGTGAATGGCGCGGCAGCTACAAGGGGCAGAAGCAGATCTGGTTTTTGCTCAGGCTGGTCGGGCGCGATAGTGATGTCTGCCTGCGGGCAAGCAGCCACCCCGAATTCGACGGCTGGCGCTGGAACAATTATTGGGCTCCCATAGACAGCGTGATCGAATTCAAGCGCGATGTGTACGATCGCTCGCTACGCGAACTGTCGCGTTTCCTGAAGGGGATGGAGACGCGGGAGGAATATATTGCCCGTGCGGGCGATGCGCGGGAGCACGATCACTGACGCCCGCCTATATCAGGCAGCGTCCATGGTGGTTGTTGCTGCCGCTGTTGCCGCTGGTTTTGTGGTCAGGTATCGCGCCGACCGATCGTGCGACCTGGCTGTTGGAGGCGTTGCCCGTCTTGCTGGGTGCGCCTTTGTTGCTATGGGCCTGGCCGCGCTTTGCCTGGACACCGCTGGCACTGTGTTTGATGCTGGCTCATGCGGCTATTCTGCTGATCGGTGCACATTACACCTATGCCGAAGTGCCGGCGGGTTTGTGGCTGCGCGATGCGCTGGATCTGACGCGCAATCATTACGACAGGCTGGGGCATCTGGCGCAGGGTTTTGTACCGGCCATTCTGGCGCGTGAAGTGTTGCGGCGCAGAACGCCGCTACGCCCGGGCGGGTGGCTGGTGCTTTTGACGACGTCGTTCTGTCTGGCTTTTTCCGCCTTTTACGAGCTGATCGAATGGTGGGTGGCCGTCGCCATAGGTGCCGACGCCGATGCCTTTCTTGCGACCCAGGGCGACCCCTGGGACACCCAATGGGATATGTTTCTGGCCCTGGCCGGTGCCTTAGCTTCCCAATTACTGCTGTCCGGCCTGCATGAGCGTGAACTTGCCCGCCTGCAGGACGTAACCAAAATTTTCAACAGGACACCATGAACCAACAATACGACGAATCCTCGGTACGGGTGCTCAAGGGGCTGGAGCCGGTCAAAGAGCGCCCCGGGATGTATACCCGCACTACCGACCCGACTCATATCTGTCAGGAAGTGATCGATAACGCGGCGGACGAGGCACTGGGTGGTTTTGCCAAAAAAATCGCCGTCACCGTGCATCTGGACGGCTCGCTGTCGGTCGAGGACGATGGCCGCGGCATTCCGGTCGGGCTACATCCGCTTGAGAATGTGCCGGTGGTCGAACTGGTCTTTACCCGGCTGCACGCCGGCGGCAAGTTCAATAAAAAAGATGGTGGGGCTTACGCCTTCTCCGGCGGCCTGCACGGCGTCGGGGTGTCGGTAACCAATGCCTTGTCGACCCGGCTGGAAGTCGAGGTCAAGCGCGAGGGCGGGGTTTACCAGCTGGCTTTCTCCGGCGGCGACGTGATCGAGCCTTTGGCGCGCAGCGGTGACTGCGGCCCGCGCACCAGCGGCACCCGCGTGCGCATCTGGCCGGACGGCAAGTATTTTGAGAGCCCGCGTTACTCCATCCCCGAGCTGGAGCGCCTGCTGCGCGCCAAGGCCGTGTTGCTGCCCGGGGTGGTGGTCAGCCTGACGCTGGAAAAAGCCGGTGCGGACGAAGTCAGGGTCTGGCAATACCCTAACGGCCTGAAGAGTTATCTGGCCGAGCTGTGTGGTGGCGACGAGCCGGTAGCGCCTTTGTTTGCCGGCGAGGCATTTATTGGCGACGATCACGAGCAGTTCGCCCGCGGCGAAGGCGCGCAGTGGGCATTGGCCTGGTTTGACGAAGCCGGCGGTGGCGAGAGCTACGTTAACCTGATCCCAACCCCCTTGGGCGGTACGCATGAAGCCGGCGTGCGCGCCGGGGTGTTCGATGCGGTCAAGAGCTTTGTCGACTTGCACAATCTGTTGCCGCGCGGCGTCAAGCTGATGGCGGAAGACGTATGGAGCCGGGTGCGCTTTGTACTGTCGGCGCGCGTGCTGGACCCGCAGTTCCAGGGGCAGACCAAGGACAAACTCACCAGCCGCGATGCGCTTAAGCTGATCTCGGGCGTGGTGCGCGACCCGGTCGAGTTGTGGCTGAACCAGCATGTGGAGGCGGGCAAGAAAATTGCCGAGCTGGCCATCCGCCAGGCGCAGAGCCGCTTGCGTTCGGTGAAAAAGGTCGAGAAGAAAAAGGGCTCGGGCGTAGCGGTATTGCCGGGCAAGCTGACCGATTGCGAGAGCGAAGATATCGCCCGCAACGAGTTGTTCCTGGTCGAGGGGGATTCGGCCGGCGGTTCGGCCAAGCTGGCGCGCGACAAGGAGTACCAGGCCATCCTGCCGCTACGCGGCAAGGTGCTCAACTCTTGGGAAACCGACCGTGACCAGTTGTTTTCCAATGCCGAAATCCACGATATTTCGGTCGCGATAGGCGTCGACCCGCATGCGCCGGGCGAGGATGCCGACTTGTCCGGCTTGCGTTACGGCAAGATCGCCATCCTGTCGGATGCCGATGTGGATGGCTCGCATATCCAGGTCTTGCTGCTGACCCTGTTTTATCGCCACTTTTCCAAGCTGCTGGCAGAAGGGCATATCCATATCGCGCAACCGCCGCTGTATCGCGTCGATGTGCCGGGCTCGGGTAAAAACCGCCCGCCGCGCAAGCTGTATGCGCTGGACGAGGGCGAGCTGGAAGCCATCATCGATCGCTTGCGTAGCGAAAATGTGCGCGAAGGCGCATGGGGCATCTCGCGCTTCAAGGGTCTGGGCGAGATGAACCCGGAGCAACTGAAAGACACCACCATGCATCCCGATACCCGTCGTCTGTCCTGCGTGCGCGTGCGTAGCGGTGCCGCCGACGACACCCGCCGCATGTTTACCATGCTGATGGGCAAGGGCGAAGCCTCCAGCCGGCGCGGCTGGATGGAAGCCAAGGGCAACGAGGCCATCGCCGACGTGTAAGCATTAGGCGGTGGGCGGCGTGTCAGGACGGCAGGAAGGGCGAAGCGCTTTTCATGCCGTCTTTGTCGTTTTTCCGGCTGCGTTCTGCCTGTGCAAAGAGGGTGAGGAGATGGCGCTTGCAGGTATAATGGCGGCCAATGCAAACGACGTGGCCTATCATGACCCAGCTTAAAAACGATGTCTTCCTGCGCGCACTTCTCAATCAAACGGTGGAATACACACCGGTCTGGATGATGCGCCAGGCCGGGCGCTATTTGCCGGAATACCGCGCCACGCGCGCCCGTGCCGGCAGCTTTATGGGCTTGTGCACCAGCCCGGATTACGCCACCGAAGTCACCCTGCAGCCGCTGGAGCGCTTCCCGCTGGATGCGGCCATTCTGTTTTCCGACATTCTGACCGTGCCCGATGCCATGGGGCTGGGGCTGTATTTTGCCGAGGGCGAAGGCCCTAAGTTCGAGCGCCCGCTGCGCGACGAAGCGGCCATCAAGGCGCTGGTGGCTCCGCATGTGGAAGACTCGCTGCAATACGTGTTTGATGCCGTTTCCAGCATCCGCAAGGCGCTGGATGGACGTGTGCCACTGATCGGCTTTTCCGGCAGCCCGTTTACGCTGGCCTGCTACATGATAGAAGGCGGCGGTTCGGCCGACTTCCGTCACCTGAAGGCGATGATGTATGGCCGTCCCGAGCTGCTGCACCACATTCTGGATGTCAATGCGCGCACGGTGACCGAGTACCTGAATGCGCAGATTCGTGCCGGCGCGCAGGCGGTGCAGATTTTCGATACCTGGGGCGGGGCCTTGAGCGGGCCTGCCTACCGCGAGTTTTCGCTGTCCTATATGCAGCAGATCGTCAGCGGCCTGATCCGCGAACACGAAGGCCGGCGCGTGCCGGTCATCCTGTTTACCAAGGGGGGCGGGCAATGGCTGGAGGCGATGGCCGAAACCGGCGCCGATGCGCTGGGTTTGGACTGGACGACCGATATCGGCGAAGCGCGTGCGCGCGTCGGGGATAAAGTCGCCTTGCAGGGCAATCTGGACCCGAACGTGCTGTTTGGCAGCCCGGAGGGCATCGAGAAGGAAGTCGCGCGCATTCTGGCCTCCTATGGCACGGGTTCCGGCCATGTCTTTAATCTGGGACACGGCATCTCGCAGTTTGCCGATCCGGCCCACGCCGGCGTGCTGGTTGACAGCGTGCACCGCCTGTCGCGCGCCTATCACAGCCAGGGCTAAGCGGGCGCCGTGCAGCCCCGTCAGGGTGGCTGCACGGCACGGTTGACAGCTGGCGTTCGATTTGATCCACCAAGTTATGCACACTCATCTTGCTGCGAACGTCATCTGTCAAGCCCTGTGTCGCAAAAAATTAATAAATCGCGCAAGTCCTTGTTTTGTAAGGGTTTACGCGATTGTTCAAAATTTGTGCAATCCGCTTGAAGCGCTGTCCTGCCGGCTTTTCCAGCCTCTTTTTCAGGGTTGTGCACAAAGTTATCCACAAACTATGTGTACAGCTTGCGCAAACCCGCGCCCCGTCTGGCTTTGCGCCTGCATCGAGTAAAAATGGATACATTCGAAACTGTCGAGGTGCTGCTGGATGTCCCCTTGCACGGAACATTTACCTATCTTGCACCCCATGCCTTGCCGGCAGGAACACGGGTAGAGGTGGATTTTCGCGGCCGCAAACAGTGTGCAGTGCTGGTCGGCGGTGTGGCGAATTCGGCACTGGATCCGGCAAAAATCAAGCCACTGGCCGCCGTGTTTGACGAGTTGCCTCCACTGCCTGCCGCCTTGCTGCGGCTGATCGATTTTGTCTCGGCCTATTACCACTATCCCAAGGGCGCAGCCTTGTTTACCGCCTTGCCCACCGCCTTGCGCGTGGCGCAAGCGGCGCGTCTGGCGGATAGGCGTGCCTGGGCGCTTAGTGCCGCTGGTCTTGCCGATCCGCCGCCGGCCAGACAACGGGCTCGCCTGGCCTTGTGGCAGGCTTTGCAGGATGGGCCGCAAGCCATGCATGACTTGAGGGCGCTGTCGGCGCAGGCTCCCAAGGTTTTGAGCCAATGGCTGCAAGAGGGTAAGGCTGAGCGTGTAGAGCCCCTTTGCCCCGAGCTTGAAGTTGCCGACGGGCCACAGCTCAACGCCGAGCAGCAGGGTGCCGTCGCGGCGGTCAGTGACAGTTTTGGCCGCTTCCAGCCCTGGCTATTGCAAGGGGTGACCGGCAGCGGCAAGACCGAGGTGTATTTACACCTGATCGCCTGCGCACTGGCTTCCGGGCGTCAGGTGCTGGTGCTGGTGCCGGAAATCAGCCTGACGCCGCAACTGCTGCAACGCTTTGCCGACCGTTTTCCGGCTACGCCGATTGCCGCCCTGCACAGCTCGCTGGCCGACGGCGAGCGTTTGCAAGGCTGGGTCGATGCCTGGCAAGGGCGTGCCGGCATTGTGATCGGCACGCGGCTGTCGGTGTTCGTGCCCTTGCCCAGGCTGGGACTGATTGTGGTGGATGAAGAGCACGATGGTTCGCTTAAGCAGCAGGACGGCTTGCGCTATCACGCGCGCGATCTGGCCGTCTGGCGTGCGCATGATGCGGCAGTACCCATTGTGCTGGGCAGTGCCACCCCTAGTCTGGAAACGGTAGCCAATGTCGAGGCCGGGCGTTACCGCCGCCTGTTACTGACGACGCGGGCACATGCCGCTGCCAGCTTGCCGCAGGTGCGTCTGGTTGATACCCGTTTGCTGCGCCTGAATGAAGGCTTGTCCGAGCCGGTGATTGCGGCGCTGGCCAAGCGTTTGCAAAAGCGCGAGATGAGTCTGGTATTCATCAACCGGCGCGGTTACTCGCCGGTGCTGGCCTGCCCGCAGTGCGGCTGGACCTCGGGCTGCAAGCGCTGTTCCAGCAAGCTGGTTTTGCATTTATTGCAGCGCGTATTGCGCTGCCACCATTGTGGCTGGGAAGAGGGTGTGCCGCGCGTCTGCCCGGATTGCGGCAATGTCGATATCCAGCCTTTGGGCGAGGGTACACAGCGGCTGGAAAGCGCCATCCAGCGCTTGTTTCCCGAGGCGCGCGTTTTGCGCATAGACCGCGACAGCACGCGCAACAAGGATGCCTGGGACGAGGTGTACCGCAAGGTGCATGCCGGCGAAGTGGATATCCTGATCGGCACCCAGATGCTGGCCAAGGGCCATGATTTTGGCGCGCTGAGTCTGGTGGTGGTGCTGGGCGCCGATGGCGGGCTGTATTCGGCGGATTTTCGTGCCGGCGAGCGGCTGTTTTCCCTGCTGATGCAGGTGGCGGGCCGCGCCGGCCGTGCCGAGCATCGCGGCGAAGTGCTGGTGCAGACGCAGTGGCCCGAGCATCCGCTGTATCTGTCGCTGGTGGCACAGGATTTTGACGGTTTTGCCGCACGCGAGCTGGCGGCACGGCGCGAGGCCCATTTCCCGCCGGCGATTTTCCAGGCGCTGCTGCGCGCCGATGCGCACGAGGCACACGAAGCAGAGGCTTTTCTTGGCCGGTTTAAAGCCGAGGCTGCGCCATGGCTGGGCGAAGTCGCCCTATTCGGGCCGGCACCGGCCACCATGGCGCGCCTGGCCGGGCGCGAGCGCATGCAACTGGTGTTTGAGTGTGCCGACCGCCGCGCCTTGCACCGTTGCCTGAATCAGGCCTTGCCGCTGCTTGAGCGCTTGGGGCGCCAGGCCGGACGCAGTTTGCGCTGGTCGCTGGATGTCGATCCGACGGAGATGTGATGAAACGCTGTTTATTATTGGTGCTGCTGTGCACGGCGATGGGCACCGCGCTGGCTGCCGCGCAACCCGACTTGGCCGGCTTGCAAGAGAACGAAGTGGCGCTATGGGTAGGCAAGGTCGGCAGTGGTGAAGTGCTGGCAGAGCACCGCGCCGATGTGGCGCTGAATCCGGCCTCGACCATGAAGCTGGTCACCAGCTTTGCCGCGCTGGAGACGCTGGGGCCGCAATGGCGCTGGCAAAGCACGCTGCTATCGGCCGCTCCCGTTGTCGGCGACAGCTTGCAGGGTGATCTCTACTGGCAGGGGCGCGGCGACCCTTTGTTTGATCTGCCGGCTTTGGACCAGTTGCTGGGCGAATTGCGCCTGCGCGGGGTCAAGCGCATCAACGGCCGGCTGCTGCTGGACAAGGGCGCGTTTGCCACTACCGGCAGTGCCGAGGATTTCGAGGCCGATGCCGAGCGCGCCTTTGCCGTGGCACCGGACACCCACCTGACCCATCTCAAGGTGGCATGGTTGCATTATTACAACGACGGTGGCGGCAGCCGCGTGGTGCTGGAGCCGGCCTTGCCCGGCGTGACGCTGGCGTCGGACTTGAGCGATGCCGGCGATGCGGCGGGCAAATGTGGCGATGTCCGCCGCCATGTTCGCGTGCAACAGCAGGGTCATCAGATTCTTGTCCGCGGTGCCTTGCCGCGCGCCTGTGACGGAGCGAGCAGCTTTGTGAATGTGCTGTCGGCGGATGAGTATGCGCGCCAAGCCTTTGCCGCACGCTGGGCGCGTCTGGGCGGCGAGGGGCCGCAAGGCTTTGGCCTCGCCGCCACGCCGCCGCAAGCGCGCACCTTGGCGCTTTACCGTTCGCCTCCGCTGGTGCAGGCCCTGTCTGCCATTAACCAGTACAGCAATAACACCATGGCGCGCAGCCTGTTTCTGACGCTGGGTGCCGAGCGGCCACTAAGGGGGGATACGGTGGCCGATGCCACGCAAGTGGTGCGGCAAGTACTGGCAAAAAACGGGCTGGATGCGCAGACGCTGGTGCTGGAAAACGGTGCCGGCCTGTCGCGGCGCGAGCGTATTTCGGCGCGCGCGCTGGGCGAGATGTTGCGCGTCGCGGCACGCGGGCCTTACGCCGGCGAGTTTATTGCCAGCTTGCCGGTGGCCGGCGAGAGCGGCACACTCAAAACCCGGCTCGGGCAGTGGGGGCCGCGCTTGCGGCTGAAAACCGGCACGCTGGCCGGGGTGCGGGCGCTAGCCGGTTACTGGCTGGCCGCGGATGGCGAGCGTCTGGCCATTGTCGCAATCATCAATAGCCCGCGCTCGGGCGCGCTATTGCCGAATCTGGATGCGCTGCTCGATGGCGTACTGGCGTCTTATGCCGGCGTGAGGCCGGTGCCTTGACGTTATAATGTCGTTTTTCCGCTAGTTTGATTGCGAGACCATGATGAAAAAAGTAATGATGTACACCACGGCGGTTTGCCCTTATTGCGTTCGCGCCAAGCAAATCCTCAAAAGCAAGGGCGTGGAGGCGGTTGAAGAAATCCGCATCGATCTTGACCCTGCCGCACGCGACAGCATGATGAGCATTACCGGCCGCCGTACCGTACCGCAGATTTTCATCGGTGAAACCCATGTCGGCGGTTGCGATGATCTGGAGGCGCTGTCCCGCGCCGGCAAGCTGGATGTACTGTTGGCTGACTGAGTGGCCGCAGCTCACGCTTTCATGCGATGATGCAAATCTGCTTGAGCCCGATTTTTTCTTATCCAATTCATATTGCGAGACCTGTTTATGAGCGAACAACAAGAAGTGCAGCCGGTATTCTCCATCGAAAAAATCTACGTTAAGGATCTCTCGCTCGAGGTGCCGAATGCGCCAGCCGTATTCCTGGAACAGGCTCAGCCCGATATCGACATGCAGCTGGGCAGCGAAGGCAAGCAGATCGACGACGGCTTCTTCGAGTGCACACTGACCGTGACCGTGACCGCCAAGCTGGCCGACAAGACTATGTTCCTGTGCGAAGTGGCCCAGTCCGGCATCTTCCGCATCGAAAACATTCCGGCCGAAGACATCGACCCGATTCTGGGTGTGGCTTGCCCGAACATCCTGTTCCCGTATGCGCGCGAAACCGTGTCCAGCCTGGTGAATCGTGCCGGCTTCCCGCCGGTACTGCTGGCACCGATCAACTTCGAGGCGCTGTATATGCAGCAGCGCGCACAGATGGCCGAAGCCGGCAACGCCTGAACATCATGAAGCTAAGCCATAGTCTGGCCGCGCTGGTGCTGGCAGCTTGTGCTGCCGCACCGGCTTTTGCGCTGGAATTCCGCTCGGTCAAGGAAACCGGAGTGTCGCTGTATGATGCGCCGGCCTTGAATGCCAAAAAGCTGTTTGTGGTCAGCCGCTACTATCCGGTGGAAGTGCTGGCGATGCAAAAAGAGTGGGCGCGGGTGCGCGATGCCAGCGGCGGCATTGCCTGGATCCCTGCCGCCGCCCTGTCGGTACAGCGCATGCTGATCGTGACGGCGGCGCAGGCCGAAATCAGGACGGCAGCCAGCGACAGTGCGCCGCTGGCCTATCGTCTGGACAAGGATGCGGTGGTCGAACTGCTCGAACCGGCACAAGCCGGCTGGGTCAGGGTCAAGCATCGTGACGGCGCCGCCGGCTTTGTCCGCATCAATACCCTGTGGGGTGTGTAATGAACGGAAATAAGCCATGAAACTGGCCGTTTTGGGCGCAGGCGCCTGGGGTACGGCACTGGCGGTGGCTTTTGCCCGCCAGCACGAAGTGACGCTGTGGGGCCGGGATCCGGCGCTGATGGCCGCGCTGCAACAAGAAGGCGTGAACCGGCGTTATCTGGATGCCTGCCCTTTGCCGCCTGACTTGGCGCTGACCGCCGATCTGGCGCAGGCGCTGGCTGAGGCCGAGCTGGTGTTGATCGTGACGCCGATTGCCGGTTTGCGCCCCAGCTTGCGCGCACTCAAGGCGCTGCGTCAGGACGACGTGCCGCTCTTGTGGGCATGCAAGGGTCTGGAGGCGGGTTCCAGCCTGCTGCCGCATCAGGTGGTGGAGCAAGAATGTCCGCATCTGACGCGTAGCGGCGTGTTATCCGGCCCGAGCTTTGCCCGCGAAGTGGCGCAAGGCCTGCCGGCGGCGGTGACGCTGGGCTCGGAAAATGCCGAATTTGCCCGTGACTATGCCCGTCTGCTGCATAGCCCTTTGCTGCGCATCTACGCCAACGACGATCTGGTCGGGGTGGAGGTGGGCGGGGCGGTGAAGAATGTCATGGCGATCGCCACCGGTGTTGCCGACGGTATGGGGCTGGGCATGAATAGCCGCGCCGCGCTGATTACCCGGGGTCTGGCCGAGATTACCCGGCTGGCGGTGGCCATGGGCGCGAGCCAGCAAAGCCTGCTGGGCCTGTCCGGTGTCGGCGATCTGATTCTGACCTGTACCGGTGCGCTGTCGCGCAACCGCCAGGTCGGGCTGAAACTGGCCGAAAACAAGCCGCTGGATGTGATTCTGGCCGAGCTGGGGCATGTGGCCGAAGGCGTGCCGACCGCACGCGAGGTACTGGCCATGGCCGAGCGGCTGGAAGTCGACATGCCGATTACCGCTGCCGTGTGCGCCTTGCTCTATCACGGCGCCAAGCCGCAGGATGTGGTGGATCAGTTGCTGGAGCGCTCGCCCAAGAGCGAGTTTGGTGCCTAGCAGCGGCATGTACAAAGCCGCATAAAAAGAGCCCGCTGCAAGCGGGCTCTTTTTTGGGTGGGCTTAGTGGCAAGCCGCTTTGTCCTGCTGCAAGACCCGGCATAACAGGCGTGCCAGAGCCGGGTAGAACGGATAATGCGTGCTGACTTCGGCGCATTTGTCGGCAAAAGCGGGCAGCCAGCTCGCTAGCTCGTCGATCTGGCGGCTTGCTTCATCGTCCTTGCGCTCGATGATCAGCCAGGCCAGAAACTCCAGCTGTACCGCCAGATGGTCGGCTGCCTCGGGAAAGTGCGTGCTGACCGAGAGTGCATGCGTGCTCAGTTGCTCGCGCATGGCCTGCTCTTGCGGGCCATACAGGCGTGCCGGTGTTAAGGCATAGCACGAGGCATAGGGCGGGGCGCAGCTTTTCAGATCCAGCAAAAAGCATGCAGCATAGTCTGCCGCCAGCTCCAGCCTTGCATCCGCCGTCTGGCGCAAGGCATCCAGACTGGCTTGCATGGCCGCAACCTCTTCGGCATGGCCATCTTGCGCCAGCGCCTGCAGCAGTGGCTGCGCCTCGCCCTTCAGCCAGGCTTGCAGCATGGCCTGCGGCATTTCCTGTGCATAGAGCGTGGCGAACAGGCTGTATAAGCCTGCCCGCAGCTCCCGCTCGCCCTCATTGTGTTTTTGCGCGGTCATTTGGGTTTGACTTCCTTGGGGCCGCCAAACGCGGTGACGGCCGGTACTTTACCGGTGTATTTTTCGACCTGAACCAGACAGGTGTTGGCGCTGATCGCCTGAGCCAGGCGCGAGGTACCGATATCCTGCGTCAGGGTGTTCGGGTCGCCATAGGTATCCAGTGCACCGATTTCCGGGCCGGTCGGGCCATACCATGCCCCTTCTTGCAGGCGGACTACGCCGGGCGGGAAGTCAGCCGAGACATGGGCCCCCACCAGCGCCTGGCCACGGTCATTGAATACGCGCAGCAGATCGCCGTGGCGGATGCCGCGTTTCTTGGCATCTTGCGGGCTGATAAACAGCGGTTCACGTCCCTGGATGGCATAGGTCGCACGCAAGGGCTCGGAGTCGCACATCTGCGAGTGCAGTCGCTTGTCCGGGTGTACCGACTGCATCCACAGCGGGTAGCGTTCAGACTTGGGGCCGCCGTGCGAGCGTTCGTTCTTTTCCAGCCATACCGGATGACCCGGGCAATCCGGGTATTTATAGTTGGCGATCTTGCGGCTGTAGATCTCGATAAAGCCCGATGGGGTACCCAGAGCATTGATCTCGGCATCTTCGCGGAAATCGGCGTGGCGGGTCGAGGGCTTGCCCTTGGGAAACAGGACATAACCTTTTTGCCAGAATTCGGCAAATGCCGGCATGGGGAACTTGCTGCCGTTTTCCTTGCGGCACTGCTCGTACAGCTGCTGCACCCATTCCATTTCCTCCATCCCGCGCGAGTACTCCTTGTCGCGGCCGAAGCGGCGCGTCAGCTCGCGGAAAATCTCGAAGTCCGGGCGTGAATGGAAGAGCGGGTCGACCAGCTTGTGCATGGCGATAACGCCGCGATTGCTGTAGGAGCCGTAAGCGTCGATATCGTTGCGTTCAAACTGGGTGCAGGCCGGCAGGACGATGTCGGCGAAACGGCAGGTCGCCGTCCAGGTGTAGTCGACGCTGACCACGGTCTCCAGCGCACGAAACGCCTTCTTCATCTTGTTGCGGTCTTGCTGGCGGTGCCACTGGTTAGAGCCGCAGTAGATCGCCATTTTGTAAGGCGGCAGTTTGACCTTGCTGCCGTTGTAATCGATCACCTTGCCCGGTTCGAGCAGGGCATCGATGGCGCGTGCACACGGAATGACCGCGCTATAGCCTTTGTAATCGGTGCTGGGATATTTCGGCTTCTTGCCGGCATCCAGATTGAGCGGGAAGGCGCCCGGCATGGCTGCGCCGGATGCGGGGACGCCGATCGAGCTGTAATGGTGGGCATAGCTGATGCCGCCACCGGGCAAACCGATCTGGCCGAGCATGGCCGCCAGTACCGCACCCATCCAGTACGGCTGTTCGCCGTGCTGCTGGCGCTGGATGGCCCAGCCAAAGATCAGCTGGGTGCGCTCCTTGGCCATCAGGCGGGCCAGTTCGCGGATGCGTGCCGCCGGAACGCCGCAGATCGCTGCCGCCCATTCCGGCGTTTTGGCGGTCTTGTCCGCCGCCGTGCCCAGCAAGTAGGGCAGGAACTGCTCGAAGCCCAGCGCATAGCTGTCGAGGAACTGCTTGTTGTACAGCTTCTCGCTATACAGCGTATGTGCGATGCCCAGCATCAGCGCCACGTCGGTCATCGGATTGACGTACTGCTTTTCGCACGCCAGATAGTTCTGGGTCTTGCTGCGTACCGGGTCGATGCTGATGACGCGGATTTCCTTGCGCGCGATCTTGCCCTTGAGCTGTTCGATATAGGCGTAGGATTCGTGCGTCTCGCAGTTCCAGCCAACCTGCAGGTTTTTAACCGGATCGCTGGCCCAGAAGATGATGTTCTTGCTGTGCTTGAGAATCAGCTCCCACGATGTACCTTGCGAGTACACCTCGGTCGAACCCAGTACATAGGGCATGATGACCTGACCGGCACCGGTCGAGTAGTCGCCCGCGGTGGTGACCGTATGGCCGTGCATGCCGACGGCGCGCAGCATATGGTTGCCGCAGGTATGGAACTGGCCGGTCTGGCGCCAGCCGACCAGACCGGTATGCAGGCCCGACGGGCCGTAGGTCTGCTGGACGCGTTCCATCTCGCCGTACACCAGATCCAGTGCCTCGTCCCAAGTGACCCGCACGAAACGGTTGTCGCCGCGCTCGGCAGTATTGCTGCGGTGCCGGTTTTTCAGCCAATCCAGACGCACCATGGGGTAGCGGATACGCGACGGGCTGTAGATCAGGCCGATAATGCCGTTTAGCATTTCGGTCGGGTGCTTGTCGTGTTCAAAGGCACGGACTTCTACGACCTTGCCGCCCGCGATGCGGGCGCGGAATGCGCCCCAGTGCGAGCCGGCCATTTTCCAGCCATCATTGTTGGCACCGGCACCGGCACCGGCACCGGCACCGGCCGCCGGCGCGGCAGCGGCATCGCCGATAGACAGCAGGCTGGGGCCGATCAGCGCCGTCATGGAGGCCAGCGTCAGACCCTTCAAAAAAGTACGCCGTGAATTGTTTATCATTATTGCTTTCCTCAGTGCGCGGTTTTATCGAAGTCGGACGAATGGTTCTGCAGATACTTGAGCACCAGTGCCTGGGTATCCTTGTCCATATTGGTAAAGCCCACCATGCCGCTGAACAGGCCTGGCCAGGTGTTGCTGTCGAAGTGGGCAACATCGGGCTGTTTGTGGCAGACGCTGCAACTGGTCTGGTAGCTGTTGCGCGCAACATCCCAGATCGGATCGGCCGACTCCATGACGCCACCTTGTTTGGTCCAGAATACGGCACGCACTTTTTGCCAGATCAGGCCGGTATTCGGGTCTTCCTTGCTTTCCAGAACCTCTACCAGCGACTTGTCCTGTGCCGTCGCCTTGTCCAGCGTGGCGACAACGATGTTCATGCCGAACTGGCTATACCAGACGCGGCCGTAACCCTTGCTCTTGCGCCAGGCCAGCAGTTCGATCTGCTGTGCATCCCCGACCTGCTTCAAGACTTTGAGCGGGGTGGCAATCTCGATACGGCCGGCGGCCTTGCCTAGTGCTTCATCGCTGTAGAGCTCGCGCGGCAGGGCATTGATGTAGCTGTTGCCATCCTGGATGCGGGTGCTGTCGGCCGCCTGAACCAGACTGTCGAAGGCCGGGTTATGGCTGTTTTTCATATCCGGCATGTGGTGGGCAATGCCTTTGTGGCAATCCATGCAGCTTTGGTCGCGTTCGGCCGCGCCGCGCATCGGCTCTTGCGAAGCCGGGCGCATTTTGTCGAAGTCCATCTTGCTGTAGTCATGGCAGGTTCGGCACTCTTTCGAGCCATTGGCCTTGAAGCGGTCCCACTCGTTTTGTGCCAGACGCAGGCGATGGGCTTCGAATTTATCCGCCGTGCCGATCTTGCCGGTCAGATGAGACCAGACTTCTACACTGGCCTTCATTTTGCGGGCGATTTTGTCGGAGAAGTCATGCGGGACGTGGCAGTCCGGGCAGCCCGGCGTGACGCCGCTACGGTTGGTGCCGTGTACGGTGGGTTTCAGCTCGGTCTGGTTGCCCTGCATGGTGTGGCAGCTGACACAGAATTCAGTGGTATTAGTGAGATCCATGGCCTTGTTGAAACCTTGCCAGGCCAGAATGCCGGCAATAAAACCCACCGTAACCAGTACGCCCAAACCGATGCGTGTGGATGGCTTGCTGAATAATTCAGCGAGCCAGCGCCATATTTTTTTCATGCGTAATTCCTAGATGTCTGAGGTGCTTAAGCGTGGGGAGATGAGAGGTCAGGCGCCGGGAGGGCCGAAAAACATCACTTGCAGACCCCAGAGCACAAAGCCGTAGAGGGCGATCAGGGCGGCCATGGTGACAGGCAAGCCGATAAAGGCGAGCAATAGCATTTTTTTCCAGTCGCTATTGGACCGGCTTGGCGGGGTGGGCTCTTGCATAAGGGCGTCTCTGTATAAAAGGGGCTCGCAGTCAGCCCGAGGCAGCTTGGTTTTTCCCGCTGCCGCATGTGCTGGCCGTTCGCTATGGCTATCCGGCTATGCGGATATTATTGAGTTGCAATGCTTTTAATGCAAAGCGATTGATCACAATCAAAGATTGTATGGTGCGCTGTTTTTGATTGCGTTGATCTGTGTCAATGCACCTTTTCTCGGTTGGTGATTGCACTAGTGGAGGGTGTTTTATATGCATAAGCAATTGCTTAATAACAATTAAATGCATTTGGCGTTGCTTGGTGCTGTGGCTAAGCAGCGGGCAGGGCGGGCTGCTGTGTCCCCATTACACGTTGATGCCATGCCATGCGCGGTATGCATGCGTCAGCCCCGCGAGGCTGCTGCCGTGCGCGGCCACTAGATTCAAAGCGCAGCTGCGCCAACGGGTAACGGGTGCATGGCCTTTTTCCAAGGCGGGGCGGGGTCAGGCAGGGGAAGACTAGGCAGTCCCCCGCCGGCACGATGCCGGCAGGGGGGGGCAAGAGGGCTGGCTTAAGGGTAAAGCCAGTTCACGCTATAGCCCAGCGACTTGTTGCGTGCGCCCAAGCGGGCGGCATCGAAGCGCTGGCTGACGCGTATCTGGCTGCCGGCGGCAAAGCGCCCGGCCTTGAGCTCGGCCGGCGGCAGATAGTCGGCCGGGGGCAGGACTTTACGTACCAGGACCCGGTCTTCGCTATCGGTCAGGGTCAGCTCCATCGCCGGCCATGCCTGTGGATAACGGGCATGGTTTTTCAGGATGGCGGTGAACTGAACCAGGCCGGGATGATCCGGCACCACCGTCAACTCCGACCATTCGGTACGCAACAACTGGCGATCGGCAGGCAGGGGCACGGTGCAGCCCAGACGGGCGCAGGTTTGTTCGAGTACCGGGCGCAACTCCGGCAGTTCGGCACTGATGCGGGTGCGGTTCAGATAGATCAGCTGGGCTGCCAGTACAAACAGCCCCACCACGGCGGCAACGCCCAGCGCTGCACCGAGCGCTCCGTGCTTGCTACGGCTTGCTTTATTGCGGGCGGGCGCTTCTTGCGCCGGTGGCGGCATCAGCGGGCTCTCCGGAATCGGGGGCACCGCCTCCATGACCGGCTCCTGACGCGGCTTGCGTGCCGTATGCAGGATGTCCGCCGGCTCCGCTTCTGCAAACGGATTGCCCAGCGGCAAATGGGGGGCCGCATCCGGTGGCTCTATGCTGCGCGAAGCCTGTTTGGGCGCACGCAGCGCATCGGCCAGGGCTTGCTGGAATTCGGCAATGTCCGGATTTTCCGCGAGCGGCGGCTCGGGTTCAGGCTCAGTTTCAGGCTCTGGCTCGGGCGTCACGGCGAGCGGCTCGGCACTGCTGTTTTTTTCTGTTTCCGGCAAGTAGTCGGCCGGATCGAAGTCGGGCAACTCCAGCTCGAAATCATCGGTCGACGGCGCCATAGGCGGGGCATCGACCACGGGCGGAGTGCCCGGCATGGCCTGCAAAAATTCGCTGGCATTGAACACATGCGCACAGTGCCCGCAGCGGACAAAGCCGCCAGCGACAGCCAATTGTTCATCGCTGACCTTGAATCGGGTCTGGCACTGCGGGCATTGTGTAGTTTGCATGGATCAGGCGCGTCGTGTTCCGGTCAGTCGGGTCCAGCCCTCGTCGAATACCGGGGCTTCCATATCAAACCAGGTGTTGTAGATGGCGGACAGCTCTTCGGCCTGCTCCTGCAAAATGCCGGACAGTACGATCTTGCCGCCGGTTTTCACATGGCTGGCCAGCATCTCGCCCAGAAGGCGCAGCGGATTGGCCAGAATATTGGCCAGTACCACATCGACCTTGGTTTCCGGCGTGGCATCCGGCAGGCAGAAGATGCCGCTAACGCCGTTTTGTGCGGCATTGTCCAGACTGGCGCGTACCGCCTGTGCATCGATATCGACGCCGGCGACCTCGCCCGCACCCAGCTTGAGGGCGGCAATGGCAAGAATGCCGGAGCCGCAGCCATAGTCGAGCACCGTCTCGCCGCCCTTGATATTCGCATCCAGCCATTGCAGGCACAGACGCGTCGTCGGGTGGCTGCCGGTGCCGAAAGCCAGGCCCGGATCCAGTTGCAGATTGATGGCGTTGGCGTCCGGCGCATCATGCCAGGTCGGCGTGATCCACAGCCGTTCCGAGATGCGGATAGGATCGAACTGGCTCTGGGTCAGACGCACCCAGTCCTGCTCTTCTACCCGCTCCAGCGTGTAGTGTGGCAGTGCAATGCCGGTCGCGTTGGCGGCAGCGGCAATCATCAGCGCCAGGTCGGCGTGCTCTTCGAACAGCGCAATGATCTTGCTGCTTTTCCACATCTGCTCGACCGGTTCACCCGGCTCGCCGAAGATGGGCTGCTCGGCTTCGGTGCCGGCCAGTGCGTCTTCGATGGCGGCAGACAGGCAGCCTGCATCCATCAGCGCATCGGCAAATTGTTCGGCCACGGCCGAATCGGTATCAATGGTGGCTTGTTGCCAGGCCATATCAGTTTCCTTTTTTCCTCTGGGCGAGTCGCTCTTCCAGATAGTGAATGCTGGTGCCGCCACGACGGAACGCGTTATCCAGCAGCAGTTCCTGATGTAGCGGAATATTGGTCTTGATGCCGGAAATCGCCATCTCGGACAGGGCAATGCGCATGCGCGCCATCGCCTGGTCGCGGGTATCGCCGTAGGAAATCACCTTGCCGACCATGGAGTCGTAATGCGATGGCACGGTATAGCCCTGATAGATGTGCGAATCGACCCGGATGCCGGGGCCGCCGGCCGGATGGTAACCGTCGATCTTGCCCGGGCTTGGCACAAAGGTAAACGGGTCTTCGGCATTAATGCGGCACTCGATGGAGTGGCCCTTGATATGCACGTCTTTTTGCTTGTAGCGCAGCTTCTCGCCGGCGGCGATGCGGATCTGCTCCTGCACGATGTCGATGCCGGTAATCAGCTCGGTCACCGGGTGCTCGACCTGAACGCGGGTGTTCATCTCGATAAAGTAGAACTCGCCGTTTTCGTACAGGAACTCGAAGGTGCCGGCGCCACGGTAGCCGATGCGGCGGCAGGCGGCGGCGCAGGCCTCACCGATTTTCTGCCGCTGTTTGTCGGTAATGCCCGGTGCCGGGGCTTCTTCGATGATTTTCTGGTGGCGGCGCTGCATGGAGCAGTCACGCTCGCCCAGATAGATGGCGTCGCCGTACTCGTCGGACAGCACCTGAATCTCGATATGGCGCGGCTCCTGCAGGTACTTTTCCATATACACGGTCGGGTTGCCGAAGGCGGCCCCCGCTTCGGTACGCGTCATTTCGACCGAGTTCAGCAGCGCCGCTTCGGTATGCACCACGCGCATGCCGCGTCCACCGCCACCGCCGGAAGCCTTGATAATGATCGGATAGCCGATTTTCTTGGCGATCTTGATGATTTCATCGTTGTCGTCCGGCAGCGCGCCTTCCGAGCCGGGTACGCAAGGCACGCCGGAGGCGATCATGGCATGCTTGGCCGACACCTTGTCGCCCATCTGGCGAATCGTCTCCGGGCGCGGGCCGATAAACACAAAGCCGGACTGCTCGACGCGTTCGGCAAAGTCGGCGTTTTCCGACAGGAAGCCGTAGCCGGGGTGAATGGCTTGCGCATCGGTGACTTCGGCGGCCGCGATAATGGCCGGCACATGCAGATAGCTCTTGGCCGATGGCGCCGGGCCGATGCAGACCGCTTCATCGGCCAGCTTGACGTATTTGGCTTCGCGGTCGGCTTCGGAATAGACCACGACAGTCTTGATGCCCATTTCACGGCAGGCACGCTGGATGCGCAGGGCAATTTCGCCACGGTTGGCGATCAGGATTTTTTCAAACATGAATCATATCTCCGCAGGGCGTGAGAACGGCAAGGAGCAAGAGGCCGACCGGCTAGCGATCCGCGTCCTGCTCCTCCCAAGGCGTGCTGGCAGCCTTACTCGATGATGAATAGCGGTTCGCCGTATTCTACCGGCTGGCCATCTTCGGCCACGATGGCCTTGACCACACCGGCGCGATCGGCTTCGATTTCGTTCATCAGCTTCATCGCTTCGATAATGCACAGCGTGTCGCCAACGGCTACTTGCTGGCCGACTTCGATAAAGGGCTTGGAGCCGGGGCTTGCCGAGCGGTAGAAGGTGCCGACCATAGGCGACTTGACGGCCGCGGCATTGTTGGCCGGTGCCACTTCCACCACGGCAGCCGGGGCCGGAGCGGGTGCGGCAGCAGGTGCGGCCGGTGGCAGCTGATGGTATTGCATGGCTTGAGCAAACATCTGGTTGTTCTGTGTCACGCGGGTAATGCGGACTTTTTCTTCACCTTCGGTGACCTCCAGTTCGGCAATGCCGGACTCTTCCACCAGGTCGATCAGTTTTTTCAGTTTGCGCAGGTCCATGCTGATCCTAATTTCTTTTAGATTGTTGGATTGGGCGTCTGAGCCATTTGCATCAGCACATGAGTCAGAGCCAGTTCGTAACCGCAAGCACCGAGTCCGCAGATCACGCCTTGCGCCAGATCGGAAAAATACGAATGCTGGCGGAAGGGTTCACGGGCGTGGACATTGGACAGGTGAACTTCAATAAACGGAATCTTGACGCCAGCCAGTGCATCGCGCAGGGCGACGCTGGTATGGGTAAAGGCGGCGGGATTAATGATGATAAAAGCCGTGCCGTCATTTAGCGCCGCATGCACGCGCTCTATCAGCACATGTTCGGCATTGCTTTGCAGGGTTTCCAGGGGGAAACCGGCGGCTTTGGCCTGCTGTATCAGGCGCTGGTTGATATCTGCCAGCGTGTCGCGACCGTAATGTTGTGGCTCGCGCAGCCCGAGCAAGTTCAGGTTGGGGCCATGCAAAACCAGAATACGGCGCAAGGCCGGCACGCTGTCAGCTTTCATCATGGGCGCAAGTTTGCCGCAAATGGGCGCATAAAGTCCAGCTTTTGCAGAAATTGAAGCCCAGATGTGAGATATGAGCAGTCGCTGTTGATGGTCATATAGAGTTTATGCACTAGGGTTGGCAGGCATTCTAACGCATCGTCGCAATTCTGTGCCAGTCGGGTCAAAGCGAGTTTGATCTGGCGCAAGAGGCCGCATGGTCATGCAAGCGGCGTGCCGTTAAGTGAATGGCGCAGGTATAATCGCCATCATTTGCCTTATATGTGTGCCGCCATGCAGCTTTCCGATTTTGATTACCACCTGCCCGAACATCTGGTTGCCCAGCATCCACCTGAGGTGCGTGGCGGCAGCCGTCTGCTGCATGTTGCAGGGTCGCAGCTGGCCGACACCCTGTTTGCCGAGCTGCCCGGCTTTTTGTCTGCCGGCGATGTGCTGGTATTCAATGATACGCGCGTGATCAAGGCGCGCCTGTTTGGTGAAAAGGCCTCCGGCGGCAAGATTGAAGCCCTGATCGAGCGCGTGCTGGACGAACACACGGCGCTGGCGCATGTGCGCGCCTCCAAGTCGCCCAAGCCGGGCACGCGTCTGGTATTTGCCGGGCGCTGGCAGGCCGAGATGGTCGAGCGCGTGGGCGAGCTGTTCAAGCTGCGCTTTCTTGCCGAAGAAAACCTGTTCGATATCCTCGAAGCCTCGGGCAAGCTGCCGCTGCCGCCTTATATCGAGCGCGATACCGACGCTGACGACGATGCGCGTTACCAGACGGTGTATGCCAAGGAGCAAGGTGCGGTCGCCGCACCGACCGCCGGCCTGCACTTTACCGACGAAATGCTGGCCCGCCTTGAAGCGCACGGAGTGAAGCTGGCTTATGTCACGCTGCATGTGGGCGCCGGCACTTTCCAGCCGGTGCGGGTGGACAATATCGCCGAGCACAAAATGCACAGCGAAATCTACGACATCCCCGAGCAGACGCGCGCCACCATTGAAGCGGCGCACGCGGCCGGGCACAAAGTGGTCTCGGTCGGCACCACCAGCATGCGCGCGCTGGAGTCGGCTGCGCGTGGCGGCCAGCTGATCGCCGGGCGCGGCGAGACCGATATCTTTATCACGCCGGGCTACCGCTTTAATGTGGTTGACCGCCTGCTGACCAATTTCCACCTGCCCAAGTCGACCCTGCTGATGCTGGTGTCGGCCTTTGCTGGCTACGCCGAGATGCGTGCCGCCTATGCGCATGCGGTGGAAAAGGAATACCGCTTCTTCAGCTATGGCGACGCCATGCTGCTGGAGCGCAAGGACGGCTGAACCGTCCGCGCTGCAAAGCCCCTGTCTTCTTAAACTGGAGAGTCCATGTCCGGCCTGAAACCGAACAGCCCCATGCCGACCGAGATCAAGCTGCACGCCATCAGCAAGCGGCTGGAAATTGCCTTTGACGATGGCGCAAGCTTTACCTTGCCGTGCGAATACCTGCGCGTGTACTCGCCCTCGGCCGAGGTGCGCGGTCATGGCGTCGGGCAGGAAACGCTGCAAACCGGCAAGCGTCAGGTGGCGATCACTGCGCTGGAGCCGGTCGGGCATTACGCGCTCAAGATCGTGTTTGACGACGGTCACGACAGCGGCCTTTATAGCTGGGACTATCTGTACCAGCTGGGCAAGCATTACGAGATCAACTGGCAGGATTATCTGGATCGCCTCGCCGCAGCCGGCGCGGGCAGGGGGGAGTAGAGCATGGAAAAAACAACGCATTTCGGCTTTAAAGATGTCGCAGAGAGCGAAAAGGCCGACAAGGTGGCCGAAGTCTTCCATTCGGTCGCACAAAAATACGATGTGATGAACGACATGATGTCGGCGGGCCTGCACCGGGTGTGGAAGCATTTCACCCTGAGCACCTCCGGCGTCAAGCCCGGCGACAAGGTGTTGGATATTGCCGGCGGTACCGGCGATCTGGCGCGCGGCTGGGCCAAGCGCGTGGGCAAGACCGGTGAAGTGTGGCTGACCGATATCAACTCGTCGATGCTGACCGTGGGGCGCGACCGCCTGCTGGACGAAGGCCTGATGTTGCCGGTGTCTCTGGCGGACGCGGAAAAGCTGCCCTTCCCGGACAACTACTTCAATGCGGTATCGGTGGCATTCGGCCTGCGCAATATGACGCACAAGGATTTGGCGCTGAAGGAAATGCTGCGCGTGCTCAAGCCCGGCGGCAAGCTGATGGTGCTGGAGTTCTCCAAGGTGTGGAAGCCGCTGTCGCCGGTGTACGACCTGTATTCGTTCAAGGCGCTGCCGCTGATGGGCAAGCTGATCGCCAATGATGCCGCCAGCTACCAGTATCTGGCCGAATCCATCCGCATGCACCCGGATCAGGACACGCTCAAGCAGATGATGCTGGATGCCGGTTTCGGCAAGGCCGATTACCACAATCTGTCGGCGGGTGTGGTGGCCTTGCACAAGGGTTACAAATTCTGATGCTGGCACTGATCCCGACCTGGCTGCTGCTGGGGGCGGCCATTCTGGTCGAGGTGGTTTCCACCAGCTCGATCAAGCTGACCGAAGGCTTTACCCGCCCGCTGATGACCTTGCTGGTGCTCGCCGGCTACGGCTGCTCGCTATGGCTGTTGTCGCAAGTGGTGCAGCGGCTTGAGGTCGGTATCGTCTACGCCATCTGGTGCGGCGTGGGCATGGCGGCGGTGGCGCTGGTCGGGGTGGTGTTATATGGCGAGGCGGTGTCGCCGGCTAAGGTGGGCGGCATCGTGCTGATTATTGCGGGTACTTTGCTGTTGAGTCTGGCAAGCAAGGGGCACTAAATGCAGATTTCCTTACTGGCGTTCAACCATCTCCTGGGTCAGCATCCGGGCGTGCGCGCCGAGCTGGCCGCCCACGCCGGACGGCGCGTGGCCATTACCCTGCCGCCGCTGACGGTGAGCGGCGTGATTACCGATGCCGGTTTTCTCGCGGCCTGTCAGGGCAGCCCCGAGGCCACGGTGCGCCTGAGCCATGGTGCGGTGCTGACCGCTCTTAGCGGCCAGCCGGCCGGCATGGGCAATGTGGCGTTTGACGGCGACGGCGTACTGGCCTCGTCGCTGGCCGCCTTATTGTCGCGCCTGCACTGGGATGCCGAGGAAGACCTGTCGCGCATCGTCGGCGACAGCGTGGCCCATCGCGTCGGCCGCACCGTGCGTAGCGCCTTGGGCGTCAAGGGCGAGATTGGCGGCCGCCTGCTGGAGAGCTGGATCGAACACCTGCGCGACGAAGTTCCGCTTCTGGCCCGGCGGCAGGATGTCGCGCAGTTTGTCGCGGCGGTCGATACCCTGCGCGATGATAGCGAACGTCTGCAAAAACGCCTGGCGCATCTGGAAGCGCTGGCATCCACCCCCAATAAAAAGTTGTCCTGATGAGTCTGTCGCGTTCGCTGAAAATCGTTTCTACCCTATACCGCTTTGGTCTGGATGACTTCTTTGCCGGGCATGCCCGGCTGCGGCTGCTCTCCCGCCTGCTGCGCGCCTTGCCGGGGCGGCGCAAGCCCACCGACCCTCTGCCGGTGCGCCTGCGTCTGGCGCTGGAAAGTCTGGGCCCCATCTTCGTCAAGTTCGGTCAGGTCTTGTCGACGCGGCGCGATCTGTTGCCGCCCGATTACGCCGACGAGCTGGCGCGCCTGCAAGACAAGGTAGCGCCGTTTGACGGTGCGCTGGCGCGCCAGGTGATCGAGCAGGGCTTTGGCCGGTCGCTCGATCAAGTCTATGTGGATTTTGACGATGTGCCGGTCGCCAGCGCGTCGGTGGCGCAGGTGCACAAGGCGTATTTGCGCGAGGCCGATGGCAGCCGCGGGCGTCAGGTGGCGGTCAAGGTGTTGCGCCCCGGCATTCAGCCGGTGATCGAGCAGGATCTGGCGCTGATGAACACGCTGGCCGGCTGGGTCGAGCGCTTCCTGGCCGACGGCAAGCGCCTCAAGCCGCGCGAAGTGGTGGCCGAATTCGACCAGTATCTGCATGACGAGCTGGACATGATGCACGAGGCCGCCAATGCCTCGCAGCTGCGGCGCAATTTCGTCGGCTCCGACATGCTGGTGGTGCCGGAAGTATTCTATGACGCGACCTGCCGCGAAGTGCTGACGCTGGAATGGATGAACGGCACGCCGATAGGCCAGATCGAGCGCCTGCGTGCCGAAGGGGTCGATCTCAAGCAGTTGTCGCGCTTTGGCGTCGAAATCTTCTTCACCCAGGTGTTCCGCCACGGCTTCTTTCACGCCGACATGCACCCGGGCAATATCTTTGTCGCGCCGGACGGGCGCTATATCGCGCTCGACTTCGGCATCGTCGGCAGCCTGACCGAAACCGACAAACACTATCTGGCGGTCAACTTCCTCGCCTTCTTTAACCGCGACTACCACCGCGTCGCCACCGCCCATATCGAATCGGGCTGGGTGCCGGCCGACACCCGTCCGGAAGAGCTGGAAGCGGCGGTGCGTACCGTGTGCGAACCGTTCTTCGACAAGCCGCTCAGCCAGATCTCCTTCGGCATGGTGCTGTTGCGCCTGTTTGAAACCAGCCGCCGCTTTAATGTCGAGATTCAGCCGCAGCTGGTGTTGCTGCAAAAGACCCTGCTCAATATCGAGGGCTTGGGCCGCCAGCTCGACCCCGATCTTAATCTGTGGGACACCGCCAAGCCCTTCCTGATGAAGTGGATGAACGAGCAGATAGGCTGGCGCGGCTTGATCCGCACGCTGAAAAACGAGGCACCGCAGTGGGCCACCACGCTGCCGACCCTGCCGCGCAAACTGAACGAAGCCCTGTCCGGCAAATCGTCCGAACTGATGATCGCCGGCTATATGCAGCTGATGCGCGAACAAAAGCGGCAGAACTTCCTGCTGGCGCTGATCGCGCTGCTATTGGGGGCGTTGCTGTTGAAGGATCTGCTGTAGGGTGGGTGGAGGCCAAAGGCCGTAACCCACCGCCAAGCAGCCTGCCTAATGGTGGGTTACGCCGCTTAACAGCGCCTAACCCACCCTACGCGCTGATACCTAACGTTTGAATTAGCGGGTGTCGTTAGGCGTACCATTGAATGAATGGTTAGGTTTCAGTCGCCCAATTTTCCCTCTCAGCCATGTTTGCGAGGTCTTTTAGCACAACTTTTGGTAGACGGCTGCTAAATCTGTCTACCAGCATATCAATAGGCATTCCTGCTTTTGCCATCTCGATGGCTTGCTTATGAAGCATGCTTGTTGGCATATCGAGTTCACGCATGCGAGATCGTTCTGTTTCGTGCTCCAATTTGCGGATTCTTGAGTTCAGAATTCTGGTGTTCTCCAGAATTTCTCCAAGTACGTCTTCCTTGGGGCGTGGCTTCGATGGTGGTTGAGCATCGGTGCTTGAAAGAATTTCAGCGAATCTCTTTTCAAACTGCGGCCAATACGTGTCGAAAACTTGCTCAAGAATCCTGCTATCAAGCCCGTTGGCACTTAGCGTACTGTTCAGTGTCTTGACCAGTCCCAGTACACTTTCGCGTGTTGGAAATGTGTGATTGAACTGAGCCAATGGATCTTCGATGTCCTTTGGCTCAAGATCGACTAACAACGTACAAACTCGTGATGTAGTGAGCCCCTTTGCGAGAGCGCCAGCTTCGAAAAGAATCCAGGGGCGCGTCTTGTTTTCTTGGGTTAGGCAGATGATCCCCACTGTTGTGTCTTTCAACTGATCATTGATCTCTCCAAACCAAAGTGACCCGCGATCAAGGTCTCGTGTAGAAATCCAAGGCCGGGAGGCCTGAATGACACAGCAGAGCCAATCACTCAGCAAGTTTGCTACTTCCTTGCTTCTTTGCCCTGACCAACTCAAAAACACTTTCATGCGAGTATCCCCATAGATGAAATCTAACGTTAAATGTACCCACTGCTCAGGTGCATACCGGATTGTTCGGTGTGTATAACCATGCCCGCTACCATTGCTGCTGATGGTTTTTCAGCAGAGTTGCTACTTGTGCCACAAATGGTACACATCAAAGCAGGGTCTTTGCATTTATTTTGCATGACCTGTTCATCGCCCACCGTGCCATAGCTGTCTTGTCCGGTGTGCCACTTCTCGTGTAGGGTGGGTTAGGCCAAAGGCCGTAACCCACCAATCCGATGGTGGCGTGGCGGTGGGTTACGCCGCTTAACAGCGGCTAACCCACCCTACGCGATACCCGCGGGCTTAGGTATTTCTGGGGGCAAACATAATGATGGCCATGCCCAGCAAGGCCACGAGCGTCCCGACAATATCCCACATCGTTGGCCGGATGCCGTCTACCGCCCACAGCCATAGAATCGCGACGAAAATATAAACACCGCCGTAAGCCGCATACACGCGACCTGCCGCCGAGGGGTGCAGCGAAAGCAGCCAGGCGAATAAGGCAAGGCTGCATGCCGCAGGAACCAGCAGCCAGATACTCTTGCCTTCCCTTAGCCAGAGATAGGGCAGGTAGCAGCCGACGATTTCTGCAATGGCCGTGAGCAGAAAGAGGATGACGGTTTTAAATTCAGGCATTTGCTTATGGTTTTTGTTGGGCTATGTCCCAGCTACGGGTTGGCGCAGACAGGTTTTGGACTTTGTGTCCGCTACGCGGACGTGCTTTTTACTTGCCGCTTCCGCGCGGCATGCGGGCAGGGGCCGGACGCGCCCGGCCCCTTGCATCCCCGGCGCCCCCGAAGTCTCGCGAAACCCCTGCGAAAAAGCCGCTGGCGAGGCGCTGGCCAACTCGCGATTCGCTACCGTCGAATCGCTCAAACAAGGGCCAGCTTAAGACCTCGCCAGCGGCTTTTTCGCCGGCGCGAGCCTAACGGGGATGGGTGGCTGACGCACGGATAGCGCGCATCGCATGCAATGAACAGCCAGCGTGTCATTGAGACATCGCCTTTTGTTTCGCGGTGCGGGTGCCAGTATGCCGCAGATGCGCGCACAAAAGTGGCGGGATGGCGGGTTGCGCTGCTGATCCGCGGCTCGCCCACCCTACGCACTCCCCACTCCCCACTCCCCACTCCCGTCATCCTGCCTCTTGCCTTTCGATATATGAAAAGACATAATGTGAAAACATTAAGCGTAAGGAGAAAAGCATGAGCCACAACTATCAGGATCTGACCGCCGCGCTGGGCGGCAAGCTGGCCGAACTGCGTCGCGAAATTCCGGAAACGATGAAGGGCTTCGGCCAGATGAACCGTGCGGCGCATGCCGACGGGGCGCTGAGCAATAAACAAAAAGAGCTGATCGCCATCGCCATCGGTATTGCCGGGCGTTGTCAGGGTTGTCTGGCTTTCCACTCCAAGGCGCTGGTCGAGCTGGGTTGCAGCCGTGCCGAGTTTCTGGAGATGCTGCAAGTGGCGGTGTATATGGGCGGCGGGCCGTCGCTGATGACGGCAGCCGAGGCGCTGATGGCTTATGAAAGCTTTGGCGGCGAGCGTGCGGCGGTGGCGGACAAGGCAGAAGCCTGTCCGGTGTAATTGAGTGGGGAGTAGGGAGTAGGGAATGGGGAGTTGACGTGCTTGGCCCAGGCCGAAACACTGAAATCCCCGATCCCCGATCCCCGATCCCCGATCCCCGATCCCCGATCCCCGATCCCCGATCCCCGATCCCCGATCCCCGATCCCCGATCCCCGATCCCCGTCTTATTCCCCCACTACCGCCAGCAGCACGCGCCGCCCTTCCGACAGCAGGATGTTATAGGTGCGGCACGCGGCTTGGGTGTCCATCACTTCGACGCCGATATGCTGCGCCGACAGCGCGGCATACAGGCGCGGATGCGGGAAGCGCTGCTTGCTGCCGCTGCCGAACAGCACCACTTCCGGGCTGAAAGGCAGCAGGGCGGCGAAGTTTTCCGGCGTGAGTTCGGCAAAGCTGCCCACCTGCCAGGGCTGCACTGTTTCACCGGTAATAATCAGTGCGCCCTCGTGGCGCTGCTGATTGATTTCGACAAAGCCTTCGCCGTAGCCGGTGAATAGATTGTGGCCGCTAAGCTGGGCTTGATGCAGTTTCATATGCGTGTCCGTAAGGCTGAGTGAAGAGGCTAGTGCAGCGCAGCACCGATTTGGGATAGGATTATAAATGACTCGACTCACGCTGGGCGTGAGTCCGCTATTTTGACTCTCCCGAATCATGTCCTGCTGCGCGGCCGGGCATGGTCGGCAAGGACCGACACCCGATATGCAAGCTATCCGTAAATCCCAGAAACTCGCCAACGTTTGCTACGACATCCGTGGTCCGGTGCTTGAGCACGCCAAGAAGATGGAAGAAGAAGGCCATCGCATCATCAAGCTCAATATCGGCAACCCGGCGCCGTTCGGCTTTTATGCACCGGACGAAATCAATGCCGACATGATCGCCAATCTGCAAAACGCCTCGGGCTATGTCGACTCCAAGGGGCTGTTTGCCGCGCGCAAGGCCATCATGCATTACACCCAGGAAAAGAATATTCCGGGGGTGGGGCTGGAGGACATCTATATCGGCAACGGCGTGTCCGAGCTGATCGTGATGGCGATGCAGGCCTTGCTCGACAATGGCGACGAAGTGCTGGTGCCGGCACCCGACTATCCGCTGTGGACAGCTGCGGTCAGCCTGTCCGGCGGTCGCGCCGTGCATTATGTGTGCGACGAAAACCGTGGCTGGTTTCCCGATATCGAAGACATCAAGGCCAAGATCACGCCGCAGACGCGTGCCATCGTGGTGATCAACCCCAATAATCCGACCGGTGCCATCTACCCCAAGGAGCTGCTGGAGCAGATTCTCGAGGTGGCGCGCACCCATCAGCTGATCGTCTACGCCGACGAAATCTACGACAAGGTGCTGTACGACGAGGCCAAGCATGTGTCCATCGCCAGCCTCGCTTCCGATGTGCTGTGCATCACCATGAACGGCCTGTCCAAGAACTATCGCGCCTGCGGCTATCGTGCCGGCTGGATGTCGGTGTCGGGCGACAAGCATCACGCCAAGGATTATATCGAGGGGCTGAATATGCTGGCCTCGATGCGTTTGTGCGCCAATGTGCCGGGTCAGTATGCGATTCAGACTGCGCTGGGCGGCTATCAGAGCATTAATGATCTGGTGGCGCCGGGCGGGCGTCTGGCGCGCCAGCGCGATCTGGCCTACCAGATGCTGACCGATATGCCCGGCGTGTCCTGTGTCAAGCCGATGGGAGCCTTGTATATGTTCCCGCGTCTGGACCCCGAGGTGTATCCGATCATCAACGACCAGCAGTTCATTCTCGAGTTGCTGCAACAGGAAAAAGTGTTGCTGGTGCAGGGCACCGGGTTTAACTGGATTGCGCCGGATCACTTCCGCGTGGTATTTCTACCCAATACGGATGATCTGACCGAGGCACTGGGGCGCCTCGGGCACTTCCTGGAAAACTACCGCCTGCGCCACGGTACCAACTAAGCGCAGCGCGATGCAGACTTGAGCAGGGGCACGGCGGTGCGCCCTGCTGGCAACAATAAAACAAGCATAGGAGCTTAGGATATGAAGCCGATCAATATTGGCCTGATGGGGGTAGGGACGGTAGGTGGTGGCACCGCCGTCGTGCTTAAACGCAATGCGGACGAAATCAGCCGCCGTGCCGGGCGTGAAATCCGCCTGTTTATGGCCGCCAACCGCGATCTTGAGCGCGCGCGCGAGGCGGTCGGCCCCGAGGTCGAGCTGGTGGATGACGCTTTCGCCATCGTGAATCACCCCGAGGTCGATATTGTGGTCGAGCTGATCGGCGGCGATACCATCGCCAAGGATCTGGTATTGCAGGCCATCGCCAACGGCAAGCATGTGGTCACTGCCAACAAGAAGCTGTTGGCGCTGCACGGCAATGAAATCTTTGCCCGCGCGCAGGAAAAAGGCGTGATGGTGGCGTTTGAAGCGGCCGTGGCCGGCGGCATCCCGATTATCAAGGCCTTGCGCGAAGGCCTGAGCGCCAACCGCATCGAGTGGATCGCCGGCATTATCAACGGCACCTCCAACTTCATCCTGACCGAAATGCGCGAGAAGGGCAGCGGCTTTGCCGAGGTGCTCTCCGAGGCGCAGCGTCTGGGTTATGCCGAAGCCGATCCGACATTCGATGTGGAAGGCCACGACGCCGGTCACAAGCTGACCATCATGGCTTCCATCGCGTTCGGCATCCCGATGAATTTCGAGCATTGCTACCTCGAAGGCATCAGCCAGCTGCAAGGCCGGGATATCAAGTACGCCGAAGAGTTGGGCTACCGCGTCAAGCTGTTGGGCCTGACCCGCCACACCGAAGCCGGTGTTGAGCTGCGCGTGCATCCGACGCTGATTCCGGAGGGCCGCCTGATCGCCAATGTGAACGGCGTGATGAATGCGGTGCTGGCCAAGGGCGACGCCATCGGCCCGACCCTGTACTACGGCGCCGGTGCCGGCGCGCTGCCAACCGCTTCCGCCGTGGTGGCCGATATTGTCGACGTCACCCGCCTGTTGACCGCCGACCCCGAGCATCGCGTGCCGCATCTGGCGTTCCAGCCCGATCAGCTGAAAGATTTGCGCATCCTGCCTATGGATGAAGTGGTCAGCTCCTACTATCTGCGTATCAGCGCCAGCGATCGCGCGGGCGTCTTGGCCAAGATCACCGGCTTGTTGGCCGACAACGATATTTCCATCGAAGCCGTGATCCAGAAGGGATCGGTGTCCGATGGTTCGGCCGAGATCGTGCTGCTGACCCACCGCGTGGTGGAGAAGCAGGTCAACGCCGCCATCGCCGCCATCGAGGCGCTGGACAGCGTCAACGCACCGGTGGTGCGCCTGCGCATGGAAGAGCTCAATGGCTGAGCTGGCGCTTGAGCTGGGCATCCGTCACGCCACGCGTGACGATTTGCCGGCCATCGTCGCGATCTACAACTCGACGGTGGCCTCGCGCATGGTGACGGCGGATCTTACGCCGGTGAGCGTGGCCGAGCGCGAGGCGTGGTTTGCCGCACATAGCCCGGCGCAGCACCCGATCTGGGTGGTGGAGCAGGATGGCGCGCTGATCGGCTGGATGAGTCTGTCGGCGTTTCATAGCCGCGCCGCCTACAGCGCCACAGCCGAAGTCAGTATTTACCTCGGCCCGGCCGCCCGCGGCCAGGGTCTGGGCGGACAGCTGTTGCGTTTTGCCGGGGAGGCCGCGCCCGCGCTCGGTATCCGTACCCTGGTCGGGCTGGTGTTCGCGCATAACGCGCCATCGGTTGCGCTGTTTGGCAAGCACGGCTATGCGCGCTGGGGCGAGCTGCCCGATGTGGCCGAGCTCGATGGCGTGCGCCGCAGCCTGCTTTATCTGGGCAAGCATCTGCAATAGACAATAAAAGAGAAACCATGAAGTACATCAGCACCCGCGGCCAGATGGCGCCGCTTGCGTTTTCCGACACCATCTTGATGGGCTTGGCGCCCGATGGCGGTCTGGCTTTGCCCGAGTCTTACCCGCAAATCGACCGCGCTACGCTTAATGCCTGGCGCGGCCTGAGTTACGCCGATCTGGCGTTCGAGATTCTCAGCCTGTTCGCCACCGACATTCCGCCGGCCGACCTGAAAGCCATGCTGGATCGCACCTATACCCGCGAAGTGTTCGGCTCCGAGGCCATCACGCCGGTGAAGACGCTGCACGACGGGCTGAAGATTCTGGAACTGTCCAACGGCCCGACCCTGGCGTTCAAGGATATGGCGATGCAGTTCCTTGGCCAGCTGTTCGAGTATGTGCTCTCCCAGCGTGGCGAGACGCTGAATATTCTGGGCGCGACTTCGGGTGACACCGGCTCGGCGGCGGAATATGCGCTGCGCGGCAAGGCCGGGGTCAATGTGTTCATGCTCTCGCCCAAGGGCAAGATGAGCGCCTTCCAGCGCGCGCAGATGTTCAGCCTGACGGATGCCAATATCCACAATATCGCCATCGACGGCATGTTCGACGACTGTCAGGACATCGTGAAGGCGGTGCAGAACGACCACGCTTTTAAGGCCGCCTACAAGATCGGCACGGTCAACTCGATCAACTGGGCGCGGGTGGTGGCGCAGGTGGTGTACTACTTCGCCGGCTACTTTAACGCGACCGCGAGCAACGACGAACAAGTCAGCTTCTGCGTGCCGTCGGGCAACTTCGGCAATGTCTGCGCCGGCCATATCGCGCGCCAGATGGGGCTGCCGGTGGCGCGCCTGATCGTTGCCACCAATGAAAACGATGTGCTGGACGAGTTTTTCAAGACCGGCGTCTATCGTCCGCGCAGCACCGAGCAGACTTTTGTTACTTCCAGCCCGTCCATGGATATTTCCAAGGCGTCCAACTTCGAGCGCTTTGTGTTCGATCTGGTCGGGCGCGATGGCGACAAGGTTGCCGCGCTGTGGCGCGAGGTTGATGCCGGGCGCGGCTTCGATCTGTCGGCGCAGCTGGATGCGGTGCATGGGGTATTCGGCTTTGTGTCCGGCGCCAGCTCTCACGCCGACCGTCTGGCCACCATCCGTCAGGTCGATCGTGAAGACGCGCGCGTGCTCGACACCCATACCGCCGACGGGGTAAAGGTTGCACGCGAACTGCGTGTGGCCGGTGAAACCGTAGTCTGCCTGGAAACCGCACTGCCGGCCAAGTTCGCCGAAACCATACGCGAGGCGCTGGATCGCGAGCCGCCACGCCCGGCCGGTTTCGAGGGCATAGAAGACTTGCCGCAACGCGTGGTCGAGTTCGGTGCCGACGCGGCAGCGGTCAAGTCTTACGTGGCGCACGCCTTGGCGTAAGCGGCATCACGCTCTGGTGTTCTTTCAAGGCAGCCTGCGGGCTGCCTTTTGTTTGTTGATGTACCCGTTAGCAGTGGGTATTTATGGCATGTGATGCATGCGACTCATGCGTCAGCGACCCATCCCCGTTAGGCTCGCGCCGGGTGCGCGCAGTGGCCGCCTTGTTGCGCCAGCCCTTGCAGGATGGGGCAGTCGGGGCGGGCGTCGCCGGCGCAGCCGGCCGCCAGCGTGGACAGGGCGTCGCGCATTGCGCTCAGTTCGCGGATGCGCTGGTCCAGCTCGGCGATATGCGCCGCCGCCAGTTGTTTAACGTCGGCACTGCTGCGCTGGCTGTCCTGCCACAGCGACAGCAGCAGGCGGATCTGCTCCAGCGGGAAGCCCAGCTTGCGGGCCTGGCCGATAAAGCGCAGCAGATGCACGTCGCGCTCGCTGTACTGGCGATAGCCGGCGGCGCTGCGCTGGCCCGGCTGGATCAAGCCGATGCTTTCGTAATGACGGATCATCTTGGCGGAAACGCCGCTGTGATCCGCCGCCTGGCCGATATTCATGTGCGACTCCTGTCGAAACGGCGGGCATGCCCGCCGCGGGTTCAGTGATGCGGGACCGGCTGCCAGCGGCGCAGCAGCAGGGCATTGGCCACCACGCTGACACTGGAAAACGCCATCGCCGCGCCAGCGACCATCGGGTTAAGCAGGCCGAACGCCGCCAGCGGGATGCCCACCAGATTGAAGATAAACGCCCAGAACAGGTTCTGTCTGATTTTGCGGTAGGTCAGACGCGAGATGGCGATGGCCTGCGCCACCAGCGCCGGGTCACCGCGCATCAGCGTGACCCCGGCGGCGTGCATGGCCACATCGGTGCCGGTGCTCATGGCCATGCCGACATCGGCGGCGGCCAGCGCCGGCGCGTCGTTGATGCCGTCGCCCACCATCGCCACGCGCACTCCACCCTCACGCAAGCGTGCCACATGCGCTGCCTTGTCGCCCGGCAACACCTCGGCGATCACTTCGTCGATGCCCAGCGCTGCCGCCACCTGCTGCGCCGCGCCCTGGTTATCGCCGGAAATCATCACGCTGCGTATCCCGAGTTGCTGCAACTGCTGGATGGCGGCCGCGGCGCCGGGTTTGACGCTGTCGCCGAAAGACAGCAGGCCGAGCAGCAGCCCATCGCTTGCGCGCGCCAGCCACGACACGCTGCGCCCCAGTTGTTGTTCTTGCTGCTGGGCATCGCGCATGGCCGACAGATCGACCCCGTGTTCCTGCATCAGGCGCTGGTTGCCCAGCAGCCAGACGACGCCGTCGACCTCGGCTTGCAGGCCGCGCCCGGGCAAGGCCTGCAGTTGTTGTGCCGTCGCATCCAGCGTCATGCCGCTGGCCGCCTGCCGCACCGCCTGCGCCAGCGGGTGCTCGCTGCCTTGCTGCAAGGTTGCGGCGAGCCCCAGCACGCGGTCTTCATCGCCGTCGCGGGCGACGATGCGGGTCAGTTTCGGCTTGCCCGCCGTCAGGGTGCCGGTCTTGTCGAAGGCCACCAGCCGCACGCCGTGCGCCAACTCCAGTGCCACGGCGTCCTTGATCAGGATGCCGTGGCGCGCGGCGACGCCGGTGCCGGCCATGATCGCGGTCGGCGTCGCCAGGCCCAGCGCGCAGGGGCAGGCAATCACCAGCACGGCGACGGCGTTGAGGATCGCCTGCTCGATATTGCCGCTCAGCAGCCACCAGGTGCCTAGCGTCAACAGGGCGATCAGCAGCACGACCGGGACAAACACCGCGCTGACACGATCTACCAGCCGCTGCACCGGCGCCTTGCCCGCTTGCGCGTCTTCGACTAGGCGGATGATGCGGGCGAGCGTGCTGTCCCGGCCGACGGCGCGGGTTTCGATCAGCAGCAGGCCATCGTGGTTGATGGCGCCGCCGGTGACGTAATCGCCCGGCTGCTTGGCCAGCGGCAGGCTTTCGCCGGTCAGCATCGATTCGTCCAGCTGGCTGCGGCCTTCGCGGATTTCGCCGTCAACCGGCACGCGCTCGCCCGGACGCACCACCACCAGGTCGCCGGGCACGACTTGTTGCAGCGGGACATCGCGCTCGACGCCGTCCTTGCGCACGCGGGCCGAACTGGGGCGCAGCGCCTGCAGGGCGCGGATGGCGGCCGTGGTCTGTTGCTTGGTGCGCGCTTCCAGCTGCTTGCCTAGCAGCACCAGGGTGATGATCACCGCTGCGGCCTCGAAGTACAGGTGGCCGTCACCATGCTCGCCCGCCTGCCACCATTGATACAGCGACAGCCCGTAGGCGGCGCTGGTACCGATGGCGACCAGCAAGTCCATATTGCCGCTGCCTGCGCGCAACGCCTTCCAGCCGGCGCGGTAGAAACGCGCGCCCAGCCAGAACTGGACCGGTGTCGCCAGCAGGAACTGCAGCCACGGCGGCAGCATCCAGTTGGCACCGGCGAAGTTGGTAAGCATAGGCAGTACCAAGGGCAGCGCCAGGGCGGCGGCCAGCAGCACCGGCCACCATGGCGTCGCATGCGGCGGCTCGGCTAGCTGCTCGTCGTCCTCGCGCAGCACGGCTTGGTAGCCGGCGGCAGCGACAGCGGCGATCAGGGCGGCGGGGGCGGTGCCGGCGCGCAGGGTGACGCGGGCGCTTTCGCTTGCCAGGTTGACGCTGGCGGCGCTGACGCCATCGAGTGCGAGCAGGGCGCGTTCCACCCGGCCGACGCAGCTGGCGCAGCTCATGCCGCCGATCGACAGCTCGACGCTGTGGCTGCCGACTTGGTAGCCGGCTTGTTCGATCGCGCCATACACCGCGCCCAGCGCGAGGGTAGGCGAGACATCCAGCGTGACCGATTCGGTCGCCAGGTTGACGCTGGCGGCGCGGATGCCATCCACTTTGCCCAGCGCTTTTTCCACCCGGCTGGCACAGCTGGCGCACGTCATGCCCAGCACGGGCAAGTGCAGGCTGCTGCCGATGGCGGGCGAGGATGAATGGGACATGATGCAGACTCCGGTAGTGGCTGTTGTACCAGCATCGACCTTGCCATCGTGGCAAGGTCAAGCCCGCTGGTGATCGGGGCTAGCCGCTGGCGAATGGACATCGCCCCTGTCGGCAGGGGCTGGTGACGGTCCGGCGTGGCAACGCTTCAGACGGGTCGGGCCGGGTAGCCGCTTTTGCCCAGTTGTTCGCACACGCTGGCCAGCGACGTGGTCGTTTCGATGCGGGCACGGCCGCTTTCGCGGTTGATGTCGACGCTGGCGTGTTCGTCCAGTTGCTGCAGGGCACGGGTCACTCTGGCGATGCAGCCGCCGCAATGGAGGTTGTCGATTTGTACATGATGCATGGTATTTCCTTTACGCTGAATGCGGCCGGATTTGGCCGTGATTGCAGTCTGAACCTTGCCATCGTGGCAAGGTCAAGCGGATCTGTCGCAAGGATGGGGCGCTCTTCTCTGGGGGGCTTGGGGTGGGAGAGGTTTGATTGCCGTCGAACGTTGCTCCAGAGCGCGATGCCGTGATACCCGGTACGCGTATGGTCTATGGCAAATTAATATCGATGTAACAAGTTGTCGCCTCGCTGTAACAAGGGTTGGCATCAGCGGTGCTTTAATCCGTCTGCACATTCCAGTGTCCATGGCACTGATTAACCGGCTAAACCGTCGTGACAAGAGCGGGCCGGATGACTTTCAAGGAGAAATGCAGATGAAGAAGCTTGCCGTATCCGTTGCGCTGGCCCTGTCCTGTTCCGGTCTGGCTTTGGCCGAGCAGCCTAAACAAATTCGCATAGGCGTCGAGGCCGCTTACGAGCCGTTCGCTTACAAGTCGCCGGACGGCAAGCTGGTCGGTTTCGATATTGATATGGCCAATGCCCTGTGCGCTCAGATGAAGGCCAAGTGCGTGTTTGTCGAGCAGGAGTGGAAGGGGATCATCCCGGCGCTGAACGCCAAAAAATACGATGCGATTATTTCGTCGATGTCGATTACCGACGAGCGCAAGAAGGCGGTCGACTTCACCGACAAGTACTACCACACCCCGGCGCGTCTGATCGCCAAGGCCGGCTCGATCTCCGGCACCCCGGCCAGCCTCAAGGGCAAGCGTCTGGGTGTGCTCAAGGCGTCGACCCACGAGAAATACGCACAGAAATATTACGCACCGGCGGGCGCCATTGTCGTGCCTTACGACAGCACCCAGCAGGTCTACATGGATCTGGCTGCAGGTCGCTTGGACGCGACCTCCGCTGACAGCGTGGAGAGCTCGGTCGGCTTCCTGAAAAAGCCGGAAGGCAAGGGCTACGCCTTCGTCGGCCCTGTGCTGAAGGATCCGGCAATCTTCGGCCAGGGTGCCGGCATCGCGGTGCGTAAAGGCGACGATGATTTGCGCAATGGCTTCAATGGCGCCATCAAGGCCATTCGTGCCAACGGCACCTACAAGAAGGTGAATGACAAGCACTTCAATTTCGACGCTTACGGCGCTTAAGCTGCGCGCTTTGGTATGCACAGGCTGGTTGCCGCAAGGCGGCCAGCCTGACGACTTTCAGGAGAGCGGCCGATGTTTGAAGGCTATACGGGTTATATCGTTGCCGGTGCGACGACCACGCTAGAGATTGCGCTATCTTCGCTGGCCGTTGCCACGGTGCTGGGTCTGATGGGGGCCGCCTGCCGCCTGGCCCCCAATTTGCTGTTGAGCCGGGTGGCAGAGACGTACTCTACGCTGGTACGCGGGGTGCCTGATCTGGTGTTGATGCTGTTGGTGTTTTACGGTGGCCAGATTGCCGCCAATGCCCTGCTTGAGGCATTGGGTTTGCCTGCCATGGATTTCAACCAGTTTATGGCCGGGGTGCTGACGCTGGGTTTCATCTATGGCGCCTATCTGTCGGAAACCTTCCGTGGCGCGATCATGGCGGTGCCCAAAGGACAGTGGGAAGCCGGTTGGGCTTACGGCATGGGACGCAGCCGCGTGTTTTTGCGCATCATCCTGCCGCAGATGATACGTTTTGCCATTCCCGGTTACACCAATAACTGGCTGGTACTGACCAAGGCGACCGCCTTGGTGTCGGTTATCGGCCTGCAGGACATGATGTTCCGCGCCCGCGAAGCCGGTGCCGCTACCCGCGAACCGTTTACCTATCTGCTGGTGGTCGGTGCGGTTTATCTGGCGATTACCTCGGTATCCTTGCTGTTGCTGAAGTGGGCGGAAAAGCGCTATTCGGCCGGCGTGCGTATGGGAGAGATCTGATGCTGGACTTCGCGATGTTGATCGAGCCTGACAATCTCAAGCTCTACGCCGACGGCTTGCTGACAACCCTCAAGCTGTTGCTGGTATCGCTGGCTTGTGGCTTGGCGGTATCCGTGCCGCTGTCGGTATTGCGCGTGGCCAAGAGTCCGCTGCTGTACGGTCCGGTCTGGCTGTACACCTATGTGATACGCGGCACGCCGATGCTGTTGCAGCTTTATCTGATCTATTACGGCTTGTCGCAATTCGCCGTGGTGCGCGACAGCCTGGCCTGGCCCTTGCTGTCCGACGCCAGCTTTTGCGCCATGCTGGCGCTGGCGATCAATACCTGCGCCTACACGACCGAAATGCTGGCCGGTGCCATCCGAGCCACCAGCCATGGCGAAGTCGAGGCCGCCAAGAGTGTGGGCATGAGCCGCGCCACCCTGTACCGCCGCATCCTGTTGCCCTCGGCCTTACGCCGCAGCCTGCCTGCGTACAGCAACGAGGTGGTGATGATGCTGCACGCTACCAGCCTGGCCAGTACCGTCACCCTGCTTGATATCACCGGCGCGGCAGACCGTCTGTACTCGACTTACTACATGCCGTTCGAGCCCTTCCTCGCGGCTGCACTGGTCTACCTGTTGCTGACATGGGGTTTGGTGCGGGTGTTCCGCCAACTGGAAGGCCGCTATCTGGCTTATCTTGCGCCACGCAGTCATTGAGGCCCGTCATGCATATTCAGCATCACCCTTTGCCGGCCAAGAGCCTTGGCAGCCAGCGCCGCATCGAGAGTTTTCATTTTGGCGAGCCCGGCCAAGGCCAGAAGGTGTATATCCAGGCCGGCCTGCATGCCGACGAGATTCCGGGCTTGCTGGTTTGCCATCACTTGAAAGCCCGCCTGGCTCAGGCAGAAGCGGATGGGCGCTTGCAAGGCGAGGTCGTGCTGGTGCCGGTCGCCAACCCCGTCGGACTTGAACAAAGCCTGATGCACGATGCCATGGGGCGTTTCGATTTTGCCAGCGGTGAGAACTTCAACCGCCACTACCCCGACTTTTACGCCGAACTTGGCGCAACGCTACGACCGCAACTGGGCAGCGACGCAGACGCCAATACGCGCCTGGTGCGCGCGGCCATGCGCGCGTTTCTGGCGGCGCAGGCTCCGGCTACCGAGCTGGCCGGCTTGCGCCACACGCTGGTGTCGCTGGCTTTTGACGCCGATGTGGTGCTGGATCTGCATGCCGACTTCGAGGCGGTGCTGCATCTGTATAGCGAAACCCCGTATCTTGAACAGCTGGAACCGTTGTCGCGTTTGATGGAAGCCGAAGCGGTGCTGCATGCCAAAGGCAGCGGCGGCCAGTCTTTTGATGAAGCCATGAGCCAGATCTGGTGGAAACTGGCCGAGCATCTGCCCCGTGATATTCCGCTGGCGCTGGCTTGTCTTGCCGTCACCGTCGAGTTGCGCGGCGAGGCCGAGGTTTGCCATCAACTGGCCGAACAGGATGCCGACCGGCTGTTTGATTTTCTGGTTTACCGCGGCGTGATCGCCGGCGAAAAACCGGCGCTGCCTGCTGCGCGTTGCCAGGCTACACCGCTGACCGGTTCCGAGACGCTGATCGCGCCGCTACCCGGTGTGATCGTTTACCGTGCCCGCGTTGGCGAGTGGATTGAGGCGGGGCAAACCGTGTGCGAGTTGCTTAATCCGCTATCCGGCGCCGTGGTGTTGTTGAAGTCTACGGTGAGCGGGGTGTTTTATGCCCGTGAGAGTCGCCGTTATGCAATTGCCGGGATGAACCTTGGCAAGATTGCAGGTAGCATACCGTTTCGTAGCGGTTACCTGCTCAGTGCCTGAGTCATCCCGCTTACCCTTTCATACAAGAGCCAGCAAGAGCTCGCCAGGAGACAACCATGATGGAAGTACAAAGCAGCCAGTTCCACAGCGAAGCCACCGCAACCCTGTCTTCCCCTGCGGGGCAGTCACCAGCTGGCCGGGCGCTGAAACTGCAGGTAGAAAACCTGCACAAGAGTTACGGCAGCCATGAGGTGCTTAAGGGCCTGTCGTTGACGGCCCACGCCGGTGACGTGATCAGCATCATCGGTTCCAGCGGCTCGGGCAAGAGTACCTTTTTGCGCTGCATTAATATGCTGGAGCGCCCGCATACCGGCCGCATCGTTGTGGCCGGCGAAGAGCTGGAACTGGTCAAGGCCAAGGACGGTATGCTCAAGGCGGCACGCGAGGCGCAGTTGCAAAAGATGCGTTCGCGTCTGGCTATGGTGTTCCAGCACTTCAATCTGTGGGCGCATATGACGGTACTGGAAAACATTATCGAAGCGCCGGTGCATGTACTGGGTGTGAACAAGGACGAGGCAGTGGCGCGTGCGCGCGCTTATCTGGCCAAGGTCGGCCTGTCCGGTGTCGAGGACAAGTACCCGGCGCATATGTCCGGCGGCCAGCAGCAGCGCGTAGCGATTGCCCGTGCCCTGGCCGTCGAACCCGAGGTGATGCTGTTTGACGAGCCGACATCGGCGCTGGACCCGGAGCTGGTGGGGGAGGTGCTCAAGGTGATGCGTACGCTGGCGGAAGAAGGGCGCACCATGGTGGTGGTCACCCACGAGATGGGTTTCGCCCGTGATGTGGCCAACCATGTGATGTTTCTGCATCAGGGCCGGGTCGAGGAGGAGGGCTGTCCGAAAGCGATTCTGGCCAACCCGCAAAGCGAGCGCCTGCAGCAGTTTCTGAGCAAAACGCGCTGATTGCAGCGATGGCTGATACGCCTGCCACCCTGATTCGCGTTCTGCTATTGCCGGGGTTTAGCGAAACCGAAGCCGGTATCGTGTCCGACTGCGTGGCAAGCTTTAATGCCCGGCGCGCGCGTTTTGTCCTGCACTGGGTCTCGGTCGATGGCCAGCCGGTCAAGGCGGCCGCCGGGCGCGCATGGGCGGTGGATGCCGCTTTTGACAGCGCCTTGCCTGCTGCCGCTTTGTTGCTGGTATTGGCCGGTGACATGCCGGAAAAAATGACGCCAGCGTCGCCGCTGGTGACCCGGCTGGCCGCATGTGCGCGTGCGGGGAGCATATTGTGCGGCGTGCGCGCCGGCGTGTTCAGCTTGGCGGCCGCCGGCTTATATGCGGCCAGCCGGGTGGCGGTGCACTGGACGCTATCTGAAGGCTTTGCCGAGTATTATCCCGCCGTCGCGCAGTCCGGCCAGCTCTATGCACTGGAACACGGCCACGCCAGTTGTGCCGGAGGCCTCGCGCTGGCCGATTGCCTGTTGCACCTGATCAGCCGTTTGCCGGAAGCGCCGCCAACCGGCGTCGTGGCTGAAAACTTGCTGATGGAGCGCCAGCGCCGTGGCGACGAGCGCCAGCGCGTGCCCTTGATGGCCAGCATCGGAGCCGCCGATCCCAAGCTGGTCAGCGCGGTGCAGTTGATGGAAGCGAATCTGGAGGAACTGCTGACGACCGACGAGATTGCGCAACTGGTGTGCATTTCGCGTCGCCAACTCGAGCGCCTGTTTCGCCAGTTTCTGGACCGTGTGCCCTCGCAGTATTATCTGGAGCTCAGGCTGGAGCGCGCGCGCCAGTTGCTCAGGCAAAGCAGCCAATCGATTATCCAGATCGGTCTGTCCTGCGGTTTTTCTTCCGGCCCGCACTTTTCCAGTGCCTATCGCAATCACTTCGGCCATACCCCGCGCGACGAGCGGCGCAGTGCCCAGCGCGCCAGCTGAAACAAGCTGTCGCCAGCGGACAATTGTTGGCTGCTTTGCTGATTTAGAATCGTAGATATCCCACCGGGCTGAAGCGGCCTGTTTTAGCGAGATTGATCATGTTTGTGCTACGCCCCGCCTGTGTACATGATTTGCCGGCAATCGAGCGGCTGGCTGCGGCCAGTCCGGTTGGCGTGACCTCTTTGCCGGCGGACCGGCAGGTTTTGCTGGCGCGCATCCTGGCCAGCGAAAACTCGCTGGCCGCCGAGGTGGGCTTTCGCGGTGAAGAGCGTTATTTCTTCGTGCTGGAGGATGGCCAAAGCGGTGAGTTGGCCGGGGTGTGCGGGCTGAATGCGGTTGCCGGCTTTAACGAGCCTTTTTACAGTTTCCGCAATGAGTCGCTGGTGCATGCCTCCAGCGAGCTGGGCATCGTCAATCACATTCATGTCCTGTCCCTGTGTCACGACCTGACCGCACACTCGCTGATGGTGTCTTTTTATATCCGCCCGGATCTGGCCGGCACCGCCGAGTCCGAACTGCTGTCGCGTGCGCGCTTATTGTTTGCCGCCAATTGGCCGGCACGTTTTGCCGACACCGTGGTGTCCGCCATGCTGGGGGTGTGGGATCAGGAACAAGGCTCGCCGTTCTGGGACTCGGTCGGTCGCGTTTACTTCGGGCTGGACTACCACGAAGCCGAGGCGCTGTGCGGCGCGCGCGGGCGCAAGTTTCTGGGCGAGTTGATGCCGCAGCAGCCGGTCTATGTACCGCTGTTGTCGGATGAGGCACAAGCGGTGATGGGGGAGGTGGGGGATGACTCTTTGCTGCCTTACGACATCCTGTCGCGTGAAGGCTTCGAGACTGAAAACTATATCGATATTTTCGATGGCGGGCCTATTTTGCTTGGCCGCCTCTCTGCGCTCTATACCGTGGCCGCCAGTTGCGTATTAGCGGTAGAAGTTGTGCCGCTTGTCGGTGACGGAGAGTTGTTTTTGCTTGCCAACCAGCGTTTGCAGGGGTTTCGGGCTCTCGTGGCGCCGGGCGTGCTTGTCGCTGGCGGCTTGCAACTGGATAGCGAGGCGGCAGCGGCGCTGGGCGTGCGCACCGGCGAGTGCGTGCGTGCGGTGCCCCTGTGGCAGACACCTGAAAGGAGCGCCTGATGCGGGTACGTTCTATTCGCCGCGAGGATTTGCCCGCGCTGATGGCGCTGGCTAGCAATTGCGGGATCGGTCTGACCACGTTGCCGCACCATGAGGAGGTGCTCGCGCGCCGTATCGAAGCATCGCTGAGCTCGGGACCTGCCTCAGAAGATCGCAGCTGGCTGTTTGTGCTGGAGCAAGCGGGCGAGTTGATCGGTGTGTCGGGGCTGGAGGGGGCGATTGGCCTGAAGGAGCCCAGCTATTACTACCGCCAGGGGCTGACCGTGCGCATGGCGCGTGAGGCCGGCATCGCGCGGCGCCTGGCTACGCTGACGCTGGGCAATGATCTGACGGGGGCCAGTGCCCTGTGTACGCTGTTTCTGGCGCCAGCATGGCGCTCCATGGGGCGTGGCGCCTTGCTGTCGCGCTCCCGGTTGATGTTTATTGCCGACTTTCCCGAGCTTTTTGCTGCGCAGCTGACGGCCGAAATTCGTGGCATCAACGATGAAAGCGGGGTCTCGCCGTTCTGGAATGGTTTGGGGCGGCAGTTTTTCCGGGTCGAGTTTGCCCGTGCCGATTATTTGCGCGGCACCGGAGCTTGTGCCGCCATTGCGGCGCTGATGCCGCAGCAGACACTGTTTACCGATATGTTGCCGCCCGCCGCCCGTGCGGCAATCGGGCAGGTTCATCCCGACTCGATGGGGGCGGTACGCCTGCTGAACGAGGAAGGCCTGCATGCCAGCGGTTACATCGACCTGTTCGATGGCGGGCCGGTTTTGCGCGGGGACATAGCGCAGCTGCGGACGGTCAGCCAGAGCCAGGTGCTGGCGCTGTGCGTGGGCGAGGTTCGTAGCGGCACGCGTTTTATGTTGTCCAACCGGCGCGCAGAGGATTTTGTCGTACTGGTCGCCGATGCCGAGCGGGTGGATGGGGCGCTGCGTATCAGCGCCGCCACGCTGGCGAAATTACAGCTGGACGCGCACGACAGCGTGCGCGCACTGGCATTGAACTGACCCGCGAGCGGTCACGTTGACAAGAAAGTGAAGAACCATGCAAGCATTTGAAGCCAATTTTGACGGGCTGGTCGGCCCGACCCACAACTATGCCGGCCTGTCGCATGGCAATGTGGCCTCAACCCGTAATGGCAGCGCCGTTTCCAATCCGCGCCTGGCCGCACAGCAGGGGCTGGCCAAGATGAAGGCGCTGGCCGACCTGGGCTTCAAACAGGGCGTACTGGCTCCACACGAGCGCCCGGATGTGGCCAGCTTGCGCCGCCTGGGCTTTGCCGGCAGCGATGCCGAGGTGATTGCACAAGCCGGCAAAGAGGCTCCGGCCATTCTGGCAGCGGTGTGTTCGGCTTCGCCGATGTGGACTGCCAACGCTGCGACCGTCAGCCCTTCGGGCGACACTGTGGACCGGCGCGTGCATTTCACCCCGGCCAACCTTAATAACAAGTTTCACCGCGCCATCGAGCATCCGGTCACCGGCCGAATCTTAGGCGCGATGTTTGCCGACGAGGCACACTTTGCCCATCATCCGGCCTTGCCGGCGCAGATGCATTTCGGTGATGAAGGCGCGGCCAATCACACCCGCTTCTGTCGCGACTATGGCGCTGCCGGGGTGGAATTTTTTGTCTACGGTCAGGCGGCGTTTGATGCCAGTCGCCCCAAACCTGAGCGTTTTCCTGCCCGCCAGACGCGGGAAGCCTGCCAGGCGGTCGCCCGCCTGCATGGCTTGTCGGAGGCGCGCGTGGTGTATGCACAGCAGCTCCCCGCTACCATCGATGCCGGCGTGTTCCACAATGATGTGATTGCGGTCGGTAATGGCGAAGTGCTGTTCCATCATGAGCACGCTTTTCTCGATCAGGCACAGGTCTTGGCCGAACTGTCGGACAAGCTCTCGGCGCTGGGTGGGCGCTTCCAGTCGATCGAGGTGCCGGACAGCGAGGTCAGCGTGGCCGAAGCGGTGAAGTCCTATCTGTTTAACAGCCAGCTGCTGACCCGCGCCGACGGGCGCATGATTCTGGTGGTGCCGCAGGAGTGCCAGAACACGCCACGGGTATGGGCGTACCTGGAAAAGCTGCTGGCGAGCGATGGCGTGATTGCCGAACTCAAGGTTTTCGATCTTAAGCAGTCGATGCAAAACGGCGGCGGCCCGGCCTGCCTGCGCTTGCGCGTGGCGCTGACCGAGGCCGAAGTGGCGGCGGTCAACCCCAAGGTGTGGATGAACGACAGTCTGTTTGCCACGTTGAATGACTGGGTGGCGCGCCATTACCGCGACCGCCTGAGCGCCGCCGATCTGGCCGACCCGACCCTCCTGATCGAGTGCCGTACGGCGCTGGACGAGTTGTCGGTCATTCTGGGCCTGGGGGCGGTGTACCCGTTCCAGCGTTAAGTTGGATGCACGGAAAACAAAACGGCCTGCAGGCAAACGCTGCAGGCCGTTTTTTTTAGGTTATATCCCCGTTCCGGGCTGGCACAGATAGGTTTTGTGTCCGCTGCGCGGACGCATTTTTGCTTGCCACTTCCGCGCGGCATGCGGGCAGGGGCCGGACGCGCCCGGCCCCTTGCATCCCCGGCGCCCTCGAAGTCTCGCGAAACCCCAGCGTAAAATCCGCTAACGAGGCGCTGGCCAACTCGCGATTCGCTACCGTCGAATCGCTCAAACAGAGGCCAGCTTAAAACCTCGTTCGCCGCTTTTGCGCTGGCGCGAGCCTAACGGGGATGGATGGCTGGCGCATGAATAGGATGTATCGCATACGATAACGCACGGTTTTTAATATGAATGTCGCCAAACCAAACGGCCTGCAGGCAAACGCTGCAGGCCGTTTTTGTTGGCACCCGGCTTAGAAATTCATGTTCAGGCCGATATTGCCGCCCCAGCTATTGCCGTCATCGCGTCCTGCCGTGCCGTTGGCCTGCACGAAAGCGGTGAGGTCTTTCGCCAGCGCCACGCTGACGCCGGCTGACAGATCGGTCCAGTTTTTGGCGAGCGCCAGACTCTGGGTGACAAAATTGCCGGAGGTGGTGAGCAGACCCGCCTCGATATCACGGGCGTCGCCCTTGAACTCGTGGTTGTAGCTGACGCTGGCGTAAGGCGTGGCCCGACCCAGTGGTGCCGAGATGCCCCAGCCTATGCTGCCGACCAGTGACTTGATCTTCTGTTCACCAAAGCGCATGGCGCTGAAATCCAGCTTGTCTTCGATTAGCGCGCCGACTTTGATGTGCTCGTAGCGCAAGCCGGCTTGCGGGCCGGTATTGACCGCACCCAGCTGCATGCGGTAGCCGCCTTCCACTGCCAGCCCCATCTGGATGGCGCGGGTCGAGCCGGTTTGCGTGGCCTGATAGACCGGCCCCAGTTTGATATTGCGCTTGGTGTCGATGTCGGTGTTGCCGAGGAAGACGTCGCCATCCAGCCATAGCGGGCCACGGCGTAAATTGGCCAGTGCCGACAGTGAACGGTAGTCGCCGTCGTAGCTGCCGATGGCGCCGATATCGGACTTCACCTTGCCGCCGCTAAAGGCCACACCCAGTGCAAGCTCAGGCGTGGCCTGATAATCAAAGCCCAGCGTGGCGATGGCTTCGGGCTTGATTTCACCCTCGGCAATATTGTCACGACCGAAGCCGGCGCTGGCCAGCGCGCCCACCGTGCCGACGGCGCGTGGTGCCGCATCCAGCGCACGGGCGTGTGCCGACAGCGTCTCGCGTACGGTGCGTCGTGCCGACAGCGGCACCTGACCCAGTGCATCGGCCAGCGCCGGGGCCTGCACGATGGTGGCGAAGTAGTCGCCGATCACCTGATGGGTCAGCGGGGAAGGATGACGGTCATCGGCGAACAGATAGGTCAAAGCCGGTGCTGCATCGCGCGCTTTGGGATTGCTGCTACAGGTCAGTGAAGAGTTGGCGCACTGGCTGCCGGTGACGTTGTCGACGCCGAAAGCCTTGGGGTTGGCTAGTGCTGCGGCAAACAGGCCGGCGACATCGGGGCGGATGACATTGGCGCCGCTGGCTGCGATGCCGGTATCGACCGACATATTGAATAGCTGGGTCAGCTGGTTAAGCTGGGTCTGGGCGGTGGCGTAGCCTTCTGTTAGTTGCTGCTGAGCCGTTTGTGTTGCCGCGGGTAGATTGGCGGTAATAGCGCCGGGGAGCAGAGTATTGACTTGTGTGGCTAGGCTGGCTTTGAGTGTGGCTGCGATTTGCGCCTTAATAACATCTTCCGGCGTACCTGCCGGCATGGCAGCCGTTACCTGCTTTGTGATTTCTTTGGTGACGTCTTCTGTGACTTTCTTGGCAATACCTGCCTTGGCCAACGCCGGTGCCAGTTGTGCCAGTACGGCATCGGTCACTGCTTTCTGAGCGGCCGCGTTTGGTGTGGCGCTGGCGCTGAGTCCTTGTTTGGCAGCAGCCTCCAACTGTTTGTAAAAGCCGACGACCTGAGCATCCTGCTGGGACTCGGGAATATCGCTGCGGTAGCCGGTGGCGGTTTGCAGTACGGCGAGCAAGGCTGCCGGGGTATTGCCGAAAGCGGGCAGGTTGGGTGCCATCATCAGCTTGGCACCGGCGGCCTTGAGTGTGCCCAGTTGCCTTGCCAGCGATGTAGCCGAGCCGGCGATGCTCGCTTGTGCGGCTGCACTGCCTTGCGCAGCGCCGATGGCAGCGGCAACCGGGATGTCATTGCCGCCCGACCATACAAAGTAGAGTGCATTCGGGTTGGCTGGTTTGCTTTTTAAGGTGTCGGTATAGGCTTTAACTTGATCTGGTAAATCTTGTAGCGAGACATTGTACTGTTTTGCCCGTTCTTCATCGCTGATGGGCGAGAAGGGGCCTGTGTTATTTGTTTCGGAGGACTGCGCACCGCCTTGGGCGTAGTTGTTGCCGCTCGGGTTGTAGCCGGTATTGGTGGCAGCTGATTTCAACCCTAGCGCAGCGGCCAGTACATCGGCGTGGTTGGGCGCGTTATCGGTGGTCCAGCGCGAACCGGTGGGTAAGCCACCGATGCCGCTATAGGCACCGCCATCCGTCAGGCTGTCGCCGAAGAACCAGATGCCATTGATCGCCCCTGCTTGTGCTGCGCCCAAGCTCAGTGCCAGCGTGACGGCGCAGGCGGTTTTTTTTAGTTGTACTTGCATGTGTGATCCCCTCTATTATTTTTTGATGCAGATCAAATGTTCTGCATTGAGCAAATATCCTAAAGTCGTAGGCATTAGGTCAAACGTTTGTCGGCTTATCGGTTGTTGCAGGTACAATGGCGCCATGTTTCGACGTATTTTTGCGACAATTCTTTTTTTGCTGGGTGTAGCGCCGGCGTGGGCTAATGGCGGTCAGGATCTGGCGCGGCTGCAGCTTGAGGCGCAGCGTTTTGTCGACCAGCAAAGCGCCAGCGGGCGTGGCCCGGTGCGTGATGTTTCGCCGCCGGATGCGCGCCTGTTTCTGCCGGCCTGCCCCGATCTGGCCGTTGCCTGGCCTGCCGGCGTGCCGGCCGAATCGGTGGCGGTGCGCTGCCCGGTCTTGGGCTGGAGCATTGCCCTGCCGCTAAAGGCGCGCGGTGTAGCCAGCGTGTATGTGGCGGCCAGCCTGATTGCTGCCGGGCAAACGGTGGGTATCGGTGATATCCGTCTGGCGGCGGTGGCCAACCCGGCATTGGCGCGACAAGGTGTCAGCGATAGCCGCCAACTTGTCGGACGTGCGGCGCGTACCCAGATTCCGCCGGGGGCGGTGATCCGGGTGACCGCCTTGCGTGCGCCTTTTGTGGTGCGGATGCGCCAGACGGTGCGTGCCATGGTGAGCCAGGACGGGCTCAGGGTCTCGGCCGAAGGTGTGGCCAATAATAATGCCGCCGCCGGCGAGCCGGTCAGGGTGCGTATGCCTGGTGGCCGGGTGGTGAGCGGCATCGCCGAAGCCGATGGCAGTGTACGCGTGGAAATGCAGTAAAAAAGCTTCAAGAAATGGCGCAAGCTGCCGATATTGAACCCATAGCCCGTAGTAGCAAGGATGCAGTATGAAAATCGACTCCTCAAGCAAGGCGCTGGCCGCTTACGCGAGCCAGCCGCGCGCGCTTAAGCGCGATGCCGGGGCACCTGAGGCCAAGACTCAGGCCGCAGGCGAAAATGTCGCCATCAATCCGCTGGCCAGCCGTATGCAGGCTGCGGAAAAAGCCGCGCAATCCGAGCCGGCATTTGATGCGGCCAAGGTGGATGCGATCCGTCATGCGATTGCCTCCGGCCAGTATCAGGTCAAGCCCGAAGCGATTGCCGACAGTCTGATCAGCTCGGCGCGCGAATTGCTGGGCCGTGCCTAAACCAACGATGATGAATAGCCCCGAATTTGTTGCCAGTTGTCAGGCCGAACTATCGCTGATGCAGCAGTTGTCGGCCTTGCTGGCCGAAGAACAGCGCGCCTTGCTGGCGCTGGATGGCCATGCCTTGCAGCGGCTGGCGATGCAAAAAGAAGCGTCGCTGAGCGAACTGGCAGCCTTGGCCGCACCGCGTTTATCCATGCAGCGCGCTGCCGCTCTGGATACACCCGAGGCACTCAATGGCTGGCTCGCGCACGATGAGTCTGCCCGCTCGGCCTGGCTTGCGCTGGAGGGCGAACTTGCCCGTGCCCGCGTCTACAACGACATGAATGCCACACTGGCTGGCGAACGCGGCCTGATGGCCGAGGCGCTGCTGGATACCTTGTCCAGCGCGGTGCGTCAGGCCGAAGGCTATGGCCGCAAAGGCATGGTGCCTGCCACCTTGTCCGGCTCGCGCTCTTTGGGTTCGGCCTGAATCTGCCTCGCATGCCACGGCGCTGCCGCTTTGTGGTATCTTCTAGTCGCGTCTAGAACCCTCAACCACTCGCCTTGAACTCATGATTCTGCTTTCCTTGATTGCTGCGCTGGCTCTGGAGCAGATCCGGCCCTTGGGTAACCGAAACAGGGTGTGGCTGCTGTTTATCCGCTATGCCAACCACCTCGAGCGCAATTTCAATGCCGGCTCCGAACGCCATGGCGTCGTTGCCTGGCTGGTGGCGATTTTGCCGCCGGTGCTGTTGTCGCTGGCGATCTACTATGGCCTGTATGCGCTGAACCCGGCGCTGGCGCTGGCGTGGAATGTGCTGGTGCTGTATCTGACCATGGGCTTTCGCCATTTTTCCAGTGCGTTTTCCGAGATTTCGCTGGCCTTGTCCGAAGGGCGCGACCACGATGCCCGGCTGGCTTTGTCCGGCTGGATAGGTCAGCCGACCTCGGATATGTCGGTGAATGAGGTGTCGCGCCTGGCGATAGAGCAGGGCGTACTCGACAGTTACCGCCATGTGTTCGGCACCATGTTCTGGTTTGTGCTGTTGCCGGGCCCTAGCGGTGCCTTGCTGTACCGGCTCTCGGCGATGCTGACCCAGAAGTGGGGCGAGCGCAATTTCGATGAAGATCCGTTCGGCCGTTTTGCCGCCCGTTTTGGCCTGTGGCTGGACTGGCTGCCGGCGCGTCTGGCGGCGGCCAGCTTTGCCGTGATGGGCAATTTCGAAGATGCGATTTACTGCTGGCGCTCGCAAGCTCGCACCTGGGGCAACTATACGGCAGGCATTTTGCTTGCTTCTGCCGCCGGTGCCATCGGTGTGCGTCTGGGCGATCCGCTCAGACAGGACTATTTGCTGAAGATCCGCCCGGAATTGGGCACCGGAGACGAAGCCGATCCGCAGTATCTGAAAAGCGCGGTGGGCTTGATCTGGCGTGCCGTATTGCTGTGGCTGGCCTTGTTGCTGCTGCTGACTATTGCCGGCTTGTTTGCCTGACGCGAAAGCGGGATGTCCCGCTGACTGACGCCGCCCCATAGGGAGCGGCGTTGCTGTTTTCTGATTATTCATTGCGGCCTTGCCATGGGCGGGGCTGCCGGAGCTGAACATGACATTTGCCGAGCTTGGCCTCTCGCCGGAAATCCAGAGGGCCATCGACGAGCTGGGCTATACCGAGCCCACGCCGATTCAGGCCAAGGCCATTCCGCTGGTAATGAGCGGATGTGACCTGATGGCTGCCGCCCAGACCGGTACCGGCAAGACTGCCGCTTTTGTGTTGCCCTTGCTGGAGCGCCTGAAAAAATTCGCCAGCTCCAGTGCGTCGCCAGCCATGCACCCGGTGCGCGCGCTGATTCTGACGCCGACACGCGAGTTGGCCGACCAAGTGGGCGAGAATGCGCGCCTGTATACCAAGTATCTGCCGCTGCGTACCACGACGGTTTACGGCGGCATCAATATGGACCCGCAAGTCGCCGAGTTGCGTCGTGGCGTGGAAATCCTGATCGCGACGCCGGGTCGCCTGCTGGACCATGTCGGCCAGAAAACGGTGATGCTGAACCGCGTCGACGTGCTGGTGCTGGACGAAGCCGACCGCATGCTGGACATGGGCTTTATCCAGGATATCCGCAAGATCCTCGCGCTATTGCCCAAAGAGCGCCAGACCATGTTGTTCTCGGCCACCTTCTCGCCCGAGATCAAGCGCCTGGCTGCCGACTTTATGAAGAGCCCGCAGACCATTGAGGTGGCGCGCCAGAACTCGACCAATGAAGACGTCGAGCAGCTGGTGTATCAGGTCGACAGCTACCGCAAGCGCCATCTGCTGTCCTATCTGATTCGCGAGCGCCAGATGGGGCAGGCTATCGTGTTCTGCCGTACCAAGATTTCGGCCGATCAGCTGGCGCGTGATTTGAAGCGTGACGGTCATGCCGCCGAAGCCATTCATGGCGACAAGGCGCAAAGCGCACGCCAGGAAACGCTGAACCAGTTCAAGGCCGGCGAAGTCAAGGTACTGGTGGCGACGGATGTGGCGGCACGCGGTCTGGACATCAACGAGTTGCCTTATGTGGTCAACTACGAGATGCCGAATGCGCCGGAGGATTATGTACACCGTATCGGCCGTACCGGCCGTGCCGGCGCCAGCGGTGTCGCCATCACCTTTATGGCGCAGGGCGAAGAGCGCCAGCTTGAAGGCATCGAGAAGCTGACGCGGCAGAAGTTTACCCCCAAGACGGTGGAGGGCTTCCAGCCTTCGTGGCTGCAGGCGCAAACCCTGGCCAAGCCAGCGGCCCATCATACCGATGCGCCGCGTGCGCCCGAGCGTCGTCCGCTGGAACGCAAGCCGCAGGAAAGCCGTCCGGCCGAAGCCCGTGCCGGCCAGCGTCCCGAGCGCAAGGAAGTGGTGCGCCGCAGCGAGCGTCACGAACGCGCGGACCGCAACGACCGCAGCAGCGACCGTACCGAGTTCACCGCGCGCAAGCTGGTGCGTCTGGTTCATCCGCCGCGTCAGGAGGTGTTTGACGAGGCCGACTACGCCGGCCAGCCGGATTCGCCGCGTATTGCCGGACGCAACGACCGCAAGCCGCACGCCAAGCGCGAAGTGCCGGCACTGTTGCTGCCACCGCGTTACAAATAAGCTTGTTGCCCTTGCTCGCGCCGCCTTCGGGCGGCGTTTGCATTGGTGCTTTTCCATTTTGAGAGTAAAGCCATGTTCCTGCTGGAAACCCCCCATTTGCGACTGACCGAGCTTGGCGCGAGCGATGCCGGCTTTTTGGTCGAATTATTGAATAGCCCGACTTTTTTGCAGCATATCGGGGACAAAAAAGTGCGTAGCGTAGACGACGCCTTGCGCTATCTGGCCGAAGGGCCGGCGGCGAGCTATGCCTTGCATGGCTATGGCCTATGGCGCGTAGCTTTGAAAAAGGACGATACGGCAATCGGCATTTGCGGTCTGGTCCGGCGCGATGTGTTGCCGGCACCGGATATCGGTTTTGCCCTGCTGCCGGCTTATGCCGGGCAAGGTTATGGTTATGAAGCCGCGCGCGCCTGTCGCGACCATGCTTTCGAGGTGCTGGGCTTGCCGCGCGTGCTGGGCATCACCGATGATGCCAACCTCGCATCAAAAGCCCTGCTGGAAAAACTGGGTCTGAGTTTTACCCATTATGCGGCGCTGTATGAAGGCGAGCCGCCCTTGCGCGTCTATGCGCTGGCGCAACCCAAGGTGGCGTGAGGCGAGGCCAGAGGCGCGGCTGCGGCTTAAGCCTGTATTGATTGGCCGCAAACCTTTATAATCAGTATTTTATTAAATTCTGATTATTTAGGGAGCCACTGGTGGAATTACTGTTTGTACTCCTCGTGCTGGGTCTGGTGATCTACGCCATCATCAAGGACTACAACCCGCAGGCAGTGCTGGCGCTGGCCGGTATGGCCATCTTTGCCGTGGCTTACTGGATGGGGATACACCCCATCCTGGCCGCGGATAAAAGCACCGGTTTTGCCCTGTTTGACCTGTTCGAGGTCTTTAACGGCATCTTCTCCAAGCGTGCGGCCGGTCTGGGCCTGACCATTATGGCGGTCGCCGGTTTTGCGACTTATATGTCGCATATCGGTGCTTCGCAGGCGCTGGTGAAGGTCGCGGTCAAGCCGGTGGCGAATATCAAGTCCAGCTATCTGATGCTGGTCATCTGCTATCTGGTCGGCGTATTCGTGTCGCTATTCGTCAGTTCGGCCACCGGTCTGGGCTTGCTGCTGATGGTGACCATGTATCCGATTATGCGCAATCTGGGTATCAGCCCGGCTTCGGCCTGTGGCGTGATCGTGACCACGCAGGCATTCGAGATCGGGCCCACCCAGGCCAATGCGATCTTCGCTGCCGGCCAGTCCCTGCTGGATCCGACCACCTACTTTGTCGACTACCAGATCTGGCTGATTGTGCCGATGCTGATCGTGACCACGCTGCTGCACTTCTTCTGGCAGCGCCATTGCGACCGCAAAGCCGGTTACGATCCGCAGGAGCACCGTGGTGAACATGCAGAACTGGACGAGCAGGGTAGCGATGCCATTCAGGCCCCTTCCTGGTATGCGCTGTTGCCGGTGATTCCGTTTGCGCTGATGATGATCTTCTCCAAGCTGGTGATTAACGACATCAAGGTCAGCGTGGAAGTCAGCATGCTGCTGACCGTGTTTATCGGTATGGCGTGTGAACTGGTGCGTACCCGCTCCATCCGCACATCGTTTGCCGGCTTGTCCAGCTTCCTGGATGGCATGGGCAAAGTGTTCGGCCCGGTGGTGGCGCTGATTGTCTGCGCCGAGCTGTTTGCCGAATCGCTCAAGGCCATTGGCGCGATTTCCGCCCTGTTGCACTCGGCGGATGGCGCCGGTCTGGGTAGCGGATTTATGACGCTGGTGCTGGTGGCGCTGATTATGGGTGCCGCTGTGGTGATGGGCTCGGGTAACGCTTCCTTCCTCAGCTTCGCTACGCTGGCGCCGGAAGTGGCGACCAAGTTCGGCGTGCCTGCGGTGACCATGTTGCTGCCTATGCAGCTGGCCTCCAGTATCGGCCGTTCGGTGTCGCCGATTGCGGCGGTGGTGATTGCCTGTGCCGGCATTGCCAAGATTTCGCCATTTGAAATCATCAAGCGTACCAGTGTGCCGATGGGCGGGGCGCTGCTGACCGCGCTGTCGCTGAACTACGCCTTCTTTATGTAAGTGAACAAGCCGCATCGCTTGCGGCTTCAGGCTCAAGCCGCCCACCTTTGAACGGTGGGCGGCTTTTTGCTTATGGGGCGGTGGGTGTGATTGGCAGCAGCATCACATCCAGCGGGCCTTGTTTGCCTTGCACTACGGCAAACAGGCGGTCGATATTCGGGTGTTTGCCGGGGTTGGCTGCAGCATCGGTGCCGTGTTCGGCATAGAGCGCAATACCGGCTTGTGCCGCTTCGCTATTCAGTACGCCAAAGCGTGCGGCCAGTGCCGCGTAGACCCGTACCGAGCCGGCAGTGCCCGGTTGGTTGAGCAAGGTGGCAACGGTATGGCCTGTGCTATCCAGCAAGTTCAACCCGGCCAGATGGCTCACTTCGGGCAAAGAGGCAAGATTCTCGGTAAAGGTCGCGCGACTCATGGCAGTGTGGATCCGTGCTCTGTGGTAAAAAGAAGTCATCATTCTAAGCGCATATGGATCGCCATGTTGCCACGCTTCCGTTTTTTGTTTGTTGTCGTGCTGATCGCCCTCGGGGTGGCCTGGTGGTGGCTGCCGCGTCTGCTGTATGGGCCTGAAGTTGCCGTACTCAGGCTTGAACCCCATCCGCTGACGCAAACCATCGTCACCACCGGCCATGTCAGCAGTGCCGAGGAAAGCCGGCTGGGTGCCACCCTGACCGCACGCGTGCAGGCTACGCCGGTCGCCGAGGGTGCGGCGGTGGCGGCGGGCAGTGTGTTGCTGGTGCTGGAGTCGGACGAGGCGCAGGCGCAACTGGCGCAGGCGCAGGGTAATGTCAGGGAGGCCGATGCCACGCTGGCCGAAGCCGTACGCCAGTTTGGCCGTCAGCAAAGCCTGCTGGCACAGGGCTTTATCAGCCGCGCGGCGCTGGACGCCGAAGACAAAAAGGTCAGGCTGGCGCGTGCGCGCCTGACGGTCGCGCAAGGGCAACTGGCCGCGTCTGAAGCCCGGATTGCGCAATTGCTGATACGTGCTCCGGCCGCCGGGCGGCTGATCGCACGTGAAGTCGAGGTGGGTGATGTGGTCAGTGCCGGCAAGCCGGTGCTGAGTTTTGCCGCCGCCGGCAAGACCGAGATCCGGCTGGATGTGGATGAGCGTTATCTGGCCAGCCTGAAACCCGGGCAGCGCGCGCGCGTGGCGGCCGATGCTTATCCGGATGCGCCGTTTGATGCGCATCTTTCGCGCATTGCGCCGCAGGTGGATCTGGAGCGCGGCACGCTGGAAGCGATTTTGCAGCCGGTCAGCCTGCCGCCTTTTCTGACACACAATATGACCGTGTCGGCCGAGATCGTGGTCGGAGAACGGGCAAGTGCGTTAACCATCCCGGCGGCCGCCGTGAGCGAGCGCGCCGGCAAGTCTTGGGTGTGGCGTGTGGCCGATGGCAAGGCTGAGCAGGCCGCGGTGGTGACCGGCATGGTGGCCGATGGCATGGCCGAGGTGAAAAGCGGCCTGCAAGCCGGGGATCTGGTGGTCTTGCCCGGCGCGCCGCAGCTACAGGCTGGCGAGAAGGTACGCGCGAAGGAGCAAGGCTGATGGCCTTTATCTGGACGGTGGCCTGGCGCCTGATGCGGGAAGGGCGCTTCCAGACGGTGCTGATTTTGGCAGGCGTCACCATAGGCGTAGCGGTGGTGGTGTATATCACCGCCATCGTCAACGGCCTGCAGGGCAATATCATCGACAAGACGCTGTCGACTCAGGCGCATATCGTACTCAAGCCGCGCGAAGACGTGAACCGGCGCCTGCTTTCGCTACCCGAGGGCGAGGTGATGAGCGCGGTCGAAACGCGCACCCAGCGCGAAAACACCATAGAAAACTGGGCCGGCTCGCTCGCGGCGGTGCGCACCTTGCCCGAGGTGGAAGCCGCAGCAGTGATGGCCAGCGGCCCGGGCTTTGCGCTCAAGGGCGGGGTGAAAAAATCGGTGGTGCTGATGGGGGTGGAGCTGGAGGACTACCTCAAGATTGTCGCACTGGAGAGCAAGCTTAAGGCCGGCCGGCTGCGCCTGGATGCAGGCTCGGTGATGATAGGCTCGGAGCTTGCGCGCGAGCTGGGACTCAAGCCGGGCGACCGCTTGCGCCTGGTGGCCGCTACCGGCACGGCCGACAGTTTTCTGGTGACGGCGGTACTGGACTTCGGCCTGAAAGACTTGTCGCGGCGCTGGGTGCTGCTGCCGCTGCGGGGTGCGCAATCGCTCTTGGGCTACCGGCGTGACGTCAGCGAAATCTATATCAAGACTTTCGATCTGTTTCAGGCCAACACCATTGCCGATGTGGCCTCTGCCCGTACCGGTCTGGATGCCGACAGCTGGCAGGAAACCAATACCCAGCTGGTGACCGCACTGAGAAGCCAGAGCGCCTCCAGCAATATGATCAAGGTGTTCGTGACGCTGGCGGTGGCACTGGGCATTGCCAGTGTGCTGGTGGTGTCGGTGGTACAAAAGCAGCGCGAAATCGGCATTTTGCGCGCCATGGGTACGCCGGCCAGCCGCATTCGCGCCGTGTTTTTGCTGCAGGGCGCCATTTACGGGCTGGTCGGTTCGCTCGGCGGCTCGGCACTGGGCGCCTTGCTGGCCAAGGGCTTTACCCGGCTGGCGCTCAATAGCGATGGCACACCGCTGTTTCCGGTGGTGGTGACGCCATCGCTGTTTATCATTACCGCCGTCATCGCAACCCTGGCCGGCGTGCTGGCGGCGTGGGCTCCGGCGCGGCGCGCTGCGATGCTGGACCCGGTGGAGGCGATCCGTGGCTGAGGTCTTACAACTGAAAGACATTCGCCGCAGCTATGGCGGCGGCAGGGCACCGCTGGTCGAGGTGCTGCACGGCATTAATCTGGCCCTTGTCGAGGGCGAGTTTTCCGCGCTGACTGGCCCGTCCGGTTCGGGCAAGTCTACTTTGCTCAATATCATGGGCCTCTTGGAACAGCCAAGTTCAGGCGAACTGTTGATCGCCGGCGAAACGGCAGTGGGGCTGAGTGATGCCGCGCGTACCCGGTTACGCAATCTTTACCTTGGTTTTATCTTCCAGTTCCATCATCTGCTGCCGGCGTTTTCCGCCTTGGAGAATGTCATGATGCCGGTGTTTGCCGGCAAGGGCCGGGTAGGGCCGGATGACAAGGCCAGAGCCGCCATGCTGCTGGAGCGTGTCGGCCTGGCTGAACACAGCTATAAAATGCCGGTGCAACTGTCCGGCGGCCAGCAGCAGCGCGTCGCCATCGTACGCGCGCTGATGGCGCGCCCGCGTCTGGTGCTGGCCGATGAACCCACCGGCAACCTCGACACCCAGACCGCTGCCGACGCCTTTGCGCTGATGCGCGAAATCAACCGCGAAGACGGCGTCACCTTTCTCCTGGTCACCCACGACGCGCGGCTGGCGGACACCTGCGACCGGCAGATCCGGCTGGTGGATGGCATCCTGCTGCGCTGAGTTTCTCTACCTCTGTAGTGACTTCTTTCTCGGAATGTTAAATGCCTATTGGTTTTTAACGTTCCGATCACAATTCCCTTTGCGTTGAATAAATTCGGCCATTTTGCATGCTGATGTTTTGCCGCCTTGACTGGCGTGCTATCCAGCCCGTGGAAAGTCGCTTATTAAGCGTTTAATATAAAAATATCAATCAAATCAATAATTTACAGGCATCCATGTTTGTAGGATAGTGCGTGCCTGCTTGCTTTTCACCTAGCTGATTTCTCTATGGCCGGTGGAGGGCATTAATTTTTTGTGGATTTTTGTTGGTGCTTTGATGAATAAATTGAAACTTATCCTTCCAGCGCTGCTTGGGGTCGTGCTTACCGCTTGTATCGGTGGCGGAACCAGTGCGGCCAGCGAGGGAGAAGACGCGATGGCGTCGCAAGGGGAGGTATCTACGGCTCGTATGATGCGCTCTGCCAGTACCTCGCGCGCGGTGTTCGTTGCGACGGCACCTTACGCACCGACGATCGGGGAAAACAGTGTACCTATCGACCTTGGTGCGGAAAAAATTACCCACGATTTCAGCGGCAATGTTCCGTTTTATAACCAGCAGATTGGCCGCTCTGACATCTTGACCGTTAACGCCTGGAATCCGCAGACCAACAGCCAGCAGAACGTGGTTGGGCATAGCCTGACGGATGCCGGGGTTCCACGCTATGTCTTCAAGAAGGATGGTTACACTGCGATCGGTGTACGCAGACAGGATGGTCTAGTCGACGGCACCCAGTATACCCAAGTCAATGCCTTCCAGATCCCAACGCGCAACCACTTCGAATGGCAACTGAAATTCCGTCTGGCCGGCAGCAGCTTGTCGCAGCCATGGAAGCTGAGCCGCCCAGGCGAAGCACCGGCTGTCTTGTGGCGCTTACAGAGCGCAGGCTTCGCGCCCTCGCTGATCATGGGGGTTGATACTGACCGGAATAATGGCAATCGCCTGAGCCTGAATTTCGATGCGCGCATTGATCCGGCCCAAAATGCCAAGCGTATCGTGGATGCAGGGGGGCTGGATCCTGCGGCAGAACATGATGTACGTATTGAAGCTTTCCTCGATGAGCGGACTGCCGAGCAGGGCGGCCAAGGCTTTCTTCGGATCAGTGTCAACGGCCGCGTAGTGCATGAGCAGCAAGGGCCAACCGTGCAAGCGGGTGCGTACCAGCCATATGGTTGGGCTATTGGTATGAATACGCTGGCGCGCAAGGGCGACCGCTTTGCGTACTTCAAGACCGCCCGCCTGATGAAGCTTGAATCCAGCGGCGGCGGGGACTCCGGCGGGGACTCCGGCGGTGACTCCGGTGAAGGTGGGCTAGTGCCACCTAGCGGTGATGCCTACGTTGCACATGCGCCATATCTGGCGACCGTCGGCAATAGTCAAGTGCCGGTTGATTTGGGTGCGAGCAAAATCACGCACGACTTTGGCGGTAGCGTACCGTTCTTTAACCCGGAAATCGGCCGTTCGGACATTGTGACCATTAACGTATGGAACCCGCAGACTCAGTCGGCACAGAACGTGATGGGGCACAGTCTGACCAACGAAGGCGTCAAGGATCGCGTGTTCAAGGACGGCGACTTCACCGCAATAGGTGTGGTGGCGGGTGATGGTATCGTGGAGGAGAAGCTGCGCACGCAGGTCAATGCGTTCCAGTTCTCGACCCGTAAGCACTATGAGTGGCAGCTGCAGTTCCGCTTGGGTGGTCGTCGTTCCGGTCTGCCGTGGCATATGGCGCCGGTCGGCGAGTCTCCGGCGACTGTCTGGCAGGTCAAGACGCAGGGCTTTGGTCCCGCGCTGTTGATGGCGGTGGATACCGACCCGAACAATCCGGGTAAAGTTCAGCTGAGCTTCGATGAGCGCGTCGATCCATCGCAGGGTGGCAAGCGTATCACGCAGGTCGGCAATATCGATCCGAACGCCGAGCAGGATGTGCGGATTGAGACCTATCTTGATGAGCGCACGGCAGCACAAGGCGGCCGTGGTTTCCTGAAGATCACGGTCAACGGTCAGGTGCTATTCGACCAGCCAATGGCTACCGCGCAGGCTGCAGCGATTTACCCTTACAACTGGTCGGTGGGGATGTACTTGTACGCGAATACGCTCCCGCTGTCGTACGACCGCTTTATTTACTTCCGTACTGCCCGCCTGATCGATCTTGGCGATGACAGCGGTGGTGATGGCGGTGATGGTGGCGATGGTGGTGGCGAGATTATCCCGCCACCGCTAAGCGGCAGTGCCTATGTGGCTTACGCACCGTACAAGGCGACCATCGGCAATACTCAAGTACCGGTTGATTTGGGTGCGAGCAAAATCACGCACGACTTTAGCGGTAGCGTACCGTTCTTTAATCCGGAAATCGGCCGCTCGGACATCGTGACCATTAACGTATGGAACCCGCAGACTCAGTCATCACAGAACGTGATGGGGCACAGTCTGACCAACGAAGGCGTCAAGGATCGCGTGTTCAAGGACGGCGACTTCACCGCAATTGGTGTGGTGTCGGGCGATGGCATCGTGGAGGAGAAGCTGCGCACGCAGGTCAATGCGTTCCAGTTCTCGACCCGTAAGCACTATGAGTGGCAGCTGCAGTTCCGTTTGGGCGGTCGTCGTTCTGGTCTGCCGTGGCATATGGCGCCGGTCGGCGAGTCTCCGGCGACTGTCTGGCAGGTCAAGACGCAGGGCTTTGGCCCCGTACTATTGATGGCTGTGGATACCGACCCGAACAATCCGGGTAAAGTTCAGCTGAGCTTCGACGAGCGCGTTGATCCATCGCAGGGCGGCAAGCGTATTACGCAGGTCGGCAATATCGATCCGAACGCCGAGCAGGATGTGCGGATTGAGACCTATCTTGATGAGCGCACGGCAGCACAAGGCGGCCGTGGTTTCCTGAAGATCACGGTCAACGGTCAGGTGCTATTTGACCAGCCAATGGCCACCGCGCAGGCTGCAGCGATCTACCCTTACAACTGGTCGGTGGGGATGTACTTGTACGCGAATACGCTCCCGCTGTCGTACGACCGCTTTATTTACTTCCGTACCGCCCGCCTGGCCGTGCTCGATTGAGCTTGGCTGGCAGGTAGCAGGGGTGCCCGGATCGGGCACCCTTTTTTGTGCTGAGTGTGCCTTTACGGGCGTAGCCATCTAGCTGCTGGAGCGGGTCGGCCTAGCTGAACACAGCTATAAAATGCCGGTGCAACTGTCCGGCGGCCAGCAGCAGCGCGTCGCCATCGTACGCGCGCTGATGGCGCGCCCGCGTCTGGTGCTGGCCGATGAACCCACCGGCAACCTCGACACCCAGACCGCTGCCGACGCCTTTGCGCTGATGCGCGAAATCAACCGCGAAGACGGCGTCACCTTTCTCCTGGTTACCCACGACGCGCGGCTAGCGGACACCTGCGACCGGCAGATCCGGCTGGTGGATGGGGGGCTGGTTTAGAGGCGTTTGGGCTGGCGGTGATAGGCGAAGTCGTGTGGCTAAGTGCATGTGAACAAATGCACAATCGCTTACTTTAGGTAGTGTTCGAGTTCATAGTTGGTCCATTGCAAGGCGGCCTGCCGCCAATGGACAACAAGGACATGCGACATGAAAAAAGTATTGATGACGCTACTGCTGGGTCTTGCCTGCTCAAGCGCCTTTGCCAGCAGCTGGGGTGTAAAAAGCGAGATCCGTGAGGGGATTTATGAAGTAGGAAAAGCCAAGCGCGAGGGTGCGCGCGAAGTGATCGCCGAGCGGCGCGAGGCGGCACGCGACTATTATCAGGCGGATACGCCGTGGGAAAAACGCCGTGCGATCCGTAATGGTATCCGCGAGGTGCGCCAGGCCAAGACGCGTGCCTACGTCGATGTAAAGAAGGAAAAGCGCGAAGCAAGGCGCGAAATCCGCCGCGAGTACCGTCAGGATCGCTGGTAGGCCGGCTGGCTTTGCCTGAGCTGCATGCGTCTATCGATTAGCCCCCTACGGCAAGTTTTGCTTTAGAACCTGTTCACGATCTGCTGCGCATCGGCGATACGGCGTTAAAAACAGCTTCGAAATGCTCATGTACCACCTGTACATTCCGCTTTCTCAGCCGTTTTCGCCTTGTCTCGCCCTCGCTCGCGAGATCGTGAACACGCTCTTAGGGGGCTTGTCTCATGGCTGCTCACCGACCAGATACTTCTTGCTCATTGCCTTGAACTGTTCGCTGCCCGATTTTTCCAGCATCTCGAACAGCACCATCTCGCGGCTGACCAGCACGGCACCGGCGCCCTGCATTCTTTGCAGTCCCAATTCCTTATCGCGGTCGCTGCGGCTGCCGACGACATCGGCGACGACAAATACCTGTTTACCCAATTGCAGCAGCCCCAATACCGTTTGTAACACGCAGACATGGGTTTCCATGCCGCACACGATGACCTGTTCGCGTTCCAGCAGGCTGCGCGGCAGGCAGCCTGCGCTGACGCAGGAGAAGTGCAGTTTCTCTACCACTTGGGCGGCGGGGGCCGCCGCCAGCAGTTCGGGCAGGGTGTGGCCCAGACCTTGCGGATACTGCTCGGAAAACACCACCGGCAGGGCACAATCATGGGCGGCGGCGATCAGCCAGCGCGCGCGCGCGATCAGGTTTTGCGCGCCGGCAATGGCGGGGATGAGTTTTTCTTGTATATCGACCACCAGCAAGGTGGCCTTGTCTTTGTGCATCAGCATGTGTGTACTCCCGCTTATGGTTTTCATGTCAGGATAATCCATAGTCATGAATAGGGGCATCCCCGCATGGGGTAAGCGCGCGGACTGTGGCAAACTTTGTCCTATTGATGACCTGAATCCTGGAGCCATTGCATGTTGCCTGCCGCCTACCAAAGCTTTGTCCGGCGTATTAGCGGCCGTATCGACAGCCGGCGCATCTATACCGATCCCTTGTCCACGCTGACGTATGGCACCGATGCTTCCTGCTACCAGCTAAGACCCAAGGTGGTGGTGAAAACGCATAATGAGGATGAAGTCAGGCTGTTGCTGGCCGAGGCGGCGGCGCTGGCTTTGCCGGTGACTTTTCGCGCGGCGGGCACGTCCTTGTCGGGGCAGGCGGTCAGCGATTCGATTTTGTTGGTGGCCGGCGATGCGTGGAACCGCCTGGAGGTGCTGGAAGAGGGTGCAGCCATCCGTTTGCAGCCGGGGGTACTGGGGGCGGCGGCCAATGCCGCTCTCTTGCCTTACGGGCGCAAGATAGGCCCGGACCCGGCGACGCTGAATGCGGCAATGATAGGCGGCATCGTCAATAACAACGCCAGCGGGATGTGCTGCGGCACCGCGCAGAACAGTTACCGCACCGTGCGCAGCCTGCGCCTGATTCTGGCGGATGGCACCTTGCTCGATACCGCGGACGAGGCCAGTGTGGCGGCATTTCGCCAGAGCCATGCCGGCTTGCTGTCGGCCTTGTCAGCTTTGGCGCAGCGCGTGCAGGAGGACGAGACGCTCGCGGAACGCATCCGGCGCAAGTACAAGATGAAAAACACCACCGGCTATAGCCTGAATGCGCTGGTGGACTACACCGATCCGCTGGCCATCTTGCTGCATCTGATGGTGGGCAGCGAAGGCACGCTGGCCTTTGTGTCCGAGGTGGTGTATCACACCGTGCCCGACTGGGCGCACAAGGCATCGGCGCTGGTGTTTTATCCCGACATCGGCACGGCCTGTCAGGCTATCGCGCTGCTGGCACAGCATAAGGATCAGGTGGCGGCAGCCGAACTGCTGGATAGGGCGAGTCTGCGCTCGGTGCAAGACAAGGCCGGCGTACCGGCTCTGATACGCAGTCTGCCCGATAGCGCGGCGGCCATTCTGATTGAAACCCGCGCCGAGTCCGCGGCGGATTTGCAGCGCCAGAGCGCGGCCATCAGCGATTTTCTTGCCCCGTTTACGGCCTTGTCGCCGCTGGTGTTTAGTAGCGATGCCGCCGAAACGACCCGGCTATGGAATATCCGCAAGGGCATGTTCCCCAGCGTCGGGGCGATGCGCGCCAGCGGAACGACGGTGATTATCGAGGATGTGGTGTTTCCGATCGAGCATCTGGCTCAGGGGACGCTTAAGCTGCAGGCCTTGTTCCAGTGCCACGGCTATCACGAGGCCATCATTTTCGGCCATGCGCTGGAGGGCAATCTGCACTTCGTGTTTACCCCTGATTTTTCCGGCGCGGCCGAAATCGGGCGCTATCAGGCTTTTCTGGAAGACGTGTGCCAGCTGGTGGCGGTCGAGTACGAGGGCGCGGTCAAGGCCGAGCATGGCACCGGGCGCAATATGGCACCCTTTGTCGAGCTGGAGTGGGGGGCGGATGCCTACCGCGTGATGCAGGAAATCAAGCTGCTGTTCGACCCTGAGGGCATGCTCAACCCCGATGTGATCCTGTCGCAGGACAAGTTGCTGCACGTCAAGCATCTCAAGCCCATGCCGGCGGCCAACCCCATTATCGATAAATGTATCGAGTGCGGTTTTTGCGAGGCGCAATGCCCCAGCCGCGCACTGACGCTGACGCCGCGCCAGCGCATTGTGGCTCGGCGTGAAATCGCGGCGCTCCTTGCCAGCGGCACCGAGCCTGCCGCCTTGCAGCAGATGGAAGCGGCTTATGTCTATGCCGGCGAGCAAACCTGTGTCGCCTGCGGTCTGTGTGAAACGGCGTGTCCGGTCGGCATCAATACCGGAGCGCTTACGCTGGGGCTGCGCGAGGCGGCACTCGGCGAGCGCGCGCGCAAGGGGGCCGCGACGCTGGCACGGCATTACGGCCTCGCGAGCAGTGCGGCCCGCACCGGTTTGCGCCTCTTGGCCGGCTTTGAGCGGGTGGCGGGCGAGGGCGGTACGGCAGCCTTGATGCAGGGTTTGCGCCGCGTATTGGGCGCGCGCGTGCCGCACTGGTCACGCCATTTTCCGCGTGGTGCCGGGCGTTTTTCCGCGCTGCCGGGCAAGGCGGATAGTGTGCGTAAAGTGGTGTATCTGTCATCCTGCCTGACGCGAACCTTTGTGCCCTCAAGCGCCGCGCCGGATGCGCGCCCGGTCAACCAGGTGGTCGCATCGGTGCTGGAAAAAGCCGGTTATGCGCTGCTCTATCCGGCGGATCTGGGCAATCTGTGTTGCGGCACGCCTTTTCACTCCAAAGGCGCGATGGATGCCGCCCAAGCCAAACGCATGGAAGTGGAGGCGGCGCTATTGCTGGCCAGTGACAATGGCCGCTGGCCGGTGATTGTCGACAACGGGGTCTGTACGGTGGCGCTGTTGGAGGGCTTGCAGGATACGCCGCTACAGATTTACGACGTGACGCGCTTTGTGCATGAAGTGGCTGCCGACTATCTGCAGTTCAGCCCGGTCGATGAGGATGTGGCGCTGCATGTGGTGTGTTCGATGCGTAAAAGCGGTCAGGCGGGGATGCTGGAAGCGCTGGCACGGCGTTGTGCGAATCGGGTGACCGTGCCCGGTGGGGTCACCTGCTGTGGTTTTGCCGGTGATAAAGGCTTTACCTTCCCCGAGTTGAATGCCTCGGCGCTGAAAGACTTGCGCCCGCAGGTGGCGCATTGCAGCGGCGGCTATGCCAATAGTGCGACCTGCGAAATCGGCCTGTCTGAACACTCGGGTCTCGATTACCAGCATCTGATGGTGCTGGTGGATAAGGTGACGCGCGCGCTCTAATGCAAAACGCTCAAGGGCAAGGCTTACGCCTTGCCCTTGAGCGTGATCTGCTGGTGTTCAGCCCAGGTTGAATGGCGACTGCTGGTAAAACGGATTGAATGGCGAGTTGCGTTGCACTTCTTCCTGGGGGCGGCGAAAGCGCGGTTTGAGCATGCCGCTGACCAGGGAAAAGGCACCGCCGATAATCGGTAGCGCAAAGAAATAAATCAATACGACGCTTAGTATGATTGTCATGTTTGTTCTCCAATGTTTGGAGACAATTATCCGTTTTAAAACAGTTGTTTGTCTTTCGTTTCCCGGACATCGATAGCCAGCGCCGCGACATGACCGTCATTTCTATGAGCCAGTCTGGGCGGCGCCGCAATCGATGTGCGGGAAATCAGGCGAGCGCCTGTGCCAGATCGGCCAGAATATCGTCGATATCTTCTATCCCGATAGAGAGACGCAAGCCGCCTTCGCGCAGTCCCAGCGCGCGCTTTTGTTCAGGGGGTAGCGAGCCGTGTGACATGGTCCAGCTATGGTTAACCAGCGACTCGACCCCGCCCAGCGACTCGGCCAGCGCGAACAATTGCAGGCGGGTGGCGACGCGGTTGGCGGCTTCGCGCGTGTCATCCTTTAGATAGATCGAAATAATGCCGCCGAAACGGCGCATCTGTGTCTTGGCCAGCGCATGTTGCGGATGGTCGGCGAGGCCGGGGAAGAACACCTTTTCAATGGCCGGATGCCCGAGCAGAAAAGCGGCGACCTTTTCGGCATTGTCGCAATGACGCTCCATTCTGAGCGCCAGCGTCTTGATGCCGCGTAGCACCAGGAAGCAGTCCTGTGGCCCGGGCACATTGCCGGCCGAATTCTGGATAAAGCGGATCTTCTGTTGCAACGCATCGTCGTTCAGCGCAACCAGACCCAGCAATACATCGGAGTGCCCGCCCAGATATTTGGTGGCCGAGTGCACCACAATATCGGCGCCCAGATCGAGCGGATTCTGCAAATAAGGCGTGGCAAAGGTGTTGTCGATGGCGACATGCGCGCCATGGGCGTGGGCAATCGCCGACAGCGCAGCAATATCGACCAGATTCAACAGCGGGTTGGTGGGCGACTCCAGCCATACCAGCTTGACCGCAGGATGGATGGCCGCTTCCAGATTGGCCGGGTCGGTCAAGTCGACAAAGCTGACCTTGATCCCCAGGGGCGCCATGACCTTGGACAATAAGCGCCAGGCGCCGCCATACAGATCGGCCACCGCGATGACCTCATCGCCCGGCTGCAAAAAGGCACGCAATACCCCATCGATGGCCGCCATGCCGCTGGCAAAAGCCATGCCGTGGCGGGCATTTTCCAGGCTGGCAAAGCAGCCTTCCAGCGCCGCGCGGGTCGGTGTGCCGGAGCGGGCATAGGAAAATTCCATGTCGGCGCCGATCTGTTCGAAGGCAAACACCGAGGTTTGATAAATAGGCGGCATCACGGCGCCCTGATGGGCTTTTGCCTGATAGCCAGCATGGATGGCGCGAGTAGAAAACTTCATCTTAAGCCTCGGATTTTTAAGTAAAACGTATGAACATGTTAAGAAACACGAGCATGTGGCATGCGGTAAATTGGAGACTGATTGCTATTGTTTTATTGCAGGGTCTTTGCCAATTCCAGTTTGATATCGGACAAAGCCGTCTAAGTTCAATACTTTACACCTTCGCCGATTGGGGATAAGGTGCGCTCTTTCGATTTCGGTCCACATAAAGCGATGAAGCTTGAACGTGCATTTGACTTTCTGTATCACCAGCTAGAAACGCAACCACGCCACGATTGCCTGAGCACACGCAAAGGCAAGCAGTGGCATACCCTTTCGACGCCTGAAGTTGTAGAAACCGTCAACCGCGTCAGCCATGGCTTTATCAAACTGGGCATCAACCGTGGCGACCGTGTCGCCATCGTGGCCGACAACTCGACCGAATGGGTGCTGGTCGATCTGGCCTTGCAGCAGATCGGCGCCATCAGCGTGCCGCTGTACCCGACGATTACCGTCGAAGATGCAACCTATATCCTGATGCATGCCGGGGTCAAAATGGCCTTTGCCGGCACGGCCGCCATGCAGCGCAAGGTACATGATGCGCTGGGCAAACTGAGCTGTCCTATCTATTCCTTTGCCGATATCGAAGGCGTGCCTTCGTGGCGCGAAGTCGAAGCGCTGGGGGCCGATGGTGACGATATCATGCTCGCCGCCTTGCGTGACAGCATCCGCGCCGACGAGGTGTTTACCATTATCTACACCTCGGGTACGACCGGCCGCTCCAAGGGCGTGATGCTGTCGCACCGTAATGTGGTGAGTACCGCAACGGCAACGGCCGAACATACCGGCTTGCCGCAAGGCCAGTTGCGCGCCCTGTCCTTTTTGCCGCTATCGCATATTTTCGAGCGTACCGGGGTTTACTACTATATGTCTTCCAGTACCGGCATTTATTTTGCCGGTGTCGAGCAGCTGTCCAATGCGCTGCAGGAAGTGCATCCGCACACCTTCAGTGCCGTGCCGCGCGTGCTGGAAAAGCTGTATGAAAAGCTGGCGGGCAAGGCCTCCGAGCTGTCTGGCAACAAGAAAAAGCTGTATCTGTGGGCGCTGGATATGGCCGAAAATTTCGACCCCAATGCCAAGATGGGCCTGTGGCAAAAGGCGCAGTTCGCGCTGGCCGACAAGTTGATCTTCAGCAAGTGGCGCACGGCGCTGGGTGGCGAACTCAAATGGATTAATGTCGGTTCGGCCGCGCTGCAACCGCGTTTGGCGCGTCTGATGTGGGCCTGCGGCATCATGGTGGCCGAAGGCTATGGCATGACCGAATGCTCGCCGGTGATTTCGGCCAACCTGTTTGATCCCGCCAAGGTGCGCATCGGCTCGGTGGGCATACCGCTGCCGCATGTCGAAGTGAAGATTGCCGACGATGGCGAAATCCTGGTGCGTGGCCCCAATGTGATGGTCGGTTACTACAAGGATGCCGAGCAGACCGCAGAAACCATTATCGATGGCTGGCTGCATACCGGCGACATCGGCAAGATGGCCGATGGCGTGCTGACCATTACCGACCGCAAGAAGGAAATGTTCAAGACCTCCAACGGCAAATATATCGCGCCGCAGGTGATCGAGAACAAGCTCAAGGAATCGGCCTTTATCGATCAGGTGATGGTGGTGGGCGACGGGCAGAAGTTTGCCGGTGCACTGATCGTGCCGCTATTCGACAAGCTCAAGGAGTGGTGTGCGCAGCAGGGCATCGCCTATACCAGCGATGCCGAAATGGCGCACAACCCCAAGGTGCAGGCGCTGATCGACCGCGAGGTCAAACGCTTCAACCGCTATTTCGGCAATTGGGAGCATGTGAAGAAATTCGCGCTGCTGGAGAAGCCCTGGTGTGTGGACAAGGGTGAACTGGCGCCGACGCTTAAGCTGCGCCGCAAGGTGATTAGCCAGCATTGCCGTGATCTGATCGACAGCCTGTATCAGCATCACCCAGCCTGATACCGGTTTGCCGGATGTGACAAAGCCCCGCGATGAATCGCGGGGCTTTGTCGTATGGCCAAGGCGGGGAACCCTGCGGCTCCCGGCTCCCGGTTACCGACTCCCGGTTCCCGGTTCCCCACTCCCTATTTCACGCAATCCACGCAGTACACCCGCTTGCCGTCTTTTTCCACCGCCACCAGGCCGTGCACATCCGTTTCAAAGCCCGGCAGTTCGAGGTTGAAGTCCTGTACAAACTTCAGATAGCCGACAATGGTGCGGTTGAAGCGCTCGCCCGGAATCAGCAGCGGAATCCCCGGCGGGTAAGGCGTGAGCAGGCCGGCAGTGATGCGGCCTTCCAGTTCGTTAACCGGTACCCGCTCGATTTCGCGGTGCGCAGTCTTGGCGAAGGCATCGGCCGGACGCATCGCAGGCTCCATTTCCGACAGATAGATCTCGGTCGTCAGGCGCGCAATATTATGGCGCGCATACAGTTCGTGAATCTTCTGGCACAAATCGCGCAGGCCGACACGCTCGTATTGCGGATACTTGGCAACAAACTCCGGCATGATGCGCCACATCGGCTGGTTCTTGTCGTAGTCGTCCTTGAACTGCTGCAACAGCGAAATCAGCGTGTTCCAGCGGCCCTTGGTAATGCCGATGGTGAACATGATGAAGAAACTGTACAGGCCGGTCTTTTCCACCACCACACCGTGTTCGGTCAGATACTTGGTGACGATGGCGGCCGGTATGCCCATTTCGTCCGGGTTGCCGTCTACATCCAGCCCTGGGGTGAGAATGGTGGCCTTGATCGGGTCGAGCAGGTTGAAGCCTTCTTCAATGCCGGCAAAGCCGTGCCAGCGGTCTTCCGGCTTGAGTTGCCATTCGGCCGGATCGCAGATGCCGTCGTCCGACAGCGCTTGCGGCCCCCACACCTTGAACCACCAGTCATGGCCGTACTCTTCATCCACCTTGCGCATGGCGCGGCGGAAGTCCAGTGCCTCGACCAGCGATTCTTCCACCAGCGCCTTGCCGCCCGGCTGCTCCATCATCGCCGCCGCCACATCGCAGCTGGCGATAATCGCGTACTGCGGGCTGGTCGAGGTATGCATCAGATACGCCTCGTTGAACAGGGACACATCCAGTTTGCGGTTGATCGGGTCCTGCACCAGAATCTGCGAGGCCTGCGAGATGCCTGCCAGCAGCTTGTGGGTGGACTGGGTGGAGAAAATCATCGACTCCTTGCAGCGCGGCCTGTCATCGCCAATGGCGTGGAAGTCGCCATAAAAATCGTGGAAGCTGGCGTGCGGCAGCCAGGCTTCGTCAAAGTGCAGGCTGTCGACTTCGCCATCGAGCAGGCCCTTGATCTCCTCGACGTTGTACAGAATGCCGTCGTAGGTGGACTGGGTTAGCGTCAGAATGCGTGGCTTGGCACCCGGGTTCTTTTCCAGCGCGGCGCGGGCAAACGGATTGGCCATTATCTTTTGACGGATGTTTTCCAGCGAGAACTCGGCCTTGGGGATCGGACCGATAATGCCGTAGTGGTTGCGCGTCGGCATCAGGAACACCGGAATGGCGCCGGTCATAATGATCGCGTGCAGATTGGACTTATGGCAGTTGCGGTCCACCAGTACGATGTCGCCGGCGGCAACCGTGCTATGCCACACGATCTTGTTGCTGGTCGAGGTACCGTTGGTGACAAAAAACAGATGGTCGGCGCTGAAGATGCGCGCGGCGTTGCGCTCGGAGGCCGCTACCGGGCCAGTATGGTCCAGCAACTGGCCCAGCTCATCCACGGCATTGCACACGTCGGCGCGCAGCATGTTTTCGCCGAAGAACTGGTGGAACATCTGGCCGACCGGGCTCTTCAAAAAGGCGACGCCACCGGAGTGGCCCGGGCAGTGCCAGGAATAGGAGCCATCGTTGGCGTAGTCGACCAGCGCACGGAAAAACGGTGGTGCCAGACTGTCGAGGTAGGACTTGGTTTCGCGGATGATGTGGCGTGCCACGAAGTCCGGCGTGTCCTCGTGCATGTGAATAAAGCCATGCAGCTCGCGCAGGATATCGTTCGGGATATGGCGCGCGGTACGCGTCTCGCCATAGAGATAAACCGGAATATCGGGGTTGCGGCGGCGCAGTTCGGCGATAAAGCCATACAGCTTGCCCAGCGCGGTATCGGTGCTGTCCTGGGTGTGGAATTCCTCGTCATCGATAGACAGGATAAAACCGGCAGCGCGGCTTTGCTGCTGTGCAAAGGCAGTCAGGTCGCCATAGCTGGTGTAGCCCACCACTTCGATGCCCTGGCTTTCAATGGCGCTGGCCAGCTCGCGGATACCGGAGCCGCTGGTATTTTCAGTACGAAAATCTTCGTCGATGATGACGATGGGAAAACGAAAACGCATGCCTGAGTCCTTGTTGAAACTCGGACATCAAGGGCACCGTCAAAAGGGCGCAAGCGTGGGATAGGGTCGTGCCCTGTCATGACACAGGGTCGGGGCCGGGCACCTGTAACGCCTTGCGGCCTTTGGCGAGGCCAAAGATGTCACTCGGTGCGCGTTAGGGCGCAGTTGCTGTGCGGTACAGAGAAGTAGCGCACGCCGTGGCTGGCCTTGAGGCGCGATTCACATCAAATTCCGGCACCTGGGCGCCGGGTCATTTGGGTGCTTTGCACCGCGGTCCGCACTGGATGGGGTCCATCCTCACGTCTGCCGGCTTAGGGCAGGCTGATAGCAGCCCACCTTCGAATACCCTGTTCGGCGCGCATTATATCCACATTGAATTTTTTGTAAAGAGGCAGGGGGAGGGAGTGGAGAGTAGGGAGTAGGGAGTAGGGAGTAGGGAGTAACGGCGTCGGCTCCCAGATCCCGGCTCCCAGACCCCAGACCCCAGACCCCAGACCCCAGACCCCAGACCCCAGACCCCCACGCCCTATCCCCTCTTACGCAGCTGCCACGCCTTCAGGATCAGTGCCGCGCTGCCTGTGCCCAGTAGCAGCACCAGCGGCGCGGCGATCAGCCATGGGAAAAAGGCGATGGCCAGCGCCAGCAGCAAGAGGGTGCAGCCTATGCTTAACAGCGCGGAAGCTTCGCTGCGCTCGACTTCGCGCGTGCCGCGCACCACGGCTTCGATGGTGTCGCCGATGCGTGCCGCTTGTCTGGCTGCCGCACGGGCGGTGGCGCGGGCACGGGCGGCATTGGCGCCTGCGCTGAGCAGGGGGGGGTGATAGGGCAGGCGTGGGCGTGACAGGGCCGGGCGGCGGCGCTGGCCTTGCAGGATGACTTCGGTCGCATTATCCAGATCACGGTAAAAGCGCTCGGCCAACTCGCCCGCCAGCGTTTCGTCCTCGATGGAGACATCCAGTTCCCGATTGGCCAGCCAGCTGGACACATTGAGATTGGATGAACCGATGCGCGCCCAGCGTCCATCGGCCACGGCGGTTTTGGCATGGATCATCGAGCCGTTCCATTCGAACACGCGCACGCCGGCTTCCAGTAGGGGGCGGTACTGGGTACGCGACACGGTTGCGATCCAGGCAATATCGCTGGCGCGCGGCACCAGCAAGCGCACATCGACCCCGTCGCGAGCCGCATTTTTCAAGGCGGTGAGATAGGTACCGGTGCCCATGAAATAGGCATCGGTAATCCATAGCGTTTCGCGGGCGAAGGCGGCAATCATCAGATCCAGCCGCATCATGTTGGCGCTGCTGGGGGTGGTGGCAATCAGGCGCGCCGCGACATCGCCGGGTATGGGGGAGGGAGCGGTGTGTGGCGCCAGTGCCAGCGGGCTGCCGCAACTGGCCCAGCTATCGGCAAAGGCCGCAATGGCGTCCTGTAGTACCGGGCCGGTCAGTTGGACGCCGGTGTCGCGCCACGGCGCGATGCCGGCTTTGCTGTCGCCCTCCCAGCGCGCGCTGGCGCACAGGCCGGCGACAAAGACCTGCTCCTGGTCGACGATGATTTGCTTGCGGTGGTTGCGCCCCAAAAGCGCGAGCCCGGCGGACAGGCTGGGCGGATTGTAGTAGCGGATTTCGGCGCCGGCCGCGAGCAGCGGCTTGAAAAAGCCGGACAAAATTTCCTGCCAGCAGCCGAACCAGTCCAGCAGCAACAGTACGCGCACCTTGCTGCGCGCCCGCTCGGCGAGCAGGGCGCATAGATGACGGCCGAAGTCGTCATTGCTGAACATATACATCTCGATCAGGATGCTTTCCTGCGCAGCGGCAATCGCCGCTTCCCATGCCGGAAAATTTTCGGCGCTGTCGTACAGCAGGTGGGCGTGATTGCCGGCAATCAGCGGTGCGCCCGCCGCGCGGGCAAAGGCCTGGTCGGCGAAGCCGCGTACGGCCTCACGGGAAGCGGGCGTTTTTTCCGGGATATGAATCACACTTTTGTCCGACATTATGCTGTTGGTTGGTATTTTCAATATTGTTTATGCTCTTATTTTGGTCGCTAAATTTAAATTTAACGTCACAAAACTGAAAATAAAGCAGGGGTTTTCCCGTATTAAAAACCATGAATTTTCAGGTAAGTGCTTGATAGTAATGAATTATCGCGTCGCACAAATTCGGGTTGCGATTCTGCCTCACTTGACCTTAGAATCGAATCATTCGTTTTACATTATCAGCAGGCAACAATATGGATAGACAGCGCTGGTTGGAAGGTACTTTGTACCGCCCGGATTTCGAACAGGATAGTTGCGGTTTCGGTCTGATCGCCCAGATGGACGATAAACCCAGCCACTGGCTGGTCAAAACGGCCATTTCCTCGCTCGCCAAACTGACTCATCGCGGCGCCGTTGCCGCCGATGGCAAATCGGGTGACGGTTGCGGCTTGCTGTTCCGTAAGCCGGACGGTTTTTTACGTCAGGTCGCGCAAGCTGCCGGCATCACGCTCAAGCCAGTGTACGCTGCCGGTCTGGTATTTCACCACCCTGACGCGACACTTGGCCAGAAAAGCCTGCGCCGGCTGAAGGAGCATCTGGAAGAGCAAGGTCTGGAAGTCGCCGGTTTTCGCGAGGTGCCGACCGATGACAGCGCTTGCGGCGAAGCCGCACTCGCCAGCCTGCCGGCCATCGTGCAGGTGTTTGTCAATTGCCCGTTCGGCATGGACGAGCCGACTTTCCAGCGCCGCCTGTATATGGCACGCCGTCTGGCCGAGAAGGCCAACAAGGCTGACGATCCTTATTTCTATCTGCCTACCCTGTCGCCGCATACCTTGTCGTACAAGGGTCTGGTGACACCGGACAATCTGTCCCGTTTCTTCCTCGACTTGCAGGATGAGCGTTTCGAATCCAGCCTCTCGGTCTTCCACCAGCGCTTCTCGACCAATACCTGGCCGCAGTGGAAGCTGGCCCAGCCCTTCCGTTTCCTCGCCCACAACGGCGAGATCAATACCGTATCGGGCAACCGCCATTGGGCGCGTGCGCGCGAGCAGATCATGGCATCCGAACATCTGGACATGGATGCGGTACGCCCCATCGTGCAGACCGACGGCTCCGACTCCATGAGTCTGGACAATATGCTCGAAGGCCTGCTGATGGGCGGCATTCCGCTGTTCCGCGCCTTGCGCCTGTTGGTGCCGCCGGCCTGGCAGAATGTGGACTCCACCGACAAGGATCTGCGCGCTTTTTACGAATTCAACTCCATGCATATGGAGCCATGGGATGGCCCGGCCGGCATTGTGCTGACCGACGGCCGCTACGCCGCCTGTATGCTGGATCGTAACGGCTTGCGTCCGGCGCGCTGGGTGCTGACTAAAGATAATGTGCTGACCATCGCCTCGGAAGTCGGGGTGTGGGATTACCGTCCCGAGGATGTGGCGAAGAAGGGCCGCGTCAAGCCGGGGCAGTTGTTTGCTGCCGATCTGTGCACCGGCGAGCTGTTGCTGCCGGAAGAAATCGATGCCCAGCTTAAGAGCGCCAAGCCTTACCGCCAGTGGATCAAGGATTCGGCGCAGTATCTGGAGCTGTCGATAGAAGACGACTCCAGCCTCGAGGCGATGAGTGCGGACCAGCTCCTGACCTATCAGAAGCAGTTCAACCTCAGCTTTGAAGAGCGCGACCAGATTCTGCGCGTACTGGCCGAAGACGGTCAGGAGGCGGTGGGCTCCATGGGCGACGACACGCCGATGGCGGTGCTGTCGCAAAAAGTGCGTTCGCCGTTCGATTATCTGCGTCAGCAGTTTGCCCAGGTGACCAACCCGCCTATCGACCCGATACGCGAAGCGGTGGTGATGTCGCTGAACTCGGTGTTCGGCCCCGAGCGCAATATGTTCGAGGAAAGTGCCGAGCACGCCAAGCGGCTGGAAGTCCGCAGCCCGGTGCTCAGCCACGAAAAATTCGTGCGCGTGACGACGCGCCCCGAGGCGCATCTCAAATCGACCCGCTTTGATCTGTGCTACGACCCGACTGAATCCGGCCTGCAAGGCGCGCTGGAAAAGCTGTGCCAGCATGTGCTGGCGGCCGTGCGCGAAGGCACGGTAGTGGTGGTGTTGTCCGACCGCAATCTGAGCGCGACCCGCCTGCCTATCCATGCCCTGTTCGCGACCGGTGCCGTACATCACGCGCTGATCGACGCCGGCCTGCGTTGCAAGACCAATATCGTGCTTGAGACCGGTACTGTGCGGGATGCGCACCAGATGGCCTGCCTGATCGGCTATGGCGCGACCGCGGTTTATCCTTACCTGGCCTATCAGAGCATTATCGGTCTGGTGAATGCCGGGGATGTGAAGTGCAAGATCAACGAAGCGCTGCAGCACTACCGCAAGGGCATCAATAAGGGCTTGCTCAAGGTACTGTCCAAGATGGGGGTGTCGACCATCGCCAGCTATCGCGGCGGCCAGTTGTTCGAGGCAATCGGTATCCACGAAGAAGTGGTGGAGCTGTGCCTCAAGGGCACGGTGTCGCGCCTGTCGGGTGCTGGTTTTGACGAGTTTGAAGAGGACCAGAAAAAGCTGGCGCGCTTCGCCTTCAACCCGATGCGCCCGATCAGTCATGGCGGCCTGCTCAAGTATGTGCATGGCGAGGAATATCACGCCTACAACCCGGACGTGGTGACGCAGCTGCAAAAAGCCGTGCAGAACGACGACTACGATGCCTACCAGACCTATGCCCATCTGGTGAACAGCCGTCCGGTCGCCATGTTCCGCGACCTGATGGAGCTCAAGCTGGCTGCGACGCCGATTCCGCTGGATGAGGTCGAACCGATCGAGGCCATCCTCAAGCGTTTCGATTCGGCCGGTATGTCGCTGGGCGCCTTAAGCCCCGAGGCACACGAGGCGCTGGCCATCGCGATGAACCGTCTGGGCGGGCGTTCCAACTCGGGCGAGGGCGGCGAAGACGCGGCGCGCTACGGCACCGAGAAAATGTCCAAGATCAAGCAGGTGGCTTCCGGTCGTTTCGGCGTCACCCCGCATTATCTGGTCAATGCCGAAGTGCTGCAGATCAAGGTTGCGCAAGGCGCCAAGCCGGGCGAGGGCGGCCAGCTGCCGGGCGACAAGGTGTCCGGCCTGATCGCGCGCCTGCGCCACGCCAAGGAAGGTGTGAGCCTGATTTCACCGCCACCGCACCATGATATTTATTCGATCGAAGACTTGGCCCAGCTGATTTTTGACTTGAAACAGGTCAACCCGACGGCGCTGGTGTCGGTCAAGTTGGTGGCTGAGCCGGGCGTGGGCACCATTGCCGCCGGCGTGGCCAAGGCCTATGCCGACCTGATCACCATCTCCGGTTACGATGGTGGCACGGGCGCTTCCCCCCTGACCTCGGTGAAATATGCCGGCACCCCGTGGGAGCTGGGCCTGACCGAGGCGCAGCAAGTGCTGCGCGCCAACGGCCTGCGCGGCCGGGTGCGGGTACAGACCGATGGCGGCCTCAAGACCGGCCTCGATGTAGTCAAGGCCGCGATCATGGGCGCGGAAAGCTTTGGCTTTGGCACTGGCCCGATGGTGGCGCTGGGTTGCAAATACCTGCGCATCTGCCATCTGAACAACTGTGCGACCGGCGTGGCCACGCAGGAAATCAAGCTGCGCTCCAAGTACTTTATCGGCCTGCCGGAAATGGTGATGAACTACTTCCTGTTCATCGCGCGCGAAACCCGCGAGTGGATGGCCAAGCTGGGCGTGCGCACCATGGAAGAGCTGATCGGCCGCATGGAGTTGTTGGAGCTGCAATCCGGTAGCGGCGATAAACAGCACAAGCTGGATCTATCGCCTTTGCTCAGCCAGGGCACTGTGCCAGACAGCGAACCGCGCTTCTGTCTGGAGGCTTCCAACCCTTCGTTTGATAAGGGCGAGCTGGCCGAGGCCATCCTGAATGATGCGCGCAGCGCCATCCACAATACGCAGATGTTGCAGCTCGAGTATCCGATCGAAAACATCCACCGCTCCATCGGTGCGCGCCTGTCGGGTGAAATTGCCCGCGTACACGGCGCTGCCGGCCTGCCGTTTGGCTGCCTCAAGGTCAAGTTCAACGGCTCGGCCGGACAAAGCTTCGGCGTATGGAATGCGCCAGGCCTGCATCTGGAGCTGGAAGGCGACGCCAACGACTATGTCGGCAAGGGCATGGCCGGTGGCCGCGTGACCATCTATCCACCCAAGAATGCAAGTTATCGCGCCAGCGAGTCCATCATCGTGGGCAACACCTGCTTGTATGGTGCAACCGGCGGCCAGCTGTTCGCGGCTGGCGTGGCCGGCGAGCGCTTCGGGGTGAGGAACTCGGGCGCACTGGCGGTGATCGAGGGCGCAGGTGACCATTGCTGCGAATACATGACCGGCGGCACGGTGATCGTACTGGGTGAAACCGGCTACAACTTCGGTGCCGGCATGACTGGCGGCTTTGCCTTCGTCTACGACAAGAACGAACGCTTCCCTTATCGCTACAACAACGAGCTGATCGACATCAATCTGATCAACGGCGAAGCGATGGGCATGTACCGCGCCTATCTGTTGGAGAAGATTGCCAAGCATGTCGAACTGACCGGTTCGGAAACCGGCCGCGCCATGCTGGAAAACTTCGACGACTATGTCGATTACTTCTGGCTGGTGAAGCCCAAGGCGGCGAAGTTGGAATCGCTGTTGAAGGATTAAGGCGGGAGTGGGGAGTAGGGAGTAGGGCGTGGAGAAGCCGCACAAGCAGTTGGATGTCTGGCAACAGGGTATGGTACTGGTTGAAATGGTCTACCCGTTGACGAGTACTTTCCCGGTTGACGAGCGTTTCGGTCTGAGTGGCCAGATGCGCCGGGCGGCGGTGTCTATTCCCTCGAATATTGCCGAGGGTGCTGCCCGAGCGACAACGCGGGATTATCTGCACTTTCTGGTGATAGCCCGCGGCTCTTTGAGCGAGCTGGATACTCAGTTGGAGCTATCCGTACGCTTGAACTTTCTACTGCCCGAGCACCCTGTTTTTTCCTTGCTTGCCAGTTGCGGGCGCTTATTGTCAGCGTTGATCAACCGGCTGCGATACAAATTGAAAAACGACCAGTCAGGGCCGGCTTAAAGGCTAGGCTGTGGAAAAATTCGGTGAGTGAGCGGTGTAGGGATGGGACGATTTGACTCTCCTCTTCCTACTCCCCACTCCTTGCTGCACGAGGGAACACAAAATGCCCAACGACGTATTCCAGTTTATGAAGCTCTCCCGCAACCCCGGCGACAAGGTCGAGGCCGCGGTGCGTAAAATCGAGTTCAAGGAAATCTATACCCCGCTGCACCCGGTGGATGCGGTAGACCAGGCCGGGCGTTGCCTGTCCTGCGGCAACCCGTATTGCGAGTGGGAGTGCCCGGTGCACAACTACATCCCGAACTGGCTCAAGCTGGTGAAGGAAGGACGTTTATTCGAAGCGGCCGAAATGTCGCACCAGACCAACTCCCTGCCCGAAATTTGTGGTCGCGTCTGCCCGCAAGACCGATTGTGCGAAGGCGCGTGTACGCTGGAGCAGGGTAATTTCGGTGCGGTCACCATCGGCAGTATCGAGAAATACATCACCGACGAAGCCTATAAGGCCGGCTGGCGTCCGGATATGTCCAAGGTGGTGTGGACCGATAAAAAGGTCGCAGTGATCGGCGCCGGCCCGGCCGGCCTTGCTTGCGCCGATGTGCTGGTGCGTAACGGCGTGCGGCCGGTGGTGTTTGACCGCTACGAAGAAATCGGCGGCCTGCTGACTTTCGGCATTCCCGAGTTCAAGCTGGAAAAGAGCGTGGTGGCGCGCCGGCGCGAAATCATGGAAGGCATGGGCGTCGAATTCCGCCTGAACACCGAGATCGGTCGCGACATCAGCATGGATACGCTGCTGGCCGATTACGACGCGGTATTCATGGGTATGGGCGCCTACAAGTATATGAAGGGCGGCTTTGAGGGTGAAAGCCTGTCCGGCGTGATGGAGGCGCTGCCGTTCCTGATTAACAATGTGCGCCAGAGCATGGGCACACTGGGACCGGACGAAGCCGCCGTCACCATGGCCGGCAAGCGCGTGGTGGTGCTGGGCGGTGGCGACACCGCCATGGATTGCAACCGCACCGCCATCCGCCAGGGCGCAAAGCGCGTGATTTGCGCCTATCGCCGCGACGAGGCGAATATGCCGGGCTCCAAACGGGAAGTGGGCAACGCGCGCGAAGAGGGCGTCGAGTTTCAGTGGAATCGCCAGCCGCTGGCCATTGCCAAGGCCGAAGATGGCAGCTTGCTGCTGACGCTGGCCGAAACGCGCCTGGGTGCGCCGGACGCCAAGGGCCGGCGCAATGCCGAAGTGGTGGCCGGCAGCGAAGAAACCATCGCTTGCGATCATGTCATCATCGCTTTCGGCTTTCAGGCAGAAGCGGCCCCCTGGTTCGATAGCGCAAACATTCTCAGCGACGAGCGTGGCCGCACCATCGCCCCTGAACACGCCGCCTTCAAGCACCAGACCAGCAACCCCAAGGTCTTTGCCGGTGGCGATATGGTGCGCGGTGCCGATCTGGTCGTGCGCGCGGTATTCGAAGGCCGCCAGGCCGCGGAAGGCATGCTGGGATACCTGAAAGTCTGGTAAGCCGCCATCGCGGCTGAAGTGACTGCTCGCGGCTGAAGCCGCTCCTACAGGCTAGACCGGTGTAGGAGCGGCTTCAGCCGCGATATTTTTTGCCTCCTGAAATTCTGTACGAATAATCCTATAGTGCTTTGGCAGCCATTCGGGCTGCTTGATCATGAAGGAGTCGGTGCAATGAAGAAACTGTTTGCCGGGTTGCTCGGCGCCCTGTTGCTGTCCTCTACCGCGCTGGCAGCGGTCAATCTTAATAGTGCAAGCCAGGCCGAACTGGAAGCGCTTAATGGTATTGGCCCGGCTAAAGCCAAGGCGATCATCGATTTCCGTACCAAGAACGGCCCGTTCAAAACGGTGGAAGATCTGAATAATGTGCCGGGCATCGGCGATAAAACCATGGACATGTTGCGCAAAGACTTAAGCGTCGGCCCGGGCAAACCCGCGATGCCAGCGGCCAAAACCACCTCTCCGGCTAAACCTGCCATGCCTGGCAGTAAACCGCCAGCGCCGGCACCGGCTGATGCGGCGGCCAAGCCTAAATACTGAGCAGACGCAAAAATCCCCGGAACGTGCCGGGGATTTTTTGTGGGGAGGGGGGCAGCATCAAGCCCTCACCCCGACCTTCTCCCGGCAAGCGGGCGAGGGAGGCATCGTGGCAACGTCGCCGGCTATGGCAGGAGTCGGAAAACCCATCAGCCGCAGACCCTGCGCCAAAGCCGCCAGCATGCCTTCTCCCGGGGGGAGAAGGTGGCGCGCAAGCGCCGGATGAGGGGGGGGCGTCTGCCGCTAGCCTTGCTGCGCGACCCAGTCTACGGTCTTGGGGGCAGCATTGAATTCCGCCACCACCTGCTGCATCAGGCTAAATGCCGTTTCGGCATCCAGCTCGTCGCAGGCCCGCTTGAGTTTGCTCATATGGGCTTGCAGCTCGGCCTCGGGCAGCAGGTGTTCCTCTGCGCGCAGAATGCGCGGGTGATGGGTCGGCAGGGTGTTGTCGCCGATCAACAGCTCCTCGTACAGCTTTTCGCCGGGTCTGAGGCCGGTGCAGCGGATTTCGATATCGCCGTGCGGGTGCGCCTCGTCTTTAAGCTCCAGCCCCGACAGATGCACCATGCGCCGCGCCAGATCAATGATCTTGACCGGCTCGCCCATATCCAGCACAAACACATCACCGCCTTCGCCCATGGCGCCGGCCTGGATCACCAGCTGGGCGGCTTCGGGGATGGTCATAAAGTAACGGGTAATATCGGGGTGGGTGAGGGTGATCGGCCCGCCGCCGGCTATCTGGCGTTTGAACAGTGGCACCACCGAGCCCGAGCTGCCCAGTACATTACCGAAGCGCACCATCACAAAGCGCGTGCGGCTGCCGGCATGGCTCTTGGCCTGCAGCGTCAGCTCGGCCAGACGCTTGGTCGCGCCCATAACATTGGTCGGGCGTACCGCCTTGTCGGTCGAGATCAAGACAAAAGTATCAACCCCGGCTGCCTCGGCCGCCTGCGCGCAGGTCTGGGTGCCGAAGGCATTGTTGAGGATGCCGGCCACCGGGTTGTGTTCGACCATGGGCACATGCTTGTAAGCGGCAGCGTGATAGACCGTGTTGACCTTAAAGCACGTCATCACCGACAGCAGGCGCTCATAGTCGGTGACCGAGCCCAACAGCGGAGTAACGATCAGGGCCGGCGCGGCCTGGCTCAGCTCCTGATGGATGGCATACAGCGCAAACTCGGACTGTTCGAACAGCAGCAACTGGCGCGGTGCCAGCATTAGAATCTGGCGGCACAGCTCGGAGCCGATCGAGCCGCCGGCGCCGGTCACCAGCACCACCTTGCCGCTGATATTGGCGGCCAGCAATTCGGCGCGCGGCGGCACCGGCTCGCGCCCGAGCAGGTCTTCCACCTCGACTTCACGCAATGCATCCACCCGAACTTCACCGCTAACCAGCTCGGCCATGCCGGGCAGTTGCTTGATCGGTACGCGATAGCGCTCCAGTTGCTGCAGGATTTCACGCTGGCGGGCGCGGCTGACCGAAGGCATGGCCAGCAAAATGGCTTTGGGGGAAAGCTCTTGCACCAAAAGCGCCAGCTCGGCCGGTGCATGCACGGCCAGACCGCGGAAGGTGTGGCGCCATAGTTGCGGCTGGTCGTCGATAAAGGCCATCGGGCGGTATTCGCGTCCGGCTTGCAGCGCCAGCATCAGCTGGATGCCGGCATGGCCGGCACCATAGATGATCACTGGCTCGCGTGGTGCATCCACCGCATCGATGCGCCGCACCAGCCCGCGCAGCAAGAAGCGGCTGGCACCGATATACGCCATGGCAAACACCCAGAAGATGATGATGGAGGTGCGCGGAAACGGCGTAATGCCGGCCATCACAATCACCGCCATCAGCACCAGCACCGTCAGCGACACGCCGCTGAAGATGGTGAGCACGATCTTGTCGTCCACATATTTGAGTGCGGCGCGATACAAGCCCAGCTTGATAAAAATGGGCACCACCCACAATGGCGCCACCATAAACAGCCACCAAAACGGCGTGAGTTTAGGGTCCCAGCTACCGCCCAGGCGCAGCAGCACCGCCGAGACCAGCGCCAGCGGCAGCAATAGCGCATCCAGCAACATCAATAGCGCCATCTTGTGATGGCGGGAGAACGACAACAGCGATTCGAACATGAAATAAACCGGCAGAGGCAGAAAAGCAGCAGTGATTTTAACCCGCGGCTTCAATAAAGGGGGCGCAGCGGGTAGAATTCGCCGCAGCGTTTTATGCGCCCTTTTTGGAAGGCTTTGAATTTTGGAAGATTTGTCATGCTACTGACCGTTTTGTTTTGCGCCTTACTTGCTTCGCTCGCGGTCGGCATTGTGCTGATCCGTACCCAACACCTGCACGCCCGCCTCACCATGGATCATGATCTGGGCGGGGTGCAAAAATTCCACGCCACCCCCACGCCGCGTATTGGGGGTGTGCCTATGCTGGCCGGCCTGCTGGCAGGCGGCATCGTGATGCTGTGGGCGCAACCGTCTGAAAACCACCTGTTTTGGGGGGTATTGCTCGCCGGTGCGCCGGTGTTTATCGCCGGGCTGGTGGAAGACCTGACCAAAAAGGTTAGGTGCTGGTAGCCGGTGCCATCGTCTCGCTGGCGGTGGGCGATATGCCTTTGCTGGCGCTAAGCCTGGCCATGGTCGGCAGCATGTTGGGCTTTTTAGTATGGAATTTTCCGCGCGGTTTGATTTTCGCGGGGGATGCGGGGGCTTATCTAGCGGGCTTTATTTTGGCTGAGCTGGCGGTGTTGCTGGTAGCACGCCACCTTGGCGTGGTGTCGCCATGGTTTCCGCTGCTATTGCTGATTTACCCGGTATTTGAAACGCTGTTTTCTATCTGGCGGCGTAAATGGCGGAAGAGCGCTGCCGGCTTGCCGGATAGCCTGCATTTTCATCAGATGGTGTACAAAAGGCTGGTGCGCTGGATGGTGGGCAGTAAAGAAGCGAAGCACCTCACGCGCAGAAATAGTCAGACTGCGCCTTATTTATGGGGGGGTGCGCTGTGTTCAATCATGCCCGCCTTGCTGTTCTGGAGGGTTCAATGGGCACTGCAGCTTTGTACCATATTGTTTGTGATCGCTTATGTGTGGGCATATCGTAGATTAGTTAGGTTCAGGGTGCCTAAAAAATTGGTCTTATTGAGTAGCGATCCTGGCTACCAATCGGATAGTTCAAGAGATATTTTGTAAGGCAAGGTATTAAATTTTTTTCATATAGAAAAGATGCTTCGTAATGAATAAAGAGCGTATGGGTCATGTCGCCATTTTAATGGGGGCATATAACGGTGAACGATACCTAACGGCTCAATTACAGTCATTTTTAGCACAGTCCTATGAAAACTGGTCATTACATGTTTCAGATGATGGTTCTTCGGATGGGACGCAACTACTGTTGCAAGATTTCCAAAATGAAAATGACCGGCCCGTGAAAGTAGTTGATGGCCCGCAGCGAGGGTTTTGCCATAATTTTCTTTCGCTGCTGTGCTCTGCTGAAATAGAGGCGGATTATTTTTGTTTTTCGGACCAGGACGATGTCTGGCATGCGGATAAGCTCAGTCGTGCCTTGAGCTGGTTGCGCACTCAGCCTGCGAACGTACCGGCTTTGTATTGTAGCCGGACGCATCTGGTGGATGATGGCGGCAATTCGCTTGGATTTTCACCGCTTTTCACCCGCGCGCCTTCCTTTTCGAATGCCCTGGTGCAGAGTATTGGCGGGGGAAACACCATGGTGATGAATCGCGCCGCCAGAGAGGTTTGCCAGCAGGCAGGGTGTGTCGATGTGGTCAGCCACGACTGGTGGGTGTATATCGCGACGGCAGCGGTAGGCGGGCGCGTTTATTATGATGCGCAACCGAGCCTGGATTACCGCCAGCATGGCAACAATATTGTCGGTTCGAATATGAGCTGGCAAGCCCGCTTGGAGCGAGTAAAGATGCTGAAACGCGGACGCTTCAAACAATGGGGTGCACAACATTTGCGGGCACTGCAATCCATCGTGCCGTTGATGCCAGAGCGCAATCAGGCTGTACTTACAGAATTTGAGCGTGTACATCACGGAAATTTATTAAGCAGGTTAGCTGCCTTCCGTGATGGTAATTTTTACCGACAGACCAGGCTTGGAAATGCCGGCTTGCTGGCTGCGGCGCTATTCAACAAAATTTAGACATTGGATTTTTGAAATGACTATTCTCGTCACCGGCGGTGCCGGTTTTATCGGCGCTAATTTTGTACTCGACTGGCTCGCACAATGTGAAGAGCCGGTGGTTAATCTTGATGCCCTCACCTACGCTGGCAACCTCGATACGCTCAAATCGCTGGATGGCGATTTGAGCCACATTTTCGTTCGCGGCGACATCGGTGACCGCGAACTGGTCGGCAAACTATTGGCCGAACATCAGCCGCGTGCGGTGATCAACTTTGCCGCTGAGAGCCATGTCGATCGCTCCATCCACGGCCCGGGCGACTTTATCCAGACCAATATCGTCGGCACCTTCAATCTGCTGGAATCGGTGCGCGGCTACTGGAACGAGCTGCCGACGACACAGAAGCAAGCCTTCCGCTTTTTGCACGTTTCCACCGACGAGGTGTACGGCACACTAGCCCTCGACGATGCGCCGTTTAGTGAAACCCACCGCGTCGAGCCCAATAGTCCGTACTCGGCATCCAAAGCCGCCTCCGACCATCTGGTGCGCGCCTGGCACCACACTTACGGCTTGCCGGTGCTGACCACCAACTGCAGCAATAACTACGGACCTTACCACTTCCCCGAGAAGCTGATTCCGCTGGTCATCCTCAATGCGCTCGCCGGCAAACCGCTGCCCATCTACGGCGACGGACAGCAGATACGCGACTGGCTGTATGTCAAAGACCACTGCAGCGCCATCCGCCGCGTGCTCGAAGCCGGCCGTTTGGGCGAAACCTATAACGTCGGCGGCTGGAACGAAAAGCCCAATCTTGAAGTGGTTCACACCCTCTGCGCACTGCTCGACGAGCTTTCTCCGCGTGCCGACGGTACGAGTTACAGCACACAGATGACCTACGTTGCTGATCGCCCTGGGCACGATCGCCGCTACGCGATTGATGCCCGCAAGCTTGAGCGCGAGTTGGGCTGGAAGCCCGCCGAGACCTTTGAAACCGGCATTCGCAAGACGGTGCAGTGGTATTTGGCCAACTCTGGCTGGGTGGGTAATGTCACCAGCGGTGCGTATCGCACATGGGTGCAAAAGCAGTACGGTTGAACGGATATTTTGGGTATTTCTTATCAACCAAACCGACTAGAGCCAGGTTGTTAAGCAATTGGCCATGAGAATTTAAATGAACAAGATATTAATTACCGGCACCAATGGGCAGCTAGGTTTTGAGTTGCGGCGGGCTTTGGCTCCGCTGGGCAGAGTGTGTGCGTATACGCGTGAGACGCTGGACTTGGCTGACCCTGCAGCAATAGAGCGTGTGCTCGATCAGGTGCAGCCGAGGATCATTGTCAACCCGGCGGCTTACACCGCGGTAGACAAGGCGGAAGGGGATGCCGCTGCCGCGATGGCGGTGAACGCAGCAGCCCCCGGCGTATTGGCCAAGTGGGCTGCTGCGCATGATGCCTTGCTCATTCATTACTCAACAGATTACGTCTTCAGTGGCGAGGGTGACCTCCCTTGGCTGGAAGATGATGTGCCTGCGCCGAAGTCGGTGTACGGGCAAAGCAAGTGGCTAGGCGAGCAGGCCGTCCGCGAGGCAACCGGCCACCACTTAATCTTGCGTACCGGTTGGGTGTTCGGTGTGCATGGTGCGAACTTCCTCAAGACCATGTTGCGCCTCGCGCATGAGCGTGATCAGTTGAATGTGGTGGCCGACCAGATCGGCGCGCCAACCAGCGCCGCGCTGATCGCAGATGTGACTGCGCAGATTATTTCAAGTTATGACCGCCCGACCGAGAAGTTTAAATACGGCACTTACCATCTGACCGCGCAAGGCGAAACCAGCTGGCATGCTTACGCCCAGCGTGTGGTGCGTCGGGCCATTGCGCAAGGCTATCCGCTCAAATTGACGCCGGAAGCTATCAAGCCGATTACCAGTAACGACTACCCGTTGCCGGCCGCTAGGCCTGCCTATTCCAGGCTGGATTGCAGCAAGCTGATGCGTAACTTCGGCTTGTCCTTGCCGCGTTGGCAAGATGGGGTTGACCTCGTGGTCGACCAACTCTACAGCGCCCAGCAATCCGCTTTAGCAACTTGTTAATCACAGATAAACGGACCCATCCGATGCAGAACACAGCACAACGCAAAGGTATCATCTTGGCTGGCGGTTCCGGCACCCGCCTGTATCCAGCCACGCGTGCCGTCAGCAAGCAACTGCTGCCGATCTACGATAAGCCGATGATCTACTACCCGCTGAGCACGCTGATGCTCGCCGGCATCCGCGAGATCCTGATTATCTCCACCCCGCAGGACACGCCACGCTTCGAGCAACTGCTAGGCGACGGTAGTCAGTGGGGGCTTTCGCTTAGTTACGCGGTACAGCCGAGCCCGGATGGTCTGGCGCAGGCTTTTTTGATTGGAGAAGATTTTCTGGCGGGTGCGCCTTCCGCCTTGGTGCTGGGCGACAATATCTTCTATGGCCACGACTTTCACCAACTGCTTGCCAACGCCATGGCGCGGGGCGAAGGCGCCAGCGTTTTTGCCTATCACGTACACGATCCGGAGCGCTACGGCGTGGCCGAGTTTGACGAGCAAGGCAAGGTTTTGTCGCTGGAGGAAAAGCCGCTGCAGCCAAAATCCAGTTATGCGGTCACCGGCCTGTATTTCTACGACCAGCACGTGGTTGAACTGGCCAAGTCTTTGCAGCCATCGCCACGCGGTGAGCTGGAGATTACCGACCTGAATCGTCTCTACCTCGAGCAGGGCCGCCTGAATGTAGAAATCATGGGTCGCGGCTACGCCTGGCTGGATACCGGTACCCATGAGTCGTTGCTGGAGGCGAGCCAGTTTATTGCCACGCTGGAAAACCGGCAGGGGCTTAAGGTGGCCTGCCCGGAGGAAATCGCGTATCGCAAAGGCTGGATCGACGCGACTCAACTTGAAGCGCTGGCACAGCCTTTGGCCAAAAATGGCTACGGTCAGTATTTGCTACGCATCCTGGAAGAGAAGGTGGCAGGATGAAAGTGACTTCTCTGGCAATTGCCGACGTCAAGCTGATCGAGCCTCGGGTGTTTGGCGACGAGCGTGGCTTCTTCTTCGAAAGCTTCAACCATGCCCAGTTCGAGCAGGCTATCGGTCGGCCAGTCTCTTTCGTACAGGATAATCACAGCCATAGCGTCAAAAATGTGCTGCGTGGCCTGCATTATCAGTCATTGCCATACTCCCAAGGAAAGCTTGTTCGCTGTGTTGTCGGTGCTGTCTTCGATGTGGCTGTAGATATCCGACAGGAGTCACCTACATTTGGCCGATGGGTCAGCGCCGTCTTATCTGCAGATAATAAAAGACAGTTATGGATTCCTGAGGGTTTTGCACATGGATTTCTAACTTTGAGTGATTCGGCAGAATTGCTTTACAAGGCAACAAGCTATTACATGCCACAAAGTGAAAGCTGTATTAATTGGAGTGATGTAAATTTGGCAATTGATTGGCCATTAGAAAATAAACCAATAGTCTCTGCAAGAGATAAACAAGGGCATGACTTTTCTTGGTTTGGTAGTGGTCTCTAATAAATAAGGTGATTTGTATGGATATAAAGTTAATTCAGCTTCAGAAGCATGGAGATGCACGCGGATCCCTTGTCTCTTTAGAAGATCAAAAAAATGTACCATTTACAATACGAAGGGTCTATTACCTATTTGGAACTCAGCCTAATGTCCGTCGTGGACTGCATGCACATAAGAACCTTAGGCAGTTGGTAATTGTGGTTAGGGGATCATGTCGTTTTCTTTTGGATGATGGCAATGAGCACATTGAGATTTTTTTAGATAATCCGGCACAAGGACTCTTGATTGAGTCCATGATGTGGCGAGAGATGTATGACTTTTCTGAAGATTGTGTGCTGATGGTCTTGGCAGATGCGCATTATGATGAGTCTGACTATATTAGATCCCATGAGCAATTTATGGAGAGTAAGAGATGAAAATACATGGGACGGCAATTGTTTCAGAAAAAGCTAAAATTGGGAGAGGGGTGGAAATTGGCCCATACACGATCATTCATGATAACGTAAAAATAGGTGACAATACCGTTATTGGGTCTCACTGCGAAATTGGAATACCAAACCATCTTTCAGATGGTGAAGAGTTATCTATAGGGAAAGATTCATTAATTAGATCACATAGTATTTTTTATGAAGGTTCAACGTTTGCTGATGGCCTTGCAACAGGTCATAGAGTAACAGTGAGAGAGAAAACAATAGCAGGAAAGAATCTACAGATAGGTACGTTAAGCGATATACAAGGGCATTGTATAATTGGTGACTTTGTAAGGTTTCATAGTAATGTGCATATTGGTCAGAAAAGTAAAATTGGCGATTTTGTCTGGATTTTTCCTTATGTTGTTTTAACAAATGACCCGCACCCACCAAGCAATACACTGCTAGGTGTTACCATAGGAAATTATTCAGTAGTCGCAACAATGAGCGTAATCTTACCAGGGGCAACAATTGGAGAAAACGTTCTTGTTGGTGCTCACTCTAGCATAAAAGGCAATGCTGAATCCGGTTGTGTATATGTTGGATCACCAGCCAAAAAAATATGCCTTGCTTCTAAGATAAAACTACAAGATGGCTCTAATGAGCCTGCGTACCCTTGGGTAAAACATTTTCACCGTGGATATCCTGAGGAAGTAACAAATGAATGGAGATGCATGTGAATATTGAAGATATAAAAGTAGGAATGAGTGCGTCATACTCTCAAACTATAACAGATTCCGATGTGAAATCATTCGCGGGGTTGTCTGGTGATAATAATCCCGTGCATATGAGTGATACGCATGCGGAAAATTCAAGATTTAAAAAAAGAATAGCTCATGGGCTGTTGAGTGCTGGGTTTTTTTCTGCTCTATTTGGAACAAAAATACCTGGGTATGGGTGCGTATATGTTTCTCAAAATCTTAAATTTAAAAGGCCTGTTTATATTAATGATACAGTAACAGCTATAGTTGTAGTGACAAGAATAGATATGGTTAAGAGACGTGTTTTTTTTGAAACAACATGTGAGGTAAATGGGAAGATTGTAATAGATGGGAATGCTGAGATCTATTGCCCGTAGAGTAATGCATTGATGCCAGTGCATTTTTTTAAAAATTTAAGTATAGCGCAAAATGAATATTCAATTTTTAGATCTAAAATCTATAAATATCGCTCATGAGACGGAGCTAAAAGTAGCATTTGACCGAGTGTTAAATTCCGGCTGGTACATCTTAGGTCAGGAAGTCAAATCATTCGAGCAAGAGTTCGCAAATTATTGTGAAACGACTCATGCCATTGGTGTCAGTAATGGGTTGGATGCATTACATCTTATCCTGCGTGCCTATGGTATAGGTGAAGGTGATGAAGTCATTGTTCCTTCTAATACCTATATAGCAACTTGGCTCGCAGCTACTTATGCGGGCGCTACGCCGGTACCGATTGAACCTTGTGACGCTACTTGTAATATTGACCCAGCACGTATAGAGGCCGCTATTACACCACGTACTCGTGCCATTATTGCTGTTCATTTGTATGGGCAACCAGCCGATATGGATGCAATTATGGCCATTGCGACCAAGCATGGTTTGAAAGTAATAGAAGATGCTGCACAAGCACATGGAGCCTTGTATAAAGGCCGTAAAGTAGGCAGTCTTGGCCATGCTGCAGGTTTCAGCTTTTATCCAGGTAAAAATCTTGGAGCGCTGGGTGATGGAGGTGCGGTGACCACTAATGATACATGCCTTGCACACAAGTTACACATGCTGACAAATTATGGATCTCAGAAAAAATATGTGCATGAAGAACAAGGATTTAATTGCCGCCTGGATGAAATGCAAGCTGCATTTTTACGAGTAAAGTTAAAATATCTGGATGATGAAACTCAACGAAGGTGTGAAATTGCAACCAAATATTCTGAAGGGCTTAAAGGTTGTCCTGTGACTTTGCCCTTTATGCCTGCTGATGTAAAATCTGTATGGCATTTGTATGTGGTGCGTACTCACGAACGCCAACAGCTTCAAAGCGCACTCGCTGAAATCGGTATCGCCACTATGATTCATTATCCGATTGCTCCACATTTACAAAAAGCTTATTCTAGCCTTGGCTATAAAAAAGGTGATTTTTCTGTTGCTGAAATTATGCAGGATCAAGTAATTAGTCTTCCTATCTCACCGAGAATGACAGATCGCGAAGTGGATTTTGTGATTGAATCTATCAAGAATTTTTTTACTAAATAGAGTAGTGTTTTTTATAGGTTTGGAATGATTTGATTTTTTATATAATCTTGGCATGGCTTGTAATTCAAGCTAATTCAGTAGGTGCCACATGGAACCGTTAGTTAGTGTGATCATTCCCGCCTATAATCATGCATCCTTTGTTAAAGAGTGTTTGGATAGTGTGTTAAATGAGGGCTATCCGAATATTGAAATAGTTATCATTGATGATGGTTCTCAAGATGGTACCGCTGAGCAGATTGAGCGTTGGATCAAAGATCATGATCATGAAATACCAATTAAATTTATTAGCCAAGAAAATTCAGGAGTTTCTAAGGTATTAAATAGATGTATTGCGCTAGCCAGGGGGGAGTATATTTTGCCATTGGCAAGTGATGATGGTTTAATATCGGGAGGAATTGCCTCTAGAGTAAATTTTTTGAATGCTCATCATGAATATGGTGCAGTTTTTGGAGACTGCATGGTTGTAGATAACGTGGGTTCCAAGATATTTTCTAGCGGTATATTTGAAATGCATGGTGTTCGGAAGGGGGGATATTTGCAATCAAGTCATCAGCTTGCTAAGGAGATCATTTGGCGTTGGGCTGTTCCAGGCCCCGTCGTTATTTATAGAAAGAGTTACTTGTGCTCGTTGGGCGGGTTTAATAATAAAAGAAAAGTAGAAGACTGGGATATATATTTGAGAATGGTGGCCGATGGCCGAGTAGCTTATTTGGATGAGGTTGTTTCTTATTATAGGCTACATTCATTTAATGCATCTAAAAATAATGAGTCAAGAGTGCGGAGGATACATTTTGAGTTGCTCAAAACTGCATTCGCTAATCTCAGCTATTTTAGCGGAGAGTTACGTTTTTTACTGATCAAAAAAACTCTTGTTATCTTGTATATTTTGCTTATGAGCTATTTTGGAAAAAAAATATGAAGGATTTAAATATTTCTACGGAATGGTCTTATTCCGCACGCCCAGATAATCTGTTGTATGCGGCTAAAAATGCATTGGTTAATTTTTGGAAGGCAAGATTTTTGTTTTCGCTCATGGTGAAAAATAGGGTGACAGACCGCTATCATGGCTCTGTTATTGGAGTTGCATGGTCGTTATTAAACCCATTGCTTACCATGCTTGGTTTGGTGTTGATATTTCCTTTGATAGCAAGATTCTCCATACCAAATTATACGGTATATCTTTTGTCTGGAATAGTCTGCTGGTCATTCATTTCTAATAGTTTGGCGATGGGAGGGGAGTGCTTTATCCATAGTCGAGGCTTAGTTAAAAGCATTCATATGCCTAGTTTGCTTATTCCTTTTGTTTTTGTTTCTGCAGAATTGGTGGGTCTGTTTTTTTCGGTTGCAGCTGTCTTACTACTTTGTGCTGTTTTTGGTTTGGTGATGCATATTAATATTTTTTTACTTGGTTTGTCTGTTTTACTGGTTTATGTTTTTGGATTGGGCATGGCGTTGATTATGTCAATAGTAGTTACGTACTTTAGGGATGTGCAGCACATTGTCGGTGTTGCTCTGCAGTCTTTGTTTTATTTGAGTGCAATTATTTATCCGGTAAGTGCACTTCCTGAACAGTATCAATTTATGATGTATTTTAATGTTTTTCACCATTTCATTAATTTATTTCAGATTTCCATTTATGGAGGGGGGGTGAGTACTGTCGATTTTTTACTTCCTATAGTAAGTAGTTTTTCTATTTTTCTGCTGGGGGTTATTTGTAATGTAAAGTTTTCTAAGTCGATTGTTTTTAGGGTTTGACTGGAATGAAAGTTTATATCGTGCTTGCTGCTTATAATGGAGAGTTTTTTATTTCGCAGCAGTTAGATAGTATTATTTCGCAGTATTTTCGTGAGTGGGTTTTGTTAATTAGAGATGATGGGTCTTCAGACTCCACTCTTTCGATTATTGATAATTATGTAAAAACAGATTGCCGAATAAAATTTGTCGAGGATAATTATGGCCAATTAGGTACGGCCGCTTCATTTTTTTTACTCAGTCAGCACGCCTATGGTTTGGGGGCTGATTATGTTTTTTTTGCGGATCAAGACGATGTTTGGAATTTGAATAAAATTTCAAATCAAATATGTTTTATGAGGCAGTCGGAGAATTATTTTTTAGATCCAGTGCCTGTAGCAGTGTATTGTGATTTGGCTGTAGTAGATCAACAATTAAAGATTTTGCATCCTTCATATATGGGGGTGAAAAAAATTAATTATAATCTGTTGTCAGAGGTAAAAAATCTTATTTTTGAAAACTCAACAACAGGTTGTGCTTTACTAGTGAATCGCGCACTTTTAGAAAAGTCACTAGGTAGTTGTGTATCTGGCGTGATAATGCATGACTGGTGGTTTACGCTGCTTGCAGCAGCAGAAGGAGTGGTTAAGTTTGACTCGTATGTGGGTGTTAATTACAGGCAGCATGAAAGAAATCAGATAGGAGTGAATGAGTTAACGCTTTCAAGGTTTTTTATTTCAAAGTTAGGTAAAGGTTCACGTAAGGCGAATAAAATTTTTTTTAGTCGAGTTTTAAGTCAGGCTAAATCCCTGCGTGACGTAGTTTCTCCTTCTTCAAAATGTTTCCCGTTTTTGGATGAGTTGTCATGTCTTTCCGAAATGGGTTTTTTGCGTCGATTGGCTTTTGTTGTAAAATATAAGGTTCGTCGGCGTGGCTTTATTAGCACGGCTTTGCTTTGGTGTAGGATTTTGATCTATTGAGGGTAGGTATGAGTTTTATTAGTATGGATAGTGTTTCTTTGTCATTTAGATCTTATAGGAATTCAAACCCTACACTTAAACAGAAAATTGTTGGGATGCTAAATGGACGATTTGGAGAGGAAGAACATGAGACATTTGAGGCCCTAAAAAGAGTTTCGCTACATCTTTCTGATGGTGATCGGTTGGCTATCGTTGGAGGAAACGGTGCAGGAAAATCAACTTTGTTGCGTGTGATGTGTGGAATATATCCACCTTGTGAGGGAGAGATTAGAGGTGAGGGCAAATTAATTCCTCTACTAGAACTTGGTACGGGTTTTGATGTTACAAGAACGGTTCGAGAAAATATCTATTTGTGTGGTGCAACTCTGGGATACTCAAAAAGTGAAATGACTATGAAAATCGGTGAAATATTGGATTTTGCCGAGATGGAAGATTTTATTGATGCTCCTGTTGCGACACTTTCTTCTGGAATGAAAAGTAGAATAGCTTTTAGTATTGCTACTGCTGTTCAACCAGATATATTGATTTTGGATGAGGTTTTTGCGGCTGGCGATGCTAGGTTTATTTCCAAAGCTAGGAGGCGAATGGAAGGGTTGATAGATAATTGTAAAATATTAGTATTTGTCTCCCATTCTGAAGAGCATCTGCGCTCAATGTGCAATAGAGCAATTTATTTGGAGCATGGTGAAATAAAACTAGAGGGGAGCGTGGACTTTGTAATTGATCATTACAATAAGAATTTTGTAGAAAAGATAGGGTAAGGCATGAAGTATAGAGATGAACATTATTATTTAAATAAGTCAAAATCTTCTTTTTTTTGGGGTTTTTATGATCGAAATTTAAGAAGGTTTTTTATTTTTCGATTTTTATCATTGTTATTTTGGAATAATATTATACCTTTTGTAGTTAGATTTAAAAACAAAGTGGGTATTGTTTTTGGAGGGGGTGTTTACTATGTTAAACCATCCACTTTAAGTGATTATTTGTCGAGATCCTATTTTTGTCGTGGAGGTTCATTTTCTATTTGTCCTCCAACTGTTCTTCCTGAGTGTAAGTCAGGGCTTGTCGCATCAGGTGTTAGAGAAAGTTTTTCGCTTGATTTTTTTGTTTCAAATTATAGTGGTTCTTATGTTGTTGGTGGATCTAATGCATTTGTAAGCAATAGGGATCTTATTGTTCATGATTTGTATGACTTTAAAACTGATTATACATCTGAAGAACTGCATTCTAGATTGATTTTGTATCCTTTAATTAAAGTTGCCAGGTTGAAGAGATTTGATGTTGAAATTTTTTTAAAAAGAGGGGCGCTATTTACTGATGCATGTTCTTCAAATTACGCACATTGGGTTACGGAGGTTTTGCCAAGGATTTGCTATTTTTGTTCCTTACCTGAATACAAAGATGTTCCTCTTGTGGTAGATGCTGGTCTTCATGGAAATATTATATCGTCACTACGTGCTGTATCAGATGAAGGGCGAGATATTGTTTACCTGAATAAAGGTGAGTGGGCTGAAATCTCCTCTTTGTTTGTGGCCTCGCCTTCGGGTTATATTCCATTTGATAAGCGTGTAAAAAGAGATAGTCTTCTTAAACATGGTGTTTTCTCGAATGATAGTTTGAAGTTGTTGCGAAGAACTATTTTTGATAGGCTAAAAATTTCCCCTTGCCTACTTAATAAAATCTACATTCGTCGCAATTCAGGCTTCAGAAATGTTTTAAATAATGATGTATTAGAGGCTTTCTTAATTTCTCATGGCTTTAGTGTTGTGCAGCCTGAGAAGATGAGTTTTTCTGAACAAGTAGCATGCTTTTCTCAAGCTAGTGTAGTTGTTGGTGCTACTGGCGCTGCGTTTGCTAATTCTCTATTTGCGCCTGAGGGAAGTAAAATGATAATTTTATTTCCTGAGGTTGAAGAGTCTGCATATCTGTATTGGCAAAATATAGCCTACGCTGTCGGAGTTGAAGTGGCATATCTGTTAGGGGAGGTGGTATCAAATGCAGGTGCTCACAGTGACTTTCTGATTGATGAAAAGCTACTGATTCATCTGTTGAATATTTCAAAGCCCGCTATAGTCAGCTCGAATAGATAAGTACTAATATCTGCGATGTCTTGATGTCGCCGCACGATCGTTTAATTAAGCTGCGAGATATGGATCTGTTTGTTGAAGAACATGTTTGCAGTAGGATCGATACATTAGCTGAATTTAATTAGCTACTTTAATATAAGGTATAAGGGCTGCATAAGCGCTGCAGCAAGTAGAATTTTTGTAGCACTTTATGCCATAATTTTGGAAGGCTTTGAATTTTGGAAGATTTGTCATGCTATTAACTGTTTTGTTTTGTGCCTTACTTGCTTCGCTCGCGGTCGGCATTGTGCTGATCCGCACCCAAAACCTGCATGCCCGCCTCACCATGGATCATGATCTGGGCGGGGTACAGAAATTCCACGCTACCCCCACGCCGCGTATCGGCGGTGTGCCTATGCTGGCCGGGCTGCTAGCAGGCGGCATCGTGATGCTTTGGGCGCAACCGTCTGAAAATGACCTGTTTTGGGGGGTATTGCTCGCCGGTGTGCCGGTGTTTATCGCCGGGCTGGTAGAAGACCTGACCAAAAAAGTCAGCCCGCTTGTGCGCTTGCTCGCAGCATTTATCTCGGCCGCCATCGCCATGTTTAGCGTAGGCGGTGTGCTGCCATCGCTGGGGATCGCCGGGGTGGATACCGTGCTTGCGCTGTATCCGGCCGCTGCCATGCTGCTCACCGTGTTTGCGGTGGGGGGCGTATGCCACTCCGTCAATATTATCGACGGCTACAACGGCTTGATGGGTGGGGTGGTGGTGCTGGTGGCGGGTGCCATCGCCATTGTCTCGCTGGCGGTGGGGGATATTCCCTTGCTGGCGCTGAGTCTGGCCATGGTTGGCACCATGCTGGGCTTTCTGGTGTGGAATTTTCCGCGCGGCTTGATTTTCGCCGGGGATGCGGGGGCTTATCTTGCGGGCTTTATTCTGGCCGAACTGGCGGTGTTGCTGGTGGCGCGCCATCCTGGCGTGGTATCGCCATGGTTCCCGCTGCTATTGCTGATTTACCCGGTATTTGAAACGCTGTTTTCTATCTGGCGCCGCAAAAAGCGCCAGGCCGCTGCCGGCTTGCCGGACAGCATGCATTTTCATCAGATGATTTACAAACGGCTGGTGCGCTGGATGGTGGGTAGCAAGGAAGCCAAACACATGACCCGCCGCAACAGCCTGACCGCACCTTATCTATGGGGCGTGGCGCTGTGCTCGGTGATCCCTGCGCTGCTGTTCTGGCGCCATGCCTGGGCTCTGCAACTGTGTGCGCTGCTGTTTGTTACCGCTTACATCTGGGCCTATCGCCGCCTAGTCACTTTCCGCGCCCCGCGCCGTCTGGTGCTACGCAAGGTAAAGCCGCATGGCAAACCTGCACTGATCAAACACAAAAAAGCAGCCTGAACCCTCACCCCAACCCTCCCCTGTAAACGGGCGAGGGTGGCATCGCGGCAGCGTCGCCCGCTATGGCAATCATCGTGGAGCCCACCCGCCGAAGCCGCCACCATGCCCCGCAAACGAGCCAGGGCGCACGTCCGCAGCGCAACCCATTCCTTCTCCCCTTGGGGAGAAGGTGGCGCGTCAGTGCCGGATGAGGGTGGGGCTTGAGTGCAAAACCCACCGTCGCCTGCAGATTGCCAAGCTTGGAGCCGCAATCCTGGCGCTGCGCGATAAAGCCCCTGCCGCACTGGAAAAGATATTCGCATGCTATGATTTGCCCTCAAAGAACAGAAGCCTTGTCATGCCAACGATCAGCATGCTTTACGGGATTTTGGTGGCGATGTATGTGTTGGATACGGTAAAGCATCACCATCCGCATATCCACATCAGGTACAACGACAGTAAGGCTGCACTGAAAATCCCGGATGACGAGTTGCTGGAAGGGGATCTGCCGAAGCGGCAGATGAAACTGGTGCAAGCATGGATCGAGCTGCATCAGGACGAACTGATGGCGGATTGGTATCTGGCGAGTACTGGCCAGTCCCCGTTCAAGATTGACCCACTGCGCTGAGGGGGCAATGATGACGCCCGATGTGGTCAAGGTGGTGGCCGGCGATGATTACTTCATTGAGGCCGAGTTTACGACGGGCGAAGTCCGTCGCTTCGACATGCGGCCTTACCTCCATTTCCCCGCATATGCCGCGCTCAATGAGCCCGGGCTGTTCAGGCGGGCGTATGTCGAATATGGAACGGTGGTCTGGAACGAAGACATCGACTTGTCGCCCGACACGCTCTATCTGCAGGAGATGCCAGCCTGAAATTGCGGTGTACCCCCCATCGTGATGGGCCGGATGCTTGACCAGCTAGCCCGGTAGGGTGGGATAGCCGCCGACAGGCGGCGTATCCCTCCATGACGGAGTTTGTTATTCCTTCTCCCGCAAGCGGGAGAAGGTGGCGCGAAAGCGCCGGATGAGGGGCGCTTACTTAACCAGCGCCACGCAACGCTTAGCCAGATAATCCTTGAACCCGGCGCCAACTTCATGGTGCTTGAGTGCAAAATCCACCGTCGCCTGCAGATAGCCAAGCTTGGAGCCGCAATCATAGCGCCGCCCTGCGAGTGGCAGCGCCAGCACCGGCTCTTCCTTCAGTAGCGCCGCGATGCCATCGGTGAGCTGAATCTCGCCGCCCGCCCCAGGTTGGGTGATCAAGAGCTTGTCGAAGATGCGTGGACTGAGGATGTAGCGGCCGATCACCGCCAGCGTAGAGGGCGCCACATCCGGGTGCGGCTTCTCGACGATGCTGGTCACTCGCTGCTGGCCGGCCTCTGCCGCCACCTCGACAATCCCGTAAGCGCCCGTCTGTGCACGCGGTACATCTTCCACCCCCAGTACCGAAGCGCCGGTGGCCTGATAGACATCAACCATCTGTGCAATCGCCCCCGGCTCGCTGTCCATCAAATCGTCCGCCAGGATCACCGCAAACGGTGCATTGCCCACTGCCGGGCGTGCACACAACACCGCGTGCCCTAAACCCAGTGCTTCAGACTGGCGGATGTACTGGCAGCTGACATTCGGCGGCAGGATGCCCTGCACCGATTCGAGTAGCGCCTTCTTGTTACGGTATTCCAATTCGGTTTCCAGCTCATACGCCTTGTCGAAATGGTCTTCGATCGCCCGTTTGTTGCGGCCGGTGACGAAGATCAGCTCGGTGATACCGGCTGCGACCGCCTCTTCCACTGCGTACTGGATCAGCGGCTTGTCGACAATGGGCAGCATCTCCTTCGGGCTGGCCTTGGTAGCGGGCAGAAAACGGGTGCCCATCCCGGCGACGGGGAAGACGGCTTTAGTGATATTTTGCATGATTAAACCTTGTGATAATCCCTGAACCAGTCGACGAAACGCTGCATGCCCACCCGCAACGGGGTGTCCGGCGAAAAACCCACCGCTGCGCGCAGGTGCGCGGTATCGGCGTAGGTGATGGGCACGTCGCCATCCTGCATTGGCAGGTACTCCTTGAGCGCCTCACACTCGCATGCCGCCTCGGTCGCCCCGATGAAGGCCATCAGCTCGACCGGGTCATGATTGCCGATATTGAACAGCGTATAAGGCAGCTCGCCTATCGGTACATGCGCCATTACCCGCAGCACGCCTTCGACGATATCGTCGATATAGGTGAAGTCTCGCTGCATCTTGCCGTGGTTGTACACCTTGACCGGACGGCCGGCCAAGATGGCGTCGGTGAACAGCCACGGTGCCATGTCCGGCCGCCCCCAGGGCCCGTATACGGTAAAGAAGCGCAAGCCGGTCACAGGCAGGCCATAGAGGTGGGCGTAGCTGGCCGCCATCACCTCGTTCGCCTTCTTGGTCGCCGCGTAGAAACTGACCGGTAGGTCGACGCGGTCGTCCTCGCTGAACGGCATCTTGGCATTGCGGCCGTAGACGCTGCTTGAGCTGGCAAATACCAGATGCCTGACCGGGTAACGGCGACACGCCTCCAGCACGTTGGTAAAGCCGGTCAGGTTGCTCTCAGCGTAAGCGTGCGGGTTCTGGATCGAATAGCGCACGCCGGCCTGAGCGGCCAGATGGATCACATAATCAAATCCTTCATCTGCAAACAGCGAGTCCATGGCCGCCCAGTCGGCAATGTCCAGCTTGCGGAAAGAAAACCCGGCCCGTCCCCGCAGCGTGGCCAGGCGGGCATGCTTGAGTTCGACCGCGTAGTAGTCGTTCAGGTTGTCGATCCCGACCACCTCGGCTCCGCCGCGCTCCAGCAACCGCTCGCAAACCGCGCGGCCGATAAACCCGGCGGCACCGGTGACCAATATTTTCATGGCAAAACCCTCCAACTCAGCGGCCGATCGCCAGATACTCAAACCCTTCGCCACGCAACCAAGCCGGGTCGTACAGGTTGCGACCGTCAAAGATCAGGGGCTGCTTGAGCGAAGTACGGATACGCTCGAAGTCCGGTGCCCGGAACGCCTTCCACTCGGTCACGATCAGCAGGGCGTCCGCTCCGAGCAATGCACTGTCCATGTCCGCCGCGAACGCGAGTTTGGGGTTGCTCCCCATCACCCGCCGCGCCTCATCGGTGGCGGCCGGATCAAAGGCGACCACTTCTGCGCCGCGGCGGGTCAGTTCATCGACGATGACCCGGCTCGGCGCTTCGCGCATATCGTCGGTATTTGGCTTGAACGCCAGTCCCCACAGCGCGAAACGCCGCCCGGATAAGTCTTCGCCAAAGCGGGCGACCACCTTGTTGACCAGACGCAATTTCTGTGCATCGTTGGCTGCCTCGACCGCGTTGAGCACGCGCATCGCATGGCCGTGCTCGCGGCCGCTCGCCACCAGCGCCTTGACGTCCTTCGGAAAGCACGAGCCACCGTAGCCAGTGCCCGGATAGAGGAAGTGGTAGCCGATACGAGGGTCTGCTCCGATGCCCTTGCGTACCCATTCGATATCGGCGCCCAGCGTCTCTGCCAGGTTCGCCAACTCGTTCATGAATGAAATGCGGGTGGCCAGCATCGCGTTAGCCGCGTACTTGGTCAATTCCGCGCTGCGTACGTCCATGCACAGGATGCGCTCGTGGTTGCGCTGGAACGGCGCGTACAGACGGCGCATCGTCGCGATGGCCTGCTCGTCCTCGGCCCCCACAATGATGCGGTCGGGTTTCATGAAGTCCTCGATCGCCGCGCCTTCCTTCAGGAACTCCGGGTTCGACACCACGCTGAACGGCAACGCCGCGCCGCGCTCGGCCAGCACCTCCAGCATGGCCGTCTTGACCTTGTCCGCCGTCCCCACCGGCACCGTCGACTTGTCGACCACTACCCGGTAGCCGTCCATATGGTGCGCGATATTGCGCGCAGCGGCGAGTACATATTGCAAGTCGGCCGAGCCGTCCTCGTCCGGTGGCGTGCCGACCGCGATGAACTGGATCTCGCCGAACGCCACCGATTCGGCGACGTCGGTCGTGAACGACAGCCGACCTGCCGCAGCGTTACGCCTGACCATCTCGTCCAGCCCCGGCTCGTAAATCGGGATACCACCTTGTTGTAGCAACTCGATCTTGGTGGGATCGACATCCAGACACAGTACATGGTTGCCCATTTCTGCCAGACAGGTGCCGGTAACCAAACCAACATAGCCGGATCCGATAACAGTGATTTTATTTGATAAGTGCATTGTATCTTTCAAAAATGATAGTTTCTGAAAACTTATGGATAGCCATTTTTCTGCTTTCCTTTCCCATTTGTAAGTAAGCCTCAATGGGCTGCTCTATCATGGCTCTCATCGCAAGGAAAAGCGATTCCTCATCTCGTGGATTAACCAAAAAGCCGTTTAATTTGTCTGTCACGGTTTCTTTGCAGCCTACAGAGTTCGTTGTAATAAGAGGAAGTCCGCAGCTTGCGGCCTCAAGTAAAGAACGCGGTACGCCTTCACGGTAAAAGCTTGGCAAAACAAAACAGTTAGCTTGGTGCAGTATTTCTACAACATTGTCGGTAGTGCCTAGGTATTCAATTGTTCCATCTGCGCACGCATTGTGCAGTTCTACTTGTGGTAACTCAGCCGAAGTGTTTGAATGCTTTCCTAATACCTTAAATATAGCGTGGGGATGTAAATCTTTTATCCGGTACGCCGCTGCAATATATTCGCGAATACCTTTTTCTAGTAGAAGGCGGGCGGAGAAAAGGAAAACAAATGAACTGGCAGGTTGACTGTCCGCGTTATTTGTGCTGACTCTAGTGGTGGCGGAGGAGTGTGTGATTTCTTTTTGTAGATTGTGATAGTTTTTACTGCTAAAGCGTTTAATGTTTACCCCCGATCCCGGTAGTACTGAACGTGTGGATTGCTTAAGTAAGCCATGCTGCTCAAACAAGGCAAGATCATCGTTATTTTGAAAAAATACATGATGACTTTTTCTTAGTCCGATGCGATATAGTAAGTGCATCAATTGCTGTAAAAAACCAGGCTTAGAAAAGGTGCGACCAAGGCCTGCAATATTATTGATGACTTTACATCTATATTTTGCAGCTATAAACCCACCATAAATATTAGGTTTGGCGGTAAACCCAAGATAATAATCAGGCCTTATTTTATCGAGCAATGCAGCATATCTTGATATTGTAATCAGATCTTGTAAGGGCGCTATACTGCTACTTGCCATTTCAATTTCATGTACGGTAAACCCAAGCTGACGCAGTTCGGCAGTGTATTTGTCTTTGGGGGCGATCACCTCAATGCAATTCCCATTTGCAAGGTGACGGATAAGCTCCAGTCGGAAATTGTAAATGCTCCAACTGGTATTTGACGAGATAATGATTTTTTTCAAAATAATACCAACATTATTTATGTTGCATTTGATTATATAGTTTTAGCCAGATGCCAGCAGCAGCTGATAAGGAAAAATTTGAATTTATGTGTAATCTTGCTGCCTTACCTAGTTTGATATATTCATCATTAGTAAGCCTAAGTGCAGTAGTTAATCCATCTGCTAATTGCTGATGTAGATGCGGCGCTACTAAAATACCAAAATTTCCCATCACCTCTTTTACACCACCACAATCGGTCGCTACCACCACTCGCTCACATGCCATGGCCTCCGCCACCACTAAACCAAACCCTTCCCAAGCGGAGGACAACACAAAGACATCTGCCGTACTCATCCAGTCGTTCACGTCTTGCCGTAATCCAAGAAAATGGACTCGCCCAGTCAATTCTAGGCTGTGAACAATTTCTTTTAAGGCGCCTTCCTCTTCACCTGTACCGATAATAACCAGTTGTACATGGGTATAGGTTATTGGTAATTGGGCAAAAGCGGCTAATAGATTAGGATAGTCCTTGGCCGCAGTGAGTCGCCCAACGGCCAGCAATAATGGTGTTTGATCTGATACACCTAGTTCATTTCGCAAGCGAAGCCGACTGGCGGGATTAAACCTAAAGCGTTCAGTATCGATGCCGTTATAGACGGCGACAATGCGATGGGGGGGGGCTGCCTTGCGCTGGATGGAAACATCGACCGCTTCTTGACTTACATTGGTGCTTAGCTCACAGAGCCTATCTGTCAGACGATAAGCTAGCATTCTCACAGCTCCACCTTCATTGGAGCTGTGAGCCGTGCAAATTAATCGTGGTATTGAGGTTGTCAAACGTAGCAAACGCGAAAATAAATTGGCGTGCACCATATGACTGTGCACTACATCCGGTTTGAACTTGTGGATAAGTTTGCGCGATTTAAAATAGGCATGGATAAATCCATGTATTTTTTTACTCATCTTTAGTGCCACAATTTCCACTGCGGATGAGCGGGGCCGGTTGATGATATCGCCAGTCATTGATATTAATAATACTTGGTGACCTAATTCGGAAAACTTATCGGCTAAGTCGCAGACTTGTCGCTCAGCACCACCTATGCCGAGGCCGGTAATAATAAAAATAATCTTCATTATTTTAGCAAAACCCAGGACTGATGCGATTTGTTGTGTTACATCTTTGTTCTTTTAGTATCAGTAGTTTATTTTTGTTGCTCAAATCAAAAGGAGAGTCTATGTTCCACTCTGTAATTTTAGGCCTTAGCTCCCCTGTTAATGTATTTGTTAGAGAAATTAATGATATGGCAATTGTTCCTGTCAGGAGAAATAAACTCCATGTTGTCGTTTTCCCAGATGTTAACTCTTTAAAATGATTGGCTGCGTATAAGGCATGTGGGATGTATAGATAGGACATGTTTCTTTGTAAAATAGGGAATAGATAGAATGTAATATGTAAGCATGATGCTAAAAAAATCAGCCCAGTAATCCTCCTGTCGGGCTGTGTGAGTTTTTTTGATGGGGTAAAAACTAGTGTGGCAATAATAATTAGATCTATTGCCATTACAACGCCAAACCTTAATTTCACATCGAATTGACTTGTATAGTATATTACTTTGCTAAAAATAAATACATCAAGTTGACTTGCTAGTTCGGCTGCAATTTGTTCTATATTTAGTAATCCAATAGCGATTATAAGCGATATTGCTGTAGAAAAAATAATGTTTGTTTTTTTGTTGTCTTTTATAAATAAAAACAGCATGGCAATGATTGCGCTAGCATGAAAGGCTGATGCAGCGAGAACGTATAGAATCCAACTTTTTTTATCTGTGTACACTTTTGTGTATGTTGCTTGAATTATTATTATGGTAGCCATTAATTGCCGTATTTGGTCGATAAATAAATCTAATCCACTCAGGCATATCATAAATAGCAAAAAAGTCAACTTGTGCTCTATGTTTTTTTTGCTTTTTATGATTAAAAAAAGCGTAGCAATGCATGTTAGAAAATACAATACGCTTGAGATATAGTAATTATTTAATAATAAGTTGAATGATTGAAATAGTGTATGAAACAACGGCTCGTATCGAGTACTTATTGATTCGATCGGCTGGTCTTGATAGGCGTTGTGATAGTTCACCCAGTCTACTCCATTTGAAAATGTAATGGAGTAGATTAAGATTAGGAGGCTAAGGGTAATTGGTAATAGAGGTTTTATTTTATTTGTTGATTTGTCGAATAATGAAAGTGTTAATAATAATAATATTGGTATAAGCCAAGGCAATTTTATTTCTCCAGTAATTCAATCCATGATCTTGATATGTGATCTATGCTAAATTCCTTGGATCTTAATTTGCAATTTTCAGAAATATTATTATATCTGTCCGGGTTTTTCTCGGTGCTTTTTAACTCTTGGTCTATCCTGTCGGATAGGTGATCTGTATTGCCGTTTGAGCATAGCCACCCATGTTTTCCTTCTTTGATTATTTCTTTTGGTCCAAATGGGCAATCGAAAGATATCACTGGAATTCCAAAGGCTAATGCCTCAATTATTACCAGTCCAAAACCCTCGAAACGAGAACTAACGACGAAAAATGTAGCTTGATTATAGTGCTCTGCGATATTCTTAGTTGTGGGGACTAACTCGGTGCTTTCTTGAATCTTCAATTCGTTGCGTATTTTTTCTAGAGACGTATGTTCTTGCCCACTACCCACTATTCTCAAGCGCCAATCTGGATGCCTTGTCGAAATTTTTGACCATGCTTCAAGCAATAGGTCAAACCCTTTTTCATGCTCTAGTCGGCCTATAGCTAATAGTAATTTTTCTTTTTTAATTTTAATATCTGTCGATATTTCGATGGTAATAGGGTTTGGTATAGTTGTTATATTTGCATTGCAAGTTGTATTATCTTGCCATAGTTTTTTATCCGCTTCGGTCAAGGTAACCACATCATCGGCAAAGCGAGCGGCTAACTTGCGTGCCCAACTGCGTGTCGCTTTTCCTAAGTCGACATTGTAATTAAAGTGCTCCCAACAGATATGCCGTATATTCATACCGACTATGGCTGGTATGGCGTAAAGTGCGAGCATTGACTCAACGTCAATTAAAACATCAATATGATTTTTTTTTAAATAAGCCCTTAGTTTTCTAATGGCAACTGGAAGACGTATGATGCCGCGTCCTGGGTTTTTAAATAGCTGACTGTATTTTATGTTGGTATCTAGTTTGAAAAAAGGAATTTGACCACACTGCAAACTTAGCATGTGGATTTCGTAGCCTTTCTGGCCAATTGCATTGGCTATTACTGAGGATACTCGCTCTGTTCCACCGGCTTGGTCTAGATTCCCAATAAAAAAACAAATTTTTTTCATGATTGCCTTTAGTGTATTTTCAAAAATTATTTTACATCATTAAATTTTTCAATGTAGATTTTATTTTTCTTAGAAATTTTCTTAGGTAAATATTTGTAGTAGATATAATGATAATTAGTTTTGGGGTGTATAGATATGGGATGTATTTTATATTTTTCGAATTTATTGACTCTTTTGAAATATTGCTTCTTATCACCGCTAAGCACTTTTTGCCGTTTGCGTATGCCTCTTTTGTGTTTAGTGTTTGCATGCAATATTTTATATACTTAGCTGTGCGCATACATGATTCTGTTGTATTTATTAGATGTATATGACTATATTTCCCTGCCGCATTAAATATTGTTTTGAGTGCATGCTCTATATCCTGTAGGTCGCTGTCGCGCAAATTATGAGTTATGCCATTTGGGTTTATTCTATAGAGATAAATGGCATCTCCGATGCTTAATATTTTTTTTGGATTTGCCTTGAAGTATAGAAGAGGTGTGGTTGCTAAGTCTTCAAATCGCCGGCCTATTGGAAATCTTATATTTTTCCAAAGTTCCCTTTTGTAAACCCGTGCCCAAGAATACCATTTAGAGTTTTTGAATATATTTGCAACGTCTCCTCTGCTTATCTCTTTTCGTGTTCCATTGATGTATTCCTCAACTCTGTTTTTTATCTCTCCATCGCTGTGTTGTGTAAATTTTGTGCAGTTGTAGTCTATGATGTCAAAATCAGTATCCAATAGTGGGCGTATCACTTGCATATAGTTGTCCGCCCACATGTCATCGCTGTCTAGAAATGTTAAATATTTTCCAGTGGCGATGGCTAGACCTGTATTTCTTGCGGCAGATAACCCTTGGTTAATTTGGTTTAAGTATCGAATGGTTGTATCGCTGTGCTTTTCTATATATTCTTTAATTTTTAATTCTGTTTTGTCTGTCGAACCGTCATTAATTATAATAATCTCGGTTTCATTTTTCTTTATTTGTTTGCAAACACTGATAAGTGTTTGTGCGATTAGATTTTCGACGTTATAAGCAGGGATGATAATAGATATTAAAAAGTTCTTATCGGAATACATTTTGAAGGAGCCCTTTCTTAAGGCAGAACGCAGCGAGGGTAATGGTTGTGCCCAGTTCTATTAAAGTGATAGATAGCGCTCCGCCGGCAGCCCCAAACTTTTTTGAAAGGATGTAGCAGCTTAGTATATGTATGATTGAAGCGAAGATGGGGATGGCTGTGTATGCTTTTTTATGTCCGTTTGGAATTAAAATATAATTGGCTAATGAGACAGATAGCATTACGAAAACGATTTGCGGAGCCATTATGGCTAATGTAGTCGACGTTTCTTTGAAGGCACTGCCTAAAATTAGTGTGGATATTTCTTCTGATAGCGATATTATTGTAATCGCAACCAGTGTGGTTAGTGTCAAGGTGGTACTAATTATTTTTTTTAATAGTGTATACATTAGCTCCTTATTAGTTATGAATAGTGCGTTGATTCTTGGGTATAGTGCTGTGCCTGTTATTAGAAATAAACCAAGGGCTGCTGTTTTTATTTTGTCGGCTGCTGAAAAAAATGCAACTTGGTCTTCTGTATTGGTGATGCTTAATATGATTGGTGTGCTTAGTGTGTATAGGCTGATGGCTATAGATGATATAAAAAATGGAGATGACTCTGCAATGCAGTTAAGTATTTCCTTTATTCTAAGTTTGGGTTTTTTAATTAATTTTCTGCTTTTTATTTGTGCTATCGATAAAATTGCGGAGATTGTACTGGCTATCCCTTGTATTGCAATTGCCTTGCCTATGTCACTAGGGGAGTGTACTGTAGCTAATATGAGTGGTATCGTTGATCCTCTGGCTATAATGTTTATTATGGTAAGTCTTGATATTTGTTCAGTTCCTTGAAAAAACCAAACTGGTGTTAGTGTTGTTCCAATTATTAGTGGGTATAAAAAAATTATCTCTGTGCTATTTTTTATTTGCGAGATGTAAAAAAAAATGATGAATAGTGTGCAGAGGAGAGCGAGAAATAATTTTGCTGTGAGTGTTTCCCAAAATATTCTGCTAATTATATCCCTGTCTCCACAGGCTTGCGCTATTTTCTGGCTTGCCGTGAGGTTGAATCCAAAATCTATGAATAATACTAGGTATTGTCCAATTGTTAGTATCAGGCTGTAAACTCCAAATGATTCAATGCCTAATGTTCTTGTTAAATGTGGGAATACAACTAATGGGATGATGTAGTTTGCCCCTTGCATGCATATTAGCAGAGCAATATTTTTTCTTAGGTTTTTCAAAATGATTTTTGGTGTTTTTTTGTTGAGTAAGTTAGATTTTTATGTGATGAAATTTCTTCACGTAAATATTGTAGAATACCTATTTTAGGTATGAAAAACTCTTTGAAATTGCATGGGATCCATCGCACGTAATACACGCAAAAAGTGTCTTCCGACCGGATGCTATGCTTGAGCAGCGGGAAGTGTCACAGCTAGTCCAGCTTGTGTTGCCTTCATGGCTCCTTGTCTTCGGAGGAGCTTACATCTGACAGCGTTGCACAAATTACGATTGCTAAAATTTCGCTCAAATCATACTTGATTCCATCGCTGGGTTTACGTGAATATTTAATATCTTTAATGGCTTGCATTAGACTTAATCTGGCGGTATTCATGTTTCGGCGGGAAAAAGCGGTGCAGTAAATGCCAATTAGCCAGTTGCAGTAAGCCATTCATGCAGGCTTGTAATTTTCATGCTGTGCAAATGTGTAGGCCCTGAGATAAGAGGCGCAGATAACGACTCACCGCGTGATAATTTTTTTGTGTCAAAAATCGGTTATTCAAAATTTCTCTGCGCTAGCGAAACTGACGCCTTGTGCGTCTTTGTTGGCAATAATCGGTGGCATGGTTAATGGCCACTGAATGCCGATATCTGCATCGTCCCACAAAATAGTGCGCTCGCCTTGCGGATACCAGTAGTCGGTTGCTTTGTAACTGAGATCTGCCGTTGGCGACAGTACATAAAAACCATGGGCGAAGCCTTCCGGTATCCATACCTGGCGATGGTTCTCTGCCGACAGAATGCAGCCGGCCCATTGGCCGAAGGTCGCGGAGTTGATCCTCAAATCTACCGCTACGTCGAATACTTCACCGTGCGTGACGCGTACCAGTTTGCCTTGCGGCTTGACTACCTGATAGTGCAGACCGCGCAGGACATGGTGAACCGAGTGCGAGTGGTTGTCCTGTACGAAATGTACCGGGCGCTTGAGGTGTTGCTCGAACTTGGCCTGATTGAAGCTCTCAAGGAAGTAGCCCCGGTTGTCGTGAAACACTTGCGGTTCGATCATGAGTACATCGGGGATAGATAGAGGCGTGATTTTCATCCGGCTTTCCTTGGCGTTCTGCTTGTTGATGCGCTAAGTAGTTTGGCTGCGGCCCCTCATCCGGCGCTATGCGCCACCTTCTCCCCGGCGGGGAGAAGGGCGGATTGTGCTGTGCTGATATGCACCCTCTCCCGCTGGCGGGAGAGGGTTGGGGTGAGGGTGGCGCTGTGGCCTCTCATCCGGCGCTGTGCGCCACCTTTCCCCTGGTGGCGAGAAGAGATGGCCTGCGGCTCTATTCCGGCGGCTGGCTGTTGATGGCCTTCACTTCCTGACGCAGGGTTTCTATTTCTTGGGTCAGGGCTTCGTATTCGTCCAGTTTGCGCTGCAAAAAGTGCTTGGTCAGCGCTGCTTTCTCGGCGACGCCGCTTGGGGTCAGCACATAGATATAGCCGAACTTGTTTTTGGCGCGGGCGAAGTTCTGCATCTTGACCCAGCCCTTTTCCGCCAGTGCCTTCAGGCAGTAGTTGAGCCCGCCCACGCTGATGCCGAGTTGCTCGGCCAGTTCGCGCTGGGTCAGATCCGGGTTGTCCTGCAGCAGGCGCATTACGCGGTAATAGGTGTCTTGTTGCTGTTTGCTTTGGCGGCTGGCCATGGGGCGCTTGTGGGTGATTTAGGCTGTTTTGGGCACGCTACCGCCCTACCGTGTCACGTTCGGCAAGCGCGCTGAAGTCGATAAGTAAAGTGGCCGCGAGCGGCCACTGTTCAAACTTGAACAAGTTTACAGGGCTAGAGCGGCCTAGTCCATGTGAATGGATGTGTAAGGCAAAATAGTAGATAGATATGTGTTGCATTGCAGCGGCAGATGCATCATGTCAGCCGATCTTGCCTAGTCGGGCGGTTTCGATCTGCATGCGTACCTGCTTATGCAGGAGTTCCAACAGAATGAGCGAGCGCTGCTCGGCATCGCAGCATTGATAGATGGCATCCAAGCCGATAAACGGGCCATCGGTGATGCGCACGATTTCGCCGGGGCTGAACAGCGCGGTGTGGGGGCTGGCTTGTTCGTGTTGGTGTAGTGCTTCGATCAGGGCATCGTCTACTTTGGCCGGCTGCCCGCCAAACTGCACCAGTGTGCTGACACCGAGGGTGGAGCGGATCGGCGCCCAGCTTTTACCTTCATGGCCGCTGCCCAAGCGGATAAACAGGTAGCGCGGAAATAGTGCCTCGCTGACGACAAGCGTTTTGCCGCGGTGGATTTTCTCGATATCACAGCGCGGCAGATAACACTGATAGCCCTGCTGCTCTAGATTGAGTAGCGCTTTGTCTTCCTGGCGCGGCTTGGTGTGGATGAGATACCAGGCTTGCTGGGGGGGAGGGGGTAAGGGCATGAGGTTTGCGGCTAATTAATGGTTTCGGCTTGGTGTAGCAAGTTTATGGTGTTGATGTTTTCCCTCTCCCGCTGGCGGGAGAGGGTTGGGGTGAGGGTGGCTGCGCGCTCCCCCTCATCCGGCGCTTTGCGCCACCTTCTCCCCGCTGGGGAGAAGGGAGGGTGTAGTGGTCAAGTATTTACGGACACATCGATAGGTTGTTTTGCTGCCATCTGCTGCTCGTAAACCACAGGCGGGAGAGGGCCGGGGGGAGGGTGTTAGCCCAGCAGCCGCAGCAGATACTGGCCGTAGGCGTTTTTCTTGAGCGGTGCCGCAAGTTTTTCTATCTGGGCGGCGTCAATCCAGCCGGCTTGATAGGCAATTTCTTCCGGGCAGGCGACTTTAAGGCCCTGACGGCTTTCGATGGTGGCGATGAACTGGCTGGCTTCCAGCATCGATTCGTGGGTGCCGGTGTCCAGCCAGGCGTAGCCGCGGCCCATGGTCTGCACATCAAGTTGGCCTTGTTGCAGGTAAACATTGTTGACGTCGGTGATTTCCAGTTCGCCGCGGGGCGAGGGTTTGATCGTTTTGGCGATTTCCACCACTTGCGCATCGTAGAAATAGAGGCCGGTGACCGCGTAATTGCTTTTTGGCAGTTTGGGCTTTTCCTCGATCGACAAGGCCTTGCCGCTGGAGTCGAACTCGACCACACCGTAGCGCTCGGGGTCGTGTACATGGTAGGCAAATACGCTGGCGCCTTCAGTTTTGGCGCTGGCGTCTTTCAGCAGGCTGGCGAAGCTATGGCCGTAATAGATATTGTCGCCCAGCACCAGTGCCGAAGGTGCGCCGGCGAGGAAGTCTTCGCCGATGATAAAGGCTTGCGCCAAGCCATCCGGGCTTTCTTGCACCGCATATTGCAGCTGGATGCCCCACTGGCTGCCATCGCCCAGCAGTTGTTTGAAGCGCGGTGTGTCTTGCGGGGTAGAGATGATTAAAATTTCGCGAATGCCGGCCAGTAGCAGGGTCGACAGCGGGTAGTAGATCATCGGCTTGTCGTAGATCGGCAACAGCTGCTTGCTGAGTGCGATTGTGGCCGGGTAGAGGCGGGTGCCGGAGCCGCCGGCGAGGATAATGCCTTTGCGTTGCTGGGTCATGATGTGGTCTGTTCCTGATATTGAGTGAAAGAGTGGCCTGGCGGGATCGCCTTGTTGCTTGGACGATCCCGTCTTGCTTAGCCGTACTGTTTTTCCACCCAGTCGCGGTAGTGGCCGCTGGTGACGTTGTCTACCCAGTCAGGGTTGTTCAAGTACCACTCAACCGTCTTGCGAATGCCGGTTTCGAAGGTTTCCGCTGGCTTCCAGCCCAGTTCCTGTTCGAGTTTGCGTGCATCAATGGCATAGCGGCGATCGTGGCCGGGGCGGTCGGTGACGTAGGTGATCTGGCTGGCGTAGCTTGCCAGGGACCCGGAGTCCGGGATTCGGGATTCGGAGTGAACGGCTCCCGGCTCCCGCTTCCCTGCATTCTGCTTCGGTCTTAGTTCATCCAGTATCGCGCAGATGGTGTGCACAACGTCGAGGTTGGGTTTTTCGTTCCAGCCGCCGACGTTATAGGTCTCGCCCAAACGGCCGGCTTCGAGCACGCGGCGGATGGCGCTGCAGTGGTCTTTGACATACAGCCAGTCGCGTATCTGCTGTCCGTCGCCGTAGATGGGCAGCGGTTTGCCGGCGAGCGCATTGAGGATGACCAGCGGAATCAGCTTCTCGGGGAAGTGATAAGGGCCATAGTTATTGCTGCAATTGGTGGTGATCACCGGCAAGCCGTAAGTGTGGTGCCAGGCGCGCACCAGATGGTCGGAGGCGGCTTTGGATGCCGAGTATGGGCTATTGGGCTCGACACGGTGGGTTTCGCTAAATGGTGCATCGTCGGGGCTCAGCGTGCCGTACACCTCATCGGTGGACACGTGCAAAAAGCGAAAGGCTTGCTTTTGTGCTGCTGGCAGCTCGTTCCAGTAGCCGCGCACCGATTCCAGCAGATTGAAGGTGCCGACAATATTGGTCTGGATAAAGTCGCCCGGGCCGTGGATGGAGCGATCGACATGGCTCTCGGCGGCAAAGTTGATCACCGCGCGCGGCTGGTGTTCGGCTAATAGCTTGCCGACCAGCTCGCGGTCGCCTATGTCACCGCGCACGAACAGATGACGCGGGTCATTCTTGAGTGTCACCAGCGTGTCGAGGTTGCCGGCATAGGTCAGTGCATCGAGGTTGATAACGGCCTCATCGCAGCCTGCGAGCCAGTCGAGAACAAAGTTGCCGCCAATAAAGCCGGCACCGCCGGTGACCAGAATCATGCTGTGTCCGTTTCGTTTAAGTTCAGTTAAATAGTTTGGGTTTTTTGCTGATTTTATACAGGTAAAGCCATCGCTGTCTTTGTCGTCTGGGAAAAAGGAAGGGCGACAGCAGCTTGTTGCCAAGCTGGTGCCGCCCTTGCCCATCCTGCCCAAAAGGTGTGCAACGCAAGCGTTGCGGGGTACTGCCTCCAAAATTTGTGGCTATTTTACGGCGGGGTAGGGGGCTTGCCTATCCGTAGAACTACTGAGTGGCTGCATAAAATCGGGATAAATGCAGGTTGGAGCGGCATGGGGGGCTGCGGGAGCCGGGATCTGGGAGCCGGGAGCCGAGTCCCAAGTCCCGAGTCCCAAGTCCCAAGTCCCAAGTCCCCGCTCCCCACCCCCCATGCTCAGGCATACCCCTTGGGGTTGAGGCTTTGCCAGCGCCAGCTGTCGGTACACATATCTTGCAAGGTCTTTTCGGCCTGCCAGCCGAGCAGGGTGCGCGCGCTGGCAGGGTCAGCCCAGCAGGTGGCAATATCACCGGGACGGCGCGGCACAATCTGATAGGGCACGGTGCGGCCGCTGGCGACTTCAAAGGCCTTGACCATGTCCAGCACCGAGTAGCCGTGGCCGGTACCGAGGTTGACGGTGATCAGGCCGCCGGTGTGCCGCAGTGCATCCAGCGCGGCAAGGTGGCCGCGTGCCAGATCTTCCACATGGATATAGTCGCGCACGCCAGTGCCGTCCGGTGTCGGGTAGTCGTTGCCGAATACCGATAGCCGTTCGCGCTGGCCGATGGCCACCTGGCTGACAAAAGGCATCAGGTTGTTGGGGATGCCGCTCGGGTCTTCGCCAATCAGGCCGGAGGCGTGGGCGCCTACCGGGTTGAAGTAGCGCAGAATGGCGATATTCCATCCTGGTTCAGCCTTGCTCAGGTCGCGCAACATGTCTTCCACCATCAGCTTGCTGCGCCCGTACGGGTTGGTGGCGGCGAGCGGAAAATCTTCGCGGATCGGTACGCTAGCCGGGTCACCGTATACGGTGGCGCTGGAGGAAAACACCAGATTTTTCACACCGTGGTGCTGCATCGCCTGCAACAGCTTGAGCGTGCCGCAGACATTGTTGTTGTAATACGCCAACGGTTGCGCTACCGACTCGCCCACTGCCTTCAGGCCGGCAAAGTGGATCACCGCCTTGATCGGGTAGCGGAACACCAGATCCAGCTTTTCGCGGTCGAGAATGTCGCCTTCGACAAACAGCACCTGTTTGCCGGTGATTTTCTCCACCCGACGCAGTGCCTCGGGCTTGCTATTGCTCAGATTGTCGAGCACCACCAGCTGCTGCCCGGCTTGCAATAGCTGGACGCAGGTATGGCTGCCGATATAGCCGGCGCCGCCGGTGACGAGGATCATGCGTGTCTCCTGTATTCGTAAAAGTTTTACGTTTGTATCCGCGGCTGCCGGCGTGGGTTTAAGCCTGCGCTTGTTTGCGCTGGCGCAACTGGCTGCGCACCAATACCAGCAATATGCCGATAAATCCACCGGCCAGCGTGCCCAGTGCCACGATCAGCGCGCGCTTGGGTTTGAGCTTCTCTTCCGGCACGACAGCTGGGTCTATGGTTTTGAAGGCATACTCTTGCTGTACTTCGGCCAGCATCAGCGTCTTGGTCTGCTGTTCGACCAGCTGCGAGAATACGGTCTGCATTGAGGCCAGCGCGGTTTGCGCCTGCTGTTTGTGCAGATAGTCGATATTCTTGCGCGCCTCCACCTGGTCGCGCTCGCGTACCGCCTGGTTCAGGTCATGGACAAACCAGTCGGCCCACTGTTTGGTCAGCAGCGGCGAGTAAAAGTCTATGCTCAGCGTGGCCAGGCCCGACTTTTTGTCCTTGTCCAGCGCCATCAGTTCGCTAAAGGCCTTATACAGTTCCCAGTCCGTAGGCTCAACTGATGCACCTTCCTTGACTTCGCGCACCCATTTCTTCTGTTGCACATCGTACAGATTGCTGTCTATTACGAGTTGCCCGCTTTGCTTGTCCCACTTGGTCGCCGCCATCAAGGGCACTTCCAGTTGGTGACTGCGGATAAAACCGGTGACGAACTGGCGCGATTTGCCAATTTCGATGGCAATATCGCTTTTGTCTGCGCTGCCGCCCCCTAAGCTGATACCGGCCAGGCTGGCAAGCCCCCCCATTTGGGCTGCCATGGCGGATAAACCGCCTGCCGAGCCGGCATCTGCCGGTGCCAGCAACACTTTGGACTGGTAGATATTGGGCATATTAAGTGCCACCGCCACGGCGATGGCGGCGGACAGCAAGGTGCTGGCGATAATCAGCCATTTCCCCTGCCACAGGGTCTTGAGCAGTTCGAGCAGATCGATCTCGTCATCCTGCTCATGTGTCATTGGCTGATTCATTTCGTTTTGCATATTGGTCATGGTTTGATCGCCGCCCAAGCTACGCCAAGCTGATACATGATCTGGGTGACTGCGGTCCAGGTGGCCAGCGCGTCGCGGCTCTCGACATCAACCGGCACCACGATGGTGTCGCCGGCTTCGACGCGCGGGGTGCTGCGATATACCCAGTTGCCACTTGGCATGCGCACCGAACCGTCGGCCTTAACCACATAGGTGCGTCCGGTGTCGGCCCGCTTTTTGGCTCCGCCGGCCCGCTCCAGATAGTCCTGCATATCCAGGCTGGACTGGTAGGTGTGGTTGGACGGGAATTGCACTTCGCCGATGATGCTGACGCTATTGCGCTGTTGCGGAATAAACAGGCGATCCTGGTTTTCCAGCAAGATGTCGAAGGCTTTGTCGCCAGCCAGTACCGCCGGGCCATTGATGACCAGTCGGCCTAGCGCCTGGGTGTTTTCCAGTTGCTCGGCCAGCTTCATGCCACTATTGGGGTCGGCTTTTTGCGCTAGCGGGTTGCCTTGACTGCGCAACTGGGCGTAAGACATCTCGGCGCGCAGTTCTTCATTCAGGCGACGCAGGTTTTCCTGCTCCTGTTGGCGCAGGCTTTCACGGGTGAATACCGCACCTTGCGCATTGCCGAAGGCCGTCAGCCCACCTGCGCGGCGGATCAGCTGGCTGAGCATCTCGCCGCGCTTGACCACATAGCTGCCCGGATAGCGCACTTCGCCTTCCAGTTTGACCGTGATTTCTTCGCGCCATTCGGGCTGAGCCAGTACATTCAGCCGGTCTTTGGATTGCAGTGGCTGGGCCAGCAGGCGCTCGGCCTCCGTTTCATTCAGCGGAATATCGAAGCTGTTATGCGTCAGCTTGAGTTCGCGGCCATTGGCCAGGTAACGGCTAAGCTCGACGCGGTCGGCTGCCTCGGTACGTCCCCCTGCGGCAGTGATCAGGTCGGCAAATACACCGTTGCGCGGCAGCGGGTAGATGCCGGGAAAGCGCACTTCACCGCGGATTTCGGCGATTTGCACCGCCTGCTCGGGACCTGCTTGCAGTTTGAGCTGGGAGATGACGTCGGCCAGCAGGGCTTCGCGACTGTTATCAATGACTTTTTCTGTCGCACTCTCCTGTGCCAGTGTTTTTAGCGTGATATCGGCTTGTGCGGCAGCATTGTCGATATTTTTTTGTTCTAGCTTGGGTGGCTTAATCGCTACATTTCCACTCAGGTTCTTGTCAAAGCTGTCGGTATTGCTGTTAAACAGAATGACCTGGTCTCGTTTTTGCAGGGTCAGGTTATGGCGACTGCCCGGGTTGCGCATGGCTTCGCCCGGCTTGAACTGCAGCACCTGAATGCGGCGGGAAGCATCGATTTCCCGCACCACAATACCGTAATCCAGATCGGTGCTGGTCAGCAGGTCTTTTTCCGGACTGCTGATCAGCTGGTTGATGCGCATGTTCGGCTTGAAGCTGGCCGGCCCAGCGTGCAGAACGGCCCCCTTGAGCACGACCGCATTATTGTAGGCATCGGAGACGCGCAGCGCGGACACCCGGTCACCATCGCGGATGGTAAAGGTGGCCGCCTGTGTGCTACCGGTCTTGAGGTTGAATAGTTGCGGGCCGGTTTCGCTCTGGCGCGTAATGCGTACTTCGTTTTGCGCCTCCGGCTTCAGCCCGCCGCCCAGGGCGATCATTTCGTTGAGCGAGGTTCTGCCGCGCAACTCGTAAATGGCGGGGCGGCGCACCAGCCCGTCTATAGACACGCTTGGCCCTTTGGCCGGAATGAATACGACATCGCCGGCGCGCAGGCGGATGTCGGCCTTGTTGTCGCCTTTAAGTAGTAGTTGATACAGGTCCATTTCCTGCACCACGCGGCCATTGCGCTTGACCTGGATCTTGCGCAGGCTGCCGCCGGTATTGAGGCCGCCTGCTGCTTGCAAGGCCTGGGTGATGGTGGTGAGGGCGTTGACGTTGTAGGCGCCCGGCTTGAAGGCTTCGCCAGTCACGGTGATCTGCATCATGCGCAAAGCACCCATGGTGACGAATACATCCACCCCCAGCATTTGCGACTTGATGCGGCTGATCAGGTCGACCGCCACTTGCTGGTAGCTATTGCCGGCTACATAGATCGGGCCCAGGCCGGGGAAGTCGATATTGCCCTGACGGCCGACGCGCAGTGTATGCAGGGCATTTTCCTTGCCGTACAACTGGATTTTCAGTTCATCGCCGGGGCCGATCAGGTAGTCGTCTGGTACCGGCAAGTCTGCCAGCGGGGTATTGCTGGTTGGCATGCCGGCAAACAGGCTGTAACCGAACGGCTCGCCGGCCTTGCTTGCTGCCACATCGATAGCGCGGGGCTGGATGGTCGGCGCCAGAACGGGGGCGGCCGGGGAGGGCGAAGTTGCGTTGGCCGCCGATTGCGTGGCTGACTGTATCTGCGCTTCGCTGGCACCATACTGGCGTGCCAGAGCAATTTGCTCCGGTGTCAGCGCATGGGCTGAGGACATGGCGAGCGTGACGGCCAGGACGGCGAGTCGCTTGTTTTGCATCTAAATAAAACCCTTCAAAAACGATTCAAAAATTAAGTGGGCCATGTGGCATCTGTAAGGCTGCTTAGTAACGGGCATCGATTTTGACGCCGGCGTAACCCGGGCCGAAGTCGAAGATAGGTTGGTAGCGGCCGCGCTCGCGCTGTGCGCTCCATAGCCATTTGCCGCTGGCGTAGCCCAGCAAGCTACCGGCGGCGACATCGGATAGCCAGTGTTTGCCTTTGGCTGTGCGCCCGAGCGAGGCGATGCCGGCTACGCCATATAGCCAGGGTGCGCGGTATTCGGCAGCAAACGGCGTGATCGCCCCGAAAGTGACGGCGGCATGGTTGGATGGAAAGCTGCTGTCGCTGCGTGACAAGCCGGCGTCTTGCCGGCTCCAATGGCCTTGGCCCTGATCGGGACGGGCGCGGTTGAAGGCTTGCTTCAGCAGCATACTGCCGCCTGCGGCAACGGCCGCCGATTGCAGCGCGATAAAGCCGGTGTTTTGCAGTTTGCTGTCGCCTAGCACCAGCGCCATGCCGGCGCCACCGACCGCCAGCAAGGGGGCGGCTTTACCCAGTTTGTCCCAGGCTTTGATGCCGCCATTGTTTTCATGGCCGGCCAGTTTGTCGCGCCAGCGCTCATCGGCTAGCGAAGCCAGGCCGATGGTGACGCCGGACCAGAATACGGTGTTGCCCAATTCGGACAGGCGCGGAAAGGCGCTGCCCGAGTCGTCCAGCCGCAGCTTCACGTTTGGCCATGGCGTGATGCGTTCGATTGGCCGGGCAACGGCAGGATGACCCAGTTCGTCGACACGCTCGGAAAAATTACCCAAGCCGTCGGCGCTATGTAGCGTCAGTTCGCCGGACTCGACCATGGGGTAGAGATCGCCCGGGCTGCTTACCATCTGGCCGACATCGCGTGTCCACGGCGAGATGGCGAAGTTGGCGCGCGAGCGGTTGTCTTGCGGCAGCAGCGCATCCAGCGGCATGCGGAAGAAGATGCCCTTGTCGAAATAGGGCGAACTGGGCGTGCCGGGGCTGGTGATGTCTTCGCCGTCGGTGCGGGTATACCAGGCCCCAACTTCAAAGCCGGAGCGGAAGCGGCGTTTGATTTCGAAACGTGCGCCCAGGTCTTTGGCCAGAAAACGTCCGGCGCGCAAGGTGGCCGTCGTTTCGTAAGGCAGGCGGTAATGCAGCGAGCCGATGGCGGTGACCGTATCGTAGTCGCGCATCCCTAGCCAGCCCTGATAGTCGCGCTGGCGCAATGCATCGACCGCGATATCGGCGGCCCAGCGCTTATCAAACGGGGCATACAGCAACTGGCCGCCTGCGCCGGCAAACATTTCCTCGTACAGGCCGCCGGAAACGCGGCCATACCATTCGCCGGCCGGCTTGAAATACTGGTTGAGTACCGCCTTTTGCAGCTTGATGCGTCCACCTTTTTTGTACTCGGCAATATCGCTGCGCACATGGGGCAGCGTGCTATTGGACGCCTGCGTCACATCGCTGACGTCTTCGAGCAGGGTGGCCGACAGGGTGCTGTTGAAATACATGCCCTGTGTCAGGCGCCGGTCGAAACTGGCGGCGGCAGAGAGATCATATTTGAGCGCTCCGCTAGGGTCATTGAAGTAAAAGCCCAGGCGGGGCGCGATCTTGAAGCGGTTAAGCAGGCTGTCCTGCTTGCGCAGTTGCACCATATCGCCATCTTCCGACATCAGTACCGCTAGCCCGTTATCGTCGGACAGACCTGCCTGCAAAGCGTCGCCATCTGTGCTGTGGTCGATTTTGTCCTGGGGCTTGCCCGGGCGTACCAGAACAAAGTCGCGAAAGCGCTGGCGGTCTATGCGTCCGGCCAGATAGTCGTTTAATGCGCCGATATCGAAAAATTCGTAATGGCCAAGTGGTAGGTCGAGTTCGGTGTAGGTGACCTTGATGTTGCGGGTTTGCTGCGGCATGTAATACAGCGCGGTACGCACGGCCCGCCCGACGGCACGTCCCATGTCCGAGATACGGCTGTTGGACAAATTCATGTGCAGCGTGCCGTTACGGTAGGACAGGCTGACCAGGGTATAGTGCTGCTGGTGCAGCACGCGTTGCAATGCCTGGGCATACGCGGGGTCGCTGCGCCACTGCGCGGCGCTAGGGCGTTGCGGCAATGCTTTGGGCGCGAAGATGGGCGGCTCGTAAACATGAGGGACAAATTCACGCTCGTTCAGCGGAATATTGACCATGGCGTTGAGTGCGGCGTGGCTGTTCTGGTGTGCCGCCTGTAGTGACAGCCAGCCCCAGCGATACTCGATGCCGGCCTTGATGCCCTTGCTGCGTTCGCTGGCGAAGGTTTCGCTGGCGCGGTGATCGCCCTGATAGTCGCGGGCATCGTATTCGGCGACCAGTGCCCAGTTGGCGTAGTCGCGCGGGGTCCAGCGCAGCCCGGCAAAAGCGCCGTCAATACGGCCATCGCCGTAGCCGATACTGGTTTCCAGGGTGTCGAAGCGCTTGCTCAGGGCGAGGTAGTTGCTGCGAAACAGGCCGGTGCCGAACAGATCGGTGCGCCCAAGCGCAATGGCGGGGCTGAATTCGCCTTCGGGCCAGAGCTGCAGCTTGGCATCGAACACCTTGTCCTTGTAGTCGCCATAGCTGTTATGCCCGGCATGACCTTCTTCAAAGCCGCTGATGCCGGCGATGCTGACGTAACGCCCGGTCATCTGTAGTGCCGGAAACAGGGTGACCGAGGTCCATAGCGTGCTGTAAGGCTTGTCCTGGCTGTAGCCTATGCTCCAGGTGCCATCCTGCCCGGTATAGGCGCTGGGCATGTTGATATAGCCATCTTGCCCGCCCATATTGGGTGCGGCCATGGCCAGGGTGGAACACAGGAGGGTGGCGCTGCTAAGGGCGTAATTTTTGGACACGAGGCACTTCGAATTTCGGGCATGCAAAAGGCTGGGCCGCATTGCTTGCGCCCAGCCTGACTGGATTGCGACAGCTTAGTGGTGGCTGGTCGACGAGTTGTTGTCGGACGCAGCAACGGCAACGGCAGCAACTGTGGCGCCGATGGCTACAAGTGCGGTGGTGCTCAGGCCGGCCACTGTGGTGGCGGTTGCTGCGGTGGTCGTGCCGGCGGTTGTTGTGGCCGCTGTTGTCGCTGCAGGTTCAGCTGCAATGGCGGAAGCAGAGAATAGGGTAGCCACCAAGGCCAAGGTCAGAGTCTTTTTCATGTGAAAATACCTATCAAAAGTGAAGATTAGGCTGCATGGCAGCAGTTACATAGTAATTCATTTGGAATTTGTGTGCTTAAAGCCGTTGAATGTGGCAGGCCGGTGCGGCTCAGGGAATTCCGGAGAAGCAGGCTGCTGCAGTGCTCACACAGCTATGCATTTGTCTATTTTTTAGACAGGTACTAATTCTAAACCATTAAGGGTTGTTTGAGGTATCCGTATTCCTACGGAGAGTGTTCTTCATGCCTTGAATCGTGTGCCGACATCGGCATCTTGCTAAATCTCATCTTTCCCCCTTGAAAACCCTCCACCTCGTCCTTACCATTAGCACTCGTAGGCATCGAGTGCTAATGCCGGTGTCTCTGGTACAGCTTTACATGGTTTTAAACCCACTTCCGCCACTGCAAATTCAGGAGTGAATAATGGCAATCCGCCCTCTGCATGACCGTGTTGTTATCAAGCGTCTCGAAGCCGAAGAGAAAACGGCTTCCGGTATTGTTCTGACTAGTTCCGCAGTTGAAAAGCCGGACATGGGCGAAGTGCTCGCTGTCGGCAACGGCAAGATTCTGGAAAATGGCGAGCGCCGTGCGCTGGAACTGAAAGTCGGTGACAAGGTGCTGTTCGGCAAGTATGCCGGCCAGACCGTCAAGATCGACGGCGAAGAAGTGATGGTGATGCGTGAAGAAGACGTGATGGGCATCGTCGAGTAAGACGCTTCGCGCCCCGACCCCGTTACGTAAACCTGTATTCAAGAATTCTGGAGATTGAGAATGGCTGCTAAAGACGTACGCTTCGGCGATTCCGCCCGCGCAAAAATGGTCGTTGGTGTCAATGTGCTGGCTGACGCCGTTAAAGTGACCCTGGGCCCTAAAGGCCGCAACGTTGTACTGGATCGCTCCTTCGGCGCACCGACCATCACCAAAGACGGTGTATCGGTTGCCAAGGAAATCGAACTGAAGGACAAGTTCGAAAACATGGGCGCGCAGATGGTGAAAGAAGTCGCTTCCAAGACTTCCGATGTAGCCGGTGACGGCACCACCACCGCGACCGTTCTGGCGCAGGCGATTGTCAAGGAAGGCATGAAGTTTGTGACCGCCGGCATGAACCCGATGGATCTGAAGCGCGGTATCGACAAGGCGGTGATCGCTCTGGTGAATGAGATCGCCAACATCTCCAAGCCTTGCGCCACTACCAAGGAAATCGCCCAAGTGGGTTCGATCTCCGCCAACTCCGACAGCGACATCGGCGAAATCATCGCCAATGCGATGGAGAAAGTCGGCAAGGAAGGCGTGATCACCGTTGAAGACGGCAAGAGCCTGAACAACGAGCTGGACGTGGTTGAAGGCATGCAGTTTGACCGCGGTTACCTGTCCCCGTACTTCATCAACACCCCGGAAAAGCAGGCTGCGATTCTGGAAATGCCGTACGTGTTGCTGTTCGACAAGAAAATCTCCAACATCCGCGATCTGCTGCCGGTGCTGGAACAGGTGGCCAAGTCGGGCCGTCCGCTGCTGATCATCGCTGAAGATGTCGAAGGCGAAGCACTGGCTACGCTGGTGGTGAACACCATTCGCGGCATCCTGAAAGTGGTTGCCGTGAAGGCACCAGGCTTTGGCGACCGTCGCAAGGCCATGCTGCAGGATATCGCCGTACTGACCGGCGGCACCGTGATTGCCGAAGAAATCGGCCTGACGCTGGAAAAAACCACGCTGGAAATGCTGGGCCAGGCCAAGCGTATCGAAGTGGGCAAGGAAAACACCATCATTATCGACGGTGTCGGCGAAGCCGCTGTGATCCAGGCGCGTGTAGGCGAAGTGCGCAAGCAGATCGAAGAAGCTTCCTCCGACTACGACCGCGAGAAGCTGCAAGAGCGCGTGGCCAAGCTGGCCGGCGGTGTGGCAGTGATCAAGGTTGGCGCAGCCACCGAAGTGGAAATGAAAGAGAAGAAGGCCCGCGTTGAAGACGCGCTGCACGCGACCCGTGCTGCCGTTGAAGAAGGCGTGGTGCCAGGCGGTGGCGTTGCGCTGCTGCGTGCCCGCTCTTCGCTGGACAATGTTGTGGCCAGCAACGCCGATCAGGAAGCCGGCGTGAAGATCGTGCTGAAGGCTATCGAAGCGCCACTGCGCCAGATCGTCGAAAACGCAGGCGACGAGCCATCGGTTGTGGTGAGCAAGGTGCTGGAAGGCAAGGGTAACTTCGGTTACAACGCTGCTTCCGGTGAATACGGCGACATGATCGAAATGGGCGTGCTGGATCCAGCCAAGGTAACCCGTTCGGCTCTGCAACACGCCGCATCCATCGCCGGCCTGATGCTGACGACCGATTGCATGGTGGCCGAGCTGCCAGAAGACAAGCCTGCTGCACCTGATATGGGTGGCATGGGCGGCATGGGTGGCATGGGCGGCATGATGTAATCAGCCGTTCGGGCAATCCAGCCTGAAAGATCAAAGCCCCCGTCGGGAAACCGGCGGGGGCTTTGTCTTGTCCGGGTAGACTCCCCACTCTCCACTCTCCACTCTCCACTCCCCACTCCCTATTCCCTTACAATCAGTTTTTTCAGAGGAGAACTGATATGCAACTAACCGAACTGATACGCACGCTGGACAGCTGGCTTGAACCATGGCGCTTCAAGGACTATGCACCCAACGGCTTGCAGGTTGAAGGCCGGGCCGAGGTGAAACGCGTGGTATGCGGCGTGACCGCGTCACAGGCACTGATCGATGCCGCCATCGAGCGCAAGGCGGATGCTGTGTTGGTGCATCACGGTTATTTCTGGAAAAACGAAGACAGTCGTATTACCGGCATCAAGCGCGCGCGTATCGCCAGCTTGCTGGCGCATGATATCAGCCTGATTGCCTACCATCTGCCGCTGGACGGTCATGCCGAGCTGGGTAATAACGCGCAACTGGGCGCGCGGCTGGGGTGTGTAGCCGACGGGCAGGGGGGCGAGCAAAACCTGTTGTGGCATGGTCATCTGCCCGAGGCGCAAAGTGCGGCTAATTTTGCAAAAAGCATTTCTGCCGCACTTGGGCGCGAGGCGGTGTTGCTGGGTGATGAGGGCGCGATGATTAAGCGGGTGGCGTGGTGCAGTGGCGGCGCGCAGGGCATGTTTGGTGACGCGATTGCACTGGGCGTCGATGCCTTTGTTACTGGCGAAGTATCCGAGCAAAACACCCATCAGGCAAGGGAGAGCAAGGTGGCGTTTATTGCGGCGGGACATCATGCCTCCGAGCGTTATGGCATACAGGCGCTGGGTGACCATCTGTCTGCGATGACGGGGCTCGAGGTGGAGTATGTCGAAATCAGCAACCCTATATGAATAAAATTTTTAAAAGCGGCGCACAATTTATTTGCATAATCGCTTCAAGTCCCTGCATGGAATAAGGTAAACTCTCGAGGTTAATAAGCTCGGTTTCCATAGTTTGAGGACGACGTAATGAGTGAGCAGCAAGTCGATACGGGGCGCCGTCGTTTCCTGACGGTCGCCACCAGCGCTGTTGGGGGCGTGGCCGCAGTAGGGGTCGCTACGCCATTCCTGATGAGTTTTTTTCCATCTGAACGGGCAAAAGCGGCAGGCGCACCGGTAGAGGTCGATATCAGCAAGTTAGAGCCTGGCCAGAAGATTAACGTCGAATGGCGCGGTAAGCCGGTTTGGGTGTTATCGCGCACGCCGGAGCAGCTCAAGGCCTTGCCAGGCCTGAGCGGGCAGATGGTCGACCCGAATTCCGACACCAACCAGCAGCCGGCCTACTGCAAGAACGAGTTCCGCTCGATCAAGCCGGAAATTCTGGTTGCTGTCGGTATTTGTACCCATCTGGGTTGCTCGCCAACCTACCGTCCTGACCTCGCGCCTGCCGATTTGGGCCCGCAGTGGGTAGGCGGTTTCTATTGCCCGTGCCATGGTTCGAAGTTTGACCTGGCTGCCCGTGTGTACAAGGGGGTGCCGGCGCCAATCAATCTGGAAATTCCGCCGCACAAATACCTCACCGACACCCGGCTCTTGGTCGGCGACGACAAATAACAGGGGAAGACAAGAAAATGAGCAAAGGAAAAGCCCTCCTTAATTGGGTCGACGAGCGCTTCCCGCTGTCGTCGATGATGAAAGAGCACGTTACCGAATATTATGCGCCGAAGAACTTCAACTTCTGGTACTTCTTCGGTTCGCTGGCGATGCTGGTGTTGGTGATTCAGATTGTGACCGGTATTTTCCTGACCATGAACTACAAGCCGGATGCGGCTTCGGCGTTCATGTCGGTTGAATACATCATGCGCGATGTGGGCGGTGGCTGGATCATTCGCTATATGCACTCGACAGGTGCCTCCATGTTCTTCGTGGTGGTCTATCTGCATATGTTCCGCGGTCTGATCTACGGTTCGTACAAGCAGCCGCGCGAGCTGGTATGGGTGTTCGGCACGCTGATTTTCCTGTGCCTGATGGCTGAAGCGTTTATGGGTTACCTGCTGCCATGGGGCCAGATGTCGTTCTGGGGCGCACAGGTGATCGTGAACCTGTTCGGCTCCATCCCGGTGATCGGTCCGGATCTGTCGGTGTGGATTCGTGGTGACTATGTGGTATCCGATGCCACGCTCAACCGTTTTTTTGCCTTGCACGTGATTGCCGTGCCGCTGATTCTGCTGGCGCTGGTGGTGGCTCACCTGATCGCCCTGCACGAAGTGGGTTCCAACAACCCTGACGGCGTGGAAATCAAGAAGAACAAGGATCCGAAAACCGGTATCCCGCTGGATGGCATCCCGTTCCACCCTTACTACACCGTCAAGGATGTGCTGGGTGTGGTGGTATTCCTGATCGTATTCTCGGCCATTCTGTTCTTTGCGCCCGAAGGTGGCGGCTATTTCCTAGAAGCACCTAACTTCGATCCGGCCGACCCGCTGAAGACCCCTGCGCATATCGCGCCGGTCTGGTACTTCACCCCGTTCTACGCCATTTTGCGTGCGATTCCGTCTTTCCTCGGCACCCAGGTTTGGGGTGTGCTGGGTATGGGCGCCGCCGTGGTGCTGATCGCCTTCCTGCCGTGGCTGGATAAGAGCCCGGTCAAGTCGGTACGCTATCGTGGTCCGAAGTTCAAGATCGCACTGGTGCTGTTCGTGATCTCCTTTATCGGTCTGGGTATTCTGGGTGCTTTGCCGTCTACCGATGTGCGCACCATTGTGGCTCAGGTGCTGTCCTTTATTTACTTCGCGTTCTTCCTGGCGATGCCGTTCTACACCAAGAACGATGTGGGCAGCATTCCGGTGCCGGACCGTGTGACCGAATCGACACCGGCACGCCAGGTGCGCTTCGTGCTGCTGTGGGCACTGACGCTGGCAGGTTCGGTGTTGTTTGTGATGTACGTGTAAGGGGAGAGGCTGATATGAAAAAGACGATACGACAACTGATCGCCGCCGCCGTCCTCGCGTTGCCGGTTGCTACTGCCGTAGCCGCCGGTGGCGGTGTACCTCTGGACAAAGCGCCGATCAATCTGAAGGACACCGAAAGCTTGCAGCGTGGTGCCCAGATGTTCACCAACTACTGCTTGTCCTGTCACTCGGCCAACGCCATGCGTTACAACCGTTTGCTGGACATCGGTCTGAGCGAAGAGCAGGTCAAGGCCAACATCCTGCCGCCGGGTGCCAAGATCGGCGATACGATGAAGATCTCCATGACCAAGGCGGATGCCGCCGCATGGTTTGGTGCCGCACCGCCGGATCTGTCGGTGATTGCCCGCTCGCGTGGTGCTGACTATCTGTACAGCTATATGCGCAGCTTCTACAAGGATCCAAGCCGCGAAACCGGCTGGAACAACCTGGTGTTCGACAAGGCCGCCATGCCGCATGTATTTGCTCAGTGGCAGGGCGAGCAGGTGCTGAAGCACGAGAAGCACGAAGGCCATGATGTGCCCAAGCTGGAGCTGGTGAAGGCCGGTACCCTGACCAAGCTGGAGAACGGCAAGGCCAATACCGCCGAGTACGATCACCGCATGGCTGACCTGACCAACTATCTGGTGTTTATGGGTGAGCCTACCCAGGTCAAGCGCCATCAGCTGGGCTATATCGTCCTGCTGTTCCTGATCGTGGTGATGCTACCGCTGGCTTACTTGCTGAAGAAGGAATACTGGAAAGACGTGCACTAAGCGCTTTTCAGGCTTGAAACCGAAAAGACGGGGGCGCTGCCTTCGTCTTTTTTCTTTTGTATCAATGACTTGCCTTATTTAATTCGCTATTTATGGTTGACAGGTGATAGAATGTCTGGTTTCAGTTAGACCAAGACAAGGATCACGCGCCATGATGACTCTGTATTCCGGCACCACCTGCCCATTCAGCCAGCGCTGCCGCATCGTTCTGTTCGAAAAGGGCATGGATTTCGAAATCATCGACGTGGACCTGCACAACAAGCCGGAAGATCTGGCGGTGATGAACCCGTATAACGAAGTGCCGGTATTGGTCGAGCGTGACCTGATTCTGCATGAATCCAATATCATCAACGAATACATCGACGAGCGTTTCCCGCATCCGCAGCTGATGCCGGCCGATCCGGTCATGCGCGCCCGTGCCCGCCTGTTCCTGTTCAGCTTCGAGCAGGAACTGTTCCGTCATGTGAAAACGCTGGAAGCCGGCGCGACACCAAAAGAAGCGGCCAAGGCGCGCGAAGCCATCCGCGAAGGTCTGAGCATGATTGCCCCTATCTTCAGCAAGCAGAAATTCGTGCTGGGTGAAGAGTTCTCCATGATTGATGTGGCCATTGCGCCGCTGCTGTGGCGTCTGGAGCATTACAATATCGATCTGGGCCGCAATGCTGCGCCGATTCTCAAGTACGCCGAGCGTATTTTCCAGCGCCAGTCCTTTATCGACTCGCTGACCCCATCCGAAAAAGCGATGCGCAAGTAAGGGAAGCCTGATGAGTACGAGCACCAAACCCTATATGGTTCGTGCCATTTACGAATGGTGCAATGACAACAGCTATACGCCGCATATTGTCGTATGGGTGGACGAGAAGACCAGCGTGCCGCTCGAGTTCGTCAAGAATAACGAAATCGTGCTCAATATCAGTGCATCGGCCTGCAAGGGGCTGAGGATAGACAATGACTGGATTTCGTTTACCGCCCGTTTCGGCGGTGTAGCGCGCGAGTTGTGGATTCCGGTCGGTAATGTGATGTCTATCTTTGCCCGCGAGAGCGGGGAGGGTATGGGCTTTGAAGTCGAGCCCGCTGGCGAACTCCATGCCGTGCCTGACGAGGCGCACAGCGGCTTGCCGGATGCCGCAGCAGAGGGGCCGGATGACGAGCCGCCACGCCCAAGCGGCCGACCAAACCTGCGTATCGTTAAGTAAGCTTGATCTGACAAAAGCCCCGCGCGCGCCTGGAACAGGCGGGCGTGGGGCTTTTTGTATGCTGCATGCGCCCGCACATGGCCAAAAAAACGGGCGCCGAAGCGCCCCAAGTCCCTTACTCCAAGCATGTCTTATTCCACACGTTCACCATGCAGGCGTACGTCCAGACCTTCGCGTTCTTCTTCCTCGGTCACGCGCAAGCCCATCACCAGATCAATACCTTTTAGCAGGATGAAGGACACGATGGCGCAGTAGACGATGGTGACGCCGGCACCCAATGCTTGCGTGGCGAGGCTGCCTTCTACACCGCCGATTTCCTTGACCGCCAATACGCCGGTCAGCAGGGCGCCGACGATACCGCCGATGCCGTGTACACCGAAGGCGTCGAGCGAGTCATCGTACTTCAGCATGTGCTTGAGTCCGGTGGCGCCCCAGTAGCAGACGAGGCCGGCGACAAAGCCGATAATCAGCGCGCCCTTGGCATCGACAAAGCCGGCAGCCGGGGTGATGGCAACCAGGCCTGCCACCGCGCCGGAGGCGATGCCCAGTACCGAGGGCTTGCCCTTCAGTGCCCATTCGGCAAACATCCAGGCCAGCGCGGCGATGCCGGTGGCGATCTGGGTCGTCATCATCGCCATGGCGGCACGCCCGTCGGCGGCCACCGCCGAGCCGGCGTTAAAGCCGAACCAGCCCACCCACAGCATGGAGGCACCAATCAGGGTCAGGACCAGATTGTGTGGTGCCATCGGTTCCTTGCCGTAGCCTACGCGCTTGCCCAGTACCAGACAGCAAACCAGACCGGCAATACCGGCATTGATATGCACCACGGTGCCGCCGGCAAAGTCGAGCACGCCATGGTCAAACATCCAGCCGCCTGGCGCCCAGACCCAGTGTGCAACCGGCACATAGACCAGTAAGGACCATAGCGTCATAAAGACCAGCATGGCGGAGAATTTCATGCGCTCGGCGAAGGCGCCGGTGATCAGCGCCGGCGTGATAATGGCGAAGGTCATCTGGAACATCATGAACAGCGCCTCGGGAATGGTGCCGGCCAGCGGGTGTACCGTCAGCTTGCCTTCGTCCTTGAGGAAGGTAATGCCTTCCAGCATGATGCGGTCAAAGCCGCCGATCAGGCTGTTGCCCGGGGTGAAGGCCAGACTGTAGCCGATTACAACCCAGATAACGGTCATGAGCGCCGTGATGGCGAAGCTTTGCATCAGTGTCGACAGCACGTTCTTCTTGCGCACCATGCCGGCGTAAAACAGCGCCAGGCCGGGAATGGTCATAAACAGCACCAGCGCGGTCGAAGTCAGCATCCATGCGGTGTCTCCGGCGCTGATCTTGCTGGCTTCAACCAATTCTGGCGCGGCACCGGCGAAGGCCGGTACTGCGCTGGCAGCAAGCAGGGCTGCCAATGTGCAATATTTTTTCATGTTTTATTCTCCCCTTGCGGTGCAAATTAAACGGCGTCGGATCCGGTTTCTCCGGTACGGATGCGTACGACCTGTTCCAGATTCATGACAAAAATCTTGCCGTCACCAATCTTGCCGGTGCGGGCCGTGTTTTCTATTGCCTCGACCACCTGATCCAGAATGTCGTCTTCAATGGCGATTTCCAGTTTGACCTTGGGCAAGAAGTCGACCACATATTCGGCGCCACGGTAGAGCTCGGTATGCCCCTTTTGCCGGCCAAAACCCTTGACCTCGGTGACGGTGATGCCTTGCACGCCGATAGCCGACAGGGCTTCGCGGACTTCATCCAGCTTGAAGGGCTTGATAATCGCGGTAATCAGTTTCATTTTCGTCTCCTGCAGTTCAGTAAGGTGTTTGGCGGGTACGACATGCTTTCACGGTTCTCTATGCAGAAAGCGTGCCAGCCTGCGGGGCAAGGCTTTATCTGGTTCGCAGGCGATGGCATGGCATCAGCTCGGTGCAATGTGCAAACTCGTACGTGCATTCGCACCTGTTTGGTGCGTGAGCGGCGCTTGGCGTGCGCCGCCCCTTTGCCAGTTGTCCGCGACAGGGCCGGTTTTGCTACACTCGGGAGCTGAGTCATGACGAAATCAAGGAGTGTTGCGATGTTGAGCCAAAAACTGTTCGATGAAATCAGCGCCAAAATTAACGAGACCATCGCCGCAAGCCCGGCCAAGGATATCGAGAAGAACATCAAGGCCATGATGGCGGCGACGTTCAGTAAAATGGATCTGGTGACGCGCGAAGAATTTGATGTGCAGCAGGAGGTGTTGGCGCGTACCCGCGAGCAACTGGCCGGGCTGGAAGCCCGCCTGTCGGCGCTGGAGTCGGCCAATGGCCCGGCAGCCGGTTCGGACGAAGAGCAGGCTAACCTCGGTCTGTCCTGAACGCATGTCGTTTGCGGTCGCCATTAGCCGGGCGCTGAACGGGGTGGATGCGCCCGAGGTCGTGGTTGAGGCGCATCTGTCCAATGGCCTGCCATCGTTTACCTTGGTCGGCTTGCCTGACACCGAGGTTAAAGAAAGCCGCGAGCGGGTGCGCGCGGCTTTGCTGATGGCGGGCTTTGAATTTCCGGCGCGGCGTATCACCGTCAATCTGGCGCCGGCCGACCTGCCCAAGGAATCCGGCCGTTTTGATTTGCCGATTGCGCTGGCGCTATTGGGGGCTTCCGGCCAGATTCCTCTCGCCTCTCTGGCCTCTTATGAGTTTGCTGGCGAGCTGGCGCTGACCGGCGCCTTGCGTCCGGTGCGCGGTGCGCTGCCTATGGCGTTGGGCGCGCGTGCGGCCGGGCGTAGTTTTATCCTGCCGCAAGCCAATGCAGCCGAGGCGGCGCTGGTCGATGGGGTGCGGGTGTTGGGCGCCACTTCACTGGGGGAAGTCTGCGCCCATCTGGCGGGGCAGACGCCATTGCCGCCTGTTTCCGTTGCGCCTTGTCCGGCTATTACCGGCTACCCTGATCTGGCCGATGTGAAGGGACAGGCCGGAGCACGCCTTGCGCTGGAAGTGGCGGCGGCAGGCGGGCATAGCCTGCTGATGGTTGGCCCGCCCGGAACGGGCAAGTCTATGCTGGCACAGCGCCTGCCTGGCCTATTGCCTGCTTTGACGGAGAGCGAAGCGCTGGAAGTTGCGGCATTGCAATCCTTGTCCAGTCAGGGCTTTGTGGCGGAAAGCTGGGGCTTGCATCCGTTTCGTGCTCCGCACCACTCGGCCTCTTCCGTGGCGATGGTAGGGGGCGGTTCGGATCCGCGTCCGGGCGAAATCAGCCTGGCCCATCGTGGCGTGCTGTTTCTCGATGAGTTACCCGAGTTTGACCGGCGTGTACTGGAGGCCTTGCGCGAACCGCTGGAGTCGGGCGAGATCCGTATCTCGCGTGCGGCGCGCCAAGTCGTATTTCCAGCGGCTTTCCAGTTTATTGCTGCAATGAATCCTTGCCCCTGTGGCTATCTTGGCCATCCACAGCGTGCTTGTCGTTGTACACCCGAGCAAATTGCCCGCTATCGGGGTAAAATCTCAGGCCCGCTGCTGGATCGCATCGATTTGCTGCTGGAAGTGCCGCCTTTGGCGGTGGCCGAGTTGCAAAGCACTGTCCGGGAAGAGGGGAGTGAGCCGGTGAGCGCAAGGGTACGCTCAGCCCGGCTGCGACAAATGGCGCGTCAAGGCAAGGTGAATGCTGCGCTAAGTGCCGCAGAAGTGGATAGCTTTTGCCTGCCGGATGCGGCAGCACTTGCCGTGCTGACGATGGCGAGCAGCCGCATGGCGTTATCGGCGCGTGCCTACCACCGAATTTTGCGCGTGGCGCGTACGCTGGCCGATCGTGATGACGCCGTTGGTATCGGGCGCGCTCATATATTGCTGGCTTTGCAGATGCGGCGTGCGCTGGGGAATGGGGCGATTTGATTTCGTCTATGATTTTTTATCAAGTTTTGGATTTTAATGAGCAATCGCGATTATAAAAGCAGTGCCCGCGCTTCGCGCAGCACTGCGCCCGGTCCTAAAAAAGGCGGGAGCTTGCTGACCGGACTTCTGATTGGTCTGATTGTCGGTGTCGGGGCGGTGGTAGGTGCCATGATGTATCTTAATCGTGCACCCACGCCGTTTAGCAATATGGAAAAACAGCTGGAGCGCCAGCAGGCGGCCAGCGAGGCGACGCCTGATGTGACGCTGCTTGCGCCCGGTTCCGGTTTGCAAGAAGCGACACCACCGGCTAGCGCGCCATCTGACAACCTCCCGCCTCTGTCGGTGCCGGCGCCATCATCGCCACCGGCGTCGTTACCGGAGACGCCCAAGGCTGCGGTGAGTCAGGATGGCGAGCGTTTCGATTTCTACAAGATATTGCCGGGCAAGATTGATGCCCTGCCGGGCAAGCCGGATGAGGCGCAAGGCACGGTGGCCGTGCCCAAGCGTTACAACCTGCAGGCGGGTGCTTTTGCCAATGAAGGCGAGGCGGACAATATGAAGGCCAAGCTGGCGCTGATGGGGGTCGAGGCCAGTATTCATACCGCAGACACCGAAAAAGGCATTTTGCACCGTGTGCGTATTGGCCCTTTCTCCAGTCAGGCAGATGCCGAGCGCGTGCGCAGCCAGCTTAAAGCCGGTGGTGTGGATACCAATTTATTAAAACCCTGAACTAGAACGCGTCACTGACAAGGAAAACATAATGAAAAAATGGCTGGTACTCGGTGCAATGGTATTAAGCGGTTTCACCCAAGCTGCGATTGTGGCGGGCAAGGATTACAACGTGCTGCCCAAGGCGCAGCCTACGGCGCCGGGTAAAATCGGGGTGGTGGAGTTTTTCTCCTATAGCTGCATCCATTGCTACAACCTGGAACCGGCCATGGCCAGCTGGAAGAAGTCCCAGCCTGCCGATGTCGCCGTCAGCCGCGAGCAGGTGATGTGGGGCAAGAATATGGAAGGCTTCGTCAAGTTGCAGGCCACGATGAAGGCGACCGGCACCGAGGAGAAGTTGCATCGCCCTGCTTTTGAAGCGGTGATGAAGCAGCGTATCAACCTGGGTGACGAGGCGGTGCTGGCCGGCTGGGTTGCCAAGCAGCCGGGCGTGGATGCCAAGCGTTTTATGGAGACCTTCAAGTCTTTCGGCATGCAGGCCGCCGTCAATCGTGCTGCCAAACTGACGCGTGATTATCAGGTGGAAGGCACGCCGCTGGTCGTGGTCGCCGGCAAGTATGCCGTTGCGCCGGCCGAGCCGCAGCGCATTGTGCAGGTGGTGGACGAGCTGGTTGCCAAGGTGCGCGCCGAGAAGAAGTAAGCGCCGCTGTTTTTGTGTCCTCATGTCCGGCCCCTGGCCGGACATGTGTTTTTATGCCTCTTACTCGATGAAAGTGAAGTGCTTGTGGAATGGCTTATCCTGGCCAAGGCTTTATTGCTTGGTATCGTTGAAGGTCTGACGGAATTCTTGCCAGTGTCCAGTACCGGCCACCTGATTGTGGTTGGCGATCTGATTGGCTTTAGCAACAATACCGGCAAGGTATTCGAGGTGGTGATCCAGTTGGGCGCCATTCTGGCCGTGGTGTGGGAGTATCGTGCCCGCTTTAGCCATGTCGCCTGCGGCATGCTGGCGCGCGAGCCGGCATCGATCAAGTTTGTCTCTAATCTGATCGTCGCCTTTTTGCCATCGGCAGTGATAGGCTTTTTGGCGGTCGGGGCGATCAAGTATTATTTGTTCAACCCGGTTTGCGTCGCGCTGGCACTGGTGGTCGGCGGCTTTATCATTTTGTGGGCCGAGCGTCGCCAGATCGATATTCCGCCGCGCGTACATGACGTGGATGCGATGAACTGGAAAGATGCGCTCAAGGTCGGTGTGGCGCAGGTGTTCGCCATGGTGCCGGGTACTTCCCGCTCCGGTGCCACCATTATCGGCGGCATGTTGTTCGGGCTGGATCGCAAGGTGGCGACCGAGTTCTCCTTCTTCCTGGCCGTTCCAACCATGTTTGCCGCCACCATTTACGATGTGTTCAAGCATCGTGATCTGTTTACCGCGGCCGATATCCCGGTGTTCGCGGTCGGCATGGTGTCATCGTTTATCAGCGCCTTTATCGTGGTGCGCTGGCTGATCCGTTTCGTTTCCGGCCATACTTTCAATGTATTTGCCTGGTACCGCATTGCCTTTGGCCTGATCATTCTGGCTTCCTGGTACTGGGGCTGGGTGGCCTGGACGGTGTAAGCAAGGGTCGGGCTGGCGGCGGGTAATTGTTAATTTAAATTGACAAGCGGCAGTCCGATGAGTATTATCCATTTCTCAGTCGCGGGGTGGAGCAGTCTGGTAGCTCGTCGGGCTCATAACCCGAAGGTCGTAGGTTCGAATCCTGCCCCCGCAACCAGTTTTAGTGTATCGGCCAATCGCCGTTATGCAGCGAGTCAATCGCGGGATGGAGCAGTCTGGTAGCTCGTCGGGCTCATAACCCGAAGGTCGTAGGTTCGAATCCTGCTCCCGCAACCAGTTTTAACCGGTAGACAAGCCGGGGTCTAGTGCCAAAATTTCTGTCGCGGGGTGGAGCAGTCTGGTAGCTCGTCGGGCTCATAACCCGAAGGTCGTAGGTTCGAATCCTGCCCCCGCAACCAGTTTCAAACGGATATGTCCGTGGCAGCAATGCCGAACACCTCTGACGCGGGGTGGAGCAGTCTGGTAGCTCGTCGGGCTCATAACCCGAAGGTCGTAGGTTCGAATCCTGCCCCCGCAACCAAATACAAACCCCTGATGCGAGAATTTGCATCGGGGGTTTTGTCTTTTACTTCTTCACGTATTGGGTGCAGGCCCGGCGCTGGGTGCGCCGCGAGCAGTTGGGACGGGGTCAGGCGCGACTTACGCCGATTTGTACAAGCCAGTCGCCCACGCGATGTCCGAGTCATCGCGGATGGCTACCGCTTCGCTGGCGGGGCCGGTGGTCAAGCATTTCTGGTAGTGCCATCCAGTTGTGCGGCCAGGCCGTATTCGTCGATGAAGTCCAGCAACGCAGTCAGCGCCGCAGGCCGATGGCTGCGGCCCGGGTACACTGCGTAGTAATGGTTGTCTGGCGGTGGGTTGTCCGGCAGCACCTCGTGCAGGGCGCCGCTGGCCAGCGCCTCTCGCACCATGAAGCGTGGCAGCAAGGCAATGCCGGCGCCGGCCAGTGCCAGTTGTCGCAGCACATTCAGGTTATTGGCCCGCAGGCTGGCCTGGCTGGCGTCTACCCGCACCCTGTCTCCCGCTTGCCTGAGCAGCCATTGTGGCAGCGCTTCGTGCAGAAGCAGGCTATGCCCGGCCAGATCCGCCGGCTGCTGCGGCCAGCCTTTTCGTGCCAGGTATTCGGGCGAGGCGGCCAACAATCGCCCCACCGGACCGATGCGTCGGGACACGAAGCTGGAATCGGCCAGTTGTCCCGTGCGCAGGGCAAGGTCGATGCGCTCGGCGATCAGGTCCAACTGCGCGTCACTGATCAGGCATTCCACCGTCACCGCCGGGTGGCGCCGGCTGAACTCCGCCAGCAGGGCAGGCAGCAGCAGGGTGCCGGAGGCCTCCGGTGCGGTAATGCGCAAGGTGCCAGCCGGTGCATCGCGCAGGCGCGACAGGGCGGCGTCTGCCGCGTTGGCGGCATCCACCATCTCCTGACAGTGCTGCAGATAAACCCGGCCGGCCTCGCTGAGGCTCAGACGGCGGGTGCTGCGGTGTAGTAGCCGCATGCCCAGCGTGGCTTCCAGCTCGGCCACCCGCTGGCTGACCGTGGATTTTGGCAAGCCGCTGACACGGGCGGCGGCGGTGAAGCTGCCCTCGCGTGCCACTAGGGCAAACAGCGCCATGGAGTCCAGTTTCATGCTTGATTGTCTGTCATGGTAGATAGTCTTTCCGGATTGTAGTGACTAATCGGGTCAATTCAAATGCGGCACACTTGCGGACACGCCAAAACACCGAGGAAACGACATGTCCGTCACTGTCATTGCCACCCTGCACAGCCAGCCAGGCCAACGCGCCAGCCTGTTGGCGCTGCTGGAGCCGCTTCGCCAAGCATCCTTGCAAGAGCCCGGCTGCCTGCAATACATGCCCAACCTCGACCCGGCCGACGCCGACTGCGTGGTGATGGTGGAGGCCTGGCAGGACCAGCCGTCGCTGGAGTCCCACACTGTCAGCGCCCACTTCCGGCATTTTTGCGTGCAGGCCGAGCCGTTGCTGGCCTGCCTCGAAATCCGCCAGCTGCAACCGTACTGACCATTGAAAGGAAGACCCATGAAAGCCATTGCCGCCTTTGCCGGCCTGCCTGCCGACCACCCGCAGTCGTTGCAGGACATCACGCTGCCCACCCCGCAGGCCTGCGGTCAGGACCTGCTGGTGCGCGTGCACGCGGTGTCGGTCAATCCGGTGGATACCAAGATTCGCCGCGGCCTGCCGGTCGTGCCGCAGGACACGCCACGCGTGCTGGGCTGGGATGCGGCCGGAGTGGTGGAGGCCGTCGGCGAGCAGGTGACGCTGTTCCGCCCTGGCGATCGCGTCTGGTACGCCGGCGCCCTCCAGCGCGACGGCAGCAACAGCGAGTACCAGCTGGTAGACGAGCGGCTGGTTGGCCGCATGCCGGCGTCGCTGGATTTTGCGGCGGCTGCCGCCTTGCCGCTGACCGCCATCACGGCGTGGGAGCTGCTGTTCGACCGCCTTGGCCTGCGCCAAGGCGGGCATCATGGCGAACGCTTGCTGATTGTCGGCGCGGCCGGCGGGGTGGGCTCCATCCTGATCCAGCTGGCGCGGACGTTGACCGGCTTGCAGGTGATCGCGACCGCTTCGCGGCCGGAGAGCCAGGGCTGGGTGCGCGAGCTGGGGGCGCAGCAGGTGATCAACCATCGCGAACCGCTGTCGGCCGGGCTTGACGCGCTATGGGTGCCGGCAGTCGATTACGTGATCAGCCTGAACCAGACCGACCGTCATTTCGAGGAGATTGTCAAAGTGCTGAAGCCGCAGGGCAAACTGGCGCTGATCGACGATCCGGAACTGATCGACGTGCGCCTGCTCAAGCGCAAGAGCCTATCGCTGCACTGGGAGCTGATGTTTACCCGCGCGCTGTTCGCTACCGACGACATGATCGCGCAGCACCGGTTGTTGCAGGAAGTGGCTGACATGGTCGATGCTGGGCGTCTTCGCAGCACGGTGTCGGTACCGTTGGGCAGCATCAATGCGGCGAACCTGCGCCGTGCGCACGCGCTTCTGGAAGGCAATGCCGTGATCGGCAAGGTCGTGCTGGCCGGGTTCGATCACTGGACATCGTAGCCATCGCCCGGGGGCCCATTTCCAATGGCGCAGTTGCCCCGGCCCGCTATCAGGAACCCGGCGCCCTGCCGCCGGGTTTCTTGCGTTTGGCGATCATCCGGGACTTGGAAACTAAAGGGCTGCCGGAATCTCGAGCAGCGTGGGACCATGGCGGCGGCAGGCGGCCAGTACCGCCTGCACGACCTCCGCTTCGTTACACGCGATCTGAGCGTGCCAGCCGTAAGCCCGGGCGATGGACACGAAGTCTGGCGTAAACAGGTCGACGCCGACCGGCTCGACGCTGGCTGCCTGCATCGCCGATTTGATCTCGCCGTAACTGTGGTTGTTCAGCAGCAGGACGATGAGGGGGATGTCATGCTCCATTGCGCTGCCCAGTTCGGCGAGGGTGAACTGCAGGCCACCGTCGCCGACTAGGCAGATCACCGGTCGCGCAGGGTCGGCCAGCGCTGCTCCGATTGCTGCCGGTAGCCCGTAACCTAGCGATCCGAAGCCGACCGATGCGTTGAACCAGCTGCGCGGGGCATGCGCTTCGAAGCCAAGGTTGCCCGCGTAGACCAGGCGGGTGGAGTCACCCACCCAGCGCGCAGCGGGCAGCGCATCGCGGATCTGTCGCAGCAAGGCGAGGTCGGTGCAGCTTTGCGGATCCAGTTCGCGCTGGAATGCCGCGCGTGCCCCGGCGGCGCGCTGCGCACCATGGGTGTCGCCCTGATGGCCAGCGAGCCGTGTGCATAGCGCTTCGGCCGTCACGGCGGTGTCGCCCAGTAGCGGCAGGTCGGCCATGCGGTTGCGGAACAGTTGTTGGGGATCGATATCGACGCGGATCAGCCGGCCGGGCAGCCTGAAACCGTCATTTGCGTACATGTCGTAGTCGGTTGGCCCCAGTTCGGTTCCCAGTGCCAGCACCACGTCGCTATCTTCGATCAGCGTGCGCGCGGCCGGAAGCGAGGGGCTGCACGAGAGCGCCAGCGGGTGGTCGGCGGGCAGCAGGCCGCGTGCGTTGATCGTCATCAGCACCGGTGCGTCCAGCTGCTCGGCCAACCGGGTGATGGCGGTACTAGCGTGGCAGGCGCCGCCACCGGCCAGGATCAGCGGGCGGCGCGCTTCTTCAAGCCAGCGGGCGGCCTGTTGCAGTCCCTGCGTGTCGGCGCTGCTGCGGCGCAGTCGCGCGGGTCGGGTCGGCAGCGGCAGGTGGTCGGCCGGACAGGCCATCAGGTCAAGCGGGATTTCGATATGGACCGGCCTTGGCCGTTCGCCATCGAACACCGCGAAGGCGCGGGCGAGCACCTGTGGCAGCTCTTCGGCTCGCGCGAGGCTGTGGCTGAATGCCGAGACCTGACGAGCCAGCGCCTGCTGGTCGGGTAACTCGTGCAGGTGACCGTTGCCGGAACCCGCCTTGCCCTGCGCGTTGACGCCCGAGATGACCAGCATCGGCACCGAATCGGCGTATGCCTGCCCCATCGCGGTGAGGATGTTGGTCAGCCCCGGCCCCGAAATGACCAGACAGACGCCGGGTTTGCCGCTGACGCGGGCATAGCCGTCGGCCATGAAGCCCAGACTCTGCTCATGGCGGGCGCTGATATGGCGGATCGGGCTGTGCGCCAGTCCGCGGTAAAGCTCGATGGTGTGCACGCCGGGGATGCCGAATACGGTCTCGACGCCGTAGGCGGCCAGCAGTTCCATGAGGTAGACACCCAGGGTTTTCATGCGATGCTCCGGCAGGTGGTGGACGTGTGGTGGTGCAGGCTCGCAGCAAAGTCGGCGATGCGCCGGCACGCCTCGGCAAGCCGCGTCTCGTCCAGCACGAAGCCCAGACGGACGAACCCTGCGGCGCTGTCGCCGAAGGCGCCGGCGTCCAGCACCGATACGCCGGTCTGCAGGAATAGCTGCCAGGCGAAGTCGGTCGCCGACAGTCCGCTACCACGCACGTCGAGCAGCATGAACATGCCCGCCTCCGGCAGTGCGCACTTCAGGCCCGGCACTTCCGATAGCAGGCGGTGGCAGACATCGCGGCGGTGGCGGTAGGCCTCGCGCATGGTGTCCACTATCGACGCGCGTTGCTCGATGGCTAGTTGGGCGGCCGCCTGCACGAAGCCTGGCAGGCCGTACAGCATGCACAGTGCGAGATGTTCCAGATGGGTAGCCAGTTTGGGTGGGGAAACGACCCAGCCGACACGCCAGCCGGCCATCGCGTGCGACTTGGATAGGCTGCCGATGGTGACGGTTCGTTCACTCATGCCCGGCAGGCTGGCCATGCTGACGTGCGGATGCTCGAAAGTGAGGCCGGCGTAGACTTCGTCGGCGACGACCCATAGTCCGTGTTCTTGCGCCAGGCGGGCGATCGCCTCCAGTTCGTCGTGGCGCATCACCGTTCCGGTCGGGTTGTTCGGCGTAGCCAGGAAAATAGCGCGGGTGCGCGGGGTGATGGCGGCGGCGAAGGCTTCCGGCCGGATATGGAAACCATCGTCAGCGCTGACCGGTACCGCGACCAGTGTGGCACCGCTGGCCCGGATGCAGGCCTCGTAGGTGAGGTACATCGGTTCTGGCACCAATACTTCGTCGCCGGCCTCACACAGGCACAGGGCCGTCGCGAACAGGCCGTTCTGTGCGCCGGCGACGACGGTGACCTGTTCGGCGTCGACGGCTTGCCCGGTTTGCGATGTGTGCATGTCGGCGATCGCACGGCGCAGGCCCGCGCGACCGTTGACTTCGGTGTAGTGCGTGTCGCCGGCGCGCAAGGCGTCAGCTGCACATTCTGTGATGGCCGCCGGTGTGGCGAAGTCGGGATCGCCTACGCTGAGGATGAACACCTCCTGGCCGGCGGCTTGCGCATCCAGTGCGGCGTAGTGGATGGACCAGGCGTCTGTGCGCTTGCCGGCCAGACGGTCAACCAGACTCGAGTAATGCATGCGGGCTCCTTGTTTGGTAAATCAAAGCGCATTGCGAAAGGGCAGACGATTTTCCAGACGCTTGAAGCCCCGTTCGATCAGGATGGCCAGCACAAGGTAGAGCGTGGCGATCAGGAGCAGCGGCTCGTAGGTCAGAAAGGTCTGGTTGCGGATCAGGTTGGCGATGCCCAACACGTCCATGACGGCGACGGTCGACGCTAGTGCGGTCGATTTGAGCAGCATCACCGCCTCGCCGGACAGAGTGGGCAACAGCGCGTAAAGCGTGCGCGGCAGCCAGATGCGGCGCACGATCAGCCGGTGCGGCATGCCCAGCGCGCGCGCCGCCTCGAGTTCGCCTTTGGGTACCGCGCGCAGGCCGCCCCTGATGACTTCGCCCAGATAGCCGCCGACGCTGAGCGTCAGTGCTAACGCGACGTACCAGAAACCTTCGCGCAAATAGGGCCAAAGCCAGCTCTCGCGTAAGGCCGGCATGTCCTGGAACAGGCTGCCCAGCCCGTAGTACATCACGTAGATCTGCACCAGCAGCGGCGTGCCGCGGATCAGGTTGGTGTACGACAGGCTGAGCCAGGCGATGAAGGGCTGGCGCGACAGCCGTCCGAAGCCGACCAGCACCGCCAAGAGGAAGCCTGCGCTGGCGGAAATCAGCAGCAATTGCAGCGTGGTCAGCAGGGCCAGCCAGAGCGGCTGCCGGAATTCGGCGAACCAGGAGAAATCCATGTCCGGTGCTCCTTCGCGTTCAGTGGGCGGGCATCCAGCGGGCGATGCGGCGATCGATCCGGCTGAACAAGAGGTTGGAGATCAGGGTGATCACCAGATAGACCGCGGCGACCGACAGGTAGAACAGCAAGTACTCCCGGCTGCTGCCCGCCGCCTGCTTGGCAGTGAACAGCAGTTCGCTGTAGCCGACGACGCTGATCAGTGCGCTGTCCTTGATCAGCACCAGCCACAGGTTGGACAGTCCGCCCAGTGCGTGCGGCAACATCTCGGGCAGAATGATCCGTCTGAGAACGAGCAAACGTGGGCAGCCAAAGGCGCGGGCCGCCTCGATATGGCCGGGTGGAATGGCCTGGATTGCGCCGCGGATGATTTCGCCGGCGTAGGCGCCCTGCACGATGCCGAGCACCACAACCGCGGCCATGAAGCCGTTGATGGGGGCCGGGTCCAGCCCGAACTGGGCCAGCGCAAGGTTGATCAGATCGCCGCCGGCATAATAAAGCAGCAAGATCAGCAGCAACTCGGGAATTGCGCGGCACAGGGTCGTGTACAGATCGGCGAGGTGGATCAGTACGCGCGGGCCGGAGAGTTTGACCATGGCGACCGTGACACCGATGGCCAGACCGACGACAAAGGCGCCCAGCGAGATTTGCAGGGTAACCAGCGCGCCCTCGAACAGGGGCGTTCCCCACTCGAGAATGACAGTTTCAAACGCTTGTTGCAGCCACGGCATGACGGGCCTCCCTTGCAGGCAGGGTCAGGGGGCGGCGCCCGTCGGGCGCCGGGGTGGGTGGGGGCTACTTGGGTGCGACGCTGACCTTGAAATACTTTTTCTGGATAGTGTCGTACTGGCCCGACTTGATCAGCTTGTCGATGGCTGTGTCGAACTGCTGCTTGAGTGCAGCGTCCTGCTTGCGCAGGCCGGCGCCGACACCGGGCCCGAAGATCGGGTCGCGTGGCGCCAGTCCCTTGGACTCCAGATTGGCGCCAGCCTTGCTGGCCATAAACTCGCTGGCGGCCAGTGCGTCCAGCAGCATGACGTCGACGCGGCCTGCGGCCGTATCCGCATTCAGTTCGTCCTGGGTGTTGTAATATTTAACGTTGGCACCGCTCTGGGCATAGCGCTTGGCGATGAAGCTAGCGTGGGAGGTTGACCCTTGCACACCGAGGATCTTTCCGCGCAGGCCGGCCGGGCTGGGGTCGAGTTTCTGCCCCTTGGTGCCGACGAACATCGCGTCGGTGTAGTAGTAGGGCTTGCTGAAGCTGATCACCTTCTGCCGGTCGGGGGTGATTGATAGCGAGTTGAAGATCACGTCGATCTTCTTGCCCTGCAAGGAAGGGATGATGCCGTCCCACGCCACTTCGGTGATCTGGCATTGCACCTTCATTTCCTTGCACAGGCTATTGAGCAGGTCCACTTCGAAGCCGCTCCACTGGCCGCTGCTACTCTTCATCGAAAACGGCGGGTAGGGCTCCGCTGCGAGTCCGATCTTTAGCGCGGGAGCCGCCAGTGCGTTGGTGTTCGCCAGCACGGCAAGGGCGAGCATGCCGCCGAGTATGCGCATTCCGGATTTCATCTTCCTGACCTCCTAATGGTGTGACCCGGCCGAATGTCGGGTCGCGTGTAAAGCGGTGCAGCCACGCCGTGCTCAGGCCCGGCAGAGTTGGGCGTTGATGAACTGCCGGCAGCGCTCGCTGCTGGGGCTGACGAAGACCTCGCGCGGCGTCCCCGCCTCCTCGATCCGGCCCTGGTGCAGGAACATCACCTTGCTCGAAACGTCGCGGGCGAAGGCCATCTCGTGAGTAACCAACACCATGGTGCAGCCATCCTCGGCCAGTTCGCGGATCACCTTGAGCACTTCGGTGACCAGTTCGGGGTCGAGTGCGGAGGTCGGCTCGTCAAACAGCATGACTGCCGGACGGGTCGCCAGTGCGCGGGCGATCGCCACGCGCTGCTGCTGTCCGCCGGACAGAAACGCCGGATAACTATGGCGCTTGTCGGCGATACCGACCTTGGCTAGCAGGGCTTCGCCCTGTTCGATAGCCTGTACCCGCGGCACGTGTTGTACGCGTATGGGAACCTCGATCACATTTTCCAGCACCGTCATGTGTGGCCACAGGTTGAAGTTTTGGAACACCATGCCCAAGCGATTGCGGATGCGCTCGACCTGTTGCAGATCGGCCAGTACGGTCTGTCCCTTGCGGTTGTGCTGGAGGCCAATCTGTTCGCCCGCGATCGCGATTTGGCCGCTATCCGGGATTTCCAGCAAGTTCATGCAACGCAGCAGGGTGCTCTTGCCGGAGCCGCTGGCACCGATCAGCGACACCACTTCGCCCTGACTTGCCGTGAAGGACACGCCCTGCAGCACATGCTGCTGACCAAAGCGCTTGTGCAGGTCGCGGATCTCAATGATGGGCTGCCCAGCGGGCAAAGCGTCAGATGTAAGCGGCAAGGTTGTTCCTCATGTCGGTTTGGCCGCAGCGAGCTACTGCTTGGCTCTTTGGTGCCTGTTGAGAAAAGCATGAAGCGTGCCACTGGCTGAGGCCGCCGAATGTGCAAGCAAAATATTGATTTGGATCAAGCGGGAAGATGGTGATTTTCAGGCAGGCCTGCGGAATGTTGCGCAAATGACGGATATCCGGCAGGACGTTGCGGTTTGTATGCACAGCCGGCAAGGGCGTGATATGAATAGCGGATAAAAAGTAGACAGAGGAGAGACACCCGCATGGACCCGCATCTCAAGGCCGCCATTGGCCTGTTCACGGAATTTCTGGACAACTTGCCGCTGGCAGTCGCGATCGTCGACGCCGATGGCAACTATGTGTATTACAACGCGGAGAGTGCACGCCAGGATGACTGCCTGGCCGAGCGTGCACTGGGGGGGCCGCTGTTGCAGGTCTATCCCGGTATGAGCCCGCACAGCAGCACCCTGTTGCAGGCGGTACGCCACGGCAAGCGTTACCACAACCAGTACCAGCTCTACCATAACTCGCAGGGCAAGCCGGTGCACCAGGTGCATACCACGCTGCCGCTGAGCGATGCGCAGGGGCGGGTGGTCGGTGCGGCCGAGATCGCGCGCGACCTCTCCGAGTCCAACCAACTGCACGAACGTTTCGTTGACTTGCAGCAGCGATTGCACGCACGGCAGGCACGCGAAAGCGAAGGCATTCTGACCGGCGATCCTGCAATGCAAAAACTGCTCCAGCAGGCCTTGCGTTTGGCCAAGACGGATGTACAAGTGCTGATCTACGGTGAGACCGGGACGGGCAAGGAGTTGTTCGCCCGCCTGTTACATCGACAAAGCGATCGCGCCGACCAGCCCTACCTGGTGCTCAACTGCGCGGCGATCCCCGAGCCGCTGTTCGAGAGCGCACTGTTCGGCACGGTAAAGGGCGCGTTTACCGGGGCGGAGGACAGGGCAGGCCTGCTGGAGAGCGCGCACGGCGGGACGTTGTTCCTTGACGAGCTGAACTCGATGCCGATGCCGGTGCAGGCCAAGCTGTTGCGGGCGCTGCAGGAAAAGACCTTCCGGCGGGTCGGTGCGAGCAAGGAGATCCGGGTCGACGTGCGCATCATCGCCGCCACCAACGAGTCGCCGCAGGAGATGCTGGCCCGCCAGCGCATCCGCGAAGACCTGCTGTACCGGCTGAACGTCGGCTACCTGGCCATCCCGCCGCTGCGCGAGCGCAAGCAGGACATCCCGCTGTTGGCGCAGGACTTCCTCGCACGGCACGGCAGGCTGACCGGACACCGGGTGGCACGCATCAGCGCGGCCGTGCTCGCGAGGTTGCAGCGCCACCGCTGGCCGGGCAACGTGCGCATGCTCGAGAACGTCATCCTGCGCAGCCTGATTTTCTGCGAGGACGGCGACGAGCTGGACTTCGTGCTGCTGGAGGACGACGAGCAGGCGCTGGAGGTGCCGCGTGCGCTGCCGGCGGCCGCAGCCGCGGCGGCAGCGCCAGCCGAGGCCGGCGACACCGACTGCCCGCTGGACGAGCAGGTCGCCGCTTACGAGCGCCGGCTGCTGGTCGACTACCTGCGCCGCTACCCCAACCTGTCCGAGGCGGCGCGCAGGAGCGGGCTGCCGCGCGCCACCTTGCAGTACAAGATGAAGAAGTACGGGATCAGGCTGGCGCAGCAGGTCATCGACGGCTAGCGCTTACAGGTCGAGCTCCAGCCGTTCGCAGGCTGCGCGCGACACGCAGGGCAGGATGCGGTCCTGCGCCAGCCGCTCGGCGTCGCTCAGGTAGCGGTCGCGGTGATCGGCCAGACCCGAGAGCAGACGCGTCTCGCAGGTACCGCAATACCCCTCGCGGCACAGGCTGTCGACCCTGACCGGGGTCTGCCGCTGGATGGCGTCGAGGATGGATTCGTCGCGGCCAACCTCGACGGTCATGCCGCTGCGCACCAGGTGGACCGAGAACGCCTGCCCGTTGGCGCCCTCAGGCGCCGCGTCGAACGCCTCGATATGCAGCCGGTTATCCGCGCGCAGGCGGCTGCCCGCCTGCCAGACGGCGTCGAGCAGGCGGCGCGGGCCGCATGCGTAGACATGTTCGGCGGGGGCGGCATCAGCGAGCAGAGCCGGGACATCGAGTCGCTGCCCTCGCCGGCTGTCGTACAGGGTGACCCGCGAATGGCCGGCGAGCGCGTCGACGAAGGCCGCGTCCTCCACGCCGCGAAAGGCGTAGTGCAGGTGGTAGTCACCGCCCGCGGCGTCCAGCGCGGCGAGGTGCGAGACAAACGGCGTGATGCCGATGCCGCCGGCAATAAACAGGTGGCGGCGGGCACCCTCATGCAGTGGAAAGAGATTGCGTGGTAGGGTCAGGCGGACGCGGTCGCCCGGCGCGAGGCTGTGTAGCCAGGCCGAACCGCCACGGGACGGTTCGGCCTGCGCGACCGCGATGCGCAGGCCATCCGCCCGGGGGGCGCCGAGTAGCGAGTACGCGTTGGCCGGGCTATCCGCGCGCTCGCCCACCTGTACCAGCAGATGACTGCCGGAAGCGTACGCCGGGTACGCAGCATCCGGCAGCAAGGTGAGCTCGCGAATACGCGGGGCGAGCGGCCTGCTCTCGCCTAGGGTGGCCATCAGCCATTCAGGCGCGCTCATCGGACTTGCCTGCCTGTTGCTCGTAATAATCGGCGACCTTGCGGTGGAAGTAGGCGATGCCGTGCTCGCTGATGCCGCTGCGCTCGGCATCGACCATGATCCGACCCTGGCCACGGTAGCCGCGCGACTGCAGGCCGCGCTGCACGCTTTCCACCAGGCTCAGGTCTTCCGGACGGAAGGTCTGCGTGGCCCAGGTGATGAAGTCACGCTGTTCGGGGGTGACGTCCTTGCTCTTCATCAGTACCTCGTAGTACTGCACGGTCAGCCCGGCGCTAACCGGGTATTCGTAGATGACGGTCATGGTATCGTCGCCGGGCACCACGTTGAACATCACGCAAGGCCAGACCCAGTAGCCGCTGAACGCCCGGTTGCGGACTTGTGTATCGAAGCTGTAGCCCCGTTCGGATGACTGGCCCGGGCCATGCTGCAACGTCCAGTTGCCATGGAAGGTGTGGGTATATCCACGGGTGTCCACCGAGCTGGAGAAACCGGGGTGGGCGGGTGCGCAGTGGTAGCACTCCATATAGTTGTCGACGATCACCTTCCAGTTGGCCGGGGTGTCGGTAATGGTGCGCGAGGCGACCTGCAGACGTTCGACGTTCGGGCAGACCGACTTCAGGTGGGCATCCAGCCCGGCGAGCGCCTGTTCGATGGGCGGTGCGTCCATATCCATATTGACGAATACGAAGCCGGCGTACTCGGCGACGCGCAGCGGGGTCAGGCCGTAGTCGGCCTTGTTGAAGTGCTCGACGTTCTCGCAGTTGCGCGCGAAGGCGAGTTCGCCGTCGAGCTTGAACGTCCACGCGTGGTAGGGACAGCTGATCGTGTTGCGGGCGACGCCGCTACCCTTGAGCAGTTCGTGGCCGCGGTGCGGGCAGACATTGTAGAACGCGCGCAGCGTGCCCTCGCGGTCACGTAGCGCCACCAGATTTTCGCCGACGATACGCCGGGTCACATAGGCGTTGATCTCGGCCAGTTCGCTGGTGTGGCACAGGCACAACCAGGCATGCGCGAAGATGTGCTCCTTCTCGTATTCGAAGACCGCCTCGCTGGTGTAATAGTTGGCCGGCAGCGTGTAGGCGTTGTCGTGGTTACGGCCAAAGTCTTGGGAGAGCGTGAAAGATGGTATGGGCTGCATGGCTGCACTCCTGTGCTGTCGGTGCGAAACGGGAAAGTACGCAAGGCTTAGCAGGAGGCGTGCCAGCGTAAAATCACCCGCAAAGGCCTGAAATGGTGGGGATTCTGGCCGGTCGGGGCGGGAGGTTTCAGGCCGTGCGCCGGTTTTTGGTTGGGATGCCGGTTTTTCGGCGGGCGTAAAAAAACGCCACCCATCGGGTGGCGTTTCTGTGGAGAGTGGACCGGCTTAGATGCGGCGTGCCAACTCTTCGGCCTTGCCTACGTAGCTGGCCGGCGACATGTCCAGCAGACGGGTCTTTTCATGCTCGGGGATGGCCAGCGTGTTGATAAAGGCCGCCAGTGTCGCCTTGGTCACGCCGCCCTTGCCACGGGTCAGGTCTTTCAGCTGCTCGTACGGGTTCTCGATGGCGTAACGGCGCATCACGGTCTGGATAGGCTCGGCCAGCAGTTCCCAGGTCGCGTCCAGATCGGCGGCGAGCATGGCCGGGTTGACTTCCAGCTTGTTCAGACCCTTGAGGCAGGACTTGAAGCCCAGCAGGGAGTAGCCCATGCCCACGCCCATATTGCGCAGTACGGTGGAGTCGGTCAGGTCGCGCTGCCAGCGGCTGAGCGGCAGCTTGTCGGCCAGGTGGCCCATGACGGCATTGGCGAGGCCGAGGTTGCCTTCCGAGTTTTCAAAGTCGATCGGGTTGACCTTGTGCGGCATGGTCGAGCTGCCCACTTCGCCGGCCTTGACCTTCTGCTTGAAGTAGCCCAGCGAGATATAGCCCCAGACATCGCGGTTCAGGTCGATCAGGATGGTGTTGACGCGCGACAGGTTCTGGTACAGCTCGGCCATATAGTCGTGCGGCTCGATCTGGATGGTGTACGGGTTGAAAGTAATGCCCAGGCCCGAAACAAAGCGGCCGCACAGGCTTTCCCAGTCCACATCGGGGTAGGCGGCCAGATGGGCGTTGTAGTTGCCGACGGCGCCATTGATCTTGCCGAGGATTTCCTGCTTCACCAGTTGTTCATGCTGGCGCTTGAGGCGATACACCACATTGGCCAACTCCTTGCCCAGGGTCGACGGCGTGGCCGGCTGGCCGTGGGTGCGGCTCATCATCGGAACCGCGGCCAGTTCGTGTGCCAGTGCGCTCAGGCGGGCGATGACTTCGTTCAGTGCCGGCAGGATTACGGTATTGCGCGCGGTTTTCAGCATCAGCGCATGGCTGAGGTTGTTGATGTCTTCGCTGGTGCAGGCAAAGTGGATGAACTCGCTGGCTGCCATCACTTCCGGGTTGCCGGACAGGCGCTCTTTCAGCCAGTACTCGATGGCTTTGACATCGTGGTTGGTGCGCGACTCAATGGCTTTGACTTCTTCGGCATGCGCCACGCTGAAGTGGGCGATGACATCATCGATCTCGTGCAAGGTGGCGGCGGAGAACGGCTTTACTTCGCTGATGCCCGGCTCTGCCGCCAGCATTTTCAGCCATTCCAGTTCCACCTTGATGCGGAACTTCATCAGGCCGTATTCGGAGAACAGATTGCGCAAAGGCTCGACTTGACCTGCGTAGCGGCCATCAAGCGGGGACAGTGCGGTGAGTGCATTCAAAGTCATAACGCGTATTTCCAGGCTGGTGCCGGCTGCGGTGCCGGCGTTTCATGGTCAATCAGTGCCAGCGGCGCAAGCCGGCGGCAAAATGCTCGGGGTGTCGCGGTGCGGGCAGCGCAGCGCGCCGTTGCTGCAGAAATACGGCCTCCGGCGGCATGGGCTTCCCTTGTTGTTCGCGCCAGGCCTCTGCGGGCCCTTGTTTCGCGGTTTTACATGCCGGGCAACATGCCCTTCATGCCGCGCATCATCTTGGACAAGCCGCCCTTGGAGAACTGCTTCATCATCTTCTGCATCTCCTCGAACTGCTTGAGCAGCTTATTGACTTCCTGTACCGAGACGCCGGCACCGGTGGCGATGCGGCGCTTGCGGCTGGCTTTCAATAGCTCGGGCTTGCGCCGTTCCAGCGGTGTCATCGAGTAGATAATGCCTTCGATGCGGCGCATCGACTTCTCGGCTTCATCCCCCTTGATGCCTTTGGCCATCTGGCCCATCTGGCCCGGCATCTTTTCCAGCATGCTGGTGACGCCGCCCATCTTTTTCATCTGTTGCATCTGGCCGAGGAAGTCTTCCAGGTCGAAGCCCTTACCCGACTTGAGCTTCTTGGCGATCTTGGCCGCTTCGTCCTGATCGATGCCTTTTTGCACATCCTCGATCAGGCTCAGTACATCGCCCATGCCCAGGATGCGGTTGGCGATACGGTCAGGGTGGAAGGGCTCAAGGCCGGTCAGTTTCTCGCCGACACCGATAAACTTGATCGGCTTGCCGGTGACGTGGCGTACCGACAAGGCTGCGCCGCCGCGCGAGTCGCCATCCATCTTGGTCAGTATCACGCCGGTCAGCGGTAATGCTTCGCCAAAGGCCTGTGCGGTATTGACCGCATCCTGACCCTGCATCGCATCCACGACAAACAGCGTTTCCACCGGCTTGACCGCAGCGTGCAGCGCCTTGATCTCGGCCATCATCGCTTCGTCGATGGCCAGACGGCCGGCAGTATCGACCATCAGCACATCGAAGAAATGACGCTTGGCGTAATCGATGGCAGCCAGGGCAATATCGACCGGTTTTTGCGAACCCTCGGACGGGAACCACTCGACGCCGGCCTGTTCGGCCAGCAGTTTCAGCTGCTCAATGGCGGCCGGACGGTAAACGTCGGCCGAGACCACCAGGACTTTTTTCTTCTGTGTTTCTTTCAGCAGCTTGGCCAGTTTGCCAACGGTGGTGGTTTTACCCGCACCTTGCAGGCCGGCCATCAGTACCACTGCCGGCGGCTGGGCCGCCAGATTCAGGGCGTCGTTTTTCTCGCCCATCAGGCGGGTCAACTCGTCGTTGACCACGCCGACCAGCGCCTGCCCCGGGGTCAGGCTGCCCATGACGTCCTGGCCGAGCGCGCGCTCTTTGACCTGGGCGATAAAGGACTTGACCACGGGCAGAGCCACGTCGGCTTCCAAGAGCGCCATGCGTACTTCGCGCATCGCGTCCTGGATGTTGGATTCGGAGAGGCGCGCGTTTCCGCGCAGCGTCTTGATCACGCCCGTCAGGCGTGTCGTCAGGTTGTCAAGCATGGGCCATCCTTCATGTCTGCCAACGGCAATGCAGCTTTGGTGTAGACTTTCAAACTGCCTATTTTACACAAGAGGCCGGGTACATGCCCGGCATTGACGGCCTGATGACGATGAGTGGTTTCCTGTTTGCTTTGTCTTTATGTCTTTTACTGGCTTATTTCGCCCTGTCCTGGCACCACATAGGGCATTGGAAAGGCCATGCGGTCTTGCCCCGCGCGCCGCGTATCGAGCACGGCGTGCTGGGTCTGGTGCTGCTGGCGCATGCCGTGCTGGTGCTATTGCCGCTGCTGTCCGGCGCGCATCTGGACTTGGGTCTGGGGCGTGCGCTGTCGACCGTGGTGTGGCTGATGCTGCTGATTTACTGGACCAGCAGCTTCTTCTATCGCGTCGAGGGCTTGCAGCTGCTGATGTTGCCGCTGGCGGTGGTCGCGCTGGGCGTCGAGTTGCTGCTGCCGGGCCATCATTTAAGTTATGAGCTGGCGAATCCCTTGTTTGCACTGCATTTATTGGTGTCCATGCTGGCTTACAGCCTGTTTGCCATTGCCGCGCTGTTGGCCATGCTGATGCTGGTGCTGGACAGGGCCTTGCATGCGCGCCGCGCGACCGCCTTTACCCGCCAGCTGCCGCCTTTGCTGTCGCTGGAAGCGATGATGTTCCAGGTGATTGCGGTTGGCTTCGCGCTGCTGACGGTGTCCTTGCTGACCGGCATCCTGTTTTCCGAGCAGATGTTCGCGACGCCCTTTACCCTCAACCACAAGATAGTCTTCGCCTGTGCCGCCTGGCTGGTGTTCGGCGGCTTGCTGCTGGGGCGTGTCCGCCACGGCTGGCGCGGCCGTCTGGCGGTGCGCTGGACGCTCTCCGGCTTTGGCCTGCTGCTGGTGGGCTATATCGGCAGCAAAATTGTGCTGGAGTTGTTGCTCGGGCGCTGATTTGCGCCCGTGTGCTCAGCGCCCGAACAAGGCCAGCGCTTTTTCGCGCTGGCTGGCATGCTCGACAATGGGGGCAGGGTAGTCGCGGCCAAGCTGGAAACTGGCCGGCAGCGTCTTGGCCAGCCACGGTGCATGGATGGCTTGCGCGTCGAGCATTGCCAGCTCGGGCACATAGCGGCGGATAAACTGGCCGTCGGCGTCGAACTTTTGTGATTGCGTCACCGGGTTAAAGATGCGGAACCACGGTTGCGCATCACAGCCGGTAGAAGCCGCCCATTGCCAGCCGCCGCAATTGGCCGCCATATCGTAGTCCAGCAATTGGCTGGCAAAGTAGCGCTCGCCGCGTTGCCAGTCTATCAGCAGATCCTTGACCAGAAAGCTTGCTGCCACCATGCGTAGCCGGTTGTGCATATAGCCGGTCTCATTGAGCTGGCGCATGGCCGCATCCACCAGCGGGTAGCCGGTTTGCCCGGCGCACCAGGCTGCAAAATGGCTGTCTTCGCCCGGCCAGCGCAAAGTGCGATAAGCCGGCTTGAAGCTGGTGTGGGCTGCGGTGGGGAAGTGCCACAGCCATTGCTGGTAAAACTCGCGCCAGATCAATTCGTTCAGCCACACCATCGCGCCCGCGCTGCCGTCCCCCAGCGCCAGGCGTACCAGCTCACGGATCGAAACCGTACCGAAGCGCAAATGGGCAGACAGATAAGACACGCCTTTGCGCGCCGGATAATCGCGTAGCTCGCTATAGCGCGCGATGCGCGTGGCAAAGTCTTTTAGCAAAACCCGGGCACCGCGCTCGCCGCTCTGGATATTCAGGGCGGCAAGATCGGCGCGGGTAAACCCCGTTACGCCAATCGGCTTTTCATCGCCTAGCCACTGCGCCGGTAGGCCGCTACGCGCGGCAAAATGGCGGCTGTCCAATTTCACCTGCCACGGCGCATAGCTTGCCGGCGTGAGCCTCGCACGCCAGGCGCGCGCGTAGGGGGTGAATACGGAGTAAGGCTGGCCGGCCTTGGTCAGTAGCTCATCCTGCTCGAAAACCACCTGATCCTTGACTGCTTCCACTTCCACTCCCAGCGCTTGTAGTGCTTGAGTGACTGCCGCATCGCGCGCCAGCGCCATCGGTTCGTAGTCGCGGGCAAAAAACAGCTGGCGGGCCGCGCAATCCTGGGCGATGCGTGGCAGTTGTTGCAACGGGTCGCCATAGCACACCACCAGTTCACTACCTAAGGCTCGCAAGCCGGCACGGATTTCATCGAGTGCGGCGCAGATAAACGTGACACGCTTGTCGTTCCGGGGCAGGCCGGCGAGCAAGGCCGGATCAAACACGAACACCGCCAGCACCGGGCCGCATTGTTGTGCGCGGGACAAGGCGGCATGGTCGCTCAGGCGTAAATCACGGCGCAGCCAGCACAGTACGGGGGATGGGTTCATGCGGGGGCTTTCATGAAGTTTTGGTGTTTTTCTTATATAGCGTTTTATCTATGTTGCAAAATAGATACATTGGCTAATGGCTTGATTTGCTTGTGTTTGCCTGTTTTTATTGGGTTTGATTGTCTCTATTTTGGCCGCATTGATGGTGTGTTTTTGTTTTTTAGCAACGGCGCACTTAGTATATGCGCATGACCAGTGCGGTACAGCAATGGCAAACAATATGCCCGACCCGCTAACGGGATCAGGCAAGTTAACCGACCTCGAAAAAGGAAAGACTCATGAACAAGAAAATCATTGCACTGGCAGTTGCCCTGTTGCCTGCTGCCGCTATGGCGGATGTGACCGTTTACGGTTCGATCCGTGCTGGTGTTGCAAGCACTAATGGTATTAAAACCAACTTTGAACGTACCAATGGTGTTGAAGATTTCTCCAGCCGTATCGGCTTCAAGGGCAACGAAGATCTGGGTAATGGTCTGAAGGCGATCTGGAAGGTAGAAAACGGCCTGCGCGTAGATGGTACTACCGGTAGCGGCTCCAGCTCCGGCACCTTCGCTAACCGCGAATCCTTTGTTGGTCTGGAAGGTGATTTCGGTAAGATCCGTCTGGGTTATCTGGATGATATGCTGACCGACACCGAGTTGACCGACATGTGGATCGGGCCACGCAATGCTGGTGCTGAAATGTTCCCTAACTACGAGCGCGCTGACGACACCGTCAAGAACTCGATCAAGTACAACAGCCCGTCGTTTGGTGGTTTTGACGTTAGCGCCATCTGGGGCACCAACGAAGCCAATATCAACAACAATGGTGTAAACGTGGATGCCAAGCATACCTACGGTACCCGTATCGGTTTTGCTGATGGCGCATTCCTGGCTGCTCTGGCTTATCAGGTGAATACCAACACCAATCTCGCATCCGATAAGGATGACAAGACCCTGCGCGGTGAAGTGGGTTACGACGCTAATGGTCTGTTTGTAGGCTTTACTGCCCAGCAAGAGCGTTTCTACGACGATAGCAATGAAGAAATTAAGCAAAATGCTTATGCTCTGTCGGCTGCTTACACCATCGGTCAGTTCACGCCTAAGGCGACCTACTCTTGGCTGAGCAATGACAAAAACTCAGATGCGAAAAACGGCTCCAAAGAGTTTGCACTGGGTGTTGATTACGCAGCTAGCAAGCGTACTACGCTGTTCGCCCAGTACGGCCAGATCAAGTACAACGAACAACAAGATGTTAAAAATACTGACAAGAAAATTATTGCCAGTGGTGATAAGGGTACGACGTTTAACGTTGGCGTGAAGCACAACTTCTAAGCTTGTCTTTGCAAGCTTGAAATCAACCCGGCAGCCTCGCTGCCGGGTTTTTTCATTTGGCCTGCTCAAGGCCACGGCTTCTGTACCGGTTGCCATCCATCCCATATAATTTGAAGCTGTCTCTTTTTCGTATTCCATCCCCTTGAACGACATCCCCTTATCCATCCTGTTTTTAACGCTGGTGATCCTGCTGGCGATTTCCGCGTTTTTCTCCATGTCCGAAACCGGCATGATGGCGGCCAACCGCTTTCGCTTGAAATCACTGGCTGCCGCCGGCAATAAGGGCGCGCGCCGTGCCTTGAGCCTGCTGGAACAGACCGACAAATTGCTGGGCGTGATTCTGCTGGGCAATAACTTTGTCAATTCGGCCGCCGCTTCGCTGTCGACGGTGATTGTGTTCCGTCTGGTCGGGCAGAACGAGTTGGCACTGGGTCTGGCGACGCTGGCGGTGACATTTGCCATTCTGGTGTTTTCCGAAGCCACCCCCAAGATTCTGGCCGCCGCGCATGCGCTCAAGGTCGCATCCGCGGTGAGCGGGCCACTGGCCTTGCTGCTTAAGCTGTTGTATCCGCTGGTGTGGTTCGTCAATCTGTTTGTGCAGGGCGTACTCAAACTGCTGCGGGTCAATGTCAGTCATGATAGCGGTCAGATTTCGGCCGACGAGCTACGCCTGCTGGCGCTGGAGTCGACGCGCTTTACCCAGAGCAAGCATCGCTCGATGCTGGTCAATCTGTTCGAGCTGGAAGGCTTCACTGCCGAGGATGTGATGGTGCCAAGACGCCACATCGAGGCGGTGGATCTGGCCGAACCGCTGGAGGAAACGCTGGTCAAGCTGCAGACCTGTCATCATTCGCGTATTCTGGTATGCGAAAACGGGCTTGAAAATTTGATTGGCATTTTGCATGTGCGTAAAGTGCTACATATGATGCGCGAAGGCCTGACGCGCGAGAGTCTGCGCGAGGTGGCGCGCGAGCCGTATTTCGTTCCGGCCAGCACGCCGCTGTTTACCCAGTTGCAGAACTTTCAGGAAAACCGCCGCCGCATCGGCGTGGTGGTCGACGAGTATGGCGAGCTGATGGGGCTGGTGACGATGGAAGACATCCTCGAGGTGGTGGTCGGCGAGTTCACGACCCAGTCGCCGGAACAGGCTACCTTGGTGACGCGTGAGCGCGACGGTTCGCTCCTGGTGGATGCCAGCATGGCGCTGCGCGACTTGAATCGCCAGTTTACGCTGGCCTTGCCGCTGTCCGGCCCCAAGACGCTGAACGGTTTGTTGATCGAGCATTACGGGGATATTCCCGACGTCGGTACTTGCTGCAAGCGTTATGGCTGCGTATTTGAAATTTTACAGATTGGCGAGCGCGCGATACGACGCGTACGCCTGAGCAAGGCATGATTTTTCCTTGCGCGGCGGAGTGCCGGGTACGGGGTTAAAAAAATAGGGGACAGCAGGCTTATGGATAATGCGGCGGGTTTTTCCGGCTTGGGGCGGGCGTTGGTGCAGCGCGGCAAATTATCGCAGCATGACGCCGATGTAATAGACCGGCAGGCGAAAACGGCCAACTGCAGTTTTGTCGAGCAGTTATTGGCCGGCAAGCGCATGACGCCGCTGGAGCTGGCCACTTTTGCCGCACAGGCTTTCGGCTTTCCCCTGTTCGATTTGTCGGCCATGGATCCGGACGATATGCCGCGCGGCGTACTGGACGAAGACTTGGTGCTGCAGCGCCGGCTAGTGCCGCTGTTCAAGCGCGGCAGCAAGCTGTTTGTTGGCGCATCCGACCCGACCATGACCCAGACCCTGCATGCCATTACCTTCAAGACCGGGCTGACGGTTGATGTGGTGGTGGTCGAGGACGACAAGCTGGGGCGTCTGATTGGCCGTTATGGCGAAAGCGAAGCCGGGCAAGCGCTGAGCGCACTGGTTGGCGAAGATCTGGGCGATATGGAACTGGTCGACCCGGATGCGCCCATGGGCGATAAACTGCCGGATGTGGAAGACGCGCCGGTGGTGAAGTTCCTGCATAAGGTGCTGCTGGATGCGGTCAATGGCGGCGCATCGGACATTCATTTCGAGCCGTATGAAAAATACTATCGCATCCGTTACCGGGTGGATGGCGAGCTCAAGGAAATTGCCCGTCCGCCTCTGGCAATCAAGGACAAGCTGGCTTCGCGCATCAAGGTGATTTCGCGGCTGGATATTTCGGAAAAGCGCGTGCCGCAGGATGGCCGTCTCAAACTGATGATCTCCAAGCATAAGGCGATCGATTTCCGGGTCAGCACCTTGCCCACGCTGTATGGCGAAAAGATTGTGATGCGTATTCTGGACGCCTCGGCCGCGTCGCTGGATGTGGAGCAACTGGGCTTCGAGCCCGCGCAGAAAAAGTTGTTGCTGGATGCGATTGAGCGTCCCTATGGCATGGTGCTGGTGACCGGGCCGACCGGCTCGGGCAAGACGGTGTCGCTGTATTCCTGCCTCAATATCCTGAACAAGACCGATACCAATATTTCCACCGCGGAAGACCCGGTGGAAATCAACCTGCCGGGGATTAATCAGGTCAACGTCAATGAAAAGGCCGGGCTCACCTTTGCCGCCGCCTTGCGCGCCTTCTTGCGCCAGGACCCGGACATCATCATGGTGGGCGAGATTCGCGACTTTGAAACGGCAGATATTTCGATCAAGGCTGCGCAGACCGGTCATATGGTGTTCTCTACGCTGCATACCAATAATGCGCCGGCGACGCTGACCCGTTTGCTGAATATGGGCGTGGCGCCGTTTAACGTGGCCAGCTCGGTGTTGCTGATCATGGCGCAGCGTCTGGCGCGGCGCTTGTGCAAGGAATGCAAGGCGCCGGTGGAATTGCCGCGCGAGGCGCTATTGCAGGCGGGGTTTAGCGAGACGGATCTGGATGGCAGCTGGCAGCCGTATGGCCCGGTCGGCTGTGATACGTGTCGTGGCAGCGGTTACAAGGGGCGTACCGGCCTGTATGAGCTGATGCCGATGACCGATGCGATGATCCGCCTGATTCTGCGCGACGCCAATGCCAGCGATATCGCGGATCTGGCGCGCGAGGAAGGCATGATAGACCTGCGCCACGCCGGCTTGCTCAAGGTGAAGCAAGGCGTAACTTCGCTAACGGAAGTGCTGGCCTTGACCAACGATTGATGCACGCCGCCGGTAGCAGCGTGGCAGGACATGAATAACAATAACGGATCGCACTATGGCTAAAGCTGCAAGCGTGAAAAAGCCCGCCCAATATGCCTGGGAGTGGGAGGGGAAAGATAAGGGCGGCAAGGTGGTGCGCAACGAGATTCGCGCCGAGACCGAGGCCGTAGCCCGCATGATGCTGCGCCGTCAGGGCATCAATGTGCTCAAGATCAAGCGCAAGCGGCAAAAGCTGGGCAGCAGTATCACCGAAAAGGATGTGGCACTGTTTACCCGCCAGCTGTCGACCATGATGCGTGCCGGCGTGCCGCTATTGCAGGCTTTCGACATCACCGCGCGCGGCCACAGCAACCCGCGTATGACCAAGCTGCTGCTGGATATCCGTGCCGAGGTGGAAAACGGCAGCTCGCTGTCCGAGTCTTTCCGCAAGCATCCGCTGCAGTTCGATGCCTTGTTCTGCAATATGATCGCGGCGGGTGAAACCGGCGGTGTGCTGGATTCGCTGCTGGACAAGCTGGCGACCTATAAGGAAAAAACGCTGGCGATCAAGGCCAAGATCAAGTCGGCCATGATCTACCCGACGGCGATTATCGGCACCGCCTTTATCATTACCGCGGTGATCATGATTTATGTGATTCCGGCGTTTAAAGACTTGTTCTCCAGCTTCGGTGCCGATTTGCCGGCGCCGACCATGTTTGTGATCTGGCTGTCCGACTTCTTTGTCGAGTGGTGGTGGCTGATTTTCGGCGGCCTGTTCGGTGCGATCTTCGGCGGCATCTTTGCCTTTAAGCGTTCGCCCAAGGCGCACAAGATAGCCGACCGCATCGTGCTTAAGCTGCCGGTAATCGGCGACATCGTTAAAAAAGCGACCATTGCGCGCTGGACGCGCACGCTGGCCACGCTGTTTACCGCCGGTGTGCCGCTGGTCGAGGCGCTGGATTCGGTGGGGGGGGCTTCGGGCAACCAGGTGTATGCCGATGCCACCAGCCAGATCCGTACCGAGGTCAGCACCGGCTCCAGCCTGACTTACGCCATGCAAAAAAGCGATCTGTTTCCCAATATGGTGATGCAGATGACCGCCATTGGCGAAGAGTCGGGCTCGCTCGACTCCATGCTGGAGAAGGTGGCCGACTTTTACGAAGAAGAGGTGGATAACGCGGTGGCTGCGCTGTCCAGCCTGATGGAGCCGGTGATTATGGTGGTGCTGGGTGTGCTGATTGGCGGCCTGGTGATTGCCATGTATATGCCTATCTTCAAGATGGGTCAGGTGGTGGGCTGATGGCTTTATTTGATTTGATGCTGGCTTTACCGCCCGTGGCTTTTATTTTGCTGGTCGCGCTGTTTGGCTTGTTTGTGGGCAGTTTTCTTAATGTGGTGATTGCACGGCTGCCGGTGATGCTTGAGCGGCGCTGGGCTGCCGAGTGTGCCGAACTGCGTGGCGAAGAGATCGCCGAAGGCGCGCCCTTTAATCTGATGCTGCCGCGTTCGCGCTGCCCGCAGTGCGGTGCGGCTATCCGCCCCTGGCACAATATTCCGCTTTTGGGCTGGCTGTCTTTGCGCGGGCGCTGTGCCGATTGTCAGGCGCCGATTTCCGCACGCTATCCGCTGGTCGAGCTGATTACCGGCATGCTGTTTGCCGTGCTGGCCTGGCGCTTCGGGCCATCGCTGATGCTGGCCGGCAGCTTGCTGCTGGTTGGCGCGCTCATTGCGCTGACCTTTATCGATGCCGATACCCAATTGCTGCCGGACGATATCACCCTGCCCTTGATGTGGGCCGGCCTGTTGTTCCATTTACTGACTGACACCTTGCCGCTATCCGATGTGGTGGTGGGGGCGATGGCGGGTTATCTGTCCTTGTGGTCGGTGTATTGGGCGTTCAAGCTGGTCACCGGCAAGGAAGGCATGGGCTATGGCGACTTCAAGCTGCTGGCGGCGCTGGGTGCATGGCTAGGCTGGCAGATGTTGCCGCTGATTATCCTGCTTTCCAGTCTGGTCGGTGCATTGTGGGGCATCGCCATGCTGGCCGCCGCGCGTATGGGGCGTGGCCAGCCTTTGCCGTTCGGTCCTTATCTGGCGGCGGCAGGCTTGATCGCGCTGATATGGGGGCCCGCTATCGTGGGGTGGTATCTTGGCGGCTTGTAAGCGGGCGATCATCGGGCTGACCGGCGGCATCGGTTCGGGCAAGAGTGCGGTGGCACAGCGTTTTGCCGCGCTCGGGGTCGATGTGGTCGACACCGACGAGATCGCGCATGCTCTGACTGCTTCCGCTGGCGCGGCCATGCCGGCGATTGCCGCCGCGTTTGGCGCAGGCGTCATCGCGGCCGATGGCAGTATGGACCGGGCCGCGATGCGGACGCTGGTGTTTGCCGATCCGGCCAGGCGGGCGCAGCTGGAGGGTATTTTGCATCCGATGATCCATGCCGAAAGCCTGCGCCGGCTGTCGCTCGGGCAGGGACCGTATGCGATGCTGGTGGTGCCTTTGTTGTTTGAAACCGGTACTTATCTTGGCTTGTTGTCGCGCACGCTGGCCATCGATTGCCCGGAAGATATGCAGTTGTCGCGGGTGATGCAAAGAAGCCGACTGACAGAAGAGCAGGTGCGTGCCATCATGGCGGCGCAGCTGTCGCGTAGCGAGCGCAAGGCCAGAAGTGACGATGTAATCGATAATAGTGGCGATTTAACTGCGCTTGATCTTCAAGTTGCGCTTAAACATCGTTATTATCTAGCCAGTTTTACCGGTGCGGCCTGTCCGCCCTCATCCACAGACCATACGGATTCGCGTAGTGATTAGTTTTGAGTTCCCTGTTACCGAACGTACGCGCGCACTGCTCCGCCTGGAGCAGCTTTACCTGCGGCTGAATTTTTTCATCGCGCGGGAACATCCGTTTGAGCACCATTCCGCCCTTCTGGTTCTGTTCGAGATTCTGGAGGTGGCCTCACGCGCCGAGCTTAAGTCTGATTTGCTGCAGGAACTGGAGCGGCAAAGGCAGGTACTGGAAGGTTTGCATAGCAACCCGGCCATCGATGCGGCGGCACTGGATGCCGAGCTGGACAAGATCGATCATGTCGCCGGCCGCCTGTTGCAGTTGACCAGCAAGTTTGGCCAGCATTTGCGCGAGAATGAATGGCTGATGTCGATCAAGCAGCGGGCGGTGATTCCGGGCGGGACCTGCTCGTTTGATTTGCCGTCTTATGCCCTGTGGCAGAGCAAGAGCGCCGACGAGCGTCGTGCCGATATCCAGCGCTGGGCCGAGCCGATGATGCCGACTTCCGAGGCGGCCGATATTTTGCTGCGCCTGCTGCGCGACAGCGGCAAGACACATGCGTACCAAGCGCGGCGCGGGGCTTTCCAGCAAATGTCGGGCGGGCGCGTGGTGCAGCTGATCCGTGTCGATTACCCCGAGGGGCTGGATGTGCTACCAGAATTGTCGGCCAATAAATACGCGATCAATCTGCGCTTTGTCCAGACGGGAACCGGTGAAGCGCGTGCGCGCCAGAGCGAGCAGGATATCGACTTTTCCATGACCTATTGCAAGTTTTAACCATGACCAGCCAGAGCAATACCCCGATTAAAACCGTTTCCTGCCCGACTTGCGGCGCATCCGTGCCGTGGACACCGGAAAGCCGCTACCGTCCGTTTTGCAGCGAGCGCTGCAAGCTGATCGATCTGGGGCAGTGGGCCGATGAAAGCTATCGCGTCCCGACCTCCCCGCCGGATGAGATTGGGGAGTAGGGAGTGTTACTCCCCACTCTCTCTTCCCTACTCCCTATTTTAAGTTCTGGCGAACAAGGTACTTTGCGAGAAGTAGCCCTTCACTCCGGCTAGCAGCGCCTCCGCCATCTGGCGCTGGAAGGCCGGGTCCACCAGCTTTCTTTCTTCTTCCGGATTACTGATAAACGCCGTTTCGACCAGAATCGATGGAATGTCCGGCGCCTTGAGTACGGCAAAGCCCGCCTGTTCCACCCGCGATTTGTGCAGGGTATTCAGGTTGCCCATGCGTCCCAGTACCGCCTTGCCCAGCTTCAGGCTGTCATTGATGGTGGCCGTTTGGGTTAAGTCGAGCAGGGTATGCGCCAGATACTTGTCTTTGCCGCCTATTTTCACCCCGCCTATCAAGTCGGCATCGTTCTGGGTTTTGGCCAGAAAGCGTGCCGCGGTCGAGGTTGCGCCTTTTTCCGACAGGGCAAACACCGAAGAGCCGCGCGCCGTCGGCGTGGTAAAGGCGTCGGCATGGATGGAGATAAAGAGGTCCGCTCCCAGCTTGCGTGCCTTGGCCACGCGCACCCCCAGCGGAATGAAAACGTCTTCATCGCGCGTCAGATGCGCGCGCATATTGCGCTGGCTGTTGATCATCTTCTGCAGCTCGCGCGCAATTTTCAGCACCACATCTTTTTCCCGCACACCGGAAGGCCCGACGGCGCCGGGGTCTTCACCGCCATGGCCGGGGTCGAGCACGATGGTCACCGGCCGGTCGATGCCGGCCTTGCCCGGCTGCGGCTTCAGTTGCGGCTGCTCGTCCAGCTTGCCCTTGTTGTAGTCCTGCAAGAGCGCCAGCAGCGGGTCTTCCTGCGCCTTAGCCGGATACAAGTCGACCACCAGCCGGTCGCGAAAGCCGGCAACCGGGTTCAGGGTAAACACTTGCGGGGCGACATCGGTCTTCAGTTCCAGCACCAAGCGTACGGTATCCGGGGTGAACTGGCCGGCGCGGGCGCTCTTGATATAGGGGTCGGCATCGGTGATCTGGCTATTGATGCCAGTCAACAGCGCGTTGAGTGTCACCCCCTCCAGATCGACCACCAGCCGCGCCGGATTACTCAGATTGAACTGCTTGTAGCGCAGTGTTTCGCTGGACTCCAGCGTAATGCGGGTATAGGTGGAGGAGGGCCAGATGCGCAGCGCCACGATTTGCGGCACGGCGGCAAAACCGATGCGGCTGACGGACAGCAGCCAGGTTGCGGCAGCGGCGCCGACCAGATGGCGGCGGCTTAGATCGAAAGTCGGCTCAGACATTGAATCCCTTGTGCGTCATGGGCGTGGATGCGGTAGCTGCGGCCATCATCGGCTACTGCCAGCTCGAGGGTGAGATGAGGCTGCGGCAACAGGCCTTGTGCCTTTTCCGGCCATTCGACCAGACACAGGGTATCGTGGCCGAATAGTTCGCGAAAGCCGGCGTCTTCCCACTCTTCCGGATCATTGAAGCGGTACAGGTCGAAATGGTGCGCGGTCAGACTCGCCAGCGGGTAGGTCTCGACCAGCGTATAGGTCGGGCTCTTGACCCGTCCCTGATGGCCCAGCCCCTGTAGCAGGCCGCGGGTGAGCGTGGTTTTGCCGGCGCCAAGGTCTCCTTCCAGAAAAATCACCGTGCCCGGGACGATGGCCTGTGCCAGGCTGGCGCCTAGGGCGAGTGTGGCCGCTTCATCCGGCAGGTAGCCGCTGCGGGTGCTGGTATCATCCATAGCCATGACCGAGAGTAAAATGCAAAACGTGGATTATCCCGAATTGGCGGCACAAATCAAAGCATGGGCGCAAGAACTGGGCTTTGATGGCGTGCGTATCACCCGTGCCGCGCTGCCGCCCGAGGCCGCAGCGCGCCTGCAGGCCTGGCTGGATGCCGGGCTCCACGGTGAAATGGATTATATGGCGCGCCATGGCCTGATGCGGGTACGCCCGGCCGAGCTGGTGCCCGGCGCCCTGAGCGTGATTTCGCTGCGCATGAATTACTGGCCGGGCGAGGCCAGGGCGGCCGAGGCGGTACTTGGCGACCCGCAGGCGGCGTATCTGTCGCGTTACGCGCTGGGGCGCGATTATCACAAGGTCTTGCGTAAACGCCTGCAGGCGCTGAGCGAGCGCGTGCGGACGGTAGCCGAGACCCTGGGGGCGCGGGTGTTTACCGATAGTGCCCCTATTGCCGAGGTGGCACTGGCGGCGCAGTCCGGCCTGGGCTGGCGCGGCAAGCACACCTTGCTGCTCAATCGCGAGCAGGGGTCGCTGTTTTTTTTGGGCGAGATCGTCACCGACCTGCCGCTGCCCGAAGACCATGAGGAGCCGGCGCACTGCGGCAGTTGTACGCGCTGCATCACGGTTTGCCCGACGCAGGCCATTATTGCGCCTTATCAGCTGGATGCGCGGCGCTGCATCTCTTATCTCACCATCGAACTGGCTGGTGCCATTCCCGAGGCGCTGCGCCCCTTGATCGGCAACCGGGTATACGGCTGTGATGACTGCCAGCTGGTGTGTCCATGGAACCGTTTTGCCGTGGCAAGCGGCGAGGCGGACTTTGCCGTGCGCCATGGTCTGGACGATGTGTCTCTGGTCGAACTGTTTGGCTGGAGTGAAGACGAATTCAATCAGCGCATGGCCGGCAGCCCGATCTACCGCATCGGTTACGAGCGCTGGCTGCGCAATCTGGCGGTAGGCCTGGGTAATGCGCCGGCGAGCCCTGCGGTGATGGCAGCGCTGCAAGCCCGGCGCAGTCACGACTCGGCGCTGGTGCGCGAGCATGTGGCCTGGGCGCTGGCGCAGCATGGGAGTGGGGAGTAGGGATCGGGGAGCCGGGGATCTGCTCTGTTGACACGAGCGTGACTGGTCTTAACACCCACTCCCCACTCCCAAGTCCCGAGTCCCGAGCCTTATTCCGGACGCGACGGCGCGATAACCAGCGATTCGCCTTCCAGAATCACATTGCCGGCGACAAAACACTGGGTGGCGAATTTCACTCGTTTTTTAGCAGGATCCAGTTCGGTCACTGTTGCGCGTGCGGTCACAGTCTGGCCGATTTTGACCGGAGCCTTGAAGCGGGTGGACTGCGACAAATAGATGGTACCAGGGCCGGGCAGACGGGTGCCGACTACGGTGGAGATCAGGCTGGCGGTCAGCATGCCGTGGGCGATGCGGCCACCGAACATGGTCTGTTCGGCGTATTCCTGATTGATGTGAACCGGGTTATCGTCGCCCGAGACTGCAGCAAACATCAGGATGTCCGCTTCGGTAATGGTTTTGGCGTACTCGGCGAAATCACCGATTTTCAGGTCTTCGAAGTAGACGGTCATGAGGGTACTCCCGTATTATGATGATGAAATGTTGCAGTGCATTGTACACGCAAGTCGTGACAGGCAAATTGCGTGTTAAGGGCGCAAAAAGCGGAGAGGCCAGATTTTGTGCATGTGGGGCTTGCGCTTTCTTCAAACGATTGTTTGAATGCTAGGGCGCGGCAGCGCATCACGTTAGGCTACGGCTGCATGCGTCAATGATCGATCAACCAGTCCGAAGCATACGCTGGAGGAATATGAAAGTTCTAGTCGCTGTGAAACGCGTTGTTGATTACAACGTGAAGGTGAGGGTCAAGGCTGACGGTAGCGGTGTGGATATCGCCAACGTCAAGATGTCGATGAACCCGTTTGACGAGATCGCCGTAGAAGAGGCTGTGCGCCTGAAAGAAGCCGGCAAGGCGTCGGAAATCATCGTGGTATCCATGGGGGTCAAGCAGTGTGAAGAAACGCTGCGTACGGCGCTGGCCATGGGTGCGGACCGTGCCATTCTGGTGGAAACCGAGACCGAGTTGCAGCCTTTGGCCGTGGCCAAGCTGCTTAAGGAAATCGCCGCCAAGGAAGCACCGCAGCTGATGATTCTGGGCAAGCAGGCGATCGACGATGATGCCAACCAGACTGGCCAGATGGTGGCTGCGCTCTTGGGTTGGGGTCAGGGCACGTTCGCGTCCAAGGTGGATCTGGCGGCTGAAACCGTCAATGTCACCCGCGAAATTGATGGCGGCCTCGAAACCGTCAAGCTGGCATTGCCGGCCGTGGTGACCACCGACTTGCGCCTGAACGAACCGCGCTACGTCAAGCTGCCTAATATTATGGCGGCCAAGAAAAAGCCGCTGGAAAAAGTTTCCCCGGCTGATCTGGGTGTCGATGTGACCCCGCGCCTGACCACCCTCAAAGTGGCCGAGCCTGCCAAGCGTTCCGCCGGCATCAAGGTGGCCTCCGCTGCCGAGCTGGTGGCCAAACTCAAGAACGAAGCAAAGGTGCTGTAAGCCATGGCTATTCTCGTTATCGCTGAACACGACAACCAGAGCCTGAAAGCAGGCACTCTGAACACCATTACCGCCGCGACCAAGCTCGGTGGCGACGTGCATGTACTGGTTGCCGGCGCCGCTTGCGCTGCCGCCGCCGATGCTGCCAAATCGGTGGCCGGCGTTGCCAAGGTGCTGGTGGCTGATGCCGCGCAATACGCGCACGGCCTGGCCGAGAATCTGGCCCCGCTGGTCGTTGATCTAGCCAAGGCTTACAGCCATGTATTGGCACCCGCTTCCAGCTTCGGCAAGAACCTGCTGCCACGCGTGGCGGCCTTGCTGGATGTGGCGCAGATTTCCGAAATCTCGGCTATCGAGTCGGCCGACACCTTCGTGCGTCCGGTTTACGCCGGCAACGTACTGGCGACAGTGCAGTCGTCCGATGCGATCAAGGTGATCACCGTGCGTACCACCGCGTTTGAAGCGGCGGCAGGCGGCGGCGCAGCGGCGCTGGAAAATATTGCCGCAGGTGCGGATGCGCAGCTGTCGACCTTTGTCGGCGCCGAGCTGACCAAGTCCGACCGTCCGGAACTGGGCGCGGCCAAGATTATCGTTTCCGGTGGCCGTGCGCTGGGTTCGGATGCACAGTTCAAGGCGGTGATCGAGCCGCTGGCTGACAAGCTGGGTGCCGCAGTAGGCGCTTCGCGCGCCGCCGTGGATGCCGGCTATGCACCAAACGACTACCAGGTCGGCCAGACCGGCAAGGTTGTGGCACCGCAGCTTTACTTCGCCGTCGGCATTTCCGGTGCCATCCAGCACCTGGCCGGCATGAAGGATTCCAAGGTGATCGTTGCGATCAACAAGGATGAAGAAGCGCCGATTTTCCAGGTGGCTGATTACGGTATCGTTGGTGACTTGTTCACCGTTGTGCCGGAACTGATGGCCGAGCTGTCCAAGTAATCGACAGCCGGAACGAGGCAGGCCTTGATGCCTGCCCGCAACAAAAAACAGAACCGGCCCGACGGTTCACCCCGGAGACTACCCTGTCGTAAAGGCAGGCTTCAGGTGAATGCGCGGCCGGTTTTTTTGTACTTGAAACATTGCACCCACATCAAAGGAGAGATCGATGATCTACAACGCACCGGTCAAGGAAATCCGCTTTGCCCTGAACGAGCTGGCCGAACTGCCGTCCATCTGCAGCCTGCCCGGCTATGAGGACTGCTCGGTCGATCTGGTCGACGCCATTCTGGAAGAAGCCGCCAAGTTCGCCGAGGGCGTGCTGGCCCCGATCAATAAGGCTGGCGACCAAGGCGCTAAGTGGAGCACCGACTACAGCGTGACCTCCGCCCCCGGCTTTAAGGACGCTTGGCAGCAATATGTCGAATCCGGCTGGGCCGGCCTGCGCACCCCGACCGAGTTTGGCGGTCAGGGCATGCCGGCACTGGTTGCGCTGGCAACCGAAGAAATGTGGTGCTCGGCCAACCTCGCCTTCTCGCTGGCCCCATTGCTGACGCTGGGCGCAGTTGAAGCACTGCATCACCACGCCGGTGACGAACTCAAGGCCGTTTATCTGCCCAAGATGGCAACCGGCGAGTGGACCGGTACCATGAACCTGACCGAACCGGGCGCCGGCTCCGACCTCGCTCAGGTACGCAGCAAGGCCGTGCCGGCAGCGGATGGCAGCTATCTGGTCAGTGGCCAGAAAATCTTCATCACCTGGGGCGAGCACGATATGGCGGATAACATCATCCACCTGGTGCTGGCGCGTTTGCCGGATGCACCGGCCGGGGTGAAGGGGATCTCGCTGTTTGTGGTGCCCAAGTATCTGGTGAATGCCGATGGCAGCCTGGGCGCGCGCAACGATGTGCGCTGCGTCTCGCTTGAGCACAAGCTGGGCATCCACGGCAGCCCGACTGCAGTGATGAGCTTTGGCGACGAAGGCGGCGCGGTGGGTTTCCTGGTTGGCGAAGCCAATAAGGGCCTTGCCTATATGTTCACCATGATGAATCACGCACGTCTGGGCGTGGGCGTCGAGGGCATGGCTGTGTCCGAGCGCGCCTACCAGAAGGCGGTTGAATACGCGCGTGACCGCGTGCAAAGCCGTGCCATCGGTTCGCCCGATCCGGCTGGCGTGGCCATTATCCAGCACCCGGATGTACGCCGCATGCTGATGACCATGCGCGTTCAGATCGAAGCGCAGCGTGCACTGGCTTGCGTAGCCGCCGCAGCGATGGATCGCGCTGCCCAGCATCCGGTAGCGGCCGAAGCGGCAAAAAACCAGTCACTGGTGAACTTCCTGATCCCTATCGTCAAGGGCTGGAATACCGAACAGGCCAACGAAATCACCAGTCTGGCGGTGCAGGTGCATGGCGGCATGGGCTTTATCGAAGAAACCGGTGTTGCCCAGTACTACCGTGATGCGCGCATTACCTCGATTTATGAAGGCACCACCGGCATTCACGGCCTGGATCTGATCGGGCGCAAGACCTTTAGCGAAGGCGGCGCTACCGCGCTGGCGCTGCTGGAAGAAACCCGTCTGGTAGCTGCCAAGCTCGCGCCAAGCCAGCCTAAGCTGTCGGCCAATCTGACCGCCGCGGCCCGCGAAGCCGAGCGTTGCGTGGCCTTTATTCTGGAAACCTTCAAGGCGCAGCCGCAACTGGCGGCAGCCGGCTCGGTGCCTTTCCTCAAGCTGATGGGGATCGTGCTGGGCGGCTGGCAAATGGGCCGCGCGGCGCTGATCGCAGAGGGCAAGCTGGCTGAAGAGGGCGCCGATACCGACTTCCTGTCGGCCAAAATCATCAGCGCACGCTTCTACGGCGACCATCTGTTGCCACAGGTCTCAGGCCTCGCCGCCGCGATCCTCGAGGGCGCCGGCAGCGTGCTGGAAATGCCGGAAAATCTGTTCTGATCCTGACCGGCTCTGCATGAAAAACGCCACGGCTTGCCGTGGCGTTTTGGCTGGTGGGGCACAGTTACAGTGGCAAAAACAGGCCGGCATGCACCCCCGTCGCCCGGCTGTTCGACGGCGAACGGCCGTCGCTGTGTACGCCAAGCCTGAAATAACGGTGGCGTATTTCGACGCCGGCGGTCTTGAAGCGGCTCTCGTAAGCGAGCCCGAACTGCCAGTTGGCGACGCCGTGGTAGCGGACGCGCAGCTGCGGCAGGGTGACGTCGCGGTAACGGGTCAGCGACGCTTCGGTTTCCCACGCCTGCTGCCGGTAGCTGGCGGCCAGTTCGGTCTTGCTGTGCAGTTTCTGCGTGTAGTCGGCACGGCTATCCTGGCCGCTGGCCAGCGGCTGGCGGTTGCCGTTGGCGTCTAGCGCGACGTCGCTGTCTGCCTGCAGCGTGCTGGTCGGCAGGTCGCGCCAGCGCAGTTCTCCCAGTGCGTCGTTGATCAACAGGCGGCCTTGCCACGCATCCTGCCATTGCCAGGCTAGCGCCAGATCGAGCGCGTAGCCACGGGCTGACGGCGAGGCGTCGCCTAGGTAAGGGTTGAAGCCGCTGGAGGTATCCAGTCCGGTGTAACGCAGGGTGCGTGTGGCTTGTAACTGGTACTGCTGCTCGCTCAGGGCGAGCGCACTGCCGGCGACTTTGTCTTCGCGCATGGCCAGCCCGTCCAGCAGGCTGACACCGACGCCGGCCTGCCAGCGCCACGCGCCGAGGGCAGGCAGCTCGAAACTGCGGGCCAGTCCGACTCCGCGCGCGCTGAAGGTTTCCAGCCGGTAGTCGGCGTCGTAGCGCCGGCCAGGGGTGGGCTTGAGGTCATTCTTGTCCTGATACACCAGGTCCAGCGCATCCTCGCTGGCACTGGCCCATGCTTCGGCGCGGTAGAAAGCGGAGACTTGCCAGCCATGGTGGGCGACGGCAAGTTCGGCGCGCGCGGTGCCGACTGCCTTGGCAACGCCATCTCGGGTGCGCGGGGACACCGTCCAGTCGCCGTCCAGTTGTTTGAGTGGTAAGGCGTCGTTGGCGGCGAACGCGGCCGCGCTGCTTGATAGGGTGAGGGTTTGCGGGATGGCTGCCGGATTGTTCAGCACGAGTGGCGAGGCCAGTGCGGGCAGGGGGAGGGCAAGTAAAAGGCTGAGGCGTTGCATGGTTTCGACAAGGGAAAATGCAAAAAGCCGGCGACCGCAGCCGCCGGCGAGGGTGAGTGGTACGTGGATCAGCCGAGGCTGACCTTGCTGCCATCTTTGAACGAGATGACCTTGCCGCTCACGCGGCCGATTTCCTTGTCGTCGGCGTAAACGGTGCCGGTGCGGTCTGCCTTCAGTGCAACTTTCAGGTTGCGGCTGGTAGCGACCAACGACTCAGGCAGCAATTTGCCGAGCGCATCCTGCTTGCCGCTCACCTTGACGCTGGCGCTGACGCCGTTGTCGGTGTAGTTGACGTCAAGCGATGCGGTTTTGTCCGCCTTCAGAGCCAGTGCGCTGTCGAGCTTGATGGTGCGGCTGGCGTCGACCGGCAGCAGGCCGATGATGCTCAGGGTGCCTGCGCTGGTGTCCGGGCTGTACGGCTTATCCGCCTTCAGCACGACGGTGCCGTCAAACCAGGTTGCCCCTGCCTTGCTGAGCACGCCCTTGAGGGTCAGCTTGCTGTCCATCTTGAAGGCTGGCGTAGCGGCGGTGGCCGGGGCGTCAATCTGCTCAGAGGATGCGAGGCTGCCGTTGAACGCGTAGCCGTTGCTGCTGCCTTTCAATGCGATGCTGAGGCCGGTCGGCATCCCTTCGCTCGTCCAATTGGTCTGGCCGTTACTGAGCACGACTTCAGCCTTGGCGCTCTTGATGCTGCCGGTAAAGGTGTCCGTTGTCTGGCTGTAGCTAGAGCTGAACGTGAGGTCTGCGGTTACTCCATTGACCGGTACCTTGCCCGACAGCGTGTAGCCGTTGGCTGTGTAGTTGGCTGTGCCGGTTAGGGCTGCGGTAGTGTCCTTGCTGGCGAAGGCCCACTCAACTTTGTCGCCGTTCGCTTTCAGGGTGAACTGAGCGTAACGCCCATTCTCCAGTAAGGTTTCTCCAGCGGCTTGGCCAACCCACAGCCAGCACTGGTAGATGCTGCTGCCGTTTTGTTCCTGACAGTGGTAGCCATTGCCACCGAAGTGATCCCAGCCAGCGTCGTTTTCTTCCGCTTCGGCCTCGTCGTAGCGCTCCACCGCGTCGGACAGCGCCATTGCCACGTCAGCGTGGTCGGCCATTTGCTCGACCGCCGGGCCGATCTCGTCGCCGCGGGTCTTCAGGGTCTGTTCGCCTTCCAGCAGGCTGTTGCGCAGGCTGTTGACCAGCAGCTTGGACTGGGTGATCTGGGTGGCGAGGGTAGTGGCGTTTTGCAGTTCTTCTACGTTGCCGGTGATGCTGTCCGGAACGGTCGCTGTGGCCGCTTTGTCGCCAAATGCGGTTTTGGCTGCACTCGCAATGGCCAGCAATTTGTCATAGGCCAGACCTTCGCTGGTGATCTTGCCGTCAGCAATCTTCAGCGTGCCTAGCGCTTTGGCTTGTTCACCCAGCGCGCAGTCCAGTCCCTTGTCTGTACACCCAGCAACGGTTTCTGGCTTGTTAAATATCAGCGACGCCTGCTGCAGGATTGCGGTCGCCTTGTCGCTGGTGTCGCTCGGGTTGAAGTCGTACTGCAGCGGGTCGGTGGTATTGCCGGTCAGCGCCTGCATGATCGCGTTGTTGACGACGTCGATATTCTTGATGTCGGTGGCGTCGACCTTGCCATCGCCGTTGAGGTCGGCCAGCTTGCCGCTGACAAGCAGTTTGGCGGCGGCCAGTTGCGAGATCGGGGTGACGTTGGCCTTGTTGCTGCCGCTACCGACCTGCTCCAGCAGTGCGTCCAGTTCAAATGCCTGGTTTGCCGCCAGGGTGATGGCGCCCTGCAGTTCGTCCTGCATCTTGGCGCCGGCCACCGCCTTGACCTTGATCAGCAGCGCGCCGCTGTAGCTACCCAGCTTGAGGGAGTATTCGCCCTTTGCATTGGTGATGGCGGGCTTGCCATCGTTGATCGCCTTGCTGTCGACCGTGCCGTCGGCATTCACCTTGAATGCGTAGACTTCGGCACCTTCAAGCAGGCCCTTTATGGCGACGCCCTGTACCGCGTTGTCTTGTGCTGCCGCCGAACCGCTACTGCCACCACCACCACCGCCACCGCCACCGCCACCACACGCAGCCAGCGCCAATGCTGCTGCGACCGCCAGCGAAATCGTCTTCAGTTGTGCCATTGTCATGATCTCCAAAATCTTGATTTAAAAATGCCATTGGATTTTATGGGGTGACGTTTGCAAAGTTGAAGCAAATCTGGAAGTCCTTGCTGGGTAGGGCTTGATGTGTGGTAAAAATGCAGAAAACATGCAGCAAACATGATGCCTGCCTGCCAGGTATAGACAGTGGCTGCTATTTGGGATGATGCCGGAACAGTAGCTCTGCCCCTGCTGGGTTCCGCTGCAAAAAACGCCACGGCTTGCCGTGGCGTTTTTATCTTCTGGCCTATGCCTTATTTGGCCAGTTTGATTTGCGTTACCTCTCCGGTGAGATAGCCGACCGCCGCACCAAACTTGTTTTTGTAGTTGCTGTTGATCAGCGGGTCTAGCGTGGCCTTTACCGTGTTGTGGATGGCACCCCAGTCGCCGGCATGCTGGAAGTTGCTCATGATGTAGGTCCAGCCGTTGAGCTCGTCGACCGCATGCAGCCCGGTCGATTCGCCGCCGGCCGGTATCGACATCAGCCGTGACAACGCCTTGCTGTCGATGTTGTACGCCCACAGGAAGTTGTTCACATGCTGGCCGCTGTCCTCGCCGATAAACAGCGTGCGCATTTTCTCGGAGAACTTGAGGTTATCCGGGTTGGCGATTTTGTCCGGGTTGGCGGTGTTGCCCAGCGCGTCAGCTACTGCCAGGTCTTCGCCAGCGAGCAACACCTTGCTGTTTGCCGGCATCCATTCACTGTTGATCGCTGTGCCGTCGCTGTCTTTCAGTCCGCCAGTGAGTTGGTGTTGTAGGATCGCGCCGGCCTTGAGCTGAGCCGGCAGATTGATGCCGATACCCGTCTGGTAGCCCTTGCTGTTGCCGACCACCATCGAATCCTGGCAGTTCTGCAGCGCCGAGTACGCCAGCTTGTCCTTGGCGTTGACGGTGGTGCCCTCCATTTTGCTGAACCCAAGACTGCCGCCAGCGTAAGCTGCGTAGCGGTGGGTTTCCAGGAAGGCGGCCGCCTTTTCCATGCCCGGCTTCAGTCGCAGCCACTCGGCTTTGCCGCTGACAAACACCTTGCGGAAGGTCGCATCGTTCGGGTCGGTGGTGACGCGCTCGAAGATATCGGTCGCTTGCAGTGTGTCGGCCAGCGTCTTGATTTCGGCGCTGCTGGCGCGGCCCAGCTTGATCCAGACGAGCTTGAATGCAGGCGCTTGCGGGTCCAGCGCGCTCAGCCCGCTGCCTTCGATCTTCGCCACGTACAGCGTGCCGGCGGACAGGTCTTTTTCCTTGTCGGCGACAAAGCAGAACAGGCCGCCGTTGGTCGCATCATCTCCCATCAGTGCGGTGCGCTGGTCCGGCATGACCTGTACCAGTTCATGCGAGATGCGGCCCATGCAGTAATGCTTCTTGATACTGCCGGTGCCATCGGGGTTGACGGTCACTTCCGGCATATGGCCGTAGTGATAGGGCTTGGCTTCTGTTTCGTTGCCGTACAGGTTCTTGGAGAATGCCTTGAACTGGCTGCTGGAGGCGGCGCCGAATGCGTCCGGTTCGTACTCCTCGCTCGATAAATGGGTGCCCCATGGCGACAGGCTGGCGCCACAGGTAATCCATAAGCCTTGCGCGGGACGGGTGTCCACATTGTGGTATTGCACCAGCGTGAGTTTTCCGGTGTTCGGGTCTTGATCCAGCGTCAGTACCGCGATGGGCGATGGCAACTTGCCATACATATCGCTCTTGCCGTCTTGCGCCCACGTGGTGTACTCGAACTGCACCACGGCGAACACCGGGTTGCCGCGCACACCCGCAACGCGGGCACCAGGCACCGTCAGCAGCGAAGTGCCATCCGGCGCGTCGGAGAAAAACTGTCGCGGTTGAGCCGGCAGTGTGTTGTCGAGGATGGGCTGGTTCCTGATGTCGTAATAGCCGCCAGCAAGCAGCTTGCCCCCCTTGCCATCCGGCACCTGATCGCCGGTGACGAAGAAGGGCTGGTAGGCGAGCATGTGAACCAGCTGGCTGCCATCGCTGAACTGCACGGTCATCGCGCTGGCGACGTCGGTGGAAGCCATACGGGCCGGTTCGGCCAGTGTGGGGGCAGCCATCGGTGTGAAACGGACTTTTGACAGCGTAGGTGCCGGCGTCGTTGGTGGCAGCGTACTGCCACTATCACCGCCGCCGCCCAGGCAACCGGCGAGCAGCGCACTGCTGCCCACGCCGACAGACAGCGGAAGCAGGGGGCCGCTGGCGAGTAGTTGTAGCAGGCGGCGGCGATCAGGATGAAAGGTTTGCATCAGGGAAGACTCCGTTGGGCTGTCGTGAAGCGGATTCTGCGGATTATTCCCGTAGCTGATGTCAGGCAAATGAAGGTTAAATGACAGCTTGGTTTTGTGGTGCCGGGTAGTCAGAGTGAAAACCTAAAACAAGGGCGTGCTCGGTGGCAGATAAATGGGCTGCGCCGCGCTGATCGCAGAGGGGCAGCTTGCCGAAGGGGTGCCGATCCTGATTTTCTGTCGGCCTATATCATCAGTGCATGCTGTTACGGCAACTATCTGCTACTGCAGGTCTCAGGCCTCGCCGCCGCGATTCTTGAGGGTGCCGGCAGCGTGCTGGAGAGGCCGGAACACCTGTTCTGAGCGTTGTTCGAGTGCAATGAAAAACGCCACGGCTTGCCGTGGCGTTTTTTGCTGGCTGGCCAGTAATTAAACCCGCAGCTTGTTGCGCAGGTAGTCCAGCATCTGGTCGTAGCCTTTCATCAGCTGCTCAAAGTATGAGTGGTTGATGGCGGTGATCTCTTCGAACAATCCTTCTTCGGAGAGGAAGCCGGTTTGCAGGATGCCGTCGTTGAGCATGATGACCTTGACTTCATCGCTGCCGGCATCATCGTAGTTGCCGGGAAAAGTGCTTTCATTGATGTCGAAGGTGATCAGTTCGTGGCCACGGATCGTGCGTAGTTTCCAGCGGACGCTGTACTTATCTTGCACTGGCTTTATCGCGTCATCTCCTACGTCCACCCAGTAGATGAAGGTCACCGGACCTTCTTGTCCATTTACACGGTCGCCCTCGAACTTGAATTGGCCTCCATACATCCAGACCGGGTAGGCGCCCGGCTGGGTGTCCTGCAAGTGCATGGCATCTCGCACGCTCGTATAGGCAACATCGGGCTTGCCGAAGTAGTTGCAATGTTCGATGCCCTGCTGTTTGACCGGAGTACTGCCTTCCCCGCACGTCCAAGCCGAAACGTCCAGGTCGGTGTTCAGCATGACCGCACGGGTGAAGACTTTCAGCGCATTCTGGTCAAGCGAGCCGTTGATATATTGTTTGAGTTCGGCTGCAATGGGCGTGTAACGGCCGTATAGCAAGGCATCTTTCAGCGCTGTACCTTGTTGCGGCTTGACCCGTAGTCCGGCGAGTTGGGTAAGGACCCCGTCTTCGCTCTTGATCGTAATGGAATCCTTGCCGATTTCCGTGACGTCATACGTCTGGTTGGATTCGTAGCCAGCCTCGCGGAACGGCCCCCAGCTGCCATCCTGCAGGATTTTCCAGCTTCCCTTGTAGCCATGCTGGTCCCGTGTGTCGACGACCCATTTGCTGCTGTCAAAGACTTCATCCCGCCATGTGAACTTCTTGCCGTCCTCGCTGAGCTTGAAGGACATCCGGTACCCTTTGGCAGAGCCGTCATCTTCCAGCCATTTGGTAGGGTACACATCGTCATAGCCGTACGAGTCGCCACGATGACTGTCCCCGTACTCGTATACGCCTGCTTTCAGCAGGGCAAGCGCGTCGGCGGGTAATTGGCTGCCGATCTTGTCTTTCTCTGCCTCGACCGTGTCCTTGTTGATGTCGCTGGCGACACCCTTTGCCTGGGTGAACAAGGATGCTGCCGCTAGGACACTAGTCAGGTCAAACGATGGGCCACTGGCCTTGGATACGCTGACCATCGCATCGACCAAGGCTTGTGCTTTGTTTCCCGCATCCTTATTTGGTTTTTCAGGGTCGGCGAAGTCCATGTAAGGTGAGCTGCCGTTCAGAACGGTTTTTTCAATCTTCGCCTCAGCCTCGGGTAACGCCAGACCCTTGGCCACTTCGGCGGCGACCATGGTGGTCAGCGGCGAGATGTGAATTTGTCCTTGCAAGGTATCGAGTTGGCGCACCAGTGTGACAGGAGCGGCAAACTTAAAATCTGCGGGGCGAGCCTCATCAATGGTGTCCGTGCCGATCAGTACCAGCAGGTTCTTGCCGATATCGTCCTTTGTGGCGCCGCTCAGGGTGTAGTTGCCGCCGGCGCCGGTTGTGGCGGAGGGCTCGCCGTCATCACAAGCACCATCTGCGTTGCGATCTACGCACACCTTGGCATTCTTCAGATAGCCATCGATGGCCTTGCCCGAAATGCTGCTACCGCTTGGCGGCGCTACCGGGCCGGAAGAGGAGCCCCCACCGCCGCCTCCGCAAGCTGAGAGTGCCAATGCTGCTGCGACTGCTGCGGTCGTAACCGACAATTTACCCAAACTCATGCTGTTCGCCTTTAGTGGTTTAAATTAAATCACAAGTGCTATCTATTTTTATTTAATAATGCATATTGCGCAATCCGTAGAAATACGGATGCACGCGTGTCGCGTTAGTGGTAGCCTGCCGCGCGGTGTCTGGGCGCTGGTTTGCCATGCGGTGTAAAGCGGTAATAGGTATGCAGCTTGTGCCGGTAGCGTGAATTGTCTAATCTTATTATTTATTTGGTATGAATAGAGCCTGATGCGTTCACGTAAAATCTGGCGTTTCGGCGATCTTTCCCGCTCTTTGGCGCGGGTGCCGCGTCTGCTGCCTTATCTTGCCTTGGCGCTGGCCTTATTCTGGTTAGGGGCGGTGCTGTCTGTCTGGCTGGCACCTGCATCCAGGCAGGTGCGCGCCTTGTCCTTGCCCGAACCGACGGCGGACGCCGGGCGGGTGGCGGCTTTGCACTGGTTTGGTGAGACGGTCAGCCCCGAGTTGACTGCCGCGCAAGGTACTGGGCCGCTGACGCTGGTTGGGGTGTATGCGTCGGGTAATGCACAGACCGATTTTGCGCTGGTGGGCGAGGGCGACAAGGTGGCGCCGTTGCGTGTCGGCCAGCAAACCGGTGGCTGGACTTTGCTGGAAGTTTTACCTTTTGCCATCCGTATCGGCCAAAACGGTAACGAGCGCCGGATCGAGCTGGCCCGCCCGAGTGCTGCGGCCGGTGCGCTCACGATGGCACCGACCCCTGTGCCGCCTGCGCCGGTGACCCCTGATTTTTCTGCGCCTACTCCTGCACCTATGCCTGATGCGGCAGCAGCGGGAGTAAATAGTATGTCTGCTGTGCCGGAGGCGGTGCCCAAAGAGGCCGAGCCGGGTACTCTGTCTGGCGGCCGCCGTGCTGCTGTAATCGACGCCAACCCCAACTAGAGTTTTCCTATGCGACTTGCCCGTTTTGCTGCCATCGTGGCGTTGGCTTTCCATTGTTCGGCTCAGGCTGCGCCGTCCGACCCGGTGATGCTTAATTTTGTCGGGGCCGAGATTCCGGTGGTGGTGCAGGCCATAGGCGAGATCACCGGCAAGACCTTTGTGCTCGACCCTCGGGTCAAGGGTACGATCAATATCGTGTCGGCCAAGCCGGTGCCGCGCGAGCTGTCTTACCAGATTTTGCTGTCCAGCCTGCGCATGCAGGGTTTCGCTGCGGTAGAGGGGGCGGGCGGGGTGGTGAAGATTGTGCCCGAGGCTGATGCCAAGCTGCATGCGCGCGCCGGCCAGCCGCGCCGTACCGATGTGGACCGGCTGATCACCAAGGTGTTTACCCTGAAAAACGCCAACGCCAACCAGTTGGTGCCGGTGCTGCGTCCGATTATTTCCCCCAACAATACCGTCACCGCCATGCCGCAAAGCAATGCGGTGGTGGTGACCGATTACGCCGACAATATCCGCCGCATCGAGTCGATTATCGAATCGGTGGAAAGTGCGGCGTCGGGCGATGTGGCGGTGCTGCCGGTGGCATTCGGCTCGGCCATCGAGCTGTCCGGCATGCTGGGCAAGCTGTTGCAGGCGCAGGGTGAGGGCGCCGGCAAGGTGACGCTGATTCCGGATGCGCGTGCCAATGTGATTATGGTGCGTGCCGATACCCCTGGCGCCATGGGCAAGGTTAAGAGTCTGCTCAAGTTGCTGGATAAGCCATCGCAAGCCGGCGGTAATGTGCGCGTGGTGTATCTGAAAAATGCCGAGGCGGTGCAGGTGGCCAAGGTGCTGCGTACCCTGCTGACCGGCGAAGGCGGTGGCCTGTCGGCGGGTAGCTCGGGTGGTGCCAATACGCCAAGCGCGCTCGCGGGCAATAGCAGCGGCAGCGGCGGCTATGCCGCTTCTGCTGCGCCATCGCAGGCTTCGGGGGCGCGCAGTGCGGTGCAGGACGATACCGTGTCCGGCACCGGTGCCATGGTGCAGGCCGATCCGGCCAATAATGCGCTGATTCTGAATGTGCCGGACACCATGTACCAGAATCTGCGCGGGGTGATCGACCTCCTGGACAAGCGCCGTGCGCAGGTCTTTGTCGAGGCGCTGATTATCGAGGTTGCTGCCGACCGCAAGCTGGAAGTCGGCGTGCAGTGGCAGGCCGCGGGTAAGAGCGGTTTTGTCGGCACCAACTTCCCTAACTCCGGCAACAGCATTCTGGGCACCTCACTGTCGCCTTCGCTGGATGCCGCAAGCAAGGATAGCGCCCTGGGCAAGCTGGCCGCTTCGGGTGGTTTGAATATCGGCTTGATCGATGGCACGGTGAATATTCCGGGTATTGGCGAAATCCTGAATCTGGGGGTATTGGCGCGCGCGCTGGAAACGCAGGCCAAGGGGAATGTGTTGTCCACACCGAATCTGATGACGATGGATAACGAGGAAGCCAAGATCGTGATCGGCCAGAATGTGCCGTTCCTGACCGGGCAATACTCCAGCACTGGCGCCAGTAATGGCGCGGCTAATCCGTTTCAGACTTTCGAGCGCAAGGATGTGGGGCTGACGCTGAAGATCACGCCGCAGGTGTCCGAAGGCGGCATGGTACGGATGAAAATCTATCAGGAAGCCTCGTCTATCGACCCGAATTCGGTGACCAGCAGCTCGGGCCTGATTACCAATACCCGTTCGATCGAGACCATGGTGTCGGTGCAGGACGGCAATATCATCGCGCTGGGCGGGCTGATTCAGGAGACCGTGTCCGATAGTGCCGATCAGGTGCCGCTATTGGGCGATATCCCGTTTATCGGCCATCTGTTCAAATACAAGAGCCAGTTGCGTAAGAAGAGCAATCTGATGGTGTTCCTCAAGCCGACCATTATCCGCGACGACGCGCGTGCGCGTGCGGTGGCGGGTGACCGTTATGATTTCCTGCAGGTGGAGAGCCGCAGGACGGCAACGGAAAAACTGTCGTTTGACCCGCAAACCGCCTTGCAGGCGGTGCCTGCCGGCAGCCTGAAAAGCGAGCTGGACCGCTGGGTCGAGTCGCAGCAACAAGTCCCGTTGCTTAAGCCATGAGCGCATTGCACGAGACCCCGCTGCTGCCTTATGCCTTTGCCCGCGCCAATGGCGTGCTGTTGATTGAAAGCGAGGGCGGGCGGCGCCTGCTGTTGGCGCCCGAGGCCAGGGATGCGGCTTGGGCCGAGGTATTGCGCCAGTATGGCGACGTCGATGCGCTGGAAACACTGGCGCGTGCCGAATTTGACCGGCGCCTGGCTGCGCTTTATGCCGACGGGCGCAGCGTGGATGCGGTGGACGATATTGGCCAGGATATCGACTTGTCGCAGATGATAGATTCGCTGCCTGCGGTGGAAGACCTGCTGGAAGCGGAGGACGATGCGCCGATTATCCGCATGATTAATGCGCTCTTGACCCAGGCTTTACGCGAGCAGGCTTCCGACATTCATATCGAAGCATTCGAAGAGCGCTCGCTGGTGCGTTTTCGTATGGACGGCAGCTTGCGCGATGTGGCCAGCCCGCACCGTGCGCTGCATGCGGCGCTGGTGTCGCGCATCAAGATCATGGCGCAGATGGATATCGCCGAAAAACGCATTCCGCAGGATGGCCGCATCTCCTTGCGCCTGGCCGGCCGGCCGGTGGATGTGCGGGTGTCGACGCTGCCGACCAGCTATGGCGAGCGCGTGGTGATGCGTCTGCTGGACAAGGATGCGACCCGCCTCGATCTGGAAACGCTGGGCATGGCGCCGGATACGTTGTCAGCCGTAGACAGGCTGATTCGTCAGCCGCACGGCATCGTGCTGGTGACCGGGCCGACCGGCTCGGGCAAGACCACGACCTTGTATGCCGCACTCTCAAGGCTGGATGCCCGCCACAGCAATATCATGACGGTGGAAGACCCGGTCGAGTACCAGCTCGATGGCGTCGGCCAGACTCAGGTCAACCCCAAGATCGATATGAGTTTTGCCAAGGCGCTGCGCGCCATTTTGCGCCAGGACCCGGACGTGGTGATGATAGGCGAGATCCGCGATCTGGAAACGGCGCAGATCGCGGTGCAGGCTTCGCTGACTGGCCATCTGGTGCTGGCTACGCTGCATACCAATGATGCGGCCAGCGCGGTGACGCGGCTGGTGGATATGGGAACCGAACCCTTCTTGCTGGCGTCTTCCCTTCTGGGGGTGATGGCGCAGCGTCTGGTACGCCGCCTGTGTCCGGCATGCAAGGCGCAGCATGCCTTGCCGCTTAAGGGCGAGCCGGATGTGGTGCATTACCGTCCGGTCGGTTGCCCGGCCTGTGCGATGAGCGGTTATCGCGGGCGTCTGGGGATTTACGAGTTGCTGACGGTAGACGATCAATTGCAGCGCATGGTGCATCAGGGCGCATCCGAGCAGGCTATCCGCGAGCATGCCCTGCAGACGGGCATGCGTTCCTTGCGCGAGGATGGCATGCGCTGGGTGCGCGCCGGCGAAACCTCGCTGGAAGAAGTCGTGCGCATCACCAAAAATGGCTAGGGCTTAGACAATGGCAGCATTTCGCTATCTGGCCCTGTCGGATAAGGGCGGCGAAGAAAAGGGCATGATCGAGGCCGAGTCGGCGCGCTCGGCGCGCGCGCTCTTGCGTGAGCGCGGGCTGACCTTGTTGCAGATCGAAGCCGAGAACGGCAAAACGGGGACGGTACACAAGCGCCTGCCCAATGCCGAACTTGCGCTGTTTACCCAGCAGCTCTCTACCTTGCTGATGGCCGGGTTGCCGCTGGAAAAGGCGTTGATGGCGGCGGCCGAGCAAAGCGAACACGCCCGTACCCGCGCCGTGGTGTCGGCCTTGCGCGGCGATATTATGGAAGGCCAGAGTCTGGGACAGGCGCTTGCGCGTTTGCCGGCAGTATTCGGCCCGCTTTATATCAGCCTGGTTAAGGCCGGCGAGCAAAGCGGCCATCTGGATACGGTGATGGCGCGTCTGGCCGACTATCTGGTCAAGCGCCAGGCCTTGCAGCAAAAGGTGACGCTGGCGCTGGCTTACCCGGCCGTAGTCACCGTGGTGGCGATGCTGGTGGTGGCCGGGCTGATGACTTATGTGGTGCCGCAGGTGGTGACGGTTTTTATCCAGACCAAGCAGACGCTGCCGCTACTGACCCGCATGCTGGTGGCCAGCAGCGACTTTTTGCGTCACTGGGGCTGGGCATTATTGCTGGCCTTGGCCTTGGCCGGCTTTGCTTGGTGGCGGGCGCTCCGGCAGGATGCCTTCCGGCGCAGGGTGCATCAGCGCCTGCTTTCGCTGCCATTGATCGGGCGCATGTTGCGTGCCATTAATACGGCGCGTATGGCCAGCACGCTGGCGATTCTGGCCGGCAGCGGCGTGCCGCTCTTGACGGCGCTGGAAACTGCGCGCGGTCTGGTCGGGTTGATGCCGATGCAGGAGGCCTTAAGCGAAGCGACGGCGCGGGTGCGCGAGGGTGTGCCCTTGTCGCGGGCGCTGGCGGCCAGCCGCCAGTTTCCGCCGGTGCTGATCCATCTGATTGCCAGTGGTGAAGCCAGTGGTACGCTGGCCGCCATGCTGGAGCGTGCGGCCGAGCAGCAGCAACAAGAGGTCGAGCGGCGCGTGTCGACCTTTACCACGCTGATGGAGCCATTGCTGATTCTGCTGATGGGGGGCATGGTGCTGATTATCGTGCTGGCCATTATGCTGCCGATTATCGACATGAACCAGATGGTGCGCTGAGCTGCGCCATGGTCGCAACGAATTCAAGACCTAAGGAAATAATATGCAAAGACGTACGCAAGGCGGTTTCACCCTGATCGAAATCATGGTGGTGATCGTGATTCTCGGCATTCTGGCTGCATTGGTTGTGCCCAAGGTGATGAGCCGGCCGGACGAAGCGCGCGCGGTGGCCGCCAAGCAGGATATCAATGCCATGAATCAGGCGCTCAAGCTGTACCGGCTGGATAACACCCGCTACCCGAGCACCGAGCAAGGGCTGAAGGCGTTAAGCGAAAAGCCCACTATTGCGCCATTGCCGAAAAACTGGAAGCCCGGCGGCTATCTGGAGCGCCTGCCTATGGATCCGTGGGGCAACCCTTACCAGTACGCCAGCCCCGGCACGCATGGCGAGATCGATATCTGGAGTCTGGGTGCCGATGGCGAGCCCGGTGGCGAGGGGGTAGACGGCGATATCGGCAACTGGCAGCAGTAAGACTTGGGCATGCAGCGTGTACGCGGCTTCACCCTGATCGAAGTCATGGTGGTGCTGGTCATCGTCGGCATACTGGCGACCATGGTGACCTTGTCGCTGGCGCCGGACACGCACCGGGTGATGGGGGACGAGGCGCTGCGCCTGTCGCGGGTGGTCGAGCAGGCGGCCGATGCCGCCGAAATGGGTGACCCGCTGGTGCTGGTGTGGACGCGCGAGGGCTATGGCTTTCGCCGCCAGACCGATGACGGGCGTTTTGTCGAGACCGGCGAGGACTTCTTTGCCGAGCGGCGCTGGCCGCAGGGCATAGAATCGGGCCGCGCGCGCATAGACGGCGAGGATGCCAAGCCCGGCGAGGTGCTGCCGCTGTGGCAGGACGGGCGTGCCAGCGAGCTGGTGTTGCCGTTGCTAGCGGGTGGCCGGCGTTTGGAAGTGTGGCTGTCGCCGCTGGGTTTTGCCCGGGTGGAAGACGCAGGTGCCGAGGCTTCACCATGAAGCCGGCGCGCGGGTTTACCCTGTTTGAAGTGCTGGTCGCGCTGGCCATCTTGGCCATCGCACTGACAGCCCTGCTGCGCTCGGCGGGTTTGGCTGCCGACAATAGCGAGGCGCTACGCACCCGCATGCTGGCGACTTGGGAGGCGCAAAACCGCCTGGAAACCATCAAGGCCTTGCGCGAATGGCCCGAGGTGGGCGGCAGCTCAGGCCAGATCAAGCCGGAAGCCGGGCAAGCGGCATTGCGCTGGCAGCGCGATGTCAGCGGCACGCCTAACCCCAATTTCCGCCGGGTGGTGATCCGCATTCTGCCGGCTGACGGGGCAAACTACACCCTGGCCGAGCTGACCGGCTTCGTGCAGAGGCCGCGCTGATGGCCCTACGCGAGCGCGGCATGACCCTGATCGAGATTCTGGTGGCGATGAGCCTGATGGCCATTTTATCGGTGCTGGGTTACAAGGCTTTCTCATCGCTTTTGCTTGCGCGCGAGCATCTGGTCAGCCTGTCGGATGAATGGGTCGGCCTCGCGCGGGTGATGCGGCGGGTTGAGTCCGATGTCGGTCGCCTGACGCGTGAAAATGCGGGTAAGGATTCTGCGAGTCCGGCTTTGCAGCTGCAAAGCGAAAACGGCAAGCAGCATTTGCAACTGGCGGGCTATAGCAGCAAAAGCCCCGAGGGGCGCGAGCTGCGCCACTATCAGGCCGACGATAGCGGCTTGCTGTGGAGCGCTACGCTTGGCGGACTGGATAAGGAAATCCTGCCGTTGCGCCTGCTGGATGCGGGCAGCCGCACCCGCTTTAGCGTGATGCTGGCGGACGGGAACGAGAGCGAAGTCTGGCCGCTGGCCGATGGCGGCGCTCTGGACGCGCGAGCGCTGGTGATGACGGTGACGCTATCTGGCGGCCAGCGTGTGCGCCGTGTCTGGAGCTTGCCATGAGGCGGGGCGAGGAGGGGATGGCGGTGGTGATGGCGCTGTTGATTGTGGCGCTGGCGACCACCGTTTCGGCGCTGGTGTTGTGGCAGCAGGGCTTGTGGTTGCGCCAGGTCGATAACGATCGCGCGCGCGCGCAGACCCGGTTGGTGGCCGATGGCGGCCTGGCTTGGGCGGTGGAGATCCTGCGTTACGACGGGGAGACCTCGTCGGTGGATAGCTTGTCCGAACTATGGGCCCAGCCGCTGCCCAAAACCGATGCGCAGGGCGTGGATGTGCGCGGCACGCTTGGCGATGCGCAGGGACGCTTCAACCTGAATAATCTGGTGCAGGGCGGCGTGGTTTCAGAGCCGCAACTTGCGCTGTACCGGCGTCTGCTCGCCGAGCTCAAACTGCCGCCCGAGCTTGCCGACAGTCTGGCCGATTATCTGGATGCGGATGATGACAAGCGGGAGGGCGGCGCCGAGTCGGGCGACTATCTGGCGCTGCGTCCGGCTTATCGCGCGCCCAATGCACCGCTTGCGCGTGCCGGGCAATTGGCCTGGGTGCAAGGCTATCGCCCCGAGGTGCTGGCACGCTTGAGCCCACATGTGGTAGCGCTGCCGGAACGCGCCGCGACAGCGATCAATGTCAACACGGCCAGCCCCGAGTTGATGCGTGCGCTGGTGCAGGGCGTGAACGCCGGCGAACTGCAAGGCCTGATCAATCAGCGCATCGACAACCATTTTATCGACGAGGCGGATTTTCGCGCCCGTTTGCCGGCGCGGGCCCAGTTGCCGGAAGGGATTGCACTGGCGACGCGCAGTCGTTATTTCCTGCTGCAAAGCGAGGTGCGTCAGGCGGCCGTGCGTTTAAGTGTGGCCGCGCTGATTTTTCGTAACGAATTGACTGCCCGGCTGGTGTGGCGCGAGGATGGACGGCTACTTGCCGGCTCGCGTGCTTTGGACGGTAGTCCCCCTTCACCGACAGAAACACCATGACTGTTCTTAGACTGATGTTGCGCCCAAGCTGGCCGGATAGTGAACCGGGCCTGGCTTGGGCACTGATTGCCGCCAGCGGTGAATGCCTTGGCATGGGGGATGATTCGCCTGCGCACTGGCCTGCAAGCAATAGCACCGAATTGATTCTGCCTGCGGGCCTGACGCTGTTTACCCGGGTCAAACTGCCGCAGGCAAGTCGCGAGCGCCAGCTTGCCGCCGCCGGTTTTGCGCTGGAAGAGCAGCTGGCCAGCGACCCTGCGGCCAATCTCTATGCCATCGGCGGCATGGAGGAAGGGCTCAGTGCCGTGGCGGTGGTCGAAGCATTTGCCTTGCGCCGGGCGGTAGCCATGCTCAAGCAGTTAGGGCGCGCGCCTGACCGTATTGTCCCGGAGGAGATGTGTCTGCCCGAACCCTTGCCGGGGCAGTGGTTGTTGGCAAACTGTGCCAGTGGGCGCATCGTGCGCCGCTCGCATACTCAGGCTTGCGTCTTGCCGCAGGGTGCCGTGGGCGATGCGCTGGCGGCACGTCTGCTTGGCGAGGGGGCTCCCGAGCTGCAGCGCCTGTGTGGTGAGGTGGCCGCCTTAGCTGAGGTCGCGCTGGTGCGCGAAGCGGCGGCCGGCTGGCAGCAGGGGCGCATGGCTTCACCTTATGATTTTGCTCAGGGTGAGCTGGCCTCCAGCCGCCTGTGGCGGGCATGGGCGCCGGCCCTGAAAAAAAGTGGCGTGATTCTGGCGCTGCTGTTTGCCGGCCAACTGGCCCTGCTCTTGGGGGAGGCTAGCTGGCTGGCTTGGCGCAAGCACAGCCTGAGCAGTGAGATTCGCAGCCTGACCCAGCCTGTGCTTGGGGCGCAGGCCCTGCCCGGTGCGACGGCTTTGCCGCTGATGCGCGTAGTGGATAATCTGCGCGCCGAGCGCGGTCAGGCGGTACGGGATGATGCGCTTTATCTGATGGCCAGGCTGGGTGAAGTGGCCGGTAATACGCTAAGCCTGAGTGCTCTGGAAACGGAGGGCGGACGGGTACAGCTGCGCGCACCGGCCTTACCGGACGAGGCATTCGAGCGCTATCGCCAGCAGTTGGCCGGCAGCGGCGTGCTGCTGAATGTCCGGCGCAGCGAAGGCGGGGTGCGCGAGTGGATTTTGACGAGGGAGCCATAAAATGCACGCGTGGAAAAAAACGCTGCTTGCCCGCTGGCGACAGCTGACATTGCGCGAGCAGCGCATGCTGGGGGTGATGAGCGCTGTGCTGCTATTGGCCATGGCTTATCTGCTGTTATGGGAGCCGGCCAGCCGTTATGTCGTAAAAACCCGTAGTCAGGTTGCGCGTCTGGAGGCTGAGCTCGTATTTGACCGCAAGCTGATGGCCGAAGCTAATGCGTTAAAACGCCAGCCTCTGGTCGCGACACTGAATGCCGCCGATTTGCAGACGCTGATCGAGCGCAGTGCCAAAGCGCAGCCCTTGCCCGGATCTTGGACGCTGGCGGCCGAGGGCGAGCAGGGCGTGCGTATCAGCGGGGAGTTGCCCTTTGATGCCTGGCTGGGCTTTGCCGGACAACTGGCTTTGCAGCAGGTGCGCGTGCTGCGCATGAAAACGGCGGCATCGACGGCGCCGGGCATGGTTAAGCTGGATGCGGTGCTGGTGCATGGCGGTGGGCGCGCATGAAGCGGTGCTGGAGCTGGCTGCTGGCTGTGCCGGTCTTGCTGCTTGGCGCGCTGGCCGCACTGCCGGCCTCTTGGCTATCCGTGCCGCTAAGTGATCTGACCCAGTCGCGCTGGCAGTTGAGCGAGGTGCAGGGCACGCTATGGTCGGGGCAGGGGCGGCCGGTGTTTGTCGCCGAGGATGGTTCGGTGCTGGCAATGAGCCGCCTTGCCTGGCAGTTCGACCCGCTTGCCTTGTTCAAAGGCGCTTTGGGCTGGCGCTTGCACACGGATGCCGGCACAGGGTCGCTACGGCTGACGCCAAGCAGCTGGCAGCTGGACAATATCAGCCTCTCGCTGCCGGTGGCCGCCATTGCCGGTTTGTCCGACACTTGGCGCGCCGCGCGTCTGGGCGGCTTGCTTAAGCTGGAATTGCAAAGCCTGGCGCATGGCCGTGATGGTTTTAGCGGTAGTGCGCGCGTTAGCTGGCTGGGCGCAGCATCGCCTTTGACACGTATCCGCCCCTTTGGCAGTTACCAGTTGCAGGTGAATGGGCAAGGGCCGGCTTTGGGCCTGAAGCTGCAGACTTTATCCGGACCCTTGCAGATTGATGGTCAAGGGCAATGGCAGCCGGGCAAACTGCCTGATTTTGGCGGATCAGCCAGTAGCAGCGCTGATGCTTATCTGGCTTTGCGTCCGCTGATGTTGATGCTGGGCCGGCCTTCCGGGCCGGATCGCGTCAGCTGGAATGTTCAAACAGGTGTTTGATGCTTGCATATTGCAATGCAATATAGGTATGATGGGCAGGTTTAACCAAACGGGACAAGCTTAAGGCTGCGTCCCGTTCACTACATAAAAACGATAAAGAATCTGCAACAATCATTCAGGAGCTAGCCTGTGTCTACCGTACCCGCCATTCTTGCCCTCGCTGACGGCACCGTCTTCAAGGGTATAGCTATCGGTGCTGTCGGTCATACCGTCGGCGAAGTGGTATTCAATACCGCCATGACCGGTTATCAGGAAATTCTGACCGACCCGTCCTACACCAAACAAATTGTCACTCTGACTTACCCGCATATCGGCAATGTCGGCGCCAATTCGGAAGATACCGAATCCGGCGCCGTTTTTGCATCCGGCCTGATCATCCGCGATCTGCCCTTGCTGCACAGCAATTTCCGCGCCGAGTCTTCGTTGTCGGACTACCTCAAGGCCAATCAGACGGTGGCCATCGCCGACATCGACACCCGCCGCCTGACCCGTATCCTGCGCGAAGGCGGTGCACAGGCCGGCTGTATCATGGCTGGTGAAATCGATGAGGCACGCGCCATCGAACTGGCGCGCGGTTTCGGCTCCATGGCCGGACAGGATCTGGCGCAAGTGGTCAGCTGCGACGCACCGTATAAATGGAGCACACGCGAATGGCGTCTGGGCGAGGGCTATAGCGAGCAGGGCGAAGCGCGCTATCACGTGGTGGCCTACGATTTTGGCGTCAAGCACAACATCCTGCGCATGCTGGCCGAGCGCGGCTGCCGCCTGACCGTGGTGCCGGCCAAAACGCCGGCTGCCGAAGTCTTGGCACTGAACCCGCATGGCGTGTTCCTCTCGAATGGCCCGGGCGACCCTGAGCCTTGCGATTATGCCATTGCCGCCATCCGCGACATTCTGGCCACGCGCACACCGGTGTTCGGCATTTGTCTGGGCCATCAGCTCCTCGGGCTGGCTGCCGGCGGCAAGACCAGCAAGATGAAGTTCGGTCACCATGGCGCCAACCATCCGGTGCAGGATCTCGACTCCGGCCGCGTGATGATTACCAGCCAGAACCACGGCTTCCAGGTGGATGAAACCAGCTTGCCGGCCAATGTGCGCGTGACCCACCGTTCGCTGTTCGATGGCACGGTACAGGGTATTGCCTTGACCGACCGTCCGGCCTTCTCTTTCCAGGGGCACCCGGAAGCGAGCCCGGGACCGAACGACGTGGCTTATCTGTTCGACCGCTTTACCGCGGCGATGGACGCACAAGACTAAGCGACAGAGACAGGAGGCCGAGATGCTGGGCATTACCGATCCGCTGACCTACCTTATCGGGACGATTTTCATCATCCTGTTGCCGGGGCCCAACTCGCTATATGTGTTGTCGGTCGCTGGTCAGCGCGGGGTGCGTGCCGGCTTTCAGGGCGCGCTGGGGGTCTTTGTCGGTGATGCGATCCTGATGCTGGCGGCAGCGACCGGGGCGGCCAGTCTGCTTAAGGCCAACCCCATGCTGTTTGTGCTGCTCAAGTACAGCGGCGGCGCCTATCTGGCGTGGATAGGGCTCAATATGCTCAAAGGTGCGTGGCAAGGCTGGCGCAAGCCCACGCCTGCACCCGAGGCCGAATTGGCCCCCGCGGTCGCGGACGCAAAAAATCCGTTCAAGCGCGCGCTGAGCATTAGCCTGATGAACCCCAAGGCCATCCTGTTTTTTCTGTCGTTTTTTGTGCAGTTCGTCGACCCGGGCTATGCCTATCCGGTGCTGACCTTTGCCGCACTGGGCGCGATCCTGCAAGTGTGCAGCATGAGCTATCTGGCCGTACTGATTATGGCCGGTAACCATCTGGCCGCAGCATTCCGGGCCCGGCGCCGGCTGGCCAGTGCCGCCAGTGGCGGCGTGGGGCTCATGTTCTTAGGCTTTGGCGCCAAGCTGGCAAGCGCGGGACTCAACTGAATACCTGAATAATTAGAGAGCATTATGCCCAAGCGTAACGACATTAAAAGCATTCTTATCATAGGCGCAGGCCCCATCGTCATCGGGCAGGCGTGTGAATTCGACTATTCCGGCGCACAGGCTTGCAAGGCGCTGCGCGAAGAAGGTTACAAAGTCATTCTGGTCAACTCCAACCCGGCCACCATCATGACCGACCCGGAGATGGCTGACGTCACCTATGTCGAGCCGATCTCGTGGCAGGTGGTGGAAAAAATCATTGCGCGCGAGCGCCCTGATGCCATCCTGCCGACCATGGGCGGGCAGACTGCGCTGAATTGCGCGCTGGATCTGTCGCGCCACGGCGTGCTGGAGAAATACCAGGTCGAACTGATCGGCGCATCGGAAGACGCGATCGACAAGGCCGAAGACCGCGGCCGCTTTAAAGAGGCGATGGCCAAGATTGGCCTGTCCTGCCCGTTGTCCTTTATTTGCCATACGCTGGAAGAGTCGCTGGAGGCGCAAGCCAAGGTCGGCTACCCGACGCTGATTCGTCCATCCTTTACCATGGGTGGCTCTGGTGGCGGTATTGCCTACAACCGCGAAGAGTTCCTCGCCATCTGCGAGCGCGGTTTCGAGGCGTCCCCGACCAATGAGTTGCTGATCGAGCAATCGGTGCTGGGCTGGAAAGAGTACGAGATGGAGGTGGTGCGTGACCGTGCCGACAACTGCATCATTATCTGCTCGATCGAGAACTTCGACCCGATGGGCGTGCATACCGGCGACTCCATCACCGTCGCGCCGGCGCAGACGCTGACCGACAAGGAATACCAGATCATGCGTAATGCCTCGATCGCGGTATTGCGCGAGATCGGGGTGGATACCGGCGGCTCCAATGTGCAGTTCGCGATCAATCCGGACAACGGTGAAATGATCGTGATCGAGATGAACCCGCGTGTGTCGCGTTCGTCGGCGCTGGCCTCCAAGGCGACCGGTTTCCCGATCGCCAAGATCGCCGCCAAGCTGGCAGTCGGTTACACGCTGGACGAGTTGAAAAACGACATTACCGGCGGCGCGACTCCGGCCTCGTTCGAGCCGTCTATCGACTACGTCGTGACCAAGATCCCGCGCTTTACCTTCGAGAAGTTTCCGCTGGCCGACGACAGGCTGACCACGCAGATGAAGTCGGTGGGCGAGGTGATGGCGATGGGCCGCTCCTTGCAGGAATCGCTGCAAAAGGCGCTGCGCGGTCTGGAGACCGGTCTGTCCGGTTTTGACGAGCAAACGAGCAGCGAAGAAACCATACGCCACGAACTGGGCACGCCGGGGCCGGACCGCATCCTCTATGTGGCTGACGCCTTCCGTGTCGGCCTGAGCCGTGATGATGTGTTTGCCATCAGCAAGATCGACCCGTGGTTCCTTGCCCAGATCGAAGATCTGGTAGGCGAAGAGCAGGCCTTGCGTGGCCGCCGTATCGAGGATCTGGCGCATGGCGAGATGTTCCGCCTCAAGCGCAAGGGCTTCTCCGACCGGCGCCTGGCGTTGCTGCTGGACACCGATCAGGCGGGGGTACGCGCCAAGCGCTGGGCGCTGGGCATCCGTCCGGTGTATAAGCGTGTGGATACCTGCGCGGCCGAATTCGCCACCAATACCGCGTATATGTACTCGACCTATGAGGAAGAGTGCGAGTCGCGCCCGACCAATAATAAAAAGGTGATGGTGCTGGGTGGCGGACCTAACCGCATCGGTCAGGGCATCGAGTTCGACTACTGCTGCGTGCATGCGGCACTGGCGCTGCGCGAATCCGGTTTCGAGACCATTATGGTCAACTGCAACCCGGAAACCGTGTCCACCGATTACGACACTTCGGACCGCCTGTATTTCGAACCCTTGACGCTGGAAGATGTGCTGGAAGTCTGCCATGTCGAAAAGCCGTTCGGCGTGATTGTGCAGTATGGCGGCCAGACGCCGCTGAAACTGGCGCGTGCGCTGGAAGCCGCCGGTGTGCCGATTATCGGCACCAGCCCCGACATGATTGATGCGGCCGAAGACCGCGAGCGTTTCCAGAAACTGTTGCAGGAGTTGGCGCTTAAGCAGCCGCCGAACCGCACGGCGCGTACGCCGGCTGATGCCATGCGTCTGGCCGAAGAGATCGGCTATCCGCTGGTGGTGCGCCCGTCTTATGTGCTGGGTGGCCGTGCGATGGAAATCGTGCACGAGCCGGCCGATCTCGAGCGCTATATGCGCGAGGCGGTCAAGGTTTCCAACGACAGCCCGGTCTTGCTTGACCGCTTCCTGAACGACGCGATCGAAGTCGATGTGGACTGTGTGTCCGACGGCGTGAATGTAGTCATCGGCGGCATCATGCAGCATATCGAGCAGGCTGGTGTTCACTCGGGCGACTCGGCGTGCTCCTTGCCGCCTTACAGCCTGTTCCCAGCGGTACAGGACGAGATTCGCCGCCAGACCATCGCCATGGCGCGGGCCTTGAATGTGGTCGGCCTGATGAATGTACAGTTCGCGATTCAGGGCGATACCATTTATGTGCTGGAAGTGAACCCGCGCGCCAGTCGTACCGTGCCTTTCGTCTCCAAGGTGACCAGCGCGCCGCTGGCCAAGATTGCCGCACGCGCCATGGCCGGCATCTCGCTGGTGGAGCAGGGCTTTACCGCCGAGGTGATTCCGCCTTACTACGCGGTCAAAGAGGCGGTGTTCCCGTTTATCAAGTTCCCGGGGGTGGATACCATTCTCGGGCCGGAAATGAAGTCGACCGGCGAAGTGATGGGCGTGGGTAACAGCTTTGCCGAAGCTTTCGTCAAGAGTCAGCTGGCGGCCGGCGACAAGCTGCCGCGTACCGGCAAGGTGTTTATGTCGGTGCGTGCCGGTGACAAAAACGGCTGTGTCGAAGTGGCGCGCGAGCTGCAAAGACTGGGTTTTGGTGTTTGCGCCACACGCGGCACGGCCAAGGTATTGTCGGATGCCGGCCTGATCGTGCAGGTGGTGAACAAGGTGGCCGAAGGGCGTCCGCACATCGTTGACTTGATCAAGAACGGCGAGATCGCGCTGGTGATCAATACGGTGGACGAAAAGCGTCAGGCGATTCAGGATAGCCACTCCATCCGCCGTTCGGCCTTGCAGGCGCGTATCCCGCAGTCGACCACACTGGCCGGTGCCCAGGCCTTGTGTGTTGGTCTGCAGCTGGATGATTTCGGTATTTACAGCCTGCAGGAATTGCACGCCCGCATCAAACGCTGATTTTCCGCCGGCAAAACGCGTGCAATGCTTGGTTGTGTATGCGTTTTGCCGGTACAATCCGGAAAAATCTATCCGCAAAGCCGCCGTCCTGAGGACGGCGGCTTGTGTTTTTGTTGAGGGCGGCAGGGCCGCCAGTGGAGAAAAGAATGATTAAAGTCCCGTTGACTGTGTACGGTGCGGAGCTGCTGAAAGAAGAGCTGCAGCGCCTGAAAAGCGTGGAGCGTCCGGATGTGATTGCGGCCATCGCCGAAGCACGTTCGCACGGTGACCTGTCGGAAAACGCCGAATACGATGCAGCCAAAGAGCGTCAGGCTTTTGTTGAAGGCCGTATCGCCGAGCTGGAAGGGAAGCTCTCCAATGCCCAGATTATCAATCCGCAGGAGCTGGATGCCGAAGGCCGTGTGGTGTTTGCCGCGACCGTCGAGCTGATGGATCTTGAGAGCGAAGACGAAGTGACCTACCAGATCGTGGGTGACGACGAGGCGGATATCAAGGTGGGCAAGGTTTCGGTCAACTCGCCTATTGCCCGCGCACTGATCGGCAAGGAAGCCGGTGATGTGGCCGAGGTAATGGCGCCTGGCGGCATACGCGAGTACGAGATACTCGACGTCAAATATATCTAAAAAAACCGGCGCGCTCTTTGGGGCGCGTTTTGCTGTCGATTCTGGATAAAGGGGTGGGCATGGATGGTTTGCGCGCGGTAACAAAGACGTTCTGGGTTGGCGGGATATGGATACTGGGCCTGTTGGTCACGCCGGTACTGTTTTCCATGCTGGACAAGGTGACGGCCGGCATGGTGGCGGGCAAGCTGTTTAGCCATCTTGCCTGGGTGGGCTTGGTGTGCGGCGTCTTTCTGCTGGCCGATTATGTGTGGCGCATCGGTGCGCGCGGCGTGAAGGCGGGCACATTCTGGCTGCTGTTCGGCATGCTCTTGTGTACCGTGATCAACCATTTTGCCGTATCGCCTATTATTGCCGATTTGAAACTTTCGGTGAATCAGGCGGCCGAAGGGGTGTTTGGTGGCGGTTTCGCCACTTGGCACGCTATTTCCAGCCTGATCTATCTGGTGCAAAGCCTGTTAGCCTTGGTTTATGTGCTCAGGCGCGACAGCTAGACCGCTTCAGTACTTATGAAAAAAGCGGTGGCAAGCCACCGCTTTTTTCTTTAGCCTTGAGCCAGGGCAACAATCAAGGCATGGCCTTGAGTGCTTTTTTGCTCTTGGGCAAGACAATGCGCTCTTTGTCCGACGGGCGCCACAGAACCAGCAGCTTGCCGATATGTTGTACCGGTGCGGCATCTAGGTCATTGCAGATCTGTTCGTACAGTGCAACGCGCGCATTGCGGTCATCGCCTTGTACCCGGATCTTGATCAGCTCGTGGGCGTCCAGACTGATAGCGATTTCGCGCATGACCGATTCGGTCAGCCCGCTGTTGCCTATCATGACAACAGGAGAAATTTGGTGCGCCAGACCCTTAAGGTAGGTGCGCTCGAAGGTGGAAAGTTCGATTTTCATGGTAGTGCTTCCGAAGCAAAACGGGATTCTACTAAAAACTTCCACTTTTTGCCCGAACAATACGCTGAAAATGGCAGATAAACAGTCACTTGGCCGTTTCAGACCGCTTTTTACCGTGACCGCCGCTTGTAATGACAGGTTTGAAAAATGAAGAGAAGTACGAGTAGTAACCAATGGCTGTCCGAACATGTCAATGATCACTGGGTACATCAGGCCAAGCAGGATGGCTATCGCGCCCGCGCGGCCTACAAGCTGATCGAGATCAACGACAAGGACAAATTGATCCGTCCCGGCACCGTCTTGGCCGATCTGGGGTCGGCGCCGGGCAGCTGGTCGCAGGTAGCCTCGCGCATTGTCGGCGACAAGGGCAAGGTGTTCGCGCTGGATATCCTGCCTATGGATGCCATTGCTGACGTATCATTCATTCAGGGTGATTTTCGCGAGGACGAGGTACTGGATCAATTCGTCGACTTGCTGGATGGGCGTGCATTGGATCTTGTAATTTCGGATATGGCCCCCAATATCTCCGGCATGAGCGTCATGGATCAGGCCAGAAGCTTCCATCTGTGCGAACTGGCCTTGGAATTTGCCCGCGAGCAATTGCGTCCCGGCGGTAATTTTTTGGTCAAAGTGTTTCAGGGCAGCGAATTCCAGCCCTATCTCAAGGCGATGCGGGAGGTTTTCAGCGAAGTGGTATCGCGCAAGCCCAAGGCATCGCGTGACAGATCTACCGAAATTTACCTTTTAGGTAAAGGCCGGCGCTGACATTGGCGTCTGGTCAGATTACAATCAAAACAGCTATTCAGGCATAACCGTCAGGGCACAAAGGAGTCGGCTCGCGTGAACAACATAGGCAAGAATATCGCCATCTGGGTCATCATCGGTTTGGTGCTGATGACTGTGTTCAACCAGTTCAATAAGCGTCAGGAAACCCAGAACCAGATCGAGTATTCGCAGTTCGTCAGCGATGTCGAGTCGGGCAAGGTGCAATCACTGACGATAGAAGGCGATCCGCTGCGCGGACAATGGCTCAAGGGTAAGCGTACCGACGGTACGGCCTTCAGTACTTTTGCGCCATTTGACTATCGCCTGGTCGATGATCTGGTCAAAAACAATGTGCGCTTCGGTGCCAAGCCGGAAGAGCAGCCATCGATGCTGATGAGCATCTTTGTCAGCTGGTTCCCTATGTTGCTGCTGATCGGTGTATGGATCTTCTTTATGCGCCAGATGCAGGGCGGCGGTGGCAAGGGTGGTGCCTTCTCGTTCGGCAAGAGCAAGGCGCGCATGCTGGATCAGGAAACCAATACCATCACTTTCGTGGACGTGGCCGGTTGCGACGAAGCCAAGGAAGAGGTGAAAGAGGTTGTCGATTACCTGAAGGATCCGACCCGCTACCAGAGCCTGGGTGGCCGCATTCCACGCGGCATCCTGCTGGCTGGCTCGCCGGGTACCGGTAAGACCTTGCTGGCCAAGGCCATCGCCGGTGAAGCCAAAGTGCCGTTTTTCAGCATTTCCGGTTCCGATTTTGTCGAAATGTTTGTCGGCGTGGGTGCGGCGCGTGTGCGCGACATGTTCGAGCAGGCCAAGAAGAACTCGCCATGCATCATCTTTATCGATGAAATCGATGCCGTGGGTCGCCAGCGTGGCGCCGGTGTGGGTGGCGGTAACGATGAACGCGAACAGACGCTGAACCAGTTGCTGGTCGAGATGGATGGTTTTGAAACCAACTCCACCGTGATTGTGGTCGCCGCGACCAACCGTCCGGACGTGCTTGACCCTGCGCTATTGCGTCCGGGGCGTTTTGACCGCCAGGTAGTGGTGCCGTTGCCGGATATTCGTGGCCGCGAGCAGATTCTGAGCGTGCATATGCGCAAAGTACCGATCGCTGCCGATGTGAATGCCGAGGTGATTGCGCGTGGTACGCCGGGCTTCTCCGGTGCCGACCTTGCCAACCTGATCAACGAAGCTGCCCTATTTGCCGCGCGCCGCAACAAGCGTCTGGTGGATATGGAAGACCTCGAATCGGCCAAGGACAAAATCATGATGGGCGCCGAGCGCCGCTCCATGGTGATGACCGAGGAAGAGAAGAAGAACACGGCCTACCACGAGTCGGGTCATGCGGTGGTGGCCAAGCTGCTGCCCAAGTCTGACCCTGTGCACAAGGTCACCATTATCCCGCGCGGTCGTGCGCTGGGTGTGACCATGCAGCTGCCGGAACAGGATCGCTTCTCCTATGACCGCGGTTATCTGATGGACAGGATCGCCATTCTGTTTGGTGGTCGCATCGCGGAAGAGCTGTTCATGAACCAGATGACGACCGGTGCCTCCAACGACTTCGAGCGTGCCACGCAAATGGCGCGTGATATGGTGACGCGCTACGGCATGTCGGACCGTCTGGGGCCTATGGTCTATGGCGAAAACGAGGGCGAGGTTTTCCTCGGCCGTTCGGTGACCACGCACAAGAATATGTCGGAAGAGACCATGCGTCAGGTGGATGCCGAGATTCGCCGCATCATCGACGAGCAGTACGCGCTGGCGCGCAAGCTGCTGGAAGACAATCGCGACAAGGTCGAGGCGATGACGGCTGCGCTCTTGGAATGGGAAACCATCGATGCCAACCAGATCAACGACATCATGGATGGCAATTCGCCGCGTCCACCCAAGCCGGGCTCCAGCTTTACGCCTAAGCAAGATGACAAGCCCAGTGACCCGACGCCTGCGCCTAGCGTGATGCCGGCACAGGGACTGTAAGCTACGCAGGTTCCGTTTCTGATCAAGGCGGCAGTGAAAACTGCCGCCTTTTCTTATGTAAGTTTTCCGCTTGAATCCTCTAATGACGACTTTCCAGTGCGGGCGCTTTGCCCTGGATCTTTCCCGCCCCTTGATCATGGGCATTTTGAATGTCACGCCGGACTCGTTTTCCGATGGCGGCCGTTTTGATCGCAGCGATGCCGCCTTGCTGCATGCGCGGCAACTGCTGGCCGACGGTGCCGGCATTCTCGATATCGGCGGCGAATCGACCCGTCCGGGCGCGCCTTATGTGTCGCCTGAGGATGAGTGGGCGAGGGTGGCTCCGGTGCTGGAGGCGGTGCGCGAACTGGGCGTGCCTGTTTCGCTCGACACCCGGCGCGCATCGGTGATGCAGGCGGCACTGGATGCGGGCCTAGTCGATCTGATCAACGACGTCTCTGCGCTGGAAGACGAGGGCGCGCTGCCTCTGGTCGCCAAGGCACCGGTGGGCATTTGCTTGATGCACAAGCAGGGCAACCCCGGCACCATGCAGCAAAAGCCTGAATACGAAGATGTGGTGGCCGAAGTGGGCGCCTATCTGGCCAGTCGCGTGGCGCTGTGTTTGCAGGCCGGCGTGGTGCGCGAGCGCATTCTGGCCGATCCGGGTTTTGGCTTTGGCAAGACGCTGGCGCATAACCTGACTTTGCTGGCCAAGCTGCCCCAGGTCGAGCAGCGTGCCGGCGTGCCTTTATTGGTGGGTCTGTCGCGCAAGTCCATGTTGGGTGCCATTACCGGCGAAGCCGAGCCTGCCCAGCGCCTTGGAGCCAGTGTGGCCGCCGCGATGGAGGCGGCGCGGCGCGGCGCCAAGATTATTCGCGTACACGATGTGAAGGCCACACAGCAGGCTTTGCAGGTATGGGCGGCACTAGATAGCATGACGTCATCTACCGTGTCGTGAGAAAATAGACCGTCATTTATCCAGCCGGGCTGATGCCGGCTTAGCAAGCGAAGGGCAAGAGAATGAGCCGCAAATATTTTGGGACGGATGGTGTACGCGGAGAAGTCGGCAAGGCGCCGATTACACCTGAATTTGTGATGAAGCTGGGCTATGCTGCCGGCCGTGTTTTGGTAAACCATGATGGCAGCCATCGCCCTTCGGTGCTGATAGGCAAAGATACGCGCATCTCGGGCTATATGCTGGAAGCGGCGCTGCAGGCCGGCTTTACCGCCGCTGGCGTCAATGTACTGTTGACCGGCCCTTTGCCGACACCGGGTATTGCCTACCTCACCCGCGCCCTGCGTCTGGAAGCCGGGGTGGTGATTTCGGCTTCGCATAATCCGTTCCAGGATAACGGAATCAAGTTCTTTGCCGAAGGCGGCAATAAGCTGGATGACGCGCTTGAGCTGGAAATCGAGGCCATGCTGGATCAGCCGCTGGAAACCAAGCCTTCGCGCGAACTGGGGCGTGCACGCCGTATTGATGGTGCAGCCGAGCGTTATATCGAATTTTGCAAGAGCAGCTTCCCCAACGAGCTGGATCTTAAGGGCATGAAGCTGGTGGTGGATTGCGCCCATGGCGCGACCTACCATATTGCGCCGAATGTCTTTCATGAACTGGGTGCCGAAGTCATTACGATAGGCTGTGATCCGGACGGGATGAACATCAACGACAAGGTCGGGGCCACTTACCCCAAAACCTTGCAGGCTGCGGTGCTGCAGCATGAGGCCGATTATGGCGTGGCGCTGGATGGTGACGGCGACCGCCTGATCATGGTCGATCGCCATGGTCAGGTGTATGACGGCGACCAGCTGATCTATGTGATTGCCCGGGCACGTGCCGCGCGCGGCGAACTGAAGGGTGGCGTGGTCGGCACCGTGATGACCAATATGGGCATGGAGCTGGCGCTGAAAGAGCGCGGCATCGAGTTTGCCCGTGCCAAGGTCGGTGACCGCTATGTGCTGGAGCTGCTGCACGCCAATGGCTGGCAGCTGGGTGGCGAAGCTTCCGGCCATGTTCTGTGTCTGGACAAGCATACAACCGGCGACGGCATTATTTCCTGTCTGCAAGTGTTTGCCAGCCTGATGCAGCTGGACAAGGATTTGTTGGATATTTGCCGCGACTGGCAGCCTTTCCCGCAAAAAATGATTAATGTGCGTTTGAAAGGTCAGGACTGGCAGCAGGCTTCGGCCGCAGCACTGGCCGAAGCCGAGAGCGAGCTGTCCGGTCGCGGGCGCGTGGTCTTGCGCCCGTCCGGCACCGAGCCGGTGGTCCGGGTGATGGTGGAGGCGGATGAACTGGGCCTGGCCGAACGCTGTGCCAAACAGATTGCCGGGGCGATAGAAGCGGCGGCTTAAGGCTAAGGGTTTTACACAAAAAATCCCGCGATATTATCGCGGGATTTTTCTTGGCTGCGGCCTGAGGGCTCAGGCCGGCAGATAGTGGCGTGGTACGCGGGTCGAGATTGCGCACATCAGCTCATACCCTAGCGTGCCTGCCGCACGGGCGATGTTTTCTATCGGTAAACCCTGGCCCCACAATGTGACGCGGCTGCCTATGTCCGCTTCGGGCAGGGCGCTTAGGTCGACGACCAGCATGTCCATGGATACGCGGCCGACCGTGCCGGAGGGCTGGCCATCGACTCGTACCGGCGTACCGCTGGGGACGATGCGCGGATAGCCATCAGCATAGCCGCAGGCCACGATGCCGATGCGCATGGGGCGTTCAGCCTGGAATGTCGCGCCATAGCCAACGATTTCGCCAGGCTGGATGTGCTGGACGGCAATGATGTCGGCCGAGAGCGTCATGCCGGGTTTGAGTCCCAGTTCTGGCCCGTTAACGTCGTCAAACGGCGAGCAGCCATAAAGCGTGATGCCGGGGCGGACCGCATCGCCGTGCGTGTGTGCATGGCGGAAGGTCGCGGCCGAGTTGGCGGCGCTGATGGCCAGGCCTGAGGCGCGGGCGAGCGGCTCAAATTTTTCCCATTGCTCGGCCACGCCGCGCGCATCGTCTGCCGTGGCGAAGTGGGTCATGATGGTGCTGAGTTTGATGGCAGGGTGGGCGCGCAGCCTGTCCATGGCGGCAGATGCGGCCTCCGGCTGGAAACCCAGACGGTTCATGCCGCTATTGACCTTGAGCCAGGCCTCGAATGGCAAATCGGACTCCAGTTGTTCCAGCCAGGCGATCTGATGCGGGCTATGTACGGCACCGGCGATGCGGTTTTCCGCCATGCGTACCGTGTCTTCCAGATCGAAAGCCCCCTCCAGCAGCGTCATTGGCTGCTGGATGCCGGCGCGGCGCAGGCGCAGTGCGTCCTCAAGGTTTAACAGGGCAAAACCGTCAGCGATGCCGGCCAGTGCTTGCGCGACCTCGAGTGCACCATGACCATAGGCGTCTGCCTTGATGACGGCGTAGGCGCGTGCGCCAGGTGCTTGTTGTCTGGAGTGCTGATAGTTGTGGCGGATCGCTGCGAGATCGATCTCTAGCCGGATCGGGCGTGTCATGTCGGTTTTTCATCGGAGGAGGTGTGATATTATAAGCCGCTGTTTATGGATGGGGGCAAGCTGGCTGTGCACCCCATTTATGCTTCCGGCTAACGGCATGAGCGCACTTTACTGACATGGACATCCTTCAGGTCTTACTCGATCTATTTGCATCGTATGGCTATCTGGCCGTTTTTCTGGTGCTGTTATTGTGCGGTTTCGGCCTGCCCATCCCCGAGGATGTGACGCTGGTCGCGGGCGGCATCATTTCCGGCCTTGGCTATACCGATGTGCATACCATGTTTGCCGTTGGTATGGCGGGGGTGCTGATCGGGGATGGCATCATGTTCACCATAGGGCGGGTGTTCGGTGACCGCGTACTGCAATTTAGGCCTATTGCCCGTATCCTGACCAAGGAACGCTTTGAGGCGGTGCAGGAGAAGTTTTCCAAATACGGCAACTGGGTGTTGTTTGTCGCGCGCTTTTTGCCGGGCTTGCGCTCTCCCATCTTTCTGACCGCCGGCATGACCCGGCGTATTCCGTATTGGCGCTTCTTGCTACTGGATGGTTTTGCCGCATTGATTTCGGTGCCGGTATGGGTGTATCTGGGACACTTTGGCGCTTCCAATATCGATCAGCTGATGGTGTGGGTACATCGTGGCCAGTACGGCATTCTGGCGGTGCTGGCACTGCTGGGTCTGGTGCTTGGCGGTCTTTGGTATTGGCGCAAGCGCAAGGCCTGAGCTGTTTTTAAAATGTAAAAAAGCCATCACGCTTGCGTGGTGGCTTTTTGTTTGTCAGGCCTAATGTATCAGCCTACCGACAGCAGTTCTACGTCAAACACCAGGGTTGCGTTGGGCGGAATCACACCGCCGGCACCACGTGCGCCATAGCCAAGTTCAGCCGGGATGGTCAGCTTGCGCTGGCCGCCAACCTTCATGCCCTGTACCCCCAGATCCCAGCCCTTGATCACATGGCCTGCGCCCAGCGGGAAGGAAAAAGGCTGGTAGCGGTCGCGGCTGGAGTCGAATTTGCTGCCGTCGGTCAGATAGCCGCTGTAGTGTACGGTCACATCCTGGCCGGCAACGGCTTCTGCGCCTTCACCCAATACCACGTCTTCAATGATCAGTTCCTGGCTCATGATCTTTTCTTCCTTTTGCATCGCTCAAAAACAGGATTTTACACATAAGCCTGAAGGCCTGTCGGGTCAGGGAAAGAAAAATGCCGACAGTCTGAGTTTCCTTGCATATAACGAAGCTAGACGCTTCACCCACGCCTTGAAAAAGGGGACTCATGATGGACATCACCCACCTGCCGTCGCGCGACCATCCGGTCGTGCACCATGTATCGCCTGCCGATACTTTCAACTGGCTCAAACTCGGCTGGCGCGATCTGAAAAAAGCGCCGGCCGATGCCGTTTTTTACGGTGCCGTTTTTGTCATCATGGGCTATTTGCTGGTGTTCTATTTCAAGGATGCCCCCGAAGTCGTGATTACGCTGGCGGCGCTGTTTTTGCTGGCCGGGCCGTTTTTGGCGATCGGCCTTTATGATATCGCCCGCCAATTGGAGATCTTCAAGGGAACGCGTGTCAATCTGGCTCACAGCATGCTGGCCTGGCGAGCCAATATTCCCAGTTTTACCCTGTATGCCGCCTTGCTGGCGGTGCTGGTGTTCGGCTGGTTTCGCGTATCGCTTTTGATGTTCGCCCTGTTTTACGACACCTCGGCACCGACGCTGGCGTTGCTGGTGGCTGAGGCATGGTCGCCGGAACATCTGGCCTTCCTGATTGCCTACTTTGGTGCCGGGCTGATCTTTGCCGTGGTGGTGTTTGCCGTCAGCGTGATTGCCATTCCGATGATGCTGGACAAGGAAATCGACACGATCTCCGCCATGGCCGTCAGTGTGCAAGCCGTACACAAGAACCTGATGACGATGGTGTGCTGGGCCGCTATTATCGTGATTCTGACTGCGATAGGTTTTGCCACCTACTTCATCGGCCTGATGGTATTGATTCCGCTGATCGGCCTGTCTACCTGGCATGCCTATCGCTCCATCATTACCTATGAGCGCTGAATGATTCCTCACATTGTTTTTCTTGACCGGGGCAGCCTGCCTGTCCCGGTGCCTAAGCCTGACTTCCCGCATACTTGGCAAGAATTTCCTTCCTGTTCTCCTTCCGAGTTGTTGTCTGCCGCCTCTGCTGCCGATATCGTGATTAGCAACAAGGTTCCCCTTGATGCGGCGGCTCTGCAGTCTTTGCCCCGGCTCAAGATGGTGGCCGTGGCGGCGACCGGGGTTAATCATATCGACCTTGCCGCCTGCCAGGCGCAAGGCGTGGCGGTCGCCAATATCCGGCACTATGGCGATGATGCGGTGGCCGAGCACGCCTTTATGCTGATGCTGGCACTGCGGCGCAATCTGCCTGCCTATCAGCGTGATGTGGCGGCCGGCTTGTGGGAAAAGTCCGCCAGCTTTTGCCTGTTCGGTTCGCCAGTTCGTGATGTGGCCGGCGCAAGGTTGGGATTATTCGGTCATGGTGGTATCGGGCAGGCGATGGCCATGCGCGCCCGTGCTTTCGGTATGGAGGTGGTCTTCACCGAGCGTCGTGGCGCGGCTAGCGTGCGTGATGGTTATACCGATTTCGATACGGTGCTGACGACATCGGATGTCTTGTCGCTGCATTGCCCCTTGACGGATGATACGCGCGGCATGCTGGGCGAGGCTGAGCTGATGCGGGTCAAGCCGGGCGCCATTTTGATCAATACCGCGCGTGGCGGTCTGGTGGATGAAGCTTCGGTGGTGGCTGCGCTCAAGTACGGCCAATTAGGCGGGGCGGGTTTTGATGTGTTAAGCGAGGAGCCCGGGCGCAGCGATAATCCGCTATTGCGCGCACGCTTGCCCAACCTGATTGTCACGCCGCATGTGGGCTGGGCCAGTCAAGAGGCGATGAGCCGTCTGGCGAGCCAATTGGTCGCCAATATGGCTTCATTCGTGGCAGGGGGGAGGCAGAACCGGGTGGTTTGATCGGGCTGCCGGCACTACGTGCCGGTGCCGGCTTTAATCGATTTGCCGCCGCCTTGGGTAAAGGGCGGTTCTGATTTGAGGGCTAGGGCGTGATCTCGTTGGGGTTGAGTCGTGGCGCCTCTTCTTCTCCCAAGCCCAGCTTGCCGCGCACGCAGCTGATGTAGCGGTTGACATCAGGGCCGCCGCCATAGCGCTGGGCATGCCAGACCATTTCACCCAGGCATTCCATCATGTCATGCTGAGCGCGGTGTTCATCGCCATGGCGCAGGGCGAGCTGGGCATAGAGTGCGCGGATGCCGAAGGGCTGGTCTATCGTACGCTGCTCTTCTATCGCCATATGCAGGCCCAGATGCATGAAAGGATTGCTTTCCCCCATTTCGGGTGTCCATTCCTGCTCCAGATAGTCTTGCGGATTGTCTACGATGTGATGGTATTCGGGATGGGCCAGCAAGGTGGCGAGGGCGATTTTCTCCAGATCGGAGAGCGCAAGAGCGGTTTGATGCTTGGCCCAGGTGTCGAAGAAAAAGCGGCGGGCGTCCTGACGGCTAGGATTGAACATGGTGTCGTCCACTGTGGTAGACGGAAAATTATACGTGAAGGAGTGAGCGCCATGCATAGCTTGAAAGACTTCTCTGCACGGCTGATTGATGGGCGTGAGCTTTGCCTGTCTGATCTGGCCGGCAAGGTGGTGCTGGTCGTTAATACCGCCAGCGAGTGCGGCTATACCCGTCAATACGAAGGACTGGAAGAGCTCTATCGCCATTTCGGCGAACAGGGTCTGGTGGTGCTGGGCTTTCCCTGCAATCAGTTCGGCGCTCAGGAGCCGGATGCCGAGGCGGTGATTGCGGCATTTTGCCAGAGCCGCTATGGCGTCAGTTTTCCGCTGTTTGCCAAGGTCGATGTCAACGGGCCGGATGCGCATCCTTTGTGGCGCTGGCTCACCCAAGCCGATACGTCGCACCCGCATCCGGTGAAGTGGAATTTCACCAAATTCCTGCTGGACAGGCAGGGGAGGGTGGTGATGCGTTTTGAGCCGGCAGTGGCGCCGCACGAGTTGTTGCCGGATATCGAGGCTTTGCTGGCTGCGCGCCCTTTATCGGCCAACTGATCGGCTCGACGAAAAAAGGCTGCACCCAATGCCCGGGGCAGCCTTTTATTTCATGCCTGTCGCCTGTGTGTTTAGCTTGTGGCTTGACGACGGAAGATCACATCCCACACGCCATGACCCAGACGGATGCCGCGCGCTTCGAATTTGGTCAGTGGGCGGTAGTCGGGGCGTGGCGCGTAGGCCTCTGCCGTATTTTCCAGCTCGCCGTCCGCACTGAATACTTCCATGATTTGAAGCGCGTAGTCTTCCCAGTCGGTGGCGGCGTGCAGATAGCCGCCCGGCTTGAGTTTTTTGACCAGCTTGGCAATCAGCGGGCTCTGGATCAGGCGGCGCTTGTTATGGCGCTTCTTGTGCCATGGGTCGGGGAAGAAAATATGGATGCCGTCAAGGCTGGCGTCAGCCAGCATATGGTCGATCACTTCGACGGCATCGTGGCGGATGATGCGCAGGTTGCCAAGGCCTTGTTCATCGATCAGTTTGAGCAGATTGCCCACGCCGGGCGAGTGAACCTCCACGGCCAGATAGTCTTTGTCAGGGTTGCCGGCAGCAATTTCTGCCGTAGCCGTACCCATGCCGAAACCGATTTCCAGAATTTTCGGGGCGCTGCGACCGAATGCTTGATCCAGATCGAGGACAGCGTTCTGGTAGTTGATGCCCCACTTGGGCATGCCTTCGTCCATGGCGCGTTGTTGCGCTTGGGTCAAATGCCCCTGACGCAGGACAAAGCTGCGGATGTGTCGCTGGTAAGCCGGATTTTCCATGATTCTCAGAGCCAAAAACTGCGAAAAAACGCGATGTTACCGAAAGCGGCCTAGGATGGCGAGGCCGCTTTAGTGCTTATCGGCCCCGTCCTGCGCCGCGCGGTAGTGTGTCAGCCAGTGCTGGACATCCGGCCATTGCAAGGTAACCCCCAGTTCACGCTGGATGCGCAGGTTGCTCAGGCGGCGTGACTCGGCCAGAAATGACCACATCAGGGGCGACACACGCTGCCTGACTTCTGCGCGTGGCAGGCGCGGTACGCGTGCCAAACCATGTGCATCGGCCAGCAGATCAAACCAGTCTCCCATGCGTGTCGGCTGCGTATCACAGGCATTGTAGACGCGTATTCCGTGTGGGCGCTTGAGTGCTGCGGCACACAGCAGAGCCAGATCATCTGCATGGATGTGATTGCTCCAGCTGTCTTGCTCATGGCTTATGGCGGGCGTGGCATTAAGAATGCGCGCCAGCGGCAGGCGATCTGCCGCGTAAATGCCCGGTGTGCGCAAAATGGTGAGGCTGGCGCCTTGGCGGATGGCAAAGCGGCGTAATTGTTGCTCGGCATTCAGTCGCCGCCGGCTGCGATCAGAGCCGGGTGCCGGCGTATGAGTTTCATCCAGCCAATCACCCCCTGCATCCCCGTAGACGCCGCTGGTGCTGATGTAGACCAGGTGCTGTGTTATGCTTTTGGGTTGAGCTAGTGCAGATAAAAAGCGGCGCATGCGCTGATCGGTATGCCCTTCGTTGGCGGGCGGTGCACAATAAAGCACCTTGTCTGCCAGTGAAGCAAGCCGTGTCAGCGAGTCGCGATCATCCAGATCCGCCATCACTGGCGTGATCCCCAAGTGGTGTGCCGCATCGACACCCTCCTGGCTTCTGACCATGGCCAGTACGCGCCAGTGTTTGAGGAGGGTGAGGCTTGCGCGGCGGGCGATGTCGCCAAAGCCGATGATAAGCAGTGTTTGCATAGCGCATATTGTAGCTGGATTGAAGTCGAGGAAAGCAATGACAAATCGGGTCAAGGTGATGTCGTCCGGACACACCTTTAATGTTGAAGCACATGAAACCATACTCGAAGGCGCTTTGCGCGAGGGTGTGGCCCTGCCTTACGGCTGCCGCGATGGTGCTTGTGGTGCCTGCAAGGGTAAGGTCGTCGCTGGCGAAGTAGAGCAGGGCGGTTATCAGGAAAAGGCTCTGCCTGCGAGCGAGCGCGAGCAGGGGATGGCGCTGTTTTGTTGTGCCCGCCCCAAGGGAGATGTCTGTATCGAGGTGCGCGAGGTTGCCGGGGCTGGGGATGTCCAGATCAAGACGCTGCCTTGCCGCGTGGACAGCATAGAGAAAATCCACGATGTGGCGGTATTGAAGTTGAAGTTGCCGGCCGCCGAGCGTCTGCAGTTCAAGGCCGGGCAGTATATCGATATCCTGATGAAGGATGGCAAGAGGCGCAGTTTCTCGATTGCCAATGCGCCGCACGATGATGCCTTTATCGAACTGCATGTGCGCCATCAGGCCGGTGGCAGTTTTTCCGATTATGTATTCAAGCAGATGAAGGCGCGCGAAATCATGCGCTTCAAGGGGCCGCTGGGTTCATTCTTTCTGCGCGAAGACTCGGACAAACCCATCATCCTGCTTGCCAGCGGTACCGGCTTTGCCCCGATCAAGGGCATGGTCGAGCACGCCCTGCATCACGGCAGTCTGCGCCCGATGGTGTTTTACTGGGGGGCGCGCACGCTGGCCGATCTGTATATGGCCGAGTTGGCCGGCTCCTGGCAGGCGCGTCACCCCAATTTCACCTTTATACCGGTTTTGTCCGAGCCTTTGGCCAGCGACAACTGGCAGGGGAGGACGGGTTTGGTGCATCAGGCGGTGTTGGACGATTTTGCCAATCTCTCTGGTTACCAAGTCTACGCCTGTGGCGCACCGGTGATGGTCGAGGCAGCCCATACCGGCTTTACCCATATGCGCAGCTTGCCAGAAGACGCTTTTTTCTCGGATGCGTTTTTCCTGTCCAAGGATAGTGCCAAGCCTTAGTAATTACGTCAGATATATTTACCTACTTAAGATGCCGTGCGCCCTAATGAGGGGACATGGCATTTTTTATGTGCCGACTAGCCATGCTATTAGCCGATATGAGGCGTCAGTCATCGCAGGGTTCTGTTTAAGCTCATTGGTGCTTATTTTATTAGTTCATCGCCTTGGCATGTGTGGGGGCGACATGGTTTGGCTATGCAGCATGGCATGCAGTCATGCTCGATGGTGGACAGGGCTAATAAATTCCTATTTTTTGCGGGCGTTCGGCTTGGATAGCTGACATTTTTATTATGTTTATGAGACGTTTATTTATATTTTTACGTTGATTTGCGTGTTGTAGTGTCAATTTTTTTATCACGCACATGCTTGTCTTGTATGCATTTATGCCGGGGCGAGACGTTTTCCGTACGCATATAGATGCACTTGAGGTAATGGTTTTGGGTTGTGTAGATGGCTGATTATTAATGGGAATTTGTCTTTTCAGGTGGGGCCGGCGTGAAGAGAGAGTTTATTTTTTAAATGAGTGCAGTGATTAAAAATTAGTCACGTGCACGCAAAAAAATTCGATTTTGGCGGGGAATGATCTAGGTCAAACAAACGGTTTGTCTAGTCTGGACGCTGTGATCAGGACGGCGTTATGATGTGCGGCATCAGAATTTAATAATATAACAACAGTTTTAGTTTCTTTACTATTTAACAAAATCACGGAGAACAAACATGTCTGCGGAAACTGAAAGCAGCACACCCAAGCTCAAGCTTGGTGCCCTGACTGCTCTGGTTGTAGGTTCCATGATTGGTGGCGGTATTTTCTCGCTGCCACAGAATATGGCTTCCGGCGCGGGTGCCGGTGCCATCATTATTGGCTGGGCGATTACCTTTGTCGGTATGCTGGCGCTGGCTTTTGCTTTCCAGCAACTGGCTAACCGTAAGCCTGAAGTGACCGGCGGCGTATATGGTTACGCCCGTGCTGCTTTCGGCGACTTTGTCGGCTTCAACTCGGCCTGGGGCTACTGGATCTCGGCCTGGATCGGTAACGTTGCCTACTTCGTGGTGATGTTCTCCGCGCTGTCTTTCTGGTTCCCTGCTTTCGGCGAAGGCAATACCGGTGCCGCGATTATCTGCGCTTCCGCCCTGCTGTGGGCACTGCACTTCCTGGTACTGCGTGGCGTGCATGGCGCTGCCATGATCAACACCATCACCACCATCGCTAAACTGGTGCCGCTGGCGCTGTTTATCGCGATCGTACTGTTCTCGTTCAAGATCGATACCTTCAATCTCGACTTCTGGGGTTCGGCCGATCTGGGCAGCGTGGTTGATCAGGTTAAGAGCACCATGCTGGTGACGGTTTGGGTGTTTATCGGTATTGAAGGTGCGTCGATGTTCTCCGGCCGTGCACAGAATATGTCCGATGTGGGCAAGGCAACCGTGATCGGCTTCCTGCTGACCATCGCGCTGCTGATTGCTGTATCGGTACTGTCGCTGGGCGTGCTGACTCAGCCTGAACTGGCTGCACTGAAGAACCCGTCTACCGCTTATGTGCTGGAAGCCGCGATCGGTACCATGGGCGCCAACATCATGAACGCCGGTCTGGTGATCTCGGTAGGTGGTGCATTGCTGGCTTGGACCCTGTTGTCCGGTGAAACCCCGTATCTGGCTGCCCAAGACGGCATGATGCCTAAGGTGTTCGGCAAGACCAATGCCAACGGCTCGCCAGCAGCTTCGCTGTGGCTGACCAACGCACTGATCCAGTTGTTCCTGATCATTACCTACTTTAACGGTTCCGTGTACCTGAGCCTGGTTTACCTGGCCACGTCCATGATCCTGCTGCCTTACCTGTTCTGCGCACTGTATTCGCTGATGGTTGCTCAGCGCGGTGAAGGCTACAAAGCCGGCGAATCGGCTGCCAAGGATGTACTGGTTGCGGTGATTGCTTCGCTGTACGGCGTATGGCTGCTGTACGCGGCAGGCCTGCAATACCTGCTGCTGTCCATGGTTCTGTACGCACCAGGCATGCTGTTCTATGTATGGGCTCGTAAAGAGCAGGGTCAGAAGCCTTTCAATGGTGGCGAAGCCATCCTGGCTGCTCTGATCGTTGTACTGGGCATCTACGCCGCCTACGGTCTGTCCGTTGGTACGCTGTCGCTGTAACAAGATTTTCCTGAGGTGGCTGCTGTGCAGCAGCCACCGTGAGTACACCGTTTTACCTATGTGGCCTCCGGGTGGGGGTCGCAACAAACCTACTGATTGCTCTTAATCTTAAGGAGTTCAAGATGTCGAAGTTTGGTGTTCATTCCGAGTGCGGTAAGCTGCACAGTGTTATGGTTTGCCGTCCTGGTCTCGCGCACAAGCGCCTGACGCCGGACAACTGCCACGGCCTGCTGTTTGATGATGTAATCTGGGTTGAGCGTGCTCAAAAAGACCACGACTACATGGTTGAGCAAATGCGCGCCCGCAACATCCACGTACTCGAAACGCACGAAGCGCTGGGTACCGTACTGGATGACAAGGCTGCCCGTAGCTGGATCCTGGACCGTAAAGTTAAGGCTGACAACGTCGGCATCGGCATGCTGGGCGATCTGCGCAGCTGGCTGGATGAAATGCCATCGGCTCAACTGGCTGACCACCTGATTGGCGGTATCGCCAAGCTGGATCTGCCATTCGACCCTAAAGGCCTGTTTGGCGGCTACCTGGACAACTCCGATTTCGTCCTGCCACCGATCCCGAACAGCCTGTTCCAGCGCGATCCATCTTGCTGGATCTATGAAGGCGTAACGCTGAACCCAATGTACTGGCCAGCACGTCGTCAGGAAACCCTGATTCTGCAATCGATCTATCAGTTCCACCCATACTTCGCTGGTAAAGTGAATGTATGGTGGGGTGATAGCGACAAAGACCACGGCCCAGCAACGCTGGAAGGTGGCGACGTAATGCCAATCGGTAACGGCGTTGTGCTGATCGGTATGGGCGAGCGCACCAGCCCACAAGCTGTTGTTCAGACTGCCAAGGCTGTGCTGGGCAAAGAAGGTGGCGCTACTCGCGTTATCGCTTGCCAGATGCCTAAGTCGCGCGCTGCGATGCACCTGGATACCGTATTCTCCTTCCTTGATATCGACCTGCTGTCGTCCTTCCCGGATGTTGTAGACGAAATCGTTTGCACCAGCATCTACGCTGGCGACAAAGAAGGTGAAGTTCGCTTCGAACGTCACGATGGCGTACATCTGGTTGACGTGGTTAAAGAAGCACTGGGTCTGAAAGACATCCAGGTTATCACCACCGGTGGTGATGCATTCCAGCGTGAGCGTGAGCAGTGGGATGATGGTAATAACGTCGTTGCCCTGGACCGTCGTGTTGTTGTTGCTTACGACCGCAACACCTACACCAACAAGCTGATGCGCGACGCGGGTGTTGAAGTGATCGAGATCCCTGCATCCGAACTCGGCCGCGGCCGTGGCGGTGGTCACTGCATGACCTGCCCAATCATCCGTGACGAAGTTAAAATCTAATCGGCTGATCGCTTAAGCAAGTTGCAGGCTGATCGTTTTTCGATCGGCCTGCCCAATAAGTATTTCAGTTTAGCCGTTGAATATAATAAAACGGTTATCTGCTAAATAATTGATAAGGGAATCATCATGGCTTTCAACCTGAAGAACCGTAATTACCTGCGTCTGCTGGACTTCACCCCACGTGAAATCCGTTACCTGCTGGACCTGTCCCGTGACCTGAAGCGTGCTAAGTACGCCGGTAACGAAGAGCAGCGTCTGGTTGGC
>NZ_JAMFLI010000004.1 GCF_023502145.1 Craterilacuibacter sp. RT1T | reverse complement strand
TTTCCCTGATGGTTTAAAAATAATCGAATCTTTGCATCCGGCCGAGGCACATTCGAACGGACGTTTGAAATTTATTTAATACACGTATGTTGCCATTGCGCAATACTTTTATATTATTGCGACAAATTTACCCTCAAAGGGCGATCCCGCCTATCAGGATGCCAAAGAGTAGAGAAGCCTATCCTGACAGGCTGTGATCAAGATCAGCTAAGCTGATCCTTGGCATGCGGTTTTTTATGCCTGATTGTGGATATTGCGTTGCACAAATAACACAGTTTGACCAGCCACAGGCTTTCAAGACAGTAGGGCTGACCCTGCTACCCGCTGGAGGTGCTTCATGCATTTGTTCGAACACGCCCCCATTCAGGCATGGCCCAGACTGTTCGCCCACCGCCTGGGCGGCGCCTTGGCACCGGAAAACACGCTGGCCGGGCTGGAAATAAGCCGCCAATTGGGCATCACCGCCGTCGAGTGCGACGTCAAACTGTCGGCAGACGGCATCCCCCTGCTATTTCACGACGAGCATCTCGAGCGCACGAGTAATGGCCAAGGCTTGTTTGCACAACAAGACCATGTGGCACTGGCGCAACTGGATGCCGGCGCATGGTTTCACCCCGCCTTTGCCCACGAGCGCATACCCACGCTGGCGGCGCTGGCAGAACAGGCACGGCACCACGGCATACGGGTCAATCTAGAAATCAAGCCCTGCCCCGGACGGGAGCAGGAGACGGGGCGTATTGTCGCACAGCAGGCTAGCCTGCTGTGGCAAGGCGAGCACCTACTACCGATGCTGTCTTCATTTTCACTCGCGGCGCTGCTGGCAGCAAAAGCGGCAGCCCCCGATCTGCCGCGTGCCTTGCTGATAGAAAACTGGCCGGATGACTGGCCACAGCAGGTGCAGGCCTGTGCGGCCTGCGCGCTCAATGCCAATGAGCGGGATCTGAGCCAGGAGCGCGTACTCGCGGTTCGGCATGCCGGGCTGGCGTTGATGGCCTGGACCGTCAACCAGCCAGCGCGTGCCGCCGAACTCTATGGCTGGGGCACCGATATGCTGTGCAGCGACCGACCGGAGCGTTTGCAGGCGATCGCGGCGGCGACCCCTGCCCTACGCTAAGCCACCACGACGCCGGCTTATTTACCGATGCAAAAGCGGCTAAAGATCACGCCCAAGAGGTCGTCCGGGGTGAATTCGCCGGTAATCTCGGACAGCGCGTTCTGCGCCAGGCGCAGTTCTTCGGCGAAGATCTCCACCTGCTGCCACTCGCTGGTCGCCACCGCCAGATGCTCGCCGGCACGGCGGATCGCATCCAGATGGCGCGCCCGCGCCAGATAGACACTCTCGCCCTCGCCCTTGTAGCCGATCAGCTCCAATAGCTTGCCCTTAAGCAGATCGACCCCGTCATGGGTCGCGGCCGACAGGTAGACCAGCGGATGGCCGTCTTCCTCGTCGACGCGCGCGTCTTCGCCGGCCAGATCGATCTTGTTGAACACGAACACCCGCGGCAAGCGCGCCGGCAGGCGCGCAAGTATGGCCTCTACATTCGGGGTAATGCCCTCGCGCCCGTCCACCAGCACCAGCGCCACATCGGCACGCTCGACCGCCGCCCAGGTGCGCTCGATGCCGATTTTTTCTACCACATCATCGGTGTCGCGCAGACCGGCGGTATCGATCACATGCACCGGCACGTCGTCGATGATGATCTCCTCGCGCACGGTGTCGCGTGTGGTGCCGGCAATATCGGTCACGATGGCGACATCGTCGCCGGCCAAGGCATTCATCAGGCTGGACTTGCCGACGTTCGGCTCGCCCACCAGCACCACATGCATGCCTTCACGCAGGATGGCGCCCTGGCGCGCGGTGGCCTGCACGCGGGATAGCTGGCTGCGGATGGACGCCAGCTTGCCGGTCGCGTCGGCGGCCTTGAGAAAATCGATGTCTTCTTCGGGGAAATCCAGCGTTGCTTCGACCAGCATGCGCAGGGTAATCAGGTCTTCGACCATGGCGTGAATCTCGCCGGAGAACGCCCCCTTGAGCGATTTGAGCGCACCGCGCGCGGCCGTTTCCGAGGCGGCATCGATCAGGTCGACCACGCTCTCGGCCTGCGCCAGATCCATCTTGTCGTTGAGGAAGGCGCGGCGGGTGAATTCGCCCGGCTCGGCCAGACGCGCCCCCAGCGCCACACAGCGCGACAGCAGCATCTTCAGCACCACCGGCCCGCCATGGCCCTGCAACTCAATCACATCTTCGCCGGTAAAGCTGTGCGGCCCCGGAAAGTACAGCAGCAAGCCATTGTCGATGGCGCTGCCATCGGCGGCGAAAAAGTCGGTATAGGTGGCGGTGCGGGGCTTGGGCGTTTTACCGCCGGAAATCGCCAGTGCAAACGGCAGCAGTTCGCGACCGGAAATACGGATCACGCCGATGCCGCCGCGACCGGGGGCAGTGGCAATGGCAGCGATGGTGGTGGGGGCGTAGCTCAAGTTCATAGTGTGCAATCCGGTTTGCCGGCAGCACTGCCGGCCTGAAACATATCGGGACTTAAGGCGTTTTATCAGGCAAAGCCGCGTAACGCTACACGGCCTTGCCTGATAAAAACCAAAAAGCCCGGCCTTGCGGCCGGGCTCTTACCTTCAAGGCGCTGCCGTCTTAGGACTGCAGCGAAGCCTTGCGGGCGTTTTCAATCTGGCGGTTGATATAGTACTGCTGCGACATCGACAGTACGTTGTTCACCACCCAGTACAGCACCAGACCTGCCGGGAAGAAGAAGAACATCACCGAGAAAGCAACCGGCATGATCTTCATCATCTTCGCCTGTACCGGATCGGTCGGCGGCGGGTTCAGGAAAGTCTGCACAAACATGGTGATCGCCATGATGGCCGGCAGAACATAGTAAGGGTCCGGCTTGGCCAGGTCATGAATCCACAGAATCCACGGTGCCTGACGCAGCTCAACCGAAGCCAGCAGCGCCCAATACAGACCGATGAACACAGGAATCTGGATCAGGATGGGCAGACAGCCGCCCAGCGGGTTGATCTTTTCCTTCTTGTACATCTCCATCACCGCCTGCTGGAACTTCATGCGGTCATCGCCATACTGCGCCTTCATGGTTTCCAGACGCGGCGCCAGCGCCTTCATCTTGGCCATCGAGCGGTAGGACGCGGCAGTCAGCGGGTAGAACACGGCCTTGACCAGTACGGTCAAGAGCACGATCGCCCAGCCCCAGTTGCCGACAAAGCCATGGATCTTGGCCAGCAGCCAGAACAGCGGCGAAGCGAAGATATACACCCAGCCGTAGTCCTTGACGTAGTTCATGCCGTCAGCCAGCTTGGTGATGGTCGCGTAGTCTTCCGGACCAACATACAGCGGTACGGTAACCGACTCGGTCGCGCCATTGGCCAGCACCGGCAGGTTCACCATCACACCGGCCGAATACAGGCCGTTGCCCAGCTTCTTGATGTCGTAGCTGCAGTCTTCAGCCTTGGCGCAGACACTGTTGCCGTCCAGCGGCTTGGTGATCCAGGCGGAGAAGAAGTAGTGCTGCACCATCGACACCCAGCCGTCGGCGGTGTTCTTGACGTGTTCGCCCTTGCCCTTGTCCAGATCGTCGAAGGTGACTTTCTGGAACTTGCCTTCGCTGGAGTACATCGCAGGACCGGTAAAGGTATGCGCGAAGTAGCTCTCGCCTTCCGGTGCCTTGTTGTCACGCAGCAGACGGTAGTAGGCCGACAGAGGCAGCGGCTTGCCGCTGGCGTTGGTCACGTCGTAACGCACGCCGATTTCGTAAGAGCCCTTGCTGAAGGTGTAAACCTTGACCACCTTCACGCCGTTCACTTCCGGCGCGGTCAGCTTGACTTCAACCTTGTCGCCGTCAAGGCTGTACGCGGTCTTTTCAGCCGTGAACAGGGTCTTGTGCGTAGGCAGCTGAGGGTCTGCTGCAGACAAGAGGCCGGTCTGCGCGACATATACGCGGCCGCCCTTGTCGGTCAGCAGGTCGAAATCCTTGCTCGGGTCGGAAGTCTGACCGTGCTGGGTCAGATCCAGCGCGCGCAAGTCGCCGCCCATGGTGTCGATTTCGGCACGCATCACGTCGGTATTGACCACGATGCGCTGGCCGCTCTCGAGCTTGGCCGAGTCGGCCGGCTGCGGGGCAGAAGGGGTATCGGACCCGGTCCGGGTTGCCGTCACAGTCGAAGCTGCTTTGGGCACCGGCTTGGGCGCAAAGAATTCCTGCCAGCCCAGCAAGATTGCCAGCGACAGGGTAATGAAAATGATCAGTCTCTTGGAGTCCATCTCTCTTTTATCCGGAAAGTTCAGGGAACCGGGTCATAGCCGCTACCGCCCCATGGGTGACAACGCGCAATCCGCCTTGCCGCTAGCCAACCACCTTTGCGCGCGCCATGTTTCTGCACCGCCTCGATTGCGTAACACGAACAGGTCGGCAGATACCGGCACCGCGGAGCAATCCACGGACTGATAACGACCTGATAGAAGCGGATCAGGAGGACGAGGGCGCGCGACATCGCTGCAGTTTAACAAAGAGTGAGGCCAAAGCCTCGACTGCTTCATGACGATTGTTACGGACGAAGGCTAAACGCGCACGCACCACGTAGTCATTGCTGCCGAGTTCGTGCTGGTGCAGGCGGAACCATTCGCGTACCGAACGTTTGATGTAGTTGCGACGATTGGCGCGTTTGGCGGTCTTTTTGCCGACGACGAGACCGACTCGTGCGTGGCCAAGATCATTGGGACGGACGTAGACCTGGAAGAAGGGATTGCTGCGCACCTGGCGCAAACTAAAAACGGATGAAAAATCATCCGTTTTTAACAGCCGGTGCACTCGGCGAAAGCGGAAGCTCAAGGCCTTATACAGACAGACGCTTGCGGCCCTTGGCGCGACGTGCGGCCAGAACGGCACGACCACCACGGGTCTTGTTGCGTACGAGGAAGCCGTGGGTACGCTTGCGGCGGGTATTGGATGGCTGGTAAGTGCGTTTCATGATGGGGTTTCCTGTTTCGAAACGGAAATAAACGCGTGATTAAACCGAGAAACACTGCAACAGTCAACCACTTATTTTTGACCTTCCTGTGGATAACTTTTACAAAAACCATTAGAATGTACAAACTTAAGGCACTGAACCTGCTGCTCAAGTTTTGGACTTGACCCAAAGACAAGCGGGTCAGCATGCAGAGCAGTGCCATCACCCGAATGCCTGTGCCCGCCTTTTCATGGCGAGCGTTTCTTACGCAACCTGCTGCCGTCCCCGTTTTAACGCGATGGCCGCAGGTTTTGCTTGTTAGTGAGTAATGACCGAACTGGATCAAATTTGGCCGGCGTGCCTGGCGCGCCTCGAGGCCGAACTGTCTTCACAGCAGTTCAACACCTGGATCAAGCCCCTCTCTGCCGAAACCGGCGAAGAGAGCTTGGTGCTGCTCGCCCCCAACCGTTTCATCCTGCAATTCATCAAGGACAGGTTTCTTGGTCGCATCGAGGAACTGGTGGGCGAGCTGTCGGGGCTCACCAACGTGGAACTGCGCGTAGGCGGCAATATGCGCCCGGTGGCGCCGCCCTCCATGGTCAGCAATACCCCGCGCCCGGCACCGGCAGCCCCCAGCACGCCGACCGTGGCCGAGCAGGCCAAGCAGGCGGCGGTCAAGGCCATCGGCAGCCACGAAAGCACACGCCTGAATCCCGGCTTTACCTTCGACAGCCTGGTAACCGGTAAGGGCAACCAGCTGGCGCGCGCGGCAGCCTTGCAGATTGCCGAAAATCCGGGCGACCCGGCCTACAACCCGCTGTTCGTCTATGGCGGTGTCGGTCTGGGTAAGACCCACTTGATTCAGGCCATCGGCAACCATGTGTTCCAGAAAAACCCGCAGGCACGCGTGCGCTACATCCACGCCGAACGCTATGTGGCGGACATTATGCGCGCCTACCAGCACAAGGCCTTCGACGAGTTCAAGCGCTACTACCACTCGCTCGACCTGCTGCTGATCGACGATATCCAGTTTTTCGCCGGCAAGAACCGCACCCAGGAAGAATTCTTCTACGCCTTCAACGCGCTGATCGAGGGCGGCAAGCAGGTGATCATGACCTGCGACTCCTACCCCAAGCAGATCGAAGGCATGGAAGAGCGCCTGATCTCGCGCTTCTCCTGGGGGCTGACGGTTGAAATCCAGCCGCCGGAGCTGGAAATGCGCGTCGCCATCCTGATGAAGAAGGCCGAAGTCGACAATATCAAGCTCGACAACAACGTCGCCTTCTTTATCGCGCAGAACGTGCGCTCCAATGTGCGCGAACTCGAAGGCGCGCTCAAGCGCGTGGTGGCCTACGCCCGCTTCACCAACCAGAGCATCTCGATGGAGCTGGTGAAAGAGGCGCTGAAAGACATTCTGGCCGCCGGCAACCGCCAGGTGACGGTGGACGCGATCCAGAAGACCGTGGCCGAGTACTACAAGATCAAGCTGTCGGATATGCACAGCAAGAAGCGCTCGCGCGATATTGCCCGTCCGCGCCAGGTGGCGATGACGCTGGCCAAAGAGCTGACCCAGCTCTCGCTGCCCAATATCGGCGATGCCTTTGGCGGACGCGACCACACCACGGTGCTGCACGCCTGCAAGACCATTAATGAAATGCGCACCTCAGACCCGGACATCGCCCACGATTACGATGCCCTGCTATCGATGTTGCGCAATTGAACCCTAATCCAACCCCACCTGTTTTGAATCGGGAGCCCTGAGCATGCTGATTTTGCAAGCCGAACGCGATGCCCTGCTGAAGCCGCTTCTGGCCGTGACCGGGATTGTCGAGCGTCGTCATACCCTGCCCATCCTGTCCAATGTGCTGATCGAGAAAAAGGCCGGCGTCGTGAGCTTTCTCGCGACCGACCTGGAAATCCAGATCACCACCGCCAGCCCGGACAGCTTACCCGGCGAAGACTTCCGCCTGACGACCTCGGCCAAAAAGCTGCAGGACATCCTGCGGGCCATCCCCGACTCCACCGTCACGCTGGACTCGCAGGACGGCGGCCGTCTGGTGCTCAAGGCAGGCAAAAGCCGCTTCAACCTGCAGACCCTGCCGGCCGACGATTTTCCGTTTGTCGCCCCCAACGGCGCGGCCGAATCGACCTTCAGCCTGCCGCAGCGCGACCTTAAGCGCCTGCTGTCGCAAGTCCAGTTCGCCATGGCGGTGCAGGACATCCGTTACTACCTGAACGGCCTGTTGCTGCAGACCGAGGGCGACCAGGTGCGCCTGGTGTCCACCGACGGCCACCGCCTGGCTTTTGCCGCGGCGAGCCACGACGGCGACCTGCCCAAGACCGAAGTCATCCTGCCGCGCAAGACCATACTCGAGCTGTACAAGCTGCTGCAGGACAGCGACGAGCTGATCCAGATCGAGCTGCTGAACAATCAGGTGCGCTTCAGCTTCGGCAGCACCGTAATCATCAGCAAAGTGGTCGACGGCAAGTTCCCCGATTACAACCGGGTGATTCCGCTGGATAACGACCGCCTGTTCCTGATCGAACGCCTGACCTTCCTGCATGCGCTGCAGCGTGCCGCCATTCTCGCCAACGAGAAATTCCGCGGCGTGCGTCTGGTGCTCAAGAATGGCGCCATGTCCATTCTGTGTACCAATAGCGAGCAGGAAGAAGCCGAAGAAGAACTGGAAATCGCCTACGACGGCGGTGAGCTGGAAATCGGCTTCAACATCAACTATCTGCTGGATGTGCTGACCAACCTGCCGGCCGATACGCTGCAACTGGCCTTCGGTGACGCCGGCCGCTCGGCGCTGTTTACCATTCCAGGCAACAGCAACTTCAAATACATCGTGATGCCGATGCGGATCTGATCGCAGCAGGGTCCGGGATCGGTGATCCGGGATCCGCTGCCAGAGCTGGCGGCCAAGGTGCCGCCCCCGGTGGCACATAGCGGGCACCCGACCCCGGGGCCCGACTCCCGAACAGATAGAATCGAGTAACAAACAGATGAGCGAACAGGAATACGGCGCAGACAGTATCAAGGTCCTGAAAGGGCTGGACGCGGTGCGCAAGCGCCCCGGCATGTATATCGGCGACACCCAGGACGGCTCCGGCCTGCACCATATGGTGTTCGAAGTTCTGGATAACGCCATCGACGAAGCACTGGCCGGCCACGCCGACACCGTGCGCGTCATCATCCACCCCGACAACTCGATCTCGGTGGAAGACAACGGCCGCGGCATCCCGACCGACATCCACCCGGAAGAAGGCCGCTCCGCCGCAGAAGTCATCATGACCATCCTGCACGCCGGCGGCAAATTCGACAGCAACAGCTACAAGATCTCCGGCGGCCTGCACGGCGTGGGCGTATCGGTGGTCAATGCCCTGTCCGACTGGCTCAAGCTCAAGATCTGGCGCGACGGTAAAGTCCACGAAATGGAATTTCGCCATGGCGACGCCGTCGAGCCGTTGACCGTCACCGGCCACAGCAACCACCGTGGTACCGAAGTGCACTTCATGGCTTCGCCGGAAATCTTCGGCAAGATCGAATTCCACTTCGACATTCTGGCCAAGCGCATCCGCGAACTGTCCTTCCTGAACGACGGCGTCGCGATCACCCTGATCGACAAGCGCAGCGGCAAGGAAGAAAACTTCGCCTTCTCCGGCGGCGTGGCCGGCTTCGTGCAGTATATGAACCGCAACAAGGCGGCCATGCATGCCAAGCCCTTCTTCGCCACCGGCGAAAAGGACGGCATGAGCGTGGATGTGGCGATGCAGTGGAACGACTCCTATCAGGAATCGGTACAGTGCTTCACCAACAACATCCCGCAGCGCGACGGTGGCTCCCACCTCACCGCCCTGCGCCAGATGATGACGCGTACGCTGAACCAGTACATCGAAGAACACGAAGTCGCCAAAAAGGCCAAGGTCGATACCACCGGCGACGATATGCGCGAAGGCCTGACCTGCGTGCTGTCGTGCAAGCTGCCCGACCCGAAATTCTCCAGCCAGACCAAAGACAAGCTGGTCTCCAGCGAAATCGGCCCGGTGATCAATGAAGTGGTCGGCGAAGCGCTGCGCAACTTCCTGCAGGAAAACCCGGCCGACGCCAAGATCATCTGCGGCAAGATCGTCGACGCCGCCCGTGCCCGTGACGCCGCGCGCAAGGCGCGTGAAATCACCCGCCGCAAAGGCGTGCTGGACGGCCTCGGTCTGCCGGGCAAACTGGCCGACTGTCAGGAAAAGAACCCGGCCCTGTCCGAACTGTACCTGGTCGAGGGTGACTCCGCCGGCGGCTCCGCCAAGCAAGGCCGCGACCGCAAATTCCAGGCCATCCTGCCGCTCAAGGGCAAGATCCTCAACGTCGAGCGCGCGCGCTTCGACAAGATGCTGGCCAGTCAGGAAGTCGCCACGCTAATCACCGCGCTGGGTTGCGGCATCGGCAAGGACGAGTACAACCCGGACAAGCTGCGCTACCACCGCATCATCATCATGACCGACGCCGACGTCGATGGTGCGCACATCCGTACCCTGCTGCTGACCTTCTTCTATCGCCAGACGCCTGAGTTGGTGGAGCGCGGCCATATCTACATCGCCCAGCCGCCACTGTTCAAGGCCAAGCACGGCAAGCAGGAGCGCTACCTCAAGGACGAATACGAACTTGACCAGTACCTGCTGCAACTGGCGCTGGACAAGGCCGAGCTGATCCCGAGCGCCGGCGCCGAGCCGCTGACGGCCGAAGCCATGGGCATCGTCGCCCGCCAGTTCCTGCTGGCCCGCGCCGTGATCGAGCGCGAAAGCCGCGTCATCGACCATCTGGTGCTGGAAGCCATGCTCAAGACCGGCCCGCTGGGGCTGGAAAACGAGCACGAAGCCCTCGCCTCGCTGGCCGCACTGCAGGCCCTGCTGCCGGTCGAAGAGATCGAGCTCGAGCTGCTGCGCGACGAAAAGAACGACGGCTACCTGATCAAGGTGATCCGCAAGCTGCACGGCAATGTGATGGTGACCGTACTCGACCAGAACTTCCTCGAGTCGGCCGACTACGCCGAGCTGAAGAAGACGGCCGAAATGCTGGGCGGCCTGATCGGCGAAGGCGCCGCCATGCGCCGCGGCGAAACCCTGCGTCCGGTCCTAAGCTACGGAGAAGCACTGGACTGGCTGCTGGGCGAAGCGCGCAAGGGCATGGCGATCCAGCGCTATAAGGGGCTGGGCGAAATGAACCCGGGCCAGCTGTGGGAAACCACCATGGACCCAAGCGTGCGCCGTCTGCTCAAAGTCCGCATCGAAGACGCCATGGGCGCCGACGATGTGTTCACCACGCTGATGGGCGACAACGTCGAACCACGCCGCGCCTTCATCGAAAGCAATGCACTGATCGCGCGCAATATCGATATCTGATCGTGTAGGGTGGGTTAGGCCAGAGGCCGTAACCCACCACCGAGCACCTGTCAGACAGACCAAGGCCAGCCGGCAACGGCTGGCTTTTTTGCATCTACACCCTGTCGGACGGGTTTCAGTGATCCGTATTTTGCGGAGTCCGCTGCGCGGAGGTATTGGGATGCTGCTTCCGCGCGGCGGGCAGGGCCATTTCTTTTGTCTCGCCAAAAGAAATGGCCGAAAGAACAGGCGACCCGAAGCCGCTTTGAAACCCCGCACCAAAGCCGCCCGCCAAGGCGCCGCCAAACTCCATGCGTGCGAATCTTTGATTCGCCCAGCGGGGTATTCGCTACCGTCGAACCGCTCAAACAAAGGGCGGCTTAAAACCTTGACGGCCGCCTTCGTCGCGGCTCGCGGCTACGGGCTCGGGTCAACTTCCCATTTAGCCAGCCAACCTGTGGCGTTTTGTGCACGCTATTTATGCGTCAGCCACCCCTCCCCATTAGGCTCGCGCCGGTGTAAAAGGCACTGGCGAGGTCTTAAGCTGGCCCTTGTTTGAGCGATTCGACGGTAGCGAATCGCGAGTTGGCCAGCGCCTCGCCAGTGCCTTTTGCGCCGGGGTTTCGCGAGACTTCGGGGGCGCCGGGGATGCAAGGGGCCGGGCGCGTCCGGCCCCTGCCCGCATGCCGCGCGGAAGCGGCAAATGAAAAGCATCCGCGCAGCGGACACAAAACCCGAAGCCCATCTGTGCCAACTCGCAACGGGGGCATTACACATCACGGCTTTCGTTAAAAGCACGGAACAGGGCTGCCGGCAATGGTGTTTGCAAGCGCCATGTGATGTTCATCGGCTTGCTACCCGACCATTCTTCCAGCGTCACCGCGCCGCAAGCACGATACGGGCTTTGCTTGTTTTCCCGCACAAAGAGCTGGAAAGCCCAACCATTCGTCGCCTCGCCAATACTTTCCAGATAGCGCCGGCCTCCCGGCGTATCGGGGCCGGCACTGTTCTGCGTCTGCCAGTGAAAGCGTTGCGGACTGATTGCATAGTCGTGGTAAGCAATGGCGTCGTGATAGCCCGCACTCTTGTCCAGCGTTACAAACAAGAGCTCTTTCTTGATCGTCTTCAGACGCAACACCCCTTCGGCAAAAAATGGCCGCCTTACTTCATCCCAATGCCCGCAGGCTGTCAGAATTTCACGACTGCCATAGCTGGCATGCAGGCATAGTGGCGTGTCCTCCAGCCCGGGTACCGGCTGAAACAGCAGATTGCTTCTGGCTTGCAGTAATGCCGCCAGTTCACTCAGCTCCTGCCTCGCCGCGCCATCCAGCCGTTCAAGAAAATCCTTACCCGAGCCGACTCTTGAACCTTGGCCGTCGACTTGATAGGCCAGCATCTGCAAGCGCAAACGCTGCTCAGCGGAAGCGGCATCTTCAATGCTCACCAAATTCGCCATCAATTCAAGCTGACGTGGATCGTCTACATGCAGCAGGTCGGCAAAACGCCTACCAAAGTAGTCTTCCTCGCTGCCAGCTGGCTCAGACAACAGGCTGGCGGCGCGCTTGAGGCAAGTCCAGCCACTGCGCCCTTTGGCATCACGATACACATCGTCCAGTTCCAACACTTGATCGTGCAGGAAGGCCGCTAACGTCAGCATTTGCCCACGATTGAGCGCGGCATAAGCCGCCAACTCCCGGCTCAGTTGTGGCCAGCGCTGGTTGATCAACGTTTTGAGGTTGCGTAGCACCTGCTCACGCGTTTTTTTCTGCAACTGGATATGGCAGCCGGACGGTAGGCGGTCAAAACCCTGCTCTGTCCCAGCCTGCAATTCGCGCCGGTTCAGCCCGGTGAGGCTGCCCAGCAGTCGGTCGAAGCGAAATTCAGCGCGATGCTGGCCGACAAAGTCGAGGATCAGACAGCTTTCCTTACCCTCAAACAAGCGCAGTCCACGGCCTATCTGCTGCTGAAACAGTACCGGGCTTTGTGTCGGGCGTAACAGCAACAAGGTGTCGACCATCGGTAGATCGACGCCTTCGTTGTACAGATCGACAGTGACGATGGCGACAATTTTTCCGGCCGCCAACTGGCGTGGTGCCGCCTGACGATCCTCTTTACTGCTCTCCGAACTAACGCACACGGCTGGCAGCCCAGCCCGATTCAGCATCTCGGTCATAAAGCGGGCGTGAGCAATAGATACGCAGAACACCAGCGCCTTGCTCTGCGCCGGATCAGCACATAGTCGCCGCCACTCGCGCAACACCAGATGCGCACGTGCGCTATTGGCATCCAGCAGTTGGCTTAACTGCTCGCGCTCACCCGCCTTGCCCCAGCTGATCTGGCTCAGATCAGTATCGTCGTCGCAGGCGTAATACTCGAACGGGGATAGCAGCTGTAAATCCAGCGCATGCCACAACCTGAGTTCGGCAGCCGGACTACCATCGGGCCGCTGATCGAAGTAGCCGTCAATTGGTGAGCCATCGCTACGCTCCGGTGTCGCAGTCAGCCCCAGCAGGACGGCAGGCTTGACTGCAGTGGCAAAGCGATCGAACTGTGCCGCAGCCAGATGATGGCACTCATCGATGATGACCATATGCCAGTAATCGGCACCGAAACGGGCAAGTAAATCGCGACGATCCAATGTCTGGATGCTGGCAAACAGATGATCGTAACTGCCCGGCTGCGCATCCGCGTTCAAGACCTCGCCAAAGCCGTTATCGCCCAAGACGGCCCTAAAGCTGTGCATGGCCTGCTGCAGAATCTCGATACGGTGCGCAACAAACAGCAGGCGAGGTCGGCCACCGAGTTCACGGCATAGGCGGCGATAGTCGAAGGCGGCAATCATGGTCTTACCGGTGCCTGTCGCCGCCACCAACAAATTGCGTATCCGGCCATGTGAACGCTCGCTGGCCAACGCCTCCAGCATTTCCTGTTGATAACTCTTGGGCTGCAGATCAAAAAACGGCAGCACATTGCTGTCGCTCGCACTCGGCAAGCCCTTCTGCTCGCGCAAAGCGCGATCAAGTGCCGCCCGCTGCCCCTCCTCATCCGGGTGGTAACGCTGAAATTCAGTGTCTTCCCACAGGGTCTCAAAGTGAGCCCGAGCGCGGCCAAACAGGGCGCGCTGACCGCGCTCAGTAAACTTGACCGTCCACTCCAAGCCCCCCATCAGCGCAGCACCCGACAGATTGGCACTCCCCACATAGGCCGAACCAAAACCCGTTTTACGCTCGAAAATCCATGCCTTGGCATGCAGACGAGTGCGCCGGCCATCTAGCGACACCCTAACCTCGCAACCGGGCAGGCGCGCCAATTGGTCTAGCGCCGCGGCATCGGTCGCACCGATATAAGTGGTGGTCAACACCCGGATACGGGTACGCGCCACACCATCTGCCCCCAGCGCGGTGATGTGCTCCAACACGTCGGCCAGCTTGCGCACACCCGAAACAGTGATGAAACTCACCAAAATATCCACTCGGTCACACGAAGCCAGTTCACGCCTAAGTTCGGTCAGTAGCGACGGACTCGCCTTGCCGGCGGTAAACAGCCACGGCATCGCCAAGCCCGTCTGTGGCAACTCAGGCTCATGTGGCCGATGAAACAAACCGCGCAGCACTTGCGGCGGCGAAGCCAAAGCCTCTACTTGGCTGGCAGCCTTGCTGTCTATGGCATGCAAGCGGGTGCGCAAATCGTGTAGCAAGCCATTGATCAAAGCCAGTTGGGCAGGAGGGCGGCCTGCGTGCTCTTGCTCCGGCTTTAACGTCTGCAGAATGCCGGCCAGCTCCCGCCCCAGCATTTCGGCCAAACGCTCATGGCTATCGACCTCCTCCAAGCCGACCAGCAAAGGATGAACGGCTCCCCCATCCTCCAGACTGCGCGCCTGCGATTCGGTCAATAGTGTGTCGTACAGGCCTTCCGGCATATGGCGGGGCATAGCAACTCCAGCAAGTCAGGTAGATGCCAGGATACCAGGCCAAAGCCGCCACGATCTTGCGCATGGCATCTTTCTTGCTCGTAATTCATTGCCCCCACACCCGGGGGTAGCTTCGTCGGCCACCATCCCGGCCGCACGGATGTGATACGCAAGGAGATCCCCATGCATAGCGAACCCCTGACCTTTCTGGTATCGCGCCGCATCGCCCCCGCCCACCAGCAGGACTTCACCCGCTGGATGCTGGCCGGTGAAGCGCTGGCGGGCGGCTTTGACGGCTTTCTCGGCGCCGGCCTGTTTGCCCCGCCACCGGGCGAAGAGACCTGGCAGATCGTATTCCGCTTTGCCGATGCTCCCAGTCTGGATAACTGGATGCATGCACCGGAACGTAATGCCTGGCTGGCGGCCGGCACCCATCTGGTGCAGCAAAGCGATGCGCGCTGTGCCAGCGGGCTGGATGGCTGGTTCGTTTCGCCGCCACCGCGCTGGAAGCAGGCGGTGGCGGTATGGCTGGCGTTTTTTCCGGTGTCGCTGCTGGTGAATGCCGTGCTGGGCGACTGGCTGGCCAGTCTGGTGCTGCCGCTGCGGGTGCTGCTGTCTACCCTGCTGCTGACCCCGCTGATGGTGTGTGTGGTCATTCCGTGGGTGACCCGGCTACTGGCGGGCTGGCTGCAACCCGCCTCTCCCGCACACTCGGGGCGATGCGCGGGCCTGTCGCAAAAGGCGGGGTAGCTACGGTATATAGGGGGAGGGAACCGGGTTTACCTGCCGGCAGGGGCACTGCCAAAGCGATCAAGTGCAGGCAAACGCAGGGGATGAGGCAGAGCCATCAAAAGTACCACGGCATATGGCTCGGCGGCCCGCCCCCTTTCCCCTGACTGATCGTAGCGCTACAATTCCATTCTTTCCCATGCTGTCTGCGCTACATTCTGGCTGCCGGCAAACCTCAAGCCCCCCAAAATAATGATGGAATTAGCCACACCGGGCCTCCTGTTCCCGGCCTTGTGCATGCTGCTGATTGCCTATACCAACCGCTTTCTGGCACTGGCCGGCATCATTCGTAACCTGTGCAAAGAATATCAGAGCGCCCGGGACCGCAAGATCATCCTGCAGATCAGCAGCCTGCGCCGCCGGCTGCGCCTGACGCAATACATGCAGCTTTGCTGCATGGCCGCCCTGCTGGGCTGCGTACTGGCCCTGTTCAGCATCCTGATGCGGAGGCCGCACTATGCCTACTACAGCTTCAGCACCAGCATCAGCCTGATGCTGGCCTCGCTTTTGCTGTCGCTCTACGAGCTGAAGCTTTCCTCCGATGCGCTGAATATCCTGCTGGCCGATTTACTGGAGCGAAAAGCCTGATTGCAGGCTTACGCCAGCATGGCCAGCCCGCTCCCCAGCAAGAGCAAGGCCACCAGCCGCCGCAGCCCCGGCCCTTTGCTGGCCGCACCCCGATGCAGGCCAAGCCGGCTTGCCCCCCAATAAACCGGCAACAGAAACAGGGTCGGCAGCAGCAAGCCGGGGTTAAAAACGCCACTTGGCACCGAAACCAGCAACCGTAGCAGGCCGCAACAGGCAAAGACCAACATCAGCGTGTCGCGCACGCGCACCGCAGGCAAGCCCAGTTGATAGAACAGCAGCACCAGCGGCGGGCCGGCCGCCGCAAACAGCCCGCCCATCAAGCCGGATAACGCGCCGCAAGCCAGCTTGACCCCGCGCTTGCCGGCCCATGCCGCCAGTGGCGGCGGCCACAATATGGTCAGGCTGGATAACACCACCACCAGCCCCAGCAATTTGCCCAGCCAGTAGATGGCATCGCCGGACAATTCGCCCAGCAGCCACAAGCCCAGCGGCACCATGGGCAAAGCCGGCAGCACGCCCCATGCAAATAAGCGCCAGTCCGGCGCCAGCCGGCCACGCCCAAGCAGCAGCAGCGCGCCGGCCAACGTGAGGCTATTCACCAGTTGCGCGGCATCGGCAATGCCCAATAGCCCCAACTGGGTCGACAAGGCGAGCAGCACCAGACCGAATGCAAAACCCGTCAATGACTGCAAATAGGCTGCTAGGGCAACAATGGCAGCCAGCAAGGCGCCCTGCATCACGCTTGCCCATGGCCAGACCAGTAAACCGCTCATTCTTCCCGCCCTCCGTTGTTCAAATAAAGATCCAATCCGCTACCGTTTTTTGATCCAGATCAGCAAACCTGCCGTTTACACCGGCAATGTGGCATGCAGCATTTGCAGCGCTACTATAAAACTTCAATAATAGCGCTATTATTTTTTAAGCCACCCATCCTGACATACCGACAAAAGGACTGCAGCATGAATAAGACCCTCATCGCCACCTTACTGGCCATCGCTTGTGGTAGCGCCGGCGCCGCCGAACTCGACCTGCGCACCGGCTACGATACCGGGATGGACAAGTGGTTTTCGCGCGCGCTGATCGGTCATCAGTGGGACTCCGGCATCGGCGGCTGGATGGAGCTGACGGCAAACCAGAGCTCCGGCTCTGACGAAGGCTACGACAGCTTCACCGCCGGCGACAACGAAGCAGCGGTTTATTACAACTACAAGCTGAACGACCAGCTGTCGCTGGTGCCCGGCGTGGCGCATGTCTGGAACAAAGAAGGTTCGGAAACCCGTCCTTATGTGGAACTGCGCTGGAAGCTGAGCGAAACGCTATCGATCAACCCGCGCTACCGCTACCAGCAAGGCCACATCGACACCAATAGCGCGAACGAAAAGGTCAAGGCGCATAACTACTCGATCTGGGCAACCTGGAAGGCCAACGACCACGTCCACTTCTCGCTCAACCCGGAATACACCAAGCGCGTGTCCGGCCCCGACTTCAACCAGTTTGCCGGCGACGACATGTTCGAGCTGGGTCTGCAGACCCGTTTCGTTAGCGTCAGCAAAGACTTCACCCCGTATTTCGATATCCGCTACGTCGACAAGGGCGACAAGAATGGCCAGGAAGTGAACCGTACCTGGGTACGTGTCGGCGTGAAGATTCCGCTGTAAGCCATGGCTAAAGCCTGAAGCACTGAAAGTGCATGACAGGGGTAGCAGGTGACCTGCTGCCCCTTGTTATGCCCGCCGGCAAGCGCGGCCGGCCGCAGCTGGCAGTGCGGTTTAGCACAGACGGTAACACTTGCGTCGCCATATTCGTAGCGCTATTATCGAGCCATCCAAAAAATATATCGCAACGCTGCGAAAGCAGATACCGAGGAATCCATAGCATGTCGGAAAAGAAAGCCCTGAGCGAACTGCGCAGCCAACGCTGGTATGCGCCCAACAGCATTCGTGCCTTTGCCCACCGCCAGCGTACCCAGCAAATGGGCATGCGCCGCGACGAGTTCATGAACAAGCCGGTCATCGGCATCATCAACACCTGGAGCGATATGTCTCCTTGCCACTCGCACCTGCGCGAGCGGGCCGAAGCGGTGAAGCGCGCGGTATGGGCGGCAGGCGGCTATCCGGTCGAACTGCCGGCGCTGTCGGTAGGCGAGGTGCTGGTCAAGCCGACCACCATGCTGTATCGCAACTTCCTGGCGATGGAAACCGAAGAATTGCTGCGTTCGCATCCGATTGATGGTGCCGTACTGCTGGGCGGTTGCGACAAGTCGACCCCCGCGATGCTGATGGGCGCCATCAGCATGGACATTCCGATGCTGTTCTGCCCGGCCGGCCCGATGTCGAACGGCAAATGGCGTGGTACCACCACCGGTGCCGGTACGCATACCAAGAAGTACTGGGACGAGCTGCGTCTGGGCAATATCACCCAACACGACTGGGTCGATCTCGAAGGCGCGATGACACGCTCGATCGGCACCTGCAACACCATGGGCACCGCCTCGACCATGACTTCGATCGCCGATGCGATCGGTTTCATGCTGCCGGGCGCATCCAGTATTCCGGCTGCCGATAGCCGTCACCCGCAAATGGCTTCCGCCTGCGGTACCCGCATCGTCGAAATGGTGTGGGAAGACCTCAAGCCGTCCAAGTGGCTGACCCGTGAACACTTCCTGAACGGCGTCGCGGTCTATATGGCACTGGGCGGTTCGACCAATGCCGCCATCCACCTGATTGCCATGGCGCGCCGCGCCGGTGTAGCACTGACGCTGGACGATATGGCCGAAATGGCGACCAAGGTGCCGGTGCTGGCCAACCTGTTCCCGTCCGGCGACAAGCTGATGGAAGACTTCTTCTTCGCCGGCGGCCTGCTGGCGCAGATGAAGAAAATCGAACAGTTTTTGCATACCGACTGTGCCGGCGTTTCCGGCAAGCCGCTCAAGGCATTGCTGGCAGACGCTAGCTGCTACGACGACGAGACCATCCGCGGCCTCGACAATCCGGTTGTAGCACTGGAAAAAGGCGCCACGCTGGCGGTACTGCGCGGCAACCTCGCGCCGCGTGGTGCTGTGATGAAGTCTTCGGCAGCCAACCCGAAGTTCCGCAAGCACACAGGCCCGGCGCTAGTCTTTGATAGCCATCAGGAGCTGTCCAACCGCATCGACGACCCGAATCTGGATGTCACCGAGGACACCGTGGTGATCCTGCGCAATGCAGGCCCGGTCGGCGCACCAGGCATGCCGGAATGGGGCAACCTGCCTATTCCGAAGAAGCTGCTGGAAAAAGGCGTACGCGACATGGTGCGCATGACCGATGCCCGCATGAGCGGCACCCACTACGGCAGCTGCATCCTGCACGTGACCCCGGAAGCCGCCATCGGCGGCCCGCTGGCCCTGGTGCGCACCGGTGACCTGATCGAACTGGATATCGCTGCAGGCAAGCTGAACATGATCGTCGACGACGAAGAGCTGGAACGCCGCCGCAACGAATTCAAGCCGGTTCACCACCAGTACGCCCGCTCCTTTGCCGCGCTGTACCAGCAACATGTGACCCAAGCCGACGAAGGCTGCGACTTCGATTTCCTGCAGTCGCCATCCGCCGTGCGCGAACCCGACATTTTCTAATTCTGGAGCTTACGATGAACTTTCCGCACAACGCATTTAAAGAATGGATGCAGGCACGCCGCAAGCCGGTTCCGCTGGGCACCTGGATGATGACCCACAGCGCACAGGTATCCGAAGCCATGGGCTTTGCCGGCTTCGACTTCCTGGTACTCGACATGGAACACGTACCGGTCGATTCGGCCGATGCCGTCACCATCATGCGCGCCCTGGAAGGCACGCCAACCAAGGGTGGCCAGATCGTGGTACGCCTGCCATGGAATGACCCGATCATCGTCAAGCGCCTGCTCGACGGCGGTGCAACCACGCTGATGTTCCCGTTCATCCAGAACGCGGAAGAAGCCAAGAGCGCCATCGCCTCGACCCGCTACCCGCAAAACGGCAATGGCGGCACCCGTGGCTGCGCCGCCGTACACCGTGCCAGCCGCTACGGTGCCATCAGCGATTACCTGCTGCGCGCCAACGACAGCGTGTGCAGCATCGTGCAGATCGAAACGCCGGAAGCCATGGCCAACATTCCTTCCATCGCAGCGGTTGAGGGCGTGGATGCCGTCTTTATCGGCCCGGGCGACCTGTCGGCCAATATGGGCTATCTGGGCAATATCGCCAACGACGATGTACGTCATGCGCTCAAGGCCGGTGTAGACGCAGTACACGCCGCAGGCAAGCCATGCGGCATCGTGCTGGGCAATCCGGAAATGGTGCGTTGGGCGATCGAACTGGGCTACGACTTTGTTGCCATCGGTTCCGACATGAGCATGTTGCTGGCCCGAGCCAAAGAGCAGATCGCTGCCGTACGCGGCGAAAAGCAGCAACAAGCTGCCGGCGGCGTGTACTAATCCCATGACAGCCGCGCTGACCTACCTCAAAAATGGCGACCTTGAAGTCTGCTTGTGCCCGTCGCTTGGCGGCGGACTGGCGGGTTTCAGCGCGGCCGGCATCCCGCTGCTGCGTGAATGGAATGGCGAGGCCAGCGTACGCCGCATGGCCAGCTATCCACTGGTGCCCTACTCCAACCGTATCGCCAACGGCCGTTTCGACTTTGACGGCCAGACCCGGTCGCTGCGCCTGAATTTCGGCGACCACCCCCATCCACTGCATGGCTTGGGCTGGCAGCGCGAATGGAAGCTGGAACAGACCTCGGAAGCGTCCGCCGTCATGACGCTGGCGCACCGTCCCGAACAGGATGGCGCCGCAGACTGGCCTTGGGCGTTTGATGCGACACAGACTTTTGTCCTGACCGGCACGAGCCTGACCGTGACGCTGGCCTACCACAACCTTGCCGACAGCGTGGTACCGGTCGGGCTGGGCTGGCATCCCTACTTTCCGCGCACGCTGAACGGGCAGGATGCCACGCTGGAATTCTGTGCCGATAGTGTATGGATGATGGACGAAACGGCCCTGCCTTCGGCGATGGAATCCATCCCGGAAAAATGGAACTACCGGCAAGCCCGTCCTCTGGGACGGCCTGCTCTGGATAACTGCTTCGCCATGTGGCACGGCGAAGCCCGCATTGCCTGGTCCGGCAGCGGCATGGCTATCCGCATGAGCGCCAGCGAAGAGCTGGGACATCTGGTGGTGTTCACCCCGGCCGCACCGGCAGACTTTTTCGCGGTTGAGCCGGTCAGCCATGCCAACAATGCCATCAATCTGAGCACGCCCACCATCCATGGCATGAAGGAAGTCGCCGCAGGCGCGACGCTCGAAGTCACCATGCGTTTGGCTATAGAAAGAAATACAGCATGAATTATCAGGTTGAATCCGTACTCCATGCACAAGCCCATCTGGGCGAGTGCGCCATCTGGTCCGAGCGCGAACAGGCGTTCTACTGGGTGGACATCCTCGCACCGGCACTTAACCGCTTCGATCCGGCCACCGGCGAGAACCGGGTTTATCCGATGCCGGCGCATATCGGTTGCTTCGGCCTGCGCGAAAACGGCGGTTTTATCGTGGCGCTGCGCAACGGCATTTTCCTGACCGATGCCGAGGGCCATATCGAAAAGCAGGTGGGCGACAACCCGACCGACCATGACAAGAGCCGCTTTAACGACGGTCACGTCGACCTGCATGGCAACTTCTGGGCCGGCACCATCTGGGAGCCGCGCGACCACAAGGGCGGCAAGCTGGTACGCGTGAAACCGAGCGGCGAATGCGAAGTGATGGCCGGCGATGTACTGGTCTCCAATGGTCTGGGCTTCAGCCCGGACGGCAAGTGGATGTTCCACACCGATACGCCTAACCATGTGCTGTACCGCTACCCGGTCGATGCCGACGGCAATATCGGCGAGCGCGAAGTCTTGCGCGAATTCGAGCGCGGCAACGGCGGCCGTCCCGATGGCGCGGCTTTCGACAGCGAAGGCTACTACTGGACTGCGATGTTCGACGGCGGCCGCGTACTGCGCATCCACCCGGAAACCGGCGAGACGGTAGACGAAATCAAGCTGCCGGTGCGCTGGCCAACCATGGTTGCTTTCGGCGGCCCCGATCTCAAGACGCTTTACATCACCTCCAGCCGTGAAAACCGCAGCGCGGAAGAACTGGCCGAATACCCGCTGTCCGGCAATGTCTTTGCCGTGCGCGTGAATGTTGCCGGCCGGCCCGAGCCGCTGTACCGCGGCTGATGGATTTAGGTGGCGCCAAGGTGCCACCGCAGAGAATTTAATTTAGAGGAGCAAACAAATGAAAATAGGTTTTATTGGTCTGGGACTGATGGGCGAGGCGATGAGCCTTAATCTGGTGAAAAAATCCGGCCACCCGGTGTCCGTATTCGACCTTGATCCGGCCAAAGTAGCCGTCCTGACCGCTGCCGGCGCGACCGCTGCAGCCTCCATCCGCGAAGTGGGCGAAAGCTGCGACGTGGTGATCTCGATGGTGCCTAAATCGGAACACGTGCAGGCGGTCTACCGCGAACTGCTGCCGGTTGCCCGCGCAGGCCAGATCCTGATCGACATGTCGACTATCGATGTAGCGGTGTCGGTCGAGCTTTCCGAGCAGGCGGCCAAAACCGGCGCCATCATGCTGGACGCACCGGTGGTCAAGAGCGTACCGGCGGCCAAGGATGGCACGCTGGGCATCTATGTAGGTGGTGATAAAGCCGCTTTCGAGCAGGTTCAGGCCATCCTCGCCTGCATGGGCTGCAACATCATCCATCTGGGCACCAACGGCCGTGGTCTGGTGATGAAGCTGGCACACAATGTACTGGTTGCCGAGATCCAGAACGGCGTCAATGAAATGCTGACCGTTGCCCACGAGTTCGACATTTCCACCGCCGACTTCGCCACCGCCGTGTCCTACGGCGGCGCCAGCAACTTCTACCTGACCAGCAAGCTGAACGCGCTCAAGGCCGAGGATTACACCACCGCCTTCTCGCTGGAAAACATGGGCAAGGACATCGACTGCATGGTGCGCATGGCCGAGCCTAAAGGCCTCAAGCTGCCGGGCGTGCTCAACTGCCAGAGCGTCTACAACTTCGCCATTGAAAACAGCATGGGTCGCGAAGATTTCTGCGCATCCATCAAGGCAGTCAAGCTGCGCGCACACTGATTCCCATTCGGGCTGCCTGGCGGCCCTTTTCATTTAAGGTTTGAAAATGCAACTGATCACCATTGATGGCGGCTTTGAAATCCGCCACAACGACGCGCTGCTGTTTAGCCACACTGCAGCGGCTCCGGCCTTCTTTGTTGGCGCAGGCCAGGAAAAGATGGAAATCTACCGCGGCAACTTCGAGATCGAAGATTACCTCGAGTCGCGTATCGCCCTGACCTTTGCCCGTATCGAAGGCCAGCAGATCCATCTGTCCGCCGCCGAAGGCCAGCCGGTCCTGCTGACCGCGACCCTGCATATCGATGGCGATGATTTCAAATTCGTCTTCGAAGCGCACGATGCTGAACTGAACCGCTGCTGGATCCGCCTGCCAGCCGAGAAGAAGGAAAACATCTGGGGCTGCGGCGAACAGATGTCCTACTTCGACCTGCGCGGCCGCCACTTCCCGCTGTGGACCTCCGAGCCGGGTGTTGGCCGTGACAAGAGCACCGAAATCACCTTCAAAGCCGATGTAATGGGCAAGGCTGGTGGCGACTACTATCACACCAACTACCCGCAGCCGACTTTTGTATCGTCGCGCAAGTACTCGGCACACATCGAAACCACGGCCTATGCCGATTTCGATTTCCGCCATGACGCCTTCCATGAGCTGCAGGTTTGGGCCATCCCGGCCGAGCTGCAAATCAAGACCGGCGCACGCTACCTTGATCTGATTGAAAAGCTGTCCGCCCAGTTCGGCCGCCAGCCTAAGCTGCCTGAGTGGGTTTACAACGGTGCCATCCTCGGCCTTAAAGGTGGCGAAGTGAACACCTTCAGCCGCATGGAAAATGCACTGAACCACGGCATCAAGGTATCCGGCGTATGGAGCGAAGACTGGTGCGGTCTGCGCGTCACCTCGTTCGGCGCCCGCCTGTTCTGGGACTGGGACTGGAAGCATCATCAGGACCGTTACCCTAACCTGCCGGCCAAGATCAAGGAGCTGAACGATCGCGGTATCGAATTCCTCGGCTATGTGAACCCTTACCTGTGCAACGACGGCCAGCTGTTCCCGGTTGCCAAGGAAAAAGGCTATCTGGCTCTGGACAAAGACGGCAACGTCGCCCTGGTTGACTTCGGCGAATTCGACTGCGGTATCGTCGACTTCACCAACCCGGATGCTTCCAAGTGGTTCCAGGATGTCGTGCTGCGTGAAAACATGCTCGATATGGGCATCAAGGGCTGGATGGCCGACTTCGGCGAATACCTGCCGACCGAGAACGTCTACCTGTCGAATGGTGTCGATGCCAAGCTGATGCATAACGCCTGGCCAACCCTGTGGGCCAAGTGTAACGCCGAAGCCGTTGAAGCCAACGGCCAGACCGGTGATGCGCTGTTCTTCATGCGCGCCGGCTACACCGGTGTCCAGCGTTACTGCCCGCTGTTGTGGGCCGGTGACCAGAGCGTGGACTGGAGCCGTCATGATGGTCTGGTGACCGTTATCTCCGGCGCTCTGTCCTCCGGCATGCTGGGTAACGCCTACCACCATAGCGATATCGGCGGTTACACCTCGCTGTTCGACAACCGTCGCAGCAAGGAACTGTTTGACCGCTGGGTAGAAATGGCGGCATTCACGCCAGTGATGCGTACCCACGAAGGCAACCGTCCGGGCGAGAACTTCCAGTTCGACCAGGATGGCGCGACGCTGGCACACTTTGCCCGCATGACCCGCATCTATACCCACTTGGCTCCCTACCTGAAGTCGCTGGTGGAAGAAGCTTCGAGCAAGGGTTATCCGGTTCAGCGCGCCATGATGCTGCACTTCGAGCACGACCCGGAAACCTACACCAACCAGGAACAGTACCTGTACGGTGCGGATCTGCTGGTGGCTCCAGTACACAAGCAAGGCGCGACCGAGTGGACGACCTACCTGCCGGCAGGTACCGACTGGGTGCACGTCTGGAGCGGTCAGAAGATCACCGGTGGCCAGAAAATCACGCTGCCGGCTCCGGTTGGCCAGCCGCCTGTGTTCTACCGTGCCGATAGCACCTGGCAAGAACTGTTTGCCGGGATTGCACAGCAGTAAGCGGTCCGCCACCAATATCGGGAGCATCCTGCCGGGTGCTTCCGATACACTTCCCCCCCCTCCGTACTGGGGGGTTATTTTTTGCTGCAGGCCATTTCCAGCGCTTGCAACTTGCCGCTGCCGGCTGCGCTTTACTATCACATACCGTGCGTTTAACCGCCGTGATCACCCGTCACAATAGCGCTGCGAAAATATTTCTGACTATTATCACTATTAACGGCATAAATGTTGATAAGCTTCATTCGTAGCGCTATTATGATTGCGATCAATCACATGTTGCGGAAGGATGCTTCCGCCGGGAGACTTACATGAAAACCTACGAAACGGCCCTGTACTCTTCGCTCAAGGACAAAGTAATCTTTATCTCGGGTGCAGCTTCCGGCATTGGTGCTGCCTACGTCGAGGCGTTCCTGCAGCAAGGTGCTAAAGTCGCCTTCATCGACTTCGACCGCGAGACGGCCGAACAGCTGGTGGCCTCGCTCAATACCGAAAATGTTTACTTCCAGTTCTGCGATGTACGCGATATCGAACTGCTGCGCACCTGCATCAAGAATGTAGAGGCCAAATGGGGGCGCATCGATGCACTGTTCAATAATGCCGCGCGTGATGACCGCCACGACATGATGGACGTCACCCCGGAATACTGGGACGAACGCTTCAATACCAACCTGCGTCACCAGTTCTTCGCTGCGCAGGCCGTGGTACCGATCATGGAAAAGAATGGCGGCGGCGTCATCATCAATATGGGCTCCATCTCCTGGATGCGCGGCCGTCCGGGCATGGTGTGCTACACCACCCCTAAAGCTGCCATCAACGGCATGACCCGTACCATGGCGCGCGAGCTGGGCGTGAAGGGCATCCGCGTGAACTCGCTGGTACCGGGCGCCATCCGCACCGCACGTCAGGATGCGATGTGGGCCGGCAATCCAGAAGGCTTCGAACAGGCCAACCAGCTGTTCATCGACCAGCAGATGCTGAAGTTCCGTCTTGATGCGTCCGACTGCGCGCGCATGGCGCTGTTCCTCGCCTCCGACGAGAGCCGTGGCTGCACCGGCCAGAATTTCGTAGTCGATGCCGGCCTGATGCATCAATAAGACCGCATCCGGTACCTGACCGGTACTGCTCACCCCATGCAATGGCGCGCTAGTCGCGCCATTGCCCTGTCTGCGGCTAGCGGCGCATGCACACGAAAGCTTAAGCGGTATAATGCGGCACTATTATCAGTAATACATAAATGAAGACTGTGGATAACGCTCAAGATAAGCCACGCCAACGCAACCGGCGTGGCACCCAACGTACGACCATGCTGGATGTGGCCAAACAGGCTAATGTCTCTCCTAGTACCGTGTCTCTCTATCTGCGCAAGCCCGATGCGGTATCGGAAAAGCTGCGGGAGAAGGTCAGGCAGGTCATCGAAGGGCTGCACTACGTCCCCAACCGTATGGCGGGCAGCCTGGCTGCGGCCAAGAGCCGTACCATCGCGGTCATCATTCCGACGATTTCCAACAGCTTTTTCGCACGCTCGGTCGAGGCCATGCAGGAAGTGGCGGAAAAGGCCGGCTACAACCTGCTGCTCGGCAATTCCGACTTCAACCCCGAACGCGAGGAAGAGCTGGTCAGGGCCTTCCTCGAATGGTCCCCGGCCGCGGTGGTGCTGACCGGTTGCCACCAGAACGAACGCACCATCGGCATGCTCAAGGCCGCCGGCATCCCGGTCGGGCAGATGTGGGAACTGGGCACGCCGCATCTGGGGCTGCAAGTCGGTTTCGACCACACGGCCCTTGGCCAGAGCGCCCTCGAACATCTGTACGAGGGTGGCTGCAAGCATGTCATCTACCTGGGGGTGCGCCTGGACTGCGACCACCGTGCCCGCGTGCGCGCGGACGCTTATGTCGAAGCGGTCAAGGCCACCGGCCTGCACGCGCCCCTGGTCATCAATATTCCGCCGACCACCGAGCACCTGGTGCAGGGCGCAGGTACGGCGATCGCCAGCGCCTTGGCGGCCAACAAGTCGATCGACGGCGTGATCTGCTCCAACGACTGGCTGGCGCTGGGCGTCCTGTTCGAGGCGCAACGCCGCGGCATCCGCGTGCCGGAGCGCCTGTCGGTCATCGGCTACGGCGACCTAGACTTCGCGGAATGCAGCAACCCGCCGCTGACCACCATCCGCCCGCACCGCTGGCAGATCGGCAGCCAGCTGATGCAGGGACTGATCGAGCGCTGCGAGGCGACTCAGGACGAGTGGCCGGACCACGCCGTCGACGTCGGCTTCGACCTGATCCCGCGCGGCACCAGCCGTCTGTTCTGATCATCCGCCGCCCATGGGTGGCGGATAGGTTTCAGGCTGCAGCGCGTGCCAAATCCGCACGTAACACAGGCAGATCGCGCCACTCCACCCGTAGCAAAGTCAATACACTGCCATCTCCATAGCGGTGTACGCCTTCAGCTTTTTCATGCCCGCCTTTTGCCCGGTAGAACCCCCGTGCCGGCTGATTGTCCTCCACCACAGTCAAGGCCAGCGTCCGGGCACCGGTCTTGCCGTGCAGGGCATCCAGCAGGCGTACCAGCAGGGCCTGTCCCAGACCCTGCCCTTGCCAACCCGGCAGCACATGCAGGTTGTCGAGAAAGGCCTCGCCATCAGCATCCGGGACGCGGTCTGCCTCGCTCAGTGCGATCGGCCGGTCGCCACACATGGCAAGCTCGATCCGTTTCTTACCCGTCCGCAATGCATGCTCCCAGTACTGGATTCTTTCCGTCTGCGCGGCCGGGCTATCCAGCCACTGCTTGCAAAGCAAATGGCCATAACAATGGCGCCAGCTGGCCAAGTGCATTTCGGCCAATGTCCGGGCGTCAGCCAGTACCGCCTCTCTGAATTTGATATTGTCCATCATGCGTCTCCATAAAAAAGCCCTGCCAGATCTGAATGGCAGGGCCGGGGTTACTTAGCTATCCCGCAGGATAGTCAAGGTTGGCGCATCGGACACGCCAGCCTGTCAGATCATCAGGCCTTTGCCGCGCGGCGCGATGCCAGATCGGCAATGATCTTCTTGTAGAAGGTCTCGTTCAGGGTGAAGAAGAAACCAATCACCAGCGCAGTAATAATTGCCAATGCTGCCGGATATACAAAGATCAGGCCGGTAATACCCGCCTTGGCCTCGGCACTTTGCTCGACGTTAGGCATGTAACCCACCATGGCCAGCGCGAAACCCGGAATAAAGCCGGCAATCGCCTGCGAGCACTTACGGAAGAAGGTCATGCCGCAGTACACCAGGCCTTCGGTACGTACATTGGTTTTCCACTCGCCGTATTCAACGCAATCAGATACAAACGCCCAGTTCAGGCTGTTCACGAACGCAGAGCCGAAGAAGGCCAGCGAAGTGAACACCACATAGCTCATCACGCTACCGCCAAAGAACAGGTTAAAGATGTCACCGGCAGCCCACAGAGCCAGACCAGTCAGGTAAACCGCCTTCTTGCCGAAGCGGCGAACCATTGCCGGCACCATCAGTACACCGATGTAGATACAGCCCATGGAGACGAAGGACATGTAGGACACCATGGAGACATCGCCCAGCACGTACTGTGCATAGAACACCTGTACCGACAGCTTGACGTTGAATGCAGACAGCGTCAGCAGGTTGGCGATGGCCAGCACCAGCAGCGGCTTGTTCTGCATGACGGCACGAATGCCTTCCCGGGTATGGCTCTTGCCCGCAACCGGCTTAGGTGGCTCGACCAGATGGTTTTCTTTGACATTGGCGTAGCAGTAGATCGCAGCCAGACAGCCGATACCGGTATAAATCATCGCGGCCACGATATAGCCGGTCGCCTGGGTATCAAACATCAGCACGATGGGCATAAAGCCGACAGTGCACAGCAGCAGACCGGTGTTGGCTCCACCCTGACGCCAGGCGGCCAGTTCGGCACGGTCCTGCGAGTTGGTCGTCATCGCCGGCACCATGGCACCGTAAGTGGCATTACCCAGACTGAAGAACAGGCCAAATCCCATAAAGCAGGCAATGAACAGTACCGTCTTGGCCGTGACGCCCAGTGCCTCGAAGTTCCAGAACAACAGACAGTTCAGGACAAAGAGCGGAATAGTCGTCCACAACAGGAACGGGCGGAACTTGCCGCGTGGCCCAAACTTATGGCGTGCATCAAGCAGCATGCCGGTACCCAGATCGGTAAAGCCGGTAAAGACTTTGGCGACCAGGAAAATTACGCCGGCCCATGCTGCCGGTACGCCGGCGACATCGGTCAGGAACTTAAGCAGATAAAGCGTGGTGATATCCAGAATAAAGTTGTATCCGAAGTCACCAACACCGTAGGCAAATTTTTCTTTGCCCGGCAGGCGCTGTTCGCCTGTTGCCTGCGCTGCAGGGGCTGTCACGCTGTTATCCAGCGTTGCTGCATGGGTGGTCATGCTGTTCTCCATAAGGTGGCTCGGCATAAGTATTTGCCTCGCACGCCTGATTGGTATTGTTGAGAGTATCTATGCGGTTTGATTACAGCGTGGTCACCTTTATTGCCGGCCACGCTTTTGACGAGCAAATCGTAGCGTTACGATTAATGGCAGACAAGTAGCAATAGGTATTTTATTGATCAAGATCAGGAAAATCCGTAAAGTCAGACTTGCTTATAAACACATGTAAGACATCACGCAAATAGATAAATAATGCTAATTATCAGTGCCTTATATGCATAAACAACAAAAACAAGTAACCCATTCATGGTAAAAGCCGGGAATTTTTTCACTAACTTCGGAATTACTTGATAAAAAACAAGCGAACGCGCGTTTTTTTTATATTCGATCGACAGCCTAAAGACCCATCTATATCATTGCGCTACGAATTCTACTGGATAGATTGATTTTTACGGGGATCCGTATGACAGAATCCATATTTGCCTTGGCAACCTTTCTACTGTTTACGCTTGGCGTGGCCTGGATATCCTCGCGCCTGACGTCCCGCGCCCACGATAGCGGAGCAGCCGGCTACTTTATGGCAGGCCGCGGCTTGACCGGCTGGTTTATCTGCGGCTCGATGCTGCTGACCAACCTGTCGGCCGAACAACTGGTCGGCCTGAACGGCCAGTCCTATGCTGACAACCTCAGTTCGATGGCGTGGGAAAGTACGGCTGCGCTCGCCACCATCATGCTGGCCATGTTCTTTCTTCCCCGTTACCTGAAGGGCGGCTTCACCACCCTGCCCGAGTATCTGGAAACCCGCTACGACGTCACCACCCGGCGCATCGTCAGTGCGATGTTCATCATCGGCTACACGCTGGTGGCCAACCCGGTTGCCCTGTATCTGGGCGCGCTGTCACTGGATGAAGTGTTCGGTATCCATACCGCGCTTGGCCTTGGCCACGAAGCCATGATCTGGATTTTGGTATGGGTCATGGGTGGTGTAGGTGCGGCTTATGCCGTGCTGGGCGGACTGCGCGCAGTAGCGATTTCAGACACCATCAATGGCGTCGTACTGCTGCTGGCCAGCCTGTCAGTGCCGGTTCTTGGCCTGATCGCGCTGGGGGACGGCTCTCTGGCCGCCGGTATCGATCATCTGGTCATCAACCAGCCGGAAAAGCTCAATGCCGTCGGTGATGAAAACAGCCGTATTCCGTTTGGCACCCTGTTCACCGGCATGATCTTTGCCAACCTGTTTTACTGGTGTACCAACCAGGCAACGATCCAGCGTACGCTGGCCGCAAAAAACCTTGCCGAGGGCCAGAAGGGTGTATTGCTGACCGGCTTCGTCAAGATTCTGGTACCGCTGGTCATGCTGGTGCCCGGCGTGATCGCCTTCCACCTGATTGGCGACCAACTGGATAAACCCGATCTTGCTTATCCGGCACTGATCAAGCTGGTGATGCCGTGGTGGCTGCTCGGCTTCTTTGTCGCAGCTTTCTTCGGTACGGTGATCAGCCACTTCAACTCCATCGTCAACAGTACCGCGACGCTGTTCGCCATGGACTGGCACCGCGCCTTCCGCCCGCAAGCGAGCGACGCCGAACTGGTTCGTGTCGGCAAATGGGTCGGCACCGGCTTTGCGCTGATCTCGATGGTGATTGCCCCCTTGATGCTGTATGCACCGGATGGCATTTACCTGCTGATCCGCCGCGTCACCGGCTTCTACAACATCCCGATTATCGCTATCGTGCTGGCCGGTTTCTTCCTGCCGCGCGTTCCAGGATGGAGTGCCCGTCTGGTGCTGGTACTGCATGTCCTGCTGTACGGCATCCTGGTCATCGGCTTCGATATCGACAAGCGTATCGGCATCAACTTCGTCCACATCATGGGCATGATGTTCGCCCTGCACGCAGTCATTCTCGCTTGCTGTGGCTGGTTCTGGCCGCGCAATGGCCGCGCAGGCACCATCGACTTCCGTCTGGCCGATGGCGAGCAACTGCCGCTACACCTGCGACCATGGCGCTATGCCCGCCTAACTAGCGTGCTGCTGGTCTGCCTGCTGATCTCGATGTACCTGACGTTCTCGCCACTGGGCTTTGCCACTGTCGGCGGGCCCGGCCTGCCATACGGCATGCTGATGGCTACGCTCTGGCTGCTGTTCCTAGCCTATGCCGTACGGCATCTGCGCCGCTTGGCACCGACAATAGAGACGGCTTGATCGTGCAGCAACATTCGATGAAAGAAACGATGCCAACAGCAGATAGCCTACCGCGACCCGCAGCAGGGCCCAGCCTGGCGGGTGCCTGCCTGGCCGAATTCATCGGCACGGCACTGCTGATTCTGTTTGGTGTGGGCGCCGTTGCCGGTATGCAGCTATCGGGGGCCAATTTCGGCCAGTGGGAAATCTCGCTCACCTGGGGACTGGGGGTCGCGCTGGCGGTCTATGTCGTTGCCGGCGTATCGGGTGCGCACCTAAATCCGGCGGTCACGCTGGCGCTCGCCGCGTGGGCCGGCTTCGAACGCCGGCGGGCCCTGCCCTATATCGTCGCGCAGTGTGCGGGAGCCTTCTGCGCAGCCGCCCTTGTAATGGCACTCTATGCGCCATTACTGGCCGACTGGGAAAGTACGCACGGGATTATCCGCGGCACACCGCAAAGCGTGGCCAGTGCCGCCATCTTCACCACCTTTGCCCATGCCAGCCTAGGCAATGTGCAAGCCCTGCTGGTTGAGGCCGTCATTACCGCGATCCTGATGACGGGCATTCTGGCACTCACCGACCCGCGTAACGGTCCATCGCGCGGCTTCGCCGGCGCCTTGCTGATTGGTCTGCTGGTTGCGGTCATTGGTGCCTCGTTCGGCCCGCTGACCGGCTTTGCGATGAATCCGGCACGCGACTTGGGTCCGCGGCTATTCATTGCGCTCTCGGGCTGGGATGCCGTCGCTTTTAATGGTGGACGTGCCAGCGATTACTGGTGGGTGCCGGTACTTGGCCCGCTACTGGGCGCACAGATCGGTGCCCTGCTCTACCTGAAGCTGATCTCGCCACACCTGCCACGCTAATCCTGCATTACACCCTATTTGGTCGTGAGCCCAAAGGCCGGTGCTACCAGCTTGCAGGCGCACGACCGGACAGATACAGCGCCAGCTGGGTGATGAAGTCCTGCGAGGGCGCGCGCAGGCCGAGCAGTGCTCCGGCGGCCACCAGCAGGCAGGCGGCGATAATCAGGCCCATCTGCTGTGGCCGGCCGGCCTTACCCTGCATGCGCAAAAACAGGATGGCGACCCACAAGCCCAGCGCACAGCCGCTGATTACCTCCGACGGGGAATGCGCCCCGACCACGACGCGCGAAACGGCTACCGCCAGCGCCGCACCCATCCCAAGCAGCACGCCGGCGCGGCCAAGGCCGGATCGACAGCCCTCCAGCAGCAGATAACCCAGCACCGGCAAAATGGAAGCCGACATAAAGGCGTGGCCACTCAAACCGGTAAAACGGATGGCCGCAATGCCGATGCCCCAGCCGATAAAAGCCAGCTTGCTGGACAACACCAGCAGGCTGCCGGCACCCAGCAATAGCCACCAGGCGAGGAACTGGCTCCATGCCCGGCGCAGAGCCAGCCACAGGCCGATGGCGAGGGCGGCGGGAATCATTACGGCAGAGTCGCCGAAGTTGGTCAGGATATGCCACATGCGCTCATGGTGGGACAGTCTGCGGCAATAGGCAAACCCCCGAGTGCGGGCGGGGTTTCCTGAGCAGGGCCGCCATCGACTACAATCGCGCCCTATCATCTTATTCAGTGAGGGCCATACCATGGCCGGCAAAAAGAAAAGCGCCACCCAACCCGATGCAGCCATGCAGGCCGCGACACTCAAGCGCTTCGAGCGCGCACAAGCCGCCTGCCATGCCGTGATCTCGGCCTTTGACGGCTTCGAGACCGCCGGCGGCTTCGAGGCGGAGGCACGCGAACCCGCCTACAAATATGCCCAGATGTGTCGTGTTTACGCCAAGAAGCTACGCAACAGCAAAGTGCTGAGCAGCGCCGATTTCGATATTGCCGTCGGCCTGTGTACCGCGGCGCGGCGCGCGCTGCACCTGCTTGACGCCGAGCTGGCGTTTGCCGGCCTGCCACAGGCCGAGGCGCTGCAAGCCATGGCGCCGCTGGCCTATGGCGTACTGGACGACAACTTCAAGCTGGGCGGCCCCAATAGCAAACGGCCACGCCCGTTCTGACACGATCGCGCCAGTGAAGTCTGGCGTCAGCGTCTAGACTGGTACTCATTGCCCGCAAAGTGGGCCCGCTGCAAACGGAGCCGGAATGAGTACCCTGTTTACGCCCATGCTGCTGGATGCGCTGACGCTGGCCAACCGCATCATTGTCGCGCCGATGTGCCAATACTCGGCCGAGGCGGGCGAGGCCAATGACTGGCATTTGATGCATCTGGGCCAGCTGGCCATGTCGGGCGCCGGCCTGCTGTTAAGCGAAGCGGTCGCCGTCACCCCCGAGGGGCGCATTTCACCGCATGATCTGGGCCTGTATTCGGACAAGACCGAGCAGGCGCTGGGGCGCGTTATCCGCGCCATCCGCCTTTATTCCGCCATGCCCTTAGGCCTTCAGCTGGCACACGCCGGGCGCAAGGCCTCGACCGCGCGGCCATGGGATGGCGGCCACCACTTGCCACCGGAGCATGGCGGCTGGACCATATTGGCGCCTTCACCCGTGCCCTATCAGGACAGTGATCCCTGCCCGCAGGCACTGGACAGCGCCGGCCTGCAGCGCCTGCTGCAGGCTTTTGCCGATGCCGCCGCCCGCGCCGCCCGCCTTGGCGTGGATATGCTGGAATTACACGCCGCCCATGGTTATCTGCTGCACCAGTTTCTCTCTCCGCTAGCCAATTTTCGTACTGATGCCTATGGCGGCTCGCTGGAAAACCGCATGCGTTTTCCCTTGCAGGTCTTCGAGGCGGTCCGCGCGACCTTCCCGCCGGGCAAGCCGGTCGGCGTGCGCATCTCGGCGACCGACTGGGTAGAAGGCGGCTGGGATGTGGCACAAAGCACCGTTTTCAGCCAAGAACTCAAACGCCTTGGCTGCGCCTATATCCACGCATCGTCTGCCGGGCTGTCGCCACGTCAGCAGATTCCGGTCACGCCCGGCTATCAGGTCGGCTTTGCCGCACAGATCCGCGCAGCCTGCCACTTGCCCACCATTGCCGTCGGGCTGATTACCGAGGCGGAACAGGCCGAAACCATTGTCGCCAGCGGTCAGGCCGATATGGTGGCTCTGGCGCGCGCCATGCTGTACGACCCGCGCTGGCCATGGCATGCCGCCGCCGCACTGGGCGCGCATGTCGACGCGCCACCGCAATACTGGCGCTCGCAACCGCACGCCTACAAAACCCTGTTCAACGAACCACCGGTGCCGCAAGGCTGAATTCTCAAGGAGACCTTTATGCAACTCTTTAGCGACAGTTTTCAGGATGGTGCCCGTATTCCCGGCCGCTACGCCTTTGCCGTACCGGCAAACAGTGGCCATATCGCCCTGTCCGACAACCTCAACCCCCATCTGCACTGGCAGGGCGAGCCGGTCGGCACGCGCTCGTTTGCGCTAGTGTGCCATGACCCGGATGTACCCAGTGTCGGCACCGACGTCAATGTAGAGGGGCGCACCATCACAGCCGATCTGCCGCGTACCGATTTTTTCCACTGGCTGCTGCTGGATATCCCGGCCACCACCCACGACATTGCCGAAGGCAGCCATAGCAGCGGCGTGACCGTGGGCGGCAAGGCGGGGCCGGATGCGCCGGGCGGCATGCGTCACGGCATCAACGACTATACCGGCTGGAATGCCGGCGACCCGGACATGGCCGGCGACTACTACGGCTACGATGGCCCGTGCCCGCCGTGGAACGATGCCCGGCTGCACCACTATGTGTTTACCCTGCATGCGCTCGACACCCCGAGCCTGGGTTTGGGCGAGCGTGCAGATGGCGCGGCGGTGCGGGCGGCCATCGCCCGCCACACGCTGGCCAGCGCCAGCCTGACCGGCAGTTACAGCCTGAACCCGGCACTGGCCGGCTGAAAACAAGGGAACGGGATCATGAGCAGAATCGCATTTCTCGGTCTGGGCGGCATGGGCTCGCGCATGGCCGGACGGCTGGCGATGGCGGGTTACCCGCTGACGGTATGGGACCGGTCAGATGAACAGCGCCGCCTGCTGGCCCACCATGGCGCCCATATGGCCGAAACGCCGCGCGCAGCGGTCAAGGATGCCGATGTGGTGATGACCATGCTCAGCGACGACACGGCCTCGCGTGCCGTGTGGCTGGATGCCCAAACCGGCGCACTGGCGGCCCTGGGCGACGATGTACTGGCGATAGAGTCCGGCACGCTGTCATCCGCGTGGATACACGAATTGTCACAGGCGCTGGGCAGTAGCAACTTTCTGGACGCCCCCGTTTCCGGCTCGCGCAGCCAGGCCGAGACCGGTCAGCTGGTATATCTGGTCGGCGGTCAGGAAAGCGCCTTTCGCCGCGCCCGTCCCATTCTCAAAACCATGGGCAGCGTGGTGCATCATGTCGGCGGTAACGGTCAGGGCGCACAGTTGAAACTGGCGCTCAATGCGCTGCTGGGTACGCAAATGACCGCCATGGCCGAGATTCTCGGCTTTCTGGCCAAGGCCGGCGTCGACCCGGACCGGGCGCTGGACATCATCAGCTCCACCCCCATCGCCAGCCCGGCAGTCTGCGCCAGCGCCCGGCTGATGCTGGCACGCAACTTCGCGCCACAGCTATCGCTGGACTTGCTCGAAAAGGATTTCCGCTATCTGCTGGAGGCAGCCGGCGCACTGGAGGCCGAGCTGCCCACCAGTCAGGCCGTCCATCAGGTACTGGCCATTGCTCAGGCCCGTGGCTTCGGCCGCGACAATATCAGCGCGCTGGTGCGCCTGTTCGATTGGCCGCAGGCAAATTCGTCGCTCAATCCGTCCGGGACAGCTTGAGCGCATAGCGCCCGAATACCTGGTCGCGCACATAGCCCAGCTTGCCATACAGCGCCTGTGCCGCCAGATTGTCGTGCGCGGTTTCCAGCAGCATGCTGTCGGCGCCCTGCTCGGCAGCCAGAACATGCGCGGCCTGCATCAAGGCTTGCGCAATGCCGTGGCCGCGCGCCTCCGGCTCGACAAACAGATCGGATAATAGCCAGCTTGGCGCCAGCGCCAGCGAGTCAAACCCCGGATACATCAACACCAGCCCCAGCCCTTCGCCCTCTTCGTCCTCGGCCAGCAAGACCCTGGCCGAGCCATCCGCTAGCCGCGCCGCCAGATAGGCCCAGCTGTCTGCCGTGCGCGGCTCCAGGCCGTAAAACACCCGGTAGGCGGTAAACAGCGGCAGGATGGCATCGATATCCTGCGATTCGGCCAGACGGATTCTGACATCCCGACTCATGATAACGCCCTCGGTGTGCGGATGCTGACAAGCTAGAAGCAAGCCGCGCCAAGTGCAAGCGGGCCGGGCGGCCGGCGCAAAAAAACCGCCCGCAGGCGGCTTTCATGCAACAGTGCGTCCGGCTTAAGCGGCCATCACCGCTTCGACTTCGGCCACGGTCTTGGGGATATGCTCGCCCAGAATGCGGCTGCCATCGGCCGTAATCAACACATTGTCTTCCAGACGGATGCCGCCGAAATCGCGGTATTCCAGGAAGCGGGCGTAGTTGATCAGGCCGGCGTGGCGGCCTTCGGCCTGCCAGGCTTCGATCAGTGCCGGGATAAAGTAGATGCCGGGCTCGACGGTCAGCACCATGCCGGCCTTAAGCGATTTGGCCAGACGCAGATAACCCAGGCCAAACAGCGGGCTACGCGCCAGCCCTTCGCCGTAGCCGACCAGGTCTTCGCCCAGTGCTTCCATATCGTGCACATCCAGCCCGATCTGGTGACCCAGACCATGCGGGAAGGCAATGGCGTAAGCCCCCGACTCGACGATTTCCGCCGCGTCGCCATGGAAAAAGCCCAGTGCCGTCATTTTTTCGACCATCACGCGTGCCGCCAGCTTGTGCATATCGAGGTAGCGCACGCCCGGACGCAGGGCAGCGATCGCGCTTTCCTGCATTTCCAGCACGATTTCGTAAATGGCACGCTGGCTGTCGCTAAAGCGCCCGCCCACCGGAATGGTGCGGGTAATATCGCTGGCGTAGCCGCCGGCCGAGGTGCAACCGGTATCATTCAATGCCAGATCGCCGGCTTGCAGCTGACCCTTGTAGTGCTCGTTATGCAGCACTTCGCCGCGACGCGAGAAAATGGACGGATAGGCCAGACGCAGATCCTGGCTGCGCATAATGCCTTCCATGGCGCCGACCGCTTGGTACTCGAAGGCGCCGGGGCGCGCCGCGCGCATGGCCGCGATATGCATCTCGCGCGTTACCGCCAGCGCCGCTTCCATTTCGGCGATTTCGACATCCTGCTTGATTTCACGCAGGGCAACGACGGCATGGGTCAGCGCCACGGAAAAGCCGGGCTTGATGGCATCGCTGCTGCAGTTGAGCAGGCGTGCCAGCTCCAGCACCGTTTCGCCACGGTAAGGCTGCAAATAGTGCACCGGACGGCCGGCGGCCTGCGCCGCCTGTATCGCCGTTGCCAGCTGGGCATAAGGTCGGGTCAGGCCGACGCCGACATCGGCCGCACGCGCGCTCAGCGCCGGCAAGGGGCCGGTCCACACAATGTCCGCCACTTCGGGCTCGTCGCCATACAATGCGACCTCCCCCTGATCCAGATCAAGCACGCCGGCCAGGCCCTGCATATCCAGGCCGAAGAAATAGCGGAAGCTGCCGTCCTGCACAAAGTGGTAGGGGTTATGCGCGTAATTCATCGGCGCATCGACATTGCCCAGCAATACCACCAGACCGGACAGACCGGCATCCGCCAGCCGGGCACGACGGGCGCTATAGATTTCTGCTGCAAACATAGTGTGTGTCCTTGCGTGTAAGTGCAGCCTTGAGCTGTGGTGTTTTGTATACAATCGACTAACTTAACATAGCGTAGCCGGCCTGTACCAGACGGGGTGGCGACTAATTGCTCCCAAGTTTTAGCAGTGCCGCCTATTGAATACAGGCAATACACCACAATAGCTGCTTCAATAGAAAAGTAAGCATTTGCACAGCCTTTGACCAAAAGCACAGCAAATGCCAAACTGCTTTCCCTGTGCACCTGGCTTAATTGAAAAGGAAACCTCATGTTCGCTCAACGCCGCATCGCCGGTCTGCTGTCCGCCCTGCTTCTGGCTGTACCCATGATGGTTCAGGCCGCGCCTGCAGCCGATACGGCCGCGGTCAAGGAACTGATCAGCGCAACCCGCATCAACGGCATGCTGCCTATGCTGGCGCAGCGCGCTGCCACCAGCGCCGGCCCGCTGCTGCAAAAATATCTGGTCGACAACAAGATCGAGCTGACCGCCGAACAGCAGAAAAAAGCACAAGATGGCCTGAAAGCCTATGGCGATAGCCAGATGAAACTGGTGAAGGACTACTTCGACTCCAGTGCCACCAAGCAGCAATTCGAACAGGCACTGGTAAACAGCTACGGCTCGGCCTTTACCACCGCCGAGATCAAGCAGATTACCGCCTTCGTCAAGACGCCTGCCGGCCAGAAATGGCTGCAGTCCAATGGTGCAGTCATTGACCGTGCCGCTGCCGATGTCATGCAGTCCGCACAAAAAGCGCTGCTACCGAAAATGGAAGCCGCAGCAGCTAGCTACGGCAAGAGCATCAGCGGCAAGTAAGCCGCCGACTGCATGAAAAAAGGCCACACCGCTTGCGGATGTGGCCTTTTTTTGTAGCGTCTAGCTATCCAGCAATACACGCGAGTGCAGGCTGTAACGGTGCCCGGGATGCCACAGCCGGGTAAAGCTCACCAGATTTTTGTGCGAGTGGCTGTGACGCTGCACCAGTAAGCAGGGCTCGTTGGCATTAAGCGCCAACAAGCTCTGCTCCCGCACACCCGGCATCACGGCAGAAATGGCATGCTCGATTTCGGTCAGGCTCGCGCTACGCCGCAAATAACTGTTCGGCGTCTCGCGGGTGAAATCCTGCGCCAGATAATCCGGCACCCAGTGCGGATGTACAAAACGCTCCTCCAGCTGCACCGCCAATCCGTCCTCGCGATGCACGATCAGCGAATAGTACAGATCCATTCCGGGCTCGACTTCGAGGTATTGCGCCGTCTCCTGATCCGCGGCCAGCGCACACAGACTGACCACATCCGCCACATAATGATGACCGCGGGTATGAATTTCCTGCCGGATATTGTTGACGTCCAGTAACGGTGCGGCCACCTTGTTTTCCGCTACATAAGTCCCGTCGCCGGCAAAACGCAATAACACGCCTTCATCGCTCAGTTCGCGCAAAGCCTTGTTCACCGTCATGCGCGACACAGCAAAATCCCTTGCCAGATCAAGCTCGGACGGGATTTTGCAGCCAGGCAGATACAGCTGGCGATGGATGCCATCCAGGATATGCTCCTTGATGCACTGGAAACGGGGCTTGGCGGTCTGGTTCACTGCAGTGTCCATAGTAGGGTTTTCTTATTCTAACGATGGACGATGCAATGCCCTATTGCCAATAGCTGCAGGTTTGTTCCATATCAAACGCCTTGCCTGCCTTGGGCGGCAAACGCTATTGTATTTGAATAAAAAGGAGATATGGCATGACTTTGACCCAATGGCTGGACGACTATGGCGCTAGCCACCGCCATCCGACCAATATCGCCATCCACAAGCTATGCGTACCCGCCATCGTGTTTGCCGTGTTCGGGCTGGCCTCATCCATTCCCGCAGCGATCAATCCGGCCTATATCTTGCTGGCACTGGGTCTGCTGTTTTATCTGCGGCTATCCTGGCGCATGGCACTGGCGATGGGGCTGATGTGCGGTAGCATGCTGGGGCTACTGGCCTGGCTGCCCAGACTGGGCATTCCGGTCTTGCCGCTGTCGCTGCTGGTATTTGTACTGGCCTGGATAGGCCAGTTTATCGGCCACAAGATAGAAGGCAAAAAACCTTCCTTTTTCAAGGATGTGCAATTTTTACTGATAGGCCCGGCCTGGACGCTGGCGCATCTGTTCCGGGCCCTGCAGCTGAAGTTTTAAGCCGTCTTGCCATATAGCACACGCCAGACGCAATCACCTTGCGGGCTGACGTATAATGGCGGCGCTACTTATCACAGGCAACGTCATCGCATGTCCGGACCTATCGCACGCTATTTACCTATCCGCTTCAACAATGGCAACTCGATCAGCCGTTTTGCCAAGCATTGTCCGCAGTGCCAGCAACTGGTTGCGGCAGACAATATGGCAGGTGAGGCTGTCATGGTTCAAGACCGCCTGTTTATCGTCGCACTGGCGCGCTGCCCTGGCTGCCATACCGAGTTCAAGGTGAGTTGTGTCGTCACCGACGACAAGCGCGTGCATAAGGCCTTGCTGCCGCAATGGCTGCTGCTGCTCTGGCTGCGTCAGGCGGCACCGGCCAAACTGCCGGAAAAAGATGCCCAGGACTGGGAGCTGGAACTACCGGCAACACAAGGCGTATCGCTGCCGGCAGGCATAGAGCCGATACCATCGGCAGAAATCGTCGGCCGCTACGAAGACGCGCCCATCCCGGCCACCTTGCAATGCGGCACACGCCGCTTCGTATTCGACCGCATCCAGCCCGGCGCCAGCCATGCCCAGCTTAGCGACAAGGAACTGCTGTTTTCGGGCAATCTGGTTTACCGCGAAGTCTGAACCTCAGCAGTAATCTCCCCAGCGTGTCTGCACGGCGGCGACCGCCGCCAGTGCCGCGGTTTCCGTACGCAGCACGCGCGGCCCCAGACGCAAAGGCGTCCAGCCGGATGCCAATGCCGCCTGTTCTTCCTGCCCGGAAAACCCGCCCTCGGGCCCGGCCATCAGCCATAATTTTTGCGGTGCCTGCGCGAGGTCAGCCAGCTTGCGCTCGCCTAGCGGCGACAGAATCAGGCGGGCATCGGCTTCGGGTGGGTGCGCCAGCCATTCTTTCAGTGTCAGGATGGGACGGACTTCAGGGATAGTATTGCGGCCGCACTGCTCGCACGCCGACACGACAATTTCCTGCCAGCGTTCAATACGCTTTTGCGCACGTTCCCCCGACAGGCGGACGATGGAGCGTTCGGTGGATAGCGGCTGGAATACGCTAACCCCCATTTCCACCCCCTTTTGCAGGGTAAACTCCATTTTGTCGCCGGCCGATATGGCTTGCGCCAAGCCCAGCCATACCGGGCTTTCACAGGCAGTGGGCAGATGGGCACCGATGATGCAGCGCGCCTCGCGTTTGCCCAGCGTCAGCAATATTGCCGGATATTCGCCACCCTGGCCGTTGAACAAGGTAAGGCTGTCTCCTGCCTGCAGCCGCAAAACCTGGATATGGCGCACCACTTCCTCCGGCAATGAAAATTCCTGATCGGATAAAAGTGGCGTGTCTACGTAAAACCTTGGCATTATTTGGGTCGTCCCGAGATAAGCAGGCGAAACGGATATTTTATCCGCACCGCAATATAATGAGTTCGCTATTATAGCGTTCGGCCGGTGTTTGACCGGCATCCAGCAAAAGGCCGCCAGTATGCATGTTGTCGATCAGGTGATCAGTGCCGTGCGCGAAGTCGCACAAACCGAAGTCATGCCGCGCTTCCTGTATGTGGGAGCCAGCCGCAAGGATGACGGCACGCTGTTTACCGAGGCCGACCTTGCCTGCCAGCAGGCGCTGTCCCGCCTGCTGCCACAGATCCTGCCCTACCCGGTACTGGGCGAAGAAATGAGTCCGGCGGAACAGGATGCCTTGTGGCAGGACAACCAGGAAGGCTTGTGGGTGGTCGACCCGATAGACGGCACCACCAACTTCGTCAACGGCCTGCCGTATTTTGCCGTGTCGGTGGCGCTGATGCGCCATGGTAAAAGCGAAATCGGCGTGATCTACAACCCGGTGGCTGACGAGATGTTCTATGCGCGCCACAAACTGGGCGCCTATCTTAACGGCAGCCGCCTGCCGCTGAAACAGACCAGCAAACCCATCAGTGACGCCATCGCCAGCATAGACATCAAATATCTGCGTTCAGTGCGTCTGGCCTCGCGCATACACAGCGTGGCGCCCTGCGCCAGCCAGCGCAATATGGGCTCCAGCACGCTGGACTGGTGCTATCTGGCCAGCGGCCGTTACGACATCTATCTGCATGGCGGCCAGCGGCTATGGGACTACGCGGCCGGCGCCCTCATTCTGCAGGAGGCCGGTGGCTGCATCGCCACACTGGACGATGACGACTACTGGCAGGGCCCGCTCTGGACACGCTCGGCCATCGCCGCCATCAACCCGGCCCTGTTTACCCAGTGGCTGGGCTGGGTGCGCAGCAACCGCTGATTCAAGTGCGGCGCGTACGCAGTGCGCCGAACAGGCTGACGCCGGAATACAGCAGCAAAGCGCTCCAGATCAGGCCGTAACCAATCAGACGCGTACCGGAGAAAGGCTCGTGATACAGCCAGACTCCCAGCAAAAACTGTATGGTCGGCGACAGGTATTGCAGCAAGCCCAGCATGGTCATCGGCAAGCGCCGCGCGCCGGCGCCAAACAAGAGCAGCGGGATGGTGGTGACGATACCGGCCCCAATCAGCAAGAGATTGATCCCACTTGCGGCGTGGCCGAATACCCCTTCTCCTTGCGCTTCAAACCACAGTAAAGCGCCCAAGGCCAATGGAAACAGCAGCCAGGTTTCCAGCGCCAATCCTTCCAGCGACGGCAGGTGAGCGGTCTTGCGCAACAAGCCATAAATACCAAAAGACACCGCCAGTACCAGCGCGATCCATGGCAGCGTGCCCACACTAAACGTCAGCCAGGCGACGCCCAGCGCCGACAACGCGACCGCAATACTCTGCAGCCGCGTCAGCCTTTCCCCCAGCACCAGCCATCCAAGCAGCACATTGACCAGCGGATTGATGAAGTATCCGAGGCTGGCCTCGATCACCCGGTTATGCGTCACCGCCCAGATATACACCAGCCAGTTGCACGACAACATGGTGGCCGAAACCGCCAGCAAAGCCATACGCCGCTTGTCGCGCAGCGATTCGGCCAGCCAGCCCCATTGCCCGCGCACCGCCAGAATCAGGGTCAGCAACAAGGCCGACCAGACGATGCGATGCGCCAGAATTTGCAAGGCCGGCACTTCGTGCAGCGGTTTCCAGTACAGGGGAAACAAGCCCCAGCACAGATAGGCGCCGGTAGCAAAAACCAGTCCCTGACGGGTACTGGCAGAAGAAGGGGTGGTCATGGCAGACAGTCGGGTTTCAGCAGGAGTCAACACATTAACACATATGGGTATCGGCTAAATCGGTGGCGGCCAATTTTGCTGCACTGGCGTACAGGCCACAAAGCCCGGCGATAAACGTCAAGCCTTTTGCCCTTTATTCACGGCTTATCTATCTTGCTGATGGATGGCAATGCAGACGCTACAACTAAAGCACGACCCACAAGGTCAGCTGCGCCGCCCACTGCGCCACAAGCGCCCATCGTCAAGGAGCATCCATGTCCATCCGCCAGACTTCACTGGAAGACAAATACACCATCCTCAATGGCCAGGTGCTGATGAACGGCATTCAGGCGCTGGTGCGCCTGCCTATGATGCAGCAGCTGCACGACCGTCAGGCCGGCCTGAATACCGCCGGCTATGTCACCGGTTACCGCGGCTCGCCGCTGGGCAATGTCGATCTTGCCATGCAGGCGGCGGCCAGCCATTTGCAGGCACATCAGGTGGTGTTTCACGCCGGCTTGAACGAAGACCTGGCCGCAACAGCAGTATGGGGCACCCAGCAGCTGGGGCTGTTCGAGGGCGCCAAAGTCGATGGTGTCTACGCGCTGTGGTATGGCAAGGGGCCCGGCGTTGACCGCTCCGGCGATGTGCTCAAACATGGCAATGTGGCCGGCAGCAGCGCACAGGGCGGTGTACTGCTGGTGTGTGGGGATGACCACGCCGCCAAATCGTCCACCTTTCCGCACCAGTCCGATCATATTCTCGCGGCCAGCATGATTCCGGTACTCAGCCCCTCCGGCGTGCAGGAAGTGCTCGATTTCGGCCTGCATGGCTGGGCCATGAGCCGTTATTGCGGTTGCTGGGTGGCACTCAAGGCCATCACCGACACCATAGAGAGCAGCGCCATCGTCGATGTCTCCCCCGAGCGTTTTCAAGCGGTCATTCCCGACGACTTCCCGCTGCCCGAGGGTGGCCTCAATATCCGCTGGCCCGACCCGCCACTGCTACAGGAAAAGCGCGTGCTGCATGAGCGCCTGTATGCGGCACTGGCTTATGCGCGCGCCAACCACCTGAACCACATCACGCTGGACTCGCCCAATGCACGGCTGGGCATCATCACCACCGGCAAGAGCTATCTCGATGTGATGCAGGCGCTGGACGATCTGGGCATAGACGAGAGCCTCGCCGCCGCGATCGGCCTGCGCATTTTCAAGGTCGGCATGGTGTGGCCGCTGGAGCCGGAAGGGGTACGCCACTTTGCCGAAGGGCTGGACGAGATTCTGGTGGTTGAAGAGAAGCGCCAGATTATCGAATACCAGCTGAAAGAGCAGCTATATAACTGGCGCGAGGATGTACGCCCGCGCGTGGTGGGCAAGTTTGCAGAGAAAGGCGAATGGGCCCTGCCCCATGGCGACTGGCTGCTGCCTGCCGCCGGCGAGCTGACACCCGCCATGATTGCACGCGCCATCGCCAGCCGCCTCGCCAATATCGTGGATAGCCCGCTGATCCACCAGCGCCTGCAGTTTTACCGCGAAAAAGAAGCCCAGCTGGTCAGGCCGCGCGCGAGCCTGGCACGCGTGCCGCACTATTGCTCGGGCTGCCCGCACAATACCAGCACCAAGGTGCCGGATGGCAGCCGTGCACTGGGCGGCATCGGCTGCCACTATATGGCGACCTGGATAGAGCCGCATACCAAGACCTTCAGCCAGATGGGCGGCGAAGGCGTGGCCTGGCTGGGGCAAGCCCCCTTTACCAGCACTGCGCATGTCTTTGCCAATATGGGCGACGGCACTTATTTTCACAGCGGGCTGATGGCGATACGCGCGGCCGTCGCCGGCAGCGTCAATATCACCTACAAGATTCTGTATAACGATGCCGTAGCCATGACGGGTGGCCAGCATGTGGACGGCAAACTGGATGTACCCCTGATAACGCGCCAACTGGCGGCCGAAGGCGTGGCGCGCATCGTAATCACCAGCGATGAGCCGGAAAAGTATCATGCGGCGCATGGCCTGATCGATACGCTGGCGCCCGGCGTAGAGGTCTTCCACCGCAGCGAGATCGAACGCCTGCAGCTTGAACTGCGCGCCACAAGCGGCGTCACCATCCTGATCCATGACCAGACCTGTGCCGCGGAAAAACGCCGGCGCCGCAAGCGCGGCCTCTACCCCGATCCGGCACGGCGTGTGTTTATCAACCAGCAGGTATGCGAGGGCTGCGGCGACTGTGGCGAAAAATCCGGCTGCCTGTCGGTCATGCCCATCGAAACCCCGCTGGGACGAAAACGGATTATCGACCAGTCCAGCTGCAATAAGGACTACAGCTGTCTGGAAGGCTTCTGTCCCAGCTTTGTCACCATCGAAGGCGGCCGCCTGAAAAAGCCTGAAGCCAAACAATTCGATATCAGCCGTTTACCGGCACTGCCCGAGCCCGTACTGCCGGCGCTGGACACCCCCTACGGTATCGTGATTACCGGCATAGGCGGCACCGGTGTCGTCACCATCGGTCAGGTTCTGGGCATGGCCGCTTATCTGGATGGTAAGGGCATTACCGTGCTGGATATGGCCGGGCTGGCACAAAAAGGCGGCTCGGTCTGGTCGCATGTGCGCATCGCCCGCTCGCAAGCGGCATTGCACGCCGTACGCATCGCCGCCGGCGATGCCAATCTGGTATTGGGTTGCGATCTGGTCGTCAGTGCCGCAGAAGAAACCCTGGCCAAAATGCGTGCCGGTTTCAGCTACGCCGTCATCAATAGCAACGAGACACAAACCAGTGCCTTTCTGACCCACCCCGATCAGTCCTTCCCGGCTCGGGCCATGAAAGATGCCATCGTCGAATCCGTCGGCACCGGCCGCTATTTCGAGATCAATGCCACCGGCCACGCCACCCGGCTCTTGGGCGATGCCATCGCCAGCAATATGTTCATGCTGGGTTATGCCTGGCAACAGGGTCTGGTGCCCTTGAGTGCAGCAGCCATTCTGGAAGCCATCCGTATGAATGGAGCAGCCATCGAATTCAACCAGCAGGCTTTCCAGTGGGGGCGCCATGCCGCCCATCAGCCGGCCGTACTGGACAAGATGCTGAACCCGGGCAGTGTGGTAGCCTTTGTTTCACGTGAAACCGTGGCACATGTCGTGCAGCAACGCAGCGCCTTGCTCACCGCCTACCAGAATGCGGCACTGGCCACACGCTACCGCGCGCTGACCGAGCAGGTGCAACAGGCTGAAACGCGTGCCAATCCGGCCAGTACGCGCCTGGCGCTGGCCGTTGCCCACAGCTACGCCAGACTATTGGCCTACAAGGACGAATACGAGGTGGCACGACTGTATAGCGATGGCGCTTTTATGGCACAGCTTGCCGCCAGCTTCGAAGGCGACTACCGGCTGGTCTTTCAGCTGGCGCCATCCTGGCTAAGCGGAAAGAATCATAACAAGCGTGCCTTCGGCCCCTGGATGCTGACGGCGATGAAATGGTTGGCCAAGCTGAAATTTTTGCGCCATACCGCTTTTGACCCGTTTGGCTGGCAAGCAGACCGGAAACTCGAGCGCCTGCTGATTGCACGCTTCGAGCAGCAGATCAAGATCCTGCTGCCTTTATTGAATGCCAACAATCTGGAACAAGCCTGCGAACTGGTACGCAGTTTCGATGCCATTCGCGGCTTCGGTCATATCAAGCAACGCAACTATCAGATCGCCGACGCCAAAATCACGGCGCTACAGGCGGATCTGCTGGCACAAAAACGCCCGCGCCAGGCCGCCTGACTCAAGCGGCGAAAACATAAAGACGCCACGGTAAACCGTGGCGTCTTCTGTATTTTGACGCACCGTCAAACGCGGTGCTTTATGTCATGCTTCCCTCTATGCCCTTCGTACGACTTAGCGCACTTCGGCAACAATATCCTTACTGAACACCTTTTCGCAATACTTGCAGCGCATCTTTGTGTCATTTTTATGTTCTTTGACATAAAAAAAGCTACTCACCGGCTCATTATGAGAAATGCAATTCGAGTTCGGGCAGGCAAAAATACCTTCAATCGTTTCCGGCAATACCAGCTTGTGCTTTCTGACCACATCGAAGTTTTCGATCACATTGACCGTTGCCTGTGGTGCAAACAAAGCCAGCTCGTTGGCCTGCTCTGCGGTCAGCGCCACATTCTCGACCTTGATGATGTCCTTGTTGCCCATGTGACGGCTGATCAGGTTCAGGCCAACGGTGACCCGCTCGCCGGTATCGGCCAGGCGGAACAGACGCAGGATTTTCAGGCCCTGTCCGGCAGGCAGGTGGTCGATTACGGTGCCTTCTTTCAGGGCTTCTACGGTGCGCGTGTATTGCATGGTGAATTCTTCCTTGTATCCGGTTTTATCAGACAGTTTCGTTCAGCACGAGGGACAGCAGCGCCTGGCGCGCATACACCCCGTTCTTGGCCTGCTGGAAGTAATAGGCATGGGGCGTGGCATCTACATCGACTGCAATCTCGTCTACGCGCGGCAGCGGATGCAGGATTTTCATATTGTCACGCGCATGCTTCAGCATCTCGGCCTTGAGAATGAACTGGCCCTGGATCTTCTTGAACTCGGCCTCGTCAAAACGCTCGCGCTGCACACGGGTCATATAAAGCACATCGATTTCCGGAATAACCTCTTCCAGGCTGCTGACCAGGGTGTACTTGATGCCCTTTTCGTCCAGCTCTTCGCAAATGTAGTCCGGCATGGCCAGAGCTTCCGGTGCCACAAAATAGAAGCTGGCATTGAACAGCGATAGTGCCTGGGTCAGCGAGTGCACGGTACGGCCATACTTGAGGTCACCAACAAAAGCGACAGTCAGGTTTTCCAGCGTGCCTTGGGTTTCATAGATGGAGAACAGGTCAAGCAGGGTCTGGGTCGGATGCTGGTTGGAACCATCGCCACCATTGATGATGGGCACCGGGGAAAATTCGCTGGCCAGACGGGCTGCGCCTTCCTTCGGGTGGCGCATCACGACTGCATCGCTATAGTCGCCAATAATCTTCAGCGAGTCGGCCAGGGTTTCACCCTTCTTGGCCGAGGTATTGCCACCATCGGCAAAGCCGATAATGTTGCCGCCCAGACGCTGGACTGCCGTTTCAAACGACAAGCGGGTACGGGTGGAGGGCTCGAAAAAGCAGCTGGCAATCAGTTTGCCTTGCAAGAGATCATTACGCGGCTCGCGCTTAAGCCGGCCTGCGGTTTCCACGACAAGCTCCAGCTCCTGACGGGTAAAGTCTGGAATAGAGATAATGTGTTTGCGGTAGAGCGTATTTGTCATGGTATGGCTCCTATTCCTGTCGTTTTAATGTTATTAGATGAAAAAAAAGCCCCTGAATAATCAGGAGCTTTTCTTTAAAAACCAATATGTCTGCTCGGGCAACAGTGGCGCGACAAAGAAAACAGCAACAGCGCGGTTGACCGCGTTGATTTGCTGAATAATTGCCTGCTGATATTCCACTTTTTCATGCCTCCGAACAAACCGCGCAATTCTAATCGTAGTTGTCGAAATGAAGAAGCCCCATGTCGCACTAACGACACAACAAGGCTCAAAAACAACAAATCAATATGATTTTTGGCACAAAAATGCAAATAGATTGATCAGTCAAAGTTCTTGATTGGGAAAATCGCCGCAAACCGCAACTTTCACCCAAACGCCACAGATAGCCTTGCCAGAAAAATGCAAGAGAAAACCAAAGGCACAAAAGTTTGTGTGCCGGGAAGCAAACAGACCTCTCGCAAGCCAGCACCAAAAGCCGTTTAATCGATCCAGACCTGATGCCAACATGGAAAAGTACCGCATCATCATCGGCGACTACAGATACAACAGCCGAATGCCCAATAAAACAGCCCGGCAAGTCTAGCCTGCCGGGCTACTGGATTCAGACGAAGATCACATCCAACCCCGATAGTCAGTCAGCCCTCGAGAATGGCGCTCAAACGGACACGCTGCTCGGCCAGACTGGCTGGCAAGCGGTCAGCCAGCTTGGCCAGCCAGTCGCCATGCGCCAAAACTTCCTTGCGCCAGGCCTCGGTATCCAGCTTCATCAGATCGGTAAACTGCTCGCGACTGACTTCATCCAGCCCGCTCCAATCCAGATCGTCATAGCTTGGCATCCAGCCCAGTACGCTTTTCTCGGCCTTGGCGACGCCTTGCACCCGACCAACAATCCACTCTAGCACCCGCATGTTTTCACCGAAGCCCGGCCACAGGAAGCGGCCGTTTTCATCCACGCGGAACCAGTTCACGCAGAAAATAGCCGGTGCCTGCTCCAGTTTGCTCCCCACCGTCAGCCAATGGTTGAAGTAATCCCCCATGTGATAACCGCAGAAAGGCAGCATGGCAAAAGGATCGCGCCGGGTCTGCCCTTGTGCTCCCATGGCGGCAGCGGTGGTTTCCGAGCCCATGGTTGCCGCCATATACACCCCCTCGTTCCAGCCGGCCGCTTCAAACACCAGCGGAACGGTAGACGAGCGGCGGCCACCGAAGATAAAGGCCGAGATAGGCACACCTGCGGCATCATTCCATGCCGGATCCAGCGAAGGACACTGGGTGGCGGAAACGGTAAAACGCGAATTAGGGTGAGCCGCCTTGCGTCCGGTCGCCTTGGCGATTTCCGGCGTCCAATCCTGACCCTGCCAATCGGTCAGATGCGCCGGCACATCCTTACTCATACCTTCCCACCATACATCCCCATCATCGGTCAGCGCGACGTTGGTGAAAATCACATTCTGCTGCAGCATGGCCATGGCGTTAGGGTTGGATTTGACCGAGGTGCCCGGCGCCACGCCAAAGTAACCATTTTCCGGATTGATGGCATATAGCTTGCCGTCGCTGCCCGGCTTGATCCATGCGATATCGTCCCCTACCGTGGTGACTTTCCAACCCTGATAAGCCGCCGGTGGAATCAGCATGGCAAAGTTGGTTTTACCGCAGGCGCTAGGGAATGCAGCGGCCACATAAGACTTTTCACCCTTGGGGCTTTCCACCCCCAGGATCAGCATATGCTCGGCCAGCCAGCCCTGATCGCGGCCCATGGTGGAGGCAATGCGCAGCGCAAAGCACTTCTTGCCCAAAAGGGCATTGCCGCCATAACCCGAGCCATAGGACCAGATCTCGCGCGTCTCGGGGAAATGGACAATGTATTTGGTATCAGGATTGCAAGGCCAAGGCTTGTCGGCCTCTCCTGCGGCCAGAGGTGCGCCGACGGTATGAATGCAGGGCACATAGTCGCCGTTTTCACCGAGCACGTCGTACACCGCACGTCCCATGCGCGTCATGATGCGCATCGAGGCGACGACATAAGGCGAATCGGTCAGCTCGATGCCGACATGTGCAATCGGCGAGCCCAGCGGCCCCATGCTGAATGGAATCACATACAAGGTGCGGCCACGCATACAACCGGCAAACAGGCCTTGCAGTGTGCCGCGCATTTCATCCGGATCCATCCAGTTATTATTCGGACCTGCATCTGCCTTATTTTCAGCACAGACATAGGTACGATCCTCCACGCGCGCTACGTCAGACGGGTCAGAAAAAGCGGCATAGCTATTAGGCCGCTTTTCCGGGTTGAGGCGCGTCAGCGTACCAGCCGCGACCATCTGCTCCAGCAGCAAGACATTTTCCTGTTCGGAACCATCTACCCAGTGGATGGCATCCGGCTGGGTCAGCTCGGCCACTTTAGCAACCCAGGCCAGCAGACCGGTATGTTTGATGTAGTCGGGAGCGATAGATTGCATGCTGCGCCTCGTTTTTATATAAAATGAGTATGAAATTTGAGTTGCTGATTTTCACAGATTTACAGGGCAGCGTCTCGACAATCTCTGCTTTCAAGACATTTTCAAGCCAAACGATTGTTTTTTTGCCGACACTCTTCGCCGCTAGCCAGTCTGTTACCCGACTTGCTGGCAGCAAACCGGTGATGGCTAGCCTTGCAATAGTGATGTATTTATTTAGCCGTGTATGAATAAAAAATCAATCACACACAACAATACAAAAGGCAATCATGTGTGATTTTTGGTCGCCCGTAAATCATACATAAATCAATACAGCCACACCTAATTGTTTTAATACACAATATGGCAGCATGTGTTTTATGGGCTGTATTTATAAATTCACACATAAAAACACACACAGATATGCGTTGTAGTACTGTATGAAAAAGTGTATGATTTTATTTCAATGCAAAAGAATGGAGCTCAGATGACTGTTTTGCCTGCTTTTGAAAGCCCGGACTTTCCGCTCGCACTCAAGACCCTGCGCAAAGCACTTCATCTGTCGCGTACGGCTCTGGCAGACAAGATAGGTATGTCTACGGCAGCCATCCAGCGCTATGAGGCCACCGATAGCAGTCATATCAAACCCAGCGCGCAAGCCTATGAAAAGCTGTGTCAGGAGCTGGCCAAGCTGCAAAGTGCAGCCAAACCTGTCCCGGTTGCGCGAACATCGCCCTCGGCACCGCCTGCCCCCCCCCCGCCCCCTGCGGTTATTTCGCCGACTGCCCAGCCCGCCTTGCCCGATATTCTGCTGACCGAAGCCAGCCTGGAGCAATTGATTGCCCGCGCCAAAATGCTGGGGGCTAAAAAAGTCACCATCGAATTCTGAGGCGACCGTCTACACTCTTAAGCATATTGATGATGTTTAGGAATAGCTGTGAGCATCAAATTTGGCAAATTGGATTTTATTGCCGCCATACGCATCATGCTGTTGCTTATACTGACCGGCGCTTGCGGCTATGTGCTGGGCGGAAAGATACCCGGTGCTTCAGCCGAGATAGGCCGTTTATGGGCAGTCATTTCCGGCATTGTGGTCTTGCAGGCAAGCAGTGACGAGACCATCAAGGCCGCCAGCAAGCGGGTATTGGGTACGCTGATTGGTGCGACCGTAGGCTGGCTTTATCTGACTCTGCTGCCCAATAACTGGGCAGCCGGTTTTATCTGCGTATTTCTGACAATATTGCTCAGTCAGCTGCTGGGCGTACCGGACAATGGCCGTCTGGGCTGCGTCACCGTCTTGGTGGTTCTGGTCGTTTCAGCCCTTCATCCCGGACTGCCCCCGCTGGTCAATGCCAGCCTGCGCTTTTTCGAAGCGGCGATAGGTTCCGGCATCGCCTTATTGCTAGCTTGGCTATGGCCACATCCGGATATGGTCAAACCCTGATAGCCTTCAGCGCTTGTTGTTCCAGTTATGAATCGCTTCTTTCTTATTGTCTGCCTGCGCGCCGATGCCGGTGCAGTTGCCTTGCCCGATATACTCCATACACTGCACCCAGAAACGGTGCGAACCGGCCTTGACCAGTTCGGCGCGCGAACCGCATTTACTGCAGGGCTTGATAACTGTACTGTTGGCTTCTGTCATGGCGATCTCTTTTCGGTTATGTAGATCAGGATCATAGCGTATGGATCATGCCTGATCCGCTGTCATTTCAAGCCGAAGTTAAGCAATAGGGAAATGGCTGTTGCAAACATCACCAGTGCGATCACCCCATCCAAAATGCGCCAGCTGGCTGGCTTGGCAAAATAAGGCGCCAGGCGTCCGGCCAGAAATCCTACCGTAGAGAACCACAAGATGGAGGCGAGCAATGCACCGCCGATAAAGGACAGTCGTCCGGCCTCGCCATAAGCGGCAGACAAGCCGCCAATCAACACCACGGTATCCAGCCACACATAGGGGTTGAGCAGTGTCAGCAATAAAACGCTGCGAATAGCACCGCGCCGCTCATGCACGATATCGCCCTCCAGCGTGGAAGCCTGTGGCGATAAAGACGAGCGCAAAGCGCGCAACCCAAGCCAGGCAATAAACCCGGCACCCAGCCAGCTAACAAGGGTGATAAATCCCGGAATAGCGGCCAGCAAGGTGCCAATGCCCAACACACCCAGGCTGATCAGCAGCACATCGCAGACAATGCAAATCGCGACGATAGGCAGGATATGACGACGGGCAATACCCTGACGGATTACATAGGCGTTTTGCGGGCCAATGCCGACAATTTGCCCGGCAGCCAAGGCAAATGCAGACAGGAAGACATTGATGTTAAACATAAACAGCCATACAAAATAAACCATAAGCATACATCGTAATCATACAAATAAAGCAATATTCGCCTCGCTCTCCATCTGCCATCTCCTGATTGAAGCGCATCTTTGCAGCATGCTCTGCGCTAGAATCTCTGCTTCCGCCACGATCCAACCCACTACCAAACTATGCCGACTCCGTCCGAAGCGCTTGCCTTGCTACCGCAGAACGCCCGTACTGTTTTGCGCGCGCTGGCCCTGTATTGGCAGCCCTGTACCCGCACTACTTTGAACAAGCTTCTGGCCAGTCTTGATTGGAATGATGACGAGAGCCGGCGTTTCAAGATGAATACGCTGCAGGAAATGCTCGCGCTATTGCGGGAGCAAGGCTGGGTAGAGGAGCTGCCGAATCGCGCGGGTTACTGGCAAATGACTGTCGAGGCCATCAATGCAGCTTACCTCGACATGCTGGACAGCGCGCCAAGCCGCAATTTGCAACAGGCACTGCTGGATGTACACGAGCTAGGACAACACAGCTTGCGGATGTGGCGGCCTTATTTCTCCAGCCCGGAAATGGCCGTCAGCGTGCTGCGACTGGAACTCTATAGCGGCCACAGCCCGCAACGCATGCTCAGCTTCGAATCCTGGTGCCGCACCATCGACGATTGGGAGGCGCTGCTGCAATCGGCGGGGCTGGATGACTTCGATCCCGTTCTGTTTAAGCGCCTGCACCCGCAGATGCAGGCGCATCTGGCCACGGTCGCGCTATTGCGCCTGCAGCTGGGATGGGATGAGCGCTATGGCGAAATGCCACAGCTGGCACAGGCGTTACTGGATCAGGGCCATCATGCCGGCCCGCTACCCCAGGCACTGATCGAATACGCCATTTTGTCCGGCCAGCCACAGCAGGTAGAGGCCATCATCAAGCAAGTCGACCTGGTACAAAGCGCCAGCCAGAACACATGGCCGGGCTACATCGCCTGCGCCCGTGCGGCCGTGGCCGCCACGCGCGGGCAATGGGCCAGCGCCCAACAGGGCTTCGAGCAGGGTCTGGCTCTGTTGCGAAAAGCCAGCGGCCGGCGCAAACAGCTGATACACGACACCATCGCCTGGCTCTATCCGCTATCCCTGATGGCACAGCAAACACCAGCCCAGCTGGAACTGGCACGCAAGTTCTGTGCTGCCGAAGCCGGCAGCAAAAATCCGGGAAACGACAGCCACTGGGGGGTACTGTGCAACGCCATCCGCATCCGTTTGGGCGAGTTGCCGCCTGCAGCCGTCTCCTTCAGCCTGCACAGCTCGCAATATTCCTATCACGACGTCGATTTCTGGCGGCTGCTGGTGCGCGTCTGGTTGCTGGAGCCGGGCAAGACGCTCTCTTTGACCGACGCCGAAAAAGAAGCCATTGCACTGCTACATGCTTTGCTCAAGAGCTGCGGCCTTAGCTGGATGGTGGAACAGCTGGATGCCGCGCGCGCCCATGGCCATGGACAATCCATTGCCTGTCCGTTTTTTGCCGGACAGCGCAATGAAAGTTGGCGCATCACACTGGCCGCACTGACGGCGCTGGGCAATAGCAGCGCCAGCGCCACTACCGACACCAGCACGCGCCTGATCTGGCAGATTGAGCTTGGCACCCATGGCGAAGTGCGCGCCATCATGCCGCTTGAACAAAAACAGGGCGTACGCGGCTGGGGCAAGCCCAAGGCGGCACCGTTATCGCGGCTGGCCAAGGACGAAAAGCTGCCGCCAGAAGACCTGCGCATCGTCCGCGCCATCCGCAAGGCCTACGGCAATACCCTGTATCTGGATCTGGCCAGCGCCATCGTCGCCCTGGTCGGCCATCCCATGGTCGAGCTCGCGGATGCGCCCGGGCAAAACATTGAGCTGGTTGAAGCCATGCCGCAACTGGAAATCATCGAGCTAAACGGTGAGCTCAAGGTCAAGGTCACACCCGCCATGCGCCCGCTGCCACCGACACCAAATCTCTACCTGACTGCCGCGCAGGAAAAAGAGCAGGAGGCGCTCAGACTGGTTAGCGTACTGCGCGATTCACCAACCCGCGCGCGCCTGATCCGCTTTACCCCCGAACAACAGCGTGCCGCACAACTGGTCGGGACCGGGCTGAGCCTGCCGGCTCAGGCACGCGAGGAATTGCAACAAGCACTGACCGGTCTGGCCGGTCATTTCCAGGTTGAAGGCAACCAGATTGATGCAGCACGCGAAACCGTTGCCGATGCGCGCCTGCGCGCCGAACTCTCGCCCAAGGATGAGGGTCTGGTGCTGCGCCTGGTCGCGGCGCCACTGGGTGAAGCCGGGCCACGGCTGATACCGGGCCACGGACGCTCCCAGCTGATTGCCCGTCTGGGCGGCGAGGCGCTCAGTGCCAGCCGCGACCTGACAACCGAAGCCAAGCATCGGGATGCAGTACTGGCCGCCGCCGATATGCTGGACCCGCTACCGCGAAAAGCACCACAGGAATGGGAGATCACCGCACCAGACGACGCGCTGGCACTATTGGCCATATTGCCGCAGCTGCCACAAATCGCCGGCATAGACTGGCCGCGCGGCAAGGCGATACGCGTGGCCACCCTGCATCCGGCAGCACTCAAGATCAGCGTCAGCAGCGGACACGATTGGCTGGCACTGCAAGGTGAAGCCCGCATAGACGAGCAACTGGTCCTGTCGCTCTCGACCCTGCTTGAGTTTGCCAAAACAGAAAACCGCTTTGTCGCACTGGGCGAGGGCCAGTATCTGACGCTGACACAGGAATTGCGCACGCGGCTGGCTGAAATCGCCACCGTTGCCGACATTCACAAGGGCGAAGCGCGCGTACCACAACTGGCCATGCAATGGCTGGATCATGCACTGGACGGGCTGGATATCACTACGGACCCGGCCTTCCGTGAACGCTTGCAGCGCCTGAATGCCGCCAGCGACAGCCAGCCGGCCTTGCCCGGCGGCTTGCAGGCCGAGCTGCGCGACTACCAGCATGACGGCTATCAATGGATGATGCGTCTGGCCGCAGCCGGTTTCGGTGCCTGCCTGGCCGACGATATGGGCCTGGGCAAGACGCTACAGGCACTGGCCGTCTTGCTGGCGCGCGCCAAAGACGGCCCGGCGCTGGTGGTCGCTCCCACTTCGCTAACCGGCAACTGGCAAGCGGAAGCACGGCGTTTTGCGCCGGCACTCAATGTCAGCGTGTATAGCGAGGGCGACGACATCGGCCGCAGCGATATGATAGAAAAAGCCCAAGCCGGCGATGTGCTGCTGGTGTCATACACCCTGCTATTGCAGGCCAGTGCGACTTTTGCGGCAAAGTCATGGCACACACTGGTAGTCGATGAGGCGCAAGCCATCAAGAATGCGCAAGCCAAGCGCAGCCAGGCCGTATTCGAACTTAAGGCCGATTTCAGGCTGGCGCTGTCCGGCACGCCGATCGAAAATCGTCTGTCCGAATTGTGGGCCATTATGCGCTACGGCAACCCGGGGTTGCTTGGCAGCAGCAAGCGCTTTGGCGAGCGCTTTGCCAATCCGATCGAGCGGGAAAACGACCGCACAGCCCAGCGTACGCTGCGCCGCCTGATTGCGCCCTTTATCCTGCGCCGTACCAAGCAACAGGTGCTAGACGAATTGCCACCACGCACCGAGCTGATTCTGACGGTTAAACCCGATGCGGCCGAACTGGCCCATTACGAAACCCTGCGCCGCCAGGCCTTGCAGCAGGCCGAACAAAGCATGAGCGAGGGTCATAGTGCGCAGGCACGCATGAATATGCTGGCACAACTGACCAAGCTGCGCCGCGCCGCGTGCGACCCGCGCCTGGTCAATCCGCAACTGGGCCTGACCGGAGCCAAGGTACAGGCCTTTGCCCAACTGGCCGAAGAACTGCTTGCCAACCGCCACAAGGTGCTGGTGTTCAGCCAGTTTGTCGATTTTCTGGCTCTGCTGCGCGAGCCGCTGGACAGCGCCGGCATTGCCTACCAGTATCTGGACGGCTCGACTCCGGTTGCCGAACGCAACCGCCGCGTAGCGGCATTTCAGGCCGGCGAAGGCGAGCTATTCCTGATCAGCCTCAAGGCCGGCGGTTTCGGCCTTAACCTGACTGCCGCCGACTATGTCATTATCGCCGACCCGTGGTGGAACCCGGCTGCCGAAGACCAGGCCATGGGCCGCGCCCACCGTATGGGCCAGCAACGGCCGGTAACCGTCTATCGTCTGGTCAATGAAGACACGCTGGAACAAAGCATCATCGCCATGCATCACGACAAACGCGCACTGGCTGACGGCATACTGGAAGACGGTGGGGGCGCCATCGTTCCGTCCAGTGAAGATCTGCTGGCATTGATACGCGGCTAACGCCCTCCCACCATCACATCACCCGCTGCCTGCCGCGGCGGGTATAAGGAAAACCAAACTCATGAACTTATCCACGCTGCGGAGCCCCCATGCCGATCTGGGTTGATGCCGACGCCTGCCCCAAGGTCATTCGCGAAGTCTTGTGCCGAGCCGCCGAACGCACCGCCATGCAAACGACTTTTGTCGCCAACCAGCTGTTAAGCGTGCCTTCTTCGCCACACATCCGCGCCCTGCAGGTTCCCAAGGGCTTCGATGTCGCCGACAACGAAATCGTACGCAGGGTAAACAGCGGCGACTTGGTGATTACCGGTGATATTCCACTGGCGGCCGAGGTCCTGGCCAAGGGTGCGGCCGCACTGAACTGGCGCGGCGAGCCGTTCTCCACGGAAACCATCGCGGCGCAACTGACCATGCGCGACTTTATGGAAACACTGCGCGCCAGCGGCATCCAGAGCGGTGGCCCTGCTACACTCAGTCAAGCCGACCGGCAGGCTTTTGCCCGCCAGCTTGATCGCTGGCTTGCCCGGCAACGGATGCAATAAATATATTCACACAGACAAACAATGCCAAACAACTTGCTGATTGCATTAAAATTACGAGTCACTCCTCTGTATTCTGCACAATATGATCAAGTGTATTAACGTAGCCGACCTTAGAGTGGGCATGTACATCCATGACCTTAATTGCGACTGGATGTCACACCCTTTCTTAAGCAAACGCTTTCTGGTGCGCAGATCGGACGCAATCGAAAAAATTGCCGCCAGCGGCATCCATGAGGTGTATATCGACACCAGCAAGGGGCTGGATGTCAACCACGCTCCGACCGTGCATGAAGTCAAACGGCAACTGGAAAACGAAATCATTGCCTTTGCCAACAGTACACCAGCGTTGCCGCGCAAGGTGGAAGCGCATAGCGAACTGTTCCAGGCCAGGCAGATCAATGAGCAAGCCAACCAAATTGTCTTCGACATCATGCAGGATGTACGTTTGGGGCAGCAGGTCGAGCTGGAGAAAATGGAGCCTGCCGTGACGCGGATGACGCAATCCATCCTGCGCAATAACGGCGCGCTGCTATCGCTGTGCCGCATCAAGAACAAGGACGATTACACCTTCCGCCATTCGGTCAGTGTGGGTGCGCTGATGATCAGCTTCTGCAACGCGATGGGGATGGACAGCCAAACCATACACTTGGCCGGCATAGGCGGCATGCTGCACGATATCGGCAAAATGAAAATTCCGGACAGCATCCTCAACAAACCGGGAAAGCTGACCGAAGACGAGTTCGGCATCATTAAATGCCATGTCGTCGAAAGCAAACAAATCCTGCAAGCGACCGACGGTATTTCCAGTCAGTCCATCGAAGTCGCCGCCCAGCATCACGAACGGCATGACGGCAGCGGCTACCCGGCCGGCCTCAAGGGAGACGAGATTTCTCAACTGGGCCAGATGGCGGCCATTGTCGATGTCTACGATGCGCTGACCTCAGAGCGCTGCTACCACAACGCCATGCCACCAACCGATGCACTGCGGAAAATTTACGAGTGGTCGAAATTCCACTTCAACCCTCAGCTCGTGCAGGCATTTATGCGCTGTATCGGCATTTATCCGGTCGGTACGCTGGTCATGCTGGAAAGTGGCCGCTTGGGGGTTGTTATCGAACAGAACGATAACAGTCTGGCCGCGCCCAAGGTTAAGGTTTTCTTCAGCAGCAAGAGCAATACCCATATCCGGCCGGAAATCGTCGATCTGTCGCGCAGTCTGGGCATGGGAGGCGGCGATAGAATCGTACGCCACGAGTCCCCAAGCAAATGGCGGCTGGACCCCTTGCGCTTCCTGTAAAGCCTCAAGGTGCCGGATATTTTTCCGCATTCTTGCGCAGCTTGTCGGCTAACGCATGCTCAAGATCGACACCGCTTACTTGCGCCAGCCGTACCAGATACAACAACACATCGGCGATTTCCTCGCCCAAGTGCTCGAACTCGGCCGGATCATCCGCAATGGCAGCGGCTTCGGCGTCGGTTTTCCACTGGAAGATTTCAGCCAGTTCTCCAACTTCCCCGGTCAGCGCCAACACCAGATTTTTCGGCGTATGAAAGCGCTGCCAATCCCGCGCATCGGCAAAATGCTGCAGAGCTTGCAGCAAGCCCGCCGCATCCAGCAATTTATCCTGACTCATTGCCATGGTCGCTCCGCTTCAGGATTTGCGGGAAAACAGACGTGGGCGCGTATCCGTCGAATCCGCAGCCGCAGGCGTTGCCGCTTGCGCGGCCTTGGGTGCGCGCGGTGCAGCCGCTCTGGCCTGCCTGGCCTTCATATTGGCAAACAGCGACTCAACCTTGGCACGCGCCCATGGCGTACGCCGCAGAAAAATCAGGCTGGTCTTGACGCTGGGCTGAAAGGTAAAACAGCGAATCTTGATGCGCTGCCCGAGATCTTCCCAGCCATAATGCGCAACCAGTTCGTTCAGCATCGCTTCCAGCGTGATGCCATGCATGGGGTTATCAGGTTGGGGCGAGGTCATAGCAGGCTTTCAGAGAGGAAACGAAAATTCAGCATAGGCGCTTGCCCAGCCATAAAACAAAAAGCGCCGTCAGGCGCTTTTTTGCTACATAAATTCGGATGGTGCCCCGGGCCGGGGTCGAACCGGCACAGCCGAAGCCGAGGGATTTTAAGTCCCTTGTGTCTACCAATTTCACCACCGGGGCCAGACTGCAGCAGATGCAGTCAGGTTGCAGACTTTACCACATTTTCATTCTGAATTTCAGCCCCTGATTAAGGGAAGTTCTGCTTTTATCTGTGATCAGCCACCAAAAGTCGTTTTTTTGGTATAGGCACAAAAGCCTGGCCTAGGACCGACCTGCGGATGTTTACGGCAGGTATTGGGCCGCACATCATAAATCGTGCACAAACGCGTTTTCTGATCCAGATAGCTGCAATCACCATTGGCACGGCGCGACAAGGTAAACAGGCTGTTCTTGAAGTTGAAATGCTCGATCAGCTTCTGCTTTTGCAGACGCTTGGCAATATCCTTGATCGGCTCTTCCAGCTCGAACTCATCAGCCAGCCCCATCCGAATCAAATCAGGCAAGCGCACCTCGACCGGCATGGAGCAACAGCTACTGACGCAGCTATCGCACAATCCCTGTTTGTACTTGATCCAGGTATCGGTCCGGTTTACATCAGCACACACTTTGTTTTCCTGTCATATCATGATCGTGTTTCACGTGAAACACCTTACTGCGGACGCTGGCGATAAAAAGTCAGCGGCATGGTAACCGGCACATCGGATGGCGGCGGCGTTTTCAGTACATGCTTCTTCATCGTACCCATCACATGCATCTCGCACGGACGGCAATCGAAGACCAGGGTATAGGTCTCGTTTCCCGACTTGAGCGTCATCGGATCGGCACGCACCTGCCCCATCACCCCTTTCACCCCCTTGGCCTGCTTGGGGCACAGATTGAAGCTGTAACGCAGGCAGTGCTTGGTGATCATCAGGCTGACCTCACCCTCTTGCTGATGCGCCTCATAAGCCATGTCCATGACTTCAACCCCATGCTTGCGGTAAAACTGCCACGCCAGCGGGTTGTAGACATTGGCCAGATAGCTGAGCGTTGTTTCTGGGTAAGCAACCGGAGGCTCGACGGCTGCTTTGCGCAGCTGGCGCGGCCAGGCGGCAATGCGTGCAGCCTCCAGTTTGGCGATCGCCTCACGGCGCAAGGCATTAATGGTGGCGCTCGGCACGAACCATGGCTGGCGTAATTTCAGCTCGATATCGTGCGCACAGAACATGGTATTGCCGAGCTTGCCCAGATTGTCGCGCAAGCCCGACTCTGCACGCGCAGCATCCTTGGCCGGCTCCAGAGCCATGTCGGCAGCAACTTCCACCTGAACACCGTCACTATCCGTCAGCGATAACAACAAACCCTTGTCGTTATCGCTCAGCGTGAGCCATACCCCGACTTTGCGCTCGGCCGATTTTTTCAGCAGCGCCAGCTCCCAGGCATGATCACGATTGCGACAGATATCCGTCCCCGGCCTCAAGCCCTTAAGCAGGGAAACATCATGTGGCTCGACCCGCCAGAGTTCACCTTCGTCACCACGCCCGATCTTTTTCACGGTATTGGCGTGAAAGCCGACCACTTCGCGCTTCTGCATGAAATTCAGGCCGTCACCGTTGTGCAGTTCTTCCTTCGCCTCCAGTTCAAACCAGTCCTGCCCCACCTTGGTGACGACACCCAAGCCCAGACCGACAAACTTGGGTGAATCGAAAGCACCGATATCAACCTTGCGCCCGGTGGCGAAATAATCAGTCGCACCGCGATGGAAGGTTTTGTCCGGATCCGGCGCAAAGAAGATCTCGCTGTCGCCGCTGGATGCACGCGCCAGTTCAGGCCGGCGTTCGATGATTTCGTCGAGCAGCAAGCGGTAATGCGCGGTGATGTTTTTGACGTAGGACACATCCTTGTAGCGCCCTTCTATCTTGAACGAACGCACACCCGCATCAACCAGCGCCTCCAGATTGGCACTCTGGTTATTGTCTTTCATCGATAGCAGATGCTTGTCGAATGCCACGACCCTACCCTGATCATCGGTCAGGGTGTAAGGCAGGCGGCAGGACTGCGAGCAATCACCACGATTGGCGCTGCGGCCGTTATCGGCATGGCTGATGTAGCATTGCCCGGAAAAGGCCACGCATAAGGCACCATGAATAAAATACTCGATGGCCGCCCCGCCACCTACTGCAGCAGAAATCTGCCGTATTTGCGGAATGGTCAGCTCGCGTGCCAACACCAGCTGTGAAAACCCGCTATCGGACAGAAAGCGGGCTTTTTCCACGCCGCGGATATCGCATTGGGTCGAGGCATGCAACTGGATAGGCGGCAAGTCCATCTCCAGAATACCCATATCCTGCACAATCAGCGCATCGACGCCGGCATCGTATAACTGGAGGATCAGCGCGCGGGCAGGCTCTAACTCGGCCTCATGCAAAATGGTATTGAGCGTAACAAAAATGCGTGCATGGTAACGATGGGCAAACTGCACCAGCTCGGCGATGTCAGCCACACTATTGCCGGCATTATGTCTTGCCCCAAAGCTGGGTCCACCGATATACACCGCGTCCGCGCCATGCAAAATGGCCTCGCGACCTATTTCAGCGGTTTTGGCAGGCGACAGAAGCTCCAGCTGGTGCGATAGCAGACTCATTAAACATCCTTGGGGCAAAAATAATTGGGCACAAACAGGCAAGGGGCGGAAGTATAGCGGAATCAGACACTTGGATAAACAAGCATACCCGGTTTCTGTCCGCTGAAACGTCAGGGATACAGGATCAGGCTTGAATCAAGGCTGCTGTAAAGAACAAGTAAATATGCGATACTTTGGCGTTATTATTATGAAGCAGGCATGAGGCTGAGCATGGATTTCGAAAAAGCACGATTCAATATGATTGAGCAGCAGATCCGCCCGTGGAATGTACTCGACACCGATATCCTGGATCTGATGTTTCACGTGAAACGCGAAGATTTTGTCAGTGAAGCGCTACGTACCCTCGCTTTTACCGACAATGAACTACCGCTGCCCAATGGCAGCCTGATGCTGCAGCCCAAAATCGAAGCACGTATGCTGCAAGACCTGAACGTGCAGCCGACAGACAAGGCACTGGAAATCGGTACCGGCTCCGGCTATGTCACGGCACTGCTGGCCAGTCTGGCCAGCCATGTGTACAGCGTGGAAATCGATGCCTCGCAGCGTGAACGTGCAGCAGAAAACCTCAAACAAGTGCGTTTGCAAAACATCACCCTACTTGAAGGCAATGGTGTGTCCGGCTTGCCGGCCCATGCACCTTATGATGTTATTTTCGTAGGTGGGTCGCTGCCCGTGGTTCCTGATGCACTCAAGCAGCAACTGGCCATCGGTGGACGCATGATGATTGTTACCGGCGATCTGCCTGTTATGCGTGCCCTGTTGATCAAACGCATCAGCGAGCAGGATTTCAGCAGCGAAGAAATGTTCGATACTTGCGTCGCTCGCCTTGAGCACGCAGAAGCCGTCGAACCGGAACGCTTCGTTTTCTGATGGCACGCGAAATCCGTGCCGGCGAACTGGCAGCCTGGCTGACAGACGATCAACGTCCCCAGCCCTTGCTGCTTGATGTGCGCGAACCATGGGAAGTCGAGATTGCCCATATTGCCGGCTCTCGCACGATTCCTATGCACCTTGTTCCGCTACGTATGAGCGAATTGCCGGACGACACACCCATCGTCACGATCTGCCATCATGGAGTACGCAGTTTTCAGGTCGCGCTTTATCTGGAAAATGCCGGGTTCGAAGATGTGCAAAGTCTGGCAGGCGGTGTCGAAGCATGGGCATCTGCCATTGATCCAGCCATGGCACACTACTGAATAACAAGCAAAAGCCGTATTTGACAGCAAATCGGGCCGCCTTGAGCGGCCCTTTTTCTATGGTACCCCTCATGTCTGAACTGAATTATCTCGATACTGCCCTCTCACGGGTTCATCCCGCATGGCTTGCCACTTTCAAGCAAGCCGATATCGCACAACAGTTGCAGCAAATTGATCAAGCGCTGACACAACGCGCTCAGACGGGAGAAATCATCTATCCGCCACGTGATGCCATTTTTGCCGCATTAAGCAAAGCACCAGACAAAATACGGGTCGTGATCCTGGGGCAGGATCCCTATCACGGCGACGGAGAAGCCATGGGCCTTAGCTTTTCCGTACCGGATGGCGTCCGCATTCCACCCAGCCTGCGTAATATCTATAAGGAAATCGCGACTGACCTTGAGCTGAGCCTGCCTGCATCCGGCAATCTGTCAGCTTGGGCAGACCAGGGCGTCTTGCTACTGAACAGTGTGTTGACGGTGGCGGCCAATCAGGCGGGCAGCCATGGAAAACTGGGTTGGCAATATGTTTGCGATGCCCTGCTCGATACGCTCAACCGGGAAAATCCGGGCTGCGTATTTTTGTTATGGGGCAATTGGGCACAAAGCAAGGCAAAGCGAATCGATAGTCGACGCCATGCCATTTTTTGTGCGGCCCATCCTTCCCCTCTGGCTGCCTATCGCGGTTTTTTTGGTTGCCGTCATTTTTCGCAAGCCAATGCCTGGTTACAGGCACACGGTTATGCGGCTATCGACTGGTCGGCAAAATAGCCCTTACCCTAGCGCTTGCCATGTGCAAGCTCACTTTACTTTGCATCTTTACGATGCGCTAAAGCCGGTATTTCTTTGATCCGGCTCTAAACGGATTGCCTGCCAGACATCTGCTTGGCTTTGGCAGGCACAGCAAGCGCCTTGTACACGCTTTTCGCTGCGACTGCTTCACATCCCCCGCTTAAAAGCCGTTGCGTCCTTACAAACGCCTTTAACGGCTCATCATTCTGAGTTCAAGTCGGCTATCGCCATCACAAATTCCGTCCATATCCTGCCTTGATGTGGATAAGTTCAGAAATCCACTCCGTCAATGCAGAGAACAAGTGTGATGCTGTAGATGAATCTGCCATTCCACACTGTTTCTACAGTCTCCCTCTTATCTAGCGGAAAAAACCGGATTTTTACCTGCTGATTTGCCTGCAATCAGTGAATTCGCAAGCCTGTCATCCGGATATGCATCTCACCAACCTTACTGCCGATAAGATCAAAACACTATTTTGCATGGTGTGCGTTATCAGATAACGGACACAGAAATAGCATAGTGGGTTGTTTTTAAACGAATTATCTTGTTGTTCAGCGCATTTGCTGTGGGTAACAATGCTTCGATAGGTGAAACCTATTGCCAATGGTCTATTCCCGTTTCACCCAGTTATCTCGAGATCTGGTTTTACCAAATGGGTTTTCTGCAGACAGGTTTTAAAAACCTTTTTTCTTGTTACGCTTTTTTTGTGGCTTAGGTTTTTCTAGTTCTTGTTTTATTTATATAAAAATTGATGAAGCTTGATGAAGAGGGTCCTTGTCTGTTGATAAGTGTGTTTTATCCTTTAAATTCAATCGTCTAAGTAAGTTGTAATCTTGTTCACCTCTGTGGTTTTTAGTCGGGACGGCTTGTGGGTAACTTCGGAAGCTTAGTTGCTAAGCCGCTTATCCACATGCTGTACGCGCTTGTCGGTGTTTGTACTTGTATACGTTTTTTTGCCAACTCATCATTGCTTCACTAAGTTCTCTTATTAAAACTGATGATACTGATGAAGGCGGCTGATTTTGTGGGTAAGCGCTAAAAATCCAATGAAATCAGGGCTTAGATCTGTGGATTAGCTATGGATAGTTTGGGTTGCCTAGGGTCTGACAGCTTGTGGATAGTTTCTTCGAAAGTTTTCCACAAGGACTTATGCACATTCCGTTTGCCTTGTTTAGCTTGGTTAACGACAGCCTCCCTCGTACAATGCGCGGCATGATAAACGTGCTGATTGTGCGTACTTCGTCGATGGGCGACCTTATCCACACCTGGCCGGCCATTACCGAACTGCTTGCGCACTACCCCAACCTGCGGCTGTCCTGGATGGCCGAAGAAAATTTTTGCGATATTGCCGGTCTGCATCCGGGAATCTCTGATGTGATTCCCATTGCCTGGCGTCGCTGGCGTCGATCCTTGTTATCTCCTGCCACCTGGTCCGAGATCGGGGCTTTGCGTGCCCGGCTGCGCGCTACGCATTGGGACTGTGTACTGGATAGCCAGGGTCTGGTGAAAAGCGCCATTCCGGCCCGTTTGGCCGGAGGAACGCTGGTAGGCTACGACAGGCAAAGCATTCGTGAGCCTTTGGCCAGCCTGCTGTACGACAAGAAAATGGCCGTGAGCCGTAAATTGTCAGCGATAGAACGCAACCGGCAGTTATTTGGCCGTGCATTCGGTTATCAGATCGATGGCGCTCCATGCTTTGGTATAGGTAAGGGGGAGCGCCCCAACTGGCTGCTTGTGGATAACTATGCCGTGCTTTTGCACGCGACCAGTCGCGAGTCCAAGGAATGGCCTGAAAGCAGCTGGGTGGAACTGGGAGCCTGGCTGAATACACAGGGTATACAGAGCATTCTGCCGTGGGGTAATGAGCGCGAGCGGGTACGCGCCCTGCGTCTGGCCGGGGCGATTGATGGCGCTGTCGCGGCACCGCGCCTGCGCTTGCGCGAGGCTGCGGGCTTGTTAGGGCATGCCCGAGCGGTGATTGGTGTCGATACCGGACTGACTCATCTGGCCAATGCGCTCGATGTGCCCCTGGCGGCGATTTATACCGATACCGATCCGGCTTTGACTGGTGTTGTGGAAACGCCTTATGCCCGTAATCTGGGGCATGCCGGTGTTTGCCCTACGCCGCACGAAGTTCAGACCGTACTGCAGGCGATATGGAGCGGCGCATGAGCTGGCGCAAGCCCTATTCCTGGTTGTGGATAGGCATCGCGCCCTTGATCCGGCGCTATCTGCGGCGCCGTGGCCGGCGCTCTCCTGCTTATCTGCAGCATTGGGATGAACGCTTTGCCGAAAACCTGCAGCCTGCGCACCTAAGTCCCATCTGGATACATGCGGTGTCGGTTGGAGAGACGCGTGCGGCATTGCCGCTGGTGCAGGCATTGCGCCGCACGTGGCCTGACGTGCCCCTGCTGTTGACCCAGATGACGCCTACCGGCCGTGCCACCGCACAGGAGCTCTATCCCGATGCCGAGGTGCGCTATCTGCCTTACGACACGGAGGATGGGATACAGCGGTTTCTGGATGCCTATCAACCCAGATTCGGCATCCTGATGGAAACCGAGATCTGGCCCAATCTGATTGCGGGTTGTCAGCAGCGCAACATTCCCTTGTTTCTGGCGAATGCCCGGCTGTCGGAAAAATCGCTCAAGGGTTATTTGCGCGTCGCCGGGCTGATTCGTCCGGCGCTGGCTGCGCTGTCCGGTATTGCCGCGCAAACGCCGGAAGATGCATCCCGCCTGACCCAATTGGGCGCACAGACTGTCCGTGTATGCGGCAATACCAAGTTTGATTTTACGCCGCCGCCAGACAAGCTGGCCTTGGGGGAAACCTTCCGCCAGTGGATAGGTGGGCGGCAGGTGCTGGTGTGCGGCAGTACGCGCGAGGGCGAAGAGGCACTGATTCTGGCTGCCTGGGCTGAACGTACGCCGGACAATACCTTGCTGGTGCTTGTTCCGCGTCACCCCGAGCGTTTTGACGAGGTCTATGCTGCCGCACAGGCCTTGGGTCTGGATGTGCAAAGGCGTAGCGAAAACGCAGTCGTGGCATCCGGCACACAGGTCTGGCTGGGGGATTCGATGGGCGAGTTGTTTGCCTATTACGCACTGGCAGATCTGGCTTTTGTCGGCGGCAGTTTGTTGCCGCTAGGCGGACAAAACCTGATTGAACCGGCCAGTCTGGGCGTGCCGGTCCTGTTCGGGCCATCCATGTTTAATTTTGCCGAAGCAAGCCGGCAGGCACTGGCGTGTGGTGCCGCCTTGCAAGTGGCGGATGCGGATGAGTTGCTGGCAGCAGTCGCGGCCTTACTGGGCGATGGCACGCGATGTGAGGCGATGCAGGCCGCGGCGCTGGCATTTACTCAGGCACACCAAGGTGCCAGCGAGCGCATTGTCGAGTATATCCGGGCACAGAGTCCGGCTTTGCGCTCCTAGCGCTCGCCGGTTTCCCCTTCTTCCGTTTCGCCACTGGCCCAGAACAGGCGATCGGGAATCATCAGGCCCATGCCGGGGCGAAAAGCATAGCGCAAGGCTTGCCAGGTATATTCCTGCGCTTCGCGTACTGCCTGGGGCAATTTGGCGCCCCCGGCAACCATGCCGGTAATGGCAGCGGCCAGTGTGCTGCCAGCGCCGTGATAGCTGCCGGGCAGCCGTTGCCAGCGGTCGCGGCGAATCTCCCCTTCTTGGCCGTACAGCACATTACAGATATCGCTGGTGCTGTCATGGGTGCCGCTAAGCAGGACATATTCACAGCCTAGTGCCGCCAGACGGCGGGCGCATTCTTCCGCGTCCGGGTCCTCGTCATCATCGGTGTCATTGATGGCCAAGCGTCTGGCCTCGTGCAGATTGGGCGTGATCAGCATGGCTTGCGGGATCAGCATCTCGCGCAGCGCATCGATCAGGTTCTGGTTGGCGTATTCATCGGTCGTGCCGCTTAACACCGGGTCGAGTATCAGCGGGATATCCGGGTAATCGGAAACCAGCTCGGTAATGACCGCAATGTTTTCTACGCTGCCGGTCATGCCAACGCAAAAAGCCGCCACCGGCATGTCTTCCAGCAGCATGCGTGCCTGATCGGCCAGCCATTCCGGCTCCATAATCAGCGCACTCTCCATGGAGCAGCTATCGCGCACGGTAACTGCCGTGATGACGGACAGCGGGTGGCAGCCCAGGCTGGCAAGCGTAAGCATGCTGGCCTGAATGCCGGCTCCGCCGGACGGATCGGAACCGGAAAGCGTCATGACGATAGGGGGAATTGGGCGCGGGGTATCCAAGGTATTACCTCATTTGCATGGCTGGACTTACAATAGCCATTTTAACTGAATATCGTGGGGATAGAATCATGCAAACTTGGATGTGTCTGATCTGCGGCTTTATGTATGACGAAGAAGCCGGTCGTCCGGAAGACGGTATTGCACCGGGCACCCGCTGGCAGGATGTGCCGATGAACTGGACTTGCCCGGACTGTGGTGCGCGCAAGGATGATTTTGAGATGGTAGAGATCTGAGTTTCTGCTTGTCGCAGGATGGGAGTAGATATGGGGCTAAGAAAGTCGTTCGCCAAAACTGCGGTGCTGGCCGTAGCGGCCAGCTTGTTGCTGGGAGCATGCCAGAGTACGACCATGGGAGGCGCGGTCGGTGCCCAGCGCAAGCAGTTGCTGCTGGTGTCCTCCGCCGAGGTCAATGCCGGCTCGGCACAGGCCTACCAGCAAAGCTTGCTCAAGGCTAAAAACAGCCAGGCGCTCAATAGCAATAAGGCCTACACCCGCCGGGTCAAGGATATTTCCGCCCGGCTGATTCGTCAGGTGGCGGTCTATCGGCCGGATGCGGCGCGATGGAACTGGGAGGTCAATGTCTTTACCAGCCCGGAAGTGAATGCGTACTGTATGCCTGGCGGCAAAATTGGTGTCTACAGCGGCATTATCGAACAGTTGCAACTGAACGACGACGAGCTGGCCGCCATTATCGGCCATGAGATTGCCCATGCCCTGCGTGAACACAGCCGTGAAAAAATATCGCAAGATGTGGCGCAGCGTCAGGGGTTGGCATTGGTGGGCGCGCTGGCCGGATTGAGTCAGGGGCAGATGGATATGGCCAATATGGCCGGCCAGTATGCGCTGACGTTACCCTTTTCGCGCGGCATGGAAACCGAAGCCGATGTGATGGGGCTGGAACTGATGGCGCGCGCCGGCTACCGGCCCGATGCGGCCGTGAGCGTATGGCGTAAAATGGCCAAACTGGGTGGCGGCGGACCGGAGTTCATGTCGACCCATCCATCCCATTCGACGCGCATTGCCGACTTGTCGGCACATATTCCGCAAGTCATGCCTTTGTACGAGGCTGCGCAGCGTAAACGCTGAGTCTGTTTCACGTGAAACATGCGGGCGATCAAAGCCCGCAAACGGAGCGCACTTTTGGCTTATCTCTATCTCAAGGCTTTTCACATCATCTTTGTGATGTCCTGGTTTGCCGGCCTGTTTTACCTGCCGCGCCTGTTTGTCAATCTGGCGATGGCGGATGAAGGCGCCGAGTACGACCGTTTATTGTTGATGGCGCGCAAGCTGTACCGCTTTATGGCGCCATTGGCCTTGCTGGCGCTGACTTTAGGCATTTGGCTATGGATGGGATTCGGCTTTTCTGGTGGCTGGCTGCATGCCAAGCTGGCGCTGGTGACCGGTCTGATCGGCTATCACCTGTATTGCGGCAAGCTGTACCGTGATTTTGCCGCGCACCGGAATCGTCACAGCCATGTCTGGTACCGCTTCTTCAATGAAGTTCCGGTGCTGGTGTTGGTGGCGATCGTGCTGCTGGTCGTGGTCAAGCCGTTCTGATATGGCCTGCGAAATCGAGCGCCGTTTTTTGCTGTCCGGCGAGGACTGGCGTGCCGCAGGTACAGGCTTATGCTTGCGCCAGGGCTTTGTCTCGCTGGACGCGCATCATTCGGTGCGGGTGCGTATTGCCGGCGAGCAGGCATGGCTGACCATCAAGGGTGAGGGCATGGCGATAAGCCGCCCCGAGTTTGAATATGCGATACCGCTGGCTGACGCCGAAGCCATGCTGGCCGGCTTGTGCCGTTACCGGGTCGATAAACTGCGTACCCGCGTGCGCTACGCCGGCAAAGACTGGGTCATCGATGAGTTTTTCGGCGACAATGCCGGCTTGGTCCTGGCTGAAATCGAGCTGGCGAGCGAACAGGAAGCCTTTGTGCGCCCACCATGGTTGGGAGCCGAAGTGACGAGCGATGCCCGCTTCAGTTATGCCTACCTAAGCCAGACCCCCTATTCCCGCTGGACGACGGCCTGATGCCGGTGTCCGGCCCGATTTTTTCCCTATCCATCAGGAGCGACCTTATGTCCCGCAACCTTGAACTGTTTGAACGTGGCAAGAAATCCATCCCCGGTGGCGTGAATTCGCCGGTACGTGCTTTCGGCTCGGTGGGAGGGACGCCGCGTTTTGTGAAAAAGGCGAACGGCCCCTATTTCTGGGATGCCGACGACAAGCAGTACATCGACTACATCGGCTCCTGGGGTCCGGCTATTTTGGGTCATGCCCATCCCGAAGTGGTCGCGGCGGTGCAAAAGGCGGCAGAAGGCGGCTTGTCGTTTGGTGCGCCGACCGAAGTTGAAATCGATATCGCCGAAGAAATCTGCAAGCTGGTGCCGTCGATCGAGCAGGTGCGCTTGGTGTCTTCTGGCACCGAAGCCACCATGAGCGCCATCCGTCTGGCGCGTGGCTTTACCAAGCGCGACGCCATCATCAAGTTTGAAGGCTGCTATCACGGCCACTCCGACAGCCTGCTGGTCAAGGCCGGTTCCGGCCTGCTGACCTTCGGCAACCCAAGCTCGGGCGGTGTGCCGGCCGACTTCACCCGCCATACGCTGGTGCTGGAGTACAACAATGTCGAGCAGTTGCAACGCACGTTCGACGAAATCGGCCACACCATCGCCTGCGTGATTCTGGAGCCGATTGCCGGCAATATGAATTTGATCAAGCCGAGCGAGGCTTTCGTCAAGGCGCTGCGCGCGCTGACCGAGCAGCACGGCGCGGTGCTGATTTACGATGAAGTAATGACCGGCTTCCGCGTTGCTCTGGGTTGCGCGCAGAGCCTGCACGGCATCAAGCCCGACCTGACCACATTGGGAAAGGTGGTGGGCGGCGGCATGCCGCTGGCGGCATTTGGTGGCCGTGCCGACATCATGGCCTGCATCGCTCCGCTGGGTAACGTCTATCAGGCCGGCACCTTGTCCGGTAATCCGGTTGCGGTTGCCGCCGGTCTGACTACGCTCAAGCTGATCCAGCAGCCGGATTTCCATGCCACATTAAGCCGGCGTACGGCGCGTCTGGTCGAGGGTATTGTGGCTGCCGCACGCGAGCTGGGCGTGACGCTATGCGGCGACAGCGTGGGCGGCATGTTCGGCCTTTACTTCTGTGAACAGATTCCGTCGACCTTTGCCGAGGTGACCGCTTCCGATCGCGAGCGCTTCAACCGCTTCTTCCATGCCATGCTGGCCGAGGGCGTGTATCTGGCACCATCAGCCTACGAGGCCGGTTTTGTCTCCATCGCCCACAGCAATGAAATCATCGAGCAGAGCATCGCCGCCGCGCGCCGCGCGCTGGCTACACTGTAACGCTTGTCTTTCCCACGAAACGGCAGCCGGATGGCTGCCGTTTTTTTTGCAAAATACACCTGGCCGCGAAAAAAACATGTTCTAAATGATAATGATTTGCATTATCATGTCCGGCATGAAAAGAAACCCATTTGCCATTGCCACTCTTGCTGCCGTCACGCTGCTGCACGGCGTCGTGCTGTATGCCGGCAACCAAGCCGCATTGCAGCCGCCACAGCCGCTGCCTATGGTGGCGATGCAGATGGCCACTATCCCGGCGAGTAGCGACGCTGCCGCGCCCACGTCAGCGCCTGCGGCTACCCCAGTGCGCATGTCGCCCTCTCCTGCACGCCTGGCATCGAAGGCCGCCACACGCCCAGTGCGCCAGCCCCTTGTGCCCGTTCCCGTTCGTCAGTCACAAGGCGAGGCGGTGTCTGACAAGGCCGCCACGCGCGTTAGCACGACCGCAGCAGCCGAGGGCAACAGCGATACGGCCGCTACCGCTTACGACGGACAAGCCAGCCTGACCCTGCCGCAATATCGCGGCGACTATCTGCATAACCCCAAACCTGCCTATCCACCGCTCTCGCTCGAGCTCGGCGAGCAGGGCACGGCGGAGTTCAGGGTGGAAGTCAGCGCAGCGGGCGAGGCCGTATCCGTAGCGCTCGCCAAAAGCAGCGGTTATCCGCGACTGGATCGCGCGGCACGCGAAGCCGTCCAGCGCTGGCGTTTCCTCCCCGCCCGTCGTGGTACAGAGGCGGTTGCCCATAGCTTTGTTGTCCCCGTCAATTTTTCACTCAAGTCTGCCCAATCATGAATCTGATGCTTGTTTTTCAGCAGGGCGATGCCGTCCTGACCGCCGTCTTCTTATGCCTGATCGTCATGTCCATCCTGACCTGGACGCTGATCGTGCTGCGCTCGCTGCAACTGTGGCGTACGCGCCGTGCCAATGCCCGGGTCGAAAAAGCCGTATGGGCGGCCAGTGACTGGAGTGCGGCGCTGAATACGATTGCCGACAGCCCTGCCCCTTTGGCGCAGCTCGCCCGCGAAGGGGTGGAGGCGGCCAGCCACTACCGCGTGCATGCCGGCCAGTCGCTGGGGCAGGCATGCGGCCTGGACGAATACCTGACCCGCGCCTTGCGCCGTGGTCTGATGCGCGAGGCGGCCAGGCTGGAGTCCGGCATGACGCTATTGGCTTCGGTCGGCTCAACCGCACCTTTTGTCGGCCTGTTCGGTACGGTATGGGGGATTTATCACGCGCTGGTCGGTATCGGCGCCAGTGGTCAGGCCGGTATCGATGTGGTGGCCGGGCCGATAGGCGAAGCGCTGGTCGCGACGGCTGCCGGTCTTGCCGCTGCGATTCCGGCGGTGCTGGCTTACAACGCGTTTACCCGGCTACAGCGGGTCCAGTCGCAGCAGATGGATCACTTCGCCCATGACCTGCATGCACAGTTGCTGACCAGCGGAGGACGCAGCGATGGCGTTCGGTAATTTCAGCGAGGAGAGCGGCGCGCCGATGGCCGAAATCAATATGACGCCGCTGGTCGATGTGATGCTGGTGCTGCTGGTGGTATTTATTGTGACCGCACCACTACTCAGCAACGCGGTACGGGTCGATTTGCCCCGCGCTGCAGCTGCCGCCCATCAGGACAAGCCGGAGCAGATACGACTGGCCATCGATGCGGCAGGCGCATTGTGGTGGAACGATGCGCCACTGAGCGAGGCTGCGTTTGCGGCACGGCTGCAAGCGGCGGTGGCTTCTCACCCCGATGTTGAACTGCATGTGCGTGCCGACAAGGCCGTGCGTTACGAATTGGTCGCCAAAGCGCTGGCCAGCGCGCAGCAGGCCGGCGTCAGCCGTATCGGCTTTATCACCCAGCAACCCTGAGTTTCCTGTCTGACGATGGATCCCGCGCCCGGGGAGGGGTGCGTGCGTCTTGCGACAATATGGTTTTACCTGCAACCCACTGATAATAAGAGAGAAATGATGAAGCAAGATTTGAAGCGTAACGGTTTGGCCGGCCAGCGTGGCGCAACCCTGGCCGCCGGCATGCTGGCCGCGGCCTTGTGCCCTGCTCTGGCTCAGGCGGCAGAGCAGGCGCAGCGTCTGGATGCGGTGCAAGTTGTCGGCGAACAGGCGGTACGCGGCACGCTGGCCACCGGTGCATCCAGCATAGGCAAGATGCAGCAGGCGCTGCGCGACATTCCACAGTCGGTCACCGTGATTAACCAGCAGCTGATCGAAGATCAGGGGGCGGACACGCTTAAAGATGCCTTGAAGAATGTTTCGGGGCTGACTTTCGCCGCCGGTGAAGGCGGCCGTACCGGCGACCAGATTGTGATGCGCGGCTTTGCCACCACCACCGATCTGTTCGTGGATGGCGCGCGCGATATCGGCCAGTACACGCGCGACCTGTTCAACACCGAAAAAGTGGAAGTGCTCAAAGGGCCAAGCTCGATGCTGTTCGGTCGCGGTTCGACCGGCGGCGTGATCAATCTGTCCAGCAAGCAGCCTTATGCCGGCAACCAGCAGCAGGGCGAGCTGGTCATTGGTACCGACAACAAGCTGCGTGCTACGGCCGACATCAACTACGCCGAAAACGACAATATGGCCGTACGGCTGAACGTCATGGCGGAGAAAAAGAACAATGGCCGCACCGTGCACGACGACGAGCGCTACGGCTTTGCGCCGTCAATCGCTATCGGTCTGGATGGCCCGACTTCGCTCACGCTGTCTTATCTGCACCTGACCGAGCACAACAATACCGACTACGGTGTGCCGTTTGACCCGAATACGCTTGAGCCGCTCGATGTGCCGTATAAGCGCTACTACGGCCTGTCCGGGCTTGACTACGAGGATACCAAGACCGATCTGGCCACCGCCGTGCTTGAACACCGCTTCAGCGACAAGAGCAAGGTCAAAAACCAGCTGCGCTATGCGCGTTATGAACGCGATGCCGCGCCGACCGCGCCACGCTTGTCCGGCGTTAAGCCGGGGATGCCAGTGACCGACAGCAGTGTGATGGCGCGTTCGCTTAAGCAGCGCAATGGCGTGGATGAAACCTGGTCGAACCAGACCGACTTCACCACCGATCTTGAGTTTGGCGGCCTGCGCCACCAGTTGCTGGCCGGGCTGGAGCTGACGCGCGAGCGTTCGTATACCGACCGTCACGACAATCTGACGGGCACCAGCCAGCCGTCGACCAGCGTCGGCGCGCCTAATCCAGCAGACACGCCGAATCTCAAATGGGGCAAGACCAGCCACCGCGACTATGTCGCCGACGGCGCTGCGCTTTACGGGCAGGATTTCATCACGCTGGCGCCCCAGTGGAAGGCGCTTGTCGGCGCGCGTTTTGATCATCTACGCGGCGACTATCGTACGCAAAACTTCAATAAGGACAGCGGTGCACTCAATGCTAAAACCTCCTATGACGCCAGCCGCAGCGACAATGTATGGAGCTGGCGAACCGGCCTGATCTGGCAGCCGACGGCCGTGCAGTCTTACTACGCCAGCTACGGCACCTCGTTCAATCCATCGGGCGAAACCTATGCGCTGGACAAGGCGAGCGAGAAGGTCGGGCCGGAGAAGAACCGCAATATGGAGCTGGGTGCCAAGCTGGACCTGCTGGAAGGTGATTTGCTGCTGCGCGGTGCACTGTTCCGCATCGAGAAAACCAACGAGCGCAATACCGATCCGCTGATTCCGGATGTGGTGACGCTATCGGGCAAGCGCCATACTGACGGTGCCGAACTGGAAGTTGCCGGTCGCCTGAACGAGCGCTGGGAGGTGTTTGCCGGGGCGACTTATCTGGAAGCCAGCATCGACAAGGCCGGTTCGCATCTGGGCACCGAAGGCAAGCGCCCGCGCAATACGCCCAACTTTACCGCCAACCTGTGGACCAGCTACCGCATCACGCCGGAAATTACCGCCGGTGGCGGCGCCAACTGGGTCGGCAAGCGCTATGCGACCGAGGCCAACACCAATGTATTGCCGGAGTATCTGGTCGTCAGTGCGATGCTTGCTTACGAAACACGCCACTACAAGGCGCAGCTCAACATCAATAACCTGCTGAATGAAAAGCACTACGAAGGTCTGTACGGCGGCCATGCGACCTATGGTGCCCAACGTGGTGCAGAGCTGACGCTGGGCATGAAATTCTGACCCTTCACTCCTTGCCGCCGGCCGAAGCATTTTTCTTCGAGCCCGGCGGGTTTTTTTTACGGAAGCTAACATGCTGCTGCATATCCCCGACGTCCTGACTCCTGAAGAACTCGCACACGGCCGTGCCCTGCTCGCCCGCGCGCCTTGGGCCGATGGCCGTATCACCGCCGGCACCCAGTCGGCACAAGCCAAGCGCAATTTGCAGTTGCCGCAGGAGACGGCCGAAGCGCGCGAGTTGCAGGTCATGGTCGAGGCGGCGCTGGCGCGCAATGCGCAGTTCTTTTCCGCGGCCTTGCCCAAGCAGGTATTTCCCCCCTTGTTTAACTGCTATCAGGGCGGAATGGACTTCGGCAATCATGTGGATAATGCCGTACGCACCGATCCGTTCAGCGGCGCCTGGGTACGTACCGATGTGTCGTGTACGCTGTTTTTTACCGGGCCGGACGAATACGATGGCGGCGAGCTGGTGGTTGAAGATTGCTACGGCAGTCACAGCATCAAGCTGCCGGCCGGCGACATGATTCTTTACCCGTCGACCAGCCTGCATCGGGTTGAGCCGGTGACGCGCGGCGCGCGTATTGCTTCGTTTTTCTGGACCCAGAGCATGGTGCGCGACGACGCCAAACGCACGCTGTTATTCGATATGGACCGCGCCATCAGCAGCTTGCGCACGCGTCTGGGGGATGGCGAAGAAACGGTGATGCTTACCGCGAACTATCACAATCTGCTAAGGATGTGGAGCGAGCTCTGACGCCTTGCATAAACAGCAACGGCAGCCCACAGGCTGCCGTGATGGCGTGCTTCATCTTGGTGTTTACAGCGGCTTTTCCATCAACTGGTAGGCCTGGCCGCATAAGCCGGACAGGGTAAATCCTTCTGCGCCATACAGCGTCTGTCCGATGGCATTGTCCGGGCGCACTTCCAGTACGATTTTACACAGCTTGCGCTTGCGCGCTTCTGCTTCGACCGTCTGTAGTAGCCGTCGTCCCAAGCCTTGGCCGCGCGCGCTGGCTAAAACCGACAGATCGTGCAGATTGCAGTTGGGCGCGGCATAAAAGCTGGAGAAACCGGTAATGCACAGCGCGTGCCCGACCGGCTCGCCGGCTTGTTCGGCGACAAAGGCAAACAGCCCGGGATGCGCGGCGAGCGCATCGGCCAGATGGGTGCGCGCATAGTCCGACAATCCTTCCCCGCCACCCATGGGGTCATGGGCATAGGCATCGGTCAGGCGTACCAGCAAGTCGCGCTCGGCCGCATCGCTCAGATCCATCGGGCGAATGGTGATGGTCATTGCAGCAGCGCCTTTTCGTTGGCCAGCAACTCGTCCAGCGTTTCGCGGCGGCGAATCAGGCGGGTTTCCTTGCCGGATACCAAAACTTCGGCGGCACGGGTACGGGTGTTGTAATTGCTGGACATGGTCGAGCCATAGGCACCGGCCGACATCACGGCCAAGAGATCGCCCTCTTTCACTGCCAGTTCGCGGTTCTTGCCGAGAAAATCGCTGGATTCGCAGATCGGGCCGACCACATCGCACAGCAGCGGGCTGAGATTGGCATGTTGTTCGACCGGCAAAATACCGTGGTAGGCCGAATACAGCGAAGGGCGCAGCAGATCGTTCATCGCGGCATCCACCACGGCAAAATTCTTGCTCTCACCCAGCTTCAGGTATTCAACCTGCGTCAGCAGAACGCCGGCGTTGCCCACCAGCGAGCGCCCCGGCTCCATTACCAGCTTGAGTGCGCGCCCGGCCAGGCGCTGTTCGATCTGGGCGGCGTAAGCCGCCAGATCCGGCGGGGTTTCATCGCTATAGCGTATGCCCAGGCCGCCACCGATATCGACGTGTTGCAGCGTGATACCGGCCTCATCCAGACGGTCGATCAGTGCCAGCAGGCGGTCGAGTGCCTCGACCAGAGGGCTGGCATCAGTCAGTTGCGAGCCGATATGGCAGTCAATGCCGGTCACTTGCAGATTGGGCAAGGCCGCCGCTTCGCGGTAGACATCAAAGGCCATATCGAAGGCGATGCCGAACTTATTGTCTTTGAGACCGGTGGAAATATACGGGTGGGTCATGGCGTCGACGTTGGGGTTGACGCGCAAGCTGACCGGCGCCTTCAGGCCCAGCTTGCCGGCAACTTCGTTCAGGCGCAGCAGTTCGTTGACCGATTCGATATTGAAGCAGTGGATGCCGGCCTCCAGCGCCATTTTCATCTCGGCAGCGGTCTTGCCTACGCCGGAGAAGACAATCTTGTCGGCGCGGGCGCCGGCCGCCAGTACGCGCGCCAGTTCGCCACCGGACACAATGTCGAAGCCTGCACCCAGCCGGGCAAACAATTGCAGGATGGACAGATTGGAGTTGGCCTTGATCGCATAGCAGATCAGCGGATCCAGTGCGGCAAATGCGTTCTGGTAGGCAGTAAAGGCCTTGGTCAGTGCTTCTGCCGAGTAGACAAAGCAAGGCGTACCGAATTCGCGGGCAATATCGGCCAGCGCCAGGTCTTCGACCTGCAATTGATCATGGTGGTAGTGAAAAGCGTTCACGATTTTTCCTGAGTTTTGGCGGGAGCGTCTTTGGGCAGATACAGCGGGCCTTTAAAGCCGCAGGCGCTGATAAGTAGGGATAAAGCCAGCAAGGTGATCACGGTTCGCATATCGAAGTGCCCGATGTGGCAAAATCGTCATACTAACAAAGGGCGACGCGGTCGCCCAATAGCCTGGTGCTGTCCGGGTGCAACTGTGGATAAAAAGACATGAACGAAAGTGAATTTCTCAAGCTGACCGACCGCCTGTTTAGCCGGATTGATGAGGCACTGGAGCAGGCCGGGCTGGATGTAGACAGCGTATTGAACGGCAATGTGCTGGAAATCGAGTTCGAGGATGGCGGCAAAATTGTGGTTAACCGCCATAGCGCCAATCAGGAGGTGTGGATTGCGGCCAAGAGCGGTGGCTACCACTTTGCCCTGCAAGCCGACGGGCGCTGGATTGCGGCGCGTGACGGCGCCGAATTCTTTAGCACCCTGTCGCAGGCCGTACGCGCGGCCAGCGGCGAAGATTTCGAGCTGTCGGCCTGATGGATGCAGTCTGGCTGGGCTTGGGTGGCTTGGCGCTATCGGCCTTTTTGTCGGCGACGGTCTTGCCGGGCAACTCCGAGCTTGCGCTGGGTGCTTTTCTTTACCAGTGGCCATCGTGGTGGTTGGCTGCCCTGCTGCTGGCGACGCTGGCCAATTCGCTAGGCAGTGCCAGCAGCTTGTATCTGGGGCGTTTGGCGCCGAGAAAAGAGCTGACCGGCCGGGCGCTAAGTGCTTTGCAGCGTTTTGGCCCGGCGGCGCTTTTGCTGTCCTGGGTGCCGGTGCTGGGGGACGCGCTGCCTTTGGCTGCCGGCTGGCTGCGCTTGCCGGTTTTGCCTTGCCTTGTCTGGATCGTTTTGGGTAAATGCTTGCGTTACGCCATGCTGGTGCTAGCTATCAAGGCATGGTTGTAACAGAAATATGCTGTCGCTGCCTTGCCGTATCTCCGTGCGGATGCTGTGCGCAGGCATCGTTCTGCAATAAAAACGCCCATCTATGCCATGGAAATTAGCATCCGGCTTGTCGGGCAGTTTACAATCGGTCATCCGAGAATCCGTAAGCCTATGAGCCAACATATCCCCCGTAAACGCTTCGGTCAGAATTTCCTGCAGGATGCGCAGGTGATCGAAAGTATCGTAAATGCCGTCGGCGCCAAGCCGGACGACATCGTTGTCGAGATCGGCCCCGGCCTGGGGGCGCTGACCCGTCCCCTGCTGGACCGGGTCAAACACCTGCATGTGGTGGAAATCGACCGCGACATCATCAGCAAGCTGAAAACCGCTTTCCCGCCCGAGCGCCTGACCATACATGAAGGCGACGCGCTGGCATTTGATTTTTCCTCGCTGGGTGAGCGCATCAAGCTGGTCGGCAACCTGCCCTACAATATTTCCACGCCGCTGCTATTTCATTTGTCCGCCTTCCCCGAGCGGGTGGTCGACATGCAGTTCATGCTGCAAAAAGAAGTGGTCGAGCGCATGGTGGCCGAGCCGTCTACCGCCGATTATGGCCGGCTGTCGGTCATGCTGCAGTACCATTTCGATATGGATTTGGTGTTGATGGTGCCGCCAGGTGCATTCTGGCCGCCACCCAAGGTCGATTCGGCCGTGGTGCGCATGATTCCGGTGCCGGGCCGTTGTGGCGTAGTCAAAGACGAGGCGCTGTTTGCCGATATCGTGTCCAAGGCTTTTGCCCAGCGTCGCAAGACCCTGCGTAATAACCTTAAAGGCGTATTGGATCTGGCCGGCTTCGAGGCATTGGGCATAGACCCGGGCCTGCGGGCTGAAAATCTGGCGGTGGAACAGTATGTAGCCATTGCCAACTATCTGTTGGCCTGATCCGGACAGATAAAACCGGCCATTTTATGCGGCCGTACATGACAAGATCGCGAAAACGCGGCATATTGTATGCAAATTACAAAGTAGCTTGCTGATCGCGCCATGCCTCGGGCTCTTCGGGGCATGGCGACCAGTGACAGACCTAGGGGCGGCCTGTTCAATCGGGCGTATCTATCCGATCCGTGCGTGATCCGGTCTGTGGGTGGAGGTGTCAGCAGCCGGGAAAAATCACTAACGGTGAAGGCGTGCGCCATGATCAAGCTTATCAATGTTCATAAGTGGTTCAAGGACCTGCATGTTCTCAATGGCGTTAATCTAAACGTCAATCAGGGCGAGGTCGTGGTGGTATGCGGACCTTCCGGTTCGGGAAAATCCACGCTGATTCGCACCATCAATCAGCTGGAGACCATCAGCGAAGGCGAAATCTGGGTCGATGGCAAGTCGGTGACCGACCCCAAGACCGATCTTAATTTGCTGCGTGCCGAAGTCGGTTTCGTATTCCAGCACTTCAATCTTTATCCTCATTTGTCGGTACTCGACAACATCACGCTCTCCCCCATCCGCGTCAAAAAAATGGACAAGGCAGCCGCCGACAAGCTGGCGGTTGAACTGCTGGAGCGCGTGGGACTGGCACACAAAAAAGACGCCTTTCCTGCCCAGTTATCCGGTGGTCAGCAGCAGCGTGTGGCGATTGCCCGCGGCTTGGCCATGCAGCCCAAGGTGATGTTGTTTGACGAACCGACATCGGCGCTGGACCCGGAAATGGTCGGTGAGGTCTTGCAGGTGATGCGTGATCTGGCCAAGTCCGGCATGACCATGATGTGCGTGACCCATGAGATGGGTTTTGCGCGCGACGTGGCCGATTATGTCGTGTTTGTTGATCAAGGCCAGATTGTCGAGCAGGCAACGCCGGAAGCGTTTTTTGGTAATCCCCAGCATGAACGCGCCAAGCAATTCCTCGGGCAGTTACGCGCCCACTAAATAAAAAAATTTAATGGCAGGCCGGACACGGAGACCCCGGTCTGGCCTGCCTGTTTTGCAAACCTGTAGAAGGAGAAACTTCATGTCATTGCAAGCTCGCCTTGTTGCGACCGCCGTTGCGGCCGCTTTTGTCGCTACCCCGGCATTGGCTGCCGAACTCACCGGTACCCTGAAAAAAATCAAGGATTCCGGCGTTGTTGTCTTGGGTCACCGTGACGCTTCTATTCCCTTCTCCTATCTGGCTGGCGGCGCAACACCGGTCGGCTACTCGCACGACCTGCAAATGAAGGTGGTGGAGAAGCTGAAAAAAGACCTGAACATGCCGAACCTGCAGGTGAAGTACAACCTGGTGACCTCGCAGACGCGTATTCCGCTGGTTCAGAATGGCACCGTGGATCTCGAGTGCGGTTCGACTACCAATAATATCGAGCGCCAGCGTCAGGTCGACTTTTCGGTCGGTATCTTTGAAATCGGCACCCGCTTGCTGACGGCCAAGACGACCGGCATCAAGGACTTTGCCGACCTCAAGGGCAAGAACGTCGTGACTACGGCCGGCACCACCTCGGAGCGCCAGCTCAAGGCGATGAATGCAGCCAAGAGCCTGGGCATGAACATCATCTCGGCTAAGGATCATGGCGAATCCTTCCTGATGCTGGAGTCCGGTCGCGCCGCTGCCTTTATGATGGATGATGCCCTGCTGTTCGGCGAAATGGCCAAGGCCAAAAACCCGGCCAATTGGGTTGTGGTTGGTACACCGCAATCGTACGAGGTGTACGGCTGCATGGTGCGCAAAGGCGATGCGCCATTCAAGAAGGTGGTCGATGATGCGATCAAGGCAACCTACGCTTCCGGCGAGATCAACAAGATCTATGGCAAGTGGTTCCTGCAACCTATCCCACCAAAAAACCTGAACCTGAACTTCCCGATGTCGGGTGCCATCAAGGCCTTGATCAAGCGCCCTACCGATCGCGCGGTTGATCAGCTGTAATCAGGATGTTCGGCAGGCTGGAACAAGCCTCTATGAGGGGCTTGTTCAATTAGTTTGAGGTAAATCAACGGTTGTCTTTTCTGTTTTGATAGAAACTAGGCAAATGAGATATTCATTTAGAGTTTCCTAATATGCGGGACTCGATGCAATATCCAGGAGAACGGTATTTCAGGCATCTCCCCCCATGCTGCTTGGCGGGGTGAGAAAGATGCCGAAGTGCTGCTTATAGACGGTACGCCGTCGATCGCATCCATTCCTATCTGGAGAAATAGAATATGCCTCATACCTTGCGTTTATTGCCTCTTGCCCTGGCTTGCACCCTGCTTTCCTCCTCGGCCATGGCCGCCGAGCCGACTGGAACCCTGAAGAAAATCAAGGATTCCGGCACCATCGTGCTTGGCCACCGGGATTCGGCGATTCCTTTTGCCTATCTGGCTGGCGGCAAGCAGCCGGTCGGTTATTCGCTCGATCTTGCCCAGCATGTAGTTGATGCGGTGAAAAAAGAGCTGAATATGCCGAACCTGAAGGTGCGCTACAACATGGTGACTGGCCAGACGCGCATTCCCTTGCTGCAGAATGGGACCGTTGATATCGAGTGCGGTGCTACGACCAATAATGTCGAGCGTCAGCGCCAGGTCGATTTCTCGGTCGGCATCTTTGAGATCGGTACCCGCTTGCTGGTGAAGAAAGATTCCGGCATCAAGGACTTTGCCGATCTGAAGGGCAAGAACGTAGTGGTTTCTGCCGGAACGACGGGCGAGCGTTTGATGCGGATCATGAATGCCAACCAGAAGCTCGGCATGAATATCGTGGCGGCCAAGGATAATGGCGAGTCGTTCCTGATGCTGGAGTCCGGTCGGGTTGTGGCTTTCATGACCGACGATGCCATGCTCTACGGCGAGCGAGCCAAGGCGCGTAACCCGGCAGAGTGGGTGGTGGTGGGCAAGCCGCAGTCGAGTGAGATTTACGGCTGCATGATGCGCAAGGGTGATGCGCCATTCAAGGCGTTGGTGGACAAGGCTATCGTGAATACTTACAAGTCGGGGCAGATCAATGCGATCTACGACAAGTGGTTCATGCGGCCGATTCCGCCAAAGAATCTGAACCTTGGTTTCCCAATGTCGCCGGAACTTAAGGCATTGATTGCCAAGCCTTCGGATAAGCCGGCGGCAAGCTGATTCCTGTCGTACAAGCAATGCGGTAATACAAGGGGGGCAGCAGCCCCCTTTATTTAATGGAGTCGTTCATGAATTACAACTGGGACTGGAACATCTTCTTCAAGTCCACCGGAATCGGTAACGAGATCTACCTCGACTGGTATATCACGGGTCTGGGCTGGACGCTGGCCTTGGCGCTGGCGGCATGGCTGGTTGCGCTGTTGCTGGGTGGACTGTTGGGTGTGATGCGCACCTTGCCCAATAAGTGGTTGTCCGGCATCGCCACTTGCTATGTCGAGCTCTTCCGTAATGTACCGCTCCTGGTTCAATTGTTCGTCTGGTATTTCGTCGTACCGGACTATTTGCCAGAGTCGATACAGATTTGGTTTAAACAGGATCTGAATCCGGCGGTCTCCGCTTATATCTCGGTGGTGATTTGTCTGGGGCTGTTTACTGCGGCGCGCGTGTGCGAGCAGGTACGCACCGGTATTCAGGCTCTGCCCAAGGGGCAAAGCAATGCAGCTCAGGCAGTAGGCTTTACCGTGGCGCAGAGCTACCGTTATGTGCTGCTGCCGCAAGCTTTCCGCGTGGTGATTCCGCCGTTGACCTCAGAGTTTTTGAACGTGTTTAAAAACTCGTCGGTAGCCTCGCTGATCGGCCTGATGGAGATCTTGGCGCAAGCCAAGCAGACGGCTGAATTTTCGGCCAATATCTTCGAGGCGTTTACGCTGGCGACGCTGATCTACTTCACGCTGAATATGAGCATCATGAAAGTGATGAGCATCGTCGAGAAGCGTGTACGTATTCCTGGCCTGATGGTTGAGGGGGGCAAATAATGGACTTTTCCCAGATTATCCCTGCCCTGCCCGACTTGATGGACGGCATGTGGCTGACGCTGAAACTGATGGTGATGGCGGTAGTGGGCGGGGTTGTGCTCGGTACGGTGCTGGCGCTGCTGCGCCTGTCCAGCAACCCGGTGCTGTCGGGGCTGGCCAAGGCCTACGTCAATATTTTCCGCTCGGTGCCTTTGCTGCTGGTTATCATCTGGTTCTATCTCGCGGTGCCGATGCTGCTGAACTGGATAACCGGCGAGTTTGTCGCCGTCGGTGCCTTCACCTCGTGCCTGGTGGCCTTCATGATGTTTGAAGCAGCCTACTATTGCGAGATCGTGCGTGCCGGTATCCAGTCCATTGCCAAAGGCCAGGTCAATGCCGCTTATGCGCTGGGTATGACTTATGGTCAGGCCATGCGTCTGGTGGTTCTGCCGCAGGCCTTCCGCAAGATGATGCCCTTGCTGTTGCAGCAGTCCATCATTCTGTTTCAGGATACCTCGCTGGTGTACGCTGTCGGCCTGATGGATTTCCTCAGCAGTGCCCGTTCGCGGGGTGATATTCTCGGTCTGCCGCACGAGTTCCTGCTGTTTGCCGGTCTGATCTATTTCGTGGTGAGCTTTGCTGCTTCGCGCGGCGTCAAACATTTGCAAAAGAGGTTGGCTGTATGAGTTCGATGATTTCCATCAATAACGTCAACAAGTGGTATGGCGATTTTCAGGTGCTGACCGATTGCAGCACCAGCGTAAGCAAAGGTGAAGTGGTGGTGGTATGCGGCCCGTCCGGTTCGGGCAAATCCACGCTGATCAAGTGCGTGAATGCACTGGAGCCGTTTCAGAAGGGCGAGATTATCGTTGACGGCATTTCGGTAGGCGATCCCAAGACCAATTTGCCCAAGCTGCGTAGCCGCGTTGGCATGGTCTTCCAGCACTTTGAATTGTTCCCGCATCTGACCATTGTGGAAAACCTGGCCATTGCCCAGACCAAGGTCTTGGGACGCTCGAAAGAGGAAGCCGAGGTCAAGGGAATCAAGTTGCTGGAGCGTGTTGGCTTGAAAGCGCATGCACACAAGCATCCTGGCCAGTTGTCCGGCGGCCAGCAGCAGCGTGTTGCCATTGCCCGTGCCTTGGCGATGGATCCGATCTGCATGCTGTTTGACGAGCCAACCTCGGCACTCGACCCCGAGATGATCAATGAAGTGCTGGACGTGATGACCGAGCTGGCAAAAGAAGGCATGACCATGATGTGCGTGACCCACGAGATGGGCTTTGCCCGCCGCGTGGCAGATCGCGTGATCTTTATGGATCGTGGCCATATCGTTGAGGATTGCAGCAAGGATGACTTCTTCGGTACGCCGCGTTCCGAGCGTGCCCAGCAGTTCCTGTCCAAGATTCTGCAGCACTAAGTCTGCCGGTATCCGCAGCAAAACGGCCTGTGCATTGCACAGGCCGTTTTTCTATCTGCAACTTATCCACAAGCTGATCCGCTGTTTACGAAATGGATAGAAGTGGGCTGCAATTTTGGCGCTGTCTTTTTAGGGGCGATTTTTAGACATGTTATCCACAGGCCGGCTTGTCGCGGTCGCTATTCCTGGTTTGAGCTTCTGCCTTTAGCCTGCATTTTGCTAAGGGTTATGATGCTTTCCAAATGGATAATCGTTTTTTCTGGTCATGTGTAACAAAAATACGTTTAGCGTAAATTTACAAATAATCAATAGCGTAAATTTATTACATTAAAGCCAGAATCAAAGCAACTCATCCCATAGCATCCAGATGGCAGTGGTTGCCATCAACATGGCCATGCTGAGGTTGAACAGGCGCAGCCGCTGTGGCTGTTGCAGGTGGTGGCGCAAGCGATCGCCCCCCAGCGCCCACACCGCGATACAGGGCAGGTTCACCAATGCGGTCAGCAGGGACAGAGCCAGCGCGGCAGCAATGGCGCTTTCTTGCTGTGGCATAAACAGAATGGCCGCATTGATGACCATGACCCAGGCTTTGGGGTTAATCCACTGAAAGAGCGCAGCCTCGGTAAAGCCCAGTGGTTGGCTGGCGATGTGGCTGCTGCCCGGTGCCGCGCTATGCGCCAGCTTCCAGGAAAGATACAGCAGATAAGTACAGCCAAGCATGGCCAGCAGGCCTCTGATATTCCCTAGCCAGACCAGAATATGGCCCAGCAAGACCGCAGTAACAAAAAGCTGGAATGCACAGCCCAGGCTGATACCCAGCATATGGGGCAAGGTGCGGCGAAAGCCGAAATTCACGCCTGAGCTGGCCAGCATAATGTTGTTGGGGCCCGGCGTAATCGACATCACGGACATGTAGCTGGTGAAGGCAAGGATTTCTAGCATGACTGTCTTTCTGGGGCATGGGTGACAGATCCATGCTAAGGCGCATATATGTTTGGTAACAGTCGCAGGAATTGGCGATTGTTGTGGTGACAGTTGCAGTATATTGAACACTGTCACCTGACATTTTTCATGCAGCTGTCCCCTTGCCGGATGATCCTTATGCACCAGAATATCCCCCTATACCGCTTGCTCGCCGACGATCTGGAGGCAGCGATAGTCCGCGGCACCTTGCCTAGTGGCGCACGCCTGCCCTCGGTACGGCAGTGTGCCGCACAGCGTGCACTCAGTTTCAATACCGTCACGGCGGCTTACCGCCTGCTGGAGGACAGGGGGCTGATCGAGGCGCGGCCACAATCCGGCTATTACGTTAAAAGCAGCTTGCCCACACCAGAGTCTCCATTACGGGACGAGCCGGGAGACGTACTGATTCAGGCGGCGGAAACGCGGGATCTGGTGGCCGTCGTGTTGCAAAGCCAGCAGCGCGCCGACTATGCCGATCTTGCACTGGCCTGCCCGCGCGGGGCGATATTTTATCCGGGGGATAAACTGGCGCGTCTGGCCGCAGGCATTCTACGCAAGCAACCTTCCCTGATTGCAAGTTATGCCCTGCCGCCGGGATCGGCGCGCTTGCGTGGCCAGATTGCCCGTCGGGGCATGCTGCTGGGTATGCGTTTACGTCCGGAAGACATCATCCTGACCCATGGTGCGATGGAAGCCCTGCAGCTGGCTCTGCGTGCGGTGACGCGTCCGGGCGATACCGTTGGCGTCGAGTCGCCGACTTATTTCAATCTGTACCCGCTTTTGGCCAGTTTGGGGCTGAAGGCGCTGGAAATCCCGACCGACCCGCAGCATGGCTTGTCGCTGGATGTGCTGGAGTTATTGCTGGCGGAAAAGCGGCTGTCTGCCGTGGTGGCCATGCCGACAGTACACAACCCTTTGGGTTGCACGATGTCTTTGGCTAACAAGGCTAGACTGGCGCAATTGATGAGCCGCTATCAGACGCCTTTGATCGAAGATGCGCTTTATGCCGAGTTGCAGTTCGGCAGCACGCTGTCGCCTACCGTCAAATCATTTGATTGCGATGGTTGGGTTATGGTGTGCGCCAGTTATACCAAGACTCTGGCACCGGATTTTCGCATCGGCTGGATGGAGGCGGGCCGTTTTGGCGAGCAAGTGCGCCAGCTGAAATTTACTTCCAGCATTGCCGAGCCCGCTTTGCTGGCGGAAACCGTAGGCCGGTTTCTCGAGAGCGGAGGCTATGACCATCATTTGCGCGTGTTGCGCCGCCTGTATAGCCGGCAGATTGACACCGTCCGCGGCCTGGTCGCGCGCTGGTTTCCTGCCGGTACGCGAGCGACCCGGCCAGCGGGTGGTTTCCTGCTCTGGCTGGAGTTTCCGGAGCGCGTGGACACGTTGCTGCTGTTTCATGCCGCCCTGGCCGAGCGCATCACCATTATGCCCGGCATGCTGTATTCGGCGGGAGCCCGTTACCGTCATTGCCTGCGTCTGTCGTGCTGCCACGAGCTGGACGAGCGCTTTATGGCGGCCTTGCGCCGCCTTGGCGAACTGGCTAGCCGCCAGTGCCGCTCAGCTGCCGTCGTGGACGGGGCCCAATTGCCAGCGCCGCAACTCCTGATAGAGCGGGCCTGAGCGGGTCAGACGGGAAACCACCAGCGACAGGTGGTCGATTTTAAGCAGGGCAAAGCTGTCGGGTGCTGCCGGTGCGCGCGCTGCGGGTGTCGCCTTGCGTAGCAGGGTGACGTGCGGGCGGAAGCGGCGTTCTTCGTAGGGCAAGCCTTGTGTCTTGAGGGCGCTGTTCAGCGCACAGGCGAGCTCCCGGATGCGTGCCGGCGTACGTGTGGGGGCGGCGCAGCCGATACCGCTGGGCCAGACCGCCAGTTTGTCGAGCTTGATCCGGCAAGGTTCGGCCTGGGCTGCGATCTGCCGGCCGATGGCCTCGACGATCGCCAGCTGGCTATGGCTCACTTCACCGACAAAAGCCAGCGTCAGGTGATGCTGGCGTGGCGGCGTTTGCCGGCCGCCATATTCATGATGCAGATGTTCGACTTGCTCATCCAGCCAGCGGGCACAAGGCGCGTCCGGCCAGACGGCAAAAAACAGGCGGTAGGTAGCGGAATCGGTAGGCATGCTGCCGATTATACGATATCGAGGTGATCCAGCCCCGCCAGCGGGTCGTGATTCTTGGCGCCTTCGCTATATAGCTTGATTTTCAGGCGCAGGTCATTGACCGAGTCGGCATTTTTCAGTGCCTCTTCGTAGCTGATTTTCCCTGCTTCAAACAGGTCAAACAGCGATTGGTCAAAAGTCTGCATGCCCTGTTCTCGCGAGCGGCTCATCGCTTCCTTGATGCTGCTGACGTCACCCTTGAAGATCATGTCGGCTATCAGCGGGCTGTTCAGCAGTATCTCGACAGCGGCTACCCTGCCCTTGCCTGATTTATGCGGTATCAGGCGTTGCGACACGATGGCCTTCATATTCAGCGACAGATCCATCAACACTTGCTGGTGACGCTCTTCCGGGAAGAAGTTGAGGATACGGTCCAAGGCCTGGTTGGCATTGTTGGCGTGTAAGGTTGCCAGACACAGATGGCCTGTTTCGGCGAATTGCAGGCCATAGCCCATGGTTTCGCGGTCGCGGATTTCGCCCATCAGAATCACGTCCGGTGCCTGGCGCAGGGTGTTTTTCAGTGCAACTTCCCAGCTTTCGGTATCGACGCCGACTTCACGCTGGGTCACGATGGATTTTTTGTGCGGATGCACATACTCGACCGGATCTTCGATGGTGATGATGTGGTCGGCATTATTGCTGTTACGCCAGTCGACCAGCGCCGCCAGCGAGGTCGATTTGCCCGAACCGGTGCCGCCGACAAAAATAATCAGCCCGCGCTTGATCATGGAGATATCACGCAGCACGAGTGGCAGATCCAGCTGGTCAAAGGTTGGAATTTCGGTATTGATTTTCCTGAGCACCATGCTGGTCTGGCCTTGCTGGATAAAGGCACTGACGCGAAAACGGCCTATGCCCGGCGGGCTGATGGCAAAGTTGGCTTCCTGTGTCGCTTCGAATTCCTCGGTCTGGCGGTCATTCATCACCGAGCGCACCAGTTCGCGCGTGTGCTGTGCGGATAGTGGCTGTGGTGCAACCGGCGTAATTTTGCCGTCTACCTTAAGCGCAGGCGGGAAGTCGGCGGTAATGAAGATATCGGATGCATTGCGGGCGATGGCATGCGACAGCAACTCGTGGATAAATTTGGATGCCTGATCTTTTTGCATAGTGGGCGCTTTCTGGTTCAGAACAGATCTTTTTGCGAGGCTTTGGTACGGGCTTCTGCGGATGTCACCAGATTGCGTCGCACCAGATCTTGCAGGCACTGATCCAGTGTCTGCATGCCGTATTGCTGGCCGGTCTGTATCATCGAATTAATCTGCGCGATCTTGTTTTCGCGTATCAGGTTGCGGATGGCCGGGGTGCCGAGCATGATTTCGTGCGCGGCGACGCGCCCGCCTCCATCCTTGGTCTTGAGCAGGCTTTGCGAGATAACCGCACGGATGGATTCGGACAGCATGGAGCGCACCATATCTTTTTCCGCCCCGGGGAAGACGTCAACGATACGGTCTATGGTCTTGGCCGCGCTGCTGGTGTGCAGGGTGCCGAAAACCAAATGGCCGGTCTCGGCGGCGGTCAGCGCCAGGCGTATGGTGTCCAGATCGCGCAATTCGCCGACCAGAATCACATCCGGGTCTTCGCGCAGCGCAGACTTGAGCGCATTGGCAAAGCTGTGGGTTTGTGCGCCCAGTTCACGCTGGTTGATCAGGCTCTTTTTGCTTTCATGCACGAATTCGATCGGGTCTTCCACCGTCAGAATGTGCGAATAGTGGTTTTCGTTGACGTAGTCGACCATGGCGGCCAGCGTTGTCGACTTACCCGAGCCGGTCGGACCGGTGACCAGCACGATCCCGCGTGGAAACTCGGAGATCTCCTTGAAAATCTTGGGGGCGTTCAAATCATCCAGCGACAGGATTTTGGAAGGAATGACGCGGAATACTGCCGCCATGCCGCGGTTTTGCTGGAAGGCATTGACACGGAAGCGCGCGACGCCGGGCATATCGAAGGAAAAGTCACACTCGAAATGCTCTTCGAATGCCTTGCGCTGATGGTCGTTCATGATGTCGTATACCATGTCATGAACTTCGTGTTGTTCCAGCGCCGGCAGGTTGATGCGGCGAATATCGCCATGCACCCGTATCATGGGCGACAGGCCGGCAGACAGGTGCAGGTCGGATGCCTTGTTCTTGACGGTGAATGCGAGCAGCTCGGAAATTTGCATTTATAATCCCCAATAATTTTTTAGTCGGGCTGTACTTGCTGCCCGCATGGCTGGATATCCACAGATTGTAAGGGCTGAGTCCCGGCTTGGATATTACGGCATGCATTGCATGGGGCATGGGTGCGGTTTTACGTGAACAAACGGGACACACCATGAGCCAGACCATTGCCACGGCCTTGTCTGCCGTGCATCAACGTATTGTTTTGGCTGCCGGCGAGGCCGGGCGGCCACCAGAGGCCATTACGCTACTGGCTGTCAGCAAGACTTTTCCGGCCTCTGCCTTGCGCGAAGCCTATGCCGCCGGCCAGCGCGCCTTTGGTGAAAACTATGTGCAGGAGCTGTCGGCCAAGGCGGCCGAGCTGGCCGATCTTGCCATCGACTGGCATTTCATCGGCCCTTTGCAGTCGAACAAGACGCGGGCTGTGGCCGAAAGCGCACACTGGGTGCATTCGGTCGAGCGCCTGAAAATAGCCGAAAGGCTGTCTGCCCAGCGCCCAGCGCAGCAGCCGGCACTCAATGTCTTGTTGCAAGTGAATGTTTCCGGCGAAGCCAGCAAAAGCGGCTGCACGCCGGAGGAACTGCCGGCGCTGGCACAGGCCGTCGCGGCGCTGCCCGGTCTGCGCTTGCGCGGGCTGATGTGCATTCCCGAGCCGACAGCAGATGCAGCCTTGCTGCGCAGCCGCTTTGCCTTGCTGCGCACACTGCTTGCAACATTGAAGTCCCAGGGACTGGCGCTGGACACCTTGTCCATGGGCATGTCGTCCGATCTTGAGGCTGCCATTCAAGAAGGCAGTACGCTGGTTCGGGTCGGATCGGCCATTTTCGGCGGACGCCATATCAACATTGACGCCGGTATTCCGGCACAAGGGAGAGCAGTATGAAGATCACCTTTATTGGTGGCGGCAATATGGCCACCGCCATTATTGCCGGCTTGGTCAAGCAGCCGGGGCACGCAATCCGCGTGGTCGAGCCGGATAGTGCCAAGCGCCAGATCCTGAGCGCCCAGTATGGGGTGGAGGCACTGGCCGGCTTGCCGGACAGTTTCGCCAGCGACGATGTGGTGCTGCTGGCAGTCAAGCCGCAAAGCCTGAAAGAGGTCTGCCTGACCTTGGCGCCGCGTCTGGGCGGGGCCTTGGTCATTTCCATCGCTGCCGGGGTCGGGGTCGAGGCTTTGTCGCGCTGGTTGTCGGGCAGTGCCCGCATCGTGCGGGTGATGCCGAATACGCCGGCCATGGTGGGCAAGGGCGTGTCTGGCTTGTATGCCGGCGATAGGGTTGGCACAGACGATAGAGCGGCGGCCGAGGCAATTATGCGTGCGGTGGGCGGTGTGGTCTGGCTGCAGGCCGAGGCGGGCATTGACGATATCACCTGCATTTCCGGCAGCGGCCCGGCCTATGTGTTCTATTTCATCGAAAGCATGATAGAGGCGGCGATGGAAACCGGCTTTGACGAAGCCCAGGCGCGCAGCCTGGTCTTGGCCACTTTTGACGGTGCGGTCGAACTGGCGCGCCAGAGCAGTGTGCCGGTGGCGACCCTGCGCCAGAATGTCATGTCCAAGGGGGGCACCACCGAGCGCGCCATTGCGCGCTTCGAGGCCGATGGCGTGAAGGCGGCCATCAAGGCCGGCGCGGTGGACTGCCGTGTGCGTTCGGTCGAATTGGGCCATGAGCTGAGCAAGGACTGAGATGCTGATCAATACCCTGCAATTCCTGATCCGTACCGTTGCCGACCTGTTTGTGCTGGTGTTGCTGCTGCGCTTTTACCTGCAGGTGGTGCGCATGCCGTTTACCCACCCGCTGGCGCAGTTTGTGATGGCGGCGACCAATTTTGCCGTACTGCCGCTGCGCCGACTGCTACCTAGTGTGCGCGGCTACGATACGGCAACCATGTTCATCGCCTGGCTGGTCGGCCTGGTTTCGATTAGTGCCGTACTTCTGCTGGGCCCGATGCCGTTTAATTTTGCCGCACCGCAGACCTGGTTGGGCCTGGCTTTGCTGTCTGTATTGACGCTATTTACCCAATCTGTATATTTGTTAATGGGTGCCGTGCTGGTACAGGCCATTATGAGCTGGGTGAATCCGTATAATCCGCTGGCGCCGATGCTGTCTGCGCTGACCCGACCCTTTTTGCAGCCCTTCTCGTGGGCGCGGATCGGCGGGGCGGATTTGTCGCCCCTGTTGTTGCTCTTGGTACTGCAGGTGATCTTGATGTTGCCGATTCGCTTTCTGGAGCAGACTTTCCTCCAGCAATTGCAACTGGCGTTCTAATGCGGCAAGGCATGCCCGGCGTTGTTTCGGGCATGCCGGCTAATGATAAGGATAATGTATGCGCAAGCCTCTATTGCTGGCGGTATTGTTGAGCGTGACGGCGATGCCGGCCATGGCCAACTTGCAACTGGCGCAAAAAAACAATTGTACCGCCTGCCACGCCGTCGACAGGAAGCTGGTCGGCCCGTCTTATAAGGATGTTGCGGCCCGCTATGCCGGTGACAAAGGTGCCGAAGCCAAGATGGCGGCCAAGATCAAGGCCGGTGGCTCCGGTGTATGGGGACCGGTACCGATGCCGCCTAATCCGCAGATTTCCGACGCCGACGTCAAAGCATTGGCCAAATGGGTCTTAAGCCAGAAGTAAATACTACAGACAAATTTCTCGGGGCAGGGGCAGAACAGCTTGTCCCCGCCCTGAGACAGAACTATAAATGCGTGCAGATTCCGACCCCTTATTGGCAGGCTAGGCCAGTAAATGTTGCCTTTTGGCCATGCCGTCGGTAATCTTCCACGCCTGTCTGCCCACTCTCTAGCTGGAAGAACCCATTATGGCCAAACTGACCGAACAGGAAATCCTCAACTGGGATGGCGAAGATTACATGAACGCCGACCAGCTCGAGTTTTTCAAAGAGCTGCTGCTGCAAATGCAGCAGGAACTGGTGAACAACGCCAACGCCACGGCCAATCACCTGCAAGAGCAGGAATCGACGCCGGATCCAGCCGATCGTGCCACGCTGGAAGAAGAGTATGCGCTCGAGCTGCGTACCCGCGACCGTGAACGCAAGCTGCTGCAGAAGATCCAGGCATCCTTGCGCCAGATCGAAGACGGCTCCTATGGCTATTGCGAAGATACCGGTGAAATCATTGGTCTGCGCCGCCTGATGGCGCGTCCGACGGCAACCTTGTCGGTCGAGGCGCAAGAGCGTCGCGAACGCATGAAGCGCCAGTACGCAGACTAAAACCAGCAATAGCAGGTGCTGTACGAGGCCGGGACACTTGATTATGTGTCTTGGCCTTTTTGCTTTTTTGCGCAGATTATTCTGTATACAGGCCAAAAACAAACACAAAACGGGGCATGTTTTTAAGTTTTTAAATGCTTTTGAGCATTTAAATTGCCAAGCAATAAAATGACATTTGCGATAAGGGCTTGGCGTGTCGCTGCGGTACGGGTATTGTTCTTGCAACAAATCAAGAACAAAAGGAAGTGCCACCATGCAACGACAAACCGACGACGTCAGAATCCGCCAGATCAAGGAACTGCTGCCTCCGATCGCGCATCTGTATGAATTGCCGCTGACCGAGCCGGCCTCCGAAGTCATCTACCACACCCGGCGCGAGATCAGCGCCCTGCTGCGCGGCGAAGACGACCGCCTGCTGGTGGTGATCGGCCCCTGCTCCATCCACGATACCCAAGCCGCCAAAGAGTACGCCAGCCGCTTGCTGGCGCTGCGCGAGGCGTATAGCCGCGATCTGGTCGTGGTGATGCGGGTCTACTTTGAAAAGCCGCGCACCACGGTGGGCTGGAAAGGGCTGATCAACGACCCGCGCATGGACGAGTCCTTCGATATCAACGCCGGTTTGCGCATTGCACGCCGCCTGCTGCTGGAGCTGAACCAGATGGGGATGCCGGCGGCAACCGAATTCCTCGACATGATTACCCCGCAGTATTTCGCCGACCTGATCAGCTGGGGCGCCATCGGTGCGCGCACCACCGAAAGTCAGGTGCACCGCGAACTGGCATCCGGCCTGTCGTGCCCGGTCGGCTTCAAGAACGGCACCGACGGTAATCTGCGTATCGCCATCGACGCCATTCGCGCCGCCAGTGCGCCGCATCACTTCCTGTCGGTCACCAAGGCCGGCCACTCTGCCATTGTTGAAACCGGCGGCAACCCGGATTGCCATGTGATTTTGCGTGGCGGCAAGGAGCCCAACTACTCGGCCGAGCATGTGAATGCGGCCGCTGCCGAGCTGGCCGGTGTGGGCCTGGCGCAGAAACTGATGGTGGACTTCAGCCACGCCAACAGCCGCAAGGACTATCGCCGCCAGATGGAAGTGGCGCAGGATGTGGCCGGGCAGATGGCTGCCGGCAACAGCCATATTTACGGCGTGATGGTCGAAAGCCATCTGGAGGCCGGCCGTCAGGATCTCAAGCCCGGCTGCGAGCTGAAATACGGCCAGAGCATTACCGATGCCTGCATAGGCTGGAGCGACACCGAAAACCTGCTGAAGATGCTGGCCGAAGCAGTACAGGCGCGGCGCAGCAAGCTGGGTGTAGCATCCGGCAAGTAAGCTGTTGCGCTGAGATGACATCGCCCGCTGTTGCGGGCGATGTGCTTTTGGGCGCCTCAAGGCAAGGACTAGTCCTTGCCCAAGATGCCGCCGAAGCCGCCCAGCAGGCTGCCTTGTTCGTTGCTGCTGCCACCGGCCTTGGGGGCGGAGGAGATAATGCGGTCGGCCATGCGCGATAGCGGCAGGCTTTGCAGCCACACCATGCCCGGGCCGGTCATGCGGGCAAAGAACAGCCCTTCGCCGCCGAACAGCGCGCTTTTCACCTTGCCCACATATTCGATATCGAAGCTGATCGTAGGCTGATAGGCCACCACACAGCCGGTGTCGACGCGCAGCGTCTCGCCCGGTGCCAGCCGGCGCTGGGTCAGTGTGCCGCCGGCGTGCAGGAAGGCGTAACCGTCGCCCTCCAGCTTCTGCATGATGAAGCCCTCGCCGCCGAACAGGCCGGCACCCAGCCGCTTTTGCAGTGCGATGCCGAGGCTGACCCCCTTGGCCGCGCACAAAAAGCTGTCTTTTTGCGCAATCAGCGTGCCGCCCAGCTCCAGCAGGTGGATGGGGACAATCTTGCCCGGATAGCTGGCGGAGAATGCCATTTTGCGCTTGCTATGGCCTTCATTGACAAACACCGTGGTAAAGACCGATTCGCCGGTCAGCAGGCGCTTGCCCGCGCCCATCAGCTTGCCCATCAGGCCGGACTGGCCAGCCGAGCCATCACCGAACACGGTGTCCATCGCGATGCCGTCTTCCATGTAGTACATCGCGCCGGCTTCGCCCACGGCGGCCTCGCCCGGGTCCAGCTCGACCTCGACATACTGCATGCTCTCGCCGAAGATCTCGAAATCGATGACATCCATGCTCATTGCTCATCCTCCTTGCGTTTGCCGTGGCCGGCGAACATCACCCACAAATGAAAAGCCATGCCGGCCAGCGGCACCAGTGCCAGCAAAATCACGAAGAACCACTCGAATGGGGTCAACAGCTCGCTCATGCTTATGCCTGTAAAGTGCGGTAAAACATGATGCTACCTGCCGCCGTGCCTATTTGTCATGCCTGTTTTAATAGTGCTGCTTGCGGGCATCCAGCGCGGGTGCCAGTGCGCCGGCCTGAGCCAGCAGCAGCAGACCACCGGCAGTGGACAGGTCGCCGATAAACAAAATCCATTGCGTCTCGTTGCTGAAATCATGGTGGAAAATCAGCGCAGCCATAATGGAAAACAGCGCCAGCAGCGGAGCAAACCAGCGCACTTTCCAGCCCAGAAGAATGGCCATGCCGCCACCGACTTCGAGCAGGATGACCAGCGGCAACAGCGAGGTTGGCACATGAAAGGCCTGCATATAGGCCGCCGTGCCATCGTAGTTGATGATCTTGCCCAAGCCGGCAAGAATGAAAAACTGGGCCAGTAAAATGCGGGCGGCCAGATTGAGCAAGGTATTCATGGTAGAGCCTCCCAGCGTTGGTGGACTGCTCTACCGGTTTAGCAGTATTGCCTTTGTTTAGAGGCGGATCTTCAATGTACTGCTGTCAGCCTCGGCTTGGCAGGCCAGTGCCCAGCCTTCGGCCAGCTCGGCATCGGACAGTACCAGGTTGTCGTGCAGCTTCACCTTGCCCTCGGTCACCTTGCACTTGCAGGCACCGCAAGCGCCGGCTCGGCAGCCGCTGGGTGGCTTGAGCCCGGCGCGTTCCATGCTGTCCAGTAGCCGTTCGCCCACTCCGGTTTCGAGCCGATGTTCGCGCCCGCCTGTTTCCACATGCAAGGTGGTGCCGGACGCCTTGCCCTTGGTGCTGCCGGTTGTGGTTTGGCCGAAGCGCTCGACATGGATGCGCGATGCCTCCATGCCCAGATCATGCAGCGCGCACTCGGCCGCCTGCATAAAGGGCGCGGGGCCGCAGATAAAGGCCTCGGCTTGTTGCCAGCCTTTGGCCAGATTCGCCAGTGTGCTTGTATTCAGATAGCCATCACGCCCATCCAGATGAAGATGGAGCGATAAGCGCTGCGGATAGGCCTGCTGCAGGTGGGCAAGCTCGGATGCAAAGATGACCGAGTCTGCATCGCGGTTGGCGTAGATCAGCCGGATACGGGCACGGCCTGCGGCCAGCGCCTCATTCAGGATGGAGAACACCGGCGTGATGCCGCTGCCGGCGGCGATCAGCAGCAGGTCGCATCCCGCATGCTCCACCACAAAGCGGCCAGCCGGCGGCATCACCTCCAGCATGTCGCCGGTTTTCAGTTCGCTATTGAGCCAGCCCGAGACCACGCCGCCCGCTACGCGCTTGACGGTAATGCGCGGTTGCGTGGCATCCGGTGCGCTGGAGAAGGAATAGCAGCGCCACAGCGTGCCTTGTGGCGTGGGGGCGGCCAGTGTCAGAAACTGGCCGGCGCGGTAGCTAAAGCGCGCACGCAGGGTATCGGGCAGATCGAAGCGGATGCTGACCGTGTCGGCCGTTTCGCGCCGGATGTCGGCCACGCGCAGCGTCAGCGTGTTTCCATCAGCAGCCCCGCCGCCCGACGGGCCGGCGGGTGGCTGCGCGGTGGGTCCTGCGGGCGGGGTCGGCTTGCCGCCGAACATGGCCCAGGCCTGGCGGCGGCGGTAGAGCAGCAGCCAGCCCAGGTGCAGGCCTACCAGCGTGAGCGTGGCGTTGGCCAGCCATTCATGCACCTCGTCGGCGTCCTTGAGCAGGCCGCCTGCGTCATCGTAGTCGCCGTCATCGTCGGCCTGTGCCGCCGGGATCACGGTGGAGAGCCCCTCGGACAGGGCCGCGCGATTGTCTATCATCGTCACGCCGATGATCAGGGTGGAGACAAAGCCCAGTACCAGGCCCAGCGTCAGCACCTTGCCGGCAAGTGCGCGGCCCGGTTTTTTCCACTGGCTGGCGGAGGGGAGCAGCGCGGGGAAGCCGCGGGCACGGACGATGGCCAGCAGCAGGCGAGCTGCCAGCAGCACGATCAGGCCGTAGCCCAGCCAGACATGGGCAAGTTCGGCGTCGTCGCCGGTGAGATAGGCCGCGCCAAAGGCGATGGCCAATAGCCAGTGATAGAGGCGGAAGCGCGAGAAGGGGTTCATGGCGGGATCCTGCGGTCGTTTGAATGCCATCAGTCTATTTGGCGAGGCTTAACCTAGCATTAAGCGTGATACTGTTTGCATTCTTAATGGGTGCTTAAGCTTGGCTGTGTATTCTCAATGCATTGAACGCAAGGGAGAAAATCGATGAAATATCCGCTGATCGCGCTGGCCTGCCTGCTGGCAGGTGCGGCGCAAGCCGAAACCCCCGCCGGTCTGCTCAAGAGTTACGAGCAGCAGGCGCGCCAGGAAAACCCCAAGTTTGCCGGCTTTTCCGCCGGGCGCGGCAAGGCGCTGTACTACAGCCAGTCGCAGGCCAGCGGCAAGAGCATGAGCTGCACCACCTGTCACAGCGCCGACCCGAAAAAGGCCGGCAAGACCCCGGCTTTCCGCAAGATCGAGCCGCTGGCGCCGTCGGCGCAGGCCGACCGCTTCACCGATATGAAAAAGGTGGAGAAGTGGTTCCGCCGCAACTGCGACGACGTGTTCAAGCGCGAATGCACGACGCAGGAAAAAGGTGATTTTGTCAGCTGGATCATCACGGTCAAATAAGGGGATGTCCATGAAAGCCAGAGCCTGTAGTCTTGCCCTGCTCCTGATGGCGCTGGGCGCCGGTTTTGCCGTGGCGGGTGACGATGGCGAGAAAAAGTATAAGCGTCCCAAACAGCTTTCCGTGCCCTTGTCCGCGCCCAAGGTGTGGAGCGCCGAATGCGGCAGTTGCCATATCGCCTATCCGCCGGGGCTATTGCCGCCGGCCGCGTGGAAGCGGCAGATGGACACGCTGAACAAGCACTATGGCAGCAACGCGACGCTGGATGCGGCCGACGAGCAGGCGATCCGCGATTTCCTGGCCGCCACCTCGACCGTCAACCGCCTGCCGCTGGAGCCTTCGCCCAAGGCCGGCGAGCCGCCGCGCATCTCGACGACCGCATGGTTTATCCGCAAGCACGATGAAGTCAGGGCGGATGTGTGGCGGCGAAAATCAGTGGGCAGCGCAGCCAACTGTGTCGCCTGCCATGCCGGTGCGGAAAAGGGCGATTTCGACGACGACCGCGTGCAGATCCCGAAATAGGCGCTGGCCTTGCCATAAAAAACGCCGCGCCCTTCTAGGGGCGCGGCGTTTTGCTGTGTGGATGCAGCCGATTTATTTCACGATCTGCGCCAGCTGACCCTTGGCATAGCGTTCGGCCATGGTGTCGAGGTTGAGCGCCTTGATCTTGCTGGCCTGACCACAGGCACCAAAGGCTTCATAGCGGGCGATGCAGATATCGCGCATGGCGTTGGTCGAGGCGATCAGGAATTTGCGCGGATCGAATTCGGACGGATGCTCGGCCAGGAAGCGGCGCACGGCACCGGTGGACGCCAGACGCAGGTCGGTATCGATATTCACCTTGCGCACGCCGTACTTGATGCCTTCGACAATTTCTTCTACCGGTACGCCGTAGGTTTCCGGCATTTCGCCGCCGAATTCATTGATGATCTTCAGCCACTCCTGCGGCACGCTGGACGAGCCGTGCATCACCAGGTGGGTGTTCGGGATGCGGGCGTGGATTTCCTTGATGCGGTCGATGCGCAGCACGTCGCCGGTCGGCTTTTTGGTGAACTTGTACGCGCCGTGGCTGGTGCCGATGGCGATCGCCAGCGCATCCACGCCGGTGTCCTTGACGAACTGGGCGGCTTCTTCCGGGTCGGTCAACAGCTGGCTATGATCGAGCACGCCTTCGGCGCCGACGCCATCTTCTTCACCGGCCATACCGGTTTCCAGAGAGCCCAGACAGCCGATTTCACCTTCCACCGACACGCCGCAGGCGTGAGCGAAGTTGACTACGGTGCGGGTCACATCGGCGTTATAGGCATAGTCGGCCGGGGTCTTGCCGTCGCTCTTGAGCGAGCCGTCCATCATTACCGAGGAGAAGCCCAGCTGGATCGAGCGCTGGCATACGTCCGGGCTGGTGCCGTGATCCTGGTGCATCACCACCGGGATATGCGGGAATTCTTCGATGGCCGCCAGAATCATATGGCGCAGGAAAGGCGCGCCCGCGTATTTGCGCGCACCGGCCGAAGCCTGCACGATTACCGGTGCGTCGCACTTGTCGGCCGCTTCCATAATCGCGCGCATCTGCTCGAGGTTATTGACGTTGAACGCCGGCAGGCCATAGGAAAATTCTGCCGCATGGTCCAGCAGCTGTCGCATCGAAACGAGTGCCATCTCTATCTCCGTGTGTTGCGGCAGCGGCCTGATGGCCGCTGCCAATCCGATTCTTCAATATTGGCCGCCCGTGGGCCGCCCGTTCTGCATCAGTGCCGCGAGACCGCGGTCAGCGCGACGCCCGCCAGGCCAAAAGCACCACCGGCTGCGCGGTTCATCCATTTCAGCCGCTTGGGGCTGTCCAGCCACACCCGGAGCCGCGCACCGCCGCCGGCATAGGCAAACTGCCAGCTGGTCTCGATCACATAAAAAGTCGCCGCGAGTATCGCCAGTTGCGGGCCTTGCGGCAAGCGCGAATCCATAAACTGCGGGAACAGTGCGGCAAAAAATACAAAGGCCTTGGGGTTGCTCATCGCCACCAGAAAGCCGGTGGAAAAACGCTGCCATGCCGCACCGTGCGGCACGGCGTCGTCGCTGCTAAGCGGCTGTGGCGGCGCGCGCCAGGTCTTGATCCCCAGATAGATCAGATAGGCGGCACCGCTGTATTTCACCACGGCAAATGCCGTTTCCGATGCGGCTAAGAGTGCCCCGAGGCCCGCGGCCGAGCCGGCCATGATCAGCCCCAGCGCCGACAATAAACCCAGCAGCGTCGGCAGCGTATGGCGTACGCCGTAGCGTATGCCGTGGTTCAGCGCCAGCAGCATATTCGGCCCCGGCGTGGCCGAGACGAAAAACACCGTTACTACATAGAGTAGCCAGGTTTCCAGGGGCATTTTTACGCCTAATGTATTGGTTAATGCGTAAGTTTATGCGATACGCGCGAACAAGGCCATGCGGCCCTCACCCCCGGCCCCTCTCCCGCAAGCGGGCGAGGGGAGATGGCTGCCGCAAAACAGCCTACCAATATCCTTCTCCCGCAGCGGGAGAAGGTGGCGCGTTAGCGCCGGATGAGGGTTGGGCGCGCTCGGGCAGTATCCACTCCGCCAGCTCCGCATTCGCTCACAGCCGAGCCTACCCAATCCTTCTCCCGCCAGCGGGAGAAGGTGGCGCGCTAGCGCCGATTGAGGCTAGGCATGTCCGGGCAGCCTCCGCCCCGCCAGCCTCAGCATCCGTCCGTCGCAGAACCTACCCAATCCTTCTCCCGCCCGCGGGAGAAGGTGGCGCGTTAGCGCCGGATGAGGGTCAGGCGCGTTCGGCCAGGATCGCGACTGCCGGCAGCTCTTTGCCTTCGAGGAACTCGAGGAAGGCGCCGCCGCCGGTCGAGATGTAGCTGATCTTGTCGGTGACACCGAACTTGGCGATCGCCGACAGTGTGTCGCCGCCACCGGCGATGGAGAAGGCCTTGGAGTCGGCAATCGCCTCGGCCAGCGTGCGCGTGCCGTGGCTGAACTGCTCGAACTCAAACACGCCGACCGGGCCGTTCCATACCACGGTGCCGGCCTTGGCCACGATCTCGGCCAGCTCTTTGGCCGAATCCGGGCCGATGTCGAGGATCATGTCGTCGCGGGTGACATCGGCCACGTTTTTCAGCGTGTCTTCGGCGTTCTCGGAGAATTCCGGCGCGCACACCACATCGCTTGGCAGCGGCACTTCGCCGCCATGGGCGCGGATTTTTTCGATTACTTTTTTCGCTTCGCCGACCAGATCGGCCTCGGCCAGACTCTTGCCGATATTCTTGCCTTCGGCCAGCAAGAAGGTGTTGGCGATGCCGCCGCCGACGATCAGCTGGTCGACCTTGTCGGCCAGCGATTCGAGAATGGTCAGCTTGGTCGATACCTTGGAGCCGGCCACAATCGCCACCAGCGGACGTGCCGGTGCTTGCAGTGCCTTGCCCAGCGCCAACAGCTCTGCGGTCAGCAGCACGCCGGCGCAGGCGACCGGCGCGAACCTGGCGACCGCATGAGTGGAGGCTTCGGCGCGGTGCGCGGTGCCGAAGGCATCGTTGACGAACACATCGCACAGGCTGGCATAAGCCTTGCCCAGTTCCTCGTTATTCTTCTTTTCGCCCTTGTTCAGGCGCACATTCTCCAGCATCACCACGTCGCCAGGCGTAAGTTCGATGCCCGCCTGCCAGTCAGCCACGACTTTTACGTCCTGCGCCAACAGTTCGGACAGGCGCTTGGCGACCGGGGAGAGGCTGTCTTCCGGCTTGGGCTCACCCTCGGTTGGACGGCCGAGGTGGGTCATCAGAATCACGCTGGCACCGGCTTTCAGACAGTGCAGGATGGAGGGCAGGGAAGCACGGATACGGGTGTCGTCGCCGATGATGCCGTTCTTCACCGGCACGTTCATATCGACGCGGATCAGCACGCGTTGCCCGGCGAGATTCTGTTCAGTCAGCTTCTTGAATTGCATGTGCGCTCCGATAAGGGGAATGGGGAGTCGGAAATGGGGAACAGGTTTTTGGCAAAACCGTTTCCTGATGGCCGCTCGTATTCCAGTTTTTGTTGTTAGGGTGAGTTAGCTGCCCGTGGCAGCGTAATTCACCACCATGCCAGCGTGGACTAGTTGCGTGCTAGGTCAGTTGCCTCGGTTAGGCTGCCATTCTGGGTATGTTGGAATACCTTCATATTTAAGCCATGGGACATCATGAGATATCCAAATGTGGGCTTGAGGAGCTACGCCAGGATCTTCATCAAGCGTTGCTACGCGCACAATTACGTGAGACTGCTTAGGTCTTTCAGCTATTAAATGTGATCCACATGTAGAGCAGAAGTGGCGGAACTTACCCGGTGAAGATTCGAAGGTAGAGAGCTTATCTTGACCTTTTAGCCAGCGGAAATTTGTGCGTAATACGCCGGCACTTGAGCAGGCTAAAGCAGCATGTGCTTTTCTGCATGTCTGGCAGTGACAATGACCTATAGGCATGTCGAGAGAGTCAATTTCGTAGCCAACTGCACCGCATAAACAACTACCTTTCATATCTAACCCTTTCAAATCAATGGCGATTTTAAAAATATATGGATAGGGCTGTATATGGCGTAAGTGGTAGCTTAGGCTGTAGGCCTAAACCTCCAAATGCTTACCCACACAATCATATGTGTTGGGTTTAGGCTCACTTCGTTCCATGTGGTGATAGCTAATCACCACGAGATAACATGTACAAGAGCGGGTTAGCCGCCGTTTGGCGGCTAACCCACCCTACCGCTCAGCCGCTCAGCAGTTGAACATCGCCTTGCCGGTGCGCAGCATCTGCTGGCAGAAGCCCCACTCGTTGTCGTACCAGGCCAGTACTTTAACCATATTGCCGCCGGTGACCTTGGTCAGGGTGGCGTCGAAGGTCGAGGCTTCGGTGCTGTGGTTGAAGTCGCCGGAGACCAGCGGCAGGGTGTTGTAGCCCAGCACACCTTTCATCTTGCCGTCGGCCATTTCCTTGACGATGGCGTTCACTTCGTCGACCGTGGTGTCGCGGCCGGCTTCGAAGGTCAGGTCAACCAGCGATACATTGATGGTTGGCACGCGTACGGCGAAACCATCGAGCTTGCCCTTCAGCTCCGGCAGGACCAGGCCGACGGCCTTGGCGGCGCCGGTCTTGGTCGGGATCATGTTCTGGGTGGCGGAACGGGCGCGGCGCAGGTCCTTGTGGCGCACGTCGGTCAGCACCTGGTCGTTGGTGAAGGCGTGGATGGTGGTCATCAGGCCTTTTTTCAGGCCGATGGTGTCGTTCAGCGCCTTGGCCACCGGAGCCAGGCAGTTGGTGGTGCAGCTGGCATTGGACACCACGGTCATGTCGGCACGCAGCACGTCGTGGTTGACGCCGAACACCACGGTGGCGTCCACGTCGTCACCGCCCGGGGCGGAGATCAGTACTTTTTTGGCGCCGGCATCGATATGAGCCTGGCACTTTTCCTTGGAGGTGAAGGCGCCGGTGCATTCCAGCACCAGATCGACGTTCAGTTCTTTCCATGGCAGTTCGGCCGGATTGCGGGTGGAGAAGAACGGGATCACGTCGCCGTCAACGATCAGGTTGCTGCCTTCATGTGAAACCGGGGTGGCGAAGCGGCCGTGTACGGTGTCGTACGAGGTCAGGTGGGCATTGGTCGCCAGGTCGCCGGAGGCGTTGACGGCGACGATCTCGAAGTCGCCACGCAGATTGTATTCGTAGATGGAACGCAGGGCCTGACGGCCGATACGGCCGTAACCGTTGATTGCAACGCGGATGGTCATTGAGTTTCTCTCCGAGAATAGGGGGGAAGCGGAATGCAAAAAAACGGCCACCCCTGACGGGGTGGCCGGTCTGTTAGCCGATGACGGCGCGGGTCTTGGCGACCACATTGTCGACGGTGAAGCCGAATTCCTTGAACAGCTGCGGCGCCGGCGCCGACTCGCCAAAGGTGTCGATACCGACCACATCGCCTTCGAGGCCGACGTATTTGCGCCAGAAGTCGGAGACACCGGCTTCGATGGCTACGCGCGGCACGCCGGCCAGCAAGACGCTGGCCTGATAGGCCTTGTCCTGACGGTCGAACACATTGGTCGACGGCATGGACACCACACGCACCGCCACGCCTTCGGCTGCCAGTACATCGGCGGCCTTCAGTGCCAGTTCGACTTCGGAGCCGGTGGCAATCAGGATGGCTTGAGGTGCAGCGGCATCGCGCAACACATAGCCGCCGCGTGCGACGTCGGCGATCTGCTGGGCGTCGCGCGGCACGAATGGCAGGTTCTGGCGGCTGAGGATCAGGTTGCTCGGGCGCTTGGCCTGTTCGATCGCGCTGGCCCACGCCACGGCGGTTTCCAGCGTATCGCACGGACGCCAGGTATCCATGTTAGGGATGTAGCGCAGCGTCGCAGTCTGCTCCACCGGCTGGTGGGTCGGGCCGTCTTCGCCCAGGCCGATCGAGTCGTGGGTGAACACCCAGATCGGGTTGATCTTCATCAGCGCCGCCATACGCAGCGCATTGCGCGCGTATTCACTGAACATCAGGAAGGTGCCGCCATACGGACGGATGCCGCCGTGCAGCGCCATGCCGTTCATGATGGCGGACATGCCGAATTCGCGCACGCCGTAGCTGATGTAGTTGCCGTTGCCTTCTGCATCTATCCATTCCGAACCGGACCAGTTGGTCAGGTTGGAGCCGGTCAGATCGGCCGAGCCGCCGACAAACTCGGGGAACAGTGGCGAGAATGCCTCGATGGCAATCTGGCTGGCCTTGCGGGTGGCGACGGTCTGGGCGGCTTCATTGATGCGCGCCAAGGCGGCGGCCTTGTGCTCGGCCCAGCGTGCCGGCAGCTCGCCTGCCATGCGGCGGGTAAATTCGGCCGCCAGCTCGGGATAGGCGCGGCGGTATTCGGCAAAGCGTTCGTTCCAGGAGGCTTCGCGCTTGGCGCCGGCTTCGCGGGCATCCCATGCGCTGTAAATCTCGGCCGGAATCTCGAACGGCGCATGCGGCCACTTGAGGTTTTCGCGTGCGGCGGCGATTTCGGCGGCACCCAGCGGCGCGCCGTGTACATCGTGGCCGCCTTGCTTGTTGGGTGCACCAAAACCGATGGTGGTCTTGCAGCAGATCAGGGTCGGGCGCGCGCCTTCTTTCTTGGCGGTATCGATGGCGGTTTGCAGCTCGACTGCATCATGGCCGTCCACGCCGCGGATCACTTGCCAGCCGTAGGCTTCGAAGCGGGCCGGGGTGTCGTCGGTAAACCAGCCTTCCACATCGCCGTCGATGGAGATGCCGTTATCGTCCCAAAACGCGATCAGCTTGCCCAGGCCCCAGGTGCCGGCCAGGCTGCAAGCTTCGTGGCTGATGCCTTCCATCAGGCAGCCGTCGCCGAGGAAGGTCCAGGTGTGGTGGTCTACGATGGTGTGGCCATCGCGGTTGAATTCGGCCGCCAGCATCTTCTCGGCCAGCGCCATGCCTACCGCGTTGGTGATGCCCTGACCCAGCGGGCCGGTAGTGGTTTCCACGCCCGGTGCGTAGCCGTATTCCGGATGGCCCGGGGTCTTGCTGTGCAACTGGCGGAAGTTTTTCAGGTCGTCGATGGACAGCTCATAGCCGGCAAGATGCAGCAGGCTGTAAATCAGCATCGAGCCGTGGCCATTGGACAGCACAAAGCGGTCACGGTCGGCCCAGTCCGGGTTGGCCGGGTTGTGGCTCAGATGATCGCGCCACAGCACTTCGGCGATGTCGGCCATGCCCATAGGGGCACCGGGGTGACCGGATTTGGCCTTCTCGACTGCGTCCATAGCCAGAAAGCGGATCGCGTTGGCGAGCTCGGTACGGGAGACCATGCGAAAAACCTCGAGAGAGTTAGCAAGACGGCGATGGACGGGGTATCCGCCCATCAGAAAGTGGCGAAATTATCGCTGTTATGTCGCATTGCGGCAACCAGCCACGGCGACAGACATTGACGAAAGCATCTTTTCTGCCGACTCTTTAAGCAATATCAGAAAATTTTTGCCGGAGAATTCAAGCCATGTCCGATTTTGAAATGACGCCTGCGCCGGTTGCGCGCCCATCCGGCCCGCGCCAGTTGCCTGCCGGCCAAGGCTGGCAGTGGATTGTTGCCGCCTTTCGTCTGGTGCGCGAACAGCCGGTGACCTGGATACTGCTGGCGCTGGTGTATCTGGTGATCCATATCGGCATCAGCATGATCCCGATGATAGGCGGGCTATTGCCCTTGCTGTTGTCGCCCATTTTTGCCGGCGGCTTTATTTTGGCGGCGAAAAAAGCCGAAGCCGGCGGCGAGCTGGAGCTGTCCGATCTGTTTGCTGGTTTTCGCGACCAGCCCAAGCCGCTGCTGGGGGTCGCGCTGGTCTATCTGGCGCTGTGCATGGTGGCGGTGGTGGTGATGGTCGCCCTGGCCCTGCTATTGGGCAGCATGGGTTTGATGGTGATGCCGGCCGAGGGTGAAACGCCGGACACGGGCGCCATGCTGATGATGCTGCTGGTGTTCGGTGTGCCGATGTTTATTGTCAGCATGGCTTACTGGTTTGCGCCGGCGCTGGTGGTGATGCAGGATCTGGCCCCGATTGCCGCCTGCCGCGCCAGCCTCAAGGCCGGCCTAAGCAACTGGAAGGCGCTGCTGATTTGCGGCCTGATGCTGGCCGTGATGCTGTTTCTGGCCATGCTGCCCTTCTTGCTCGGCCTGCTGTTATGGTTTCCGGTGATGTATGTCACCAGCTACACCAGCTGGAAGGCGGTGTTTGGCGACTGATGCGGCCGTTGTCGCCCGCTGTGCGGGCTCCTACAGAGATACCCGGTAGGAGCCCGCGCAGCGGGCGATTGTTCGTCAGGGAATGAACCATGTATTTGCATTCTCCCCATGGTCACGCCTTGCGCAAGGGGCGTGTGTCACTGCCCGGGCAGGTCTATCTGCTGACGAGTGTTACCGGTGAGCGCCTGCCTGTATTTGCCGATTTTTACTGTGCCCGCTTGCTGGTGCGCACGCTGCAGCAGGCCGATCAGCTCGGACGCTCGCAGACGCTGGCTTTTGTCGTGATGCCGGATCATCTGCACTGGCTGCTGCAACTGGGCTCGTGCTCGCTGGCGCTGTTGATGAACCAGCTCAAGGCGCAATCGGCGTGTGCAATCAATGCGTACTGCCGGAGCAAGGGACGGGCGGTGTGGCAAAAGGGGTTTCATGATCACGCATTGCGCCATGAGGAGGATCTGGCTGCGGTGGCACGTTATATCGTTGCCAATCCGCTGCGTGCGGGGCTGGTGCAGCGGATTGGAGATTACCCGCATTGGGATGCAGAGTGGTTGTAATGGATGGTTTCGCCCGCGGTGCGGGCTCCTACAACCATACCTTGGTAGGAGCCCGTGCAGCGGGCGATTTTCGTTCAGCCGCGGCGCATGGTGACATGCAGGATGCCGCCATCGTCGTAGGGCTCGCTTACGGCGTGAAAGCCGAACGCGGCGTAGAAACCCAGCTTGTCGGCCTGAGCCGACAGCATGATGGCGCTGTCCGGCCAGTGTATCTGACACTGGCGCACCGCTTCCGCCATCAGCGTCTTGCCCAGACCCGTACCGCGCAGGGCCGGCTCCAGTACCACGCGGCCGATGGCGCTGGCGCCTTCGTATTTGTCGCCGGGGGCGATCAGGCGGGCATAGGCGGCCAGCCGGCCTTGCCCGTCGTAGGCGCACAGGTGCAGGCAATCCGGGTCGACGCCGTCGATATCGCCATAGATGGAGTCTTGTTCCACCACAAATACCCGGTCGCGCAAGGCTAGCGCCGCGTAGAGGGTGTGGATGGAAAAGCCGTCAAAACCGTGGCAGTGCCACGTCAGTGAAGTTGCCATAGTACAATCTCCCCCAAGTATTAATCTCACCAACATATCATGGCCGCCCTTGAGGCGGAACTGCCTGCCAGATGAACGACGAATCCGATCTGTTTGCCCCTGTCCCGGACGATGCCCAGCCGCCTGTCCCGCCCGCTCCCGTGGTGGAGACGGAAGAGGAGGGCGATGGCTGGATTGCGCTGGACCATTATGCCGAGCGCGCCTATCTCGAATACGCGATGAGCGTGGTCAAAGGGCGTGCGCTGCCGGAAGTGGCCGATGGCCAGAAGCCGGTACAGCGCCGCATTCTGTACGCCATGCGCGATATGGGGCTGGTGGCCGGTGCCAAACCGGTGAAGTCGGCGCGCGTGGTCGGCGAAATTCTGGGTAAATACCACCCGCACGGCGACAGCCCGGCCTATGAGGCCATGGTGCGCATGGCGCAGGACTTTACCCTGCGCTACCCGCTGGTCGATGGCCAGGGCAACTTCGGTTCGCGCGATGGCGACGGCGCGGCGGCAATGCGTTACACCGAGGCGCGCCTGACGCCGATTTCCGAGCTGCTGCTGTCCGAGATCGATATGGGCACCGTCGACTTTGTGCCCAATTACGACGGCGCCTTCGACGAGCCGGCCCTGCTGCCGGCACGTCTGCCCATGGTGCTGCTTAATGGCGCCTCCGGCATCGCGGTGGGGATGGCGACCGAGATCCCGCCGCACAATCTGACCGAAGTGGCACGCGCCGCACTGGCGCTGTTGGCCAAGCCGGAACTGACTACCGCCGAGCTGATGGCCTATGTGCCGGGGCCGGACTTCCCCGGTGGCGGCCAGATTATTACGCCACAAGCCGACATTCTCGCCGCCTACGAGGGCGGGCGCGGTTCGGTGCGCGTGCGTGCCAAGTGGGAAATCGAGCGGCTGGCGCGCGGCCAGTGGCGCGTGATCGTGACCGAACTGCCGCCGGGCTCCAGTGCGCAGAAGGTGCTGGCCGAGATCGAAGAAGCGACCAACCCCAAGGTCAAATCGGGCAAGAAGACGTTGTCGCTGGACCAGCAGAATCTCAAGAGCCTGATGCTGTCCATGCTGGACCGCGTGCGCGACGAGTCCGACAGTGCCTGCCCGGTGCGGCTGGTGTTCGAGCCTAAATCCAGCCGGCAAAATCCGGACGAATTCATCAATACCTTGCTGGTGCAGACCAGTCTGGAAGGCAATGTATCGATGAATATGGTGATGATAGGGCTGGATGGCCGCCCCGGACAGAAGGGGCTGAAAGCCATCCTGTCCGAGTGGCTGGACTTCCGCCATAGCACCGTCACCCGCCGCCTGAACTACCGTCTGGACAAGGTTGGCCAGCGCATCCACATCCTGGAAGGGCGCATGATCGCCTTTATCCATATCGATGAAGTGATACGCGTGATCCGCGAGGCGGACGAGCCCAAGCCTGACCTGATGCGGGCCTTTGGCCTGTCCGAGTTGCAGGCCGACGATATTCTCGAGATCCGTCTGCGCCAGCTGGCCCGCCTCGAAGGCTTCAAGCTGGAAAAGGAACTGGCCGAGCTGCGCGAAGAGCGCGATGCGCTGCGCCACCTGCTGGCCGATCCGGAAGCCTTCCGCGCCCTGCTGTCCGACGAGATCCGCAAGGATGCCGCCAAATACGGCGATGCCCGCCGCTCCGAAATCAAGGCCGCCGAGCGCGCGGTGCTGAACCAGACCGTCGCCGACGAGCCGGTGACGCTGATCCTGTCGCAAAAGGGCTGGCTGCGCGCGCGCGTCGGCCACCATGTCGACCTGTCGGCCTTGTCGTTCAAGGATGGCGACAGCCTGGCTTGCGTGGTGGAAACGCGCACGGTGTGGCCGGTGGTGGTGCTGGACAGCAAGGGGCGCGCCTACACCATAGATGCGTCGGTGGTGCCGACCGGGCGCGGCGATGGGGCACCGGTCACTTCGCTGCTCGATATGCAGGATGGTGCCAAACTGGCGCAATTGCTGGCGGCACCGGACGATGCGCGCTTTGTGGTCGCAAGCTCGGCGGGTTACGGTTTTGTGGCCAAGGTGTCGGATATGGTCGGGCGGGTCAAGGCCGGCAAGGCTTTCCTGACGCTGGATGCCGACGATACGGTGCTGACACCGGTTCGGGTGCATGCGCCACTGGATGGCTGCAAGCTGGTTGCCGCCAGCAGCCATGGCCGTTTGCTGGCCTTCCCGGCAAGCGAGCTGAAAGAGCTGGCCAAGGGTCGCGGCCTGATGCTGATGGCGCTGGAAGAGGGCGATGCACTGACCGCCGTGGGCTTGGTGGCCGGCGAGAAAGCCTTGCTGGCGACCACTTCGGTGCGCGGCAAGGTGGCCGACGAAAAGCTGAGTCTGGGCGAGTTTGAAGGCAAGCGCGGCCGCAAGGGCAAAGCCATGCCCAAGCGCTGGCAGGTGAGCGCGATCAGCGATCTGTAAGGCAGTGGCGGGATCGGGGACTCGGGATCGGGGAGTAGGGAGTAGGGAGTAGGGAGTAGGGAGTAGGGAGTAGGGAGTAGGGAGTAGGGAGTGTGGCCGTTGCTTATCACCGCATCAAGCGCCACGATTCCCCGCTCCCCGCTCCCCGCTCCCCGCTCCCCGCTCCCCACTCCCCACTCCCCGATTTTATTCAAACTCCGGAATCACACTTTGCTGCTCGGGTAAGCCCGGGCCGCCGATCTGGTGCCCCAGTTCGAGTATCCAGTTGCGGAAGGCAAGAAAGACGGGCGACTCGAGTAGTTCTTCGCGGTAGCACAGATAGTGGCCCTGATCGAGCACTTCGGCACTGTCGAACGGCTCGATGATGCGGCCACTGGCGATTTCGCCCTCGACCAGACAGCGTGGCACCAGCGCATAGCCCATGCCGGTCTCGACGGCACTGATGAGCGAGCTGTAATGCTCGAAGCGCGCACTGCTGCGCAAGGGCTGTACCGCCAAGCCGCGGGTATTGCACCATTGCGCCCAGATATCGGGTTCGCCCTGATGGATCAGAATGCGCGCCTGCGCCAGATCCGCGGCCGAGCGCGGCAGGGCTGCCGCATGCGCCTGCTGTGCCGAGGCCACCAGAATAAAGTGGCGGCCGGCGATATTGTCGGCGACTACGCCCGGCCAGTGGCCGTTGCCGTAGCGGATGGCGATATCGACGTCGTGCGGCTGCACCTGGCGGCCGGACAGATGCTGATGGAAGGCCAGCGTCACTTGCGGGTAGGCACTGCTGAAGTCCGGCAGGCGCGGAATCAGCCACTTGGTCATAAAGGTCGGCACACAGGAGACGGATAGCGTGCCACGGCCATGCTGGCTGCTGGTCAGATCGTGGGTTGCGCTTTCCAGCATGCGCAGTGCCGGCTGGATGCGCTGCAGATAGTGGCGGCCGGTATGGGTGAGCACGAAGGCGCGACCGACACGGGCCAGCAGCTCGACACCGAGGAACATTTCCAGCCCGGAAAGCTGCCGGCTGACCGCGCTGGGAGTGACGCACAGCTCATCGGCCGCCTGCGTCACCGACAGGTGACGGGCTACGGCTTCGAATGCCAGCAGTTCGTGAATACTGGGACAGGCTCGTTTCATTGCGCTCCATCATCATCTTTGCGTCAATCGCAAGCATGGGATGCCGTTTAATCATTCGGATGTAAACAGTCGCTAATATAATACCGGCTTTGCTGACTATTCGCAGGCTTCTCCAAGGCGACCCATGTTTATCCGGCTGGTTTCCCTGAGCTATATGCTCTACCTCGTTCTGCCCATCGCGCTGATTCTGGTCGGCTCATTTGGCGAGACCTGGGTGAATGCGTTATTGCCCGAAGGCTCGACCACGCAGTGGTATCTGGAGCTGTGGGAAGACCGCAGTTTTATCCGCGCCTTTATCACCAGCCTGATTGTCGGGGCCGCATCGTGTGCGATCAACACGCTGCTATGTGTGCCCCTGGCCTATTCGCTGGTGCATGGCGCCCGGCAGAAAAACCGCTTCGCGACCCGCCTGCTGACCTTGCTGCCGGTGGCCGTGCCGACCATTACCCTGGGCTTTGGCTACATCCTGGTATTCAACACCGATGCCATGCCATGGTTGGGCAGTACGCCCTTGCTGATTGCTGCTCATGTGGTGCTGACTCTGCCGTATCTGACGCAGGCGCTGGTGACCGACCTGCGCCACCAGCGCCTCGACCGGCTGGAAGAAGCGGCTGCCACATTGGGCGCGCGTCCGATTCAGCGCTTTTTCGGCATCATCGTGCCCAATCTGCGTGCCAGCTTGCTATCGGGTCTGGTGATGGTGGCGGCGCTGTCCATTGGTGAATTCCAGCTGTCCAATCTGATTGTCGGTTTCCAGAACCGGACTTATCCGGTCGTGCTGCTGCAGGCTTTTTATGGCGCCACCGGCTTTGCCTGTGCTGCGACTGTGATCCTGCTGCTGCTGGCTACCGTGGCTTCCCTGACCTCTACTCTGGCATCGAAAAAAGCATGAGCCTCTCATTCGAACAAGTCGGTTTCCAATACCGCGGCACGTCTATCGGCGTGCACGATGTGTCGCTGTCGCTTGCCAGCGGCGAACTGGTCGCCCTGATCGGCCCGTCCGGCTCGGGCAAAACCACCTTGCTGCGCCTGACGGCCGGCCTGATTAGCGGTCATAGCGGCCGCATCGTACTGGGTGGGCGCGACCTGTCCAATATGCCGGTGCACGAGCGCCATATCGGCATGATGTTTCAGCACTACGCGCTGTTTCCGCATCTGACGGTGCTGGACAATGTCGGTTACGGCCTGAAGATGGCCGGTGTCGAGGCCGGCGCACGGCGTAAAAAGGCGCAGGAAATGCTGGATCTGGTGGGCTTGGGCTCGCTTGCCGGGCGTCGTCCGGCACAGCTGTCCGGCGGCCAGCAGCAGCGCGTGGCGCTGGCCCGGGCACTGGCTTACAGTCCGCAGGCGCTGTTGCTGGACGAGCCTTTGTCGGCACTGGATGCGTCGATTCGTGGCCAGTTGCGCGACCAGATCCGCCAGTTGCAGCAGCAGTTCGGCGCGACCACCTTGCTGGTCACCCACGATCAGGAAGAGGCGCTGGCCATGGCCGACCGTATCGCCCTGCTTGATCAGGGCCGTGTGCTGCAATACGGCACGCCGACCGAGCTGTATGAAAACCCGCTGAACGAAACCGTGGCCCGCTTTGTCGGTTTGTCGACCATCTGCACGGCAACCGTCTGCGGCGAGGGCGAGATCGATACCGGCTATGCCCGTTTGCGTTGTGATACCGGTGCGCGTGCGCCGGGCGAGCAGGTCAAACTGCTGGCTCGTCCCGAGCATGTCGAGGCCGATCCGCCAATGCAGGCACTCAACCGCATGGAAGGCCGCGTCACGCTCAACCGCTATCTCGGTTCATTCAACCGTTACGATTTTATGCCGCACGGTGCGCAACTGCCGTGGCTGGGCGAGGCGCGCAGCGCCCCGGCTGACGCCATTGCCGTAGCCCCCGAACATATCCGCCTGCTGGCGGCCTGAACCCATCCCAAGTCCCGGAGAGAAGTTTCATGTCCTTGTTGAACCGTCGCCATCTTCTGGCCGCATCGCTTGCTGCCTTGTTTGCCCTGCCTGCACAGGCATTTACCGGTCCCGAGCTGTATTCGGGTGAAAAGGCGCTGTATCAGGCCGCCAGCAAAGAAGGCATTGTGGTGTCGTTCGACACCGGCCCGGAATGGGCGAACTGGAAGTCGCTGTTCAAGGAATTTAAGCAGCGCTATCCGGAAGTCGAGCTGACCTATAACGACCTGGGCTCGGCCGCCACCGTGGTGGCGCTGGACAAGACCCGTCGCCGTCCGCAAGCCGATACCGCCTATTACTTTGCCCAGTCGGCTGTCGATGCGGTGGCCAAGGATGTGGTCGCGCCATTCAAGCCGGTGAACTTTGACAAGGTTAGTCCGGTGATGCGCGAAGCCTCCGGCAAGTGGTTCGGCGTGCATTCGCTCAACGTCGCTTTCCTGGTCAACAAAAAGCTGGTGAAGAACGTGCCGCAAGGCTGGGCTGACCTCTTGAAGCCGGAATACAAGAACAGCGTGGTTTACCTCGACCCGCGCTCGACCGGTCAGGGCCAGGTTGCGGTGCTGGCTGCGGCCTTCGGCAATGGCGGTTCGATGGACAAGCCACTGGCCGGTACCGACTATATGGGCCGCCTGCACAAGGCCGGCAATGTGCTGCGCGTGGAAGGCACCACGCCTTACGCCAAGTTCCTCAAAGGCGAGATCCCGATCTGGATCGGCTACGAGAATGATGGCCTCAAGGCCAAGTATATGGACGGCATGAAGGACAGCATTGCCGTGGTGATTCCGAAAGAGGGTAGCGCCGCCGCGCCTTACGGCATGAGCCTGGTGAAGAACGCACCTAACCCGAACGCGGGCAAGCTGTGGCTGAACTTCGTGATGAGCAGCAAGGGTCAGGCTCTGTTTGCCGAAGGTTTTGTGCGCCCGGCCGTGGCCGGTGTGGCTCTGCCCGCTGCGGTGCAGGCCAAGATGCCGGCCGCGCCACAGGTGCAGCCGGTTGATGTGATCCGCGCGCAAAAGCATAAGGCGGCGATTGACGCGGCCTGGACGCGCGCCGCCCTGTCCAAGTAAGGAAACGCATCATGATGCAGCGGTTCGGCGCGTGGCCCGCGCTTAGCTTTATCGGCCTGTTTTTCGTGTTGCCGCTTCTGGCACTGGTCCCCGAGGCGGTGTCGGAAAATGGCGCGGCCTTCGCCCGCATGCTGGCCGACCCGCTGTTCTGGCCTGCGCTGACCAACTCGGTGCTGCTGGGACTGTCGGCTGGCGTGCTCTCCACGCTGGTTGGCGTGGCCGTTGCCTGGCAGCTGGCGCAGGCCTCGCCTTTCTGGCGTGACAAGCTGATGGCGTTGCTGGGGCTGCCGCTGGCGTTCTCCGGCATGGTGATTGCCTACGGCTTCATTCTCGCCTTCGGCCGGGCCGGCTTTGTGACCCAGATTTTGGGTTACTTCGGTGCCGATACTGCCGAGATCGGCGGCTGGGTGTATACGGTCGGCGGGTTGACCTTCGCCTATGCCTACTACCTGATCCCGCGTGTTGCGCTGACGCTGTACCCAGTGTTTGCCAACCTCGATCTGCGCCCGATTGAGGCCGCCCGTACCTTGGGCGCGACGCCGCGTCGTGCTTTTCTCGATGTGGTGGTGCCCGAGGTCGGTCCGTCGGTGCTGGGCTCGTGTGCCGTAGTCAGTGCGCTGGCCATGGGTACTTATGGCACGGCACTGGCGCTGGTCGGCACCCAGGTCAATATTCTGCCGTTGCTGCTGTACGCCAAAATCGGCGATGGCGGCGCGGACTTCCCTGTTACCTCTGCCTTGTCCATCATCCTGCTTGCCTTGTGCTCGCTGGTGCTGGGTCTGGGCGATCACTTCAGTCAACGCCGTGAACATGCAACATTCGAATAAAGTCGCCACCGCCCTCGCTTCCCTTGCCGTGCGACAAAAGGGGCGCGGGCGTTTGGCCCAGCCGGTTGCCATCGTCGGCCCGCGCGAGGCATCGGCCGAGCAGGAAGCTACCGCCTACCGCCTGGCACATGCGCTGGCCAGTGCCGGTGTCCCGCTGGTGTGCGGCGGCAAGATAGGCGTGATGCAGGCGGCAGCGCGTGCGGCCAGTGACGTCGGTGGTACCTGCATCGGCTTGCTGCCGGAAGAAGATGCCGCCTATGGCAACCCCTATCTGACCGTGGCCTTGCCAACGGGCATTGGCCTGTCGCGCAATATGCTGGTGGCGCGTGCCGGCGCCTGTCTGGTTGCCGTTGGCGGCGGCCTGGGCACCCTGTCTGAAATTGCGATGGCGCTGCAGTGGAAAAAGCCGGTATTTGCCATCCGTGATGCACCGGATGTACCCGGCATGCAGGTGTTTGAAGATGAAGATGCCTTGCTTGAGGCGGTCACCGCCTGGCTGGCCGACTTCCTGCCCGAAGGCTGCCACGATCTGGGCGGTTAAAACATTGGCGCGTTCAGTTGTGATCAAAGCCACCCGATATTACGGGTGGCTTTTTATTGGTGCTGCGCGGGTCGCGAGTTAGCCGCTGACCATCAGGATGGGGATCAGCTTGCGCTGGATCAGGCAGTCGTAATCGCCTTCCCTGTATTCGCGGCACACCCATGGGCGCTGGGTGTAGATGGTGCACAGCATGGTGTGGCGGTCTAGCGCCGCGCACCAGCCGTCGTCCAGCCGGCGCAGCGTTTCCGCCCCCCAGTCGTCTTCCACGATATAACGCGCCGGTACCGCGTCATCGCCAGCCATCAGAATCACTTCCAGCTGGCAGCAGCAGGCCTTGCAGCTGCTGCAGCTGATGGCGGCATCTATCGTGTCCGAGGCGCCTGGGTCGGCCATGTTCAGGCCGTGTCCTTGGCGTCGGGGCGCAGCTTGAGCGTCAGCCCGCGCAGCAAGTTGCGCAGGAACTGGTCGCCGCATTCGCGGTAGTGCTTGTGGTCCGGCTTGCGAAACAGTGCGCCCAGCTCGGCGCTGCTGACGGTGAGTCCGGCACGCAGGATCAGCGCCTGAATGTCTTCCTGCTTCAGCTCGAACGCAATGCGCAGCTTTTTCAGAATCAGGTTGTTGGACATGCGCTGCGGTGCGGCGGGGGCGGCACCGGCGGCCGGTTCGCGCGCGCCGCGCTGCAGCGTGATGACGCCGTCGAGAAAGGCCGACAGTACGCGATCGTTGCACGGCTTGAAGCCTTCGTCGTCATCGCGCTTGAGCAGGGCCGGGATATCCAGATCGGCCGGATCGAGGCCGCCTTGCTGGATCAGCTTGGGTAGCTGGTTGTCGCGCAGGTCGAGAATAAAGCGCACGCTGCGCAGGATGTCGTTATTAAGCATGAGGGTCTTTGTCTGGTAAGGGGGATACAGGGGGAGTGGGGAGTAGGGAGTGGGGCGCCATCGTGGTGACTCTCGGTTCCCGGTTTCCGGTTCCCTGTTCACCACTCCTACCCCCTTCCCCGTCGCTTTTTAGGGTGCCAGCCGCACTTTGTGCCAGCCGGCATCGCTGTTCAGTGTGTATTGTACGCGGTCATGCAAGCGGCTCGGGCGGCCTTGCCAGAATTCGATGCGATCGGCCACCACCGCATAACCGCCCCAGTGTGCGGGGCGCGGTACGCCCAGCGGAAATTTGACGCCAAACATGGCGGCGCGCTTAACCAGTTCGGCCTTGGACGGGATTTCGCTGCTCTGCTCGGAAGCCCATGCCCCCAAGCGGCTGGTATAGGGCCGGCTGGCAAAATAGGCATCGGACACTTCGGGCGCGACCCGCGCCACTTTGCCCTCGATGCGCACCTGCCTCTCCAGCTCGGGCCAGAAAAAAGTCAGGGCGATCCACGGGCAGCCATCCAGCTGGCGACCTTTGCGGCTCAGGTAGTTGGTGTAGAACAGGAACTGGCCATCTTCGACCCCCTTAAGCAGCACGATGCGGCTGCTGGGGCGTCTGTCCGGGCCGACGCTGGCGACATGCATGGCGGTCGGTTCCGGTACTTCGGCATTGATGGCTTCTTGCAGCCAAAGCTGGAACTGGGCGACGGGGTCGCTCAGGCAGTCTTCCGGCGACAGTTCTTTTTTGGCGTAATCCTGACGGATATCGGCGAGATTGAGCGACATGGAGGTCTCCTTTGCCCGCTATGATAGCGCGACTGCCGGTGCTCCGGCTTTGGCGTAGCGTGCTGTTTTGATGGGCAAGATCGTGCAGACGGCATGCAGCAAGTCGTCCGGAACGGCGGCATTTACGTTAAAATGCCGCTTTTATCCTGCGGCACACCGCTTCATGCACCTCGTCGCCTTCGGCCTTAACCATTTATCTGCCCCTGTTGCCATCCGTGAAAAGCTCGCTTTTCCGGCCGAGGTGCTGCCTGCGGCATTGACCGGTCTGGTCGACTCGCAGGCGGCCAAAGAGGTGGCGATTGTGTCGACGTGCAACCGCACCGAGATCTACTGCAATAGCCAGGATCCGTCGGCGGCATTGCACTGGCTGGCACGTTATCACGATGTGTCGCTGGATGCGCTGCAACCCTATCTCTACCAGCTGGATGCGCCGGCCGCAGCCCGCCATGCCTTTCGCGTGGCGTCGGGGCTGGACTCGATGGTGCTGGGCGAGACGCAGATCCTGGGCCAGCTCAAGGATGCGGTGCGGGCGGCGGAAAGTAGCGGCACGCTGGGCATTTTGCTCAATACCCTGTTCCAGAAAAGCTTTGCCGTCGCCAAGGAAGTACGCAGCCAGACCGGCGTGGGCGCAAGTTCGGTGTCGATGGCCGCCGCTGCGGTGCGGCTGGCGGAGCAGATTTTCCCGACGGTGGGCGAGCTCAAGGTGCTGTTTATCGGTGCCGGCGAGATGATTGAGCTGGTGGCGACCCACTTTGCGGCGCGCAATCCGCGCCAGATCACCATTGCCAACCGTACGCTTGCCCGTGGCCATGCGCTGGCCGAGCGCCTGCCGGGCAACACCCATGCGGTGACGCTGGCCGAATTGCCCGAACTGCTGGCGCAATACGATGTGGTGGTGAGTTCGACCGCCAGCCAGCTGCCGATTATCGGCAAGGGCCTGGTCGAGCGCGCGGTCAAGGCGCGGCGTCATCGTCCCATCTTTATGCTGGACTTGGCGGTGCCGCGTGATATCGAGGCCGAGGTGGCCGAGCTGGACGATGTATTTCTGTATTCGGTGGACGATATCGCCGACATTGTCGAAGTCGGGCGCGAGGCGCGGCAGCAGGCCGCAGGCCAAGCCGAGACCATTATCGGCGCACGCGTGGCCGAATTTGCCGACTGGCTGCGTCAGCGCGAGCGTGTGCCGCTGATCCGCAGCCTGCGCGACCATGCCGAGCAGCAGCGGCAGCAGGCGCTCAAGGTGGCGCTGAAACAGCTTGCGCGCGGCACGGAGCCTGAGGCGGTGCTGGAGCTGTTGTCGCAGCAGCTGACCAATAAACTGATGCACCCGCCGACCCGGGCCCTGTCCGGCGGCAAGGGGGCTGATCCTGACGCGCTGGCCGATGCGGTGGTGCGTCTTTACCGTTTACATCCGGAGTCGTAATGAAACCGTCGATTGCCGCCAAACTGACGCAGTTGGCTGAACGACTTGAAGAAGTCACCCATTTGCTGGCCAGCGAACACGCGACCCGCGATATGGATGCGTTCAGGAAACTGACGCGCGAGCATGCCGATCTGACCCCGGTGGTGGAGACCTTTGCCGCCTACCAGCAGTGCGAGCAGGATATGGTCGATGCCGGCGAAATGCTGTCTGATCCGGACATGAAGGAATTCGCCCAGGCCGAGATCGAAGAAGGCAAGGCGCGCATTGCCGCGCTGGATACCGAACTGCAAAAGCTGCTGCTGCCCAAAGACCCGAACGACGACAAGAATATCTTTCTGGAAATTCGTGCCGGCACCGGCGGTGACGAGGCGGCGCTGTTTGCCGGCGATTTGCTGCGCATGTATACCCGCTACGCCGAGCGTAACCGCTGGCAGGTGGAGGTGGTATCGGCATCCGAATCCGATCTGGGCGGCTACCGCGAGGTGATTGTGCGCCTGATCGGCCAGGGCGCGTTTTCACGGCTGAAATTCGAGTCTGGCGCCCACCGCGTGCAGCGCGTGCCGGCGACCGAAACGCAAGGCCGCATCCATACTTCGGCCTGTACCGTGGCGGTGATGCCGGAAGCGGACGAGATTGCCGAAGTGGTGCTTAACCCGGCCGATTTGCGCATCGATACCTACCGCGCTTCCGGCGCTGGTGGCCAGCACATCAACAAGACCGACTCGGCGGTGCGTATTACCCACCTGCCCACCGGCATTGTGGCCGAGTGTCAGGATGGCCGCTCGCAGCACGCCAACAAGGCTTCCGCCATGCAGGTGCTGGCGGCGCGCATCTACGATATCCAGTTGCGCGAGCAGCAGCAAAAAGAAGCGGCCGAGCGCAAGAGTCTGGTCGGCTCCGGTGACCGTTCCGAGCGCATCCGCACCTACAACTATCCACAGGGTCGCATCACCGATCACCGCATCAATCTGACGCTGTACAAGCTGGACCAGATTATGGATGGCGACCTGACCGATCTGACCAATGGCCTGCTGGCCGAACATCAGGCCGAATTGCTGGCCGCGCTGTCGGACTAAGCGTAAACGGATAGACGGGCCGCCTGTGGGCGGCCTTGTTGCATCTTGGCTTGATCTGCTGTTTTGCGTTCAATATATTGAAATTAAATATATTAAACAATATAATGAATAGGCAAACCTGCAGCAAGGAGAACAAGATGCAAAAGAATATTGGTGGTACCGAGCGGGTGATCCGCGTGCTTGTTGGTCTGGCGATTACCAGCCTCGCTTTTGTCGGCCCGGCCAGCCCGTGGGCTTTTCTGGGTCTGGTGCCGGTCGCGACCGGCCTGATAGGCTGGTGCCCGCCGTATGCGATGTTCGGGATCAATACCTGCAAGAAAAAAGCCTGAGCCTATTCAGGGAAAAACGCCGGCATCAAGCCGGCGTTTTGCTATTTGCCGGCTTCGAGCGGCAGCCGGATGCGTATGCTGAAGCCGCCATCGGCCTCATCGATAAAATCGAGCCGGCCATGGTGCTGGCTGACAATGCGGGTGACGATGGCGAGGCCGAGTCCGCTGCCGCCATCGGTGCCGCGATGCGAGGCCAGCCGCTCGAACGGTGCCAGCGCGGCCTCGCGCAGCTCAGGGGCAATGCCGGCGCCGTGGTCGGTGACGGTCAGCTGTGCCGTGTGATGATCCCGGACAAGACGCACGGCAAACGGCGGCAGGCCATAGCGGCGGGCATTTTCCAGCAAATTGGACAGCAGCCGCTCCAGTGCCAGTGCGTCGCCATTGATTTCCAGCCCGTCTTCTATCTCAAGCGCGATCTCCATGCCGTTGCGGCCAAAGCGCGCCACTACGCTATCGACCAGCTCGCCCAGCGCGGTCGGGGTCAGCGGCCGGGTTTCGCCGGCACGGGCGAAGTCGGAGAACTGGCTGATGATGCGCGACAGCTCGTCGATATCGTCCAGCATATCGCGCTGGTCGGCTCCCGCTTCCTGCATTTCCAGCATCAGTTTAAGCCGGGTCAGCGGTGTCCTGAGATCATGTGACAGGCCGGCCAGCATCAGCCGGCGCTCGCGCGCGGTCTCGTCCAGGCTGTGGCTCATCTGGTTGAAATGCTCGGCCAGAGCGCGGATCTCGCGCGCCCCGCGCTCTGGCAGCGGCAGCGGCGTACGACCGCGCCCGAGCTCGCGTACGGCAGCAGACAGACGCGACAATGGCCGGCTGGTCTGCCAGGCAAAGCCGACCGCGAGCAAAGTAGCCAACAAGGAGGCCAGCAGCGAAGCTAGCCACAGCGAACCCAAAGGCCGTTCGCTATAGCGCCCCAGCGGCATCACCAGCCAGTAGCGCTGATCCAGTATATGAACGGCTAACCACATTTCCCGCCGCCCGTCGTGACGGCGCAGGCGGATGCTGGTTTTTTCGCCCAGTGTCGCCGACAGGCGTTGCGCCAGCGCCTCGGTCATGGCGCTGGGCTGGGGTCTGAAGTTCAGCCCCCGGTCTGCATCAGCCGGCAGGAGTTGCGGGAAGTCCGGACGGTTGGTGTTTTGCAGATAGCTGTCGCGTTCGGCCACCGTTCTGCCGTCCAGCGCGTCTTCGGCACTGGCCAGCGTATCCAGCACCTCGTTGTACAGCTGCTCACTGATCAGGCGGTGGCGTTCGGCCGAGGCCAGCCACAGGGTGATGCCCTGGGTAATCAGCACGGCGCTGACCACCAGCAGGATCAGGCGCGCACGCAGCGATAGCGAAGGCAGGTGTCTCATTCGCCACTGCTGCCATCCGGCACGAACACATAGCCGTAACCCCACACCGTCTGGATATGGCGTGTTTTGCTGTCCTTGCGTTCCAGCGCCTTTCTCAGGCGCGAGATATGGACATCGATGCTGCGGTCCAGCGATTCGCCATTGCCCTTGCCCAGTGCCATTTCCATGAGCTGCTCGCGTGTCAGCGGGCGGCGCGGGTGGCGTGCCAGCACCGCCAGTACGGCATATTCGGCGCTGGTCAGGGCGATGCTTTTGCCGTCACATAGTAGTTCGCGCTGTCCCAGATTCAGGGTGAATTCGCCGAAAGCGAGTTTTTCTTCTGCGCTATGGCTGGCATTGAGTGCTGGAGTGGCATGGTGGCGGCGCAGCACCGACTGGATGCGGGCGGTCAGCTCGCGCGGATTGAATGGCTTGGCCAGATAATCATCCGCGCCCATTTCCAGCCCCAGAATGCGGTCTATGTCTTCGCCGCGCGCGGTCAGCATAATCACCGGAATATTTTCACCCGATGCCCGCAGGCGGCGTACAACCGCCAGCCCGTCATCGCCGGGCATCATCACGTCGAGCACAATCAGGTCGGGACGATTGCGTGCCAGCTTGCGTTCGAGTTCGCGCGCATCCGGCAAGGTGTCGGCGCTAAAGCCTTGCTGGGTCAGAAAGCGCGACAGCAAGTCGCGCAGTTTGGCGTCGTCATCGACGACCAGAATCTTGGCGTTTTCCATGGCGTAAGCTTAACGCGTTCACCCGCGGCGGTCAGCCATGGCGTGTGCAAGTGTTAAGCACAGGCCATGCCTTCACACTCCTTAACATTCGCGGCCCTCCCGGGCACATTTGCGCAATACCCGCGCCTTACACTGCAAGCCTCGATACTGAAACGGAGTACCCCATCATGAAAAAAACCTTTTCTGTCAGCCTGCTGGTGCTGAGTCTGCTGGCCGGCAGTGCCTTTGCCGTTGAAACCAGCCAGGCTGTCAAGCCGAAAGAGGGCTGCAAGAATAGTGCCCTGCGTGCAGACATTCTGTCTGGTGCCTTAACCGATGCCGAGCTCAAAACCCTGCAAGCCGACCGCGCCGCCATGCGCGCACGTCACCAGGCTTTGAAGCAAGCAGGCCAGCCATTGAGCGAAGCGGCACGCACCGAACTTGGCCAGATGCGTCAACAGTTCAAGGCCAAGGCTGCAGCGCTGGCGGCCAATGCCGAGCGCAGTCCTGCGCGCAGTGAAATGCCCGCTAACTGGTGTGTAGCTAAAGGCAAGGGCGGCAAGGGGCGCATGTCCATGCCTGCCAACTTGACGCCGGCCCAGCAACAAGCCTGGCAGCAGGACAGGGCTGCGATGCGCAGCAAGATGCAGGCTGCGCGTGCAGATGGCGTAGTGGATGAGAAGGAACGCGCCGAATTGCAGGCCATGCGCGCAGCGATGCAGAGCAAATATCATTCGACTGTCGTGGTTAAACCGTAAGATGTATGCTCGGGCGGTGACACCATGCCGTGCCGGGCGCTAGAATTCGTCTATGAAATCCATCCTTATCCTGCTGCTGGCCTGCTGTTTGACCCTGCCGGCCTATGCCGGCCCTCCCCGGAACAAGGACAAGGGGGCTGAGGTGCAGGGCTCGCACCGCCTGCGTGAACTACGTTTGCGCCAGGCGCTGAAGAACGGTGATATCAGCCCGCAGGAGGCTAACCAATTGCGACAGGCGCGCAAGGCGCAGCACAAAGAGCGGCAGAACGAGCGGCAGAACGAGCGGCGTCAGGGCATGGAAAAGCGGGAAAAGTGGCAGAAGGGTTCGCAACAAGAATTCTGGCGTGAACAGCGCCGGCAGTCGCAGCGTGGTGCTGACGACGATTGATGGCGAATGCCATGTATTTCATACAAAGGGAACGCGATGCACCGCATTTGGCTGATCTTGCTTCTGTTGCTGTCTGCGCCATTGATGGCCGGCGTGGCAGATTGCAGCCAGAGTCAGGTGCCCAAGCGTTGCGAGGTGTTGCGCGCCGGGCAGGCAACTTGTCAGGATGTCGCTCCAGCGCAGCTTAAGGCTTGCCTGGAAGATTTTACGCCGGACACCAGTTGCCGTCGTCAGCGTGATGTCGCGCGCTGCGAAGCACTCCGTAGCGCACAAAGTGCATGCAATACCTTGTTCGGCGCGGCGCGGCGCTTATGCGTGCAGCAGCAGCTGCCGCTGGCCGATTGCGCGCAGGCCAAGGACGCGGCGCGCTGCCAGCGTTTGGCCGAAGCCGAGGCGGCCTGCGCAGGCCTGTTTGGCGCCGAACAACGCCAATGCGTTGCCCGGCGTTTTGCACAGCCCTAGCAGGATGCTTCTGCCTTAGCTGCGTGGAGGCTTGCTGCCGAACGGGCCGATATCGACCGAAGGGTCGACCGGCAGGCGACCGTTGTCGATGGCACGGCGAAACGCGTCGTAATCCGATTCGACCTGATCGGCGTACAGCATCGAATATTGCGCCATCGAGTCGGCAAATTTCCCCGAATTCCCCATATATCCGGCAATCATCGCCGCCTGTCCGCTGGATTTGGCATGGGCGCGCGCCAGCGTCCAGGCACAGGCCTGGGCATAGGCCCTGAGCGTTTCGGCATCGAAGGTCTCCAGTTGAACCGAGGCCTTCATGTCGCGTAGCTGGCGCACATAGAAATCGCGTCCGGCAGGGCCGGTCGTCCAGCCCAGAAACAGATCGCTGGCAGCCTGCATGGTGCGCTGGCCAAACACCACGCGCTTGCCCTGATGGCCATGCACGCACGGCTGGGTAAAGCGTTCCAGTACCGATGGCCGCGCTTCTTTCAGCTGCAGGAACAGCGGCTGGTCGTAATCATCCTGCAGCAGAATCACCATGCAGCGGGTGCCGACGCTGCCGACGCCGACCACCTTGAACGCCATATCGACAATACGGAAGCGCTTGACCAGCTGGGCACGGTCTTCCTTCAGCGTGCTCAGGTACTTTTCCATCATCGGCGCCACCATGGTCAGGCTGTCCGGTGCAGCCAGCCATTGATCCCCATCCGGCAGCAGGGTATCCGCCTCGTGCATATGGAATAGCGTGGGCGGCGTATCCTTGAGCCGCAGTGTCGCGCCGTCATCGGCCGTGATCTTGGGCAGCAGGCGCAAATGGGTACGGTTGCGCGCCCGTTCGCCTATCTTTTCCAGATGACGGCGCAAATGGTCGGAAGGCGCACTGTTATAGAGCAGCTCGTGCGAGACCTTGCTATACCAGACATCCATCTGGCTCATGCGCGAATAATCATGCATGCGCCGGCGATAAGTGCCGCTGGCCGCCTCGACGATGCCGCGTGCAGTCAGATCGCTGATGCCCATGGTGCGGGCGGCCAGTACCAGACTGACGGTCAGCCGTTTGAGGTCCCATTCCCACGGCCCCTGATGGGTTTCATCGAAGTCGCAGATATCAAACAGCAGATTGCGTTCGGGCGAGGCGAAAAAGCCGTAGTTCATCAGGTGCGCATCGCCACAGGCTTGTACGTCTATGCCCGAGTGCCCTTGGCTCGCCAGATCGGCAGCCTGCACCAGTGCAAGGCCACGGAAAAAGGAAAAGGGCGATGCCGCCATGCGGGCATAGCGTAGCGGCACCAGCGCCGGTACGCGCCCGGCACTGGTCGCTTCGACAAGCGCTACCGGATCGCGTTCGCTGGCAAGCGAGCACAATGCCTGGCTGGTACGGGAGCAGAGCTGGCGGCGTGCCTGACCTGCGGCAAAAAGCTCTTCGAAACGTGGGTGCTGTCTGGATGGCATGATGCGGCTCGGACGATGGACTATTGTTGATTTTACGCGGCCTGAGCGTCGTGTGTGTGCTCAAGTGCATGCTTCGGGCCGCGTATGGGTGATCGGTGGTGATGGCTAGCCGTAAAAATCGGTGCCGTTATGACCTTGGCGGGAGGGCGTGGCCGATTCGGTCATGGCTCATTTTTATCCCTGCCTGCCGTGTCCTGATCAAGATATCCACATGTATACCACATGCAGCTTGAGTGGCGGAATGGCCATGAAAAACCGCATCCAAAGGCTGGGAGCGACGTAGGTGTGAGGTCAAGCTAGCAATCCTTATGGACTTATTGACATATTAAACTTATGCAATAAGTTTTATTGTTCGCAATTACAGGTTGTTCCTTATCAAAATACAACAAAATTTTCGTTTTATTTTCATGGGTTTGCTGGTGTTGGCGGCCGTCATGCCTTCCTGCTGTATCCGCCTGTTTTGCACAGTCCATGCCCCGCTTATCCACAAAGTTAGTCACAGGCTTGGGCGGCATGTCGTGGCGGTCGTGGGCGTGCGCTTTTTGTGGAATAGGGAAGACCGCACTTGTTGTTTTCTGTTTGACTGCGCGTAGCCGTGCTTGCCGCTTTACTGCACTATCTGGCCTTTTCCAGTCAGGCAGGAGGCTTGCCGTGTGTTGGTTTCTCTATGTACTCGAATGCCGTGGCGGCAGCCTGTATACCGGCATCAGCCGCAATGTAGCACAGCGTTTTGCCGCGCATCAGGCGGGTAAGGGCGCACGCTATACCCGCATGCATCCTCCCGAACGGGTGGTGCTGAGTATGGTGTTTGACGATAAACCGGCCGCCTTGCGTGCCGAGTATGCGCTCAAGGCTATGAGTAGCGTGGCCAAGCGCGCCTTTGTGCTGGAATATGGGATGCGGCAAGAGGCTTCTCCTCTTGACCTTGGCGTGCCAGAATCGGCGGATTCTGACTGAAACCGGTACCCGAGCATGGCGCTGCAATTCGAAGTAATTCCCGTGACCCCGTTCGAACAAAATGCCACCTTGTTGTGGTGTGATGTGACTTTGCGTGCGGCCGTGGTCGATGCCGGCGGCGATCTGCCGCGCATCCGTGCGCGCATTGCCGCACATGGCCTGACGCTGGATAAATTGCTGCTGACCCATGGCCACATCGACCATGCCGGTGCCGCGGCCGAACTGGCGGCAGAAACAGGCATCCAGATTGAAGGCCCGCATCAGGCCGAGTCGTTCTGGCTGGATCAATTGCCGCAGCAGGGCAAAATGTTCGGCTTTGCCGCCAGTGCGCCACTGACGCCGGATCGTTGGCTGGCCGAGGGCGATACGGTCAGCGTGGGCAATGAAACACTGGAGGTGATTCATTGTCCGGGTCATACCCCGGGCCATGTGGTGTTTTATAGCGCTGGTGCCGGCCTGCTGATCGCGGGTGATGTGCTGTTTGCCGGTTCCATCGGCCGTACCGACTTCCCCATGGGCAATCACCAGCAATTGATCTCGGCTATCCGCGACAAGCTGTTCCAGTTGCCCGACGACACGGTGGTGTTGCCCGGTCATGGCCCGCTGACCACGCTGGGTGAGGAAAAGCGCCACAACCCTTTTGTGGCTGATCCGCGCTTCGGTTGATGTCGCCAGAATTCGCGCGCCAGGTCTTGGCCGTGGTGCATGCCATCCCGGAAGGGCGGGTATGTACTTATGGCCGTGTGGCGGAGTTGGCCGGTTTTCCGCGCCATGCCCGCCATGTGGGCAAGTTGCTATCCGGCTCGGACGAGGTGCCATGGCAAAGAGTGGTCGCGGCCGGTGGGCGGATAGCTCGCGCCGGCACCGAGGCGGCCGACTGGCAACGGCTGCTGCTTGAGCATGAGGGTGTTGTGTTCGGGGAGAGCGGGCGTATTGATCTGCTGTGTTATGGCTGGCCGAAGATTGATGCCATAGGGGTTTAAATGCATTTATTTACTGCCAAATTGCAATAATTTGGCAGTTTTCGAATCTGCCATTATTCTGCGCGCCTCATGCCTTTAAAGCGGCATGTTTTATTTCTCGCTCTCAGGATTTTCAATGTCTATTCGCTCGCTTATCGCGCTTGGCTGCGCACTGGCCGCACCGGCTGCCCTCGCTTCCAACGACTGGTCGTTCAAGAATGTCAGTGTGAACTGGCTGGATTGGTCCAATGGCACCGAAGACCGTACCAATGCAGGCGCATTTGGTGGCAAGAAGGACTTTGCCTACCTCGAGCTGGAAGGCGGATTTGGCGGCAGCTGGGGCGAGGCTTACGGCTTCTTTGATATCGAGAATCCGGGCATGGGTTCGACCGAGACCGATAGCCGTGATCAGCGCCGTTATGCCGCCAAGGCGGTAGCCCGCTTCAATCTGGGCGAAGTGTCCGGCATGCCGGTGCAGCTGTATACCCATCTGTACGATACCCGTGACCACCACAATTTCTTTGATCAGAACCGTGTACTGGGTCTGGGTACCAGCTGGAGTAACGGCAACTTCTGGATCAAGCCTTTCATCGGCGCACACCAGGAACTGAAGTCGGGTGTCGGCGCACACTTTAACGGCTGGATGGCTGGTTATGTGGCGGGCTACAGCTTTACCGCTTTCGGTCAGTCGTTTATGGCGACGCAGTGGCATGAAACCGAATTTGCGCGTAAGGACCGTTTCCTGGCCATGGGTAATCCGGATGGTGGTGTGACCCAAGGCAAGAAAACCGGCCAGAATGGCGCCGTTGGCCTGTGGTGGAATGTGAACAAGGCGCTGACCACCGGCGTACAGTACCGCTACGCCGATGATAAACTGGGTTCCGCCACCCAGCAGAACGCCATGATCTACTCGGTGAAGTACAACTTCTGATGTTTGCTGCAGCAACATAAGAAAAGCCCCGTTGAGTCGGGGCTGTGCATCACACAACAGGCCGGCCTTGCCGGCCTGTTGTCGTATCAGATCGCGCTGTCGTCTGCCGCGCCATCCATGTCCTGATCCACTTGGGCAAACCACTTCTCTACAACCTGCTCTACCGTCTCGCAACCGGATTTTTTCAGGCTGGAAAACAGCTGGATGCTGATCTGCGGATAAGCCGACAGCTTTTCCTTCACCTCTTTCAGTGCCTTGGCCTGTTCCTGGCGCGACAGCTTGTCGGCTTTGGACAGCATGATATGCACCGGACGGTTGGTCTCGATAAAGAAGTGCAGCATCTTCCAGTCCAGCTCCTTCAGCGGATGGCGGATATCCATGATCTGGATCAGGCCGACCAAGCTTTCGCGGGTTTGCAGGTAGCGGCCAAGCAATTGCACCCAGTGCGCGCGTACCGCTTCGGGTACCTGGGCAAAACCATAACCCGGCAAATCGACCAGATAGCGCTCGCTGCCCAGATCGAAAAAGTTGATGTGCTGGGTGCGCCCCGGGGTCTTGGAGACATAGGCCAGACGGGTACGATTGGTCAGCGTATTGATGGCACTGGACTTGCCCGCGTTCGACCGCCCGACAAAAGCCACCTCGGCACGCGTGGGCGGCAAGTCCTTCAGATGGTTGACAGTGGTATAAAAACTGGCGTTTTGGAAGATAGGCATAGTAGTAATGGACAAGTCAGTTGTTATAGAATAGCACGTTTGAAAATGCCTCTTTTATCGATATTCACGCATTCTCCCTAAGGAGCGACCATGAAACGTAAGATGCTGTTGGCGCTATCGGCTGCTTTGCTGGCCGGTGGTTCCCTGGCCGCAGCACCGACGCTGCAGGCGGATCCGGCCAAGGCCAAAGTTATCGTCGAGCAGGTTTGTGCTGCTTGCCACGGTGTGGATGGCAATAGTGTTGCCGCGATCAACCCGACGTTGGCCGGGCAGAGCCAGCAGTATCTGCATGCCCAACTCGTCGCCTTTAAGTCGGGCAAGCGGCAGAACCCGACCATGCTGGGTATGGCCTCGACCCTGTCCGAACAGGACATGGTGAACGTAGCCGCCTACTTTAGCCAGCAAAAGGTCAAGCCGCGCGACGCTTCGGACAAGACCCAGCTGGAACTGGGCAAGCAGCTTTATCGTAGCGGCAATGCCGCAACCAAGCTGCCGGCCTGTATGTCCTGTCATGGCCCGGCCGGTGCCGGCCTGCCGGAAAAGTATCCGCGCCTGGGCAGCCAGCATGCGAGTTACATCGTCAAGCAGCTGCAGGATTATAAGGGCGCCACCGTCCGCAACAACGTCATCATGACTGATATTGCGGCACGTATGAGTGATGCCGAGATGAAAGCGGTCGCCGAATATATTTCGGGTCTGCGTTAAGCGCAACTTTTGCCTGAGTCCACACTCATAGGGAGGGTGCCCGTTTCGGGCCCCTCTTTTTGTTTTATGCCGATATGAAAATAAAAAATCGCAATTCGCAGTGGTTATACCGAATTTATGAGCTTGTCAGTTCGATGCGCTTTGCCATCGGCCTGCTCACCATTCTGGCGATCGCCTCGATTATCGGGACGGTACTCAAGCAGAATGAGCCTTATACCAACTATGCCTTCGAGTTCGGCCAGTTCTGGTTTTTGCTGTTTGAAAAGCTGGGGCTGTACGATGTCTACCATTCGGGCTGGTTCCTGACCATCTTGGCCTTTCTGGTGCTGTCGACCTCGCTGTGTATCGTGCGCAACGGGCCGGGCTTCCTTAAGGAAATGAAGGCGTATCGGGAAAAAGCCTCCGATACCTCGTTAAGCCTGATGTCGCATAGTGTCGAGCTGGAGGGCGAGGTGGAGCCCGAGGCGGTGCGCGAACGGCTGCAGGCGCAGGGTTTCAGCGTCAAGGAGCATCAGCGCGAGGATGGCAGCCACGTATTGGCGGCCAAGAAAGGTGCCGCGAATAAGCTGGGTTATTTCTTTGCCCATATCGCCATGGTCGTGATCTGCATCGGCGGCCTGATGGATGGCAACCTGCCGCTTAAGCTGGGCGAGATGAGCGGGCGTGTGGTGCCGGAAACGCGCAATGTGCCGCAAAGCCAGATTCCGGAACAAAGCCGCCTTTCTGCCAGCAACCTGTCTTATCGCGGCAATGTCACCATCGCCGAGAACCGCAGTGCCGACGTGGTCTTCCTGAACGCAGGCAAGGGTTATCTGGTACAGGAGCTGCCGTTTGCCGTGACGCTCAAGCAGTTTCATGTCGATTACTACAGCAACGGCATGCCCAAGCTGTTTGCCAGCGATATTGTGGTGACTGATAAGGCGACCGGCAAGGAGACCAAGGCTACGGTCAAGGTCAACCATCCGCTGGTGGTCGATGGTGTCGCCATCTATCAGGCAAGCTTTGGTGATGGCGGCTCGCCGCTGGAGCTGGATGCGTGGAATCTGGCGCAGCCGCAACTGGCACCGGTTGCGATCAAGGGCGTGTCGCAGGCGGCGCAGCCTTTGCGTGCCAACGGACAGGAATACACGCTGGAGTTTGGCGACCTCAAGGTTTACAACGTCGAGAACATGGCCAAAACCGGCATGGAGGGCGACAAGACCTTGGCGCAGCGCATGAATGATGCGCGCTCGGTGAAGCATGAGAAGGCGTTGCAGAATGTGGGCCCATCCATCACCTATAAGCTGCGCGACGGTCAGGGGCAGGCGCACGAATACCATCAATATATGGCACCCATTATGCAGGAGGGTGCCAGCTACCAGATCTCGGGTGTGCGTCGTCAGGTGTCCGAGCCTTTCCAGTATCTGCGTCTGCCGCTGGATGACGAGTTGTCACTCAAGCGTTTTATGCGTTTGAATGCCGCGCTGGCTACGCCGGCACTGTATGACGAGGTCGCGCGCCGTACGGCTGACAAGGCCATGCAGGGCGGGGCCATCAGCCCGGAGATGCGTGCTCAGTTTGAGAATAGCGTGAAGTGGGTACTGGCACGCTTTGCCGAGGGTGGCTTCCCCGCACTGGAAAACTTCTTGGATGAGCGCGTACCGCAGGACAAGCGTCAGGCCGTGGCACAAACCTATGTGAAGATTCTGCAGGGCACGGTGGGTGACTTGATGGCGGTGGCGGATAGCCGCGCCGGCGTGACGCCGCTTGCTGCACAGCAGAACAGCTACCGCTTCTTGCTCGACAGTCTGGTCGCCAGCTCGGCGTTGCATGACTATGGTGCGCCGGTCTATCTGCAACTGGTCGGCTTTGATCAGGTACAAGCGTCCGGTCTGCAACTGACGCGCTCGCCGGGCAAGAATCTGGTGTATCTGGGTTCCTTGCTACTGGTGATCGGCATCATCCTGATGTTCTATGTGCGTGAAATCCGGGTGTGGCTGGTGTTCCGCCCGGGCCGCTTGCGTCTTGCCATGACATCCAATCGCCACAACCGTGATCTCGACCGCGATTTTGATCGCGAGCGCGACGCACTTGAAACGCTAATCCGGGAGCAACCATGAGTTCCACTTACCGTCTTGCCGCACAGCCAAGCTTCTGGCGCAGCCTGGACTTGCGCGACTGGGTTTATGCCCTGTTTGTGCTGGTCGTCTGTGCCGGTGCTTTTTACCAGTACGACCATTTTATGGACGTGTACGAAGAGGCCATTCTGGCCGGTTCTGCCTTGAGCTTGGTGGCGCTGGGCTGGTTCTGGAAGCCGTGGCGCTGGTACTTTCCGCTCTCCGGGGTGACGTCGCTATTGGCGATACAGGTGTACGAGCATGATCTGGCGCGCGCACAGAGTGCCTTCCTGCTGAAGTACATCCTGTCCAGCCAGTCGTCCATTATGTGGATGTGTACGCTGTTTGTACTGGCTACCGGCGTGTACTGGGCAGGCCTGCTGACGCGCTCGGCCACGCTGCAAAGAATGGGTAGCGGCCTGACCTGGGCTGCTTGCGTGATGGGGCTGGCCGGTCTGGGTACGCGCTGGTACGAGAGTTATCTGATCGGTGCGGATGTCGGCCATATCCCGGTGTCCAATCTGTATGAAGTATTCGTGCTGTTCTGTCTGGTGACCGCACTGATGTACCTTTATTACGAGGCCAAGTTTGCCGCCCGCCAGATGGGCGCTTTTGTGCTGCTGATTATCAGCGCGGCGGTAGCCTTTATTGTCTGGTATGCCTTCGACCGGCAGGCGCATGAAATCCAGCCATTGATTCCCGCGCTGCAGTCGTGGTGGATGAAAATCCATGTGCCGGCCAACTTTGTCGGCTATGGCGCTTTTGCCATTGCTGCCATGCTGGGCGCAGCCGAGCTGATGGTGATGCGCGGCTGGCTGGCGGGCAAGCTGCCGCCGATGGAGGTGATGGATGAGGTGATGTACAAGGTGATCGCGGTCGGCTTCCTGTTCTTTACCATCGCGACGGTACTGGGGGCGATGTGGGCCGCCGATGCCTGGGGTGGTTACTGGAGCTGGGACCCGAAAGAGACTTGGGCGCTGATTGTGTGGCTGAACTACGCCGCCTGGCTGCATATGCGTCTGGTTAAAGGATGGCGCGGCGCGCCTCTGGCATGGTGGGCGGTCGTCGGCCTGTTTATCACCACCTTCGCCTTTATCGGCGTGAATATGTTCTTGTCCGGTCTGCATTCCTACGGCGGCTTGTAAGGCGGATAAAAACAGTAAAGGGCTCCGCTATCGGTTGATGGCGGAGCCCTTTGTTATGGCGCTGTCCCGGCCCAAGGCGGTGTTTACGGCATGCGATACGCGCGGTTTATGCGCCAGCCACGCATCCCCATCAGGCTGATGTCAGTGTCTTTTGCGCTGGGCATGTCGCTCAGTTTGCCGCGCAGCGGCGGATCAGCCTGATCCATTGCCGTGACAGTTTGGGGCCGCGCTCGAACAGGCGCACCAGCCCCGGCTCCATCACCACTTCGAAGCCCGAGCGCCCGGTGGCCGGATTGGTCAGGCGCAGGCTATAACGCTCGGCTGTTTCTTGCGTACTGTCTATGTAATCCAAGGGGATTTTCCAGCCCTTGATACCGCTTTCCAGGCATTGGGCAACTTTGAACGGTGCGCTTAGGGTCAATAGTTCAAGCGATGGCGTCGAGCGGGCAGCCCATGCCGGCGCCGCCCAGAGCAGGGCGGCCGCCAGCATGAGGCTAGGGGGGCAGGGTAAACGGGACATGGCGTTTGGCTTGGCGTGAACATCAAAGCGCCATCGTCCTGCGTTTACCGGTCTATTTCAATAGCAAATGATTTCTAAATTGCATAATCAGGCCAGCGTCGCCAGATAGCGCCGCTCCCATGGCGTAATTTCGCCATGAAAACTGCTCAGTTCCAGCTCCTTGACCGCCACATAGGCGCGGGCAAACTCGCCGCCAAACAGGGCTTGCGCCGTCGGTTGTGCCGCCATGACCTCCAGCGCACCATCCAGCGTACGTGGCAAGCTGGCCTTGTCCTCGCCGAGAAAGACATTGCCGGTCACGGCCTCATCGGGCACCAGTTTCTGCTCTATCCCCAATAGCCCGGCCCCCAGACTGGCTGCCAGCGTGAGATAGGGGTTGGCGTCGCAGCCGGGCAGGCGGTTTTCCACGCGCCTGGCTTCCGGGCCACTGCGCGGTACGCGCAAGCCGACCGAGCGGTTGTCTATGCCCCAGCTCAGGTTGACGGGTGCTGCCAGACCCTTGACGAAGCGGCGGTAGGAATTGGGGCTGGGGCAAAATAGCGGCATCAGATGCGGCAGGTAGTGCTGCATGCCGGCAATGTAGTGGAAGAAACGTGCGCTCTCGCTGCCGTCAGTCTGGCTGAAGGCATTATGACCGGCCTGGTCGACCAGACTTTGGTGGATATGCATCGAGCTGCCCGGCTGGCCGGCCAGCGGCTTGGCCATGCACACCACATTCAGTCCGTGCTGGTTGCCGATTTCCTTGAGCGCGGTCTTGAACAAAAAGGTCTGGTCAGCCAGCTGCAGGGCCGGGCCATGCTGGAGATTGATCTCGAACTGGCTGGGCCCCATTTCGTGCACCCAAGTATCGGTCTTGATGCCCAGCATCTCGCAGGCGCGGTAAACGTCGTCGAAGAAGGCTTCCAGATCGTTGAGCGTGGAAAAACTGAACGAGTCAAAACCAGTCTCGCGCCGTCCGCTGCGCAAGGGTGGCATCTGGAACGGGACGCTGGCATCCGGGCTGGCGGCAAAGATGTAAAACTCCAGTTCGGGCGCAACAATGGGGGTGAGCCCCAGTGCCGTGTAGCGCGCCAGCACTTGCTTGAGCGCCGAGCGTGGCGCCAGCGGCGTCAGCGTGCCATCCAGATCCACGCAGTCGCAAATGATGAGTGCGCGCGGTGTGCGTGCCCACGGCACCAGACGCATCGTGCTCAGGTCCGGCACCAGCGCTACATCGGGATCCTGCTCGCCATAAAAACGGTAGTCGGGAAAGTCGCCGGTACAGCTCTGGATGGGGACTGCGCGCGCAATGCGCAGATCTTGGCCGCGGATAAAGGCGGCGGCAGGCAGGGTCTTGCCACGGGCGAAGCCGCTGATATCGGCGAAGCACATTTCGACATCGCGGACCTTGTTCTTTTCCAGCCAGTCGGCCAGAGGTTTCATCTGCCCGGTGTCGTGCGTGGCTGCTGTGTGTTGGTTCATGGTTTTCCTCGGTTTCCGTTGCAAGCAGGGAATCCCGTCTGTCTGCCCCCGTGGCTGGGGGCGTGGCGTCTATTGCGCCTTGATGGCAGTGATTATGCCATGGGCAATAGTTTGCGGCATAATCAGCGGCTCACCCTGAGGATTAAATCATGAAACGCTTTGCTCCCTTGCTGGCTGCTGCCGGTCTGTTTCTGTCCTGCGCATTCGCCAGCGCCGCACCCCTGTTGATTGATGTGCGTACGCCGGCCGAGTTTGCCGAGGGACATGTCGAGGGCGCGGTTAATCTGCCGCTGGATACGATCACCAGCAGCATTGCCGGCGTGGCACCGGATAAGCAGACGCCGATCGGCTTGTATTGCCGCAGCGGGCGTCGCTCGGCCGACGCGGGCCAGAAGCTGCAGGCCATGGGCTACACCCAGGTACGCAATCTGGGTAGTCTTGATGACGCTCGCAAGTCGGCCTCTGGAATCTGATATGATAGTTGGCACGATCAAAATGATGTTTTAGGCCGCATAATGATGTGCGCGGCGGGAAATATGTCTTAGAACCTGTTCACGATCTGCTGCGCATCGGCGATACGGCGTTAAAAACAGCTTCGAAATGCTCATGTACCACCTGTACATTCCGCTTTCTCAGCCGTTTTCGCCTCGTCTCGCCCTCGCTCGCGAGAGCGTGAACACGCTCTTATAGGGTTGTTGCCGCTTTTATATGAATTCTTCGTCTGCTGACCTGTCCCCTTTTGCTGAAAGCGATCTTGCCGTCTGGGTGACCGATGCCCAGGGGCATTGTCGTTATGCCAATCATGCGGCCTGCCAGTTAAGCCGGTACCGGCAAGGGTGTGTGGCTGATATTCCGCCTGAGCAGGCGTCAGCCTTGCAGCAAATGACGGTGCCGCTACCGGATGGCGGACAGCTGCTGCTCGCATACGATAACCGGCAGCAACAGCAACAGCAACAGCAGCTGCAGCAAGCGTTATTGCATGGCGATGCCAAATACCAGCAAATCTTCAATCATGTTGCGGTTGGCGTTTTGCACTTCGACGTAAATGGGATCTCCACGGACTGTAATGACAGCCTTGTCCAGCATCTCAAGCTGGCACGCACCCGGTTGATCGGACTCAATTTGTTGCAACTGGGTGGTGGGGAATTGCGTGCTGCCGTTCAGTCGGTGCTGGACGGCAAGCGTAGTCTCTATGAGGGGCATTACACGATCGAGCATAGCGGCCAGATATTGGCACTGCGCGCCAAGCTGATTCCCATCATCGTGTCCGGCGTGGTGAGCGGAGGGATTGCGCTGGTTGAAAATATGGATGCGCAGCGGCTGGCGGAGGGGGAACATCGCGTTTCGCGCCAGCGTGCTCGCTTGCTGCGCGATCAAACTGCGCTGGGCATGATCGAATGGGATGCCGATTTCCGGGTACGGGACTGGAATCCGGCAGCCGAGCAGATATTTGGCTATTCACGCGAGCAGGCGCTGGGCCAGCATGCGCATTTTATTCTTGCCAAGCAGCAGCGCGAGCTGATTCATACCTCGGTACTGGAGGCGCTGCTACAGCAACGTGGGGGTTCGCGTAGCCAGAATGCCAATCAGACTCGCGATGGCTGCATTATCGAGTGCGAGTGGTTTAATACGACTTTGGTTGATGAGTCGGGGCGCACGCTGGGTGTCACTTCGCTGATACAGGATGTCACGGAAAGCAAACGCGCAGAGCAGCAATTATTGCATCTGGCGCGACATGATCAGCTCACCGGCTTGCTGAACCGCGCCGCTTTGGCCGGGCAGGTGCAAGAGGCGATTGAACAGGCCCAGCCGGATGGCTCGCCTCTGGCTCTGGTCTTTATCGATCTGGATGGTTTCAAACATATCAACGATAGCTTGGGTCACCGGGCTGGAGATAGCCTGCTATGCCAGCAGGCGCGGCGCTTGTCCATGCTGGTACGCCGCGGCGACAGCGTGGCACGCCTAGGGGGGGACGAGTTTATGCTGCTGTTGCCGCAATGCGATGCGGCGGCGGCAGCGGAGCTGGTGCAGCGCTTAAGCGGGCAACTGGCACAACCCTGCATGGTCGAGGGGGGTGAAATTAGCGTGACTTCATCCATGGGTATTGCGCTCTATCCGCAAGATGGCACGGATTTCGATACCTTGTTGCGCTGTGCCGATATGGCGATGTACCGTGCCAAACGCGATGGCCGCAATACCTGGCGCGGCTTCCAGCCGGATATGCTGGCTCAGGTGCAACGCCGTTTGCGGCTGGAAAACGCCTTGCGCCGTGCGCTGGAAAACAATGAGCTGATGCTGTATTACCAGCCACAGCTGGAAATAGGCAGCGGCCGTCTGGTCGGGCTGGAGGCTTTGCTGCGTTGGCAGCATCCGGAGCTGGGCTGGATTTCGCCGGCTGAATTTATTCCGGTGGCGGAAGAGTGCGGCATGATCATCCCGATTGGCGAGTGGGTCTTGTGCGAGGCGCTGTCCCAGTTACAGCACTGGCAGCAAGCGAGTCATCCGCTGGTCAGGGTTGCCGTTAATTTGTCGGCGGGGCAGTTCCAGCAGGCAAATTTTGCGCAGCGGGTACAGCAGCTGCTGGAAACCTATGCCGTGCCGGCGCGCTTGCTGGAGTTGGAGCTAACCGAGAGCGTGGCCATGTGCCAGCCGGCGCTGGCGGTGAGCATTATGGATGCGCTGAATGTGTTGGGGGTCAAGGTTTCCATTGATGATTTTGGCACCGGTTATTCTTCGCTCAGTTATTTACGCCGCTTGCCGCTGGATACCCTGAAAATAGACCGCTCTTTTGTGGCCGATATTGTCGAGGATAAGGAAGACCGGGCCATTATTCAGGCCATTATCAGTCTGGCGCAGACGCTTGGGCTGAAAACGCTGGCAGAGGGCGTCGAGACTGAGGCGCAACTGAAGTGGCTGCAGCAATATGGTTGCGACAAGGTGCAGGGTGATTATTTCAGCCGCCCACTGCCGGCGGCTGAAATTCCGGACTGGTTGCGCCGCTCTGCTGCCGCTGTGGATGCGGCAGCAACCGAGGGCTATTGCATTTGATGCATGTCTGCAGCGGATGGTTTTAGCGCCGGATCTGGCCGTCTCCCAATACCACCCACTTCTGGCTGGTCAGGCCTTCCAGGCCGACCGGGCCGCGGGCGTGGATCTTGTCGGTCGAGATACCGATTTCAGCGCCTAAGCCATATTCGAAGCCATCGGCAAAACGGGTGCTGGCGTTGACCATGACTGAGCTGGAGTCCACTTCGCGCAGGAAGCGGCGCGCGCGGCCGTAGTCTTCGGTCAGAATGGCATCGGTGTGGTGGCTGCCGTAGTGGTTGATATGGCTGATGGCGCTATCCAGACCATCCACCACGCGAATGGCGATAATTGCGGCCGCATACTCGGTAAACCAGTCGTCCTCGCTCGCCGTGCCCACCTTGTCGGCCCCGACAATGGCGCGTGTGGCGGCATCGCCACGCATTTCTACGCCTTTGGACGCATAGATGGCACAGATCTGCGGCAGGAATTCGCCGGCGACCGCCGCATGTACCAGCAGTGTCTCCATGGTATTGCAGGTGCCGTAGCGGTGGGTCTTGGCGTTGTCGCACACCGTCAGCGCTTTGGCCAGATCCGCCTTGTCATCTACATAGCTATGGCAGTTGCCATCCAAATGCTTGATCACCGGGACGCGCGCCTCGGCGCTGATGCGCGCGATCAGCCCTTTGCCACCACGCGGTACGATCACATCCACATACTCGGGCATGGTAATGAGCGCACCGACGGCAGCGCGGTCGGTGGTTTTCAGCACTTGTACCGCGGTTTCAGGCAGGCCGGCGGCGGCGAGGCCTTCGTGCACGCAGGCGGCGATAGCCTGGTTGCTGTGGAAGGCTTCCGAGCCACCGCGCAGGATGGTGGCGTTGCCGGATTTCAAGCACAGGCCGGCGGCGTCGGCCGTCACATTCGGCCGCGCCTCGTAGATGATGCCGACCACGCCCAGCGGTACGCGCATCTTGCCTAGCTGGATGCCGGACGGGCGGTAGCAGAAATCGTCCATCTCGCCGACCGGATCGGGCAGGCTGGCGATCTGGCGCAGGCCTTCGGCCATGGATGCAATGGTGCCCGCATTCAGCGTCAGGCGGTCGACCATGGCCGGTGCCAAGCCATCGGCGATGGCCTGCTCGACATCGCGACGGTTGGCGGCCAGCAATTTTTCGCTATCGCGTTCGATGGCTGCGGCCATCGCTTCCAGTGCGGCATTTTTCTGCAGGGTGTCGGCGCGGGCAATTTCGCGGCTGGCCTGACGAGCGGCCTGGCCGACGTTCTGCATGTATTCCTGAATGTCCATGTTCTGCTGTTCCGCTAGGTAATATGGTCAAAGATTACCCCAGCTTGCAGAGTCGCCGCCAGTCTCTAGCTGGCCGATGGCGGCTGAGCGCTGCTGCCGGCGGAGGGTGCCGGTGCGGCATACCAGTTTTCCTTGCTGACCAGCACCGCCCCTTCGGGCTGGTTCTCAAAGTTGGGCGACATGATTTGCACGCCGAATTCGTTGAATACATCCAGAATCTGGCTGTGCAGTGCGGTTTTGACTGCGGGCGGCTTGGCATCCAGCGGCATGCGCGCTTCCAGCTCGTATTCGATGTAAAAATCCTGCAGATTCAGCTGGCGCACAATGGGTGCTTCGCTCTGGTTTAGCCCTGCGGTGCGCCGTGCCGCCAGTTCCAGCATGGCGTGGACCTGACGCCATGGCGTGTCGTAGCCGATGGTGATTTTGGTGGTCAGCGGCAGGCCGCGCTCGCCGGCCTGGCGGGTGTAATTGATGACTTTGCCACCGACCACGACCGAGTTGGGCAGGGTGACTTCATTGCCGTGGCGGGTGATGATCTTGGTCGACAAGGCTCCCAGTTCGCTGACAAAACCATCCACATCGCCCACCTGTACCAGATCGCCCGGTTTGAGCGCGCGCGAGTAGACCAGCACCAGCCCGCTCATGGCATGGGTCATGATGCCGGTCGAGCCCAGCGTCACCATCAGGCCGAAAAACACGCTGATGCCCTTGAAAGCATCGGAGTTGGAGCCGGGCAGATAGGGGTAGGCGGCCGTCAGGGCAAACAGCCACAGCGCCAGCGAAGTCAGGCGGCGGGTGGCGCCGACGGTTTCCTGATACAGGCCGGGCAGGCTTAGACGCTGGTTTTCTACCGCATTAAACAGTAAGCCCAGTCCGCGTATCGCCAGCCGGGTCAGCAGGAAAATCACCGTGACCTTGACCAGCCCGGGCACGGCGCTTAAGACGCTGTCGGCGATATTGGCCAGCAGGTCGAATAGCGACTGCCCCATTTGCTGGCCCCAGGGCCGGGTATAGGGGAAACGGGTCAGCACAAAACTCAGCCACAAGTGCACGAGCAGCAGCACGCCAACCAAGGCCGACAGATCGAGCAGGCGCTGTTCCAGCGTACGCAAAACGCCTTCAAAGTCCTGTTTGTCCTTCAGCCAGCGCCGCGCGCGTAGCGGACGCTTGAGCACGCGCTCGACCGCGCGCTGATGCAGGCGTTTAAGTCCCCATAGCGCGGTTGCCAGCGCCAGTGTTGCCGCCAGCGACAGCGCGGCGGCGCGCGCAATCTGCTCCGGCGAGCTTTGTTCGAGATAAGTCAGGCGCAGTGTATTCAGCCGCTGCTCGACTTGCTGGGCGGTAGATAAGAGATTAAGCCCGTCGGAAGGGTCGAGATCCGCCTCGATGATGGAGAACAGCGGTTTGCCGTGAATGATGAAGCGCAGTCCCGCTACACCATTGGCCGTAAACGGCGTGCTGAGCACCGGGCGTTGCAGATCGGCCGCATTGAGCGCGGTGATGCGCTGGTGTGCGCGTTCGGCTCTTTGTGCCGGGCTGACCTCGCCGAAATCGGCGCGAAAGGTAAACAGTGTCTGGTTGGCAATGGTCAGCGTCGCCGGCGTGGGGGCGGGGTCTGCCACGGCGGGCCAAGCGATGGCCGGCAGCAGTGTAAGAATCAGGCTGAGCAGTAATAACAGGCGGCGCATGGGCATGGTGTGCTCCCTTGATATGCATTAAACATGGCATATCGACCGCATATTTTCCGGCCTAACTGTGACCCAGTGCCCGTTTGGCCCGGTGTACTCCCCACCAGACCCCCAGTGCGACCAGTGGAATCGACAGCCCGGTGAGCAGTTCGGCATTGAGGTGCACGCCGGCGGCTTTCACCGCCTTGGTCGCATAGCCTATCAGGCCGACTGCGTAATAGGTGAGCACACCGACCGATAAACCTTCGACCGTCTGTTGCAGGCGCAGCTGCAATTCGGCGCGCTTGTCCATGCTGGCCAGCAGGGCCTTGTTCTGCTCTTCGTTCATCACCTCGACCCGGGTGCGCAGCAAGGCGGTTGCGCGTTGCAAACGGGCGGTCAGCCTGTCCTGACGCCGGCTGATAGTCAGGCAGGTATCCATGGCCGGCTCCAGACGGTGTGCCATAAATTCGCGGAACGGTTGCAAGCCGGGCAAGCGGCTTTCGCGCAACTCGCCTATGCGCCGCTCGACCAGCTGGTAATAGGCATGTGCCGCCGAAAAGCGGTACTGGCTTTGTGCAATCAGGTTTTCGGTCGCCGCCGAGAGCTGGCTGAGTTCGCCCAGCATGGTGGCGTCGTCGCTGTCGGGCTGGCTCATGCGTTCGGTAATGGCGCGCAAGGCAAGCCCCAGTTCGTCCAGCGTCTGCATTTGCGCCTTGGCCATCGGCAGCGCCAACAGCGCCAGCATGCGGTAAGCCTCGATTTCAAACAGCCTTTGCAGCATGCGTCCGCTTTGGCGCGGCCCCATCGCACGGTCTATCACCACCAGCCGCGAAAAACCGCCGGCCAGACGCGAGTCGGGATGCAGGCGCAAGTCGGTATAGGCCACCCCATTCCCGTCGCCGATTTCGGCACCGATCAGGCCATGACCATCGAACCAGCGCCCGGCGATGGCGCGCGGAGAGTCCGGCATCGCGGCACAGGCCGGCAAGAGCAGGGCATGAATGCCGACTAGCGCCAGCCCCGGCACGCTCTCAAGCCAGGCTTGGGGAATGGCATCCAGCGCGGTCGCCTCGAAATCCTGCGCGCCCTGACCGTATTGCACAAAGGTGTAGCGGGCAAACTCGGTATGCAGCGACCAGCGCAGCAGCAGGTCATTTTGTTCGGCGCGGTAATGGGCTTGGTGACGGGTAGGCGGGGGAAAGCCCAGCCGGCTGGTCAGTTGCTCCAGTGCTTCTTGCTGGCCGCCACTGTCGCGGTCAAAAAACAGCGTCAGTGTTGACAGCCGTGCCGGTGCCAGAATGGCCGCGGGCGGCCGGGCATGCGCTTCGTCATTCAGTGTCTGGCGTAGCGGGTGCGCAGGAATCTGGTCGGGCCGGTACTGGGCGTTCAAGAGGGTTTCCTTTGTGGATGGCAGATAGATGAAGACAGCTAGTCATATTGCATCGCAGGCCCGCACGCTGGCAAGCCAAGCCGGTTGCGCGATGCACGGCAGGATGCGGCATAAGGCAGGATGGTTTATGTTTTTTAGGAATAAAAGTATTTCACAACAGTCTTTCTGGAAATAAGGCTATCTGGGTATCCTGCTTGCAATCCGCACCGCCAAGGAAAACCCGATGAAACGTCTTGCCCTGAAAACGCTGACCGCCCTGTTGTTGTCGTCCGCCAGCATCCCGGCCTTTGCCGACGTGACTTTGCTCAACGTCTCTTACGACGTGATGCGCGACTTCTACAAGGACTACAACCCGGCTTTCCAGAAATACTGGAAAGCCAAGAATGGCGAGACGGTGACGCTGCAGCAGTCGCATGGCGGTTCGAGCAAGCAGGCGATGAGCGTGGTCAATGGCCTGCAAGCCGATGTGATCACCATGAATCAGGCACCAGACATCAATATTCTGGCCGAACGCGGCGCGCTGGTGCCCAAGGATTGGGCCAAACGTTTGGCTAATAACAGCGTGCCGTTTACTTCGGCGACGGTGATTCTGGTGCGCAAGGGCAACCCTAAAGCCATCCGCGACTGGAAAGATCTGGCTCGCCCGGGGGTGCAGGCCATTATTGCCAACCCCAAGACCTCGGGTAACGGCCGTTATGCTTATCTCGGCGCCTATGGCTGGGCCTTGAAGCAGCCCGGCGGCAATGACGCATCGGCCAAGGGCTTTGTCGGCAAGGTGTTTGGCAATGTACCGGTACTGGACACCGGCGGTCGTGCCGCTACCACCACCTTTATGCAGCGCCAGATCGGCGACGCGCTGGTGACCTTCGAGAACGAGGCGGAAATGATTGCGCGCGAATTCGGTCGCGGCAGTTTCGAGATTGTGTATCCAACCCTGACCGTGGCGGCCGAGAATCCGGTGGCGGTGGTGGACAAGGTGGTGGACAAGAAGGGCACGCGCAAGCAGGCCGAGGAATACCTCAAGTATCTGTGGAGTAACGAAGGCCAGACGCTGGCCGCACAGAACTATCTGCGTCCGCAAAACCCGCAGGTGCTGGCCAAGTTTGCCGGCCAGTTCCCACCGGTCAGAACCTTTACCGTGGACAAGGTATTCGGCGGCTGGGATGGCGTGATGAAGACCCACTTTGCCGACGGCGGTGTATTTGACCAGATTTATACCAAAAAATAAGGCTTAAGAATGGGATTAGGGACTAGGGATCAGGGATCAGGGACTCGGGAATGGGGCGCAGATCCCGGATCCCGGATCCCCAGTCCATGATGCCGGACACTGGATTTCGAATATGACTTTTCTTGCCAAACGTTACAGCGTCCTGCCCGGCTTTGGCCTGTCTCTAGGGTATGCCATCTTCTGGCTGGGGCTGATTGTGCTGCTGCCTTTAACGGCGCTGATCCTGACCTCGTCCCAGCTGGGCTTGCCCCTGTTCTGGGAGACGGTGAGTGCGCCGCGCGTGGTGGCCTCTTTGCAGCTGTCGTTCGGCACGGCGGCACTGGCGGCCTTAATCAATTGCGTGATGGGCTTCTTGGTCGCATGGGTGCTGGTGCGCTACCGCTTTCCCGGTAAGCGCTTTGTCGATGCCCTGGTCGACTTGCCCTTTGCCTTGCCGACGGCGGTGGCCGGCATCGCGCTGACCACCATTTATGCACCCAATGGCTGGCTGGGCCAGTATCTCGAACCGTGGGGCCTGAAAGTGGCGTTTACGCCGACCGGCATCGTGATTGCGCTGATTTTCGTCAGCCTGCCCTTTGTGGTGCGCACGGTGCAGCCGGTGCTGGAGGATCTGGAGGGCGAGCTGGAAGAGGCCGCCACCTGTCTGGGGGCCGGGCGTTGGCAGATTTTCCGGCGCGTGATTTTTCCTGCGGTGTTGCCAGCGCTGATGACCGGTACGGCCATGGCTTTTGCCCGGGCGACCGGCGAATTCGGCTCGGTGATCTTTATCGCCGGCAATATCCCGCTGGTGTCGGAAATTGCGCCGCTGATCATTATTTCCAAGCTGGAACAGTTCGATTTTCTTGGCGCAACCGCGGTCGCAGTAGTGATGCTGATGCTGTCCTTTAGCGTGCTGTTTGCGATCAATCTGCTGCAGTGGTGGACCAGTCGCCGCCACGGCATGAAGTGAGGTGAGTGATGGCGATGCAACACACGCTAACGACCGAGCGCGCCTGGGTGCGTTATGCCCTGACTACGCTGGCCCTGCTGTTTTTGCTGGTATTCCTCCTAGTGCCGCTGGTGTCGGTATTCTGGGAGGCGCTGGCCAAGGGCTGGGATCTGTATGCCGATGCCTTGGTCGAGTATGAGGCCTGGCAAGCGATCAAGCTGACGCTGATTGCTGCTGCCATTGCCGTGCCTTTGAACCTCGTGTTCGGCGTGGCGGCGGCATGGGCGATTGCCCGCTTCGAGTTTCGCGGCAAGAGCCTGCTGACCACGCTGATCGATCTGCCTTTTTCGGTGTCGCCGGTAGTGGCCGGCTTGATGTACATCCTGCTGTTCGGCAGCCATGGCTGGCTGGGCGGCTGGTTGTCCGAGCACAATATCCAGATCATTTTTGCCATTCCCGGCATTGTGTTGGCGACGGTGTTTGTGACCTTCCCCTTTGTGGCCCGCGAGCTGATTCCGCTGATGCAGGCGCAGGGGCAGGATGAGGAGCAGGCGGCCATCGTCTTGGGTGCATCGGGTTTTGCCGCGTTCTGGCATGTCACCCTGCCCAATATCAAGTGGGGTTTGTTGTATGGCGTGATCCTGACCAATGCCCGCGCCATGGGCGAGTTTGGCGCGGTGAGTGTGGTGTCCGGCCATATCCGTGGCGAGACCAATACCATCCCGCTGCATGTAGAGATTCTGTACAACGAATACAACTTTGTCGGTGCTTTTGCCTGCGCTTCCATCCTCGCCCTGCTGGCGTTGGTGACGCTGGCGGTCAAGACGCTGGTCGAGTGGCGCATGGAGCGCCAGCACGAAGCCTCGCTGGTCAGGACACAGCAGGCACGGGAAGCATTGGTGTAGTAGAGATGTAGGGAGTAGGGAATGGTGAGTAGGGAGTCACTCCCCACTCGCCATTCCCTACTCCCCCCCAAAATAAGGGACATAGTATGAGCATCGAAATCCGCAATATTGAAAAACGTTTCGGCAATTTTACTGCGCTGGATAAGGTCAGCCTTAAAGTCGAGTCGGGCGAGTTGTTGGCGCTACTGGGGCCGTCCGGTTGCGGCAAGACCACCTTGCTGCGCATTATTGCCGGGCTGGAAAAGCCCGATGCCGGCCAGGTCTTGTTTAGCGGTGCCGATAGCACGCATACCCATGTGGCCGAGCGTCAGGTCGGTTTCGTGTTCCAGCACTATGCGCTGTTCCGCCATATGACCGTATTCGACAATGTGGCTTTCGGCCTCTCGGTGCGGCCGCGCAAGCTGCGTCCTTCGCGCGAGGAAATCCGCGAACGGGTGATGAAATTGCTGAAAATGGTGCAGCTGGACTGGCTGGCGGATGCCTACCCGGCCCAGCTCTCCGGTGGCCAGCGCCAGCGTATCGCGCTGGCGCGCTCGCTGGCGGTCGAGCCTAGCGTCTTGCTGCTGGACGAGCCATTTGGCGCGCTGGATGCCAAGGTGCGCAAGGATTTGCGCCGCTGGTTGCGCGATCTGCATCATGAAATGCATATCACCAGCGTGTTTGTGACCCACGATCAGGAAGAAGCACTGGAGGTGTCGGACCGGGTAGTGGTGATGGATCACGGCCATATCGAGCAGATCGGCCGGCCGGACGATATTTATGAAAACCCGGCCACGCCTTTTGTGACCCGTTTTCTGGGCGACGTGAACCTGTTCCATGGCCGCGTCGATGGCGGCCACTTCACCCATGGCGATTTTGCCCATGCACTGGAAGCCGGCACGGTCGGTGGCGATCAGGCGGTGGCCTATGTCCGCCCGCATGATCTGGACATCAGCCGTGTGGCACAGGGTGCGCTGGCCGCCGGCAGCGTCGAGCATATCCATGCTGTCGGCCCGCTGGTACGTATCGAGGTGGTGCCGGACAGCGGCGAGGCGATCGAAGTGGCGTTGACCAAGGAGCGATACCGCGAACTGGGACTGATGCTGGGCGACAAGGTGTTTGTTGCGCCGAAGAAACTGTCGGTGTTTGTCGGCGCACAGGATTACGCGATCTGATCCTGGCCGGGCGCGGGCAGTAAAAAGGGCATCCCGGTGGGGACGCCCTTTTTTGTTTCAGCGTGCTGCCGGCTTGGCCTTATTGCAGGCGGAAAGCGCTGACATCCTGATTGAGCGCCTGAGACGAGTTGGCAATCTGAACCGCATTTTCGCTAATGTTTTGCATGGCGGCCGTGGTTTCCTCGCTCATTTGCGCCACTTGTTCCATATTGCGCGCAATCTCGCCGCTGACCGTGCGCTGCTCGTCTACCGAACTGGCGATGCCCTCCACATCGGCATTGGCCTGTTGCAGGATGCGGTCGTTTTGCTGGAACAGTTCGGCTACGCGGGCAGTGCATACGCGGCTGGTGTCCAGCGTGTTGACGCCTTGCTGCACGACGTCGGCCAGCGAGGCTGATTTTTCCCCCAGTTTGGCATTGAAGTGGTCGATTTCGGCGGCAGACTTGGCAGATTTTTCCGCCAGCTTGCGTACTTCATCGGCGACCACGGCGAAGCCGCGACCGGCTTCACCGGCGCGTGCCGCTTCGATGGCGGCATTCAGCGCCAACAGATTGGTCTGGTCGGCAATGTCGCGTACTTCCTGCGTCATCTTGCTAATGGCTTGGGTATTCTCGATAAAGTCCTGCGCCGAACTGGAGAGTTGGCCGATGACTTCCTGCATCGCGCCCATATCCTTTTCCAGCAGATGCATTTCGCCCAGCCCTTGCCGGCTGATGTTCAGGTTCTGCTGCGCTTTCTGGCGCAAGTCGCCGGCTGCATCCGCCACACTGGCAATGCTGACCGTCAGTTGCTCGACGGCGCTGGCGCTGGCGCTGGCCGCTTCCGATTGCTTGTTGCTGGCGATATGGACTTGTCCGGCGGCACTGGCCAGCTCTTCCACCATGCCGACTGCCGCATGGGTGCTGGTGCTGACTTGTTGCAGCGTGTGCGACAGGCGGGAGACGCTGCCATTGAGTGCGCCCAGCATATGGCCGATTTCATCATTGCGGCGGATGGGCGCGGTGCGGCTCAGATCGCCTTGTGCCAAGGCATCGGCCAGCGCGACCGCATCCGCGACCGGGCGGGTGATCGAGCGTGCCAGTACCATGCCGAGTATCAGGCTGGCCAGAATGGCCAGCCCGCTGCTGAGCGCGATAATCAGGATCGCATTATCGATATCGGCGAGTGCATCGCCGGTGTCTTCGCGGGTGGAGGCCATTTCCAGCTCGGCCAGCTCATGCAGCGCCTTTTGCCAGTCGCGGTTGATGGGGGCCATATCGAGCTTGACGATGGCCTCGGCTTCGGCGTAATGCCCCTCATTCGCCGCTTGCAGCAATTTTTGCGTGTATTGCTGGATCTGTTGCTGATATTGCCGGATGCGTTTTCCCAGCACGCGCTCCTGCTCCAGCGTCTCCGGATGATTCAGCATGGTCTCCAGTTTTTGTTCTTGCTGGGCATAAGCTTGTTGCACTTGCAGCAACTGCTCTTGTAGTGCCTGGGTCTCTGGGCCGGCCGGTGTGGACAGCAAGGTACGCAGGATGACGCGCTGCTCCAGCTGGTTTACCTGCATATTGGTGGCAAGGTTGAGGTTGACCTGATTGATTTCGCTGATGCTCAGCAGCTCATTGCGGACTTTGGACAGGCCAAGATAGGTACTGAAACCGGCGGCCACCATTAGCAGCGTAATCAGGGCAAAGCTGGCGTAGAGACGGGTCGATATTTTAAGGTTGGCGAGCAGCTTCATGAATGGGACTCTATATTATTTAAAGCGACTGGATGCATTTTATATGAGTGCATATTAAGACCTATGCGCATGGAGAGGGTTTGCGCCAAGTCAATAAGCGGAGGTTTGGCCGGAAAGGGAAGAAAGACAGGAGGGCGTTTAGCCGGCGTTACGCGCTTTTTGGTGTCTGGCTAACTGTGCCAGCGCTTGTGCCAGGCCCTGATGTGGCAGGCTTTGCGCCGCCTGTTCGAGGGCAGCAATACCTTGTTCGCCGATATGCAGCGCTTTGGGCTGGACGATGGTGCGGTATTGCGGCTCGATGCGCACCCGGGCGCGCTGGGCGATATAGCCCTGGCGTGCCAGCGTGGGCAGCAAGCTGGTGGCCAGCATGCGCAGGCGCGCGCCAACCATGCCATTGTCGGCAAATAGCACCAGCTCTTCTTCGCGGATGCGCACGGCGCGGCATTGACCCGCCAGCTCCGCCGGCAGCAGCTTCTGAAACGCGGCATCCAGCGCAAGCAAAGCGCCGGCCTCGGCGGTGAGCCGGGACAGGGCGTTATTTTGGCGGGCAAAATCCTGAAAGCGTTGGCTGCTCATACGGCGCAATGGATGATGTAAGGTGGGAAGGCTGCATTCTACTTGATCGCGCTGGTGTTTGTGGCATAGGGTCGCTGTGATCTTTGGCGCTCAGGTGTATTCCTTATGTGTCATTTTTATATTGATCCGGCCAAGACTTGATACATCGCAACCATGCCCCCATAACCCTTAGCTACGCATGTGCTAAACTCGACTGCATTTTTCCGGCCCGCTAGGCCCTGTGGATCACTCAATGATTTCGACGCTACTCAAGAAAGTTTTCGGCAGCCGTAATGACCGGCTGATCAAGCAGTATCGTCAGGAAGCAATGCGCATCAATGCCCTGGAAGAGGGAATGCGCGCGCTGTCTGACGATGCACTGGCGGGCAAAACCGCAGAATTCAGGCAGCGCCTGACTCAGGGCGAGACGCTGGACAAGCTCCTGCCCGAGGCATTTGCCGTGTGTCGCGAAGCCAGCCGCCGCGTGCTGGGCATGCGCCACTTCGACGTGCAGCTGATTGGCGGCATGGTGCTGCATGACGGCAATATCGCCGAGATGCGCACCGGTGAAGGCAAGACCCTGGTCGCGACCTTGCCGGTGTATCTGAATGCATTGACCGGCAACGGCGTACATGTGATCACGGTCAACGACTATCTGGCCAGCCGCGACGCAGCCATTATGGCCAAGCTGTACAACTTCCTCGGCATGAGCGTCGGGGTCAACCTTAGCCAGATGGCGCATGATGCCAAGCAGGCGGCTTACGCCTCGGACATCACCTACGGCACCAATAACGAATTCGGCTTCGACTACCTGCGCGACAATATGGTGTTTGCCACCAGCGAAAAAGTGCAGAAAAAACTGGCTTTTGCCGTCGTCGACGAGGTGGACTCCATCCTGATCGACGAGGCGCGTACGCCGCTGATTATCTCCGGCCCGGCCGAAGACAATATCGAAATGTATCGCCGCATGAATGCGGTGCCGCCCATGCTCAAGCGTCAGGAAGTGGAAGACGGCGAGGGCGACTACTGGGTGGACGAGAAGGCGCATTCGGTCATGCTGTCCGAAGCCGGCCATGTGCATTGCGAGGAAATCCTCGAGCAACTGGGCCTGCTGAAAGAGGGCGACAGCCTGTACTCGGCAGCCAATATCACGCTGATGCACCACCTGATGGCGGCGCTCAAGGGTTTTGCCCTGTTCCACAAGGATCAGCATTATGTGGTGCAGGATGGCGAAGTCGTCATCGTTGACGAGTTTACCGGCCGTCTGATGCCGGGCCGCCGCTGGAGCGAGGGCCTGCATCAGGCTGTCGAAGCCAAGGAAGGGGTCGAGGTCAACCGCGAAAACCAGACGCTGGCCTCGATTACTTTCCAGAACTACTTCCGCCTGTACAGCAAGCTGTCGGGCATGACCGGTACTGCCGACACCGAAGCCTATGAATTCCAGAGCATTTACGGTCTGGAAACGGTGGTCATTCCGACCAACAAGCCCATGGTGCGCAAGGATACGCAGGACAAGGTTTATCGCACCAATAAGGAAAAGTACGACGCGATCATCGCCGACATTCAGGATTGCGTGAAGCGCGGTCAGCCGGCACTGGTGGGCACCACCAGCATCGAAAACTCCGAGTTGATCGACACGCTGCTGACCAAGGCGGGCATTGCGCACAATGTGCTCAATGCCAAGGAGCATGCGCGCGAGGCCGATATCATCGTGCAGGCCGGTCGTGCCGGCATTATTACCGTGGCGACCAATATGGCCGGTCGCGGTACCGATATCGTGCTGGGCGGCAACCCCGAGCCGGAAATCAAGGCGATCGAGGCCGATGAGCGCCTGAGCAGCGATGAGAAAACGGCAAAAATCGCGGCGATCCGTGCCGAATGGCAGGTGCGCCACGACGCGGTACTGGCGGCCGGCGGTCTGCATATCATCGGGACCGAGCGCCATGAGTCGCGCCGTATCGACAACCAGTTGCGCGGCCGTTCCGGCCGTCAGGGTGATGCCGGCTCCAGCCGCTTCTATCTGAGCCTGGAAGACCCGCTGCTGCGCATCTTCGCCTCCGAGCGTGTTGGCGCCATTATGGAAAAGCTCAAGATGCCGGAAGGCGAAGCCATCGAGCATCCATGGGTGTCGCGCTCCATTGAAAACGCGCAGCGCAAGGTGGAAGGTCGCAACTTCGATATCCGCAAGCAGTTGCTGGAGTACGACGATGTTGCCAACGACCAGCGCAAGGTGATTTACGGCCAGCGCAATGAAATTCTGGAAGACGAAGATGTCTCCGCCATCGTCACCCATATGCGCGAAGGTGTGATTGCCGATCTGGTGGACCTGTATCTGCCGCCGGAATCGATGGAAGAGCAGTGGGACATCCCGGGTCTGGAAACCGCGCTGGAAGGCGAGTACCAGCTGCAGGCGCCGATTGCACAGTGGTTGCAGGCCGAGCCGGCATTGGATATTCCGCAGATTCGCGAGCGCGTGCTCAAGCTGGCCGAAGAAACCTATCTGGCCAAGGTCGAGCTGGCCGGTGACGGAGTAATGCGCCAGTTCGAGCGCTCTTTGGTGCTGCAGATGCTGGATAACCACTGGCGCGAGCATTTGGCGGCCATGGATCACCTGCGTCAGGGCATTCATCTGCGCGGTTACGCGCAGAAGAACCCCAAGCAAGAGTACAAGCGCGAGGCATTCGAGCTGTTCGCCGATATGCTGGAACGCATCAAGAAGAGTGTCGTTGGCGTGCTGATGACGGTACAGGTCAATGGCGCAGCCGATGCCGAAGCGATCGCCCCGCACGAAGTGGCCGGCATGTCGCTGACCCATAGCGAGCCGGGTTCGGCACTGGGTGAGGCCGGGGGTGAGAATCCGTACGCCCCCGAAGTGCTGGCGGCGCAGGGCATACGTATCGGGCGCAATGATCCTTGCCCATGCGGCTCCGGCCACAAGTACAAGCAGTGTCATGGCAAGCTGGCTTAAGCTGGCTTAGCACTCACAAGACCCGGCAGCGCCGGGTCTTTTTCTATCCGGCATACACGGTCATAAGGCCGGAAGCTTTGGTGTATGATAGACATAACATTCTATCTTAATTGGAACGATGAAAAATTCATGCCAAGACCTTGCTGACGATTGGTCTGCGGCTTTACCGCATAGCAGTGCGACCGTTGCGATCCGGGGCGAAGATGGGCGCTATCTGTCTTCGACACCGACCTTTTCCCGCCTGCTGGGACGCGATACGGTACAGGGGCTGACGGATCAGGATTGTTTCCCTTTAGAGGTGGCCAAACACTTGTCCATTCTCAATCACCGGGTCAGGCAGGAAGGGCAGTCCGCCTGCGAGTTTGAGCCGTCCTCCCGTCTGATGCTGGTCGAGTTTCCCCTGTCGGATGACAGCCGTCGCCATGCCGTACTCAGTGGCGTCGTGGTGGTCGAGGAGCCGCGCGCGGCACAGGACTTGCGCCAGGCCTTGCAGAATGCCGAGTCAAATAACCGCGAGTTGCAGCAGAATCTTGCCGATCTGGAGAGCATTGCCGCCACCGACCGTTTAACCGGTACCCGTAACCGCCATTTTCTTGAACGCCATATCCCTAACGAGATTGCCCGTGCCGAGCAGCAAGGGGGGCCGCTCTCGGTGCTGATGATCGATGTGGATCATTTCAAGAGCATTAATGATGCGCATGGCCATGCCTGTGGCGACGAGGTGCTATGCGAGCTGGCCGAGCGGCTACGCGGTGCACTGCGGGCCAGTGATGTGCTGGTGCGCTGGGGGGGCGAGGAGTTTCTGGTGCTGTGTCCGGACACGCCACAAGCGGCGGCCGCCCGTCTGGCCGAGCGCTTGCGTCTTGCCGTCGCGACCTTGCTGTTTTCCCGCAGCCTGCAAGTCACGATCAGCCTGGGGCTCGCGGCCAGACAGGCCGGCGAGTCTTGGCAACCCTGGTTTGAGCGTGCTGACGCAGCCTTGTATCGCGCCAAAGCAGGCGGCCGCAACCGGGTGGAGCAGGCCAGTTTTGACGAGAAAGAGAGCGATGCTTTTTCCAGCGTCGGGTTTTTGCAACTGAGCTGGCGCAGGGCTTATGAAAGCGGGCATGACGGCATCGATGCCGAGCATCAGACACTATTTGCCATCAGCAATCAGTTGCTGGATGCGGTCTTGCAGATGCGCTCGCGCGAATCGATAGCCGAACTGATTGCCCGGTTATTGGCCGATGTCAGCCAGCACTTCCAGCATGAAGAAGCTGTCATGCACGCAGCCGGCTATCCGCAGGCAGAACAGCATGCCGCCATACACGCGGGCTTGCTGGCGCAGGCATATGCGCTGTGCAGCCGTTTCGAGCAGGGCGAAGCCAGCATAGGCGAGCTATTCCAGTTTCTGGCGCACGAGGTGATTGCCCGCCATATGCTGCGCGAAGACCGGCTTTTCTTCCCTTATCTGAACGGCGCGCACGCTTAGGCATTCAAGGCCGACTGAAGATGAAGTGCGGGGGCAGGGCTGCTTCTGGTAACCTAGATGCCAATAAAATTTATTTCTCGGCATGATGACTATGACTACCAGCGATACGCATATCTACCTTGCGTCGGGCAGCCCGCGCCGGCGTGAACTGTTGCAGCAACTGGGCGTGGCTTTTGAACGCATCCATGCCGACATCGACGAGTCGGTTTTACCGGGTGAAGAGGCCATTGCCTATACCGAACGCCTGGCGGCAGCCAAGGCGGCGGCCGGTTGGGCGGTAGTGCAAAGCTGTGGTCTGCCTTCGCGCCCGCTGCTGTCGGCCGATACCACGGTGGTGCAGGATGGCGAGATTTTCGGCAAGCCGGTAGATGCCGCCGACGCTGCGCGCATGTTGCGCGCCTTCTCCGGACGCAGCCACCAGGTGGTGACCAGTGTGGCCATTCGTCAGGATGACACGCTGAGCGTGGCGACTTGTGTCACCGAGGTAAGCTTTCGCCCGCTGAGCGATGCCGATATCGAACGCTATATCGCCAGTGGCGAGCCGTTCGACAAGGCCGGCGCTTACGGCATTCAGGGGCATGCGGCGGTATTCGTGTCCCGCATCGATGGCAGCTTTACCGGTGTCATGGGTCTGCCCCTGTTCGAAACGGCGGCCTTGCTGGCTGAATTCGGCTTCACTTTTCCTTGAGGTCGGTTGCCATGCTGCATCAGTCCATTACTTTGCCGCGCGATATCGTACGGCCGCAGGAACAGATTCTCGTCAATATTACGCCGCAGGAAACGCGGGTGGCCGTACTGGAAGACTCGGTGGTGCAGGAGCTGCATATCGAGCGCGCAGCCAGCCGCGGCATCGTCGGCAATATCTATCTGGGTCAGGTCAAACGTGTCTTGCCCGGCATGCAAAGCGCCTTTATCGAAATCGGACTGGAGCGCGCCGCCTTCCTGCATATCGCCGATGTGCTTGAGCAGCGCCAGCATCCGGCCGAGCCGCAACGCATCGAGAAGATGCTGTTTGAAGGGCAGACGGTGTTGGTGCAGGTGATCAAGGACCCGATCAATACCAAGGGTGCCCGCCTGTCCACGCAGATTTCGCTGGCCGGGCGCTTTCTGGTGCACCTGCCGCAGGACGAGCATATCGGCATCTCGCAGAAAATCGAGAGCGAGGCCGAACGCCACAGTCTGAAGGCGCGCATGGAGAACCTGGTGCCCGCCGGCTCGCCGCACGGTTATATCGTGCGTACCAGTGCCGAGGGCGCGAGCAACGCAGAGCTGGCGGCCGATATCGAATATCTGTCCAAGCTGTGGGCCGATATCCGCCACAAGTCGCAAAATCTGCCGGCACAGAGCTGCCTGTATGAGGACTTGCCGCTGGCGGTACGGGTGCTGAGGGATATGGTCAGCGACCAGACCAGCAAGATTATTGTCGATTCGACCGAAAACTATGAGCGCATGGTCGAGTTTGCCGAGCAGTATGTGCAGTCGGCGGTAGACAAGATCGAGCGCTATAGCGGCAACCGTCCGCTGTTCGAGCTGCATGGTATCGAGGCCGAAATCGAGCGCGCCCTGGCGCGCCGGGTCAACCTCAAGTTTGGCGGTTATCTGATTGTCGACCAGACCGAGGCGATGACCACCATAGACCTGAATACCGGCGGCTTCGTCGGCACGCGCAATTTTGACGAAACCATCTTCAAGACCAATATGGAGGCAACCCACGCCATTGCGCGCCAGCTGCGGCTGCGCAATATGGGGGGCATCATCATTGTCGATTTCATCGATATGGATAGTGACGAGCATAAGCAGGCGGTGCTGTCCGAGCTGGCCAAGGCCATGGCGCGTGACCGTACCCGCGTGACGCTGAATGGTTTTACCAGTCTTGGACTGGTCGAGATTACCCGCAAGCGCACGCGCGAGAGTCTGTCGCACATCTTGTGCGAGCCGTGCCCGACTTGTCAGGGGCGTGGCCAGATCAAGACGGCACAGACGGTATGTTATGAAATCCAGCGTGAAATCGTGCGCGAGGCGCGCAAGTTCGATGCCAAGGGTTTCCGTATTCTGGGCTCGCAGCCGGTGATCGATATGTTCCTCGACGAAGAGTCGCAGAGCCTGGCCATGTTGATCGATTTTATCGGCAAGCCGGTGTCGCTGTCGGTGGAAAGCACGTATACGCAGGAACAATTCGACGTCGTGCTGATGTAAGCCGCAATAGTCTTGTGGTGACGTAAAAAGGTTAGTTTATGAATGATGTACAGGTTGACGCCTTGTGGCGCGCCATTCTGGATGAAACGGCACTGGCTGCGCGCGACGAGCCGCTGCTGGCCAGTTTTCTGCATATGACGGTATTGCGCCATGCCTCGCTGGAAGATGTTCTGGCTTTTCATTTGTCGAGCAAGCTGGCCAGTCCGGTGATGGATGCGCGGGCGCTGATGGAGCTGTTTCACGAGGCACTGCGGGCCGACAGCAGTATCAGCCAGGCCATGCGCGCGGATATCACGGCCTGTTTCGAGCGCGATCCGGCTTGTGACAGCTATTCGACCCCCTTGCTCTACTTCAAGGGTTTTCACGCCATCCAGAGCCAGCGCGTCACGCACTGGTTATGGCAGCAGGGGCGCAAGACCATGGCCTATTTCCTGCAGAACCGCATTTCCGAAGTGCTGGGTGCCGATATTCATCCTGCGGCCCGCATCGGTCATGGCGTGATGCTGGATCACGGCACCGGCGTGGTGGTCGGTGAAACTGCGGTGATCGGCAACAATGTCTCGATGCTGCATGGTGTCACATTGGGGGGCTCGGGCAAGGAGCGTGGCGACCGCCACCCCAAAATTGGCAACGGCGTGATGATAGGTGCCGGTGCAGCCATTCTGGGCAATATCCATGTCGGCGAGTGCGCCAAGGTTGGTGCCGGCAGTGTGGTGCTGGAAGACGTGGCGGCTCACACCACGGTGGCCGGCGTGCCGGCGCGGGTCGTGGCGCAGGCGACGGTCGGCATGCCGTCGCTGGATATGGACCAGAAGGTTTGAACATGTTGCATGTGGTGGCGGGTAGTTATGCGGCAGATTGTCTGCAGGCTTTGCTTGCCGACGGGCAGCTGGCGGGCACGGTGCTGGACTGGCCGGATGAGCTGAGTAATGGCCCGCTGGCCGACGCCGATCAGATCGATCCGCAGCTGCGCACCGCGCACTGGCAGCGCCTGTTGCGCGCCTATCAGCCGCCGCAGCCGGACTGGGACGAAGCCTGGCAGCGTCAGCGTGCCGGCGCATGCCGAAGCTTGCTGCAAGCGTGGGAGCAGACCATGCCCTTGACCTTGTGGCTGGGAAACCACGCCGGCGACGCGCTGCTACTACGCATGCTGGCGGCCCAGTGTCCGGAGCACAGTGCATTATGGGTGATCGACATTAGCCGGCATCTGGACACCCCGCGTCCGGGTTTGTGGGCGGTCGGCATGTATTCGGCGGCAGAATTAGCGCCCTTGGCCGGTCAGGCCCGCCTGCTGTCACGGGCCGAGCGCCAGACGCTGGCAGCAGAGTGGGCATACTGGCAGGGGGCCGGAGACTGCGTGCGTGAAGTGCAGGCGGGCAGCTTGCACCGCCGTGCGCTGTCTTGCTACGACAAGGTACTGCTGGATGGGCTGGCGGCACATGGCAGCGTCAGTGCTGCGCGTCTGGTGGGCGAGAGTATGGGGCGGATAGACCATACCTTCGTCAGCGATATTTTCTTGTTCTGGCGCGTGCTGACCTTGGCCGAGGCCGGTGCCTTGCGCCTGCTGAACCGGGCCGGGCAACCTTTGCTGCTGGCCGCTATCTAGACGGTAGCGACAATCTATTTCCCTTTGTTAATGCGAATAACTATCATCTTCTGTATTCACTCAGCGGATGACTGCCATGACCAAAACCCTGACGTTTGCCGTCTGCCACTTTAGCGTGGCCTTTGCCGTCAGCTATGCGCTGACCGGCAGTCTGGCGATTTCCGGTGCCATGGCCTTGGCCGAGCCGCTGGCCAATACGGTGACCTATCATTTTCATGACAAGATCTGGGACAAGGTCATGGCACGCGCGCCGGTGCGTCATTTGGCGCTGGTTAAAACAGCGACGTTTGCCGCCTGCCATTTCGTGCTTGCCTTTACCCTGGCATGGTTGCTGACCGGCAGTATTGCCCTGGCCGGTTTGCTGGCGCTGGTTGAGCCATTGGTGAATACGGTAGCCTACTTTGTGCATGAGCAAGTCTGGCAGCTGGTACGCGCTGCCAAGCCGGCACCGGTCAAGCCGTCGCCACCGCTTCCTCTTTGCTAAATTATTCTCAAGGCCGCGCAGCGGCCTTTTTTATTGCCGGCACGTAGAGTCTGTACTCTTCTATTGCCGGCTATTTTCTTGATTGCCCCGTATTAAAGTGGGTTTTCAGGCCTTTTTGTACAAATTCCCCGTTTTTACAAAGCCATAGCGATACATTTATCTTAATTTTTTCATGATTTATGAAAAGAGGCGTAAAGCGATGGCATGTCGTGCCCTTGCTGTAAAAACAAAGGTTTCCATGGGTTTTATGCCGTGCTTTCCCGTTAATGACATTGGGAAAACATCTTAGAAAACAGTAATATTACTTTGCACAAACGTATAGGTGGCATTAGAATCCGCCGTTCCAAAATATCAGCTATGGCTGATGACCGGTTGCCGCGCCCCGCGTCGCCCATACGCCTCTTGCTTTGCGTGGTACCGGTGTAACCTATCCATCTAAGAGATTTTTATGAGCAAAATGAATAAGGCCGTCAGCGTTCTTATCGCCGGCACCTGTATCAACCTCACCATCGGCGTGCTGTATGCGTGGAGTGTGATCAAGAAGGGTCTGGTCGCTGACTGGGGTTGGAGCAACACCGAAGCGTCGATGCCGTATAACGTCGCCATCGTGGTATGGGCGATTGCCCTGCTGGCTGCCGGCGTGATGCAGGACCGTATCGGGCCGAAAAAAGTCATCACGCTGGGCGTGGTGCTGGTCGGTCTGGGCATGATTCTGTCCAGCTTCGTGCCGCAAGACTCGGTGATCGGTCTGACCATCGCCTTCGGCGGTATCGTCGGCACCGGTATCGGCTTTGCCTACGCTTGCGTGACGCCTGCCGCGATGAAGTGGTTCCATTCGTCCAAAAAGGGCATGGTTTCCGGTATCACCGTCGGTGGTTTTGGTCTGGCTGCCGTTTATCTGGCACCGCTGTGCACCCATTTGATCGAAGCCTACGGCATTTCCAAGTCGTTCATGATTCTGGGCTCTGCCGTGCTGCTGATCGCGCTGCCGCTGACCCGTCTGATCTCCAACCCGCCTGAAGGTTATACCCCTGCCGCACCGGCACTGGCAGACGGCGCGGTTGCACCTAAGGTGTCCGAGCACAACCTGACCTGGCGCGAGATGATCAAGACCCGTCAGTTCTACTTCCTGTGGATCATGTTCGTGTTCTCGTCCTCCGCTGGCGTGATGATCATCGGTAACCTGGCATCGATCGCGACCGACCAGGCAGGCATTCTGAACCCGGCTTACCTGGTATCCATCCTGGCGATTGCTAACGCATCCGGCCGTGTGGGTGGCGGCATGCTGTCCGACAAGATCGGCCGTACCAATACCATGCTGCTGGCCTTTGCCGTTCAGGCTGCCAATATGCTGGCTTTTGCCACCTATCAGGATGCATCCATGATTCTGGTCGGTACCGTGGTAGCCGGTCTGGCTTATGGTTCGCTGATGTCGGTGTTCCCGTCGACCACGGCTGACTTCTACGGCTTGAAGAACTACGGCGCCAACTACGGCGTGCTGTACACCGCCTGGGGTGTGTCCGGCTTTGTCGGCCCGCTGCTGGCCGGCCTCGCCGTCGACATGACCGGCACCTACAGTGCCGCGTACATGATCTCGGCAGCCCTGCTGGGTGTGGCCATTGTTCTGGGCTTTATGACCAAGCCGGTTAAGGTTGCACCGGCGGTTGAAGCCAAAGCAGCTTAAAGCTTGCTTTAAACGATAAAAAAGGCCGACCCCAAAGGGTCGGCCTTTTTTGCGTCTGCCGTGGCTTAATCGTATCAGCTGCGGCTGGCGGGCTTTAGTACATGGCCTTCGACCAGTACATTATGCGTGCCATTGGACAGCCACATCTGGCCGTCCTGTATGGTGGCGGACAACTGCATGCTGCGCTCGGCCATGGCGGCAAGTTCGGTCAGCGTGTCCGGTGCGATTGCAACCACGGTCAGGTTGTCGAAGCGGCCGGCCTTGCTTTCCAGCTGCGGCCACCAGATTTCAGCCGAGCGTGCGCCATAGCAATAAATCCAGACCGCATCGGCGCGGCCGCAGGCCTTGCGCACGCGCTTCTCGTCCGGCTCGCCCAACTCCAGCCATAGTTCGATCTCGTCCGAGTAGTTCTTCTGCCAGATATCCGGCTCATCGTCGGCACTGATACCCTTGGTAAAGCTCAGCATTTCACTGGCGTGCAGTGCGAATACCGCAATACGCAGCATCATGCGTTCCAGCGTTTCCGATGGATGGCAGGCGAGGGTCAGGTTGTGGCTGGCATAGTAGCCGCGATCCATGTCGGAGACATCGATATCGGCCTTGTAGATGGTGGACTTGAGGGCCATGGGTACGGCTTTCGGGCAAAGGGGCGAGTTTACCTGTTTCCATTTCCCTTTGCCCTGCTGTTGCCGCGCCCATGGCGGCGGCGAAGTAGTTAGCCGCTATTGCGCAAACCGGCGGCGACGCCGTTGATGGTCAGATGAATGGCCGCCAGTGCTTCCTCGTCATCCGGGTTCTCGCGCAGGCGGCGCAGCAATTCGACCTGCAGCGCGCCCATCGCATCCAGATACGGCAGACGGGTGTCCAGGCTGCGCGCCAGCGTCGGGTTGTGCTGCAACAGACGCTGGTTACCGGTGATGGTGTAAAGCGCATCTACACAGCGCTGCCATTCGCTAGAGATGGTGGCAAACAGCGAGGCCGACAGCGTCTTGTCGCTGACCAGACCGGCATAACGCTGTGCCAGCTCCAGGTCGACCTTGGCCAGTACCTGCTCCATGTTTTCCAGTGCCATCCGCAGGAAGGGCGAGCTCTGGTATAGCGCTTGCAGCTGGCTGATGCCGCTGTCGCCATGGCGCTCGATAAAGGCGGCAACGGCCGAACCGACGCCATACCAGCCCGGCAGCATCACCCGCGACTGCGACCAGGAGAACACCCATGGAATGGCGCGCAGATCCTGAATGGAAGTCAGGCTCTTGCGCGAGGCCGGGCGGCTGCCGATATTGAGCTTGGCAATCGCGCGTACCGGGGTGGCTTCTAGGAAATACTGCATAAAGCCCGGTGTTTCCACCAGCGCACGGTAGGCGGCATAGGCGTGATCCGACAGCTCGGACAGGATGCTGCTGTCGGCTTCATGGCTGTGGCTGCCGGCCAGCGTGGCTTCCAGCGTGGCGGCGACCAGGGCCTCGAGATTGCGTACTGCCAGATCCGGATCGGAGAATTTGGAGGTGATGACCTCGCCCTGCTCGGTGATGCGGATGTGGCCGGCGACCGACCCTGCCGGTTGTGCCATGATGGCCTCGTAGCTGGGGCCGCCACCGCGCCCGACCGAGCCGCCGCGGCCATGAAACAGCTGCAGCTTGACCCCGGCGGCGGCGAAGACCTTCACCAATCGCGATTCGGCCTGATACAGCTCCCACTGGCTGGTCAGATAGCCGCCATCCTTATTGCTGTCCGAGTAACCCAGCATCACCTCTTGCAGCATGCCGCGGCTCACCAGCAGCTGGCGATACCATGGCAAGTCGAATAGTGCCTGCATGATGGCGGCACCGGCGCGCAAGTCGCCTATGGTTTCGAATAGCGGCACGATGTTGACGCTGCCCACCGGCTGGCCATCGACAATGCGCAGCAGGCCGGTTTCCTTCATCAGCAGGGCCAGTGCCAGTAAATCGCTGACGGCGGCGCAGTTGGAGATGATGCACTGGGTAATGGCGCCATCGCCCAGCGCCGCCTTGATGCGTGCCGCTTCGCGGAAGATGGCCAGCTCTTTTTGCGCCTCGGCACCATAGGCGAGATAGGGGCTATACAGCGGGCGCGGCGTTGCCAGCTCGCGGCGCAGAACGCGCACCCGGGCGGCCTCGTCCAGCGCCAGATACTCTTCCAGCCCGGCATGCGAGAACAGCTCGGCCACGACCGATGCATGGATGCCGGCATGCTGGCGCAGGTCCAGCGGCATCAGGTAAAAGCCGAATACATCCAGCGCACGCTTCAGGCGCAGCAGGCGCCCGCCGGCCAGAATGGCGCTGCCATTGGCGGCGAGTGAAGCGGCGATCTGTTCCAGATCATCGATCACGGCCTGGGCATGGGCATAGGGTTCGCCTGCGCTCCAGCGTCCGCGTTTGCTGACGCCCAGCGCCGCAGCCGTAGCCGACAGGCGCGCTTCGATATGAGCCAGCGCGAGACGGTATGGCTCTTCGGCGCGACTGGTTTCGGTGTCCGGCGACAGGGCGGCCAGCGCCGCGACCTCGTCGCTGACTTTAACCAGCCGGCTGGACAGCGACAGTTCGCGGTACAGGCCGGACAGCTCGTAGAAATAGTGGGTAAAGGCGGTTTCGGCCTGACGGGTGCTGGCATAACGCAAGACTTTGGCATCGACATTGGGGTTGCCGTCGCGGTCGCCGCCTATCCAGCTGCCTATGCGCAAGAAAGAAGGCAGCTTGGGGCGCTCGCCCCAATGTTGCTGAATACCGCGCCCGAGCATGTCGTAGATGCGCGGCAGGGCAGTAAAGAAGGACAGCGGGTGATAGGCGACACCGTTTTCGATTTCATCGGCAACCGATAGCTTGAAATGGCGGATTTCCGAGGTCTGCCACAGGGTCAGGATCACGCGGCGCAAGCGCAGTTCGAGATCGATCTCGTCATCCGGTGTGACGTCAGGGTAGTGCAGACAGGCAAGGAAACGGCGCACGGCACGATGACCATCCAGCACGCTCTGGCGTTGTACTTCGGTCGGGTGGGCAGTCAATACCGCCGTTACATTGGCATCGGCCAGCATGCCGGTCAGCCGTCCCAGGCTGACGCCTTCTTGTTGCAGGTGCGACAGCGCGCGTGCCAGGCTGCCTTGCTGCGGTGCCGAGCCGGCCTGGCGGTGGGCACGGCGGCGGCGGGTGTGATGCAGGTCTTCGGCAATATTGAATAGCTGGGCATACAGGCCGCAAGCCCGCACCAAGGCCGTGGTCGCTTGCGGCGACAAGCGCTCCAGCATGGCCAGTGTACGGTTGTCATGGCTATGGTGAGCCAGCGGGATGGCCTGCATTTCGTGATAAACCTCGTCACCGGCCTGCTCGCGCAGTACCTCGCCCAATAGCCGGTCCAGTCGTGCCAGATCGGCCTTGAGCGGAAGGTCCTTGTCTTGTTCTTGTGTCATCGCGTGTCTACCCGTTTTGATGAAGTGCGTGTGTGCCGGCATGCGCGTGCCGGCCTAGTCTTGCCTGATCTTGCCGCAAGCATGGGGTATTTGACCAGTGCCGGTTGCAAGCTTGCCGTATTGAAATGCTCATTATGTGGACGGTGTGCCGGGCTTGCCACAAGGGGGGCGGCGGGCTTTGTCCGGGCAGGCGAAGCCGTGGCTCATGTTAGAATCGGCGCAGACTTATTCCATTCAGGAGCGCGTGATGAAAAAAATCGTGATTGCCAGCCGCGAGAGTCGTCTGGCCATGTGGCAGGCCGAACATATCAAAGCCCGCCTGGAGAGTTTGTATCCCGCGCTGGAAGTTGAAATTCTGGGCATGACCACGCGTGGCGACCAGATTCTCGATAAAACCCTGTCCAAGATTGGCGGCAAGGGGCTGTTCGTCAAGGAGCTGGAAGTCGCGATGCTGGAAGGGCGTGCCGATCTGGCCGTGCACTCGATGAAAGATGTGCCCATGGCACTGCCCGAAGGCTTTGCCCTGCCGGTGATCTGCGAGCGTGAAGACCCGCGCGATGCTTTCGTTTCCAATGCTTATGCCAATCTGTCCGAGTTGCCGCAGGGTGCGGTGGTCGGCACGGCCAGCTTGCGCCGCGAGTCGCAGATTCGCGCCCAGTTTCCGCATCTGGTGATCAAGCCCTTGCGCGGCAATGTGCAGACGCGGCTGGCCAAGCTCGATGGCGGCGAGTTTGACGCCATCATTCTTGCCGCTGCCGGCCTTAAGCGTCTGGGCCTCGGTGAGCGCATACGTGGCGAGTTGTCGCCGTCGGAAAGCCTGCCTTCCCCGGGTCAGGGTGCGTTGGGCATCGAGATTCGCGCCGGGCGCGAGGATCTCAAGGCGCTGCTGGCACCACTGAATGATGCCGATACCCACGACTGTGTGCTGGCCGAGCGCGCCTTGTCGCGCCAGTTGGGCGGCAGCTGCCAGATTCCGCTGGGTGGTTTTGCCACGCTGAGCGACGGGGTGATTACCTTGGGCGGTTTTGTCGCCTATCCGGATGGCTCGCTGATGCTGACTGCCAGCGCCAGTGCGCCGCGCCAGTACGCGGATGCGTTGGGGCGGGCGGTGGCCAAGAAGCTGTTGCAAGACGGCGCCGCCGATGTGATCAGCGCCGTCCTGGCCGATAGCTGAACATGAGGCCGGTGCTGCTCACCCGCCCGGCGGCGCAATGTGCGCCACTGGCGGCAAAGTGTGCCGCTGCCGGCTTTCGTACCCGTGTGTTTGCGCCGCTTGAACTGGTGGCGGATACGGACGCGTTGGCGCAGCTACCGGCTTTGGCCGCTGCGGCCGACTGGCTGATTCCGGTGAGCCCCGGTGCTATCGATATCATGTGGCCGGTACTGGCCGGGCATTTGCCCGAGACCGTGCAGCTGGCCTGTGTCGGCAAGGGCAGTGCCGCGCATCTGGCGGCGCTTGCCGGGCGTGCGGTGTTGCACCCCGAGGCCGGCAGCGACAGCGAAGCGCTGCTGGCGCTGCCGCCATTGTTTGCTTTGAGTGGGCAAACGGTCTTGATCGTGCGCGGGGAAACCGGACGCGCACTGCTGGCTGATACGCTGGCGGCGCGCGGCGCAACGATTCTTCTATGCGAGGCGTACCGGCGCGTAGCGTGCGATCCGGGCTGGGATAAGCTGCCTGCCGATATGGCGCAGGCGACGCTGCTGGTGACTTCCTCCGATATTGCCCGTGCACTGTTTGCCTCAGTACCGGCAGCGCGGCGCGACTGGCTGCTGCGCCAGCAGTTCGTCACGCTGCACCCGCGTATTAGCGAGGTATTGCAATCGCTGGGGGCAAGCAAGATTGTGACGGCCGCTAACGCCAGCGACGACGCGCTGTTAGCCGCGCTGGCAGCGTGTTAAGCCAGTTGCCGGATCAAGGCGGCAAGCGCCGGTTTGTGTAGCGCATCCGGCACATAACACAGGCCGATGCGGCGCCGGTAAGGCGCGACTGCCAGTTGGGCTACATCTAGTTTGTCTGCTAGCGAGGCGGGCAGCCAGGCGATGCCGGCCCCGCTTGCCACCAGTTGCGCCGCCAGTCGCAGTGAGCTGGCCCGCATGGGCTGTAGCGGGGCATAGGCGCCAAGCAGGGCCAGCAGCCGCTGCTGTGAGTCATGCGCCGGGCACATCACCCATGTTTCCTGTTTCAGCATCTGCGGCATCACGTCCTGGCCGCTGAGTTCATGCCCCGGCGGCAGCGCCAGCACGAAATTTTCCTCCGCCAAGGGCAGAAATAATTCGTCTTCGCAGCGCAGCGTCTCGCAGGCGAGGCGGACATCGCCACTGCACCCTTCTTCCAGCGTCAGCACGATGCCTGCTGTTTTCAGCGCCGCACGCAGCACTTTATCGATCTGGCTATCGCCCAGATCGGCTGCTATCCCCACCGTCAGCTCCTGCCCTGTTTCGCCCTGTTTGAAACTGGCGCTCAGTGCCTCGGTGTCGGCAATCAGCTTTTTGGCCTGCGCAAACAGGCGGCGCGCAGCATCGGAGGCCTCGACGCCGCGCGGCAGGCGTTTGAATAGCAGGGTTCCCAGTTCGGTTTCAAGCTGATGCAGTGTGGCGGAGAGCGTGGGCTGGGTGACGGCCAGGCGCTTGGCGGCCTGGGTGATATTGCGCTCTTCAAAAACGGCGACAAAGGCGCGCAGTTGGCGGATATCCATAGAAATGTCCGATGGCAGCAAAGGATAAAAACGATTTTTCGTCGTGGCGACAGGCGGCTATAGTGGATGGCATTCGGCGTTGCCATTAACGCTTTCTATTTCAGGAGTATCGCATGAACAAACCCTTGATTGTGATTACCGGCGCCAGCTCCGGCTTTGGTGCCGCCTGTGCCCGTCTGTTTTCAGCGCGCGGCTATCCCTTGCTGCTGCTGGCGCGTCGTATCGAGCGACTGACGGCGTTGGGTTTGCCCAATGTCTTGTGCCGTGAAGTCGATGTTACCGACCGCGATGCACTCGCGGCGGCAGTGCAAGAAGCCGAGGCGCAATTCGGCCCGGCCGACCTGATCGTCAACAATGCAGGTCAGATGCTGCTGGGCAAACTGTCCGAGCAGGATCCATCCGAGTGGGAGCGCATGCTGGACGTGAACGTCAAGGGTGTACTCAATGGCATCCATGCAGTGCTGCCGGGCATGCTCGCGCGCCGCCACGGCACCATCATCAATATCAGCTCGATTGCCGGGCGCAAGACCTTCCCCAACCATGCGGCCTATTGCGGCACCAAGTTCGCCGTGCACGCCATTTCGGAAAACCTGCGCGAAGAAGTGGCGCTACAGGACGTGCGCGTCATCACGATCGCACCGGGCGCGGCCGAGACCGAGTTGCTGTCCCACACTAGCAGCCAGGATATCAAGGACGGTTACGAAGCCTGGAAAGAACAGATGGGCGGCGTGATCTCGGCTGAAGATATCGCAGAGGCGGTGCGTTACGCCTACGAGCAGCCGCAAAATTTGTGCATACGTGAAATCGTGCTGGCAGCGACGCGGCAGGAGCCGTAAGGCGGGGGCGGGCAAACAAAAACGGGCGGATTTTTCCGCCCGTTTTTGTATTGAGTGCAGATAGGCATGGTGGGCCGTTAGCGTCGTGCTTGAATTGGCGCAGAAGAGATTGTGGGCATAAGCTGTATTGTTCAGCTTGGCAGCCTGATACTCATCAGGTGATGCGGGCAGGGCGGTGTTGAGAAAGGACTTCTCATGTTGTGCGACGCGTCTCTTACGACAATGTTGCCCGTCAAGGATATGAACCGTGCCCGGGGTTTCTACGAAGGCTGCTTGGGGTTGAAGCCCGGCGGTTTACGTCCTGACGGAAAGTTTATTTACATGGTGGGCGGCAGTACGCTCGCCTTATTTCCCAAGCCGGAAGGGACTAAGGCTGAGCATACCGCGATCAGCTTTTGCGTGGCGGATATTGCCGCCAGTATCAATGAGTTGAAGCGCGCCGGAGTCGTTTTTGAAGACTACGACTTCCCTGAGTTGAAAACTGTGAATCACGTCTGTGTGCTTGGCGCGGAGAAGGTTGCTTGGTTCAAGGATACCGAGGGTAATTATCTCTGCATTCACGAAGACATTTCCCAGCCATAGCACGCTTATGTTTTGGCATGCCTCGTTTAGACCGCTCCAGATTTTCACATTTGCTCGATAAAAACGGGTGGAGGAATCCACCCGTTTTTATCGGTCAGCCATCGCCAGCTTACAAGGGTTCGAGGACGGCGTTCACCCGCTTGCCGCGGCTGTAGTCGATATGGCTGACGGCCGCTTGTAGTGGCGACTTGCCGCTGCGTGCTTCATAGGTGGCCAGTACGCGCGAGACGTAGTTGCGTGTTTCGGGGTAGGGCGGGATGGTGTTCTTGTATTTCTGCACCGCGCCTTCGCCGGCATTGTAGGCGGCGATGACCAGCGGCAGATCGTGGTTGAACAGCCCCAGCAAAAATTTCAGATAGCGTGCGCCGGCGCGGATATTGGCGTCGGGCTGGTTAAGGTTGGCAATGCCGAAGCGCTCGCCGGTTTCCGGGATCACCTGCATCAGGCCGATGGCGCCCTTGGGCGACAGGGCTTGCGCATCATAGCCCGACTCCACGCTGACAATGGAGTGCAGCAACTGGGCATCGAGTTTCATCTCGCGCGCGACCTTGTTAATCATCTTGTTATAAGGCGCGCTGACGCTGGCCTTGACCAGGCGCGGCTGGGCAGCGGGCAGACCGGCAAGCGGCGTGCGTGCGGCGGCCGTGTCGCGGCTAAGGGTGGAGCCTAAGCCAGGGCGGGTGGCATCGGCCAGCGCATCGTATTTGCGAACGGCCAGCTCGGCTGGCGGACTCTTCTGGAAAAGTTGGTAGCGTTCATCCAGCTTTTTGGGGGCGAGGTGAACCTGTCCTGCGCTGTCTACATAGCCATACAGATCCGCATGGGCGGCGGAGGCTAGCGTAAACGACGCAGCTATCAAGGAGCAGAGGATAAATCGGTTCATTGATAACATCTCGTGATAAGACCTTGATTAGCATAGCAAATATGCGCAATGTCTACAGGGATATTATCGTTCTTGCACCACAATAAAATTATTTATTCGCGATGGTAGGGGTGGTTGTTGAGGATGGAATAGGCGCGATAGAGCTGCTCGGCCAGCATGACGCGTACCATGCCGTGCGGCAGGGTCATGGCCGACAGTTGCAGCAGGACATCGGCTTTTTGTTTCAGTTCGGCCGACAATCCATCGGCTCCGCCGATGATGATGGTGATGTCGTCGCCACCGGCCATCCAGTCCTTCATGGCACCGGCCAGCTGCACCGAAGTCCAGTTTTTGCCGCGCTCGTCCAGTACGATCAGCTTGGTGCGCGGGGCAATCGCGGCGATCAGGCGCTCGTGCTCGGCCGCAATGCCTTTTTCGGTCGTCACACCGCCGCCGCGTTTTTCCGGCTTGATTTCCTTGAGCTCGAAGCTGATGTCGCGGCCGAAGCGCTTGGCGTAGTCGCCAAAGGCTTCATCGACCCAGCGCGGCATCTTGGTGCCGACGGCGAGTAGGGTAATTTTCATGGGGAATTGGAGAGAGGGGAGTGGTGAACGGGGAGTTGGAAGTAGTTTCCCGCTCCCCGTGCACAATTTTTAGGCTGCCGACCAGGGCTTGCCGCCGACCGGGGTAAACGATGGCTTCTGGCCGCCCCACAGGGCTTCCAGGTCATAGTAGTCGCGCACGGCAGGCAACATCACATGGATGACGACGTCGCCGGCATCGACCAGCACCCACTCGCCGCTTTCGTGGCCTTCGGTACCGACCAGATCCACGCCGGCTTCTTTCAGCGCTACGGCTACGCTATTGGCCAAAGCCTTGACCTGGCGGTTGGAGTCACCGGTGCAGACGATCAGATGCTGAAACAGCGAGGTCAGTTCGCTGGTATCCAGCGTTACGATGTTCTTGCCCTTGACGTCTTCCAGAGCGGTCACGGCCAGTTTTACGATTTCTTGAATATTGTCCATATTTCCTTGATTCCAATGATGGGCACATGGACGCGTACGGACGGGTCAGAGGTGCCGCGAAAAGAGCGCGAGCCGCAGGTTGCGGCCTGTATGTCACGCTAGGTGTTCCGGTAGAGCTGCTGCGCCCGGATATAGTCCAGTATGGCAGCGGGAACGAGGCCGGACACATCGGCGCCGGCAGCAAGCCGGGCGCGGATGTCCGTCGCCGAAACGTCGACCGGAGCCAACGTCAGGGCGCGGATTGTACCGGAAGGCGTTCGTTTTGAAAAATCAGACACTTGGCGCGCTTGCCATTGCGCGCGGATGGCGGGTGCCAGATGTGCGGGATCAAAGCCCGGACGCAGGGCGACGGCGAGGTTGGCCAGCGTAAATATGTCCTGCCAGCGGTGCCAGCTGGCAAGCCTGGCCAGCGAGTCGCCGCCTATCAGGCACCACAGCTCATCCTGCGGCGCGAGCTCGCTGCGCAGCTCCTCCAGCGTCTCGACGGTATAGGCATTTTTGCCACGGCGTATTTCCCTGTCGTCGGCAATCAGCCCCGGCTCGCCGGCAATGGCCAGGCGCACCATGTCCAGCCTTTGGCTGGCGCTGGCGTGCGGACCATGGTCGCGATGGTAGGGTAGTCCGGCCGGCACCAGCCTGACTTCATCCAGCTTTAATTCATCGCGCAGCGCGCAAGCCAGGCGCAGATGGGCGCAGTGAAAGGGATCGAAGGTGCCGCCATACAGGCCGATACGCCTCATGGAAGATCTGGCGTGTCGGCGTAGCCGTCCACGATGACGGTCAGTGCGCCGGTCGCCGGGCTGATGACCAGCCCATGCACCGGAATATCGCGCGGCATCAGCGGGTGGTGGCGTACCGTGTCCACCGTGTGGCGCACGCTGTCTTCGACATTGTCGAAGCCCTTGAGCCAGCCATCCAGATTGATGCCGGCAGCGCGCAAGGTGCTGAGGGTATCCGGGCTGACGCCGCGCTCGACGGCATTCTCCAGCACCTGCTTGGGGTCGATGGCATTCATGCCGCAATCGTGGTGGGCGACCACGCAGATTTCTTCCGCCCTTAGCTGATAAACGGCGATCAGCAGGCTGCGCATCACCGAACCCCATGGATGGGTAACCAGAGCGCCGGCGTTCTTAATCAGTTTGGCATCGCCGTTTTTCAGCCCCATGGCCTTGGGCAGCAGTTCGACCAGGCGGGCATCCATGCAGGCCAGCACCGCCAGATTCTTGTCGGGGAACTTGTCGGTGCGAAATTTTTCGTATTCGCGGCTAGTGACGAACTCGTGGTTGTGTTCGAGCAGGGCGTGCAACACGCGCATTCGTTTCTCTCCCGGCCTCGGTGGAATAGAGGCTCTATTTGCGGCGCATCCTACCATCAAGCATGCCGGCAAGGTAGCTGCTGCATGCGGCCTTACCAGTGCGAGGCATGGTCTTCGGTGACGCCGGTCAGCGCGTTGACGATATGGCGCGCCCCGCTGGCCGGATCCAGCAATACCCCGCTGAACGTGCCGATAGGCTGCACATAGCGGCTGGCGGCAATCAACAGATTCTTGTTTTCGCTGCGCATGCCTTCCGGGGTGAAACGCAAATCGACCAGACCATCGTCGCTGTGGATATGCCACGGCGCCATCGGGTCGGCCGGGAGGTAATCAAAGCGCACCTTGCCGACGCGCAGCAGTTTGCCGTGCAGCCAGATGGCGTTTTCGGCATCGCCCATATAGCCGTCCTGCAGATTGAAGCCCAGCTCATGGTTGTGTGCACTGGCCCAGCGCCATGCGGTATGGCGGGCGAGCAGGCCATTGGAGGCATCCAGGCTGGCGATGGCGCCATCGAGTGAGTAGCGGCTACCGTTGGTGTCGGCATAGCCGCTGACCGCCAGACCGCCGCTCTTATGGGTCGAGTGCGCCAGATGGTTGGCCGGGGCAATGGCACACAGGGTCGGAACGTCGGGGTTTAGCGTGATATGGGCGGCCATGCGTAGCGCCGGGGTGCGCACCTCCAGCAACATGCGCCCGGCCTCGCGGGTGAAGACCAGCTTGCCGCCGCCGGCGCAAAAACGGGCATGGCCGAAGGCGCGGTCTTCTATCTTGGCCGACAGGCCGGGCAGGCCATCGGCCGAGAAGCTGGCCGTGACCTTGCGCTGCTGGCGGTCGAACAGATAGGCAAAAGCGGTGCTGCACCAGCCCAGATCGACCACGGCGACGCCGATAAAGTAGTTGTCGTGGGCAAAAGCGGCATACTGCCAGCGTTTATGGTGCAGCTTGCGGGTCAGGCGGTGCCAGGGGGACAGCGTCAAAGGCTGCCAGCTGAGGGCATCAACCGTGCCCTGATACATGCCGAAGGCGGGAATCCCGCGCTCGTGAACCAAACGGGACGGCGCGGGCAAAAACGGTGAGGGGTCCATCTATCTGGGGCGCGGATTTGATCCGTCGCCCGGTAGTCGAAGATGCGTGCCAGTTTACAGCAGATTAAGCGGGATTTTCAGGTAGGCGACGCCATTTGTATCTTTGGGCGGCATTTCGCCGGCGCGGATATTGATCTGTACCGAGGGCAGAATCAGCACCGGCATGGCCAGGCCGGCATCGCGCTGCTGGCGCATGGCGATGAATTCATGTTCGCCGACCCGTTCATTCAGATGGATATTGCGCGCGCGCTGCTCGCCCACCGTGCTTTCCCATTGCGCCGTGCGCCCCTCGGGCGGGTAGTCGTGACACATAAAGAGGCGGGTGTCGTCCGGCAGGCTTAATAGGCGCTGCACCGAGTGGTAAAGTGCGGCCGCATCGCCACCGGGAAAGTCGCAGCGGGCACTGCCTACATCCGGCATAAACAGCGTGTCGCCGACAAAGACGGCATCGCCGATGTGATAGGCCATATCGGCCGGGGTATGGCCCGGCACATACAGTGCGCGCGCCGTTAAGTTACCGATGTTAAATGCCTCGTCGGCGGCAAACAGATGGTCAAACTGGCGTCCGTCACAGGCAAAGCCGGGCTCCAGATTGAAGATACGGCTGAAGCTGGCCTGCACCTTGCCTATCCGGTCGCCGATGGCGGTCTTGCCGCCTAGCTGTTGTTTGAGCCAGGCCGCCGCGGACAGGTGATCGGCATGGGCATGAGTTTCCAGTATCCAGTCTACGGTCAGTTGTTGTTCCCGGATAAAGTCCACCAGCTGCTGGGCCGAGCTGGTGCGGGTACGGCCCGATTTGGGATCGTAGTCGAGCACCGGGTCGATAATGGCCGCGTGTCCGCCCGCCTGGTCGTAAACCACATAGCTGATGGTCCAGGTCGCAGGGTCGAAGAAGGCTTGTACAGGGGTTTTCATCTGGCGGCGCTCCCATTATCTGGTGGTGATGGTTAAACTATATTGAAAAACAATATATTTGTAAATATAATAAAGACTGTGTGTCAGAGGGAAGATCATGGATATGAATTTGCTGCGGGAAAACGCGACCCGCGCGGCCGGCTTGCTGAAGAGCCTGGCCAATGAAGACCGGCTGCTGCTGCTGTGCCAGCTGGTCGATGGCGAGAAGTCGGTTTCCGAGCTGGAGCGCTTGACCGGTATCCGCCAGCCGACCTTGTCGCAGCAACTGGGTGTGTTGCGCAATGAAGGATTGGTGTCGACGCGGCGCGAGGGTAAGTGGATTTATTACAGTGTGGCCAGCCAAGAGGCGATGGCGATCTTGTCGTCGCTGCATGACATATTCTGCCCGCCAGAGGCGGTGGCAGGCGAGAGCGCATGAAATAGCACAAGAAGAATTCATGTTTAGCATTCACAAGGGGAAATCATCATGAGTATTGCCTGGGATGTATTTACGCCGGCAGCGGCACTGGGCGGCGGTGTATTGATAGGGCTGGCCGCCAGTGCTTTTGTCCTGCTGTTGGGGCGGATTGCCGGTATTAGCGGCATGTTGGGTGGTGTGCTGGAGCGCGCCGCCGACTGGCCTTTGCGCCTGGCCTTTGTGCTGGGCTTGCTGGCGGCACCCATGATCTATGCGCTGTTGGCCGGTGCCATGCCGCTGCCGGTTATCGAAGCATCGACGCCGACCCTGCTGCTGGCCGGGTTGCTGGTCGGTGTCGGCACCCGCTTCGCTTCCGGTTGCACCAGCGGTCATGGCGTCTGCGGGCTGTCGCGCCTGTCGCCGCGCTCGCTGGTTGCCACCTTGTGCTTTATGGGCGCCGGTTTTGCCACCGTCTACATCGTGCGTCATCTTCTGGGCTGAATACATCATGAAACCCGTCAAACTGTTTACTGCTTTTGCCATCGGCCTACTGTTCGGTATCGGCCTGATCGTGTCCGGCATGTCCAACCCGGCCAAGGTGTTGGGCTTTCTCGATCTGGCCGGCGCCTGGGACCCGAGTCTGGCGCTGGTCATGGCCGGAGCCATCGGGGTGGGCTTTTTCGCATTTCGCGTGGCCGGCGGGCGCAGCCAGTCGCTGCTGGGAGACAAGATGCAGTTGCCGACCAGCCGCGAGATCACGCCACGGCTGGTGCTGGGTAGCGTGCTGTTCGGTGTGGGCTGGGGTCTGGCCGGCATCTGCCCGGGGCCGGGTCTGGTGCTGGCCGGCGCCTTGATTCCGCAGGGCTTGCTGTTTGTCGGTGCGATGCTGGCCGGCATGCTGCTGTATCGCGTGCTCGACCCTTTGCTGCCCTGACGCGATGCGTTCTCTCGCCCGGTTTTTGCCCCCCTGGCTTGGCCACTACCAGCGCAACTGGCTGACCGGCGACATCAGCGCCGGCGTCGTGGTGACGCTATTGCTGGTGCCGCAGGCATTGGCTTATGCCATGGTGGCCGGCTTGCCACCGCAAACCGGGCTGTATGCCAGTCTGGCACCCTTGCTGATTTATGCGCTGCTCGGGCGCTCCCATGCCCAGTCGGTGGGGCCGATGGCGGTCACTTCCTTATTGGTGGCGGCGACCTTAAGCAAGCTGGCGCCGCAAGGCGGTGCCGAGTATGCGGTGCTCGCCGTCTGGTTGGCGCTCTTGTCCGGGCTGATGTTGCTGGCGCTGGGCTTGTTGCGTCTGGGTCTGGTGGCCGATTTCCTGTCGCAGCCGGTGTTGTCCGGCTTTGTGTCGGCCTCGGCCTTGATGATTGTGTTGTCGCAGCTGGGGCCTTTGCTGGGTAGCAAAGGCGGCGGCGCGACTTTGCCGGCGCTGTTGGCCAATTTATGGGCGCAGCGCCTGTCCTTTCATGCGGCCGCCTGCTTGCTGGGTGGCAGTGCCTTGCTGTGGCTGCTGTGGTCGCGGCGCGCGCTTGCCGCCGTGTTGTGCAAAGCGGGTCTGACGCCGGGTGCGGCGCAACTGGCGGTACGCGCCGCACCGGTGCTGGTGTTGCTGGCCGGGATGTTGACCGCCGCCCATTGGGGCGCCGCCAGCGGTTTGCGCCTGGTGGGCGAGGTACCGTCTGGTCTGCCGCCTTTGGGTCTGGCCTGGCTGCCATGGTCGCGCTTGCCGGATCTGGTGTTGCCGGCCTTTTTCATTGCGCTGGTCAATATGGTGCAAAGCCTGTCTGTGGCGCAGATTCTGGCGCTGCCCCGGCGTGAAAGCATAGCGCCTGACCGTGAGTTGATCGCGCTTGGCGCGTGCAATATCGGCGCGGCGCTGTCCGGCGGTTTTCCGGTCACCGGCGGTTTGACGCGCTCGGTGGTCAATGCCGATGCCGGGGCCCAGACCCAGTTGTCGTCGCTGATCAGCGCGCTATTGATGACGCTGATTGTGCTGTTTGCTACCCAGGCCCTGTTTTTTTTGCCGCTGACCGTATTGTCCGCCACCATCGTGGCCTCGGTGCTGGCCATGATCGATTTTTCGCTCTTGCGCCGTGCCTGGGCCTGCAACCGGGCCGATGCGCTGGCCTTTATCGCCACCTTTGCCGCCGTGCTGTTATTGGGGGTCGATAGCGGCATCATCATCGGCCTGCTGATTTCGCTGGGCAGCTGGGTCGCCAAGAGCGGCCAGCCGCATATTGCCAAGCTCGGGCGCTTGTCCGGTAGCGAGCATTTTCGCAATGTGCGCCATTTCAGCGTGGAAACCTTGCCGGCGACGGTATTTTTGCGCGTGGACGAGAGTCTGTATTTCGGTAATGCGCGCCATGTCGAGGCTGCACTGCTGGCCATGGCGGCGCCTGACACCCGGCGCGTGGTGCTGGTGATGAGCGGCGTCAACCGCATCGACTTGTCCGCCTTGCTGATGCTGGAGCGGCTGGATGAGGCGCTGGCCGCGCGCAGCGTGGTCCTGTGGCTCAGCGATATCAAGCGTCCGGTGTCCATGGTGATGGACAAGGCTGCCTTGAGTCCGCGCTTTGACGGGCGGATTTTTCTCAGTGCGAGCCAAGCCTGGCAGTCGCTTGCGCCACAGCGGGATTACCAGATCTGAACGCGAGCCATTAGGCGTGCTCATGCCCCGCGTGCAACTTTTCCCTTTGCGCAGCTATCATAGCCGGATGATGAAAAAGACTCTGCTGTGCTCAACCCTCATGTTTGCCATTGCTTTTACGCCAGCACTGGCGGCACCGCTACCTGATCTTGGCAGTGTCGGGGAGGAGGCTTTGTCGCAGGCAGACGAGGCGAGGATAGGGCGCGAGATTCTGAGCCAGATCCGCGATGCGGGGGATGTGGTGCAGGATGCCGAAGTGAATGCCTATCTTGCCCGTCTGGGTAAGCGCATCACCTCGGCGGCCGCGACCGGCAACGACTTTACCTTTTTTGCCGTAGACGACAATTCCATCAACGCCTTTGCCATGCCCGGCGGTGTGATCGGTGTGCATACCGGCCTGCTGCTGGCAGCGCAAAGCGAGGGCGAGCTGGCATCGGTGCTGTCGCACGAGGTGGCGCATGTGACCCAGCGCCATCTGGCGCGTATGCGTGAAACCTCGACCCATAGCCAGCTATGGATACTGGCGGCGGTGCTGGCCGGCGTGCTGGCTTCGCGTTCGGGCAACTCGGATGCAACCTTCGGTGCGCTGAATGCCGGCATGGGCATGGCCGCACAAACCCAGCTGGCCTATAGCCGCGATTTCGAGCGCGAGGCTGACCGCATCGGCATGCATTACCTGACCGATGCGGGCTTCGATGCGCGCACCATGCCGGCCTTTTTCGAGCGCCTGCAGCAGGGCAACCGTTACAACGACAATAAGGCGTTGTCTTTTCTGCGTACTCACCCGGTCACTAGCGAGCGCATCAGCGAAGGACAGGATCGCGCCCAGAGTCAGCCGGTACGCATGAAGCCGGACAGTACCGATTTTCTGCTGGTGCGCGAGAAACTGCGCCTGAATACGCTCAGCCCGGCAGAGGCCGTGTCTTATTACCAGCGCGCGCTGGCTGAGCGGCGGTTTCTGAACGAAGGCGCGCAGCATTATGGCCTGGCGCGCGCCTATCTGGCGCAGCGCAACTTTGCGGGCGCACAGCAAGCGGCCAGTGACGCGGTGCGCTTATTGCCGGCCGACGCGATGCTGTACACGCTGCAGGCCGAGATTGCCATGAATGCAGGCCAGACGCAGCAGGCGCTGGTGTACTACCGCCAGGGCTTGGCGGCATTTCCCGCCAGTCGCGCCCTGCTGCTGGGCGAAGTGCAGGCGCTGACCGTCAGTGGCCAGCAAGGCGTGGCACTGCGCCAGGTGCAGGCTTTGCTGGCGCGCCAGCCGGCCGATGCCGAGCTGCACCGTCTGGCGGCGCGTCTTTATGGAGAAAATGATGTGCTCAGTTATCATGCCGAGCTGGGGCATGCGTTCTATTTCGAACAAATGTTTGAATCTGCACTGGTGCAATACCGGCTGGCCAGTGCGGCCAAGGGCGATAATTTCTATCTGCGTTCCAGCGTTGAAGCGCGTATGCGCGAGATAGAAAAGGTGCTCAAGGCGCGGCCTGCCAAGTAAAAATGTAAAATTCACGCATAAAAACAAGATGCTGCATTGCCGCATGTTGTTTTTTATGCGGATGTTGAAGCTTTAGCTCGTTTTGCCTATTCCATAGTTGACCCTGTAGCCATTACACTCACCCCCATTGCTAGAATTGTTCGAATACAAACACATAAAAGTGCGAATACGCTCACTGTTTGGGGTCTGAACGACTAAGCATGCTTGACCCCATCGTTTCGAATGAACAGGATTTGCGCCACAAGCGCAGGCTGCGACCAATAAGTAAGGAGACAAAATGGCTACACGCTTCCCGGATGATATCGACCCGCTGGAAACCCGCGAATGGACCGAGGCACTGGCTTCGGTGCTGGAAAATGAAGGCGCCGAACGCGCCCAGTTTCTGCTGGAAAATCTGGTTGAACAGACCCGCCGTAGCGGCGCGCATCTGCCATTTGATGCCACCACCGCTTACCTGAATACCATCCCTGCCGGGCGCGAGAAGAAGTCGCCGGGCAACCACGAGCTGGAACACCGCATCCGCTCCATCTGCCGCTGGAACGCGATGGCCATGGTGCTGCGCGCCGGCAAGAAAGATCTGGAGCTGGGCGGTCATATCGCCAGCTACCAGTCGTCGGCCACCTTGTACGATGTCGGCTTCAACCACTTCTGGCGTGCGCCCAACGAAGAGCAGGAAGGCGATCTGATCTACTTCCAGGGCCATATTGCGCCGGGAGTGTACTCGCGCGCCTTCCTCGAAGGCCGTCTGACCGAGACGCAGCTGGATAACTTCCGCCAGGAAGTCGACGGCAACGGCCTGTCGTCCTACCCGCACCCCTGGCTGATGCCGGACTTCTGGCAGTTCCCGACCGTGTCCATGGGCTTGGGCCCGTTGATGGCGATTTATCAGGCACGCTTCCTGAAGTATCTGGAAAGCCGTGGTCTGGCCCGCACGCCGGGTCGCAAGGTATGGTGCTTCTGCGGCGACGGCGAGATGGACGAGCCGGAAAGCCTGGGCGCCATCGCACTGGCGGCGCGCGAAGGCCTGGACAACCTGGTGTTCGTGATCAACTGCAACCTGCAGCGTCTGGACGGTCCGGTCCGCGGCAACGGCAAAATCATTCAGGAACTGGAAGGCGACTTCCGCGGTGCCGGCTGGAATGTGATCAAGCTGATCTGGGGTAGCCGCTGGGATCCGCTGTTGGCCATGGACAGCAAGGGCCTGCTGAAGAAGCGCATGGAAGAGTGCGTGGATGGCGACTATCAGACCTTCAAGTCGAAAGACGGCGCCTATGTGCGCGAACATTTCTTCGGCAAGTATCCCGAGCTGCTGGAAATGGTCGCCAATATGTCGGACGACGAGATCTGGAACCTGAACCGTGGCGGCCACGACCCGCACAAGGTCTATGCCGCTTACCACGAAGCCACGACCAATGCGCAGGGTCTGCCGACCGTCATCCTGGCCAAGACCATCAAGGGTTACGGCATGGGCGCATCCGGCGAAGGCCAGAATATTGCGCACGGCGCCAAGAAAATGGCGCTGGACAGCCTGCGTAAATTCCGCGACCGCTTCGGTATTCCGGTGTCGGATGCCGATCTGGAAAGCGTGCCTTACTACAAGCCGGCCGAAGACAGCCCGGAAATGGCGTATATGCGCGAACGCCGCGCCGCTTTTGGCGGCAGCCTGCCTGCCCGTCTGCCGGTAAAAGCGCCGATGGCGGTGCCGGGTCTGCATGTATTCGATGCCATGCTCAAGGATTCGGGCGAGCGCGAGTTCTCCACCACCATGGCCTTCGTGCGCATGATAGGCAATCTGCTGAAAGACAAGTCTATCGGTAAACAGATCGTGCCTATCGTGCCGGACGAATCGCGCACTTTCGGTATGGAAGGCATGTTCCGCCAGTACGGCATCTGGTCGACTCAGGGTCAGAACTATGTGCCGCAGGACGCCGACCAGCTGATGTTCTACAAGGAATCCAAAGACGGCCAGATGCTGCAAGAAGGCATTAACGAGCCGGGCGCGATGTCCTCGTGGATTGCGGCAGCGACCAGCTACGCCAACCACGGCATCCCGATGATTCCGTTCTACATCTACTACTCGATGTTCGGTTTCCAGCGTATCGGCGATCTGGCCTGGGCTGCGGGTGATATGCGTGCGCGCGGCTTTATGCTGGGCGGCACGGCAGGGCGCACCACGCTGAACGGCGAAGGCCTGCAGCATGAAGATGGTCACAGCCATATCCAGGCCGGCCTGATTCCGAACTGCGTCTCCTATGATCCGACTTTCGCCTACGAGCTGGCGGTCATTCTGCAGGACGGTTTGCAGCGCATGTATGCCGAGCAGGAAGACGTGTTCTATTACATCACCCTGATGAACGAGAACTACGCCCATCCGGCCATGCCGGCCGGTGCCGAAGCCGGCATCCTCAAGGGCATGTACCAGTTGTCCGATGGCGGCGAGTCCGACATCAAGGTGCAGCTGATGGGCTCGGGCACCATCTTGCGCGAAGTGATGGCCGCTGCCGACCTGCTGCGCAGCGACTTTGGCGTTGCCAGCGATATCTGGAGCGTGACCTCGTTCAACGAACTGGCCCGCGACGGCCGCGCCGCCGCCCGCCATGCGCTCTTGCATCCGGAAGAAGCGCTGCAGGCAAGCTATGTCGAGGCGCAGCTGTCCGGCAAGCAAGGCCCGTTTATCGCCGCGACCGACTATATCCGCGCCTACGCCGAGCAGATCCGCGAATTTGTGCCGGGGCGTTATCTGGTGCTGGGTACCGATGGCTTTGGCCGCTCGGACAGCCGTGCCCGCTTGCGCGACTTCTTCGAAGTCGACCGCTATCACGTGGTCGTGGCCGCACTGTCGGCACTGGCACGCGACGGCAAGATCCCCGCGTCCCGCGTCAGCGAAGCGATTGCGCGCTACGGCATCAATGTAGACCGCTTGCCTAGCTGGAAGGTTTAAGCCAAGGCAGGTGGAACCCGGGACTCGTACTGCCGGTGTTAGGGCGCTGATGGCGACCGATGGCAGGCCGGCGATTCCCGGGTTCCGGTTCCCGGATCCCGAACAGGGGCCAAGCCCGGATAAGGAAAAATAATGAGCCAAATAATCGAACTGAAAGTCCCCGATATCGGCGGACATGCAAATGTGGATGTGATCGAAGTCTTCATCAAGGCGGGTGACACCGTCGCGGTGGATGATTCGCTGATCACGCTGGAAACCGACAAAGCCACCATGGAAGTGCCGGCCGAAGTCGCCGGTGTGGTGAAAGAAGTGCGCGCCATCAATGGCGGCAAGATCTCCGAAGGCGATGTGATCGCGCTGATCGAAGTTGCTGGCACGGCGGCGGTTGCGCCCAAGGCCGAAGCTGCCGCCGTGGCACCGGTTGCCGTTGCCTCTCCCGTTGCCGCCGCGCCTGCTGCACCGGCCGCGCCTGCGGTGAGCGCTACGGTTGAAGTGTGCGTGCCGGATATCGGTGGCGCCAGCGACGTTGACGTGATCGAAGTGGCGGTCAAGGCCGGTGACGAGATCAAGGTGGACGACAGCCTGATTACGCTGGAAACCGACAAGGCCACCATGGAAGTGCCATCGACCGTGGCCGGCCGTGTGCTGGAGGTCAAGATCAAGGTCGGCGACAAGGTGTCGCAAGGTCATCTGATTTTGCTGGTTGAATCGGCACAAGCGGCCGTAGCCGCGCCGGTGGCGGCCGCTGCGGTTGCTGCGGTTGCTGCGCCGGCGCCGGTAGCAGCACCTGCACCGGTAGCTGCCGCTGCGCCTGTCGCCCCGCTGGTGGCTGCCGCACCGGCTGCCATTAACGAAGTTTCGTTCTCCAAAGCCCATGCCGGCCCGTCGGTGCGCAAGCTGGCGCGCGAACTGGGGGTGGATCTGGGCCGCGTCAAGGGCTCGGGCCGCAAGGGCCGCATTACCGACGAAGACGTTAAGGCCTTCGTCAAGGGCGTACTGAGCAATCCGGCGGCGCTGGCGCCTGCCGCTGCGCCGGCTAGCCTGGGTGGCGGTCTGGATCTGCTGCCATGGCCTAAGGTCGATTTTGCCAAGTTTGGCGCAGTCGAACTGAAACCGCTTTCCCGCATCAAGAAGCTGTCCGGCGCCAATCTGGCGCGCAACTGGGTGATGATTCCGCATGTTACCCAGTTTGACGAAGCCGACATCACCGAGATGGAAGCCTTCCGCAAGGGCATGGGCGAAGAGCTCAAGGCCGAAGGCGTCAAGCTGACGCCGCTTGCCTTCCTGATCAAGGCGGCGGTAGCGGCGCTGAAAAAGTATCCGGAATTCAATGCCAGCCTCGACGGCGACAATCTGGTGCTCAAGCAGTACTTCCATATCGGTTTTGCTGCCGACACGCCAAATGGCCTGGTGGTACCGGTGATCAAGGATGCCGACCAGAAGAGCCTGCTGCAGATCGCTCAGGAAAGCGGAGCGCTGGCCAAGAAGGCGCGCGACGGCAAGTTGTTGCCAACCGACATGCAAGGCGGCTGCTTCAGCATCTCCAGTCTGGGCGGCATCGGCGGTACGGCCTTTACGCCTATCATCAATGCGCCGGAAGTCGCCATCCTTGGCGTGTCCAAGTCCGAGATCAAGCCTAAGTGGAACGGCAAGGAGTTCGCGCCGCGGCTGATGCTGCCTTTGAGCCTGTCCTACGACCACCGCGTGATTGATGGTGCCTCCGCTGCACGCTTTACCGCGTATATGGCGCAGGTGCTGGCCGATATCCGCCGCCTGATGCTGTAAGGAAGACCATGAGCCAAATGATAGAACTGAAAGTCCCCGATATTGGCGGGCATGGCGGCGTTGACGTCATCGAAGTCTTTATCAAGGAGGGCGACCGCATCGCCGTCGACGATAGCCTGATCACCCTGGAAACCGATAAGGCAACCATGGATGTGCCCGCCGAAAAGGCCGGTGTGGTCAAGGATGTGCTGATCAAGGTCGGCAGCAAGGTGTCCGAGGGCGATGTGATTGCACTGATCGAAGCCGCCGACGCCAGCGAGCCCGTGGCTGCAGCGCCGGCCAGTGCGCCGCTTGCGGCACCACAGGCTACCCCTCATGGCGCTGGCGCCGATATCGAATGCGATATGCTGGTGTTGGGTGGCGGGCCGGGCGGGTATTCCGCCGCTTTCCGCGCTGCCGATCTGGGCATGAAGGTGGTGATCGTCGAGCGTTACGCGACCTTGGGTGGCGTATGCCTGAACGTGGGCTGCATCCCGTCCAAGGCACTGCTGCATGTTGCCGCGGTGATCGAGGAAGCCAGCCACTTCTCCGACACCGGCGTGGCCTTTGGCGCGCCGCAGGTCGATTTGTCGGCACTCAGGAAGCACAAGGAAAAGGTGGTCGGCAAGCTGACCGGCGGTCTGGCGGTGATGGCCAAGATGCGCAATGTGCAGCTGGTGCGCGGTAACGGCCGCTTTATCGATCCTTTCCATATGGAAGTCGAGCTGACTGCCGGCGAGGGCAAGGCCGAGACTGGCGACAAGACCGTCATCAAGTTCAAGCAGGCGATTATTGCCGCCGGTAGTCAGGCGGTGAAACTGCCGTTTCTGCCGGAAGACCCGCGCATTGTCGACTCGACCGGTGCGCTGGAATTGCGCCAGGTGCCGGGGCGCATGCTGGTGGTGGGTGGCGGCATTATCGGTCTGGAAATGGCGACCGTGTACTCGTCGCTGGGCGCGCGCATCGACGTGGTCGAAATGGCCGACGGCCTGATGGCCGGTGCCGACAAGGATCTGGTTCGCGTGTGGGAAAAGCGCAATGCCCACCGCTTCGACAAGATCATGCTGAAAACCCGCACCGTCGGCGTGACCTGCCGTCCGGACGGGGTCATGGTGAAGTTCGAGGGCGAACAGGCACCCGCCGAGGAGCAGAAGTACGATCTGGTGCTGGTAGCGGTTGGCCGCAGCCCGAACGGCAAGAAAATCGGCGCGGAAAACGCCGGCATTCAGGTGAGCGAGCGCGGCTTTATCGAAGTCGACAAGCAGCAGCACACCAATGTGCCGCACATCTTCGCCATCGGCGACATCGTCGGCCAGCCTATGCTGGCGCATAAGGGCGTGCATGAAGGCCATGTGGCGGCGGAAGTGGCGAATGGCCAAAAGACCTATTTCGATGCACGGGTGATTCCGTCGGTTGCCTATACCGAGCCGGAAGTGGCTTGGGTTGGTCTGACCGAGCTGGAAGCCAAGGCCAAGGGAATCAAGGTTGGCGTCGGCAAGTTCCCGTGGTCGGCGTCCGGTCGTGCCATCGCCAACGGCTGCGATTACGGCTTCACCAAGCTGATCTTCGACGAAGCCACCCATCAGGTAGTGGGTGGTGCGATTGTCGGCCCTAACGCCGGCGATATGATAGGCGAGGTGGCACTGGCCATCGAGATGGGGTGTGATCCGGCCGATATCGGCAAGACCATCCACCCGCACCCGACACTGGGCGAGTCCATCGGTATGGCGGCCGAAGCGTTTGAAGGCCATTGCACCGATTTGCCGCCGGTGAAGAAGCGCTAGCAAATGGGAGTGGGGAGTAGGGAGTAAGCTCCCCACTCCCCACTCCCCACTCCCCGCTTTTCACGCGAGTCCTATATCATAAGGCCTATGCGCCGCATCCTGATCCCACTTCTCTTTTCCTGCCTGTGCACGCCTGCCTGGGCAAGCCTGACCTATAAGGTCGACATCGCCGCGCCCGAGCAACTTAAAACCCTGCTGGCCGACAATCTGGAGCTGGTGACCCTCGCGTCCGATCCCGATATGGACGAGGCGACGCTGGCCGCCTTGCTGGAGGAAACGCCGGTTGCGGCCAAACGGCTGCTCGAAACCATGGGTTACTTCAATGCTGCGGTCAGTGTGTCGCGGCCTGCGGCCGATGTGGTCGATGTCAAAGTGAGCCCCGGTGCGCCTGCGCGCATCCATCGCCTGCACATCGACTTTAGCGGTGCGGCACAAGGCTCGCCGGAGCTGGCTGAGGTCAGGGCCGAGCTGAAGGAAGACTGGCCTTTGCCGGAAGGGGCGGTGTTTACCCAGGACGAATGGGATGCCGGCAAAAAGCTGGCGGTACGTTTGTTGTCGTTACGTGCTTATCCGCTGGCCAAGCTGGCCGCTTCCCGTGCCGAGGTCAATCCGCAAACCGACGAGGTGAGCCTGAGCCTGAGCGTGGACAGCGGGCCGCGGGTGGAATTCGGCAAGATCCGTATCGAGGGTTTGCAGCGTTACCCCGAAAGCATGGTCAGGGGGCAGGCCGATTTTATGCCCGGTGCGGTGTATAGCCTGGAGAAACTGACCGCATTTCAAAGCTCGCTGGAGGAGGATGTGCATTTCTCCTCGGCGCTGGTGATTCCGCTGACCGGTGAAATCAAGGACGGCGAGTTGCCTATCCTGGTGCAGGTGGTGGAAGTGCCGCGGCAGAAGGGTGAAATCGGCCTGACTTGGGATAGCGAAGAGGGTTTTGGTACCCGCTTGGGGTACGAGCATTACAATATTTTCCGTCGCGGCTACACCGGCTCGGTGTTGCTGGACTGGAAGCAGAACGAAAGCGCGCTGAATTTCGGCCTGGCCTTGCCGCGTACGCGCGACGGCTACTCGCACTCGGGTAATATCGCGCTGAAAAAAAGCGAGGTGCAGAATGTCGAGCGCGACACCGTAGAGGGCGGTGTCTGGCGGCTCAGGCAGCGCGGCAATATCGAGGCACGTATCGGCGTCGAATATGTGCTGGATCGTGAAACGCTGGGCGGGGTTGAAGACCGCAATAATCAGGCCGTATTCGCGACCATAGGCTGGACCCAGCGCAAGCTGGACGATGTGATGGACCCGCGCAACGGTTATCTGCTGGATGGCCGCCTGTCGTCTACCTTGGGGCGTGCCCTGTCCGAAACCGCTTTTGTTCGCGGTCGTGCACGCGGTGCCGTGTACTGGACGCCGGGCTTTGTGCCCGGTACCTGGCTTGTGCGCGCCGATGTGGGCGAGGTGTGGGCGCAGCAAACCGACAAAGTGCCGTCATCCCTGCTATTTCGTGCCGGCGGCGTCAATAGCGTACGCGGTTTCGAATACGAGAGCCTGGGCGTTGCCGGCCCCAATGGTTCGGTGTTGGGCGGGCGGGTCATGGCGACCGGCTCGCTGGAATATCTGTTTACCGTGGCACCGCACTGGCGTTTGGGTCTGTTCCACGATATGGGTGATGCCGCCGACAGCTGGAAGAGTTTCGAGCTGGCACGCAGCTTCGGCTTCGGTGTGCGCTGGCTAAGCCCGGTGGCACCGATTGCCTTTGATCTGGCGCGGGGCGATACCGACCGCAAATGGCGCTGGACCATGAGTCTGGGTCTGCCTTTCTGAACGAATACCGATGATACCGAATACCGAGCCGCCTCCACAGGATGCCCCTGTGCCTGAACCTTCCGCTGCGCGCCCGCATTGGGGCCGGCGCATTTTGCTTGCCTTGCTGCTGGTGCTGTTTGTCCTTGTCGGCGCGGCGGCCTGGTTAAGCGGCAGCGAGGCCGGTTTTGCCCGGCTGTGGCAGCTGGCGGCACAGGCAAGCCAGGGCGCGCTATCGGTTGCCAAGGTGGAGGGCACGTTGTGGCGCGGCTTCCAGTTGCAAGGCGTGCGCTGGCAGACGCCGCTTAAGCGCATCGAGCTATCCCGTATCGCCCTGGATTGGCAGCCGGGTGCACTCTTGCAGCGCAAGCTGATCATTAACCGGCTTGAGTTAGGCAGTGTGCTGCTGGACGACCGCACCCCTGGCTCGGGCGAGCCATTAAGTGCCCCTGCATCGCTGGCCTTGCCGCTGGAGATCGAGGTCAGCCATGTGTCCTTGTACAGCCTGAGCCTGCAGCCGCAGGCGCTCGTGTTCCGGAGTCTGGCAGGCTCCTACCGTTATCTGGATGGCCATCATGCGCTGGCGCTGGAGTCGCTGCATTCGCCCTGGGGCAGTGCGGCCGGTTCGCTGGCGCTGGCGGCGGATGCGCCTTTTGCACTGGGCGGGCGGGTGGAGCTGGGGGGCGAGCTGGATGGGCGCAAGGTGCAGGCCTATGCCAATCTGGGCGGCTCCTTGCTGGCGCCTACGCTTGCGCTCAAGGGCGAGACAACCGGGGTGGTGGCCGAGGTGGACGGGCAGTTCGCACCCTTTGCCCCGGTGATTTACCGCAAGATCAAAACCCTGTCGATACGGCTGGGTAATATCAATCCGGCCGTGCTGTTTCCCGGCGCACCACAGGCGCAGTTGTCGATGGCGCTGGAAGCGCAGCCTGCCGGCGACGAGGCACTGTCCGGCGGTTTATCGCTGATTAATGCCGCGCCGGGCCCGGTGTCGGCGCAGCGCTTGCCGCTATCGCTGGCGGTAGCGACTTTCCGTGTCAATCAGGATGAGCTGACGCTGTCGGATGCCTTTGCCAATGTGGCCGATGGCCGGGTCGGCATCGCCGGCGTTTTTACCCCGAAAAATTTCGACCTCAAGCTGGTGCTGGAGCGCTTGTCGCTGCGTGCCATTTCGGCGGCGGCTCCGGCGCAAACCGTATCGGGCAAGGTTGCGCTGGGTGGCGAAAAAATGCGCCCCTTGCTGACGCTGGATTTAAGCGCCGACCAACTGCGGCTGAATGGCGAGTTGGCCTGGTTGCGCGGTAAGGCCGAAGCGCTGGATATCCGCCGCCTGCGTGCGAGCACCGGCAACGGGGTGATGGATGTCAGCGGCCGCCTGAGTCTGGATGAGGCACAGCGCCTGAACTTGAGCGGAACGCTCAAGGCTTTTAATCCGGGCGCGCTGAGCAAGGATCTGCCGCAGGGCAGTGTCAATGCCACGCTTAAAGTCGATGCCAGGCTCGCCGGTGCGCCGCAAGGCGATGTCAGCCTGATGCTGACCCCCAGTCAGCTCTCGGGTGCCCCGCTTAGCGGTCGCGCCGAGGCGCACTGGCAGGCCGACCGCTTAAGCCGGCTGAATGCTGCTTTGCTATTGGGCGGCAACCGGCTGCAGGCGAGCGGTGCTTATGGCAAGCCGGGCGACAAGCTGCAACTGGTGTTGCAAGCCGACAATCTGGCGCTGCTGGGCCCCGCTTTTGCCGGGCGTGCCAATGCGCGTATTTTGCTGGCCGGTACCCCGGCGCAGCCCTTGTTCAGCGCCAAGCTGGATGCGAACGCCTTGCGCCTGCCGGGAGACTTGAGTATTGCCAGCCTGAATGCAGAGGGCGAGCTGGCGGCCAGCGGTGCCAGTCCGTTCAAGCTGGATGCCAGACTCGCCGGTCTGCGTGCCGGCGCGCTGGAGGTCGAGCAACTGGCGCTGGCCGGCGAGGGGGTCCGTAGCCGCCATCGGGTCAGCCTGGATGGCAAGTTGCAACTGCAGGGCAAGCCCTTTGTCTTGTCGACCGAACTGGATGGCGGCCTGTCCGGTGCCAGTGTCTGGCAGGGTACGCTGGCGCGGCTGAGCATCAGCGGCGAGCCGGCGCTGCAATTGCTGCAACCGCTGAGCCTGAGTGTGGCGGCCGATGCGGTGAGTCTGGGCGCCGGGCGCTGGCGGGCATTGGACACCGATTGGACACTGCAAAAGACCGCCTGGTCACGCGCCGGCGGCATCGAAACGGCTGGCAGCGTGCGCGGCATCCAGCTGGCGGCGCTGTCGCCCTGGTTTAGCCTGCCGCTGCAAGAAAACCTGCTGTTGGGCGGCGATTGGGCGCTGCGCATGGCCGGTGGCGTAGCGCAAGGGCAGCTGAATCTGCAGCGTGAAGCGGGCGATGTGCTGTTGCCGGCCAAGTCCGGCCATCAGGCGCTGGGGCTAAGCAATGCACGCTTGCAGGCGCAATTTGATGGGGCGGGCTTGAGTTGGCGCATGCAGCTGGCCAGCGCACTGGCCAGCCTGAACGGACAGGGCCGCATCCAGACGCTGGGCGGGCGCTATTCGGCGGCCTCTCCAGTTAGCGCCAGCGTGCAGGGCGATGTACCGGCCTTGTCTGCCTTTCAGGGCTGGCTGGCGCTGGGGCAGACCCTGAGCGGGCGGGCAACGGCCGATCTGGCGATCAGCGGCACATTGGGTGCGCCGCAGTTCTCCGGCCCTATTCAGGGGAGTGCGCTCGCCTTTAGCGACCGCCTGAACGGCATCGCCCTGAAAGACGGCACGCTGGCTGCGCGCTTTGCCGGGCGCGAGTTATGGCTGGAACGGCTGACTTTCGACAATAACGATAGCCTGAGCGCGACAGGGAAACTGGCGCTGGTCGAGGGCAAGCCCGCTGCGCAACTGGTGTTCAAAATGGATAAATTCCGTGCCATTTCCCGCCCCGGACAAAGGGTGCTGCTATCGGGCCTAGTGAATCTGAACCTGGATGACAAGGCGGTCACGCTGGATGGAGCCATCAAGATCGATCGTGCGCGACTGGAAATGCCCAAGTTCGGCGCGCCGGCCTTGGGAAAGGATGTGGTCGTAATCGGGCGGGTGCAGCCACAAGCCGGTGCCGCCAGCTTGCCGTTTGCCATGAATCTCAAGCTGGATCTGGGGGATAACTTCCGCTTTAGCGGTGCCGGGTTGACTACCCGGCTGGAAGGCCAGCTGCAGTTGCAAGCCAAGCCGGATGAGGCGCTGGCTGTGTATGGCCAGGTGAATGCGGTGGATGGCCGCTTCAAGGCGTATGGCCAGGATCTGGATATCAGCAAGGGCGTGATCTCCTTTAGTGGTCCTGTTGATAACCCGGGATTGGCGATACGCGCACAGCGCCGGATGTCGCCGGTCGGGGCGGGGGTTGAAGTCAGTGGTTCGGTGCTCTACCCCAAGGTGCAACTGGTGGCGGATGAGCCGATGTCGGAGAAGGAAAAACTGGCATGGCTGATTCTGGGGCGTTCGGCTAGCGGTGGCGGTCAGGACGATAATGCGCTGGCAGCTTCGGCCGGCGGCTTTCTGGCCGGTGCCATCAATGACAAGTTGGGGCTGTTCGACGATATCGGCCTGACTTCGCGTGGCGAAAAAACGCTGGCCAACGGCACGGTCAACCCGGCCGAGCAGGTGGTGACACTGGGGCGGCAGTTGTCGCAGTCGCTGTATCTGGGTTACGAGTACGGCATTACCAGCGCCACCCAGGCGGTCAAAGTGGTGTACCAGCTGAGCAAGGGCTGGTCAGCGCAGATCAAGGCCGGCACCACGATTGACGTCGAGAGCCGTTATACGGTGAGGTTTGATTGAGGGGGAGCAGGGAGTGGGGAGTGGGGAGTGGGGAGTGGGCGTGGCGGGTTTTTACTCCCCATTCCCTAATCCCTACTCCCGTATTCCTCTGCAGGTGTTACAATCCGCCCCGGAAAGTCGACCAGACAGTCGCCGCGTGTTAAGTCACGGGGAGGAAAGTCCGGGCTCCATAGGGCAGGATGCCGGTTAACGACCGGGCGCCGTGAGGCGACGGAAAGTGGAACAGAGAGCAGAACCGCCGATGGCCGGGCAGTTCACCGCAAGGTGCGCTGCCACCGCGACAGGCCAGGATACGCATCCCTCAGGGTGTACGTCCTGCACCAGCGCTGGCTTGCCAGCACGCTGTCGCACGGCACAGGTAAGGGTGAAAAGGTGCGGTAAGAGCGCACCGCGTTGGTGGCAACATTCAACGGCAGGCTAAACCCCATCCGGAGCAAGACCAAATAGGGGTACATTGGCGTGGCCCGCGCTGTACCCGGGTAGGTTGCTTGAGCCTGTCGGTAACGGCAGGTCTAGAGGAATGACTGTTCAACGACAGAACCCGGCTTATCGGTCGACTTTCCACCTCATCCGGCTAGTCTCGTCTGCCAGACGATGATAGCCATAGACCAAGCACCTTGTCTTTGCCGCTTTTCGCCGCACGGATAGTGCAAAAAACAGGCAATCGCCTCTCCCCCGTCCCGGCAAAAAGCATTACAATGGCGACCCTTCGCCGCCTTGACGTTACCACCTGCATGCAAATCGGACCTTACCTGCTGAAAAACCAGCTGATTGTCGCGCCTATGGCCGGCGTGACCGACAGGCCGTTTCGCATGCTGTGCAAGGCCATGGGCGCGGGGATGGCGGTGTCCGAGATGATCACCTCCAATAAGACGCTGTGGCACAAGGCCAAGACTTTGCGCCGCGCCGACCATAGCGGCGAGGTCGAGCCGATTTCGGTGCAGATTGCCGGTGCCGATCCGGCCGAAATGGCCGAAGCGGCGCGCATGAATGTGGATCAGGGCGCGCAGATTATCGACATCAATATGGGCTGCCCGGCCAAGAAGGTCTGCAATGTCGCCGCCGGCTCCGCGCTGATGCGCGACGAAGCGCTGGTGGCGCGCATACTCGAAGCGGTCGTGGGTGCGGTCGATGTGCCGGTGACGCTGAAAATCCGTACCGGCTGGAGCCGCGAGCACAAGAATGCGCTGGCCATCGCGCGTCTGGCCGAGCAGTCCGGCATTGCCGCGCTGGCCGTGCACGGGCGTACCCGTGAAGACTTGTATCACGGCGAGGCCGAGTACGAGACCATCGCCGCGGTCAAGCAGGCGCTGAGTATTCCGGTGATTGCCAATGGCGACATCGACAGCCCGGAAAAAGCGCGTTTCGTGCTGGATGTGACCGGTGCCGACGCGATCATGATAGGGCGTGCCGCACAGGGCCGGCCGTGGATCTTCCGCGAGATCCAGCATTATCTGGATAGCGGCGCGCATTTGCCGCCGCCGCGCGTGGCGGAAATCCGTGCGGTCTTGCTGGCGCATCTGGACGAGTTGTATGCGTTTTACGGCGAATACTCCGGCTGCCGCATCGCGCGCAAGCATATTGCCTGGTACACCAGGGCGCTCTCTGGCGGTAATGCATTCCGCCAGGCCATGTACCAGCTGGAAAACACCGAGGATCAGCGCCTGGCCGTGGCCGACTATTTTGACCGGCTGTGCGAAGCTTCCGAGCGCCTGCAGTATATAGACGAACCTAGCAGCCGCCCTGCGCGTGCTCCCGAATAACCCAACACAGCCGATACCATGCAGAATCACGAACACATTTCCCATTCCGTCAAACTGGCGATGGAGCAGTATTTCCGCGATCTGGACGGCGAGACGCCGACCGCGGTATACGACATGGTATTGGCTTGCGTGGAAAAGCCGCTGATCGAGGTGGTGCTGGTGCATACCCAGGGCAACCAGACGCGGGCAGCCGAGTTACTGGGGCTGAACCGCAATACCTTGCGCAAGAAGATGAAGGCTTACAGTCTGATTTAACAGATCAACCGGCAACCCCGTCAGGGCTTGCCGGTTTTTTATGGTGTGGCAGTAGACTCAAAGGGAATAGAAGCAGATGACCAAGATAGCACGCGCGTTGATCAGTGTTTCCGATAAAACCGGCGTTCTCGAATTTGCCCGTGCATTGGCGGCACAAGGCGTGGAAATCCTGTCCACCGGCGGTACGGCCAAATTGCTGGCCGACAACCAGGTGCCGGTGATCGAGGTATCGGACTACACCGGCTTTCCGGAAATGCTGGATGGTCGCGTCAAGACCCTGCATCCCAAGGTGCACGGCGGTATTCTCGGCCGGCGTGATCTGCCCGAGCATGTAGCCAAGATGGCCGAATTCGATATCGGCAATATCGACCTTGTCTGCGTCAATCTGTACCCGTTTGCCGCCACCATCGCTAAGGAAGGCTGCACCATCGAGGACGCCATCGAGAATATCGATATCGGCGGCCCGACCATGGTGCGCTCCGCCGCCAAGAACTGGGCGCATGTGGCCATCGTGACCGATGCGGCCGACTACGCGGCGCTGGCAGAAGAAATGGCGGCGAATGCCGGCAAGCTGGCGAAGAAGACCCGTTTCGAGCTGGCTAAAAAAGCGTTTACCCATACCGCCGCCTACGATGGCGCCATCTCCAACTACCTGACCAGCCTGGCGCCGGAAGCCATTAGCGGCACGCCGGATCGCGTCGCCTTCCCGGATCGCCTGAACGCACAGTGGATCAAGGTGCAAGATATGCGCTACGGCGAGAACCCGCATCAGGCCGCCGCCTTCTACCGCGACCTCGAGCCGGCTGCCGGTTCCATTGCCAATTACCGCCAGCTGCAGGGCAAGGAGCTGTCCTACAACAATATCGCCGACAGCGATGCGGCCTGGGAGGCGGTCAAGACCTTTGACGCACCGGCCTGCGTGATCGTCAAGCACGCCAACCCGTGCGGCGTAGCCATCGCCGCCGATACGCTTTCCGCCTACCGCCTGGCTTTTGCCACCGACACCACCAGCGCTTTTGGCGGCATCATCGCCTTTAACCGTCCGGTCGATGCCGAAACGGTGGAAGCGGTCACCGGCCAGTTCCTCGAAGTGCTGATCGCGCCGGCCTTTACCGACGAAGCCAAGGCGATCATCGCCGCCAAGAAGAACGTGCGCGTGCTGGAAATTCCGCTTGAAGCCGGCGCCAACCATTACGAACTCAAGCGCGTGGGTGGCGGTGTACTGGTGCAGACGCCGGATATCCGCAATGTCGGTCTGGACGAGTTGCGCGTGGTCACCAAGCGCGCACCAAGCGAGCAGGAAATGAAAGATCTGCTGTTTGCATGGCGCGTGGCCAAGTATGTGAAGTCCAACGCCATCGTGTTCTGCGCGGGAGGCCAGACCGCAGGCATTGGCGCCGGCCAGATGAGCCGCGTCGACTCGACCCGCATTGCCGCACGCAAGGCGGCTGACGCCGGTTTGTCCTTGCAGCATGCCGTAGCATCTTCCGATGCCTTCTTCCCGTTCCGCGACGGCATCGACGTCATCGCCGAGCAGGGCATCAAGGCCATCATCCAGCCGGGCGGCTCGATGCGCGACGAAGAAGTATTCGCCGCTGCCGACGAGCACGGCATCGCGATGGTACTGACCGGCGTGCGCCACTTCCGCCACTAAGTTTTATCGCCGTGGCAACAGGGCTCGCCTTGTTGCCTGTTTTTTTACCTTGCTTAATTTTGCCGGGATAGCCATGGCGGCCTTAGCCGCCATTTTGTTGTGGATTTTGTTTTGAAGAAAAAATGGATAAGCGTCGCCGGCATGTTGCTGGCGACCCAGGCATTCGCTGCCGATTGTGGCGAGTCTTCGGGCTGGCTGGATAAAAGCTGCCGCCGTGTGGTGCAAGTCTGGGATGAAGGGCGCACCGATATTTATATACCGGGTTATGCTCACCATCTGCGCAGCATGTACAGCCGGGAAAAGATTGATTCGTTCAACGAGCATGCCTGGGGCTTCGGTATGGGCAAAAGTATTGTTGACGAGGATGGCGACTGGCATGGCTTGTATGCCATGGCTTTTCTGGATTCGCACAATGATGTCGAGCCGATTGCCGGTTATGCCTATCAGAAAATGCTGCCATTAAGCGATAACTGGCAGGTAGGCGGGGGCTTTACCGCCTTTCTGACTTCACGCTCCGATACCTTGAAGAATTTTCCGGTCCCCGGGGCGCTGCCGCTTGTCTCTTTGCAATACCGCAAGGCGGCTCTGATGATGTCGTATATGCCGGGCGGCAAAGGCAACGGCAATATCCTGTTCTTCTTCACCCGTTTCCAGTATTGAGATCAGGCGACCTCGGCCTGAGCATGGCATGGCCTGCTGATGCGGGTCATGCATGCTATTCGGACTCCCTCGCATAAGGATGTTAAAGATGAACGTTCTGGTTATCGGCTCCGGCGGGCGCGAACACGCGCTGGCCTGGCGTATTGCGCAATCGCCGCGTGCAGCCAAAGTCTTTGTGGCACCGGGTAATGCCGGCACCGCGCTGGATGCGCGCCTCTTCAATGTGGCCATCAACGATATTGCCGAACTGGTCGCTTTTGCCAAGGCAGAAAACATCGCGCTGACCGTGGTCGGCCCCGAGGCGCCGCTGGCGGCCGGCGTGGTCGACGCTTTTCGCGCAGCCGGGCTGCGCATCTTCGGGCCGACGCAGTATTGCGCGCAGCTGGAGAGTTCGAAAGACTTTGCCAAGGCCTTTATGCAGCGCCATGGCATTCCGACTGCCGGCTACCAGACTTTCACCGACGCCGCCGAGGCACGCGCCTATGTCACACAGCGCGGTGCGCCTATCGTGATCAAGGCCGACGGCCTGGCCGCCGGCAAGGGCGTGGTGGTGGCGATGACGCTGGAAGAAGCACATGCCGCCATCGACGACATGCTGTTGGGCAACAAGATGGGCTCGGCCGGCGCGCGCGTGGTGATCGAGGATTTCCTCGAGGGCGAAGAGGCCAGCTTTATCGTGATGGTTGACGGCGAGCATGTGCTGGCCATGGCCACCAGCCAGGATCACAAGCGCCTGCTGGATGGCGACCAGGGCCCGAACACCGGCGGCATGGGCGCCTACAGCCCGGCGCCGGTGGTGACGCCCGAGGTGCATGAGCGCGCGATGCGCGAGATCATTCTGCCAACGGTAGCCGGCATGAAAAAGGATGGCCACGCCTATACCGGCTTTCTCTATGCCGGGCTGATGATAGACAAGGCCGGCCAGCCGTTTACCATCGAGTTCAATTGCCGCTTCGGCGACCCGGAAACCCAGCCCATCATGGCGCGCATGCAGTCGGACTTCACCGAACTGCTGGACGCCGGCATCGATGGCAAGCTGGATCAGGTGCAAGCGCAGTGGGACAGCCGCGTGGCCTTGGGCGTGGTGCTGGCTGCCGCCGGTTACCCGGATGCGCCGCAAAAGGGGGCGGTGATTCGCGGCATCCCGGCTGCGAACGCTGACGGCATGGTGTTCCACGCCGGTACGTCGCAGAACGCCGAGGGGGATGCGGTGGTGTCGGGTGGGCGTGTGCTGTGTGCAGTGGGCTTGGGCGACACTGTGGCCGATGCGCAGGCGCATGCTTATGCGGTTGCCGACCAGATCGCGTTTGACGGTTGCCAGTTGCGCCGCGACATCGGCTATCGCGCCATCGGGCGCTAAAGCCGTCACCGGCTTGGCGCTTTTTTTCCCGTTGCCGGAAGAGGAGGCGCCAAGTTTTTGTGGCCGGCTTTTACCATTTCCTGCTCCCCGCTTGTCAGCTATCCCCGTTACAATGTCGTCTTCATCAATTGGGCGATTTCATCTTGCAGATCAGAAAGTTTCCCGCCGCCAGCTTGCTGGCTCAGGCGCGTGCGGCTTACCGTGCGGGCGGGGTGATTGCCTACGCGACCGAATCCTGTTTCGGTCTGGGATGCGACCCGCTCAATGCGCGCGCCTTGCGCCGGGTGATTGCACTTAAGGGCCGGCCCAATCACAAGGGTCTGATCGTCGTGGCGGCGAGCCTGGAACAGTTGGCGCCCTTGATTCGCCCGCTCTCCGCTGCCGAGCGTGCAACCGTGATGCGATACTGGCCCGGGCCGTATACCTTTTTGATTCCGGCCTCGCCTAGGGTCTTGCCGCTCTTGCGCGGCCGGCACCAGAAAATTGCCGTGCGGGTCACCGCCCACCGTGAAACCGCCAGCTTGTGCCACGCCTTGGGGCCTTTGGTGTCGACCTCGGCCAATCTTGCCGGGCAAAAGTCGTTGCGTACTGCGGCGGCTTGCCAGCGCACCTTCGGCGACGTGGTGCTGACCCTGCCCGGGCGTGTAGGCCAGCGGCGCAAGCCTTCTACCATCATCGATCTCGAAAGCGGCCGCGTGCTGCGTTAAGCCTCAAGGAACTACCATGCAGGAATTTTCCGTCGTCAGTCTCATTCTCCACGCCAGCCTGGTGGTCCAGCTGGTTATGGCCGGCCTGGTGCTGACCTCGGTGCTGTCGTGGGCGCTGATCTTCAACAAGATCGTCACCCTGCGCAGCGCCAAGCGCGATACCGAAACCTTCGAGCGCGCCTTCTGGAGCGGAACCGACCTGAACCGCCTGTATGAGGACGCCACGCGCAAGCACGAGCGCGGCAGTATGGAGAATATTTTCCAGGCCGGTTTTGCCGAATTTTTGAAGTTGCGCGGCCGCCCCGGCACCGAGCTGTCCGACATCATGGATGGCAGCCGCCGCGCGATGCGCGCGACTGCCCAGCGCGAGCTGGATATGCTGGAAAGCCATAATGCCTTTCTGGCGACCGTCGGCTCGGTCAGCCCCTATGTAGGCCTGTTCGGCACCGTCTGGGGCATCATGCATGCCTTTATCGGCTTGGGTAATGCCGGTCAGGCGACGCTGGCCACGGTGGCGCCGGGCATTGCCGAGGCGCTGATTGCCACCGCCATCGGCCTGTTTGCCGCGATTCCTGCGGTGGTGGCCTACAACCGCTTCGCCACCGATGTCGACCGTCTGGCCACGCGCTTTGACACCTATATGGAAGAGTTTTCCAACATCCTGCAGCGACTGGCGACGCGCTGATTGAAGATGCGGGGTACGGGAGCGGGGAGTAGGGAATGGGGAGTAGGGAGTAGGGAGTAGGGAGTAGGGAGTCACGGCGTCTGCTCCCCGTGCATTACCTCTACCCGCCATCCCTTACCGCATGCGCCGCTCCCGGCTCCCGATTCCCGGTTCCCCGCTCCCCACTCCCCACTCCCCACTCCCCACTCCCCACTCCCCACTCCCCACTCCCCATTCACAAAGGTCCCACCCCATGCCCTCCAAGCGTTTGCTGCTCGCCCTGTCTTTTTTCTGCCTGTATGTCATCTGGGGTTCGACCTATTTCGCCATCCGCATCGGGGTCGAATATTGGCCGCCGTTTATGATGGCCGGCCTGCGCTTTCTGACGGCCGGCCTGATTCTGATGACGGTGTTGCTGCTGACCCGGCAATGGGTATTGCCTGCGCCTGCCGAGCTTAAGGGGGCGGCGATTCTTGGCGTACTGATGCCGGGTGTCGGCAATGGCCTGGTTACGCTGGCGGAAAAGGATGTATCCAGTGGCGTGGCCGCGCTGGTGGTCGCGACGGTGCCGCTGTTTGCCACCTTGTTTGCACAAGGCTTCGGCCAGAAGGCAAGAAAGTTGGAGTGGGCAGGGATTGCGCTGGGTTTTGCCGGCATGGTGTTTTTGAATCTGGGCGCCAACCTGCGCGCCAGCCCCGAAGGCGCCATTTTGTTGTTGCTGGCTTCGGCCGGCTGGGCATTGGGTTCGGCCTGGAGCCGCCACCTCAAACAGCCCTCTGGCATCGCCGGCAGTGCGTGGATGATGGTTTTCGGCGGTCTGTCTTTGCTACTGGCCAGTGCCATCAAGGGCGAGGCGCTGAGCGCCATGCCGCCACTGGAAGGCTGGCTGGCCATTAGCTATCTGGTGCTGTTCGGCTCGATTATTGCCTATAGCGCCTACCTTTATCTGCTGAAAAATGTGTCGGCGGCGGCGGCGACCAGCTATGCCTATGTCAACCCGATTATTGCGGTGCTGTTGGGTGTGGCCTTTCTGGGCGAGCACGTCGGCGTACACGAGATGGTGGCAATGGCGATCATCGTCACCGCCGTGCTGCTGATTAGCTGGAAGAAGGGGTAATGGCTTGGCTGCCATGTAGCAGCCCCTGTTGTTGCAGAGCGGCAAGTCGCCGCTACCTTTGGTGCCGCTGAAGTTTCGCGTGTGTTTGGCAGTCGCCATGATCGCAGGCTGTAGAGTGCAGAAAGGAAAATGATGCCGATCAAACTATTGGGCCTGTTCGCCGGTCGTGCGGCACCGCTGGGCGGTGGCAGTCGTGCCTCGGCCATCGTCAAGCTTGCGGTGCCGGCACTGACGCTGACCGCGAGCGGGCCGCTTGAAGACGAGCAGGCGGATCTGCGTGTGCATGGCGGCATCGACAAGGCGGTGCACTGTTTTCCGGTTGAGCACTACTCGCAACTGGCGGCCGCATTTCCGCATGCGCCGGCGGCGTGGGGGGCGGGCTTTCTTGGCGAGAACCTCGCGCTGGCCGGGCTGAGCGAGGCGCAGCTCAGACTGGGCGACCGCCTGCTGGTCGGCCATGCCGTGCTGGAAGTCAGCCAGCCGCGTAGCCCGTGCTGGAAAATAGACGCGCGTGCGGGCGAGGAGGGTGTCGCCGCCTATATCGACCGTCACCATCTGACCGGCTGGTATTGTCGGGTACTTGAAGACGCGCGCATTGACCGCGCCAGTGAAGTTCGTTTGCAGGTGATGGATCCGGCTGCGCCGACCCTGCTTGAATTATTGCAGACGATGGCCGAGCACCGGCCAGACCCTGCCCGCTTGCGTGCACTGGCAGTGGCGGCGCTGCCTGCCGCATGGCGCGACAAGTTGCATCGCCGCGCCGACTGGCTGGCCGGGCTCTAGCCGTTGGCCGAGCCTTGCCATAGCGGCAAATCGCCGGCGACCTTGTCCCAGTCAAAATACGGCCCCGGGTCGGTTTTGCGTCCCGGTGCGATATATTCATGCCCGGTGATGGCCAGCAGTGGCAATACCTGTTTTAGCTGTGCGATCAGCTGCTTGAGCGTGTCGTACTGCGCATCACAAAACGGCTCGAAGTCCGAGCCTTCCATCTCCACCCCGAGTGAAAAATCGTTGCAGCGTTCGCGCCCGCAGTAGTTCGATACCCCGGCGTGCCAGGCGCGCCGGGTAATCGGTACAAACTGCAAGAGCTCGCCGTCGCGGCGGATAAAGAAATGCGCCGACACCCGCAAGTGGGCGATGGTGGCGTAGTAAGGGTGTTCGGCCGGATCCAGCGTGTTGGTGAATAGCCGCTCGACGCCATCGCCGCCGTATTCATTCGGCGGCAGGCTGATATTGTGGATCACCAGCAATTCGGGCCGGGTGCCGGCGCTGTAGTCATCGCAATTGGGCGAGGGTAGGTGGCGGGCAAGTCTGAGCCAGCCTGCCGGGTCAAAGTCAGGGTTTGCGGGCAAGGTTGTCGGATGCAGGGTCATCGCTTGGCCATAATGAACGGCTGAAGCCGGCTAATTTAGCGGAAAAAGGCGCAAATTGCTTGAGTATGGTCATGGTTGGCGTGATGTATGCACCGGATACTATGATCCGATCCCATTTATATTGCTGGAGCCGCTTATGTTGTCACTCAACGCATTGGGCCAGAATGGTCCGTCTTTTGATCAGCCGCTGGAGATGCTGGAAGCCTGTCACGACAAGATCCGCAGTTTTTGCGAGCAGCTGGAAAAGCTGCCGTCTTATGTGGCCGAGCATGGGGTGAATGCGGCGGTGGTGAATACGGTGGATGCGGTGGTGCGCTATTTCGATGTGGCCGGGCCACAGCATCATCAGGATGAAGAAGACGAACTGTTTCCGCTGTTGTGGCAAAAAGTGCCCACCGCCTTGCCGCGGCTGGAGCAGTTGCAGGCCGAGCATGGCTACCTGATTTCGCGCTGGGAGGCGATACGCGACGATTTGCTGGCGCTGCGCAATGGCGATGCTGCCGCCGTCAGCCGTATCGATGTGGTCGATTTTGTTCGCCTGTACCGCGAGCATGCCATGATTGAAGAGGCCTGGCTGTTTCCACTGGCCGCTGCCAGCCTGAACGAAGAGGAAATGCGTATCGCTGGCCAGCATATGGCCGCGCGCAGGCAGGAGTAGAAGTGGGGAGTAGGGAGTAGGGAGTAGGGAGTAGGGAGTAGGGAGTAGGGAGTAGGGAGTAGGGAGTAGGGAGTAGGGGGGGGACTCACTACTCCCCACTCCCCACTCCCCACTCCCCACTCCCCACTCCCTATTTCATTTTTACGCCGTCAGTTGCAGCAGCGCATCAAACGCGTCGTCGAACAATTTGAGGCCGTCGGCCTGCAGCTTTTCACCGGCCGCATCGATATCGACACCGGCTGCCTGCACATCGCTCAAGACCTTAAAGGCTTCATCCATGCCGGTGGCCAAGGTGGCAGCGGCGACGCCGTGGTCGCGGAAGGCGGCCAGAGTGGCATCCGGCGTGGTGTTGATGGTTTCGTCACCGATCAGGCTCTCGACATAGATCACATCGGAGTAGGCCTTGTTCTTGGTGCCGGTCGATGCCCACAGCAGGTATTGCGGGCGGGCGCCGGCGGCTTTGAGCGCGGCAAATTCCTCGCCATGGAAGCGCTCGTGGTAGCGGGCGTACGCCGCTTTGGACAGGGCAACCGCCGCCTTGCCTTGCAGCGTTGGCGGCAGTTGCGCATCCAGCAGCGAGTCAACGCGCGACAGGAAGAAGCTGGCCACCGCCTTGATATGCGCCAGCGGCTTGCCGTCGGCGTGGCGTGCCTTAAGGCCGGCCATATAGGCGTCCCACACCGCATCCACTTGCGGCAGCGAGAACAGCAGGGTGATATTGACGTTGACGCCTTCGCGCGTCAGCACTTCAAAAGCGCGTATGCCTTCGGGCGTCGCCGGAATCTTGATCATGGCGTTGGCGCGCTTCACTTCAGCCCACAGGCGGCGCGCAGCGGCGAGGGTGCCGGCTTCGTCGCGTGCCAGTTGTGGCGACACTTCCAGGCTGACATAGCCGTCGGCACCGTCGGTTTTGGCGTAGAGCGGCGCGAGCAGATCGCAGGCGGCCTGAATATCGGGTACCACCAGCGCTTCGTAACGCGCTTCTGCGCTCAAGGCCGCATCGGCCTTGAGGCGCGCCAAGTCATCCTGATAGCGCGCATCGGAGGCGATGGCTTTATAGAAAATGGCCGGGTTAGAGGTCACGCCGGCAATGCCGTCGTCGGCGAGCAGGCGGGCCAGCTCGCCGGAGGCGATCAGTTCACGGGACAGATTGTCCAGCCAGATGCGCTGGCCGAACGGGATAATGGCGCGTACACGGTTCATGCTTGGGATCTTTTCGTCGGTTATGTCGGGCTATGCTAGCCGCGCCCCGCATGAGTGCCAAGCCTTGTCCGCCATGGCTGTGGCGTAAATCCCCATTGGCATCAATGTTTGCTGTTTTAAATGCCAAAAGCCAGGCGTGAAGCACTTAGTCAGTGGCGGTGGCGATATGCTCGCGTCCGAAGTTCACGCTGAAGGTGCTGCCCTGTTCGGGCAGGCTATGCACTTCAAGGCGGGCGCGGTGGCGGGCAACGACATGCTTGACGATGGCAAGGCCAAGACCGGTGCCGCCGCTGGAGCGCGAGCGACCCCGGTCGACGCGGTAAAAGCGCTCGGTCAGGCGCGGGATATGCTCGCGCGGAATGCCGATGCCGGTATCGCTGACGCTGAAGCGCGCGCCATCGGCATCGGTCTGCCAGGCCAGCGTGATGCTGCCGCCTTCGGGGGTGTAGCGTACGGCATTGGACACCAGATTGCCGAAGGCCGAGTGCAGCTCCTGAGTATTGCCCCACAGCCAGTCGGGGCTGCGCTGGGCCAGCGTAATCTGGTGACGGCCGTGGGACAGTCCTTCGGCCTCGACCAGCAGGGTGTCCAGCAGCATATTCATGTCGACCTTGTCGAATTCGATTGCTTTGGGTTCGTTTTCCAGCCGGGACAGAACCAGTAGGTCTTCCACCAGCCGCTGCATGCGGCGCGACTGCTCCATCATCATCGGCAGGAAGTGCTTGAGGGTGGCGTGGTCGACCTCTTCCATATCCGACAGCGTTTCGATAAAGCCGCCGACAACGGTGAGCGGTGTTCGGAGTTCGTGCGACACATTGGCGACGAAATCGCGGTGTACGGTCTGCACCCGCTCAAGCGAGGTGATATCGCGCGACAGCAACATTTTGTGCGAGAGATCAAATGGCACCAGCTGGATGGACAGCACGCGTTCGCGCGCATGGCCCGTCACCATGGTCAGCGGCTGGCTGAAGCTGCCGGCTGCCATATAGCTGTGAAAAGCGGGGTGGCGGATCAGGTTAAGCAGCTGGCTGCCGACATCCCGCTCGCGCTCCAGCGCAAAATGCTCGACCGCCATCGGGTTCATCCAGTCGATGCGGTCATGGCCGTTCAGTACGATCACCCCGTCCGGCATGGCTTCGCCGGCACTGGTAAAGCGCTCCAGCGCCGAGGCCAGGCGTTTGCGGCTTTCATCCTGTTTGCGCGACTGGCGGTAAAGCGCCATGAAGATGCCGGACCATGAGCCATAGCCTTCCGGAATGTGGCGGCTGCTGGGGTGGTGCAGCCAGGCGGTGAGCCTTGCCACATGCCACAGATGAAAAAACAGCCAGAAACCGAGCAGGATCAGCGCGCAGATCAGCGCGGCGGTGAGCCCCAGCAGCAGGGTGCACGCCAGAGACAGGATGGTGATCAGGGCCGCGTAAAGCAGCGAGCGTTGCAGGAATTCGCGCAAAACAGTCTCACATCTGGGTAGAGAAACGGTAGCCGGTGCCGCGCACAGTCTGGATCAGCGCATCGTGGCCAGTCGCCTCCAGCGCACTTCTGAGGCGGCGGATATGCACATCGACGGTGCGCTCTTCGACAAACACATGGTCGCCCCAGACCTGATCCAGCAACTGGGTACGCGAATGCACGCGCTCGGCATGGGTCATAAAGAAGTGCAGCAGGCGGAATTCGGTCGGCCCCAGATCCTGCGGCTTGCCGGCAATGGTAATGCGGTGGGTGACCGGGTCCAGACGCAGACCGTTGACTTCGATGGCGTCATCGGTCATTTGCGGTGCACGCCGGCGCAGCAGCGCCTTGATGCGCGCCAAGAGTTCGCGCGGCGAGAACGGCTTGGTGATGTAGTCGTCAGCGCCGGTTTCCAGCCCGGCGACCTTGTCCTGCTCGTCCGAGCGAGCGGTGAGCATGATGATGGGGATGGTGCGGGTGCGCTCCTCGGCGCGCAAGCGCCGGGCGATATCGACGCCGGAGGCGCCGGGCAGCATCCAGTCCAGCAGCACCAGATCGGGCAGTGCCTGCCGGATCATGGCATGGGCGGTTTCGGCGTTATCGGCGCGCAACACATGATGGCCGGCCTGGGTCAGGTTGAAGGCGATCAGTTCCTGAATGGCGGGCTCATCTTCGACGAGCAGGATAGTAGCAGGCATAAATAGGCGTCCCCAATCTCTGTTCGGCACAAGGATAGGGGGAAAGCATGACATCAATATGACAGTTTGACGCAAAAGCGGGGAATGGGGAATGGCTGATGGGGAATAGGAGACAGGGAGTGGAGAGTAGGGAGTAGGGAGTAGGGAGTAGGGAGTAGGGAGTAGGGAGTAGGGAGTAGGGGGGGGACTCACTACTCCCCACTCCCTATCCCCGTCGTTTAATGCTTGATCATCACATGCCGTACCACGCTGTAGTCTTCCAGCGCATAGACCGACATGTCCTTGCCGTAACCCGACTGTTTCAGCCCGCCATGCGGCATTTCGCTTGCCAGCATAAAGTGGGTGTTGACCCAGGTGCAGCCATATTGCAGGCGGGCGCTGGCATCCATTGCGCGGCCGATGTCACGCGTCCATATGCTGGAGGCGAGGCCGTAGTCGGAGTCGTTGGCCCAGGCGATTACATCATCGTTGTCATCGAACGGGGTCATGCTGACCACCGGCCCGAACACTTCGCGGCGAACGATTTCATCGTGCGGGTGCGCGCCGGCCAGCAGCGTGGGCTGGAAAAAGTTGCCCGGCCCGCTGATGCGGTTGCCGCCGGTCAGGCATTCGATATGGCGGTTGGCGCGGGCGCGCTCGACATAGCCTTCGATGCGGTCCAGATGCTCGGCGCTAATCACCGGCCCCATTTCCACCCCTTGTTCGCGCGGGGTACCAACCTTGATGCCGGCGACGGCATCGGCCAGATCGGCAGCGAAATGCTCGTATACCTTTTTATGCACATACAGGCGACAGGCGGCGGTGCAGTCTTGGCCGGCGTTATAGAAGCCGAAGGCGCGCACCGCTTCTATCGCCGCGTCCAGATCGGCATCGGCGTGGATGATCACCGGCGCCTTGCCGCCCAGTTCGAGGTGGGTGCGCTTGATGCCGTGCTGGGCGGCGGCCAGCACATGGTGGCCGGTGGCGATGCTGCCGGTGACCGAGACCATGCGTACGCGTGCATCGGAAATCAGCGGGCTGCCGACTTCGGCGCCGCGGCCAAACACCACATTGACCACGCCGGGCGGAAAAATATCGGCAAGAAGGTCGCATAGCCTGAGCGTGGTCAGCGGCGTCAGCTCGGAGGGCTTAAGCACGACGGTGTTGCCGGCGGCCAGTGCCGGCGCCAGTTTCCACGCGGCCATCATCAGCGGGTAGTTCCACGGTGCAATCGAGGCCACCACGCCGATGGCGTCGCGGCGAAGATAACTGGTATGGCCGGGCAAATACTCGCCGGCCGCCGTGGCGTTCAGGTTGCGGCAAGCGCCGGCAAAATAGCGGAAGACATCGATAATGGCCGGAATCTCGTCGGCCAGCACCGCGGCGTAGGGCTTGCCGCAGTTGGCCGACTCCAGCATGGCCAGCTCTTCGCCGTGGGTGAGCAGCTTGTCGGCCAGGGCCAGCAGGCGTTCGCTGCGCTCTTTCGGCGCGGTGGCGCGCCAGACCGGGAAGGCCTGTTCGGCGGCCGCGACCGCCGCTTCGACCTGCTCGGCGCTCGCTTCGGAGATATGGGTCAGTACTTCCCCGCTTGCCGGCGAGCATACTGCCAGCGATTCCCCCTGTCCGGCAACGCGTTCGCCGGCTATCAGCATTCTGGTTTGCATGGTGTCTCCTGTTATTTCCCGCCGCCGGCGGTATCGCTTGTGTCTCGGGTCAGATACCACGCGCCCAGAATCGGCAAGGTGGTAATCAGCATTACAGTCATGGCCACCACATTGGTGATCGGTACATCACGCGGCCGCCCCAGCTGGTTGAGCAGCCAGATCGGCAGCGTCACTTCCGCGCCTGCGGTAAAGGTGGTGACGATGATTTCGTCGAAAGACAGGGCAAAGGCCAGCATGCCGCCGGCCAGCAAGGAGGTAGCCAGACCCGGCAGCACGATATGGCGGAAGGTCTGCCAGCTGTCCGCCCCCAGATCCATTGAGGCTTCGATGTGCGACATCGGCATGCGCCGCAGTCGCGCCACCACATTGTTGTAGACCACCACCACGCAGAAGGTGGCGTGGCCCACGATAATGGTGAGCAGGCCGGGGTTGATGTCGGCCACTTTAAATGCCGTCAACAGCGAGATGCCGGTGATGATGCCGGGTAGGGCGATGGGTAGCACCAACAGCAAGGTGATGGCGTTTTTGCCGAAGAAGGGGCGTCGTGACAGCGCCATGGCCGCCAGCGTACCCAGGGCCAGTGCCAGCACGGTTGCGGCGCTGGCGACCTTTAGCGACAGCACGATGGCGGCAAAAATATCCGGCCGCGCCCAGGCATCGCTAAACCAGTGCAGGGTAAAGCCCTGCAGCGGGAAGGAGAATGCACTCTCTTCGGTGTTGAAGGCATAGGCAAAAATCACCAGCAGCGGGAAGTGCAGGAAGGCGAGCCCGCCATAGGCGGCCAGGCGCAAGGCCCAGGGTGTGCGCTCAGAGTGCATCGAAAGCCCCCAGTCGTTTCGAGATCGCCAGATAAATGCTGATCAGCACAATGGGCACCACGGTGAAGGCCGCCGCCATCGGCATATTGCCGATCGAGCCTTGCATGGTGTAGACCATATTGCCGATATAAAGGCCTGATGGGCCGATCAGCTGCGGGATGATGAAGTCGCCCAGCGTCAGCGAGAAAGTGAAGATGGAGCCGGCAATCACGCCCGGTATCGCCATGGGCAGGATGACGTAGCTGAAGGTCTGCCACGGGCGTGCGCCCAGATCGCTGGAGGCGGCGATCAGGTTGTCCGGTACCCGCTCCAGCGCCGCCTGTATCGGCAAAATCATAAACGGCAGCCAGATATAGACGAACACCCAGAAACGACCGAAGTTGGAGGTCGCCAGTGTGGTACCGCCCACATGCGGCAGCGCAAGCATCCACTCGTAAGCCGGGGTTATGCCCAGCTTTTCGATCAGCCACCAGCTGATGCCGCCCTTGGCCAAAAGCACGGTCCAGGCATAGACCTTGACGATATAGCTGGCCCACATCGGCAGCATCACCGCCACATAGAAAAAGGCCTTTTCGGCCCCGCGCGCATGGCGCGCCATATAGTAGGCCAGCGGAAATGCCAGTAGCGCGCTCATTAATGACACCGCCAGCGCCATCAACAGCGTGCGCAGGATGATGTCGAGGTTGGTGCTATCGAAGAGCGCCTGGTAGTTGGCCAGCGTCCAGACCGGCGTCACCTGCATGGTGAAGTCGTCGAAGGTGTAGCCGCTTTGCAGCACCAGTGCAAACAGGGAACCCAGATAAACCACGCCGAACCACAATAGCGGCGGGGTCAGCAGCAGTAGCAGGGTCAGCACCGGCTTGCGGTAGAGCAAGGCCGAGATCCGCCGCCCTAGCCCGTTTTTTGCCGCAGTGTCGTTTCGGGTGATGGCCATGCTGCTCATGCCGCCTCCGTGATCCAGTGCATGGCGTCCTCGCGCCATGCCAGCTCGACTTCGCTGCCGATCAGGGGTAGCGCGCTGCCGAAGCTGGGCGTCAGTGCGGTGAGTACGGCCTTGTCCGCCAGCTCGACTTCGACGCGGTTGACCGCGCCGAGAAAGGCAATGTCGCGCACCACGCCTTTGGTGCGTACGGCAGATTCTGTCGTGACGGCTTCGCCTCCGAGCCGGATGCGTTCGGGGCGGATGGCAAATACGCGGCGCTGGCCGGTCAGGCTGTGCGCCAAAGGCGCATCGACCACATTGCTGGTGCCGACAAAATCGGCGACGAAGCGGCTGGCCGGCTTGTCGTACAGATCTTGTGGCGTGGCGATCTGCTCGATGCGGCCCTTGGCGAAAACGGCCACGCGGTCCGACATCGACAGCGCTTCGGACTGGTCGTGGGTGACAAAGACAAAGGTAATGCCCAGCTTGCGCTGCAGGCTCTTGAGCTCGCTTTGCATCTGTTCGCGCAGCTTAAGGTCGAGCGCACCCAAGGGTTCGTCCAGCAGCAGGACGCGCGGGCGGCCGACCAGCGCACGCGCCAGGGCCACGCGCTGGCGCTGGCCACCGGATAGTTCGCCCGGCTTGCGGCTGCCATAGTCGGCCAGCGCCACCATGGACAAGGCCTCTTCGGCGCGCGCCAGACGCTCTTTCTTGGCTACACCCTTGACCATCAGGCCATAGGCGACGTTATTCAGTACATCCATGGTGGGAAAGAGCGCGTAGTCCTGAAATACGGTATTCACATCGCGCTCGAAAGGCGCCAGCGCACTGGCGTCCTGGTCGGCGATCAGGATGCGGCCCGAGCTTGGCAACTCGAAGCCGGCAATCAGGCGCAAGCAGGTGGTCTTGCCCGAGCCGGAGGGGCCGAGCATGGAGAAAAACTCGCCTTCATTAATGGTGAGCGAGACATTGTCGACGGCACGCATCTGGCCGAACAGGCGGCTGACGTGGTCGAAGGTGACGGCGTGGGGCATGGTAGAGCCTCATGGTGCGCTTTTTATGTACATCAACCCAGATGTAAAGCAGCAGGCGTTATACGTTTCACCGCTGTTGCCGCCAGCCACCTGTCCCGTAGGCGCGAGCCGGGCAAAAGTTTGGCCCCAAGGTTTTAAGCCGCCTTTTGTTTGAGCGATTTGCGGTAGCAAATCGCGAGTTTGGCGGCGCCTTGGGGGCGAATTTTTGCCCGGGGTTTCGAGTGGCTTCGGGTCGCCTTTTCCTTGGTTTCTTCCTTTTGGCGAGACAAAAGGAAGAAACCCGTCCGCCGCGCGGAAGCGGCAAGTAAAAAAACATCCGCGCAGCGGATACATACTTATTTGCCACCCATCACGCCGATATAGTCGCGCGTCCAGGTGCTGTAGGGTACGCAGCTGCCTTGCGAAGCGCACTTGGCTTGCGGCGTTTTCCAGAAATGCACCTTGTCGAAGCGATCGAAGCCGTTGGTCTTGCAGACATCGCTGCCGCCCGGGGTTTTTTCCTTGCACGCCGCCGGGGTGACCGGGTTGGAGCCGAACCATTCGGCCAGAGCCGATTGCAGCTTGGGATTCAGCGAGTATTCCATCCACTGGTAGGCGCAGGACGGGTGTTTGGCCTCGGCGTGCAGCATGGTGGTATCGGCCCAGCCGGTCACGCCTTCTTTGGGAATGGTCGATGCGATAGGCTGCTTCTCGCCCTTGAGCGCATTGACCTGATAGCCCCACGAGCCCGAAGCGGCCACGCCCTCGTTTTTGAAGTCGCTCATCTGCACGGTCGCGTCATGCCAGTAGCGGTGCTTGAGCAGGTTTTGCTGTTTCAGCAGCTTGATCACTTCGGCGTACTGCTTTTCGTTCAGCTCGTACGGATCTTTGATGCCGAGGTCCGGGCGTTTGTTTTTCAGATAGAGTGCGGCATCGGCGATATAGATCGGGCCATCGTAGGCTTGGATACGGCCCTTGTTCGGCTTGCCGTCGGGCAGGTTTTGCGGCTCGAACACCACGGCCCAGGAGGAGGGCGGCGTCTTGAATACCTTGGTGTTATACATCAGCACATTCGGGCCCCACTGATAGGGCACGCCATAAGTCTGACCGGCCACCGTGTACCACGGCGCACCCTGCAGGCGCTTGTCGACCTGTTTGTAGCTTGGAATCAGTGCGAGATTGATCGGCTGCACCTTCTTGCCGTATACCAGACGCAGACTGGCATCGCCGGAGGCGGTGACCAGATCGTAGCCGCCTTTATTCATCAGGCTGACCATCTCGTCCGAGGTGGCGGCCGTCTTGACGTTGACCTTGCAGCCGGTGGCCTTTTCGAATGGCGTCACCCAGTCATAGCTCTTGTCGGTTTCGCCGCGCTCCAGATAGCCGGGCCAGGCGATGATGTCGAGCCGGCCTTCGCCTTTGCCGATCTGGCTGAGGGGGGCGGCGATGGCGGTGAGTGTGGTGGCGGCCAGTGTCAGGCCGATCAGCTGCGAAGTCGCTTTCATTAATTTCTTCTCCGATTTTTTTAAGGCAAAGGCAAGCATGCCTACGCATCTTTGTGCGCATGTCATGTGTTTAATTTATCGGGCACAGCAGACGAAAAAGAAAGTTTCTTGTGGATTTTTTTTGTGTGGCCAGGTGCGGGTGGGGGGCGGGCTGTTGAATTCTTGCATCAAAAAAGCACGCCACACCCTGCAAAAGGATGTGGCGTGCCTGATGGGAAAGCGGCTGTTTAAAAAATCGACCGCAATTAAAGCTCGACCTGGGCGCCCAGTTCCACCACGCGGTTGGTGGGGATCTGGAAGAAGTCGGTGGCCTTGAGCGCATTGCGGCTCATGCCGACAAACAGTTTTTCGCGCCAGCGTGCCATGCCCGGACGGTCGGTCGAAATCAGCGTTTCGCGCGACAGGAAGAAGGAGGTATCCATCACCTCGAAAGCCAGGCCCTGTACCTCACACTGCGCGAGGATGGCGTTGACGTCGGGCGTCTCCTTATAGCCGTAGTCGGCCAGCACCTGCCAGAACGAATCCGACAGCCGGGTGATGGCCAGGCGCTCTTCCGGATCGACATAGGGCTCGTCCTTGGTGCGTATCGTCAGCAGCACCACGCGCTCATGCAGCACCTTGTTGTGCTTGAGGTTGTGCAACATGGCATGCGGTACGCCATAGCTGGAGCTGGTCATGAATACCGCGGTGCCGGCTACGCGCGTTGGCGGGTAGGCTTCCATATTCTCGATAAAGCTATCCAGCGGAATGGCCTGCTCGTCCAGCCTTTCTGCCAGCAGGCTGCGGCCGCGCTTCCAGGTGGTCATCAGGATAAACATGACTGCGCCTATCACCAGCGGCAGCCAGCCGCCGGCGCTGATCTTGTGGATATTGGCGGCAAATAGCGGCACATCGATAAACAGGAAGAGCGCCGTGGCCGGTGCGACCGCCCACAGTGGCCAGCGCCAGTTACGGCGGGCGACGGTGGCGGCAAGCAAGGTGGTAATCACCATGGTGCCGGTCACCGCGATGCCGTAGGCCGCCGCGAGGTTGCTCGAGCTGCCGAAGGCCACCACCACCACAATCACGGCCGCCAGCAGCGCCCAGTTGATCATCGGGATATAGATCTGGCCGATTTCTTTTTCCGAGGTGTGCAGGATAGAGAGGCGCGGAATATAGCCCAGCTGTACCGCCTGGCGCGTCAGCGAGAAGACGCCGGAAATCACCGCCTGCGACGCGATCACCGTGGCGAAGGTTGCCAGACCCACCAGCGGATACATGGCCCAGTCCGGCGCCAGATTGAAGAAGGGGTTTTTCACCGCGGCCGGCTCGGCCAGAATCAGTGCGCCCTGACCGAAATAGTTGAGCACCAGTGCCGGCAGCACCAGCGCAAACCAGGCACGGCGGATCGGGCTTTTGCCGAAGTGGCCCATATCGGCATACAGCGCCTCGGTGCCGGTAATGGCCAGCACCACCGAGCCCAGCGTCAGAAAGGCGATCATGCCGTTATCCAGCATAAAGCGCACGCCCCAGACCGGGTTGAGTGCGCCCAGTACCTCGGGGTTATCCATGATGCCGCCCACGCCCAGCGTGGCCAGCGTCAAAAACCAGATGCCCATTACCGGTCCGAACAGGGTGCCGACACGGGCGGTGCCGTGTTTCTGAATCAGGAATAAGCCGCTTAATACCGACAGCGAAATGGGCAGGATATAGGGGGTAAAGGCCGGGGTAATGACCTCCAGACCCTCGACCGCCGACAGCACCGACATGGCCGGGGTGATGATGACTTCGCCGTAGAAGAAGCCGGCCCCCATGATGCCCAATATCATCAACAGCCAGCCCGGCGTGCCGCGCACCTTGCGCTTGGACAGTGCCATCAGCGTCAGGATGCCGCCTTCGCCGCGGTTGTCGGCCTTGAGCACAAAGCTCAGATACTTGATCGAGACCACCAGAATCAGTTCCCAGAACACCAGGGACAGCACGCCCAGCACATTGTCGTGGGTAGGCAGCAAGCCGTAGTGGCCGGAAAAACATTCTTTCAGGGTGTAGAGCGGGCTGGTGCCGATGTCGCCATAGACGACGCCCAGTGCGGCCAGCGTGATGCCGGCCATGGCTTTATTGTTGTGAACCTGCATAGTAACCAGACTTGATCGTGGTTGAGAAGGTTGCAATGCAGCAACCCATAATGAATAGCGCGCAGCTTACTCTCAAGCATTCTGTGCGCCAAGCATCGCCTGCAGCGTAGCAGAAAATTTCCCCCGCCCTATGGACGGGGGGCTTGTACCCCTGTCGCAGGGGCAGGGCGGGCGGATCAGAACAGCTTGTCGTAAGCCTGCAACAGGCGCTGGTGCAGTTCCAGCCCTTCGAGCGCCAACCCCGGCGCGGACAGGCCGAAGAAGCGCTCGCGTCGTGCCAGCAGGTCTTCGGCCAGTGCCAGCGTGTCGGCGCCATACAACAGCGCCAGCGCAGGACGGAAGTCGCCTTCGCCGTCCAGATCGAGCAGGGTCTCGATGCAGCGGTAAACGTGATAGCGTGTGTCGGCAATCTGGCGGAAGTGGTGTATCCATTCCAGCCCTTCGCGGATGGCCGCCTTATCACCGCAAGCCAGTGCCAGCAGGGTTTTCAGCTCGCCCATGCGCAGGGTTTTCCAGGCTGAACCTTCCGGCACGGCCAGCCCCAGAATCTCCCACAGCGAACGGTGGTCGGCCAATCCCAGCACCTGCAGTTCGCGCAGCAGCCCGGCACAGCCCGCCTCGTCCAGCGCATGCAGGTTCAGGATGGCAGGGCGGACGCTATTGCCCACGCTATTGTTTTCCCACTCCAGATCGTCGACCTGATAGATCTCGGACATGCCCGGCACTAGAATGCGGCAGGCGTAGACGCCCAGTTCGGTGAAGTCGGAGACATAGATCTCGAATTCGTCCTCGTGGATGATGGCGCACAGGCGTTCGTAGTCCTCGCGGGTGCTGCCCTTGAAGTCCCAGTCGGCGAAGGCGAAATCGGGCTGGGCGGCCAGGAAGGGCCAGCCTATGATGCCGGCCGAGTCGACAAAGTGGGTTTCCAGATTGGACGGGCTGGCGACCTCGTCCATATCCATGCCCGCCTCGGGGAAGCCGGCCAGCGCATCCAGCGCGCGGCCTTGCAACAGCTCGGTCAGGGCGCGCTCCAGCGCCACTTCAAAGCTCGGATGCGCGCCAAAGCTGGCGAATACACCCTGATCGTGCGGGTGCAGCATGGTGACGTTCATCACCGGGTAACGCCCGCCCAGCGAGGCGTCTTTTACCAGAATGCCGAAACCTGCGTCGCGCAAGCCCTGAATGCCGGCGGCGATGCGCGGGTAGCGGGCAATCACCGCCTCCGGTACCTCCGGCAGGCAGATGCCTTCGGCGATGATGCGGAACTTGATATGGCGCTCGATGATTTCCGACAGCGCCTGGGTGCGCGCCTCCGGCTGGGTATTACCGGCAGACATACCGTTGCTGACATACAGGTTGCCGATGATATTGACCGGTATCCAGCTTTGCGCGCCGTCCGATACGCGGGTGTAAGGCAGGGCGCAGATGCCGCGCTCGCCATTGCCCGAGTTCAGGTCCACCAGCGTCGCCGCATCGATGGCGTCGTCCGGATTGTAGAAGGCCAGCAGGTCCTGGTTCAGCAGGCCCTCGGGCCAGCTGCCATCTGCTGGCAGCGCAAACCAGCGCTCTTGCGGGTAATGGACGAAGGGGCGCTTGGCACGTGTTTCACCCAGATAGAAGTGAGTCCAGAAATAATGGCAGGACAGGCGCTCGAACATCTCGCCCAGAGCGCTGGCGCGTGCCGCCAGCTCGCTGGCGCCCTTGCCGTTGGTGAACAGCAAGGGGCAATCGCGGTCGCGGATATGTACCGACCAGCAGTTGTCGACCGGATTGAGCCAGGATACTTCCTCGATATTGAAGCCGCGCGCAGCCAGTTTGGCCTGCATGGTGGCGATGGAGTCTTCGAGGGCGGCGTCTTTGCCGGGGATGAAATGTTGCATGATCGGTACTTCCTGCGCAGGAGATGCTTAAATGGTCGCGCAGCTTAGCACGCAGGCCGCCAGGCAGGGAAACCGGATGGCACCGGCCGGCTTAGGCGCACGCCCGGCTTCCACCTTGCACCCCGCCGGCGCTACAATCGCGCCATCTAAGCCATTTCTAAGGACGTTTTCACCATGCGCGCTTCGCAGTTTTTCATCTCTACCCTTAAGGAAGCTCCGGCCGACGCCGATATCGTCAGCCAGAAACTGATGCTGCGCGCGGGCATGATACGCAAGGTCGCTGCCGGCGTTTACAGCTGGATGCCTATGGGGCTGCGCGCTTTGCGCAAGGTCGAGGCCATCGTGCGCGAGGAAATGAACCGCGCCGGTGCCATCGAAATTGCCATGCCGGTGGTACAGCCGGCCGCGCTGTGGCAGGAAACCGGGCGCTGGGACAAGATGGGCGAGGAGCTGCTGCGCTTCAAGGACCGCCATGATCGCGACTTCGTGATCCAGCCGACCTCGGAAGAGGTGGTGACCGACATCGTGCGCGGCGAACTGAAAAGCTACCGCCAGCTGCCGAAGAATTTCTACCAGATCCAGACCAAATTCCGCGACGAGCGCCGTCCGCGTTTCGGCGTGATGCGTGGCCGCGAGTTCACCATGAAGGACGCCTACTCCTTTGACCGCAGCGCCGAAGATGCGCTCAAGAGCTACGACAATATGTTCGCCGCCTACCAGCGCGTGTTTGACCGCATGGGCCTGAGCTATCGCGCAGTGGCGGCCGACACCGGCGCCATTGGCGGCGACCGCTCGCACGAGTTTCAGGTCATTGCCGATACCGGCGAAGACGCCATCGTTTACTGCCCGGATTCCGACTACGCCGCCAATATCGAATTGGCCGAGGCGGTGGCCCCGGCCTGCACGCGTCCGGCGCCAGGCGCTGCGCTGCAGAGGGTCTCCACACCCGGCGTGAAAACCATAGACGAGCTGGTGGCTTTCCTGTCCTGCGACATCAAGCAGACAGTCAAGGCGGTGGTGGTAGAGGGGGATGGCGAAGACAAACTGCCGGTGCTGCTCCTGGTGCGCGGCGATCATGAGCTGAATGAAATCAAGGGCGAGAAGCTTGCCGGTGTGGCCAAGCCGCTGACTTTTGCCGCGCCCGAATCCATCGTGGCTGCCTTTGGTGCCAATCCGGGCTCTTTAGGCCCGGTCGGCTTCAAGGGCAAGATCTACGCCGACCGCAGTGTGGCGGTGATGGCCGATATGGTGGTCGGCGGCAACGAGAATGATGTGCATCTGACCGGGGTGAATTTCGGTCGCGACCTGCCCGAGCCGGAAGTTGCCGATATCCGCAATGTACTGGAAGGCGATGCCTCGCCGGACGGCAAGGGCGTGCTGGCGATCCAGCGCGGCATCGAAGTGGGTCATGTGTTCTATCTGGGCAATAAATACTCCAAGGAAATGAACGCGACCTTCCTCGACATGGACGGCAAGCCCAAGCATTTCGAGATGGGCTGCTACGGTATTGGCGTGTCGCGCATTCTGGGTGCCGCCATCGAGCAGAACCACGATGAGCGCGGCATTATCTGGACCGATGCGCTGGCACCATTTAGCGTGGTGATCGTGCCTATGGGCATGAAGCGCAGCGAAGCCGTGGCCGAAGCGGCCGAGGCGCTGTATCAGGGCCTGCTGGCCCAGGGTGTGGATGTCTTGCTGGACGACCGCGACGAGCGCCCGGGCGTGTTGCTGGCCGACTCCGAGCTGATCGGCATCCCGCACCGCGTGGTGATTGGCGAGCGCAGCCTGAAGGAAGGCAAGGTCGAGTACCAGCATCGCCGTGATGCCGACAAGACCGAGCTGGCTGCCGATAATGTGCTCGCCTTCGTGCTTGGCAAACTGAGCGCCTGATGCATCGCGCCGCGATAGCCTTGCTGCTCGCTACGCTGGCTTTGCCTGCGTGGGCGGGCGCGCAGCGCGAAGAAGATCTGTCGCACACCGTCGCTTCGGCCCTGCGCCGCAGCGTCGGTGATGTCAATGCGCCACGGCTGGTGTTTGATAGTCCGCAGGAAGGGCAGGCGTGGCTGGCGGAAATGTCGCGGCGGCTGGAAAAACGCATACCGGACGCGTGGACGCGCGAGCGCCTGCTGACCGCCATCCATTACGAGGCGACCCGTGCCGGACTGGACCCGCAAATGGTGCTGGGGCTGATTCAGGTGGAGAGCGGCTTCAAGAAATATGCGGTCTCCAGTGCCGACGCGCGCGGCCTGATGCAGGTGATGCCGTTCTGGACACGCAGCATCGGGACGCCGGAGCACAATCTGTTCGACCTGACCACCAATCTGCGCTACGGCTGCGCCATTCTGCGCCACTATATCGACCGCGAACGCGGCAACCTGTTTCTGGCGCTGGGGCGCTACAACGGTAGTCGCGGCCGCGCCGAATATCCGGATCTGGTGCGTGGCGCCTGGCAGAAGCACTGGGCATGGACACCGCCTGCCGGCTTGCAAAAAGCCGCGTCTATCCGCCCCTGATCCCCACGTCTAATTACGCTGTTTTTTAGCAGGCCCGCCATCGTGCGGGCTTTGTCTTTAATAAATAACGAACTCTAAATATATATTTTATCTATATGGATTGATTTGATGGCATGATTCGCAAATGGCGCTTTGCGCCAAAGCATCACGTTTGGCCGAGTCAGGAGAGAACATGCTGGAAAGAATGCGTATAGGGCAAAGAGTGGCCTTGCTGGCCGCTTGTTTGTTGCTGTTTGTCGGAATGGTGGGCGGGGTCGGCTGGTACGCTTTTCGCGTGGTGGATGCCAACCTGGAAGACTTGTTGGCCGGTGATGTGGCATTCAGCCAGCAGATGCATAGGGTTGAAGCCAGCTTGTTGAGCGTGCGGCAGTATGAAAAGGATATCTTTCTGAGCATCGGCAACCCGGCCGATGCGGAAAAAAACCTGCAAAGTAGCAAGCAGAAATTCGACAAGCATGTGACCGAGCTTGCCGCCTTGCTGCAGGCGTCCAAGAGTCAGCCGCGCGCGGCTGGCAGGCAAGCGGAGTTTGATGTCTTGCAGGGCAAGCTGGAGGTCTATCGCAAGGGAATGGATGCGCTATTTGCGCGTATCGTTTCTGGTGAGATCGCGGCTGCCAATATGGCCGATGCCGCCATTATGCCTTTCAAGTCCGAGCTGTATGCCCTGCGTGACCAGATTGAGAATATGAATCAGCAGGCCAATGCGGATATTGAATCGGCGGATCAGCGGCAAGAAGCCATGCTGGCACAGATGCGCAATTTGCTGCTGGTGGCGGTACTGGCCGCGCTGTTGTCTGGTGCCTTGCTGTCCATCCTGATTGCGCGTTCGATTACCCGTCCGCTATCCCTGTTGCAGGCCCGTATGCGCCATACGGCGGAAAATAATGATCTGACGAGGGGGGCGCAGGTAACCGGCAAGGATGAGGTCAGCGAGACGGCGCGTGCACTCACGGATTTGCTGGGTAATCTGGCCGCCTTTATCGAACGCACCCGTGAAGACTCGCAGCGTGTCAGCGCGACCTCGCATGCCATGTCGCAAGTTGCATCGCGCATTACCGAGGCTTCGCGTGCCCAGGCTGATGCCTCTTCGTCGACGGCGGCGGTGGTCGAGCAGATGACTTCCGGTATCAGCCGTGTGGCCGAGCATGCGTCACAGATGGCGGATGAAGCCCGTTCCAGTATGGAAATGTCGGTTCAGGGTAGTCAGGTAGCGGGGCAGGCTGCCGGGGAAATGTCGGAAATTGCTCAGGTGATCCAGGCTTCCGAGCGTAGCATTGCCACCCTGAGCCAGCGCTCCAGCGAGATTGGCAGCATCGTCGGCGTGATCCGCGAGATTGCCGAGCAGACCAATTTATTGGCGCTGAATGCTGCGATCGAGGCCGCTCGTGCCGGTGAAAGCGGACGTGGTTTTGCCGTCGTCGCGGATGAGGTGCGCAAGCTGGCCGAGCGTACGGCACAGGCGACCAACGAGATTTCCTCCAAGATTTCGCAGGTGCAGGGCGAGACCCAGACTGCGGTTGCCAGTATGCAGCAGGCGGCCGGGCGCATGAGTAGCGGGGTCGAGTTGAGCCAGGCCGTTGCAAAAACGCTGGAAAACATACGCAGCTTGTCGGCCCAGGTGCTGGGCAAGACGGATGAGATTGCCGCTGCCATGCGTGAACAAAGTCATGCCAGCCGCGAAGCGGCCGGTAATGTAGAGCGCATTGCCGAGATGAGCTCAAGCAATAACCAGGCGGTGGTCGAGTCGGCCGCCATGGCCGGCGAGTTGTCTAAACTGTCCAGCGAGCTGGATCTGGAAATCGGCCGTTTCCGTACCTGAGCCTGTCCCTGAAGCGGCCGGCTTGCCCGGCCACTTAATCCTTTTGCGCCAGCAGTAGCTTCTTCAATAGCGCCGCCAGTTGCACGCGTTCGGCTTGATCCAGCGGCGTCAAAAGCTCCGCCTCGGCGGCCAGATGATGGCTGACCGCATCCTCGATCACCATCAGTCCCTTGTCGGTCAGCGTGACTATCACGCCGCGCCTGTCGTTCGGATCGGTGCGGCGTGTCACCAGTTCTGCCTTTTCCAGCCGGTTGATACGGTTGGTCAGCGCGCCGGACGAAATCAGTACCATATTCTGCAATTGTCCCGGTGACAGCTGGAACGGCGCCCCCGAGCGTCTGAGCGCGGCCAGCACATCGAATTCGCCGACATTGATGGCGTGTAGCGCCAGATCCTGCAGCACGCGCCGGGTAATGAAATATTCCATGCGTGCAATGCGGCCGATAACTTCGGTCGATGAGGGATCAAGGTCGGGGCGAACCGCGCGCCACAGGGCAACGATCTGGTCTATCTGATCGGGAGAGGAGACGCTCATACAGGCAGGCTTAGGATGGATTAATAATGTCGTAAGCTTAACACGAGAGGGTTTTTTTGCGTCTGTTGAAGAATTTTGATAGAAAGATTCTTTGCTTGAAGATATGTAACGATGAAAACAGCCATTCGCGGCGCACTCTTGACCTTTAAGGACGACCCGTTCGTGCGCGAACTGCAGGACTGCATGGTGTATGAAGAGGATGCCATCGTAGTGATGGAAGATGGCAAGATCGCCGCCGTCGGCCCCGCCTCCACGCTCCTGCCTACCCTGCCCGAAGGGCTTGAAGTTACGCGCTACACCGACGGCGTGATCTTGCCCGGCTTTATCGACAGCCACGTGCACTACCCGCAGACCGAGATGATCGCCGCTTACGGCGAACAGCTGATCGACTGGCTGAACAACTACACCTTTATCACCGAGCAGGGTTTTGCCGATAAGGCGCACGCCGCCGAAGTCGCGGCGCTGTTCCTCAAAGAGCAGCACAAGAACGGCGTCACCAGCTCCTGTGTGTTTGGTACGGTATTTCCGCAGTCGGTCGATGCGCTGTTTGAAGAGGCCGCCCGCTACGATATGCGCATCATGGCCGGCAAGGTGTGCATGGATAGAAATGCGCCCGCAGCCTTGCTCGACACGCCGCAGCGCGCTTACGACGAATCCAAGGTGCTGATTGAGCGCTGGCACGGCAAGGGCCGCGCCGAATATGTCATCACGCCGCGTTTTGCCCCGACCTCCAGCCACGAGCAGCTGGAAATGGTCGGTGCTTTGGCGGGCGAATTCCCGACCACGCTGATCCAGTCGCACCTGTCGGAGAATCGTGGTGAAGTGGAATGGGTGAAGTCGCTATTTCCCGCATGCCGCGACTATACCGACGTCTATCACCGCTATGGTCTGCTGCGTGAGCGCGCCATTTACGGCCATGGCATCCATCTGTCCGAAGCCGAACTCGAGGTGCTGTCCGGCACCGGCACCGCGATTGCGCACTGCCCGACTTCCAACTTCTTTCTTGGCTCCGGCTACTTCAATGTGAAGCAGGCGCGCGCTGCGCATCGCCCGGTCAAGGTCGGCCTAGCGACCGATCTGGGGGCCGGCACCAGCTTTTCCATGCTGCAGACCATGAACGAAGCCTACAAGGCGGCGCAATTGAACGGCTACGCGCTGTCTGCTGCGCATGCCTTCTACCTCGCCAGCCGCGGCACGGCCGAGGCCTTGGGTTTGCAGGACAAAATCGGCAGCGTCGAAGCGGGTAAGGAAGCCGACTTGTGCGTGCTGAACCTCAAATCGACACCGATCATCGAGTACCGCATGCGCTACGCGCGCGACATTCACGAGGCCTTGTTCATCCAGATGACCTTGGGCGACGACCGCGCCATCGCGGCGACCTATATCGCCGGACGCAAGGTGCATGGCTGAGGCTGGGGAGTAGGGAGTAGGGAGTAGGGAGTGGGGATACTCCCCATTCACTACTCCCTACTCCCTGTTTTTACAGGAACAGATAGCGCGCGATAAACAGGGCGGCGATCACCACGATAGGCAGCGACAGCTGTTTGCCTTGGCCGGTAGCCAGCTTGGTGATCACATAGGTGATGGCACCAAAGGCGATGCCGTCGGCGATGGAGAAGGTGAAGGCCATGGTGCTGATGCAGGCGATGGCCGGTGCGGTTTCGGTCAGCTCGTCCCACTCCAGATGGGTCAGACTCCTGAGCATCAGGATGGCAACGTAAAGCAGTGCCGGTGCGGTGGCGTAGCCCGGCACCATCGCCGCCAGCGGCGCGAAGACCAGCGCGGCGATAAACAGGCCGGCAATCACCACGGCGGTAAGACCGGTACGGCCGCCGGCGGCGATGCCAGTGGTCGATTCGATATAGCTGGTGGTGCTGGAGGTGCCCAATAGCGCGCCGGCGCTGATCGCGGTCGAGTCGGCCAGCAGCGCGCGCTTGAGGCGCGGCAGGTGGCCGTCCTTGTCGAGGAAGTTTCCGCGCTCGGCGATGGCGATCAGCGTGCCCGAGGTTTCAAACAGGCTCATCAAAAAGAAGGACAGCACTACGCCCAGCACCGCCGGGTGCAAAGCGGCGAGGATGTCGGCCTTGAGGAAGGTCGGCGCCAGCGAAGGCGGCGCCGAGACGATGCCGCCATACGGGGTGTAACCCAAGCCAACCGAGATCGCGGTCACCGCAAGAATGCCGATGATGATGGCGCCAGGCACGCCGCGGCGGTCGAGTACCACCATCAGCAAAAAGCCAAATGCAGCCAGCAGCACCGATGGGGTGCCCAGCGGCCCCAGCGCCAGCATGGTGTCCGGGCTGGCCACGACGATACCGGCCTGTTGCAGCGCAATCAGCGAGATAAACAGGCCGACGCCGGCCGAGATCGAGTGTTTGAGGCAGGCGGGAATCGCGTTGACGAACCATTCGCGTACCTTGAACAGGCTCACCAGAATAAACAGGATGCCGGACAAAAATACGGCACCCAGTGCCGTTTCCCACGGCAGGCCCATGCCCTTGACCAGGCCGAAGGCGAAGAAGGCGTTGATGCCCATGCCCGGCCCCTGGCCGATCGGGTAGTTGGCGAGCAAGCCCATCAGCAGGCAGCCAATGGCACCGGCGAGGCAAGTGGCGACGAACACGGCGCCATGGTCCATGCCGGCGGCGGCGAGGATGTCCGGGTTGACGAACAAAATGGCCGACATGGTGAGGAAGGTGGTGAAACCGGCGAGGATTTCGGTGCGCACGGACGAGCCTTGCGCACGGATGTGGAACAGTTTTTCCAGCATGCGTGATTCCGGAGAGAGTTTGCAGGAACCCGGAGACAACCGGGCGCTAGGCGGGCAGCCGGCAGATATCCGGCGCCCGCTCCGTCGGGCGAAGTATAGAGGAGATGGGGGGCAGGGAACAGGGAGTGGGGAGTGGCAGGCCGTGCCCGCCAGCGGGTATTACTTCTTGCCCAGCCACAGCACGCGGGTGCCGGCCAGCCTATCGTGCAGGCTGCGTTTTTCCGGATCGATGCCGCGGGCGATAAAGGGGAGCGGCAACCAGACCAGGGCGAGCCAGAAGGGCGCGCTTTCTCCCAGACTGCGGCTCCAGCCGGCATAGGCCAGCGCCGGCACGCCGACAAACAGCGCCAGTGCAATCAGGTAGCGGCGCAAGGCCAGCGGCCAGTCTAGCGCCGCGCCATCGGCACGCACCAGCTTCAGGCGCCAGGTTTTCATCGCCAGCGTCTGCCCGCCCTTGACCCAGCACCAGCCGTAATAGGCAAACAGCAGGCCGGCCAGCAAAAGACGGAACAGCAGCTCGGCCAGCGGGCTTGCACCCAGTACGGCCTTGAGGGGGGTTAACAGGGTGGCGATCGCCAATAGTACGGCGGCGGTGAGCAGCACTTCATACAGTAAGGCGGCCAGCGTGCGACGGGCGCTGGGTGAAGTGGGGTGGGCGGGCATGCAGTATCCGGGCGCAAGAGTGAGGACGATATTCTACCTGAATGATGGCGGGGTACGCAGGCTCAGCGTGGTGCCAGTGAACCCGGTGAGTGTTGTTGGCGCCAGTATTGTTGTTGTGCGGGCGGCATCGCCTGCAATTTGTGCCAGTTCTGTCTTGCCAGCTGGCGCTGTGCCGGCGTGAGCTCGGCCCAGCGTTTAAGCCTGCTTTGCAAGCGGGTCCGCTTGGCGGGGGGGAGTGCGTTGCCATTCGGAACCAGAGCCAGCATGTCCTGTTTTTTGGGGGCGGAGTAGCGGTTCCAGTCGCGGGCCAGAGGGGCAAGCAATTGGCGCTCGTGTTCGGCCAGCTCGTTCCAGTCGGGTGAAGCGGGCGTGCCGGCACTGGCTTGCAGGGTATACAGGCAGATACACACAAGCAGGCATCTAGTCATGATTTTGTTCCAGGGCCGGATCGAGCAGGGTGTCTAGTGACCAGGTATCGGCGAGCAAGGCGGTGTCGTCCGGGCTGTCGGTCTGCGTTTGCCATGGCATTTGCGGCAGGCTGGTGCTGATCAGGACGAGCAGCAATAAGGTGAATGCCGCGCGGCGCAGGGGCTGCAGATGGAGCGTCAGCCAAGGGCGCAGACGGGCAAGCCGGCGCGGGCCTTGCCGTTCGGCGGCATCCAGCGCAGCGAGGCACACAGCAGGTAGCTGAGTCTCATTCTTGGGCAGGGCCGCCGTCAATACTGCGCAGATGGCAGCATCCAGGCTGGTGTAGCCTGCAGGCAGGCTTAAGCCTTTTAGTGACAGCAGGGTATGCAGGGCATGACGGCCAGCGTGCTCATGCCGGGCAAGGGCTCGGGACGAAAGCGCCATGCTTTGTGCCGCTTGCTGTGGGCTGAACCCCAGCCAGTGGCGCAATAGATAAGCTTGCCGGTCGGTGTCGGGCAATAAGGCCAGTGCGGCATGGATGAGTGCGGGCGCTTCGCTGCTCGCTGGCCAGTGCTGTTCCGGCGTGGGAGTGGCCAGCATTTCCAGCAGGATGGGCGCATCCGCATCCTCTAGTACCGGTTGGCGCCAGGGGGGCCGCGCGCGGCGGCAGGCTTGTGCCAGCATGCGCTGGAATAGCAGCGGTAGCTGCTCGGGCCTTGCCACGCCATGACGGGTGATGGTGAGCAGCACGGCGCGCGTCAGCGCCTGCTGGGCCGTCTGCGTGTCCGGCAGCACCAGCATGGCTTGATACAGGGCTTTGGGCATGGCCGAAACCAGAAAACCGGACAGTTGCTTGCGGGTCGCCATCAATAGTATGGAATAAGGGTAAGACGCTATCTTAACAAAGCGCAGTCCATCAGGGTATGTATGCAGCAAAGGCCGGTTTTTCCAGCCTGTCCATGCCTTGTGCGGCCGCACAAAAGCGCTTGACCGTGTTTTGGCAGATACGCTATGGTCATTAACTGCAACGGGACGCAATAGAGATAAGTAGAGGCCAAGATGCAAATATCGGGCGCGGAAATACTGGTCCGCAGCCTGCAGGAAGAAGGTGCCGAGTATATTTTCGGCTACCCCGGCGGCGCGGTTCTAGAAATATACGATGCTATCTTCAAGCAGAACCAGTTCAAGCATGTACTGGTGCGGCATGAGCAGGCAGCCATCCATGCGGCGGACGCGTATTCGCGTTCCAGCGACAAGGTCGGCATTGCGCTGGTGACCTCCGGTCCCGGCGCGACCAATGCCGTGACCGGTATTGCGACCGCTTACATGGATTCGATTCCGCTGGTGGTGATTTCCGGTCAGGTCGCGACGCCGGCCATCGGCATGGACGCTTTCCAGGAAGTCGACATGGTGGGCATCACCCGCCCGTGCGTGAAGCACAACTTCCTGGTCAAGGACATCAAGGATCTGGCCGAGACCATCAAGAAGGCGTTTTATATCGCCAGAACCGGCCGTCCAGGACCGGTGGTGGTGGATATTCCCAAGGATGTGACTCAGGCGGTGGCCGAGTTTAGCTATCCGGACAGCGTGCATATCCGCTCCTATCTGCCGGTGACACGCGGCCATCCAGGGCAGATCAAGAAGGCTGTCGGCCTGTTGATGGGTGCCAAGCGTCCGTTTGTCTATGTGGGTGGCGGGGCGGTACAAGGTGGCGCGGCCGCAGAAGTGACCGAACTGGTGCGTGCTTTGGGCCTGCCTTGCACCAATACCCTGATGGGGCTGGGTGCCTATCCGGGCTCGGATCCGCAGTTCCTCGGCATGCTGGGCATGCACGGCACTTACGAAGCCAATATGGCGATGCAGAACTGCGACGTGCTGATTGCTATCGGCGCGCGCTTTGATGATCGCGTAATCAGCGTGCCCGAGCATTTCCTGTCATCCCCGAAAAAGATTGTGCATATCGACGTCGACCCAAGCTCGATCGCCAAGCGGGTCAAGGTGGACGTGCCTATCGTCGGCGACGTCAAGCATGTGCTCAAAGAGATGCTGGAGCTGATTCGCGCTTCCGGCGAGCGCCCGGACGCCGCAGCGCTGGCCGAGTGGTGGCAGCAGATCGAAGCCTGGCGTTCCCGCGACTGCCTGCTGTACAAGCCGTCCAACGAATTCATTAAGCCGCAGTCCGTGGTGCAGGCGCTGTACGAGATTACCGGTGGCAACGCCATCGTGACCTCCGATGTGGGGCAGCACCAAATGTGGGCGGCGCAGTACTACAAGTTCGATCGACCCAAGCAGTGGCTGAACTCGGGGGGGCTTGGCACCATGGGCTTTGGCTTGCCGGCCGCCATGGGGGCGCAGCTGGCTAACCCGGATGCCACCGTCGCCTGTATTACCGGCGAAGGCTCGATCCAGATGAATATTCAGGAGCTGTCGACCTGCAAGCAGTATCACACGCCGGTCAAGGTGATCTCGCTCAACAACCGTTATCTGGGCATGGTGCGCCAGTGGCAGGAGTTCTTCTACGGCACGCGTTATTCCGAGTCGTATATGGATGCGCTGCCCGATTTCGTGAAGATTGCCGAGGCCTATGGTCACGTCGGCATGAAGATCGAAAGCCCATCCGATGTCGAGCCGGCACTGCGCGAGGCGTTCAGTGCCAAGCTCAAAGAGCGGCTGGTGTTCATGGATTTCCGTACCGACCAGTCGGAAAACGTGTTCCCGATGATACGCAACGGCAAGGGTCTGGATCAGATGGATCTGCCGCCGCATATGCGCGAAGACGATGCGCCGCCGGCCAATCGTGACTACGGCAACCTATGCTGAGCGGAGAGATCACTATGAAACACATTCTTTCCATTTTGCTGGAAAACGAAGCCGGTGCCTTGTCCCGCGTAGTGGGGCTGTTTTCGGCACGCGGCTACAATATTGATTCGTTGACGGTATCGACCACCGAAGACCCGACGCTGTCGCGCATGACCATTGTGACGCACGGGTCCGATGACGTGATCGAACAGATTACCAAGCAGCTCAACAAGCTGATCGAGGTAGTCAAGGTGATCGACCTGAACGAGTCCGAACACATCGAGCGCGAGCTGATGCTGATCAAGGTGCGTGCGACCGGCAAGGAGCGCGAGGAGATGAAGCGGATGGCGGATATTTTCCGTGGCCGCATTATCGACGTCACCGAAAAGACTTACACCATAGAACTGACCGGAACCACGGAAAAGCTCGGTGCCTTTATCGAGGCCATAGACCGTGCGGTGATTCTGGAAACGGTCAGAACCGGTGCCTCCGGCATCGGTCGTGGTGAACGCATTCTGAAGATTTAACGGGGGCCGGCAGACGCGCCGGGGAGCGCTAGCGGCGCTCCGCTTTCCTCATCCATAGCATAACGACACAAGGAAAAACAAAATGAAGGTTTATTACGATAAAGACGCCGACCTCTCCATCATCAAAGACAAGCGCGTTGCCATCATCGGCTACGGCTCGCAGGGTCACGCCCATGCTCAGAACCTGAAGGAGTCCGGCGTCGAGGTGGTGGTGGGTTTGCGCAAGGATGGCGCATCGTGGGCCAAGGCCGAAGCTGCCGGTCACAAGGTGAAAGAAGTCGCCGAAGCGGTGAAAAAGGCCGATGTGGTGATGATTCTGCTGCCGGACGAGAGCCAGCCTGACGTCTACGCCAAGGACATCGCGCCTAACCTGAAAAAAGGCGCGGCACTGGCCTTCGCTCACGGCTTTAACATCCATTACAACCAGATCGTACCGGCTGCCGATATCGACGTGATCATGGTTGCCCCTAAAGGCCCTGGCCACACCGTGCGTTCCGAGTATGTGAAGGGCGGCGGCGTACCGACCCTGATCGCCGTTTATCAGGATAACTCCGGCAAGGCGCGCGACATCGCGCTGTCCTATGCCGCAGCCAACGGCGGTACCAAGGGCGGCGTGATCGAGACCAATTTCCGCGAAGAAACCGAAACCGACCTGTTCGGCGAGCAGGCCGTACTGTGCGGTGGTGCCGTCGAGCTGGTAAAAGCCGGTTTCGAGACGCTGACCGAAGCCGGTTACGCACCGGAAATGGCCTACTTCGAGTGCCTGCACGAACTGAAGCTGATCGTTGACCTGATGTACGAAGGCGGCATCGCCAATATGAACTACTCGATCTCGAACAACGCCGAGTACGGCGAGTACGTGACCGGGCCGGAAGTGGTGACCTCCGCCACCAAGGAAGCGATGAAGAAGGCGCTGTACCGCATCCAGTCGGGCGAATACGCCAAGATGTTCATCCTGGAAGGCAAGACCAACTACCCATCGATGACCGCGCGCCGCCGTCTGAACGCCGATCATCCGATTGAAAAAGTAGGTGCCGAACTGCGCGCGATGATGCCGTGGATCGCCAAGAACAAGCTGGTTGACCAGTCCAAAAACTAAGCCTGTTTAGTGCATGAAAAAAGCCGGGATGCATGCCCGGCTTTTTTGCGTCTGGCGGCAGGCTTAATCCGCCATCGCCTCGCCCATGCGCACCGCGCGCGCCGGCGCCCATTCGGGCTTGAAGGCACACTGGCCTTCGGGAAAGAGCAGCACTACGGTCGAACCCAGCAGGAAGCGGCCCATCTCCTCGCCCTTTTTCAGACGGATATCCTGATCACGGTAGTCCCAGTGGCGCACATCCTTGCTGCGCGGCGGGTTGACCACGCCATGCCATACGGTGGCCATGCTGCCGACAATGGTGGCGCCGACCAGTACCAGTACGAACTCACCCTCGGGGCCGTCGAAGACGCACACCACCCGCTCGTTGCGGGCGAATAGCGCATCGACGCCGCGTGCGGTGGCCGGGTTGACCGAGAACAACTCGCCCGGCACATAGCTCATGGAGCGCAGGCGGCCATCGCATGGCATATGGATGCGGTGGTAGTCGCGCGGGCTCAGGTAGATGGTGGCGAACTGGCCGTGCTCGAAGCGCTTGGCCAGCGCGGCGTCGCCGGCGAGCAAGGCGGTGGCGCTGTAAGACTTGCCCTTGGCCTGAAAGATCTGGCCGGATTCGATGCGGCCAAACTGGCTGATGGCGCCGTCAACCGGGCAGACGAGCGCGCTATCGGCCAAGGGCCGTACGCCGGGCTTGAGTGCACGGGTAAAGAATTCGTTGAAGCTTGGGTAGGCGGCGGGGTCCGACTGCGCTGCCTCGGCCATATTGACCTGATAGCGGGCAATAAAGTCGCGGATCAGTTTCTGGGTCAGGCTGCCTGCTTGGCACCCGGCAATAAAACCGGACAGGCGGGTAATGGCCAGCTTGGGCAGTGCATGCTGCAGCAGCACGAATAGGCGCTCGGACAAGGGCAATCCCCGAAAGTCAAAAGGAGTGAATTATATCCTATCTGCTTGTTTGGGGTGGCTGACATGACTTTACCGGGTAGTTTCCATGCATAAAAAAGGCATAAAATCGGACTAAATGTCTAATTTGCCTTATTGGACACAGTTTTTTGTGAACATTTGAAATTCTTTGGCATATTATTTGACGTTGTGTCTTTTTCTTTCTAATCTATGACAAACAGTCAGCAGGAGAGCGCAATGCAGTTGGACATCGAACGATTGATCGCCGATTTCGGCGGTCCCGGAATCATCGCCGAGGCCTTGAGCCTGGCTTTTCCGGATGAGCCGGTGTCGCGGGCCGCAATCTATAAGTGGCGCGAGCGGGGCAGTTTGCCGCTGGCGCAACTGAACAAGCTGGCGCAACTGGCAGCAAGCCAGGGCAGGAGATTTGACTACAGCGACTATCTGGTTGGCGTAAAGCTGACTGGCGGACAGAGGAGAGCACTCGATATGGGCGACCGTTTGATCATTTTTGATACCACCTTGCGTGATGGCGAGCAGTCGCCGGGTGCATCCATGACCCGCGAAGAGAAGCTGCGTATTGCACGCCAGCTCGAGCGCTTGGGCGTCGATGTGATCGAGGCCGGCTTTGCCGCGGCCAGTGCCGGGGATGCCGAATCCATCCGCAGCATTGCCGAAGCCATTCGCGAGTCGACCGTGTGCTCGTTGGCGCGTGCCAATGAACGCGACATCCGCGCCGCAGGCGAGGCCATTACGCCGGCCGCGCGTGGCCGCATCCACACCTTTATCGCCACCAGCCCCATCCATATGGAGAAGAAGCTGCGCATGAGCCCGGACGAGGTGATCGAGGCCGCGGTGAAGGCAGTGAAGCTGGCGCGCGAATATACCGATGATGTCGAATTCTCGGCCGAGGATGCGCTGCGCTCCGATCCTACCTTTCTGGCCCGTATTTTCGGCGAGGTGATCGCGGCAGGGGCGTCCACCATCAATGTGCCCGATACCGTCGGCTATGCGGTTCCGCGCGTGACCGAAGCCTTTTTCCGCGATCTGATCGGCGCCACGGTGGGCGGTCAGCGCGTGGTGTGGTCGGCGCATTGTCACAACGATCTGGGCATGGCGGTCGCCAACAGCCTGGCGGCGGTGCTGGGCGGGGCGCGTCAGGTCGAGTGCACCATTAACGGCCTGGGCGAGCGTGCCGGCAATGCCGCACTGGAAGAAATCGTCATGGCGGTCAAAACGCGGCGCGATGTCTTTAATCTGGACACCCGTATCGATACCTGCCAGATCGTGCCGGCCTCGCGTCTGGTGTCGACCATTACCGGCTATCCGGTGCAGCCGAACAAGGCGATTGTCGGTGCCAATGCCTTTGCTCACGAGTCCGGCATTCATCAGGATGGCGTGCTCAAGCATCGTGAAACCTATGAAATCATGTCGGCCGAGTCGGTTGGCTGGAGCGCCAACCGCCTGACGCTGGGCAAGTTGTCCGGACGCAATGCCTTCAAGACCAAGCTGGCGGCGCTGGGCATCATTATCGATAGCGAAGAAGCGCTGAATGCCGCCTTTACCCGCTTTAAAGAGTTGGCCGACAAAAAGCGCGAGATTTTCGACGAAGACCTGCATGCACTGGTATCGGATGAACTGGTTGCCATCGAGCAGGAAGACTACAAATTCGTTTCGCTGAAAGTCGCGACCGAAACCGGCGAGCCGCCGCTGGCATCCATTGTGTTTGCCCAGCATGGGGCGGAGCAGCGTGCCGAATCCAGTGGTTCCGGCCCGGTAGATGCCGCCTTCAAGGCGATAGAGAGCGTGGTGAACAGCGGGGCGGAGCTTGAGTTGTATTCGGTCAATGCCATTACCAAGGGGACCGAGTCGCAGGGCGAAGTGACTGTGCGTCTGGAAAAGGAAGGGCGCATCGTCAACGGCCAGGGGGCCGACACCGACATTATCGTGGCCAGCGCCAAAGCCTATCTGTCGGCACTGAACAAGCTGTCGCACAAGGACGAGCGCTTGAAGGCACAAGGAGACGTTTGATTCTGCTGATTTTTTAATCCGGTACGCCGTTGCCGGACACTGTGGGGTTCCCGACCCTTTCCGTCCCGTTGCAAGTTCGGATAACACGGTGTTTAGCGCGGCAAGCCACAAGGTTTCATTACACCCTTTTGATTGAAACCCCAGGCCCACAAGGCCGCCCCACAAGCACACCGGCTCATAAGGCGCGGACGCAAGACAAACCGACCCAGGAGGTCGGCTTTGTCGCGTCGGTTAATGGTGCTAGCTCAGAATAATGCCGCTTTTTTTGCCAGCATTTTTGTTGCGGCGGCGCGTGATAGCCGCCATCAGTCCCAGTCCGGCCAGCATCATGGCATAGGTTTCCGGTTCGGGAACTTGTGCGGCGAGCACATAATCCTGGTAATTGCCATTGGTTAGCTTCTGGGTGGACCAGGTGATTTTGGATGCATCCAGACTCTTGGCCTCGGCCAGCCATTGGTTGGCGCTCTGGTAGGCCGATTGGTGGGTGCTGGACAAATTGGCTGCACCAAACTGGCCGGAAGCTCCCGGTGCATACTTGACCTGGAAATTGTCTTTGGCTTCATTGACGATTTCCCATACTGCCAGCTGGAAGGCAAGGCCTGAGGTCAGGTCGGTCACCTTATGGTTAGCGACGGTATATAGCCGGTTGAGCATGTCTCCATCGGCCGGCGAGAAGCTGGCCAGCGAATATTTTTGCGCGCTCCAGCTTAGCGGCTGGTTCAGCTCGACGCAGTAGGTTGAGAACGATTTGCCATCCAGCGTACCGTTTAAGGTGCCGGCTCCGACATTCTGCCAGCTCCAGCCGGCATTTTGGGTGATGGAAGCATTGGCGAGCGGGGTCTTGCTCTGATTCAGATCCAGCGTCATATTGGCCTGCGCTGCCAAGGGCAGGCAGAGCATGACGGCTGCGCCAGCTCTAAAGAGATGTTTCATGGGTTTCTCCTGCTACAGTTTCTATGGTTTATGCTGTGTGGGGGAATGAACACCTCTTCAGGTCTCCCCGCTGCTAATATCTAGCCGGTCATTTTTATTTAGTCAACGTGTGTTTAAATTGTTTAAATGGTTGTATTTGTCCTGCCATTATTTGAATAGCCGATGATGATGCTTGAGTCGTAACCGTATTGAACTCTTCATTAGCATATGTAATGGCTCTGACATTGCATGCGTGTGCAGTGTTACAATGGCGCGCATTTTCATGCACCCGCCTCCTTCACACCATGCAGCTACTCAAAGATAAAATCCTCAGCGACGGCCGTCTGCTCGATGGTTATGTACTCAAGGTCGACAATTTCCTTAATCACCAGCTGGATGTGGCTTTGCTGGATGCGATGGGTGCCGAGTTCGCCCGGCGCTTTGCCGGGGTTAAGGTCGACAAAATCCTGACGGTTGAAGCCTCGGGGATTGCTGTCGCCGTGATGGCGGCACGTCATTTCGGCAATGTACCGGTCGTGTTCGCCAAAAAGACCGAGAGCCTGACGCTGGATCAGGATGCCTACGAGAGTGATGTGTATTCGTTTACCAAGCAGAAGACATATCGCGTGCGTGTCTCGCGTCGTTATCTCGCGCCGGGCGAGAACGTGCTGGTACTGGACGACTTCCTGGCCAACGGCCATGCGGCCTGTGGTCTGATCGACATCGTGCATCAGGCTCAGGCCGAGGTGGTGGGGGTGGGTATCGTGATCGAGAAGGGCTTCCAGAGCGGGCGCAAGCTGATAGAAGAAGCCGGTGTGACACGGGTCGAGTCGCTGGCTATTCTGAGCAGCATTGCGGATGGCAAGATCGCGTTTGCCTGAGTCTTATCCCCGCGTCTGAGGGCGTGCCTGACGCGCTTGATATGGGTCTGCCGCATGGTGCGGCAGGCCCATTTTACTTTTTCCTGCCTTTTCAATGCGTAAAGCATTACTTGTCTGCGCCAAATCAAAAAAAAATCTGCCTATTACCATAGGATGGCAAGCAATGCATTTATCGGGTGCAAGTGGTTTCTATTTGCAATAAAGGGAAGTCAATAATGATAGGGCTAGAATTAGCAATTGTGCTGGGTGCCATCTTTTTGGGTGCCAGACTGGGCGGGATAGGCATTGGTTTTGCCGGCGGGCTGGGGGTGGTGGCTCTGGCCGTGCTGGGGGTGGCGCCGGGGAATATCCCATGGGATGTGATTCTGATCATCATGTCGGTGATTGCCGCCATTGGCGCCATGCAGGTCGCCGGCGGGATGGATTATCTGGTGGGACAGGCGGAAAGGCTGCTGCGCAAACATCCGAAGTACATCACTTACCTTGCGCCTGTGGTGACCTACTTTATGACGCTGATGGCCGGCACCGGCCACACCGCGTTTTCCACCTTGCCGGTGATTGCCGAAGTGGCGAAGGAGCAAGGCATACGGCCGTCACGCCCATTGTCCATTTCGGTGGTGTCTTCGCAGATTGCGATTACCGCCTCGCCTATTTCTGCTGCGGTGATTTTTGTCTCCGGCATTCTCGAGCCGCTGGGCGTGGGCTATTTGCAGCTGCTGGCCATCACGATACCGACTTCGCTGGCGGCGGTATTGCTCACCTCGGTGGTGGCCAACCGTCTGGGTTGCGAGCTTAAGGATGACCCGGTCTATCAGGAGCGTCTGGCCAAGGGGCAGGTGACGATACGCGGCGAGCAGAAGCTGGAAATTCTGCCGCATGCCAAGCTGTCGGTCGGGTTATTCCTGATCGCCATCGTGGCGGTGATGCTGTACGCGACCGCCATTTCGCCGACCGTGGGCCTGATTGAAAAGCCGGTGATGCCGCGTAACGACGCGATTATGGCGATCATGCTGTCGGCAGCAACCGTGATTACCCTGTTGTGCAAGGTGGATACCGGCAAGGTATTGAATGCAGCGACCTTCAAGTCCGGCATGTCGGCCTGTGTCTGTGTCATGGGGGTGGCCTGGTTGGGGGACACCTTTGTTGCCGCCCATATCGACGGCATCAAGGAAACCGCCAGCACCTTGCTCGACAGCTATCCGTGGATGCTGGCCGTGGTGCTGTTTTTTGCCTCCATGCTGCTTTATTCGCAAGCCGCCACGGCCAAGGCCTTGCTGCCTGCCGCCTTGTTGCTGGGGGTCAGCCCGCTGACGGTGATTGCCTCGTTTGCGGCGGTGTCGGCCCTGTTTGTGCTGCCGACTTACCCTACGCTGCTGGCCGCGGTGGAGATGGATGAAACCGGCTCGACCCGTATCGGCAAGGCCGTATTCAACCATCCGTTTATTATTCCGGGTGTGTTGGCCATCAGCCTGTCGGTATTGTTCGGCTTCTTGCTGGGTGGGCTGGTGCTGTAAGCGCGCGGCTATCAAGCAAAAAAGGCACCTCGTGGTGCCTTTTTTGCGTCTATGGCCGGGACTCAGGGCATATTGGCGGTAAATACGCGGTTGCCACCGACGGTACCGATGAAGGGGGCGCCGGCATTTTCAGCCGAGGGAATGACGCCGCTCATGGTGGCGGCTTTACCGCTGGCGGTGGTGCCCTGACAAACCAGCGTATTGGTATTGCCTGCATTTTCGCACGCCAGCGGACCGGCCAGCGGGTGGCCGGCATCGGCAAACCATTGCGTGCCGTAGGCGGCAACATTATTGCGTACGGTTGGCGCCATCATGGTCTGGCAGGCGGATAGCAGCAGGGTGGCCAGTAGCAGGCTGGTCAGGCGTGAGGTTTTTTTCATTTTGAACTCCATGGCAGGATGAATGCGCCACCCCTGAACAGAGTGGCTACCATTCCATTTTATGTTAAGCGCAATGCAACATCGGTAATTCTTGCGCACACCGGATTCTGTCCTAGCATCAGTGAATCAACCGTCATTTTAAGGGTTGTGTTTGCATCCATTAGGCCTGATTGGGCCAGGGTTTATGCTGAGGGGACATCATGCTGCCATTGCGCCTAGCCTTGATCGTGTCTGCGCTGTCGCCGGGCGTGGTGCTGGCGGCCGAGCTTAACTTGCAGCCGCCGGTAACCAGCGTGGCGCGCAGCATTTACGATCTGCATACACTGCTGCTGTATATCACGGTCGCCATCGTCGTCATCGTCTTTAGCGTGATGTTTTACGCCATCATCCGCCACCGCAAATCGGCGGGGCGCAGCGCCAAGCAATTTCACGAAAACACCACGGTCGAGATTATCTGGACGGCCATTCCCTTGCTGATTCTGGTCGGCATGGCATGGCCGGCCACGCAAGCCATTCTGGCGCAAAAAAGCACGCGCGGCGAAGACATGACGGTCAAGGTGACCGGCTACCAGTGGAAGTGGCAGTACGACTATCTGGATGATGGCGTGGCTTTTATGAGCCATCTGACGACGCCGCGCGACGGCACGCTCAAAACTGCTGGCGGGCCGTATTTGCTGGAAGTCGACGAGCCGCTGGTGGTGCCGACCGGCAAGAAAGTCAGGCTGCTGCTGACTGCCAATGATGTGATCCATTCATGGTGGGTGCCGGCGCTGGGGGTGAAGCAGGATGCGATCCCGGGCTATGTGCGCGATACCTGGTTCAAGGTAGACAAGCCCGGTGTTTACCGTGGCCAGTGTGCCGAATTGTGCGGCAAAGATCATGGCTTTATGCCCATTGTGGTCGATGCGCGTAGCCCGGAAGACTACCAGCAGTGGCTGGCGGCGAAAAAAGTAGCGGCTGCGGCCAAGGCGGAAGACCCGAACAAGGTCTGGACCCTGCCTGACCTGATGGCGCGCGGCGAGAAGGTTTACCAGCAGAACTGTGTCGCTTGCCATCAGGCAAACGGCAGCGGTGTGCCCGGTACCTTCCCGGCGCTGGCCGGCTCCAAGATGGCAACCACGGACAAGGCCGGCCATATCGATATCGTGCTGAACGGCAGCAAGAAAAATGCGGCGATGGCGGCCTGGGGCAAGCAGTTGTCCGATACCGAGATTGCGGCGGTCATCAGCTACGAGCGCAATGCCTGGGGCAATAACACCGGCGATGCGGTTCAGCCCAAAGATATCAAGGCCGCGCGCGGCGGCAAGGTTTAAGGAGGCAGTATGAATATCGCCGATGGCGCCCAGGTCGCCTCCCATATCCAGCACGACAAGCCGCGCGGTCTTGCCCGCTGGCTGTTCGCCACCAACCACAAGGATATCGGCACGCTGTATCTGTGGTTTTCCTTCGCCATGTTTATCTCCGGCGGAGTGATGGCACTGGGCATACGCGCCGAGCTGTTCAGTCCGGGGCTGCAGTTCTGGCAGCCCGAACTTTTTAACCAGCTCACCACCCTGCACGGTCTGGTGATGGTGTTCGGTGCCATCATGCCGGCCTTCACCGGCCTGGCCAACTGGATGCTGCCCTTGATGATAGGCGCGCCGGACATGGCATTTGCGCGCATGAATAACTGGAGTTTCTGGCTGTTGCCGCCAGCGGCACTGTTGCTGATGATCTCGTTCTGGGTACCCGGTGGTGCGGCCGCAGCCGGCTGGACGCTGTACGCCCCCTTGTCCACTCAGGGCGGCATGGGCACCGACCTGACCATTTTCGCCATCCATATTCTCGGGGTGAGTTCGATTATGGGCGCGATCAATATTGTGGTGACGGTATTGAACCTGCGCGCGCCGGGCATGACGCTGATGAAGATGCCGATGTTTGCCTGGGCCAGCCTGATCACGGCCTATCTGATCATCGCCGTGATGCCGGTGCTGGCCGGGGTGGTGACCATGGTGCTGACCGACCGCCATTTCGGTACCCACTTTTTCAATGCCGCCGGCGGCGGCGACCCGGTGATGTACCAGCATATCTTCTGGTTCTTCGGCCACCCCGAGGTTTATATCATGGCGCTGCCAGCGTTCGGCATCGTCAGCCAGGTGATTCCGACCTTCGCCCGCAAGCCCTTGTTCGGCTACACCTCCATGGTGTATGCCACTTCCAGCATTGCCATCCTCAGCTTTATGGTGTGGGCACACCATATGTTCACCACCGGCATGCCGGCCACCGCCCAGCTGTTCTTTATGTACGCGACCATGCTGATTGCGGTGCCGACCGGGGTAAAGGTGTTCAACTGGGTGGCCACCATGTGGGAAGGGGCGATGACCTTTGAAACGCCGATGCTGTTTGCCATCGGTTTCGTGATGCTGTTCACCATAGGCGGCCTGTCCGGCGTGATCCTGTCGGTGGCGGCGGTCGATATCCAGTTGCAGGACACGTATTACGTGGTGGCGCATTTCCACTATGTACTGGTGGCCGGAGCGCTGTTCAGCCTGTTTTCCGCCGTTTATTACTGGTTCCCCAAGATGACCGGCAAGATGTATTCGGAGAAGTTGGGCCAGCTGCATTTCTGGTGGTCGCTCTTGTGGTTCAACATCACCTTCTTCCCGATGCACTTTCTCGGTCTGGCCGGCATGCCGCGCCGCATCCCCGATTACGCCCTGCAGTTCACCGACTTTAACGCCATCGCCAGCGTCGGTGCCTTTATGTTCGGCTTCGGCCAGCTGATCTTCTTTTACAACATGGTGCGCTCCATCCGCCATGGTAAGGAGGCAGCGCAAAAGCCATGGGAAGGCGCCAATACGCTGGAGTGGGCGATTGCCACGCCGGCGCCGTATCACAGCTTTGTGGTCGCGCCGCAGCTCAAGGTGGGCGACAACGGCGTGATTCTTGAGATGAAGGGCGGCGAGCACCATTGAGGGTGAGGGCCATGCACGACAACCGCATCCTGTTGAAAAAGCTGCTGCTGATTGCCTGTCTGATGTTCGGCTTTGCCTGGGCGCTGATTCCCATGTACCGGGTGATCTGCGAAGTCACCGGCATCAACCGCGTGGTCAAGGCCGATGAGGCGCCGGCAGCCGCCAGCAGCATCACGCCGGGCGTGCCGGTCAGGCTGGTATTCGATGCCAATGTCCAGGCGGGTTTGCCGTGGCAGGTCAAGCCGCTCGTGCGTAGCGTGATGGCGCGTACCGGCGAGTTTGTCCGCGTCGACTACGAAATCACCAATGCCAGCACGCGGCGCGTGGTCGGCCAGGCCATTCCGCGTTATCTGCCGGCCGCTGCGGGGCCTTATGTGCACAAGCTCGATTGCTTTTGTTTCAAGGAGCAGGCTTTTGCGCCGGGCGAGACGCGGCGCTTTCCGGTGGTGTTCGTGGTGTCGCGTGATTTGCCGGCCGAGCTGAGCGAGTTGACGCTGGCCTACACCGTGTTCGATGTGCCGGGCAAGGTGGCGCCATGAGGTTGTGGGCCGCACTCGTGGCGGTGCTGTCGGCCTTTGGCGGGGTGAGAAAAAGGCAGGCGGCCGAGTCTGACCGGCGCTTGAAAGCGTATGAAATCATTGCCGCCGCCTTATTGTTGGCGCTGCTGTTGATCGTATTTTTACTGTGGGTTGTGCGCCGGGTGATACATGGCGCGGGAGGCTGAGATGCAAGGACATGGCACAGCGGCAGGCGAGGAATCGGCCGCACAGCAAACACGCTATTTTGTTCCGCCACCATCGCGCTGGCCGCTCATCGGCGCGGTGGCCTTGTTCTGTATCGGGCTGGGGGCGGCCTTTGCGCTAAACGGCATGTTGCTGGGGCCCTTATCGCTGGGGGCCGGGGTTGCCATTCTGGTGTGGATGCTGGTGGGCTGGTTTCGCGACGTGATACGCGAGAGCCGTGCCGGCAGCTATCGCGCGCGCGAAGACATGTCGTTCCGCTGGGGCATGGGCTGGTTCATTTTTTCCGAAGTCATGTTTTTTGCCGCCTTCTTTGGTGCGCTCTACTACGTGCGTGTGATTGCCCTGCCCGAACTGGGGGACGAGACGCACAAATTGCTATGGCCCGATTTCAACCCGGCCTGGCCCTTGCAGACCGCACCCGGCATCGATGCCGTTTATCAGGCGATGGGTGCATGGGGCTTGCCGGCCATCAACACCGCCATTTTGTTGAGTTCGGGTGGCACGCTGACCTGGGCGCACTGGGGCATGATCGAAGGCAAGCGTAGCCAGCTAGCCTGGGGGCTGGGCATCACCGTGCTGCTGGGCATGTTGTTTCTCAGCCTGCAAGCCTATGAATACCACCATGCCCTGAGCGAGCTGGGGCTGTCCTTTGCTTCCGGCGCTTATGGCATGACTTTCTACATGATGACCGGCTTTCACGGCATGCATGTGCTGGTCGGGACGCTGATTCTGGCGGTGATCTGGGTGCGCGTATTGCGCGGCCATTTTAGCGAGCACAACCACTTTGCCTTCGAAGCGGCCGCCTGGTACTGGCACTTTGTCGATGTGGTGTGGCTGCTGCTGTTTGTCTTTGTGTATTGGCTGTGATCAGGGCGGGCTAATGGCTGCCCCAGACGCCGAGCAGACGCGAGGCGATGAGTAGCAAAAACAGGCCGATGGATAGCGCAATGCGCAAGGTGAGGGCGCGTACCGTACGGGTTCGCTCAGCCCCAGGGCGCAGCAGGCCAAACAGCGCGGAAAACAGCGCCAGCACAATGGCCAGCAAGGCCAGGAGGATAAGGGTTTTCATGAGATTTGCGCTCAACAGTCTGTCTTTGAAGACTAGTGTCATTATCGGCTGCTGTCTGCTGCCGTTTGTGCTTAGCCTGTGGCAGTGGCAGCGCGGCATCACGCGCAGTGCCGAGCTGGCTGCGGTCGAGGCGGCGGCCTTGCAGTCGCCGCAGGCCATGACGACGGCGGATCCGCTGGCGACAGCGGACAGGCGCCGGGTTCGGGTCGAAGGGCGGGTGGTGGGCGATGTGTTGCTATGGCAGGGCACGGGTCTGGGCGGGCGGCCGGACTACCGCGTATGGCTGCCAGTGAGTCTGAGCGATGGCAGCATGGTGATGGTGGATGCGGGACGCGTCGCGCCTGACGGTCGCTTGCCGGTGCTGCCGCAGCATGTGTATGGCAACGGGCGCTGGCAGCCATGGCCACAGCTGCTGACCCTGTCCGGTGCGCGTTTGGGGCATCAGGGCGTGGTCGATGCGCCTTCGCGCGAGGTGTTGGTGTCCCGTTATGGCACCAGCCTGCGTGCCGGTGTGGTGGTGCTGGAAGTCCCGCTAGCCGGTTTGCTGGCTTCGCCATTCAAGCCAGCATTCGATCCGCAGCGCCATTTTGCCTATGCCTTGCAATGGCTGTTGCTGGGGGTGTTGCTACTGGCACCCGCGTGGCGTTTGCTTAAACCCGGTATGCGCGCGCATACGCTGGCGATGGAGGAAGTGCAATGAAAGCGCGTAGCAAGTTGTGGCTGATTCTGGGCATGTGTGTGGCACCGGTATTGGCGTCCACCCTGACTTACTTTGCCGCTCCGCCTGACGGCGGCAAGAGCTACGGCACATTATTGGCGACGCAGACGCTGGCGGTCAGCCGGCAAGCGGGTTGGCCCAAGGGCAAGTGGGTGCTGCTCAATGCCGCGCGTGCGCCCTGTGATGCCGAGTGTAGCCGCCAGCGTTTCAATCTTGGCCAGATTCAGCTGGCGCAGGGCGAGGCGGGCGAGCGGCTGGTGTCCTTGACGCTGTTTGATGCCGCTGCGCCGGTGGATACGCGCCAAGTCGCGATGCTGATCGGGCAAGAGCCGACCTTGCTGAGCGGCCTGACCCTGGTCGACCCCTTGGGCAATCAGGTGCTGAATTATCCGCCGGGAGCAGAGCCGACCCGCATCATCCGTGAAGTGGCCAAGGTGATGAAAACCAATAACGGTCTGGGCTGAGCGGGCGCTGGCGGCGCATCGATACCGGGAGGGGGGAGCATGAAACCATTACCGCGCAGCATCCAGCGCCTGCTGATGCTGGCTCTGCTGATTGCCTGTGTCGTGGTGCCCTTGGGCGCTTTTGTTCGCCTGTCCGATGCCGGGCTGGGGTGTCCGGACTGGCCGGGTTGTTACGGACAGCTGTCGCCGGCCCATGCGCGGGATGTGATTGTCGACATTCACAGCGCAGACCCATACGGGCCGGTCAGCATGGCCAAGGCGTGGAAGGAGATGATACACCGCTATCTGGCTGCCGGCCTGGGCGGGGTCATTCTGCTGTTATGTATTACCGCCTGGCGGCGCCGGCTGTCGCTGTCCAGCCGCATGATCAGCACGCTCTTGTTGCTGGCGGTGGTGGTGCAGGGTTTGCTGGGCATGTGGACGGTCACCTTGCTGCTCAAGCCGGTGATCGTGTCCTTGCACCTGATCGGCGGCATGCTGATTGTGGCCATGTTGGCGGCGCTGGCCAGCCAGCGGTTTTTGCCGCCGCATGGTGCGGCATGGTGGCAGCGGGTTTTGGCATGGGCGCTGGTCGTGGCTCTGATCGCGCAAATCCTGCTGGGGGGCTGGGTCTCGTCCAATTATGCCGCACTGGCCTGCGAGGGCTTTCCGCAGTGCAACGGGCAGTGGCAGCCGGCTGAAATGCGCTTTGACCATGCTTTTCATCTGACTCGCGAGCTGGGTATGGCCCCCGATGGCGGCTTGCTGTCATTCGGCCATCTGGTCGCCATTCACTGGATACACCGCATCGGGGCAGTGCTGGTGTCGCTCTTGTTGTTGTTGCTGGTGTGGTGCGGCCGCCATCAGCCTGACTGGCAGGGACAGCGCCGCATCTTGTTGTCGCTGTGGCTGCTGCAAATCGCGCTGGGCGTGGCCAATGTCGTGCTGGGTCTGCCCCTGGCGCTGGCCGTGGCGCACAACGCCGGTGCCATGTTGTTGCTGGCCAGCGCCTTGACGCTGGCGTTGCGTTTCACTTCGCCGCTATCGGCCGCTGTTGCCGTGCGCGCCCGCCGTTTTGCCCGACTGTCCGGAGAGCAAGCATGAGCACACAAATCCTGAACCCTGTCCGTCCTTCCGTGCGCCAGTTGTGGCGTCTGGCCAAGCCGCGCGTGGTGTTGCTGATTGTGTTCTGCGCCGTCATCGGCATGTTGCTGGCGAGCCCCGGCTTGCCCGATATGGCGCTCATGGTGCCGGCTACGCTGGGCATTGCGCTGGTGGCCGGCGCGGCGGCGATGATTAATTGCCTGGTTGAGCGGAGTCTGGATGCGCGCATGCGCCGCACCGCCAGCCGCGCCACGGCGCGGGGTGATGCGGGCGTGGCGCTGACGCTGGTCGTGGCATTGACCGGCGGCGGTTTCGGCATGGCCTTGCTGGTGGCTTTTGTGAATGCGCTGACCGCCTGGCTCACGCTGGCGACTTTTGTCGGTTACGCCGTCATCTATACCCTGCTGCTTAAGCCCAATACGCCGCAAAATATCGTGATCGGCGGCGCCAGTGGCGCCATGCCGCCGCTACTTGGCTGGGCCGCGGTGACAGGCGAAGTCAGCGCCATGGCCATGGTGCTGTTTCTGATTATCTATGCCTGGACGCCGCCGCACTTCTGGGCGCTGGCGCTCTACCGGCGCGAGGAGTATCGCAGCGCCGGCCTGCCCATGCTGCCGCTCACCCACGGCGAGCGTTTCACCACCTTGACCATGCTGCTATACAGCATCTTGCTGGCTGCCATCTCCCTGTTGCCGGTGGCGCTGGGGGCGAGCGGCCTGCTGTATCTGCTGGCTGCCTTGGGGTTGAATGCTTATTTCATCGGGCTTGCCGCCCGTCTGCATCACAAGTATGCTGATGAACTTGCTCGGCGCATGTTTCGCGGGTCGATCTGGTATCTGACCTGGCTGTTTGCGGCGCTGATGTTCGATCACTACTGGCGGATACCCCTGTCCTGATGCTGCGCCGCGTGCTGTTTGCTTGTTGCCTGTTGGCTTTGATGGCGTGTACGCCGCAGAGCGCCGCGCCCGCATTCAAGGGCAGCGATATCAGCGGCGTTGCTTTTGGCGGCAATTTCACCCTGATCAATCAGCAGGGCAAGACGGTGTCGCTGGCGGATTTTCGCGGCAAGGCGGTGGCGCTGTTTTTCGGTTACACCCATTGTCCGGATGTATGCCCGACCACCTTGCTCGAGTATGCGCAGGCCATGAAGGCGCTGGGGCCGCAGGCGGATCAGGTGCAAGTCTTGTTTGTGTCGCTTGATCCTGCGCGCGATACCCCGGCGGTACTGGCCGCTTATGTCCCGCATTTCGACCGGCGTTTTATCGGCTTGACCGGCAGCCAGGCACAAGTCGATCGGGTTGCGAGCCAATTCAAGGTGGTGGCACAAAAGGTGGTGACAGAAGGCGGTGGCTATACGCTGGATCATAGCGCCGGCTCCTATCTGTTCGATGGCGCGGGCAATTTGCGGGTGTATCAGGCTTATGGCACGCCTTCGGCGGCGCTAGTTCATGATATTCGGGAGCTGTTGCGGTAGACTGTGCCAGTTGATGTCATGCATGTATCAGGATAAGCCCAGTGAGTACAGATTCTCCCAATAATGTGCCACGTGAACCCGGTTCGCTGGATCTGGCTCAATTTACCCTTAGCACCCGGCTGGAAATTGCCCATCATCTGAAAACGATCGCCTTGTCCGGCGCGATGGCGACCTTGTTCGCCAATCACGGCAAGACTTTTGTGCTGACCCGCTTGCTGGATGTCGATCTGGATGCCGGCCGTCTGGTGTTCGACTGGGGGGGTAACGAAGAGGCCAACCGCCAGTTGCTGGCCAGCGAGCGCAATGTGTTTGTCTGCGCGCCCGAGGGCGTGAAGACCCAATGTGTACTGGGGCCGGTGCAGCGCATAGACTACGAGGGCCGCGTGGCGCTGGCTGTCGATCTGCCTGATGCAGTCGTTAAATTACAGCGCCGCGAGTGCTTCCGCATCCAGACGCCGCGGGTTAATCCCTTGCTATGCCGTATTGGCGACTATCCTGGTGCGGCACTGGAACTGGCTCTGTCCGATATCAGCCTAGGGGGCATGGCCTTATTGCTGCCGCAGCCTGCGGTGGCCGGTTTTGCCGTGGGTGATGCTTACCGCGATTGCCATGTCGAGCTTAAGCCTTTTGGCATGCTGGATGTGGCATTCGAGGTGCGCTATAGCCAGACCCAGCTGCAGCGCAACGATGTCGAAGTGACCCGCATCGGTTGCCAGTTCCTGAATATGACTTCGGCGCGCGAAAACCTGGTGCAGCGCTATATCGCCACGCTGGAGCGCGAGCGCCGCGCCTTGTCACTCTGATTCTTATTAGAAGTAACGATCATGAAACTGACCATTGCCCTGTCCAAGGGACGTATTTTCGAAGAAACCCTACCCCTATTGGCGGCCGCCGGTATTCAGCCGGCCGAGGATCCCGAGTCGTCGCGCAAGCTGGTGATCGACACCAATCACGAACACGTCAAGCTGGTGATCGTGCGCGCTTCCGATGTGCCGACCTATGTGCAGTACGGCGCAGCGGATCTGGGTATTGCCGGGCGCGATGTGCTGATCGAGCATGGGGGCGATGGTCTGTATCAGCCGCTGGACTTGAACATTGCCCGTTGCAAAATGATGGTCGCGGTATCGAACGACTTTGACTACGAGGCCGCGGTTAAGCACGGCGCCCGCCTTAAAATTGCCACCAAGTATCCACAAATTGCACGCGAGCACTTTGCGCGCAAGGGGGTGCATGTCGACATTATCAAGCTGTATGGCTCGATGGAGCTGGCGCCGCTGGTCGGGCTGGCGGATGCCATCGTCGATCTGGTCTCGACCGGCAATACGCTGAAAGCCAATAATCTGCAGGCGGTCGAGCACATTCTCGACATCAGCTCGCGGCTGGTGGTGAACCAGGCGGCGCTCAAGCTGAAATATTCGACCATACAGCCGGTGCTGGATGCTTTTGCATCGGCGGTACCGGCCTGAGGGGGACGCATGCACAAACTGAATAGTACCGAGCCTGGCTTTGACGCCAAGCTGGCCGCACTGCTGGCCTTTGAGACCGCGCAGGACCCGGAGGTGGATGCCCGTGTCGCCGCCATCTGCGAGGATGTCAAAACCCGTGGCGATGCCGCGCTTATCGAATACACCAACCGTTTTGACCGCATGCAGGCTAAGTCCATGGCCGAGCTGACGCTGACGCGCGCCGAGCTGGAAGCGGCTTTTCTGCGCTTGCCGGATACGCAGCGCGCGGCGCTTACCGCGGCGGCAGAGCGGGTGACGCGTTACCACGAAAAGCAGCGCGCCCAATCGTGGAGCTATGAAGACGAAGACGGCACGCTATTGGGGCAGCAGGTGAGCGCGCTGGATCGTGTCGGTATTTATGTGCCCGGCGGCAAGGCCTGCTATCCGAGCTCGGTGTTGATGAATGCCTTGCCGGCCAAGGTTGCCGGGGTCGGTGAAATCCTGATGGTGGTGCCCACGCCGGCCGGGGAAAAAAATGATCTGGTGCTGGCGGCCGCCTTTATCGCCGGTGTCGATCAGGTGTTTACCGTCGGGGGCGCCCAGGCGGTGGCTGCGCTGGCTTACGGCACCGAAACCATTACCCAGGTCGACAAGATCACCGGCCCGGGCAATGCCTATGTTGCCGCCGCCAAGCGTCGTGTATTCGGCGTGGTCGGCATTGATATGGTGGCCGGCCCGTCCGAGATTCTGGTGATCTGCGATGGCAGCACCGATCCTGACTGGATCGCGATGGATCTCTTTAGCCAGGCCGAGCATGACGAGATTGCCCAAGCCATCTTGTTATGCCCGGATGCGGCCTATATCGCGGCGGTCGAGGCCAGCATCGCGCAGCTGCTGCCGCTGATGCCAAGGCGCGCCATTATCGAAGCCAGCCTGAGCAATCGCGGTGCACTGGTACAGGTCAGCGATCTGGCCGAGGCTTGCCGCATTGCCAACTATATCGCCCCCGAGCATCTGGAACTATCGGTGGCCGAGCCTGAAGCCTGGCTGCCGGCGCTCAAACACGCCGGTGCGATCTTTATGGGGCGTTTCACTTCCGAGAGTCTGGGCGACTATTGTGCCGGCCCCAACCATGTCTTGCCGACCAGCCGCACCGCCCGTTTTGCCAGCCCCTTGGGCGTTTACGATTTTCAGAAGCGCAGCAGCCTGATCCGCGTCTCGCGCGCGGGCGCGCAGCAACTGGGGCAGATTGCCAGCGTGTTGGCCCATGGCGAAGGGCTTACCGCCCATGCGCGTGCGGCCGAGATGAGGATGGAGAGCAAGGCGTAGGACTCGCGCTCTATGTCATATCGCGATACGATATGGACATAACAAGGTTCGTGCAGTGATGACGGATCGAAACTCAAGATCGAGATGAAATTGTCAGTACAACAATGGATCAGGCCGGAAATTGCGGCGCTGCAGGCTTACCATGTCGCTGACGCCAGCGGCATGGTGAAGCTGGATGCGATGGAAAACCCGTTTCCTTTGCCGCCGGCTTTGCAGGATGAACTGGGTGCGCGTCTTGGCCGTGTCGCCATTAACCGCTATCCCGACCCGGCCGGTGCCGGCCTCAAGCCACGGCTTAAGGCTGCGTTTGGCATCCCTGATGCGGCGGAAGTCTTGCTGGGCAATGGTTCGGATGAGCTGATTACCCTGATTACCCAGACGCTGGCCCGCCCGGGCGCCAAACTGCTGGCGCTTGAGCCCTCGTTCGTGATGTACCGCATGAACGCCATCCTGTCCGGCATGGACTATGTCGGCGTCCCCTTGAATGCCGACTTCAGCCTGAACCTGGCCGCCACGCTGGACGCGATTGCGGTGCAGCAGCCGGCGGTCGTCTTTCTGTCCTACCCGAATAATCCGACCGGCAACCGCTATCCGCGCGCGGCGGTCGAAGCGATTATCGCCGCCGCACCGGGGCTGGTGGTGGTCGATGAGGCCTATCAGGCTTTTGCCGACGACAGCTGGATGGCGCAGGCCGGTACCGTGCCGAATCTGCTGGTTTTGCGCACCGTGTCCAAAGTGGGCCTGGCCGGCATCCGTCTGGGATATGCTGCCGGCCATCCTGCATGGCTGGCTGAAATCGACAAGGTGCGTCCGCCTTACAATATCAATGTGCTGACGCAGGAAGCGGCCCATTTCGCGCTCGACCATCTGCCGCTATTCGATGAACAGGCCAGGATCCTGCGCGCCGAGCGCACGCGTCTGGCCGCGGCGCTTGCCGCCTTGCCGCAGATGACGGTGTTTGCCAGCGAGGCCAACTTCATCACCTGCCGTTTGCCGGGGGCTTTGGCCGTATTCGAGGCGCTCAAGGCGGACAAGATCTTGATCAAGAAACTGGATGGCGCCCATCCGCTGCTTCAGGACTGCCTGCGCTTGACCGTCGGCAGCCCGCAAGAGAACGATGCGCTGCTGGCCGCCCTTTACGACATTCTGAGCTGAACCATGCGTACCGCGACTGTTACCCGTAATACTTCCGAAACGCAGATCACCGTCTCGCTGAATCTTGACGGCAGCGGCATCGGCCGCTTCGAGACCGGCGTGCCCTTTCTTGACCATATGCTGGACCAGATTGCGCGTCACGGCCTGATCGACCTCGATATCCATGCGGTCGGCGACCTGCATATCGATGCCCATCACACGGTAGAAGATCTGGGCATTACGCTGGGTCAGGCTTTTGCCCGCGCCATCGGCGACAAGAAGGGCATACGCCGTTATGGCCATGCTTATGTGCCGCTGGACGAGGCCTTGTCCCGTGTGGTGATTGATTTGTCCGGTCGCCCGGGTCTGGTTTACAACCTTGATTTCACCCGCGCCTGCATCGGCAGTTTCGATGTCGACCTGTTTTCCGAGTTCTTCCACGGTTTCGTCAACCACAGCATGGTCACGCTGCATATCGACAATCTGCGCGGGATCAACAGCCACCATCAGGCCGAGACCGTGTTCAAGGCCTTTGGCCGTGCGCTGCGCATGGCGGTCGAGTTCGACGAGCGCATGGCCGGGCAGATGCCCTCGACCAAGGGGACCTTGACGGCATGAAGGTCGCCATTATCGATTACAGCATGGGCAACCTGCACTCGGTGTTGAAATCGGTGCAGGCAGTCAGCGACAGCGGCACCGAAGTTTTTTTGACCTCCGATCCGGATCGTGTGGTCAAAGCCGACAAGGTGGTGTTTCCCGGACAAGGCGCGATGCCGGACTGCATGCGCGAACTGCGCGCCCACGGCCTGGCCGAGGCAGTGCTGGAAACCACGCGCAGCAAGCCGTTTTTCGGCATTTGCGTCGGCGCCCAGCTCCTGTTTGAACACAGCGCCGAGGGGGGTACCAGCGGGCTGGGCATTTTCCCGGGCCATGTGCTGCGCTTTGGCCATGACTTGCACGATGCGCACGGCGAGCGCCTGAAAGTGCCGCATATGGGCTGGAACCGCGTGTTTCAGACCCGGCCGCACCCCCTGTTTGCCGGCATCGAAGACGGCGAGCGCTTCTATTTTGTCCACAGTTATCACTTTGCGCCTGACGATGCGGCCTTGACGCTGGCCGAGAGCGAGTATCCCGAACGGTTTTCCTGTATCGTCGGGCGTAACAATATTTTTGCCACGCAGTTCCACACCGAAAAGAGCCACCGCGCAGGGCTTCAGATGATGAAGAACTTCCTTGCCTGGGATGGCTGTGTTTAACCTTCTGTAGATGAATGCATCATGTTGCTGATACCCGCTATCGATCTTAAAGACGGCCAATGCGTACGCCTGAAGCAGGGCGTGATGGACGACGCGACCGTGTTTTCCGATGACCCGGTCAAGGTCGCGCTGCACTGGCGCGATGCCGGTGCCGAGCGCCTGCATCTGGTTGACCTCAACGGTGCTTTTGCCGGCAAGCCCAAGAATCGCGGCATCATCCGCGATATTCTGGGTGCGGTCGGCAAGGATATGGTGGTGCAACTGGGTGGCGGCATCCGCGATCTGGACACCATCGAGGCTTATCTCGATATGGGCCTGAAGTATGTGATTATCGGTACGGCTGCGGTGAAAAACCCGGGCTTTCTGCACGATGCCTGTGATGCCTTTCCCGGCCACGTCATTGTCGGCCTGGATGCCAAAGACGGCATGGTCGCCATCGATGGCTGGGCCAAGGTGACGCCGCACAAGGTGATCGATCTGGCCAAGCGCTTCGAGGACTATGGCGTGGTGTCGGTGATTTACACCGATATCGGTCGCGACGGCATGATGAATGGTGTCAATGTCGACGCCACCGTCAAGCTGGCACAGGCGCTGACCGTGCCGGTGATCGCTTCGGGTGGCCTGACCAATCTGGATGATGTCCGTGCCCTGTGCGCGGTACAGGCCGAGGGTATCGAAGGTGCCATCACGGGCCGTGCCATCTACGAAGGCAGCATCGATTTTGCCGAAGCGCAAGCGCTGGCGGACGAGTTGTCGGACTGACAGACGGCGGGGTGGGGAGTAGAGGGCAGGGAGTAGGGCGTGATGGGGAGTGGGGAGTAGGGAGTAGGGAGTAGGGAGTAACGTCCCCAGCTCCCAGCTCCCAGCTCCCGGTTCCCCGCTCCCAGCTCCTAGCTCCTAGCTCCTAGTTCCCCGCTCCCCAGCCCCTACTCCCCACTCTCCACTCCCTATTCACCTCCCACCCTTCCCGGTTCTACGCCCATGCTCGCCAAACGCATTATTCCCTGTCTCGATGTCAACGCCGGCCGTGTGGTCAAGGGCGTCAATTTCCTTGGCTTGCGTGATGCCGGCGATCCGATCGAGATTGCGAAACGCTACAACGATCAGGGTGCCGACGAGCTGACTTTTCTTGATATCACCGCCAGTTCCGACGAGCGTGATCTGATTTTGCATGTGATCGAAGCGGTCGCCGATCAGGTCTTTATTCCGCTGACAGTGGGAGGCGGCGTGCGTAAGGTCGATGATATCCGCCGTCTGCTGAATGCCGGTGCCGATAAGGTCGGCATCAATACGGCGGCCATCACCGATCCCGATCTGGTGCGTGAGGCGGCCGCGCGTTTCGGTTGTCAGGCCATTGTGGTGGCGGTGGACGCCAAGGCGGTCAATGCCGACAACAGCCGCTGGGAAATCTTTACTCACGGCGGACGCCGCGCCACCGGCATCGATGCGGTCGAGTGGGCGGTCAAGATGGCCGATTATGGCGCCGGTGAAATCCTGCTCACCAGCATGGATCGCGACGGAACCAAGGCCGGCTTCAATCTGGCACTGACGCGTGCGGTCGCGGATGCCGTGTCGGTGCCGGTCATTGCCTCCGGCGGCGTCGGCAATCTGCAGCATCTGGTCGATGGGGTCACCCAGGGCAAGGCCGATGCGGTGCTGGCGGCCAGTATCTTTCACTTCGGCGAGTACACGGTGCGTCAGGCGAAAGAGGCCATGCGCGCGGCGGGGATAGAGGTGAGGTTGTAGGCAGGGAGTAGGGAGTAGGGAGTCACACCACTCACCGCCTTTTACTCCCCACTCCCAATTCTCTACTCCCCAAAAAGGAACACGCAAATGACTCAAGACACGAACTGGCTGGATGAAATCAAGTGGGATGCGGCGGGGCTGGTGACGGCGATTGCGCAGGATGCGCGCACCCAGCGCGTGCTAATGGTCGCATGGATGAACCGCGAAGCGTTGCAGCTGACCGCAGACAGCGGTATTGCGCACTACTACAGCCGCTCGCGGCAGAAGTTGTGGAAAAAAGGCGAGGAGTCCGGTCATTTGCAAAGCGTGCACGAACTCAGGCTGGATTGCGACGGGGATGTGGTGGTGTTGCAGATCGAGCAGGCCGGCGGTATCGCCTGCCACACTGGGCGCGCCTCCTGTTTCTACCGGCGTTTCGAGCAGGGTGCTTGGGTGAGTGTGGATGCGGTATTGAAAGACCCTGCGGCCATTTATGCGGCGGGAAACTGAGCGGCAGTTTGATCCGGCGCAAAGCTAGGGTTTTTCCTTATCAAGTTTTCGTAAATTTGCAATAAAATCGACTTATACTTTGGCCGATTCTTCTTGAGGGCAGTCTGATGATCAACACCGAGATACTCAGTCATCTGGCTGATACGCTGGAAGCGCGGCGCGAAGCCGCCGCCGGGTCGTCCTATGTGGCGTCCTTGTTCAAGCAGGGCGAGGATGCGATCCTGAAAAAAGTGGCCGAAGAAAGCGCGGAAGTGCTGCTGGCCGCCAAGGATGGCGATCGTCTGCATCTGGTGCGTGAAATGGCGGATCTGTGGTTTCACAGCATGGTGTTGCTGGCCCATCACGGCCTGCGCCCCGAAGACGTATTGATGGAACTCAAGCGGCGCGAGGGCATCTCGGGCCTGGATGAAAAATTGGCGCGCAAGCCGCAACCATAAACCCCGGGAGTGATGCAGTGAGCGACTGCCTGTTTTGCAAGATTGCGGCGGGAGAGATTCCGTCGAACAAGGTGTATGAAGACGAAGACTTCCTCGCTTTTCACGATATCCGCCCGATTGCACCGGTGCATTTTTTGATCATTCCCAAGCTGCACGTTGCCAGCCTGGCTCAGTGCGATGCCTCGCATCAGGCCTTGTTGGGGCGTATGCTGCTGCTGGCACCGCAGCTGGCGGCCGAGCAGGGCATGGCCGACGGTTTCAAATGCGGCATCAACACCGGTGTCGGTGGCGGACAGGAAGTGTTCCATCTGCACCTGCACGTATTCGGCCACAAGGCCTGAGCATATTTAATCTGCACGTCTGCCAGCATGGCGGCGTGCCATACATTTTTTAAGGTAGAGTCATTATGGGTTCCTTCAGCATCTGGCATTGGTTGATCGTTCTGGTGGTTGTCGTGCTGGTTTTCGGCACCAAGAAGCTGCGCAATGTGGGCGAAGATCTGGGTAGCGCGGTCAAGGGCTTTAAGGACGGCATGAAAGAGGGCGACGACAAGAGCAAGACGCCGGAAGCCGGCCGCGTGATCGATGTCGACTCCGATACCGACAAGAAATAAGCGCGCTTAGCCGTGTTTGAAATCAGCTTTGGCGAAATCATCCTGATCAGCGTGGTGGCGCTGGTGATACTGGGGCCTGAACGCCTGCCGGCCGTGGCGCGCACGCTAGGTGCGCTCATCGGGCGCGCGCAGCGTTTTGTCTCCAGTGTGAAGGCCGATGTGCAGCAGCAGGCGGCGGATAGCGGCTTGTTGGGTATCTCGCAGGACATCCGCGGCGCAGCCGACAGCTTCCGCTCGCAGATGCAGGAGCAGGTGGACGAGGTCAAAAACGTGGTGGCCGAGCAGCAAAATGCGCTGCACGAGGTGGCCAGCAGCGCGGCCGCGCCATTTGACGAGGCCCGCCGCAGCCTGCATCCGGATGTGGCACTGGCGCCCGCTGCCGATACCGATCCGCATGAGCTGATTGCTGCCGCGCACCGCGATGATGCAGATGACACTTTGCCGCTGGTCAATGATAAGCAGCTTGACCTGTTTGATCCTCCCGCGTCGGCGCCAGCCGACAAACCCTCCGCATAACGAGCATCAATGACTGAACAGCCGTTGCTTGCGCATCTGATCGAGTTGAGAAACCGACTGGTGCGCGCCGCAGCCGGCATCGTGATCGTATTTATCGCCCTGTTCCACTGGGCGGGGGATATTTATCACCTGCTGGCCAAACCGATGATGGACGTGCTGCCTGCCGGTGCGCAGATGATAGCCACCGACGTGACCGCACCATTTTTCGTGCCGGTCAAGGTCACCATGCTGGTTGCCTTCCTGATTTCCCTGCCCAATACCCTGTATCAGGTATGGGCTTTTATTGCGCCCGGCCTGTATCAGCACGAGAAAAAACTGATTGTGCCGCTGGTGGTCTCCAGTGTGCTGCTGTTTTTTATCGGCATGGCCTTCGCTTACTATCTGGTGTTTCCGGTGGTGTTCGGCTTTATGAGCGCGGTGACGCCGACCGGCGTCGCCATGATGACCGATATCGATAAATACCTGTCTTTTGTACTGGGGATGTTTGTCGCCTTCGGCGTGACGTTCGAAGTGCCGGTGGTGGTGATTGTGCTGACGCGCATGGGTATTGTCAGCGTGGAGCAGCTGCGCCAGGGCCGGCCTTATGTGATTGTCGGTGCTTTTGTGATCGCCGCCATTGTCACGCCGCCGGATGTGCTGTCGCAGATCATGCTGGCAGTGCCGCTATGGCTGCTGTACGAGTGCGGCATTCTGCTGTCGGTTTTTCTGGGCAAAGCGCCAGAGCCTGGCAGCAAGGAGCCGACATGAAGCAGAGCTGGTTTCATTGGGGCGCCATTGTCAGCCTGATCGCGCTGATCCTGCTGAATCTGGGTTGGGAGCTGTGGTGGGCGCCGCTGCGCGAAGGCGGCTCATGGCTGGTACTTAAGGCCGCGCTTTTGCTGCTGCCTCTGCCTGGCATCCTTAAAGGGCGGGTCTATACCTACCAGTGGTCGTGCATGTTCATTCTCGCCTTCTTTGGCGAGGGGGTGATGCGCGGCTGGGGCGATAGCGGCCTGAGCCAGCAACTGGCCTGGGGTGAAATCGCGCTGAGCAGCCTCTATTTTGTATCGGTATTGATGTTTATCCGCTGCGGCCGTCCGGCTGCCGCACCCGCGACGTCTTAATCCCGCCAGGCCCTTGCGGCCTGGCTTTGTTTTCCCTTATCCCCCTCTCATTTCCCGTGCTGAATTTGGCTGGCCATGCGTCGTCATGGCGGGTATCTGTTGCGCCAGAAATAACAGAGTCATTAAAAAGCCACGGTGCTAAATTTATTTGGGTTATTATTACGTGAAACTATAGTTAATACATAAAACTCTATATGAGCATGAGTCGTATCCCGGCTCAGAGGTTATCATGGCTTATCACGGCGCATCTTCTTCCAGCGATAGTGGCGGCTTTAGCCAACAGGCTACCCACCTCGATCCCTTACTCGACTGTCTGTTTTCCCTGGCGCGCGGCTTTGGCCTGAATGCGACGCGCGAGTCGCTGCTGGCCGGCATCCCGCTGGCCGATAACCGCCTGTCGCCCTCGATGTTTGCCCGCTCGGCGCGGCGCATCGGCCTCGCGGCCCGGGTGGTGCGCCAGCCGCTGGCCAGCCTGCGCAGCGAACTGTTGCCGGCGGTGTTGTTGCTGGAAAACAACGATGCCTGCATCTTGCGTAGTGTCGATGGCGACAAGGTGGCGGTCAGCTATGCCGAATTGCCGGATGCGGTGGTCGAGCTGTCGCTGGCCGAGCTGGATGCGCGTTATGCCGGCATCGGCATTCTGGTCAAGCCGCGTTTCCAGTATGAGAAGCGTGCCCCCGAGCTTGCCCATATCCGCTCGCGCCACTGGTTCTGGCAGACGGTCTTCGCCAGCTGGCCCCTGTATCGCGACGCTTTGATGGCGGCCTTCCTGATCAATGTGTTTGCGCTGGTCTTCCCGCTGATTTCGATGAATGTGTACGACCGGGTGGTGCCGAATATGGCGACCGACACCTTATGGGTGCTGGCCATAGGCGGGGCGCTGGTGCTGATTTTCGATTTCCTGCTCAAGCTGTCGCGCGGCTATCTGGTCGATCTGGCCAGCAAGCGCGTCGATGTCACCTTGTCGGCGCTGATTATGGAGCGGGTGCTGGGCATACGCATGGAGGCGCGCCCGGCATCGGTCGGCGCATTCGCCGCCAACCTCAGGGCATTCGAGACCATACGCGACTTTATCGCCTCGGCCTCCATTACCGCGCTGATCGATCTGCCGTTCTTGCTGGTCTTTATTCTGGTGATTATGTGGATCTCGCCGATGATGGCCATTCCGGTGGTGCTGGGCACCGTGGCCATGCTGCTGTTTACCCTGCTGGTGCAGGGCAAGATGCAGGAAATGGCGGAAACCACCTTGCGCGCCGCTTCGCAGCGCAATGCGCATCTGGTGGAAAGCCTGTCCAATCTGGAGACGGTCAAGGTGCTGGCGGCCGAAGGCGAGCTGCAAGGGCGCTGGGAGCAATCGACCCTGTTTTTGGCGCAGGTGGGCTCGCGCCTCAAGCTGCTGGCCTCGTCCACGCAGAACTTTGCCGGCTTGATCCAGCAACTGGTTTCGGTCGGCATGCTGGTGATGGGGGTGTACCAGATCATGGCCGGCAATGTGTCTATGGGCGGGGTGATTGCGGCGGTGATGCTGTCCGGCCGCGCCATGGCGCCGCTGGGGCAGGTGGTGGGGCTGATGACGCAATACCACAATGCCAAGACGTCCCTGGCTTCGCTCGACGGCTTTATGAAAATGCCGGTCGAGCGCGAGAAGGATGCCAGCTTCTTCCATCGCACCCATTTCAAGGGTGAAATCGAATTCAAAAACGTCAGCTTCAGCTACCCGGCCAACCCGATGGTGGCGTTGAGGGATGTCTCGTTCAGTATCCGCGAGGGCGAGCGGGTGGCGATTATCGGCCGCGTCGGCTCGGGCAAGAGCACCTTGCAAAAGCTGATTCTGGGTTTGTTCCAGCCAAGCGAAGGCGCGATCCGCGTCGACGGCATCGACATCAAGCAGATTGATCCGGCCGAATTGCGGCGCAATATCGGCTATGTACCGCAGGACGCGGTCTTGTTCTACGGCAGCATGCGGCAGAATATCGCCATGGGCTCGCCACATGCCTACGATGCCAGCGTCGCGGCCGCCGCCGAGCAGGCCGGGCTGACCGGCTTTATCAACAGCCATCCGCAGGGCTTCGACATGCTGATTGGCGAACGTGGCGAGTCGCTGTCCGGCGGGCAGCGCAAGTCGGTCGCCATTGCGCGGGCCTTATTGAATGCCCCGCCCATCCTGCTGCTGGATGAGCCGACCAGCAATATGGACCACACCTCGGAGTCGCAGATACGCGCAACCCTGAAGACCATTTTGCCGGGCAAGACGCTGATTCTGGTGACCCATAACAACAGCCTGCTGGATCTGGTCGACCGCCTGATCGTAATCGATCAGGGACGCATCGTGGCGGATGGCCCTAAGGCGCAGGTGGTGGAAGCCTTGCAGCAGGGTCAAGTCGGGAGGGCCGCGTAATGGACTGGAAAACACGTTTCAAAACCTGGAGTGAACGCGGCCAGGCTAAGACGGCACCCTACTGGGACCGGCTGATGGACTGGGCGGCGGCCAAGGATATTGCCGACCGCAACGATTTTGCCGCCGATGCGGACTGGGCCATTCTCGAGCAGCAGCCGCAGCGCCCGCGCCTGTTTATCTGGCTGATGGCGGCGGTGTTTGTGGTGGCGATTTTGTGGGCGGCGCTGTCCAAGGTGGATGAAGTCTCGCGCGGTGAAGGCAAGGTGGTGGCCTCGGGTCAGAACCAGCACTTGCAAAGTCTGGATGGCGGAGTGGTGTCGGCGATTATGGTGAAAGAAGGCCAGATCGTGAACAAGGGCGACTTGCTGCTTAAAGTCGACAACACGCGCTTTGTGTCGTCGCTGCGCGAAAACCAGGCGCAATACCTGTCGCAGCTGGCCAAATCGGCGCGGCTCAAGGCCATTGCCTCCGGCCAGCCTTTTGTGATGCCGGACGAAGTCACCCAGCGCGCACCCGATATCGCGCGTCAGGAGCTGGAACTTTACAACTCGCGCCGGCTGGAGCTGGACGCCAATGTCTCGATTGCACGCCAGCAACTGGCGCAGCGCACACAGGAGCTGAACGAAGCGCGTGCCCGGCGCGAACAGGCGGCACAGGGCTTTGAGCTGACCAATCGCGAATTGAGCGTGACCCGGCCTTTGAAGGCAACCGGCGCGGTATCCGATGTCGACTTGCTGCGTCTGGAACGTGATGTGTCGCGCTACCGTGGCGAGCGCGATATGGCCGGCGCGCAGATTCCGCGCATTCAGGCCGCGATCAGCGAGGCGCAGCGCAAGATTCAGGAAGTTGAGCTGGCGTTCCGCAATCAGGCCAGCATCGAGCTATCGGAGACCATGGGCAAGATGGGCAGCCTGTCCGAGGGCAGCGTCGGGCTGGAGGACAAGGTTAAACTGTCCGAAATCCGCAGCCCGGTGCATGGCGAGGTCAAGCGCTTGTTTACCAATACCATAGGCGGCGTGGTGCAGCCGGGTAAGGACATCGCCGAAATCGTGCCGTTGAATGAATCGCTGCTGCTGGAGACGCGCATCACGCCGCGCGATATCGCTTTCCTGCGCCCGGGCCAGCGCGCCGTGGTGCGCTACACCGCCTACGACTTCACCATCTATGGCGGCATGGAAGGTGTGCTCGAAGGCATCGGCGCCGACACCATTACCGATGAAAAAGGCAATGCCTTTTATATCGTCAAGGTGCGCACCAAGGGCTCGCGACTGGGCGAGGCCAAGCTACCGATTATTCCGGGCATGGTGGCGCAGGTCGACATCATGACCGGCAAGAAATCCATCCTGTCCTATATGCTCAAGCCGGTGCTGCGCGCCAAGGCCGAAGCATTAAGCGAGCGTTGAATCATGCCCATTTTGCTTTTGACCCTGAGTGAAGCCCTGGCCGACAGCTGGCGCACGGCACTGGGGCGCGCGCACTGCTGGCGCGTTGCCGACGTGGCCACATTGGCGGACAGCCTGCAGGACGGCCAGCTGGTACTGGCCGATCTGGTCTTGCCCGGCATCGAGGCGGCGAATTGGCCTGCCTTATGCCGCCAAGGCCGGGTGATTGCCATGAGCTCAGACCCCGACAACGGCGAAGGCCTGCGCTGGCTGCAACAGGGCGCGGCCGGCTATGCCCATGCCTATTCCACCGCCGATTTGCTGCAACAGATTGTCAGCACGGTAAAGACCGGCTCCAGCTGGGTCGGGCGCGATCTGTTGGCGCTATTGTGCGGCCAGTTGGGCAGCAAGTTGCCCGATTCGGGGCAGGAGGCCTGGCGCAGTCAGGTCACCGCGCGCGAAGCCGAGGTCATCGCCGCGCTCAAGCGCGGCATGGCCAACAAGGAGATCGCCCGCGAACTCGATATTGCCGAGCGCACGGTCAAGGCCCATCTCAGCAGCCTGTTTCATAAATTCGGCGTCGACGACCGCCTGCAGCTCCTGCTCAAGCTGGCCTGAATAAGTTTGGCGCGCCGGTAGGAGCGGCTTTAGCCGCGATACCTTGAAAATCCCGGGCCCTGATCCCGGGATTTTCAATCCCGTTCCGAGTTCCTGTCTCCGTTTAACCACACTGCCCTTAAGTACAATATCTACGCCATAGCCAAACCCTTAACCTGACAACATCAGCATATTGTCACTTGGGGTTTATCATGGCGAATCAGGCACAGGGTCAGGTTGTTTCCATTCAGGGCATGGTTAAGGCGATTGCCGCCGACGGCAGCATCCGCCAGCTCAAGGCCGGCGATGTCATTCTTGCTGGCGAGCGTATCGAACTGGCACAAGGCGCCGCGCTGGCCTTCTCCCGTCCCGACGGTCAACTGGTCAATCTGGATGGTGGCCGCACCGTTCTGCTGGCCGAAGAAACCCTGCTGCCCAATGCCGTTGACGCCAGCGAAGCCCGCATCGCCCCGCTGAATGCCGAGGCCGAACGCGTCATCGCCGCGCTGAACAATAACCAAGACCCGCTGAATGTGCTGGAAGAAACCGCCGCCGGCCTCACCGGAGGCGGCACCAATGATGGCGGCTTCGGCTTTGTGCGCCTGGAGCGCGTTGTCGAAGTGCTCAACCCGTTAAGCCTCGAGCGCCAGAACATAGAAACCCGCGAGATTCCGCGTATTGAGGGGACGCAAGGCGGCGTTGCCGCTGAGGCCGGATTGCCGCCGGACACGACCGCGCCGACCATCAGCGTCATCGCACCGGACAACAGCAACGACAGCACACCTACGATTACCGGCAAGACCGATGCGCCAGTTGGTAGCACCGTCACCCTGGTGGTGACCGATGCCGCAGGCAACAAGCAGACGCTGACCACCACCGTGAAACCGGATGGCAGTTACAGCGTGGATGTGAAAGATCCGTTGGCCGAAGGCAGCTACAAGGCCGAAGCCAGCGTGACCGACCCGGCCGGCAACAAGGGCAACGCACAGGACAATGGCAGTGTCGACACGACCGCGCCGACCATCAGCGTCATCGCACCGGACAATACCCAAGACACCACCCCGACCCTCAGCGGCAAGACCGATGCGCCAGTTGGCAGCACCGTCACCCTGGTGGTGACCGACGCCAAGGGTAATCAGCAAACGCTGACTGCCACCGTGAAGCCGGACGGCAGCTACAGCGTGGACGTTGAAAAGCCA
>NZ_JAMFLI010000038.1 GCF_023502145.1 Craterilacuibacter sp. RT1T | reverse complement strand
GTCCCCTTGGCGTGATGACCGCACCGTCGTCCGTCCCCTTGATCGTGACTTCCACCGTGTGCTTGGTCCCGTCCAGCGCTTCCACGGTGAAGCTTTCCTTCAGCGTGTCATTCGCCGTCAGTTCCTGGGCCTTGGCGTTGTCCAGCTTGAACGTCCACTCACCCGTCTTCTCGTTGAAGCTGAAGCTGCCGTACGTGACTTTCACATCGGCTTGCGCCTTGAAGCCGCTCTGGCCCGCGTCCTTGTCCGTCACCAGCAGCGTGCCGCCGGTGCTCAGCGTGGTGTCTTCCACCACCAGACCCTGATCCGCGCCCGGCACGCTTGGCGTGATGACCGCACCGTCGTCC
>NZ_JAMFLI010000037.1 GCF_023502145.1 Craterilacuibacter sp. RT1T | reverse complement strand
AGAAGTTAAGGGCGTAGAGAAACTGGGTTTGTAGCTCAGCTGGTTAGAGCACCGTGTTGATAACGCGGGGGTCGTTGGTTCGAGTCCAACCAGACCCACCACATTCTCTTGCTTTATTTTTGTGCCAGACAAGGCGCGAAATAGCGAAGTGTACGTATTGTACACAAGCTATTGAGCAACGCAGTATGGGACAAAAAGAGGGGGATTAGCTCAATTGGTAGAGCACCTGCTTTGCAAGCAGGGGGTCGTCGGTTCGATTCCGTCATCCTCCACCATTCTTCCAATGCAAACAAAAGTGCATGCGCAGTAGCGCGTGAATTTCTGTTTGCGTTTGAAAAAACGCCCGATCTTTAACAAATTGAAGAAGCCGAAATACAAGTGGCGAAACAAATC
>NZ_JAMFLI010000036.1 GCF_023502145.1 Craterilacuibacter sp. RT1T | reverse complement strand
TCGAGATCTTCTTCAATACGCTGAAGAGCGGCTGCCGTGTCGAATCCTTGCAACTGGCGAGTATGGAGCGCATTGAGCGCGCGCTGGCGCTGTACCTGGTGGTGTCCTGGCGCATCGGACAGTTGATGAGACTAGGCAGAGCCTGCCCGGACTGGGATGCCGAACTCCTGCTATCGCGGGAGGAGTGGCAGGCGGCGTGGATCTTGGCGCGCAAGCCGGTTCCGCAGCAAACGCCCACCCTGCGTGAGGCGGTGCGCATGATTGCCCGACAGGGCGGCTTCCTTGGCCGCAAAGGAGATGGCGAACCCGGCGTCAAAGCGATATGGAACGGGCTGCAGAAAATAGCAGCCTGCGTTCTCGGGATGCGGTTCCAGGGGACTTATGGGTAACGGAATG
>NZ_JAMFLI010000035.1 GCF_023502145.1 Craterilacuibacter sp. RT1T | reverse complement strand
TCTGCCAATCTGCCGGGCATGCTGGCGGCCGATGCCTCCAGCCTGTACGCCAAGAACCTGCTTACCTTCCTCAGCCTGATGCTGTCCAAAGACGGCTTCAAGCTGGATATGGAAGACGATCTGCTGGCCGCCACGCTGGTGACGCACGCAGGCGAAGTGCGCTTCGGCAACAAGTAAACCCTCAAGGAATCGAATCATGGTTGATCCGTTTATCACCAGCTTTACCATTTTCGTGCTGGCCGTCTTCGTCGGTTACCACGTGGTGTGGAACGTCACCCCGGCGCTGCACACCCCGCTGATGGCCGTGACCAATGCCATCTCCGGCATCATCATCGTCGGCGCCCTGCTGCAGGTGGTCGACATCGGTGGTGAAACCATTACCGTCACCTCGGTACTGGGCACCATCGGCGTCTTCCTCGCCAGCATCAATATCTTCGGTGGCTTTATGGTC
>NZ_JAMFLI010000034.1 GCF_023502145.1 Craterilacuibacter sp. RT1T | reverse complement strand
AACCATAAAGCCACCGAAGATATTGATGCTGGCGAGGAAGACGCCGATGGTGCCCAGTACCGAAGTGACGGTAATGGTTTCGCCACCGATATCGACCACCTGCAGCAGGGCGCCGACGATGATGATGCCGGAGATGGCGTTGGTCACGGCCATCAGCGGGGTGTGCAGCGCCGGGGTGACGTTCCACACCACGTGGTAACCGACGAAGACGGCCAGCACGAAGATGGTAAAGCTGGTGATAAACGGATCAACCATGATTCGATTCCTTGAGGGTTTACTTGTTGCCGAAGCGCACTTCGCCTGCGTGCGTCACCAGGGTGGCGGCCAGCAGATCGTCTTCCATGTCCAGCTTGAAGCCGTCTTTGGACAGCATCAGGCTGAGGAAGGTAAGCAGGTTCTTGGCGTACAGGCTGGAGGCATCGGCCGCCAGCATGCCCGGCAGG
>NZ_JAMFLI010000033.1 GCF_023502145.1 Craterilacuibacter sp. RT1T | reverse complement strand
ACCCAGCGCATGCTCGACATGTTCAAGAAGAAGAAAAAATAAGGACTGACCGACATGGAAAATATTTCTGCTTTGCTTTATCTGGTCGCGGCGGTGCTGTTCATCCTCGCGCTCAAGGGGCTGTCCAGCCCGGTGTCCGCCCTGCGCGGCAACCTGTACGGCATGATCGGCATGGTGATCGCGGTGTTCACCACCTTTATGATCATGGACAAGCCGGTGCTGGGCCTGATCGGCGGCGCCATTATCGCCGGTGGCGCCATCGGCGCATGGAAGGCCAAGACCGTTGAAATGACCGGCATGCCCGAACTGGTCGCCGCCATGCACTCGCTGGTGGGTTTGAGTGCGGTGCTGATCGCGGTGGCGGCGGTGTATCACACCGGTGAAACCCATACCCCGGTACAGAAGGTCGAGCTGTTTATCGGCGCCTTTATCGGTGCCATCACCTTTACCGCCTCGGTGATTGCCTACGGCAAACTGTCCGGCCGCTTCGGCGC
>NZ_JAMFLI010000032.1 GCF_023502145.1 Craterilacuibacter sp. RT1T | reverse complement strand
CCGGGGGTGCCACCATCAGTGGTGGTGCGAATGGCAGCGGCACGCTGACCCTGTCCGGCACCCAGGCGCAGATCAATGCGGCACTGGCGACGCTGAGCTACAAGGGCAATGCCAACTTTAATGGTTCGGACACGTTGACGATGCTGTCGAAAGACAGTGCAGGCACGCCGTTGTCGGATAGCGATACGGTGGGGATTACGGTAACGCCGGTGAACGACGCACCGGTGAATACGGTGCCTATCGCACAAACGGTGGCCGAAGATGTAGCGCAAGCCATTACCGGGCTGTCGGTGAATGATGTGGACGGCAATCTGGCGAGCACCCAGCTCAGTGTGGCCAACGGCACGCTGACGATTAGTCTGGTGGGTGGCGCTACCATCAGTGGCGGTGCGAATGGCAGCGGCACGCTGACCCTGTCCGGCACCCAGGCGCAGATCAATGCGGCACTGGCGACGCTGAGCTACAAAGGCAATGCCAACTTCAATGGTTCGGACACGTTGACGATGCTGTCGAAAGACAGCGCGGGCACGCCGTTGTCGGATAGCGATACGGTGGGGATTACGGTAACGCCGGTGAACGATGCCCCGGTC
>NZ_JAMFLI010000031.1 GCF_023502145.1 Craterilacuibacter sp. RT1T | reverse complement strand
AAAAACGCCGGTAACGAAGAGCAGCGTCTGGTTGGCAAAAACATCGCGCTGATTTTCGAAAAAGCATCGACCCGTACCCGTTGCGCGTTTGAAGTGGCAGCCTACGATCAGGGCGCTCACGTGACCTACCTCGGGCCGTCCGGTTCGCAGATCGGTTACAAAGAGTCGATGAAAGACACCGCGCGTGTACTGGGCCGCATGTACGATGCGATCGAATACCGTGGCTTCAAGCAGGACGTGGTTCAGGAACTGGCCGACAACGCCGGCGTACCGGTTTACAACGGTCTGACCGACGAATGGCACCCAACCCAGATGCTGGCTGACGTGCTGACCATGATCGAAAACAGCGAAAAGCCGCTGTCCCAGATCTCTTACGCTTATGTTGGCGATGCTCGCAACAATATGGGTAACTCCCTGATGGTTGTGGGTTGCAAACTGGGTATGGAAGTACGCATTGGGGGTCCTAAGGATCTGTGGCCTGAAGAGGCTCTGGTTGAAGAGTGCAAGAAAATTGCTGCTCAAACCGGCGCGCGTCTGGTGCTGACCGATGATCCTAAGGCTGCGGTTGAAGGCGTTGACTTCATCCACACCGACGTTTGGGTTTCCATGGGTGAGCCAAAAGAAGTTTGGGCCGAGCGTATTGCCCTGCTGTCCCCATTCCAGGTGAACGCTGAGCTGATGGCTGC
>NZ_JAMFLI010000030.1 GCF_023502145.1 Craterilacuibacter sp. RT1T | reverse complement strand
GAACCGGTGGTTCTCTGCCTGCAGGACACCACCGAACTGGACTTCAACGGCCAGACTATCGAAGGGCTTGGCCCGTTGAGCTATGAAGCCCAGCGCGGCATGTATCTGCATGCCACGCTGGCCGTCACCAAAGACCGGATACCGCTCGGCGTGCTGGATGCCTGGATGTGGGCGCGGGAGCCCAAGGGCAAAGATGGCCGTCGACCACCCGCCATCAAGGAAAGTACACGCTGGATCGAAGGCTACGAGCGGGTCGCCGAGCAGGCTCAAGCCCTGCCTGAAGTCCGTCTGGTCTATGTCGCTGACCGTGAAGGCGACATGCTGGGGCTGATGCAGCGCGCGGCTGCATTGGGTCATCCGGCGGACTGGCTGCTGCGCAGCCAGCACAACCGTAAGCTGGCCAAAAAAGGCGAGCGTTTATGGGATCAGGTCGCGCATATGGAAGCTTGCGGCGAGATCCTGTTCGATCTGCCGTCCCGTCATGGCCAGAAGGCTCGCCCCGTGCGGCAAAGTGTTCGCATTCAGCGCGTCAAGTTGCCGATTAACGGCAAGATGCTGGAAGTGAGCGCCGTTGTGGCAACCGAACTTGAACCGCCCCCGGGCGTAAAAGGCTTGGAATGGCGGTTGCTGACCAATCGGGTTGTACCTGATCTGGAGGCGGCAGCGACCTTGATCGACTGGTACCGGGCACGCTGGGAGG
>NZ_JAMFLI010000003.1 GCF_023502145.1 Craterilacuibacter sp. RT1T | reverse complement strand
TCGTGAACACGCTCTTAGCGCGGTGCGTGCATCAGTCCGGCTTCCAGCAAGGCCTGATGCACGCAAATGGCGGCATAGGCATCGTTGGCGGCATACAGCAACTGGCGTTCGGCCAGCTCTTTGCTGGCCCAGTTGGAGGTGCTGATATGCTTGGATTTGGCCAGTTTCTGACCAAACAACATCGCAATGGCAGTTTTGGCGCCGATTTGCTGGCGATAGCCTTGAGCGCGAAAGCTGCGGTCCAGATCGATGATGTGTTGCGGAACGATGCCGAAGCGGCTGCCCAAGTGCCCAAGGTCACTTTTGAGTCCGAAACCGACCTTGGCGATATGTGGCGATTGCAATAGCGCGAATGCGGCCGGCAGACTGTCATGGTAATGGCTTTGAAACAGCCAGGCCCGGTCAAGACTGGAAAACTGCAAGACATGCGGGCCTTCCGAGTTTTGCCCCTTGTGAAAGGTGGGCCGCGATTCGGTATCAAAGCCCAGTGCCTGATGTTGTTGCATTTCCTGCAAGGCGGCTTCTGCGCTATCGCGACAACGCACCAGCGTGATGCGATCCAGTGTCAGCCCGGCAAAAGGCGGCAAGGTGGCGATATGGGTTTTGTCCGGCGGGGTCAGGGCTAAAGGCGAAGACATGGTATTCCAGTTTTTGGGTCTGCCGCCATTGTCCAGCATTGTTAACAGCATGGCTATGGTAGCGCTGGGCCAAAGCAGTGGAATGGTATTTGCGGATACGGATTTGTCGCTTACGCAATAAACGATGGCATAAGGATTAGTTTGTCGTGCCTATGGCATGTTTCTCGCTAGGGTGGCACAGTGCGCAGCATACTTGTTCGGGGTTTGTGATGGTAATGCCTGAAAACAATAGGGTACTGATCGACGGTTTTGGCCGCCGCATTGATTATTTACGCGTTTCGGTGACTGATCGTTGCGATCTGCGCTGTACATACTGCCTGCCCAAAGGCTTTAAAGGGTTCGAGGAACCGGCGCACTGGCTCTCGCACGAGGAGATGGCGCGCCTGATCGGCCTGTTTGTCGGTCTTGGCGTCTCCAAAGTGCGCTTGACCGGTGGCGAGCCCTTGTTGCGGCGCAATCTGACGGACCTGGCGATGCGCATCACCGCTTTACCGGGGCTGCGAGACCTGTCTTTGTCGACCAATGCCACCCAGCTTGCCCGCCATGCGCGTGCGCTGAAAGAGGCCGGTGTGACAAGGCTCAATGTCAGCTTGGATACGCTGGATGCGGCACGTTTTGCCCAGATTACCGGGCGCGACTGTCTGCCCCAAGTGCTGGAGGGGCTGCTGGCGGCGCGGGCGGCCGGCTTTGCACCGGTTAAACTCAATGCCGTGGTGCAGGCCGGGGTGAACGAGGCCGAGATTGAACAGCTGCTGGTTTTTGCCTTGAAACACAGCTTTGTGCTCAGGCTGATCGAGACCATGCCCATAGGCGACACCGGACGCCAGGCGGCTTACATCGATGTAACGGCCTTGGGCGAGCGCATTGCACAACAATACCAGCTGATTCCACAGGTGTTGGGGCAGGGGTCCGGGCCGGCCCGTTACTGGGCCAGCGCCGATGGCGGCATGAGTTTCGGCGTGATTACGCCGATGTCGCGCCATTTTTGCGCGGCCTGCAATCGGGTGCGTCTGGGCGTGGACGGGACGCTTTACCTGTGTCTGGGACAGAACGATAGCGTGGCGCTAGGCAGCCTGCTGCGTGAGGGGGCGAGCGACAATGAGTTGTTGACTGCTATTCGTGCGGCGATCGCCGCCAAGCCCGAACGCCATCATTTTAACGAGGCGCCGGACAAAATCGTGCGCTTTATGTCACAAACGGGCGGGTAAGACCGCTTTATGCACCATATCGGGCTCGCTATCTCGAGGGTGGGTCATGCTGCTGCAAGCCAAGGGTATTGAAAATAGCCAGGCTCTTCAGCTGCGGGAGTCACGACAAATGGCGTCGGACAGGGCTAGAAATAAGGGAAGCCCAAGTAAAAAACGGACCTGATGGTCCGTTTTTTACTTGGGCGGGATATATCAGGCTTTCTTGACCCAAGCGCTGCACCAGCCCTTGTTGGCAACCAGTTTGCCGCCGAAAATGGCGCAAGGCGCCGTGGCTGCAGTGGCTGCGCCCTGATAAAGCTGGCAATTGCCGCAGTGCTGGTCGGCGGTGTGTTTGGGGAATTTGGCCTTGTCGACTTTGGCGGTATTCACCTTGTAGCCCAGCGCGATGGCTTGCGGGTCGGTTTCTACTACGGCAGCGGGTGCGGCCATGGCCTTGCCGCCAAGTACGGCCAGTGCACCGGCAGCGGGGATTACTTTCAGCAGGAAAGTTCTACGACTAGTCATTTATTCACTCCTTGGGGTTTGTCTTATTGCCCCCGTTTTATCCGGGTGCGTTGTTTATAATCTTATATTATGTCGATAGCGTTTTCTGGTAATTTACTCGACACATTGTTGCATCTATTTGACATGCATCAAGCTTGACCTGCTTTAGGTTCTTTTATTTGATCAGTTCTGTGCGAGGTTTGGTCTTTTTTCTTTTCACGCGCTTCATGCATGAATAAACTTGAACGCTTTTTCAGGCAGAACAAGTCATGAAACAAGTCATCGCCATTTGCTGCGGAGCCAGTCTGGGGGCCTTGTCCCGCTGGGGGCTGAGCGAGTTAAACCGCCACTTTCCGCTTCTACCGCCGGGCACACTCGTTGCCAATTTGTTGGGCGGCTATCTGATCGGTCTGGCGATTGCCTACTTTGCCCATGCCGATATTGCCCCGCACTGGCGCTTGTTTGTCGTGACGGGCTTTCTGGGGGCGCTGACCACATTTTCGACTTTTTCGGTCGAAGTGACCTCATTGCTGCAACAGGGTCGGCCATTGTGGGCGATGTTTGCCGTCAGTAGCCATGTGCTGGGGTCGCTATTGATGACCGCTTTGGGGTTGGCAAGCTGGAATCTTCTACATAAGGCCGGCTTGTTTTGATGGGTTTGATATGTCCCCCTCAAGCAAAGCTTGCACCAGTTTTTGGCCATGCGCGGGTAGCTCTTGCCAGTCCGTGAAACAGATTTTCAGCTCCCGCTCGGCCCAGTGATCCTCTAGCCGGATAATGCGTAGCCCGTATAGCGGTGCCAGTTGTTGTGCGCTTTTGGTCGGCAGTATGCCCAAGCCGCAGCCTTGCCCTACCATATTGGCTAGAGTCTGGAAGTTGGGCATGCGCACGCGTATATGCAGCGTACTTCCCTTGAGTCTGGCCATGTCTTGCAAAAAGCGCTGCATGGCGCTGCTTTCGGATAAGCCGACAAATGGTTGATCCAGAGCCTCGGCAAACTTCAGGCTGGTCCTGCCCGCCAAGGCGTGCGAAGCGGCACAAACCAGTACCAGCCGGTCGCGGGCAAACGGCAGTGTGCTGAGCTGGTTGATGCCCATGCTGCCGTCCAGAATGCCGATATCGATCGAACCTTGTTCAAGCTGGCCAATGATTTCATGGCTGGGTGCCTCACTAAGCAGTAAGTCCATTTCCGGCTCATGCGCGAGCACATCGCCCAGTCTTTCCGGCAGGAAAACATGGCACGCCATGGTGTTGCCTGCGATGCGTAGTGCTCGGCATTTGCCTTGCCCCAATTCGATCAGTTCATCTTCCAGCTTGTCCGTCGCTTGTATCAGTTTGCGCGCATGCGCGAGTAATAGCTCGCCTGCTGCACTTAGCGTGATGCCCCGCGAGTGTCGCTCAACCAGAGTCAGCCCATAGAGCGTTTCCAGTTTTTTCAGCCGTTGGCTCGCCGCCGATAGCGCCATGGGGAAGCGCAAGGCGGTTGTGCTCAGGCTGCCACTTTCAGCCAGTAACAGGAAAAAGCGCAGGTCTACCAAATCCAATCGCATGGATACCCTTCTGTTTTAGTGAAAGCTTGCTATGGCAATGACAGAGGCCGGTTCAGCGCGCGTTGCGCATAATGACGGCTTCAAAGCAAGCATATTCATATATTTCATGAACGGGTTCAAGGTAATGATGGATCAAGCCGCCTTCGCAAAAAACAAAGGCTTACTGTTGGCCGTTTTATCCGCCGCCGGGTTTTCAGCCAAGGCTATTTTTGTCAAACTGGGCTTTGGCTATCACGCCAGTGCCGAAGCGCTACTGATGCTGCGCATGCTGTTTGCGCTGCCTTTTTTTGCCATCATGGCCTGGGCCTCTATCCGTCAAGGCGCTTTGCGGCGCATGGGGCGACAGGAAACGATGGCCGTGATTGTCTTGGGATTGTGCGGTTATTATCTTGCCAGCTTGTTTGATTTTATTGGCTTGCAATATATTTCGTCCGGACTGGAGCGCTTGCTGCTGTTTCTTTATCCCACGGTGGTGCTGCTCATCTCGGTCTTGTTTTTAGGTAAGCGTTATCCGCAGCGTGTCTGGCTGGCGGTAGTGCTGGCCTACGCCGGTGCGGCATTGGCTTTGCAGCATGATCTGTCTGCAGCAAAGGCCAATGATCAGGTCTGGACCGGCGTCGCGTGGGTCGGCGCCAGCATGTTAGCCTATGCTGTGTATGTGGCAGGTTCTGGCGAATGGCTTGCCCGCATTGGTGCAACAGCGTTTGCCGCCTTTGCCTCTCTTGTCGCTTGCATAGCGGTCATGCTGCATTTTGCTTTTACCAGCGCCTGGTCGGCGCTGATTTTACCGCCTCAGGTGTATATCATCGCCTTGGCTATGGCATTATTCAGTACCGTGTTTCCCGTCTGGGCGCTGAGTCAGGCCATACGGCTGCTGGGCGCCGGGCGTGCGGCTTCGGTCAGCACATTAGGGCCGGTACTGACGCTGTTTATGGGATGGGGCATACTGGGCGAAAGCTTGTCGGGCTTGCAGCTGGCGGGTGCTGTGCTGACGATAGGCGGGGTCGTACTGATTGCCAAAAGCGGGCAGCCGGGTGAGAAAATGCCGGAGCAGCGCAGCGCAAGCATAGGCGCCAGACAGTCTGAGTGCGCATAAGGGCGCCGGTGTTGTATCGAAGCTGATCATATTTAGTGAAGTCTGGATCATGCCCACCCATGCGGTGGGCTTTATTTTTTGGAGTGTTGCCATGCGTACCGTAACCCTGACCTTGCCCATAGACGGCATGAGCTGCGCCGCTTGCGCGACGCGGATAGAAAAAGTGCTGGGGCGGCTGGACGGGGTCGATGCCAGTGTCAGCTTTGCCAGCGAAAGCGTGCAGCTGAATCTGGACACCGACAAGCAAACCTTGTCCGCCGTTACGCAAGCCATTGCCAAGGCCGGTTTTAGCGTACCGCAGGCTTCGATGGAGCTGGCGCTGGAGGGAATGAGCTGCGCATCCTGTGCCACGCGTATCGAAAAGGTATTGAATCGCCTGCCCGGGGTGGAGGCGGTCGTCAATTTTGCCAGTGAAACGGTGCAAGTGCATTTTCCCGAGGGGACGCAAAGCACCGGTGCCCTGATTGCGGCCATTCAAAAAGCCGGTTATGGCGCGCGTGCGCTGACGGATGAGGCCGACAACGATGCCGCCCAAGTTCGCCATGCGGCGCAGTACCGGCATGAGCTGAAAATCTTCCTCTTGTCCTTGCTGCTGACCTTGCCCTTCTTGCTGGAGATGCTGGCCATGCTCGCCGGCGAGCATCACGGCTGGTTGCCGCGCTCTTTGCAGCTGCTCTTGGCTACGCCGGTGCAGTTTTATGTCGGCTGGCGCTTTTACAAGGGGGCGTATAGCGCCTTGCGCGGTGGCGGTGCCAATATGGATGTATTGGTCGCGCTGGGCACCAGCATGGCATGGGGTTTTTCGGCCTGGGTCACGCTGGCTGGGCTGACGCATCTGCATGTGTATTTCGAAGCCAGTGCCGCCGTGATTACGCTGGTGCTGCTGGGTAAATTGATGGAAGCGCGTGCCAAGGGCAAAACCAGCGGTGCGATTGAGGCGCTGATCCGTCTGGCGCCCAAACAGGCCCGGGTCGAGCGCGATGGTGGTTTTGCCGACGTCGCCGTCAGCGAGCTGGTCGCCGGCGATATCGTGGTGGTGCGCAATGGTGAAAATGTGCCGGTGGATGGGGTGATTCTGTCCGGCCAGGCCAGCTTTGACGAAAGCCTGCTCACCGGCGAGAGCCTGCCGCTGGTCAAAGCAGAAGGCGCGCAAGTGTTTGCCGGCAGCAAGAGCCAGGACGGGATGGTCAGAATCCGCGCCACCGGGGTGGGGGGGCGTACCCAGTTGGCTCAGATCGTCAAGCTGGTGCGCGAGGCGCAAGGCTCGAAAGCACCGATACAGCGCCTGGCCGATGTGATTTCCGGTGTGTTTGTGCCGGTGGTGGTGGCGATAGCCATGCTGACTTTTGCCGCCACGGGCTGGCTCATGGGCAGCTGGACGCAGGCGCTGGTGCATGCGGTGGCGGTGCTGGTGATCGCCTGCCCGTGCGCGCTGGGTCTGGCGACGCCAACGGCGGTGATGGTGGGCATAGGCAACGGGGCGCGGCGCGGCATTCTGTTTCGCAATGCAGCGGCGCTGGAAACCGCCGGCCGCCTGGGCCTGGTGGTGCTGGACAAAACCGGCACCCTGACCGAGGGGCGGCCTGAACTGGCCGGCGTGATCGCAGGCGCGCGCAGCGAAAACGAGGTCGTAGCTTTGGCTGCCGCCGTCGAGGCCGGCTCCGAACACCCGCTGGCGCGCGCGCTATTGGCGGTGGCACAGGCGCGCGGCCTGAGTCTGCCGGCCAGTCACGGTTTTTTAGCCTTGCCCGGCCAAGGGGTGCTGGCCGAGGTTGAGGGAGTCGGGCAAGTCAAGATCGGGGAGCCGGCTTGGCTAGGCGTGGCGCTGCCCGAAGCCGCTCAAGCCTGGGCGCGACAGGGGTGCACGGTGGTGGCGGTGGCCATCGCGGGCGAGCTGGCGGGGTTTATGGCCATTGCCGACAAGCTCAAGCCGTCTTCGCGTGCTGCGGTGGCCGGTTTGCAGGCGCTGGGTATCCGGGTGGTGATGCTCACCGGGGATAATCAGGACACGGCCGCTGCCATTGCGCAGGAGGCCGGCATCAGCGAATTCAAGGGCGAGGTCAAGCCCAAGCACAAGGCGGCCGAAATCGAGGCCTATAAAAAGGCCGGCCTCAAGGTCGGAATGGTGGGCGACGGGGTGAATGATGCGCCGGCACTGGCCGTCGCCGATGCAAGCTTTGCCATGGGCGCCGGCTCGGATGTGGCGATAGAGGCGGCCGATGTGACGCTGATGCATGGCGACCTGCTACACCTGCTGGACGCCATCCGCCTGTCGCGTGCCACGCTGACCAAGATCCGCCAGAACCTGTTTTTTGCCTTTATTTACAACACGCTGGGGATTCCGCTGGCGGCATTCGGCCTGTTAAATCCGGTGATTGCCGGCGCGGCAATGGCGATGAGTTCGGTGTCTGTCGTCAGCAATTCCCTACTGCTCAGGCGCTGGAAATAGGCTTGACGCCGGCAGTGCAAAAAAAACGGGCTTCATGACAGCATGAAGCCCGTTTTTTTAGTCCAGCTTGCCGCTGATCAGGCGCTGAAACAGCTCCAGCCGGTGCGGGGCGATATCGCCGCGTGCGGCGGCGGCCTTGATTGCACAATCCGGTTCGTTGCGGTGCGAGCAGTTGTGAAAGCGGCACTGACCGATAAGCGGCCGCATTTCGGGGAAGTAGTAAATGAAATCAGTCGCGGCAATATGAGCCAGACCAAAGGCCTGCAAGCCGGGTGAGTCTATCAGCTGGCTGTTTTCATCCAGATGATAGAGCGCGGCATGGGTGGTGGTGTGGCGGCCGGTATCCAGTGCGGTGGAAATGTCGCCTACGCGCGCATTCACATGCGGCAGCAGGGCATTGGTCAGCGTTGACTTGCCCATGCCGGACTGGCCGACCAGTACCGAGGTATGCCCCTCAAGGAAGGGGCGGATGGCATCGGCGTTTTCCAGTGCCGACAGCACCACGACCTGATAGCCCAGTTGCTGATACAGCTCGAGCTTCTTCAGCCATGCTGCCGTTTCCGGCAGATCGCTTTTATTGACGATGATGACCGGATCGATATCGGCGGCTTCGGCCGCGATCAGGCAGCGCCCGAGCAGTTCTTCACTGGGCGAGGGTACGGCGGCCGATACAAACAGGATGCGCGTCACATTGGCGGCGATGACCTTGGTTTTCCAGTCATCCTGACGGTAGAGCAGGCTGCGCCGCTCCTGCGCGCCCTCGATGACCGCCTGCTCTTTATTCTGTATGGTGATGTCGACCCAGTCACCACAGGCGTAGTCCACCCGTTTGGCCCGGGTCGTGGCGTCGTATTCGGTGTCGCCACATTCGACGATAAAACGGCGGCCGTAACTGCGGATAATCTGTCCGGTCGCCTTCATGCGTGTGCGCCTGCGAGCGCGCTGCATTTGGCGGCGCAGATGACATCATTCAAGGTGATGCCGTCAGCGTCATGGGTGGAGAAGCGCACGACTACGCGGTTGAAATGCACGGACAAATCCGGATGGTGGTTTTCCTGATGGGCAATAAAAGCCAGCGCATTCACAAAGGCCATGGTGCGGTAGTAGTCGGCAAAGTGCCAGCTATGCACCAGCGCGCCGTCCAGCAACTGCCAGCCGGGCAAATCCTGCAGATGGATCAGCAAATCGTTGGCATCCAGCGCGGTATAGCTCTCGCTGCAAGAGCGGTCGGTCAGTTTCATGCGGGTAATCCTTTGAGATGGGCGATACGCAGCGCCGCCGGCGGATGCGAGTCGTAAAAAGCCGAATAAAGCGGGTCTGGCGTCAGGGTGGACGCATTGTCGCGGTAGAGCTTGGCCAGTGCCGAAATCAGGTCGCTGGCCGCCGTTTCGCCGGCGGCGAACGCATCCGCCTCGTACTCATGCTTGCGCGACAGCAGGCTGGATAAAGGCGTCAGCGGGAAGGTGAATAGCGGCATCACCATGAAAAACAACACCAGGGCGATCGCATGGCTCTGGCTGCTGAGCCCCAGGCCCTGATAGAACCAGAAGTTGGTCAGACACTGGCCCAAGATAAACAAAAAACCCAGCGCCAGCGCAAAGGTCGTCGCCATGCGCTTGGCAACATGCTTTTTCTTGAAGTGGCCCAACTCGTGCGCCAGCACCGCTTCAACTTCGGCATGGCTTAGCGTGCCCAGCAGGGTGTCGAAAAACACGATGCGCTTGGCCGCGCCAAAGCCGGTGAAATAGGCATTGCCGTGGCTGGAGCGGCGCGAGCCATCCATAACGAAAATGCCCTGGCTTTTAAAACCGGTACGGCTGAGCAGTTGGTCGATGCGTGCGGCCAGCACCTTATCGTCAAGCGGCTGGAAACGGTTAAACAGCGGGGCAATGAAAGTCGGGTACACCAGTAGCAAAATCAGGCTGAAGCCGGCCCAGACCAGCCATACCCATAGCCACCACAGTGTACCGGCGCCCTGCATCAGCCACAGCACCAGCGCCAGTAGCGGCAGGCCCAGCAGCACCGACAGCAAGGTGCTGCGCAGCAGGTCGCTCATGAAAAGACGCGGCGTAATCTTGTTAAAGCCGTAATGCGCCTCGATGCCGAAGGTCGAAATCAGGGTAAAGGGCAGGCCGGCCAGCGCGCTTAGCAGTGTGGTCAGCGCAACAAACACAAGACCTTGGCCTAGTGCCTCCAGACCGGCAAGCGCACTTGTCTGCCATAAATACTGCAAACCGCCACCTAGCGTCAGCACCAGTAGCAACAAGGCATCAAACAGGCTGGAGGCCATGCTCAGGCGCATTTTGGCGATGGTGTAGTCGGCTGCATGCTGGTGGGTCGCTAGCGGGATGCTGCTGGCGAATGCGGCCGGAACCGCGTTGCGGTGTGCGCGCACATGGGCGATCTGGCGCTGCGCCAGAAACAGGCGCAAGCACAGGCTTACAGCCAGTGCAGCAAGAAACAGGGTGTGAAAAAGGGGTGCTGTCATGGGCGGTGCCGTTTGCCGAACGCGCGGCAATCACGGAGAATAGGCAATCTTTATAGAAAGCTGGCAAGTATGGCACAAGATCCGAACAAGCTCATCTGGCTCGACATGGAAATGACCGGGCTGGAACCTGACACCGACCGCATTATCGAAGTGGCGATGGTAGTGACCGATAGCCAGCTCAATGTGCTGGACCAGTCCGAAGTCTATGTCGTGCATCAAAGCGATGCGGTCATGAACGGCATGGATGAGTGGAATACCAAGACCCATGGCCGCACCGGCCTGACCGAGCGCGTGCGTGCATCCACCTTGAGCGAGGCTGAAGTCGAGGCGGCGCTATTGGCCTTTATGCAACAGCATGTGGCCGAACGCGTCACACCGATGTGCGGCAACTCCATCGGCCAGGACCGCCGTTTTATGGCGCGCTGGATGCCCAAGCTGGAAGCCTATTTCCACTACCGCAATCTGGATGTCTCTACGCTGAAAGAGTTGTGCAAGCGCTGGAAGCCTGATGTTTACAAGGGCGTAGTGAAAAAAGGCAAGCACGAGGCGCTGGCCGACATCATGGAATCCATTGAAGAACTACGCTACTATCGCGAAAATTTCATCCGCGAATAATCTTTTTGCATACAACAATCAAAAGGGTGATGCGTCACCCTTTTTTCATTTTTGGCTGAATCCGATCCATGGCTGCTATCTGTTTCAACGACATCAATGCCTCGCAAGTGTGGGCCAAACTGCACCAGCACCAGCGCGCCACGCGCCATGTACCCATGCGCGAACTGTTCGAGGCCGACCCGCAGCGTTTTGAGCGCTTTTCGCTCAAGCTGGATGGCTTGCTGCTCGACTACTCGAAAAACCGCATCAGCGAGCGCACGCTGGAGTTGCTGCTGGAGCTGGCCGACGTAGCCGACCTGTCCGGCTGGATGGCGCGCATGCGTGCCGGCGAGCGCATTAATGTCAGCGAAAACCGGGCGGTGCTGCATACCGCCTTGCGCCTGCCCAAGGATGCGGTACTTGAAGTCGAAGGCCGCAATATCGTGGCTGACGTCCATGAAGAACTTGCGCGCATTCGCGACTTTTCCCGGCGCGTGCGTTCAGGTGCGTGGCGCGGTCACGACGGACGTGCGGTGAGCGATGTCGTCAATCTGGGCATAGGCGGCTCGGATCTGGGGCCGCTGTTGGCGACCGAAGCGCTGGCACCTTATGCCCAAGGCGGACCGAAGCTGCATTATGTGTCCAATGTCGATCCGGCCCATCTTGCGCGCACGCTGGACACGCTGGACCCGGCCACCACCTTGTTTATCATCGCGTCCAAATCGTTTACCACGCCGGAAACCCTGCTCAATGCGCAGGCGGCACGGCGCTGGTTTGTCGAACGCGTATCCGAAGCGGCCATAGACCAGCATTTTGTCGCGGTATCGACCAATGAAGCGGCCGTTGCCGGTTTCGGCATCGATGCGGCCAACCGTTTCGGCTTCTGGGACTGGGTAGGCGGGCGTTATTCGGTATGGTCTACCGTGGGGCTGTCGGTGATGCTGGCGGTCGGGCCCGAATGTTTCGACGCATTACTTGCCGGCGCGCACGAAATGGACACGCATTTTTTCAATGCGCCGTTTCAGGCCAATATGCCGGTGCTCTTGGCGCTGATCGGCATTTGGTACAACACCTTTTATGGCGCACATACGCACGCCATCATGCCTTACGATCATGGCCTGCGCCGTCTGCCGGCCCATATCCAGCAGCTGGATATGGAGTCCAACGGCAAGCGGGTCGGTCGCTATGGCGAGCGCCTCGATTTCGATACCGGGCCGGTGATCTGGGGCGAAGAGGGCGTCAACAGCCAGCACGCCTTCTTCCAGTTGCTGCATCAGGGAACCCGTCTGGTGCCGTGCGATTTTATCGTGCCGATGCAGGGGCATTACGATGCGGCCCAGCATCAGGTGCTGGTGGCCAATGCCTTTGCCCAGACCGAGGCGCTGATGCGCGGCAAGACCGGCACCGAGGCCATGGCCGAACTGGCCGGCATGGATGGCGAAACGCTGGACATGCTGGCGCCACAAAAGACCTTCCCAGGTAATCAGCCCAGCAATACGCTGGCGCTGGACAAGGTGACACCGCACAGCCTGGGCATGCTGCTTGCCTTGTATGAACACAAGGTGTTTGTGCAAGGCGCAGTCTGGGGGCTGAATTCTTTCGACCAGTGGGGGGTCGAGTATGGCAAAGCACTGGCGCGCACCATCCTGCCCGAACTTAATCCGGCCAAAGGCGTCGGTATGCATGACAGTTCGACGACGGGCTTGATCCATCACTACCGGCAATTGCATGAACACTGAAGCGCTGTGCCGCCGCATAGGCGCATGCTTGTTAGCCAAGAGCCAGACCGTTGCCACGGCCGAGTCCTGCACCGGCGGACTGATTGCCGCCGCGTTCACCGATATCGCCGGCAGCTCCGCCTGGTTTGGCTGGGGCGTGGTCAGCTACGCCAACGCGGCAAAGGTGGGGCTATTGGGTGTTCAGCCACAGACGCTGGACAACTATGGTGCGGTGAGCGAGCAAACCGTGCGCGAGATGGCTGCGGGGGTCTGCCGGGTATCGGGAGCCGACTGGGGCATCGCGGTGTCCGGTATCGCCGGCCCCGGCGGCGGCTCGCCCGATAAACCGGTGGGGACGGTATGGCTGGCGCTGGCCGGGCCCGATGGCATCGAGACCTTTGTACGCCACTTTGCCGGCGATCGTGCAGCCGTGCGCCAGCAGACCGTAGATACGGTCTTGGCCGTGCTGGATCTTCGGCTAAGTAGCGGGAAGGCTGTTTATTAACGGGTATCTTTTATAAGACACCTTGCGGTAGGTGTGGGTATTTATTTTTTGTAGCCAATCGACAATGACGAAAGCATTGGTGTAGAGTCTTTTTGTCTTCGTGAAGATGCGGTCACGTCATGGATGCAACGGCAAGGTTAACGATATTCTGAGGGGTGTAGATGCGCTGGGAACGCTCATGGCTGCCGGGTCCGCTTGCCCGAAAAACGGCACTGATCCTGACCTCGTCGTGTATGGCACTGGCCATCCTGATCTGGCTGCTGGGGCGCGTGCTGCTTATCCCTTCTTTTGATGCTGCTGAACGCCGTCTGACTGAGGATGCAGCTATCCATACCCGTGATGTATTTCTGGAAAGTGCCTATGGTTTGAATCGTTCGGCTTCAGACTGGGCCAACTGGGATGAAACTGACCGGTTTATCCGGAGTGGAAATGCCGAGATTCTGCGCGGGATGTTCTCACCCAAGCGCTTTAGCGATATCGGCATCGATTTCATGGCATTTTTCAATGCCGAAGGCTTAATGCTGCTCTCGGTTGAAAACACCGCCAAGACTATGGTGTACAACCCATCCTGGCTAGTGAAGGGTCTGGTTGCCGATAGCGAGTTTGGCCGTCATCTATTCCAACTGGTGACGACATCCAATGGTGCGGTGCTGTCCGGTGTGGTACGACTGCCTATCGGGGCGTACTACATCATTTTGACGCCGGTAAGGCCGACGGCGGCGAAGGGCACTCCATCCGGCTATATGGCGTGGGGGGTGCGCGCGGATAAGATACTGTTACGCAATAAGGCGACGTTTTTCTCCAGTGACACGCGAATTCTGTCTGTGACTTCGCGCGATTTGCCCGATGAGGTAACCGCGTGGGTCGCCCAAAAAATGCCCGGCGGGGATGTTTTGGTGCTACCGGGCGAGCACCGTATCGAGAGCTGGATCGCCGTGCGCAATCTGGACAATAAGCCAGCTTTATTGCTGGGGCGCAGCGCCCGGCGTGAGGTGTCGGCATTGGCCATCTCGAACATCAATACCATGGCGTTGGTATCGATTGCCGGTATTTTGCTGATCGGGCTGCTGGCCTTATACCTCTTGCAATTCCGGGTAGGCCGTCGTTTACACCACCTGCTGATGGCTATTCGGCGCATCCGGGGGGAGGGGCCGGTCGAGCGTCTGATGCTGGATGGCCGCGACGAGGTGACCGATCTTGCCGGCGCCATCAATGAATTGATTGACGACAAAAACCGGATGCTGCATGAGCGGGATGAGAGCGAGCAGCGTTTTGCCTCTGTTTTTGCCAGCTCTATTAACGGCATGTTGCTGTTGCGCGGCGGTCTGGCCTGTGAAATCAATGCCAGTGCGGTGCTGTTATTTCATGAGCGCTCGGCGCAGCAGCTACTTGGCCGTTCTTTGGCCGAGATGCTGGACCCGACCGATACGCGTACCGTGCAGTTACTGACGATGCTGGATGAGGGGGGGAGTGCTGGAGACACCAAACGCTGCGAATGTCGTTTTCGTCGGGCGGATGGTTCGGTATTTGATTGTGATGCCACTGCGACGGTGCTGCTACAAAACGGGTGCAAATTATTGCATTTGCATTTGGATGACATCACCGAGCGCAAGACCATTTTGCACCAGATCCGCCATATGGCATTTCATGACACGCTGACCGGGCTGGTGAACCGCAATCTGTTTCATGACCGCCTGGAGCAGGCATTGCGCCAGCAGCAGCGCGATGGTTTGCAGTTTGCCGTGCTGTTTATCGATCTTGATGGCTTTAAAGCGGTGAATGACCGCTTTGGTCATGCTGCGGGCGATGCTTTGCTGCAAGCCTTGGCTTTACGCATGAGTGCGTGTGTACGCAGCAACGACACGCTGGCACGCTTGTCCGGTGACGAGTTTGCCTTGTTGTTGACCGGTAGTGCGCAGCCCATGGCGGTGTTGCATCTGGCTAGGCGCTTGCTGGCCGAACTGCGCCACCCCGTCGTACTGGGTGCGGATCAGGCTCAGGTGGGGGCCAGCATCGGGGTATTGCTGGGGGATCGTGCCTACACCGATGCCGAGCGCGTGCTGCATGATGCCGACCATGCGATGTATCAGGCCAAGCGCGGCGGTAGAAACCGTATTGTGCTGTACCGGCCAGAGTCTTCCGGGGGGATGGCAGCGCCTGACTGCGTCAAAGATTGTGCTTATGTACAGCAAACGCAGGCCTGACTGGTCAGCGTATATTGCACTTCATCTATGCATGGCTCTTTCTCTCACCTGGCGTCAATCTAGGTAGTAGCGACACAATCATCTGATCTGGCTCATGGTAGGAAGCTTCTGCTTTCTTTACTCTATCGGCTCACTTCCTTCTGCCGAGTCTGTCGATGCTATCCGATATCGAAATTGCCCAGTCTGCAACGCTCATTCCCATTGATGTTCTGGCCAATACCCTGGGTTTTTCAGCCCGCGAGTACGAGCCCTATGGCCGCGACAAGGCCAAAGTTTCTCTTGCGTCAGGCAAAAATCCTGCGGGCAAGCTGGTGCTGGTTACGGCGACCAGCGGCACGCCGGCAGGCAGCGGCAAGACCACGGTATCGGTTGCGCTGGCGCAAGGGTTAAAGTATTTGGGCGAGTCGGCCGCTTTGGCTTTGCGCGAGCCTTCGCTTGGCCCCTGTTTTGGCATGAAGGGAGGGGCAGCGGGGGGCGGTTATGCGCAACTCTTGCCTATGGAAGCCATTAACCTGCATTTCACCGGCGACTTTCACGCCATCACCAGCGCCAACAATCTGATCGCCGCCATGCTGGACAATGTGCGCCACCATGCACAGACTGATCTTGAAACCGTTTTCTGGCGCCGGGTGCTGGATGTCAATGACCGCTCGCTGCGCCATATGGTGACCGGCCTTGGCGGCCCCGCACACGGCATCCCCGCCGACACCGGTTTCGACATTACGGCCGCCTCGGAAATCATGGCGGTGCTGTGTCTGGCTGAAGATGAAGCCGATTTGCGCCGGCGACTGGATGACTTGTTGCTGGGGCTGCGCAGCGATGGCACGCCATTTTATGCGCGCGAGTTGGGTATCACCGGCGCCCTGATGGCCTTGCTGCTGGACGCATTCAAACCGAATCTGGTGCAGTCACTGGAAGGCAATGCGGCTTTTGTGCATGGCGGACCGTTTGCCAATATCGCCCATGGCTGCAACTCGGTGCGCGCGACCCGCGCTGCCCTGTCTTGTGCCGATTGGGCGATTACCGAAGCCGGTTTTGGTGCCGATCTTGGCGCGGAAAAATTCTTCAATATCAAATGCCGGCAAAGCGCTCTGGCACCGGCCGTCACCGTGCTGGTGACTTCGCTTAAGGCGCTCAAGTGGCATGGCGGGGTGGATCTGGCTGCCTGCTCACAAGCCAATCCGGCCGCGCTTACGGCGGGCCTGCCCAATTTGCACCGTCATTTGGCTAATCTGGCAGGCTTTGGCCAGCGCGTGGTGGTTGCGCTCAACCGTTTTGCCGGCGATAGCGAGGATGAAATGGCCATGGTTGCCCAGGCTTGCCGCGCAGCCGGTACCGCTGGCTTTGCGGTCTGCGACGGTTTTGCCAAAGGCGGCGAAGGCGCAGTGGATTTGGCGCGTGCCGTGATGGCGGCCGGGCAGGAAAAAGTCCCCGCCGTGCGCTTTAGCTATCCGGCAGATGCGACACTAAGCGAAAAGCTGGATGCGCTAAGCCGCCAGCTTTATGGTGGCGCGGGTGTCACCCTCTCGCCCGAGGCGGAAGATGATCTGGCGCGCCTGCAGGCATGGGGCCTGGATCGCTTGCCGGTGTGTGTGGCCAAAACGCCGTACTCGTTTAGCCATGATCCTGCACTGCGTGGCGCACCGGAGGGTTTCGTTCTGCCGGTTGCCAGACTCCTGCCTAATACCGGTGCCGGCTTTGTCGTGGCGCTGGCAGGCAAGGTGCTGCGCATGCCCGGTCTGCCGCGCTCGCCGCAGGCTTACCATATCGATGTGGAGGATGGGCGCATCTGCGGTCTAGCCTGAGTTGTGATGGTGCATATTGCACTGCAATAGTGCGCAGACGATGCCGCCTTCTGGGGTAGCCGGCATGCGCCCCGAACTTTATGCCGGCGGCAGTGGTGCGCCGGATAAGGTTTTTCCGTCTTAACGGGCCAGTATGGTCAAGTTGGCACAGCAATTGCATTAATGCGGGTATTCGATCAGAGGGGCCAATGGCGGCCACTCTGCTCAGACGGACAATGGCGTCCGTCGTGCGGCGAAGTAGCAGCCGGCACGACGGGCGCCTTTTTTTGTTTTAAGCGCATAGTGCAAGGAGCAGAAGATGGCCAGACAGCAACTGATGGTGACAAGCAGCAAGACAGACGGACGCCGTGATTTTCTGAAGGGCGCTTTGGGCGTATTGGGCGCAGCGCTGATTCCCGGCGGTTTTGCGCTGCCGGCACAGGCAGGTAGCAATGCGCCGGAAAAAACCGAGGTGAGGGTGGGCTTTATTCCACTCACCGACTGCGCCTCGGTGATCGTGGCTGCAAAAATGGGTTTTGACAAAAAGTACGGCATCACCATCGTGCCCTCCAAGGAGGCGAGCTGGGCTGCGGTGCGCGATAAGCTGGTCAATGGCGAACTGGATGCTTCGCACGCACTTTACGGCATGATCTATGGCGTGCATCTGGGGCTGACCGGGCCCAAAAAAGATATGGCCGTGTTGATGACCCTCAACCAGAACGGACAGGGCATTACCCTCTCCCGGCAACTCAAGGATAAAGGCGTCACCAATGGCCCAACCCTGGCGCGCCTGGTCAAGGCCGAGCCGCGCGAATATACCTTTGCCCAGACTTTCCCGACCGGCACCCACGCCATGTGGCTGTATTACTGGCTGGCGGCTCAGGGTATAGACCCGTTACGCGATGTAAAAACGATTGTGGTGCCGCCGCCGCAGATGGTCGCCAATATGCGCGTGGACAATATGGATGGCTATTGCGTGGGCGAGCCGTGGAATGCGCGCGCCATTGCCGACAATATCGGTTTTTCCGTGGCCACCAGCCAGCAAATCTGGCCGGACCATCCGGAAAAAGTACTGGGCACGACAGGAGAATGGGTCAAGCAAAATCCGGCTACGGCGCGTGCGCTGATCGCCGCTTTGCTGGAAGCCTCCCGCTATATCGATGATCCGAAAAACCATGCCTCCGTTGCCCGCCTGATCGCCGAAAAAGGTTTTGTCAATGCGCCGGAAACGGTTATTGCCGGGCGTTTCAGCGGTGCTTACGAGGATGGCCTGGGGCGTAAATGGCAGGATGCGCGCGCGATGAAGTTTTTTGATGGCGGCAAGGTCAATTACCCCTACCTGTCGGATGGCATGTGGTTTTTAACCCAGCATAAACGCTGGGGCCTGCTTAAGAGCGATCCCGATTACCTCGGGGTTGCGCGCCAGATCAACCAGGGCGCGCTGTACAAGCAGGCGGCGGCCATGGCGCGCGTACCGGTACCCGTATCCGATATGCGCAGCAGCAAGCTGATGGATGGCCGGGTTTGGGATGGCAAGAATCCGGCTGCCTATGCGTCATCCTTCCCGATCAAGGCCTGATTGCAATGCTTTGCATGACCCGCCGATCGAAACCCATAGGGAGATATTCATGACTGCTGTTAAATCCATCGCGGGCGCAGCCGCCGCTGCAGAGGCTAGGCCCTTGCGCCGCAACAGAGTCTGGCCTGCGCCATTCGAGGCCATACGCCGGCCTGTGGGCACGCTGTTGCGGGTCGCGGTACCGCCGCTACTGGGCATCCTGCTGTTTTTGCTGCTGTGGGTACTGCTCGCGCAAGGCAGTGGCGGCAGCCTGCCTGGACCGGCGGCGACCTGGCTGTCGGCGCGCGAACTTTTTGCCGACCCGTTTTATCGTAATGGCCCCAACGATCAGGGCATAGGCTGGAATGTACTGATGTCTCTGGGGCGGGTTGGCGTAGGCTTCGGTTTGGCTGCCGTAGTGGGCATTCCGCTTGGGTTTTTGATTGGCCGCTTCGATTTTTTGGCACGCATGAGCGCGCCGGTGATCAGCCTGTTGCGGCCGGTCTCGCCCTTGGCCTGGCTGCCTATCGGTCTTTTGGTATTCAAGGCGGCGGATCCGGCATCGATCTGGGTGATTTTCATTTCCAGTGTCTGGCCGATGATACTGAACACCGCTGCCGGTGTGCGAGCCGTGCCGCAAGACTATCTGAATGTCGCACGGGTGCTGCGCCTGTCTGAATGGAAAGTGTTCACCGTGATTTTATTGCCGGCCGTGTTGCCGTCCATGCTGATAGGCGTGCGTCTGGCCATTGGCGTAGCGTGGCTGGTGATTGTGGCGGCCGAGATGCTGACCGGTGGTGTCGGCCTGGGTTTCTGGGTGTGGGATGAGTGGAACAACCTGAATGTCGAGCACATTCTGATTGCGATTTTCGTGGTAGGCATCGTGGGCCTGCTGCTGGAGCAATTGCTGGTTTGGCTGGCGAAAAAAGCCAGCTTCGGACAGGAGGTGTGAAATGGAACGCTATGTAGAGCTCGATCAGGTGGGAATGCGTTTTGATACCAGTAAAGGCAGTTTTACCGCCTTGCAGGATGTGAAGCTGGCCATTGCCCGGCAGGAATTTGTCTCCTTGATCGGCCACTCCGGTTGCGGCAAATCGACGGTGCTGAATATCATTGCCGGGTTATTGTTGCCCACCGACGGGATTGCCATTGCCCATGGCCGTGAAATCGCCGGACCGGGGCCGGATCGGGCCGTGGTGTTCCAGAACCACAGCTTGCTGCCCTGGCTTACCTGTTACGGTAATGTCCATCTGGCGGTAGAGCGGGTGTTTGGCAAGAGCGAGAGCAAAGCCAAATTGGCCGAGCGTACCGAGCAGGCCCTGGCCATGGTGGGCTTAAGCCATGCCCGCGACAAACACCCGAACGAAATTTCCGGCGGCATGAAACAGCGGGTTGGAATTGCCCGAGCCTTGGTCATGGAGCCTAAAGTCTTGTTGCTGGATGAACCCTTTGGGGCGCTGGATGCACTGACCCGTGCCAATTTGCAGGACGAACTGATCCGCATTGTGGCGCGCACCGGCTCGACGGTGGTGATGGTGACGCATGATGTGGACGAGGCGGTATTGCTATCCGACCGTATCGTGATGATGAGCAATGGTCCGGCTGCCACAATAGGCGAGATTCTGGACGTGAACTTGCCGCGCCCGCGCGATCGCCTGGCGCTAGCCAGTGATCCGGCTTATCACGCTTGCCGTGCGCAGGTGCTGGGCTTCCTTTATCAGAAATATGGCCAGCGCGCGGTGGCTTGATCCTGATGTTGGCATCGGGCTTGCTTGATGCCCGGGAAAAGGGGGGCGCATGCTTAAAGTATTGCTGATTAATGATGGCTCCGGACATGCCGGTTTATTGGCACAGATGCTGGCGCAGGCCGATGTTTGTATCGTCGGACAGATCGCGCCATGCATGGGGCTGGAGCATGTGATTGCCGGTTTGCAGCCGGATCTGGTTTTGATCGATAGCGATGCGCCCTCGCGCGATACGCTGGAAGCCGTCTGTGTTGCCAGTACGGAAAGCCGGCGCCCGGTGGTGATGTTTACCGGTAACGGCAGTCGCGACATCTTGCGCGAGGCACTCAAGGCCGGGGTATCAGCCTATGTGGTGGGGCAGGTCGAGGCCGTGCGCATTGAAAGCGTACTGGCTGTGGCCATCGAGCGCTTTGCCATTGAGCAGGCGCTGCGTGAGGAGTTGGCGGATACCCGGGTCCGCCTGGCCGAAAGGCAGTGGGTGGATAAGGCCAAGGGTTTGTTGATGCAATTGAAGGGCATAAGCGAGGACGAAGCCTACAAACGCTTGCGCGCCGAGGCGATGAAGCGGCAAAAACGCATCGGCGAGATTGCACAGACCATGGTTGAGTCCGCCGCCTGGCTGGCCTGAAGCTTGATATGCACCAGACTGTGCGGTAACCCGTGCTTTTTTCCTGCTTTTGGTGCGTTGCGGTCAATTCCTGCCGCTTAAAGCACGGGTTTTCTGGCACGACGATTGCTAGGTTTTAATGGAAGTACGATTGCGCCAACGGCGGTGCAGCGACAAGGACAACGAGGTCCGTGTACCTGATGCAATGCGTCAGGCGCACGGGCCTTTTTTATTTGCGCGGGGCAAGGCAGGGGAGGCAGGCAATGGTTCGCAAGAAGCTGGTAGTAGTAGGTAACGGCATGGCCGGGGTGCGTACGCTGGAGGAGTTGTTGAGTCTGGCCCCCGACGCTTACGACATTACGGTGTTTGGTGCCGAGCCATGGGGGAATTACAACCGTATTCTGTTGTCGCCGGTTTTGTCCGGAGAGCAGGCGTTTGAAGAGACCATTCTCAACGATGAGGCCTGGTATGCGGCGCAGGGCATATGCTTGCATCTGAACCAGACCGTGACCGCAATTGACCGCTCGCGGCGCGTGGTGAGAAGCGACAAGGGCATCGAGGCTAGCTACGACCGGCTATTGCTGGCCACCGGCTCCAATCCCTTTATCCTGCCGGTGCCGGGCAAAGAACTGAAAGGCGTGGTCAGTTACCGCGACTATCACGATGTGCGCTTTATGCTGGACGCTGCGCGCCATAAGCAGCATGCAGTGGTGATCGGAGGGGGGCTTCTGGGGCTGGAAGCCGCCAACGGTCTTGCCGCACGCGGCATGAGCGTGACGGTCGTGCATTTGTCAGCCTGGTTGCTGGAGCGGCAGTTGGATCAGGCGGCCGCGCGCTTGCTGCAAAAAAATCTGGAAGCACGCGGGCTGGCCTTTTTGCTGGAAAAACAGACCGAGGCCTTGCTGGGTAACGATAAGGGTGAAGTCAGGGCTATCCGCTTCAAGGATGGCCACGAATTGCCGGCAGATCTCGTGGTTATGGCCGTGGGCATCCGTCCCAACACCGCGCTGGCCGAGTCCAGTGGTCTCTATTGCCACCGGGGCCTGGTCGTTAATGACACCATGCAGACCTATGATCCGCGCGTGTATGCGGTGGGTGAGTGCGTCAGCCATCGCGGCATGGCTTACGGCTTGGTTGCCCCGCTGTTTGAACAGGCCAAAGTGGCTGCCAACCATCTGGCCGGGCATGGCATTGCCCGTTATCAGGGCAGTATCACCTCGACCAAGCTCAAGGTGACCGGCATTGATCTTTTTTCTGCCGGTGATTTTATCGGGGACGACACGACTGAAGCGATCACCTTGGCCGACCCGGTGGGGGGGGTATACAAAAAGCTGGTACTCAAGGGCGAGCAGTTGGTGGGTGCCTGCCTGTATGGGGACACCGGCGACGGGGCCTGGTATTTCCGCCTGATACGGGAAGGGCGTGCGGTAAACGAAATCCGCGACCAGCTGATGTTTGGCGAGTCGGCCATCGGTGACAGCGGGCACGCCGGTGAAAACCGCAGCGCCAGCATGGCGGATAGTGCGGAAGTTTGCGGCTGCAACGGCGTTTGCAAGGGCACCATTGTCAAGGCCATACGCGAAAAAGGCCTGTTCAGTGTCGACGAGATCAAAAAACACACCAAGGCGGCCAGCTCCTGTGGCTCCTGCACCGGTCTGGTCGAGCAGATTCTGGTCAATTGCGTTGGCGGCGCGGCCGATGTGACGCCTAAGGGCGAAAAAGCCATCTGTGGCTGTACCGAGCACAATCACGCCACCGTGCGCAAAGTGATACGCGAGCAACACCTGACCGAGATGTCTGCGCTGATGCGCTATCTCAACTGGCGCAATGAGGACGGTTGTGCCACCTGCCGTCCCGCGCTTAATTACTACCTGATCTCAAGCTGGCCGGGGGAGGCAAAGGACGATGCCCGTTCGCGTCTGGTGAATGAACGCGTCCATGCCAATATCCAGAAGGACGGCACGTATTCGGTCATTCCGCGCATGTGGGGCGGGGTCACCAACCCGTCCGAGCTGCGGCGCATCGCCGATGTCGCCGACAAATACCAGGTGCCCATGGTCAAGGTGACGGGGGGCCAGCGTATCGATCTTTTGGGCATCAAAAAAGAAGACCTGCCCCATGTGTGGGAAGAACTGGCCATGCCCTCCGGTCACGCTTACGGCAAAAGCCTGCGTACGGTTAAGACCTGTGTTGGCAGCGAGTTTTGCCGCTTCGGTACGCAAAATTCGACCCAGATGGGCATCGATCTGGAAAAAGACCTGTTCGGAATGTGGAGCCCGGCCAAGGTCAAGCTGGCCGTATCCGGCTGCCCGCGTAATTGCTCGGAGGCCGGCATCAAGGATGTCGGGATTATCGCGGTCGATTCGGGCTGGGAAATCTATATCGGCGGCAACGGCGGCATCAAGACGGAAGTCGCACAGTTTCTGGTCAAGGTCAAAACGGCGGCCGAGGTGCTGGAAACCTGCGGTGCTTTCCTGCAGCTTTATCGCGAAGAAGCCTTTTATCTGGAGCGTACCGTGCATTATCTGCATCGCGTGGGGCTGGATGGCGTTAAGCAGCGCATTGTCGAAGATGCCGCCGGGCGTAGCGAGCTTTATGCCCGTCTGCATTTTGCCCTGAGTTTCGAGCAAGACCCGTGGCAAGAGCGCATCAAGGCGGGGGCGCTCAGGCGCGAATTCGAAGTGCTTGCGCTGTAAACCTCAAAACGCGATCGGCAAGCATCAAATGATACGGAGGGAGAACAAAATGACGGACTGGGTTTCGGTTTGTACGCTGGCGGATATTCCGCCGCAAGGATCGCGCGTGATCAAACGCGCGCATGGCGAAGATATTGCCGTTTTTCGCACGCTGAATGACGAGGTGTTTGCCTTGTTCGATCGTTGTCCGCACAAGGGGGGGCCGTTGTCGCAAGGCCTGGTACACGGCAAGTCCGTGACCTGCCCGTTGCATGGCTGGGTGATTGCACTGGATGGCGGCCAGGTGCAGGCGCCGGATCAAGGCTGTGCCAACAAGGTGTTGTCGCGGCTGGAAGCCGGTGTTGTGTATCTGGCACTGTAGTGCTGCAAGGCATAGGCAAAACCGGAAGGGGGAGCGCCATGGATAAGACAGTTTCATCGGTATGCTGTTACTGCGGCACCGGTTGCGGCGTGATGGTGACGGCCCGTGGCGATCAGGTGATCTCGGTACAGGGGGACATCGCCCATCCGGCCAATTACGGACGCTTGTGCAGCAAAGGGCGGACCTTGGGCGAAACCGTGCGCCGTGACCATGTCCGGGTGCTGTCAGCGATGATGCGCCCTACGCGTGACATGCCCTTGCAGGCGATGGCGCGGGAGGCTGCCTTTGACGAGGTCGCAGCCAGGCTGGCCGCCATTATCCAAAAGCATGGGCCTGAGGCGGTAGGCTTTTATCTGTCGGGACAATTGCTGACCGAGGACTACGTCAGCTTCAACAAGCTGGCGCGCGCGCTGGTCGGAACCAACCATATCGACAGCAATTCGCGCCTGTGTATGTCCAGTGCCGTTAGCGGCTACAAGATGACACTGGGTGCCGATGCGCCACCGGCATGTTACGAAGACCTGGAACACGCCGATTGCGTGCTGATCGCCGGCGCCAATATGGCTTATGCCCATCCGGTGCTGTTTCGCCGACTGGAAGACGCCAAGGCCAAAAACCCCGCGCTCAGGATCATCGTGATCGACCCGCGCCGTACCGAGTCGACCAGCATTGCCGACCTGCATCTGGCGATTCATCCGGGTACGGATGTCGCCCTGTTTCACGCCATGCTGAATGTGCTGGTGTGGGAAGGGCTGGTCGATGAGGATTATATTGCGCGGCATACCGAAGGCTTTGCTGCGCTCAAGGCGCGTATTCACGAGTTCACGCCCAAGGCGGCAGCCGAAGTGTGCGGCATTGCCGCGGCTGACATTGTGCAGGCCGCACGCTGGTTCGGCATGGCGGGCGCCGCGCTGTCGCTGTACACCATGGGTTTGAACCAGTCTAGCAGCGGAACGGCCAAGAATGCGGCGCTGATCCATCTGCACCTGGCTACCGGCCAGATCGGCAAGCCCGGCGCCGGCCCGTTTTCACTGACCGGCCAGCCCAATGCCATGGGGGGACGGGAAGCAGGAGGCATGGCGACCTTGTTGCCCGGCCACCGTGATCCGGCCAATGCATCACACCGTACCGAGGTCGCGCAACGGTGGGGCATCCCGTCCCTGCCGGCAACGCCGGGCGCAACCGCGGTGGAAATGTTTGATGCGCTGCTGGACAAACGCATCAAGGCAATCTGGATTGTCGCGACCAATCCGGCCGCCAGCCTGCCGGAACAGGCACGGGTAAGGGCGGCGCTGCAGGCGGCTGAACTGGTGATTGTGTCGGAAGCGTTTGCCAGCGCGGACACGCTGGCATTCGCCGACTGGGTCTTGCCGGCCGCAACCTGGCCGGAAAAAGATGGCACCATGACCAATAGCGAGCGGCGCATATCACGCGTCCGTGCCGCCATTTCGCCGCCAGGAGACGCCTTGCCCGACTGGCAAATTGCCTGCGATATTGGTGCGCGCCTGGCGCGCTTGATTGCGCCGGACAAGGAACACCTTTTTACCCGGCAAACGCCGTCTGCCATTTTTGCGGCACATGCCGCCTGTACTGCCGGACGCGATCTGGATTACAGCGCGCTAAGCTATGCCGTGCTGGAACAGGATGGCCCGCAGCAATGGCCTTACCGCCACGGGCAGTCACAGGCAAGGCTGTATCGGGATGGGGTGTTCGCCACGCCCAACGGCAAGGCGCAGTTTTTTGACACCGGCTATCAGCCCGTGGCCGAAGCCGTTTCTGCCCACTATCCGTTCAAACTGAGCACGGGACGTTTGCGCGACCACTGGCATACGACAGGGCGCACGGGGCTGGTCGCGGCGTTGACACGCCATGTGGAGGAGCCGGCGCTGGGAATGCATCCTAGCGATGTGGCAAGACTGAAACGGCAGGCCGGCGATCTGGTGCAGATCAAATCCAGACGCGGTGCTTTGGTGTTGCCCGTGGTGTGTGATGACAGTTTGCGCCCGGGCCATGTCTTTCTGCCCATGCACTGGGGGCGAGGCTGGATGGCTGGAGACGGCATCAATGTGCTGACTAGCCGGGCGCTGGACCCGTATTCCAAACAACCCGAGCTTAAGCATGCCGCCGTTGCCATTACACCGGCCGCGCTGCACTGGCAGGCACAAGGGTTTATTCAGGGCGATGCCGCCTTGCTGCGTGGGGCTTTGCAAAGCTGGCTGTTGCGTTTCCCCTACGCGGTTCTGCTTCCGGTGGCGGAGGGCGGGGGCGGGATACGCTTGCGTCTGGCGGGGCCGGGCGCGCCGGATGCGGCGACGCTTGCCGAACTGGCGCAGGCTTTTTCCCTGGCACAACCGGATGCAGCACTGGATGACCCGGCGCGCGGCATCTTGCGCCGCTTGCAGTTGAATGAAGTCGGCAAACCGCATCGCTGGCTGTTGTGTGGCGACACGCGCGCGGCACCGGCTTTCGCGGTCTGGGCCGATGGCGGGCCAGCACCGGCCAGCTTGGCTGCCTTTTTTTCAGGCCAAACCGTTTCGGAGCGCTCGCCTCTGGTATGCGCTTGTACCGGGGTGCGTCAAGATGCGATATGCAGCGCAGCAAATAGCGGGCTGGATCTGGCCGGCGTGAAACAGACACTGGGTTGCGGCAGCGTATGCGGTTCTTGTGTGCCGCAAATTGTCCGCCTACTGGAGGAGGTGAGTGCATGAACCGGAAAAATGTAGCGGGCAAAGTGTGGCTGGTCGGTGCGGGGCCGGGAGATGCCGAACTGTTGACACTCAAGGCGGCCCGCGTGCTGGCCGCCTGCAAGGTCTGGCTGGTCGATGATTTGGTGGACAAAAGCGTGCTGGCTCTCGCGCCGCCTGCGACGCGTATCGTGCGGGTAGGCAAGCGCGGCGGTTGCAAGAGCACGCCGCAGGCGTTCATTTTGCGCCTGATGCTGCGCTATGCCCGACAAGGCGCCCAAGTGGCACGCGTCAAAGGGGGCGATGCCTTTATCTTCGGTCGTGGCGGAGAAGAGTGGGCATGGCTGGCCGAACACGGCGTGCAAGTCGAAGCTGTCGCAGGCTTGAGCGCCGGCCTGGCGGTGGGCGCTGCGCTGGGCTTGCCGCTGACGCATAGGGGCATCGCACGCGGCGTCAGCCTGGTAACGGCACATACCGAAGATGGTTCGCAGCCGAATTGGCAAGCCCTGGCTGCATCCGGTTTGACGCTGGTCTGTTATATGGGCATGCGCAATCTGGAAGGCCTTCAACAGACATGGCGGGAGGCGGGCTTTGCTGCCGATACGCCTATTGCCGTGGTCGAACGCGTAGGCTGTCACAGCCAGCGTCATCTGCTCACTACACTGGCTAAGCTTGCAAGCGCCGTGAGTGTGGCAGGACTGGCCAGTCCTGCGGTGATGGTGGTCGGAGAGGTCGTTGCCCATTTGGCAACACAGGAAAACCACATCGCGGCGGCGGCTTAATTGCGGCCAATTTATTGGCAAAAAGTGGCTTGATAACAATATGTTGTGTTGTATTTAAGCGACGCGGCCTGCATTGGCTTATGACTTTTAACGCAACAAAAAATGGCATTTTGAGCTTTCCTACCCATACTGAAATCGTGAGTTGAGCGTAATGGGCGTTGCGCACAACTTGTGTTGCCATCATCCGGATTAGGAGCGGTTCATGAAAAAATCTTTGCGTGTTTTGTTGTCACTTGCCGGCCTGGCCGCTCTGCCTCTGGCGCATGCCGCCAATGTTGATGAGCCCGGTTATTTTGGGGCCAAGGTAGGTTGGTCTGATTTTTACAACAAGGAGTTTGCCAGCGGCCTGCAAGATGGGCACAGCAGCAATAATGACAAGGTTGGCGGTGGCGTGTACGGCGGCTATCAGTTTAACGACTGGTTTGCACTGGAAGGTGGCTATGACTACCTCGGCAAGCAAAGTATTGATAAGCTTGGTCAGGAAGTGGGCAAGGCCCGATTCCAAGGGATACAGTTGTCGGGTAAATTCAGCACGCCATTGACCGAGGCACTGGATGCTTATGCCCGACTTGGGGTGATGGGTTATCGTGTCAGTGGCGATGGCGACAACAAGAATGGTGCGGCACCACTGGCGGCACTGGGTCTTGAATATGCAATCGACAAGAACTGGTCGACTCGCTTCGAATATCAATACACCCACCATCTGGGTAAAACCGACGACACCGGTATTCGTGCCGACAACGGCTTGTTGTCACTCGGCGTAGCCTACCACTTCGGCGGCGCGCCAGCGCCGGTACCGGTTGCTGTGGTGACACCACCTCCCGCACCAGTACCGGTGCAGTTGATGGAATTTGCCTTGAAGGGTGACACGCTGTTTGCCTTCAATAAGGCAAGCCTCAATGATGCCGGTGTGGCCGAATTGTCGACCATTGCCCAGCAGATCAAGCAGGCTCGTCCGCAAGAAGCCGCCATCAATATTGCCGGTTACACCGACCGTATCGGTTCGGATGCCTACAATATGAAGCTCTCCAAAGAGCGTGCGGCGACGGTTGCCGACTTCCTGGTTCAGCAAGGCATTCCGGCTGGCATCATCACCGCCGAAGGCTTTGGCAAGGCCGACCCAGTAACGGGCAATCAGTGCGACAACGTAAAACCACGTGCCGAACTGATCAAGTGCCTGCAGCCTGACCGTCGTGTCATCATCCGCGTGAAGGGCATGGCAGTACAGCAGTAAATCCGTGATCCAGACTTAAAAGCCCGACACCTTTGTGGTGTCGGGCTTTTTGCTGTGCGGATTAAAAGGCGATGCCCCAATTCGGCGGGCGTTTACGCCATGCGATGCAAGAGGCCGGACAAGCCGGCGCCTTGCCTATTCACGCCGCAGGCACACCGCCCACATTCCATCCGCGCCCAGACGTCACCGGGGCACCGGCGTTAAAAATGTCTTACCCTGATTGAACGATCGTGACCAGACTCGCGTAGCCTGAAAGCCGCCAATCAAGCGCTCACCGAAGCAGCCGCCATTTTTTGGCGCGCCATATTCAGCGCGGTGTCTTCAATCATGTCCTCCTGCCCGCCGACCATGCCGCGCCGGCCCAGTTCAAGCAGGATTTCGCGCGCCGGCACACCGTATTTCTTTTCTGCCCGCTTGGCGAACAATAAGAACGAGCCGTAGACACCGGCATAACCCAGAGTCAGTGCGTCGCGGTCGATCCGGATAGGGAAGTCGATGATGGGAATCACCCTGTCTTCGGCAACGTCAGAAATTTTGAACAGATCGACACCGGTTTCAATGCCCATGCGATTGCAAACGGCCACCAGCACTTCCATCGGTGTATTGCCGGCGCCCGCGCCCAGACCGGCCGCCGCCGCATCGATGCGCGTGGCACCCGCTTCGATGGCGGCAATCGAGTTGGCGATGCCCATCGCCAGATTATGGTGACCGTGAAAACCCAGCTCGGTTTCGGGTTTGAGTGCGGCGCGCACCGCGCCCAGACGGGCTTTGACATCATCCGGCAGCATATAGCCGGCCGAGTCGGTGATATAGATGCAGTTGGCGCCAAAACCTTCCATCAGCCTGGCCTGTTTGGCCAGACCTTCGGGCGAGTTCATATGCGCCATCATCAGAAAGCCGACGGTGTCCATGCCCAGCTTGCGTGCGGCGCTGATATGCTGCTCGGAGACATCGGCCTCGGTGCAGTGGGTGGCGACGCGTATGGTATTCACCCCCAGATCGAAGGCCATTTTCAAATGGTCGACGGTGCCGATGCCGGGCAAGAGCAGGGCCGATACTTTGGCTTGCTTGACGGTGTTCACGACGGCGCCGATATATTCGGCATCCGAATGCGCGGGGAAGCCGTAGTTGACCGAGGCGCCACCGAGACCATCGCCGTGGGTGACCTCGATCAGCGGCACGCCGGCTTCGTCCAGCCCGCGTGCAATATCGATCATTTGCTGCAAGGAGATCTGGTGGCGCTTGGGATGCATGCCGTCGCGCAGCGTCATGTCGTGGACGGTGATTTTTTTACCGGACAGATTCATGGTGTTCTCCTTAAACAGTGGTGAGCCTGGCGTTGTCCAGCATGCGTCGCGCGAAGGCTTCGGCGGTGCTGGCCGCGGCGGCGGTCATAATATCGAGGTTGCCGGCATAACGCGGCAGGTAGTCGCCAAGGCCGGCGACTTCCAGATAAATGGAGACGCGCTTGCCGTCGAACACCGGCCCGTTAACCAGCTTGTAGCCCGGTACGTATTGCTGGACCGCATCCACCATGGCCAGTACCGAGCGGGTAATGGCGGCCTCGTCCGGGGTCTTGTCGGTCAGGCAGTGGATGGTGTCGCGCATGATCAGTGGCGGTTCGGCCGGATTGAGAATAATGATGGCCTTGCCCTGACGCGCACCGCCCACGCTTTCGACCGCACCGGCCGTGGTGCGGGTGAATTCGTCGATATTCTTGCGCGTGCCGGGGCCGGCCGAGCGGCTGGAAACGGTAGCGACGATTTCGCCGTAGGCCACGCTTTGCACGCGGCTCACTGCGTACACCATGGGGATGGTTGCCTGCCCGCCGCAAGTCACCATATTGACGTTGGGCTCGTTGGCATCCAGATGGGCGGCGAGGTTGACCGGCGGCACGCAGTAAGGGCCGATGGCGGCCGGGGTCAGGTCGATCACCTTGACCCCCAGTGCGGTCAGCGCATCCGAGTTGGCCTTGTGCACATAGGCGCTGGTGGCGTCAAAAGCGATGCGGATATCGTCGGCCTGAATATGGGGCAGCAAGCCGGTGACGCCGTCGGCAGTGGTCTTGATGCCCATGGCGCGGGCGCGCTCCAGCCCCTCGGATCCGGGGTCGATGCCCACGAGCCACACCGGCTCCAGCACCGCGCTGCGCTTGAGCTTGTATAAGAGGTCGGTGCCGATATTGCCCGAGCCTATCACTGCACATTTAATCTTGTTCATCCTGATTTTCTCCTTGTCCCGGGCTTATTCGGCAAACGCAATGGACGCGCCGCCCAGTCCTTCGATCTGCATGCTGAAACGGTCGCCGGCCACAATGGGCAGCAAGGGGGCCAGCGAGCCGGACAGAATCACTTCACCGGCCTTGAGCGAGATGCCGAATTCGCCCAGGGTATTGGCCAGCCACGCCACCGCCTCGGCCGGATGCCCTTGTACCGCCGCCCCCAGACCACTGGCGGCATGGCTGCCGTTTTTATCGATATCCATGCGCAAGGCCGCCAGATCCAGCGCGGCCGGATCCACGCGCGCGTCGCCAAGCACGAATACACCGCAGCTGGCGTTGTCGGCCACGGTGTCCTCGATCGCGATCTGCCAGTTGGCGATGCGCGAATCCACGATTTCAAAGCACGGCGCCACCCATTCGGTCGCGGCCAATACCTGCTCTTTGCTAATGCCGGGACCGGTCAGATCCTGCTTGAGCAAGAAGGCAATCTCGCCCTCGGCGCGCGGCTGGATCAGCCCGCTCGCCGACAGGCTGACGCAGCTGCCGTTATCCAGTTGCATGCGGTCGGTCAAAAAACCGAAGTCCGGCTGGTGCACGCCCAGCATGTCCTGCACGGCTTTGGAGGTCACGCCTATCTTCTTGCCGATGACGCGTTCGCCGTCGCCTTCGCGCAGACGCAAGATGCTCTGGGAAATATGGTAGGCCTGCTCGATGCTGATAGAAGGGTGACGCGCCTTAAGCGGCGCGATGGTGCGTTGCTCGCGCAAGGCGCGGTACAGCTCGCGGGCAAGATGCGGAATCAGGGCTGTGGGCATGTTTGCTCCTTCAGGAAGTCGAGGCATTGACGGTTGAATAGCGCGCGGTGTTCGACCTGAACCCAGTGGCCACAGCGGTTCAGTACGGTAAAGCGGACATCGGGGGTATGCGCGAGAAACTTCATCACGCCGGACACCGGATTGAACTGGTCATCCTGCCCCCAGAAGCCGAAAACCGGGCAGGCCAGCTCGCGCAGCCGCTGCGTCATATTCGGTACGCGCATGGTGCTAAACAGATTCTTGGGCTGGGTGGGGGCGATGGCGGCGCGTTCGGCAATCAGCTCTTCACTCAATAGCGCCGGGTCATAGAGCTGCAATGTCATCACATGGCGCATTTCGGCCGGCCCCATCGGCCCCTTGGCATAGGTTTCAACCATGCGGACGATGCCGGGCATGGCGAAATAGGTTTCACGCTCCTCGACCCCGCCTGGCGCCATCAAAATCAGCGCCGACACCTTGTCGCTATGTTTCAAGGCAAGGCCAAGTGCGATAGCGCCGCCCAAGGAGTTGCCGAGTATCGCGCAAGAGCGGATGCCGCTGACCTCGAGAAAGGCGGCTACCTTGGCGACAAAAAAATCGAGGTCGTAATCGACATGATCCGGCTTGTCGGACAGGCCGAAGCCGGGCAAGTCCAGCACCAGCGAACGATAGCCTGCACCGGTAAAGGCCGGCACATTGCCCTTGAAGTTGCTGTAGCCGCTGGCGCCGGGGCCGCTGCCGTGCAGCCACAGCACCGGTGTGCCGCTGCCCTCGTCGTGGTAGTGCAGTTTCAAGCCGCAGGGCAGGGTGGCAAAGCGGCCAAGCGGAATGGGGGAAGGATGGACGTTCATAAGGCCTCACCTTGGCTGTTGACGCGTCAGTGTCGCCCTTGGCTGAAGCGGCGGAATCGTCTGATTGGCCTAGGAGCGGTGTGCCGGGCGAGCGGTGTGCGCCTAATCCAATCAGACGATTCCGCGCTGGCGTCAAGGTGGAAGGATGGCCATCAGCCGACAAGGGCTTTGATGAGCCAGGAGAGACAGCATGACCCAAATCACCGCCGAACAACTGATAGCGCGTACCCGTGCACTGGTGCCTGCACTGAAAGAACGCGCCGAACGTGCCGAACGCGAACTGAAGATTCCGGCCGAAACCATTGCCGATATGCAGGAAGCCGGCTTGTTCCGTGTGCTGCAGCCCAAGCGTTTTGGCGGTTACGAAATGCCGCCGGTTGTCTTTGCCGAAATCCAGATGATTCTGGCCGAGGGCTGCATGTCTACCGCGTGGATGTATGGCGTGGTCGGGGTGCATCCATGGCAGCTGGGGCTGTTTGCGGATGCGGCACAGCAGGATGTGTGGGGGACGGATAGCAGCACGCTTGTCGCATCGACCTATATGCCGGTGGCCAAGGTCACCGAAGTCGAGGGCGGCTACCGCATCAGTGGGCGCTGGAGCTTCTCCACCGGTTGCGAAAACTGCGACTGGGTGTTTTTGGGCGGCAACCTCAAACCGGCGGAAGGCAAGGGCGGGGACACCTATCGCACCTTCCTGCTGCCCAAGTCCGACTATCGTATCGAGCGCAACTGGGATGTGATCGGCCTGCGCGGCACCGGCAGCCACGATATCGTGGTTGAAGACGCATTTGTCCCGGTGCACCGCACCCATGCCACCAACCAGCATGTCGAAGCCGCCCACCCGGGGCGCGAACTGAATACGGCCGCGCTATATCGCATTCCGTTTGCCCAGATGTTTATTCCGGCGGTGTCCAACTCATGCATTGGTGCGCTCAAGGCGGCGACCGATGCCTTCCGTGACTTTGCCACTCCCCTGGTCAGCAAAAACATGGGCAACCGCGCCATCGAAGACCCCAATGCGCAGCTGGCTTACGCGCAGGCGATCAATGCCTATGACGAAATGCGCACGCTGCGGCTGGAGCACTATCGCCGCATCTATGCCGCGGCTGAAGCGGGCGAGATGGTCGAGCCCAACACCCGCATGGCCTGGCGCTATCAAATCTCGCGCGTGGCCTACCAAAGCGGCGAGTTGGTCAACCAGCTGCTGCGTTGCTGCGGCGGCTCCGGCACCTACCGCAAGAATCCGCTCACCCGCATCTTCCTCGACCTGATGACCGGGCGCGCGCATATCGCCAACAACACCGATATGTTCGGCCGCGCCCTGGCGGCAACCTTGTTCAAGGGCGAGCAGACGCTGGATCCTTTCCTCTAAGCCGCACCAATACAGCTCATCGCGCCCGCGCTGCGGGCGCTTCTGCATAAGGAATGAACCGATGAAACAGGAATTCGACGTCGTTGTCGTCGGCTCAGGCGCCGGCGCGATGCTTGCGGCAATCAAGGCGCACGATGAGGGCTTGAGCGTAGCCGTTATCGAGAAAAGCGAATGCTACGGAGGTACGTCGGCCATTTCGGGCGGCGGCATCTGGATCCCGCTGAACCGCCAGATCGAGGACGACCGCGAGCAGGTTCTTGGCTATGTGCGCGCGGCGGCGCAAGGCCTGGTCGACGATAAACGCCTTGTCGCCTATGTCGACACCGCCCACCAGATGGTCGACTACCTGCACCGGGCAACGCGCATTCGCTATGCCGCCTGCCATCTGTATCCGGATTACTACCCCGAGCTGGATGGGTCACGGGCCGGGGGGCGCACCATGGATCCGGAACTGTTTGACGGCGCACTTTTGGGTAAAGAGCTGGACCAGCTGCGGCCGGCATCCCCGGCGACGCTGCTGATGGGCAAGGTTTCCATGACGGCACGCGCGGCGCACAAAATGCTGACCAAGGAAAAAGGCTGGAAGCTGGTGTTTGGCACGCTGATGCTCAAATACATGCTCGACTTTCGCGCGCGCAGAAAACTGGGGCGCAAGACCGACCGGCGTCTGGCGCTGGGGAATGCGCTGGTGGCCGGGCTCAGGCACGGGCTGATGACCCGTCAAATCCCGCTGTACCTGAATACGCCGTTAAAGGCCTTGCAGTTTGATGGTGCGCGGGTGGTCGGGGTGACGGCCGAGCAAGGCGGCAAGGCGCTGGAACTTGGCGCGCGGCGCGGGGTGATTCTCGCCGCCGGCGGTTTCGAGCGCAATCAGGCGCTGCGCGACCAGTACCTGCCGCAGCCCAACTCCGCCGCCTGGGGCGTCACGCCGCCCAATAATACCGGGGATGCCTTGCTGGCCGGGCAGGCGCTGGGCGCCAAAACCGATTTGATGGACTGGGCATGGTGGGTGCCCAGCGTGGGCGTACCCAAGGAAGCCAGCCAGCGCGGCCTGTTCGCCGAACGCTCCTTGCCCGGCTGCATTGCGGTCGATGGCGCAGGGCAGCGTTTTGTCGACGAAGCCAAACCCTATCTCGAGTTTGTCACCGCCATGTATGCGCGCCACCGCGAAAACGGGCGCTGCGTGCCGGCGTGGCTGATTTTCGATGCCGATTTTCGCTACAAATACCCGATGGGCCCCTTGATGCCGGGGCAGGTGGCGCCGGACCGCAAGAGCTGGCTCAATGCCGTGTATTGGAAGGCCGACACGCTGCCACAATTGGCGCAGCAAATCGGCGTCGATAGTGACGGTTTGCTGGCGACGGTCGCGCGGGTCAATGAAGATGCCATCAGCGGCACCGACCGCGACTATGGCAAGGGCAGCAATGTATTTGACCGCTATTACGGCGATGTGAATGTAAAGCCCAATCCCTGTCTTGCGCCCATTGCCAAGGGGCCGTTCTATGCGATGAAGCTGGACGCCGGCGATATCGGCACCAAGGGCGGCCTGCTCACCGACGAGCATGCGCGCGTGTTGCATGAAGGCGGCGAACCCATTGCCGGCCTCTACGCCATCGGTAACACCTCGGCTTCGGTGATGGGGCCTTCCTATCCGGGCGCCGGCTCGACACTGGGGCCAGCCATGACTTTCGGTTATCGCGCGGCGCTGCATATTGCGGCGACTGATGTAACCGTCACCGCACCCGTACGCGAGGTGGCGGTATGTTAAGCGCCCGCTGGACAGTCAAGCCTTTAGCCAGCAGCAGCGAAGTTTATCCGCCGCAGCAGGTGGCGGATGCGGCCGATATCCGCTGGGATCTGGAAACCGACGTGCTGGTGGTGGGGCTGGGTGCCGCCGGCGCCTGCGCCGCCTTGCAGGCACGCGAGGAAGGGGCGCAAGTGCTGGTGGTCGACCGCTTCGAAGGCGGTGGGGCCAGCCAGCTCTCGGGCGGGGTGGTGTATGCCGGTGGCGGGACACGCCAGCAAAAAGAGGCCGGCATCGCGGACACGCCCGAGGCGATGTTCGAGTATCTGCAGCAAGAGGTGGGCGAGGCGGTGTCAAACGCGACATTGCAGCGTTTTTGCCGCGATAGCGCCGGCAATCTGGCGTGGCTGGAGAAGTACGGCGTGCCTTTTGGCTGCACCATGCCGCAAAAAAAGACCTCGTATCCGCCGGACGGGGTGTTTTTGTATTACTCCGGCAATGAAACGGTGCCGGCCATGGCCGGCAAGCATGCACCAGCCATGCGCGGCCATCGTGTGGTCTCGTCGGGGCAGTCGGGGGCCACGCTTTTTGCCATTTTGAAAAAGGCGGTACGCGCAAGCCAGGCGCAGGTGATGACACAAACCACGGTGCGGCGGTTGCTGGTGGATGCTGGCGGCAGCGTGCTGGGTGCCGAGCTATGGCAATTGCCACCGGGCTCGGATGCGGCCGCGCGCCACAAGGCGGCGCACCGGGATGCCAACCTTAAATATGCGTTCAAGCCAAACGAAGCCGAGGCGCTCAGGCACGAGACGCTGAATATCGAGCTTGCCCACGCTCAACCCATCCTGGTGCGTGCCCGTCGTGGCGTGGTGCTGACTGCGGGCGGCTTTATGTTCAACCGCGGCATGCTGGCGCAGTACGCGCCGCGCTATCTGGACAACTGGCGCAATGGCAGCACCGGCTGCGACGGGGCGGGTATTCGTCTGGGGCAATCGGTGGGTGGCGACATCAAGCGCATGGATAAGGTTTCGGCGTGGCGCTTTATCTCGCCGCCTTATGCATGGCCCAAGGGGATTGCCGTTACCCGTCAGGGCGCCCGCTTCTGCAACGAGGAAGTGTACGGCTCGACGCTGGGTAATGAAATTATCGAGCACCAAAACGGGCAGGCCTGGCTGGTGCTGGATGCAAAGCTGCGCTGGCAGGCGATACGCGAGTGTTTCGGCAAGGAGCTGTGGGGATTCCAGAAATGGCCGGCGCTGGCCGGTATGCTGCTGGGGGTTAGCCGTGGCTGGACGCCGGAGCGTCTGGCCAAAAAGCTGGGCATGAATCCGGCCACCTTGCGCGCCGCCATCGAGGCCAATAACCGGGCGGCGCGCGGTGAGGCGGAGGATGAAGTCGGCAAATCGCGCGCGATGCGGCGCGAACTGAAGCAAGGCCCGTTTTACGCGCTGGACTTGTCGCCGCAGTTCAAGTTTTTCCCCTTGTCGTCCATCACCCTGGGCGGCCTCGCCGTGAACGAGCACACCGGTGAAGTATTGAATGGCCAGGGTCAAGCCATTTGCGGGCTTTATGCTGCCGGGCGCAGCGCGGTCGGCATCCCGTCCAATATCTATCTTTCCGGCTTGTCGCTGGCCGACTGCGTATTTAGCGGCCGCCGCGCCGCGCGTCACGCGGCACAGCGCGCGGCCTCCATGTCCAGACCCGAGGAGTTGATGCAATGAGTGAAATCGGTCAATCCGGCCGTGTGGCCGGCAAAATCGCCTTGATTACCGGAGCCGCCAGCGGCGTCGGGCGCGAGGACGCGCTGCTGTTCGCCGCGCAAGGCGCGCGCGTGGTGTTAACGGATGTCAACGTCGACGCCGGCAACGCGCTGGCGCGCGAGATCGGGGAGGCGGCCTTGTTCCTGCCGCACGACATTGCCGATGCGCACAGCTGGAATCGCGTCATGGACAAGACGCTTAGCCATTTCGGTGCGCTGGATATTTTGGTCAATAATGCGGCGATCTGCCCGCCGGCCAGCATCGAAGACTGCACGCTGGATGCCTGGCAAAAGGTGATGCGGGTCAATGCCGACGGGTATTTTCTCGGCTGTCAGGCCGGGGTTGCCGCGATGAAGGAGAAGGGCGGCGCCATCATCAATATGTCGTCGGTGGCGGCGCTAGGCGGCATGGATACTTTTGTAGCCTATAGCGCCAGCAAAGGCGCGGTCGCCGCGCTGACACGCTCGGTCGCCGTGCATTGCCGCAAGCAACGCTACCGCATCCGCTGCAACTCGGTCCATCCGGACGGGATTCTGACGCCGCTAACGGCCGATCTTTACCCAAAGGGGGTCGATATGAGCAAATTCACCATCGACCATGACCCGCTTGCGCGCATGTGTTTGCCACGCGATGTGGCCAATGTGGTGCTGTTTCTGGCCTCGGATGAAGCGCGCGCCATCAGCGGCAGCGAAGTGCGGGTCGACAGCGCCCAGCTGGTGATGAGTTTGTAAGAGCGTGTTCACGCTCTCGCGAGCAAGGGCAAGACAGGGCGAAAACGGCTGAGCAAGCGGAATGTACCGGTGCTACATGAGCATTTCGAAGCTGTTTTTAACGCCGTATCGTCAATGCCCAGCAGATCGTAAACAGGTTCTAAGTTTGGGGCGGGCTTGGCCGGAATATACAAGCCGCCTCGCGATGGAACCCGATCAAGCGCCGGAACAGGCGCTTGGCTGATAAAAGGATGAGCACCATGTCGCACTATCACACCCTGACCGTAGCGCGCGTCATCGACGAGACGCATGACAGCAAATCCATCGTGTTCGAGCTGCCGGATAGCTTGCGTGTTGCTTTTCGCTATGCGAGCGGCCAGTTTCTGACCCTGCGTACCCCGCATCCTGACGGCGCTTTGCCGCGCTGCTATTCCTTGTCCAGCAGCCCAGAGCTGGATGAGGCGCCCAAGGTCACCATCAAGCGGGTCAGCGCGGGGCGCGCCTCCAACTGGATCTGCGATCAGCTCAAGGCCGGCGACACGCTGGAGGTGATGCCGCCGGCGGGTGTCTTTACCACAAAAAACTACGATCAGGATTTTGTCCTGTTCGCCGGCGGCAGCGGCATCACGCCGGTGTATTCGCTGGCCCGCTCGGCGCTATTGCATGGCCAGGGGCGGGTGTTGCTGGTTTACGCCAACCGCGACGAGCGCTCGATTATTTTCCGGGACAGCTTGCGCCAGCTGGCCAGCGATTATCCGGCGCGGCTGAGTGTGATCCACTGGCTGGACAGCGTGCAAGGCGTGCCATCGGCCAGCCAGCTGGCCCAGTTGGCCGGGCAGTTGCCGCACGCCGAAGCGTTTATCTGCGGCCCCGGCCCGTTTATGGATGCCGCCGAAGCGGCGCTGGCAGCGCAGGGTTTTGCCAAAGGGCGGGTGCATGTCGAGCGCTTTGTGTCCTTGCCGGGCGAGAACGAGGCAGTTTTGCCTGTCGCACCAACTGAAGGCCCGGCAGAAGTTGCGCTGAGCGTGCAGCTTGACGGCGTGCATTACCAGATTGCCACCCATGGCGGCGAGAGCCTGCTGACTGCGATGGAAAACAGCGGCGTGCCGGCGCCGCATTCTTGCCGTGTCGGAGGCTGCGCCTCGTGCATGTGCAAGGTGACGGAGGGCGAAGTCAGGCTGCTCGCCAATAGCGCGCTGGATGAAGCCGATCTGGCCGAGGGCTGGACGCTGGCCTGCCAGGCCATCCCCTTGAGCGAAAAAGTAGCGGTGGCGTTTCCGGATTAAGCCGAAGCGATAGCGTAAAAGACAGGCCGGCACCATGCCGGCCTTTTTCCTTGCCGGGGATATTTCCCCTCTTACTTCTTGTTGGTATTAACCAGCAGCTTGGGGTTGGAGTTGCCCCAGACGGTGTAGAGGTCGGCCAGGAGTGCGCCGTTGGCTTCTTCCATTTCCGCCTGAGTCACTTCAGCCGAACCTTGCTTGCCGAACAGCACCACTTCATCGCCGGCTTTCACTCCGGGAATATCGGTCACATCCACCATGGTGGTATTCATCGACACCTTGCCTACTACCGGCGCACGCTGGCCATTAATCAGTACATGCCCCTTGTTGGTAAAGACACGACGGTAGCCATCCGAGTAACCCATAGGGATGTTGGCCAGCAGCGAGTTGCGCTTGAGGGTGTAGGTGCGGTCATAGCCTACGGTGTTGCCAGCCGGATAGGGGTTGACCGAGGCCACGCGCGACTTGAGCGCCATGATGCGCTTATATTCGGTACGGGTCGGGACTGTGTCGCCGTAAATGGCACCACCGGGGCGCACCATATCCATGCGCGACTCGGGAACTTCCAGCGTGGCGAAGCTGTTGGCACAGTGCAAGATCACATCCTTGCGCTTAAGGCCGGCTGCTTCGATCAGCCAGGCCGAATCCTTTTTGAAGACAGCCAGATCCTTTTCAACCTCGGCCTTATCCTCGATCGGGAAGTGGGTCATGATGCCGGCGACTTTAAGCCCCGGGATTTTGACCAGTTCCAGCACATCGGCGCGACCCTTTTCGTTCGACATATCAATGCCGTTGCGGCTCATGCCTGCCGAGTTCAGCGCGACATGAACCTTGAGCGTTTTGCCGTGGCGCTTGGCGATGCTGGCGGCCGTACGGGCAAAATCGATGTTGCCGACCAACTCTTCCATATTGTATTTCATGCCGTCTTCGACCTCGGCCAGCGAACCGGTACGCACACGCATGACCTTGCCCTTGTAGCCGCTGGCACGCACGACCCTGGCTTCCTCATTGCTGGCAATGCCGACACAGGGGATGCGGGCGGCAATGATTGATGGCATCACTTGTGCCACGCCATGGCCGTAGGCGTCGGCCTTAAGAATGGCGCAAATCTTGGCGCTACCGACCTCGGCCTTAAGCGTGTTCAGATTGTGATCGAGCGCAGCCTGATCGATCTCAACCCAGGCGTTGGTATTTTGCATGCTCACCTTGCTGATGCCGTTGCTTATGGACAGCGGCGGCGCAGCCAGTGCCTGGCCTTGGGTAAAGACAAAACCCAATGACAGGGCGAGCAGGGTGGGGCTTAGCTTCATGGCGATTGTCTCCGTTATTCGGTGTGGGATCACACACCATACCGGGCAAAGAATACCTTCATGGAATATTAAATGCAAAATGCATTCAAATGACGCCCTGTTCGTTATCGCAACCACACCGCTAAGCCCAGTCGCCCAGACCGTCCGGATGGACGATGTTGCCGCTGGCAGGCCCGCGCACAATCCTTGCAATCGCCCGCATGGGCTCGCGATGCATAAGGAGGCAGAGATGGTTGAAATCAGGTCTTTGGCGTATGTGGTGGCACAGTGTCGCGACCCGGCGCGCTGGGTGCACTATGCGCATGAGGTGTTGGGTGCGATGGCCAGCACCACGGACGAGGGCCGGGTCTATATCAAGCTCGACGCGCGTCCTTACCGCATTCTGGTTGAGCAGGGGCAGGACGACCGCTATCTGGCCTCGGGCTGGGAGCTTGCCGGCAAGGAGGCATTCAAGGAATTGCAGCTGGTGCTCGACCGCGCGGGGATCAGCTTCGAGTTGGCCAGCGCCGCATGCTGCGCCGCGCGCAAGGTCAATGCGCTGGCGCGGGTGACCGATCCTTCGGGCAACCGTCACGAATTTTTCTGGGGGCCGCAGCTCGATGCCAAGCCTTTCGCCTCGCCGCAGGGCGTAGCGCACTTCGTCACCGGCGAAATGGGGCTGGGCCACACCGTGTTGCCGGCGCTGAACTTCGAGGCAACGCTGGAGTTCTTTACCCGGGTGCTGGGTTTTGGCGTGTCCGACACTTTCAACTTCCGCCCCGACCCGAATGCGCCGGCCATTCCCATCCATTTCCTGCACTGCGCCAACGGCCGCCACCACAGCCTGGCACTGGCCGGCTTCCCGTCGCCTGAGGGCTGCGTGCACATCATGCTGGAAGTGCCGTCGATGACCGATGTCGGTCGCGCCCATGACCGCATGCAGCAAGCGGGCGTCAAGCAGATGGCGACGCTGGGCCAGCATCTGAACGACCAGATGACTTCCTTTTATATGCAGACCCCGTCGACCTTCGCGCTGGAATACGGCTTTGGCGGTCTGGTGTGCGACTGGGACAAACATACGGCATTCGAAGCCACCGAGGTCAGCATCTGGGGGCACGACTTCAGCGTCGGCTTCAATCAGCAAAAGGACGAAGCATGAACAAGGAAATGACCCTCGCCGCCGTGGCGGGCCGCATTGAATCGGGCATGACCATAGGCATCGGAGGCTGGGGCCCGCGCCGCAAGCCGATGGCCATCGTGCGCGAGATTTTGCGCTCGGATGTGACGGATCTGACCGTGGTCGCCTACGGCGGCCCCGAGGTCGGCATGCTGTGCGCGGCCGGCAAGGTGAAAAAACTGGTGTTCGGCTTTGTCACCATGGACGCGATCCCGCTGGAGCCGTTCTACCGCAAGGCGCGCGAAGCCGGCACGCTGGAATTGATGGAGCTGGACGAGGGCATGCTGGAGTGGGGCTTGCGCGCCGCCGGCATGCGCCTGCCGTTCCTGCCCACGCGCTGCGGCCTGGCCACCGATGTGCTGGCGAAAAACCCCGCCATCCAGACCATCGCTTCGCCTTATGGCAACGGCGAGGTGTTGCTGGCGATGCCGGCCTTGAATCTGGATGTGGCCTTGCTGCATGTAAATGATGCCGACCGCTGGGGCAACACCCTGATCAGCGGGCGCGATGCCTATTTCGACCACCTGTTCGCGCGCGCGGCCACAAGCTGCTTTGTCAGCTGCGAGCGCCTGCAGGACAAATTCGCGCTGACGGCCGAACAAGCCAAAGCCAATCTGTTTGAACGCTATCTGGTCAGCGGCGTGGTGCATGTGCCCGGCGGTGCCCACCCGACGCTGAACCATCCCGACTATGGCTGGGACCTTGCCCATATGCAGGCGTATGCCGCGGCGGCAAGCGAAGAGGGCGGCTGGGAAGGCTACCGCGCGCGCTATATCGCCGGCGGCGAAGCCGCCTACCAGCGCGAGGCCGGTTTGCCTGCGCGGCTATCCGAACTGTCACATCCGGTTTTTTGAGGGAAGACGCATGAGCCAACACTACGACTACACCCTGGCCGAATTGATGATTAACGCCGCCGCCGAAGCCTGGCGCGGCGATGGCGAGATTCTCGCTTCCGGCATCGGCGTGATTCCGCGTCTGGGCGCCAGCCTGGCCAAACTCACCCACACGCCGGAATTGCTGATGACCGACAGCGAAGCCTTTTTAGTGGAAGAGCCGGTGCCGCTGGGTGCGCGTGGCGACTTTGAGCCGCGCTATTCGGGCTATATGGGCTTCGAGCGCGTGTTCGAGTGCGTATGGGGCGGCCGGCGCCATGTGATGATAGGACCGACCCAGATCGACCGTTTCGGCCAGACCAATCTGTCGGTGATCGGCAGCTATGACAAGCCCAAAGCCGCCATGCTGGGTGTGCGCGGCCTGCCGGGCAATAGCATCAACCATAAAAGCTCGATGCTGGTGCCCAACCATAGCCCGCGTACCTTTGTGGCCGGCGAAGTCGATATGGTGTCCGGTGTCGGCTACAACCCGGCGCGCTGGGGCGCGGGCATGAAGGCCGACTTTGTCGACCTTAGGCGCATCATCACCGATTTGTGCGTAATGGATTTTGGTGGGCCAGAGCACGCCGTGCGCGTGATCTCGCTGCACCCGGGGGTGAGTTTCGAGCAGGTGCAGGCGGCAACCGGCTTTCCCTTGCTGGCGCTGGAAAACCTGGGCGAGACGCGCGGCCCCGGTGCAGACGCGCTGGCCATTATCCGCCGCCTAGACCCGCACAATCTGCGCGCCGCGCAGATCAAGGGCAACCCGCCGGCCAACCGCGCCGAACTTTGAGCGCGCTGGGCGTGGTGGGGTGGGTTAGCCGGCTTTGCCGGCGTAACCCACCATTGCCGCAGGCCGTAAGCCACCAACCGCCCCCGACACCGCCAAGCGATGGCGTACAAAAAAACGAGGCCGAACATGAACGACCAGAATTTTGTCTCCCGCCCCGACGATGCGGTATACGAGACCGACGCGCCGGTGTTGTACCGTGTCGACGATCAGGTGGCGTGGATTACGCTAAACCGGCCCGACTTTAATAATGCGCAAAACTCGCAGATGACCTATGCGCTGGACGCGGCCTTACTGCGTGCCGCCCGCGACGATGCGGTCAAGGTCATCGTGCTGGCCGGCGCCGGCCGGCATTTCTCCGCCGGCCACGATATCGGTACGCCCGGGCGCGATGTGAACAAGTCTTTTCAGGCCAATGCGTCGATGTGGTGGGATCACAGCAATAAGCCCGGCGGCGAGTTTCTGTATGCGCGCGAGCAGGAGGTTTATCTTGGCATGTGCCGGCGCTGGCGCGACCTGCCCAAACCGACCATCGCCATGGTGCACGGCGCCTGTATTGCCGGCGGGCTGATGCTGGCCTGGGTGTGCGACCTGATTGTGGCCGCGGACGACGCTTATTTTCAGGACCCGGTGGTGCGCATGGGCATCCCCGGCGTCGAGTATTTTGCCCACGCGTTCGAGCTGCATCCGCGCATCGCCAAAGAGTTTTTGTTATTGGGCGAGAAAATGGGCGCCGAGCGCGCTTACCAGATGGGCATGGTCAACCGTGTGGTGCCGCGCGATGAACTGCAAGCGACCGTCACGGCGATGGCGGGCAAAATGGCGGCCATGCCGCGCATGGGGCTGGCCTTGACCAAGCAGGCGATCAACCACGCCGAAGACCTGATGGGCAAGCGAGCCAGCATGGATGCCGCTTTTGCCTGGCACCACTTTGCCCATAGCCATAACGAACTCTTGTCCGGCGACAAACTGGGCGGCTACGACGCGCGCGCCATGGTCAAGGCCAATAAGGAGGGTGCAGCATGAGCCTGCTGGACACCGAAATCACCCGTTTGCTAGGCTGCCGCTATCCCATTATCCAGACCGCGATGGGCTGGGTGGCCGATGCGCGCCTGGTGGCCGCCACCGGCAACGCCGGCGGCTTCGGCTTTCTGGCGGCGGCGACACTCAGGCCGGAGCAGGTCGAGCCGGAGATTCTGCGCGTCAAGGCGCTGTCGGCTGCGCCGTTCGGCATCAATTTTCACCTGTTCCAGCCCAACGCCGACGAGATTATCGGCCTTGCCATCCGCCATGGCCTGAAGGCGGTCAGCTATGGCCGAGGCCCGGACAAGGCGCAGATCAAGCGCCTGAAAGACGCCGGCATCCTGTGCATCCCGACCGTGGGCGCGCTCAAGCATGCGCAAAAAGCCATTGCGCTGGGGGCGGACGCGGTCACGATACAGGGCGGCGAGGGCGGCGGCCATACCGGCGCGGTGCCGACCACCATCTTGCTGCCGCAGGTGCTGGATGCGGTCAAAGTGCCGGTGCTGGCCGCCGGCGGTTTTCACGACGGGCGCGGTCTGGCCATGGCGCTGGCTGCCGGCGCCGCCGGCATCGCCATGGGCACGCGCTTTCTGATGACTTCAGACTCGCCGGTGCCGCAGACAACGCTACAGCGCTACGTCGCCGTCGATGATGTGGCCAAGATAGAAGTGAGTCTGGCGGTGGACGGCATGCGCCACCGCCTGATCCGCAACCCGCTGCTGCAAAGGCTGGAGCAGGCCAGCCCCTTGGGCCGCCTGTGGCTGGCGATCAAGAGTGCGCACCGCTTCCAGAACGAAACCGGCATGAGCAACAGCCATATGCTGAAAACCCTGCTGCGCGCCCTGAAAGAAGACCCGGCCGCGCTGTCCCAGACGGTGATGGCGGCCAGCCAGCCCATGCTGCTGCAACGCTCCATGGTCGAGGGCGTGCCGGACGAGGGCCTGCTGGCCAGTGGCCAGGTGGCGGCAGCAATCGACGAACTCGTCAGTTGCGAGGCGCTGATCTCGGGTATCGCAGCGCAGGCCGAAGCCTTGCTATCTCGTTTTGCAGCGCCGCCGCACTATCCGGAAAGTAAGGCGCGTCAGGCGGGCTGCGTCGGTTGAAGCGGGTGGGGCTTGGCGGTGATGATTCTTAAACGAGAGTGCGTAACGTTTGAATTCACCGGTCTGCGCGGCTGTTCGCACAGGTTTTATGTAATTATTCGTTAGTCCTATGCGAATGCCAGCAAGACTTTTAAAAGCTTTTGCCGAGAAGTAGATTACTCTCAGTTTTATCACTCAATGTTATAACAATGTCGTCGAGCTCGACGGAGTCAGGTAAATCGTCACTTATGGCGGTCATGATGTACTGAAAATCGAACTCAACAGATCTTCGTTTCATAGCCTCAATAAATTTTTTCTTTATATTTTTGTCCGCATTGTCAATTACGCCATCGTGAATGATGAATCCGGAGTCATCGTTATTGACAATACGCAGAGCGACATCAAAGGCCGCGCACGATATTTTTTTTGCCATTTCGCCTTTAAGTTCTTGCGAATGGACTTGGCCACGCCACGAAACCGTCCTGAAGTCGAGATTTCCTGTTGAATTTTTCTCGATGACGATTTCGGAATCAATATCCATGACCTCAGCCATGATCTCATGGTAGTGCTGCTTTATCTTACGAAATAGTAAGTCATGCTCATCTATCTCGGTAGCCACTTTGGCCGCGAGCGTCAGCTGCTGAGTTTTAAGTAGGTTGCGCTCATTTGTTGCAGTTTGGATAGACTCCTTGTAAACATCTTGTTTAAGAAGTGATAATTCTGTTTCAGTCTCTGCAAATTGCACGGACAGCTGGCGATAAATATTTATCGAGTCGCAAGTTACTATCAACTGGAGGTAGTGTGTTCGCTTTTCGCTTAATTTCGATACTATTTCCTCAAGTATGTAGATCCGATCAATGATCCGCTTCTTCATTGCATTTAATGCGGTAGTTCGGTTATCTGTAACTTGGATGAAGAATTCTTGCACGTGAGACAAGTCCTTTTTCACCTGATCGCCGAAGTAGATATTCATGTCTGAGTATATTTTCTCTACTTGCTCTGTGGAAAAATCGACAAAGACAGAATTTTCAATAGCATCCGTGACCGCAGATAGCTCTTTTCGTTGAATGAAAAGTTCCTTTTTAAAGGACAAGATTTGAGTATCAATTTCTGATGCGAGATATGATGAAGTTGAGTCTTCAATGTTGCCAAAATTCAAATCATCAATAGCTCTAAGCAATTCACTTCGGCGCGTTTCTAGCCGCGCTATATCTTCAGAGCGGCCCTCTCGTTTCATACCACTACTTGCGGCAATCTCGATAAACTTATCGTAGTCCTTAATTGTGGCTTCGATTTCGTATTTTTCTACCAAGGGTAGTTCATTGAAACCCATAAGCCTCAGAAGCAGCGGCTTCCAACTCAGGTCTTTCCCTCGGATAGATATCTTCCTAAATTCATCTTTATAATCATCTTGGAAACGGATAAAATACTCGTACGCTTGCTTTGTTTCTGACGGGAAGGCCGCTTTTTTCTTCTTTGAATAGTCTGCAACGATCAAGCGTGACTCGCCATCAATTTGCAGTTCAATTGTGAAGACAGGATTCTCAAAGCTTTCCTTTATAGCTTTTATTCGCACAGAATCTCTAGACCCAAATAGGATGTGGTCAATTAGCTCAATCAGAGTTGTCTTGCCAAGATTATGACTCTTCCCTTCCCCTCGACTCTTTGCATTACCGAGAATAATAGAGAAATTTTTATTAAATTTAACCGTTCTAAACGATGGTATATTCGACGTAATATTATTAATTTTCATTGTAGACCACACTGTCTGTTTCGGAGTCAAAGCTTAGTTTACCTAATGCAAACAGCAACAAGAGACTCTCAGTAAAAATGGTTCGTGCTCCAGGATTTGCGTTGGCGCAAAATCTCTTTTGCAGTGTTAGTAGTGGTTCTGACTTCTGGTTTCTCAAGTGAAGTCCAATCCGGCTAGCAAGGAACAGAGAGCTATTTTGTGGTGTACTGAATTGGCCAATTATAATCATGGGGTCAGCCCTATTTGGCAACTAAGGTACATGTAGTGAATTAAGTGAATAAAAACGTGTGCGTCATCAATACTATCTTCTGCATGCTGACAATACACGCCGAGAGCGTGTATTTTAAAGCCAGGGAAGTTTAGCTGAAAATTTGCTACGTAGAGTTGATTTAGTAAGAATGCCGAAATTCTGTAGTAAGATTCAGTAACTCCAGTGGCGTCTAATCTAATTGAATCCGTGATTTCATTCCAAAGTGCATACGTCTGCTCAATCTCAATTGAGTTAGCAGCATCAATGGCATTCTTTGTGTTTTTATCCGCTATTTTTGGAGGGATTAATTGACTAGGCGGAGGAGAAAAAAAGTCGATATGTGCAATCTTCCCCAGAATCAGTGATATTTTATCGGCGCATATATCTACTGTATCTAAGGGGCGAATGTATATATTTGTAACCTGGTTGTTGTTATTGCCAATGGCAGTTTGCTTAACCGAATTCATTACTTAATGTTCTGTCTGTTGCCAGAGCCAATCGCACGCTGCACAGCATTCTTACTTGAATTATTGTTCAGGTTGATATTAATACGTACTAGAATTCCAGTGGCGCAGATGGCAGTAATAATGGTTGCTATGTCTGCAACGATGGACAGAATTTCTCGCATAGTGACCTCTGGTTTGTTTTTAAATAGTGTATTGATTCTTGTAGAGAATATTAAATGTACACCAGTACTGGGTACATATCTGTTTGACTTATGTGTACAACTGCATAAGCTGCCGCAGTCCTGCCCGGTTTTTCAACCACGTCGAAACGTTCTGATGGGGATATACACATCCAGATGGGACGGCTTGCTGCTTTGCGCATTAGGCCGTTAAAGCAGCATTACAACTGACCGCATACGCGCATGTCAAATTTGGCAGATATTTTTTACCCAATATTATTGCCACGCTCACGAAGGGGCGCAGCACGGCGGCCTGCATAAGCAGCTGGCGTTGCGACTTAACGCGTCACTGAAGCGAACGAGGCCGTGCTGAATAGAGGCGGGGCATGAGCCGCAATAGCGCGCACAAACGAAGTCTCCCTTTGCGCGGTGACGGCTGTTGCGCGCATCGCATCTCCTTCACTCTCATGCACATGGAAATACCACCTGTGGTTTGGTGCGGATTAGTCCGTTTGTGGTGTGCGCGTCCGGTTATTTGGCCGGATGATGCTAGGCATCCCGCCATGACGGCACAGCGCACCAGGAGCATCCATGTACTTTTACACGAGCTTGCACGACAACGGCGTGGCCGAAATCGTGATCGACCACCCGCCGGTCAATGCCTTGCCTGCGGCCGGCTGGCATGCGTTGGCGGCCGAGATTAGCGCCACCGGCCTTGATCCGCGCACCCGCGTGATTGTGTTGCGCGCCGAAGGGCGTGGCTTTTGCGCCGGGGTGGATATCAAGGAGCTGGCAGAAGACGATTCCCTGATTGTCGAGGTCAATGCCGGCAATTACGAAACCTTCAAGGCGGTGCACCGCAATAAGGTGCCGGTGATTGCGGCGGTGCACGGCTTTGTGCTGGGCGGCGGCATCGGTATTTGCGGTGCGGCCGATATCGTGATCGCCGCCGACAACGCAAGCTTTGGCCTGCCCGAAGTCGATCGGGGCGCCATGGGCGGGGCCGCCCATTTGCAGCGCATGTTCGGCGTACAAAAAACGCGCTACCTGTTTTTTACCGGCGAGATGATCGGCGCGCCCGAGGCGCTGCGCCTGGGGGCGATCGAGCGGGTGGTGGCGGCGGCCGAGTTGCGGGATACGGCGCTGGCGATTGCCGCGCGCATCGCGGCCAAGAGTCCGGCGATGATACGCATCGCCAAGGAGGCGCTGAACGGCGTCGAGGACGGGGATCTGGAAGCCAAATACCGCTGGGAGCAGGGCTTTACCCTGCAAGCGTATATGAGCCCGGACTCGGCCAAGACCCGGGATGCCTTTGTCGAAAAGCGCACGGCGCACTTTTAATAAGCGGAGTCTGCCCATGGACCTGCACTACACAGCAGAGCAACACGCCTTTCGCGCCGAAGTCCGCGCCTGGATGCAAGCGCATGTGCCGCGCGAGGCGTTGCCCGATTACGATACTTTTGAAGGCTTTCAGGCGCACCGCGCCTGGGAAAAAACACTGAACAGTGCCGGCTATGCCGGCATTACCTGGCCCGAGGCTTTGGGCGGGCGCGGCGCCAGCCTGATTGAATGGCTGATTTTCGAAGAGGAGTACTGGGCGGCCGATGCGCCTTTGCGCCTGAACCAGAACGGCATCTTCCTGTTGGGCCCGACCCTGATGGAGTACGGCACGCCCGAGCAAAAAGCGCGCTTTTTGCCGCGCATGGCGGCATGCGACGATATGTGGGCGCAGGCCTGGAGCGAGCCCGGTGCCGGCTCCGATATGGCGGCGGTGCGCTGCACGGCCGAGCGCGACGGCGACCATTATGTGCTGAACGGCCAGAAAACCTGGTCGACGCGCGCACGCTGGGCCGACTGGGTGTTCGGCCTGTTCCGCACCGAGGCCGGTTCGCAGCGCCACCATGGCCTGTCTTATCTGTTGGTGCCGCTGGATACGCCGGGCGTGACCTTGCGCCCGATCCGCCAACTCAATGGTCTGGCCGGTTTTGCCGAAATTTTCTTCGACAATGTGCGCGTGCCGGCCGATTGCCTCCTGGGCGGCGAGGGCGAGGGCTGGCATGTGGCCATGGCCACCGCCGGTTTCGAGCGCGGCCTGTTGCTGCGCTCGCCCGCGCGCTATCAGCAGACGGCCAAACGCTTGCTGGCGCTGTATCTGGCTAACCGCGAGGCGGCCGATCGCGACCCGTCCATTCGCGACGCGGTGATCCGCGCCGTCTCCGGTGCCGAAGCCTACACCCTGTCGACCTACCGTACGGTCAGCATGCTGGCCAAGGGCAGCAAGATCGGGCCGGAATCCAGCACCAACAAGATTTTCTGGTCCGAGCTGGATCTGCTGCTGCACGACACCGCCTTGCGCATTCTGGGCAGCCGCGCCGAGCTGGATACGCCGGAAGCCAAACGCTGGATGGAAGGATTCATGTTTGCCCAAGCCGGCCCGATCTACGCCGGCAGCAACGAGATCCAGCGCAATATCGTCGCCGAACGCATGCTGGGCATGCCGCGCTAGTAAAGGGGAAACCGATGGACTTTACCTATACCGACGACCAGCGCGCTTTTCGCGATGCGATGCGTGCGCTGTTTATGGTGGAAGCCAGTCCCGAGCGCGTGCGCGAAGGCTGGGAGATGGAGGGCGGCATCAGCCCGCAACTGCAGGCGCTGATCGCAGGGCAAGGCTTGTGTGCGCTGTCGGTGCCCGAAGCCCATGGCGGGCTGGGCTTGGCCGATACCGATTGGGCCTTGATGAGCCAGGAGTTCGGCTACTACGCCGTGCCCGATGCGCCGCTGAATACCGGCTATCTGGCCGCCAGCCTGATTGCGGCCCTGCCGGATGCGCCAAGTTTTCAGGCGCACTGGCTGCCGGCCATTGCCCAGGGGCAGGCGCGCGTGGCGATCAGCCACCCGCTGTGTCCTTTGGTGGCGGATGCAGGCCAGGCCGATCTGCTATTGGTGTGGCGCGATGAAGAAGTGCATGCCATCGCGCGCAGCGAGGTCGATGTCAGTGCGGTGGCCAGTGTCGACCCGGCGCGCCGCCTTTACCGCGTCAGCCTGCCGACCGGCGCGGCCACCCGGCTGGCAACGGCCGCCCAAGGGCAAGCCTTGTGGCGCGATCTGGTCAACCGTGCAAGCCTGGCCATCTGCGGCCAGCTTTTGGGGCTGACCCAGCGCATTCTGGACATTTCCATCGATTACACCGCGCAGCGCAAACAGTTCGGCAAGCCGATCGGCAGCTTTCAGGCGGTCAAGCACCATATGGCCGATGTGGCGGTCAAGAGCGAGTTCGCCAAGCCGGTGCTCAACCGTGCGGCGTGGGCGCTTGAGCAGGGCCACCCCTTGCGCGACGTCTATGTGTCGCAGGCGCGGCTGGCCTGCGCGGAGGCTGCACGTCTGGCGGCGCGCAACGGCATACAGGTGCATGGCGCCATGGGTTACACCTGGGAGTGCGACCTGCAGATTTTCATGAAGCGCATCTGGGCGCTGGATGCTGCCTGGGGTGATGCCGGCTTTCACAAGGCCCGCGTCGCGAACTGGCTGTTTTCACCCGGGGCCGAGATCGGGCCGGGCAAGACCTTTATCTGAACTTTGCCGCTAGCGCGTTAAGCGGGCAGGCGCGGCGGCAAGCGCCGTCTCCCGCCGCCTGCCTGGCGCGCTAGCGCACTGCAACCAAGGAAAACCCATGGCACAAGCCTATATCGTCGACGCCTTGCGTAGCCCCACCGGCAAACGCAAGGGTCGGCTCGCCGACGTGCATGCCGCCGATCTGGGCGCGCATGTGATTCGCGCCATTGTTTCCCGCAACGCCATTCCGGCTGAAGACTACGACGATGTGGTGTTCGGCTGCGTCGACACCATCGGTGCGCAGGCCGGCGATATCGCCCGCACAGCATGGCTGGCCGCCGGCATGCCCTTGGCGGTGCCCGGCACCACCATCGACCGCCAGTGCGGCTCCAGCCAGCAGGCGGTGCACTTTGCCGCGCAGGCGGTGATGTCCGGCACCATGGACGTGGTGCTGGCCGGCGGCGTGCAGACCATGACCCGCATCCCGATTTCAGCCGCCATGCTGGCGGGCCAGGCCTATGGCTATACCACGCCGTTTGCCGAGAGCCAGGGCTGGCAGGCGCGCTTTGGCGATGCGCCGGTCAACCAGTTCTATGCCGCGCAGCGCATTGCCGACCACTGGGGCTTGTCGCGCGCCGCGATGGAAGCCTTTGCGCTGGATAGCCACAACAAGGCCAGACAGGCCACGCAGGAAGGGCGCTTCGCACGCGAGATCGTGGCGCTGAACGGCCTCGATTTTGACGAGACGGTGCGCGACACCACGCTGGCCAAAATGGCGGAGCTGGAGCCGGTCGATGCGGCCTATCCGGGCATTACTGCAGCGGTGTCCAGCCAGACTGCCGACGCATCCGCCGCCGTGCTGGTGGTGTCGGAAGCGGCGCTCAAGCGTTACGACCTGACGCCGCGCGCGCGTATTCACCATCTGTCGGTGCGGGGCGACGATCCGATCTGGCATTTGCGCGCCCCGATTCCGGCCACCGAATATGCGCTGAAAAAATGCGGCATGAAGCTGTCGGATATCGACCTGGTCGAAATCAACGAAGCCTTCGCCTCGGTGGTGATGGCATGGCTGGCCGAGACCGGCTATGACCCGGCGCGCACCAATGTCAACGGCGGTGCCATTGCGCTGGGTCATCCGCTGGGTGCCTCGGGTGCCCGGCTGATGACGACGCTGTTGCACGAGCTGGAGCGCAGCGGCGGCCGTTTCGGCCTGCAGACCATGTGCGAAGGCGGCGGCCAGGCCAACGTCACCATTATCGAGCGTTTGTGAACCATGGGGTACAGGGCGCCGGTGGTAGGGTACTCCCCACTCACTACTCCCCATACCCTCATCCCGATTTCAGGAGTCAACTATGAAACTGTGTGACAAGCGTACCGTCATCATTACCGGCGCCGGCGGCGGCCTGGGGCGTGCCTATGCGCTGGCGCTGGCGGCCGAGGGCGCCAATGTGGTGGTGAACGACATCCGGATGGAAGCGGCTGCGGCAGTCGTGGCCGACATTCACGCATCAGGGGGCAAGGCGCTGGCCAACGCCGGCGACATCTGCTCGCTGCAAGGCGCGCGCGCCATTGTGGCAGCCGCACTGGCCGAGTTTGGCGAAGTGCACGCCGTCGTCAATAATGCGGGCATTTTGCGCGACCGCATGTTTGTGTCGCTGTCCGAAGAGGATTGGGATGAGGTGATGCGCGTGCATCTGAAGGGGCATTTTTGCCTGTCGCGGGTGCTCGCCGAGCGCTGGCGCAACCTCAGCAAAGACGGCATTCAGCTTGATGCGCGCATTATCAACACCACCTCGGGCGCCGGTCTGCAAGGCTCGATCGGCCAGTCCAACTACGCCGCGGCCAAGGGCGGCGTGGCCACGCTGACACTGGTGCAGGCGGCCGAGCTTGCGCGCTACGGCATCACCGCCAATGCGCTGGCACCGGCCGCGCGTACCCATATGACCGAACAGGGCATGCCGGAATTGGTGAAAAAGCCGGCATCCGGCTTTGACCATTACGACCCGGCCAATGTCGCGCCGCTGGTGGTGTGGCTGGCAAGCGCAGCCAGCAGCCAGGTCAGCGGGCAGGTATTCGAAATCGAGGGCGACCGCGTCTCGGTCTGCGATGGCTGGCGTTCCGGCCCCGAGGCGCGCAACGGCGGCAAGGCTTATCCGGCCGATGGCATCGGTGTGGCGATACAGGGTTTGCTCGATACCGCCATCCCCGCCAAAAAAGTGTGGGGTAGTTAGCGGCGGATAAGCGGCTGGTAGCTAAGAGCGTGTTCACGATCTCGCGAGCGAGGGAGAGACAAGGCAAAAACGGCTGAGAAAGCGGAATGTACAGATGGTACATGAGCATTTCGAAGCTGTTTTTAACGCCGTATCGCCGATGCGCAGCAGATCGTGAACAGGTTCTAAAGCAGGGATGGCGTGGGCCGTATGGCAAACGCCATCCCTTTTTTACGCTAGCATGACCGGCAATATACCGTTGTCGGTGCATGGAACATGAGCAGACTCTTGAAAATCGCCCTGATATTTTTGGGCTTAAGCGTGTTGTGCAAGCTGGGCTACGACTTGATCGGCAGCTCAATCGACGGGCAGGGCCTGTTGCACGAGCCCTTTGCCCTGATCCCGCTGGGCTGGCTGTTTTTTGCGCTGGCTTGCGTCTCCGCGCTGCTGGCTTTTATCCGGTGGCTGCGCAGAAAAAAATCCTGACTTCAGCCGGCCCGACTCACCCACAGTCCGCGCGGACAAAGCTGGGGGTGGCTTGTGGATAAACGCGGTCAGGCTTTGCCGGGCAAGGCCTGACACGCGCTGCCTAAAAAACAGGCAACCATGACCGTACGACGAAAAAAAGCCCCGTCGCAACGGGGCCAAGCACCACATCGAGGGCACACATTCAAGGCATATACAGCACAATCAGCTCATTAATCAGCGCCGGACGCTCCTGACCGACAACATGGATGCACATCTCCAGTGTCAGCTGGGTACCGGCTTTGACTTCGTCTACCGCTTTAACCCGGCTGCGGCCGTGAATCTGGCTGCCGGACAGCACCGGAGACGGAAAGCGCAGCTTGTCCGAGCCGTAGTTGACCATATTGCCAAAACCTGCCAACTCCCAATCCAGCGGCATCGTCAGGCGCGACAGCAGCACCTGGATCAGCATGCCGTGGGCAATGGTGGAGCCGAACGGACTCTGTTTTTTGGCCCGCTCGGGATCGGTATGTATCCAGTAGTCGTCACCGGAGAGGGCGGCAAACTGGTCGATGATGTCCTGGCTGACGGTATAGCGGTTGCTCCAGTCGGAATAGCTGTCGCTGACCAGTGCTTTCAGGGAGGCAAAATCCTTGAAATGGATCTGGCGTTTGCTCACCACCTGCGTCACAGGCGCTTCGGCTTGCGCCCCGGCTTGAATCACGCTGAGGGCTTTGTCCTGACCGGTAAAGCGCAATAGCGTGGTTTCGCCGCTTTCGTCGAATACCGGCTTGAGCGCCATGCCGATATGGATTTCGTCTTCACCCAGGCCGACCAGGGTGGTATTGATATGCACCCCCTCCGCCAGTTCGACGACCGCCAGCTTTTGCGGCGCCTCGTCGGCAAAGTCGGGTAGGGTGGGGATGCGGGCGACGGTATAGGTCAACAGCGTGCCGGCACCCGATACATCGCGCCATTGCAGCTTGTCCGACAGGCAGGACGGGCAGTGGCTGCGCGGAAAGAAAGCCCAGCTGCCGCAGTCGGTGCAGTGCTGGATGCTGACCCGGTGCTGCTTGAGCGCTTCCCAGAATGGGCGCGAAATATCGGTTGCCATCGGTTGCGGTTTATTGGCCATGTCTTATTCCCCCTTCAGGATCAGCGCGGTCTGCTCGCTCATCACGCCGCCGGTGCCGGAGACGTAGGCGATATCGCAGTGTGCCAGCTGGCGTTCCGCGCAGCTGCCGCGAATCTGTTCAACCGCCTCGATCAGCTGGCTCATGCCGCCGGCGCTGCCAGCCTGGCCAAAGCCGAGCTGGCCGCCATGGGTATTCATTGGAAAGTCGCCTTTATAGGTCAGGTCATGCTCGCGCACGAAAGCCATGCCTTCGCCCTTTTTGGCAAAACCGGCATCTTCCAGCGTCAGCAATACGGTAATGGTGTAGCAGTCGTAGATTTGGGCGACATCGACATCCTGCGGCGTGATGCCGGCCATGGCAAAAGCGCGGCGCGAGGCCGGGCCGATGGGCGTCTCCAGCATGTCCGGCGCGTAGCTTGGCGACTTGCTGATGATGTGTTCGCCAAAGCCCTTGATCCAGGCCGGACGGTGCCGGCATTGCTTGGCCAGACTCGCCGAGCTCACGATAAACGCGGCGCCGCCGGCGACCGGCATCACGATTTCCAGTACATGCAAGGGGTCGGCCACCATCTTGCTGGCCAGCACTTCCTCGATGCTCAGCGGCTTGCCGTAAAACATGGCGCCGGGGTTGGCGCAGGCATTGGTGCGCTGGTCGACGACAATCTTGGCCATCGCCGCCTGGTCGTAGCCGTAGCGCGCCTTGTAGCGCTGGGCAATCATGGCGTAGCCGGTGTTTTGTGCCATATGGCCGTAAGGCAGGTCGAATTCGGCTTCGGGCGCGCCAAAGGCGGTGCTGTGCCCGCCGTAACGCATGGCGCGCGCCATCGCCATCGGGTCTTCTTCCGGCCCCATCGGTGCCATGCGTTGCGGAATCACGCACAGTACCGCCTTGCACAGGCCAAGCTCGATCGCCGCAGCGGCACGCCAGGCCATGGCCACGGCAGAGGCGCCGCCCAGATCGACCACTTCGCCAAAATTCAGCGCCACCCCCAGATACTCGCCCACCATGGCCGGCACAAAACTGCTCGCTTCGTGAAAGTGCGGGCCGTTCACGCATAGCCCGTCGATATCCGAGGCCTGCAGTCCCGCATCGACAAGCGCCTGGCGCGCAAGGTCCGCCACCTGCTCAAGGTGGAACATGCGCGGGGCGGTCGAGTATTTTTCCGGCTGGTACTGCGCAACGCCGACAATGGCAGCCTGTCCTTGCAAACCCATAGTCTGTCTCCTCTGTTTATTAAGCCGATCTTGCCCTGCCTATCCGTCAGCGGCATCCTCCAGCCGGACGAGGCATGGATTTACGCCGTACGCGCCTGATCAAGCTCGCGCCGCAACAGCTTGCCGGTCGCGTTGCGCGGCAATGCCGCATGATGCTGGCGGATGGCGGCGGGCAGCTTGTAGGCGGCCAGACGGTTGGCGGCGAAATCATGGATGGCACCGGCGTCAAAAGCGGCGCCCGGCTTCATCACCACCCAGGCTTCCAGCCTTTCACCCAGCCGGGCATCGGCCACCGGAAAAGCGGCCGCCTCCAGCACATCGGGGTGCGCGACCAGACAGTTCTCCACCTCGGCCAGTGCGATTTTCTCGCCGCCGCGATTAATCACTTCCTTATTGCGTCCGGTGAGGGTCAGCAGGCCGTCGGCCGACAGATGGCCGATGTCGCCGCTGGCAAACCAGATGCCGTCAAAGGCGCTGCGCTGCAGCTGGCCATCCTGCACATAGCCATCCATCAAGGTGACACCCGACAGCTGGACTTCGCCTTCCATGCCAAAAGGCAGGGGATTGCCCAACGTATCGACCACACGCAAGCGCACCACCGGTGAGGACAGGCCGGTGGCCTCGGGGTTTTGTGCAAACAGCGAGCCGCTGATCACGCAGCCTATGCCGCAGCTCTCGGTCATGCCGTAGCCGCTACCCTGAATCGCATGGGGTACTTTGCTGCCCAGCTCATGCGACAAAGTGGGCGGCACCGCCGCACCGCCATAGCCCAGACCGATGACGCCGGCGAGCTTGTCGGCAGAAAAATCGGGATGGTTGAGCAGATCAACCTGCATTGCCGGCGAGCCATTGAAATTGGTGATGGCTTCGCTGGCAATCAGCTGCAATGCCTGACCCGCATCCCAGCGGTGCATCATCACCAGCAGGCGGCCGCCGCGCAGGCCGGCAAAGAACTGGGCCACCAGGCCGCTGACGTGAAACAGCGGCACCGCCAGCAGGTTCTTCAAGCGCCGGCCGGCCACGCGCGCGACAATTTCGGGCTGCACCATGGCGCCGATGGCGGCAAAAAAATCCAGTGTAAACACCGCTTGCGCCAGCGCGCCTTGCGACAGTTGCACCCCCTTGGCGCGGGCCGAGGTGCCGGAGGTAAACAAAATCGCCGCCGGATCGGAGGGGTTGATGTGCGGCCATACCGTTGGCAGCGGGGCCGTCACCTCGCTAAAGTCGAGCGGGGCGGCATGATCCAGCCCGATGACGGCAATGTGCTCAAGCTGGCCCGCGAGCCGTTGCAGCCGGTCGGCGTCGGCAATCAGCCAGCCGGCACCGCTATCCGCAAGTGCGGCCGACAGCTCATCCTTTTGCCACCAGCTATTTAAGGCCACCGCCACCGCGCCGGTCTTGAGAATGGCGTGAAAGGCGATCAGCCATTCCGGACGGTTGCGCATGGCAATGGCCACATGGCTGCCGCGCCCGATGCCGCGCGCCAATAGTGCAGCAGCCACCTGGTCGACGGCCAAAAAGTAGTCATCAAAAGACAGGCGCTGATCCTGCCACAGGGTAAAGTCGAGCGCGCCGTGGCGCCGACCCTGCTCCAGCGCCGCATTCAGCGTGGCCGGGGCATGAATAAAACGCGCCACGCCCTCGGCTTCTGCCGTTTCGAAGGGGGCGCCCGTGGATGTCAGGGCGTGCATGGCCTGTTGCCAGGCGGACAGGGCGCTCATGCGGCCACCTCCAGTTTGATCAGTTGGGCGTAACGGGTGCGCTGGAAAGTGCTGTCGCCATAGCGCGCTTCCAGTACGCGGAGGCGCTTGAGATACAGGCCGATATCCAGCTCGTCGGTCACGCCGATGCCGCCATGCAGTTGTACCGCCTCGTTGGCGGTCTTGATCGCCACCTCGCCGGCCTTGCCCTTGGCCAGTGCCGCGAGCAAAGCCAGATCGCCGGCCCCGTCCAGTGCCGACACCGCCGCCGCCACACAGCTCTCGGCGAGCTCAAGCTCGGTGTAGAGCCGTGCCATGCGGTGTTGCAGCGCCTGAAAACTGCCGATCAGCACGCCGTATTGCTCGCGCTGCTTAAGGTAAGCCAGGGTGGTGTCGAATAACACGCGGCTGATCGCCTGCATTTCGGCCGCCAGACACACACGCGCCCGATCCAGCACGCACGCCAGCACGGCATCGGCCTGTGCGCCGCGTGCCAGTAGCGCGTCGGCACTGAGCCTGACCTGATCAAACACCATGCGTGCCGCGTCCTGACTATCCAGTAGCGCAAGTGGCTGACGCTGAATGCCCGGGCTATTGGCCGGCAGGATAAACAGGGCGTTCTCTGCATCGATACGAGCCAGCACCAGCACAACATCGGCGGCATGGCCATCCGCGACCTGCGGCTTGATGCCGTTCAGTACCCAGCCGTCGGCGTCCGGGCGCGCTTGAAGGGCAATTTGGGTCGGGTCATGGCGCGGGCTTTCATCCAGCGCCAGCGCAGCGAACGACTGGCCGGCGGCCAGTGCCGGCAACCAGTCGCGCTGCTGGGCGCTACTGCCGGCCAGCGCGATGGCACCGCCACAAAGTACGGTCGAAGACAGCAGGGGGGTGGCGGCCAGTACGCGCGCAGCTTCGGCCTGAATAAGCGCGAGGCCGGAGAGCGGAAAAGGCAGGCCGCCGGCGTCTTCCGGCAAGGCGATGGCCGTCCAGCCCAGCGCCGCCATTTCACGCCAGGCCTCTGCATCATGGCTGTGCCCGCTGTCGCGCAGTGCGCGCTGCCGGCTTAGGGGCAGGCGGCTGGCGAAGAAATCGGCCGCGCTGTCCTTGAGCATGTTTTGATCATCACTTAGCACAAAAGCCATCTCAGCCTCCATTGGCCGGCAGACCCAGCACGCGGCGGGCCAGAATATTGAGCTGGATCTCCGACGTACCGCCGGCGATGGTGTAGGTGTAGGAGTTCAGCCACTGGCGGGCGAGCTTGAGCATATCGTTGTCAAATGCTTCCCCCTCCCAGCCCAGCGCCTCGCTGCCCGCCAGCGCCATCAGGGTTTCATGGCGTTCGCGGTTGTGTTCGCTGTGCAGATACTTGAAACAGGCTGCCAGGCCGCTGACATCGACACCGGCGCGGCCGGCTTCGTGTGCGCGCTGCGTGCTGAGCTTGTAGGCATGCTCGTCCATGGCCGAGCGCACCACGCGATCGGCCAGTAACGGACGGCTGGCAGCGTCGGATAGCGGCAGCAGTTGCCGCGCCAGCGCCAGAAAGTCGATGCCGGGCACATTGTTGTCACCGAATTTGGACATGGCACGGCGCTCGTGGCCGAGCAGGGCGCGGGCCAGTGCCCAGCCTTCGCCTTCGGCGCCGACACGGTTGGCGACGGGAACGCGGACATTGTCGAAAAATACCTGGCAGAAGTGCGACTTGCCGCTGATCAGGTCAATCGGCGTGACGGAAACCCCCGGGCTTGCCATATCGATCAGCAGCATGCTGATGCCTGCGTGCTTGCCGGCCGCACTATCGGTGCGCACCAGCGCATACATCCAGTCGCAGCGGTCGGCGTAGGAAGTCCAGATTTTGGAGCCGTTCAGCACATACTCGTCGCCATCGCGTTCGGCACGGCATTTCAGCCCGGCCAGATCCGAGCCCGCGCCGGGTTCAGAAAAGCCCTGACACCAGGCCACTTCACCGCGCGCCATACCCGGCAGGTGCTGTGCCTGCTGCTCGGCGCTGCCGGACTCCAGCAGCACCGGGCCTATCATCCACACCCCCAGATTGATCATCGGCGCCCGGCATTTCAGCCGGGAAAGCTCTTCTTCCAGAATCCGCGTCTGCGTGCCGTCCAGACCGCCACCACCGAAGCGTGCCGGCCAGTCCGGGGCAAACCAGCCTTGGTCGCGCATGCGCTCGAACCACTGCTGTTGCTCGACCGAGTCAAAGCAAAGCTTGCTGCCGGCCCAGACGATGCCGCCATCGGGCGGCGGGGTGCGCATTGCGGCCGGACAATTTGCCTCCAGCCAGTCGCGTACCGACTGCCTGAATTCCGTGCTGTTTGTCATGGTTGTTCTCCTGTTGCAGGCACATGCTCAAGCGTGAATGCGGCCATTATCCGGCGTGCTTGGGGGGCAGCATCATGCGAACAGACTATCACGGACAGAAAATAGAGTACCCACTCTGTTTAGTCTTTTTGGACGATGTAGGACATCATGCTGGCGTCCACATTGCAGCACAAGGAGCAAAGCCTGCCGCAGAACAGGGCGCTCTTTAAAAGACCCGGACAATGGAGGCAAGGCAATCACATGAAACAAAACAAGCAAGCAGGTATGAAGTGGCAGGCACTCCCCAAGGTGCTGCCGCTATCGCTGGCCCTGATCGGGGCCCAGGCCTATGCAGGGGAAACGATTGAATTCGATAACGGCACCAAAATTGATTGGTCCGCGACGGTTTCCTATGGCGTAGGCGTGCGGGTCAAGGATGCGTCGGACAAGCTGACGGATGGTCCGAAAGCCAATAATAGTAAGGCAGACCGTAATCCTCGCGCGATCAACCTGGACGATGGCAACCATAACTTCGGCAAGGGAGACCTGACCACCAACCGTCTGGGCCTGAATGCCGAAATGAATATCAGCCATGGCGATATGGGCTTTATCGCGCGCGGTACGGCGTTTTACGACGACGTTTACCACAAGAGCAATGCCAATAATTCGCCCAAGACCATCAATAAATTCGGCCCCAACGACCAGTTCACCGATGGCACCCAGTTTTACTCCGGCGGTCGTGCCAAGTTTCTCGATGTCTATGCCTACAACACTTGGGATATTGGCGCCGATAAGCGTCTGACCCTCAAGCTGGGCAATCAGGTGGTCGCCTGGGGCGAGAGCCTGTTCTACGGCAATGCTTCGGCGGCACAGGTGCCGTTTGATTCGGTCAAGGGTCTGTCACCCGGCACCGAGGTGAAGGAAATCCTGTTGCCGGTGCCGCAACTGTCGGGTTTGCTTGAGTTGTCGCCTAACTTCAGCCTGATGGGCTACTACCAGTTCCAGTGGAAAGGTACCGAGCTGCCCTCTACCGGCTCTTATCTGTCCAGTACCGATATTCTCGGGCCAGGAGCCCAGTTTATCCGTACCGGTTTTGGTGCGCCTTTTGCCGGGGTCGGCGTGCCCGATCCGCGGGTACAGGGGAAGCTGGGCAGTAATTACATCCCGTTTGGCGAAAAGAAAAAGCCCAAGAATAGCGGTCAGTTCGGCATAGGCGGGCGCTGGGGAGTGACCGACGCCACCGAGTTGTCGGCTTACTATCTGCAGTATCACGACAAAAACCCGAACGTACAGATCAACTACGGCAGGATGCCGGGTTGCTATGCCAACCCGGTTAGTGCGGGGGGGGTCGCTGCAGCATGTGGAGCCAAGCCCGGTTCGCCGCTTTTCAATGCCTACAACAATACCTGGCTGCCTAACCCGCAAAGTTACGACGAAATCTATTTCGACAATATCAAGCTGGTTGGCGCTTCGATCTCGACCCGACTGGGTGATGTTCAGGTCGGCGGCGAAGTGTCGTACCGCGATGGCGTGCCGATGCTGGTGAATACCCCGCTGGGGCCGACTGCTGCACGCGGCAAGGCAACACAGGCACAGGTGTCGTTTATCCGTGCCCTGGGCTACCGCCCTTGGGCCCCGGCAACGACCTTCTTGGGTGAACTGGTCTGGACCCATGGCATCAGCGTGGACAGTACGGCGCCTGCCGCCAATCTTGAAGGCTTGAAGAGTCCCGGCAAAGTGCCTTTGTTCGGAGCTAGCGATCAGTTTGTCTACCAGACGACCAATGCACTGGGCCAGGTCAGTGGCGAACGCGACAAAAACGGCTACGGCCTGACCCTGGGCATGGATCTGTCCTACCCCGGCATCTTCCCGGGCTGGGATCTGAAAGTGCCGTTACGCGGAGTATGGGTGCAGGGGATGTCGCCTATTTCCACGCTGGCCTCCGCAGACGGCAATTTCCAGTACTCGGTCGGAACCGAATGGAAATACCTGGGCAACCTCGAGCTTGGCTTGAGCTATGTCGGCTACACCCGTCCGGATCCGGTGTACCGCCAGCTGGGCGACCGCGACTATGTCTCGGCCTACGCCAAGTACAGTTTCTGATGATGAGCAAGAATACGGAGCAGACCATGACGCAAATGAAAAAACTCAATCTCGCGCTGCTGGCAGCCGGTGCACTGTTTGCCGCCCACGGCGCTCAAGCTGCCGCTTCCGCCGCCGATGTCGCCCGTCTGGGCAAGGATCTGACCTGCGTCGGCGCAGAGAAGGCCGGCAATGCCGATGGTTCCATTCCGGCGTTTTCCGGCAAATGGCTGGGCGCGCAAGCCACCCCCGGCTGGAAGATGAATGCCGGCTCGCACGCGGTTGATGTTTACCCCAATGAAAAGCCGCTGTTTGTGATTACGGCCGCCAATATGGCGCAGTACGCCGACAAGCTCAACGATGGCCAGAAGGCCTTGCTGAAGAAGTATCCCAATACTTATAAGATGCCCATCTACGCCAGCCATCGCGACTTCCGCTATCCGGACTGGGTGTGCAATACCGCCCTGGATAATGCCAAAAACGCCAAGCTGATTAACGATGGCATGGGCGTGGATGCCACTACCGGTGCCATTCCGTTCCCGATTCCCAAGACCGGGCAGGAAGCGCTGTGGAATATGCTGCTGCCACACCGCCCGTATACCGTACAGACGGTGCGTGACAATGCGACGGTCTCATCGAATGGCGTGACCCGTGGCCGCTTGCAGTCTACCGGCTATACCCCGGCACATGACCCGAAAGTGCGCAGCAAAACGGAGTCCGGCATTTACTCCTATTACATTACCGCGCCCTTGCTGCCCGAGCGCGAGAAGGGCGCAATGACCGTTTCGCAAGAGCCTTACAACTTCGGCACCACCGCACGTCTGGCCTGGCGTTATGATCCGGGCACCCGCCGTGTGCGCCAGGTGCCGGGCTATGGCTTTGACCAGCCGGTCAGCGGGGTGGGCGGCAATATGACCATCGATGAAGACCGCTTCTTCAATGGTTCGCCCGAGCGTTACGACTGGAAGCTCTTGGGCAAGCGGGAAATGTACATCCCGTACAACGCTTACCGCGTGGCCAGCCCCAAGCTCAAGTACAGCGAATTGCTGACGCCCAACCACCCGAATACCGAGCCTATGCGCTACGAACTGCATCGCGTCTGGGTGGTCGAGGCCAAACTTAAGCCGGGTATGCGCCACCTCTATCCGCGCCGCGTGGTCTACCTGGATGAGGATAGCTGGCATGGCGTGTATGCCGACCAGTACGACGGCCAGAACAAGTTGTGGCGCGCCAGTGTCGCGCATCACTACTATTCGCCCGACTTTAGCGGTCAGTTCAACTCGTCGACCTTCTACCACGATCTGAACTCCGGCTCTTATGTGGCTTATGGCATGAGCAACGAGCAGGCAAAAACCGACATTATCAATGCCGGTGGCGCCAAACCCGAGCAGTTCACCCCGGACGCGATTCGCCGCGTCGGCAAGTAACGCGCCAAACCAGAGCCCGATGCTTTAAGCATCGGGCTTTTTTGTGGCCTGTTTTTATTAAGGACAGTCAAAATGAACCGGATACTCGAGCGTTTTTCCCTGCAAGGCGAAGTCGCCATTATCACCGGCGCCGGGCGCGGCATCGGGCGTGCCATTGCGCTGGCTTTTGCCGAAGCGGGTGCGGATGTGGTGTGTGTGGCGCGTAGCCGTGACGATATCGAGCACACGGCTGCCGCAGCGCAAGCGCATGGGGTCAGGGCGCTGGCGCTAAGCTGTGATGTCAATGATGACGCGGCGCTGCAGCGTCTGGTGACGGACGCGCGTGAAGCCATGGGCAAGCTGACCTTGCTGGTCAATAACGCTGGGGGCGCCGGCCCCAACCATCCGCTCAAGACCAGTGCCGAGGCTTTTGATGCGGCCATGCACTTTAATGTGACCACCGCTTTTCGCCTGTCGACGCTGGTGGCGCCACATATGCAGGCGGCGGGTCACGGCGCCATGATCAATATCACCTCGGGCGCGGCGCGTTACGCGCAGAAAAACTTCAGCGTGTATGGTGCGGCCAAGGCCGCGCTGACCCAGCTGAACCGCCTGCTGGCGCAGGACTTCGCCCCGGCCATTCGCGTCAACGCGATTGCGCCCGGGCCGATACGCACCGATGCACTGGAGAAATTCCTGGATGACAAGGCAAGGCAGCAGATGATAGCGGCGACACCTTTGGCGAGCCTGGGAGAAGTTGAGGATATTGCCGCTGCAGCCTTATATCTGGCCAGCCCGGCCAGCCGCTGGGTGACCGGCAAGGTCATTGAGGTTGACGGCGGTGCGGAGTCTACGGTGTGGCCGTTCTAGGGCCGGCACACTAGCTTGGCTAGCGCCAGCTTAGGCTGGCGTTTTGCATGGATCCGGCCGGATCCATCCGGCTTCTGGTCCGTTTGCGGGATGTGGCAAGGGCCAGGCTGCGGCAGCATCAAGGCATCGTGACCCCTCAGGAGTGCATTATGAATGCTGCCCCCGCTTATCCCGCCGCTTGCGGCTTGCTTAAGGGTAAATCGGTGCTGGTGACGGCTGCTGCCGGTGCCGGCATCGGTTTTGCCGCCGCCCGGCGCGCCATCGAAGAAGGTTGCCGTGCGCTGATGATTTCCGATGTGCACGAAAAACGGCTGATGGACGCGGTCGAAACGCTGAAAAGCGAAACCGGTCTAGCCGCCGTTTATGGCCAGCTATGCGATGTCAGCTGCGAAGATCAGGTTCAGGCACTGGTGGACGCGGCCGAGGCGAAGCTTGCCGGTGTGGATGTGCTGATCAATAACGCAGGGCTTGGCACCAGCTGCCGCGTAGTCGATATGGCCGACGCGGAATGGCACAAGGTGCTGGATGTCACGCTGACCGGCACTTTTCGCATGACCCGCGCCATGCTCAAGGTGATGCAGCCCAGAGGGCACGGCGTCATTGTCAATAATGCTTCGGTACTGGGCTGGCGTGCGCAAAAAGAGCAGGCGCACTATGCCGCGGCCAAGGCCGGGGTGATGGCGCTAACGCGCTGCTCGGCACTGGAAGCGGCCGAATACGGCATCCGTATCAATGCGGTCGCGCCGTCGATTGCGATTCACGCATTTCTGAAAAAATCCGCCTCGGAAGAATTGCTGCAAAGTCTGGCCGCGCAGGAAGCCTTCGGACGCGGCGCCGAGCCGTGGGAAGTCGCCAATGTGATGATCTTTCTCGCCAGCGACTACTCCACCTATATGACCGGCGAAGTGGTGTCGGTCAGTGCACAGCGGGCGTAATCATGGCCAATACCGTTTTCGATACGAAAGAAGCGCTGCTTGCGGCCAGCGGCACCGATCTGGGGGTGAGTGCCTGGACCGAGATGACCCAGGCACGCATCGATCTGTTTGCCGAGGCGACGGGCGACCATCAGTGGATACATGTCGACCCGGCACGCGCTAAGGACGGGCCGTTTGGCTGCACCATCGCGCACGGCTATCTCACCTTGTCGCTGGCCAGCTGGTTTTTGCCGCAACTGGTCGAGATCCGCAATATGAAGCTGGGGGTGAATGTAGGCTGTGACCGCGTGCGTTTTCCGGCACCGGTGCCGGTGAATTCGCGCCTGCGCGGGCGCGGCGAGGTGCTCAAGGTCGAAGAGACCGGCGGCGGGGTACAAGCCACCATACGCGTAACCATAGAGATAGACGGGCAGGACAAGCCGGGCTGTGTCGTCGACAAAATTAGCCGTTATTACTTCTAGAGGACGGGAGGAATAGGGAGTGGGGAGTGGGGAGTAGGGCGTCGTTCCACTCACCACTCCCTACTCACCACTCCCCATTTAAGGATGCCGCCATGAACGAAGCCGTTATTGTTTCCACCGCCCGCACCGCCATCGGCAAGGCCTATCGCGGTGCTTTTAACGACACAGAAGCGCCGGTGTTGGGCGGCCATGTGATCCGCGCCGCCCTGGATAAGGCCGGAGTGGCCGCGCACGAAGTTGACGACGTGATCCTTGGCTGTGCCGCACAGCAAGGCACGCAGGGCTACACCATAGGGCGCTTGTCGTCCTATGTGGCCGGCTTGCCGGACACGGTGCCGGGCATGGCGCTGGACCGGATGTGCGCATCCGGCCTGATCGCCATTGCCAACGCCGCCAAGGACATCATGGTTGGCGAGCGCGACATTGTGGTTGCCGGCGGTCTGGAGTCGATCTCGCTGGTACAGAACAAATACAAAAATGCCTACCGCGCACAGTCGCAGGCCGTGCTGGCCGCTTATCCAACTGCCTATATCCCGATGATAGAGACGGCCGAGCTGGTCGCCGCACGCTATGGCATCAGCCGCGCGGCGCAGGATGAATACGCCCTGGCCAGCCAGCAGCGTATTGCCCATGCGCAAGTGCAAGGGCTGTTCGACGCCGAGATCGTGCCGATCACGGTGCAAAAGCAGTTGTTCGACAAGGAAGGCAATCCGACCGACAAACAGCAGGTCACTCTTGTGCGCGACGAGGGCAACCGGCCGGACACCAGTGCCGAAAGCCTTGCCTTGCTCAAGCCGGTGTTTAAGGACGGACGCTGGGTGGCCGAGGGGCAATACATCACCGCCGGCAATGCTTCGCAATTGTCGGATGGCGCGTCTGCTTCGGTATTGATGTCGGCAAAGCGCGCGCACGAGCGCGGGCTTGAAGCCTTGGGCAGCTACCGGGGGCTGGCGCTTGCCGGCTGTCGAGCCGACGAGATGGGCATAGGGCCGGTCTATGCCATTCCCAAACTGTTGGCCCGGCACAACCTCAAGGTATCCGATATCGGTCTGTGGGAAATCAACGAGGCTTTTGCCTGTCAGGTGATCCATTGCCGCGACAGCCTGGGCATCGCCGATGCCCGCCTGAATGTCAACGGCGGCGCCATTGCCATTGGCCACCCGTTCGGAATGTCGGGTGCACGTCTGGTGGGCTCCGCCTTGCTGGAGGCGCGCCGCCGCGGCGAACGCTTTGTGGTGGTGGCCATGTGCATAGGCGGCGGCATGGGCGCGGCGGCCTTGTTTGAAGTCAAAGACTGAAGCGTGTAGCCCGTACTTTACCAACGCCGCCTTGCGGCGTTTTTTATGCGCGTCGCGGCGCTCATTAACCTGTTTGGACGATGTTGGCGTACCGGGTCTGGCTAATGATCAGCATACAAAAAGCACAAAGGAGACACGCCATGCAGCATCACAACGACAAAGGACGGTCATGCGCACCTTAGTGGGACTGACGGTATCAGCCATCGTGGCCGCGGCTTCGGTTTATGCCTTTTCTCCACGCCCAATGCCGGCACAGCCGGAGAGCGTCGTGCGGGTCGATCGCATGCGTTTCAATGATATGGCTCAGGCGGGCCCGCGCCTGATTGCCGTGGGCGAGCGCGGCAGCATCTTTGCCAGTCAGGATGGCGGGGCGAGCTGGCAGGCTCAAGGACTGGATAAGGCACAAAGCTCGGCGCTGACGTCCATTCATTTTCTTGACGACAAACACGGCATCGCCGTGGGCGGGGACAACTGGATACTGCGCAGCGATGATGGCGGCCGCCGTTGGCAAACCGTGCGTTTTGACGCCAAGGTCTCCGAACCCTTGCTCGGAGTATGGGGGCTCAAGGACGGGCCGGTGTTTGCCTTTGGCAGCTACGGCCGCTTTCTGGCTTCACCAGACGGCGGCAAGAGCTGGACGGCACAAGATATCGGCGTCGAGGATTTTCACGTCAACGCCATGGATGGCGGCAGCGATGGCCAGCTGATGCTGGTTGGCGAGCAGGGCATGGCCTTCAAGTCATCCGATGCGGGCAAGAGCTGGCAGAAAATCCCGCCGTTTTACCATGGCTCATTGTTCGGCGTGGCGCGCATTGACGCGGCAAACTGGGTTGCCTACGGTATGCGCGGCAATGTGTTTGTCAGCCGCGATTTTGGCCAGCACTGGCAAAAACTGGATTTGCCGCTGCCGGTGTCCCTGTTTGGCCATGCCAAAGACAGCGCCGGCCGCCTGCTATTAGTCGGGCAAGGCGGCGCAGTCCTGCGTCTGGCCGCTGACTTATCATCGGCCAGGCTGCTTACGCGTAGCGGCGCACTCAGTCTGACTGCGGTATCGCCACAGCCAAATGGGGCGCTGGTGGTCGCCGGCGAGAGCGGGCTGCTGCAGCTTGCGGCAAAGGAGAATTAAGCCATGAATCATCCAAGCAAAAACAACGCGCTACGCCGCATGGTGGACGCCTGCTCCGAGCTGCTGTTTCGCCATCGCAACACCCTGTTGCTGCTATTCGCTGCGGTCACGCTGGCGCTGGGCTGGGGAGCATCACAAGCACGACTGGATCCGGGCTTTAACAAGCTGATTCCGCTGTCCCACCCGTATATGCAGACACTGAGCGATTACAGCAAGGTGTTTTCCGGTGCCAACCGTATCCTGGTCAATGTGCGGGTCAAGGACGGCTCGGACATCTACAACAAGCCGTATATGGATGCGCTAAAGCGCATCAATGACGAAATCTTCTTCATCCCCGGTGTTGACCGTACCCGGGTGCGCTCCCTGTATAGCCCGACCGTGCGCTACACCGAAGTCACCGAAGAGGGCTTTCTTAGCGATGTGGTGGTGCCGGCACGCTTTACCGCCCAAGCTGACGAACTCGCCGTGGTGCAGCGCAATGCCGCACGCTCGGGGGAAATCGGCCGCCTGATCGCCACCGACCAGAAAGGCTCGATGATCGTGGCCGATTTGCAGGATATCAATCCTGATACCGGCAAAAAAGTCGACTACGCCGAGATTGCCCAGCAGCTCGAACAGATCCGCAGCAAATACGGCAATGACAAGATTGAAATCAATATCATCGGCTTTGCCAAGGTAGTGGGCGATGTGCAAGAAGCGCTGGGGCAGGTATTTACCTTCTTCGGCATTGCCTTCGCCATTACAGCCTTGCTGCTCTTGGCTTACAGCCGTTCGATCAAGCTGACGGTGGTGGCCTTGCTGGTAGCGCTGTTGCCGGTCGTGTGGCTGGTCGGGCTGTTGCCGGTGTTCGGCCTGGGCATCGACCCGATGTCCATACTGGTGCCGTTTCTGATTTTCTCCATCGGCGTGTCGCACGCGGTGCAGATGACCAATGCCTGGAAGCAGGAGGTGATCGGCGGCAAGGATGCACGCGAAGCGGCCAAGGCGGCTTTTCGCAAGCTGTTTGTCCCCGGTTCGGTTGCCTTGCTGACCAATGCGCTGGGCTTTATGGTCATCATGCTGATCGACATCCAGATCGTGCGCGAACTGGGGGCGACGGCATGCCTGGGCGTCACGCTGATGATCGTGACCAATAAGATGCTGCTGCCGCTGGTGCTGTCTTTCCTCAAGCTTGAGCCTGCGGCCATGCACAAGGCGGCAGCGGGCAAGGGCGAACGCCACGCCTGGTGGTGGCGCTTGTCCGGCTATGCCACGGCACGGCCGGCGCTGTTCAGCATTTTTGTCGGCATGTTGCTATTGGGCTGGGGCACGCTGGAGTCGCGCAAGCTGGAAGTGGGCGATACCGGCTCGGGTGTGGCCGAATTGCGCGCCGATTCGCGTTACAACCTCGACCATAAACAGATTGTCGGCTCCTACGCCATCGGTATGGATGTGCTGACGGTGATTGTCGAATCCAAGACCGATATGGCGGAAGGCAGTTGCCTGAGCTACCCGCTGATGAATGCCGTTGACCGCTTCAGCCTGCAAATGCAAGGCGTCTCTGGCGTACAGTCGGTCGTGGGCGTGCCGACGCAGGTGAAATTCACCATTGCCGGGCAGAACGAAGGCAATCCGCGCTGGGCGGGCATACCGCAAACTTCCGAAGCCTTGCGCCAGGGTGCACGCGCCATGGGGCCGGAGGGCGGCTTGTCGGTCAACGATTGCCACGCCATGCAGATTTTGGTCTATTTGAAGGATCACAAGGGTGCGACACTGGCCAATGTCATGACCGAGGCGAAACGCTTTATCGCCGACAACCAGACCCCGGGCGTGAAGTTCCGTCTGGCGGGCGGTAGCGCAGGCGTGGCGGCGGCAACCAATGAAGCGGTGGAACACGCCGAAGTGACCATGCTGCTGTCCATCTTTGGCGCCATCTCCTTGCTGTGCCTGCTGACCTTCCGCTCATGGCGTGCGGTGCTGTGCATTGTGGTGCCTTTGGCGCTGGTGTCCATCCTGTGCAATGCATTGATGGCGCAGCTGGGCATCGGCCTTAAGGTGTCGACCTTGCCGGTGATCGCGCTGGGGGTAGGGGTTGATTACGGCATCTATCTGTTTGAGCGCATTGAAACCGAAATGCAGGAACGCGGGCTGGATTTGCGCGAAGCGGTATATGAAGCCTTGCGCCAGCGCGGTACGGCGGCCGTATTTACCGCCTTTACCATGGCCTTATCGGTGGGCACCTGGGCCTTTTCCTCGCTCAAATTCCAGGCCGACATGGGCATCTTGCTGGCTTTCATGTTCTTTGTGAATGTGTTCGGTGCCATCACGCTGGCCCCCGCTTTGGCTTACTGGCTGAATCTGTCGGTATGGCAGCGCAAGACGGAGAACACCATGTCCGCGACGAAAGCCCAAACAGAACAGGCCGCCTGATTTGCTTAAAGTTTGCCGGCGCACTGGCCTTTTCGCCAGTGCGCTTTTTGCTGCAGTGCATGATTTACACGCAGATGTAATGACATGTAAATTTGCACTGCAGCAGAGAAAAACAACACACAAGGGCCAATCATGCAGCCAAGCATTGCAGACGATGTGGACAAGGGGCTAGATGCTTTCAGCGATCTATTAAGTGCCATTTACGAGACCGCTTACGACCATACCACCTGGCCTAAAGCCGTCGGTTTGTTGCGCGACCGCTTGAACGCCAACTTTGTCACCCTGATTATCCGCCCGGAAACATCCGAAGACGCCGGCGCCATGATTACCGCCGGCCAGGTGTTCGAGTCGTATAGCGGCCTGCGCACCCAGTACAGCTACCCCAGCCCCTTTGTCGATCTGGTTTCGGACAAGGTGTATACGGTCAGTGATCTGATGCGTGAAGATGAATGGAGGCAGTCTTCGTTTTACCGCCATTTTTGTGAAGATTACGGCGTCTTCCATGTGATGGCCGCCGACATCCGCACTCTGGATAATGGCGAATTCAAGATCCGCGTCACCCGGCCCGAGGGGGGCGCGCCGTTTGGCGTAGCGGATAAAACCGCTTTGGCGCGCCTGTTGCCGCATCTCAAACGCGCACTGAATATCCAGACCCGTAGCCGTGCCAGCGAATCGGTAGGCCTGCTTTACACCGAGGCGGTGTCGCGCATGATGGTGGCGACCATGATTCTGGATGAAAAGGGGCAGTTGCTGCAAAGTAACCAGATTGCCAGCGACTTGCTGGCAGAAGGGGATGGCCTCAAGCTGTACCAGGGCAAATTGGTCGCGTCCTACTCGACGGAAAGCCGTGAACTACAAAACCTGATCAACCAGAGTCTGGCACGCCAGCAAAAACCGCAAACGGCAGACAGCATGCCGGCGATGGTTGAAGCCATGTCCTTATCGCGCCCATCCGGCCGTGTCAATCTGGGGGTAGTGGTCAAGGCCGTGCCGAGTAATGAATGGGTAGGCGGGCGCCAGCGCCCGGCGGTGATGGTCTATGTGCGCGATGCCGACAAGAAAACTGAAGTACCGCTGAAAGTCACCCAGCAACTATTCGGCCTGACGCCGGCGGAATCCTTGCTGGCCGTGCATCTGGCCAACGGCCTGTCGCTGGAAGAGGCGGCGGAAGAGCTGGGTATACGCCACAATACCGCGCGGGCGCATTTGCGCTCCATCTTCTCCAAAACCGGTGTGCGCCGCCAGACCGAACTGGTACGCATCATGCTCAATAGCGTCAGCGCGCTGGGCCAGCCTCCGGCAGGCTAATTGTCCGCTTCGCGCCGGCATACAAAGCAAAAAGGCAGATATCATCTGCCTTTTTGTTATTTGAACGATATAAAACCGAACGCGTCCGGTTTTATATGATGCAATTTAGCGCTTGTCCCACGTCACGATCTCGACGCGCTCGGCCATTTTGGCCGGTACCTGGTTCTCGTCCATAAAGAACTGTTCATACCATTCACGCAGCTGATAGACAGGGCCATCCCCCTCGGCCAGTACCGGATTGTTGACGCGGATCTTGTTCTTCCAGATATCCACGTCCTGGTAAAACGAGTTGCGGTTCTGCTGCACATAGCTGCGTGCCAGTTCGAGGTTCTGCTCCTCGCTCCAGTCCGGCTGCTTTTTCACCCGTACCCCGAAGCGCAACTCGAAGCTGGCTTGAGTAATCGGGGTATTGGCGTTCAGCAGGATGCACTCCATCAAACGGCCATCGTAGTTGGCACGCATGCGTGTCAGATGCACGGCCGGGCCGTAATAGGCCGACTCGGCGACCAGATCCCCGCCCAGACGTTCGGAGTCGCCATGGAAAATCTGTTGTGCGATATGGCCTTCAAACACATTGGCGAAATACTTGGTCGGTGCACCGTGCACCGGGCCGAAGTGTTGTGCATCCGCCAGATTGTCGACCAGTTCGCGCGGATTGGTATCAATAATCAGCGTGTCCAGCATCCAGTCAGAAGACCATGCATCGCTATCCAGTTCGGGCAAGTGTGGAATCAGGATATCCGCAGCCGGTGCCTTGCCCTCGACGTTATGCCAGATAAACAGCAGGCCGTTTTCTTCGCAGGTCAGCCAGCGCCGGGTTTTGGCCTTGTGCGGTACGCGCTTGCAGTACGGCACTTCCTTGCACTTGCCATCTGCACCATATTTCCAGTGATGAAAAGGGCAAACCAGCAAGTCGCCCTCGACCGTGCCGCGCGACAGATCTGCCCCCATATGCGGGCAGTAGGCATCCATCACATGCACTTGCCCCTGGCTGTCGGCAAAGGCCGCCAGACGGGTGCCAAACAGGTTCAGCGTATGGGCTTGGCCATCGCGAAAATCGGCAGCGATGCCGATACAGTGCCAGCCGCGGGCAAAGCGGGTCGGCAATTCGCTTTTGAAAACCGGCAGATCCAGGGAAATCGCCATATCAGTCATCTTGATCCTCCTTCACGGGATGTTTCGCAAAAAGGCCTACTACAGGGAGGGATGTTGCCGCTGCTTGTGGCCATCGGCCTCCCCGAAATGGACTAGGCAAACCCGTTTTGGCTTAAAAACGCTGTGGCCGCGACATGGCATCAATGCCGCCATCGGCGACCAGCAAGCTGCCATGAACATAGGTGGCGGCATCGGAGGCGAGAAAGGCGATCACCTGGGCAATTTCGGCGGGCTGGGCGCGCCGCCCCAGTGGCGGCAGAAAATCGCGGGTCGCTTTGCCTATCAGCGGGTCATCCATGCTTTGCTGCAACAGCGGCGTTTCCACCGCGCCGGGCGCTACGGCATTCAGGCGGACACCGGCCTCGCCCCAGCTTTTACTCTGGGCACGGATATGGCAGACGATGGCATGCTTGGAGGCGGCATAGGCCAGCATGCCATGTCCGGCATCGGCGGCCAAAGTGCGGGCCTGCGCTTCATTGCCGGCCAGAAAAGCCTCGCGTAGCGGATGCCCATCCCAGCTACCCTGTGTTGCCGCGACAGAAGCCACCACCACGGCATTGCCCCCCGAGACGCGCAAGGCCTCGAATAGACCGTCCAGCAAGGCGGTGACGCCGAAGTAATTGACCGAGGCGACCAAAGCAGGGGGGTGATTGCCGCCCAGACCGGCACAGCAAATCAGGCTGTCGATATGGCCGTTGCTTCTTTGCAGCACTTCGCTGATCGCTTTGTCCCGTCCGGCCACTGTAGACAAGTCGGCCTCGATGTCGGCACCCTTAAGGTCGATGCCGATGACGCGGCAGCCTGCCGCACTGAAGTGCTGTGCCGTTGCCGCGCCGATACCCGAGGCGCTACCGGTAATCACGATGGTTTTCATGCTGTCCCCTTTTGTTTGGATGCCGGGTCATTTTGTAAGCGTGCCAGACGGGTGACACCCTCCATATGGACGATGTATGGCATCTGGCTAAGGACGACATTGCCTTACAATATTGCCGACCCCAAGCCGGCGCGTCCAGACCCAAGCCAGGAGCCCTCGATGAGTGCCTATCCAGCCTTACTTTCGCCAGCCCGTATCGGTACGCTGCAACTGAAAAACCGCATTATGATGGCACCCATGGGTTCCAATTTTGCCGAGCAGGACGGCAGTTGCGGTGAGCGCATTCAGGCGTATTACGAGGCGCGCGCCAAAGGCGGGGCCGGGCTGTTGGTGATGGGTGTGGTGTCGGTGGCTTTTCCGGCAGGAACGGCCGAGCCCTATCAGGTAGGCCTGTCTGACGATCGTTTTATTCCGGGTATGGCCGAAATCGCCCGGCGCGTGCATCGCCATGGCGGCAAGATTGCAGTGCAACTGCAGCATGCAGGCAAAACGGCCATTCGCGATCTGGTCGATGGGCGCGAGCTATGGGTGCCCGCCATGCCCAGACAGCAAAACTCCGACATGATGGCGGCGCTCACCCCGGCAGAAAAAGCCGGCTTTATCAGCAACCAGATCAAGAGCGCGCCCAAGATACGCGTGATGGATCACGCCGATATTGCCCAGATGATAGAGTGGTTTGCTGCGGCGGCACTACGCGCCAAACAGGCCGGCTTTGACGGCGTCGAAATTCACGCCGGCCACACTTATATCATTGCCGGCTTTCTCTCTTCCTATACCAATTCGCGCGACGACGACTACGGCGGCAGCTTGCCCAAGCGAGCCCGCCTGATGTGCGAAGTGATACGCGCCGTCAAGGCACGCTGCGGTGCAGACTTTCCGGTCTGGGTACGGCTGGATGGTGAAGAGATAGACTTTGATGGCGGCATCAGCCCGGAAGATGCGGTCGCTGCCGCGCGCCTGGCCGAGGAGGCGGGGGCCGATGCCGTACATGTCTCGGCCTATGCGTCCACCCGCAAGGGCGCCAATTTCACGATCGCGCCGCTGATGCAAAGCCCTGCCGCCTTGCTGCCATTGGCCGGAAAAATCAAAGCCGCCATCAATATTCCGGTGATTGCAGTTGGCAGGTTGGAGCCCGATGCAGCCAATAGCGCGATCGAAGCCGGCTTGTGCGATTTTGTCGCCATGGGGCGCAAGCTGCTGGCCGACCCCGACTTGCCAATCAAGCTGATCGAAAACAGGGCAGAAGCCATCCGTCCCTGCATCTACTGCTATGCCTGCGTCAGCCAGATTTTCATTAACGAGCGCGTTAAATGCGCGGTCAATCCGCAAACCGGCCACGAGTATCAGCTATCCGGTGCACTTGCCAAGCAGGCGCGCCATATTGTCGTGATCGGCGGCGGTCCTGCCGGACTGGAAGCGGCGCGCAGCGCCGCTTTGCGTGGCCACCGCGTCACGCTGCTGGAAAAAGCCAAACGTTTGGGCGGCACCTTGTTCTTTGCCGCGCTGGCTTATCCGGAGAACGGCAAACTGCTGGATTATCTGCTGCACGAAGTGCGCAGCTTGCCCATCGATATCCGCCTGGAGTTCGAGGCCACGGCCAAGACGGTAGCCGCCTTGCAGCCGGACACCGTGATAGTCGCCAGCGGCGCACGCCGCGCTGCGCCTGCTCTTGCCGGCGTCGATCAGCCTCATGTGTTCAGTGGCGATGAACTTCGGGCGCTGCTAACCGGCGATGGCGCGGAAGAAGTGGCCAAACGCAAGCTATCGCTGCCGCAGCGCGTGATGATGAAGGCCGGCAACTTGTCCGGCGTGACCGACAGCAGTGCCGCGCTGCAAAAGCTCAGTCATCTGTGGATGCCTCTGGGCGAACATGTCGCCATTATCGGAGGCGGTCTGGTCGGGCTGGAGCTGGCCGAATTTTTGCTGGCGCGCAAACGCAAGGTAACCGTGCTGGAGGAAAAGGACTACTTCGGTCAGGAGTTGTCCATCGTGCGCCGCTGGCGTGTGCTGCATGAACTCAATGAACATAACGCCACCCTGATCGCCGGCGCGACCGTGTCGCTGATTGATGGCCACACCCTCATTTACCATACCGCACAAGGCGAGGCGAGACTAAAAGCCGACTCGGTGGTACTGGCAACCGGGGCGCAGACCGACAACACGCTGGCGCTGGAACTGGAGCAATCTGGTCTGGATGTCAGGCTGGCAGGCGATGCGGCCGCACTGGGCTTTATCGAAGGCGCGCTGCGAGCGGGGCATGCTGCGGCGATGGCTGTTTAATTTACTTGCTGCTCCGGCTCACTTCGTTTAAAAATGCTTAAACCATAAAGCAACCGCAAGCTAGGAGAGTATATGCATATTCGAGGCCTGATTCTGATGCTGGCCAGCGCATGGGCGAGCCATGCGCAAGCTGCGGAACTTAACATACTGTCATTCGGTGGTGCCAACAAGGCGGCACAGGAAATTGCTTTTTATCAGCCTTTTCGCAATCACAGTGACATTGCCGTCAATAGTGGCGACTACAACGGTGACTATTATCGCGAGATAATTCAGGCTAAAAAGCCTAGCCGGCAATGGGATGTGGTCGAGCTTTCCTCTCCGGAGCTTACCCGTGCATGTAGTGAAGGGCGGCTGAGCCGGCTGGACTGGAGTCGCATAGGAAAACCGGCAGATTTCGTTAATGGCAGCGTCACCGATTGTGGTGTCGGCATCTTCAGTTGGTCCGTGGTCTTGGCCTACAACGCCGACCATGTGGCGCGCGCCCCCCAAAACTGGCAGGACTTTTGGGATGTAAAAGGGATACCCGGCAAACGCGGCATGCACCAAAGCGCACGCTACACGCTGGAGTTTGCGCTGATGGCCGATGGTGTCCCCCCGGACAATGTGTACCAAGTGCTGGCAACACCTGCCGGCGTAGACCGTGCGTTTAAAAAGCTGTCACAGCTCAAGCCGCATATTGTCTGGTGGGAGTCGCCGGCACAACCGGCCAATATGCTGGCTTACGATCAGGTGGTAATGAGTGTGGCCTATAACGGCCGCATCTCAGCCGCACAGAAAGACTGGCCCAAGCTGCGCGTAGTGTGGAACGACAATATTTATAACCTCAACTACTGGGCCATCCCTAAGGGGGCAGACACCGAGAAGGCAATCCGTTTTATCGCTTTTGCCAGCCAGGCGGAAAACCAGAAAAACTACGCCAGCTATATCGATTACGGCCCGACTCGCTTATCGGCGCTGCAATTACTCCCCGCGGAGACGGCTGCGCGCATGCCGACCGCGCCTGCCAATCTGGCCCATGCCACACCGATAGACAGCGCCTTCTGGGTCAAGCATGGCCAAGCGCTGGAAGCACGCTTCAACACTTGGCTGAGCCGTTAAGCAGGGCAGAGGAGGGCGCACGGCTCTCCACTTGACGGATAACGGACTAGCGCAGCTATTTGACCGGCGCGCCATGGAAAGAGTGGGTCATCAACACGATGATGGCATCCTCTTGACCGGCATAAAATGCTAAGATCGGCGATAATATTTCGCGAAAGAATTAGCGATGCTTGCCACTTTGATGTTTTTTACCAGCAAAGTATTTTTTGTCATGGCCGCCTTGCTGCCCATCATGAACCCGCCGGGCATGGTGCCGATTTTTCTGGCCCAAACTTCGCGAAATACGGTGGCGCAGCGCCATTATCTGGCTCGGCGCATCGCGATCAGCAGCTTTGTGCTGCTACTGGGCAGTATGTATACCGGCAGCTTCGTGCTCGGGTTTTTCGGGGTGTCACTGCCGGTGGTGCAGTTGAGTGGCGGCCTGCTGATTACCTTTTCTGCCTGGCGTTTGCTGAACGATACGCCCGCCGATGCCAGCCCGGCTAGCATGCAAGGCGGCGAGCATATCAGTAAGGAAGAGCTTAAAAAGCACGCTTTTTATCCGCTGGCGTTTCCCCTGACCGTCGGCCCCGGCTCGGTTTCTGTCGCCATTACACTGGGCGCCTCCATGACCCAGTCCGGTCATGGCCTGCTCAAATATACGCTGGCACCCGCGGCCAGCCTGGTTGGTGTGGCGCTGGTCAGCCTGATGGTGTTTTTGTGTTACCGCCATGGCGAGAAGCTGTTGCGTTATCTGGGCGAAACCGGCGAGTTGGTCTTTATGCGCCTGACGGCATTTATCTTGCTGTGCCTGGGGGTGCAGATTATGTGGGATGGCTTCAGTCAGCTGGCAACCAGCCTGCTCAAGAATCAGCTCTGAGTCGCATGCCGCAAAAAAGCGGGGGCAAATTTAGTCTTCAGCCAGCACGGCCTGATTGCGGCCCTTGTTTTTTGCCCGATAAAGCGCCTGATCTGCGCTCTGAATGAGTTGGTCCAAACTGGAGATCTGACCATGGAGGCTTCCGGCGATGCCTGCGCTTAGCGTGAGCGGGATCGTTGCCTCGCCCAAGGATAAACCCTGGCGCTCGACCTTGAACAGCATGCGGCGCGCGGCTTCCAGCGCCTGGCGGGTGGTCGTGTTCGGCATCAGCATAATGAATTCTTCACCGCCATAGCGCCCGAAAAGATCTTCACGTCGGGTGCTGTCCAGCAAGTTCAGGCTGATCGCCTGCAAGGCCTGATCCCCAACCGCATGCCCCCAAGTGTCGTTTATCTGCTTGAAATGGTCTGCATCAAACATAACCAGGCTAAGCGGCAGCCCTTTTTGCAAGGCGTCCTGCAGCAACTGCTCCGCGCAATGGCGGAAATGGCGCCGATTGTACAAACCGGTCAAGGGGTCGATGCGTGCCAGCTTTTCGGCTTTTCTTTGTAGCGCGGTACGCTGCCTGACTTCTTCTTCCAGCGTTTCATTACGCTTGAGCGCGGCATGCTTGGCATCTTCTGCAGCATGAATGCGGTGACGGATTTCCAGGTATTGCAGGCGGCGTTCTGCCGCTTCGCCCAGCAAAGCTTCCTTTTTTTCATGGAAGCCCTGATAGTGCAGCAGCGCCTCGCGATAGCGTTCCTGTTGCTGTAACAGCATGGACAACTGCTGATGGGCAAGATAAACCAGACGGCTGTCACCGGTCTTGCCAGCAAGATCTAATGCATTGCTCAGCAACGCTTCAGCCATATGCGCTGACTCGAATCTGACTTGACGCAGCCCCATATAGTAGAGCGTCTGGGCTTCGTGCCGCGGTAGCTGCAGGCGTCTTGCCAGCGCCAGTGCCTCGTTTAGACTGGCGCTGCCGTCTTCTCCCACGCCATCCTCGGCCTTGGCGAGGGTAACCAGGTATTCCGCCAGATATTCTTCATGCCCTAAGCTGCGTAGCAGTAAAATGCTGCGCCGGATATAAACGAGGGCCTCACTCCCTTGCCCCAGCGCCAGTTTGGTATTGGCCAAGCTGTCCAAGGCCAGACTTTCTATCATTACATCGCCTGTTTCCCGGGCAAGCTGTATGCTGCGCTCCAGATAAGTCACCGCTTTACCGTGCTGGCCAAGAAAATGATAGGTAAACCCCAAGCTGTTGAGTGAGCGTGCCAGCCACGGGCTGGCCCCCGTGCTTTCCAGGGTATGAACCGCATCCAGCAAAATGCCCATTGCATCCGGATACAAGCCCTGCAGAATGTAGATATTACCGATCAGACACAATAGCCGCGCTTCGGCCTGGTTATCGGCAGCCTGAACGGCTAACTGCTGGGCACGCACCAGGTCTTCCATGGCCGCCATGAAGTGGCCTTGCGTCGTCCGTATCTGGCCGCGCAATTGCAACGCCTGTAAAAGACGCGGCGCATCTGCTGCATCGGCACGCGCCAGCAGATGCTCAAGACAGACAAGCGCGTCCCCCAGATTGATGGCGTAGTGCATTTGCGCTTCATCTAGTTTGGCGTTGAAGTCTTTAAAGCGTTCTGTTGGCATGGTCGCGATTTACTTGTAAACAAAGTATTAGAAACAATCTAACAATATATAATTTAATCATTATAAAGTCGAGGCGGGCTTATCCGCCGGGAGTTGTTATGTCAGAAAATATCCGCCTGAGTCGCCGCCTGACCGAACTGGGTCTGGTCGCCTCGCGCCGCGAAGCCGATGAGTGCATAGAAATGGGGTTTGTCCGCGTGGATGGTGAAACGGTACAAGCTTTGGGTAGCCGCGTTAACGCCAGCCAGACCATCACGCTGGAGCGCAGCAAGATTCAGCCGCCGCCTTCCCGTATCACCCTGCTGCTGAATAAGCCCGCCGGCATCGCCAATCCTTTGCCCTTATTGCAAGCGGCCACACGCTGCGACAAGGACCGCAGCGGCTGGGCCTGGCTTTCCCGTTGTAGTACCCATTTGCAAGAAGCGGGCTGGCTGGATGCCGACAGCAGCGGCTTGATGGTGCTGACGCAGGATGATGCGCTGGCGAGCCGCTTGACACGGGACGCACGCGATTACGAGCAAGAGTACTTGGTATGGGTAGAGGGTGGGCTGGATGAAGCGGCACTCGCGCGTCTGAATGCCATACGCGAGCTGGATGACGGCCCTTTGCTGCCATTCAAGGCCAGTCGCCAGGGGGGGCGGCAGCTGCGTCTGGTCTTGCGCGAAAATCGCGAGTATCTGGTTCACCGCCTGCTGGACGAGGCTGGTCTTAAAATTCAGATGGTCAAGCGCCAGCGTATCGGCCGCATTGCCCTGGGGCCTCTGGAAGAGGGCCAGTGGCGCTATCTGATGATGGGTGAGCGTTTCTAAACGTTCAACGGCCGGACGCTACGCAAGTGTACGTAGCGCCCGGCCGTTTGTTACAACACGAAGCCGCTATCCGTTCAGATAAAGAGCTCGGAAATCATGCAGCGCACCGAGCCGCCACCGTAGGTTTCAATGGTTTTCACATCAGGCGCAATGATTTCGCTGCTTTTCTCGATCACGGCACGCTGCTCCGGAGTCAGGCAGTCGTAGGTCGCCTTGGTCATCACCGTATAACGCTTGCCGCCGGTGCCTTCCAGTTCGATTTCATTGCCGGCGAAATGGTTGAGCTGCTCTTCCGTGACATCGACGATTTCCTTGCCGCTTTCTTCCAGCTCCTGCACCACGCGTGCACGCTCGGCCGCATCATCAATCGACGACAGGCAGATGACGCAGAATTTCTCGCCCAGTGCCATCATCACATTGGTGTGATAGATCGCGGCGCGGCGGTTCTGATAGGTCTGATAGGCGTGAAAGGCAACCGGCTTGAAGCCGTTTTCAGCACAGAAGGTGTTGAACAGCGCCTCATCGGCGCGCATGGACAGGCAGCAGTAGGCTTTTTTATTGGCGCGATCCAGCACCATGGCACCGGTGCCCTCGAGGAAAACATCGTTTTGCTCATGTTGGGTGTAATTCACAACTTCCAGCTTGCTTTGGCCAATGGATTCAACCAATGCACCCAGGAACTTCAGTCGTTCGGTGCGGCGGTCGTGGGCAAACATCGGGCATAGCACCAGACGGCCGCCCTCCAGCGAAACAAACCAGTTATTGGGGAAAATGCTGTCAGGTGTATCACAGACCTGATTATCATCCTGCAGTACATGTACGGTAATGCCCTTGCTTTGCAGCAGGGCCACCATATTATCGAATTCGATCAGCGCCTTGGCTTGGACGATGTCGCGTTTTTCCCCCAGATTGTGCTGGTAAAAATCATTAGCTGCCGTTTCCTGGTTGAAATAGAAGGAAACCGGACGAACCATACAAATTTGATTAGTAATCTGGCGAGCCATAGTGAACATCTCCTGGACTAGGTAAATACCCGGCTTGCTGGATAGACCCGGGTATCCTCAATGACAATATCGGCGCACAGGCGGCATAAAGTTGCATGGCCTGTCGACTTGTCTAGCATAGACGGGCAACTGGCAAGCTTCCACCCGCATTGCAGCTATAAATTTCGCCGGGTATTTACTTCAATCATAATGTTGCTGGATGCTGGAAAAATCTTTTGCACCATTGCCGTCAGCTACATGTTTTTCAAATAGCGCATACGCCAGCGCGCCAAGTGGCGTATTGGCATGGGCGGCTTGGGCGCTATCGCGTGCCAGCCCCAGATCCTTGAGCATCAGGCTGCTCATAAAACCACCGCTGTAAGCGCGACTGGCCGGGCTGTTGGCCATCACGCCAGGCCAGGGGTTATAGACTTCAAGCGCCCAGTTGCGCCCCGAGCTCTTGCTCATAATGTGCGACAGCACGGCAGGATCCAGCCCGTTTTTCACCCCCAGCGCCAGCGCTTCGGCCGTGCCGGCCATCAGTATGCCCAACAGCATGTTGTTGCAGATTTTGGCGCTTTGTCCGGCTCCACTTTCGCCGGCATGAAACACCGCTTGCCCCATGGCCTCCAATAGCGGCTGTGCCCGCGCAAGGTCATGTGCGGTGCCGCCAACCATAAAGGTCAGCGTGCCTGCCGCCGCGCCGGCGGTGCCGCCTGACACCGGCGCGTCCAAAAGCGCAACGCCATGCGCGCTTAAGTCTTGTGCCAGACGGCGTGTCGTGGCGGCATCGATGGTGCTGCAGTCTATGGCCAGCGTGCCGGCTTTCAGGCGCGGCAGTATGTTGCGGTACAGGCTCTCTACATGGTGTGCCGCTGGCAGCATGCTCAGCACAATATCCGCAGTGGCAACGGCATCTTGCGCACTTGCCGCGCTCTTGGCGCCCAGTGCCGCCAGCGTGTCCATGGCGCTGGCCGACAGGTCGAAAACCGTGAGATCAAAGCCCTTGCGTAGCAGATTGGCCGCCATGGGGCTGCCCATATTGCCCAGACCGATAAAAGCGATTTTTTCCATTTTGCGCTGTCCTATAGCAGGTCGGCCAAGGGGTGCGCATCGCGCGCCCAAGGCGAGGTGAAATGTGCGTCTATGGCCGCCGGATCGATATCGGCAAGACTGCGGCAACTCCACTGCGGCTGCCGGTCTTTATCGACCAGCAATGCGCGCACCCCTTCGCGAAAGTCGGGGCGGGCGCAGAAATTGACCGACAGCACCAGCTCCATGCGTAAAGCCTCGGCCAGCGACAGATGGCGGGCGCGGCGGAAAATCTCCCAGGTCACCGCCGCCGACATCGGGCAACCGGCGGCAAAGCCGCTGGCCGCAGCGGCAAGCCAGGCGTCGCTGCCGCCATGCACCTGTTGCAAGGCGTCGGCGACGGCACTCAGGCTGCCGCGGTTCATCAACTGGTGGATGGCGATCAGTCTTGGCGCGATATGCGAGTCGGGCAGGGCATGCGGGCACGCGTCTTCCAGCGCATCGAGCAAGGCGCTGACGGTGGCAAAATCATCGCCGCCATCCCAGCGCGCGTGATGCAGGGCATCCAGCAGCTTGGGCCAACTGGCGTGATCCAGCACACAGTCAGCCAGATTGGCGATCAGCGCATCATGGGCATTGATCGCGGCACCGGTCAGTCCCAAAAACAGCCCCAACCTGGCCGGCATGCGCTGTAAAAACCAGCTGCCGGCCACATCCGGATACAGGCCAATCGCGATCTCGGGCATGGCGATGCGGGTGCGTTCGGTAAGAACCCGGTGGCTCGCTCCGGCCAGCAGTCCCAAACCGCCGCCCATGACGATGCCGTTGCCCCAAACGATAAGCGGCTTGGGGTAGGTATGGATGGCGTAGTCCAGCCGATACTCATCGGTAAAGAAGCTTTGCGCCGCCGGGCTGGGGTGGCTCGACTCTTGCAGCAAGGCCTCGCGCAAGGCGCGCACATCCCCGCCGGCACAGAAGGCTTTGTCGCCGGCGCCGCGCAGCACGACACAGGCGACCAAAGGGTCGCGCTGCCAGCGGGCGAGCTGGCTGGCCAACAGGCCGACCATGTCATGACTGAGCGCATTCAGCGCTTTTTCGGCATTCAGCGTAGCCAGCGCAATGCGGTGGCCGCTGGCCGTGGTCAAGCTATCGAATAAAACAGGGCTGTCCATGCAGAGTCCTTTTAATGCCAGTGCGGCGTACGTTTTTCCAGGAAGGCGGCGACGCCTTCTTGCTGGTTGGCACCATCAAACAGACCGACAAATAGTTCGCGCTCCAAAGGCAGATTGAGCGCGGGCGGATTCATCCTGGCACGCTGAATCAGCAGCTTGCTAGCGGCGACCGCGTCAGGCGACTGGCGCACCGCCTTGGCCGCCAGTGCCAGCGCCGCCTCGGTGACACTGCCCGTGGCCACGACCTCTTCAACCAGACCGATACGCAAGGCGGTGGCCGCATCCACGCGCTCGCCCAGCAAAATCATGCGTTTGGCCCAGCCTTCGCCAACCAGATGGGGCAAGAGCTGGGTGCCGCCAGCGCACGGCAACAGCCCGACGGCCGCCTCGGGCAGTGCCAGTTGTGCCGTTTCTTCCGCCATGCGGATATCGCAGGCGAGCGCCAATTCCAGACCGCCGCCCATGGCGTAGCCATTAATGGCGGCAATGCTGACGCCGCGCCAGCCCGACAGCGCCTCGAACGCGCGGCCGAACAGGCGCGACAAATCGGTCGCTGCCGCATGCGAGCCATCGGCAAACTGCTTAAGATCGGCACCGGCACAGAAGAACTTGCCCCCGGCACCGCTGAGCACCAGTGCGCGAATCTCGCGCTGGGCCTCAAGATCACAGACCAGACGATAAAGCGCTTCCAGACTTGCTACCGTCCAGGTATTGGCCGGCGGATTGTCCATCATCACCAGCAAAGTAGTACCGTGTTTTTCCAGCGCGAGGCCGGCATAGTGTGGCTGCATCAGCTGTGTTCCCCTTGGATTATTCGTATAGGCCGGCTTACAGCAGGCTGTCGCCGTCGCTCAGCAGGCGGCGCGCTACAATCATGCGCATCACTTCATTGGTGCCTTCCAGTATCTGGTGTACGCGCAAGTCGCGCACATGGCGCTCCAGCGGGAAGTCGTTCAGATAGCCGTAGCCGCCAAACAGTTGCAGGGCATCGTTGGCAACGGTAAAGCTGCTATCGGTGGCAAAACGCTTGGCCATGGCGCAGTAGGCCGACGCATCGGTTGAGCCGCTATCCAGCTTACAGGCCGCCAGACGCACCATCTGCCGCGCAGCCACCAGCGTGGTCACCATATCGGCCAGCCGGAACTGCACGCTTTGCAAGCTGGCAATGGGCGCGCCGAACTGCACGCGCTGAGCGACATAGGTGCGGGCGGCATCCAGCGCCGCCTGCGCGGTGCCGACCGCCGTGGTGGCGATATTGATGCGCCCGCCATCCAGTGCCTTCATGGCAAAGCCAAAACCCTGGCCTTCTTCACCCAGCAGATTTTCATGCGGCACCAAAACATTGTCGAAGCTTAGCGCGCGTGTGGGCTGGCTTTTCCAGCCCATCTTTTTTTCGTTCTTGCCATAGCCGATGCCGGGGCTATCCGCCGGCACGATAAAAGCCGAGATGCCGCGTGCGCCTGCGCCGCCGGTTCGGGCCATCACGACCAGGACTTCGGTAGCGCCTGCGCCGGAGATGAACATCTTGCTGCCGGACAAGCGCCAGCCATCAGCGCAGCGCTCGGCACGGGTTTTAAGCGAAGCGGCATCGGAACCTGCGCCCGGCTCGGTCAGGCAGTAGCTGGCAAGCAGCTCGCCCGTGACCATGCGCGGCACCCAGCGCGCGGCGACAGCCGGCTGGGCGAAGCTCGCAATCATCCACGTCACCATATTGTGTATGGTCAGGTAGGCGGCAGTGGCGGTGCAGCCGTAGGCCAGCTCCTCGAACACGATGGCGGCATCCAGTCGCGGCAGCGCCAGCCCGCCATGGGACTCGGGGGTATAGAGGCCAAGAAAGCCCAGCTCGCCAGCCTGACGGATGGTGGCCAGCGGGAAGTGCTCGTCACGGTCCCAGTCGGCCGCGTGCGGGGCGAGGGCATGACGGGCAAAGTCGCGGGCCGCATCCTGTAGCGCGACCTGCTCTTCATTCAGTGCAAAGTCCATGCCGCCTCCTATTTAAGCGAGATCGTGGTGTTGACCCGGCCGACACTGGCAACATCGTCGAACCAGCGGCAGGTGACGGTCTGGGTCTGGGTGTAAAACGCCACCACCTGTTTGCCGTAAGGGCCAAGATCGCCCAGTTTGCTGGCGCGCGAGCCGGTAAAGGAGAATAGCGGCACCGGCACCGGAATCGGCACATTAATGCCGACCTGACCGATATCGATATTTTCCTGGAAGTGGCGTGCGGCGGCGCCGGACTGGGTAAACAGCGCCACGCCATTACCGTTGGGGTTGGCATTCACCAGCGCAATGGCCTCGTCCAGCGTGGCAGCCGTCATCACCACCAGCACCGGGCCGAAGATCTCCTGACGGTAAACCGACATCTCGGACGTGACCCCGGCCAGAATGGTCGGCCCGACGAAGTTGCCATCAGGGTAGCCCTCGACGCGCACCCCGCGCCCATCCAGACACAGCAATGCGCCTTGCTCCACCCCCTCGGCAATCAGCCCTTCCACCCGCGCCTTGGCCGCCGGCGAAATCAAGGGGCCCAGATCCGGGTTATCGACGCCGGCGCCGACTTTCAGCGTTTGCGCGCGGCTGACCAGTTCGGGTAGCCAGTCTTGCGTCTCGCCCACCAATACCGCAACCGACGTGGCCATGCAGCGCTGGCCGGCAGCGCCGAATGCGGCACCGAGCAGCTGGTTGAGCGCCTGCTCGCGGTTGGCGTCAGGCAGAACGACTGCATGGTTTTTGGCGCCCAGCATGCACTGCGCGCGCTTGCCGGCGAGACTTGCGCGGTGGTAGACATGGGTGCCAACGCGGGTCGAGCCGACAAAAGACACCGCCTTGATGTCGGGATGATCGCACAAGGCATTGACCACCTCTTCGCCGCCATGCACCACATTAAGCACCCCGGCCGGAATGCCGGCCTGCAGCGCCAGCTCGACCAGACGCATGGTGACCATGGGGTCTTGTTCGGAGGGCTTGAGCACGAAGGTATTGCCGCAGGCGATCGCCATCGGGAACATCCACAAGGGGATCATCGCCGGGAAATTGAACGGGGTGATGCCGGCGCACACGCCCAAAGGCTGCAGCACGGTATGGGTGTCGACGCCGCCGGCGACGTTCTGTGCGTATTCGCCCAGTTGCAGCGTGCCGATATTGGCGGCGTGCTCAACCACCTCCAGTCCGCGGAAGATATCGCCTTCGGCATCGGCCAGCGTCTTGCCCTGCTCGGCGGTCAACAGGGCCGCCAATTCGGCCATATGCTCGCGTATCAGTTGCTGGTATTTCAAAAAGATGCGCGCGCGCACGCCGATGGGCGTCTTGCGCCAGCTGTTAAATGCACGCCGGGCACTGGCCACTGCCGCCGCGACTTCATCAGCGGTAGCCATAGGCACATGGGCCAGCACGGCTTGCGTGGCCGGGTTGATGACTGCGCGCCATTGTGTGGTTTCTGACTCGACCAGCTCGCCGCCTATCAGCAGCTTGACCTTGGGGATATTCATGGCAGTTCCTGTGTGGTGTTTAGCGGCGCTCTTCGATCAGGCGGCCGTCGTCGGGCAGGGCATCGCTTAACAGCACGCGGCCTGACAAACGGGTCAGTGCCTTGAGCGTGGCGGCGATGGCCTGGGTGTCGCTGTGTGCCGCGGCATTGATATACAGCGTCATCACGTCTTTATCCTGTTCGCGCGTCAGCACCAGACGGGCGCGGCTAATCTCGCCATGCTGTGCCAGCAACGCTTGGATCTGCTCGGGGTGGACAAACAGGCCGCGCACCTTGGCGGTGTCGTCGGCGCGTCCAAGCCAGCCCCGGATGCGCTGCTGCTGGCTGCCGGGCTCAAAGGCCGACAAGTCGCCGGTGGCAAAACGGATCAGCGGGTAAACGGGGGAAAACGAGGTAATCACCAACTCGCCGGTTTCGCCGTCAGGCAAAGGCTCGCCGTGCGCATTGCAAACTTCTGCGATGATGCCGCCGGCGACGCGCATGCCGGGGCCAGCTTCGGTTTCATAGGCAATCAGCCCCAGTTCGGCACTGGCATAGCACTGGCGAATCACGAGGCCACGTGCATGGCAACGCGCACGCAGGCTGTCGCTAAGCGCCTCACCGCTGACCAGCGCCTTGGCAAGCTGCAAGGGCGTGGCGGTTTCGTCCGCCTTGTCCAGAATCAGCTGCAAAAAGCTCGGGGTGCCGACATAGGCATTGACGTTCAGGCTCGCCAGCGCGGCCAGCGTAATGTCCAGATTGCCCGGCCCGCCGGGAAACACGGTGCAACCCAAGGCCTGCAAGGCGCTGTCAAAAATAAAACCGCCAGGCGACAGATGGTAGGAGAAGCCGTTATGCACGATGTCGTCCGCGCCAAAGCCCGCCGCGACGAGTGCCTCATCCATGCGGTAGCTGTTTGCATCCATAGGCTCGTAGATCGGGCCGGGCGACGCGAATACGCGCAGCGCCTTGCCGGCGGCGTAACCGCCAAACGGCGGCTTAGCGGCCTGGGCGGCAATCAGCGCGGACTTGCGGGTCAGCGGCAAACGGGCCAATGCCGCCCGGCTATGGATGGCGTCCAGCGCCAGACCCGACAATAGCGCGCTATAGGCGGGCGCTTGTTCGCGCGCATAGCTTAATTGTGCCGGCAGGCGCGCCCAAAGCAGGGCGGCCGGATCGCAAGGCCAATGGTTCATGGCATGCCTCCTTAAGCCAGCCAGCGCTTGCGCCGGCGATAGTGTTTGACGTCGCGAAAGCTCTTGCGTCCTTCGCCGCCCAAGCCCAGATAAAACTCTTTTACATCCTCATTGCCGGCCAGCTCCGCTGCCGTGCCATCCATCACCACCCGGCCGTTCTCCAGGATGTAACCGAAATCGGCATAGCGCAGCGCCACATGGGTGTTTTGCTCGGCCAGCAGGAAGCTCACTTTTTCCTTTTGGTTAAGCTCCTTCACAATCTCGAAGATTTCCTCGACGATTTGTGGCGCCAGCCCCATTGACGGCTCGTCCAGCAGGATCATTTCCGGCTGGGCCATCATGGCGCGGCCGATGGCGGTCATTTGCTGCTCGCCGCCCGAGGTATAGCCGGCCTGGCTGGTGCGCCGCTGTTTCAGGCGCGGAAAATAATGGTAGATGCGTTCCAGCGCGGCTTTTTGTTCGGCGCGGCTGTGCTTGCGGGTAAAGGCACCGGTGAGCAGGTTTTCCTCGACCGACAGGTGGCCGAAGCAATGGCGGCCCTCCATCACTTGCACAATGCCGCGCTTGACCAGCGCGTCCGGCGTGGCGCGGTCTATGCGCTCGCCCTTGAATTCGATGCTGCCCTGGGTAATATCGCCGCGCTCGCTGGCCAGCAAGGTGGAGATGGCCTTGAGCGTGGTGCTTTTGCCTGCGCCATTGGCCCCCAGCAAGGCAACAATCCGCCCCGGCGGCACTTCCAGCGATACGCCCTTCAGCACCAGAATCACATGGTTGTAGATGACTTCGATATTGTTGACCGACAACAGTGCGGTGTTTGTCTGCATGGATCTGCCTTTAGCAAGGTGTCACGAGTGCTGCCGGAGAGCAGCCATGGCGGGCTGTTCTCCGGCTGGCCAGGCGTTTACTTCTCGGCGGCGCAGTTGCGCGGCGCAATGCCTTTTTCCTGCGCATACTTCTGCGCCGAGGCCTTGACCATGGGGCCAACGACGCTGGTGTCCGCCTTGATCCAGCCGGACACCGGCTTCCAGTCGCTGCCGTTCCACTGCATAAAGCGGGTATAGCCGCTGCCCTCATGGTTCTGGCAGCTGGTCTTGATCTGCGGGAACATATCGGACACGCCCAGCTCTTTCTGGCGCTTGGCATCGATGTTCAGGTTTTCCATGCCCCAGCGGATCTGGTCGCCGGTCAGCGGCTTGGCGCCATATTTTTTCTGAGCGGTGCTGATGGCTTCGGCCATCAAAATGCCGCTGAGCACGCCACGGTTGTAGTTGACGGTGCCGATATAACCCTTGTCGGACAGATTGCCCTTGCCTGCGCCATAGACGGTTTTTTCAATGTCCTGAATCAGCGGGAACTGTTTGCCATCCATGGCAAAGCTGCCGGCGATATAGCCTTTGGCGGCATCGCCGGCGGCCACGGCGTCTTCTTCCGAGCCGCCCCACCAGTTGGAAACGATTTTGTCGCGCGGGAAGCCGACTTTTTGCGCCGACTTAAGCGCCGACGGCGTCATCACGCCCCAGCTGCGCAGCAGTACGTAATCGGGCTTGGCACGGCGAATTTCCAGCCATTGCGACTGCTGCTCGGTGCCCGGGGCCGGGACTTCGATATGGCTCAGCTCGAAACCGTATTTCTTGGCCAGCGCGTCCAGCACCGGAATGGTTTCCTTGCCATAGGCCGAGCCGTGATAGAGGTTGACGATTTTCTTGCCCTTGAGCTTGTCCATGCCGCCTAGCTGCTGGCCGATAAAAGACACTTTGGCGCTGGCCTGGCTCCAGTACGAGGTCACCAGCGGGAATACATATTTGAACACCGTGCCGTCCTGCGCATCGGCGCGGCCAAAGCCCATGGTCATCAGCGGAATCTTGTCCTTGTCGGCACGTTCCATGGTGGCGTAGGTGATGCCGGTCGACATGAAGTTAAATGCCGAAGCACCGCCGCCCTTGCCCTTGAGGCGCTCGTAACACTCGACGCCGCGGTCGTTCTTGTATTCGGTTTCGCACTCCTCATAGCTGAGCTTGACGCCGCCGATGCCGCCTTGCTTCATATTGACGTAATTGAGGTAGTCGATCATGCCGCCATAGAACTTGGCACCACCCGAGGCATAAGCGCCGACACGGTAGCTCGGGATCGGAATGAACTGCTCGCCTGCGGCCAGTACAAAGCCGGACAGGGTCGTCAGGGCCAGCGATACGGCGAGTACGGTTTTTTTCATGTGTTGTCTCCTAAGTAGTGGGCCTGCGGGTACTGCTTAAACAAAGTCGGTGTGATGGCCTTGCCGCTTAGTGCGGGAAGGGCCATAAGCGCAGTTTTTCCTTGCTGATCTGCCACAGGCGGGCCAGCCCCAAAGGCTCGACCGCCAGAAAGAAAATAATCAGCGCACCGAAAATCATCATTTCGAGGTTGGACATGAACTGCGAGCTCACTGCGCCGTGCAAGAGCTGGCCGGCCAGATTGAGCAGCACCGGCAGCAGCACGATAAAGGCCGCCCCCAGGAAGGCGCCGAGGATGGAGCCGACGCCGCCGATAATGATCATGAACAGGATCTGGAAGGAGCGGTTCAGATCGAAGGCCTGCGCATCGACCGTGCCCAGAAAAACGAAGGCATACAGTGCGCCCGCCACGCCGCAATAAAACGAGCTAATGGCAAAAGCCAACAGTTTGGTGCGCAGCATGCGTATGCCTATCACCTCGGCTGCCACGTCCATATCGCGTATCGCCATCCAGGCCCGGCCCAGGCTTGAGCGCACCATATTCTTGGCCGCCAGTGCCATCTGCGCGACGATGGCCAGTGTCAGCAGGTATTTCTCGGCCGGCGTATCCAGCGTCATGCCGAATACGGACAGTACCGGCGAACTGATCACCCCCGAACTGCTGTCATTGGAGAACCAGGGGAACTTGGTAAATACCCACTCCACCAGAAACTGCGCGGCCAGCGTGGCAACCGCCAGATAAAAGCCCTTGATGCGTAAAGAGGGCAGGCCGAACAAAATGCCGACCAGCGCCGCGCTCAAGCCGCCCAACACCAAGGCCAGCAAGAGCGGCATGCCCGGCACGCGCAGCATAAAGTTGTATGTGGCGTAAGCGCCCACCGCCATAAAGGCCGCCGAACCCAGCGATAGCTGGCCGGCGTAGCCGGTGAGCAGGTTCAGCCCGAGCGCCGCCAGCGACAGCACCAGAAACGGAATCAGGATGCCGGACAGCAGGTAATCGCTGGCCAGGCCCGGTACGGCCACAAAGGCGAACAGCAGCAGGGCAATAATAAAGATGCGGTCCTGGCGGATAGGCAGGATGGCCGAATCGGCGGCGTAGGAGGTCTTGAATTGACCGGCTTCACGATAGAACATGGCTTAGACCCTTTCGATGTGTTTTTCGCCGAACAGACCCTCGGGGCGCACCAGCAAAAACAGCAGCGCCAGCACATAAGGGAACCAGTTTTCGATACCGCCGGACAGAATCGGCCCCAGATACACTTCGGCCAGTTTTTCACCGGCACCGATGATCAGGCCGCCGATAATCGCGCCGGGCACCGAGGTAAATCCGCCCAGAATCAGCACCGGCAGTGCTTTGAGCACCACCAGCGTCAGCGCAAACTGCACGCCAAGACGCGAGCCCCACAGCAAGCCGCACACCAGCGCCACAAAGCCGGCCACACCCCAGACGATGGCCCAGATCTGTTTTAACGGAATGCCGACCGACATCGCCGCCTGATGGTCGTCCGCCACCGCACGCAGCGCCCGGCCCAGACGGGTTTTGTTGAAAAACAGCGCCAGCGAACCGACCAGAACGGCACAGATAGCAGCGGCAAACACATCGAAACTGGAGATAAACACCCCGCCCACATCAAAAGGCTCGTCGTTAAAGCCCAGATTCAGGCCATGCACATCGGCGCCCCACAGCATCTGCGCCAGACCTTCGAGAAAGAAGGCGAGACCGATGGTGGCCATAAACAGCGAGATCGGTGGCTGGTTGACCATGGGGCGCAGCACGACGCGCTCGATGGCCAGACCCAGCGCCACCATAACCACCAGCGTGATAAAGAAGGTCAGCCAGAACGGCACGCCCATGGCCTGAATGGAGACAAAGGTCAGTGCCGCGAACAGCACCATCGCGCCCTGGGCAAAGTTGAAGACGCCGGAGGCCTTGTAAATCAGGACAAAACCCAGTGCCACCAGCGAGTACATCACGCCGGCGAGCAAGCCGCCGACCAAAACTTCGGTAAAGAAAAGCCAATCCATACGGGTCTCCTTAGTGGCGGGTGCCGAGATAGGCGGCAATCACATCGGGGTTGTTGCGTACATCGTGCGGGGTGCCGTCGCCGATTTTCTTGCCGTAATCGAGCACGATGACGCGGTCGGAGATATCCATCACCACCCCCATATCGTGCTCGATCAGGACAATGGTGGTGCCGAAGGCATCGTTGATATCGAGGATGAAGCGGCACATGTCCTGCTTTTCCTCCACATTCATCCCGGCCATCGGCTCGTCCAGCAGCAGCAAGGTCGGCTCGGCCGCAATGGCGCGCGCCAGCTCCACCCGTTTTTGCAGTCCGTAGGGCAGGCGACCGACCGGGGTCTTGCGTATCGCCTGGATCTCGAGAAAGTCGATGATGTGCTCGACCTTTTCGCGCTGGGCCATCTCCTCGCGCTGCGCGCGCCCCCACCACAAGGCCTGCTGCAAAAAATTGGCATGCATCTTCAGGTTGCGGCCGGTCATGATGTTGTCCAGCACGCTCATGCCCTTGAACAGCGCAATATTCTGGAAAGTGCGCGCGATGCCCATGCGCGCCGCCTCGTGCGGATGAATGGCCCCGCGCGGCTTGCCGCGCCAGGTCACCTGACCCTGCTGCGGGTGGTAGACGCCATTGATGACATTCAGCATCGAGCTTTTGCCCGCGCCATTGGGGCCGATAATGGACAGCAGCTCATGCTCGCGTACATCCAGGCTGATATCGGTCAGTGCCTTGACGCCGCCAAAAGACAGCGAAATGTTTTCGGCGGCCAGAATGACATCGCCGGTCTTGTGTTGCGGATTCATGCGGCCTCCCTGGCATCGCTCAGGTTTTTGCTGGATGGGCCCGTCAGGGGACGGTGCTCGGGAAAGGTGGCCACATCCATGATATTGAGGGTGGCGCAGATGCGGCCGCTGCGGCCGTCTTCGAACTTGACCTCGACATCGATGGTCGACGCAGGCGAGCCGTCGTACAGGGCATGGATCAGGCTGCTGTAACGTTCGGCAATAAACTTGCGCTTGACCTTGCGGGTGCGCGTCAGCTCGCCATCGTCGGCATCCAGCTCTTTATGCAGCACCAAAAAGCGCTTGATCTGCGAGCCGGCCAGGCGCGGGTCGCTCGCCAAAGAGCGGTTCATTTTTTCGATGCACTCGCGCAGCAGCGCATAAACCGGCGCTTGCGCCGCCAGATCGGTGTAGCCGGTGTAAGCCATGCCGCGCTTTTCAGCCCAGCTGCCCACCGCGCTCAGGTCGATATTGATAAAGGCCGTGGCAAAATCACGGCCATCACCAAAGGCCACCACCTCCTTGATGTGCTGGAAGAATTTGAGCTTGTTTTCCAGCAGCTTGGGCACGAACAGGCTGCCATCGGACAGGCGGCCGACATCCTTGGCGCGGTCTATGATCTTGAGCTGGCCGTCATCGTCGAAATAGCCGGCATCCCCGGTATGCACCCAGCCGTCCGCCGTGCGTGTGTCCGCCGTCGCATCCGCACGCTGCCAGTAGCTATGGAAGGTGCCGGGGCCGCGAAACAGGACTTCGCCACTGTCGGAAATCTTGACTTCGACCCCGGGTGCCGGAACGCCAACCGTATCCGGCCTGACTTTGTCGTTAGCCTGTACGCAGACCATCACATAAGCCTCGGTCTGGCCGTAGAGCTGCTTGATATTGATGCCGATGGCGCGAAAGAAGTCGAATAGCTCGGGGCCGATGGCTTCGCCGGCGGTATAGGCCAGCTTGAGGCGGGAAAAACCCAGTACATTCTTGACCGGGCCATAGACAAGCGCCTCGCCCAGGCGGTAGCCGACGCGATCCCAGAAGCCCACCGGCCGGCCCTCCAGAATATCGGTGCCGACCCGGCGCGCATGCTCCATAAAATAGTGGAACAGGCGGTGCTTGATCGGGCTGGCATCCTCCATGCGTATCATGATCTGGGTCAGCAGATTTTCGAACACGCGCGGCGGGGCGAAGTAATACGTCGGGCCGATTTCCCTTAGATCGGTCATCACCGTGTCGGACGACTCGGGGCAGGCGACACAAAAGCCGGTGACCAGCGACTGGGCATAGGAAAACAGGTTGTCGCCCACCCAGGCCATGGGCAGATAGGCCAGCACCTCTTCATCTTCGGTCAGCCCTTCCAGCAGGGCGGCATTGCGTGCCGTAGTCACCATGCTGCTATGGGTGTGCACCACGCCCTTGGGCGTGCCGGTGGTGCCCGAGGTGTACAGCATGATGGCCATATCCGCAGCCTGGCTTTGTGCGACCAGTTCGGTAAAGCATTGCGGCCTGCTATCGTTCAACACCCGGCCACTGCCCAGCACTTCGGCGATGTCGTGCAACTTGTCATTCCGATAATGGCGCAGGCCGCGGGCGTCGTCATAGACAATGTTTTCCAGTTGCGGACACTGCGCTTCGACTTCCAGCAGCTTGTCCACCTGCTCCTGATCTTCCACCACGGCAATTTTCGCGCCGGCATCGGCCAGTACAAAGGCCATTTCGCTGGCAATGGCATCCTGGTAGAGAGGAACGGGAATGGCGCCCAGACACTGGGCTGCCAGCATGCACATATACAGACGCGGACGGTTGTCACCGATAATGGCCAGGCGGTCGCCACGACCCAAACCCAGCGCTTGCAGGCCTAAAGCCAGCGCGCGCACCTCCTGCTCGACATCATGCCAGCTCAGCGTTTGCCAGATGCCCAGATCCTTTTCCCTTAAGGCCGGGCGCGTCGGGCGGACCCGGGCGTGATGCAACAGATACTTGGGGAAGGTGTCCGGCAGCGCCTGCTGCGGGGTGGACGCGATTTCCATGTCTTTGTCTCCTCATGCCCACTCGCATACGTGGCGGCGCGGGTCTCTGGGTGGTGGAAGGTTGCGGAAAAAACAGCTTAATAAGGGTAAAAGCCGTGCCCGCTCTTGCGCCCCAGCTGGCCGGCGGCGACCAGTTGCACCAGCAAGGGGCAAGCGCGGTATTTGCTGTCGCGAAACTCGGCGTGCAGGATGTCCATGATGGCAAGACAGGTGTCCAGCCCGATCAAGTCCGCCAATGCCAAGGGGCCGATCGGGTGGTTCATGCCCAGCTTCATCACCGTATCCACATCGGCAGCGCTGGCAATGCCTTCATATACGGTGAACGCCGCCTCATTAATCATCGGCATCAGGATGCGGTTGGAGACAAAGCCCGCACCGTCCTTCACTTCGACCGGGGTTTTACCCAGCGTGCGCGAGAGTTCCATCACGGTGGCACACGTGGCGTCGCTGCTTTGGCGCGCACGGATCACTTCAACCAACTGCATCAGCGGCACCGGGTTCATAAAGTGCATGCCGATGACCCGCTCCGGGTGGGAGACCCAGGCCGCGATACGGGTGAGTGAAATGGAGGAGGTGTTGGACGCCAGCACGGTCTGTGGCGACACGATGGCATCGAGCTGGCGGAAGATCTGCTCTTTCAGCGCCAGATTTTCGCTGGCGGCCTCAATCACGATCCGGACCGAACGCTGGCTATTCAGATCGGTACTGCCATGGATGCGCGCCAGAATCGCATCGATGGCGGATTCGGCCAGCAGGCCTTTTTGCGCCATACGCGACAGGCTGTGGCGTATGGTGGCAAGGGCGCTATCGAGGGCGTCTTCGCTGACATCGCAAAGCCTGACTTCAATGCCGTGCATGGCCAGCGTCTGGGCGATGCCGTTACCCATGGTGCCGGCGCCAATCACGCCTGCCGTGCTGATGTTCATTAGGAGTTCCTCCGGTCGCTTGCCTGTTTGCCACTTCAAATTAATTGCCGTTTACGTTAACGTCAACATGCTTTTGTGTTATCTTGACGCTAACGTTAAGCGCTGTTGTTTTAGATACACACCTGGGTAAAGGGAAAGCACCGATGAAACAAGTGGCACGCAAGACCACCTTCAGCATCAGCGAACTGGCCGATGAGTTTGATATCACCACCCGCGCGCTGCGCTTTTACGAGGATCAGGGCCTGCTCAGCCCCAAGCGCGACGGGCAGCGGCGCATCTATACCCGGCGCGACCGCGTGCGACTGTTGCTGACGCTACGCGGCAAGCGCATCGGCTTGTCGCTACAGGAAATCCACGAGTTGTTCAGCCTGTATGACGCGGCCAGCGACGACGAGCCGCAGCTGATGGAATTCGTGAAAAAACTGGAAAAACGCGAGCAACAACTGCGCACGCAAATAGACGATATCCGCCTGGTGCTGGGTGAAATCGGCCAGCTCAAGGCGCAATGCGAACACTTTATGGCGCGGCGTACCGGTAATGTGCCGGCCTGACGCCCCGCAAACAGACGATGAAGCCAGCATTACTCATGGTTTATGACCATCATGCGCGGCATGGGCCGCAAGACAACAAGGAGACCACAATGCAGCAAGACCCTATCGTAATAGTCGGCATGGCGCGCACCGCCATGGGGGGCTTTCAGGGCATGTTTGCCGGACAAAGCGCGAGCGAATTGGGCGCAGTGGCCATTCGTGCGGCCGTTGCGCGCGCAGGTCTTGCGCCGGAGGCTGTAAACGAAGTCATCATGGGTAATGTGCTGGGCGCAGGCCAAGGCCAGGCACCGGCACGGCAGGCCTCGCGCGGCGCCGGCTTGCCGGACGCCGTCAATTGCACCACGCTGAACAAGATGTGCGGCTCGGGCATGAAAGCCGTGATGCTGGCGCACGATATGCTCAAGGCCGGCTCGGCCGATGTGATGATTGCCGGCGGCATGGAGAGCATGAGCAATGCGCCCTATGTCGTGCCCAAGGCGCGCAGCGGTTTCCGCCTTGGCCATGGCGAAATCAAGGACCATATGTTTCTTGACGGGCTGGAGGATGCTTACGACAAGGGTAAGCTGATGGGTGTCTTTGCCGAGCTGTGTGCCGACCAATACGGTTTTAGCCGCCAGGCGCAAGACGCTTACGCCATCGAGTCGCTGATGCGCGCTCAGGCTGCGGTCGAAGCCGGTGTTTTTGCCGCGGAAATTGCACCGGTCACCGTCGCCAGCCGCAAGGGCGAGCAGGTATTGAGTGTGGACGAACAGCCGTTAAAAGCCAGCGCCGACAAAATCGCCACGCTCAAGCCTGCGTTCAAACAGGAGGGTACAGTGACGGCCGCGAACGCCAGCTCCATCTCGGATGGCGCGGCCGCGCTGCTACTGATGCGCCAAAGCGAGGCCATGGCACGCGGCCTCAAGCCGCTGGCACGCATTGTCGCGCATGCCACCCACGCGCAGGAGCCAGCCTGGTTTACCACGGCACCGGTTGGCGCAATCCAGAAGCTGCTGGCCAAGACCGGCTGGGATGTGGCCGATGTCGACCTGTTTGAAGTCAATGAAGCTTTTGCCGTGGTCGCCATGGCAGCGATGCAAGAACTTGATCTGCCACACGACAAGGTCAATATCCGTGGCGGCGCATGCGCGCTGGGGCACCCGATTGGCGCATCCGGTGCGCGCATTCTGGTCACGCTGGTGTCGGCCCTGCAACAAACTGGCGGCAAGCGCGGCGTAGCCAGCCTGTGCATAGGCGGGGGCGAAGCCACCGCACTGGCACTAGAACTTGCTTGACGGTTATGCCTAACAACTAGAGAATGCCAACTCGCTCCGGGGTGCAGGGCCGCAAGGCCTAGCTGAGATGGTAACAACCGAACCCGATGGACTTGATCCGGATAATACCGGCGTAAGAAGAGCAATGGCTGCGGATGCCGACCCTGCTAAGGGTCGGCATCCGCTAGCGAACACAGGCGGGTCGATGCCTGCGTTCGCTGTAGCGCCAGTTTGCCTGCCTCCGGAGCGTTGACAACAACGTAGCCGAGGCCCAGATGAACGCACCCGACCGTTTTACCGCCATGCTCGCCGCCACCTGCGAGCCGCTTCCCGCCTCCAGCAAATGCTACACCGCCGGCAGCCAGCCCGATATCCGTGTGCCACTGCGCGAAATCGCGTTATCCAATGGCGAAAACATCGCGCTCTACGACACCTCCGGCCCCTATACCGATCCTGCAGCCCAGATTGATGTACGTCATGGCCTGGATGCCATGCGTGCGCCGTGGATCGCGGCGCGTGGCGACACCGAAGCTTACGCCGGGCGTATCGCTGACGCGCGGGACGACGGTTCGCGCGACGAAGCATCGCTTGCACGCTTGCGCGAACTCTCTGCCGGCCTGCAGCGCACACCGCGCCGCGCCAAGGCCGGCACCAATGTCAGCCAGATGCATTACGCGCGGCGCGGCATCATCACCCCCGAGATGGAATACGTGGCGCTGCGCGAGAACGGCAAGCGCGAATGGATGCGCGAGTATCTGGGCGACGCCGAGCGCGAAGCGCGGCTGGCCGGCAATGCACTGGGTTTTGCCATGGCACGCGAGATCACCCCCGAGATGGTGCGGGATGAAGTAGCGCGCGGGCGGGCGGTGATCCCAGCCAATATCAACCACCCTGAACTGGAGCCGATGGCGATCGGCCGCGCCTTCAAGGTCAAGATCAACGCCAATATCGGCAACTCGGCCGTGACCTCGTCTATCGAAGAAGAAGTGGAAAAGCTGGTGTGGTCGACACGCTGGGGCGCGGACACGGTGATGGATCTTTCCACCGGCCGCCATATCCACACCACGCGCGACTGGATCGTGCGCAACTCGCCAGTGCCGATCGGCACCGTGCCGATCTATCAGGCGCTGGAGAAGGTCGGCGGCATCGCCGAGGATCTGAGCTGGGACATTTTCCGCGACACGCTGATCGAGCAGGCCGAGCAGGGGGTCGATTACTTCACCATCCACGCCGGATTGCGTCTGGCCTATGTGCCGCTGACCGCGCGCCGGCGCACCGGCATCGTCTCGCGCGGCGGCTCCATCCTAGCCAAGTGGTGCATCGCCCACCATCGCGAAAACTTCCTCTACACCCACTTTGAAGATATCTGCGACATCATGAAGGCCTATGACGTGACCTTCTCGCTGGGCGATGGCCTGCGCCCCGGCTCGCTCTCCGATGCCAACGATGCGGCACAGTTCGCCGAGCTGCGCACCTTGGGTGAGCTGACCCAGGTGGCGTGGAAGCACGAGGTACAAACCCTGATCGAAGGGCCGGGCCATGTGCCGATGCACATGATCCAGGCCAATATGGACGAGCAGCTTAAAGTCTGTGCCGAGGCACCGTTTTATACGCTGGGGCCGCTGACGATAGATGTGTCGCCCGGCTACGACCATATCGCATCTAGCATAGGCGCGGCGATGATAGGCTGGATGGGCACGTCCATGCTGTGCTACGTCACGCCCAAAGAACATCTGGGCCTGCCCGATCGCGATGACGTGAAGCAGGGCCTGATCGCCTACCGCATTGCTGCCCATGCCGCCGATGTGGCCAAGGGCCACCCCGGCGCGCGCGCGCACGACGACGCAATGAGCCGCGCCCGCTTCGAGTTCCGCTGGGAGGACCAGTTTGCGCTGGCGCTCGACCCGGACACCGCGCGTGCCTATCACGATGCCACCTTGCCGGCAGAGGGTGCCAAGACCGCGCATTTTTGCAGCATGTGCGGGCCGAAGTTCTGCTCGATGAAAATCACACAGGAAGTACGCGACTACGCGGCCAAGCTTGGGGTCGGCGACGAAGAGGCGCTCGCACGCGGCATGGCCGGAGAGTCGCAGCGTTACGAGGAGGCGGGGCGCCAGCTCTACATCCCGATCGCAAAGGACTGAGCCATGGCAAAGCTTGGCATTGCCGGCGCGGGTGTTGCCGGCCGGCTGCTGGCTTACCAGCTGGCGGCACGCGGGCATAGGGTGACGGTATTCGACCCGGCGGCCGGCCCCGAACCGGTGGGCGACGGATCCGGCGCCGCCGGCTTTACCGCGGCAGGGATGCTCAGCCCGCTGGCCGAGCTGGAACACGCGCCGCCCGAAGTGGCGCAGCTGGGCGCGCGCTCGCTGCCCTTGTGGCAGCAGGTAGCCGCCGCGCTGGCCGCAAGGCTTGAGACACGGGCGGACAGCTATCTGCGCTGCGCCGGCTCCTTGCTGCTGGCCCACCCGTCCGACACGGGCTCAGCTCAGCGCGTGCTCGCAAGGCTTAAGCTCGCGCCGGCGCTGGCGCCCCGGCTGGCCTCGCCGCAGGCTTTGAGTGCGGCCGAGCTTGGCGTGCTGGAGCCCGAACTGGCACCGGGCATGCATGCCTGGCTGCTGGCAGGAGAAGGGCAGGTGTTTCCCTATGCGCTACTGCCGGCGCTGGCAGCGGCCAGCGAGGCTGTTTGGTGCTGGGGCGCGCGCGTGAGCCGGCTCTCGCCGGGACGGCTGACGCTGGCCGATGGTGCCGAGCACGCGTTTGACTGGGTGGTCGACAGCCGCGGCCTGAGCAGTGCGGATGCGCTGCCGCTACGCGGCGTGCGCGGCGAGGTGCTGTGGCTGCATGCGCCCGGCGTAGCGCTTCATCGCCCGCTGCGCCTGATGCACCCGCGCCACCGCGTGTATATGGTGCCACGCCCGGGCGATGTGGTCGTGGTAGGTGCCAGCGAGATCGAAAGCGCCGACCGCTCGCCAGTCAGTCTTAGAAGTGCGGTCGAGCTGATGGCCGCGGCCCACAGTGCGATGCCGGCACTGGCCGAGGCGCGCATTCTGCATCTGGAAACCAATCTGCGCCCGGCCTTGCCCGACAACCTGCCGCTTACCCACATCGAGCCGGGCCTGATCAGGCTTAACGGCCTGTTTCGCCATGGCTGGCTGATGGCACCGGCGCTGGTCGACGATGCGATCGCGGCGGCCGGACTGTAAACACAAAGGACATGATGAAACCCGATCAAATCAGCGTGCGCCTCAATGGCGAGGCGCTCGAAGTCGCCCGTGGCAGTTCCTTAGACGCACTACTGGCGTCCCGTAACATCGCCGCAGACAGTATGGCCAGCGCGCGCAATGGCGAATTTGTCGCCCGCTCGGCGCGCAGCGCCTGTCTGCTGGCCGACGGCGACGAAATCACTTTATTTATGCCCATCGTCGGAGGCTGAATGGATACCCTGCATCTTTACGGAACACACCTTCACAGCCGGCTGTTGCTCGGCAGCGCCGGCTACCCTTCGCCCAGTGTACTTGCCGAGGCGATTGTCGCCTCCGCCACCCAGGTGGTGACCGTCGGACTCAAACGCACCCTGGCCGGCGATGGCGATAACGGCTTTTTGCAAGGCGTGCTGCAGACGCTGCGCGCGCAAGGGGCGCGCTTGCTGCCCAATACCGCCGGCTGCCGCAGCGCGCGCGAAGCAGTCCAGCTTGCGCGCATGGCGCGCGAACTCTACGACACGCGCTGGATCAAGCTGGAAGTAGTAGGGGATGAATACACGCTGCAGCCTGACCCGTGGCAGCTGCTGGAAGCGGCGACCATCCTGATCGCGGAAGGCTTCCAAGTGTTTCCCTATTGCACCGACGACTTGGTGTCCTGCCAGCGGCTGCTGGATGCCGGCTGTGAAGTGCTGATGCCCTGGGGCGCACCGATAGGTTCGGGGCAGGGCCTGCTCAATCCCTGGGCCTTGCGTACCTTGCGCGAGCGCCTGCCGGACACGGTGCTGATCGTGGATGCCGGCATCGGTGCGCCTTCGCATGCCGCCGCAGCGATGGAGCTGGGCTTCGATGCGGTGCTATTGAATTCGGCCGTCGCCCACGCTTCCGACCCGGCCTTGATGGCACAGGCTTTCGGTCAGGTGGTAGCGGGGGCGCGTGCCGGCTACCGCGCCGGCATCATGGCGCCACAGGCGATGGCGGTCGCCAGCACCCCGGTCACCGGCCGCCCCTTCCTGATTGGATAGCCATGCAAATACTGGAGATGAGCGAGGCCAGACGGCAGACAGCAACACAAGCGCTGCCTGTCTGGGCCAGGCGACAGGGCAGGGCGCTGTGGCTAATCGATACGGCAAACGGACAGGACTGGCTGCAAACGCCCGAGGCCAGCGGCTATCTGGTCGCAGGTGCCGGCGGCACAATCAAGACGCTACAAGGTGCTTTTTTACAGGCAAGGGCGGCGGGGCATGGCATGGCCGATGCGGCGGTGCTGGCTTCGCTAAGCGTGCGCGGGCGCTTGCCGCAGCTGGGCCTGGGCGAAGCCTTGCCTTGGACGTGCGAGGGCGTGCGTTTCGCCCCCTTTAGCGCGCAAGGTGCGCTTTACGGCATTGTGGCCGACACAGACAGTTTGCAAAGCGCACTGGCCGCTGGCCTGCGCCTGGTACAGTTGCGTGCCAAGCGCCCCCTGGCAGAGCAGGAACTGATGCAGGCGCTGGCGCTGGCAGCAAAACATGGTGCCCAACTGCTGATTAACGATGACTGGCCTGCGCTATTAGCCATCGAAACAGAAGACGCGCATCCCGGCCTGCATCTGGGTCAGGAAGATCTGGCGGCGCTGCCTGCGACAGCTATGGCGGCGCTTAAGGCAAAAGGACGGCGTTTGCTGCTGGGCTTGTCCAGCCATTGCCCGTGGGAGCTGGCGCGTGGCGCCGGCTGCGGCGCAAGCTATATCGCCTGCGGGCCGGTCAAACCCACGACGACCAAGACCATGCCGTGGCAAGCGCAAGGGCTGGACAATCTGGCGTGGTGGGTCGCGCATGCGCCGGCACCGGTCGTGGCCATTGGCGGCTTGCTGACGCCGGGCGATGTGCGCTGGGCGGCAGGCGCAGGGCCGGCTGCGGTGTGCGTGGTGCGCGGGCTGGGTGAAAGCCCCGAGGCGATGCCGTATGCAATTAAAGCCCTACAGCAGGCGCTGGCAGCATCACCTTGCGAACCTGCGCCAGTGCCGGGCTGGCCGCACCCGGCACGACCATCCTAGTTGTCGGGTCCTAGACAATTGGATATCCATTCGCCGCTCCCCACACTTCTTCGCTCGGGATGGTTTGGGTAAGCGGCAACAGTCCATTGTCGAGGCTCAATCTTGATATTCGCCGTGCGCACCTCTCCGACCTGAAACCTGACCGATAAGCAGCACAAGGCGTTTAAGTCTTATCAACTAGGTTTCATGCACATTGGCGTGAAATGCCTAGTGCAGATACTGACCGCTTGTGCTTTGTTATAAAAAGACTTCACTTCGCAGATCAATATTCAGCTGATGCCACACCATGCGGGCGCATAGACATAAAAAAACAGCCCGGAAAAATCCGGGCTGTTTAGCATCATGCAGAAAGAACGCTTACTTCACTTCGTCCCATGCCGAAGCCCAGTGCGAACCGACACCGGGTTCGTAATGGGTCGCAGAAGCGGACCACTGGCTGCAGTAACCGCTATAAGGGAATGGCTTGCAACGGTAAACCTTGCCATTTTTGCTTTGCAGCACCCTGCTGCCGGCCTGATAGGATTTGAGCGACTGAGGGTGAATATAGTCATAAGCTGGCGTCGTGCCTGCCTGCTTGAACATCATGTCGAATGTCTGCTGTACCGGTGCAGCATGACCTTCTTTGGGGCTTCCCTTGACGACAAGCTGATGATGACCCGCTTTGGCATTAGCAATGGCCATACGGAAAGTCTGGCTGCTATTGTTGAGCTGCGCCTCGGCATGACCCTGAGCAATGCCATCATGGTTGTAGACGGTATTACTGACCAGCAAATTACCCTGGGCCGCGACACTGAACTCAAGCTCAACCTTACCCTGGTTGATCACATAGCTATCCGACAAGCGGCTCACGCTAATGCTGTTCTGAATCGGTGGCTGTTGCTGTTCGATCTGGATTTCCACCCTTGTCAGACCACTGGCTTTGCGCAAATAAATCGGGTTGAGCCCGTAAGCAGGACCAAACTGGCCATCTGCGGCTTTTTGCCCGGCGCGGATATCTGCTTGCTCCTTGTTGATCTTGCTAGCCAATGCGTGAGTCCAATTATTGCGCAGGCCCTGCGTACTGCTGGCTATTTGCAAGGTCGTACGCAAAGAGGTGCGCTCGCCACTGGCATCGAAAACGCGGGTGTACACCCGGTCTCCGGCTTTCAGATCCACCGATGGATGAATCATGCCGCCCTGACTCCATGGAGGTGTAGGCTGGCCATCACCACTGAACATCACATCGACGACGTTATAAAAACTATTGACGGTATCGCCCACTTCCCATACACCCAGAATCACCTGGTAACCGGTACGCTTAGGCACCATGCAGCGATGCGTCACCTGTTTTGGCGGTTGAACCATACTGCCATCCACAGTGCAAAAAGGAGTCAAATCAAAGGCGGCACGGGTAAGCGGCTGGTTAGAGTCCCAGTCCTGTCGCGTGATGTAATAGCGCCAGTTGCGAGTTTTATGGTTCGCGGTAAAAAACCAGCTGAAACTTTGCTCGCCGGCTTCCATATCGCGCTTGGTCCAGCGGTCAGCCGTTTGTGCATCCAGTTCGGAAAATTGAATATGGCCGGCGCTGGCAATCTTGCCATCGGCCGGGCCGGCAGCGGGAAAGCCGGATGGTGCCTCCAGGCTTTGCGGTTCCCACTGAGCGGCGCCGCACTGGCTATTGCCTCCAATCTTGCACAGATAGCCGCGAGCGGCAGGGGCGGAAATATAACCATGAGCAAAAACACTGCCAGTCAGTAGCAGGCCGGCAATAGTCAGGCAGGTAAATTGGGTTGGAGAGGTCAAAGCAATATCCTGTTAGTCGGGCGTTTACACGGTCGAATCGTGCGTATTTTTATAAGGTTCAGAACTGCTCGATCACGGCTGGCAAGCCGTTTTCGTGGTGTATCGCTGCCTGTGACTGGGGCTGTGGTGCGGCAGATACGGACGAAGGCTCATCAGGCAGGGGCGTGATGGCTTCAGGTGAAATCTCCTGCATCGCGGCAGCGGGTTTGGCGGTACTGTCGCTGCCGCCGCCTCCACCTGAACATGCAACAAGAGCCAGCGTGCTGGCAAAAATGAAAGGGAGCGTCTTCATAGGCGACTCTTCTGATTGGAAAAAAACGGCAGGGCATGCCTGCTTAATGAATGACGCCCTACCGGCAAGGTACAAGAAAAACGCCCATATATTTGGGCGTTGTGTGTAAATACCTAAAACAACTTGCGGTATCAATAATTAGCATCATTAATCTAATGATATCTAATGGACGTATTATTGTGAAGTTTTTATTTAAATAATCACTAAAGATACCGCAGCACGCCATGTAAACAGGGCGCATAGGCTACCTTCCATAAAAAACATCAGTCGCTCTCACCCAACCAGTGGCGATAGATAGTCAGCGCAACGGCAAGCAGGGTCGGCCCGATAAAGAGCCCGATCACACCCCAGGCCAGCAGCCCCCCCATCACGCCCATAAAGATAACGAACAAGGGCATTTGGGCGCCCTGGCTGATCAGCAAGGGGCGCAAGACATTGTCGACGGTATTGACCAGCAAGAAGCCCCACAGCAACAGGAAAATGCCGTAATTGTTGTCGCCCATGTAAAACAGCCAGCCAGCGGCCGGCAGCCATACCAGAAGCGTCGGCAGCTGGGCTACGGCGAACACGAAACACAGAAAACCCAGCGCCAGCGCGCCGGGCACGCCGGCGATCAACAGGCCGATCACGCACAAGATGGTTTGAGCCAGCGCCGTTCCGACTACACCATTGGATACGCCGCGCACGGTACGGGCAATGACCTCAGCCAGGCCATCGGCCGGGGCGCCGCCCAACTTATGCAAGGTCAAGTTGGCGCCATCCCACAGCTTGTCGCCATTAATCAGCAAAAGGCCGGAAATAAGGATGGCCAAAATGATTTCCAGCAGGCTAAAGCCGATGCTGGCGCCTTGCTCCAGTATCCACAACGCGGCTTTATTGGCGGTCGGGCGCAGTTTTTCGATAAAGCCGGGCACATCGGCCTGCACCGAGAGCCAGAAGGCATTGAGCTTGTGGCCAACCAGCGGAATGCTGTCCAACCAGGCCGGGGCATGTGGTACCGGATAGTGGCTCAAGGTTTCCAGCGTCTGGGTATCGGGCAGGCTATGCGCCAGCTTGACCGCCATGACACTAATAGGCGCGGCAATGGCAATCATCAGTATCAACACAATGGCGATGGCAGCCAGTTTGTCGCGCTGGCCCATATGCCTGGCCAGCCAACGATAGTAAGGCCAGGTGGCAATGGAAATGATGGATGCCCAGATCAGCGCACCAAGAAAAGGCTGGATCACCTTAAGGCAGGCAGCCAGTAGCAGCAGTACCGCGGCAATACGGATGGCCGCCATCACATTGAAGCTTTGTTTGTCGGGATTCATGGCAGTCAAGCTCAGATCGGGAATGAATTTATCATGGCACGCAGGCAAGAAAAAAACCGGACATGTGAAGTCCGGTTCTCGCTAGGCCGGCATGCCGCTTAAGGTAGACGCTGCAATAGGGCAGGGCCGTCGATAAAACCAACGATAAGCGGCTGCTGTGTGCCTTTGGCATCGAAGACTATCAGTGCCGGCGGGCCGAACAGGCCAAAGCGCTTAAGCAGAGCCTGATGCTCGGCATTATTGGTGGTGACATCGGCGCGCAAGCGCATAAAACCGGCCAGTTTCGCGACCACGGCAGGATCTTTAAAGGTGACTTCTTCCAGCTCTTTGCAGCTGACGCACCAGTCGGCGTAAAAGTCGACAATCACCGGCTTGCCGGCAAGGCGAGCCTCCGCCAGAGCCTGATCCAGCGCGCCCACGCTGGCAATCGCTTGCCAAGGCTGGGCAGGCGCGGCAGCGGCCTGTTGCCCTGCGAGAAAGCCCAGAGGCTGGCGCGGATCGCTGGCGCCTGCCAGCATGCCGACAAGCTGGGCTGCGCCCAAGAGAAACAGCACGATACCTAGAGCCTTGCCCAGCTTGCTGCGGTGGCCGGCATTAGGCGGCAGGCTCTCGAAGGTCTTAAGAAAGACTGCGCACCCGATGGCCAGCGCCCCCCATAGCCCCAACACCAAAAACGCCGGCAGAAAAGGCGTGGCCAGATAAAGCGCCAAGGCCAGCATCAGCACGCCAAAACCGGCCTTGACCGCTTTCATCCATGCGCCTGCGCGCGGCAGAATGTGACCACCAAAGGTGCCGATCAGCACCAAGGGCAAGCCCAGCCCCAAAGCCATCATATAGAGCGCGGCACCGCCTAGCAGCGCATCGCCGCTGGCGCCGATATAGCCCAGCGCCAGCGCCAGCGGCGGTGCGACGCAAGGCCCGATCAGTAGCGCCGACAGCATGCCCATCAGCGTAACGGTGGCCAGTTGGCCGCCGCTCAGCTGGTTGGATGTGCTGGCTAGGCGGCTTTGCCAGGCAGCAGGCAGCTGGATGGAATAAAGGTCAAACATGGACAAGGCAAACGCCACCAGCAGTAAGCTGGCGCTTAAAATCACCGCCGGTTGTTGCAGCCAGACGGTCAGCAGCGAACCGGTCAGCCCGGCAATCACGCCGATCACGGTGTAGGTCAGCGCCAAACCCTGTACATAAGCGAAGGACAGGATAAAGCCGCGCTTTCGGGTCAGCGTATGGCCCTGGCCGGCAATCAGCGACGAGATAATCGGCAACAGCGGATACATGCAGGCAGTCAGTGCCATGCCCAGTCCCGCGATAAAAAACATGGACAGCGTCGCCAGCCAGCCTTGCGCCGACAGATCCTGATCGGCCATGTCGGCCGGCGGCGGGCTCTGGGGTTTGGTCAGCCAGTCGGGCAGCAGGGACTGCCCCAGCTTGATGGTGCGCGTGTCCGGCGGGTAACACACACCGACATCGGCGCAGCCTTGCAGTTTGACCTTAAGCGTCAGCGCTTCGGGCGCATGGGCCAATAGCGGCACGGTGACCGCAACTTTGCCGGTATAAATGCGCTGCAAGCCAAAATAAGGATCATCCTTGAGCTTGCCATCGGGAAATATCGCCGCACCGATCAGGCCGGGCGGCTCGCTGGCGACTGAAATACGCTCGCGATACAGGTAGTAGCCGGGTGCCACGGTGAAATTAAGCGTGACCACGCCGCCCTGACGCTCGGCTTTGAGCGCAAAGGCCTTTTCCTGACTAAGCAGATCATCCTGACTTAGCGCATGGGCGGGCAGGCTGAACAAGCTGCCCAGCACAACAATCAGGGCAAAGAAAAATGCTTGCCAACGGCGGAAAAAAAGAGAGATTTGCATGCGCGCATTGTCTCGTTGAGAGGACTATCTTGCAAGCGCATTAATCGGCATGGAATAACTGGTTGCGCCCTGCATTTTTGGCGGCATACATAGCCGCATCCGCGAGGGCAATCAACGACTCGACATTTGAAACGGCGGACGAGTCGGACTGGGCAATACCGAAGCTCATCGATAAAACGGTGCCGTCCGGCATGCCTGTGATGTGCATCCCCGCCATTTTTTGCATGATGTTGCGCACCAGTACGTCTGCCTCCGCAGCCTTGGTCACAGGCAAGAGCAACAGAAACTCCTCGCCACCCCAGCGGGCGCAGCAATCGGTTTGACGCAGGCGCGACAGCAGCAAATCGGCCACCCGCTGCAGCACAAGATCACCCGCTTCATGGCCGGCAGCATCATTGATGCGCTTGAAATGGTCGACATCCCCCAGTACTACGCAAAATGGCCGCCCGCCGCGCTGCTGGCGGGCCAACTCGTCGCGTAGCCGCGCCTGCATATAGCGGCGGTTATAAAGCCCCGTCAGCTCGTCCTGTTCGGATTGCTGGCGCAACTCTTCATTCAGCTGCTGCAGCGACTGCTGGTAGCGATCCGAAATGCGCAGCAAGCGCTCCAACCGCTTCATTTGTTGCTCGTGGCGCGCGGCGTAGCTCATGCCTCGGTCGTGCTCGGCTTTTTGGTAGCGGTCGGAAATACGCGTCATCCGCTCCAGCTGCTCGGTATGGTCGCAGTAAAGGCCATACAGTCCATCCAGCGCCTGATAAAGCGGATGACCCTGCCATTGCGGATCCGCGAGCAAAGCGCGGATGGTGTCGTCCAGATCGGCCGGTTTGGCCATGATGTTTATCCTGTGTACGCCATGATTTCGAAAGGAAAGCTGCAGTCTTCGCTGAATTCCTCCGCCAGTTCGGCCACCCGCTCGTTGTCCGGCTGATAATGCCAGACCAGACGGATATCGCGTCCGGCGACAAATGCCTCTTCGGCGCTATCGAAAATATCCATCATGATGCGAATGCTGCTGGTATTGAGGTAGAGCAAACCGATATCCAGTTGCAAAGGCAGGCTGCTTTCGCCGAGATAGGTTTGAACCCAGTCAAGAACCGGCTGGAAAAATTCGAATGCATTTTCCGGATAAGAATCCCCCGACATATGCAGCACGCCACGGGCGGTGTCGGTACGGATGCACGGCGTCGATGTCGTGGCGGGGATATTAAGATCGAGCATATGAATCACCGTCCTGTTTCAAATAACGATCTGCAAGCTGAAAAAACCATAGTGCTCATCCAGCACTTGCAAGGCCGCTGCCGGCGGCTGGCTGGATTTGCGTGCCATATCGATCAGGCCGAGTCCTGCGCCGGTCGTCGCACCCGCTTCGCGTGGTGCACGCAGTTGCAACTTGTAAGCGGCTTTCAGTTCTGCCTTATCCATGCCGGCCAATTGTTCGATATGGCGGCACAGCGCCTCACCATCGGCAAGATGGATGACATTGCCGGCACAGACTTCATAGTGTCCGTCGCTGCGATGCGAGATCACTACCGTGCCGCTGGCCATGGCGTCGGGCAGACCTTTTTGCCGCGAATAGTGGCGTATATTCTGGGTCAGCTCGATGTAAATGCTGAATACATCGGCAATGGAAGAGGACGAAGCCTCCAGCGCCTCAAGATGGCGGCGCAGCGCCTGACCGATTTCTTCGATCAATGTGGCAGAAAACAGTCCGTTAAAACTCAATAAGATAGCGTTGCTATCGAATGTCGCGCGTAGTGCAAGCAGGTCTTGTGGCTTCATTTTTCGTCCTTAAAGGGCAGGGGCAGGCTCGCATCAACGCCAAAAACGGCAATATCATCAATTTGCGGCAAGGCCTGTTGATAATCAGTCAATACCGTTTGCAAATAAGTACTGCGCTCGCCCCAAGGCAGGGCCTGCAACTGGGCCAGCACAGCCTCGAAGCGACGGCGGCCAAAACCATAGCCTGCTTCGCCGCCATTCTGGTCAAGCAGCCCGTCACTGCTCAGGTAAAGAGAAAGCCCCGCGCTAAGCGGCAGGGTATGGTTGACGGCCTCGACCACACGCTTTTCACCCAGCGCCCGGCGGGCGCCGCGCACGACATGCACGCCGCAAGCATCGACGCAATAAAGATCCATATGCGCGCCGGCAAAAGTCAGGCTGCCGGCCTGCCTATCTATATGGCAAAAAGCGGCATCCATGGTGCTGCTGATGCGTGTGGCAACCGCATCGCTACTGAAGCGCGTACGTGCTAAAGCATCCATGCGCATCAACAGGCCTGCCGGATCATCGGCCGAAGCATCGACCAGCGCATTTTGAAAAGCGGCATGCGCCAGCATGGTCATTAAGGCGGCAGAGACACCATGGCCGGCACAATCGATCAGGCCGAACAGGTAGCCGCTTCGGGTCGGCACAAACACATATAAATCGCCACTGACAACATCGCGCGGCAGCCACAACAGTGCATGCCGCTCAGGCAAAGTCTGCTGCAGCGCACGATCGGGCAAAATGCCATGCTGGATCAGGCTGGCATAACGGATATTGTCGCTGATTTTTTTATGTGCCTCGGCCATTTCACTATTGGCACGGCTAAGCAGCAAGGTGCGCTCGCTGACTTTGTCCTCAAGTTCCAGCGTATGGGTGCGGACTTGCCGGGCCATCTCGTCAAAAACATGCGCCAGCTCGCCAATCTCGTCATTGCGCACCATGGCAGATTTGACATCATAATTGCCGGCAGCCAATTGCCTGACATTGCCGGTCAGCCGGGCAATGGGTTTGAGTACCAGATGATCCACACCCAACATCAGCAGCAACAATGTCAGCAACACCAGTAGCAAAATGGCGGTCGCCATTCCCCATAGCAGCTTGCTATCGATCAGGTGGCCGGCCATCGGGTCGATCGCGGACACGGTGAACCATCCCAGCTCGGGCAGCATGGCCAGTGCCAGAACCTGCGGCTTGCCATCCAGGGTGACCGGTAAGGTCACCAGCTTGGCGCTACCTGCCTGCAAACGCTGCAATGCCATGCTCAGCGCCGGTATATCGCCATCGCCGGTCAGATAATGCGCGAGGGTTTGCCTGTCCAGCGCCTTTTTGCCGGCAAGGTTGTAAGCAATGCGCGCAGGGTTGGCATGCGCCAGAATCGCCCCCTGACGGTCGATAATGATGCTACTGACGCCAGGCAAGCTATTTCGCACATAATCATGTAAAAACCGGGTCAAATCGAGCCCGGTACCGACGATTCCCAAATGCTGCCCACCCTCGGTGGCCATAACATTGATCCAGACCTTGGTCACCTTCATATGCTCATCATGATTTACATTCAGATTGAGCGCATCGCTTCGTTTCAGACTGGAAAAAAACCATGAGTCGGCGGGTGTCGTCGCGGAGAGTTGGTAGCGCGGTTCTGCGCTAAAAGGCTTGATGCCATCATTAAAAAAGAAGTGCTTGGACTGTGCGCTGCTGACAAAATAAGAATGATCGCTAAACAGCTTGCGAAAGGACTCCGCTTCGGCAAAAAAAGGCTTTTTTAGCACGGGGTTGCCATCGTCGCGCAGAAATGCACGGGTACTTGGCGAGTCGGCCATTTTTTGCGCCAGAACCAGCTCGCGCTGGACAGGAATCAACAGGTTTAGCCGCTTCAATTCGACGTGGCCGCTGATATAAGAGGTGGCAAAATGTACGCGTACCCGCTCCATCAGCAATGCACCAAACCCTAGCGTCAGCGCCAGAATGACCAGTGCGAGCAAGATAGCGACGGCAAGCATCTTGCCGCGTACACCATGAAATCTTGATCGGGTAGCCGAAGACGTATTGGCTGAGGCTTGAAGCATGAATTTTCCGAGTCTGGATGGCGAGCTATCCACGCATTATAAATTTATTTGCATTGCCATGCACTATGAGTAAATAGATTAATCTCTACTTCGACATCACAACCAAGGACATCATTCTGCCAGCCCTACACTTTGCTCATGCCAACAGCTTTCCAGCCAGTATTTACCGCAAAATGCTGGCCGTACTCGAGCAAGACCACCACGTCGGTTATCTGGATACGATAGGGCACAACCCGCTGTTTCCAGTTAGCGACTGCTGGCCGCATTTAGTACGCGAAACCATTGCCTATATAGAGGAGCACTATGCGGAGGCCGTCTATGGCGTGGGCCATTCACTAGGCGGATTTTTACTGTTTTATGCCGCCATTGCCCGGCCGGATTTATTCAAGGGCATCGTGATTCTGGATTCACCACTAATGGGGCCCTTGCGCTCACGCGGTATTTGGCTAGCCAAAAAACTGGGCTTTATCCATAAGCTGACCCCGGGGAAAAATACCTTGCAACGCCGCGATAACTGGGCCGAATCCGACATGATGTACGACTACTTCGCGCGCAAGACCTTGTTTGCCCGCTGGGATCCGGAATGTCTGGCCGATTATGCGCGCCACGGCAGCGAAGCCCATGACAAGGGCGGGGTGAGGCTGAAATTTCGCCCGGCTATAGAACACGCCATTTACACGACCTTGCCACACGATCACCCGCGTTATCGCGGCCAGCTTAAAGTACCCGGGGTATTTGTGGCCGGCACCCAGTCCGGCGTATTAAAGCGTGGTGACCTGCACTGGATACAACGCCATTTTGGCCTGAGTATCGAGCATCAAGCCGGTTCACACCTGTTTCCACTGGAGCACCCGCTGGAAACAGGACGCCATATTCTGGAAATTATTGCTGCCATGGAGAAGCAGCCACGGGAGGGAAAATGAAAAAAGCCCTGCCTGAACACAGGCAGGGCTAGCCTGGACGCCAGAGTAAGCTTACTGGGCGGCAGAGGCTGCGGGCTTGACAGGGGTGGCCACCGTCTGCCATTTACCCCCTTTCAACTGATACAAGGTAACCAAGCCCTGCTTGATGTCACCCTTGGCATCGAAGGCGATCGCACCGGTTACACCATCAAGCTGGGTTTTTGGCAACTCCGGCAAATACTTGGCCGGCTCGGCAGAATCCGCACGCTTCATCGCACTGATCAGCACACGGGTTGCGTCATAAGTGTAGGGCGCATAAGCCTGCACCTCACCCTTGAAACGGGCGTTAAAGCGCTCATTAAAGTTGGCATAGCCTGGCATCACATCCTTGGAAGCACCGGCACTGGAAGAATAAACCCCCTCGGCGGCAGTACCGGCCAGCTTGATAAACTCGGCGGTATTCACGCCATCAGCCCCCATAAATGGGGCCTTGATGCCGATTTTCTGCATCTGTTTGACCATGGGACCGGCTTGCGCATCCATGCCGCCATAGAACACCAGATCCGGTTTGGCACCTTTGATGGCGGTCAGAATCGCCATGAAATCACTGGCGCTATTGGTGGTGTATTCGCGCTTAACCACCTTGCCGCCTGCCGCTTCCACTGCTTTGGCAAAGTCATCGGCCAGACCCTGACCATAAGTCGTACGGTCGTCGATAATGGCAATATTCTTGGCTTTAAGATCGACAACCGCAAATTTGGCCAGCGCATCACCTTGCTGGGTATCGTTGGCGATAATGCGGAAGGTATTGCTATAGCCTTGCTGGGTGAACTTGGGGCTGGTGACCGAGGCCGCCACCATGGGCAGGCCGGCATCCGAATAAATGCGCGATGCCGGGATGGTCGCACCGGAAGTCAGGTGACCGACAATGCCGTTTACGCCGGCATCAAGAAAACGCTGGGCGACTTGGGTGGCGGTTTTCGGGTCGGCCTGGTCATCTTCTGATACCACTTCGAAGCGGACTTTTTTCCCACCTAAAGTCACGCCCTCGGCATTGGCTTCTTCAACGGCCAGAATCACGCCATTGTCGCTATCGCGCCCCCAGTGTGCAAACGGGCCGGTCAGCGGATTGGCCGAACCAATTTTGACGATCAGTTCGCTTTCAGCAGCAGGCGCCGAGGCGTCCGCGCTTTGGGTTGCACCCTCCTTGCCACAAGCGGCGAGGGTCATGATGGAGGCTGCGATCAGGCTAAGACGGAAGAACTGCATGGGATGCCCTTTATTATGATTTAAAAATACTTTTCCAGGGTCATGCACCAAAAATGCCTTTTGGTCATTCAGGTCGGCCACATGCGGGTGAGTATGCAGCCTGTGTACGATCGACTGGATACAATCGAGATACAGACAATGTCATATTATCGCAGCCAAACCGCCCGTCAAGACCCTATTGGCATTTTATTGCAGGTATTTTATTATTTTTACAATAAAAACATTGCGTTAACGCCTGATATTGAATGTTGTCTACGCACTAAAACCTGGAGAAAATAAAAAAGCGACCCAAGCGGGTCGCTTCTGCAGGCATCGCAGCGTTGCTTACTGGGCAGCGCTGGCAGCTGGCGCAGCAGCAGGGGCGCCGCCTACCGTGGTCAGCACATCCCACTTGCCATTCTTGACCTGATACACGGTCACCGAGCCGTTGTTGACATCGCCTTGCGGATCGAACGATACATCGCCGGTCACGCCCTTATGCTGGGTTTTGCCCACTTCCGGCAGGTAGACTTTAGGATCGGTCGAACCGGCACGCTTCATCGCATCCACCAGCACCATTACCGCATCGTATTCATACGGTGCGTAAATCTGGATTTCCTGGCCATTGAAACGCTTCTTGAACTTGTCGTTGAACGAAGCGAAGCCTGGCAGCTTCTCCTTAGGCTGGCCCGGGCTTGCGGCATACTGGCCTTCAGCCGATTCGCCGGCCAGTTTGACAAACTCGGGAGTCTGCCAGCCATCGCCACCCATCAGCTTGGCCTTGATGCCCAAGCGCTGCATCTGCTTGGCCAGCGGGCCTGCTTGTGCATCCATGCCGCCATAGAAGATCACATCAGGCTGCGCACCCTTGATCGAAGTCAGAATGGCATTGAAGTCGGTCGCGGTATTGGTGGTGAATTCGCGCTTGACCACCTGGCCGCCCTTGGCTTTAACGGCACCTTCGAACTGGTCAGCCAGACCCTGACCGTAAGCGGTACGATCGTCGATGATGGCGACTTTCTTCGCTTTCAGGCCATCCACGGCAAACTCGCCCAGTGCCTTGCCTTGCTGTACGTCATTGGCAATAACGCGGAAGGTGGTCTTAAAGCCCTGCTTGGTGTAGTCAGGGTTGGTCGCAGACGGGGAGATCTGCGGAATGCCGGCATCGGAGTAGATCTTGGATGCAGGAATCGTCGTACCCGAGTTCAGGTGACCGACCACACCCACCACGCCCGCATCAACCAGACGCTGGGCAACCTGGGTGCCGATTTTCGGATCGGCTTGGTCATCTTCGGATACCAGTTCGAATTTAATCTTCTGCCCGCCAATTTCAGTGCCCTGTGCATTCAGGTCTTCGATGGCGAGGATGGCACCGGCTTCATTATCCTTGCCCAAGTGGGCAATCGGGCCAGTCATCGGCGAAACCTGGCCGATCTTGACCACAACTTCACCACTGGCAACCGCAGGTGCCGAAGCATCGGCCGGCGCTTTTTCTTCTTGTTTGCCACATGCAGCCAAGGACATTACGGCTGCTGCAATCAGGCTGAGGCGAGCTACATGGTTCATATTGGTGTTTCCCCTGAGTTAGACTTTTGGTCACTGCCGCCACGCATAAAGCTGCCGGCAGATGGCAAAAGATTATGATAACGAGCTATGCACTGTCAATGCCGTTTATCTTTGCCTTTCAAGGGGATGGCGTATAAATATATTATTGCGCAGCACCTAGTGCCTTTGCCATATTAATGCGCATTTTGCTAGTTAAATCGTCGAATCTTTCCCATCCCTGCAAGTTGTGGCAAATAATGTCTGCCAGCGCATCTATCCAGACCGGACTTTCGTTCAGGCATTCGATATAGCGGTACTCGCCACCGCCGGCCATCAGGAAGTCTTCTTTGCCCTCCATGGCGATTTCTTCCAGCGTTTCCAGACAGTCACCGACAAAACCGGGGCATACCACATCGACACGCCGGGTCGCCGCCTTACCCAATGCTTTAAGGGTAGGGGCGGTATAGGGCTGCAGCCATTCGGCGCGGCCGAAACGGCTCTGGAAGGTCACGATATAGTCGTCTGCACCAAGTTCGAGCGCTTCGGCCAGCAGGCGACCGGTTTTCAGACATTCGCAGTGATAAGGGTCGCCCTTGCTGAGCGTCGCCTTGGGAACACCATGAAAACTCATGACCAGCTTGTCCGGCCGGCCATTCTGGCGCCAGAACGAAGACACGCGCTGCGCCAATGCGGCGATATAGCCGGGGTGGTCATGAAAATGACGTACCGTACGCACTTCCACCATATTTCTTTGCTTGAGCAGCGTCGTGAATACCGCGTCCAGCGCCGTACCGCTGGAGGAGGCGGCATACTGCGGATATAGCGGCACCACCAGCAGACGGTCGACGCCGCGCTCGCGCATCTGGCAGATCACGCTTTCCACCGAAGGATTGCCATAGCGCATGGCGTAGTCGACAACCAGATTCTGCTGCCCGCGCTCGCCCAACAGCCCCTTGACCAGTTTGCACTGTTTTTGAGTGTGCAGCAGCAGCGGAGAGCCGTCTTTAGTCCAGATGGAGGCGTATTTTTCGGCCGACTTTTTGGGCCGGGTATTGAGAATGATGCCGTTCAAAATCGGCCACCACAGCAGGCGCGGGATCTCGACCACTCGCGGATCGGACAAAAACTGCTTGAGGTAGGGACGGACGGCCTTGGCGGTCGGCGCGTCCGGCGTACCCAGATTGATCAGCAATACACCGGTTTTGGCGCTTTGGTCGTGACGAAATGCAGGTTCTGGCAGGGAGTGGGTGATCATGGCGATGGCAGAGTCAGGAGTGAAAAAAGAGGGCAGGCTGCGCCGGCAGTTTTGCCGGATAGCGCCATGCCCCGCCGGCCTTTAGTCTTCGCGTGCCGGCACCAGTACCGAACGGTTACCGTTGGTTTCCATGGCGGACACCAGACCCGAGGCTTCCATCTGCTCGATCAGGCGCGCCGCGCGGTTATAGCCGATGCGCAAATGGCGCTGCACCGAAGAGATGGAGGCTTTACGGGTCTTAAGCACAATGGCGACGGCGTCGTCGTATAAGGCGTCCTGTTCGCTGTCACCGCTACCGGTACTGCCAAATTCGCCCCCGTCAGCCCCGGCCTCGCTTTCACCGGTCAGCATGCCCTCAACGTAATCAGGCTCACCGGTCGTCTTAAGGAATTCGACTACATGGTGTACCTCATCGTCGGCCACAAAAGCGCCATGCACGCGATTGGGGTAGCCGGTACCCGGCGGCAAAAACAGCATATCGCCCATACCCAGCAGGCTTTCCGCCCCCATCTGATCCAGAATGGTGCGGCTGTCTATCTTGCTGGAAACCTGGAAAGCCACCCGGGTCGGAATATTGGCCTTGATCAGGCCGGTAATCACATCCACCGACGGGCGCTGGGTCGCCAGAATGAGGTGGATGCCGGCGGCGCGCGCCTTTTGTGCCAGACGCGCAATCAACTCTTCGATTTTTTTACCGGCAACCATCATCAGGTCGGCCAACTCGTCTATCACCACCACGATATGCGGCAGATGTTCCAGCGGCTCTGGCGTTTCCGGCGTCAGCGAAAAGGGGTTACTGAGCTTGGTGCCGGATTTTTCCGCGTCCTTAACCTTCTGGTTGTAACCGGCAAGGTTACGCACGCCAAGCTTGGACATCAGGCGGTAGCGTTTTTCCATCTCGCCCACGCACCAGTTCAAGGCATTGGCCGCATGCTTCATATCAGTCACGACCGGAGCCAGCAGATGCGGGATGTCTTCGTAAATCGACAGCTCCAGCATTTTGGGGTCGACCATAATCAGGCGGACTTCCTGCGGTGTTGCCTTATAGAGCAGCGACAAAATCATGGCGTTGATGGCCACCGATTTGCCCGAGCCAGTGGTGCCGGCCACCAGCATATGCGGCATTTTGGCCAGATCGGCCACCACCGGCTGGCCGGAAATATCCTTGCCCATGGCCATGATCAGCTTGGAGGGCGAGTTCTGGTAGGCATCGGCGCCGATAATTTCGGACAGGCGCACAATCTGACGCTTAGGATTGGGCAGCTCCAGACCCATATAGGTTTTACCCGGAATGGTTTCGACCACGCGTATCGAGACCAGCGACAAGGCACGAGCCAAATCTTTCATCAGGTTGACGATTTGCGCGCCTTTCACGCCTACGGCCGGTTCGATCTCGTAACGGGTAATGACCGGCCCCGGATAGGCGGCAATAACTTTGACTTCAACACCAAAATCGGCAAGCTTGCGCTCGATCAGGCGCGAATTGAATTCAACCGTCTCGGCCGAAACCGGCTCCTGCAGACTCTTGGGTGCTTCCAGCAAGGCCAACCCCGGTAGCTCTCCGTGTGCACCGGCGGAAAACAAGGAAGGCTGTAGCGGCCGGGCTTGAGGGGGAGGGGGGAGGGGCGGCGTTTCGCTTAGCGCCATATCCAGCACCGGTGGTTCGACAGCCAAAGTGGGGACAACTGGCGCGGATGGCGCAGGCGAGGCTGAAGCGGCGCTCACCGGCGATGGCGCACGAACAGCTTGAGTCAGGCCACGGTCCTTATCCGCCGGCGGGGTCGCCAATTGAGGCTCGGCTTTACGGGAGGCCTGACGACGGCTCAAGCTTGCTTGTTGCGCCAATAGCCAGTGCCACAGCCGTAAAGCAGCTTTTTCCAGACCCGTGCCGACCTTTTCGGATAACTCCAGCCAGGATAATCCGGTCGAAAGGGAAACGCCGGCGGCAAACAGCACGACCAGCAGCAAACCGCCGCCGGTCAGGCCCAGCGCATGGCTAAGCCCACCGCCGATCAGCTTGCCGAATAAGCCGCCACCGGCCAGCGGCAATGCCAGCTCCTTGCCTTCCAGCAGCATGGCTTCAAGTCCGGCACTACCCAGCATCAGCAAACTGAAGCCGCCGATAGCGGCACCCGCAACCGGTGTCGGCACCGACTTGCTGGCGGAGAGTTTGCGATAGCCCCAGACAATGCCACACAGGCAGAACGGCACCAGCCACCATGCGCTATAGCCCCAGAGATAGAGCAAAATATCGGATAGCCAAGCGCCAAAAGCGCCGCCATAGTTTTGCAGCGTGCTTGATTCGGTACTATGCGACCAGGAAGGATCCGCCGGCGAGTAGCTCGCCAGCGCAATCACCAGATACACGGCGGCGGCGGCCATCAACAGCCACCATGCTTCGCGTAACAAGCCGGTCAGATGAGGGGGTAAGGGAGTATTCTGGTTTTTAACAGCTGCTTTACGCTTAAGGAGACGCATCTTCCAATAATCATGTTTCGTTTATGGAAGCAATTATAACGGCAAGTTGCATCTCAGCGAGGATAGAGTGCACCCAACACCCGCGCACCGGCGGCACCGGTCACCTCCGGCAGGCTGCCGTTTTGCCGGCGTAGCAGCTGTCTGGCCAGCCAGGCAAAGGCCGCAGCCTCCACCTGATGCACCGGCAAACCCAGCGTCGACGTGTCGCTAACTGACACAGCAGGCAATAATACGGCCAGGCGCTCGCGTAAAACCCGGTTGAATGCACCGCCGCCACACAGATACAGTTCGCGACTGGCAGGGGCGTATTGCAGGCAAGCCCCGGCAATGGTGGCCGCCGTGAGCTCCAGCAAAGTCGCTTGCACATCGACCGCCAGGGTAGGGTGCTTGACCAATAGTGCATCCAGCCAGTCAAGATCAAACAGATCACGCCCGGTGCTTTTCGGAATAGGCGCCGCGAAATAAGGCTCTGCCAGCATCGCCGCCAGCAAGGACGGATTCACCTTGCCCTGTGCCGCCCAAGCGCCATCCTTATCGTAAACAAGGCCCTGATGGCGGCGTATCCAGGCATCCATCAGCATATTGCCCGGCCCGCAATCAAAACCGACGACCGCTTCGCCCGGCGTCAAGCGCGTCAGATTGCTGATGCCGCCAATATTGACAATGGCGCGCGCCTTATCAGGGTCGGCAAACAGCTGCTGATGAAAGGCGGGCACCAGCGGCGCCCCCTGGCCACCGGCCGCAATATCGCGGCTGCGAAAATCACCGGCCACATCAATGCCGGTGAGTTCGGCCAGGCGGGCCAGATTGCCGATTTGCAGGGTATAACCCGCCTGCGGCGCATGGCGTATGGTCTGTCCATGGCAACCAATGGCACAAATAGCATCCGGCGCCAGTTGCTGAGCGTTTAACAAGCCATTGACCGCCTCGGCATAGTAACCGGCCAGCACACAGCCCAGCCGCGCAGCGCGATCCAGTTCGTTTGCGCCGGCAGGCTGCAAAGCCAAGACTTGTGTTCGCACTTCAAGCGGATAAGGCAGAAAAAAATCCGCCTGTACCGCAAGCCTGCCTTCGGCATCGAAGGCGACCAGCACCGCATCGACGCCATCCAGACTGGTGCCCGACATCAGGCCGATAAAGCGTTCACTCATATTCGAGGCTTGTCCTTGGCTCAGGGCTTAATCCAGCTGAGCGACATTGACCGGCAAGCTGCGCAGCAGCTTAAGGTTCATCGCCAGTTGACTGCTGTCGCGCTTAAATGATTGGCGTTGTGCCGCACTCAGGCCACGGGCAGGCAAGGTCGTGGTAGATGGGTTGACGGTCTGCCCGGCAATCATGACTTCCATATGCAGGTGCGGGCCGGTCGAACGGCCGGTGCTGCCCACATAGCCGATCACATCGCCCGCCTTGACTTGCTGGCCGGCACGCAAGCCTGTGGCAAAGCGGCTCATATGTGCATAAAGCGTAGTAATTTTCTGGCTGTGAGCCAGTTTGACCACATTGCCGTAACCACTTTGACGCTCGACGCTCAATACGCGGGCATCAGAAGGCGCATAGATAGGCGTGCCGCTACCGGCCGCGTAATCGATACCCTTATGCATGCGCATGCGCTTGAGTATGGGGTGAAAGCGGAAACCGTAGCCCGAGCTGATGCGGGCATTCTTGACGGCCTGTACCGAGAAGCCTTTTTTCAGCGGCAAGCCTTGCGCATCAAAATAAGCACCGGACTCATTGTCGAAAGCAAAGTAAAAGGCCTGATGGCTGACGCCGTCCTTGATGATCTCAACCGCTTCGATATTGCCGGTGGAGATAGGCATGCCGTTAAACAGCAAAGTCTGGTACACCAGATTGATCTTGTCGTCGCGGCGCAAGGCATCAAGGTCAAACTGATCGGCGAAAATATCGGCCAGTTGCGCCCGTACTTCGACCGGTACACCCGCCTGAGCCAAGGCCCCCGTCGCACTGGTCCTGACCGAGGCTGAGCGTATGGTCTGTATCGTCTCTGTTGGCAACGGGTCAGCGCTAGCCTGCCACACACCATTGACCTGTTCCAGCAACACCAGTACCTGCTCGCCGTTTTCATCGTCGTTCAGAAAGCGCAGGGTAAAGAGATCGCCGTTGTCGTTGGTCTGCACCGACAAGGTGGCACCGGCTTTCAGCTTGAGCAAATCCTTGGACAGGGGGCTGGAGTAAAGGAATTTACGCGCTTCGCCATCCTGAATGCCCAGACGGCTCAGTACATGGCCCAAGGTATCACCGCGTTGCATCTGGGCTTCGCGCCAGTAGGGCGTCTTATCGATGCTGGTGCGTTTGAACTCAGGCAGGCTTAAGCGCTCGCTAACCTGTTCAACCGTAATGCTCGGTTCGGTGTTATTGCCTGGGCCTGCCGCAACGGCCACCGTGGTCACGATGCCAAATAGCGGCAATGCCGCCGCCGCGCCCATCCAGGCTAATTTGTGACTCATGAAAAAACGGGTCATTTTTTGCGGTAAAGCGCGCAGTTTGTGATAATCCATGTCTTGCATTCCGTGCGCCAAGCGCTGTCATCTCTGGCTGGCAGCCTAACTTGCGGCAGCCTGCACGTATCAAAGTGGGTCATGCTATCAAAAAAATAATTTATTCGAAAGCTTAATTCCTAGTTAAAACAATGGGATGGCAACTTTGCCTGTCTGAAGCAGGTTTTATTTACGTTCAAATCCCCTGCTTTTGTTAACTTATCCATCTTTGCCTGAATAGCCGATGACCTCATGAAACTGACCCTGTTGATCCCTTCGCTATTTTGGCCAGACCGTCATGATGCGCTCGAAGTCCTAAGCGGTCTGAGCCTGCCTGCGCTTTCTTCATTACTGGGGGCAGCCAGACGCACGGCAAAAAATAAGCCTCTCTCCAGCATTCAGGCCACGCGCGCCGGCCTGTCTTCGCTCGCCCCTGCGCGCTGGCTGGCTGCCGATTATGGACTGGACTCGAGCACGGGGCATTGGTTGCTGGCTGACCCTGCACACCTTAGAGTGAATCGCGATCGCGCTCATCTGGCTGATTCTGGCATCATGAATTTGACGCAAAGCGAAGCCGATGCCTTATTGAGCAGTTTAAATGCGCTGCTGCAAGAGGATGGAATGCGCCTCTACGCACCCCATCCGGCGCGCTGGTTCCTGCATATGCCGGCACCTGCCGCCGCCTCGTTTACTCCTTTGGCGGACGCGATCGGTGAAGATGTCAATCGCCTGCTGCCCAGCGGCGAAAAAGGGCTGATCTGGTGCCGCTTATTAAATGAGTTGCAGATGCTGCTGTATGCCCACCCTGTGAATGATGCGCGCGAAGCGCGGGGAGAACCTGCGCTGAACAGCCTGTGGCTATGGGGCGAGGGCGATGACCAAAAGCCGGCATTCTGTGATATTGACCTGTTGTTTAGCGATGACGCGTTAATGCAGGCCATGGCCAGCCATGCGGCCATGCCTTGCGACGCAGTGCCTTACACTTGGTCAGCTCTACTGGAGATCTGCGCCCAGAATAGGGTTGAAGTCCATCTGGAGCGCCTGCTCGCCCCCGCTCGCTATCGCGACGCATGGGGCTGGCGCGAAGCCGTGCAGCAACTTGAAGCCGACTGGTTTGCGCCGCTATGGGCCGCACTGCGCTCGGGGCTGCTGTCTGAACTGAGCTTGATAACGGATGGCCCTAATGGCTTCGAGGCAAAGCTAAGCCGGGCTGACACCTGGAAATTCTGGCGCCGGCCATGTGCGCTAGAAAAACTTCTGAACGAAAACTAAAGAGCAAACCAAGGCAAGCATGTCGATTATTCTGACCCGTACGCCTTCGCAAGAAGCAAGCAATACGCTAAGCGCTGCCGGCATTCATCCCGTATTGTCACGCCTGTATGCCGCCCGAGGCATCCGCCAGCGCGCCGAGCTGGATTACAGCCTGAAAGCTTTACTGCCTTATCGCCTGCTCAAGAATATTGACGCGATGGCCGAACGCCTGGCACAAGCTATCGCCGGCAAGGAAAAACTGCTGATTGTGGCCGATTACGACGCAGATGGCGCAACCGCCTGTGCCGTCGCGGTTAAGGGCTTGGCCGCGCTAGGCGCTGTAGTCGACTTTATCGTTCCCAACCGCTTTGAATACGGCTACGGGCTCTCGCCCGAGATTGTCGCGCTGGCCGCCCAGCTTAGCCCGGGCATTATCATCACCGTCGATAACGGCATTGCCAGCGTAGCCGGGGTAGAGGAAGCGAAAAAGCGCGGCATCGAGGTTTTGGTGACCGATCACCACTTGCCCGGCGATACGCTGCCGGATGCGCTGATCGTGAACCCCAATCAGCCGGGCTGCGAATTTCCGTCCAAAAATCTGGCGGGCGTTGGGGTGATGTTTTATGTGCTGATGGCGCTGCGCGCACGCATGCGCGAGCGTGGCGATTTTGCCGCCGGCCATGAACCCAATTTGGCCGAGCTGCTCGACTATGTCGCTTTGGGCACCGTGTCCGATGTAGTCAGGCTGGACCAGAATAATCGCATCCTGGTCGAGAACGGCATCAAGCGCATGCGGGCCGGGCGTATGGCGCCCGGCATCGCCGCCCTGTTTCGCGTGGCAGGGCGGGCCTCCCACAAGGCGACGACTTTCGACTTGGGCTTCACGCTGGGGCCACGCCTGAATGCGGCCGGCCGTCTGGATGATATGAGTGTCGGCATTGCCTGCCTCTTGGCTAGCGATGACGAGCAGGCAGCGCGTCTGGCCGGCGAGCTGGATCATTTAAACCGCGAGCGGCGCACAATAGAGGCGGGCATGCAGGAAGAGGCGCTGGCGGGCTTGTCGGCCATCGACCCGGCGGACCGCTACACCCTGGCCTTATATCGCGATGACTGGCATCAGGGTGTGGTCGGCATTGTGGCATCGCGGCTGAAAGAGCGTTTTCACCGGCCGACAATTGTATTTGCGCCCGGCGACGCCGGCCAGATCAAGGGCTCGGGGCGCTCGATTGCCGGCTTTCACTTACGCGACGCGCTGGATCTGGTCTTCAAGCGCCATCCGGGCTTAATCCTCAAGTTTGGCGGTCACGCCATGGCGGCAGGGCTGACGCTAGATGAGCTAAGGCTGGATGAGTTTACTCAGGCCTTTGAAACCGTGGCACATGAATTACTCGATCCCTCCCAGCTGACGCGCCAGATAGAAACCGACGGCAGTCTGCCGCTGGACTGCCTGGATCTGGATTTTGCCGAGCAGTTGGGTGCGCTGGTGTGGGGGCAGGGCTTTCCTGCTCCGGCGTTCTGCGACCGGTTCCGGGTGCTGAGCCAGCGCGTGCTGGGTGGAAAGCACCTGAAGCTCAGGTTATGGAAAGAGGGCGCCGAATTTGACGCCATGTACTTCAATCACGCCGACTGGCTGGCCGATGAGATCGAGGCCGTGTACCAGATTGTGGCGAATGAGTGGCAAGGGCGCAAAGAACTGCAGATTTACCTGCAGCATATCGCCTGAGCATCAATCACCGGGCAAGGCTTTACGCGCCTTGCCCTTGGGGCTGGCCGGCTTCTCACTCTGGTTCATCCGGTTCAGGCGGCGCCGGATTTCATCCGACTCCATCCAGATATCCTCGCCACGCAAGATGCGCGATAACTCGCTCACCGTCAAAAATGGCTTGCAGATATTTTGCATCACCTTCTCGAACCATTTGCCGATGGCAAACACCTGCGCTTGCTGCTCATTGCCTTTACCGATCAAGGCCGAGGTGTAGTTGTGAAACATGAGCTGGCAATTGTCGTGCACGATCAATTCGTCTCCGACCAGAAACAGCAGCGCACCCATAGAGTAGGCGCGCGCCTCCAAGATGGTGACCACACGCGCACGCGTTGCCAGCAAATTGTTGATGATCTGCAAACCGGTATCAAAGTCCCCGCCCGGCGTATTCAGGTGCAGAAAGATCACATCGTTCTCGGTGGCCGTCCTCAAGGCGTAAAACATCTCGCTGTAATGGCAAGGCTCTACGATTTCACCCGACAGGTAGTAGGAAATCTGCCGCAGCGTAATCTGGCTTTCGAAGCGCTGGTAGGCGGCCACCACGGGCACCTCGGGCTCGTCTTCCGTGTTTTCAGGAAGGGGATGGCTGTGTTTTTTCGGCATAACAGGCTCCGGCAGAGTAGATAAGGCGCAGCGACGGGTTCATCTTCACGCCAGCTTGTCGCTATGTCGGCGCTGTCTTTCAACGACACATAGGCAAGTGAGCTGTTTTTAGCATGCGATGTGAGCGACTGCATCATGCGACCGATAAAAAGCTTGACCAAACAGGGTGCGTGCCGTATAAACGCCGCTGCAGGATTTTCAAGCAGCAGAACCATAGCGACATCGTAATGTTCCATGCTCTATTCCTTGATCGTCATGCATAGGGGCAATCGCCCGCTTTTTTAAAAAATCTTAAAGGAATTCATTATGGAAACCGGTACCGTTAAGTGGTTCAACGACGCTAAAGGCTTTGGCTTCATCACTCCTGATGCAGGCGGCAACGATCTGTTCGCCCACTTCTCTGAAATTCGCGCCAGCGGCTTCAAGTCCCTGCAAGAAGGCCAGAAAGTAAGCTACGAGTCCGGCATGGGCCAAAAAGGCCCACAGGCAACCAACATCCAGCCGCTGTAATTCAGCGCTGCATGTAGCCTCAAAAAGCCCCGCCTGGCGGGGCTTTTTTACGCCTGCCCTTTAGTTTTTGTGTCGAATTATTTATTACAAACCCACATAAAATACCCATTTGTTTTTACAATCGGTGCTTAACTGCGAACGCGGGCAACAGACCCGCAATGAATAGCTGAAAGACGTCGCGTGAGCATCAAGCAAAACCAGAACCCTGCCCGTTTAACATTTCCGGCAGGATACGCACTCAGATGAAGGTCGGAACACATATTGCCGCCGGCGCCTGTAGTGGCGTGGGTGCAGCCTTACTATTGAAGTCACCACTGACTGCCACCATTTTATTGCTGGTGGGCAGCATGCTGGGCTCTTTGCTGCCGGATATCGACCACCCGCAAAGCTGGCTGGGACGGCGTTTACGCCTGATCTCCACCCCCATTTCCATGGTCTTTGGTCACCGGGGCATCACCCATAGTTTGCTGGCACTGGCCGGCGTTTTCTATCTCAGTGTGATGTGCCTGAATGCCGATGGCCCATACCATGATCTATGGATGCCTTTGGCTTTAGGCTTATGCGTGGGTTATGCCTCGCATATTATCGGTGACTGGTTGACGCCCTACGGCGTACCCTTGCTCTGGCCAATCAAACACCGCTTCCGGGCGCCGGTAACTTTTTTCAACGGCAAATTTATCGAGAAAGTCATGATGACCGGCCTATGGTTTGGCGCGGGCTTTCTTATGGCAAAATCGACGGGTTCATTCTGAAAGTTAATGATGAGCCAACGCACTGCTCCCATTCCTGCGCGCCACGGCGTCACCCCCAGTTTTCTGCAACTGCCCGCCGGCGACTGGCCTGATTTACTCAGCTTTTTATGTGCACGCTTTGCACATATCCCGACCAAGACATGGCGTTCACGCCTGGAGAAGGGCGAGGTATTTGACCATCGGGGCTGCCCGCACACCCTTGACAGCCCTTATCCGGCCAATCGCCGCATCTGGTATTACCGCGAAACCGAGCAGGAAGTGGAGGTGCCATTCGAAGCGGACATCCTCTACCGCGATGCACGCCTGGTGGTGGCGGACAAACCTCACTTTTTGGCCTGCATCCCGGGCGGACGCCATGTCCAGCAAACCTTGTTGACCCGTTTGCGTAGCCAGCTGGACCTGCCGGCACTCACCCCCATTCACCGTCTGGACAGGGAAACGGCCGGCGTCATGCTGTTTTGCGCCGATCCGGGCTGTCGCGCTGGCTACCAGACGCTATTTCAAAGCCGGCAGGTAGCAAAGGAATACGAAGCCATTGCCCGCTTTGATCAAAACCTTGCTTTGCCGCGCACCCATCAAAGCTTGCTGCGCGAAGAACCCGGCGGGTTTGTCATGCGCGAGATCGCGGGCACACCCAATAGTGAAACCCGTATTGAACTTCTGGCGCAGCATGGACAGTGGGGGCGCTACCGCTTGCTACCGCACACCGGGCGCAAGCACCAGTTGCGCGCGCACCTGGCCGCACTCGGCATTCCCATACGCAATGATCCATGGTATCCCCACTTGCTGGACGACAAGGCCGCAGACGATTTTTCAGCTCCTTTACAGCTCCTGGCTCGCGCCATCCGCTTTACCGACCCTTATAGCGGCAAAACCCAATGCTTCAGCAGCACACGCCAGCTTGACTGGCCGGATGCCGACTAAGCGGCCCAAAGGAGGGGATATGGTTCGCATACGCTTTTTCCGCGCGCTACAAGACGAAGCATTCGCCTGTGTGGAAGCCATGCCGGGCACCTTGCTGCTGGACGTGGCACGTTCCCACGATTTACCGCTGCACTGGCGCTGCGGGCAGGGCACTTGCGGCACCTGCCGCATTTTGCTCGAACACACTCAGCAACCCGCCCTGTTCACGCCCTGCGCACGCGAGCGTAATGTACTCAAACGCTTTGGCTTTGCCGCAAGCACCGAGCCTGTCTGGCCAGACAGGCCAGACACCTGGCGACTGGCTTGCCATGTGTCGGTGGGCAGCGAAGATATGGATATACGCCTACCCGAAGCCTGAGGCCTGAGGCCTGCGCACCTTAAAACAAGGACGCGCCATACCATTCAAATCAAGAACGCTGACGCACAAAATACACCAGCGAACCCAGCACAAGACCGGCCAAGCCAATAGCCAGAGTACGCCACCCGGCTTGCGCCAGCATCGCCAGTGAAAACAGTACGGCAAAGTGCGGAACAAACCGCCCAAGCGGCATGCGCCAGCCCTGAGGCAGCCCGGGGTCCCGACGCAGGCGAGGAATGGCCAGCGCCACCGGAATGTATTGCACGAACACCGCAACCACCATTACCGATACCAAAAACAGATAGCCGCCACTCAGAAACAATAGCGCAGCCAGGCTTGCCGTGGCGCCCAGGGCGTAGCCGGCACTGCCATGGCGGTTGATACGGCCTGCCCACGCAGGAAAGATACCGTTCTGGGCAAGAGCGGCTGCCAGTATCGGCGCCTTGAATACGCCGACAAAGGTCGCACCGGTAATCGACACCACCGTTGCAAGTGAAACCAGCACATAGGCCTGCGCCCCCCATAGCCTTGCCGCCGCCTGTGCCACCGGCGTGCTGCTATGACTTAATGCCGGACCCAATACGCCTATCGTGACCAGCGTGACCAGCAGATAAAGCAGGGCACAGCAAGCCACCACCGCAATCAGGGTGCGCGGCAGATTGCGTTCCGGTTCGCGCATATGCGCGGCGGCAATAGGCACGGTCTCAAAGCCGACATAGGCAAAAAACAAGGTCGCGAATACATGGCCAAAGTGCTCACTCCAGAGCGGCAGCGTATGCTCGGCCGGCGGCACAAAGGGTTGAAAATGACCGGGAATGATGGATGACAACCCGAACAGGACAAACAGCAACAAGGGCAGCAACTTGGCCCAGCTGGTCAGGTCATTGAAGCGGCGCGACAGCCGGATGCCGAAAAAGCTGATCGCGAATAGGGCGCACAAAACTAGCAGGCCGGCCCAGTAATAAGGTTGCGAGCGGACTAGTACCGGCAACAGCGGTTTGAGGGCGGTCAGAATACCGGCAACGCCGGCGGCGATACCTATGGTCAGCCCCAGCCAGCCATAGAGCCCGACAATAAAGCCGGCATAGTCGCCAAAGGCGTAGCGCACATAAAGATAAGAAGAGCCATTACGATCAAACTTGCTGGCTGCCTCGGCATAACACAGTGCCAGCGACAACATCAGCAGGGCACCGGCGATAATCAGCAACAGACTGGATGGCCCTAATGCGGCATAGGCGGCACCTGGCAACAGGAATATGCCCGAACCTATGGTGGTGTTCAGCCCCAGCAGAAAAATGGATAAGGGGCCGAATTTCGCGGCCGATGTCGCCGGCACGCTCATCGGATGAGCCGGCACAAAATAGCAAGCATAAAGCCCAAGCGCAGCATGGCGCGCATTTGAATGACAAGGCTGCGCATTTCATCGCAGCTTGAAGTTTAAAGAGCCGGACACCGCCGGCTCTTTAAACACTTACATACTGGCCTTGACCTTGGCCCAACTGGCCTTAACCTTGCTCCAGAAAGTCGCCTTGGGTGCCTGCTGGCACTCCTGAATCACCAGCGGCACGATTTTTTCGATACCCGCAGTATCCATCACCGCATCTACCGGTTTGTCCTTCTTGTTGAAGCCCTCAGCAAAGTAAATGGCCTTGGGCTGAAAGCTTTCATCCAGCGCAAGGAAGTCTTCGCAATTCCACTTGCTGACCGGTTTTTTGGTGGCATCCGCAGCCATGGCCATGCTGCTGCAAAGGGCCAGCGCGCCCAGAAAGATGACTTTTTTCATCGACTACTCCTGATTCGGGTTAAAGCCGCTTATTGCGGTTCGCTATAACGGGTGCCTTGTACCTGCACTGGCAGCGCCTGTGATTTGGCAAGACAAAAACAGTATGGCAAACAATCGGAAAATTGCCGCCATTGGCAATAAGTCTTGGCATTAGCTAAACCATAAGGATGCTCTCATTCACTTTGGTAGTACCCGTGGCAGCTTTCCCTCCCACCTCCGCGCGGTTTGGCACAAGCCCAAACAGGGCAGGCACCCGTTCCGGCTTTTCCGGCCGCGCGCGTGAAGAGGTGCACCTATGATGCCTTCTGCCCATGAAGTGTCCTCCGCCAACAACAGCGATACGCTGGGCGGCATCGTGCCGCTGGCGCTACTCGCCATCGCGTCCGGCATCCTGATCGGCCTTGTCGGCGGCAGTTTCAGACTGGGCGTCATGCATGTCTCGCAATGGATGAATGCAGCGTATGCCGCCTTGCATGCCTTGCCCGGCTGGAGCGGGTTTGCCGGTGTGCTGTTCTTATCCTTGCTGCTGACCGCCTTGCCCTTGTGGCTGGTCTTACGCTTTGCACCGGAGGCGGCCGGCAGCGGCATACAACGCGTAGAGGCGGTATGGCTAGGCGAGATCGAACCGGTCAAAAATCATGCTTTTTTACCGGTCAAATTTTTTGGCGGCATACTGGCGCTGGCCTCGGGCCACGCGCTGGGGCGGGAAGGGCCGGTGGTGCAGATGGGCTCGGCCATCGGCGCTTATATCGGGCGTTATCTGAAACTGCCACCCAGTGATCAGCGCAGCCTAATCGCGGCCAGTGCCGGTGCAGGTCTGGCGGTGGCATTTAGCGCACCCTTGGGCGGCTTACTGTTTACGCTGGAAGAATTGACGCGCAGCGCGGCTGCACGGCTGGTGATTGCCGGCATGATTACCTGCGCGGTAGGGGTGCCGGTCGCACAATACCTGATCGGGATGGAGCCGGTATTCAAGATGGCGCAGCCGGCCGAACCGCGCCTATTGTCCCTGCCGCTCTATCTGCTGTTCGGCATCGCCATCGGCCTGCTGGGCTTTGTTTACAATCGGCTCATTCTGGTAACGCTTACCCAGATGGGCCGGCTTGCGCCTTGGCTGCGGGTACTGCTATCGGCCTTGGTGCTGGCGCTGGTGGTGTGGTATCTGCCCTTTGTCGCCGGCAATGGCGAGGCGCTTAACCAGGTGGTACTGGATGGCACGCTCGGTGGCAGCGCCTTGTTGCTTTTGCTGGTCAGCCGCTTCCTGTTTGGCCCGTTCAGTTACGGCATCGGCCTGCCCGGCGGCCTGTTTGCCCCTTTGCTGGCCTTGGGGGCTGTAGCCGGTGCCTTGTTCGGCCTGGCCGGCGACGCTCTGCTGCCAACACTGGGTTTGAGCGTGCCGTCCTGCGCCGTCATTGGCATGGCGGCTCTGTTTTCCGCTTCGGTGCGCGCACCGCTGACCGGCATCGTGCTGATCATAGAAATGACCGGTGCCAGCACGCTGACCCTGCCTTTGCTCTTGGCCTGCCTGCCGGCCGCCATCGTACCGTTCTGGCTGGGTGACTTGCCCATCTACGAGGCCTTGCGCCAGCGTATGCTGCAACACAATAAACCCGCCAGCCACGATTAAGCACCCGCACTCACCCGCAGGTGAATCCTCACATTAAATTTTTATGTTTCTTTGGCAAGTCGTTCGGCTTGTCCTATACTAGCAGGGTTGCCGATATCGGTCAGACCCTGCTTCGGTCTGTCTGTGGCCACGCGTTTTTGCGCTTCACCCCGTCCAGATCGAGAGGTTCGTATGCATCTTACCCCCAGAGAGCTCGATAAATTGCTGGTTTACACCCTGGCTGACGTTGCACTCAAGCGCAAAGCCAAGGGCCTCAAATTAAATCATCCCGAAGCCGTAGCCATTATCTCGGCCTCCGCCATGGAAGGCGCACGCGAAGGCAAGACGGTAGAGGACGTGATGAAAGACGCCAGCACCGTACTGACCCGTGCCGATGTGATGGAGGGGGTGGCCGAAATGATTCCCATCGTGCAGGTCGAAGCGGTATTCACCGACGGCAGCCGTCTGGTCACCGTCCATGCCCCTATCCGCTAGACAAAGCGGCTTGCTTGTCCCATTCATGCTTGCGGGAGAGTGTTCCATGCCCAAACAGAAACCATGTCCGGTTGGCGGCCTGATCCTGGCCAGCGGCGCGATCGAGCTGAACGCCGGCCGGCCGACCACCACGCTCAAGGTACGCAATACCGGCGACCGGCCGATACAGATCGGCTCCCATTTCCATTTTTTTGAAGTCAACGCCTATCTGGAGTTCGACCGCGAACAAAGCTTCGGCAAGCGTCTGGACATTCCGGCCACCACTGCCATCCGTTTTGAGCCGGGTGACGAGAAGGAGGTGGTACTGGTGCCCTTTGGCGGCGGCCAGCGTGTGTTCGGCTTCAACAATCTGGTCGATGGCTGGACCGGCAACGAGCGCGACCATGCTTACCGGCCACGCCTGGGCGATGCGATGCGCAGGGTTGAGCTGTTCGGCTTCAAGAATAAGCGCTAAGGCGCTGGCACAGAAGAGGGTAGCGATATGTCGAGTATTTCCAGACAGCAGTATGCCGACCTGTTCGGCCCGACCACCGGCGACAAGATCCGCCTGGGAGACACCGATCTTTATATCGAAATCGAGAAAGACCTGCGCACCTACGGCGACGAGGCCGTTTACGGTGGCGGCAAGACGCTGCGCGACGGCATGGGCATGGATAACCAGCTTACCGGCTTTTCCGGCGCACCGGACCTGGTGATTACCAACGTCACCATCGTCGACCCGCGTTTGGGCGTGATCAAGGCCGATGTCGGCATCAAGGACGGGCTGATCTGCGGCATAGGCAAGGCCGGCAACCCGTCGACCATGGACAATGTCACCCCGTCGCTGGCGGTCGGGCCGGCCACGGACGCCATCTCCGGCGAACACCTGATTCTGACCGCTGGCGGTAATGATGCGCACGTGCACCTGATCTCGCCGCAGCAGGCCTATGCGGCCCTGTCCAACGGCATCACCACCTTGTGGGGGGGCGGGGTCGGGCCGACTGACGGCACCAATGGCACCACCATCACCTCCGGCGTGTGGAATATGGAGATGATGATGCGTTCCTTCGATACCTTGCCGATCAATATCGGCATGCTGGGCAAGGGGAACTCGTCGGGTATCGCACCTTTGGTCGAGCAGATCCATGCCGGTGCCGCCGGCTTCAAGATTCATGAAGACTGGGGGACAACGCCCGGCGCAATCAAAAGCGCGCTCACGGTAGCCGACGATATGGATGTGCAGGTGTGCATTCATACCGACACCCTGAACGAAGCCGGTTTTGTTGAAAACACCATTGCCGCCTTCGAAGGGCGCACCATCCACACCTATCACACCGAAGGCGCCGGCGGCGGCCACGCACCGGACATTATCCGTGTGGCGTCCCTGGCTAATGTGCTACCCAGTTCGACCAATCCGACCCTGCCTTACGGCATCAACTCGCAGGCCGAACTGTTCGACATGATTATGGTGTGCCACAACCTGAACCCCAAGATCCCGTCGGACGTGGCCTTTGCCGAAAGCCGGGTACGCGCCGAGACCATCGCCGCCGAAAACGTGCTGCACGATATGGGCGCAATCTCGATTATTTCGTCCGACTCGCAAGCCATGGGCCGTGTGGGCGAAAGCTTTTTACGCGCCATCCAGACTGCCGACTGCATGAAAAAGGCGCGCGGCAAGCTGCCGGAAGACGCGCCGGGCAACGACAACTTCCGCGTACTGCGCTTTGTCGCCAAAGTCACCATCAACCCGGCTATTGCCCAAGGAGTCAGCCATCTGATCGGCTCGGTCGAGGTGGGCAAGCTGGCCGATCTGGTGTTGTGGGATCCGGCACTATTCGGTGCCAAACCCAAGTATGTCATCAAGGGCGGCATGATCTCATGGGCACCGATGGGCGACCCGAATGCTTCGCTGCCCACGCCGCAACCGGTCATTTACCGGCCGATGTTTGGCGCCTTCGGCTCGGCCCTGCACAAAACCTGCATCACATTTACTTCGCGTGCCGCCTACGAAAACGGGGTTGCCGACCGTTATGGCCTGCAGCGTCGCGTCGAACCGGTATATCGCACACGCCAGGTCTCGAAGCGCGACATGGTGCTGAACGATGCCATGCCGCACATCGAGGTCGATCCGGAAACCTTTGCCGTGCGCGTAAACGGCGTGCATGCGACGGTGGCTCCGGCCGCCAGCATCGCGCTGAACCAGCTGCATTTTTTCAGCTAAGGGCGGAAAGGGAGAGCGGCGATGATGACGGCGCTGGACGTGATGTGGGTGGGTTTGGGCGGCGGCTTGGGCTCCTTGCTGCGCTGGCGTGTCGGCACGCTGGTAGGCGAGCGCTACCACGGCGACTTTCCGCTAGGCACTTTCCTGATCAATGTCAGCGGCGCTTTTGTCATCGCCTACCTGTCGGTGCTGTTTGCAGTTGACTGGCGGGACCGGCTGGGCACGCCGGTGAACGCCGGCGTACTGACCGGCGCACTGGGCGGCTTTACCACCTTCAGCAGCATGCAGCTGGATGCAGCCAAACTCTCCGATGGCGGCAAGGGGACACTGGCAACCGTGTATCTGCTGGTATCGACCTTTGCCGGCCTGGCCGCCGCCGTATTCGGCGCCTGGCTTGCCTTGCTGCAGCGCTAGGAGGGTGCATGGCCAATCTGATCATCCTGATTTTCGTCGGCGGCGCATTTGGTGCCATGTGCCGCGAATTCATCATGCTGCTGGTGCCGCAGCTGGCCGACGGTTTTCCATTGGATATTTTCATCGCCAATATGCTGGCCTGTTTTTTGATGGGACTGTCTACCAGCTTTCACCAGCGAGTGAAGATCCATCACCACGTCCACACCATGATCGGTACCGGCATCATGGGCGGCATGTCGACCTTTTCCAGCTTTGTCTACGGCACGGCCGAAGCGATGAAAACACCGGGTGAGCTGCTGGTGGCACTGGGCTATGTCGCCGCCAGCCTGATACTCGGTTTTTTACTGCTGCAAGCAGGTTTGAAACTGGCCAAAAAAACGGCTGATTAACTTGAGTGCCACATTCGGCACTCAGGCTCTCAAGGGGAAAGCCATGATTCTGATCGAAAACATTCTGGGCAACCGGCACGATGCCGACTGGTCTTTGCGATTGCAAGCGCTGACGCCGGACACGCTGGCGCTGGACCAGTGGGAAGCGCAAAAAAACCGGCTACGCAAGAAAACGGCTGCCGGCGTTGAAGTTGCCATTGCCTTGCCCCGGCAAAACCATCTGCAAAACGGCGATGTACTGTTTTTTGACGAGGCAACCGGACAGGCCATCGTCGCGGCCATTACGCTCAAGGATGTGCTGGTGATCGAACTGGAAGGCACGGCCGTCCTGCCTGCGGAATTGGTGGCACGCACCTGTTTCGAGCTTGGGCATGCGCTGGGCAACCAGCACTGGCCGGCCGTAGTCAAGGGCACGCGCGTCTATGTGCCGCTGACGGTCGATCGAAAGGTCATGGACTCGGTCATGCGCACCCACCATTTCGAACATATCCGTTACCAGTTCCTGCCTGGCGCCGAGGTCATTCCTTACCTTGCGCCACACGAATCACGCCGCCTGTTCGGCGGGGCCGATGCCACGCCGCACAGCCATAGCCAGCCATATCAGCAGCTTGAGCCGGCGGTACACGAACACACGCATGAGCATGAGCATGTGCATGAAGACGGCAGCAGCCATACCCATCTGCATGTTCATGCACACCAGCATCCGCATGCCGGTGCCCCGGCGGGCGAGCATAGGCATGTCGAACTGCACGGCAACTACACCGTGCATCATCACCAGCACAACGAGGACTGAAACGATGGCCAACGGCTCCCTGACCGAGTTGATGCGGGTGCTGCAGTTCGGCGACTCGACCTTGCCGGTCGGTGCTTTTGCTTTTTCCAATGCGCTGGAGTCGGCACTGCAAACCGGCGTGGTCAGCGATGTCGCCTCGCTTGAAAATTTTGTACTGGCGGCGACGCGCCAGGCGGCCGCGCTGGATGGCGTTGCCCTGCTGCATGCACACCGGGCTGCGCTGTCGGGTGATTTTGCGGGGGTTATCCGCGCCGACACTACCTTGCTGCAAAGGCGGGTGGGGGAAGAGCAGCGCTTGATGACGACGCGCATGGGCAAGAAGCTGGCCGAACTCGGGATACGCCTGTCGGACGAGGGCCTGATGGGATCATGGCTGGCGGCAATACGCGCAGGAAAAAGCCCGGGCTGTTTTGCCATTGCGCATGCCCTGATGTTTGCCGGGCGCGGTTTGCCGGAGCAGGACGCCTTTGCCGTACACCAGTACGGCGTAGCCTCGATGATGCTGGGCGCAGCACTGCGCCTGATGAAGATAGACCATTACGACACGCAGACGCTGCTGTACCGCATCAATGCCACGGTAGACGATGCTTATGCACGCGCGAGAACAGTAGCGCTTGACGAGATGGCCGGCTTCGCGCCGGTGTTCGATGTGCTGGTCGCTCATCACGTCAAGGCGCATGTGCGCATGTTCATGAATTGACAGGCGGCATGGGCTGCCGCAATAGCAAGGGGAAGACGATGAAGAAAATTACCCGTATCGGGATAGGCGGGCCGGTCGGCTCGGGCAAGACGGCCATTATCGAGGCGATCACGCCCTTGATGCTGGACTTGGGCATACGCGTGCTGATCATCACCAATGATGTCGTCACCACCGAAGATGCGCGCCATGTGCAGCGCACACTCAAGGGCATTCTGGTCGAGGAAAAGATTATCGGCGTCGAGACCGGTGCCTGCCCGCACACGGCGGTACGCGAAGACCCGTCGATGAACCTTGCCGCGGTCGAGGAGATGGAGGCGCGCTTTCCCGACAGCGATGTGGTACTGATCGAGTCCGGCGGCGACAACCTGACCCTGACTTTCAGCCCGGCACTGGTCGACTTCTTCATCTATGTGATCGATGTGGCCGCCGGCGACAAGATCCCGCGCAAGAACGGCCCCGGCATCTGCCAGTCCGACATTCTGGTGATCAATAAAACCGATCTTGCCCCCTATGTCGGCGCCAGTCTGGACGTGATGGATCACGACTCCCGCCTGATGCGCCCGGACAAACCCTATCTGTTTACCAACTGCAAAACCGGCGAGGGCATTCCCGAACTGGTCGCACTCATCCACGACATGGCCTTGTTTGATGTGCCGATCAAGGAAAAGGTGTCGCCATGACGCGCGAGCCCGCCATGCTGGCGCAACTGGATGAAATCGGCGGCATGCCCGAGCTGGCCCCCTACCTGGACCAGCCGCCACAAATGCCGGCCGGCGCACCGGGCAAGGTCGGCTTGCTGCGTCTGGGCTTTGCCATGCAGGATGGCCGCTCGGTACTGGCTGATCTGTATCGCGTCGCCCCCTTGCTGGTTCAGCAGGCGCTGTACTGGGACGAAGCCATGCCGCATCTGCCGATCTGCATGGTGACCTCGATCGGCGGCGGTACCTTACAGGGTGACCGGCTGGGCATCAGCGTAACGGTAGGCGAGGGTGCCTGCGCCCATGTCACGACCCAGGGCGCCAACCGCATCCATGCCATGGATGCCAATTACGCCTCGCAGACCCAGACCCTGACCTTGGGCGAAAACGCCTATCTCGAGTATATGCCCGAGGTCACCATTCCCTATCGCCATGCCCGCTACGCCTGTCGCACTCGCATTAGTCTGCCGGCATCGGCCACACTGATCTGTGCCGAATCGGTCATGGCAGGGCGCAAGCACCATGAGGGCGAGCGCTTTGCCTATGACGTACTGTCGCTGGCAACCAGCGCCCAGCGGCCGGACGGCAGCGCCCTGTTTAGCGAGAAGCTGTTAATCGAGCCGGGGCTGCATGGCGTGGACTTGCCCGGCGTGATGCAGGGCTTTGATGTGTTCGGCAATTTGCTGATTTTGACGCCGCCTGCTGTGGCCGAACGCATTCAGGCACGGGTGCCGGCACAGTTTGATGGCAAGGCCGGCATCGCCAGCGGCATCAGCCGCCTACCGAATGAAGCGGGCCTGATGCTGCGCGTAGTGGGGCGTGAAAGTTACCAAGTGCGCGCGCGCATGCGCGAATGCTGGGCGGTGGCGCGCGAAGAGGCCACCGGCGCAACGCTGCCGCCCGAGTTTCTATGGCGCTAAGAGCGTGTTCACGCTCTCGCGAGCGAGGGAGAGACAAGGCGGAATGCGCATTTCGAATGCTGTTTTTAACAGCCGTATCGCCGATGCGCAGCAGATCGTGAACAGGTTCTAAGAACGTATCGAACGATGGAGGTGTGGTCATGGGCTACCGTCTACCCGAACATTTTGTCACCCACTGCCTGCGCGGGGCTGGGCAGGTATTCTTTATGGAGAACGCGCTAAGCGGCGTGTGCTTCTTGCTGGCCATCGCTTACGCCTCGTTCGATACCGGAAACTGGTCAACAACGCTGGGTGCACTCCTGGGCCTGGCGGTGGCAACCGGCACCGCTTACCTGATCGATTCGCACGATAGTGCGATCGCCAAAGGCATGTACGGCTTCAATGGCATTCTGGTCGGTGTCGCCGTACCGACTTTTCTGGTAGCCGGGCCGGTCATGTGGGTGTACCTGATACTGGGCGCGGCCGTATCAACCGTGGTCATGGATGCCTTTAGCAATGTGGTCAGTAAAAACTGGGGCGTAGCCGCCTCGACGGGGCCCTTTGTCTTGACCACCTGGCTGCTGATGCTGGGTGCCTATGCCTTCTCCAATTTGCCCATTGCCGCGATGGGCCCGCCCAAACTGCCGTTGGCACTCGCAAACAGCGCATTTATGGGCTTGTCGCTGCTGGATACGCTGGTGGTCGTCTGCCGCAATATCGCGCAGGTATTTTTGCTGGGTAATGCCGTCAGCGGCGTACTGATCGTGATCGGCCTGCTGCTCGAATCGATTCCGGCGGCCATCGCGGCGGTCATGGGTTCACTGGTGGCGCTGTTTTGCGCCATGTTGTTTGGCGCCGACGCAGGCGCGGTCAAGGCGGGGCTTTATGGTTTCAGTCCGGTACTGACCGCCATCGCCGTGGGCGTGATCTTTATGCAGACCGGCCCCAAAGTACTGCTGTTTGCGCTGCTGGCGACGGTTTTCACCGTCATTGTCCAGGGTGCGCTGGACACCTTGCTTGCGCCGGTCGGCATCCCGACCTTTACCGCACCCTATGTGCTGGCGATGTGGCTGTTTACCCTGCCCAAAGCACAGTTGCAGCCGCACCCGCATGCGCCCAGTCCGGATGCCAAAATCAGCAAAATCAAATAAGGAGCGCCACATGCATATGGCCGATGCACTATTGTCTCCCGGCGTAGGGCTGGGCTTTCTGGCAGCCAGTTGTGCGGCACTGGCGTTAAGTGCCCGGCGTCTGGCTCCGCGCCTGCAGCAGGACAGCCGCCTGCCAGCCTTGATGGGGGTGCTGGGTGCTTTTGTGTTTGCCGCGCAGATGATCAATTTCACCATTCCCGGCACCGGCTCCAGCGGCCATCTGGGCGGTGGCATGTTGCTGGCCATCCTGCTGGGACCTTGGGCAGGGCTGATCGTGATTGCCTCGGTCCTCTTGGTGCAGGCGCTGTTCTTTGCCGATGGCGGCCTGCTGGCCTGGGGCGCCAATGTGTTCAATCTGGGGGTGCTGTCCTGTTTCGTGCTGTATCCGCTGGTGTTTCGTCCGCTATGCGGCAAAGGCGGGCAGCGCCTGCGGGTGAGTATGGCCGCGCTGATCAGCTGCACGCTGGCGATGATGCTGGGCGCTTTCGGGGTCAGTCTGGAAACCGCCATAAGCGGCATTACCTATTTGCCGCTGGCCGAGTTTCTCGCGCTGATGCTGCCTATCCATCTGGCCATAGGCCTGGTCGAAGGCGGGGTGACCGCCGCGGTGCTGGCCTTTGTCGCGCGGCGTCACCCCACGCTGGGTGCGGTGCCACTGCAAAACTCGGCGGTCGGGACGGTGGCTGCCTTTATTCTGGCCGCACTATTGACCGGCGGGGTCTTGTCCTGGTTTGCCTCCAGTCACCCGGACGGGCTGGAGTGGTCGATTACGCGCCTAGGGGCAGAGCACCTGCTGCAACAGGTGCCGCAGGACAAGCTCGCGCAGCAACTGGCCAGCGTACAGCAGGCTACCAGCGTGTTGCCCGGCTACGATACGGCCACGCCCTTACCGGCAAGCGGCATGGCATCGGCGGGCACTTCACTGGCCGGCGTGGTCGGCGCGGGGGTGACGCTGCTGCTGGTGCTGCTGCTGGGTACGGCCTTGCGCCGCCTGCGCAAGCCGGTTCCATGAGCACACTGGATGAGGCGCTACGGGCCATACGTCGCGTCGATGCCTTTGCCGCCCGCCCGACGCTGGCCGCGCAACTGGATGCACGCGCCAAGGTGATCGCGACGCTGGCGGTCATTATCGCCGCCGCGTCTTTCCCGCCGCATGCTTTGGGTGCCTTGCTGCCGCTATTACTGTTTCCCGCCTTCTTGCTGGCGGCAGCCGATGTGCCGCTGAACTGGCTATTGGGACGTTTACTGTTTGCGCTGCCGTTTGCCTTCTTTGTCGGGGTGCTCAATCCCTGGCTGGAAAGTGCCACCTTTAGCACGCCTTGGGGGACGGTAATGTCCAGCGGCTGGCTGACCTTCGCCTCCATTCTTCTGCGCTTTGCCATTGCCGTGTCCAGCGTTTTGCTCCTGCTGGCCGGCACCGGCATGGTGGCGGTAGCGCATGCTTTGTCCCGGCTGGGCCTGCCGCAGGTTTTTGCCAACCAGTTGCTGTTTCTTTACCGCTATGTGTTCGTAATCGCAGAGGAGCTTGCCCGCAGCGTGCGGGCCTACCGCCTGCGTGCACCGAACACGGGGCACACCTTGCCCGTGCGCGCTTACCGCCTGTTACTGCAAGGCGTGCTGTCGCGTGCGCTGGAGCGCGCTTTGCGCGTGCATCAGGCCATGCTGGCGCGCGGTTTCGATGGCACGCTGCACATCGCCGCCCGTTCAAGCTGGCAATGGCGCGATAGTGCGTTTGTGCTGTTCTGGCCGGCCTATGCGCTGCTGGTACGCCTGACCGATATTCCGCTGGCGCTGGGCCGGCTGCTGACCGGAGCCTGAGATGAGCCACCATCTGCTGATTGCGCGCGACCTTGCTTTTGCCTACCCCGATCAGAGGCCGGCCCTGGATGGGGTGAGCTTTGCCCTGCACCACGGTGAAGCGGTTGCCATCGTCGGCGCCAATGGCGCGGGCAAGTCTACGCTCTTGATGCTGCTGACCGGCTGCCTGTCCGCCAGTCGCGGCGAAGTGCTGCTGGGTCATATCCGTCTGGACAAGCGCAGTCTGGCCGCATTTCGGCGCAGCATAGGCTTTGTGTTCCAGAATCCGGATGACCAGCTTTTCATGCCCACAGTGTTTGATGATGTGGCTTTTGGTCCGCTTAATCTGGGCGTGGCACCGGCCGATGTGCCAGAGGTGGTGAGCCAGGCGCTGGCCGCGGTCGGGGCGGAAGCACTGGCCGCGCGCGCGCCGTGGCAGTTGTCGGGCGGACAAAAACGTGCGGTCGCGATTGCCGGCGTACTGGCGATGCAGCCCGACATTCTGCTGATGGATGAGCCTTCGGACGCGCTGGATCCGGCATCACGCCGCCGCTTGATCAGTCTGCTGCAGGGTTTTGAACACAGCAAGCTGATCGCGACCCATGACCTGGATCTGGTGCTGGATGTATGCACCCGCGTCATTGTGCTGGGCGAAGGCAGGATACTGGCGGACGCCCATCCGCTGGAAGTTTTTGCCGATGATGCGCTACTGGCCCGTGCCTCGCTCGAGCGCCCGCTGAGCATGCAAACGCGCGGCTCGGCACCGGCACGACCCGCCGCGGCCAATCGGGCCGGGGCCGAAAATGGATAGCGCCAATCCACACCAGCGCCTGCTTGACCTGCTCGACATGGCACCGTTAAGCGCAATCCACTGCCGGCTATGGCTGCTCGCCAGTGGCGGGACCTTGCTCAACGGCGTCTCCCTGATGCTGCTGGGCATTGCCATTCCGCTGCTGGTACCGGCCTTTACCCTGTCCTTGTCCATGCAGGGGCTGCTTGGCGCAGCGCTGGTGTTCGGCTCGGTGCCCGGTGCGCTGCTCGGCGGGCGTGCGGCCGACCGTTACGGACGCAAGCCGCTGTTCCTGGCCGACATGCTGCTTATCGCACTGGGCGCGCTGCTCGCCGCCACGGCAAAGTCGTTCGCGCAACTGCTCTATGCACAGTTGCTGATCGGCTTTGGCATCGGCATCGATTTTCCGGTGAGCGGCGCTTATGTCGCGGAGTTGATGCCGATGGCGAAGCGGGCGCGCCTGATGGTCGCGCTCAAGGGCATGCAGGCCCTCGGCATGTTGCTGGGCATCGCCATGGGACTGCTCTTGCTCGAGGCATGGCCTGCTACCGGTGCATGGCGCGCCCTGTTGGGGACGCTTGGGGTATTGGCGCTGCTGCTGTTTGCCCTGCGCCTGTTGCTGGTGGAGAGCCCGCGCTGGCTGATGCTGCGCGGCCAAAATCTGGCAGCCGCACATATTATTGCCAGCCTGGTGCCATCGGCTGTATTCGCCAGCTTGCGTCATGGCGTGGCGGCCGGGCATGTGCCGCATGTACTGAGCCTGGCCGCACCGGAACATGCATATAGTATGCGCAGCCTGTTCCAGCACGCGTATCTGCGCCGCACTTTGCTGGTTTGCCTGCCATGGTGCTTGATGGATGTCGCCACCTACGGGGTCGGCCTGTTCACCCCCGTCATCCTCGCCGCACTGAGCCTGAACGAGGCCGGTGCCAGCCTGATCGGCCGCGATGTGGCCGCCAGCCGCGGTAGTGCACTGGTCGACATGGCCTTGCTGTTAGGCGCCGCCGCCAGCCTGTATTTTGTGCCCTGGCTGGGCGCCATCCGCGCCCAGTTTGCCGGCTTTATCGGCATGGCTGCCGGCATGACCCTGATGCTGCTGCCCCTGCTGGGCATCGTCAGCGAACATGCACTGCTGTGGACGCTGGCCGGGTTCTCGCTTTACAACCTGGCGATGAGCGCGGGCCCGAATGCCACCACCTTCGCGCTGCCGCCGGAACTGTTCCCCACCCAGTTGCGCGGATCAGCCTGCGGGCTGGCGGCCAGCGTGGCCAAGCTGGGTGCCTGTGCCGGCGTGCTGCTGTTGCCGTCACTGCGCGCCGATGGCGGAATCGCCTCCGTACTGGGCCTGATGTTCGCCGTCAGTCTGGCCGGCGCGGCCTTGACCGTCTGTCTGGGCGGGCACGGCATCCCGTTGCGCCCGCTGGAAGCGCATCAGCAAGCCGAAGGCGAGCCCTCCTGAACCCCGTCTTTCTGCTACACTTCGCGCCTTTTTCCCGTTTCCCATGGCCAAACTGTTTTTCCGTCATGCCGCAATGAATAGCGGCAAAAGCACACAGCTATTACAAATTGCGCACAATTACGAGGATCAGGGGCGGCGGGTGTGCCTGTTTACCGCCGCCATTGACGGGCGTTTCGGTGCCGGGCAGATCGCGTCCCGCTTGGGTGTGTCGCGCAGTGCGGCGGTGTTTGACGCCAACACCCGTTTTGATGTGCAACAGGTCGGAGCCGTCGATTGCGTACTGATAGACGAAGCCCAGTTTCTGGCTGCGGATCAGGTGCGCCAGCTGCACCGTCTGGCCCATGTCCATGATATTCCGGTGATCGCCTTCGGCCTGCGTTCGGATTTTCTCGGCGAACCCTTTCCCGGCGCCGCCTGGTTATTGGCGCTGGCCGAAGACATCGAAGAAATCAAGACCATCTGCCTGTGCGGACGCAAAGCCACCATGCATCTGCGCATCGACGCCAACGGCCAGCGCCTGAAACAAGGGCCGCAGGTGGAAATAGGCGATACCGGGCGTTACCGCTCGGTGTGCGCGCGCTGTTTTTATACCGGCTAAAACCCGGTAGCTGGCGCTGGCTTTGGCCTGCGCTTAGAATCCCCGCAACCCTGCGCCGGCCACGAGCCCTTGACCCGGCGCGGCTTTCCTTTTGAATTTATTGCCTGAACGAGACCCATGACCGACTCCATCACCCCCGGCACTGCTGCCGACTATCCGACTGTCCACTGGAACGAGGCAGGTGAAGAGCGTTCGGCGCGCTGGCGCTCGGAAGCCGGCCTGCCGCCGCCCAAGCGCGTGATGGTCGTCGACGACACCTTGAACGCCGATGCGGCCTACAAACTGGCCTGTGAAGGCACCACGCTACTGTGGCGTGGCGACTACCAGAATGCGCGCCAGCTTTTGCAAGCACTGGTGCGCCGGGTCGAGCGCAAGCCGGCCAAGCGCGCGGCGACGGCCAGCGAGGCGTTTCATCTGCATCGCCAGGCGCAGGGGCGCCGGGCGCGGATATTGTCCATGCTGCTACTGCCGCTGGATGCGGCTTATCACATCCCCTTGCGCCGGGCGCCGGACGTCGTGGCGGCCTGTACCGAGGCGTATGGCGAGGCCGGGGCTGCGTCGCTGGTTTCGCTACGCGAACTGTTGGGCCTGATCGGCGCGCATGAGTGGCGCAAGAAGGGAGTGGAGGTCAAGGCGCTGGGTGCGCGCATCCATCCGCATTACGGCGTGTTTGCCCCGATACGCGGCGAGTATGTCGATCTGGTCGCCAAGGCACCCTTGCCGGACACGACGCGGGCTTTCGATATTGGTACCGGCAGCGGCGTCTTGGCCGCCGTATTGGCCAGGCGCGGTGTCACGCAAGTCGTTGCCACCGATCAGGATGCGCGGGCGCTGGCTTGTGCCGCAGAAAACCTGCAACGTCTGGGTCTGGATGCGCAAGTGACGCTACAGCAGGCCGATCTGTTTCCCGAAGGGCAAGCGGCCCTGATTGTCTGCAACCCGCCATGGTTGCCGGCCAAGCCCACCTCGCCGGTGGAATACGCAGTCTATGACCCGGACAGCCGCATGTTGCGCGGTTTTCTGCAGGCGCTGGCGCCACACCTGACAGCCAAGGGCGAGGGCTGGCTGATTATGTCGGATCTGGCCGAGCACTTGGGTCTGCGTAGCCGCGACGCATTGCTGGGCTGGATAGCCGACGCCGGTTTGGTGGTGCTGGGCCGGCTGGATGTCAGGCCGACCCATAAAAAATCGCTGGAAGTCGTGGATGCGCTGCACGAGGCGCGCATGGCCGAGGTCACCAGCTTGTGGCGTTTGGGTCGCGCCGAATAGATAGGAGTTTGACGCAGGTCACAAGCTATCCATCTGCACTTCATTAGCATGTGATCATGTTGTTTATCCACTACCCAAGGAGTTTGCCATGCATCGTCCGCTATTCCGTCTTTCCGTTCTGGCCCTCGCGCTAGGTGTCTGCGGCTCTGCCATGGCGGCTACGCATGGTGAGGTCGCCGCACGCGAGATGCGCCATGTTGCCACTGCATTCAAGGGGCGCATGGCGGGCACAGAGACCGAGCAGGCCGCCGCGGCCTATCTGGCCAAAGCCTTCAAGCAGATGGGTTATCAGGTCAGCGAGCAGCCGTTTGCCACCTCGTTCGAGTATGAAAAAGCCGACAAGAGCAAGGTCAAGCGCGAACTCAAGTCGATTAACGTGATCGCGACCAAGCCGGGTGTGGATAGCAAGGTGGTGATTGTCGGTGCGCACTTCGATTCGCGCACACCGAAAAAAGACAGCGATATCGGCAAGATCGGCGGTCCCAAGCTGGAAGGGCTGGACGACAATGCGTCCGGCGTCGGCATGCTGCTCGAAATCGCCGACCAGCTCAAAAAAATCAAGACACAGCACACGATCAAGTTTGTCGCCTTTGGTGCCGAAGAGCTGGGACTACTGGGCTCCAAGGACTATGTGGCGCGTATGAGCGACAGCGACAAGCAAAACGTGATCGCGATGGTGAATATGGATAGCCTGATTACCGGCGACAAGATGTATTTCCATGCCGGCAAGGAAACGGTCGCCAAGGATGCCAAGGCCGGCTTCGTGCGTGACCGCGCGCTGGCCATTGCCAAGAAACTCGGTATCGCGGCAGATACCAACCCGGGCCTGGACAAAGAGTATCCGAAAGGAACAGGCTGCTGCTCCGATCAGGAAAGTTTCGACAAGGCCGGGATGGCGGTGCTGGCGGTGGAAGCCACCAACTGGGAAATCGGTGACAAGGACGGCTACGAGCAAACCACCAATAAGGCCATCAAGGATGGCATGAGCTGGCACCGCCCCGATGTGGACAATGTGAAGAATCTGGAAAGCATTTTCCCGCAGCGGGTCGAACAGCGCGCACGCGACTTTAGCCGCATCCTGACACCACTGGTGATCGAGCTTGCCGGTGGCAAGGCCAAATAAAGGCGAAAAAGCAGGGAAGGGCGCAAGCCCAAACCCGATCCCGCTGACAATCCCCCGCCAGCGGGCTTATGCCCTAATGGCACATCTTCAGGCGAGCGAGTCGCTAGACTCCCTTTAATACATACGAACTTTCAGGGCCGGAGGAAACTCCGGCCCTTTTCATGCAGCCAGGGCAAGTTCAGCATCAGCACATCACGATAGAGAAACAGCAGTGCAGACAATGCCTGATTTTGCGTGAATGCAGACACCTGGCCTTCAACGGCCAGATGGATGAGAAAACTACTGACCTCCGTAGCCCCCATCTCGCGAGGGTGCCGATGATGGTGAAAGCGCAAAAAACGCCGTACCCAATTTACGTATTACTGCTCGGTGCGCAGGCTGTCATGCCTGACTCGCAGCGTCTCGCGCAACACACCGAGCAAGCGTGGCACGGCAGACCCATCTGGCTGTGTACTTGCAGGCATAGGCAGCCCCAATCGCTTGCAAAACAATGATAGATGCCTTTATCATGCGTGGTTATACACACCAGACAAACCAAATATACACCTGCAAAGGTGTATATTCACGTTAGCTGCCATATGAAATAATGGGGCACGAAACATGGATTTAGAATTATCAAAATTAATTTTTCCTGCAATCGTAGGTCTGATTTCAGGAGCGCTGGGTTCCATTTTTGCTCCATGGGTACATTGGGGCATCGAAAAAAAGAAAATGGCAAGAAAAAATAGAGAAGAACTTATAAAAGAAGTTCGTCTTGTGTTGTCGAATGAGGAAATTGAATCATCAGCTTTTAGAAATCATGCGGTTTATTCAAGAATAAGACCATATATGTCAGAGAAAGCAAAGGAAGCTGTAGAAGGAGAATATTCTGGTTCAGGGCATATGATTTCAGAAGTAATTGTAATAGCAACTGGCTCAGGCCGTCATGACGGAGTTAATTCATTTAGAAATAGAGTATTAGATGAAATTTCAGAACTAGAGAAACAATGGGGTTTAATCTAGTGGCAGCTAACAAGTCGCTCAAGGTCGTTCCTCGCTTCGCTCGTCACTGGACAGTTACAAACGGCGCATGCTTCGCATTTTATGCGCCGTTTGTAACTGTCCCTTAGCTCAACGTTAGGTTTCATCGGACATATGCGGCATTTTTACGAGCAGGCTTTGCGAAACATGGAAAACACCGTCCATGATCTTGCGAGCCGAGTCCCCACACCTCAGCGAGTTCCGTTCAAGGATTCGTTCGTCTTTCGCCATATAGAAAGAACCATTCATCAAGCCATTGTTCAGAAGCTCGCAAGGATGGTCAGTACTTTACGCGCAGCTGAATTGCTGATGGAACACGGATACCTGCAAGAGCAGGCGGCACTCCAGCGGGTGCTGGATGAAATTCAGGAAGATGTGGTCTTCTTAGCTTTTGGCGCAATGGATGCTGAGTTGTCAGACCTTCACTCTGAGTACTTGGCTGCATTCTTTGAGGAGGAATTCGACAAGGAATCTGCGCTCGAATCCACGCAGAGAAGACCCATGATTCCCAGGAAAAAGATTCACGCGTACTTGTCGAGAGTGCCCGGGGCACCTAGCGACAAGAGCACGTCTGTTGAGGTTTCTCGAACTGTAAGCAAGGCTTACTCGGGATACGTTCACGCAGCCTCACCCCAAGTCATGGACATGTTCGGGGGAGATCCGCCGGTGTTCCATATGGGCGGAATGCGCGGAACGGAAAGGCAGGACGAGCATCGAGCCGATCTGTGGAACTATTTCTATCGAGGCACATCGGCCTTTGCATTCGCAGCCAAGGCTTTCGGAGACATGGATCTTTTCAACAAGAACTATGCGTGTGTGGTTCACCTCGAGGAATTGGCTGGGAAAGACTATGCATCAGAACGTCAGAATGAAACCTAACCAGTCGCTCGAGCCGACTCGCGTCTCAGCTTCAACGTTAGACAGCACAGGACAACACCATGACACTTCAGGAAGCACGAGAACTCCGCACGTCGGGCAAGCACAAGGAGGCTCGTGAGCTCCTGCTTGCTCTTGCGCACAAGCACCCGGACGATGTGGTCGTCCAATACGAGACCGCCTGCGTACATGACTTCCTCGGTCTCGAAGCTGAGGCAGTGCCCTTCTACAAGGCCGCCTTGGGCGGAGAGCTTCCCGCTCCGCTCAGGCGCGGTGCGTACACGGGCCTGGGAAGTACCTACCGCACGCTTGGGCGGTTCAGCGACGCACGCGACACACTTGAGCAAGGGCTGGCAGAGTTCCCACAGGCCAATGAGATGCGCACCTTCTTGGCCATGGCCTACTACAACCTCGGTGAGCCGAAGCTTGCGATTGAGAGCCTCCTTCAGCTATTGGCGGCCACCACGAACGACGCGGATTTGAAGGCGTATGCGCGCGCCATCGAGTTTTACGCCCAAGATATCGACCGCGTTTGGCCCAGCGGTGCGGCCTAACATGCCGTTACGCGCCGGTTAGCTCTACGTTCGGCCTCACTATGACCCAGACCATTTCAAGCCTTGAGGGCTTCGGTGTATGACCTCCAATGGAGGTGTCCATTTTTAACCGCCTACATCAAGGTGGCTGACGACTAAAGAGCGGGCAACTTCACGCAGCCGCTGCCTTAATCCTGACACAAGCCTCGCAGATAGGCGCCAGCCTGTCTCAGATCCTCCGCAATGGCGTGAGCCACGCCATCCGCATCGTTTTGCAGCAGCGCCGCCAGCAAGGCGCTGTGTGCAGCATTCATCGTCGCCCAGACCGCCGCATCCTGATGCAGGCGGTTGGAAATCGGGCCGACATAGAGCCAGACCGTTTCGATCAGCGTCATCAGCATGGGCGAACCCGCCGCCAGATAGAGCGTCAGGTGAAACGTCTCGTTGGCGTCCAGATACGCCTTGATATCCCCTTGCGCGATGGCCTCGTCCATCTGCCGCACCAGCGCCGCCAGCGCGGCTTTTGCATCATCATCCAGCTTTAACGCACCTTGGCGCGCCGCTTCGCCCTCCAGCAGGATACGGGTCGCGAGGATATCGTCAAATTCGGCCTTGCCCAGTTGCGGCACGCTGACGCCGCAATTGGGCACGTTGACCAGCGCCTTTTCCGCCACCAGCCGCTGCAAGGCGGTGCGTACCGCCATGCTGCCCATGCCCATTTCACGGGCCAGGGTATGGATTTTCAGGCGCTCGCCAGGCAACCAGCGGCCCAGCATCAGCCCCTGACGCAAGGTTTGGTAAGCCTGATCCTGCAAGGTAAAAGCAGCGTCGGTTTTCATGGTGAAAATCAGGAAGAGATAGCGGCGAGGATAGCAGAGCAGGCCATGTCTGCCAATATTTGATCAAATATTGACGGATACATTTGATCAAATCTATGATGCAGGCAAACAAGACCCGGCGTGACGGTCGCTGCAGCCATCGGCACCGGGTCAATAAACGGGAGCAAACCATGAATGAAGTGTTGAATGCCTTTATCCGCGAGCATGCGATCCACGAGATCGAGTGCGTCATTCCCGACATGACCGGCATGGCGCGCGGCAAGATCGTCCCCAAGAACCTGTTCTTGGCCGAAGACAGCATGAAAATGTCCAAGGCCGTGCTCACCATTACCGTGAACGGCGAGTTTGCCGACTTCGAGCGCCTGACCGGCCCGCATGACCCGGATATGGTGTGCGTGCCCGATGTTTCCACCATCCGCATGGTGCCGTGGGCGATGGAGCAGGTGGCAGTGGTGATTCATGACTGTGAAGACTTCGACGGCAAACCGGTCGGCCTGTCGCCGCGGGCGGTGCTGCGCAAGGTGCTGGCGCTTTATGCCGAGCGTGGCTGGCGCGCGGTGGTCGCGCCGGAGATGGAGTTTTACCTGATCGCGCAAAATAACAACTCGGACGAGCCCTTACGCCCGCCCACCGGCCGCGCCGGCCGCTCGGAAATCGGCCGCCAGAGTTTTTCCATTGATGCGGTCAACGACTTTGATCCGTTTTTTCAGGAACTGTCTACGTTTTGCGCGGCGGCACGGCTGAATGTCGAAACGCTGGTGCATGAAGTCGGTGCCTGCCAGATGGAAATCAACTTCAGCCATGGCGATGCGCTGGAGCTGGCCGATCAGGTGTTCCTGTTCAAGCGGGCGGTGCGCGAAACCGCCTACCGCCACAATATTTTCGCGACCTTCATGGCCAAACCCATGCAGGACGAGCCGGGCAGCGCGATGCACATCCATCAAAGCGTGGTGGATGCAAAGACCGGGCTCAATGTCTTCAGCCTGCCCGACGGCAGCGCCAGCGAACTGTTTTACCGCCACATCGGCGGCATGCAGCGCTATCTGCCAACGGTGATGCCGATGCTGGCCCCTTACGTCAACTCTTACCGCCGCCTGACCCGCCATGCCGCCGCGCCTATCAATGTGCGCTGGGGTTACGACAACCGGACTTGCGGCATCCGCGTGCCGCCTTCCGGCCCCGAGGCGCGGCGGGTGGAAAACCGCGTGCCCGGCGTGGACGTCAACCCCTATCTTGCCATGGCGGCTACGCTGGCCTGCGGCTATCTGGGCATGGTCAATGCGCTGGAGGCTTCGCCACCCATGGAAGGCAGCGCCTATACGCTGGATTACGAATTGCCGCGCAGTCTGGAAGACGCCATCGAGCTGATGCAAGACTGCAAAGAGCTGGGCGAGCTGCTCGGCCACGATTTTGTTTCAGCCTTTTGCGCGGTCAAGGGCAAGGAGTTCGAAACCTTTAATCGCGGCATTACCGCCTGGGAGCGCGAACACCTGCAATTGCACGTGTAAGCCGTCTGGCCTTTTCAAGGGGAAGAACAATGCAAGCTATCCGTTATGGCGTGAACTGGGCGCAGGCCCAGGCTTTATATCAGCGCGAACGCGCCGACTTTGCCGCCCGCCGCCCGCGCTCGCGCGCGCTGTCACAACAATCGGCCGAACACCTCTTGTTCGGCGTGCCGCTGCACTGGATGGACGACTGGTCGACGCCGTTCGCACTTTATGTCGAATCGGCCAAGGGCGCCGCTATCCGTGATGTGGACGGCTTTAGCTATACCGACTTCTGTCTGGGCGACACCGGCGCCATGTTCGGCCACGCACCGCAGGCGGTGGCCGACGCCGTCGCCGCACAGTGCGCCAAGGGCTTTACCACCATGCTGCCCTCGGCCGATGCAGCCTGGGTGGGTGGCGAGTTGAGCCGGCGCTTTGGCATGGAAAAATGGCAGTTTGCGCTAAGCGCCAGTGATGCCAACCGCTACGCCATCCGCTGGGCACGCGCCATCACCGGCCGCGACAAGATTCTGGTATTCAATGGCTGCTATCACGGCACGGTCGATGATGTCTTTGTCGATCTGGAGCACGGCCAGCCGGTGCAACGGGCCAGCCTTCTGGGGCAGGTCTATGATCTGACCTGCCACACGCGCGTGGTCGAATTCAATGATCTGGCAGCACTGGAGTCGGCGCTGGCACATGGCGATGTCGCCTGCGTGCTGGCCGAGCCGGCAATGACCAATATCGGCATGGTGTTGCCCAAGCCCGGTTTCTGGGAAGAGGCCCACGCCATCATCCGCCGCCATGGTGCCTTATTGCTGATGGACGAGACCCACACCATCAGCTCCGGCCCCGGCGGCTATGCCATGGCCGAAGGCATACCGGCCGATATGCTGGTGCTTGGCAAACCGGTGGCCGGTGGCGTGCCTTGCGCGGTATACGGCTTTTCAGCCGATATGGCCGCAAAAGCCGAGGCCGCCAAACGCGCGGCCCCGCCCGGACATTCGGGCATAGGCACCACCTTAAGCGCCAATATGCTGGCGCTCGCGGCCATGCGCGCCAACCTTGAACAGGTGATGACCGATGCCGCCTACGCGCATATGTTCCGCCTGGCCCGGATATTGGAAGAGGGCTTGCGAGCGGCGATTGCCCGCCATGACTTGCCGTGGTGTGTCACGCGCATCGGCGCACGCACCGAGTTTCAGTTCTGCCCGCACCCGCCACAAAACGGCAGCGAAGCCGAGGCCATTCTGGATGGCGAACTGGAGCATATCGTCCACCTTTACCTGCTCAACCGCGGCCTGCTGATTACGCCGTTCCACAATATGATGCTGGTGTGTCCGGACACGACAGAGGCGGATATCGCTCGTTTTGTCGACGTGTTTGACAACTTGCTGGCACAACTGAAAGGCTGATATGCACCCGCTGTTTTCATTGGCCGGCAAAACCGCCCTGATCAGCGGGGCCGGAAGTCGCGAAGGGATAGGCATGGCGGCGGCACGCGTACTGGCCGAACTGGGCGCGCGCGTCGTGCTGGTGTCCACCACCGGCCGCATTTTCGAACGCGTGTCAGAACTGAAAGCCGAGGGCCATGACGCACACGGCTTTGTCTGCAACCTGAGCGAGCGCGCCGCCGTTTGCCAACTGGCGGCCGCTATCGCTGTGACCTTGGGCACGGTCGATATTCTGGTCAACAACGCAGGCATGACCCAGTTAGGCGCAAGCGAAAGCTTTGCCCTGTTTCACGAGTGTGAAGACGCGGACTGGGACACGGCCATCGAGCGCAATCTGGGCACCTGTTACAACGCCACACGCGCCTTTTTGCCAGCCATGGTGGCACAAGGCTGGGGGCGGGTGGTCAATGTCAGCAGCGTCACCGGCCCCCTGGTCAGCAATCCGGGCGAGGCTGCGTATAGTGCAGCGAAAGCGGCGATGGTCGGCATGAGCCGCAGCATCGCGCTGGATGTCGCGCGTTTTGGCGTCACGATCAATAACGTAGCACCGGGCTGGGTGGCGACCGCCTCGCAAAGTGCCAGCGAGCAGCAGGCATCACGCCATACGCCACTTGGCCGTGCCGGTACCCCGATGGAGATGGCCGGCATGATCGCTTTTCTGGCCAGCCCCGGCGCCAGCTATATCACCGGCCAGATGATGGTGATTGACGGGGGAAATTGCCTGCAGGAAAGCAAGGGCGCCTAAGCAAAGACGCGGGGAGGTGTTTGCAGATGGGCGCGCAAGACGCTACGCGTCTTTACTTAGTCGCGTAGCGCCAGCGCCATGATTTCGTCGGCCAGTTCGGCCACCGACAAACTACCTTCCTTGCGGTACCACTGCACACTCCAGTGCAGGCTACCCAGCAAGGTTCGGCGCAGCAAACGGGTATTGGCCTTAACCAGCCCGGCCGCTGCCGCCTCATCCAGCACTTGCTGCCATAAGGCTTCGTAACGGTCGCGCAAGACCACCAGACCCGGGCGGGCCGCTTCGGATACGCTGCGCCACTCGTAAAGCATCACTTCCAGCGCGGCCTGGTTTTCGCCAAGCAAAGAATGCAGGTGAACATGAAACAGCGCAGCAAGGCGTTGTTCGACATTCGCGGCCTGCGCCAGCGCCTCGCCCAGTTGCTCGGTGGTGCTGCTGATGCCCAGCGCCATCACCGCCACCAGAATCTCTTCTTTATTGCGAAAGTGATAAAACAGGCTGCCGGACTGCATGCCGGCGGCGGTGGCGATATCGCGCACCGTGCTGCGCTCGTAACCATGGTCGCGAAACAGGCGCGCGGCGATGCGCACCAGCTCCATGCGCCGGCTATTGGGTTCAAGACTCATGCCTGTGCTCCGGTGCAAAGCGTTGCAACAGGGTTTGTGCCGCCTGCCACACCCGCTCCGGCTGCATTTTTTCCAGACAGTCGGTGTGCTGCAAGGGGCAGATGCGTTCGAAGCAGGGACTGCAATCGAGATTGAGCGAGACAATCGCCGCCTTGTCGGACAGCGGCGGGGTGAAGCCGGGGCTGGACGAGCCATATAGCGCCACCAGCGGCAAGCCTAGCGCCGCGGCGATATGCATCAGCCCCGAGTCGTTGCATACGGCCAGCGAAGCGAAGCCCATCAAGTCGATGGCTTCTTCCAGATTGGTCGCCCCGCACAGATTGATGGCGCTGCCACCGGCCTGCTCACTGATGGCCTGACCGATGTCGGCATCCTTGTTCGAGCCGAACAGCCAGACATTCCAGCCGGCATCGGCAAAGGCACGCGACAGGGCGGCAAAATGGCGCGCCGGCCAGCGTTTGGCCGGCCCGTATTCGGCCCCCGGACACATCACCACCACCGGCCGTGTCAGATCCAGATTCAGCCGTGTCGCCGTCGCTTGCCCTGCATCCTTGTTGACGCAAAGCTTGGGGTGGGCAATGGGCAAGACCGGGTCGACGCCCGGCGCTTCGGCCAGCGCGCAAAAGCGCGCAATCATCATCGGCAGGGCTTTTTCATCCAGCACGCGCATATCATTGACCAGACCGTAGCGCATTTCGCCAGTAAAGCCGGTGCGTTGCGGAATGCCCGCCATAAAGGGAATCAGGGCGGATTTGAGCGAGCCGGGCAGAATCACCGCCTGGTCGAATTTCTCCAGCGCCAAAGATCGCGCCGTGCGCCAGCGTTCACCCAGTTGCAACTGACCGTGACCGAAGGGGTTCAGGTGGGCGCGGCTCACCTCGGGCATGCGCGCCAGTAGCGGCAGCGTCCAGGCCGGGGCAAAAACATGCACCTCGGCACCGGGATTGCGTTCAAGCAGACGACGATAAAGTGGCTGTGCCATCACGCCGTCGCCAACCCACGAGGGGCCGATGACCAGAATTTTTTTCATGTTCGGGTAAGCAAAAAAGGTGCGTCGGACGCACCTTGAGGATCAGGCCGGTATCCAGGCTTAGTGGTGGGCGCTGACCGGACCTGTCAGTTGGTAATGGGTGCCGCAGTAAGGGCACAAGGCTTCACCACCGTTTTTGACGATGGGCAAAAAAACGCGCGGGTGAGCGTTCCACTTCACCATATCGGGCATGGGACATGCCAGCGGCAGGTCGGTAGCGGTCACTTCAATCACGCGGCGGGTATTTTCTGTCAGTTCCATAGCAGGGCTTCTTCTTCAGTGTTGTTTGTCTTGTTGCGGCGAGTATACCGTAAGGCGGCGTCTTGGGCCGCTTGTCGTTTCAGATGCTTTGGCCGAATACGGCCTGCCACAGGGTGCGCACCGCCTGATAGTCGCTGAGCAATTCGGCACTCAAGGGGACGCCGCCCTTGTCGTTGAGCCGTGCGGCGTGTTGCAGGCGACGGTAGTGGCGATAGGCATCCTGCGCCTTGCGTGCCAGCGCAGGGTCGATCAGTCCGGCTTCGGCCGCCACCGCCAATAGCGCAATGGTACCGGTATTGGCGGTTAGCGCAGGCAGGGCGTGGGCATGACCCAGAATCAGCGCCTGGATAATGAATTCGGCGTCGATAATGCCGCCGCGCGCATGCTTGATATCATCGTCACGCGCGGGGTGGGTCTCCAGCATGCGCTGGCGCATATCCACCACTTCCTGCTTCAGCACGGCAAGGTCGCGCGCTTGCATCAGTACATCGCACCGTATGCGGTCGAATGCCTCGCCAATCTCGGCATCACCGGCTACAAAGCGGGCCCGGGTCAGTGCCTGATGCTCCCATACCCAGGCTTGCTGTCTCTGGTAGCTGGCAAAGGCCGACACGGTACTCACCAACAGACCACTCTGGCCATTGGGGCGCAGGCGCAAATCGATGTCGTACAGCACGCCGGCACTGGTGGTACTGGTCAGCCAGGTTGACATCTTGCGGGCCAGGCGCGCATACAACTCGGGCGCATCCGGGTGGGTGTCGTCGTAGAGGAAGATAATATCGAGGTCGGAGGCGTAGCCCAGCTCCTTGCCGCCCAGTTTGCCGTAGCCCACGATGGCAAAACGCGGCGTCGCGGTATGGGCTTTGGCAATATCCAGCCAGGCATGGCGCAATGTTGCCGCCAGTACCAGATCGGCCAGGCGCGACAACTCGTCGGAGAGTGCTTCCAGCGTCCACATGCCGGCAATGTCCTGTGCGACCAGACGGAACACCTGTGCATGCTGAAAATGGCGCAAGGCATCCATCTTGCCTTCGGCGTCCCCCTCGCATGCGGCAAGCTGGCTTTCCAGCTGCACGGCCAGCTGCGGCCAGTCGGGGGTGGCATACAGCACGCGCGCGTCCAGCAACTCATCCAGCAAGATAGGGTGGCGCGTCAGATAGGCCGACACCCATGCGCTGGCCGAACACAGCGTAGCCAGCCGTTGCAGGGTCTGCGGGTATTCGCTCAATAGCGCAAGGTAGGATGCGCGCCGGCTGATGGCTTCAAGTAGCGCCAGAATGCGGATCAGGGTCGCGTCCGGCCCGGCTTGATGGCTGGCGACCTCGATCAGAGGCGGAATCAGCGCATTGAACTTGCGCTGGCTGCGCTCGGGCATTTGCAAATAACGCTGGCTGGAAGCAATAGCCGCCAGTTGGCGTGCGACGGCCTCCGCTTCGGTGTAACCCAGCGCGGCCAGACGTTCGGCGCTATGGCTTGCAGGTTCCAGAATGTCGCGCCACAAATCGGCCAGAGGATGGACTTGCGTGTCTTCGGTCGGCAGAAAAAACACCTGCTCGAAATGGCGGGTGACATGGCGGCGCTCGAGATTGAGCGCATTCATGAAAGCGTGCCAGTCGTTAAAGCCCATGCTGTGGGCGAGGCTGGCGCAGGCTTCGTCACTGCTGGGCAGGGTTTGAGTCTGCTGGTCGTCGGTGTATTGCAGATGGTGTTCAAGCTTGCGCAAGAAGGCATAAGCCTGCTGCAGCTCGTCAATGGCGCCATCCTCCATCAGGTGCAGCGCTTTGAGCTGTTTAAGCGTCGCCCGGGTGCCGCGCAGTTGCAGGCTCTTCTCCCGTCCGCCCCGTATCAGCTGAAAAACTTGGGCAATAAACTCGACTTCGCGTATACCGCCAGGGCCCAGCTTGATATTGGCTGCCATATCGCGCCGTGCCACTTCGCGCCGTATCTGGGCATGCAGTTCACGCATCGCGCCATAGGCACCGTAATCAAGATATTTGCGGTAGACAAAGGGACGCACCAGATCCCACAGGGCAGCGGCATCACCACTGAGCGCCCGCGCCTTGATCCAGGCATAGCGCTCCCATTCGCGCCCCTGAGTCAGCAGGTAGTTTTCCAGCGCGGCAAAACTCATGACCAGAGGGCCTGAGTCGCCATAAGGGCGCAGACGCATATCGACGCGGAACACCAGCCCATCGGGGCCAGGCTCGCTGATGATACGGATCAGCTGTTTGCCCAGACGGGTAAAGTACTCGTGATTGGACAGGCTGCGCGCGCCATTGGTGTCACCGTCTTCCGGATAGACAAAGATCAGATCGATATCGGACGAGACATTCAGTTCCTTGCCGCCAAGCTTACCCATGGCGATCACAATCAACTCTTGCGCCTCGCCACTTTCCTCGCCTATGGCTTCGCCGAAAGGGGCAAGGGCATGGCGCGCAGCGATCAGGCCGCGCTGCACGGCAAATTCGGCCAGCGTACTAATGGTGGAGACCACTTCTTCCAGTGGCGCGTGTCCGGCCAGATCACGGCAGATCAGCCGCGCCATCACCGCCTGGCGCAAATGGCGCAGCACCGGCATCAGGGCATCCGGTTCGATCAAAGCATCCCAATTGGCAAAGGCCTGCATTTGGGCCAAATCGAAGGGCAGATGCTGGTGTAAGGCAAGCTCTTCCAGCCTTTGCGGTCTAGCCTGAAACAGGCGCTCCAGATAAAAGCTGAAAGAGCGTGCATAGGCGATGTCAGTAACTGGCATAATACGGTTTCCAAACGATGACAAGATCGTGAAAGATAATTCTACCTCTCCCCAGCCCGAAACGGGCAAACACTGGCTTCTGCGTCTAGGGGGCATTCCGGTTCGGCGCACGCTGGTGTGGACGGCCCGCATTCTTGCGGCTGTTTTTGCCCTGTGGCTACTGATACTCGTAGCTTTAGTGCTGGCCTGGCAGTTCTGGCTTAAACCCAATTTGCCCCAGGTGCGCGATGATTTGGCGCGAGAAGCCTCGCATCTGATCGGACGCCAGGTTTCAATCAAGGGTCTGGCCACCCAATGGCAGGCACTGACCCCGACCGTCACCCTTAGCGGCTTTACCATTGCCAACCCGCTTGGCCGGCCGCTCAGTCTGGAGCAGGTGACGCTGACGCCATCCTGGTCTTCGCTCTGGCAGGGCTCGCTGCGTTTCTCCCAGATTCGTGTCAGCGGCGTCCAACTCAGCCTGTTGCGCCAGCGCAACGGCCATATCCTGTTAAACGGTTTTGACTTGTCGCAAGGGGATGGCAGCCAGAGTGACGGCGAACTGGGCAACTGGCTGTTGGCCCAGCCGGAAATTGCCATCAGCCGTACCGAGCTCAGATGGCGCGACGAGCTGGTCGATGTAGCCCCACTGATGGTCAAGGATGCCAATCTGGCACTTAGCCGTGGCCTGTTTGGTCACCGTCTGGTACTGGACGGGCGGCCGGACAGCCGTTTTCTCGGCAGTTTTCGCATCAGTGCCGACTGGCGCGGTGACGACATCAAAAGCTGGCGCACATGGCAGGGCAAGGCCACGCTGATGGCGCGTGACGGTGCTTTTGCCTGGTGGGAGCGCTACGCACCCAAGACGGCTTTGCTGCCCAAGGGCAAAGCCAACTTCAATGCCGCACTGACGTTCTCCGACGGGCATATCGATACGCTGGAAGCCGAGGGCTTGGTCGAACAGGCGGAACTGGCCGAACGCGCCGCTACACCGCTGGCCTTGCCGCGCATCGCGGGCCGGGTGAAATATCAGCGCGAGGGCGATGACCAGAACCGGCTCTTTGCCGACAAGCTGTTTTTGCAGACGCAAAAAGGCGCACTGTTCAGCGATAGCCGTATCGAAGCGAGCTGGTCGGATCAGGGCGGCGGCAAGGTCAGCGTCAGCCGCACCGATCTTGCCCCCTTGCTGCCCATTCTGATCGCTGCCGGCCTGATGCCGGAAAAGCCATGGCGCGAGGCGGCGCTGCATGGGGTGTTGAATGATGTTTCGGCCAGCTGGCAAGGCCGCGTGAAAAAGCCTACGGGCTTTAATGTCAGCGGGCAGTTCGATAATCTGGGCTGGCATACTTTCGGCGCTTTTCCCGGTGTCGCCGGCGGCTTTACCGGAAAAGTGGCCTTGAGTAAAACCGGAGGCGAGCTCTCGCTCAATGGCAAAGGGGTCAAGATTGACGCCCCCGAGCTGTTTGCCTACCCATGGCAGCTAAAACAGGCCAAAGGCACGCTGACATGGGCACGCACCGCCCAGGGCTTCTGGCAAGTCACCCTGCCGGGGTTTGATCTGGCTACGGAAGACTTTAGCGGCCAAGTGGATGGCACACTGCAAATTCACCCCGATGGCGCACTGCTTGCCGACTTGAAAGCGGCCGTGCCGGAAGTGCCGCTTATGCGTGTGGTGCGCTATTTGCCGGACAGTCTGGGCAAGGAAACCCTGTCGTGGCTACAGACATCTTTAAGCGCCGGAGAAGGGCGCGACGTTAAAGCCGTGCTAAAAGGCGACTTGCGTGATTTTCCCTTCCCCTATGGCAAGGGTGGCAGTTTTGATCTGAATGCCCGCCTCAAGCAGGCCGCCTTGCGCTTTGCCCCGGACTGGCCGGAAATCTCGGCCATCAATGGCAAGCTGGTGTTGAGCAACGACGGCGTGACGGTTACGGCAGACGATGCCGTGACCCAAGGCGCGCGCCTGTCGCAGGTCAAAGTCGAGCTGAAGGATTTGTATAGCGTACCTGCCGCCGTCGATATAGACGGGCAGGTCAGTGCACCGCTACAGAGCATGCTCGACTACAGCCAGGCCAGCCCGGTCAATGGCTATCTGGATGGTTTTCTGGCGGACATCAAGGCCGGCGGGCCCGCCAGCCTGGGGCTTAAAATCCGGGTGCCGCTGGATACCCCCGAGAAAACAGAAGTGGCAGGCAAACTGGTTTTCAATGGCAACCCCTTGCGCTTTACCGGCCTGCCCATACCCGCACTGGACACGGTCAACGGCACCTTGCTGTTCAGCGAGTACGGCGCGTCTACATCGGGTCTGACGCTATCGGCGCTGGGGCAGCGCATGCGCTTGCAGGGCGACACCAGCAAGCAGGGGCTGTCGCGCTTTAACGTGCAAGGCGATGCCGACATTCGCAAGGTGCTGGATTTTTACCTGCCGGTACTGGCACCCTTTGCCCGTGGCGTGACGCCGCTGGACATCGCTTTCAGTCTGCAAAATGGTGACTTGCTGAGTTTGCAGGCCAATAGTTCGCTGATAGGCGCCGCCCTGCAAGCGCCTGCACCGGCACATAAGACAACGCTGGAGCGCTGGCCGCTGAGCCTTGTGTTAAAGCCCGGCGCCCAAGGCAAAGGCGTGCAGATAGACTGGGCGCTGACTGGCCATGCCGCAGGCCGGGCCGTACTGACCCGTGATGGCGACTTGCATGCCGCCAGTGTCGGTGTCGGCACCAAAGCGCCGGCCTTGCCGGCGCAAGGTCTGGCGCTGGCGCTCTCAGCCGCACAACTGGATGCGGATCAATGGCTGGCAGCACTGGCGGCACCGCAGGCTAGCCCCGGCGCGTCGAATCACATGCCACCCTGGCCGCTGTTTTTCAGCCTGAGTACACCGCAACTGACGCTGGACGGACGGCCATGGGGGGCGCTCGCCCTGAGCGGCCAGACTAACGGCAAAACGGCACGGGCGAGCGTACAAAACCGCTACCTTGCCGGTTCGGCCAGCTATTTGCCGGATACCCGCACCGTGAATGCACAGCTTGAATATCTCAAGTTACCCCTGCCGGAAACCATACCGGCTCCGCCTTCAGCGCTGCCCGCCCCCCGGGAGAACAGCGCCCCCCATGGCATGCATATCAATCTGGATGCCGCGAGCCTGCAATACCGCGCACGGGATCTGGGGCGGCTGACAGCAAAAATCAATAGCGGCAAGGGATATTGGCAACTGGACAAGGTTGCGCTCACTTCAGCCGATGGCAGCTTGCAAATCAGCGGGGTGGATGCGCTGGGCGGTTCGCGCACGGCGATCAGGCTGGCGTTTAATTCTGGCAATCTGGGTGCCTTGCTTGGCCGTTTCGGTTTTCCCGGCGCGATACTGGGCGGATCGGGTTCTTTAAGCGGGGCGCTGTCTTGGCCGGGCAAACTGACGCAGTTTAACGAAGAAAAAATATCCGGCTCGCTTAGCCTGGATGTCAAAGACGGCCGTTTTGCCAGTGTCGACTCGCAAGCCGCACGCCTGCTAAGCGTTTTGTCGCTGCAATCGGTTGCGCGCTTGCTGCAGCTGGATTTTGCCGCGGTATTTGGCAAGGGCTTCGCCTTTGACCGCATTCATGGCAATGTGGCCGTAATCAACGGCATTTTCGAGAGTAGCGCCATCAATCTGGACAGCACAGCGGCCAAAATCCTGCTGTCGGGACAGGTGGATCTGCCACGGGATAGCCAGTCTCTGGAGGTCACCGTCACGCCCAAACTGTCGCAAGGCGTGGCACTGGCCGCCGGGGCCGTTATGCTGAACCCGGTCGTGGGTCTGGCGACGCTGGCAGCCGAAACCGTGCTGGGCAACCCGATAGGCCGCTTGTTCTCATTCAGCTATAGCGTGAAAGGCTCGCTGAATGACCCGGTGGTCAAGCGGGTACAAACGCCGCTGCGTAAACCGAACACATCTAACTCCAACCCGTGACAAGGACCCGCGCTTTGCAAACATTCCGTGCTGCCGCCGTACAAATGGTGTCCGGCATCTCGGTTGCCGCCAATCTTGAACGTGCCCGCCATTGGGTGCAAAAAGCGGCAGCCGCCGGTGCAGTTTTAGTGGTGTTGCCCGAGTATTTCTGCCTGATGGGGCAAAACGAGCGCGACAAGCTTGCGCTGGCCGAACGACCCGGCAGCGGCCCCTTGCAAGATGCCTTGGCGAAGATGGCGCGCGACAACAGCGTGTGGTTATGTGCCGGCACGCTGCCTTTGCAATGCCCGGAGCCTGACAAAGTGTACAACAGCAGCCTGCTGTTCAGTCCCGAGGGGGTGCAGGTCGCGCGCTACGACAAGATTCATCTGTTCGGCTTTTCCGGCCTTGGCGAGCGTTATGCCGAGGCCGATACCATTGCGCCCGGCAGCCAGCCGCTGAAAGTCGCCACGCCACTGGCCGACGTCGCTTTCGGGATCTGTTACGATCTGCGTTTTCCCGAACAGTTTCGCATGCTGGCACCATTTGATCTTTTGCTGCTGCCGGCTGCATTTACCGCCATCACGGGCGAGGCGCACTGGGAAACCCTGCTGCGGGCGCGCGCCATCGAGAACCAGTGTTATCTGCTGGCATCCGCCCAGGGCGGGCTGCATGAAAATGGCCGGCGCACCCACGGCCACAGCATGATTATCGACCCCTGGGGCCGCATTCTGGCCGAATTGCCCGAAGGCGAGGGCCTGGTCGTGGCCGATATCGACCCCAAACTGATCCAGTCGGTGCGCAGCCGTTTGCCGGCGCTGGCGCACCGCACATTAGCCTGAGAGTGAACACCATGAATCAAACAACCCATCAGGCAGCCGATACGCTGCTGTTATCCCCCGGCGGAATCAGCGAATCCGTACTGGATGCCACTTTCGGGCGCATGCAAGGCCATGGCGTCGACTATGCCGACCTGTATTTCCAGTACACCCGTAACGAGGCATGGAGCCTGGAAGAAGGCATCGTCAAAGCCGGCAGTTTCAGCATCGACCAAGGGGTCGGGGTGCGTGCCGTCTGTGGCGAAAAGACCGCTTTTGCCTATGCCGATGAAATCAGCGCGACTTCGCTTGCGCGCGCGGCCGATACCGTACGCGCCATAGGCGCGGGGAGCGGGGAAGGGCAGATCAAGGTCGAGACGCCGCGCATCACGGCAGGCACGGCGCTTTATCCCGCCATCGATCCTTGCCACAGCCTGGAGGCTGCGGCCAAAGTCGAATTGCTGCATCGCATTGAGCGCATTGCCCGCGCCCGCGACCCGCGCATTATCCAGGTCATGGCCAGCGTCGCCTCCGAATACGATGTGATCTATCTTGCCCGCGCCGATGGCGTGCGCGCCGCCGATGTACGCCCCCTGTGCCGCGTATCGGTGATGGTGATTGTCGAAGAAAACGGCCGGCGCGAGCAGGCCGGTGCCGGTGGCGGCGGACGTTTTGATCTGACCTATTTTACCGACGAGATCGTAACCGGCTATGTCGAGCGCGCGGTCAGGGAAGCCACCACCAATCTGAAAGCGCAGGCCGCACCGGCAGGGCAAATGACGGTCGTGCTGGGCGCAGGCTGGCCCGGTGTCTTGCTGCATGAAGCCATTGGCCATGGCCTCGAGGGCGACTTTAACCGCAAAGGCACCTCGGCTTTCTCCGGGCGCATCGGCGAGCGGGTCGCCGCCAAGGGGGTGACCATCGTCGATGATGGTACGCTGGCCGGACGTCGCGGCTCGCTATCGGTCGATGACGAGGGTGAGCTGACACAATGCACCACCCTGATCGAAGACGGCATACTCAAGGGCTATATGCAGGACGCGATGAATGCGCGCCTGATGGGCATGGCGGCCACCGGCAACGGCCGGCGCGAATCCTATGCCCATATTCCGATGCCACGCATGACCAACACCTATATGCTGGCCGGCCAGCATAATCCCGAGGAAATCATCGCCTCGGTCAAAGATGGCTTGTATGCGGTGAATTTTGGCGGCGGCCAGGTCGACATTACCAGCGGCAAGTTCGTGTTTTCCGCCTCCGAAGCCTGGAAAATCGAAAACGGCAAACTGGCTTATCCGGTCAAGGGCGCAACGCTGATTGGCAACGGTCCCGACGTGCTGACCCAGGTCAGCATGATAGGCCACGATCTGGCGCTGGACACCGGCGTCGGCGTCTGCGGCAAGGAAGGACAGAGCGTACCGGTCGGGGTGGGCCAGCCAACCCTGCGTATCGATGGCGGACTGACCATAGGCGGCACCGGCAGCTGACAGGCGGGTGAACCGATAAATAGCCCGGCTCTATAGGAGCCCGGGCTATTTTTTTACCTGCACTGCGTGGCGTGGCTCAGGCCGCTTGTTTGGCGAAATCCGGATCAAAACGCTGTTCCAGATAGGCAATGATGGCCTTGGATTCATACAGCCAGCGTGTTTCTCCGCCTTCTTCTATACGCAAACACGGCACCTGAATCTTGCCGCCTTCACTTTGCAGGCGCGCGCGCGCCGCCGCATCGTTTTTGGCATCCAGCAGCGTGACTTTCAGGTTCAGCCGGTGCAGGGTGCGCCGCGTCTTGACGCAGAACGGGCAGGCGTGGAACTGGTAAAGCGCGAGCGACGCCGTGGCGGCATCCACATCGGCTTGCTCGGCCGGACTGCGTTTGAGTTTGCGCGGGCGGGTCAAAAAGTCGATGCCGACAATCAGCTGCCCCAGCCCCACGCGTAAAGCCTTGATGAACATGATGCGTTTCCCTTTATGTTTGCTTTGGCCGGCAGTTTACCCGAAGGGCTTATTGGCTGTCTGCCAGATAACGCTGTTCCAGATGCGCGCGCAGATAGGACGGGTTCAGTCCCTCGCCGCTGGCTTGCAGAATCAGCGCCGGTGTTTCCAGCAAGCTGCCCTGTTGCCAGATATGGCGGTCCAGCCAGTCTGTGATCGGTGCCAGATTGCCGCTGCGGATGTGGGCATCCAGTTCGGGGGTATCCCGGCGCAGGGTGGCGAAATACTGTGCGGCGTACATGGCGCCCAGCGTATAGCTGGGGAAGTAGCCAAAACTGCCGTCGGTCCAGTGAATATCCTGCAAACAGCCGTCGCGATAATTGCCGCGCGTGTCCAGACCCAGCGCCGCCTGCATTTTTTCATCCCATAGCGCCGGAATATCCTCGGCCTCGATGTCGCCGGCGATCAGCGCAGCCTCGATCTCGAAACGCAGGATGATGTGCGCCGGATAGGTCAACTCGTCGGCGTCGACGCGGATCAGCCCCGGTTTGACCCGGCTATAGAGCCGGGAAAGGTTGGCGCTATCCAGTGCGGCCTGATCACCCAGATGTTTTTTTACCAGCGGCGTGATCAGCTCGAGAAAAGCCGGGCTGCGTCCCAATTGCATTTCAAAGGCCAGGCTCTGGCTTTCGTGTACCCCCATCGAGCGCGCTTGCCCGACCGGCAAGTGAACCAAGTCGCGGGGCAGGTGCTGCTCGTAACAGGCATGGCCGGTTTCATGCACGATGCCCATCATGCTCTGCATAAAGTCGTCTTCGCGGTAGCGAGTGGTGATGCGCACATCCTCGGCAACCCCGCCGCAAAACGGATGCAGGGAAATGTCCAGTCGGCCTGCGTCAAAATCAAAACCCAGCAAATCCATGATTTCCAGCCCCAGCGCGCGCTGCGCGGCGATGGGAAAGGGGCCGCCAGGGCTTAGCGTGACTTCACCGGCCTGCTTGTCCATTACCTGGCGAATCAGGCCCGGTAACCAGCTCTTAACCTCTCCGAAGATGCGTGTGAGTTGCGCGCTATGCATGCCCGGCTCGAACTGCTCGAGTAGCGCGTCGTAAGGCGCAAGCCCGCTGGCCTCGGCCAGACGCTGTGCCTTTTCGCGCGCACATTCGACCACGGGGCGGAAGTTTTGCAAAAAGCCAGTCCAGTCGTTGGCAGCGCGCTGAGTGCGCCAGCCATGCTCGCAACGCGAGCCGGCGAGGCTAGCGGCTTCCACCAAACGCTCGGGCAACAAATTGGCCTGCTGCCATACCCGCTTCATTTCGCGCAGCGATGCACGCGTCGCCTGATCAACAGCTTCCGTCTCGGCATTGGCCAGCAGGCTTTTGAGGGCGGGGTCGGTCAGCGTGCGATGCATCAACACCTGCAACTCGGCCATGGCCGCGCCACGCGCCTCGTTACCCTTGGCCGGCATCATGGCGGCCTGATCCCAGCCGACTATCGCCGCCAGATGCTGGTAACGGTAAAGCCGGGTAAAGCTGGCCGCTAGCGCGGCATAAGACGAGTTGGGCATGAGAGCTCCGTTATAAAGATGAGTGGGCGTAATGCGCAGCAGCGATTTTAGCCGGCTCTTGACCTATAGATGTGCCGAGATGCACCCTGACCATGGTATGGGGTGCTGATTTTCCCCTGCAGGCGACTAAAGTTCCGATAAGTATAATTATCGGAAAAATATTATTCGCACGATTTTGTATTTCATGTATTACGTAATAATTTTACATGATAAAATAACGCCATAAACACCAACCGAAAGCAGGCCATGGCTGAAGATATTTACGGCCGTATCCGTACGGCAGCATTCGAACTACTGGCAGAAGGCACCTGGCCGACCGTAGTCGAGGTCAGGGCCAGACTAGGCAGCGGCTCGAACACCACCATCAACAACACGCTCAAACTGTGGCGCCAAGAGTTCCTCGCAAAAATGGCTACCTCGGCGCGGCGACCGGATTTACCTGCGGCACTATCGGAAGCGTTTGAAGTTGTCTGGCAACAAGCTTGCGAACACGCTGAAAATGCACTGGACAGCATGCGCGCCGAAATCGTGGCCGAGCGCGTCCAGCTACAGGCACAACTACAAACCGCGCAGCAACTGGCGGAAGACAGGCTGGCTTTACTGACCGAGCAAGCACAGGCACGCGAGCGCAGTGAAAATCAACTGGCAGAAACGGTTTTGGCCTTGCAAGCCGAAACACTAGCCAAACAACAGCAAGAAGATCTACATAAACAGTTCGCAGAAAAACTGACTCACGCCGAAGCACAAATTATTGCGACCGAAGCCCTGATGGCCGCCAAATTACTGGAGGCAGAAGAAGAAACCAAACAGCAGCTACAAGAAGTCCGGGCCGAAGCCGAAAAACGCGAAACGCTGGCTTATGAACGCCTCGAAGGCTTGCGTATCAGGCTGTACGAGCAAATAGAAGAAGAGCGCAAACAAATGCTGCAAGAACGGCAGCGGCAGGAAAGCGAAACCCAGCAGGCACGGCAGGAAACCACAAGAATAGAAGCCCTGTGGCAAGAGCGCCTGGCTGGGCGCGAACGTGAGATAGGCCATATAAAGGCCAAACTTGAAGGACTCGCCGAGCGCCGCGATGAACTTGAAGGCGCTTTACTGGCAGAAAAAGAACAGGGCAGGGCGGCAGCCGAAAAGTTGCTACAACTATCCGGCGATTTGGCCCTGGCCCATGGTGCCGTCGCGGCTCAAGAAGAGCGCACCATAGCGCGCCTGGCGATGCTCGTCACCACGCAAGGCGACGCACTGAGTCAATTAACCGAGGCTGAACGCTACGAGTATTTACACAAGGCACTGATCGGCTGATTGCCTATTTAATTAAATAGCGGCGTCAACCAAGTGGCCAATTGCTCGAGTGCGGCGCGGTCAATCTCGTCATATTCACCCAGCCGGCTCGAGTCAATATCCAGAACCGCCTTCACGGTGCCTTGGCCATCAAAGACCGGCACCACCACTTCGGATCTGGCCAGCGAAGAACATGCAATATGCCCGGGAAAAGCATCCACATCCTGCACCAGCAAGGTACGGCCTTGCTGCCAGGCAGCACCGCATACGCCCTTGCCGAAGTCAATGCGCGTACAAGCCAGCGGCCCCTGAAATGGCCCAAGCACCAGCTGCTGACCCTTGACCAGATAAAAACCGACCCAAAGCCAATCAAAACAAGCATTTAAAGCCGCAGCCACATTGGCAAGCGAGGCAATCTGATCCTGCTCGGAGGCAATCAAAGCCTGCAACTGTGGCAATAATTCCGCATAACGTTGTGCTTTATCATCACTGGACACCGCAACTTGATATGACATTTTCTCACCCAGGCACATTTATAAAACGACTAGCCTAACCGGAACATGCAAAAAAGAACACCCGCCACGCGGGCGGGTGCTCATTCAATCGCGGAGATATCCGGTATTACATCATGTGCTGGCCGCCATTGATGGCGAAATCGGCTCCGGTAATAAAAGCGGCCGCATCGGAAGCGAGATAGGCGACCAGACTGGCAATTTCTTCAGGCTTACCCAGGCGACCCACCGGAATTTGCGCAATGATCTTGCTACGCACCTCCTCGGGCACCGCCATCACCATATCGGTACCGATATAACCCGGCGAAATCGTATTCACCGTAACCCCTTTACGCGCAACCTCTTGCGCTAGCGCCATGGTAAAACCATGCATACCCGCCTTGGCCGAGCAATAGTTGGTTTGACCAAACTGGCCTTTCTGACCGTTAATGGACGAAATACTGATAATACGCCCCCAACCGCGCTCCATCATGCCATCCACTGTAGGCTTGGCCGTATTGAACACCGAGTCCAGATTGGTACGCAGCACAGCATCCCAATCCTGCTTGCTCATTTTGCGGAACGAAGCATCACGGGTAATACCGGCATTATTGACAACTACATCAATTGCACCGATTTCAGCAGTAATCGCAGCCACCAAATCTTGGCATGCATCAAAATCAGTGACGTCGCACTGGAAGGCGTGAAAGTCGTAACCGCTGTTTTTCATATCGGCAAGCCAGGCACTTTCCTTGCCGGGCTTGCTATAGGTTGTTACAACGGTATGTCCCGCATCAGCCAGAGCACGGCAAATCGCCGAACCGATACCGCCCATACCGCCAGTAACAAGTGCAATACGCTTGCTCATGATTGTCTCCTTTATTTGGTTTTATCAAAATACATGCATTGCATTACTGCAGCATGCTGAAAAGAGGCGACCAAAACAAGGATGCCGAGCATTCGCTCAAAAAAGTGTTGCACAAGTGGCATCATGCCGAACTTAAGGGCGGGGAATAGTGTGCTTGTGCTTTAGCCGAGACGTGCACTTTATTTTACATAATGTACACTTTCACTATTAAGCATTGGGCTATTTCCTGTCTTTGCAGGTAGGGCACTCACCGTCCCCATCATCACCAGACCGGCCACGCCCAGCACGCCGATCTGCTTTCTGAAATCCTCCCAGAAGTCCTTTCGCTCTGTCGTTTTTTCGCGCTCCATGTTAGCTGCCGCGATGACTTCTAACGGGTCGATTCCTAGTTCCCTTGCGACCATGATGCACATGAAATCATCCATGATGCGCTCACCCTTCCTGTACGCGCTTATTGACTGTCTTGATATTTTTAGCTTTTCCGCCTTCTTCGCATCACTGATTTCGCCCATTTTCAGCAGGGCTTCTTCCAAGTAGTCGCGTGCATTTTTCATAGACCTCCCTTGCATGTCATCACATGCTGACATATCATTTGCATTGTCAGCACTTGCTGACACTTTCTTGCCTCCCATTTTAGCAGGAGTCTGTCATGTCTAGCCTCATTGTCTTGTCTAAACCTCGCCGCAGCTGGAACTCGGGTTTGTATTTTCACAAATACGGTTTTTGTTCTTATTTCAATTACGGCAAGCCTGCTGTGCGTTATTACAAACACCTTCCATTTTGAGCGCACAGATCATGTCCAGTTTGCTGTCTGTATTCCGCTTTTTTCACATTCTGATTGTGTTGTCTTTTGCAACGCTAATTTCTCCATTTTGCATTTTCTACAAGTTTTTTAAACGTCTCATCACTCTGGAAAGATAAACATGAAAGTCATCCTTGCTGGCGTCGCGCACCGTAAAGGTATTTCCAAAAAAAATGGCAATCCGTTCGACATGAAACAGGCTGTGATTTTGCAACAAATCGAAAATGCCGCTTCGGCTAATTACTGCTGCCAGGCATTCGGCCTTGAAGGTGTCACATTGCCGGTTCTGGATGATGTGGATTTGACTCAATTTAGTGGCATTCGTTTTCCTGTGACCTGTGACTTGGAACTAACCACGCAATTTCGTGGTTCTACAACCATTTCCAAAGTGGTTGGTTTCTCTAACATCAAGCCACTGGTCGCCTGATAGCCATGACCTGCTTTGTTGACTTCATTCGAATCAAACAACGCCATGCCGGTGTTTTCGATGCTGAAACGCTCGAAATGAAACCCGCATTACCGTTGGTTGATTCGGGTTTGGTCGGCAAATGGGGTAGGGATGCTGAGACTGGCAACTTAAACGAAGACCCTGAATGGGGCACTGCTTCGAAGCTGCACATTCGCGGTTCGTTTGATTCGCTGGTGATTGTTCGCTGTGATGGTTACACCGTTGAGTTGGAAGGCAACGTAGGGCGTTTGGATCGCCCTGACAACGTGTTTAATCTGGATTGGGAAGGCACGCTCGCCAAGTGCAACGAGATTTTGGCCGGTTTCGACTTGCCACCATTCACACCAGGCGAAAAAGATTTAAACCTGAACCCGTCAGAATACGATTACAAGCATGGTAATTGCGGTTACTGGACTGGTGCGTCGGTGTCCGAGATTCACTTAACCCGCAACTATCACACCGGCAGCATGGCTAACGCTCAGTGCGCGATTGATTGGCTATCTACCCAGTCACTCAAAAATATCAAGCGCGGCAAGGGCGGGCCCACCTCCGTGGTATGGGGCTCTAAAAAAGGTCGTAAGCTGATTACCGCTTACCTGAAAGCCCCTGAAATGCTTGCCCCCGGTCATAAGCATGGCCGAAAAACTGAAACCATAAAAAACGATCCCGTTTATCAATACTGTACTCAATCCGGCTTATTACGCCTTGAACTTAAGGCACAGCGTCTAATGTTGCGTGACAAAGACTTACGTTTTATCGGGGATATCACCATGGGCAAACTGATACAGCTTTTCGACAGCGAAATTGACCCGCTGCTAAACCGCACAAGGGAAGACATTACCCGTTTAGACCTCGATGCGATTCCATCACCTTTTTGCATGACCGCTGCTGCATTTTTGCGAGGTGAGAACGTAAAAACTTTATTGTCGAATGGTTCGTTTTACCGCCATGCAAAAAAGCTGCGTGAATACGGTATTGATATTGCCGAGCCGCTGGCCTCGCTGCAAAAGTTCACCAGTGTGATCAAGGTGGTTGAGCTGACCGCAGCTATTCAGCCGCCGCGTTGGTACTGGAATCATCAACAGCAACTGTCCACGGTTCAGGCCGCAAATGATTACAGCACGACTTTTGCCGCGATTGATGCTTATGAACCTCAACTCATGATGGCTAATTAACTATGAATGCCTCTGCTCCTATCGTCGAAGGTGCGGTCTTTCTGGCCTTTGATTTGCCTTTGTTTATGGCCTATAGCTTCGCCGCGTTTTTTACCGGCTTTTGGATGCGTAAGACCATGCGCAAATTCGCTTATTTGGCCGGTGGTACGTATTACGACGGATGACACCCCTAAGCGTATAGCGCTGCTGCGCTGTGCGCTTAGGGGTGGCCTTCCACCATTTTGTTTTCATTTTATTTAGGAGTTGCAAATGTCTTTGCTTAAAAAACACGGTAAAAAACTCGTCGTAGCTATTGTGCCTGCTGTTGTTGCTGCGCCTTCGTTTGCTGCCTCGGCTATTGAGTGGGGGACTGTTGCTACCGGCGCAACTGCGGAAGCGACTGCTGCGATGACGGCCGGTATTGGTCTGTTTGCGCTGTTTTTGGGTGTATCTGCTGGCATCAAGATGATCCGCAAGTTTGTAGGCTAATTACCCGAAAGGTCTTGCCATGTCTTTCTACCTCGTACAGGGGACGCTAGGGGATGGCAAGACCAGTTATGCCACCACCCGCGCCTATGAGTATTTACGCAAAGGCCGTCGCGTTGCCGCTAACTTCCCGTTAGATTTCACAGAGTTCTCCCGCGTTAATCCTGATGTTTCCGTAACCGTATTGCCCGATGTGCCGACGTCCGAGCACTTTTACGCGCTCGGCAGAGGAGGGGACAGTGAACACGTTGCCGGCCTGCTGATTCTTGACGAGGGCGTGTTTCTGTTCAATGCGCGTTCATGGAACGACAAAGACCGGCAGAAGGTCATCGAATGGCTGGCTTTGTCCCGTAAGTTGGGCTGGGACGTCATGATTTTGATTCAGCATGTTCAAGCCCTGGATAAACAGATTCGCCTGCTGTTCGGTCAGTACCTGGTTGTTTGCCGCAAGGTCGAATCCCTCAAGTTTTTTGGTTTCCTGCGCCTTAAGGGGCTGCATATGGCAGTTCAACGCCTGGGAACGGATGCCCATTCACCTGTTTGTGATCGCACGTTCTATAAGCCGGCCACCATCGGCAAGGCATACGATACCAAAAAGCTCTTTGCTAATGATGGCGCGTCTGGCATGTACTCGACATTGACCCGTCGGCTTGCCGTCCTGCGCTACCAAACCCCCAAGCCCCCACGCTTTCAAATTCGCGATTTGCTACTGCCTTTCAAGCTGGTCTTGGTTGTGGTTTTTATGCTTTTGCGTGTTGATATACCTAAACCACGGCGAGTTACAAAATGTTTAAACTAATAATTGCGGCTTTTCTTTGCATTTCTTCGCCTGCGTTTGCCGGTGCCGCTTTAAACTTGAATCATGGCTATGACTATAAAGGTGGATTACTTAATCCAAGCAAAGCAAACCCAGTTACAGGCATGACCGCCACCACCTCAGCTAATGATCCTCACATTCGAGTATCCAGGCAGTCTGGTGTAATGATTAAAACATCTACGGGAACGATTGCAGCTAACGCTAAAGATTTATTGAATATTTCAAAATTCCCTATTCAGCATGGCATTAAATCTTTGATTAAAGGTGGTGTCATTGCTGTTGGTGCTGGTCTGCTTGCTGATTATTTAAAGCAACTAGGCTATGAAGCGATGGCGGCTTCTAATGATTATATGGTTGCTAAAAATCATGACCTTTGGAGTCATAATACTTCATGTACAGGTTTAAGATCTGCTCAAATGGTTTCATGCCTTGAATCTAGGAAATATGCCGGTCCCAATTCATCCAATTATCGTTATAGCTCTATTTTATATCACGGCACAATAAATCCCGTTACTGCTACTATTACGTTTATTTATTTTGATTCTTATTATGGTATAGATAAAACCGGCACTGTTAAGTTAAATCAGATTGGTTCAGTTGTTGAAAAAAACCCACCAACTGATTTAGATTTAGATGCTGCTTCTAGTGGTTTTGTAGATAATCACCCGCTTGATGCTGTTAAACGCGTTCCAGAAGTTGAAACCCAGCCGGGCAGCACAACAGAGATTGATCCGCAATCTACGCCAAAAGAAGTTGTCAGAGAGTCCATAAAAACAAACCCTGATGGCTCTACGGTGAAGGAAGTTGACAAGTCTCAAAACACGGTTGAAATGCCAAAAGTTGAGACTAAACCAGGTATGAAACCGAACGTCACAGAAACTACGACAACGGAAACGACGACTACCGATAAAGATGGGAATTCTTCGACGAGTACGGAAACGACAACAAAGCCAGGTGAGGGGACAAATCCTAATCCAAACCCACAGCCTGAGCCTGAGCCTGAGCCTTACCCAGATGACTATGCCAGGGACGATACAGTAAAAGATATTGCGGATCAGTTGAAGCCTGGTGATGCAATTTCTTTGGATGCATTAGCACCTGATCCAGCTTTACTGGATAAGCTCAAAGAGTCGTTACCGACTGAAACTCAGTTTGCTTCACCGATTGGTCGTATTATTGATGGAATTGGTTTGCCTGTTTCTGGCGGGCAATGTTCGTTACAGCGAACAATTACCATCTTTGGCAAGGCTATTACGTTGGATTTGATGCCAGCTTCTTTGTGTGCACCATATCAGGCTATTGTTACTTGGCTTTTTTGGGGTCTGGTCGTGCTTTATGGCTGGAATAGGGTTAAAAACTTTACCGGCGCGAGGTCGCAGTAATGCCATTAATTTTAGGAGCGTTTGCCGCTTGGCTGATTGAGCTTGTCAAAAAAGTATTCTTTGACAAGCCGTTAGCCATGATGATTGCTATTTTTTGGGCTGGCTTGGTTTTGGCCTATGTTGTTGCCATGCAATTTATCTTGTCTGCTTTATCAGTCAAGATGCCAAGCTTTTTGTCCGATGTTTTTCAGGTGCTGATGCCGGTTGATTTTGGCGCTCAGGTTGCAGTGATTGCGGCGATTGAAACAACCGCCATGTTTTATCACACCCTAATGGGCGCAACCGATGTTTTTGCCAAGTCGTAATATTTAACGCGTAAATTACAGGTAATAATCATGGAAGTTTTACAGGCTGATACAGTAACCGTCACGCAGATTTGTTTTTTCATGCTTGCGGGTTTTCTGGGGTTTATGGCCGGATGATAGATTGTCCTTCACCTGGTCATGACTTTGTTTTGGTTGAAGTCGTGATTGCTTCAGACTCAAGGGGGCGGGCGCGTCCGGCCTGTCGCTTTGAGTCTCCACAGCATTTGCCGCATTTGGTTTTTTTGCCTTCCCCTGGGGAGTCTCGCCCCGTCCTGAATGTCTTGCCATCGGGTTTTGTTGTTCGGTTTGATCCTACTTTGGTTGATTTGCCTGTTCCTGTGTCCATTTACCGTGATTTATCCAGGTAAACGGACAGCTACGCACCAGAGTAATTTTCCCAGGTGAAGTGACCCGAGCAAATCGACCGAGGCCCACGCCTCAGTCGCGCCACCCTTCATCCATTGCAGACTGCTTTTTCTTCACACATTCGCCCGTAGCACGCAAGACCCCGCCGGAGGCGTGCCCGTAGGGGCCCGCCACCCGCGTTTTGTGCGGGGGGAAGGGGTACGGGGGCTAGGCTCGCGTTTTTGCGAGCCGTAGCAGGTCGCTGTAACCATGGCTGCGCATTGACGGTTTTGTATTTGCATTTGCTTTTGGGGTTTGTTCTTCGTTTGGGTTGATGGGTGTTGTTCGGGGGTTGGCTGTTGTGAGGGTAGGGGGTTGTTGTTCGGGTGGTTTGGTTTTGGGGTTGCTGTTGGGGTTGCTGTTGGGGTTGCTGTTGGGGTTGCTGTTGGGGTTGCTGTTGGGGTTGCTGTTGGGGTTGCTGTTGGGGTCGGTTTTGCAGTTGGGTTTGGGGTTGGGTGTAGACGGGTGTCTGGTAATACCCGTCTTTTTTCCCACGGTGGGAAAAAACGGCTCTGAAAGAGACGCTCATGCACACGACGAAGAGCCCTGCAAAGTGCGTGAACCAACTACTGAATTTGCCCTTACTTCCGAGCGGGTTTATGCTTGCAGCAACCAACATTGTCCTGTCTAAAATGTCTGTCATTAATGATTTTTTCGTTGGCTTTGGCTTGATGTCGCTGTGCCTGTTCGCCGCTTACCTGTTTCGGCTGGTGGTTAGACGTTTTCGCCGTCCATCTCGGAGCAAGACTTTTGCACGCGTGAGATACACGCCTTCTAGCTCGAACTCACCCAAGCGCGACCCATACAACCACCTTTTGACCATCTTTTCTGGCGATTCCGGCAAAGCCAAGCGGGCAGTTAGCCATGAACGCTCACTGAATCCGTTTATCTCGCGTGCGGTAGCTGCAAGAAAGGCCATTAATCGCCTTCCTATGCATCAGCGCTTACCACTGAAAGCACCCTCGGCGCCATTGGCCCATCGCACCACGCCCAGCTATAAGCGATTGCTTGGTGCCGTCATGGGGGATCATGCAACTGCGGATCGTCTGATTGCTTACGAGATGGCGCAAGATAGGCGCATGTCGCCGGCCGCTGCTACCGTGGGCGCTTTAGACCGGCTTTACATGGACCGTCGGTCTAGGCTCTAAAAATTCGGTTCAACATAAGCCCGAACTTCGCTTCTCGCTGGCATTGTTCGCGGTAGAAGTTGCGTTCGATGATGATCTGTTCGATGGTTTCAGCTTGCGCCTGGGCAAGTGCTTGTAGTCGCCAGTATTCAGGCAAGCTGGCCAGATCATCAAAGCGGATGCGGTGACGGAAAGCATGGTGTCGTAGATAGTCGCCGTCATCGTCCAGCCGCAGGCCAGAAAATAGCCCCCAGCCGCTCGGTGCGGTTTTTTGCCCCCACAGCACCAGAAAAGCAAAAGCGGAGCGTGGCACAGCCTCTATGCCGCGCTGCCATGCTTCAAATTGGGATTTTGTGACGCCAAGCATTTTGATAGCTTTGTCTGGATGCGGACAAAACAAAACGACCCTGATTAGTTCGTCAGGGTCGTGGTCGAATTCGGCACGGGGTAGTTGTGATCGTTTCATTCATGCTAGATCATGCAGTTTTTACATGGTTTCCGCATACAGACGCGAAGGGCGCGCACCCATCGTGCCCATAATTTTACATAATGTACATTATACGAAATGAAAAAACCCATTATAAGCCCGGGCTCATTCCAACTAGCCCGGGCTTATTAGCCATCAATCACGGAATTCGGCTTGCTGCTTGGTCATGCTGGCCATCACTGCTTTCTGGATGTCTTCCGACATCAACATACCCGCATTCCAGGTCGCAATGTATTGCAGGCCATCGGCCACGCTATGGTCCCGGCTGTAGTTGATCACATGCTTGCTGCCGCGCACGGCAACCGGGCTTTTGCTTGCGATTGCACCTGCAACACTCAATGCACCATCAATAACAGAAGCGGCATCGTCAAATAGCTGATTGACCAGTTGCCACGCCTGGGCTTGATCCGCTTTAACATCGCAGCCCGTGAGTGCCATTTCCCGGCATACCCCCTGACCAACCACATGATGCAAACGCTGCAAAGTCCCCACATCGGCCACCATGCCCATATCGACTTCACGCACGCTAAAAACAGCATCCCGGCTGGCGTAACGGAAATCAGCAGCCAGGGCAATATCCAGCCCGCCACCCACGCAAGCCCCATGAATGGCGGCAATCACCGGTTTGCTGCAATTCTCCAGGCTGGATACGCAAGCTTGCAGTTCCAGAATCAATTTGCGCAGCTTTTCGCGCTTGCGCGTATCGCACTTATCGGCAACGGCAGCCTGCACGCCCATTAGCATGGTCAGATCGATACCGGAACAGAAATGCTTACCTTCTCCGGACAATACGGCTGCACGCACCTCGGGATTTTCATCGCACCACTCAAAAGCCGCTTTCAACTCGCGCCACATTTCTTCATTCAAGGCATTAGCCTTATCTGCACGATTGAATCTGACATGGGCAACGTGATCAGTGACGGTTAAGGTCAGGGTATTGAAATTCATCTCGGGCTCTCCTTATTTATTATTGCGGTGGGGTTTGCTGACGCTTTTGGGGCACCCAAGCCCAGATCATTTCGCAACGCACGGGTTCTTCACCCGATTCATCCGTCACGCGTACGCTGACGGTAAGCTCCCCCTTTTCCTGCTCGTGCATGTCGCGTATCTGTGCGGCAGACAGGGTTGCCTCGGCACGCATTCCGCCTTGCGCACGCTTCAAGTAGTCGACATGCATGGACTTGAGCAGCATCAGCTTATTGTCCGGCATATTCATGCCGACAACAAAACCAGTCGCGGTTTCGGCCAGTAGCGCCATCGCCGCTGCATGCACGCCCTTGATATGGTTTTGTACCTTGCGCTGGTTGCGCAGGGAAACAACCATTTTCTGAGGTGATACCTCATCAAAGCGCAGTCCGGACGTGGCCAAAAAAGGGACCACACGGCCAAAAATCCGGCTCAAAACCATGCTGCGCATGCCCGTGGGCAGGCATAAAGTCTTGTCCGCAATACGGCTCATCCTGTTTTTTTTATACGTCATGTCATTTACCCGCCTTCTCGTGTGAACTCGGCCATATTGATGCCCAGCATGGCTCTAATCTGGTTTTTGACTGTCACCAGTATGTTTTCGTCTATGCGTGCCAGCTGCAAGGCGCCTTGTAATGTTGAAAACAGGACGGCTCCGATAGCTTCTGGCTCGCCGGTATAAGCCATGGTGGCTTCTGCCCTGCCCTTCAAGGCAATGGCCACGGCCCAGCTTCGCATCTCGTCAATAAAAGCGGATGCTTCTGCCTGCATGACTTCGGGCAGGCGCGGAAATTCGGTAGACAGGACGCCACTTGGACAGATTTGCCTGTCTTTGGCGAAATAGGTTTCACTCAGCTCAAAATAACGTTCCAGCTGTTCTTGCCCACCCAATCGCTGCTGGGAATCGGTGAAGCGGGCAAAACGCCGGCGGTAACGCTGTATCAGCGCCACCCCCAAATCGGTTTTATGCGGAAAATGGTAGTGGATGGCGGCATTGCGCACCCCCAGCACCTTGCTTATTTGCTGATAACTGAAGCCATGGTAGCCATGGCTTAACAGCAAAGCCTCGGCTAAATCGAGGATTTTCTTGCGGGTTTCCCCTTTGGCGGCAGATTCCATTTTCATGCGCCTGACTCTACTTACCGGTCAGTAAGCTGTCAATGCCCATGTCTTACCCGGTATTAAGTAGCACGCATATCGTTTATGATATGCCCTACTCTTTTGGGCGCTTCAGCATTCACATGAAACTAAAATTCAGCAAAATGCACGGCCTAGGCAATGATTTCATGGTGATAGACGGCGTCCGCCAGACGGTCAGCCTCTCACCGGAACAGATACGCGAACTAGGTGACCGCCATTTCGGCATCGGCTTTGACCAGTTGCTATTGGTCGAGCCCGCCCGCAAGCCGGAAAACGATTTTTGCTACCGCATCTACAACAACGATGGCAGCGAAGTTCAACAATGCGGCAATGGCGCACGCTGCTTCGTCAAATTTGTCATCGAACAGCAGTTGACAACTAAACGGGCTATCCGCGTGGAAACCGCTCGTGGCGTGATCGTCCCGGAAATGGATCTGACAGGACGCATCGTCGTCAATATGGGCATACCCAGTTTCACCCCGCAAGAAATTCCTTTTCTTGCCGATAGCGCCGAGTTGGCCTACCCCATCATGCTGTCCGGCAAACCGTACCAGATAGCGGCCCTGTCCATGGGTAACCCACATGCGGTATTACGGGTTGAGGATCTGACAACAACCGCGGTTGCGACGCTGGGACCGGAACTTGAGTCTCACCCAAGCTTTCCCGAGCGCGTGAATGCCGGTTTTATGCAAGTCATCCAGCGCAATGAAATCGCCTTGCGTGTATATGAGCGAGGTGCTGGCGAAACGCTCGCCTGCGGTACCGGCGCTTGTGCCGCTGTTGTTGCCGGCATCCGTCAAGGCTGGCTGGACAATGAAGTATTGGTACATGCGCGCGGAGGGGACCTGACGATACGCTGGCAAGGGGAAGGTCATGCGGTCATGATGAGCGGACCTGCCGTTACGGTCTTTACTGGTGAGATTGAGACCGGAAAGGCAAGCTGATGCATAGCGAGGAGGTACTGGATTTTCTGCGGAACAATCCGGATTTTATCCGGGAGAAAGCCGAATACTTTGGCTGGCTGCATCCCAAAGACCAGATCATCATCCCCTTTGCCGAGCAGCAGATACGCCAGCTGCAGTCACAAAATGCTGGTATCAAGCAACAACTGGCACAATGGCAGCAGCAGGCAAGGGAAAATGAAGTATTGCTTGGCCGTATACATCAGCTGACGCTGAGCCTGCTGCCAAGGCATTCAAGCAGTGCCTGCATTCAGGCGGCGCTTGAATGTTTTGAACAGCAGTTTGGCCTGAACCGGGTGCTGATACGTTTATGGGGCAGCAAACAATGGCCCCCCGAATGTCTGGCTTCGCCTGCATTACAGCAACAGGCACACAAACTGCAGGCGCCTAGCTGTGGCCACTACGCAAGCGAAGAACTTGTGGCCTGCTTTTCGCCCGAGCCTGTGCTGCAATCTTTTGCCAGACTAGCCCTGCGTAGTCCCGACGGGAAGGCCTTCGGCCTATTAGTGATCGCAAGCGATGACGCTGACCGCTTTAGCCCCGAACTAGATACGCACTACCTGTCACAGATAGGTGCCATCCTATCGCATGCCTTATGGCACAGCATGAGTACATGCTAGTCATGACGGCAAACATCGGCCTTGCGTTGATGCTACTACTGTATCTGTTACATGGCGTTTGGCTGATCTGTCGCAGCCGCAGTGCCACCGGCATGGCAGCGCTGCTAGCGGCCTACTTTATCGCCGCCATTCTGGTCAAACTGACCCTGCCCTCTCTCAAGCTTTGGGCGCTTTACCTGCCGCTCATGCACTTTTATGCCGTGATCGGCATCGCCTCGGCTTTATGGGCACTTAGCAGTTCCCGCTGGACATGCCATCGCCGGCACAATCCGGCAGAAGGCTATAAGCTTGAGGCTTATTACCATGCTCATCTGGCCGTGCATAGCGGCATAATCCTGGCATCATTAAAAAACCCCGAGATCCTTGCCGCCTATTTATTGCTCCCCAGTCTGATGGTGCTGCTGATCTATGCGGCTTACCGCGTACTTCTGGCAGAGGCCAAGCATAGCGGGCAGACTCATTGGTCTATTTTTGTACTGCTTGCCATCACCAGCCCTATCCTGCTCAATCTGGCGCATCAGCTGCTGGTTCCGCTTAGCTATATGCTTGGGCGGCCTTAGTCTTCATCTTCTGGGCACCAGATCGGCTTGCGCTTTTCAATAAAAGCCTGCACGCCCTCCAATTGTTCCGCACTGCCTATCAGCTGAAGAAATGCAGACCGTTCCGCCAGCAACTGAGCCGTCAGCGTCACGTCGCTGGCGTTGTCAATCAGCTGTCGTGCTGCAGCGACGGCACCCGCACCTTGCCCCCCCACTTTTTCCGCCAGACTAACCGCCACAATTTTGGCAAAACCGGGGTCAACAATCTCTTCCAGCAGGCCGATATCAAAGCCTTTGCGGGCATCCACGGTCTCGCCACCCAAGACAATGCGTTTAGCCCAGGCCTTGCCGATTTTGTCCGCCAGCATTTTGGTGCCGCCGGCACACGGGATCAGCCCCACCCGCGCCTCGGGCAAACCCATCAAAGCACCTTGCTCGGCCACCATATAGTCACAGCACAATGCAAGTTCCAGCCCGCCGCCCAATGCATAGCCATTGATGGCTGCAACGGTCACGCCGTCAAAATTGCGGATAGCCGCAAATGAGCGGTCAAAGGCATCAATGACTTGTGCAGCCTTTTCTTTGTCACCCGAGGTAAACATATTGAGATCAGCCCCCGAGCAAAAGAAGCGCTCGCCCGCACCGGTCACCACCAACGCACGGATATGCTCATCATTCGACAAGCTTTTTACCGTAGCTTCCAGCTCAGCCAGAACATCCAGCCCCAGTGTATTGGCAGGGCCATTGTCAATGGTCACAATGGCAGACTGCCCCAGTTTTTCTACTACGATGAATTTCATTTTCACTCCTTTAATCTTGTTCTGCATAAATAGCTCTAGACACAAGACGCCATCTAAGCCACTTAAAATACAATCCTTGAGTTCTTTAAAACCAGATCGATAGCAAGCTGAACGCCCGTTCTCAGGCTTTCTTAGCTACGCGTACAATTCGACACTGGCATGGCACAGATAGATAACTCATGCTTTATAGACAAGCAGCAGCCGTATATCTAAGCAGAGCCTGTTAAAATCTGAATTTTTTACAGGCCACCATGCTGGAAACCAGTCTGTTTTCTCTTTTTGTTGCAGGTTTGCTCGGCGGGGGTCATTGCCTGGGCATGTGTGGCGGCATAGTGGCAGCCTTGTCACCACAACACGCCAAGCATCACGCCAACAGCTTACTGCTCGTCGGCTACAACACCGGCCGCATCGCCAGCTATGTACTGATCGGAGCATTAGCCGGCGGCATCAGCGGTTTTGCCCTGTCCGGCGGACATCTGGCACAGGTACAGCAGCTACTTTATATTGCGGCCAATCTGATTCTGATCCTGATGGGCTTGTATCTGGCTGGGCTGTCCAGTTTATTGACCCGGATAGAGGCGATAGGTCGCCCGCTCTGGCACCGCTTGCAACCGCTGTCACGGCGCCTGTTACCGATCAGGACACTGCCACAAGCACTGGCTGTCGGTGCGCTCTGGGGCTGGCTGCCCTGCGGCCTCGTATATAGCGCCAGCCTGTCGGCACTGGCTAGCGCAAGTGCCGCTCATGGCGCGCTGCTGATGCTGGCCTTTGCCTTGGGCACCCTGCCCAACTTGCTGCTGATGGGCGTGTTTACCACACGGCTGAAACAGCTACTGCAGCAGCGCTATGTCAGGCTGAGCGCCGGCTTGCTGGTTGCACTGACCGGCATCATCCCCTTATTGCGGCTGGCGCTTATTTAAGCGCTGCCACAATAGCCGAAACATTATGGCGGAACAGTGCAAGATAGCTGTCCGCCGGCCCACCCGAGGGCGACAAGGCATCCGAATACAGCTTGCCACCCACCTTGACACCCGCTTCACGCGAAAGCTGATCCATCAGGCGCTGGCTGGCCATATTTTCGGCAAATACGGCCCGTATATTTTCCTGCTTGACCTGACGCACAAGTCGGGCGACCGATTTGGCCGAAGCTTCGGCATCGGTACTCACCCCTTGCGGAGCCAAAAAGCTGATCTGGTAACGCGCGCCGAGATAAGCAAAGGCATTGTGCGAGCTCAATACCTTGCGCTGCGCCTGTGGTATGGCGGCAAACTGCCGGGCCGCCCATGTATCCATCGCCTTGACCTTGGCCGAATAAGCCGCCGCACGCTGGCGATAGACATCGCGCCCAGCAGGGTCGGCCTTAATTAAACCAGCCTCGATATTATGGATGTAGTTTTGTACCCGTGCCGGATCATGCCAGGCATGGGGGTCAACAGCGCCATGACTATGTCCATGGCCGTGATCATCACTCGCCACTTTAAGAGCGGAAACACCGGAGGCTGCCGCCACGACGACACCCTTGAAGTTGGCGGCGCGTGTCAGGCGCTCCATCCAGCCCTCGTAGCCCAAACCGTTGACCACAAAAACCTTGGCCTCACCGACCCGCTTGACGTCGGCCGGCTTAGGCTGAAATACATGCGCATCCTGATCCGGCCCGACCAGCGACACCACCTCGACCCGGTCGCCGCCAATTTCACGCGTGATATCGGCAACAATGCTGAAGCTGGCAACCACCGGCATCTTGGCCCAGGCCGATAAAGGCAGCACGGCCATCAGCAGCATGACAAATTTTTTCATGTTTTACTCTTCAAAATGCCGGGCACGGATATAGCGCGGCAGGGCGCCGCCTTGCGAACCGACCAATAAGGAAACCAGATAGAACAGACCGGCCAGCAGGATGATGGAAGGGCCGGATGGCAACTCCACATGGTAAGACAACAGCAGCCCGCCAAAACCGGACAGCATGGCCACGCTCACCGACCAAAGCAGCATGCCGCCTACACTTTGCGCCCACAAACGCGCGGTAATCGCCGGCAGCATCATCAGCCCCACCGCCATCAAGGTGCCCAGCGCCTGAAAACCGGCAACCAGATTCAGCACCACCAGCAGCAAAAACAACTGGTGCCACCATTGCCCGCCACCGCGTACGGCTGACAAAAACACCGGATCCAGACACTCCAGCAACAGCGGACGCCAGATAATCGCCAGCATGGTCAGGGTGACGGAGGCCACGCCGGCCACCAGCAGCAAGGCCATATCATCCACCGCCAGCACCGAACCGAACAGGATGTGCATCAGGTCGACATTGCTGCCGCTCACGGAAACCAGCAAGACACCGGCAGCCAGCGACAACAGGTAAAACGCGGCAAAGCTCGCATCTTCCTTAACCGAGGTGTAGCGCGTTGCCAGCCCCGCCAAGATAGCAACCAGCACCCCGGCAACAAAGCCGCCCAAGCTCATCGCAGGCAAGGACAGACCGGCCAGCATAAAGCCGATGGCGGCCCCGGGCAGCACGGCATGGCTCATGGCGTCGCCCATCAGACTCATACGCCGCATAACCAGCAGCAGGCCGATCGGGGCCGAGCCTAACGCCAGCGCGATACAGGCCACCAGCGCACGGCGCATAAAGCTGAACTCGACAAAAGGCGCAAAGGCAAAATCATAGATAGTCTGCCAGATCATGCGGCCTCCTCGTCGGTTTGGCATACCGGCGCCTTGTCGTGCCAGCTGGCGGTGCGATCGACTGCACGGCGCAAATTGGCGTCGGTCAAGACTGTGTCGGTCTCCCCCCAGGCAATCACTTCACGCCCCATCAGCAAGGTATAAGGGAAATAGGCACGCACCTGTTCATAGTCGTGCAACACGGCAATCACCGTTCTGCCCTCCTCTTTCCATTGCCGTACCAGTTCCAGCAGGTCGAATGTCGTCTTGGCATCCACCGCGTTAAAGGGCTCGTCCAGCAGAATCAGTCGTGCGTCCTGCACCAGGATGCGAGCAAACAAAACGCGCTGAAATTGCCCGCTGGACAAGGCGCTGATAGGACGATCGGCAAAACCGGAGAGCCCCACCTGCTCGAGCGCATGGGCCACCCGTGCCAGCGCAGGCCGCCCCATGCGGCCAAAAGCGCCGGACTCATGCCATAGACCGGTCGCCACCAGATCGGTCACCGACACCGGCAAGGAGCGGTCTATTTCCGACTGTTGCGGCAAATAGGCGAGGTCTCGCACCGCAAGACCGAACAATTCCACCGCGCCCGCATCCGGTTTAAGCGCACCCATCATCGCCTTGAGCAAGGTGCTTTTCCCCGCGCCATTCGGCCCGAAAATCGCCGTCGCGTCTCCCAGTACAAATTCGCCCGATGCGTGGTGTACGGCGGGATGGCGCTGATAGGAAACCGTCAGGTTTTTGAGGGCTATTTTCATGCATTCGCCCCCAGCGCCCACGCCACCAGTGTCCACAAGATAATCAGCAGGACGGCCACGCCCAGCAAACGATCGAGTGCCGACATCGTGATCAGACTCAGGCGCGGACGGCGCGGTTTTTCGTGCGTATGCGCATGCATCAGAGCGGCTCCAGACAGGCATTGAGCGCCGACTCAAGCGCGGCGGCATCGATTTCGGGCGCAATCACTTCAAAGCGGCTGTCACGCCGCCAGGCAACTTGCGCCGCCCCCCACTGCCCTTCACTCCAGTTCAGCCACACCCAGCTCCCCAGCACGCGAAACACCCCTTTGGCCCGCACCAGGCCGGGCACCCGCTGCGGCAGATCATCGAACAGGCGGGTCAGACGCTCGCCGTCGAAGTCGCGCTCAGGAGGAAAGGTCCAGCCCTGCGACTGCCAACCACTATCGGCGCCTTTGGCCAGGGCCGGACGATAACGCGGCTTGGCTGCCGGCATCAGGCCCAGCCAAGCCGGATCCGCCGCGCCTTGTGCGACTTCAGCCACCAGCATTTTGGCCGGGAACAATGCCGCCGCCTTGTCGCGAAATGCGTCCAGCGTTGCGCTGTCGCACAAATCCAGCTTGGTCGCCAGCAAGACATCGGCAATGGCAACCTGATCGCGATAAAGCGGCTGCAAGGCGTAATCGGGGTTCACAAACTGGCGCGGATCGACCAGCGTCAGCACCGCGCCGACCTCCAGCGCATCGCCCAGGGGCTTGGCGCGCAACTCGTCGATTACGCTGGCGGCGTGGGCAAGGCCACTGGCTTCGATAATCAGCCGGTCAGGGCGTTCGCGCCGTAGCAAGGTGGCAACGGTCACGGTCATTTGCGGCCCAGCCACACAACACAGGCAGCCGCCGGCGATTTCGGCCACCGGCACCTCGCCATCGGAGAGCACGGCACCATCGATACCGATCTCGCCGAATTCGTTGACAATAATGGCCCAGCGCTCGTGTGCCGGCTTATGCGCGATCAGATGGCGCAATACGGTGGTTTTGCCGACACCGAGAAAGCCGCTGAGCAGATTGACTAGAGTTTTTTTCATGAATGGCAATGCTTGCAACTGCCGGTCAGCACCAGACTTTGTGCACGCGGCACAAAACCGGCACGGGCCGTTGTTTGGGAAAGAGACTGGAAAGTCGCGTCGGCATCGAGTTCTTCGACCCCGCCACACTGCTCGCAGGCCAGAATCAGCGCTTGATGGCTGCACTCGAAATGGTGACAGACAATATAGCCATTCAAGGCATCGACACGATGCAGCATGCCGTACTGAGCCAGATAGTCCAGCGCACGATAGACGGTAGGGGGCGCGGCCGCACCGCGGTCGCGCTGTAAATCGGCCAGCACCTGATAGGCCTTGACCACGCCGGGGTAGCCCAGCACCAGCTCCAGCACCTGGCGTCTGAGCTCGGTCAGCTTGCCGCCATTAGCGGCGCAAAGCCGCTCTGCCGCTTGCAAATAATGTTGCGTATCCATCGCACGCCATCCCCGGCCATTTTCAAGACCGCGGATGTTACTGTATAACATTACCTAATGGCAAGGCTAAGCCGAGCATGCCCATGCTAATCAGTAATCCGCCCCCAGATAGAAATAGCCAATCAGGCGCCCACCCTCGCCATATCCGGCACCGATAAACAAGGGCCCGATCAGCGAGTCGGCACCGACAAATACCGAGCCGGCAGGCAGCCAGCTGCTGCGTTTCTCTTGCCACAGCCCGCCCTACACCCGCCCGGCCTCAAGCGAGCCCCCCAGATACACACCGGTACCCAGAGCCGAAGGCAAAGAGGCCACACGCCAGTAAGCCATGGCTCTGGCCAGGGCCGCGCGCTGGCCTAACAACTCATCCTTCTGGTAACCGGATAAATTAAGGAAGCCGCCCAAGGGGGCAATATAGCGGCCTTCGTCAGTAGCACCATTAAACTTGCCGGTCAGACGCAAGGTCAGATCCTGCGCCGTGGTGGTGACATAATCAAAGCTGCCGTCGAAAGTGGTGAGTTGGTCAAAGGCCGGGTCGGTCCAGGCCTCAATGGCTTTTTGCACCTTCAACTGCATGGCGTAGCCCTTGCGCGGCCAGCGTGGATTATCGAACTGGTCAATGGTGAGCGAGGTCTCGATGCCGCCGATATGGTAGCGGGTGTCTGGCAGCAAGGCCGGATCGCCCACCTTGACGCCGGAGTCGAGATCCCCCTTAAACAGGCCCAATCGCCACTCGCCATACTTGCCCAGCGCAAGCCCCCCTGCCAGACCTAGCTGGCGCTCGCGCAGATTGAAGTCAGCCAGCCGCTTATGCGAGCCGTCATACAGCGAATACATATCGTCACGTACAAAAGCCCGCGCCGAAACAAAAAAGGGCGATGTGGCGGTTAAGGGCTGATAAAATTCGCTACCCAAATACAAATTCTCGCCAACCCGCGCTTCGTTAAACCAGGTGCCGCCTGCCGCATTCATCCATACCCGACGCTGGCTGGCCAGCAAGGCAAACGTGGCGTCTCCGTCACTCGCCCCCTCCAGACTCAGACCAAAACGCAGCGTACTGGGGCCGCTATTACGCTCCACCGGCATCACGGCAGCGACATTGCGTCCATCGGCATGCTGTAAGGTATAAGACAGGCTGTCGTAATCCCCCTCGGCAAACACCGATTGCAAACGGTCGAGAAAATCCTTCTGCGACACCTCGCCCGCGTGAATGGCCAGCTTTTCTTGCAAGGCCTGCCGATTGACCGTACTGGTTTCCTTGAGCTCTACCGCATTGATGTGAGGGGCTGCCTTACGCTTTAAACTGGCACGCCAAGCCTGATAATCCTGATCCGTGCGCGAGAAACGGGACAGTAATGCTGCATGCTCACGCACCGCCTGACGCCCGGTTTCCGCAATGGCCATACTGTCGGAAAAAGCGGTGGCCGAAGTACTGCCCAGCTTGGGACGCAACAAAACATCATCCGGACCAAGCAAAGCCAATTGCTCGCGCACATTGCGATTAACACCCAGGTTGATACTTTGGCTCAAGACATCCAGCCAGCTCTCGATCTCCTTGCTTTGTTTCAGGGGCTCGCCCACATCAATGGCAATCACCACATCGGCACAGCGCCCCTTGATATCGGACACTGGCAGGTTGCGCGCCAGCATGCCATCGACCAGCACGCGGCCATCGACATTCACAGCATCAAACACACCGGGCACCGCCATACTGGCGCGCAGCGCCGTAGACAGATCACCCTTGTCAAACACCACGGCGTCCCCCGTTTCCAGATCAGTCGCCAGCGCCCTGAATGGTATGGGCAGCTCGTCAAAACTGCCGGGTGCCGCATCGCGTGTCAGGTAACGTATATAAAGATCTATGGACTGCGAATTGATAGCGCCGCGCGGCAGGCGCAGCTTGCCATCGACCACTCCTAACGTCAGATCAAGATAGTTGCGGGTATCTTCACGCTTACGGATATAAGGCACATCGGCACGAGGCGGCTTGCCCGAGGTCAATAGATCCCAGTCTGTTCTGGCAAAGGTGTCGGCAAGCTGCGACAATGGCACACCACTTGCATAGATACCGCCAATCAGCGAGCCCGCACTGGTACCGGCGATGCAACTGATGGGGATTTTCAGCTTTTCCAGCTCCTGTAGCGCACCAAGGTGGGCAAAACCACGCGCACCGCCGCCACCCAATACGACGCCAATGCGAGGGGGCATCGACAAATTGGCTAAGGCAGGATGGGCGGCAACAGCGAATAAAATAGAAGTGAGTAATATTCGACACAGTTTCATTGGGGCTTCTTGTACTGGTTTTACATTTTCACTGACATAGCTGAAAAAATTAAAATTATGAAAATTAAACAATACAACGCAGCGAGTACAGCGCGACATGTTTGATCTTAAAGCTTTTATCGGCTCGGTCATGGGGCGTAATGGATCGCAACATGCGAGTGCCGCAACGGTCACCCAACTGGCGCAGAACCTGCCCGAGGCCGAGTTTCATAGTGCTTTCATTGACATCATCAAGGCGATTAGCCGCCTCAACAGCGATATGGATGTGCCGCTCAAAGAGCGCCTGCAGGCCTTGCTTTATGTCGACGAGGCCTCCTACACATTCCACGAAAAAATTTGCGCTGAATTGCTGGACAATAATGCCAGATCGCAATCCTACCTGCCCAGTATTCTGTCTTACTGGAGTGAGCTATCCAACGGCTACCAGCTATGTATCCGCCAGTTTCAGCGCAGCAAAAACCCCCAGCTAGATGACGATATCAAACTAGCCACTTTGCGCGCCCTGCATCACCAGCTGGGACTGGTGAAATGGAGCGCCTTGCGCTACCTCACCGCCGACGCTACAACCTGGCAACAGGCTTATCACATTTATGCGTTCACGGAAGCCCAGCATTTTCAGCGTGAAATGCTGCGCATCTATCCTAAACACGAAGCGGCCTCCGCCGAAGGGCTGCTGATAGCCGCAGCCATGCTGCATCTTGCCCAGACCGATAATCTGCTACCTCAGGAAATAGAAGGGGTCAGCCATCTGCTCATCGGCATGGTGCGTGATGTCAAGCTACAAGAAGAGCCGGCTGCGAGCGAGTTTCAATATGTATTGAACCTGAATCAGGCACTGGCTCCACAGCTTTTACGTCGCGGCACCATTGGCAAGGGCTGCCGCTATTGGTCCGGCGAATCGGTTCTTAACCGTCTGGCCGACCTGATGCTGGCATTTGACCAGCAAACGCCGGAAAACCTGAAGCGCGCCCTGCCAACACTGGATCGCCAGGCATGGCAAAACCTGCTGGACAAGCTGGCTACCCGCTGGTCACAGGATGGCGGCAAATCGATGCGCCGCCACGAGCGCACCATTACATTCGCCAACAGCTTGGTCGAAGTCGGGCTGGAGCGTATTACCCTGGCCATCAAGCTCAATCGCAATAGCGAAGAGCGAGTCGACAACTGGAAAGTAAACGACATCAGCGATACCGGCATGGGGCTGGTCTATCTGGGCCGCAATGTTGACGGCCTTAAACTTGGACGCCTGATCTGGGTCTCGACTGAAAGCCAGAACAGTACCTTGGGCGTTATTCGCCGCATCCAGCGCCTGTCCGAAGGCGGCACAAAAGTCGGGGTGGAAGTCATTGCCTACAGCCCGTTGGTGGTCGGCCTGTCGGAAATGCATACCGATACCAGCAACCCGCTGGCGGCGCTGTATGTTACCCAAGCCAATGCCAAGTGCGGGGAGCGCATGCTGCTGATACCACAACGACTGGCCGAAGCCGGGCGCACACTGATCTTTTCCGCCAATGCCAAAGCCTATCAAATCCGCATCAAGGCATGCCTGGCAAAACTGGAAGAAACGGCACAAGTCGACTTCGAGACACTGGAACGCGTCAATACCTGACAAAAAGACCTTCCCAAAGACAAAAACGCCAGCCTCAAAGACTGGCGTTTTCCATTTCCGGCCAGTAACCAACCTGGCCGGCTTGCATCCGTATTACAGAATTTCCAGAATCCCTGCCGCGCCCATGCCGGTGCCGATACACATGGTCACCATGCCGTAACCTTTTTCGCCACGGTTGCGCATGCCATGCACCAAGGTCGCAGTACGGATCGCGCCGGTCGCACCCAGCGGATGACCCAAAGCGATGGCGCCGCCATTCGGGTTAACCAGGCTCATATCCAGTTCCAGATCACGCGCCACCGCCAGTGCCTGCGCAGCAAAAGCTTCGTTCAGCTCCATCCACTTGATGTCGGACTGGCTGATACCGGCCTGACGCAAGGCCAGCGGAATCGCTTCTTTCGGGCCAATCCCCATGATTTCCGGCGGTACGCCCTTGACCGCAAAGGTCACATAACGCGCCAGCGGCGTAAGATTGAACATCTTGAGGATTTTTTCCGATACCAGGATCACGGCAGCGGCACCATCCGACATTTGCGAGCTATTGCCTGCCGTCACCGAACCCTTGGCATCAAACACGGTACGCAGCTTGGCCAAGCCTTCCATCGTGGTTTCGCGACGCGGACCTTCGTCGTTTTCCAGCCATTTCTTGCGCAGCACGACTTCGCCGGTTTCCAGATTGGGTGTGCGGTAGATCGCTTCCAGCGGGCTGATTTCCGCCTTGAACGCACCCGAATCGATGGCGGCAATAGCGCGACGGTTGGACTCGACCGCGAATGCATCCTGATCTTCGCGCGAGATGCCCCACTGCTGGGCGACTTTCTCGGCGGTCAGGCCCATGCCGTAGGCAATCGCCAGATTCTCATCCTTGGCGAAAATTTCCGGATTCAGCGATACCTTGTTGCCCATCATCGGCACCATGGACATCGACTCAGAACCCGAAGCGATGCAGATATCGGCTTCGCCCAGACGGATACGGTCAGCGGCCATCTGTACGGCGTTGATGCCGGACGAGCAATAGCGGTTGATGGTGATGCCGCCAACCGTTTCCGGCAGACCGGCCAGCAGCGCACCAATACGCGCCATATTCAGACCCTGCTCGGCTTCGGGGAAAGCACAGCCGGTCACCACATCCGAAATCAGCGATGGATCGAGGTCAGGCACCTGGGCCATCGCGCTACGGATAACATGCGCCAGCATGTCGTCCGGGCGCACATTGCGCATCATGCCGCGCGGAGCCTTACCGACCGGCGTACGGGTCGTCGCAACGATATAAGCTTCTTGAACTTGTTTGGTCATCTTTTTCTACTCCACTTCGGGCATGGGATGCCGGCAGGGGCCTTGCTGCACCCATCTGGCCAAGCCATCACCCACACCCGATTGACTCCATAGTCGTCTATTGAGGGAATGCGCCAGGGCGAAAGACAACGCGTGCCTCGCACCCCATGACACCCTGCCCTATCAGTTACGCAGCGGCTTGCCAGTGGTCAGCATATTGGCGATACGCGCCTGGCTCTTCGGGTTTTTCAGCAAGGTAATGAATGCCTTGCGCTCCAGCGTCAGAATCCATTGCTCGTCGACCAGCGTACCTTGCTCGACATCACCACCACACATCACATCGGCAACCAGGCCGGAGATATAGTAGTCATGCTCGGAAATAAAGCGACCTGCCAGCATATTCACCAACTGGCCCTTGATCGAAGCGGCACCGGCGCGACCCGCAACCGGGAAGCCCTTGACCTTGAGCGGCGGACGGTAGCCGGCATTTGCCATGGCCAGCGCTTCGCTCTTGGCAACGCACAACAACTCATACGCGTTGAACACCACAACGTCAGACTTTTTCAGGAAGCCCATTTCCTGCGCTTCAACCGCGCTGGTGGCCACCTTGGCCATGGCGATGGTCATGAAGTAGTCTTTGAGTGCAGACAGAATGTCGCCACGCGCTTCTTGCGAGGCACGCAGGGCAAACTCCTTGCAACCACCACCGGCCGGCAGCAAGCCGACACCGACTTCAACCAGACCGATATAGCTTTCCAGATGCGAAACAACGCGGTCGGCGTGCAGCACGAACTCGCAGCCGCCACCAAAGGCGTAACCCTGCGTAGCGGCCACCACTGGAATCTGGCTGTACTTCAGGCGCATCGACATGGCCTGGAAGCGGCACACCGCGGCATCAATCGCTTCCCAATCGCCAGTCATGAAGGCCGGCATCATCGACGCGAGGTCCGCGCCCACCGAGAACGGCTCTTCGGTCTGCCAGATCACCAGACCCTTGAAGCGGGACTCGGCAATATCCAGCGCCGTGCTCAGCCCTTCCAGTACGTCCGGACCAATGGCATGCGCCTTGGACTTGAACGACACCACCAGCACGTCGTCGCCGGTGGTAAACGCCCGCACGCCGGCGTTTTCAAATACGGTTTCACCCAGTGGGGCGCTGGTTTCGCCCAGCACTTTGGCGGGTGCGAGCTGACGCTGGTAAACGTCAAGCTGCGAGCGGCCAATCAGTTTGCCGCTGGCTGCATCGAACGAGCCGGCATCAAAATGCACGCCTGCACGATCTTCTTCCAGCACCCAGGCTGGCAGTGCTGCAGACGACAGGCCCTTGCCAGCAGCGATGTCTTCGGCGATCCAGCCGGCGACTTGCTGCCAGCCGGCCGACTGCCAGGTCTCGAACGGGCCGGTAGACCAGCCAAAGCCCCAGCGAATCGCGAAATCGACATCGCGTGCGCAGTTGGCGATATCGCCCAAATGGAAGCCGATATAGTGGAATACGTCGCGGAAGCATGCCCACAGGAACTGGGCCTGCGGATGGCTGCTCTCGCGCAGTTTCTTGAATTTTTCTGCCGGATCGGCAATCTTGAGGATGTCCTTGACCGCATCGTCACCCTTCTGGCCGCCAGCCACATAGGCACCGCTTGCCGGGTCGAACACGGTCATCATCTTGCCGTCTTTTTTGTAGATGCCAGCACGGGTCTTGGCGCCCAAGGCACCGGCAGCGATCAGCTTTTGCAGCCACTCCGGCGACTTGAAGTAAGCGTGCCACGGGTCTTCCGGCAGCGTGTCGTCCATGGTCTTGACCACATGGGCGAAGGTGTCCAGACCGACCACATCGGCGGTACGGAAGGTGGCCGACTTCGGACGACCCAGACGCGGGCCGGTCAAATCGTCGACCACATCAAAGCGGATGCCGAATTTTTCGGCGTTGGCGATGGTCGCCAGCATCGAGAACACGCCGATGCGGTTAGCCACAAAGTTAGGCGTATCCTTGGCGCGAATCACGCCCTTGCCCAGCGTGGTAACCAGGAAGCGCTCGAGATTGTCGAGCATGGCCGCATCGCTGGTCACGCACGGAATGATTTCCACCAGATGCATATAGCGTGGCGGGTTAAAGAAGTGCACACCGCAGAAGCGCGGACGCACCGAGTCCGGACAGGCGGCAGCCAGCTTGTTGATCGACAGTCCGGAAGTATTAGTCGCGAAAATGGTCTGCTCGCCGAGGAACGGTGCCACCTTGTGATACAGGTCGGCTTTCCAGTCGGCGCGTTCGGCGATCGCTTCGATCACCACATCGCAATCCTTCAACAGATGCAGATGGTCTTCGTAATTGGCAGGCGTAATGTACTGGATGGCTTCCTTGCTGGAAACCGGCGATGGCTTGAGCTTTTTCAAGCCTTCAAGCGCCTTGAGCACGATGCCGTTTTTATCGCCTTCTTTTGCCGGCAGGTCGAACAATACCGTCGGGACTTTGGCATTCACAAGATGAGCGGCGATCTGCGCACCCATCACGCCTGCGCCGAGCACGGCGACCTTGCGTACGATGAATTTGGATTGAGACATGGTTTCCTCGTTGGTTGAAACACACAATCATCAGGTGCGCGCATCATGCGCCACCTTGTTTTCATAGGGGCAGGCGCTGGCCAAGCAGCCACCCGCCCCGAGAACTCACGCTTCCAAACCCTTCATACAGTCAAGGGAGATCAGAAGCGGTAGTTGTACTGCACGCCTAACAAGTTGGCGTAGGCCTTGTAATCAGCCGAACCCTTGGTGTAACTGGATACGCAATTCACTTCGCGAGGTGCCGAGCCACCACAGTAGCCGTTTACATTAGCCGATCCGTCCTGAATCTTGATGTAGCTGTAAGCCACATCAATGGACGAGACCTTGTTCAGCTTGTAGTTGCCACCGAACGAGAACCAGATACGGTCATTGTCCGGCATGGTTGCCAGACGCTTATCTTCCGATGGAACAGGCGTCTTATCGTAAGCAATACCGGCACGCAGTTGCAATGGTTCGCTGTAATCGAACGAAGCGCCCAGAGCTACCTTGTAGGTGTTCTTCCACGACGGGCTCAGGATGGTCTTATTTGCCTTATCAGCTGGCGGCGGCAGTACCTGCTTGTCTGCACCGTAAACCACTTCAGCACGGTCAAAGCGCGAGTGTTTGGTCCAGGTTACATCAGCAAACGTCGTCCACTTCGGAGCCACTTTGAACATGCCATGCAGCGACAGCGACTCTGGTGTATCGATATCCACCTTGGCACTGCTATCAATGTAACCCAAGGCCTCCATAATCTGGCCTTCGGCCCCCGCAGGTACGGTCCAGTCAGCTTCACCTTCCAGCTTGTGCTTCACCTTGGAGCGATAGTTCACGCCGATACGGGCGTTCTCGTTGATATCCCACAGCCAAGCCAATGTATAACCAAAGCCCCAGTCATCGCCATTGATCTTGGCGTGACCATCAAGCGCTCCAGTACCATCTTGAGCTAGGGCTGCTTGAGCAGCCGTACTTGCTTTTGTAGCGAGCGCAACGGCGTCCTGAGCTTTCTTTGCAAGCTCAGCTTTTTTGGTGGAATCAGTCTCAGCAGCCGCAGCCGCACCTAATTTCTGAGCAGCGGTTTTAGCATCCAACGCGGCGCGTCCATAGGCACCCGCCAACGACTGGGCAAAGTTTGCGTATTGCACCAGCTTGGCATCCGCGTACTGGGCAACGACACCAACCGCAAACGAATGCTGATCATTTAGCTTGAAGGCAATGGTCGGGTTGAAGTCAATCGTCTTCAGCTCGGTTTCATTCAGGTTGTAGCGCAGAACCGAGTTTGTTTGATAGTGGGTTGCCGAGGCAAATGGAACATAAATACCCAAGCCTGCGGTAAATCGGTCATTCAACTGGTGCGTCACATACAAGTGAGGCACGGCAATCAGATCGTCGACAATCTTGCCGGAACTACTCCCTTGGATCTTTGTACCATTTGGAGCAACTGGTGTTGGTGCTGTAAAAGCCTCTGCATTGCTGTACTTCACACTCGGCGCTACCAGATTCAGCGCGCCGGAGAAGTTGGTGCCGGGCAGCTTGGTCATGCCGGCCGCGTTGTAGAAAATGGTCGATGCATCGGACGCTTCGGCAGCACTTGCGTTGGCCGTCGACTGCGAGCTAACCGACTGGGTACCAAAGTGGTAACCGGAAGCATGCACAGTGGAAACGGCGCCGATGAGCATCACGGACAGGCTGAGGTGTTTGAGCTTCATTATGTGTCCCTCTTATGCTTTGCAGCTTTAATGTTGTTTGCCTATTTGAACTGCAAACTGCAGTCATCCGCGATACTACCAGAGCCCTAGAGTATTTCCACCACTTTTTAGATTGATCGTTCTAAACGGTCGTTTGAATGACCAGCACGCGAACTGTAGCGCATTTTATACGGTGTGAATACCCCCTGAATGCACGTCAAACCAAGGTTTCAGCAGATTTTTCACAGTGTCGCATTCCTGCTACGCAAGCCACGCCATGCGCAAAGCGTGCTGCCTGATTTTTTTACGACAAACAGGATCATTACGACCCGCGTGCCGGCTTATTCTCTGCTAGCAGACCATCGCAACAAGGCACTCAAAACCCACCAGTCATGCTATATAAGCAAAACACTACATCTGCCATCCAACGCAAACGACAGGATGCTCCTCTTCCCAAAAAAAATACCCGCGCAAGCGCGGGTATCGAGAAAGCATGAGCAAGCAGACAATCAGAACACGCCCAGACCGCTCAGCATCACCAGCAGCACCAGCAAAGGCGTAACGTAGCGAATAGTAAAGAACAAGGCACGCAACAAGCCCTCGTTCTGCAGTTTGCCATGATTGCTCAGCGCATCGCGCATACGATCAAATCCCCATACCCAGCCTACAAACAGGCACAAGGCGATACCGCCAGCCGGCATAATCAGCTTGGAGCTGACCTCGTCAAACAGGTCGAACATATTCAGGCCAAACAGCTTGAAGTCTGCCAATACGCTGCCGGACAGCGCACAGGTCGAACCGATCAGCGCCAGCAACAACAGGGTAAACAGCACGGCACGCGGACGGCTGACACCAAAGCGCCCGACCATGACCGATACCGGCACCTCCAGAATGGACAGCATGGCACCGGTCGCCGCGATGGCGGTCAGGATGAAAAACAGCACCATAAACACATGACCGAATGGCATGCTGGCAAAAACGGCCGGAATGGTAATAAACACCAGTGAAGGGCCGGCGGCAGGCTCGAAACCAAACGAGAACACGGCAGGGAAGATGGCAATACCGGCCAGCATGGAAACAAACAAGTCCGCCCCCATCACGCGCACGGTGGTCAGCGGGATATTCTGGTCATCCTTAAAGTAGCTGCCATAGGTAATCATGGTACCCATACCAATGGACAGTTTAAAGAAAGCCAAACCCATTGCGGTCAGCACCACGCCGGCGCTGATTTTGGAAAAGTCCGGCGTAAATAGGAAACTCAGGCCTTGAGCGGCGCCTGGCAGCATCAGGCTGCGCACACCCAGCACAATCAGCAGCAGAAACAAAACCGGCATCAGCTTTTTGGTGACGGCTTCAATGCCCTTGGACACCCCCAGCAATAAAATGCCGCCAATAAACAGCAACACCCCCCACTGCCATAGCAGGGACTGAACCGGATCAGCCACCAAAGCGGCAAAAGCCGCCGATGTCACGGCAGGGTCACTGGACAGGATGCTGCCACCCATCGCCTTAAATACATAGGCAAACACCCATGCCGCCACTTCCGAATAAAACGACATGATCAGGAAGGCAGCCAATACACCGAATGCGCCGATCAGCCACCACGGCTGCCCGGCTGGCGCCAGCATTTTCAGGCTGGACACCGCATCGCGCTTGGCAGCCCGCCCCAGCATGATTTCTGAAATCATCACGGGCAGGCCAACCAGTAAGGTCGCCAGCAAATAAACCAGCAGGAAGCCTGCGCCGCCGTTGGCGCCGGTCAGATAAGGAAACTTCCAGATATTACCCAAACCCACCGCCGAGCCCAGCGTGGCGGCCAATACACCGAAGCTGGAGGTAAAACCATCCCGGGCCAGCTTGGCACTACTTGTCGTTGTGTTCTGTTGCGTCATGATCGCTCTTGTCGTTGATCCAAATATAAACATGCCGGCTTTTGCCCGGCACGCCGTCCCTTCTATTGTGCTTGAGCACGCACATGGCGTAAACGCATGACACGTCATTGCGAGCACGCGACCCACTAAGCATTACAAGCTAGGATAAAAAGATAGAAACAAAGTGCAGGCTAGCATGAAGACATCGACGAGGCTTGCCTTGGCAATGAATTCCCGCTATAGTCCGCCCCGTAGTTTCTATGGCGGGCCTCCCCGCATTGCACGGTAGTGAACCTGGTCAGGTCCGGAAGGAAGCAGCCACAGCTATTTAGTGCAAGTGCCGGGGGTTGGGCTCGCCACCCCTTCCCTCTTGTTTTTCCCAGATACACCCCAATTCTTTCGTCATGGCGACAGACGCATCTCCATTTGCGACACATTCAGCATATACCGCTGTACTTCTGTATTAGCTGGCGCTAAAATAAGATTTATACGATATAAAAACAAATCCACCTGCATTTGACTTGGTGGAATGTAGTTTTTTGCTATGGTACAGGGTGTGCAACGCCCATAACGATAATTACCTTTTCATAAGCTGAGGAAATCACCATGAAACTCTTCGAAAAAATCGCCAACCCACGCGAAATCCGCCGCAAGCTCGGCCTGAACCAGCAGGAATTCTGGAGCCGTATCGGCGTCACCCAATCCGGTGGCTCCCGCTACGAAAGCGGCCGCAACATGCCTAAGCCGGTACGCGAACTGCTGCGCCTGGTTCATATCGAACAGATTGATCTTGCCAAGGTCAAGCGCGAAGACTTCGAGATCGTTGAGTACTTGAAAGAGACTCACCCCGACCTGTACAAGAGCCTGCGCAAGGCTGTACGCGCTCGTATTGAAGCCCTGGAAGGCGAAGGCGGCGATACTGCAGCTGCCCATAGCTGATATTAAAATAAAGAAGCCGAACCAAGCGTGTTGTTTCATGGTGAAACAGGTTCGGCTTTTTCCTGCGCTACCGTCATGACGGCCCTGCTGCCATAGCGGTAGCGTACAAGTTCAAGTCTTGTTATTCCTGCTCGCTGCTTCGCACCAAGAGTACCGGCACATCGGCCAGCTTAAGCAGCCCTTCCGCTACACTGCCCATCAAGATATGCATCAAGCCGCTGTACCCGTGGGTGCCCATCACAATCAAATCCGCACCCCACTCGCTCGCATCATCCATCAGCACTGATGAAATCTTGTCGCCCCAGCTTTCCAGTATCTGCGTTTCCGCCACCACACCCAAGCCTGCAGCCAAGGTTTCCGACTGCGCCAACACCTGAGAACCGGCCTGCTTGATTGACTGCTGCAACTCGCTGGCATCCAGGAACTCGGTGCCCCCCCAGCCAAACTGTGCCAGATCAACCACATGAACCAGCCTGACAGCGGCCGACATCTCCTTAGCCAAGCGGCAAGCCTCATTCAAGGCCAGATTGGACGTCTGACTGTCATCAACCGGAACATAGATACGTTTGTACATGCTGTTCTCCGTACGGGGTTTGTCATGTTATGAGCCTAGTCTAACAAAGCGGCACGCCCGAGACTTGATTCAAATTAAATAGATCATTATTCTGCAAGCGATCAGCAAATGAAAGTGCGACATGGCCCGCCTGCAGCTATCCCTTCCTGACCCTATTCTATTTAACACCCGGATCACAGTTCGCATTGGTGACATCAACTATGGTGCTCACCTAGCCAACGACGCTGTTTTATCACTGGCACATGAAGCAAGACTGCAATTCCTCAAGTCGCTAGGCTATAGCGAAATGGATGTCGAAGGACTCGGCATCATCATGACGGATGCGGCCATTTGCTACAAAAGCCAAGCCTTCCATGGCGACACGCTTTCATTTTCCATTGGACTGACTGACTTCAATCGCTATGGCTGCGACATTCTTTACCAAGTAAACGATGACAATACAGGTAAGGAAGTGGCAAGATTAAAGACAGGTATTGTATTTTTCGACTATCCGCAACAAAAAGTAGCCCGTATGCCTGAGGCTTTTGCCCGGCGATTCGGTATAGATACAGGAGACATGTCTTGAACCGTTACGCGCCCAACAGCCCGGAATCCATGGCAAGACTGCTTGCCATGTTCATGATTACCGATGGCAATATGGATGAAAGAGAACTCGACGCACTGGAAAACCTGCATGTCTATTCCTTGCTCGGGCTGTCACGCAAGCGTTTTGTCGCCACGCTGACCCAGCTCTGTGACGAGATTTCGGATGAGGCCCAGGATGATGGCCTCATCAGCATGTTCGACAAAGACCGGATTGATGGCTATCTGGATGCCATTACCGACCGGCAAAAGCGTCTGCTGACCGCAGCGCTGGCGATTGACGTCTGCAAATCGGATGGCGTGATCAGCGATGCCGAGATGGCTCTGCTGCGCTACATGCTTGGCGCCTGGCGCATTACGCTGGACGATGTAGAGGCCGAACTGATTCGCCGCTAAGCACCTCCCCGTCCAGCCAAGAGCCGCCAAAGAGCGGCTTTTTCCTTATCAAAAAACAACAGGAAACCACGAGATGAAACCACGCTTTGCCGGCACCCACGACTATGTCGCTACCGATGACCTGATGATGGCAGTCAATGCAGCCATCACACTGGAACGCCCCCTGCTGATCAAGGGCGAGCCCGGCACCGGCAAAACCATGCTGGCAGAACAGGTTGCCAAGAGTCTGGGACGCGAGCTGATCGTCTGGCCCATCAAATCCACCACCAAGGCACAACACGGCCTGTATGAATACGATGCGGTTTCACGCCTGCGCGACTCGCAACTGGGAGACGCCAAGGTCAGCGACATCCGCAACTACATCGTCAAAGGCAAACTGTGGCAGGCTTTTGATGCGGAAGTCGCACCGGTCTTGCTGATTGATGAAATCGACAAGGCCGATATCGAATTTCCCAACGATTTGCTGCGCGAACTGGACCAGATGGAATTTTTTGTGCACGAGACGCAGGAGTTCGTACGGGCGCGTCACCGCCCCATCATCCTGATCACCTCCAATAATGAAAAGGAGTTGCCGGACGCCTTCCTGCGCCGCTGCTTCTTCCATTACATCCGCTTTCCCGAGCGGGACACCATGCAAGCCATTATTGATGTGCATTACCCGCAGCTGCAGCAGCAACTGGTGCAAGAGGCAATGAATGTGTTCTTTTCGGTGCGCGACTTGCCCGGCCTGAAAAAAAAGCCGTCCACCTCCGAATTGCTGGACTGGATACGCCTGCTGGCCGCCGAATCGGTCGCCCCCGCCACTTTGCGTGCCCAGCATGCAGCGCAAGTACTGCCGCCCATGGCTGGCGCCTTGCTTAAAAGCGAGCAGGATATGCAGCTATTCGAGCGCCTGATGCAGATGGCGCGCCTGCGCCGCGGTGCCTGATATGGATTGGCAAACCGCGCGCAGCGCCTTTGTGTCGCATCTGCAACTGGAAGGGCTAAGCCCCCACACCATAGCGGCTTATGAGCGCGATCTTGCCATTTTGCAACAAAGCTACCCGGCGCAGCCTCCTGCCAGCCTGACGCGGGAGCAACTCACCCGCGAACTGGCGCGCCTGGCCGCGCGCGGCTTGAATGGCAAGTCGCTATCACGCGCGCTGTCGGCATGGCGGCGTTTTTTCGGCTTCATCAGCCAGAAAGAGGCTATCAGCGACGCCCTCTTTCTGGGGCTGAAAGCACCAAAGTCCGCCAAACGCCTACCGAAAGCCTTGCCCGTCGATAAAGCCATGCAACTGCTGGACGAGAGCCCTGAACAAGGCAATGCGTATCTGATTACACGCGACCAGGCCATGTTCGAACTGATGTATTCGGGTGGATTGCGTCTGGCCGAATTGTGCGCACTGGATCTTGGCGACCTCAGTCTGGAGGAAGGGCTGGTTCGCGTCATGGGCAAGGGCAATAAGGCACGTTTGTGCCAAGTCGGCAGCCAAGCATCACAGGCCATGCACGCCTGGCTTGAAACGCGCCAAAGCCTGAATGCGGGAGAAGCGCTGTTCGTCAGTCTGCGCGGCACCCGGCTTGGCGCGCGCCAAGTGCAAAACCGCCTCGCCAGCTGGGCCACACAAGCCGGCATGGACCGCCGCGTCCACCCGCATATGCTGCGCCATTCATTTGCCAGCCATATCCTGCAATCATCGGGCGACCTGCGCGCAGTACAAGAAATGCTGGGCCACGCCAACCTCACGAGCACCCAAATTTACACCGCGCTGGACTTCCAGCATCTGGCTGAGGTCTACGACAAGGCGCACCCCAGAGCGCATAAAAAAGACTAAACACCATCAGAATTTTATACAAAGGACACGACCATGCTGCTCATGATCGATAACTACGACTCCTTCACCTACAACCTCGTCCAGTATTTTGGCGAGTTGGGGCAAGAGGTCAAAATTTTCCGCAACGACGAGATCACGCTGGAGCAAATCGAAGCGCTGGCACCGCAGTTTCTGGTGATTTCCCCCGGCCCTTGCTCACCCAACGAGGCCGGTATTTCGGTTGCCGCCATCCATCACTTTGCCGGCAAGCTGCCTATTCTGGGCGTTTGTCTGGGCCACCAGAGCATAGGGCAGGCATTTGGCGGCAAGATCGTACACGCCAAACAACTGATGCACGGCAAGGTGTCCGACGTATTCCACCACAATACCGGCATGTTCCGTGCATTACCCGACCCGGTGGTCTGCACCCGCTATCACTCGCTGGTGATCGAGCGCGAAACATTGCCTGACTGCCTGGAAATCACCGCCTGGACGGCCGATGGCGAAATCATGGGCGTGCGCCACAAGACACTGCCTATCGAAGGCGTGCAATTTCACCCCGAAGCCATACTGACGCAACATGGCCACCGCATGCTGGACAATTTCCTCAAAGAATTCGCCTGAAATCCCGCATAAACAGGCGAGCAATACAACAATAAAAACCGGAGAAACCATCATGATTACCGCACAAGCCGCGCTTAACCGCCTGATAGACCAGAACGAGTTGTTCTACGACGAAATGCTGGACCTGATGCGCCAGATCATGCGCGGCGAAATATCGCCGGCGCTAACCGCTGCCATTTTGATCGGCCTTAGGGTCAAGGTAGAAAACGTATCCGAAATTGCCGCCGCCGCCACAGTCATGCGCGAGTTTGCCACGCTGGTGCCGGTCAAGGAGCGGCACTTTCTGGTTGACACCTGCGGCACCGGAGGCGACAAGTCGCATACCTTTAATATTTCAACCACCTCCGCTTTTGTTGCGGCCGCAGCGGGGGCGCGCGTGGCCAAGCATGGCGGCCGCTCGGTCAGCTCAAGCTCGGGCAGCGCCGATGTACTTGAAGCACTGGGGGTCAGTCTGCAGCTGGATGCCGCCGCCGTAGCGCGCTGCATCGATGAAGTCGGCCTCGGCTTTATGTTTGCACCCAACCATCACTCGGCGATGCGCCATGTCGCACCGATTCGCAAAGAGCTGGGGGTGCGCACCATTTTCAATATTCTGGGCCCGCTCACCAACCCGGCGGGGGCCGACAATCAGGTGATGGGGGTCTTTCACCCCGATCTGGTCGGCATTCAGGCGCGCGTGCTGCAGCAACTGGGCAGCCGCCATGTCATGGTGGTACATGGCCGGGATGGGCTGGACGAAATCAGCCTGACCGGCACGACGCGGGTCGCCGAACTGAAAGACGGCCACATCACCGAATATGAACTAGACCCGCGCGACTACGGCCTCGATTACATCGATCCGGCACAGATCCGTGCCGAGAATGCCGCCCAATCCAAAGCCTTGCTGCTCTCGGTATTGGAAGGCAAAAGTGGCGCGGCGCGCGATATCGTACTCATCAATGCCGGTGCCGCCATTTACTGCGCCGGGGTATCGCCTACGCTGGCAGACGGCATCGCTGCCGCACGCCGAGCAATAGATAGCGGCCGGGCACATGAAAAGCTGACCGAACTGGTACAATTGAGCACAAAATTAGCCAACTAATCCTTCAATTGCTGCCTGCGGGCGGCTTTTTGCACCTGAAAGAGCCCGGAATGACCAAACTTTCCAAGGAAATTTTCAAGGCCTACGATATTCGCGGCGTAGTCGGCAAGACGCTGACGCAAGAGACCGCCCAACTGATTGGCCAGGCACTGGGCTCGGAAGCTCGCGCCCGCCAGGTCAAGGCCATGGTAGTCGGTCGTGATGGCCGCCTGTCCGGCCCGGATCTGGCCGCAGCCATTGCCAAAGGGATACGCGCGGCCGGGATCGATGTCATAGATGTCGGTATGGTTGCCACGCCCATGCTGTATTTCGCCGCCTACGAACTGGGCACGCTATCGGGTGTGATGGTCACCGGCAGCCATAATCCGCCTGAATACAATGGTTTCAAGATGATGCTTGCCGGCGACACCCTGTCCGGCGAAGACATTCAAGCCCTGTACCAGCGCATTGTGGCCAAGGATTTGGCCAGCGGCGAAGGCAGCTATCGCGAACACGACATTGCCGATGCCTATCTTGAGCGCATCACCAGCGATATCAAGTTGTCGCGCCCGATGAATATCGTCATCGACTGCGGCAACGGTGTCGCCGGAGCCTTTGCGCCTACCCTGTACCGCCGTCTGGGTTGCAAGGTGCGCGAGCTGTTTTGTGATGTAGATGGAACTTTCCCCAACCATCATCCCGACCCGGCCAAACCGGAAAACCTGGCCGATGTGGTGACCGCGCTGGACAAGACCGACGCTGAAATCGGTCTGGCCTTCGATGGCGATGGCGATCGCCTCGGCGTCGTAACCAAGGCGGGCAATATCATCTGGCCGGATCGCCAACTGATGCTGTTTGCCGCCGATGTGCTGGAGCGCAACCCGGGCGCCAAGGTGATTTACGACGTCAAGTCCACCCGTTTGCTTGCGCCTTGGATACGCGACAATGGCGGCATTCCGGTGATGGCGCGTACCGGCCACAGCTTTATCAAGGCCAAGATCAAGGAGACCGGCGCGCTGATGGCCGGCGAAATGAGCGGCCATGTATTCTTCAAAGAGCGCTGGTACGGTTTTGATGACGGTCTCTATGCCGGTGCCCGCCTGCTGGAAATCTTGTCGCGAGTGGATGATCCTAGTGCGCTTTTGAATGCACTGCCTAACGCCATCTCCACCCCCGAGCTGAATATCAAGCTTGCGGCCGAGGGCGAAAACCATGCACTCATCGCCAAACTGCAGGAAACGGCCGTCTTTGATGGCGCCGAAGAAATCATCACCATGGACGGCCTGCGCGTCGAATACCGTGATGGCTTCGGCCTGGCACGCGCATCCAACACCACGCCGGTGATCGTATTGCGCTTTGAAGCCGACAGCGAAGAGGCACTGGAGCGCATCAAGGCGGATTTCCGCCGCACATTAGCTGCCGTGACCGACGCTGCACTTCCATTCTGATTTTTATCCGCTTGAATGACAGGGCGTGCGCGATGCACGCCCTTCCCTATTGAGCCCGACCGGAACACCATTATGTACACACAAGCCGCCAGCACCTTGCTGACCATCCGCGACCTGTTGCGCTTCGCCATTTCCCGCTTCAACGAAGCAGAGTTGTCCTATGGCCACGGCAGCAGCAATGCCCATGACGAAGCCGCCTACCTGATTTTGTCCACGCTCAAGCTGCCTATCGACACGCTGGATCCTTATCTGGATGCACGGCTCTTGCCGGGCGAAGTTGAAACCGTGCTGGACATCATTGCGCGGCGTGCCGTCGAACGCGTACCCGCGGCCTACCTGACCCACGAAGCCTGGCAGGGCGAATTCAATTTCTATGTGGACGAGCGCGTACTGGTGCCACGCTCCTTTATCTACGAACTGATGGGCGAGCCGCTTGAGCCATGGATCGAACACCCGGAGCTGGTCCATCGCGCGCTGGACCTGTGCACCGGCTCGGGCTGCCTCGCCATCCAGCTGGCACACCATTATCCGGATGCACAAGTCGATGCCGTCGATATCTCGCTGGATGCACTTGAAGTGGCATCCATCAATATCGAAAACTACGGCTTGCAAGAGCGCATCCAGCTGATCCACTCCGACATGACCGAAGGGCTGGAAGAGCCTTACGACCTGATCATCTCCAACCCGCCTTATGTCGACCAGGAGTCGGTAGACGAACTGCCGGAAGAGTATCTGCACGAACCGGAACTGGCGCTGGGCTCCGGCCGTGACGGGCTGGATGCAACCCGCGTCATTCTGGCCGAAGCCAGTCGCCTGCTGAACCCCAAGGGCGTGCTGCTGGTCGAAATCGGCCACAACCGCGATGTACTGGAAGCAGCCTATCCGCAGCTGCCGTTTGTCTGGCTGGAAACCAGCGGCGGCGATGGCTTTGTCTTCCTGTTGACACGCGAAGACCTGACCGAAGCGGGCCTGTAAAACAGCCCGCTTCACAAAAAACCGGTTACCTTACTCAGGCAACCGGTTTTTTTGATGGTACGGGTAACGCTCGCACTCACAGCGCATTATTGCACTGCGCTCAACGCAAGCGTCCAGCCGCCCCACCTTGTCAAACAGGCTTTAGAGCGGTTAATGCTTGATGGGGAGAAGTATCATCGATGCGACTGCTTTTCCAAACGAGGAGCTTTTCGAACGTCTCTTTCAGCTAAGCCAATGGCTCGATAACGTTAGAGGCGAGCGATATCCAGTAGGCGTTAGATCACAGCCGCGCACCAGCTGGTGTATTCACGGCCGGAAAATAACCCGTTTTCATTGCGGATGGTAAGTTACATATCTCTCTTTGACTGTCCGCTGCCAACGCCGCACCCACGCGAACGCGGGTGCGACTTGCCTTGGTTATAGCTTGCCAAAAGTGCACTTTACTGGACGACCGACTTGACCTTCCAGTCGTTGTTCTCCACCGAAGAGATAGTGACCGGCGCGTTTTTCAGGTTGCCGGCCGCGTCGAAGCCGAAGTCGGCGGTCACACCTTTGTAGCCGGTCTTGGCGATATACGGCAGGAACTTGGCAGGGTCAGTCGAGCCTGCGCGTTTCATCGCATCGGCGACAATCATCACGCCGTCGTAGAACTGCGGCCCGAGCAACACGACGTCCTGCTGGTAACGCGCCTTGTAGCGCTGTTCAAAGTCCTTGCCGGCAGGGCGCGCACCCAGTTCGCCGCCGGCGACCGCCGAGTAGTGGCCGGTGGCGTCGGTGCCGGCCAGCTTGATGAAGTTCGGCGTGTTGAGCATGTCGCCCCCCATCAGCCGCGCGTTGAGCCCCAGCCGCTTCATCTGGCGCGCCATCGGCGCGGCCTGCGCGTCCGCCCCGCCGTAGAAGATCACGTCGGGCTTTTGCGCCTTCAGGCTGGTGAGGATCGCGGTGAAGTCGTTCGCCTTGTCGTTGGTGTACTCGCGCTTGATGGGCTGCTTGCCCTGTGCGGCCAGCGACTTCACGAATTCGTCGGCGATGCCCTGCCCGTAGGCGGTACGGTCGTCGATCACCGCGATACGCTGCGCCTTGAGCTGCCTGACCGCGTACTGGCCGAGCGAGCCGCCGATCTGACTGTCGGAACCGACCAACCGGAAGGCGGTCTTGTAGCCGCTGGCGGTATACGCCGGGTTGGTCGCCACCGACAGCTGCGGAATGCCGGCGTCCGAGTAAATGCGCGAGGCGGGAATCGACACGCCGGAATTGAAGTGGCCGATCACCGCCTTGACGCCTGAGTCGACCAGGCGCTGCGCGACCTGAGTGCCGACGCGCGGGTCGGCCTGGTCGTCCTCGGGCACCAGCTCGAACTTCACCTTCTGCCCGCCGATCACCAGGTTCTGCTTGTTGAGGTCGTCGACCGCCATCTTCGCCGCGTTTTCGTTGTCCTTGCCGTAGTGCGCCTGCGGCCCGGACAGCGGCGACGCGAAGCCGAGTTTGACCACGCTGTCGGCGTGAGCGGCGCTGATCGCGAACGGCGCCATCATGCCGCCCAGCGCCAGGACTAGGTGAAGCTTGCGAAATGCCTGCTGTGCCATGCTGTTCTCCTCCTCTTTCACACCAAGATTGGCCGCGAGGGCCGCCTAAAACCGGTCGAGTCGATAAGGGTGGGGGTCGGTGGCCATCGCACCGCCCAGGATGTGTTTGGTCAGCATGGCGCCGGTAGTTGCCGCCAGCGTCAGCCCGAGGTGGCCGTGGCCGGTCGCGAAGTAGAGCCCGCGCACGTCGGGCGCCGGACCGATCACCGGCAGGGTGTCAGGCAGCGACGGGCGGTTGCCCATCCACACGCTCATGCCCTCGGCGTCGAAGTCGCCGACGATGCGCCGGGCCTTGTCCAGCAGCAGGTGCGCGCGCCGCCAGTCGGGTGGCGCGTCGCGGTGCGCGAGCTCGACGGTGCCGGCCAGGCGCAGCGCGCCGCCTGCCATCGGCAGGATCACGAAACTCTCGCTCGCGCACTGGATGAAATGGTGTAGCGGCACGCCGGCCTTGGGCAGGGTGACATGGTAGCCGCGCTCGCTCTCCAGCGGCAGGCGGTAGCGCCCCTGCCGCGCGAAGCGGTCGCTCCACACGCCGCAGGCGATCACCACGCAATCGGCCGGGATCTGTCCGCCAGCGGTCTCGACGCCGCGCACACCGCCGCCCTCGCGCGAGACGCCCGTCACCTCGTCCTGCACGAACTGCCCGCCCTCGCGCAGGAAGGCGTCGAACAGGCCGCGGGTGAAGAGATAGGGGTCGTCCACGTGCGACCAATCCGGCACCTCGACCGCCACCTGCCATTCGGCCGCCAGTGCGGGCGCGAGAGTCGCGAGTTCACGCCCGCCCAGCTTGCGCCAGCGCACGCCGTGCGCGTGCTTGGTCTGCCAGGCTGCGGACGCGGCGGAGAATTCCGCCTCGTCGCGGTACAGCGTCAGGTTGCCGTGGCGCCGCCACAGGTGGTCAAGCCCCGCGCGCCCGATCAAGGGCACGTAGTCGTCGTTGACCCGCCCCAACAACGCGGCGAGCGCGGTGGTCAGTGCGGCGACCTTGCGCGGGCGGCTGGCGGCGACAAAGCGCGCAAGCCACGGCGCGAGCGTCGGCAGGTAGCGCCAGCGCACCGCCAGCGGCCCCAGCGGGTCGAGCATCCAGCCGGGCACCTTGGCCAGTACGCCCGGCTCGGCCAACGGGATGACGTCGCTGACGGCGAAGGCGCCGGCGTTGCCGTAGCTGGTGGCCATCGCCGGCTCGCCGCGGTCGACCAGTACCACCTCGCAGCCGGCCAGCCGCAATTGCAGCGCGGTGGCGATGCCGACCACGCCGGCGCCGGCCACGAGCACCCGGCCTGGGCGGAGGCTTGCGCGCGCGTTCACCCTTCAGCCCACCACAAAGCCGTGCACATACGGGTCGGCATCGTCGAGCAGGATGCGGTTGTAGCCGGTGGTCACCGCCCAGCCCTCGATGCCCGGGATGATGGCCGGCAGGCCGGCGACCTCGGTTTCCGCCTCGATGGTGCCGGTAAACTGGCTGCCGATGAGACTCTCGTGCACCAGCACGTCGCCCGCCTTCATCAGGCCGCGCGCGTAGCGTTGCGCGAGCCTCGCCGAGGTGCCGGTGCCGCACGGCGAGCGGTCAAGCGCCGCTGCGCCGTACAGCACGGCGTTGGCCGCGTGCGAGCCGGGCTGCTTGGGCGCGCCGGTCCACTGCACGTGGCGCACGCCGCGGATGTCGGGGTCCAGCGGGTGCACGACGTCGTAGTGCGCGTTCAGGAAGTCGCGCAGTTCGTTGCCCATCGCCACCAGTTCGCCCGGCGTGTAGTCGGCCATGTCACGGTAGTTCTGCTGCACCTCGACGATCGGGTAGAAGTTGCCGCCGTACGCGATGTCGACCTTGAGCCGGCCCAGCGCGCGGATTTCCACCTCGACGTCGCGCATCAAGAGGAAGGACGGCACGTTGGTGAGCTTCACCGACTTCACCTTGCCGCCTTCCTGCCTGTAACGGGCGACGACCTTGCCGGCCGGGGTGTCGAGATTGAGCACGCCGGGCGTCGCTGGCTGGACGAGGCCGTGCTCGATCGCCATCGTCACCACACCGATGGTGCCGTGCCCGCACATTGGCAGGCAGCCGCTGGTCTCGATGTAGAGCACTGCCACGTCGCAGTCGTCGCGCGTCGGCGGGTAGAGGAAGGCGCCGGACATCTGCGCGTGGCCACGCGGCTCGAACATCAGCCCGGTACGCATCCAGTCGTAACGCGCGAGGAAGTCGAGCCGCCGCACGGCCTGGCTGTCGCCCTCCAGCGCCGGCGCGCCGCGGGTGACTAGGCGGACCGGGTTGCCGCAGGTGTGGCCATCGATGCATTCGAATTCGGTGATCGCCATCGCATGAGCTCCTCGTAATGTGTCGTCTCACTCTAGGATCACGAATTTTTGAATACAATCTAACGCCTTAAATTTGCTGAAATACAACAGCAACAAAACACATTCGCCGACCACAAATTTACTTAAATGTGCTTTAAAACAGATGCTTAACGTTTTGTCGCAAAAATACGCCACTTACTCATGGCAGCGCAAACCGCACTAAAAAAGCTGTTTTTGCATGCAAAGTAGTTGAATTTTGTATCCAGAAATACCAGCATGAAAAAGAGCTGCATTCCCCACGCAAGGAGCACTGCCATGACCCAACGCTGGAGCGGCGTCTTTCCCGCCGTCACCACCAAGTTCAACGCCGACGAATCTCTGGACCTGGCCGCGACCGCCCACCATATCCGCTGGCAGCTCGATTGCGGCGCCGACGGCATCATCGTGTGCGGCTCGCTGGGCGAGGCGTCGACGCTCACGGCCGACGAGAAGCTCGCCATCCTGCAGACAGCCAAGGAGGTCGCCGGCGACAAGCCGGTACTGCTGACCGTCGCCGAGGACAGCACCCGCGCCGCCTGCGCGCTCGCCGCCGCTGCTCACGCGCAGGGTGCCGACGGCATCATGCTGCTGCCGGCGATGCGCTACGTGTCGGACGAGCGCGAGACGCTCAACCACTACCGGTGCGTGGCCGACGCCAGCCCGCTGCCGGTTATGATCTACAACAATCCGGTAGCCTACGGCGTGAACATCACCCCCGACATGTACCGGGCGCTGGCTGCCGAACCGAAGTTCGTCGCGATCAAGGAGTCCAGCGGCGACATCCGCACGCTGACCGACGTAATCAACGCGGTCGGCGACCGCTACGCGATCTTCTGCGGCGTCGACGATCTCGCACTGGAAAGCCTGCTGATGGGCGCCGACGGCTGGGTGGCTGGGCTGGTGGTCGCCTTTCCCAAAGAGACCGTCGCCATCTACCGGCTCGCACGCGCGGGCCGCTGGAGTGAGGCACGCACGCTATATCGCTGGTTCGCGCCGCTGCTGCACCTAGACGTGTCGATGAAGCTCGTGCAGAACCTCAAGCTGTGCGAGGCGAGGGTTGGCGTCGGCACCGAACATGTGCGCGCGCCGCGCCTGCCTCTGGCCGGAGCCGAACGTGAACGGGTACTTGCGGTAATCGAAGAGCGCCTATCCACCCGTCCTACCTTGCCCTTAGTCTGAACTTTAGAGCTGAATTGCCGGCGGCGGCTGTGGTATGGTAGCGCCGCCGCCAGCAAGGAAAACAGCATGACACAGACCTCCCCCTCCTCTCAGAGCCTGACCGCGATCGCCACTGACTCTCTCCGCCAGCGCATCCTGGCCGGAGAGTGGTCTGATGGACGCCAGTTGCGGCAGGAGGCGCTATCGCGCGAACTGGGAATGAGCCGGGTACCAATCCGCGAGGCTCTGCGCCAACTCGAAACTGAAGGGCTGGTAACCATCGTCGAAAACAAGGGGGCGGTGGTATCGCAACTATCGCTACCGGAAATCGTCGAACTGCTGCATGTACGTGTACTGCTCGAGTGTGATGCACTAATGACGGCGATTCCACGCCAGACCAGCACCGATCTCGCCAAGGCTGAGGCGCTACTCGCTCAGTTCGAGACCGCGCTACGCGACGAAGACATCGCCGCCTGGGGTATTCTCAACGCACGCTTTCACCTCGAACTATACCGTGCTGCCGGGCAGCCGCAGATACTGGCAATCATCGAGCAACTGCATAACCGCACCGACCGCTACACCCGCATGCAGATCTTGCTGACCGGCTTTAGCGACCGTGCCCACCACGAACACAACCAACTGCTCGAACTATGCCGAAAAAAGGACAGCGTCAGCGCAACTGCCTTTCTACGCCAGCATATCCTCCACGCACAGGAGGCGCTCGAGACGTGGTACCATGCCCAATCGACAAGGCCACCCTCCAAGCGAGGGCGCAAACCAGCCCCCAAGCAAAAACCGGAAGCGTGAAATCTGCAGCAAGCATCCAGCCACCCTGCGATCCCAAAATAGCAACACGCATCCTCGGCGTTTTCCCCAGCCAAAAATGCTATAAACGCTCACGCCCAGCACCACGCTATACGCATACACTCATCTCAAAGTTTGGCAACAGAGCGGCCCGACCATTACCGCGAGCTGTCAGCTTTACGGGTTTGACACGTATCCGCCGCGACGCCCCCCCATCAAGCATTAACCACCCCCAAGCTTGTTTAGCAAGCTGGAGCAGCTGGGCTGCTTACAAAAAAACCGGTTACCTTACTCAGGCAACCGGTTTTTTTGATGATGCGGGCAAAGCCCGCACTCAAGCAATACTCAGAAAATTACGCGCGACAACATCTGCTCGTCGTGATGGGTCATGCTCTTGTCGAAATCATCGACCATGATTACTTCACGCTTCAGGCGACGGGCGCGGGTCACGACATCAAACTCTTCCTGCGACAGCCAGCCCTTGGCCAAAGCCTCGTCCAGTCGTTCGCGCGCGGTAATGGTCGCGAATTTGCCATCGCGCATCAGCTTCTTGAGCTTGGCCTCTGCCGCTTCGCTTGCAATGATGGCCAGCATGGCCGGCTCAAGCACGCCTACCGCATCCGCTTCATCCTGCGGCTTGTAAACCCCCTGCACCAGTCGGTCGCGGGCGCCACCCGGCGTCATCATCAGGCGGGCAATCTTGGTGCCGGTACGGTCACTAGCCGGTTTGGCGGTCATGCCCCACGGGAAGATGATCTTGCGCAACACCCAGGCCAGCGGCTTGCTTGGCAAGTTGCACAAAAAGCCATCCATCGCCTGCTGCACATCGTAGATGGCGCTTTGTACCGCATAGTGCATCAGCGGCAGATCATCCTTTTGCGCACCCTGATCTTCGAAATGCTTGAGCGAAGCCGAGGCGATATACAGGCCGGACAGCATGTCACCCAGACGGGCCGAGAGTTTCTCGCGGAACTTGAGCGTGCCGCCCAGGCTAAACATGGCCATATCTGACAGCAGGGCAAAAGCACTGGAGTAACGCGTCAGCTGGCGGTAGTAGCGTGCACTCCCGCCGGCTTTCGGGCTCGCAGCAAAACGCGCGCCGGACAAGCCCAGCCAAAGCGAGCGGAAAATATTGCTGATTACGAAGTTGATATGACCGGTAATGGCCTGATCAAACTCCACCGCATCGTTGGCCATGGCCGACTTCATTTCGCGCAACACGAAAGGATGGCAACGGATCGCGCCCTGACCATAGATGATCATGGAACGGGTCAGGATATTGGCGCCTTCCACCGTAATGCCGATAGGAATAGCCTGATAGGCACGTCCCAGATAGTTGCGCGGCCCCAGCACCACGGCCTTGCCGCCATGTATATCCATCGCGTCATTCAGCACTTTGCGCATGCGCTCGGTGTTGTGATACTTGAGCACGGCGGACAAGACCGATGGCTTCTCGCCGATGTCCAGCCCGACCAGCGCCAGATTCTGCGCCGCTTCCATCTGGTAGGTGTAAGCGCCAATACGCGCCATGGCTTCGTCCACGCCTTCGAACTTGCCAATAGGCAGGCCGAACTGGTCGCGTACACGGGCAAAAGCACCGGTGGCAAAGCTGGTGAATTTGCCGGTCGCAACCGACATGGCCGGCAACGAAATGCAGCGGCCAACCGACAGGCACTCGACCAGCATGCGCCAGCCTTTACCGGCATTAGCCTGACCGCCGATAATCCAGTCCATCGGAATGAATACGTCGCGTCCCGAAGTCGGGCCGTTCATAAAGGCAGCACCACCCGGATAGTGGCGACGGCCGATCTCGACCCCCACATGCTCGGTCGGCACCAGCGCACAGGTAATGCCCAGCTCGTCTTTATCCCCGATCAGATGATCCGGGTCGTACATCTTGAACGCCAGACCAAGAATGGTGGCTACCGGCGCCAGCGTAATCCAGCGCTTTTCCCAGCTCACACGAATGCCCAGCACATTGTCAAAGTGCTCACCCGAGCGCGGGTCGGTATAGGAACCGCGGCAAACAATGCCATAGTCCGGAATCGAACCCGCATCCGAGCCGGCCGACGGGCTGGTCAGCGCAAAGCACGGTACCTCCAGGCCTTTGGCCAGGCGTGGCAGGTAATAGTCTTTTTGTACCTCGGTGCCGTAGTGCTGCAATAGCTCGCCCGGCCCCAAGGAGTTGGGTACCATCACCGACACCGCCGCCGTACCGCCACGGGTGGCGATTTTAGTGACCACTTTGGCATGCGCGTAGTTGGAGAATTCAAGACCGCCATATTTCTTCTTGACGATCATGCCGAGGAAACCGTTGTCCTTGATGAACTGCCATACTTCAGGCGGCAGGTCCTTCAATTCATGGGTGATTTTCCAGTCGTCCACCATTGCGCACAACGCTTCGGTTGGACCATCGATAAACGCCTGCTCTTCTGGCGAAAGCTTGGGATCGGGGAAAGCCAGGAGGCGCTTCCAGTCAGGCTTGCCGGAAAACAAATCCTTATCCCACCACACCGTGCCGGCGTTAATGGCTTCCTGCTCGGTCTGGCTCATGGCCGGTGTAATTTTCTTGAAAATCTTGAACACCGGACCGGTAAAGACCGCACGCCGCAAAGGCGGCAGATTCAGGATCAGCGCAACAACGGCAAATGCCCCCCACAGCCCGGCAGCAATCGAACAGCCACCCATAAACTGGGCGGCAGCAAGCCAGGCAGCAATAAGCAGCGTCCAGGCAATAACCGGAGCACGCCAGTAGGCGAGCACACCGATCAGCAAGACAAGGGCAAGGGCGTAAATCATCTTATGGTTTCCTCGTATTGACCCGTTTCAGTCAGAAGCAGGCATGGTCAGACCTGCAAGTACAAAGGGCACTAGATGCTGGACAATGGCTTCCGGATCCCGCGCGGTCACCACCGGGCTTTTACGGAAGATTTTCAGCACATCATTACCGGCAAAGGCATTGAACATCAGCCCAAAGGCGAAGTGCATGCGCCATGACAGATCCTGCTCGCCAAGCTCAGGCAAAGCACGGCGAAAAGCCTGCGTATAACGCTCGACAAATTCGCTGTATTCGCGTGACAGCGCCTCGCGCAGCAATCTGTGGTTTTCCACCAGCGCACGCGATAGCAGCCGCACAAACAAGGCACCGCCACGCGCAGGATCGCGCGATAACGCCAGGCAAGGACGAATAAACGTCATCACCACCTGCTCTATCGAATCCCCTGCCCCTTTTGCCTCGATCGCATCCAGTTCCGTCAGGCACGCGCTAATCAGCGGCGTAAAGCGCCGCATGAATACCGACTCGAATAGCGCATCTTTGGAGCCGAAATGGTAGTTGACCGCCGCAAGATTGACTTCAGCTTGCTGGGTAATCATGCGCAGTGAAGTCGCCTCGAATCCGTGCTCGACAAACAGCAACTCGGAAACTTCGAGTATTCGGGTGGCGGTATCGGAGCGATTCACTTCCATAGCATTAAGCGTCTTTTGTATGTTTGCAGTGAGGTCTGTTGTATTCATTTTATTGTTCGAACAATCGTTTGAAACTTACGTTTTAAGTTGATCCATGTCAAGCAAATTTGCCCATGGCATGGCCACATGGTAAAAAAAACCGGCAGCTAAAGTAGCTGCCGTTTGAATTATACGTATGAAAAATGAGTAACTATTCTATATTTGTTGCGCTTTAGCACAATCCACGCTGCAAATCCTGCTTCAGGTCGTCAATATGCTCAAGGCCAACCGAAATACGCAACAATCCCTCGCCTATGCCCGCCTTGGCACGCGCCTCTGGTGTGACACGCGCATGCGTGGTGGAGGCTGGATGGGTAATCGTCGTCTTCACATCACCCAAGTTGGCCGTTCGCGACAACACCTGACAGGCATCGTAAATACGCCACGCCGCTTCACGTCCGCCTTCCAGTTCGAACGAAACCACCGTGCCGCCAGCATTTTGCTGGCGCATCGCCAGCGCGTGCTGCGGGTGACTGGCAAGCCCGGGGTAAAACACGCGTTTGACGCCAGGCTGCGTTTCCAGCCACTGCGCCAGAGCAAGCGCCGAAGCGCATTGGCGCTCCATGCGGATAAACAGGGTTTCCAACCCCGACAGCAGCACCCAGGCATTGAAGGGCGACAAGGTCGGCCCTGCGGTACGCACATGCAGATAAATCTGCTCGATCAGCGCATCGTTACCAACGACCGCCCCCCCGTGTACGCGGCCATGGCCATCCAGCGACTTGGTCGCCGAGTGCACCACCAGATCCGCCCCCAGACGCAAAGGCTGCTGCAAGGCCGGCGAACAAAAACAGTTATCCACCACCAAAAGCGCATCATGCGCGTGCGCCAGTTCGGCCAGCGCGGCAATGTCCGAAATCTCGGTCAAGGGATTGGAGGGCGTTTCCAGGAACAGCAAGCGCGTATTAGGCCGCATGGCGGCGCGCCAAGCGGCGGGGTCTGTCGCCGAAACAAAGCTGACCTCGACACCAAAACGGGTCAGCAAGCCGGAAAACAGGTTGATGGTCGAACCGAACAGGCTTTGCGACGAGACAATATGGTCGCCTGCCTTCAGAAAGGTCAGCATCACGCCCTGAATGGCCGCCATGCCGCTGGCGGTGGCGATGGCACGCTCCCCGCCCTCCAGCGCCGCCAGTCGTTGCTGAAAAGCCGTCACCGTCGGGTTACTGAAACGGGAATAGGTGTAGCCTTCTTTTTCGCCCAGAAACATCGCGGCGGCGTCGGCGGCATTGTCGTAAGTAAAACTGGACGACAAAAACAGCGCCTGACTGTGCTCGTTAAATTCGCTGGTTTCACGCCCGGCACGGATGGCCAGCGTTTCTGGGTGCAGCTTCGGTTCGCTCATCATGGTTTCTTTTGTCGTGGTTATAAATTTATTTGAGAGAAAACGGATACGCAAAACGGGGATCAGCACCCGTGCCAGGCACGACGCCAAATCCCCGTTTTATCTTTGAATAGCCAGACCTTATATCAGGTTCTGCTCGGCCACATTCAGATTCAAATCCAGCATCTGCGCTTCGGGGCCTTCACTGCCCTTCTTGCGTGCACTCTCTACACGGTCAAGGAAGGCATCATCGATGTCGCCGGTCACATAGATCCCGGAGAAGCACGAGGTCTCGAAATGCTTAAGCTTGGGGTTGACCGAATGCACGGCCTCTTCCAGCGCTTCCAGATCCTGGTAAATCACCGCATCGGCACCGATTTCACGCGCAATCTCGGCTTCGCTGCGACCGGTAGCCAGCAATTCGGCCCGGGTCGGCATATCGATGCCGTAAACATTGGGGAAACGTACCGCCGGGGCCGCCGAGGCAAAATAGACTTTTTTGGCACCGGCGTCACGCGCCATCTGCACGATCTCGCGCGAGGTTGTGCCGCGCACAATGGAGTCGTCCACCAGCAAGACATTGCGGTCACGGAACTCGCAGCCCACCGGGTTGAGCTTCTGGCGTACGGATTTTTTGCGCACGCCCTGGCCCGGCATAATGAAGGTGCGGCCGATATAACGGTTTTTAATAAAGCCTTCGCGGTATGGCAGATTCAGGCTTACCGCCAGTTGCAATGCACTAGGACGGCTCGTGTCCGGAATCGGCACCACCACATCGATATCCAGCTCGGGCAACACGCGGCGCACCTTGTCGGCCAGCATATCGCCCATCACCAGACGGGCCTGATAGACCGAGGCGCCGTCGATCACGCTATCGGGGCGGGCAAAATACACATACTCAAACAGGCAAGGCGCATGCTGGGCACCTTCGGCGACTATCTTGCTGTGAAAGTCACCCTCAAAGCTGACATATACGCATTCACCCGGCTCTACATCGCGCAACAGGCTGTAGCCGGAGCAATCCAGCGCCACCGACTCGGAGGCAAACATATACTCGGTATGGCCATTTTGCTCGCATGTGCCGATCACCAGCGGACGAATGCCGTTCGGATCGCGAAAGGCCACCAGACCATAACCGGCAATCATCGCCACCACCGCATAAGCACCCTTGACCCGGCGGTGGACGGCAGCAATGGCTTCAAATACCGCATCCACCGACAGCTCGAAGCCCTCGACCCGGTTGGCTAGCTCATGGGCGAATACATTGAGCAGCACTTCCGAATCGGAGTTGGTATTGATATGGCGCAGATCATGCCGGTACATCTCGGCCTTGAGCTCTTCGGTGTTGGTCAGGTTGCCGTTATGCGCCAGCACTACACCGAAGGGGGAGTTCACATAAAAAGGCTGCGCCTCGGCCAGATTATCGGCAGAGCCTGCTGTCGGGTAACGTACATGCGCAATACCCGCATGGCCGGACAAGGAGCGCATATTGCGGGTACGGAACACATCACGCACCAGGCCGCTGCCTTTGTGCATGTGAAAGGTCTTGCCATTGGCCGTCGCAATCCCTGCTGCATCCTGACCGCGGTGCTGCAGGACTTGTAGTCCGTCATACAGCAACTGGTTGACGGGCGACTGGGCAACAACGCCGAGAATTCCACACATATCAAGACTTCCCCGAAGGTTTCTGTTTTTAAAGGGTAGAACGCGCCATCGGCGCAGCGATGCTGCCCGATGGCAAAAATAGCTCAGCCAAACTTGATGCGCTCGGCCAGCACTTGCGGCAGCCATGGCCGTAACGACAAGGCAACCTGTTCAAATGGCTGCGCCAGTAGCGCATTTTGCCATGTCGGGCTTTTGGGCAAGTCGCTTAAGCCGCCCAACATCACCAGCACGGTAGCCAGCAATAAGCCACGCGCCAGCCCGAAAAACAGCCCCAGCAATTTATTTATCCCGCCCAGACCGACCGAATCCACCACACTGGTCAGCGTCAGACGCAAGAGCGCGCTGCCAAGCCAGGTCAATAGCAACAGAACGATAAAACCGCCAATCAAACGCAGACCATCACCAGGTAAAGGCAGATAATGGGCTGCCAGTGGCGCAAAGGTCTTGGCCACCCAGAACGCCATCAGCCAGGCGGTCAGCGACAAGACTTCGGCAATCAGCCCGCGCATCAGCGCCAGCAACATGGAGCCGACCACCACGGCCAGCATCACATAGTCAAAAGTCGTCATTTAGCCGACACCACCATGCCGCTCACGCCTGCTTTAGACAAACGGGCCAGCGCAGCCTGCGCTTCGGCCTGGCTGCCATAAGGCCCCATGCGCACACGCACCACTTCGCCCTTGCTGGTCTGTACCTTGCTAAATTGGGCCGACATGCCGTTAGCCGCCAGACGCGCGCGCAGCGCATCCACCTTGGCCGGGTCACTTAGCGCGGCCAATTGCACCATAAAGCGGCCGGATGGCGCCGCCTCGGTCTTGGCCGGCGCATGGCTTTCACGCCCTTCCAGAATGGCCAGCGGATCCCGTTCAACCGCCGCTGGTGCCTTAACGGTTTCAAGCTTGGGCTGCGGCTTGACCGGCTCGGGTTTGGGTGCAACCTTGACCGGCTCTGGCACCGGCTTCACGACCGGCAAGCTTGCCGGTGGCGACGCAACGGCAACGGCCGGTAACGGCACAGGCTCGGGTTCGGTCGGAAGGCTTGCCACAATCTCGGTCGGGCCGGATGCCTCGGGCACGGCGTCAAGCACCGGCGCGGACGCATCGGGCACGGCGACTGCGGCAGCGGCTTCCGATGCGGCATGCCCGATCACCTCGATGGCTTCCGGTTTCATTTTTTGGTCGGGAATGGCGCCCAGCACATTCCACAACACAACAGTTGCAATCAGTACCAACGCTACAGCGCCGACCAGACGCCGGCGCGCACGTTTGCGCAACTGGGTAAGTTCTTGATCTCTCGATAGTCCGGTCATGCCGCCCTCAAGCAGATTGGGTCCGTGCGGCCATTACGGCCGCTACAGTATGAAACGATCCGAAAACGGTGATTCTATCATTCTCTGTGGCATGCGATAAGGCGCTATGCCATGCGTCTTCTACTTTGGGAAAAACATGGATATTGCGCAGACCATGTGCGGCCAGCTTTTCGGCGATTTCGGCACCGCTTTGCGAGCGCGGACCATCCAGTCCACCCACATACCAATGGTCGATATCGTCACGCAGTATCTCGACCACCGCGTCCAGATCCTTATCCGCCAGCATGGAGAAAACCGCATAGCGGTTTTCGGCAAACGCCAGCTGGCGCAAGCTGGCCGACAAGGCCCGCGCGGCATGCGGGTTATGCCCGACATCCAGCACCGTCACCGGCCGTCCCGGCAGCACCTGAAAACGCCCGGGCCACTCAACCTCGAGCAAGCCGCGCTTGATCGCCCCCAGACTGACCGGCAAACGCGGGCGCAGCGCCTCCAGCACGGCCAAGGCCGCCGCGGCATTACCCATCTGGTAGCCGCCGCGCAGCGCCGGCACCGGCAAAGCATGTAAGGCACGCTCGCCCATGCGGAACGACCATTGATGATCCATGCGGCTATAGCTGTAATCACGCCCGATGCACGCAAGACGCGCACCGATGGCCTTGGCATGAGCCAGCAGCGAAGCCGGCGGATTCGGGTCGGCGCAAATGGCCGGCTTGCCGCTACGGTAAATACCGGCTTTTTCAAAACCTATGCTTTCCCGGTCATTCCCCAGAAAAGCCTGATGATCAATATCCACACTCACCACGACGGCAACATCGGCATCGAAGGCATTGGTGGCATCCAGCCGCCCGCCCAAGCCCACTTCCAGCACTGCGACATCGACCTGCTGGCCGATAAAGCAATGCATGGCCGCCAGTGTTCCCACCTCGAAATAACTCAGACTCACCCCCACCGCGGCGCGCGCCTGCTCCACCGCGACAAAACCGGCAATCAGCAGACTATCGCTGGCGCTTTGCAGGTCAATCGAGACGCGTTCGTTGTAGTCGTTGATATGCGGCGAGGTATAAGTGCCCACCTTGAAGCCGGCGCGATTCAGAATGGTCGACAGCATGGCGGCGACCGAACCCTTGCCATTGGTGCCGCCTATCAGTACTACGGGGAAATCGGTATCCAGCTGCATGGCCGCCTTGACCGCATTGACCCGGGCCAGCCCCATATCGATGGTGACCGGATGGGCGGCTTCCAGATAGGCAAGCCACTGCTCAAGCGTGGAACTGGCGTTGGGTATCATCATGGTGACAACTCTCATTATGGGGTCAGGGTGGGTCAAGGCTGGCGCGCATCCGGCTGCCAGCGCAAAAAAACGCGCAGTTTACGCAAGCCATCGGCGTCTGCGCTGTCCGGCCATAAGGTCAGCCTGCGCTTTTGACTGCCGGCATGCGCCATCACGACACTCAACCATGGGCTGCTGCGGCTATTGCCATCCAGCAGCCAAAGCTCACACCCATCCGCAAACACCGCACTCAGTACACCCGAGGCGCTCACGTCCAGACACAAGGGCCGGCGGCGATTGGCAAGCCAGCCTTCATTTTGCAAACAAGCCAGCAACAAGGCGAGATCCACAAGCAGCAAAAGCCATGGCCCATGCCAATACAGCAGCGCCAGTGCAAAGCAGGCCGCCAACAGGCAAAACAGCAGCAGCGCCAGCCGCGACCGGCGCAAAGTCACGCGAAACGGCCGCAGCGCCATGCCGGGCTTACAACTCGGTTGTCGGCGTATTCAGAATGTCGGCGTCCACGCTATCCAGCACCATGCTGTGGAACTCGACATCGAACCACTGCCAGAACGCCAGCAGCGAGATATCGCCAGGCCAGGCCGACTCGTCTTCGTGCCAGCTGGCCAGCTCCATACGGAATAGCTGTTCGGCCATCTCGTCGATATAGGCAACCGCCTGCTCCGGCTCGTCGAACTCGGGCAAAAGCATGGCGGTGCAGTCGGCACGCAGGCTGTCCAGCGTCAGATCTATCATGTCCTCGCCGGATACGGTACGCAGCCACGCAAGAAAAGGCGCGCGCGGCTTGATAATGGCGACGGAACGATCAACGAAATACATGGTTTATCCTTGGGTGACGGGCAAAACGTGATGGCAAAAAATGAAAGGCAAGCCATCACGGCGCGCATTGTACATGGCTAGCACGGCGTAGCGAAGGCAGGCGCGCATGGCGTGCTACAATCGCGCCATCCCAAACTACCCAGCGAGCCATCCATGGCCCTCATTTCTGTCGAGAAGGCTTGCCTTGCCTTCGGACACCACGCCCTACTGGACCGTGTCGATTTTTCCCTGGAGGCAGGCGAAGTCGTCGGCCTGATCGGCCGCAATGGCGCCGGCAAATCTTCCCTGATCAAGTCTATCGCCGGCATGGTGCGCCTCGACGATGGCCGCATCAATATTCAGGGCAATCTGAACATAGGCTGGGTACCGCAAGAGCCCGAATTCAATCCCGAACATACCGTTTTCGAAGCCGTGTCCGAGGGTTTGGGCGAACTCAAGGCCTTTTTGGCCGAATATCACGCGCTGGCCGACGCGCTGACCCAACCCGATGCCGACTTTGACAGTCTGATGCACCGCATGACCCATATCCAGCACGAGATCGAATTGCGTGACGGCTGGGCATTCGATGCGCTGATTGCCACCACTTTGTCCCATCTCGAGCTCAAGCCCGACGTCAAGATCAGCGCCCTGTCCGGCGGCTGGAAAAAGCGTGTGGCGCTGGCGCGCGCGCTGGCGGCCAAGCCCGATGTCTTGCTACTGGACGAACCGACCAACCATCTGGACGTTTCCGCCATCGAATGGCTGGAAGGCCTGCTCAAGGGTTTTGCCGGCTCGGTCTTGCTGGTCACTCACGATCGCCGCTTCCTCGACAATGTCGCCACGCGCATTATCGAACTGGATCGCGGCATTCTGCGCAGTTACCCCGGCAGCTTCTCCGCCTACCACGTCAAAAAGGCAGAAGAGCTGGCGGTCGAAGCCGAGCAGGCCCGTCTGTTCGACAAATTCCATGCACAGGAAGAAGCGTGGATACGCAAGGGCGTCGAAGCGCGCCGCACCCGCAACGAAGGCCGCGTACGCCGCCTGGAAGCGCTGCGTGTTGCCCGCTCGCAACGGCGCGAGCGCGTGGGCCAGGTCAACTTCCAGCTGGATCCGGGCGAGCGTTCGGGCAAACTGGTGGCCGAGCTGGAACATGTCAGCAAGGGCTTTGGCAGCCGCACCCTGATCCGCGACTTCACCACCCGCATCCTGCGCGGCGACAAGATCGGCCTGATCGGCCCCAATGGTGCCGGCAAAACCACCTTGCTCAAACTGATTCTGGGTGAGCTGGAGGCCGATAGCGGCGACATCAAGCGTGGCACCAAGCTCGACATTGCCTACTTCGACCAGTTCCGCACCCAGCTGGACGAAGAAATGAGCGTGGCTGACGTGATCAGCCAGGGCAACGACTTTATCGAAGTCGCCGGCCACAGAAAGCATGTCATGAGCTATCTGGAAGACTTTTTGTTCGAGCCTGCGCGCGCGCGCAGCCCGGTCAAATCGCTGTCCGGTGGCGAGCGCAACCGCCTGCTGCTGGCCCGCCTGTTTACCCGCCCGGCTAATGTACTGGTGCTGGATGAACCGACCAACGATCTGGATATCGATACGCTGGAGCTCTTGGAAGAACTGATCACCCAGTATGCCGGCACCGTGTTTCTGGTCAGCCACGACCGTGCCTTCCTCGATAATGTCGTCACCCAGACCATCGTGTTTGAAGGCGACGGCAAGCTGGAAGAATACCCGGGCGGCTATCAGGACTGGGTCGACACCAAGGCACGCATGGCCGCTATGAAACCGGCCGAGGCCGCCGCCAAGCCGGCAGCCGCCAGCACGGCCAAGGCCGAACGCAACAAGGCCAGCCGCAACAAACTATCGTTTAATGAGACGCGCGAGCTGACCCAGTTGCCGGATGAAATTGCCGCACTGGAAGGCGAGCAGGCCGAGTTGACGCAAAAACTGCTGGATCCGGCCGTGTTTCGCGATCAGCCGCAACAAGCCCATGCCTGGCAGTTGCGCATCGAGGAAATCGAGCTGGCCATGCTGGATAAACTTGCGCGCTGGGAAGAACTGGAAGCCAAGCAAAACTAAAAATCGCAGCTCACACCCTTGCCTGCCCAAGTACGCACACGGGCAGGCAAGACTTGCAAGGGACGACTCCATGAATGCCAAACATCTCTCGACGCTGGCCATGCTGACGCTGTTGGCTGCCTGCTCTACCACGCCGCCCAAAAAACCCGCACCCAAGCCGCGCCCCGGCATCTCGCTGGCCGGGCTTCAAGCCGATGGGGCCGGGCGCGAAGTGCTGATGGTGACACTGGGGCTATTGGGTAATGATTACAAATTCGGCGGCACCAATCCGGAAGCCGGTCTCGATTGCAGTGGCATGGCCGGCTACATCTACCGCAATGCACTGGGTGTCGAGTTGCCACGCACTGCGGCACAGATTGCCGAAGCAGGCAGATCGATCAGCATGAATCAGCTGCGGGTCGGCGATTTCGTCTTTTTCAACACCATGAACCGCCGCTACTCGCATATGGGCATTTTTATCGGCGACGGCAAATTCGTCCATGCCCCGCGCACCAATAGCCAGATCCGGGTCGAACGTCTGGACAACCCCTGGTTTATGAGCCGTTTTGACGGCGCCCGCACCCTGTTTAACTGACCCCCCGGCTCAACGCCAGCCGCTTCCCGCCCGAACGACCCTAGACTTCCATGCAGCCGCTTGCGGCTGCATCACGACATAGGGATACCCCTTATGCCTAGAGTCTTCTCAAGCAAAACCCATTGCGACTAAACTGCCCGCTGGTCAGGGGCTACTCCACGCCTGCCAATTACAACAATTCCAATGCTTCATACTCGGGAGAAACTTGTGCAGTCGCTGCTCGCTCTATCGCGCCTCATCGACGCGATCAATGCACGCATAGGACAGTTCGCCTCATGGATTGTCCTCGTCGTCGTCCTTATCAGTGCCGGCAACGCCGTTGTCCGCAAAACACTTCATATCAGCTCGAACGGTTTTCTTGAAATTCAGTGGTATCTGTTTTCCGCCATGTTCTTGCTAGGCGGCGCTTATACCCTGCAAAAAAACGAGCATATCCGCATCGATATTCTGGCGAGCAAGCTCTCGCGCCGCGCGCAGGCCATGCTGGAAATCGTCTGCACCGTGCTGTTCCTGTTCCCCATGTGCTACCTGATCATTGCCTACGGTTGGCCCATGTTTATGGACGCGTGGACCAGCGGCGAGATGTCCTCCGACAACGGCGGCCTGATCCGCTGGCCCGTCATGGTGTTGATTCCTATCGGCTTTAGCCTGCTGATGGCACAAGGCCTGTCCGAAATCATCAAACGCCTGGGCTTTATTGCCGGCGTCGCCGCCGACCCGCTGGACAAGGCACTGGATCCGCACAAGGAGCATGTATGAGCCTCGAGATGCTCGCCCCCATTATGTTTGTGTCGCTGATCTTCTTCTTGCTGATCGGCTACCCTGTTGCTTTTGCCCTGTCTGCAGTCGGTCTGCTGTTCAGCTGGGTAGGCATCTATTTTGACCTGCTCCGACCCGAGCTATTGCAGGCACTGCCGCGCCAGGTGTTCGACATCATGCGCAACGACACCCTGCTGGCGATTCCGTTCTTCACCTTTATGGGTTTGGTACTGGAACGCTCGGGCATGGCCGAGGCCATGCTGGACACCATAGGCCAGCTGTTTGGCCGGGTGCGAGGCGGTATTGCCTATGCGGTGATCTTTGTGGGTGCCTTGCTGGCGGCCACCACCGGTGTAGTCGCCGCGTCGGTCATCTCGATGGGGCTGATTTCGCTGCCCATCATGCTGCGCTACGGCTATGACCAACGTGTCGCCACCGGCGTAATTGCCGCCTCCGGCACACTGGCACAGATCATTCCGCCAAGTCTGGTACTGATCGTACTGGCTGACCAGCTGGGCACCTCGGTAGGCGATATGTACGCTGCCGCCATGCTGCCGGGTCTGCTGCTGTGCGTTTTTTACGCCATGTATATTTTCAGCATCTCGCTGTTCCGCCCACAATGGGTACCGGCTTTGCCACCTGAGGCGCGCACCTTGCGCGGCAGCAAGCTGATGCTGCAGGTGCTGCTGGTGATGGTGCCGCCACTGCTGCTGATCTTCCTGGTACTGGGCACCATCTTCCTTGGTATTGCCACCCCGACCGAGGGCGGCGCCATGGGCGCAGTCGGTGCCATCGTACTGGCCATGATCAACCGCAAGCTGGATATCAAGCTGCTCAAGCAGGCGATGGACTCGACGCTCAAGCTGACCACCTTTGTGGTGTTCATCCTGATCGGTGCCCGCGTCTTCCGTATTGCCTTTTTGGGCGTCAATGGCGACCAGTGGGTTGAACACCTGCTGACCGCCTTGCCCGGCGGCGAAGTCGGCTTCTTGATTGCCGTGAACATCATGGTGTTCTTCCTGGCCTTCTTCCTCGACTTCTTCGAAATCGCCTTTATTCTGGTACCGCTGCTGGCACCTGTGGCACAAAGCCTGGGCATTGATCTGGTGTGGTTCGGCGTGATTCTGGCGGTCAATATGCAGACCTCGTTCATGCACCCACCATTCGGTTTTGCCCTGTTCTACCTGCGTAGCGTGGCACCGAAAGAGGTCAAGAGCAGCAGCATCTATAAGGGCGCGATCCCGTTTGTGCTCATCCAGATTGTGATGATAGGTCTGGTGATCGCCTTCCCGTCGCTGACTACGGTATTCCGCGACAAGGAAATCGTGGTCGATGAATCCAAGTCGGAACAGGTGCTGGAACAGTTGTCCATCGACAATGCGGCTTTGCCGGAAAACATGGCGCCTGCCGATGGCGAAGCCTCGGCTGCCAGCGGTGAAGCTGCCGACGATGGTGCGGCGCTGCTTAAGCAGTTGTCCGGCCAATAACAATAAGCGTGCCGGCTAATAGCCGGCACGGCACAAGCTACCCCATCAAAGGAGAAAACCATGGAAAGACGTTCCTTCCTCAAAAAAGCCGGTGTTGCCGGCGCGGCAGCCGCCGCAGTCAGCGCCCCTGCACTGGCGGCAGACACGCCGGTTATCCGCTGGCGTCTGGCGTCCAGCTTTCCGAAAAGTCTGGACACCATTTACGGTGCGGCCGAGCGCATGTCCAAGCGCATTTCCGAGCTGACCGGCGGCAAATTCCAGATCCGCGTATTCCCGGCCGGCGAGATCGCACCGGGCAACCAGGTGCTGGATGTGGTGCAAAACGGCACCGTCGAGTGCGGCCACACCGCCGGTTACTACTACGTCGGCAAGAACAAGGCCTTTGCCTTCGATACCTCCTTGCCTTTCGGCCTGACCTCCCGTCAGCAAAACGCCTGGCTCTACTACGGTGGCGGCCTCAAGGCGATGCGCGAACTGTACGCCCAGTACAACATCATCAACTTCCCGGGCGGCAATACCGGCTGCCAGATGGGTGGCTGGTTCCGCAATGAAGTGAAATCGATGGCCGACCTGAAGGGCCTGAAGATGCGCATCCCGGGTTTTGGCGGCGAGATCATGGCCAAAATGGGTGCCATCCCCCAGTCCTTGCCGGCGGGGGACATCTATCCGGCGCTGGAAAAAGGCACGATCGACGCCACCGAGTGGGTCGGCCCGTACGATGACGAAAAACTCGGCTTCTACAAGGTCGCACCGTTCTACTACTATCCAGGCTTCTGGGAACCGGGCCCGAACCTGTCGTTCTACGTCAATAACAAGCAGTGGGCCAAGCTGCCCAAAGAGTACCAGCAGGCGTTTGAAGTGGCTGCAGCCGAAGCCAACCTGACCATGCTGGCCCAGTACGACGCACAGAACCCGCAGGCGCTGGTGCGTCTGCTGCAAAAAGGCGTCAAGCTGAAGAAGTATCCGGCCGACATCATGAAGGCCGCACAGACCATCGCTTTTAATTTGTACGAAGAAGAAGCGAAGAAAAACCCGGCCTTTGGCAAGATCTACGGCCCATGGAAAAAATTCCGCGCACTGGAGCATGGCTGGTTCAACCTGGCAGAACAGGGCATGGAATCCTTCATGTACACCAACCGCAGCAAATAAACGACAAACGGGGCAGTCATGCCCCGTTTTTTATACCCATTACCTACGTAAAAACCGGGTCAAATATCCCATGTGCTAAATTATTCGCACCCTGGCCAATCAAGCGGCATAAGACCGCAGCCAAGGTGCCGGACGCTTTTGCGACCGGGCAAATGCCCACCCCTGGAGGAGAAGAAGATGGAGAGACGTTCATTTCTGAAAAAAGCCGGTGCTACCGGCGTTGCCGCTGCCGTTGTCAGCGCCCCCGCACTGGCAGCCGACGGTCCCACCGTACGCTGGCGCCTGGCATCCAGCTTTCCCAAAAGCCTGGACACCATTTACGGCGCAGCCGAACAGCTGTCCAAGCGTGTCGCCGAACTGACCGGCGGCAAGTTCCAGATCCGCGTGTTTCCGGGTGGTGAAATCGCCCCGGGCAACCAGGTCCTGGATGTGGTGCAAAACGGCACCGTCGAGTGCGGCCACACCGCCAGTTACTACTATGTCGGCAAGAACAAGGCCTTTGCCTTCGACACCTCCCTGCCCTTTGGCCTGACCGCTCGCCAGCAAAATGCCTGGCTCTACTACGGCGGCGGCATGAAGGCGATGCGCGAGCTCTTCGCCCAGTACAATATCGTCAACTTCCCCGGCGGCAACACCGGCTGCCAGATGGGTGGCTGGTTCCGCAATGAAGTCAAGGATCTGGCCGGCCTCAAAGGCCTGAAAATGCGCATTCCGGGCTTTGGCGGCGAGATCATGGCCAAACTCGGTGCCATTCCGCAATCCATTCCCGGCGGCGACATCTATCCGGCCCTGGAAAAAGGCACCATCGATGCCACCGAATGGGTCGGCCCGTACGACGACGAGAAGCTGGGCTTTTACAAGGTTGCCAAGTTCTACTACTACCCGGGCTTCTGGGAACCGGGTCCGAACCTGTCGTTCTACGTCAACAGCAAAGAATGGGCCAAACTGCCCAAGGAATACCAGCAAGCGTTTGAAGTCGCGTCTGCCGAAGCCAACCTCCTGATGCTGGCAGAGTACGATGCCAAAAACCCGCAGGCTCTGGTGTCCTTGCTGCAAAAAGGCGTCAAGCTGAAGAAGTATCCGGCCGATATCATGAAGGCCGCGCACACCGAAGCGTTCAAACTGTACGAAGAGGAAGCCGCCAAGAATCCGGCCTTTGCCAAGATCTACGGCCCATGGAAGAAATTCCGCGCCATGGAGCATGGCTGGTTCAATCTGGCTGAACTGGGCATGGAAAGCTTCATGTACAGCAATAAAAAATAAGCCGTACGCCAAGCATAAAGCGCCACGCCCGGATTGGGCGCGGCGCTTTTTCTATCGCTCAAACTCGCAAGCCGGCGATCGCCTTTAATAAAACACGCGCGACACAGAATACAGACACAGGCCAATCGCACCACCAACCAGTGTCCCGTTGATGCGAATAAACTGCAGATCATGCCCGATCGCCAGCTCGATACGCTCGCTCACCTCTTCCTTGCTCCAGCTGTCGAGCTTGTCCGAAATAAAAATCGCCACGGCCGGCCGATAACGCTCGACGAGAGCGGGCAACAAAGCCATGAGCCGCCGGTTAAGCCGCCCCTGCATACGCGCGTCGTGCACCAGACGCTCACCCAGCCCCCGCAACAGCACCATACCGGCCGCCACAAGCCTCGAATCGGGTGCACGTACATCAGACAGCACCCAGTCCTTGATGCTCGCCCAGACATCATCCAGCAAAGCATCAAACACCGGATCAGACAGCAAGGCCTGCATGCTGCGCGTGACACGGGCCCGCCAGCGCGGGTCGGCCTTGAGCCGTAAGGCACACTCATGCAGGTAAACGTCCAGCATCTCGCGCCACGGATGAGCCGGGTCGCTCGCGGCCGCGCTCATCTCGGCCTGCAGGCGCTGGATCAGGCGCTCGGCGGCAGAGCGGGCCAACGGCCGCAAAGTACTCCCCAGCGACACCCCCATGACCTTGACGTCTTCCAGATGCAGCGACTCGGTCAGCAATGCAACCAGACGCTCGCGCACGGTTTCGGCTTCCAGCTTGCGCCCCATGCCGCTAAACAGGGTGTCCAGCAACTCATGCTGGCGCTCACCGGCCAGCCAGCCATCTAACACGCGCCCGCCCAGCGTCGCCATATCGATACGCATCAGGCCCGAGCGCACGCCGTCTGCCAGATGGCTTCGCATCGCATGATCATCCAGCGACGAAATCACCGTAGCCATTGCGTCCGCGACCAAACGGGCCACGCGTGGCGAGACCGAGACACGGGAGAGCCAGTTACCGGCCAGCTGTGCCGGATTGTATGTCGCCAGTCGCGACAGCAAGGCCGACGAGGTAAAGAAATGCTCCACGACGAAACTGCCCAGATTGCGCGCAATACGGCTCTTATTCTGCGGAATGATCGCCGTATGCCAGATTGGCAGCCCCAGCGGATGGCGAAACAGCGCCACTACGGCAAACCAGTCAGCCATGGCACCGACTGTCGCGGCCTCGGCAAAAGCGGCTACAAACGGCCATAAGGGATGGGCGTCGTGCTGCCAGTGCGCCAGCAACACCAGCAATAGCGCCCCCACCAGCAAGGCCAGTGCGATGGCCTTCATGCGCTTAAGCTCGGCCAAGCGCTGATCATCATCGCTGGCGATAAGGGACGGTGCGTTTACCATACGGCCTCCTGCCATAGATTCCTGTACGAATTGTAAGCCGAAGACCAAAACAAAGCCGCCAGCATTGCTGGCGGCTTTGTTTCATGACTATCGCGGCGATCAGCCTTTAACGACTTCCGCAATCGCATCGGCGACATAAGCCAGATTATTCTGGTTCAACGCAGCCAGACAGATACGGCCGGTCGAAACGGCGTAAATGCCGTAGTCGGCACGCAAGACTTCAACCTGCGCCGCACTCAGACCGGTATAGGAGAACATGCCGCGCTGAGCCGTCACAAAAGAGAAGTCCTGTGCGACACCCTTGCTCTTGAGTGCCGACACCAGCCCCTCGCGCATCGCACGAATGCGCACCCGCATGCCGCCCAACTCGTCTTCCCACATCTGGCGCAATTCTGGGCTGCTCAATACCGCAGCAACGACCGCCCCGCCATGAATGGGCGGGTTGGAATAGTTGGTGCGGATCACGCGCTTAAGCTGCGACAGCACGCGCGCCGACTCGTCCTTGTCCGCCGTAATAATGGACAAAGCACCGACACGCTCGCCATACAGGGAAAAACTCTTGGAGAAGGAACTGGACACGAAGAACTGCAAACCGGAGGCACTGAACAGGCGCACAGCGACGGCATCCGGCTCGATGCCCTCGGCAAAGCCTTGGTATGCCATATCCAGGAAAGGCACCAAAGCGCGCTCGCGACAAACATCCACCACTTCGGCCCACTGCGCGTCGGACATATCGGCGCCCGTCGGGTTATGGCAGCAGGCATGCAGCACGATGACCGAACCCGGTGCCAGACCCAGCAGGAAGGCTTTCATGGCAACAAAGTTCACGCCACGGGTTTGCGCATCGTAGTAGGGGTAGTTTTCCACGACAAAACCGGCCGCCTCGAACAGCGCGCGGTGGTTTTCCCACGACGGATCGCTGATATACACCTTGGCATCGGCCTTCAGGCCCTTGAGAAAATCCGCACCAATTTTCAGTGCACCGGTGCCGCCCAGAGCCTGTGCCGTCACGACACGGCCGGCGGCCAGCAATTCACTGTCTGCGCCTAGCAGCAGCTTTTGTACCGCCTGGTTGTACTGGGCATTACCCTCGATAGCCTGATAGCCGCGTGGCGGCATGGCTTCCAGACGCGCCTTCTCGGCAACTTTCACCGCAGACAGCAATGGAATCTTGCCATTCTCGTCAAAATACACGCCTACGCCCAGATTAACCTTGGTTGCGCGCGCATCGGCGTTATAAGCCTCGTTCAGGCCAAGAATAGGATCACGCGGAGCCAGCGCAACGCCGGCGAAAATCGAAGTGCTCATACAAACTCCAGTGTTTACAGGGGATCGCTCAAGGCGCAAGCTGTGCTTAAATTTATGCCATCGATTTTATCATGCGCGATCCCTACCGTGCATGCCAATTAGAAGGGCATAAGCACGCGCCTAGCTGGCTAGTGCCAGCACGCCACAGTACTCCCTGTCAGGGGAAACAGCCTGCCGCAAAAACTGCACCTGACCCAGCCCGCTCAATTGGCCATAAAAAAGCCGCCCACCATGTGCAGGTGAACGGCATGCGCTTATACCCGTACGGCCACACCGAACTATTGGGGCACGACACGCGCCTCGTTGCCACTCCCCTCGATCACCACATTCTGCCCGACAAAGAGCTGGCCACTGGCAGGCTGGGTCACCCCGACATTTACGCCATTTTGCAGGCTGACAACCACATACTGGCCGGCTTGCGGCTGCGCGTTCTGGTTTTGCTCCAGCCTGTTACCCAGATAGCCGCCTCCCAGTGCGCCCAGTACGGCCGCGACATCACGCCCCGTCCCTCCACCTACCTGACTCCCCAGCAGTCCGCCGGCGACAGCACCTATCACCGAGCCGATACCCAAGTGGCTGGCACTTGGAATCTGGACTGGCGAAATGGAAACCACACGACCAAAACGCAGTTGCGGGTTGTTATACCCCCCGCCACCTTGCCCCTGGTTCTCCAGCGCACCCAGATTGCCCAACTCCCCCAAATTTCCCATCCCGCCCGTATTGGCACAACCCGTCATGGCCAATACCAGCCCTAAGGCCAAAACACCGCATCCCGGCACTCGCATGCTTATCCTCCCTGATAGTCAGGCTCAAATGGCCTGAACTCAGTCTAGACCAGCGCACCCGGGGTAGCCGTGACGCGAAGCTCATGCGAGTAAAATATGCCATGACCCACGCCTTAACAGCGTAGGCCGGTTAAAGCACACGACCCGATCAGGCCGGCTTGCCGCACACGCTAGCCAATTGCTGCGGGTTCTGTACAAAGACATTACCGCTACCTTGCAGTTTGATAATACGGGCATCGCGCGACTTTTCCCAAGCATCGACCGGATAGGTCTTGGCCCAGGCGCACATTAGCTGCGTGTCCTGCTTGCTCATTTTCAAGCCATAGCGGCCGTGCATATAGAAATAGATACGGGCAATGCGTCCCCTGACCTCTTCACGCGGCTGAGCGCGGCGACCCTTGAAGTCGACGATCGTCTGGCACTGGCCATACATGGGCTCGGGACTCCGCGTCCAGGCGCCGAACGAGAAGTTGCTGCGGTCACCATTGACTTCGCCTACCGCCGGCACCAGGTTCACCAGATCACCCTCGGCCATACGGAACACATCGTCGCTAGCGGTGCAGTTCTTGCGCCCGCCCTGTTGCCAGCATTGGCGCTGATGGCCCAACACCCAGGCCGGCACCACATGCTCCCACTCCAGACGGCTGGCACGGTTGGCATTTTTGCGCGGCTGATAGCCGCAGGAGGCCAGATCCATTGTTTTGCCGGTATAAGGGCAGCCACAGTAAAAATCGATTTCTTCACCGTTAAAAACACTAGGCAGCACTTTTTTGGCGTTATTGAAGTCGCGCGGACCGACGCTGTTCTTGCCGCTGACCAGCACGATAGGGTCGGTCAGCGAAATGGCGGCTACGGGCGTGGTTTGTGCCGTCTTGGCAAGCGCCGCTGTTTCGGCATTACCCTGACCGGAGCACGCGACCAGCAAGGCACTGATAAGGGGAATAAAGCAGAATTTCATGAAAAGCCGCAAAAAGCTGCCACCGTAACCGGCTTTTGCATGACTTTCAAGGCTGAATTAACTCAGCCTCATACATCGCTATGGATTCAATTGCTTACCGTGCCGCGCTCGCATAAAGCATAGCCGGCGTCTTGCAAGGCTTTACGCCATTCGCCCATGGCCTGCGCCACCCGTGCGGGCTGACCACTGAAGCCGAACTCGATATGCATCTGCGGGATAGTCTCGCTACCGAAACTGGGCAGACTGGACAATCTCAGCGCCGGATAGCGGGCAGTAAAAGCCTGCATCAAGGTAATCAGATCACCCTCGCGTGCATCCAGCGCAATCACCGTTTGCTCGATATCGGGCACGGTGTTTTTCAATTGCGGATACGCCGTATCCAGCACCCAGGCAATCATGGGCCAAGCCATGGCAGGAAAGCCCGGTACAAAGTGGACATCTCCCACAGAAAAGCCCGGCATCTGATTCACCGGATTAGGGATCAGGCGCGCCCCTTCCGGGATATTGCCCATATTGATACGGTGCGGATAGGCCTCGGCACCAAAGCGTCCTTCGATAATCGTGCGCGCCTCGGGATGGATGGCCAGCGGCACCCCCAGGGCAGCCGCCGCGCACTGACGGGTGTAATCGTCCGGTGTCGCGCCGATACCACCAAAGCTGAACACCAGATCACCACTAGCAAAGGCGCGCACCAAAGAGGCCTGCAGGCGCACAGGATCATCCCCCAGATATTCAACCCACGCTAACTTCATGCCGCGCTCGGCCAGCATGGCAATCAGTGCCGCCAGATGCTTGTCCTGGCGTTTGCCGGACAAAAGCTCGTCGCCAATAATGATCGCGCCTACATTCATGCTGATGACCTCAGGAGAAAGAATTTCTGATGCCATGATAAAACATGCCGACCCACTCGCGTAGCGCCTGATGCGTTTCCTGCATGGCACGGCCCGATGGCAGATACCAAATAATGCCCTCGCCGTCGTAACGGGTAAATCCGGTCGGTGCCGGCACCACCTCCAGCCCCTGCGCTTCGAACAAGGGCACGGCACGGCGCAAGTGCCAGGCTTGCGTCACCAGCGTGATGCGTTTTACACCGGCATTTTTCAGCATGGCCGCCGACAATCGCGCATTGGCTTCGGTATTGAGCGACTCGGACTCCACCCAGTAAGGCTTGACCCCATAATCACGCCACAGCATGCGCTGCATGACCCAGGCTTCCGGCTCGCCGCCCAAGGGTGCACCGCCGGTCAGCAATAAGGGCACGGTACTGGCCTTATGCAGGTGCACGGCGTAGCGCAAGCGCGCCGCCGTGTCGCCACTCGGTACATTCTCACCATATTCGGGGGCCGGCTTCTTGCCGCCCCCCAGCACCACAATGGCACCGCTTTGGCGTACATCGGCAAGGCGGGCTACGGTCTGGTTTTCCAGTGCAGCATTCAGGGCTATCGCCATGCGCGGGGTAGAAAAGGCATACAGCAGCAACATGGAGAGGACAAGCAAGGCGAGCCCGCCCCGCTTTTTACGCCGAAACAGCCAAAAGCCAAACCCGGCCAACAGCAGGCAATTGACCGGCGGCAGCAACAGCGCCCCGAAAACCTGATTGAACAACACACCCGGCGCAGTCGTCACGCACATCTCTCCAGACTAAAGACAAGGCGCCGGCAGCAAAGCCCGGCGCCTGTTTAAACGTAAAACGGCCCTGCTCCCATGCGGGGGCAGGGCCGAGAGCCGACAGTTTACTCGCCAAGATAAGCGTTGCGAACCCGGTCATCGTTAAGCAGATCTTGCGCATTGCCACTCATGGTAATGCGCCCGCTCTCCATCACATAGCCGCGCTGCGACACCTCCAGTGCCAGACGCGCATTTTGCTCGACCAAGAGCATGGTCACACCCTGCTCCGCCACCATGCGGATGATTTCGAATATCTTGGCCACGATCAAGGGTGCCAGCCCCATGGAGGGCTCATCCAGCAGCAAGAGCTTGGGCTTGGACACGATGGCGCGCCCCATGGCGACCATCTGCTGCTCGCCACCGGACAGCGTGCCGGCCAACTGCTTCTCGCGCTCTTTCAAGCGCGGAAACAGTTCAAACACATGCTCGATGTCGGCCTTGATGCCGTCTTCATCATTGCGGTGGTAACCGCCCATGCGCAGGTTTTCGGCCACGGTCAGCTTGGAAAAGACACCGCGTCCTTCCGGCACCATCACCAGACCCTGACGCACAAAGTTATACACCGGTGTGCCCGCCGTATCCTTGCCATCAAAGCTGATGCTGCCGCCGGACTTCTTTTCCATACCGACCAGAGTCCGCAAGGTCGACGTCTTGCCGGCACCGTTGGCACCAATCAACGTGACCAGCTCGCCCTTTTCGATATGCAGGTCTATACCCTTGACCGCCTGAATGCCGCCGTAGGAAACCTGCAGGTTCTTGATGTCAAGAATGCTCATGAATGTGCCACCCCAAGGTATGCCTCGATCACTTTCGGGTCCTTGCGTACCGCCTCGGGTACGCCTTCGGCGATTTTTTTGCCGTAGTCGAGCACCGCAATGCGGTCGCACAGGCCCATCATCAATTTCACGTCATGCTCGATCAGCAGCACGGTGACACCGGAGCTGCGGATTTTCTCCATCAGCGCCTTAAGCTCTTCGGTTTCGCGCGGGTTCATGCCGGCTGCCGGCTCGTCCAGTGCCAGCAGCTTGGGCTCGGTCGCCAGCGCACGGGCAATTTCCAGCCGGCGCTGATGGCCATAACTCAGGTTCTTGGCAAACTCGTCGGCTACATCGCTAATCCCGACATAGGCCAATAGCTCCTGTGCCTTGGCGCGAATCGCGGCCTCCTCGGCCCGGGTACCCTTGTCGCGCAGCACGGCCCCCAAGGCACCCGCCTTGGAGCGGATATGGCGGCCGACCATCACGTTTTCCAGCGCCGTCATTTCCTTAAACAGACGGATATTCTGGAAAGTCCGGGCGATGCCGGTGCCGACCACCACATGCGGCTGGGCGCGGAACAAGTTTTTCCCGTCAAAGCTAAAGCTGCCCTCGTCCGGCATATACAGACCGGTCAGCACATTGAACAAGGTCGTCTTGCCGGCACCGTTAGGCCCGATCAAGCCGTAAATCTCGCCCTTATTGATGGTCAGGGCCACTTGATTAAGCGCGACCAGACCCCCGAAGCGTTTGACGATTCCGTCTATTTTCAGCAGGACTTCAGCCATAAATCAGTGCCCCTTTTTCGCATCGTCAAACTCGGCCTTGCGCCGCTTGGATGGCCACATCCCTTCCGGACGCACCAGCATCATCACCACCAACGCCAAGCCGAACAGCAGCATGCGGGCGTTTTCCGGGTCGACAATCATCTTGCCGAAGGTCGCCATTTGCAGCGGGCCGATGACATCGCGCAGGATTTCCGGCGCGATGGTCAATACCACCGCCCCCAGAATGACCCCCGGAATATGTCCCATGCCGCCCAGCACGACCATGGCCAGAATCATGATCGACTCCAGCAAGCCGAAAGACTCGGGCGAGATAAAGCCCTGGAACGAGGCAAACAGGCCACCGGCCACACCACCGGACAAAGCGCCCAGGGCAAAAGCCAGCAACTTGATATTGCGGATATTGATCCCCATGGCGGCGGCGGCAATATCGTCCTCACGCATGGCAACCCAGGCGCGACCGATGCGCGAGTGTTGCAAGCGCCACGCCATGATGACCACCAGCACGGTCAGCGCCAGGAAGAAGTAGTAATACATGTAGACGCTGTTAAAGGAGATGCCGAAAAACTCGTGCGTCTTGCCCAGCGAAAAACCGCCGACCGACACCGGATCAATCAGATTCACCCCTTGCGGACCGTTGGTCAGGTTGTAAGGCGCGTTCAGATTGTTCAGGAAGATCCGGATAATCTCGCCAAAACCCAGCGTGACAATAGCCAGATAATCCCCCTTGAGCTTGAGTACCGGCGTACCCAGCAACAAGCCAAAGCAGGCGGCAATCAGCGCGCCCAGAGGCAGCGTGATATAGAACGGCAGATGGATGCCGAAATGGGGTGAACCCAGCAAGGCAAAGGTATAAGCCCCCACCGCGTAAAACGCGATAAAGCCCAAGTCCAGCAGCCCGGCAAAGCCCACCACGATATTCAGACCCAGTGCCAGCATCACATACAGCAGGGCAAAGTCCAGCGTACGTACCCACGAGTTGCCGAAAGCATTACCGACAACAAAAGGCAGGATGGCCAGAATGATGGCCGAAGCCAGAAAGCCCAGGACTTTCTTGCCGTTGGCCGGCGGCGTTGTTGTAACTGAAACCGTCATTATGCTTCCCCTTGTATCAGGCGCGATCGGCCATTTTTTCGCCCATCAGACCGGACGGACGGAAAATCAGCACCGCAATCAGCACCATAAAGGCAAAGATGTCCTGATAGTGCGACCCCAGGAAGCCGCCGGTCAGATCCCCGATATAGCCGGCACCCAGACTTTCGATAATGCCCAGCAAAATGCCGCCAGCGACAGCACCACCCAGATTGCCGATCCCGCCCAGCACCGCAGCGGTAAAGGCCTTCAGACCTATCATAAAGCCCATGTAGTAATGGACTTGCTCATAGTTGGTGGCCACCATCAGGCCGGCAATCGCGCCTAAAGCCGAACCGATAACGAAAGTGGTCGAGATGATGGTATTCACATTCACCCCCATCAGGCCCGCGACTGCCGGATTCTGGCTGGTGGCGCGCATGGCGCGACCCAGTTTGGTCTTTTCCACCACCACCAGCAGCGCCGTCATGATGACAAAGCACAGCACCACAATGCTCACTTGCAGCTTGGTAATGCTGGCGCCGAAGATCTCGACCACATCATGGTCAAGAATGGGCGGAAACGGGATGTAATTGCGGCCCCAGACCAGAATGGCCAGCTGCTGCAATACGATGGAAACACCGATCGCGGTAATCAGCGGTGCCAGACGCGGCGCATTGCGCAAAGGCCGGTAAGCAACGCGCTCGATGGTAAAGCCCAGCAACATGCAAGCCGGAATCGCCACCATCACCCCGATCAGGATCAACGCCAGTGCCGGCAAGTTGATGCCCATGCCTAAGAGGGCGGACACCACGGTCACCGTGACCATGCCGCCGACCATCACCACTTCCCCGTGCGCAAAGTTGATCAGCCCCATGATGCCGTACACCATGGTGTAACCCAGTGCGATCAAGGCATAAATACTGCCCAGCACCAGGCCGTTAAGGATTTGTTGCAGAAAAATGTCCACGATGAGGACTCCCCTTTGATTGAGCTGCAAGTCGGCGGATTGGGCTATAGCCTCTTATATTCCACCCACGTATCGTGCGCTAGCACAACTTTATGTTCAAAATGTGTCAAACACGGCTGGATTATGCGTTTGTCTACAATCGACTGTCAATGCAGAATACATGCTCGTAAAGGCTATTTTTTCAACAGGGAAAATAAAATGCAAACCATTGAAAATAAATGGGTTTTTATCTTACGCCCTGTGCCAACTTAGTCCAATACAGCAAAGCCGTAGCATTTTCACCCCAGCCTCCCTTACATCTGCGGCATTTGCCCGGCCATTCATCACAGACTGGTGCAAAACCCATGCCTATTAAGTAACTGCCGCTCGCCATGCTAGGCCATAGCTTGCAAAAAGCCCGGACGAACCGGGCTTTTTGCAAAAAATGTGCCATCAACGATCAGGACTAAAAATGCAAACCTGGGGAGATCTGCGCCGGTAACAGCAAAGACTCGCACTCCAGCGACGCGACCGGCCACGCACAGTAATCCGCCGCATAATAGGCACTCGCCCTATGATTGCCCGATGCGCCAACGCCCCCAAATGGTGCAGCACTGGAAGCGCCAGTCAGCGGCTTGTTCCAGTTCACCACCCCGGCGCGACTCTCCAGCAGGTAACGCTCGTAGCTCGCCCTGTCATCGGACAGCACCCCGCCGGCCAAACCAAAACGGGTATCGTTGGCGACAGCAATGGCTTCATCAAAATCGCGATAGCGGATGATTTGCAGCAAGGGGCCGAAATACTCTTCATCCGGCCGCGTACCGACTGCCGTGACGTCGATAATACCCGGTGTCAGCAAGGCGGCGCCCTCTTCCAGACGGCGCATGGCGAGCAAGACTTTGCCGCCCATGGACTGCAATGCGTCCTGCGCTAGCAGCAGCGCATCGGCTGCCGCATTGGACACCAGCGCCCCCATAAACGGCTGCGGTTCGGCATCCCAGCGCCCGACCACGATATCGCGACTGACATCAACCAGACGGGAAACAAAAGCGTCGCCCCATGCCCCGATCGGCACCAGCAAACGCCGCGCACAGGTGCAACGCTGACCGGCAGAAATAAAGGCCGACTGGATCACATGATGGATAGCCGCATCGCGCTCGGCCACTTCGGTGACGATCAGCGGATTATTGCCGCCCATCTCCAGCGCCAGAATCTTGTCGGGGTGACCGGCAAACTGGCGATGCAGCACGCCGCCGGTGGCCGAACTACCGGTAAAGAACAAGCCATCGATGCCGGCATGCCCGGCCAGCGCGATACCCGTTTCACGCGCCCCCTGCACCAGATTCAACACCCCTGCCGGCAAGCCCGCCTCCAGCCATAGCTGGACGGTGACTTCAGCCGTCCATGGCGTCAGCTCGGACGGCTTGAACACCACACTATTGCCGGCAATCAGCGCCGGCACGATATGGCCATTGGGCAGGTGACCTGGAAAATTGTAAGGGCCGAACACAGCCACCACGCCATGCGGCTTGTGGCGCAGCACGGCTTGCGCATCCCCCATCACGGCAAAGCGCTCACCGGTGCGCTCCAGATAGGATTTAACCGAAATCTCCACTTTGTTGGCCATGGTGGTGACTTCGGTCAAGGCCTCCCAACGCGGCTTGCCGGTTTCGCGTGCAATCACGCTGGCCAATTGTTCACGCTTGGCCAGCAGACACTCACCAAAACGACGCACCACGGCCAGGCGCGCATCCAGCGTCAGGCGTGCCCATGGCACAAAGGCCGCACGCGCAGCAGCAACGGCCGCATCCACCTGATCTGCACTGGCAGAACGCCCCTGCCACAACATCTCGCCACTGGCCGGATCGGTCTTGCTCATATGGTCGCCGGCGCCGGCTTGCCATTGGCCTGCAATACACAAGGTGCTCATACGATTTTCTCGGTTGGATTAACAGGAACGCAGCGCACGAAATCGCCCTCATTCACTTCCAGCGCCTGCACGGCCTGCGGCGTCAACAGTACCGCCCCCCCATCTTGCGGGAACTGCCCCATCACCACGCGGAAGCCGGAAAGGCTGGTATTGGCAACCAAGACATGCGGATGCTCGCCTTCGGGCAGCGGGTCAGCCAGCACCACACTCAAAAGCTGGCTCTCTTTCACCGCACGAATATCCTGGGTGTAAGCCTGCACGGTCGGGCCGGCATCGAAAATATCGACATAACCCTCGTAGCGGAAACCTTCGGCTTCCAGCATGGCCACCGCCGGACGGGTGTTTTCATGCGTTTTGCCGACCACGGCCTGTGCTTCCGGCGTCAGAAAGTCGATATACACCGGATGCTTGGGCATCAGCTCGGCAACAAAAGCCTTCTGCCCGATACCGGTCAGATAGTCGGCCTTGGCAAAATCAATAGAGAAGAAGTGTCGGCCCAACGCCTCCCAGAATGGCGAGCGCCCTTCGGCATCGGACACGCCACGCATTTCTGCGACGGTAATCTTGCCGAACAAATGGGCAAACTGGGCAAGAAACAGGAAACGGCTCTTGGACAGCAGGCTGCCATTACGGTTGACGCGATAGTCCGGATGCAGGAACAAGGTGCATAGCTCGCTGTAACCGGTGTGGTCATGCGACAGGAACAAGGTATCGTGCCGGGTATAGACCCCCAGCTCTTCCGAAGCATGCACCATGGTGCCGACACGATAGTTGTACCACGGCTCTTTCAGGCCGACGGCGGCTTCCAGCGCGCAAATACCGCCAATGCGTCCGGTCTTGCCGTCTTCCAGCACGAAAACATAGCCTTGATCGGCACGTTCCAGATCACCGGCAAAGCTCAGCATGGAACGGCTAATGCGCCGGGTCAGGCGCTCCTCGTTCACCGGCAGCGAAGTCAGACCAACGCCGGCGCTACGCGCCAGCTCCATCAGGCCATCCAGATCCTGAAAACGTATGGGGCGAATGAACATCATGGTAATTCTCCTTATTCGCCTTGCAAGGGGCTGATGCGTACGCTCTGACCGCAGGCCAGATCCAGCGCGCGAGCAACATCCGGATTGATCCAGGCCACACCATCGACCCGCGCCACTTTACCCACGGCACTACGGAACTCGCTGCATAGCGTATTGGATAGCAGCATGTCCTGCGCACTGTCCGGCAAGCTGGCACTGATCTCGACCGGCAGGCAATCGTTATTATTCAGGGTAAACAGACGGTCAATCTCGGCAGTCAGCACCGCACCACCATCGAAAATATCCAGATACTGGTCGGCCTCAAACCCTTCGCGCGTCAGAATGCGGCAAGGCTGCTCAAAAGCCGGGTGCACCTGGCCGATGGCATGCTGTGCCGCATCCGGCAGCAAAGGCACATAGATCGGATAAGGCGGCATCAATTCCGCCACAAAGGTCTTGCTATGCTCGGAAAAAGCCTGCTCAACCTGCGGGAAATCCATATTAAAGAAGCGCCGGCCAATGGCATCCCAAAATGGCGACTGGCCCGCGGCATCATGCACGCCCAGCATTTCGGCAATAATGCGCCGGCCAAAATGCTGGCGCTGGCCAGCCAGAAACATCAAACGCGCCCGCGACAACAACTGGGCGGCATAAGGCTGCGTCGGGTGTTCGCAAAAGAAACCACACAATTGCACCATACCGGTCAGGTCGTGGCACATAGTCAGCGCATGAATGCGGTTATTGACTTTAAGCGCACGCGAGGCATGCACCAGGGTTTCGTTACGGTAGGTATAAAACGGCTCGTCAAAACCGGCAGCACCCGCAATCGCGGCAGCCCCCAAGACTACGCCATCCTCCTCTAGCACCAGCATGTAGTAATCATGAGCAGCGTCGATATCGGCGATGGTTTCGCTTTCGAACGAGGCGATGGAACGCTGCAGTTTTTCAAACAGCTTTTCCCGGTTGGCAGGCAAGCTGGTCACACCAACGCCGCTGGCAAGAGCCAGGCGTTCAATGGCGGGCAGGTCGGAAATCCTGACTGGGCGTACGATCAACATCCACTTCTCCCGGGTAAATCCGGTGCAACAGACGTACACCGGCCTGCCTGTCTGGCGACGGGCATCAAATTCTGTCGTGAGGGGAAGAAAACGGGGTGGGCAACACCCCGTTTATTCGCTTTAAGCGGTGAGTGTCGCCAGTGCGGCCTCGAAGCGCAGCAAGCCCTCTTCGATATCGGCGTCCTCAATAACCAGACTCGGCGCCAAACGCACCACGCTCAAGCCTGCCACCAGCAACATCAGGCCTTGGGCTTCTGCCGCTTTCAGTACATCCTTGGCACGGCCGGCATACGCATCGTTCAACACGCAACCGAGCAACAAGCCCATGCCGCGCACTTCCTTAAAGACGGAATACTTGGCATTGATCGCCTCGATGCCGGCAACAAAGCGCGCATGTTTAGCACGTACACCGGCCAACACTTCGGGCGAAGAGACGATTTCGATGACTTTTTTGGCCACGGCACAAGCCAGCGGATTGCCGCCATAGGTCGAGCCGTGCGTGCCGATACCAAAGCTTTGTGCCACTTTTTCCGTGGTCAGCATGGCGCCCACCGGGAAACCTCCGCCCAGCGACTTGGCAGAGGACAGAATGTCCGGCGTCACACCGTATTCCATATAGGCATACAGCGAACCGGAACGACCGGCGCCGGTCTGTACTTCGTCAAAAATCAGCAGCGCACCATGCTGGTCACACAGTTCGCGCGCGGCCGCAAGGAAAGCAGGATCAGCAGGCAATACGCCGCCCTCGCCTTGTACCGGCTCGATAACTACCGCGCAGGTCTTGTCCGAGATCGCGGCCTTGAGCGAATCGATATTATTGAATTCGAAATGGTCAATGCCGGCCGGCACCGGCGCAAAGCCTTCGGTGTATTTGGGCTGACCACCGACGCTGACGGTAAACAGCGTGCGGCCATGGAAGGAATTCTTGCACGACAGAATCTGGTGTTTGTCGGAGCTGAAATGATCGGCTGCGTACTTGCGCGCCAGTTTGAAAGCCGCCTCGTTAGCCTCGGCACCCGAGTTACAGAAGAATACGCGTTCGGCAAAAGTCAGCTCGGTCAGCAAGCTCGCCAGTTCCAGCGCCGGCTCATTGGTAAACACATTGGAAACATGCCACAGCTTGCCGGCCTGCTCAGTCAAGGTTGCCACCAACTCCGGATGGCAATGCCCCAGCGCATTGACGGCAATCCCGCCGGCAAAGTCTACATATTCACGCCCCGACTGATCCCATACCCGCGAGCCCGATCCCCGCACCGGAATAAACGCGGCAGGACCGTAATTAGGCACCATCACCTGATCAAAAGTGGCGCGACTGACCGTATTCTTCATCTGCTTTCCTTGCTTGCTGTAGTGGCGTTGTTTTAGTGGTTTTGAGCGATTCTACATTGCCTTGTCAAAATACCCACTTCACCTATGCGACGCAGGTTTACAGATTTAATTGACCCAGATCAAAGCCACAGCCTTTTCGCACAAAAAACGGCCAAATAACAGCTTTGGCTAATACAAGCATTTACCACCAACCCGCCACTAAAGCCCTGCCTGTGTGCGTGCAGCATGCAAAATGCCCCGCGCAGCGGGGCATCAGATGGATACGAATCAGGCTATATCAGTTTTTGACCGGCACCGCCTGCAAAACAGCCTTCAGCAAATCCCAAACCTTGGCCACAGACTCGACATTCACCCGCTCACCCGGCGCATGCGCACCCTGAATATCGGGACCGAAGGACACCATATCCATCTGTGGATACTTGGAGCCAATCAGGCCGCACTCCAGTCCGGCATGAATCACCTTCACGCCGCTTTCGCCACCGAACTCGCGTGCATACACCTGACGGAATAGCGCCAGCAGCGCCGAATCGGGATTAGGTGCCCAACCCGGATACTTGCCTTCGCGCTGGATATCGCATTTTGCCAGGCTAAACAGGCTGACGATTTCATCTGCCAGCATCTGGGTGCCCGACTCGAGCAAGGAGCGCACCATCAGGTTGGCAAACAGCGCACCCTCTTTGATCTGTACCACACCCAGATTATTCGAAGTTTCCACGACACCGCTGACGCGCTGGCTCATGCGCTTGACCCCGTGCGGAGCGGCATGCAGCGCCGACAACAGGCGCGCCTGATCGGCCACCGCCATCACGCTACTGGCCTCAGTCATCTCGTGCGTGACGCGTACGCCCTCGTCCACGCCATAAAGCTCGAACTGCAGCAGGCTCTCGAACTCGGCCAGACGCAGCGCCAGCGGTGCCAGCTTGTCCGCCGGCAGCGCCACGACGGCAGTCGCTTCACGCGCCAAGGCATTGCGAGCAGTACCGCCATCAAACGACACCAGCCGCAAATCAAACTCGGCCTCCAGCGTTTTAATCAGGCGCAGCAGGCTCTTGATCGCATTGCCACGCCCCAGATGGATGTCGCAACCAGAATGGCCACCCTTCAAGCCCTTGATGCCCAGACGCAATACACGATGATTCGCCGGCATGGCTTCAACCGCATAATCTGCGCGGACATTCACATCCTCGCCACCGGCACAGCCCAGATAAAAATCACCCCACTCTTCGGTGTCGATATTGATCAGCAATTCGCCCTGCAACAAACCGGGTTCCAAACCCAGCGCACCGCCCATGCCGGCCTCTTCATCGACCGTCAACAGCGCTTCGACTGGGCCGTGTGCAATATCGTCGCTTTGCAGCACGGCCAGCGCCAACGCCACACCGATGCCGTTATCCGCGCCCAGCGTGGTGTTCTCGGCCACCAGCCAGCCATCCTTCAGTACCGGACGGATAGGATCTTTGAAAAAATCGTGCACGGTATCGGCATTCGCCTGGCACACCATATCCAGATGGCTTTGCAGCACCACACCCTGGCGGTTTTCAAAACCCGGCGTGGCCGGCTTGCGGATAATCAGGTTGCCGGCACTATCAAGCAGGGCAGCCAGACCGCGCAACTCAGCCCAGCCTTTAAGATAGTCGCGCAAAGCTTCTTCATGCTTGGACGGACGCGGGATTTCACATAGTGTCTGGAAGTGCTCCCAGACTTCGGTCGGCGCAAGTTCTGCTATCTTGGTCACGCGGCATTTCCTTCCTGATTGACTGGATACCGGTGGAAGGCGACACACCGGCTTGGTAAATAAGTATTTACTTTATCACGGTAATCGGCGGCTGCGCCATGGCTGCTTCCCGCACGCAAGGGCGCACGCGAGTCTGGCTTAATGCAAGGCAAAAAAATCCCCCTTCAAACATGAAGGGGGCCATTTGCTATTGGGAGGTGCAACGACCGGTGCTGAGGACACCAATCCATCCAAACCGGAAGAATCTGAATGCGTCGCTATAATAATCTACCGACAAATCAATATCTATCCGTAGAAATACTGAGTCAGCGACCTGCTTCGACATCCAAAACAGCCTGAATATCTGCCGCTTGGGTCAGCTTGCGAATAGCGGCAAACAAGGCTTCTGCTTCGGGATAGCTGCGCTTCATTTGTGGCAGCCACTGTTTGATGCGGCTGACGGGGTAAGGCGTACCTTCCCCTCTGGCGCGGCACTGGGCATAAAAATCCAGCACCCAAACCATCGCCTGAGCCCAAGAGGCGGGCGGGCATTTTTCACCCGTTGCATGGTAATGCGCGATGCGTCGCGCCAGATCCGGGGCGGCCAATAAGCCGCGACCTATCATCACCGTGTCGCAGCCACTAACTTCGCGTATCGCCAGATAATCATCCAGCGTCCAGACCTCGCCATTGGCCACCACCGGCACCGACACATGTTCGCGAATGCGCGCCAGCCACTCCCAGTGTGCAGGCGGCCGATAACCTTCCACCTTGGTACGGGCATGGACCGTCAACTCGCTCACACCGCCGTTGACCAAAGCCTCGGCACAGGCCAGCGTCAGCGAGGTGTCCTCAAAGCCCAGGCGCATCTTGGCGGTCAGCGCAACAGACGAAGGCAAGGCCGTCCGCACCACACTGGCAATTTCATGCATCAGTGCCGGCTGCTTCAATAAGGCCGCGCCGCCGCCATGGCGATTGACCGTCGGCGCCGGGCAGCCAAAATTCAGGTCAATGACCTTGGCGCCATACTCGACCAGACGCAGCGCATTATGTGCCAGCGCCTGCGGCTCAGAGCCCAATAACTGCACGCGCAAAGGTACACCGAAGCGCGTAGCGCCCCCCTGAAAAAGCTCAGGCGCATGGCGCTGGAAGGTTTTAAGCGGAAGCAGCGTATCGGTGACACGGATAAACTCGGACACGCATAAGTCGATGCCGCCGATGCCCGTCAGGACATCGCGCATCACCTCGTCCACGATGCCTTCCATCGGAGCCAGTACAATAGCCATGGCACCCCCTGATAAAAGCCGCGATTCTAACGAAGGATGCAACAAAAGTCCGCGCTTCAAGGCAGGTTTAGCCGCATGAACGCGCTATGCCCAATACGGGCACACCAGCCTCACGATATAATCACCCCAATTTAACCACTTATTTTCCAGATGCCAGCCCTGACACTGCCGGACTCGCTCTTTGCCCGCAATCGCCTATGCGAAGATGGTGAAAACATTTTCCGACTCAGCCCCCGGCAGCGCGACGAATACGCCGCACTCGTCCTGCCGGTATCTCATCAGAGAGATTACGGTCAAGCCGACTCGGCTTTTGCCGTACTATCCCGGCTGGAAGGGCGCTTGCTGCCACTGCTTTACACGCCACTTGATTGCGCTGCCCCTAATGTAGAGCTGCACGCCATCGCCAGCGAACTGGAACAGTTGATAGACCAGCAAGCCGATGCCTGCATCGCCAGCATCCTGCTGTCGCCTTATGAGCATTACACCCCGCGCCATGCCATTAATGCGGCCACCCTGATTCATTTATTAGGCAAAGCACAAGCGCTGGACGCGAACACGCGCCAGTCTTTAGCCTGCGCGGCGCTCACCATGAATATCGGCATCGCATCGACACAGGATCAAATGGCACGACAGGCGGCCCCACCCACCACAGCACAACAGCAGCTGATCAAACTCCATCCGTTACTGAGTTCCGCCTTGATACGGGAGATGGGCATTACCGACCCACTCTGGCATGAAACGGTACTGATGCATCACGAACAATGGAATGGCAGCGGCTATCCTTTCCGTCTGCAGCAGGCGGATATTGCCGAATATGCGCACCTGATGCACATCGTCGACATCACCTGCTCCAAGCTCATGCCCAGAAGCTACCGCAACCCGATGCCGGCGCAACAGGCACTGTCCATGCTGTACCAGAATCAAAATCAGCAAATCGACCCAAACCTGATCACCTTGCTGATACGAACTTTGGGTATCTTTCCGCCCGGCGAGTTTGTCGAACTGGACAACGGCACGATTGCCATCGTGGTCGAGCGCACCGATAATCTGCAAGCGCCGCGCGTAGCCCTGCCTGCACAGCCCAAACAGCGGATTCAAACCGACAGCACGCCATACCGGATCAAACGCCCCACGGTGCCACAAATCAGCGCGCGGCATATACACTTACTCGCCCGTTTCTGGAGTTAAGCCTGATGACTGTCAAACCCGAACTCACGCCCGGCCGTTACCGCCACTACAAAGGCCAGGACTACGAAGTCATTGATCTCGTATGTCACTCGGAAACCGAGGAATGGCTGGTTTTATACCGGCCACTGTATGGCGAGGGCGGACTATGGGTACGCCCCTACACCATGTTTTTCGAAGATGTCATCATTGACGGAGTCAGCATCCCGCGCTTCGCCCGGCTGTGTTAACACGACATGCATCGATCAAAAACCGAGGGAAAAACTATGGCGATCGCCATTCTGGCAGGTGGATGCTTCTGGTGCACCGAAGCCGTATTTAGCTGCCTCAAAGGGGTCACGCAGGTAGAACCGGGCTATATCGGCGGACATACATCCAAGCCGGACTATGCCCAGGTTTGCAGCGGCCATACTGGCCACGCCGAAGCGGTACGCATTCATTTCGATGAACACATCCTGCCTTTTTCCGTTTTGCTCGATATCTTTTTTGCCAGCCACGACCCGACCCAGCTTAACCGTCAAGGCAACGATATCGGCAGCCAATACCGCTCCGCCATTTTCGCGCAGGACGCAAAACAAGCCTTAATTGCCCACGAACGCATGCGCTACGCCCAGCAAACATGCTATATCGGCACCCCTATCGTCACCTTGGTGGAACCGGCGCAAGCATTCTGGCCGGCAGAGGCCGCACACCACGCTTATTACGCCCGACATGGCGACGCGCCTTATTGTCAGGCCGTTATCCAACCCAAACTGGCCAAAATTTTCCGTTTATACGCCGATAAATTGGCTCGGGATTAAAACTGAATACCAAGCTACGCCCTGCCGGCGCAGCCGCTTTAATCGTCGTGCGCGCCAAACTGCTTTCGCGCCGCCCTTTCTATCCGACTTCAGGCAAAGACACACGATTCCACACCTTACTTATGCCCAGCCTCTTGTCTTTACTGAAAACCCAACACCAACTCATCGCCGCCCTGCCTCTGCGTTTGCGCCTGAGCTATATCGCAGCCTGGTTCTTGCTGACGCTGGCGCTGCTGGGCATTGCCGTTTGTCTGGGCATCAAACGCCATCATGAATGGTTTCAAGCCAGCGCCCTCCATCTCAAACAGACGATGGAGGAACGGCTTAAAGCCAGTGAAAGCATGATTTTCAATCTGGAAGAAGGGGCACGCTCGCGCAGCGACTTTGGCCGAACGGCCATATCACGCTACGCCAGTTACATGCAGGCGCATTACCCTTTTGTTTACATGATGGGCTACCAACCCATCATAAAATTCGGACAGCGCAGTCGCTATGAAGCGACCCAAAGCCTGCATTACGACAAAACCGTCACCATACGGGACTTCAACAACCCGGCAAACCCGGCCCCCGGCCACCCCGACTACTGGCGGCAATGGCCATACTGGAGCAAAGCCCCCGCTCGCGAAGCATATCTTCCCTTGACCATGGCCGAGCCTTACGACAACTATATGGCGCGCTATATGCTCGGTCTGGATCTGTTGAACTCACCCCTGCTCGGCGCCACCATCCGTCAAGCCATCCAGAGCAGAAAAATAGAAGTTTCACCGCCATTCACGCTAAGTAATGGCCACATGGGCCTGGCCTATATTCAGGCTGTTTACGCGGCGAAAAACAAACAAGAAGTTACCGGCATTGTCCTGCTCACCATTACGGCAGACCAGTTGCTGCGGCACGAGCAGCTACAAAACACCAGCCACCTCAATATCCGCCTGCACCGGATAGGCAGTCACGATAGGCGTGACGATATCGACAGCAACCAAAATCCGCTTGCTAACAGCAGCCTAAGCAACTGGCTCTTGCCACAGTTTCACACCCGCTTGCGCATCAATCACGCCTATTTTCCCTATGAACTGGAGGTCAGCGAGACTCTCAGGCCGGGCAATCTCAACGCCACGACTTTCCTGCTGTTACCGGCCATCTCAGCGCTGCTGTGCTATCTGCTGCTCCTTGTGGCCGCCACCCAGCGGCGCAAACAGCATCTTCACGATGAAATGTCACGCGACCTGAGCCAGGAGCGGGAACAGGCTATCGTGACTTTGCAAGCCATCAACGATGCAGTCATCGTGGTCGACCAGCACCAGATCATCAAATACATGAACCCCAAGGCAGCCGCCCTCACCCACACAACACTGGAGGAAGTACGCCACCACCCACTGTCTCATGCACTGCAACTGCATTACGAGCTTGAAACCGAAGCGATGCTTGACCCGGTCGAGCTGTGCCTGGAACTGCAACAGGACATCAACCTGCCCCAGCACTGCCATCTGATCGGCAACAACAACCAGCACCTGTATATTGAAGGCACTTTATCGCCCCTGACAGGCCCGCAGGGTGAAAAACTGGGCGTCGTACTGGCAATTCGCGACATGGCGCCCTTGCGCGCACGGCTCTCCGCATCCATCCTGCACCGCGAAGAGCGGCTCAAGCAACATGCCAACGAGTATGCAAAGGCCGCGCGCATCACCAATATCGGCGAAATGGCATCCGGCATGGCCCATGAAATCAACCAGCCACTATCAGCAATCGCCAGCTACAACGAGGCTGCGCTGACTCTGTTGGAAGATGAAGAGCCCGATCTGGCCTTACTGCAGCGCGCATTGCAAGGCAGTGTGCAGCAAGCACAAAGAGCCGGCCACATCATACGCGGCCTGCGCAATCTGGCGACCCGCCAGCGCACCGACCTCTCCTCGGTCGACATCAATCAGGTGATACGCAATACATTGCTACTGGCATCCGGCGAGCTTGCCAGCAAGCACATCCGTTTAAGCACGCATCTGGAGCCTGCTCTGCCGCACGTTCTCGCCGACAGCATTCAGCTTGAGCAAGTACTATTCAACCTAGTGCGCAACGCCATCGAAGCCATGCCGGCCACACAGGGCCAGTTAAGCATTCGTAGCCATGTATTGAACGAACGCATCTGTGTGCAGGTACAAGACAATGGCCCGGGCATTCCCGCCGAAGAGCTGCCCAATATTTTTACCCCATTTTTCAGCCTCAAACATCATGGCATAGGCTTGGGGCTCACGATCAGCCAATCGCTGATCGAATCGTTCGATGGCAATATATATGCCAGCAACCATCCCGATGGGGGCGCGCTCTTTTGCTTCGAACTCCCCGTCACCCCCCATGCCGAACCGCAAAGAAAAGCCGCACATGAGCAATATCACGCCTACGATCTACCTGGTTGATGACGACCCGGCCATCCGCGACTCACTGGCGCTATTGCTGGAGAGCCATGGCAGTGATGTCGAAACTTACGCAGACGCCCTGGCTTTTTTACAAGCCCCCGCCAAGAACGACATCGGCTGCCTGATACTCGACATTCGCATGCCCCATCTGTCCGGTCTGGCCTTGCAGGAAAAACTCAAGCAACTGGATAGCCAGCTACCGCTGATCTTTATTACCGGCCACGGCGATGTCGAGCAATGTGCCCGCGCCTTCCGCCGCGGCGCCATCGACTTTATCAGCAAGCCGATAGACAAACGCCAGCTCATGGACAGCGTACGCCGCGCCATCCGCCAAAGCATACAAAGACAGGAAAAGAAAGCCGCCACACAGGAGGTAGCCAATCGCCTCGCCCGCATCAGCGAACGCGAGCGCGCAGTACTCGACATGGTGGCGGAAGGACTGTCCAGCAAAGAGATAGGCAAGCTGCTTGATGTCTCGCCACGCACGGTAGAAACGCATAGATCCAGCCTGTTTTCCAAGCTGGGCGTCAGCACACTGGCCGAGCTGATCCGCTTTTATTTATGCGCGCTGGAGGCTTCGCGCGCACAAACTATTCCATAAGCGTTTTGGCAGATCAGCCACAACACGGTAAGATTCGGACATGACTTGCCTATTCAAGAAGGTCGGGCTGTTCGCCCGTCACAGCAAACCGCAAATTGTCACCTCGCTGCGCCTACTGGCTGACCATCTGTCCGCCCAAGGCATAGGGGTCTTGATAGACAGTGACAGCGCCAATGCTGACGAGGCTGGCCCCCATCAGATCGTGGCACGCAACGATATCGGCAAGCTGGCCGATATTGCTATTGTGCTGGGCGGCGACGGCACCATGCTGGCGGTCGCACGCCTGCTCGCCCCCTACCGCGTACCCCTGGTCGGCATCAACCAGGGACGGCTGGGTTTTATGGCCGACATTCCCTTGCATGAAATGCTGGGAGCCGTCGATGCCATCCTCGCCGGCGACTTTATTCCCGAAGACCGCATTTTGCTGACTGCCTCGGTTCTGCGCGAAGACGCCGAAGTGGTCAGTGCGCTGGCGCTGAACGATATTGTGATCAGCCGTGGCGGTCTGGGCTCGATGATAGAGTTCGAAGTCTTTATCGATAACCAGTTCGTCTACAGCCAGCGCTCGGACGGTCTGATCATCAGCACCCCCACCGGCTCGACCGCCTACTCACTGGCCTCGGGCGGGCCTATCCTGCACCCGACGCTGCAAGCCATCGCACTGGTGCCCATCTGCCCGCAATCGATGAGCAACCGCCCGATTGCCGTCTCCGACAGCTGCGAAGTCGAGTTCATGCTGACCCGCGGCCTGGATGCCCGTGCGCATTTCGATGGCCAGTCGCACTGCGACCTGATGGAGATGGACCGCGTCATTGTGCGCCGCTACCGCAACCCACTGCGCATTCTGCATCCGGCCGGATACAACTACTACGACATGCTGCGCCACAAGCTGCACTGGGGCGAACGCCTGCTCTAACCCAATACAGAAGACAACATGCTGCTATCGCTCTCCGTCCGCGACTTTGTCATTGTCGACGCCTTAACGCTGGAATTCGACCGCGGCTTTACCGTGCTCACCGGCGAAACCGGCGCCGGCAAATCCATTATTCTCGATGCGCTGGGTCTGCTGCTGGGCGACCGGGCCGAAGGCGCACAAGTGCGTAGCGGTGCCGACCGGGCCGAATTATCGGCCGTCTTCGACATTTCGCGCCTGCCTGAACTGGGCGCCTGGCTGAGCAACAATGATCTGGCCGGCGACGAGGGCGAGTTGCAGCTACGGCGCAGCCTGGATAAAAACGGCCGCTCCAAAAGCTTTATCAACGGCCAGATTGCCACCCTCGCCCAGCTCAGGGAAATCGGAGATTATCTGGTCGATATTCACGGCCAGCATGCACACCAATCGCTGGTGCGCCCCGATATGCAGCGCGGCCTGCTTGATGCCTATGCCGGCTCGGTCTCGCTGGCACGCGACGTGCAGGCAGCATGGCAAGACTGGCAAGGCGCACGTCGCGCCCGCGAAGAAGCCGAGCGCATGAGCCGCGAATCGGAAGTCGAACGCGAGCGCCTGACGTGGCAGATCGGCGAATTAAGCGAACTGAACCTGCAAGCTGACGAGTGGCACCCGCTTAACCAGCAGCACTCGCGTCTGGCCAATGCAGTCGAACTGGCGCAAAGCGCCCAGCACGCAGTAGATGCCCTATCCGAGATCGACGGCAACTGCCTGTCCATCCTGAGCCAAGTACAAAGCCGCCTCTCCAAGCTAGCCGGTGTCGACCCGCGCCTGGCCGAAACACTGGCCTTGCTGGATTCGGTCGATGCCGAGCTGCGGGAAGTGGTCTACAGCCTGCGCGACTATGCCTCGGATCTGGACGAAGACCCGGCCGAGCTGGCGCGCATCGAAAGCCGCATCGACACCCTGATCAGCGTGGCGCGCAAATACCGCAGCCAGCCGCAGGATCTGGCGGAAAAACTGGCCGACTGGCAGCGCCAGCTGGCCGCACTGGAGGCCAGCACCGATCAGGAGACGCTGACTCTCGCCGAAGCCAGCGCGCTGGCACGCTATCGCACCCAAGCCGAAGCCCTCTCCGCCAAGCGCCGTCAGGCAGCCGGCGAGTTGTCCACCCGCATCGCAGGAGAAATGCAGCGCCTGGCCATGGGCGGCGCCCGCTTTGCCATTGAACTATCCGCACTGGCCGAACCGAGTGCTCACGGGCTGGAATCCATCGAATACCTGGTGGCCGCCAACGCCGGCAGCACACTCAGGCCGCTGGCCAAAGTCGCCTCCGGCGGCGAACTGTCACGCATCAGCCTGTCCATGCAGGTTGTAATCAGCCAGGTAGCCGCAGTACCCACGCTGATTTTCGATGAAGTCGACGTTGGCATCGGCGGACGCGTGGCCGAGGTGGTCGGCAAACTACTGAAAGAATTGGGTAGCCATTATCAGGTATTAGCCATCACCCACCTGCCGCAGGTCGCCTCCTGTGGGGATGCGCACTGGCAAGTCGCCAAGGAAGAAGTTGCGGGCCGCACCGTCAGCCGCATCATCCCACTTGACGACAGCCAGCGGGTCAGCGAACTTGCCCGCATGCTGGGGGGTGAGGAAATCACCGAAACCACGCGCCAGCACGCCGCAGAAATGCTGGCGGCCAACGCATGAGGTACTAGCACGCGGCCAAATAATCCGTTATTATGCGCAACTCGATCAGCAATGCATCGAGCACGCTTTAGGAGGTTTGGGTGAGTGGTTTAAACCAGCAGTCTTGAAAACTGCCGACGGGAAACCGTCCGTGAGTTCGAATCTCACAGCCTCCGCCATAGACATAGTAAACATGCGCCCTTCGGGGCGTTTTGTTTATCTACCCACGTTCTACCCATACAAAAAACACCGCTTGGGAAGCCCCCAGCCCCCCTCCCGACCTTATGGTCTTGTTGCACAAATCAGCAAATGACCAAGCCACCCCAATCCTCAGGCGAACTTATCTCATACGAACCGTTTGCGGCGTGCCCAGCGCTGTAACGCGATTCAGAATCGCTGCACAGATTTGAAGCTCCGCCACCTGACGGTCAAGGCCCCACGACTTAACGCGGTCTACCAGCAGCTTGAAACCGTGCATCTTCGCTTCGACCAAGCGGCGGGATGATAGCCACGCCCCTTTTCCAGAGGGCGCACCCCAGATGCCTCACTGAGCGTAGCGACTCATTCCGAGTCTGATTGCCCAGTGAACTTCCTTTGCAGAATCTGCCGTTTCGACGCGGTGAAATGATGGCTGCGTCCCCGCACTGTGGCATCACTGCGTGACATAAACGTGTGTCGTACGCCCCAGTCGTACGCCCCACCTGCTGCCACCGTCGCCAGCGCTTCGGTTTGCGGAATTTGCGACAGCAGTTCCAGCAACATCGTGCCGTCACCGGTACGATTTTCGGCAACCTCCATGGCGCGAATTGCTAGCTTTTGTGCATCAACGCCTAGATGCAGCTTGCGCCATTGGCAGCGATAGTCCGCGCCATGCTTTTTCACCCTCCACTCACCTTCACCCATCATCTTGATGCCGGTGCTGTCGACCAAGAGATGCAGGCTCCCTGTTTCTTCTGTAGCGGAATACGCACCTGCAGGTCTTTCTGGCGAAGATAAAGCATGCTGAAGTCGGGAGCGCTCCAGTCAAGCGATCATGCCTGTCGCTTGTCGTCACGCCTGGCCAGGCCAAATAGGCACTTGATGGTGAAACAGAACTGGATGGCAGCAAAACAATCTATCGTGTGTCCGTAAATACGGAACCACTACATACATTGACGCCACAGGCCGAATCACCGAAAATCCCTCCCCCGCAGGAGAGAGGCCTAGCCGGCCCGCCGAAGGCGCAAACTCCCATGATCGCTCAGGCAAAAAGACTGCGGTGTCACACGATTCGCCGATTGGAGAGAGGCTGGCAACAGCCCACCGAAGGGGCACGCGGCATCAGGCCGTAAACTCTCAGGTAAAAGAACAAGGGGAGAGGCACGCTACCTCACGAGGTGGTGCAACCGTACACGAGTCCTTTACACCATGTTTCATACTCTACCCAACCACGCTGCCCGCTTTGCCGGAGCACACAGATGCTGACCATTATTTACCTGATTGCCATTACGGCCGAGGCCATGACCGGCGCCCTGGCGGCAGGCCGGCGCAATATGGATATTTTTGGTGTCGCCGTCATTGCCTTTTTGACCGCGCTAGGTGGCGGCACCGTGCGCGATATCGTGCTGGGCCGCTTCCCCATAGGCTGGACGCAACACCCCGAATACATCTATCTGGTGCTGTTCGCCGGTATGGCGGCCATTCCGCTGGCGCGCACCATCCACCGCCTGTCGCCGGTTTTTCTGTTTCTAGATGCACTGGGGCTGGTCGCCTTCACCCTGATAGGCTGTAGCGTGGCACTGGAAATGAAGTATGCGGAACCGGTCATCATCATGGCCGGCATGATTACCGGCATCGCCGGCGGCGTGATCCGTGACGTGTTGTGCAACCGCGTACCGGTCGTCTTTAGGCAGGAGTTGTACGCCAGCGTGTCGTTTATTGTGGCGCTGGCTTATCTATTGATGAGTAAGCTGGGTATTCCTGAAAACGTAATCATGACGACCGGCTTTATAGTGGGCGTGACGCTACGCATGCTGGCGCTGCGCTGGCACTTGAGCCTGCCGGTATTTTCCTGGGAAGCTAAATAAATTCCATCGAAGCCCTTGCAGCGCTCACACTGTGCACCCACACTTGAATAGTCAGGGCAACTGCCCTGAGGCCAATAGAGGGGACTTCCACATGGACATGTTGACTCCATTTTTCCTGGCACTGGCCATCGCCTTGGTGCTTTTTTTCACCCTGCCACGCAAGCCGGCAGCCAAACTGATCCCGATACGTATCCGCGAGCGCGAACAAACCCGCCGCCGGCCGCTGCGCTAAGCGCGATCAGCACAACCAATTAACGCGACCTTGTGTCGCGTTTTTTGTACCTGCCTTGCCCTGACTGCCTGCATGTGCCAAAACAAAAAGGCGAAGTCTCTGCTTCGCAGTGCCTACAGGAGTTCAGCGATGAAAAACCCGCCGCCAAGCAGCCCTCTGCCCGGCCTGTTGTTTACCCGTCAGGGCAAAGCCAAGTCCTCGCCACCCCGCATCAGTCCGTTACCGGTGCGTCACCGCATCGGACGCCATACCTAAAAGTAAAGAAGCCGGCATCCGCCGGCTTCTTTATTAACGTTTAAAACTCCCGCTGCGGCACCAGTACCGTGCGGTTGCCATTGTTTTCCATGGCACTCACGATACCGGATGCTTCCATCTCTTCAATCAGGCGCGCCGCCCGGTTGTAGCCTATACGCAACTGGCGTTGCACCGACGAGATCGACGCCTTGCGCGTACGCAAGACAATCTCGACAGCCTCGTCGTATAGCGGGTCAGTTTCACTGACCCGCTGCGCCGAGGCACCTGCCGTCTGCGACTCGTCATCCGCTACCGCTTCACCGGTCAAAATACCGTCGATATAGTCCGGCTCGCCATACTGCTTAAGATGCTCGACCACCGCATGCACTTCGTCGTCGGTGACAAAAGCGCCATGCACCCGCTGCGGATAACCGGTGCCCGGTGGCAGGAACAGCATATCGCCCTGCCCCAGCAGGCTCTCGGCGCCCATCTGGTCGAGAATGGTGCGGCTGTCTATCTTACTCGACACCTGAAACGCAATGCGGGTCGGGATATTGGCTTTGATCAGGCCGGTAATCACATCCACCGATGGACGCTGGGTGGCCAGGATCAGGTGTATGCCGGCTGCACGCGCCTTTTGCGCCAGACGCGCGATCAGCTCTTCAATTTTTTTGCCAGCCACCATCATCAAGTCGGCAAATTCGTCCACCACCACCACGATAAAGGGCAGGTGTTCCAGCGGCTCGGGATCGTCCGGCGTCACGGTAAACGGATTGGTCAGGCGCTGGCCACGCGCCTCAGCCTCGCGCACTTTCTGGTTGTAACCGGCAAGGTTACGCACCCCCAATGCACTCATCAGGCGATAGCGCTTATCCATTTCGCCAACACACCAGTTCAGCGCATTGGCCGCCAGTTTCATATCGGTCACCACCGGTGCCAGCAGGTGCGGAATATCGTTGTAAACCGACAACTCCAGCATCTTGGGGTCGATCATGATAAAGCGCACCTCGTCCGGCGTCGCTTTATACAAAACAGAAGCAATCATGGCATTCACGCCGACCGACTTGCCCGAGCCGGTGGTGCCGGCGACCAGCAAGTGCGGTGCCTTGGCCAGATCCATCACCACCGGCGCACCGGTAATATCCTGCCCCAGACACAAGGTCAGCTTGGAGCGCGAATCCTGAAACACATCGGCCGAGAGAATCTCGGACAACCGTATCATTTGCCGCGTCGGGTTGGGCAACTCCAGCCCCATGCAGGTCTTGCCGGGTATGGTTTCCACCACACGAATGGAGGCCAGCCCTAAAGCACGCGACAAATCCTTCATCAGGTTGACCACCTGATTGCCGCGCACCCCGACTGCCGGCTCGACTTCATAACGGGTAATCACCGGGCCGGCATACGCATCGACCACCGAAACCTTGACCTTGAATTCGGCCAGACGCTCCTCGATCACGATGCCGCGCTCCAGCAGCATTTCTTCATTACATACCGTGCTCTTTTCTTCGGCTGGACGCAGCAAGCCCAGCGACGGCAAAGGAATCGCAAGGTAGCTAGGCACGCGCACCGCCGTGTTCTGGACAGGTGCTGCAGGCGCAGGCACGACACGCTCTTCGACCGTTACAGCAGCAGAACTGACCGGCGGCGGCTCATCCAGCACCTGCCACACCAGCGCAGCAGGCGCAGGCACCGGAGCGGGCTCTGTCTCTGGCGCATCTTCGATCAGATGCCAGACCACATCGGCGTGTTGCACAGCAGGTACAGGGGTAACAGACACAGGAGCAGAAGGAGGCACAACAAAAACAGGCGCGATAGCTGTATCCACTTGTTTAAGCTCGCCAGCAGGCGCAGACGGGGTCATGGCTGCGGGTGTCAGCGGTGCAGCAGGCGCCGTAGCTTGAGGCGCTAGCGGCACGGCCACGACTTCTGGCACCGGCGAAGCTGCTTCAAACTGCTCGACTGTATCTGCCGGCACCATCCCGGGGAGCGGATCGACAAGCAAAGCGGGCGCAAACAGCGAAGCATCCGCCACCGCCGCCGGCACCTGCGGTGTTTCATCCGCGAGCACCGCCTCCACGCGCGTACGCACAGGAGAAACAGGCACCGGAGCGACTGGAGCAACAGGCCGCCGTGACACCACTTCAGCCGCCGGACGGAACGGCGCATCCAGCACCTGGCCGCTTAACTTGAAGGCAGGCTGCGCTACGGGTGCTGCGGCTTTAGCCGGGCGCACCACATCGACCAAGGGCAAAGGTGACTTTTTCACACTGGCGCGTGGCGGATGCAACTCCTTGATATTTTCACGCACGCTGACAGGATCAATCAGCGGCAGCGTCTCGTCAGGGACAAGGCGGCGCTCGTTTCGGGCGGCCAGACGCTGGCGACGCGCACTCTCGGCCATATTCTGCTGCACGTCCTGCAGGCCGATCACCGGTATATCGCTACGCCGGGGCTTGGCTTGCACCGGCTCAGGCTTCTTGCGCAAATGGCGTGGCAAGGTGGTAATGATTTCTGCCGCCGGCAAGTCGCGCTGGCTGCCGGACTGTGCGACCTGCACCGCTTGCGGCATCACGGGCTTGGCATTCAGCGAAGCGGGTTCGTCAGCGTACGCAGGCAAGGCCTCGGCGGGCGCGACCTCGGGCTCGACCCGTGGTGTGGAAGCCTGATGCGGCAGCGTCTGCCTCGGGCTCCAGTCATCGGGCTGATCACGCGTATCTGACGCATAGATAAAACCGAACACACGCAGCTTCAGCGCCTGCAACCAGGCCAGGCGCAGGCGTCCACTTTTCACCAGCCAGAAGGCACCCGCCGCACCGCCTAGCACCACCACCGCAATAAAGGCCAACAGCATCAACAAAACCCGGGAAAGAATCAATACAGGAGAAATGATTGTACGCGAGCAACGGCCTTTACGTCAGCCGCCATGCCTTAGCGCGGCAACACCCAGACCAGACGCGAATGCGCCTTGCCTTCTCCAAAAGCCTGACGCCGCCAGTAGCCTTGGGTTTGCGGCGCGTCCAGCGCAGGCAAATCCGCTACGCGGCAATACGACACTTCGGAAAACCCTTCTTTCAGCAGCGTGCTGCGCGCCTTTTGTCTGGCTTTATGACTGGTTTCATCATTCGCCTGTGCCACCATTGCTAGCGGTGCGGCACTTTCCCAGGCGCGTACCAAACTGGCGCGCGGTTGCGTCATCAGCGCCAGGCCATTGATAACCGCCGCCAGCAAAGGCTGCCAAGCCTCATCCACGGCCGCGATTTGCTCAGCCAGCTCACCCGGGTAACTGATGCGCAGCGATGCAATGGCCTCGGCCTCAAGCAGCCATGAGGTGGTATCCAGCCCCAGGGTGTCGCCCATCAGCACCAGATCCAGCGCGGCATCGGCTTCGTCGTGATACAGGCAGGCACCGCCCAGCCCTTCGACGTGTACAAAACAGGCGCGGGCCGGCAAAGCCAAGGTGTCCGGCAAATTGGATGGCAAGCGGGTATGCGCCAGCGCAGTGGTCAGCGCCGGTTCGAAATGGACAATCACGCGCCCCTCACGCACAAAGCAGCCATACGCCAAGGCCAACATGGCTTCGCTCTGGCGCGCTGCATCCGGCACCGGAAAAACCTGGGCAGCACGATCCAGTTCGCGGCGGGCCACTTCGGCCAGCTCTTCGCTGGCCTGTTCCATTTTCAGCGCCTGGCTGAAGATTTGTCCCGCGCGCTTGGCCCATGGGCGGGTTGCGGCATAACGCTGGACGGCGTATTGCATAGCCATGGCTCGACCTCCGAAAAAAGAGCGCATTCTAGCGAAAGCAGCGCCACAACAGAAGCCATCCGCCAAGTAATGACATTGGCAGCCATCCTGATTAACATAACCCGCATCAACTACCGCATCACAGGCCTTCTTATGGCGACCATTGCATTTCTCGGCCTCGGCCTGATGGGTTCACGCATGAGCCGCCGCTTGGCTGCGGCGGGTCACCAACTCTTGCTATGGAACCGCACACCGCGCCCCGAGCTCGTTCTGCCCGCACACGCTCAGTGGGTAGCGACACCGGCGGCGGCATGCCGTGCCGACATGATCATGTGCTGCGTAGCGAATGGCGCGGCCATGCAAGACATCGTGTTCGGTGAGCAAGGCATCGCCAGTGCGGACGGCCACACCCCCTTGCTGGTCGACTTTTCCAGCATCTCGCCCAAGCTGACCCGCGAAATGGCGCGCCGCCTGCACCAGACAAACGGCATGCACTGGGTCGATGCCCCGGTGTCCGGGGGCACACAAGGCGCCGAGCAGGGACGGCTGATCATTATGGCGGGAGGGCGCGAACAGGATGTGGCACGGCTGCGCCCGCTGACTTTGCCGCTGGCGCAAAAGCTGACCCATATGGGCGAGGTCGGCGCCGGCCAGACCAGCAAGTTGTGCAACCAGTTAATTGTCGCCAGCAATGCCTTGCTGATTGCCGAAGCCGTCCATCTGGCCACACGCAGCGGTGTGGATGCCCGCGCACTGGCACCGGCGCTGGCCGGCGGCTTTGCCGACTCGCTTCCTTTACAGATTCTGGCGCCACGCATGGCCGAAGGCTGCTTCGAGCCGGTGCAATGGAAAGTCTCGACCCTGCTTAAGGATCTGGACAATGCCTTGGCACAGGCCGAAGCGTGCGAGGCGGCCTTGCCGCTGGCGCAGCGCGCGCGGGAATTAATGGCACGCCATGCCGCCAGCGGCTTTGCCGATGCTGACCTGTCTTCACTCATCCATAGTTATGGCGCGACATCATGCTGAAGCTTTCGGCCAATGTCTCCATGCTGCTTAATGAGTACCCGCTAGCCGAACGGCTGGCACGCGTGGCGCAAGCAGGCTTTGACGCGGTAGAGGTGCAATTTCCCTATGACGAGCAACAGATGCTATGGCAGCAACTGCTGGCTCGGCATCACTTGCACTGTGTGCTGATTAATGCGCCGGCTGGCGACCTGATGCAAGGCGGTGCAGGCCTTGCCGGTGTGCCGGGGCGCGAGGCCGAATTTGCCCGCGCACTGCAGCAGGCTTGCGACTGGGCTCAAGCACTGAACGTCGAGGCGGTCAATATACTGCCGGGACGACTGGGCGCAGGCATCGCGCCAGAGGCCGCGCTTCACACGCTGGCGGGCAACCTTAAGCTGGCCGCCAGCCGCCTGGCGGATATCGGCGTACGCTGCACCTTCGAAGCAATTAACCGCTTCGACATGCCCGGCTTTCTGATAGACAGCAGCGACGCCATGCTCAAGATGCAGTCGCGGGTGGATCACGCCAATCTGTGGCTGCAATACGACCTCTATCATATGGCGCGCATGGGTGCCGAACTGGCCGACGAGCTGACGGCCTTGTGGCCGCGCATCGGTCACATCCAGTTTGCCGACGTTCCCGGGCGCGGTGCACCGGGTAGCGGCAAGCTACCCTTTGATGTGCTGTTTCCCCTATTGCAAAAGCTGCCCTATCCCTTCTGGTGCGGTGCAGAGTACCGCGCGCAGGAAGACAGCTTCACTTGGAAGAACTTTTTATCAAATATTTGATAGGTATCAATATATACTAATGTATTCCCGTTCAGAATAAACGCACATCATTTCTGAGAAATTAGGGGATAAACATGGATCGCCGCACACTGCTTAAATCATCCGGTCTGTTTATGGGCGCGCTGGGACTCTCTACCCTCACCTTGCGCGCCGCCATCGCGGCGCCCGCCCAAGCCGCAGCACAGGGCAGCGCAGTCATCACCCCTTCCGCCAAGACGCCCCTGCTACTCAACTTCAACGAAAATTCCCTGGGCATGTCACCCAAGGCACAAGCAGCCATCGTCAGCGAATTGCCTGCTGCCTTTCGCTACCCGGATGATGCCCGTGCCGCGCTGATCAGCACCCTGGCCAAGGGCAACGGCCTGAGCGACAAGCAAGTGACACTGGGCAACGGCTCCTCCGAAGTTATCCAGATGGCGATTCATGCTTATTGCGGCAAAGGCACCCAACTGGTGTGCCCGGATCCGACATTCAACTACGCCGAGCTTTATGCCGAGCCTATGGGCACTACCATTACCAAGGTGAAGCTGCAAAAAGATACGCTGGCAATCGATTTGAAGGCCATGCGCGCAGCCACCGAGAAGTTTGCCGGCGTGAGCGTGGTTTATTTGTGCAACCCGAACAACCCGACCGCGACCATCACCCCGGCCGCCGATATCGAAGCCTGGATCAACTCGGCACCCGAGCGCGTGTTCTTTATCGTGGACGAGGCTTACCACGAGTATGTCACCGACCCGCGCTATGCTTCGGCCGACCGTCTGGTACAGGCCGGCAAGAAAAACCTGGTCGTGGCTCGCACCTTCTCCAAAATCTATGCGCTGGCAGGGCTGCGCATCGGTTACGGTCTGGCCGCACCGGAAATCATTGCCCGTCTGGACACTTGGGCCTCCATCGACAACACCAATCTGGCGGGTGCCATCGCCGCCAATGCCTCGCTGCAAGATACGGCCTTTATCCGCCAGAGCCTGAACACCACCGCCCAGTCGCGCAAGATTGTGACCCAGGCGCTGGACGAATTGAAGCTGCCCTATCTGCCATCACACGCCAACTTCATTTTCCACCGCGTAAACAGCAGCAGCGCAGCCTATCGCGAGAACATGAAAAAACTGCATATTATGGTGGGCCGTCCATTCGACCATACCGATGGCTGGAACCGCCTGACGCTGGGCACACCGGCTGAAATGCAAGCCTTCGTCCAGGCACTCAAGACCCTGCGCCAGCAAAATCTGGCCTGAACGGCAAGCGCGTTGATTTTCTCCTCCCTTGGGCGACTTGGTCGCCCTTTTTTACGACCCGTACGTCAAACAGCCTATCACCGGCCATGCGTTAGAAATTTTTCTCAACCTGACCAAGGCCTGATAGAAAATCAATTACTTAGCCACCCTTATTTGCAAAACACACTTGCAAGATCAAGTATTTTCGCGTATCTTGCGCCCCTCACATCACCGCCGGGCCTGCCGCTCCATTGCCGGCTCCGGATGCATAGTTTCATCGTCCCTGACCGTTATTAAGCTTCGACCTTGCCATGTCCTTTCGTACGGACCGCTGTTCGCCGCTTTGCCTGGTTAGTGCCGATGATGTACGGCCCCCAGAGTTGTGATTTCGCATCGGGCCGAATAAGCGCCAACCTACAGGCACTGCACGCCGGACATCCGGCACGAAAGGATAATATGAAGTTTTCCGAACTGGGTATTGACCCCTCCATTCTGAGCGCACTTGACGACGCAGGTTACACCGACCCGACTCAAGTTCAGCTTGAAGCCATCCCTGCCGCCATCGCCGGCAAGGATCTGCTGGTTTCCGCACAGACCGGCTCGGGCAAGACCGCAGCCTTCTTGCTGCCTGCCCTGACCAAAATGACCCAGCGCACCGACGTCAAGAGCAATGGCCCGCGCGTACTGGTACTGACCCCAACCCGCGAACTGGCCCAGCAGGTTGAAAAAAATGCCCTGGAATACGGCAAAAACCTGCGCTGGTTGCGTACGGTCTGCCTGGTTGGCGGCTCGCCATTCGGTTTCCAGATCCGCGCCATGACCCGTCCTATCGACCTGATGGTCGCCACGCCAGGCCGCCTGATGGATCACATGCGCTCGGGCCGCATCGACTTCTCGCGTCTGGAAATGCTGGTACTGGACGAAGCCGACCGCATGCTGGACATGGGCTTTATCGAAGATATCGAAACCATCGTGGCCGCGACGCCGGCTGCACGCCAGACCGTACTGTTCTCGGCTACGCTGGATGGCACCGTCGGCAATCTGGCACGCAAGCTGACCCGCGATCCGCAGCGCATTGAAGTTGCCCGCACCGAAACCGGCGGCAATATCGAAGAGCATCTGCTGTACGCAGACGACAACCGTCACAAGGAACGTCTGCTCGACCACATCATGAAAGAAGCCGGCTTTGACCAGTTGGTGATTTTCACCGCAACCAAGATTGGTTCGGAAGAGCTGGCCGACAAGCTGTCCGACAAAGGCTATCAGGCAGCCTGCCTGCACGGCGACATGCCGCAAAGCTGGCGTAACCGTACCTTGAACGACCTGCGTCGCGGTCGCATCAAGGTTCTGGTAGCGACCGACGTCGCAGCCCGTGGTATCGATGTACCGACCATCACCCACGTAATCAACTACGATCTGCCAAAGCAGGCGGAAGACTATGTGCACCGTATCGGCCGTACCGGTCGTGCCGGTCGTGATGGCGTTGCCATCACCATCGCCGAGTCGAAAGAGTTCCACCGCGTACGTCGCATCGAACAGTATCTGAAGCGTCAGATCACTGAAGGCGTGATCGAAGGCATGGAACCGACCCGTCGTCCGCCAAAAGGTGGTCCTAAGCGTCACACCCAGCAGCGTCGTGGCGGCCCGGGTGCAGGCAACAGCTACGGCGACCGTCGCCCAGGTAGCGGCAACGGTGCCAGCCGTGGTGGCCCGCGTCGCGAAGGCGACCGTCGTCCGGGTAGCGGCGGCAGCGAACGTCGCTCCTACAACGACTGATAGCGCATTAAAAACGGCATCTTCGGATGCCGTTTTTTTGCCTGAATGCCAGCCAATACGGCAACAACCCCCTTCTAAAGCTGCGTCGCCTATGATTCGCCTGCTCTCCGACGAATGCCACTGGCCCGACTACACCGGCCACTGCCTGACCAATCTGGTCGCTTCACTGGCCCATGCGCTGGGGGCTCCCGCCTTGCATCCGCCTTTGTCCGGCACCGCACTTGCCGATCTGCAGGCTGATGAGCGCGATATGGTGCTCTTGGTCGTTGACGGCATGGGCGACAGCCAGCTGGCGCGTCACGGCCCGCACTCGTTTTTGCGCGCCCATCAGCAAGGCACACTGACTTCGGTCTTTCCTTCGACCACGGCCAGTGCCATCACCACCTTGCAAACGGGTGCAGCACCTGCGCAGCACGGACTCAGCGGCTGGGAAATGTGGGATGCAGACAGCCAATCCATTGTCCTGCCACTGCCGCTGACGACCCGCTATAGCGAAAACACCCGGCAAAGCCCGCAGACACTGGCAAAACATTTATTTCAGGCGCGCTCATGGTTCGATCAGATCCAGCGCCCGGCCTATGCCCTGCTGCCGCAACGCCTGATTCACTCGCCGTATAGCATCCACCATACCGGGCGCGCCAAACGTATCGGCCACACCCACTGGGGCCAGCTATTCGAACAACTGCATGAACTCGGCACCCAACAAGCAAAACCCGGCTTTATCTATGCCTATACCGCCCAACTGGATCATGAAATGCATGATGTCGGGCCTAACGACTGGGCCATCAGCCGCAGTTTCAATCTGCTAGACGAAGAGATAGAACGCTTTTGCCAGCGCAAGCGTAGCCGGCCGATGACGCTGATTATCACCGCTGACCATGGCTTTACCAGCACGCCCAAAAACCAGCGCCTGCAGTGGGAGCAGCTCTCCGCCAAGCTGCGCGGCAAGTTGTGCCGGCCACTATCCGGCGAAGGACGGGTACGCTTTTGCCACACCCACGACGCAGAAGCCGGGGCATTTATCGAACTGGCACGCGAAGAATTGGCCGATAAGGCTTGGGTACTCAGGGGTAAAGAATTGATAGAGGCCGGCGTATTCGGCCCGGCGCCCTACCACCCGGCGCTGGCGAGCCGCATCGGCGATGCGGTGCTCGTCATGAAACCGGGCTATACCTTGCGCGACACCTTGCAAGGCGAGAAGACTGTCTGTCTGCAAGGCGCCCATGGCGGCGTAAGCCGCGAAGAAATGACGGTACCGCTGATCCGTATCGATCTTTAAGTCAGACGCTCGCGCCAGGCTTTCAAAGCTTGGCGGGTGATACGCACCGGCACGATGACCCGCTCCATCGGCTCGATACGGCCAAAGGTTACCGTTTCCATACTCAGGGCAATACCGTCTTCGCCATCACCGGGCGAGCGCACGACGCCCATACGGTCAAGCAGCAACTGTTCATTGCGTACCGCCAGATATTGCTCCGGCGCATTGCTGACCCGTTTCACAGCCTCCAGCTTGCCCTCCAGCGTCGCTATTGGCGCCAGCTCAGCCAACTCCTGATCGATCTCGGCAAGATAGGCCAGCAACTCGGAGCGCGAGTCAGGCAGGCGCTCATTTCCTGGCGTAGCATCCACCACCACTGCCTTACCCGCCAGGGTCGCCAGCTTAAGCTCAACCTGGGTTTTTTCCGTACTCAGACTCTGCAAGCGCCCGACTTGCAAGGCGATACGCCGCGCCGCCACGGCCGCGAGAGCATGAAACGCCCGCTGCACCGCCTCCTCACGCAAACCGGGTTCGCTATTGCAAATACCGACCAGGCGGTGTCCGCCAAAACTGACCACCGTCTGCGCCACATCATCCAGCAACTGGCCATTGCGCAAAGCACTACCGAAATGGCGCTTCTGGTAGCACTGCATCACCAGCAAGGCATAGGCTTCATCGCCATGGCTTGCATGCAGGAAATACTCGCGCAAGGCCTTGCTGCCATCGAGCACGCCAAGCAAAACATCCGGTGTGGCAAACAAGAGCCCCACGCGGCGATCAACGTTATAGCCTTGCGGCGACAAGTCCAGCGCGGGGGCAAGACTGCCGGCCAGGGTCTCGGCATAGGCTCGCGAATGCACAACGCCTGTTTTCAGGCGGTCGCGCCAGCCGGGCAATAATTCTATTTTGGGTTCAGCCACCTGCACCAGCGTCTGGTAGTAAACCTCCAGCTCGCGCTGCTCGTGCCCCAAACCCAGGATATTCATGATCCATTGCCACAGCTTGCTCATTTTACCTACCCCATCCCAATCAGAACTTCTCGCCAGCCGCCAGATAACGCCACTTGCCTACCGGCAAATCGCCCAACATAACCTTGCCGATACGTACCCGTTTCAGGCCGATCACCCGCAAGCCCACCAGCTCGCACATGCGGCGAATCTGCCGCTTCTTGCCTTCGCGCAACACGAAACGCAACTGGTCTTCATTTTGCCAGGCAACCTGCGCCGGCAGCAGCTTCTTGCCATCAAGCTCCAGCCCGTGATTCAGCAGCGCGAGACCCTGTGCCGACAAGGCGCCGGACACCCGTACCAGATACTCTTTATCAACCGAAGAATTTTCCCCGATCAGATGTTTGGCCACCACGCCATCTTGCGTGAGCACCAGCAAACCAATGGAGTCGATATCCAGACGTCCGGCCGGCGCCAGCCCTTTCAGATGCTCGCGGGCAAAGCGGATACCGCTCTGGTCGCCCTTCCACTGATTGTCCGGCGTAATCAGGACCGAGGCCGGCTCGTAGCCGTCTTCTGCCTGACCGGACACATAACCGATGGGCTTATTCAGTAGCACCGTGACCCGGCGCGCCTGCGCTTGACTGGCACGCTTATCCAGATCGATACGCTGACCGGCAAGCACTTTTTGCCCAAGCACGGCGACTTGCCCGTCCACCTTGACCCAGCCCTGCTCTATATAGCTGTCTGCCTCACGGCGCGAACACAGCCCGAGTTCGGCAAGGCGCTTGGATATACGGACAGATTCCATGAAACCACTCCAACTGAAAAGGGCGGCTCAAGGCCGCCCGTTACAAAGTAGCTCATTGTAAGGCATCACGCCGCTTTGCGCCCGACTTCAAACAGGAAACGGCGATAAACCCCATCCGGCAGCGCGCTGACAGCAATACCGGCGAAGATGGTCGCCAGCCCCAGCACGTGGTAGGCATACACCGCCTCCCCCAGCAACAGAATGGACAACAGGGCGCCGAATGCAGGCATCAGATAAAGAAAGCTGGCCGCACGTGCACTGCCGATCTCGGCAATGGCGCGGTTGTACATCAGAAAAGCCAGAATGGACGGAAAAACGCCAAGATAGATTAGCGCCAATAGCGTGCCCGTGCCGGCCGCAGGCAGGCTCTGGCCGCGATACCACTCATAGCCGGCAAAAGGCAGTAACAGCACCACACCGATGGCAAACAAAATCGTCATCTGCAGCACGGCGGGAATGCCGGGCTTAAGCTTACGCAAGCCTACCGTATAACAAGCCCAGCACAGACCGGCGCCCAACACCCCCACATCGCCGATGCCCAAGTGAAAATCCAGCAAGGCATGCCAGTTTCCGCGCAGCACAATCACCAGCGCCCCGCCCAAAGCTAGCAACATGCCGGCTAGCTGCTTGCGTGTCAGACGCTGGCGACTGAGCACGGCACCGAGCACCAGCACCAAGACCGGCGTCAGGCTATTGAGCACCACCGCATTGGTGGCGGGGGTATGACGCAAAGCGATATACAGCAGCGTATTGGTCAGGGCAATCCCGGTCAGACCCAGCATCAACAACACCCGCCACTGTGCGCGGACAAGCGGCCAACTCTGGCGCAAACGAGGCAAGGCAAAAGGCAGCAGACACAAAAGCGCCAGCATCCAGCGGGCAAAAGCCAACGTAAATGGCCCAATACTGCCCCCCAGTGCGCGCCCGACAATGAAGTTGCTCGACCACATCAAAATGGACAGCACCAGCATGGGGTAAGTCAGGCGGGACAAGACGCAAGGGGTCGCAGGCATAGCATCATCATCGAATAAAGCGGTAGCTGCATTTTAACTGCCTGCCAATTCCACCTTAATCAAAATAATGCAAAAAATATTAATTTTATTGCACGAATAAATAGAAACTTAGCTATAAGTTGCCCTATTCATCAATTTTGTAAAATTAACCACCAAACACCGGCATTCCCACGCCAGACCCCATCGACCCCACCACTATTTCAGCCGGGAGCCATCCACATCCAGCACCACCACGTCTACCGTGATGCCCTGCCGTATGCTCTGGGTCACCGTGCAATAGTTCTCGAAACTGGCCAATACCCGTTCTAGCTGAGCAAGCGTTGCCGCCGGTTTGCCCAGTTTCAGTGTGACGGCGATCGATTCGATGCGCAGACGCTGCTCTGCATTACGCCCCAGCACGCAACTGGCCTCGGCGCTCAAGGGCGCAACATCCTGCTTGAACTTGCCAAAGGCAAACAGCAGGCTGGCACACAGGCAATTGGCCGCTGCCGCGACCAGCAGCTGCGATGGCGAAGGGCCGCTATCCTCTCCCAGAGGGGGCGGCTCGTCAGTCATCAACACCGGCGCTCCATGACCGAACGCGTTGGCAAAACGGTAATGCTCGACTTGCTGCAGTGATACATTCAGCGCTCCTGCCATCTTGACTCCCCTTTACAGTTCACGCCCCAAAGCCGGGGCCAGCACAGCCAGTTGCTGCATCAGTTGGGCAAACGCTTGCGGATCCAGTGCCTGATCGGCATCGCACAAGGCTTCGGCCGGCTGCGGGTGCACTTCTATCATCAGGCCGTCGGCACCGGCAGCCAGTGCCGCCATAGAGAGCGCCGGCACCATCCACGCCTTGCCGCCAGCGTGACTGGGGTCGGCGATCACCGGCAGATGGGTTTCGCGCTTCAGTAGCGCAATAGCCGACACATCCAGCATATTGCGGCAGGCCGGCTCGAAGCTTCGAATACCGCGTTCGCAGAAGATAATATTGTGGTTGCCGCCGGCGGCAATGTATTCGGCCGCCATCAGCCACTCATTGACCGTCGCCGCCATGCCGCGCTTAAGCACCACCGGCTTATTGATGCGCCCGACCTCTTTTAGCAGGTCGAAATTCTGCATATTGCGCGCACCGATCTGGATTACATCGACGTCGTACTCGAGAAAAGTGTCCAGCTGGCGCACATCCATCAACTCGGTGACCACCGGCAAGCCATGCGCGCGCCCTGCCTCCAGCAGCAAATCCAGGCCGGCCACACCCAGGCCCTGAAAGCTGTACGGACTGGAGCGCGGCTTGAAGGCCCCGCCGCGCAACAGACGCGCACCCGATGCCTTGACGGCACTTGCGGCCGCATCCATTTGCGCCGCGGTTTCGACCGAGCAGGGCCCGGCAATCAGCTGCAGCTGTTTGCCGCCGAAGGGAATGCCGCGCACATGCACGATACTGTCGCTGCCATGCACCTCGCGCGCGACCAGGCGGTAGTCCTTGAGCACACGCATGGCGCGCTCGACCCCGTCCATCAGTTCGAACATATCGGCCGACAATACCCGCTCGTCCCCCACCGCACCGATAATGGTGCGCTCGGTGCCGCGCGACACATGCTCGGACAGGCCGTGGGCGCGGATCTTGCCCACCACGGCGGCAATGGCGGCCTCACCCGCACCGCGGGCCATTACGATAATCATGTGTTCCCTCCCTCTTTATCCATAAAGTCCAAGTCTGCGCCTAGCGTAGCGCGGCTTCCAGTACTTCGATAAAGCGGGCATTTTCTGCTTCCAGCCCGATGCTCACGCGCAAGCTGTTTTTCATGTTGTAAGACGCGAGCGGACGCACAATCACGCCGTGGCGCAGGAAATAGTGGTTCAGCGCCGCAGCGTCGCCCACATGGAAGGTCACGAAGTTGGCAAACGACGGGATATAGGGCAAATCCAGCCGCGCCAGCGCCGCAGTCAGCTGCGCCATGCCCTGACGGTTCAGCGCCACCGCCCGCGCCAGAAAATCCGCATCATCCAGCGCGGCGACCGCTGCGGCTTGTGCCAGACTATTCACATTAAACGGCTGGCGCACGCGGTTGATCATGGCGACGATGTCGGCGCTGGCCAGCGCAAAGCCAACGCGCAGGCCGGCCAAACCATAGGCCTTGGAAAAGGTGCGCGACACCAGCAAGTTGGGGAAACGGGCAAGAAAGCCAATCACATCGGCGCGCAATTCGGGTGCCAGATACTCGGTATAAGCCTCGTCCAGCACCACCATCACCTGTTCGGGTACGGCTTCGAGAAACTCAAGCAAGGCACCGGGCTTGATCAGCGTACCGGTCGGATTATTGGGGTTGGCGATAAACACCAGCCGGGTCGACGGCTCGATCGCCGCCAGCATCGCGTCCAGATCGTGCCCGTAGTCGCGCGCCTTGACCTCAATGGCGCGCGCACCGGTCGCCTGCGTCACCAAGGGATAGACGGCAAAAGCGTATTCGGAGAACACCACCGAGTCGCCGGGACGCAAAAAGGTGCGCGCAACCAGTTCGAGAATATCGTTGGAGCCGTTACCCAGCAGCACCTGATCCTGCGCAAGGGCAAAGCGTTCGGCGATGGCCGCTTTCAGCGCAAAACCGTTACCGTCCGGATAGCGCGCCAAATCGGACAGCGCCGCCTCCAGCGCTGCACGCGCCTTGGGCGGCAAACCCAGCGGGTTTTCATTGGAAGCCAGCTTGACGATGGCCGCCTCATCCAGCCCCATCTCGCGTGCCAGTTCGGAAATGGGCTTGCCGGCCTGATAAGGCGCAATGGCACGGATATAGTCGGGGGCGCGTTCAGCCAGATTCATGATGGTTTTCCTTGTTGATGATTGTGAGCCCCCGCACGGACGGCGAGGTGCTTTAACCTTTCTTGGCGTCCACCCATTTAAGCGTGTGATGCGGCTGATGGTTTTCCAGCGCATGCAATAACTCAGGCAGATGTTTTTCAGCGGCAAACAGCGACAAATTTTCCGGGCGGGCAAAGCCCTCATCCACCGCATGCCGGGTCATGGCTAACAGCGGGTCGAAAAAGCCGGCCACATTCAACAGGCCGACCGGCTTGTCGTGTACCCCCAGTTGCGCCCAGGTCAGGATTTCAAACAGTTCGTCAAACGTACCAAAGCCGCCGGGCAAGGCAATAAAGGCATCGGACAGCTCGGCCATTTTAGCTTTGCGCGCATGCATGCTGTCGGTGATATGCAACTCGGTCAGCCCCAGATGGGCCACTTCCTTGGACTTCAAAAATTCGGGAATCACGCCGATGACCTTGCCGCCACCTGCCAGACAGGCATCGGCAGCCACCCCCATCAGCCCGACATTGCCGCCACCATACACCAGGGTAATGCCGCGCTTGGCCAGCTCCGCGCCGAATGCACGGGCAGCCTCGGCATATTCGGGACGCTCGCCATGGCGCGAACCGCAAAACAGGCAAATCGATTGAATAGATTTCATGTACACCACTTGAAAATTGGCAGGCTCTTGCGCCTGGCTGGATGCAAGAGCCTGGATAAAACGCGGCTGCTCAGATCACCGCTTGCGGATAAGAACCCAGCAGCTTGACGTAGGATGCGCATGCGCGCAGTGCTTCCAGCGCTTGAGCGACATGGGGTTCGCTGCAATGCCCTTCCAGATCGATAAAAAACACATAATCCCACAGCCCGGCGCGCGAAGGACGCGACTCGAACTTGCTCATCGATACGCCGCTGGCGGCAATCGGTGCCAGCAACTGGTGCACCGCACCGGGGCGGTTGGGTGCAGACACCACGATGGAGGTTCTGTCCTTGCCGGTTGCACCCACATCCTGAAAACCCAAGACCAGAAACCGCGTCGTGTTATTGGGTTCGTCTTCTATGCTGCCCGCCAGTTTCTCCAGATTGAAGCGCTCGGCCGCAGCCTGCCCGGCAATAGCCGCGGCAGTCGGGTCCAGACTGGCCAGACGCGCCGCCTCTGCATTACTGGCAACCGATACCCGCTCAACCTCGGGCGGCAGGTTTTTGTTCAGCCATTCGTGACACTGGGCCAGCGACTGGGCATGCGAATAAACGCGGCGGATGCCGGCCAGACCCGGCGTTTGGCGCAACAGGTGATGGTGAATGCGCAGCACGACCTCGCCGCAAATTTTGAGCGGGGTCGTCACCATCAAGTCCAGCGTGCGTCCGACCGCACCTTCGGTCGAGTTTTCCACCGGCGCGACCACATAGTCGAGGGTGCGCGCTTCCACCATGCGGAATGCCTCGTCGATGGAAGCGCAGGCCACCACATGGGCACCATGGCCGAAATGCTTGGTCGCCGCCAACTGGCTAAACGTCCCCTCTGGCCCGAGAAAAGCGATGGACAAAGGCTTTTCCAGCGCCAGACACTCGGACATGACTTCGCGAAACAGGCGCGCCACGGCCTCGTCCGGCAGCGGACCCGGATTCAGATCCTGAATGCGCCGCAGAACCTGTGCTTCGCGCTCGGGCCGGTAGATTACGCCTCCGCCCTTGATTTCACCGATCTCGCGCGCATGCAGTGCACGCTGGTTAAGCAAATGGAGGATTTCGACATCGATCGCATCGATCGCATCGCGATGCTGTTTTAGTAGATGGTCTGACACATGACTCTTTCACAATCACAAACTACGGTTTACCGATGGCATAAGTGTGTGCGAGATGGACGACTGTCGCAAGCGCCATGGCCATAAAAGCGCGGCCCTCACCGCCATTTCCGGCTATATCCCGCTATATCCCACCTGACAAGGGCACATCCCATCCCTGCTGCTAACCACACGTGGCAATCACATTGGCGGCATCGATGATAAATGCCGGCTGTAAATAGGCGAAAAACAGCAAAGCCAGCAGCACACACGCCCCCACGCACAAGACAGGCTTCACCCTGCGGCCTCTGCTTGCTGCATCACGCGCGATGGCTGCTCACGTATCGGCAGACTGGCCAGCCCAGCCACCACGCCCAGCGCCATGGCTATCAGCCATACCGGCAGATAGCTGCCGCTCATGTCGTACACCAGCCCGCCCAGCCAGACGCCGAGAAAACTGCCGACTTGGTGCGATAAAAACACCGCACCGGAGAGCATGCCCAGATGCTGCACGCCAAACTGGGTGGCAATCAAGCCATTGGTCAAGGGCACGGTAGACAGCCATAAAAACCCGATCGCGGCGGCAAACAGCGAGACCGACAGGGTGGACAGCGGAAACAGCAAAAACAGTCCGATCACGATGGCGCGGGTGAAATAAATACCGGCCAACAAGTGTGGTTTGCTTCGCCGCGAACCCAACTCGCCGGCAGTAAAGGTACCGAAGATATTAAACAGGCCAATCAAAGCCAGCGCCAGACTGGCGGTCGCACCGGACAGGCCGTGATCTTTCAGATAGGCCGGCAGATGCACTCCAATAAACACCACCTGAAAACCGCAGACAAAGTAGCCGACCATTAACAGGCGAAAGCCCTTCTCCTGCCATGCCAGCGTAAACACCCGCACCATACCGCTCAGTATCGAGCCACTCGCCCTGAGCGGGCGTTTGGCATCCATTGCCGCCGGTATGCGCACAAAAGGCAGAATCAGCAAACTCATGGCCGCCAGAATCAGCAGTGCCGGCAACCAGCCCAAGCCGTCTATCAAGCCCAGTGTGGCCGGCACCATGGCAAACTGGCCGAAAGAGCCGGCTGCTGCGGTCAGCCCCATCGCGCGTGAACGGTAGGCTGCCGGCACGATACGGCCAACCACGCCAAAAACCACGCTATACGTGGTACAGGACAAGGCCAGCCCCAGTACCAGGCCGGCAGAACCGGCAAACAAGCCCGGTGTGGCGGACAGCGTCATCAGCGACAGGCCCAAGGCATAGAGCAACGCACCGGCAGTCAGTACCCGGCCCGGGCCATGGCGGTCGGCCAGCGCGCCGGCAAAAGGCTGCGCCAACCCCCACACCAGATTTTGCAAGCCGATGGCAAACGCAAACGCTTCACGCCCCCAGCCAAATTCCTGTGTCAATGGCGGCAGAAAAAAGCCAAAGCCGTGACGTATACCCATACTCAGCGACACAATCACACCACAAGCCAGCAGCAAACGGACGATGGGTCTATCCATGCGCCCTCCTGTTTATATCAATACCACGCAGCATGGCGCACTTCCTTTCAAGAACAGGCCGGACAATTCCAACACCCGCATCAATCCACAACAAGACAGGCCGGCCGGCACGCCAACTGTTCAAACTGTGTCAGGGGCAGCGGCGGGCTAAACAGATAACCCTGATAGACCAGACAGCCGGATGAGGCCAGCAAGTCGCGCTGATCTACCGTTTCCACGCCCTCTGCAATCACACCAATTTCCAGACTACGCCCCAGCGCCAGCATGGCACACACAATCACAAGATCGGTCGGATCAGTAAGCAAATCACTGACAAATGAGCGGTCTATCTTGAGCTGGTCAAGCGGCAGATTTTTCAGATAGGACAATGAGGAATAACCGGTACCGAAGTCATCCAGCGACAGACCTATGCCATACGCCTTCAGTGCATGCATACGGCTGACCACCTCTTCGGCATTGTCTAGCACCAGACTCTCGGTCAATTCAAGCTTCAGCCGCTGCGCGCACACTGCATGCTTACCCACCAGCGCCAGTACCTGCTCGACAAAATCGGGATGACTGAACTGGCAAGAGCTGACATTCACCGACAGCGACAAGCCAGACAATGGCGGGTTGCGCGCCCAACGGGCCAATTGCAGGCAGGCGCTTTCCAGCACCCATAAGCCGATAGGAATAATCAGCCCGCTTTGCTCAGCCAGTGGAATGAAATCATTTGGCGACACCAAGCCACGCTCGGGATGGTGCCAACGAATCAGCGCCTCGGCTCCCTGTATGCGGCCTTGCATATCAACCTGTGGCTGGTAGTAAAGCTCGAATTGGCCTTCTTCCAGCGCCCGGCGCAAACCCTGCTCAAGCTGACTCTGCCTGGCAATCACCTGCTGCATATTGGCATCGAAAAAACTCAGGGCATTACGCCCGCTGGACTTGACATGATAAAGCGCAGCATCCGCGCGCTTTAAAAGCTCATCGACCGATAACGATGCATCATCAAACAGCACCACACCCATGCTGGCTGAACACTGATGCATCCGCATGCTGCCGGCCTCATCCAGCGCCAAAACATAAGGCTCATTCACACGATCCAGTAGTTTCTGTGCCACGGCCTCTGCCGCCTGACGTGCAGGCAAACGCCCCTCCAGATCCGGCAAAATCACGACAAACTCGTCTCCACCCAAGCGGGCGACGGTATCGCACTCGCGCAGCGCGCTACGCAAACGGGTGGCAACTTCAAGCAGCAACTGATCGCCGGCGGCATGCCCCATGCTGTCATTGACCATCTTGAAGTTATCCAGATCCATCACCAGCAAAGCGCTTTGACGCTGATAACGGGCACAAGCCGCGAGTGCTTGCGCCAAACGGTCAAGCATCAGACGCCGGTTAGGCAATTGGGTCAGCGCGTCGTAAAAAGCCAGTTGCTCGATTTTTTCCGTTGCCAGCTTGTACTCGGTCATATCCCAGCAAAATCCGAGATAGCCCAGAAAGTTATCCTGACTATCGTAGCGCGGGCTGCCCTCGTCACGCACCCAGCGATAGCTGCCATCGGCATGGCGCAAACGATATTCCCGGCTAAAGGCTTTGCGCAGGACAAAGGCTGAACGCCCCGCTTCCGAACAGGCAGCAACATCATCGGGGTGTACCCCAGACAGCCAACCCAAACCCAGTTCCTGCTCAAGCGTGCGCCCGGTAAAACGCAACCAGGGCTCGTTGAAATAATTCAGCAATTGCGTCCGGTCCGACGTCCAGATCAGGGCGCTGCCACTATTGGCCAGCGTGCGAAAATGTTTTTCACTATCCTGCAACAGGATTTCTGCCTGTTTGCGCTCGGTAATATCATGTGCCACGCCAAGCACGCCTATGAGTGCACCATCGGATGCATACATCGGCGTCTTGCTGGTTTCGAATACACCCTGATAGCCACCAACAGCAAATGTCAGCTGCTCTTCGTTCCGGCTCCGGCCACCCGCTTGCATGGCAGCATGATCTTGTCGCCGAAAAAAATCAGCCTGTTCCATGCTGACAAAATCGTAATCCGTCTTACCGATAATGTCGGCTTCACGCGCGCCAAAAAAGCGCTCAAATGCGTGATTGCAGGCCAGGTAATAGCCGTCGGCATCCTTCAGCCACACCGGCTCGGGAAGCGTTGCCAGTAAGGTGCGCAGACGTACACGCTCGATATCCAGCTGACGGTAAGGCGCACTGATGCCCGAGGTGTAGATCGCGCGATACACCATCAGATAAGCCAGCACCTTGTAGACATGACCCAACAAATTGAACAGATCGGTCACGTCGCCATACAAGGTGAAAAACAATTCGGCCAGCGCCTGTATCCAGGCCGCGGCAGCCAGCAGCTGCGGGCCTTTTTTACGCGTGCGCACCCCCCGGCGCAGCAATAAGACAGCGGCACTGCCATACAGCAATGCCAACACATACTCGCTGCCGATCTTGAAATCCGTCAGCCCTTGCCCGGCAATAAAAGTGCGCGGCAGCCATTCGCTACGCAGCAAACCGATAAACCAGACACCAAGCACGAATGCACAGGCCGCAGCGAGCGCCGCATAACAAGTGGGCTCAGACCAGTGCCTATCTCGCCGCAATGCCACATACAGCAAGACAAGGGCAGCCACATAACGCCCAGCCAGCCAAAAATTAATCGCTTTCTCCGCCCCGCTAGGGGTAATCAGCTCAGGCATACCGGCATAAGAGAGCATATGGCCAAAGTCGATCAGGCAGACAGCAAGAAACCCCACGCCTAATATCATTCGGTTGCTGTTGCTCCCCTCGTAGCGCAAGCTCCAAGCCAGAGAAAACACCATAACGGACACCGCCATGGAGAAAAACTCGAGGCCGCTATGCAGCGGCAAATAATGTAGCGGCGAGGGGAAAAATTTTAACGCAGGTAAGGCCTGGCCACAGGCCAGTAAAACCGTGAGCGCCAGCGCCAGCTTTGCACCGGCAGGCCAGCCATAAACGGGTAAAGCCGCGTTCCACAATGCGTGATGGGAGGCCGTCGCTTGATGGGGTTGGACAGGGTGGCTCATGGGGTGCTCCTGCAAGAGCAATCAAGATACGTCGCAAAATGCAATTATCATTAATTACCGGTCAATTAGCAATTAATAAGCATTTTTGTGTCTCTTTAACCCCCGATAAGCCCACTCCCCTCTGGATGCGGACTCAAAAAAAGACCGCTTGATCAGCGGTCGTGTTTGAGGCCCATTTCATTGTCCCAGCGCCGGGATTCGATCTCTTTTCTGGCATCATTGCGCAGCCTGTCCTGCTCGGTACAGCGTACCGGTCCACCTACCGCACGGTTACGAATGGCACGCATCGCATTGATGCGATCCCTTTCCATCAGAAACAGACTTCGATTCATGCTGGCTCCTGTACGCTGATTCAAGATGAATTGCTGCAGCTTTCCAGTGATGCATAACGCTTGCGGCGTTGCATCATCATCGCACAAACCAGCATGGACACAAGGGTGTAAAGACAGAAAAAGCCTGTTATCACCCAAAATTAATACATGCGGGCAAAACAACAGACCATAGCCGGACACTCGCCATAGGTATGAAGTGTGGCAAATCAGACACTACGGCGTTCATAGACCGCCTGCGCCAGCGTGCCCAGATCGATATGTTCCAGCTCTCCGCCCACCGGCATGCCGCGGGCAATGCGGCTAACCCGAATACCGCGCGCCTTCAGCAGCTCGCTAATCATATGCGCAGTGACCTCGCCTTCGGCGGTGAAGTTAGTGGCAATGACCACTTCCTCGACCACGCCATCCTGCGCCCGCACCAGCAAGCGGTCCAGATTGGCCTCGCGCGGTCCCAAGCCCTCCATCGGCGACACCCGCCCCATCAGCACAAAATACAAGCCGTCAAAGCATTGCGCCTGCTCCAGCATCAGCTGGTCGGTGGGCATTTCCACCACACACAGCAAATCCTGGCGCCGCGCCGCGTCGCTGCACAGATTGCACAAGGGCGTTTCGCTAAAGGTATTGCAGCGTTCGCAATGGGTCAGGTGGGTCAGCGCACGGTCGATGGCGCGCGCCAGTTTCCCGGCCCCTTCCTGATCGCGCTGCAGCAAATGGTAGGCCATACGCTGTGCCGATTTGGGGCCGACACCGGGCAACACTTTAAGGGCGGCAATCAGATGGTCGAGAGCGGGCGGGTTTTTCATAAGAAGGGATCCGGGATAAGGGTTCGGGGATCCGCATACGCGGCAGCAGGCAAGGCACCGCGGTGGCCTACAGCCGGCACAACAAAGGGCAGGCAACGAAATCCCCGACTCCGCCGCCCGCCCTGATTCAGATCAGAATGGCAGCTTCATGCCAGCCGGCAGGTTCAGACCCTGCGAGAAGCCGGCCATCTTTTCCTGCGTGGTGGACTCGGCCTTGCGTACCGCGTCATTGACGGCGGCGGCAATCAGATCCTCCAGCATTTCTTTGTCTTCCTTGACATCGTCCAGCAAGGAATCATCAATACTCACGCGCTTAACGTCGTGATGGCAAGTCATGGTGACCTTGACCAGACCCGCACCGGACTGGCCTTCGACTTCGACCGAGCCCAGTTCTTCCTGTGCCTTTTTCATGTTTTCCTGCATTTGCTGAGCCTGTTTCATCAGGCCCGCGATTCCGGCTTTACCGAACATAAAACTTACTCCTGAGCGGGTTGGATAGTATCGGTGAGCAAGGTCGCGTCGAATTCGCGCACCAGTTGCTGCACCACGGGATCATTTTCCAGCACGACACGCGCTTCCTGCCGCAATTCATGGCGGTTACGCGCATCGCGCATGGCGGGGGTTTCTGCACCGGTCTCTTCGACCGTTACGCTCAGCTCCAGAGCATGGCCGAAGTGCTCGGCCAGTACCGCCCTGAGTTTATCCTGATAGTCGCGACTGGCCAGATGGCGGAAGCTTTCCGGTACGGCCAACACCAGCGCCCCGCCCTGCCAGCTTTTCAGCACGGCGTTTTGCGCCAGCATGCGCACGGTTCCCATGCGCGGCCCAATCTCGGCCACCAGCGCCAGCCAGTTGCCATCAAAAGCCGCCGGTTTTTGCGGCAACTCGTCAGCCGTGATATAGATTTCGTCATCGTCCTGCATGGCGTAATCGGGCAGATCCGGCGGCAGGACATCACCTTCGCGGCCATTTTCGTCGCCATCGTCGCCACTATCTTCGCCCTTGAGCGCGATGCTTGGCAGCGCTTTGGCCGGCAGCGGCAAAGCAGGCGCAGGCTCGGGCTCTATTTCGGGCTCGGGCGCAGGCTGGCTGCCAGCAGGCGCTACGGCTGCGGCTGAGCGCGGGCTCGCCGGCGCGCGTGCGCCGCCGACCTGCTGCGCCAATTTGGCACGCGCCTGATCCATGGCTTCACGCCCGGCAACGGCCGTGTGTGCCGCCAGCGGTGCCTGGGTACGGGCAGCAGTGGGAACTGGCTCGCGCTGATTCAGCGGGTGAAACGCCAGCATGCGGATCAAGGCCATATTAAAGCCGGCATGTTCGTCCGGCGCCAAAGCCAGATCACGACGGCCATGCACGGCAATCTGGTAGTAAAGCTGCACATCTTCCGGCGTCATCAGCCCGGCCAGCGCGAAGATGGCGTCGTACTCGGGTTCATCCGGCGAAATGGCCTGCGGCACGATTTGCGCCATGGAAATTTGCTGCAGCAACACCGCCATTTCAGTCAGCGCGCTATCAAAGCCAATGCCGCGCTCGGCCAGTTGCTCGGCCTCACGCATCAATAGCGGACCATCGGCATCGGCCAGTGCGCGCAACAGGCCGAACAGATAACTGCAATCGACCGCACCCAGCATGGCGCGTACGCCCTCTTCTTTCACATCGCCCTCGCCATAGGCAATGGCCTGATCCAGCAAGGACAGGGCATCGCGCATGGAGCCGGAGGCACCGCGCCCCAGCAAGGACAAGGCCGGCGTCTCGTAGGGCACGTCCTCCACTTCCAGCACATGGGCAAGATAGCCCGCGATCTGCTGCGGGGTCATATTGCGCAGGCTGAACTGCAAGCAGCGCGACAGCACCGTGACCGGCACTTTTTGCGGGTCGGTGGTGGCGAGAATGAATTTCACATGCGCCGGCGGCTCTTCCAGCGTCTTGAGCATGGCGTTGAACGCGCTCTTGGACAGCATGTGTACTTCATCGATGATGTAAACCTTGAAGCGCCCCAGCGTCGGCGCGTATTGCGCGTTTTCCAGCACTTCGCGGATATTGTCGATGCCGGTATTGGACGCGGCGTCGATCTCCAGCAGATCGACATAACGTCCGGCGTCAATCTGGCGGCAAGCCGCACACACGCCGCAAGGCTCGGCGGTAATGCCGGTCTCGCAATTAAGGCTCTTGGCCAGAATCCGGGCGATGGTGGTCTTGCCCACACCGCGCGTACCGGTCAGCAGATAAGCATGGTGCAGGCGTTCGCTGCCAAGTGCATTGGACAATGCACGCACCACGTGCTCCTGGCCGACCAGATCGGCAAACCGCTTGGGACGCCACTTGCGGGCGAGGACTTGATAGCTCATGGGGAGCGATTCTAGCAGAAGAGCGCAGGCGAAAACACGCTAAGCGCCCACGGCACCCGCCTCAAGACTTTGCCCCGGGCGCTGCGGCCGCCTGTTGTGCCAGATAGGCCTCGCGTATCTGCTCGGCCAGCTCCTGCGCCACCTTGGCATACAGCGTGCTGCGGTTATAGCGGGTAATGGTGTAAAAGTTGCCCAGACCCAGCCAGTACTGCACCTCGCCCGGCGCGACTTCCAGCGGGAAGAGCACCGCCGGCACATTGTCGGCGACTTCGGCGCGCGGAATCACGCCCATTTTCTTCAACTCGCCCACGGTGTAGTGCAGATTGAATTTGTCCGACACCAGCTTGTCGATCTGCGGCCCCGGCACCACATCAGCCGGAATCACCACATCGTCGCCCTTTTGCCAGCCATGCAGCTTGAAGTAGTTGCCTATGCTGCCCGTGACATCGGCCGGGCTGCTCCAGATATCGCGCTTGCCGTCGCCATCGAAATCGACCGCCCATTTGCGGTAGCTCGAAGGCATGAACTGCGGCCAACCCATGGCACCGGCGTAGCTCCCCTTCAAGAGCAGCGGATTCTTGCCCTCTTCCTTGGCCAGCTTGAGAAACTCGGTCAGCTCGCCGCGGAAATAGGCGGCGCGGCGCGGGTAATCAAAACCGATGGTGGTCAGCGCATCGGCCACGCGAAAGCTGCCGGTATTGCCGCCATAGCGGGTTTCTATGCCCAAAATGGCCACCACCATCTCCGGCGGCACGCCATAACGCGCCTCGACCTTGTTCAGCAGCGCGGCATGCTGCGTCCAGAATGCCACGCCGCCATCAACCATTTTGCCGGTCAGGAAATTGGGATAAAACTGATACCACGGGCGCGAAGTGGAAGGCTTATCCAGCGCGGTAATAATGGAAGGCTTGAGTTCTACGTTGGCAAACAGCGCCTCCAGATCGGGGCGGGCAAACTCACCCGTGGCCACCTGCTCGTCGATATAGCGCTGGACATCGGGGCGCGCCAGCAAGGCCGCGTCGGCATGCGCCAACAGCGAGCATGCCGCCAGCGGAAAGAAAAGCCATTTTTTCATCGGAAGTATCCGCATTCACACCAGGCAAAAGCGCTGCCTGGCTTAATGTTTATAAGAGAGTGCGCTGGACACCAGACGCGAGGTGATATCGACAATCGGAATGATATGTTCGTAATTCATCCGGGTCGGGCCGATCACGCCAAGCGCGCCGACCACCTGATCGTTGATCTTGTAAGGCGCGCTGACCACCGTGCATTCGCCCAGTGTGGTCACCCCCGACTCCTCGCCGATATACAGGCTCACACCCTGGGCCGTCTGACTCTGGTTCAGCAGCTTAAGCAGTTCGGTCTTGCGCTCGAACACCGAAAACAATTCACGCAAGCGGGTCAGGTCTTCGGACAAGTCCCGCACATTCAACAAATTATTGCCACCGGCAATCACCACCGCGCCGGTCTGCTCGACCATGGCCTGCCGTCCAAGATTGATTGCAAGGGCCATCAGACTACTGATATCGCCCTGAAGTTCACGCAACTCATGTTCGACGCGCACCGTCACGCTAGATAGCGCCTGTCCGGCATAATGCATATTGATGAAATTGGCGGCTTCGGTCAGCTCGGACGGGCTGTAATCGCGCTCGCTGGCAATGATATGGTTTTGCACATCGCCATCCATGGTCACCAGTATCAGCAACACCCGCCGCTCGGACAGGCGCAAAAACTCCATCTGGCGAAACGCCACATCCGCGCGTTTGGGCGTCACAACCACGCCGGTAAATTGCGTCAGATCGGATAACAGCCTGGAGGCGGCCTGCGCCAGTTGCTGCGGGCTGTCCGGATGCAGATTGTCCTCCAGCTCGCGCACCAGCGCCGACTCCAGCGGCCCCAGCGTCAAGAGCCTGTCGACAAAAACACGATAGCCGCGCGCGGTCGGCACTCTGCCCGCCGAGGTATGCGGCGAAGAAATCAGCCCCATCGCCTCCATATCCGACAATACATGGCGTATCGACGCGCTGGAGAGCTCCAAACCGGACAACTGCCCCAAAGTGCGCGAGGGCACGGGTGTGCCGTCGGCGATATAGCGCTCAACCAAGGTCTTGAGCAGGCGTTGGGCACGTTCATTCAGCATAGAGGCTCTCGGGCACAGCATTAGTTATGCCTATAAATGGGCGCAAGGCCGGTAAAATCAAGCGCGGTACAAGCGCGCGAATAAGATTAAATATCATCCGGTCCAATGCCCTGAAGCGTCACGGCCAAATATGCGATAATCGTCCACTTGATGACCCACCGCCGTTTTGGAGAGAGCATGGCCAACGACAACAAGCGCGCCGAAGAAAAAAGCAAAGCCCTGACCGCAGCACTTGCCCAGATTGAAAAGCAGTTTGGCAAGGGCTCCATCATGCGTATGAGCGACAACCAGATCAACGAAAACCTGCAAGTCATTTCGACCGGCTCCCTCGGTCTCGATCTGGCGCTGGGCGTGGGCGGTCTGCCGCGCGGCCGCGTGGTTGAAATCTACGGTCCGGAATCCTCGGGCAAGACGACGCTGTGTCTGCAGGTCGTCGCCGAAGCACAAAAACTGGGCGGCAGCTGCGCCTATATCGATGCGGAAAACGCACTCGATCCTATCTATGCGCAAAAATTGGGCGTTCAGGTTGAAGATCTGCTGATCTCGCAGCCTGACACCGGCGAACAGGCACTGGAAATCTGCGACATGCTGGTACGCTCCGGCGGTCTGGATGTGATCGTGATCGACTCGGTGGCGGCATTGGTACCCAAGGCCGAAATCGAAGGCGAAATGGGCGACAGCCACGTCGGCCTGCAAGCCCGTCTGATGAGCCAGGCACTCAGGAAACTGACCGGCAATATCAAGCGCACCAATACGCTGGTGATTTTCATCAACCAGATCCGCATGAAGATCGGTGTGATGTTCGGCAACCCGGAAACCACTACCGGCGGCAACGCACTCAAGTTCTACGCCTCGGTCCGTCTCGATATCCGCCGCATCGGCGCCATCAAAAAAGGCGACGAAGTGCTGGGTAACGAAACCCGCGTCAAAGTGGTCAAGAACAAGGTGGCGCCGCCCTTCCGCCAGGCCAACTTCGACATCCTGTACGGGGAAGGCATCAGCCGCGAAGGCGAGATCGTTGAAATGGGCGTGGAACACGGCTTTATCGAGAAGTCCGGTGCCTGGTACAGCTATAACGGCGCCAAGATCGGCCAGGGCAAGGACAATGTGCGCCTGTGGCTGAAGGACAATGCCGCTGTGGCACAGGAAATCGAAGCCAAGATCCGCGACACGGTCGGCATCAAGGTCGAGATTACCGAAGATGCGGCCGATGGCGACGAACTTGCCAACGACGCATTCTAAAGTAGCCGCATGGAAAAAAGCCTGAAAGCGCGAGCTGTCGAGCTTTTGTCGCGCCGCGAGTATTCGCGGCGCGAATTACAGCAACGCCTCAAACCCCATGCCGAAAACCCGGAAGAAATAGAAGCGGTACTGACTGAACTGGCCGAGCGCCACTGGCAGTCGGACGAGCGCTTTGCCGGCCAGTTTGCCGAAATCAAGGGCCGGCGCTGGGGTAGCCGGCGCCTGACCCAGGCCTTGCGGGAAAAAGGCGTGGACAAGGACACCATCGCCGGCGCCATCGAAAGCCATGATGACCTGGCCGTGGCCTGCGATGTGTGGCAGCGCAAATTCGGCAGCCTGCCGCAAACCCAGCAGGAAAAAGCCAAGCAGATGCGCTTTCTGGCCGCGCGCGGCTTCCCCATGGATGTGATCAGCAAGGTTTTATCCGGCTCTGCGCTGGATGATTTTGCCGGTGACGATGGCGCGGATGACTGACGGGCGCACTTTCAGCGCCTATTTTTCGCGGTTTGCCGCAAAAATCGCGCTCCAGCACCGCGCAAGGCTTGCACCGCCGCATCAGCCTTGCCAAAATCAAGCCCAGCTTACTCTGCACCCCGGCATACTGGGGCTCTCAATTTTGCATTGCGACACTATCCAAAAATGAAAACTTCGGAAATCCGCCAGAAGTACCTCGACTTCTTCGCCTCCAAAGGCCACCAGATCGTGTCCTCCAGCTCGCTGGTACCGTGGGAAGACCCGACCCTGCTGTTTACCAATGCCGGCATGAACCAGTTCAAGGACGTATTCCTCGGTTTTGACAAGCGCCCATACAGCCGCGCCACCACCAGCCAGAAATGCGTACGCGCCGGCGGCAAGCATAACGACCTGGAAAACGTCGGCTACACCGCCCGTCACCATACCTTTTTCGAAATGCTGGGCAACTTCAGCTTCGGCGACTACTTCAAGCGCGATGCCATCCACTACGCGTGGGAGTTTCTGACCGGCAAAGACTGGCTGGCGCTGCCCAAGGAAAAGCTGATGGTCACCGTCTACGCGACGGATGACGAAGCATTCGAAATCTGGAACAAGGAAATCGGCATCCCGGCCGACAAGATCGTACGCATTGGCGACAACAAGGGCGCCGCCTATGCCTCCGACAACTTCTGGACCATGGGCGACACCGGCCCGTGTGGCCCGTGCACCGAGATTTTCTACGACCACGGCGACCATATCTGGGGTGGCCCACCGGGAAGCCCGGAAGAAGACGGCGACCGTTTTATCGAGATCTGGAATAACGTGTTCATGCAGTTCAACCGTGACGAGTCGGGTACGCTGCATCCGCTGCCCAAGCCATCGGTCGACACCGGCATGGGCCTGGAACGCATCTCGGCCGTGATGCAGGGCGTGCACGCCAACTATGAAATCGACCTGTTCCAGGCGCTGCTTAAGGCTGCTGCCCGTGAAACCGGCGTCGCTTTCAGCATGGATGAGCCCTCGCTCAAGGTCATCGCCGACCATATCCGCGCCTGCTCTTTCCTGATCGCCGATGGCGTGATCCCGTCCAACGATGGCCGCGGCTATGTCTTGCGCCGCATTATCCGCCGCGCCATCCGCCACGGTTACAAGCTGGGCCAAAAAGGCCTGTTCTTCCACAAGCTGGTAGCCGATCTGGCCACCGAGATGGGCGATGCCTATCCGGAACTGCGCATGAAGCAGGCCGAAGTGGAAGACGCGCTCAAGCAAGAAGAAATCAAGTTTGCCGAGACGCTGGACAAGGGCATGGGCCTGCTGGAGTCTGCACTGAAAGACGGCAAGGCTCTGGATGGCGCCACCGTATTCAAGCTGTACGACACCTACGGTTTCCCGGTTGACCTGACCGCCGACATCGGCCGCGAACGCAATATCGAAGTCGATCTGGCCGGTTTCGAAGTGGAAATGAACGCCCAGCGCGAACGCGCCCGCGCCGCCTCCAGCTTCAAGATGACCGGCAATGTCGACTACAGCGGTGCCGACACCTGCTTTGAAGGCTATCGCCACGACAGCACCGATGCCCGCGTACTGGCCCTTTACAAGGACAACCAGCCGGTCGAACGCCTCGTCGCCGGCGAGGAAGGCATTGTCGTTCTGGACAATACCCCGTTCTACGCCGAAGGCGGTGGCCAGATTGGCGACAGCGGCACGATCGCGGTAACCGGCGGCATCAATGCCCTGTTCGATGTCACCGATACCCAGAAAATCCAGTCGGCCGTCTTCGGCCACAAGGGGATACTGGCGCGCGGCGAACTCAAGCTGGGTGACAGCGTAACCGCCACCATCGACCTGCATACCCGCCTCGCAACGGCACGCAACCACTCGGCCACCCACTTGCTGCACAGCGCCTTGCACCATGTACTAGGCAACCATGTGGCACAAAAAGGCTCGCTGGTCACGGCCGAGCGCACCCGCTTCGACTTCTCGCATGGCGAAGCGCTCAGCAGTGAGCAGATCGCCGAGATCGAGCGCATCGTCAACCGCATGGTGGCGCATAATGCCGAAGTATCGGCAACAGTCATGCCTTACGATGATGCCATGAAGGCTGGTGCCACCGGCCTGTTCGGCGAGAAGTACGGCGACGAAGTGCGCGTACTGAAGATGGGCGAGCACTCGATGGAACTGTGCGGCGGCACCCATGTAAACCGCACCGGTGATATCGGCTTCTTCAAGATCGTGTCCGAAGGCGGCATCGCCGCCGGCGTGCGCCGCATCGAAGCGGTCACCGGCGAGGGCGCCGTGGTTTGGGCGCAGGAACAGGATGCCCTGCTGAAGCAGGCCGCTGCCGCGCTCAAGGCACAAGGCACGGGCGAAGTCGTGACCAAGATCGGTGCCCTGCAGTCGGATCTTAAGGCGCTGGAAAAGGAAATGTCCCGCCTCAAGGTCAAGCTGGCGGCGGCGGCCAGCGCCGAGTTGGCCGACAACGCCAAGACAGTTGCAGGCATCAAGCTGATCGCGACCGAACTGGAAGGCGTCGACAATGCCGGCCTGAAGGAAACCGCCGAAAAGCTCAAGGACAAGCTGGGCTCGGGCATCATCCTGCTGGCCACCGCCGGCGAGGGCAAGGTGTCGCTGGTCGCTGCCGTAACGGCGGATCTGACCGGCAAGCTCAAGGCGGGCGAACTGGTTAACTTTGTCGCCCAGCAAGTTGGCGGCAAAGGCGGCGGTCGTCCGGACTTCGCTCAGGCCGGCGGCACCCAGGTCGAAAACCTGGCACAAGCCGTAGCCAGCGTCGAAAGCTTTGTTGCCGGCAAGCTATAAGCGCAAGGCAAGATAAAAGCGGCGGGCATTCAGCCCGCCGCTTTTTTGTGCCTGCTGCACAGACGTTAAACTTGCCGCTTACGCGCACGCTTTCCCAACCAGCGTTAGAGACGGAACGAAGCCACCGTTTCGCGCAACTCATGCGTGAGCTGATGCAGGGCATACTTACAAGCCAGCTCCCGGCACTCGCCTTTTAGTGTTTAAGCAACAATATGGTTAAAGCGCACATCGCCCTCAAAGACGCCTAAGAGCTGCCCGGCCGCATTAAACAAAGGAGCGGACAGGGTAAAGCAATACTGGTCGGTATCAACGGAACGATACAGATCGGACACCACCAAGGCCTGCGCCTTGACTGCGTCCTGAAACCAGCGCCGGTTATGCCAGTCGTTATTGCGGCCGGACACATCGAAATGGCCGGGCGCCACATCGGCGGAAACCTGACGCCCTCTGGCATCGGTCACGCACGCCATTTCCAGCGCGGGCTCCTGCCGGCACAAAGCCACCAGCTTACGATCCAAATCCTCGCCATCCAGATGCTCCAGCTGCCAGCTTTGCAGCGCTTGTGCGATCCGGTCACGGCTTTGCTGGTGGCCTTCCAGACGGAATTTGCCGACTTCCCCCAGCAAGGCATCGCTGTCTTCACGTACCTTGGCAGCGCTATGCGCCAAGGCATGGGCATCATCCAGTTGCTGCCTTGCCCCTTCCACTACACCGTCTATCTGGCTGGCGATGGCTGCTACTTTGGCATTTTGCGCGCCACTGGCGTCGGCGATCACATGCACATGCTCGATCAGAACCGTAATATCGCGCGAAGCCGCCTTGATCGATTCGCCGGCCTCCCCCGACACCACAATACCCTGCTGCACCAGACAAGCCATCTGCTGCATAGTCTCGCCCGAAGTCGCCACCTGCTGCTGGATATTGGCCAAGAGTGCTTCCACGCTCTGGGTAGCCTGTGTCGTCTGGTCAGCCAGTTTGCGCACCTCATCCGCAACCACAGCAAAGCCGCGCCCCTCTTCACCGGCACGCGCCGCTTCAATCGCGGCATTCAGCGATAGTAAACGGGTACGGTCGGCAATATTCTTGATCAGCTCGACGACTTCACCGATCGAGTCCGAGCTGGTTTTCAGCAAACCCATTTGCTGGGTCAGTGTCTCGGTGCTACTGCCTATGGCTTCTATTTGCCGGCGATTTTGCTGATCACTGGCGTTGGCATTACTCACCGCCTGCGCCACTTCACCAGAAAAAGCCGATGCCTCGGCCGCGCTATTGGCAATCGATTGCACCGTGACCGACAGCTCCTGACTGGCGCGGCCTATTTGCTCGGCGTACTGCTGCTGCGCTTGGGCACGAACTTCAAGCTTGCCGGCCATGTCCGACAAGGGCGTCGCCAATTGCGACAAATTGATGGCATGGCCAGCAATTTTACCTATCGCCTGATGCAGATGGCGAAACAGACGGTTAATCAGGCCGGCCATATCCGAAAGCGCAGAGCGCTCTTCCGGTAAAGCCAAGGTCAGATCGACCCCACGCTGCGTGGCTGTGCTTAATGGCCGCAGGAATTGCTTCAGGCTTCGGATAGAAACAAACATTGAATACTCCAATAGGCAATCGTTGTCAGAGTCAGGCTACAAGGCAAGGCTGGCATACACACTAAATACTATCAGATTATATTATGATAATTTATTGTTAAATCGTTTAATTAAAAACAAAAAACTGCCAATTCCACACATATCTCAGCTACGGCAGAACAGCGGCGGGCACGTTACAATCAGGGCATGAGCCCAAACACCAGCAAGCCGCAATATTTGCACATCCGCGATTTTATTCTCGACGGCATCCGCGAACGCCGTTTCACGCCCGGCGCCAAAGTCCCCGCCGAAGTCGAACTGGCGCGCCAGTTCGGCGTATCGCGCATGACCGTCAACAAAGCCGTGCGCGATTTGGCCGAAGCAGGCATTCTGGTGCGCCACGCCGGCGATGGCACTTATGTCGCCAAGCGTCAGGCCGAGTCTCCGCTACTGGGCATCAGCAATATTGCCGATGAAATCAGCGCGCGCGGCTACAGCTATCACGCCGAAGTCCATTTCGTACGAACAGAAGCCGCCAGCGATGAGGTGGCATTACGGTTGGGTCTGCCAAGCGGCGCACCCGTCTTTCACTCGCTGATCGTCCATTTCGAAGGCGAAGCCCCCTTGCAGATAGAAGACCGCTATCTCAATCCGCGCTGGGTACCCGATTATCTGGCGCAGGACTTTACCTTGCAGACCCCTGGCGCCTATCTGCTGCACACCTGCCCCTTGTCCGATATTGAACATACGGTCGAGGCGGTGCTGCCCGACGAGGCCGAGCAGGCGCTACTGAAACTGCCGCCACATAGTCCCTGCCTGCGCGTACTGCGCCGTACCTGGTCGGGCAAACATTTAGTCAGCTTCGCCCGCCTGCTGCACCCGGGCAACAAATACAAGCTGCGCTCGCAAGCACGCGTCCCGAAGTAATGCACAGACAAAAAAACAACGCTCAGGTATGCGTGCCGCCGCAAGTCGGCCCGGGCGCGCTTTAGTACCTAAAAAACCGGCCGCTTGGCTGAAAGCCATCAACAGCAGGCGGTAGCCTCCCCGTTCCGACCTCTCCTCTTTGCAAACCGCTTAGCAATCCGTCGCCCTCACGACGATCAAACCGGAAAACTTGACTGCCTTCGCCATTTGCGCAATTGTATATACAATTAAACAGCCGGAAAAGCATCATGCCGCCCTCCCGCGATACGCTATGGATCAATGCCCGTCTCGCCACTTGCGATGCCCGGCAGCGCGCGCCTTATGGCGCACTGGAGGGGTACGCACTCTGGCTGCGTGACGGGCTGATTCATGATTTGCTGCCACAAAAAGCCGCGCAAAGCGCCTTTGCCCAACGCGGGGAAATCATCAATGCACGGGGACGCTGGATCACGCCCGGCCTGATCGACTGCCACACCCATCTGGTTTACGCCGGCAACCGTGCCGCCGAATGGGAAAAGCGCCTGCAAGGCGTGCCCTATCAGCAAATTGCGGCAGAAGGAGGCGGCATACTCTCCACCGTACGCGCCACGCGCCAACTGGATGAAGACGAACTGGCGCTCGCCAGCCTGGCGCGACTGAAGGCGCTGATGGCCGAAGGCGTCACCACGGTCGAGATCAAGTCCGGCTACGGCCTGACGCTGGGCGATGAAATCAAGCAGTTACGCGCCGCCGGCAAGCTGGGCGCCAGCCTGCCGGTCGAAGTCGCCACCACCTTGCTAGCGGCTCATGCCCTGCCGCCGGAGTTTACCGGCGATGCCGACGGCTATATCCGCCATGTGTGCCAGTTTATCCTGCCGGTCGTGGCGCAGGAAAACCTGGCCGAGGCGGTCGACATATTTTGCGAAAGCGTCGGCTTCAGCCTGGCGCAAGCGCGCGAACTCTTTCTGGCCGCGCAGCATTATGGTCTGCGTGTCAAAGGTCATGTCGAACAACTCTCCAACCTGGGCGGCAGCGCGCTGGTGGCAGAGTTTGGAGGTCTGTCGGCCGACCATGTCGAATATCTGGATGATGCCGGTGTCGCAGCACTGGCACTTGCCGGCACCGTCGCCGTACTGCTGCCCGGCGCCTATTACTTCCTTGGCGAAACTCAGGCGCCGCCGGTCGCCAAACTGCGTAAAGCCGGCGTCGCCATGGCGGTGGCCAGCGACCTGAATCCGGGCACCAGCCCGTTTGCCTCTATCCGGCTGGCCATGAACCAAGCCTGCGTACTATTCGGACTGAGTCCGGAAGAAGCATTGCTTGGCGTCACCCGCCACGCGGCACAGGCACTGGGACGCAGCGCCAGCCACGGCCGTCTGGCTGCAGGCTGCGTCGCCGATTTCATCTTGTGGGATATCGAACACCCGGCCGAGCTCGCCTACAGCCTGGGCACCAACCCTCTGGCTTGCCGCGTATTTCGCGGCAAAGCGCAATACAGCAAAGGATGACCATGCAAATCGATATGCGCGTCTGGCGCGGACGCATAGACGCAGCGGAAGGCGAGCGCGCACGGCGCTGGCATCAGGCGGTTCATCCGCTAAGCAGTAACGGCGCCGCCGGCATCGCCTTGCTGGGCTTTGCCTGTGACGAGGGGGTACGCCGCAATCAGGGGCGCCCCGGCGCCGCCGCCGGCCCTGCCGTCTTGCGCCAGATGCTAGCCAATCTGGCCTGGCATCCGACCCTGCCGCTTTACGATGCAGGAGACATTCGCTGCGAAGGCGAAGCGCTTGAAGCGGCTCAGCAAGCGTTGGCAGAACGCGTCTGCGCCATCGCTCAAGACGGACACTTGCCGCTGGTACTGGGTGGCGGCCATGAAACCGCCTATGGCCACTGGCTTGGGCTCGTTCGTGCCTACCCGCATAAGCGTATCGGCATCATCAATTTTGATGCCCACTTCGATTTGCGCCATGCAGATGCCGCCAGCAGCGGCACGCCGTTTGCACAAATCGCCGCCGACTGCGCGCAAAAAGGCCTGGACTTCCACTATCTGTGCTTGGGTGTCGCCGAACCGGCCAACACCTGCGCGCTATTCGATACTGCACTGACACTGGGGGCCAAGTGGCGGCTGGATACGGCTATGACCGCATGGCAACTGCCCGAAATCCGCCAGCAACTGGCCGAATTTATCGGCAATGTCGATCTTCTTTACCTGACGCTGGATCTGGATGTCCTGCCGGCGGCACAAATGCCGGCCGTATCCGCTCCGGCCGGCTTTGGCGTGGACAGTGCGGTCATTGAAACCCTGATCGTGCAAATTGCCCAAAGCGGCAAGCTTGCCGGTGCCGATCTTGTTGAATTCAACCCCAAATACGATCAGGACAGCCATGGCGCCAAAACCGCCGCCCGGCTGGCCTGGACCATTACCCGCCACTTAGCGCGCGGACACGATACCAAGGAGCAAGCATGAACGATGCGCGTTTTGACCCGAGCCGCCACATCCGTGCCCCGCGCGGCACCACCCTCAGCTGCAAGAGCTGGCTGACCGAAGCGGCATTTCGCATGTTGCAGAACAACCTCGACGCCGAAGTCGCCGAGCATCCGCAAAGTCTGGTGGTCTACGGCGGCATCGGCCGCGCAGCCCGCGACTGGGAGAGTTACGACAAGATTCTTGAAGTGCTGACCCGGCTGGAAGACGACGAAACGCTGCTGGTGCAGTCCGGCAAGCCGGTCGGCGTATTCAAAACCCACGCCGATGCACCACGGGTGCTGATCGCCAACTCCAATCTGGTACCGCACTGGGCCAACTGGGCGCACTTTAACGAGCTGGATAAAAAAGGCCTGATGATGTACGGCCAGATGACGGCCGGCAGCTGGATCTATATCGGCTCGCAAGGCATCGTACAGGGCACTTACGAAACCTTTGTCGCCGTTGCCCGCCAGCATTTCGCGGGCGAGGCCAAAGGGCGCTGGGTACTGACTGGCGGCTTGGGCGGCATGGGCGGCGCCCAGCCGCTGGCGGCCACCATGGCCGGTTTTTCCATGCTGGCAGTCGAGTGTGACGAGACCCGCATCGATTTCCGCCTGAAAACCCGCTATGTAGACCGCAAAGCCGCTACGCTGGATCAGGCGCTGGCCATGCTGGAAGAGGCCAGGCAGGCCGGCACGCCAGTCTCGGTAGGCCTGCTGGGCAACGCCGCCGATGTGTTTAGCGAACTGGTGGCGCGCGGCATTACACCGGATGTGGTCACCGACCAGACCTCGGCCCATGACCCTATCCATGGCTATCTGCCGCAGGGCTGGAGCATCAGCACATGGCGCGAGGCGCAAAAAAGCGCCCCCGGCGAAGTATTTGCTGCGGCGCGCCAGTCGATGGCGGTACAGGTACGCGCCATGCTGGCACTGCAGTCGCGCGGCGCGGCCACCTTGGATTACGGCAACAATATCCGCCAGATGGCGCTGGAAGAAGGCGTCAGCAATGCCTTTGATTTCCCCGGCTTTGTACCGGCCTATGTGCGCCCGCTGTTTTGCGAAGGCATCGGTCCGTTCCGCTGGGTCGCGCTGTCCGGCGATGCGGAAGATATTTACAAGACCGATGCCAAGGTGAAAGAGCTGATCCCGGACAACCCACATCTGCACAACTGGCTGGACATGGCAAAAGAGCGCATCGCCTTTCAGGGCCTGCCGGCGCGCATCTGCTGGGTCGGATTAAAAGACCGTGCCCGCCTTGGCCTGGCCTTTAACGAGATGGTGAAAAACGGCGAACTCAAAGCACCGATCGTGATCGGGCGCGACCATCTGGACTCGGGATCGGTCGCCAGCCCCAACCGCGAAACCGAAGCCATGCTGGATGGCTCGGATGCGGTCTCCGACTGGCCGCTACTGAACGCGCTGCTTAACACCGCCGGCGGCGCGACCTGGGTATCGCTGCACCATGGCGGCGGCGTCGGCATGGGCTTCTCCCAGCACGCCGGTGTGGTCATCGTCTGTGACGGCAGCAATGAGGCTGCCCGCCGCGTCGCGCGGGTCTTGCACAACGACCCGGCCACCGGCGTGATGCGCCATGCCGACGCCGGCTACGCCATCGCCCGCGACTGTGCCAAGGCGCAAGGGCTGGATCTGCCGATGCTGCAAGAGCCGCACCAATCCTAGATAAAATACGCAGCCGGCACCGGCAGCGCCAACAGACACGATTAAGAAGACACCATGACTTGCCTGAACATCATCCCCGGCCAGCTAAGCCTGGCTCAGCTGCGCCAGATCGCGCGTGAGCCGGCACTACAACTATCGCTGGATACTGCAGCCCACGCCGCCATCCACGCCTCTGCCGCAACCGTACAACAGGTACTGGCCGAAGGACGTACCGTGTACGGCATCAACACCGGCTTTGGCTTGCTGGCCAATACCAAGATCGCCGCCGAAGAACTGGAACTGCTGCAGCGCTCTATTGTGCTGTCCCACGCCGCCGGCATCGGCCAGCCTATGCCCCTCAGCACCGTGCGCTTGGTCATGGCGCTCAAGATCAACTCGCTGGCACGCGGCTACTCCGGCCTGCGCCTGGAGGTCATCGAAGCGCTGATCACACTGTTCAACCAGCAAATCTACCCGCTGATTCCGCAAAAGGGTTCGGTCGGTGCCTCGGGCGATTTGGCGCCGCTGGCACATATGAGTGCCGTATTGATAGGGGAAGGTGAAGCCTTGCTTGCCGGCGAGCGCATCAGCGGCGCGCAGGCCATGCATCTGGCCGGGCTGAGCCCGATCACGCTGGCCCCCAAAGAGGGGCTGGCCTTGCTTAACGGCACACAGGCTTCGACCGCGCTTGCGCTGGAAGGCCTGTTCGCCGCCGAAGATCTGTATATCGCCGCCAGCGTAGCCGGCAGCCTGTCGGTAGAAGCGGCGCAAGGCAGCCGCCGCCCGTTTGATGCACGCATCCATGCGGTGCGCGGTCATCAGGGGCAGATGGACGCCGCCCGTCTATATCGCAGCTTGCTGGGCGAGAGTAGCGCCATCGCCCAAGGCCATGCCAACTGCAACAAGGTGCAGGACCCGTACAGCCTGCGCTGCCAGCCGCAGGTCATGGGTGCCTGCCTGGATCAGATTCGCCATGCGGCCGGCGTCTTGCAGATCGAAGCCAATGCCGTGTCCGACAACCCGCTGGTTTTTGCCGACGATAACGACATCCTGTCCGGCGGCAATTTCCATGCCGAACCGGTTGCCTTTGCCGCCGACAATCTGGCGCTGGCCATTGCCGAAATCGGCGCCCTGTCAGAGCGGCGCATGGCGCTGCTGATAGACAGCAACCTGTCCAAGCTGCCTCCCTTCCTAGTCAATAACGGCGGCGTCAATTCCGGCTTTATGATTGCTCAGGTCACAGGTGCAGCACTGGCATCGGAAAACAAGTCACTGGCCCATCCCGCTTCGGTCGACAGCCTGCCAACCTCGGCCAATCAGGAAGATCATGTCTCCATGGCCACCTTTGCCGCACGCCGCCTGCGCGACATGGCCGACAACACTACCGGCATTCTGGCGGTCGAACTGCTGGCCGCCTGCCAGGGGCTGGACTTCCGCGCACCGGCCACCAGTTCGCCCCCACTGGAAGACGCCAAGGCGCTACTGCGCACCGAGGTCGCGTTTTACGATCAGGACCGTTATTTCGCAGCGGATATCGAACGCGCGGTCGCGCTGATCGCGCGCGCCAGTTACAACCGTTACGCCCTGCCCGGCTTGCTCCCCTCGCTCTAAGGCCGGTTCACCATGCAAAAACGGACGCCATTTCTGGCGCCCGTTTTTGCATTCCCGCTCAAGATTTACTCGGCGGGTTGCTGACTCAGCGTCACCGGATACTTCTGGCGCAAGCTCTCCAGATAGGCACTGACCAGCGCATTGGATGACATCTCGCCGATCACGGCCGACAGCTGGGCCAGTTCCGCCGGGTTATCATTTTTAGCCGGTACCAGCTTATCGATACGGTAGATCACATAGTCACCGTTATCATGCTTGATACCCACGTAGGCCGGCAGCACCTTGGCCGGTGCGGCAAACAAGGCACGCAAATCAGCCAGCGGTAAACCCTGTGGCGCGCGGCGCGAAACCGGCACCATCTCACCCCAGCCCGTGACCGAAGCCGCCTTGCCGGCTTTAAGTTCGGCCAGCAAAGCCTTCCCTTTCTCCTCAGCCTGCTTGGCCCCTTCTTTTTGCAGCAGTTCGCTACGGATCAGCGGTGTCACTTCGGCCAGCGTCTGCTGATGCGCAGGCTGATACTCGGCCACACGTGCCACGACCAGCGTATTGTTACCCACCTCGACCGGTTCGCTATTGTGCTTCTTTTTCAGCACGTCATCCGAGAACACCGCTTCCAGCAGCTTGGGGTTAGCGGCCATGCCGTCCCCCGGCTTGCCACGCTCCAAGAGGCCGGTTTTTTCCACCGGCAGCCCCAGCGCATCGGTAATCGCCTTGAGCGAGTCGCCATGCTGATAAGCCAGATCGGCTAATTTTTCAGCGGCCGCACGATATTCGCTAGTCGCCTTCTGACGCTTCATCTGCTCGATGATTTGCGCTTTGACGGCATCAAAATCGGTAGTCTTGATCTCGTCCAGCTTGAGGATGTGATAGCCGAAATCGGTCGTAACGACCTCGCTGATCTGGTCTTTTTTCAGACTGAAAGCAACATCTTCAAATGGCTTGACCATGGCACCACGGGCAAAGAAGCCCAGATCCCCGCCATTGGCGGCCGAACCCGGATCCTGCGAGCGGGTCTTGGCCAGCTCGGCAAAGCGAGCCGGATTCGCACGCACTTCCTTGAGTAGCGCCTCAGCCTCGGCCTTGACCTTGGCTTTGACTTCCGGCTTGGCTGCTTGATCGACCGTCAGCAGAATATGCGAAACACGGCGCTCTTCACTGGCAAACTCGGCCGCATGCGTTTCGTAATACTTGCGGGCCTCGGCATCGCTGACGGAAACCTTGGCTGCCAGTTGCGCCTGCGACAGCACGACATAATCAAGCTTCACCGCATCCGGCGTACGGAAGCGCGCTTTATTGGCGTCGTAGTAAGCCTTAAGCGCCGCCTCATCCAGCTTGATATCGGCTTCGAATGCCTGCGGGCGCAATACCATTGCCTGCACATCGCGCGTTTCACCCAATAGTGCCGCCATGCGCGCCGCAACGGCACGCGATACGAAATGGCTGCCGGTATAAGGCAACAACTGGCTTTGCAGGGTAATGTCCTGCAGCACGCGCGCTTCGAATGCGTCCGGCGTCATGTAACGGCTAGCCAGAAACTCCTTGTAGCGCTCGGGGCTGAATTTTCCGTCTTGCTGGAAGGCCGGTATCGAGGCAATCACCCGGCGCAGCTCGGTGCTACCCACGGTCAGGCTGGAGGCGTCCGCATCCGCCAACACCAGATTCTGCCGGATCAGGTTTTCCAGCGCGGCCTGACGGGTCGCGGCATTGGCAGGCTGCCCCTCAAGCGCGCGGTCAAGATCGGCTTTAACGATCTTCTGGCCGCCGACTTTGGCCAGATAAGGATCATCCACCACTGACGAATAGCTGCCTACCCCGAAACCGACAAAGGTCAGGGCTACTGCACCAAGAATGATCTTGATGGCAAATTTGTTGTTATGAACGAAATCAAACATGGCTTTACTGGAGTCAACGACCACAAATAGAAAAAGGTGAACGGTTGCCCGTTCACCTTGCGTGTCTGGCGGAGTGGACGGGGCTCGAACCCGCGACCCCCGGCGTGACAGGCCGGTATTCTGACCAACTGAACTACCACTCCGTTAACATGACAGAAGAGCAAGCTTTCTGTCCAGCCTGCCCGTCAGAGGCAGGCATGCAACTGTTTACAGTGCATCCTTCAGTGCCTTACCGGCACGGAACTTCGGAGTACGGGCAGCAGGAATGGTGATGGTTTCACCAGTCTTAGGATTGCGGCCGCTACGCTCGGCACGTTCGCCTACGTAGAAAGTACCAAAACCGACCAGCGTGACATCATCGCCGTTTTTCAGGGTATCGGTTACAGCAACAATTACACCGTCCAGCGCTTTGGCAGCAGCTGCCTTGGAAATGTCGGCATGGGCTGCGATGGCATCGATCAGTTCAGACTTGTTCACGTTAAGTCCCCTTTCATCATTCTTCGGAATACGTAGTATGCGGCAAAACCGCCTGATTTATAGCAAGGCTGAAATCCTTGTGTCAAGCGGCCTCCCGTGGATAGCCCCCGGTAAAAAACCTGCCCGACACGAGGTATTTCATGCGCTGTTAAACTCTTTCCGACGCCTTGAATCAGTGCGTCACGACGGACTGATTCTGTACGGCGTCCGCTGATGGCGACATATTGGCAGACGTTGCATCCTCTGACAACGCCTCAGGCATTCTTTCCAGCGCCAAAGCCAAGACCTGGTCTATCCATTTGACCGGATGGATCTCCAGCTTGCCCTTGATATTCGCTGGAATTTCAACGAGATCCTTCACATTGCCGTGCGGGATCAGTACCTGCTTGATGCCGCCACGATGCGCCGCCAAAAGTTTCTCTTTGAGACCGCCAATAGGCAACACTTCGCCGCGCAGGGTAATTTCACCCGTCATAGCCACATCGGCGCGCACCGGAATTCCGGTCAGTACCGACACAATGGCTGTGGTCATGGCAATACCCGCAGATGGCCCGTCCTTGGGGGTTGCACCCTCAGGAACATGTATGTGCATGTCGCGTTTTTCATAGAAATCCGGCTTGATGCCCAGCGATGCGGCACGACTTCTGACCACGCTCAAGGCTGCCGTAATCGACTCCTGCATCACTTCGCCCAGTTGGCCGGTACGGATGATATTGCCTTTACCAGGCAGTGCTACCGCCTCGATCGTCAGCAATTCTCCGCCCACTTCGGTCCAGGCAAGACCCGTGACCTGCCCCAGGCGGTTCTCTTCTTCGGCCAGACCATAGTCGAAACGGCGCACACCCAGATACTTGTCGAGGTTATCTGCATCGACCGTCACCTTGCCGGCTTTGTCTTTTTTCTGCAACTGCGCCATCACCACCTTGCGGCAAATTTTAGCGATTTCACGGTCCAGGCTACGCACGCCGGCTTCACGCGTGTAGTAACGCACGATGTCGCGGATGGCTGTTTCGTCGATCAGCGCCTCGTCCACGCTCACCCCGTTGTTCTTCATCTGCTTGGGCACCAGATACTTGAGCGCGATATTGATCTTCTCGTCTTCGGTGTAACCGGACAGACGGATAATCTCCATGCGGTCCAAAAGCGCTGGCGGGATATTCAGCGAATTGGCGGTCGCGACAAACATCACATCCGACAGATCGTACTCAACCTCGGCATAGTGATCGGCAAAAGCATGGTTCTGCTCCGGGTCCAGCACTTCCAACAGCGCCGAAGACGGGTCGCCACGGAAGTCAGCACCCAGCTTGTCGACCTCGTCCAGCAGGAACAGCGGGTTTTTCACGCCGACCTTGGTCATGTTTTGCAGCACCTTGCCCGGCATGGAACCGATATAGGTACGGCGATGACCGCGGATTTCGGCCTCGTCACGCACGCCACCCAAAGCCATGCGCACGAACTTGCGTCCGGTTGCACGGGCAATCGATTGCCCCAGCGAGGTTTTACCCACGCCCGGCGGCCCAACCAGGCACAGGATAGGCGCTTTGAGGCGGTCGACACGCTGTTGCACCGAGAGATACTCGAGAATGCGCTCCTTGACCTTTTCCAGGCCAAAGTGATCCTCGTTCAGAACATCGTCGGCATGCTCGATATCCTTGCTGATCTTGGTTTTCTTTTTCCACGGCAGATCGAGCAGCGTATCGATATAGGTACGCACCACCGTGGCTTCGGCCGACATCGGCGACATCAGCGACAGCTTCTTGAGTTCGGCCGTCACCTTTTCGCGCGCCTCCTTGCTCATGCCCGAGGCCTTGATGCGTTTTTCCAGCTCTTCGGTCTCGCCGCCTTCTTCCAGCTCGCCCAGTTCTTTCTGGATGGCCTTGACCTGCTCGTTCAGGTAATACTCGCGCTGGCTCTTTTCCATCTGGCGCTTGACGCGGCCACGGATGCGTTTCTCGACCTGCAGAATGTCGATTTCGCCTTCCAGCTGTGACAGCAGATGCTCCAGACGCGCCTGCACCTCGAGGATTTCCAGCACTTCCTGCTTCTGCTCGATCTTCAGCGGCAGATGCGCCACCACGGTATCGGCCAAGCGCCCGGCCTGCTCGATACCGGCCAGCGAGGTCATCACTTCGGGCGGGATTTTCTTGTTGAGTTTGACGTACTGTTCGAACTGGTTCAGCAAGGCGCGGCGCATGGCTTCGACTTCGGTCGAGTCCGCAGGCTCGGGTGCCACAGGCGAGACAGTCGCAACAAAGCAATCTTCCTCTTCCCGGACATCCTTCACATAGGCGCGCTGGCGCCCTTCTACCAGCACCTTGACCGTACCATCCGGCAGCTTGAGCATTTGCAGCACGGAGGCCACGGTACCGATTTCATACAGATCTTCGGGCGCAGGCTCATCCTTGGAGGCGGAGCGCTGTGCAACCAGCAGGATCTGCTTGCCTTCGTCCATCGCCACTTCCAGTGCACGGATAGACTTGGCACGACCGACGAACAGCGGAATAACCATATGGGGGAAGACCACCACATCGCGCAGCGGCAGCAGCGGCAATGCGGTTTCTTCGTGAAGTTCGACGCTCTGGGACATATTTCCTGACCATGGCTAATGGATATTAATAGAGCAGAAATGGGGGAGCACATGCGCATTTCAAGCGCTCCGGCTGTCAGCCCCAAATAAAAAACCGCCCTGAAGGGCGGTTTTGTCATGTTCAACCGTTTCAGGCAGACTGGGCCAGCCCGTCATCTGCCTCGCGGTAGATGAACAAGGGTTTATCGCCCTTTTCGATCACCTTCTCGTCAACCACAACCTTTTCCACGTTCTGCATCGAAGGCAGTTCATACATGGTATCCAGCAAGGCGCGTTCGAGAATGGAGCGCAGACCGCGGGCACCCGTCTTGCGTATCATCGCCTGCTTGGCGATCACGCGCAATGCAGATGGACGCAATTCCAGCTCCACGCCCTCCATGGCGAACAATTTTTGATACTGCTTGCTCAGCGCATTGCGCGGCTGGGTCAGGATGGTGACCAGCGCTTCTTCGTCCAGCTCTTCCAGCGTCGTGACTACCGGCAGACGACCGATCAGCTCGGGAATCAGACCAAACTTGATCAGGTCTTCCGGCTCCACCTCTTTGAACAAGGTAGAAACGCTCTTGCCTTCATCCTTGGACGAAACTTCGGCACCGAAACCAATCCCACCCTTTTCCGAGCGACGGCGGATAATTTTCTCCAGCCCGTCAAACGCACCGCCACACACGAACAGAATGTTGGTGGTGTCGATCTGGATGAACTCCTGATTCGGATGCTTGCGGCCACCTTGCGGCGGAATCGAAGCGACCGTACCTTCAATCAGCTTCAGCAGCGCCTGCTGCACGCCTTCACCCGACACATCGCGGGTAATGGACGGGTTTTCCGACTTGCGCGAAATCTTGTCGATTTCGTCGATATAGACGATACCGCGCTGCGCCTTCTCGACATCGTAATCACACTTTTGCAGCAGCTTCTGGATGATGTGTTCTACATCCTCCCCCACATAACCGGCCTCGGTCAGCGTGGTGGCATCCGCAATCACAAAAGGGACATCCAGCAATTTGGCCAGCGTCTGCGCCAGCAGCGTTTTGCCGGAGCCGGTCGGACCGATCAAGAGAATATTACTCTTGGACAGTTCAACCTCATCCTTGACCACCGGTGTGTACAGCCGCTTGTAATGGTTGTACACGGCAACCGCCAGCGATTTCTTGGCCATATCCTGGCCAATAACATGCTGATCCAGCGCTTCGCGGATTTCCTGCGGTGCAGGCAGCTTGCGCTCTTCACTCTCGACGGCGGCTTCGATCGATTTCTGGTCGAGCTCCTCGATAATGATATCGTCACACAAGCGCACGCACTCGTTGCAAATATAGACTTGGGGGCCGGCTATCAAGCGCTGCACTTCATGCTGGCTTTTGCCGCAGAAAGAGCAGTACAAGAGTTTTTCGCCGCTCGATTTTTCAGACATGCATACTATCCGTCAGCTTAAGCCACCACGTCCTTGCGGGACGTCAGTACCTTGTCAATAAGTCCGTAGGCGCACGCTTGTTCGGCCGACATGAAATTGTCGCGCTCGGTATCACGTTCGACCTGCTCGACGTCCTTGCCGGTATGCAAGGCCATCAATTCATTCATCAGCGCCTTGATCTTCAACAGTTCACGCGCATGAATTTCGATATCTGTTGCCTGGCCAGACAAACCACCAATCAATGGCTGGTGAATCATTACCCGGCTATGAGCGAGCGCATAACGCTTGCCCTTGGTGCCGGCAGACAGCAGGAATGCACCCATGCTGGCTGCCTGACCGATACACAAGGTCGATACATCAGGCTTGATGAAATTCATCGTGTCGTAAATCGACATGCCTGCCGTAATCGAACCACCCGGCGAATTGATATAAAGGTAAATATCTTTGTCCGGGTTTTCCGACTCAAGGAACAACATCTGCGCGACGACCAGATTGGCCGACTCGTCGTTTACGGGGCCCACCAGGAACACGATACGTTCCTTGAGGAGGCGCGAGTAAATATCGTAAGCGCGTTCGCCACGCCCACTTTGCTCTACCACCATAGGTACCAGGCCCAAGGCCCGGGGATCCATCATCGACATGATTCGGCCTCTCTGGTCAGTCATTATCAGGCGTTGTTGCCCATCAGTGCATCAAACGCCACTTCTTTCTCTACCACTTTAGCTTGCGAAAGCACAAACTCTACGACATTGTCTTCAAGAACCATGGAGGTTGGACCTTCCATGCGTTCTGCGCTTTCCGCGTACCACTTGGCCACTTCTTCCGGATGCTCGTAGCTATCGGCAAACTCGGCGATCATGGCGTTAACCTGTTCCGGCTTGGCTTCCAGCTTGTTGGCTTCAACGACAGCCGACAGGATCAGACCCAGTGCCACACGGCGCTCGGCCTGTGCAGTAAAGAGTTCGGCCGGGAAAGGCATATCTTTGATGTTCATGCCACGCTGTTGCAGGTCCTGGCGAGCCTGATCCATCAGACGGCCAACTTCCAGCTCAACCAGCGACTTAGGCAAGTCGATCTTGGTTGCATCCAGCAGCGCCTGCATCACGTTTTCCTTGGTGCGGGCAGCCAGACGACGCTTCACTTCGCGTGCGACGTTCTTGCTGATTTCGGCACGCATTTTTTCCACGTCACCATCGGCCACACCCAGCGCCTTGGCAAAGTCGGCATCGATAGCTGGCAGTTGCGCTTCGGATACGTTTTTCACGGTGATTTCGAACACGGCCGTTTTGCCGGCGACTTCTTTACCGTGGTAGTCCTCAGGGAAAGCCACTTCGATCGACTTGGTTTCGCCTTCTTTCAGACCGGTCACACCGGCTTCGAAGTCAGCCAGCATCTGGCCCTGACCCAGTACGAAAGCGTGGTTTTCAGCCGAACCGCCAGCGAACAATACGCCGTCGATCGAGCCTTTGAAGTCGATGATCACGCGATCGCCTTCGGCAGCTGCGCGGTCAACATAGTTGAAGCGGGTGCGCTGCTTACGCAGGATCTCGATAGTCTGTTCGATCTGCGCATCACCGACTGGGGTGACTGGCTTTTCGATTTCAGCAACTGTCAGATCGCCTACGACCACTTCCGGGAACACTTCGAATACGGCGGAGAACTTGAAGTTTTCCAGATCCGCGCTTTCCTGGGCCGCTTCAAAACGCGGGTAACCAGCAATGCGCTGCTTTTCCTGTGCAACGGCAACATAGAAGCTCTGCTGAACCTGCTCGCCGATCACTTCTTCACGGATCTGCGGGCCATAGTTTGCTTCAACAATCTTGAACGGCGCCTTACCCGGGCGGAAGCCCTGAATCTTGGCACTGCGGGCTGCGCGCTTGAGGCGTTCTGTTACCTTGGCATCGATCTCGGTCATCGGCAGCGCGATGGTGATGCGACGCTCGAGGTTGCTCAACGTTTCCAGCTGAACTTGCATGTTGAATCCTTGATCTTTATACAGGGTTGGAGTGAGCAGGCAGCGCAATCAAACAAACTCCGCCACACAGGTTTACCTGCTCCGGCACTCGCCAGCCACGGCAAAACTGCAAAAGCAAAATATATTTCCTGCACAACCTGCCGCAAAAGTTGGCCAGTATATCATGCCCTATCGGGAAGCCATAAGCAGCAAGCTGCGCCTGCTACCCCCGCAAAGGACAAACAAAAAACCCCGCAAAACGGTACTTGCCGTTTGTGCGGGGCTACTGCCTACAGCACAAGGCTGCAGAATTTATCTATGGTGCGAGGGAAGAGACTCGAACTCTCACAGGTCGCCCCGCTGGAACCTAAATCCAGTGCGTCTACCAATTCCGCCACCCTCGCCTGCCAATGGCGTCATCTGCCAAGACAAGAGCGCAATAATATCGCACACTAAACGATAAGACAAGACACACGGCCATATTTCCATCCACAATGGAAACCATTTACCATTAGTAATGTCAGAACCAATTCACACCGCAACACCCAAGGAGAAACACCGTATGCAACAGAACTTTCAGACTACCTACCGCACCAGCACCGAGGTAGGCGCCAGCCATAAGGTTCTGCGCAATACTTATGCGCTGCTGGCTCTGTCGATGATTCCGACCATCATAGGCGCGGTCATCGGCACCAATATGAACTTTGCCTTTATGGCTGGCAGCCCGATCATGTCCAGCCTGATCATGATCGCCATGCTGTACGGCCTGTTTTTTGCCGTAGAAAAAAATCGCGACAGCTCGATGGGCGTCGTTCTGATGATGGTACTCACCCTGTTTATGGGCGTACTGCTCGGGCCTTTGCTGCAAGTAGCGCTTAGCCTGAAAAATGGCGCCCAACTGGTCATGGTGGCAGGCGGCGCAACTTCGGTGGTCTTTTTTGTGATGGCCGGCATCGCGACCACCACCAAGCGCGACCTGTCCGGGCTGAGCCGCTTTTTGACCGTCGGTGCCGTGGTCCTGATGGTGGCGATGATCGCCAACATCTTCCTGCGCATTCCGGCCATGCAGCTGACCATCTCCGCAGCCTTCGCCCTGTTCAGCTCGCTGATGATTCTGTGGCAGGTCAAGTCCATCGTGGATGGCGGCGAAACCAACTACATCTCCGCAGCACTGACCATTTACATCAGCATCTACAACCTGTTCACCAGCTTGTTGCAGCTTCTGATGGCTTTTGGCGGCCAGCGCGACTAATCAGCTCAATTCAGCAAGCCGGTGTTGCCCCACAAGGGTTACACCGGCTTTTTTATTTACCGGACCAAACAGCAGCTACCCATCAAGACACTCAAGAAATGGCAAATACAGACGATAGCAAGTAAAAGCTTACCGAAAGACAGCCCATGCAAGTGCGCCCTTCAAGCGAATACCGCAGTGCAACAACCCATGGCACAGCATACAAACGCCCTGCCGCACCAGCCGCACCAGTCGCACCAGCCGCACCAGCCGCCAACAATACTGCACCGCCCTCCGCCACGCCCCTTCCCACCCATACGCCGCAAAATATCCTGCACGACACACTCTCCACGGCGCTGGCCAAGCACATGGCCAAACTACGCAAGCCCGCTGCCGCCACACCATCAAATTCAAATCAAATGGCTAATCTCAGCAAGAGCATGCTCAAGGCACGGATAGAGATGCTACGGAAAATAATGGTACTCGCCGGCAACGATCCGGGCAGCTTGCGCGCACTGGCGCAGCAACTGGCACAAGCATCACGCGAGCTAAAGTCCCTGAGTGGTGGCAGCGGCAATGCGACCCCCACCCTGCCGCAACCACCCGTCACGGCAGCTTCGGCAGATGGCCAGGCCGAGACCGCTCAAGCGGCGAGCGAGGCATTACCGGAAACCGGGGCACTGATGGCTAGCCTGGAAGACGCCACAAACAGCCAGCCCGGCGAAAATGAACGCCCCGACGAAAACCAGACACAAGAATCGAACGAACCTGCACCCAAGCTGGAGCGTTCAAACGTTGGGACACAGAAGCAGGAAGAAGATCCCGAAATAAAAAAGATGCTGGCAGAACTGAAAAAAATTCGCGACTGGCTAAAACAACAACTTCGCGGCAGCGATGATCCGCAAGCGAAGCAGTCTCTCAAGGATGTAGAGCACGCGCTGGCTGCGATTGAAAAAGGCGGTTAGGGGCACAATCAACATACCCCACCCGGTCGCTATAGCGCCGTCGTATCGACCACCTGAGCCGTCGGTGCATGATCCAGCAGCGAATCTATTCCGCGCTCCATCGCCGTGGAGGACGAATACATTTCACTACGCGCCAGCACTTTGTCGCCGCGCCCCAGCACACTGAAATAAGGATCGCCCACTGTCGAGATCTTGCGACGGATGCGCATATCCAGCTTAGGCTCAGATTGCAGGTACTGAGCCGCCTCTATCGCGTGGTGCAAAGAATCAAATAGCTGACTGGTCAAAATAATCTGCCCGTTGCCGGCCTTCAGGTTGAACAGATACTTGCCATTCTTGGACTTACCGACCTCAAACTTGCCACTCATCGCACTCTCCTTGTGTACGGTGCAGATGATGAATATCACCGTCAACCAATACCCAATGTAGATTACGATCAGTCACAAATCACCCTGCAACACTACAGAGCACTTAGCATTGCAATTGACGCACCCGTTCAAACAGGCAAATGGTGGCCGCCATCGCGACATTCAGCGACTCGGCATGCCCCGGCATCGGAATGCGTACCCGCACGTCGGACAAACCAACTAAAGTATCCGACACTCCCGCGCCTTCATTACCCAAGACCAGCGCAATGGGCCCGGACAAATCCTCCCCGTAAAGCGAAGTACTTCCTGCCAGATGGGTCACCAGCTTACGCCCGGTAAAAGCGGCCAATTCGGCGGCAAGATCGGCCCCCTCATGAATGGTCAATGCAAAATGCGCCCCCATGCCCGAGCGCAACACTTTGGGGGAAAACACATCGACACAACCTTTGGACAGGTAGACCTCTCGCACATCGGCCGCAGCGGCCGAACGCAGAATCGTGCCCAGATTACCCGGATCCTGAATGTCTTCCAGCAGCAGGCGGCTGGCATCCTCCTGCGGCTGCCGCGCCTCGGGTCGCGGGCAAACCGCCAACACCTCGGGCGCGCTAGCCAGCGCCGTCACCTTGGCAAACACGCCCCGCGCCACCTGAATGCACTCGCTATCGGGTGACAAGCGCGCCAATAAAGCCTGTACATCGGATCGCTGCGCCGCGTCCTCGTTGACAAACACCATCGTCGGCACCAGCTCAACATCCAGTGCCGTCTCAAGCAGATGAATACCCTCCAGCACCATCTGCCGACTCTTGCGCCGCTCGCGTACGTTCTGCACCAGCCGTGCCAATTGTTTGAGGTCTTCGTTACTTGCCGAGCTGATAATCTTTTGCATACGTCAGAATGATAAACCGGCCACCCGGGCGGCCAGTAATTTGAATTGTTGATAGCAGGCCTCGTCAATGGCGCGCCCAGAGCTGGCATTATCGGCCACAAACAGGCCCAGCGGCCGGCCTTCTGCATAAACCGACAGCAAGGCGACATCATTTCCAGCCAATGCCGACAACCAGGCATCGGCGTATTTCAGCTGCAAGCGCGCATGCAGCACCGGCGTCAGCAAAAAGCCCTGCGCCCGGCTCAACAGCAAAGCCGGCAAGCCATCCGGCTTTATCAATGGCATTTGCCGCAATAGCGCATCACCAGACTTAAGACCAATCTGGAACTGCAAGCGCAAGACATCACCCGCCTCATTCAAGCGGTAAAACAACACGCGCTCAAAACCCAGATCATTAGCCAAATGGCGCAAGGCGGCTCGTATGGTCAGATCCACACGCGCTGCCATATCCAGCGCGGGTGCCAAGCATGGCGCATCGGCAGGCGGAATATCGCCTTCCATGGCCAGAAAACGGCGGGCAGCAAAAGTATAAGCGGGCGCCTGCGGATTGCGGGCCACCTGCAAAACAGCATGCACCACGGCCTGATAAGTCTCGGAATAGGTCGCGCCCACCAAATGCGCCGCCGCCGAAACCCCCGCCTGCCACGCCGGCCGCCACCACCCCTGATCCAGCCCCTCGGCGCAGGCAACGGCAAGCTTAAGCAGTTGGCGCTGCCGGCTAGGCACACCGCTGCCCAGCAGCCCATTCAAACCCTCAGGCAAAGGCATGCGCTGGATAAATGCGGCCAAGAGTGGCGGGTAATCCATGTTGAACTGCTCTGCCATCTGCTGTAGCGCCGGTTTTTTTAGCCGTTGCTGGTGCTGCAGCAGGTACAAGCATGCCGGCAAATTGTAAAGCTCGGCGGCAATAAAGCTGTCTTCCACCTTATGCTCCCCCGCAAGGGACAGCCAGGCTTTGACGATCAGTGCGGCAGTGCGTGCACGCCCCATCAGGCCGGCGACCTCCTCCTGCACGGCAAGCTCATGACTGTCCGCAGGTTCAGGCCAGGCCGGCAACTGCCGATAGCGCAGCATAATGCGCTCGCTCCCCACCAGCATCAGCATCTGCTCGACGGCAGGCAAGCTGCCGCTACGCTGCAAGGTGGTGGAAGTCGCCATCAGGCGCAACAAGTCCAGCAGTAAAAACGGATCGGCCAAGGTCAGATTGGCCAGCACTTCAAACCGCAAACGTTCGCTGCCACGCGCCAACTCCTGCCGTATACGTGCATGCGTTTGCGGCAGAACAGGCCAGCGCTGTGCCGCAACAGAGGCGAGCCAAGTATCAAGTTGCATGGGGATGACGCCAGATAAGGAGCTCGCACTGCAAAGGCCCGGACAAAGCCAGGACTTCATCGGCTGGCACATCCGGGATGGCAAAGGTATTGCTGATCAACACGGCATCAGCACCCGCACCCGCACAAAATACCCGCCACAGCCGCGCCATAGGAGCGGGGGAAAGAAAGGCATAGACCACATCATACTCGGCCCATTGCGCTTGCCAAAAACTGCCATAAGCCAGCTTGGCATTGGCCGGCGAGCCGGCCAGACGCCAGCGCAAACGTGCCAGCAGATAAGGCAAGCAGGCATTTTCCATTCCGAGCACCTCGATATCGGGCCGCAAGCGCGCCAATAGCAATACTGCCCGGCCATCGCCACTACCCGCATCCAGCACGCGCGACCCAGCGGGCAACCATGTAGCGAGCACCCGACAGGCCTCGTCTGACGACAGGTAAAACGGCACCCGCTCGTATAAGGCATTGCGTGAAAGGCCAAAAGTCAGCGCCGCCGCCAGCGCATATAACCAAGCCGGAAGGTCCAGCCACAACGCCAACACCAGCAAAGGAAACAGACCAGCCAACAACAGCGCAGCAAACACCCTCAGACGGAACAAGCGCGCCAGCAACAAAACGATGCCGGCTTGCAATGCACACCAAGATAGCGGCTGGGTGGCCGGCGCATAAACCAGCCACGCCATCACGGCAGCCGACAGCAGCAGCACGGCAGATCGCACCAGCAACACCTTAGTGTTCGCCGCCTGCCGTGCTTGCGGCAGGCTCCGATGCCCCATCAGCCACCGTATTTTGCGCGGCACTTAAGCCATCGCTGCGTATGCGGTCGACCGCATCATCATTCAGAATCACAATGGCAATGCGGCGATTTTCCGGACTGAACTGATTTTGCGGCGTCAAGGGATTGGCATTTGCCAAGCCCACCACTCGCAGAATTTTGACCGGATCCATCCCGCCCAGCAAAAGCTCGCGCCGGGCAGCATTGGCACGGTCCGCCGAAAGCTCCCAGTTGCTATAGCCCTTTTGACCACCGGCAAAAGGCGTCGCATCGGTATGCCCGGACACACTCAACATATTGGGTACGGCATTAAGCTCATAACCCAGCTCGCGCAAAATTTCACGCGTATGCGGCAGAATATCGGCACTACCCGAGGCAAACATGGGGCGGTTTTTTTCATCCACAATCTGGATTTTCAAACCGTCCGGCGTCATTTCCAGCCGCAACTGATTCTTGTAAAACTTCAGCACATTGCTGGTATTGATATCGGCCTGAATTTTTTGTTGCAGCGCCTGCAAGCGCTGCTTTTCCTCTGCCAATTCCGCCGGATGTTTGTAGCCGCGCTTAACCTGCCCGGCCTGACGCGTCAGGTCAGTCCCCCCCCCTTTTATCATCGAGGTCGCATCACCCGCGCCCGAACCACCAGACAGCGCCACTTTCAGCGGGGTCTTGAAATACTCGGCAATACCATTGAGCGTGCCTTGGGATGCAGAGCCCAGCAGCCACATCAGTAGGAAAAAAGCCATCATGGCGGTCATAAAGTCGGCGTACGCAATTTTCCATGCACCGCCGTGATGACCATGACCGCCCTTCTTGATGCGCTTGACGATAATGGGGCGTTGAGATTCGTCAGCCATATAGTCTTTCCTGCCTTACTTGGCCTTGGCCTGTTTGACGTGCTCTTCCAGCTCGCGGAAGGATGGACGATCCGGCCCGGCCAGTGCCTTGCGGCCAAACTCGACGGCAACCTGTGGCGCATAGCCATTCAGGCTTGCCAGCAAAGTGACTTTGATCGTCTGGAACACGCGGGTCTGATCAGCCAGTTTATGCTCCATCGCGGTAGCAATTGGCGCGACAAAACCGTAGGCCAGCAAAATACCGACAAATGTACCCACCAGCGCCGCACCGATCAGCTTGCCCAATTCAGCCGGCGGCAAGCCGACCGATTCCATGGTATGCACCACCCCCATCACTGCGGCCACAATACCAAAAGCAGGCAAGCCATCGGCCAGACTCTTGACCGCGCCAATCGGCACTTCTGCTTCGTGGTGATGGGTTTCCAGCTCCACATCCATCAGGTTTTCTATTTCGAAGGCATTCAGGCTACCGCCCACCATCAGCCGCAAATAATCGGTAATAAATTCGACAACATGATGATCCGCCAGTATCGCCGGGTACTTGGCAAATAAAGGACTACTCTCTGGTGCCTCGACGTCGGCCTCAACCGACATCAAGCCCTCTTTCCTGACTTTGGCCAAGATCTCGAACAGCAGAGCAAACAAGTCCATATAGAAGGCTTTGCTGTATGGCGAGGCCTTAAATACCTTGGGCAATGCTTTCCCGGTCGCTTTGAGTGGCGCGCCACCGTGGGCGGCCAAAAAAGCACCAAAGCCGGCACCACCAATAATCAATAATTCGACCGGCTGAAACAGCGATGCCAGATGCCCCCCTGCCAGCGCAAACCCCCCGAAACAGGCTGCCAGAATGACCACATAACCGATAGGAATAAACATGTATACCCTTGGGGAAAGCTGAAGCTAAGCCGGAGATGCACACCCTTCGCAACAGCAAGGCGATGGACAGTGCACTCGACACTCGCAAATAAGAAACTTTTTTTATTGTATTACACCCTATAACTATAGTCACCCGTAAGCAAATGCAACAACACTCACCACAAGCATCAACGACATGCCCTGCATCAAGCAAATGCCGGATTTGTGCGCCACCGTGCCGGCACACAGCCCCCAACCCATTTTCAAGCTGCCACGCAAAGTTGCATACAAACAACAGCAATAATTAAAAATCAACTGGCGATCGCAGCCCAAAACCATCAGCGTATCACTCCCGCCTCATACAAGAACCAAACAAAAAAATACAAGCCTTTGATTTTAATATATTAAATCGCACAAAGCCGACAAAAATCCTATTCAACAACAAAGACCAAGGCAGCATCCCCACACTCACCGCCTCATTTCAATTTATCAACACAAAAACTTAATACACTAAAGCCATAAAATCAAAGCACAATCAAAGTCATAGGCCTTGCTATTGCAAACAATAAAACCGGCCAACACACCCAACCATGACAGATCTAAGCTATTGACCAGTGAAAGAGTGTCTCGGGGAGCGCACGATGCGTGAATTGTTCAGCAGCGTAGTATGGGAAATCATCTTTTCTATCGCCATCATTGTGATACTGCAGTTCACTATTCTGTACCTACTCAAACGGTTTTTATTGAAAGAAAAAGACTAAAAAGCGCAGCGGGCAAATCAAGCAATAAAAAACATGGGGAGCCGGAGCCTTGGTCATGGCGTGCAGCGACCAAGGCTCCGACTCCCCGCGTTTACATCCTTAGAAAATTTATGGCCGCGCAGCAACAAGCTGCTCAAACTCCTGCAGGCAGGCTGCCGCCGTTTCCAGCATGGCATCGATTTCAGCCTTGGTAATTACCAAAGGTGGCGCACACACGATATGGTCACCACAAGCACGCATAATCAGGTTGTGCTTGAAGAAAATATCGCGGCACATCGTGCCGGTCTCACCCCAGTTATCAAACAATTCGCGTGTCGCCTTGTTTTTCACCAGAGTGAATGCCTGGATCAGGCCAACCCCGCGCACATCGTCCACATGGGCAAACTGGCCGAACACCTCACGCCAGCGCTGCTGCATATAAGGGCCGGTGTCGTTCTTGACTTGCTCGACAATACCCTCGTCACGCAATGCAGCCACATTGGCATGTGCAACAGCGGCACACACCGGATGACCGGAGTAGGTAAAGCCGTGATTAAAGTCGCCGCCCTCTTCGATCAGGCCGCGTGCCACGCGCTCACCGACAAACACCGCACCGATAGGCAAGTAGCCGGACGACAAACCCTTGGCCGTGGTAAATACATCAGGCTTAAAACCGAAGTGCGTCTGGCCGAACCATTCGCCGGTACGACCGAAACCGCAGATCACCTCATCGGCCACCAGCAGCACATCGTATTTGCGGCAGATGCGCTCGACTTCAGGCCAGTAGGTCGATGGCGGAATAATCACGCCGCCCGCCCCCTGGATAGGCTCGCCGACAAAGGCGGCGACCTTGTCCGCGCCGACTTCCAGTATCTTGGCTTCTATCCACTGCGCCGCTTGAATGCCGAACTCTTCCGGCGTCAAATCCTTGCCGTGCTTGTAGTACCAGGGCTGCTCGACGTGCACGATACCGTGAATCGGCAGATCGCCCTGCTCGTGCATATAGCTCATGCCACCCAGACTGGCGCCCCCTATGGTCGAGCCGTGATAACCGTTCCAGCGCCCGATCAGCACCTTTTTCTCCGGCTTGCCAACCGAACTCCAGTAATGGCGCACCATGCGTATCATGGTATCGACCGACTCCGAGCCCGAGTTGGTATAAAACACATGCTCGAAACCATCCGGCGCGACGCTGGCCAGCAGGGCCGACAGTTCAGCCACCTTGGGGTGAGTCGTTTTGAAGAAGGTATTGTAATAAGCCAGCTCTTCCATCTGGCGCTTGGCTACTTCAGGCAAATCCTTGCGCCCGTAGCCGATATTCACGCACCACAGCCCGGCCATGCCGTCAGTGATCTTGTTGCCTTCCGAATCCCACAAGTAGATACCGTCCGCATGAGTAATCACACGCGCACCTTGCGCATTCAGCCCCTTGGTATCGGAAAACGGATGCAGGTGGTGTGCGGCATCCATGTCGCGCCAATCTTGGGTGGTATGTTGCTGGCTCATCAGCTTCTCCTCTTGTAAAAACACCCGCCGCAGCGGGTGCCGGTTTATACGACAGGGTTAGACGTGCAGCAGCAGGAACTTGCGCTCCCACGGGCTGATCACGCGGAAGTATTCGGAGAATTCCTTCTGTTTCATCCCGACATACATTTTCACGAAGCGCGGCCCCAGGATTTCGGCGATATCTTCGCAGCGCGCCAGACGGACCAGGGACTCTTCGGTGGAATGCGGGAACTGGTAAGGCAGCTCATAGGCATCGCTCTGGCACGGGTCGCGCGGCTTCATATTCTTGATGATGCCAAGATAACCACAGGCCAGCGTAGCGGCCATGGCGATATACGGGTTGACGTCCACACCCGGTACACGGTTTTCTACCCGACGGCCGGCCGCACTGGAGTGTGGCACACGCAGACCCACAGTACGGTTGTCGTAGCCCCACTCGACGTTGGTCGGTGCCGCCATATAAGGCGACAGACGGCGGAACGAGTTCACATACGGTGCAAACAGCGGCATCACTTCCGGCAGATAATGCTGCAGGCCGGCGATGAAGTTGAAGAACAGATCGGATGGCGAACCATCCGCATTGCTGAAAATGTTCTTGCCGGTTTCCTTGTCCGCCAGACTCTGGTGGATATGCATGGCACTGCCCGGCTCATTCTCCATCGGCTTGGCCATAAAGGTGGCGTACATATTGTGACGGAATGCAGCTTCACGCACGGTACGCTTGAACAGGAAAACCTGGTCGGCCAGCGACATCGCATCACCGTGCAGGAAATTGATCTCCATCTGCGCGGTGCCAACCTCGTGAATCAGGGTATCGACTTCCAGATTCTGCGCATGGCAGTAGTCATAGATATCCTCGAACAGCGGGTCGAACTCGTTAACCGCATCAATGGCGTAAGAGCGGCGGCCGAATTCGGCACGGCCGGTACGCCCGACTGGCGGAGCCAACGGAATATCCGGGTCCGGGTTGGGCGACAGCAGGTAAAACTCCATCTCGGGTGCCACCACCGGCGCCCAGCCCTTGGCGTCGTACAGCGACAGTACGCGACGCAATACGTTACGCGGCGCGATGTCGACCGGCGTGCCATCGGCACGGAAGCAATCGTAGATCAACTGTGCCGTCGGGTCGGTCGCCCATGGCACCAGACGCAAGGTCGCCGGGTCCGGTTGCAACACCATATCCGGATCGGTCAGATCCAGCATGCTGTCATCTGGATAGTCACCGGTCACGGTCTGCATCAGCACCGCCTCCGGAAGACGCATTTCCGTTTCGCTGATGAATTTATCCTTGGGCACAATCTTGCCTCGCGCCACTCCGGTCATGTCCGGAACAATGCACTCCATTTCGGTGATACGGTGTTCGCGCAGCCAGTCTAGATTTTGTTGAAACATGGTCTTTCCTTGTGTTGCGGCCGGTTTACCGGCTCTGGTTACCGTGTCAGCGACGACTCGCGTCGCATACGGCGCTCCCGGCAAGCGTCACCGAAAGCCTTGAAAATTGCCTGGGAAAGCGTGTTCTCCCAATACTTCCACTCCGGATGCCATTGCACGGCAAAGGCAAAAGCACGCGCACCCTCTACCCGGTACGCCTCGACCAGGCCATCGCTGGCATAGCCCTCGGCCACCAGTGACTCGGCCAGCCGCTTGATGCCCTGCTGATGAATGGAATTGATGCGCGCCTGCGTCTTGCCGGTCCAGCCATGCAGCCAGCCATCCGGCGTAATCGCCAACTCGTGCGCAGGGCCATACATTTGCTCAAGATCATCGGTGTCCGGCTCGCGGTGATCCATCTTGCCGTCCTCTTCCTGCACATGCTGGTAGAGCTCCCCCCCTAGGGCGACATTGATCTCCTGAAAACCGCGACAAATCCCCAGCAAGGGCACGCCGGCCTCCAGAGCCAGCCGGATCAGCGGCAAGGTGGTCGCATCGCGTGCCGGATCATGCAAAGTACCTGCACGGCTAGGCTCGCCCTGATAATGCGCCGGCTCGACGTTTGACGGCGAACCGGGCAATAGCAAGCCATCAACCAGTTGCAGCAAGGCGCGGATCTGATCCTCGTCCCCGAGTGACGGAATAAGGACAGGTACGCCGCCCGCCGCCCCAGCGGCCGCAGCGACATATTTGTCGCCGACGGCATGAAAAGGGAAATGCCCTATCATCTTGACGTCACAGGGGATACCGATTACGGGTTTGTGCAACATACGACCTCTGATCAAAAATCAGCCGGCAGCCTTGATGGCATCCAGCGGCTTAATAAATGGATAACCCAGTGCGTTAGCGACAGCGGCGTAAGTCACCTGTCCGCAGCACACATTCAAGCCATCGCGCAGATGGGCATTATCAAGCAAAGCCCGTGCCCAGCCCTTATCGGCCAACTCCAGCGCATAAGGCAAAGTGGCATTGGTCAGTGCCATGGTCGCAGTACGCGCCACACCACCAGGCATATTGGCCACACAATAGTGAACGATGCCATCGACAACATAGGTCGGCTCTTTATGCGTGGTCGGCCGACTGGTTTCAAAGCAGCCGCCCTGATCAATGGCCACATCCACCAGTACCGCGCCGGGCTTCATGCAGCCCAGCATCTTGCGCGTCACCAGTTTGGGCGCGGCCGCGCCCGGAATCAGCACCGCGCCAATTACCATATCGGCTTCGCGTATGGACTCATCGATATTGACGCTATTGGACATCAGGGTCTTGATGCGCCCGCCAAACAACATGTCGATTTCTTTAAGCCGTGGCAGCGACTTGTCGAGAATGGCGACTTCCGCTCCCAGCCCCATGGCCATGCGCGCAGCATTCAAGCCCACAACGCCGCCCCCTAGCACCACCACCTTGGCTGGTGCGACCCCGGGTACGCCGCCCAGAAGCACGCCACGACCGCCTTGCGCCTTTTCCAGCGCATGTGCACCAGCCTGTATCGCCATGCGCCCAGCCACTTCCGACATCGGTGCCAATAACGGCAAGCCCCCCTTGTCATCGGTCACCGTCTCGTAAGCCACGGCAATGGCTCCCGAGTCAACCAGCAAACGCGTCTGGTCCGGGTCCGGCGCCAGATGCAAATAGGTAAACAGCAATTGCCCCGGACGCAGCATCCGGCATTCGATGGCTTGCGGCTCCTTGACCTTGCAGATCATGTCGGCACGGGCAAAAATCTCTGATGCAGCCGATGCGATGGACGCACCCGCCTGGATGTAATGCTCATCAGTAAAACCTACGCCGAGCCCGGCCTGAGACTGCACCACCACCTCGTGGCCGTGCACCACCAACTCGCGCACACCGGATGGCGTCAAACCGACGCGGTACTCGTGAACCTTGATCTCTTTCGGAACGCCAATCAACATCACAGTCTCCTGTCATACTATGTAGACACTTCAACTTGGGTGCGTTTAAAAAAATTTACATCATGGCAAAGCAATACCCTGATACTGGCTACAAAATAGCCAATTTGCAATGATCTTCCATTTTGCATCGCAACAATGTCTGAACAGACAACAATTTACTTAACATTATTCGTCTAATATTATTAACATCAGACAACAAAGGCCGGAAGACATGGATATTGGAGCAAGACTAAAAATGGTGCGCGAACGCCTGAGCCTGTCTCAACGCGAGCTCGCCAAACGCGCCGGCGTGACCAACGGCACCATTTCATTGATCGAACAGAACCGGGTCAGCCCATCGATTAGCTCGCTGAAAAAGGTACTGGAAGGCCTGCCGATGACGCTGGCCGATTTTTTCACCTTCGATGCAGAGCCGCGGGCACCTACGGTGTTTTATCAGGGTGAAGAGTTACCGAATCTGGGCAATGAGGAAATCAAGCTCTTGCTGGTCGGCATGGCACACCCCAAGCGTGAGCTCGCCATCCTCAAAGAACATTATGAGCCCGGTGCCGATACGGGCCCGGATATGCTGGAGCATGAAGGGCAAGAAGGCGGTGTCGTGATTAGCGGACGGATAGAACTGACCGTCGATGGAGAACAACGCGAACTGGGCCCCGGCGATGCCTATTACTTCGATAGCCGTTTACCACACCGCTTCCGCAATCTGGGTCTTTCGCCATGCGAAATTGTCAGCGCCAACTCACCGCCGACTTTTTAAACCGCATCACCACCCACTATTTGCAAGAAAACAACAAAGGAGACACACCATGGCTCGTAGCTACCCCGAATGGCAACAACTTGCGACCGAACTTGAGATCGAAGGCCGCGCCTTTATCGCCGGCGAATACAGCGCCGCTCAAGATGGCCGCAGTTTTGTCTGCGTCAACCCAGCCAATGGCCAGACACTGGCACAGATTGCCTGGTGCGGGCAGCGCGAGGTCGATACCGCTGTTCAGGCCGCCCGCCAAGCCTTTGAGTCCGGCGAGTGGTCAGCACTGGCACCGCTGGCACGCGGACGCATCCTCAAACGCTTTGCCGCGCTGATACGCGAACACAGCGATGAATTATCGCTACTGGAAACACTGGACGTAGGCAAACCCATTTCCGACACACAAAGCGTCGATGTTGCCGGTGCAGCCTACTGTGTGGAATGGTTTGCCGAAGCGATCGATAAAATTGGCGGAGAAGTGGCACCTGTTGACCCCAAGCTGGTCGGCCTGGTTACCCGCGAAGCCATCGGTGTCGTTGCCGCCGTGGTGCCATGGAACTTCCCCATCCTGATGGCTAGCTGGAAGTTCGGCCCAGCCTTGGCGGCAGGCAATGCCGTGATCGTCAAGCCTTCGGAAAAATCCCCGCTGACCGCCATCCGTCTGGCAGCGCTCGCCAAAGAAGCCGGCATTCCTGACGGCATTTTCCAGGTACTTCCCGGCGCAGGCGACACCGGAAAAATGCTGGCGCTGCATATGGATATCGACTGCATCGCCTTTACCGGCTCGACCGCCGTCGGCAAGCTGATTGCGGCGGATGCCGCCGCATCTAACCTCAAGCGCACCTGGCTGGAGCTAGGCGGCAAGTCGCCCAACATCATTCTGCCGGACTGCCCCGACATTAAAAAAGCGGCCCGCACGGCCGCTGCCGCCATCTTTTACAATATGGGCGAAATGTGCACGGCAGGCTCGCGCGTACTGGTACACCGCGACATCAAGGACAGCTTCCTCGCCGCCTTTAAGGAGGCCGCGCAAGGCTGGCAACCGGGTGACCCGCTCAACCCGGACACAGCCATGGGCGCCATCGTCGACCGTATCCAGTACGACAAGGTACTGTCCTATGTGGATAAAGGCTTGAGTGAAGGCGCCACGCTGATTTGTGGCGGGAAAGCAACACATCTTGAGCAAGGCTTATTTATCGAACCGACCGCGTTCGACTGTGCGCGTGCCGATTTGACCATCTGCCGCGAGGAAATCTTTGGACCGGTACTGTCGGTGATTACCTTCGATACCGTCGAAGAAGCCATCCGCATTGCCAACGATAGCGAATATGGCCTGGCAGCGGCGGTCTGGACTTCGGATCTTTCAACCGCGCATAAGGTGTCGCGTGCACTCAGGGCCGGCACCGTATGGGTCAATTGCTACGACGAAGGCGGAGACATGAACTTCCCCTTCGGTGGTTTTAAACAGTCCGGCAACGGTCGCGACAAGTCCTTGCATGCAATGGAAAAGTATTCGGAACTGAAGAGCACCCTGATCAAACTCTGCTAAAAGGCAAGCGGGTGCCGGAACAGAACGCGGCAGCAAGCCGCTAAAAGACCGCCGGCAATGTACAAGGGGCGCTGCCATGCAGCGCCCCTTTAATAAACAGGCAGAAAAGTTACCATCAAGCCAGCGCCGCGCCTTGCGGCTTCAGCAGCAAGGGCAGCAGGCTTTCCATCGGCATCGGCCGGTAAAAATAATAGCCCTGCACCAAGACCACCCCGCTAGCGGCAACCTGAGCCAGCTCCTCCGCCGTTTCCACGCCTTCAGCCAGTACTTCGGCGCCACACACCTCACACAGGCGCACCGTACTGGTAAAAAAGTCATTCCCAGCCTTTCCCTTCAGGGCGAGTACCAAGGAGCGGTCCAGCTTGATCTTGTCAAACTGGTAGCGGGTCAGATAAGCCAGCGTCGAATAGCCCGAGCCAAAATCATCCAGTGCAACACGCAACCCCCGTGCGCGCAGAGCCTGCAAGTTGGCGGAAAAGCGTACGCAGTCGTTTATTAACTGGCTCTCGGTTATCTCGACTTCCAGCGTAATACCCTCAGGCAAGGGCCGATCCAGCACGCGATCCAGCACGGCTGGCAAACGCGCATCCAGCAAGGTCTGCGGTGATAAATTGACAGCCAGACTCAAGGGCCCCATCGCCTCCAATTCCCGACCTGCCATCACGGCCCGCTCCAGCACCCAGAAATCCAGTTCAGGCATCAGACCCAAACAGTCAAAGCTGGCGATAAAGGTGGGCGGCTTGATAACGCCGTCCGTCCCCTTGTGCCGCAGCAATACCTCGACCCCGACAATACGCCCGCTTTCCAGTGCAATTTGCGGCTGATAAAACAGTTCAAAACTGCCTTCTTTCTGTAGCGTTTCCACTTCTTTTTGCGCCTGGAAATTGCTGTGCATCTGGGCAATATAGTTGTGCTGCTGCGTGGTCACTTCCAGTTTGCGCTCAGGCAAACTGAAGCCGGCCAGGGCTGGCAGGTCCGGCGTAGCGCCTTCACTGCGCTGCTCCATCCTGCAAAAAAACGGCCAATAAATACAGGCACCCAAGACGATAATCAGCAACTGCAAGAAAACGGCAGCCCACGAACCGCCGCTGGCCATCCAGCTATTCAGCAAGGGCGGCATCATCCACCCCACTTGCGACTGCAATACCGGCACCAGCCCCAGCATGGTTGCCCCATACGCTAGCAGATACCCCAGCAGGGGTACCAAAAGAAAGGGAATGGCCATCACGGGGTTGAAAAAAATGGGAATACCGAACACCAGCGGTTCGTTGACATTAATGGCGGCCAGCGGCAAAGAAGCCCGCGCCAGATGGCGGTAAGCCGTGCAGCGAGACCTGAGTAGCACACACAGCACCAAACTCAACGTACTACCGCTCCCACCTACCGCACACCAGACATCGAAAAACGTATTACTCAGCACATTCAGCGGCGCCTCACCTGCCCGCCAGCTAGCCATATTCAGCTGGCTTGACAGCTGAAATCCATCACTCACGCTGCGCAAGAGATGATGGCCATTGATACCAAACAACCAGCTGATGCCACGAGCCAACTCATATACCATCCCGCCGCCAAACGTGGCGGGATCCAGCCCAGACTGCCACTGCAAAACATACTGAAACAGCAGATGGCTAAGCGGCACCAATAGAAAGGCCAGCGCACCGGCCACGGCGGCAACAGCCAGCAAGCCCAACATATTATTGATGTTTTGCTCAACCAGACTATTCTGGCTACCGGCAGAAAGCCCGGGGAAACGCTGTGTTGCCTTGAGCAGTACATTTGCCAGAAAGCCGGCCAATATCGCGAGCGGAATACTATCAGGCAAGACGCCGCCATCGGGATGCCACGCCATATGAAACAACATCAACACCATCAGGCTGCTGGTGACGCAAAGCACCGGCGACATCCGCTCCCGCGCCGCTTCATATAGCGCAAGATAGATATTCATCAGCAAGGGTACCAGCGCAAAACATAGCTCTTGCCAGCTATTCAACTGGGCAGCCAGTTGCGACCATTCAGCCATGTCGGCTAGCGTTCCCAACACTTGCAGTAAAGCGCGCAATACGGCGATTGGCATCACGACCAAAGTCACGCTGACAATGGCGGTGAGCGCAGGATTCGTCGCAAAGCGCACCAGCAAGCGGTCAAGCAGAGGGTTGAAAACGTTAATCGACATTACTTTCCACTAGCAAGTTTAAGCGACACTATTCGCAATACGCATGAGTCCTAAATGGATGGCACACCCCGTCATAGCGCCAAGCAATCCAGCCTCTAGCAAAAAAATCACATAGCGCTCTCAAAACATCGCTAAATACCAAAACGACATGAGTCAAGCAACACAGAACGTGCATTCTATCAAAAATACCGTACAAGCCCATACCAGCCAGATCCCCATAAAAACGCGAGGCGTTACGGTGCGGGCAATCTGGCCAAGGTATCCTGTCGATAAAACGCAGACAAATGGGCATAGAGCATGGGATAGTCGGCTTTTATCCAGTGCGGCGTTTCAAAAAAACACTCCGACAGCACCGCAAAAAATTCGGCAGGGTGCTCCGCGGCGTAAGGATCCAGCCATGAGTGCTCTCCGGCCGCAAGCTGGCGGCCAAATGCCTGATAAGCCGCCTGCCAGTCCTGCGCCCACTGTGCCCTATCCATGCCTTTATGCAGAGGCGGGCAACCATTGGCATCCCCATCCAGCATATCCAGCTTATGCGCCATTTCGTGGATGACCACATTCCAGCCATCCAACGAGGGGGAGTCCACCACATCCGGCAAAGACAGCAACAAAGGCCCATCTTGCCTTGCCTGCCCGATCAGCACCTGCTCGCCCTCGTGCGCGAGCCCCATCTCATCCAGCCAGGTGTCTCGCGTCACAAAGGCTGCCGGATACAGAATCACCTCTTGCCAGCCTTCCAATGCCGACTCACCTAATGCCAACACCGGCAATACCGCCTGCAAGGCCAGTTCGGCCGCATCCAGATCCGCCAAGCGCTCGCCATCGACACGCAGCAAGGATTTGCTATCGATAAAATGCAAGGCAAGCTCGGCTAAACGTGCACCCTCCTCCTCGGATAAACCCGACAGCAAGGGCAGACCCGGTATCGCATCACGCAAAAATTGCAATTTGTGCGCCCGCACATGATCTGCACCAACACTTTTCCAGAACATCCACCCTCCTGCTGAACCGGCCCGATGGCGCTGCATTTTGCACCATGCACACACGCAAGATCCAAATAATAAAACCCGCACGCAAGGCGTACGGGTTTTCAATAGCCAAGCGGAAAATCCGCTGCGGCAATCAGTTGCCGGACTTCAAACCGAACGACTCGGCTGTTTCACGCGCCACTTTGGACTCGTCTTCCAGCAGTGCCTTGATCGACAGGCGAACACGACCGCGATCGTCCATTTCGATGGCCTTGACGCGAACGACCTGGCCTTCTTTCAGATAGTCGGCCACATTCTTGATACGCTCGTTGGCGATCTGGGAGATGTGAACCAGACCATCTTTGCCTGGCAGGATGGACACGATGGCACCGACGTTGTTGTCGAGGATCTTGACGACAGGACCTTCGTAAATCTTGCCGACTTCGACTTCAACCGTAATTTCTTCGATACGCTTCTTGGCTGCATCCGCACCCTCTTGCGTAACCGAAGCGATGGTGATGGTGCCGTCGTCTTCGATATTGATCTCGCAACCGGTATCCTTGGTAATGCCACGGATAGTCTCGCCACCCTTGCCAATCACTTCGCGGATTTTTTCCGGATTGATCTTCATGGTGAACAGACGCGGTGCAAACTCGGACAGGGTCTGAGGACCTTCAACCGCATCCTTCATTACACCCAGAATGTGCATGCGGCCTTCTTTGGCCTGCGCCAGCGCAACCTGCATGATTTCCTTGGTAATACCCTGGATCTTGATATCCATCTGCAAAGCGGTTACGCCCTCAGCCGTACCGGCTACCTTGAAGTCCATATCGCCCAGATGATCTTCGTCACCCAGAATGTCGGACAGCACGGCAAAGCGGTTACCTTCCAGAATCAGACCCATGGCAATACCGGCCACATGCGCCTTCAGCGGCACACCGGCCGACAGCAGTGCGAGACAGCCACCGCACACGGATGCCATGGACGAAGAACCGTTGGACTCGGTAATTTCCGACACGACACGCATGGTGTAGCTGAATTCGTCAGCTGGCGGCAGTACGGCCAGCAGCGCGCGCTTGGCCAGACGGCCGTGACCGATTTCACGGCGCTTAGGCGGGCCCATACGGCCGGCTTCACCGGTGGAGTACGGCGGGAAGTTGTAATGCAGCATAAAGCGGTCGGTGTACTCGCCGGCCAGCGCATCGATAATCTGCTCGTCGCGACTGGTGCCCAGCGTTGCGGTCGCAATCGCTTGGGTTTCGCCACGAGTAAACAGTGCGGAGCCATGGGTACGCGGCAACACACCGGTACGTACCGAAATCGGACGCACGGTACGGGTGTCACGACCATCGATACGCGGTTCGCCTGCCAGAATCTGGCCGCGCACGATTTCACCTTCCATATGCTTGAAGATGCCCTTGATTTCATTGGCCTTCAGCGTGCTGGTTTCTTCGGTGATCAGTGCGGCCTTAACGGCATCCCATGCTTCAGCCAGCGCTTGCGAGCGCACTTGCTTCTGACGGATGCGGAAGGCGGCAGCGATTTTTTCGCCGGCGACTTCACGGATCTGTGCCAGCAGTTCGGCATCATGTGCCGGCGCTTCCCATGCCCACATGACCGGGTTCACTTCGTCAGCCAACTCGTTAATAGCAGTGATGGCAGCCTGCATCTGCTCGTGACCGAACACCACGGCACCCAGCATCACGGCTTCGGACAATTCCTTGGCTTCGGACTCAACCATCAGCACGGCACGCTCGGTACCGGCTACGATCAGATCCAGTTCAGAAGTCACCAGTTCGGTCTTGGTCGGGTTCAGAATGTACTCGCCAGCCGCGTAGCCTACGCGCGCAGCACCAACCGGGCCGGCAAACGGCAGGCCGGAGATGGCCAGTGCAGCCGAAGCGCCAATCATGGCAGGAATATCGGCATCCACTTCTGGATTCAGCGACATCACGGTCGCAACAATCTGCACATCGTGATAGAAACCGGCCGGGAACAGCGGACGGATAGGACGGTCGATCAGGCGGCAAGTCAGGATTTCTTTTTCCGACTGCTTACCTTCGCGCTTGAAGAAACCACCCGGGATTTTACCGGCAGCGTAAGTGCGCTCGAGGTAGTCAACGGTCAGCGGGAAAAAATCCTGACCCGGCTTAACGTTTTTAGAACCGACAACAGAAACCAGTACCACGGTTTCGTCCATGGAGACCAGAACGGCACCCGAAGCCTGGCGTGCGATTTCGCCGGTTTCAATAGTGACGGTATGCTTGCCGTACTGGAAAGACTTGCTGATTTTATTGAACACTGGGAATCCCTTACTCTGGATGATTTGGTGTAGCTTTTGATAACGGGAACCCCTAGCTATCAGCACTCGGTGAAATGCTGATAACTAGAGGCTCACCCCGCCATCTTCGATAATAAGAATGACCAGTTGAAACGTGAAAAATCGCAGCCTGAGCTGCGACTTTTCATTTTACTGCACTTACTTGCGCAGACCCAGACGAGCGATCAGAGCGCGGTAGCTATCGTTGTTGGTGCGCTTGAGGTAGTCAAGCAGACGACGACGACGGCTCACCATCTTCAACAGGCCACGACGGCTGTGATGATCTTTGGTGTTGCTTTTGAAGTGCGAAGTCAGATCGTTGATACGAGCGGTCAGCAGAGCAACCTGAACTTCGGAAGAACCGGTATCGCCTTCCTGGTGTTGAAAGTCTTTAACGATTTCTGCTTTTTGCGCGGCGGTCATTGCCATGTGTAAAACTCCACAATACTAATTGAGGGCGATTGCCCGGCAAGCACGGCGAGCGCGAACCCATCCGTGCTTCACTTAAGCGGCAGCTTTCGCTACCACGAGTCGGCTTGGATGCAGGAAACCTTCTTCCCTTACTTCGGCCAGACCCAAAAATTCGCGCGTTGCCTCACGGTACACGCGAAAACGCGACATTATTACATGGTTTGCCTGTGACGGGACAGCCTGACCATGCATAAATCGCGCGAAATCCTCTTCATCCAGCGCCACTTCCGGCAGATGGGCCAGCAGAATATCCACCGGCAACAGCAAGCCCGTGCGCGCCTCGGCGGCAACAGCTTCGACCTGCTCGATAGTCAGCGCATCCTCGAGACGGAAGCCTGCCGTCTGCGTACGGCGCAAACCGGTCAGGTGCGCGCCACAGCCCAGCGCCTCGCCCATGTCCTGCGCCAGAGTACGGATATAGGTTCCCTTGCTGCACAGCACATTGATCACAGCGGTATTACCGGAAAAAGACTCCAGCTCAAGCTTGAAGATGGTGACCTTGCGCGCCGGACGCTCTATTTCTATGCCCTGACGGGCATATTCATACAAAGGCTTACCCTGATGCTTGAGCGCCGAATACATCGGCGGCACTTGCTCGATATCACCGGTAAAACGCGCAATCACAGCCTGCAGCGCGTCCAGACTAAAATTGACCGGCCGCTGCTGCACCACTTCACCCTCGCTGTCGCCGGAGGTGGTGTTCACACCGAAACATACGGTCGCGCGATACCCCTTGTCCGCATCCAGCAGGAACGAAGAAAACTTGGTGGCCTCGCCAAAGCAGACCGGCAGCAATCCGGTTGCCAGCGGGTCAAGCACGCCGGTATGGCCGGCCTTGGCTGCGGTATACAGCCAGCGCACCTTTTGCAAGGCACCATTACTGGAAAAACCCAAAGGCTTGTCGAGCAGCAGTACGCCATCGATATTCAGCTTGGGACGACGCACCTGGGCCATTACTCGTCCTCGCCCAGCTTGTCGCGGTTTTTGGCATCAACTTCAGACACATCCGAAATCAGGCGGCTCATATACACGCCACGCTCGATCGACTCGTCGTAGACAAAGTGCAATTGCGGCACGGTATAAACACTCAGGCCACGCCCCAACTCCTTGCGCAGAAAGCCTGCCGAGTGTTCCAGTGCCTCTTGAGTGATTTCACGCTTGCCCTCACCCATCACGGTGTAAAAAATCTTGGCATGCGAGTAGTCACGCGTACATTCAACCGAAGTAATCGTCACCCAACCTACCCGCGGATCCTTAAGACCGGTACGAATCAGTTCGGCCAGATCACGCTGGATCTGGTCAGCCATACGGTCAGAGCGGGAAAATGCTTTTCTAGCCATCACGCTATCCTTTCATATTCAGCAAAAAAGGCGAGTGCCACCGGCCTTAAGCCGGATAAGCACCCGCCCTGTTTCAACTCAGACTCAGAGGGAACGCGCCACTTCGACGATTTCGTATGCCTCGAGCTGGTCGCCCTCATGGATATCATTGAAGTTCTTCAGCATCAGGCCGCATTCGTAGCCCTGCTTCACTTCCTTCACGTCATCCTTGAAGCGCTTGAGCGAATCCAGTTCGCCGGTATGCACAACTACATGGTTGCGGATCAAACGGATCATGGCGGAACGCTTGATCAGACCATCGGTCACCATACAGCCGGCAATATTGCCAACCTTGGACACAGAAATCACCTGACGGATCTCGACCGTACCCAGGATCACTTCCTTCTTCTCTGGTGCCAGCATGCCCGACAGCGCTGCCTTCACTTCGTCTACCGCATCGTAAATGATGTTGTAGTAGCGAATATCTACGCCTTCGTTCTCGGCCAGCTTGCGTGCCGCCGCATCCGCACGGGTATTAAAGCCGATTACGATAGCCTTGGACGCAATGGCCAGGTTGATATCGGATTCGGTAATCCCGCCCACACCGGAGTGCAGGATATTGACGCGAACTTCGTCGGTCGACAGCTTCTGCAAGCTGCCTGCCAGTGCTTCGTACGAACCCTGAACGTCTGCCTTGATAATAATGGACAGGTTCTGGATCTCGCCCTCGGCCATCTGGGCAAACATGTTTTCCAGCTTGGAAGCCTGCTGCTTGGCCAGACGTACGTCACGGTATTTACCGGCACGGAACAAGGCGATTTCACGCGCCTTCTTCTCGTCGGTCAGTACCATTGCATCTTCACCAGCTTGCGGCACGTCGGACAGACCCAGAATTTCAACCGGAATAGCTGGACCGGCAGAATCAACCGGCTTGCCGTTCTCGTCAATCATGGCACGGACGCGGCCAAATGCCGTACCCGCCAGAACCACATCACCCTTTTTCAGAGTACCGGACTGAACCAGCAAGGTCGCAACCGGACCACGGCCCTTGTCCAGACGGGCTTCAACAATAATACCCTTGGCTGGCGCATTAACCGGCGCCTTGAGTTCCAGCACTTCGGCTTGCAGCAAGATGGCTTCCAGCAGGCCGTCGATGTTCTGGCCCATTTTGGCCGAAACTTCGACGAACTGGGTGTCGCCACCCCAATCTTCCGGCACGACTTCCTGGGCAACCAGTTCCTGACGGATACGCTCCGGGTTGGCGCCCATTTTGTCGATCTTGTTGACCGCTACGACCATAGGCACACCGGCGGCCTTGGCATGGTGGATCGCCTCAATCGTCTGCGGCATCACGCCATCATCGGCAGCCACTACCAGCACCACAATGTCGGTTGCCTTGGCACCACGGGCACGCATGGCGGTAAACGCCTCGTGACCCGGGGTATCGAGGAAAGTCACCATGCCGCGGTCGGTCTTAACGTGATAAGCACCGATATGCTGGGTAATACCACCGGCCTCGCCCGAAGCCACTTTAGCGCGACGGATATAGTCCAGCAGCGAAGTCTTACCGTGGTCAACGTGGCCCATCACGGTCACAACCGGCGGACGCGAGATTTGCTCAACGGCAGCCGCGCTTTCGTCTTTCTCCAGATACGCTTCCGGATCATCCGCCTGTGCCGCCTTAGCCGTATGCCCCATCTCGCCCACGATAATCATCGCGGTATCCTGATCCAGCACCTGGTTGATGGTAACCATCATGCCCATCTTCATCAGCACCTTGATCACCTCGGCGGCTTTAACAGCCATGCGGTGAGCAAGATCGGCAACGGTAATGGTTTCTGGCACCAGCACTTCATGAATGATAGGCTCGGTTGGCGCGCTAAAGGCATTTTGCCCGCTATGCTTGTTGCGGCCACCAGCCTTCTTGGACTTCCAGCCGCCGGTGGTATCTCCACCCTTGGTTTTCAGGCCACGACCACCTTTTTTCTTGTCATCCCAGTCGCGATTGCCACCCTTGCCACCACCTGGCTTTTTATCAGGCGAACGCGGGCCGCTAGGCGCAGCAGCCGGTGCAGGTGCGGCGACGGCTGGACGGGCACCCGCAGGTGCACCGCCAGCACGAGCCGGCGACGAAGAGACGGACTGACGATTAGCCGACGGGCGCGCCGAACGTACCGAATCGCCACCACGACGGTCTTCCGGTTTAGCAGGCGTAATGCCAGCGCCGGATGGCTTGGCAACCGGCTCAGCCTTAGGCTTGGGCGCAGGTGGCGGCGGTGGTGCATTCTTGGCGGCAATAGCAGCCTGGCGGCGCGCTTCACGCTCCTGCTTTTCGCGCAGCATCGCTTCCTGGCGAGCACGCAACTCGGAATGGCGACGTGCTTCAGCTTCACGCGAAGCAATTTCTTCTGCCGACAAGATGGACTGCGGAGCAACCGGACGCGCAACCGGCGCAGGCTTGGCTTCGGCTTTTTCCACCTTAGCTTCTACCTTGGGCTTGGCCGCAGGCTTAGGCTCAGCCACAGGCTTGGCAGACGGCGCAACCGAAATAACCGGCGCAACGGGTGCAACCTTGGCTTCTACCGGCTTGGCTTCGACCTTAGCTTCGACCTTAGGCTCGGCTTTCGCTTCAACCACAGGCTTGACTTCAACTGCAGGCGCAGCAGCGGGTGCTGGCGCAGCGGCCGGCACGGACTCTTCCGGACGCGCTACAACACGCTTCTTGCGCGTTTCAACCTTGACGGTGCCACCGTCGGCAGTGCGGATCTCGCTGGTCTGCTTACGTGCCAAGGTGACATTTTTATCCGCAGCCGCACCATGTGCCTGCTTCAGATGCGCCAACAGGCGGCTCTTATCCTGTTCGGTCAAAGTATCACTGACAGCCTGCTTGGCCACACCGGATGCACGCAACTGCTCAAGCAGGCGCTCCGGTGTCAGCTTAAGCTCAGCTGCAAATTCTTTTACATTAGTTAATGCCATTCGTCTTCCTACAATCTGTTAATTCTGCTTGATGCTTACTGGGCAAACCAGTGCTCACGCGCTTTCATGATCAGAGCGCGGGCAGGTTCGGCTTCCATACCGGTCAACTCGACAAGATCGTCCACGGCCAGATCGGCCAGGTCGTCACGCGTCGTCACACCGTTTTCAGCCAGCTTGCGCACCAGTTCGGCATCAAGGCCTTCCAGATTGCGAAGCTCATCTTCCACACTCTCCACCTTTTCTTCGGTGGCAATTGCCTGCGTCAGCAATGCATCACGTGCACGGCTACGCAAGTCATTGACGAATTCCTCGTCAAATCCGTCGATTTCCAGCATTTCGGAAATCGGCACATACGCCACTTCTTCCAGCGAGGTAAAACCTTCCTTCACCAACACGCCCGCCAGCTCATCACTCAGATCCAGCTGGCTAATGAACACCTCGCGCAACACATTGTCTTCGGCCTGGAGCTTCTCCTCGGCCTCCACCACGGTCATGATGTTGATGTTCCAACCGGTCAGCTCTGCCGCCAGACGAACGTTCTGGCCGCTACGGCCGATGGCGAACGCCAATTGCTCTTCCTCAACCACCACATCCATCGCATGATTGTCTTCATCAATCATGATGCGGGTCACTTCCGCCGGCGACAGTGCATTGATCACGAACTGGGCCGGATCGGGTGCCCACAGTACGATATCGACACGCTCACCGGCCAGCTCCTGCGTCACGGCCTGGACGCGCGAACCACGCATACCGATGCAGGTTCCTTGCGGATCAATACGCGGATCATTGGCTTTAACGGCAATCTTGGCACGCATACCCGGGTCGCGGGCCGCTTCCTTGATCTCCAGCAGGCCTTCTTCGATCTCAGGCACTTCCAGCTCAAACAGCTTGACCAGGAAGTCGGCGCTGGTCCGCGACAGCACCAGTTGCGGACCACGACCCGCGCGGTCAATACGCAACAGGAAAGCGCGCACACGGTCACCCACCCGCAGATTCTCCTTAGGGATCATCTGGTCACGCGGCAGCACGGCCTCAAGCTTGCCGCATTCGACAATGGCATTGCCACGTTCGATGCGCTTGATGGTGCCCGATACCATATGCTCACGACGCTGGAGGAAATCGGTCAGCAGTTGCTCACGCTCTGCGTCACGGATTTTCTGCAAGATGACCTGCTTGGCAGTTTGCGCACCGATACGGCCGAACTCGACCGCTTCCATCGGCTCTTCAACCAGACTTCCCACCTCGGCACGCGGATCCTTTTCCCGCGCCATCGCCAAAGTCATCTCACGATCTTCAGATTCGAGAAGCTCGTCCTCGACCACCAGCCAGCAACGGAACGTACTATACAGTCCGGTCTGACGATCGATCTCGACACGCACTTCCATGTCGTCTTCAGCTGTGAACTTCTTTTTGGTTGCCGAAGCCAGCGCCTGCTCCAAAGCAGAAAATACTACATCCCGGCTAACGTTCTTTTCGCTAGCCAAGGCGTCAACCAGCAACAAAATCTCGCGACTCATTCATTCCTCCGGATACATTGTCCTTTTTGTGAGAGAAACGCCTGTCCTGAATCAGAACTCCGGCTCTATGCGAGCCTTGTCGATATTGGACAGTTCGATCTCCACAATCCGGCCTTCCACTTCAAGCTTGAGCACACCATCCTCAACGCCCGACAGACGACCGGTAAATTTCTTTTGCTGCTCTACGGGCAGTCGTGTGCGCAGCTTGGCAAGCTGTCCCGCGAAACGCACAAAATCGGCCTCCTTTTTCAGAGGGCGATCTAGACCTGGGCTCGATACCTCGAGCCGGCTGTAATCGATATTCTCCACCATGAACAAACGGGTCATATGATTGCTGACCGACACGCAGTCCTCAATCGTTACGCCACCTTCTTTGTCCATGAAAACACGCAAGCCACCACCCGGGGTCAGCTCAACATCAACCAACTCAAAACCCAGGCCCGGCAGGGTATTTTCCAACAGCAGACGTACATCCATTGCATTTTCCACAAATAAAAAATGGGCGAACCGCCCATCACTAAATATCGGTTAGTGTAACCCATTCAGCGCAAAAAGAAAACGCCAAGCCTGTATTGCATAACACACCATGCAAGCATGACAAGAGACAATTTTGCACTAGGCATTTAGTTAAGGTAAATTGCAGAAAAAGAGCACCGGTGCGCGTATACCGGCCACCAAAAACACGATGGAGAAACAACAGGATATGGAAAAAGTCTGGTTCAAGAACTATCAGGCGGGCGTCGCACACGAAATCGACATCAATACATTCAAGTCTATTGTCGAGGTTTTTGACGCCAGTGTAAGCAAGTTTCGCGATCGTCCTGCCGTAGCCTGCATGGACAAGGTGCTCAGCTATGGCGAACTGGATCAACAGGTCAGCCACTTTGCTTCCTACCTGCAAAACACGCTTAAGCTCGCCAAGGGCGACCGCGTTGCCCTGATGATGCCCAACCTGTTGCAGTACCCCGTTTCAGTTTTCGGCACTTTGCGCGCAGGCTGCACCGTCGTCAACGTCAATCCGCTTTATACCCCGCGCGAACTGGAACACCAGCTTAACGACTCAGGCGCCGAAACCATCGTTATTCTGGAAAACTTCGCCAACGTACTGGAAGACGTAATCCGCCGCACCAAGGTCAAAAACGTCATCATCGCCTCCATTGGCGACATGCTGGGCTTCCCCAAAGGCGCCATCGTCAACTTCGTCGTGCGCAAAATCAAGAAAATGGTTCCAGCCTGGCATCTGCCCGGCCATGTCCGCTTCAACGACGCACTAGACAAAGGCAGCAAGCAGGCTTACCGCAAAGTCGATATCGGCCATGAAGACATTGCCTTCTTGCAATACACCGGCGGCACAACCGGCGTATCCAAAGGTGCCATGCTGTTACACCGCAATATTGTCGCCAATATGCTGCAAGCCGGCGCATGGATCAAACCGGGCATACGCGAAGGGCAGGAAGTCATCGTTACGGCCTTACCGCTCTACCACATCTTCTCGCTGACAGCCAATTTGATGGCTTTTACCGAAATTGGTGCACTGAATGTCCTGATCAGCAATCCGCGCGACATCCCCGGCTTCGTCAAAGAACTGAAGAAGTACAAAATCACGGCCATTACCGGGGTAAATACGCTGTTCAATGCCCTGCTGAATAATCCGGAATTCAAGACGATTGATTTTTCCAGCTGGCGCCTGTCGCTGGGCGGCGGCATGGCGGTACAGCGTGCGGTTGCCGAGCGCTGGAAGCAAACGACTGGCGTGACACTGGTGGAAGCGTACGGCCTGACCGAGACCAGCCCGGCGGCCTGCATGAACCCGCTAAACCTGAAAGACTATAACGGCACCATCGGTCTGCCGGTACCCTCTACCGACATCCAGATCCGCGACATAGACGGCAAAGAAGTCGCCCAAGGAGAGGCTGGCGAGCTTTGCATCAAAGGCCCGCAAGTCATGAAAGGCTACTGGCAGCGCCCGGACGAAACCGCCAAAGTGATAGACAAGGATGGCTTCCTCGCTACCGGCGACATGGCCGTGATGACACCTGATGGCTTCGTCAAACTGGTAGACCGCAAGAAAGACATGATACTGGTGTCCGGCTTTAATGTTTATCCGAACGAAATCGAAGATGTGGTGGCGTTGCACCCTGGCGTACTGGAAGTGGCCTGCATCGGCATTCCCGATGAGCGCTCGGGTGAGGTCGTGAAAGTCTTTGTGGTACGCAAAGATCCGACGCTGACTAGCGATGCCGTACTTGAGCACTGCCGCCAGAACCTGACCGGCTACAAGGTGCCCAAGTCTGTCGAATTCCGCGACGAGTTGCCAAAAACCAACGTCGGAAAAATACTGCGCCGCGCGCTGCGCGACGAACAGATCGGCAAAACAGCCTAAGCCCATACAAAGCCAAACCATCCCAAACCCCGGTCGCGCCCTATTAACACATGGCGTCCGGGGTTTTATATCGAAACAGCCACGCTCTGCAGCCGGAGTTCCCCCATGCTGATGCTGCCTTTCTTGAAGTTGATGGCTGAAAAAAAAGCCAGCGACACCTTTTACACCAGCTTTGCTCCCGTCCAGATTAAGATTGACGGCACGGTACGCCCCGTCAACGACAAACCGCTTAGCCCGGAAAATGTTCAGCATCTGGCCTACAGCCTGATGAATGAACGTGAAATCGAAGATTTCGAACGGGAGATGGAAATGAACTTTGCCCGTCAGGTCGAAGGGCTGGGCAATTTCCGCGTTAATATCTTCCGCCAGCGTGGCACGGTCGCAATGGTTATCCGCCATATCGCGCCCAAAATCCCTTCGCTTGACGAGCTCAACCTCCCCTCTACGTTGCAGGAACTGATCCGCCACAAACGCGGCCTGATTATCGTCGTCGGCGCAACCGGCTCGGGAAAAAGCTCGACCGTTGCCGCCATGCTGAATCTGCGCAACCAGACGCAGAGCGGCCACATCCTGACGATAGAAGATCCGGTCGAATTTCTGTTCAGTCACCAGAAATCCATCATTAATCAGCGTGAAATCGGCATAGACAGCCACTCGTATACTGCCGCATTGAAAAATGCAATGCGGGAAGCGCCGGATGTGCTGATGATAGGCGAGATCCGTGATGCAGAAACATTGACCCATGCCATTAACTACGCCCAGTCAGGGCATTTATGCATCACCACCTTGCATGCCAACAATAGCTACCACATGCTCAACCGCATCATCAGCTTTTTCCCGGCCGAGTCGCGCACGGCCTTGCTGATGGATCTGTCGGTCTCTCTCAAGGCCGTCATTTCGCAACGCCTGGCCCCCAACCCCCAGGGTAAGCTGATACCTGCGGTCGAATTGCTTATCAACACGTCGCACATTGCCGAACTGATACGCCATGGTGAGGTAGATAAAATCAAGGATGCCATCGAGGCTTCAATGTCCGATGGTGCTCAGACCTTCGAGCAATCACTGTTCAAGCTTTACAACGCCGGACAGATCAGTCTGGACGAGGCGATGAAAAATGCCGACTCGCCCACCAATTTGTACTGGCTGATCAACCACGCCACAGAAAAGAATAAAACCCCCAGACCAACACCCACCCCGGCCAGCAGCCCCGACCTTCCGGACTTTGCCGGTTTCACCCTTAAATAAGCCCCGTCACCATGATCACCCTTTACGGCATACCTAATTGCAGCACGGTAAAAAAAGCCCGCCTGTGGCTGTCCGAACACCAAGTCGACACCTGTTTCCACGACTTTAAAAAACAGGGCATTGACGAGGCCACCCTAAAGCGCTGGCTGGAGCGCACAGATCTGGCTATTTTGATCAACCGTAAAGGAACGACTTGGCGTGCGCTGAGCGAGCAAGACAAGGCATGCGCCGATAATGCGGATACGGCCATCGCCCTGATAATGGAAAAGCCTTCGCTCATCAAACGCCCGGTTCTTGAATACGGCACGCTGCTGATTGTTGGATTTAACGAGAACAACTACAGCCAGCACCTAGGTCAACAGCACGACGGCGAATAAAGCATACTCTCACCTGTGGCATCAGGTTTTAGCCTCCACACTGGCGAAAATCCTGATGCCACACCCCAAAGCGCACTTGCGTGCGCCCGGCTATCGCCACGCGCAAACAGCCCTCTCTCTCGCGCAGCAAGCCCCGCAAAACCTGCTACTTTAAGCATATTGAATGCAACGGTGCCAACCTGAATGATCAGGCTGGGCCTGCTATTTTGCTTCACCAGAGAAGGCATTGGCGCGAGCGTGTCTGTTCTCGTCCCTAGTCTGAATGAGATATCTACCTGACAGAGGTATGATCCGCGCCATGGAACTTGAAATCATTAAAATATTTACCGCATTGCTCGTATTGGTTAACCCGCTGGGTGCAATACCTGTTTTTATTAGTCTGACCCCGAATTCATCACAAGCAGAACGCAAAGCCATCGCCAAAACGACGGCATCGACCGTCGCCATTGTTATGATCGTTTTTGCTCTGGTCGGCGATGCGCTGCTCAAATTTTTGGGCATCAGCATCGGCTCGTTCCAGGTTGGCGGCGGCATGCTGCTGATGTTGATCGCCATCTCGCTGATGAACGCCAAATCGTCTCCGACCAAGACGACCAAGCAGGAGCGTGAAGAAGCCGAAGCCAAAACCAATATCGCGGTCGTACCTATGGCCATCCCGCTGATGATGGGGCCGGGAACGATGTCGACAGTGATCATTTATGCCAGTGCCGCCAAGGGGTGGCTGCAACTCCTAGCACTGATCATCAGCGGCCTCTTGGTAGCGGCTGCCTGCTATGTCACCCTGGTACTGGCAACACCTATCGGCCGCATCCTGGGCCAGACCGGCATCAATATCGTCAACCGGGTCATGGGTATGATTCTGGCCGCACTATCGGTAGAAATTATCGTGGACGGGGTTTACCGCCTGTTTCCACAGCTTGCCCGCTAAACACCAGGTGGCACAGGACTTTTCTGTGCCGCCCTTTTTTTGCCTGCTTTTCACCGATCAAGCAAACAAATACGGAACACCAAGCCCATTGGCCTGATAAAAATCAGTTGCGCATGATTAGCGGTTAAAATACCGACCCTCTCCTACGGCAAGACAAGTGCGCCATGAGCAAACATGCTTTTTTACGTCTGGCACTGGTGCTGACCCTTTGTACGCTGGTCGCGGCATTTTTCGCACTGGGCGGCAGCGAATGGCTGAGTCTTGAGCGCATCCATGCGCATCTGGGGCAGTGGCGCAGCGCCGTAGCGGCAAACTATTTTGCCGGCATCACCATCTACTTTACGCTTTATGTGCTGGCGACTGCCCTGTCGCTGCCCGGCGCGACCTTGCTCACCCTGCTGGGCGGGGCATTATTTGGCCTGACCGCCGGCACCCTCATCATTTCCTTTGCCAGCACACTGGGTGCCACCCTCGCCTTTTTATCGGCGCGCTATCTACTGCGCGACAGCGTCGAGCGCCGTTTTGCCAAAGCCATGGCCACGGTCAATACCGGCATCTCACAAGAAGGCAAAAGCTATCTGTTTGGCTTGCGTCTGGCACCGCTTTTTCCCTTTTTCGTCGTCAATCTGGTCATGGGGCTCACCCGCATGCGCGTGTCAACCTATGTCTGGGTCAGCCAGCTGGGCATGCTGCCGGCCACCCTTGTCTACGTCAATGCAGGAGAGCAACTGGGTACGCTGCAAAGCGTGTCCGGCATTCTGTCGCCGCTGATGCTGGCTTCTTTCGTCTTACTGGCCATCCTGCCGCTCGCCAGCAGCGCACTATTGCGCCGCTACCGCAAACAGGCACGCTTGCGCCACTGGCGCAAGCCCAAACAGTTCGAAACCAATCTGGTGGTCATAGGTGGGGGCGCGGCCGGGCTGGTTGCGTCCTATATCGCCGCAGCTGCCGGCGCACGCGTGGCACTGATTGAAGCGCGCGAGATGGGGGGCGACTGTCTCAACACCGGCTGCATTCCCTCCAAGGCCTTGATACGCTCGGCCAGGCTGGTCCACGAGGCACGCCACGCCGCCGATTACGGCTTAAACGGTAGCCTGCACGCACCATTTAGCGAAGTCATGGCACGGGTCAAGCGTGTCATTGCACGTGTCGCCCCCCATGATTCGATAGCGCGCTACACGGCACTGGGGGTCGAGTGCATACAGGGCAAGGCGCAGATTATCTCGCCATGGCAGGTTAAGGTCGGCGAGCGCACGCTCAACACGCGCGCCATCATTATCGCAACCGGTGCCGCGCCGGCCATCCCGCCCATCCCGGGGCTGGACTCTTGCGCGCCACTGACCTCGGAAACCCTATGGTCACTCACCACCCTACCCGAGCACTTGCTGGTCATCGGCGGTGGCGCCATAGGCTGCGAGCTGTCGCAAGCCTTCGCCCGCCTGGGGAGTCGTGTCACCTTGCTTGAAGCCGGTGCGCAACTCTTGCCGCGCGACGATATCGACACCGCAAACAGCATCAGTGCGGCGCTGCAGGCGGATGGAGTAAAGGTGATCTGTCACGCCATCCTTCATCAGTTCAGCCAGAGCAACGGCTGCAAGCAGCTTCACTACAGCCAGCAAGGCCAGACACAGACATTGGCGTTTGATCAGGTATTACTTGCCACCGGACGCAAAGCACGGCTAAGCGGCTTCGGGCTGGAACAACTGGGGCTCTTGGAAGACGGCAAGTTGGTACTGGACGACACGCTGGCAACACGCATGCCGCACATCTTCGCCTGTGGTGATGTGGCCGGCCCCTACCAGTTCACCCATATGGCGGCACAACAAGGCTGGATCGCCGCGACCAATGCACTTCAGGGGCTGCGCCGCTTTAAAAGCGACCATAGCCTGGTGCCGATGGCGGTGTTTACCTCGCCCGAAGCGGCCCGCATCGGCCTGAACGAAAACGAAGCGCAGGCTCAAGGCATCGCCTATGAAACCACCCGTCTGGACCTGGCCGAGCTGGATCGCGCCATTGCCGACGAGGCCAATCGCGGTTTTATCAAGGTGCTGACGGCCAAGGGCAGCGACCGCATTTTAGGGGTGAGTATTGTGGCCGAACACGCCGCCGACATGCTGGCCGAGTGGACGCTGGCCATGAAGCACGGCCTGGGGCTAAAGAAAGTGCTGGCCACCATACATGGCTACCCGACCTGGATGGAGGGCAATAAAGCCGTCGCCGGTCTCTGGCAGCAAGCCCATACCCCGGCGTGGGCGCTGCGTCTGGCACGCTGGTTTTTACGCCGCGCCTGCCACAACCCGCCGCACTAACAGGACAGACATGAAATACACGCTACTTGCCACGCTCGTACTAAGCCTGCTCAGCCCCGCCGCGCGTGCCAACTGGGAGCAGACGCTGGCACAAGCGCGCGGCCAGACCGTCTATTTCAATGCCTGGGGTGGCAGCGAGGCGATTAACCGCTATATCGCCTGGGCCGGCAAGGAAACGCAAAAACGCTACGGCGTCAGCGTCAAGCATGTCAAAACCGCCGACACGGCCGAAGTCATCCGCCGCATCGCGGCGGAAAAAGCCGCCGGACGCACGCAAGGCGGCAGCGTGGACCTGGTCTGGATCAATGGCGAAAACTTCCGCAGCATGAAAAATCAGGCGCTATTGTCGGCGCCCTTTGCCAAAGACCTGCCCAACTGGCGCTATGTCGACTTGAAAAAGCCGGTGGAGCGCGATTTTGCCGAACCCACCCAGGGCTTGGAGTCGCCATGGGGCGGTGCCCAGCTGACTTTCATTGCCGATCGCAGCCGTGTGCCCGCGCCACCAGACTCCATGACCAGCCTGCTGGCCTTTGCCAAAGCCCATCCGGGACGGGTCAGCTACCCCAAGCCGCCACAGTTTCACGGCACCAGTTTCCTGAAGCAGGCGCTGCTGGAGCTGGCCCCCAACCCGACGCTGCTGCAACAGCCGGTCAGCGCGGCGGTTTTTGCCCGGGAAACCCGCGCCTTATGGGCCTACCTTGATCAACTGCATCCTCTGCTGTGGCGCAAGGGTCAGGCCTTTGCCAGCTCCGGCGAGCAAACGCTGCAGATGATGGCCGATGGCGAACTGCTGCTGGGCATCAGCTTCAACCCGAATGAAGTGCCCAATCTCATTGCCGCCAAGCGCCTGCCCAAAACGGCCTACAGCTATGGACACAAGGGCGGCACGCTGGCCAATGTGCATTTTGTCGCCATCCCGTTTAATGCCAGATCGGCCGCCGCAGCCAAGGTGCTGGCCAACTTCCTGCTCTCGCCCGAAGCACAAGTCAAAAAAGCCGATGTCGCCATCTGGGGTGACCCTAGCGTACTGGATCCGGCCAAGCTGCCGGCCGCACAAGGCGCGGCCTTGCGGCAAAGCGCCGCCGGCAGCCTGCCGGCCAGCGTCAAGACACTGGCCGAACCGCACGCCAGCTGGGTGGATGCGCTGGAGAAAGAATGGCTGCGCCGCTACGGCAAGGCAGGCGGTGCCTGATCCATGCCCGTATTGACCCTGACGCTGGTCGGCCTGCTGTTTGCCCTGCCGTTGTTGGCCGCCTTGCTGGCGGCACTATGGCCGGCGCTGTCCGGCGCGGCGCTTGGCGCACTGATCACCGACCCGCAGTTTGCAAGCGCCCTGAGCAGCACGCTGATTTCGGCGCTATTGGGGAGTGCAGCTGCGCTAGGCGGTGCGCTGCTGATTGCGCGCAGCCTGTATCACAGCCGTCACTGGTTACGCTTGAGCGCGCTGTTTTCGCCCATGTTGGCCTTGCCGCATGCGGCGTTTGCCATCGGGCTGGTCTTTTTGATTGCACCTGGCGGCATGCTGGTACGCCTGTTTGCCGCCATCGCAGGCGCTCCCGCCGACGCGCCGGATTGGGTAACGGTCAACGATCCGCAAGGGCTGGCGCTGGCACTGGCTTTATGCCTGAAGGAAATGCCGTTTTTGCTGTGGAATATCGCGCTGTTTCTCGCGCGCCGCGAGCTTGCCCAGCAGACACAAGTCGCCGCCAGCCTGGGCTATAGCCCGCAGCGCATCTGGCGCTGGATCATTCTGCCGCAATTGCTGCCGCGCTTGGCCTGGCCCTTATGCGCGGTACTGGCTTATGCCCTGACCGTCATCGATATGGCCATCATCGCAGGCCCCGGCACACCGCCTACGCTGGCGGTGCTGCTATGGCAGTGGCTGCAGGAAGGCGATCCGGCACGCCTGGCGCCAGCCATGGCCGGCAGCTGGCTGTTGGCCTTGCTTAGCGGCGCACTGCTGCTGCTCTTTGCCTTATGGTGGCGCATATGGCTGGCGCGCCACCGCTGGCCCGACGGCCAGCGCGGACAACGCAGCGCCGAACTTGGCGGGCGCATGCTGGCCATCAGCTTGCTGGCGATTTACGGCGCAGTCATCCTGCTGACGCTGCTATGGTCGTTTGCCGGGCTGTGGCTCTTTCCCGAGCCCTGGCCGCAAAGCCTGACACTCGCCGCCTGGCAAGACGGTGGCGACACCTTGGCCGCCCATCTTTCCAGCACCGTGGCGCTGGCACTACTCAGTGTTTCGGCCGCCTTGCTGCTGGCACTATTGTGGCTGGAGTACGGCAGCGAGCACCCGGCCGTGGCCAGCCTGCTGCTGGCACCGCTTATCCTGCCCCAAGTCTTGCTGGTCGCCGGCCTGTACCAGCTGGCCCTGCCCTGGCAACTGGAGGGCCATTTGCTCAGCGTTGCCTGGGCACAGTTATTCTGGGTGTTTCCCTATATGGTGATTGTGCTGGCTCCCGCCTACCGGCGTTTCGATGCGCGCTATCTGCTGCTTGCGCGCGCGCTGGGATACGCGCGCGTCAAAGCCTGCTGGCGCGTCAAATGGCCGATGCTGGCGCGACCGATTGCCGCTGCTGCCGCCGTCGGTGTCGCAGTCAGCATGGCCCAATACCTGCCCACCTTGTATCTGGGGGCCGGGCGCATCACGACGCTAACCACCGAAGCGGTAGCACTATCCTCAGGCGGCAATCGCCGCGTGATGGCCGCCTATGCCCTGCTTACGACTTTATTGCCGCTGATCGCTTTTATGCTGGCACGCACCCTACCCGATGATGAAAAACACGCTGTTTGAACTGGACGCACTTTGCCTGACCCTGCCCGATGGCCGCGCCATCGGCCCGCTTAGCCTGACACTGGCAGCGGGCGAAATCCTGACCCTGATGGGCCCTTCCGGCTGCGGCAAGTCCAGCTTGCTGGCGGCCATCGCTGGCGCCCTGCCGCCTGCCATCCGCCAAAGCGGGCAGATACGTCTGGCGGGACTGAACTTGACGGGAATACCCATGGAGCAACGCCGCATCGGCCTGCTGTTTCAGGACGCGCTGCTGTTTCCGCATATGAGCGTAGCCGAGAATCTGGCTTTTGCCCTGCCCGCCAGCCTGCGCGGCCAGGCACGCCAGGATGCGGTCAGGGCGGCGCTACAAGACGCAGAACTGAGCGGCATGGAAAAACGCGCCCCCTCCACCCTCTCCGGCGGCCAGGCCGCACGCGTAGCCTTGATGCGCGCCCTGCTGGCCGAGCCTGCCATGCTGTTACTGGACGAACCCTTTTCGCGGCTGGATAGCCGCTTGCGCCAGGACATGCGCGACTTTGTCTATCGCCATTTGCAGGCGCGCGCGATTCCGGCCTTGCTGGTCACCCATGACAGCGCCGACATCCCTGCCGGCGGACGGGTCATCCAGCTGGAGGCCCCTGATGCTTGACCGCCTGCTGTTGCCACTGTTAAGCCGACCGCTGGCGGCCATGGCCAGAGCCCTGCACCGCCAGCGCATCCATGCCGACACGGTCACGCTAAGCGCCTTTGCCTGCGGCTTGCTGGCGGCACTGGCCATTAGCCAGCACTGGTTTTTAAGCGGCCTTGCGCTGATTTTGCTGTCACGCCTGCTGGATGGGCTCGACGGCACACTGGCCCGGCTCACCACCCCGACCGATCGCGGCGCTTTTCTCGATATCAGTCTGGACTTCCTGTTTTATTCGTCCATCCCGTTTGCCTTTGCGCTGGCAGCACCAAAGAGCAATGCCCTGGCCGGTGCGGCACTCATCTTTGCCTTTGTCGGCACCGGCACCAGCTTTCTTGCCTTTGCCGTGATGGCCGAAAAGCGCCGCATCCACAGCACCACCTACCCCAATAAGGGCTTTTACTATCTGGGCGGACTGACCGAGGCCAGCGAAACGCTGACCTGCTTTGCATTGATGTGCATTTTTCCCGCCTATTTCCCGCTGCTGGCCTGGGGCTTTGCCGCACTGTGCGCCCTGACCACGTTCAGCCGGCTTGCCGCCGGCTGGCACAGCTTTACCGGACCCAAAGCATGAAGAGACTGAATCCTGTATGGCTGCTGGCACTCTCTGCCAGCAGCATTTTCGCGGCCGAGCCGCTGGCCGGTGCCTTCAGCCAGGGCTCGCTCGCCGGCTGGGACACTAAAAACTTCAAGGGTGAAACCCGCTACCGGCTGGTGCAGGATGGCAACAGCACCGTGTTGCGGGCCGATGCCGATGGCGGTGCCTCCGGCAAGTTCCGCAAGATGAAGGTCGATCTGACCAAGACGCCTTTTCTTAACTGGCGCTGGAAAATCAGCAATACCTACGCCGGCGTCAACGAAAGAAGCAAGAGCGGCGACGACTATCCGGCGCGGGTGTATGTGGTGGATGAGCGCGGCCCCTTCGGCCTGTCCAGCCGCGCACTGAACTATGTCTGGTCCAGCAACCAGCCCGTCGGCAGCCGCTGGCCCAATGCCTTTGTTGCTCAGGCCATGCTGCTGGCTCTGGACAGCGGCAATGCCAAGGCCGGGCAGTGGGTGGCGCACAAGCGCAATGTACGCGAAGACCTGAAAGCCGCCTTCGGCGAAGACTTTGACCATATCGATGCGGTGGCGCTGATGAGCGACGCCGATAACGCCGGCGGCAAAGCCAGCGCCTGGTATGGCGATATCTGGTTTTCCGCACAATGAAAAAACTACTGCTAACCGGTGGCGGCCACAGCCATTTATTTGTACTGGAGGCGCTGATACGCCAGCCCCGCCCCGATCTGGACATCACGCTGCTGACGCGCGATGTGCTTGCACCCTACTCCGGCATGTTGCCCGGCTTGGTTGCCGGCGCTTACTCGCGCGAAGAGATGCATATCGATCTTGCCCCGCTATGTCTGGCCGCCGGTGTCAGGCTGGTTCACGACACCGCCACCGAGCTGGACTTGGCAAAACGCAGGCTATACACGGACCAGCTCGCACTGGACTTCGACCTGCTCTCGCTCGATATCGGCTCTAGCCCCAAACTTAGCGCCGTACCCGGCGCGGCGGATGCGGCCTGCGGCGTCAAGCCGATAGACGGCTTTATTCGCCGCCTGCAGCAACTGGATGCCCGGCCCGAGCCGGAGCAGATCGTGGTAGCCGGTGGCGGCGCGGCCGGCGTAGAGCTGGCGCTGGCACTGGCGCTCAGATATCCGGCAAAACACATCTCGCTGATCAGCCGCAGCAGCCTGCTTAAGCGCCATCCTGCGCGCGCCGCGCATCTGGCAAGACAAGCCCTGCAGGCTGCCGGCGTAAGCTTGCGCGAAGGCGAGGCAATAACTGTAGTTAGCACTGACAGGCTGCAACTGGCATCGGGGTCGGAGCTGGCGTTCGATAGCCTGTTCTGGGCCAGCGGCTCGACCGCGCAAGCCTGGCCGCAGGCTGCCGGTCTGGCCTGCGATGCGGCAGGCTTTGTCGAGGTCGATGCGACCTTGCGCTCGACCAGCCACCCATGCGTATTTGCCGGTGGCGATATCGCCAGCCAGATAGGTCACATCCATGACAAGGCCGGTGTCTATGCCGTGCGCCACGGTGCGATTCTGATGCACAACCTGCTGGCGGCAGTCGATGGCCAGCCCTTGTTGCACTACACGCCACAAAGCAGCTATCTGTCACTGCTGGTCTCGGGGCCTCAGCGCGCCATCGGCGTATACAAGGGTTTCAGCTTTGCAGGTACCTGGGTATGGAAACTCAAGGACCATATAGACCGCGGTTTTATGCGTCGTTTCCAGCGTTAAACAACACAAACTTGCAGATGCACCGCATGCTAAAGCACGGTGCCGGCAAGCCCACCAAGCACCCCGACACGAATGCCCTGCACGGCCACACCCTGCAGAAACGACTCCATGCCTTGACCATAATCATAGACGGGTCTTTAAAGCGGTAATATCATCGGCATATGACAATAGAAAACTATTGAAAATATTATGAACCTCGCGGCTGAAAACCCTCTGCCATCCTTTTACCGCCGCCGCCTGTTTAGCGTCGGCTGCGCATTAGGGCTAGGGGCTTTACTACCCGCTTGCCGCACTGCACACCCGACCGCGCTTAAAATAAGCAGCCATATCTGGCCCGGGTATGAACTGCTGTTTGTTGCACGGCACGAGGGACTCTTGCCGGCCGATCAGGTCAATCTGATCGAGGTGCCATCTGCCAGCGATTCATTACAATTACTTGCAGCCGGCATCACCGATGCCGCCACCCTGACGCTGGATGAAGTCCTGCGTGCACGTGCCACCGGTCTGGATCTGGTTGTAGTGATGGTATTCAATATTTCTGCAGGTGCAGACGTACTGCTTGCCAGAGAAGACATCCTGCATTTACCTGAACTCAAGGGACGGCGCATAGGCGTGGAAAGCTCGGCTACGGGCGCAGTCATGCTGGCGGGCATCTTGCAGGCGGCAAAACTCAAACCCGAAGACGTCCATATTATTCCGTTGCCGGTCAATGACCATGAAAATGCCTGGCGTAAAGGGCAGATTGATGCCCTGATCAGCTATCCGCCGGTCAGCACCAAGCTGCAGCGCTTGGGCGGACATATCCTGTTTGACAGCAGCGACTTGCCCGATACCATTTTCGATGTCCTCGCCGTACGCCGCGAGGCACTAGATCCACATAAAAATGCATTGCGTTTATTACTGCGTGCCCATTTCGCGGTACTGGAACGCCTGAATCAGGCACAGGCAAGCGTGCTTGCCACCATGGCTTTACGCATGCACGAGCAAGCCGAAGCCCTTGCAGCCATTTTCTCGACCCTCGTACTACCCGGCTCTGACCACAACCTGCAACTGCTAAACGGCGAACCATCATTGCTGACCCTTGCGGCACGCCGCTTAAGCCGGCTGATGCAGGATGCCGGCTTGTTACCGGCCCAAACCGGGCTGACCGAGCGGCTAAGCAACCCACGATTTTTACCGGGTTTTTCTACATGAAATATCGCGCCCTATCCTTGCGCTTGCTGTTGCCGCTGGCCGTTATTATCGCCTTTATGCTTTCAGTCATGCTGTCTCTGGGCTGGATGCGACAAATCGAAACGCAGAGCATCCACGAACAAGCCGATGCACTACTACGTAGCGAATCGGCGCGTCTGTCCCGTCTGGCCGCTACGCTGCAACAGCACAATCCTGCCCAGCTCGAAGCCGAAGTCATGCTCACCGGCGCCAAAAGCGACAGCATGGAAACTGCATTGGTTAACGCCGATGGGCAAGTACGCTACGCCAGTCGCAGTGAGCGCAAAGGGCAAGCGGCGGCGCTCGCGCTGCCGGCCTGGGACGGGGCCGGCTTTGCCCTCGCCCGCTCCGGCGTAAAAGCGCGGCTGAGTCATGATGCGCACAATAAGAAACTGAGCATCATGATGCCGTACACCATGGCGGCCAGTCCGCATGAAATCAGTGCGCTGGAGCGCGGCGTGGTATGGATACGCTACGACTACAGCCAGAACATGACCGCAGGGCTTAGCCACGGCCTATGGCAGCGCCTGCCCGAGTGGCTGGGCATGCTGCTGTTTGCCGGGATATTGTCGTGGTGGGTACGCGGCAATGTGGCCATTCCGCTGGCCGATTTACTCGGCCGCAGTCGCGCCTTACAACAAGGCCGGCTCGACCTGCCCCCGGTCGCGGAACAAGGTGTTGCCGAAATACGCGAACTGGTGCAGGTTTTCAATGCCGGCCTTGAGCGCACACGCCAAGACCGCGATAGCCTGCTGGCCAACCAGGCCAGCTTGCAATTGGCACAGCAAGTATTCGATGCCGCGACTGAAGGCATACTCGTCACCGATGTCAATAGCCGCATCATTGCCGTCAACCCGGCCTTTACCGACATTACCGGCTACAGCGCCACCGATGCACTCGGCAACACCCCGACACTTTTGGCCTCGGGCCGGCACGATACGGAATTTTTCCGCCAATTCCACCGGACGCTGAAACAAACGGGTCTGTGGCAGGGCGAAATCTGGAACAAGCGCAAAAATGGCGAGATCTATCCGCAGTGGCTGATGGTGCGCGCCATCCGTAACGAAGAAGACGGCAGCATCAACCGCTATGTCGCCTTGTTCAGCGACCTTGCCTGCATCTACCGCGCTCAGGAAGATGCGCGCCGGCTGGCACTGTATGACTCACTCACCCAGTTGCCTAACCGCAAACTGCTGCTGGAAAAACTGGATGAAACGCTAAGCCGCCAAGGTGGTGTGGCCGTGCTGGTGCTCAATATCAACCGTTTCAACAAAATCAACGAAGCACGCGGCATGCAAGCCGGCGACCAGTTGCTGTGCAGTGTGGGCGAACGGCTGGCCGCACAATTCCCCCATGCCCTGCTGGCACACTTGACCGGCGACGAGTTTGCCATTTTGCAAACCAATCTGCCTGCGTCCAGGCGGGAGGCCGCTTCGGTCATGATGCATCTGGCCAACGATGTACAAGCCAGCGTCGCCCTGCCTATTGAGCTGCAAGGCAGTCCGGTACAGCTTAGCGTCAGCATCGGCATTGCCCTGGCCAGTGGCGATGAAGATGCCAGCGAACTGATGCTCATGGCCCAGACCGCACTCTCGCGCGCGCGCCGGCAAAGCGGCGGCTATATCGCCTTTTTCGAAAGCAGCATGGGCGACATCGCACGTAAGCGCTTTGATATCGAACGCGACTTGCGCCTTGCCATCGCAGAGGGAGAGCTACGGCTCTATCTGCAACATCAGGTGAATACCCAGGGGCAAGTCTGCGCCCTGGAAGCACTGGTGCGCTGGGCGCATCCGGTGCGTGGTCTGGTGCCCCCCGGCGAGTTCATCACGGTGGCCGAAGAAAGCGGCCTGATCATCGAGCTGGATAACTGGGTACTCACGGCAGCCTGTCAGGCGCTGGCTCAGCTTGCGGCTGCCGGCAGCCCTATTTCCATTGCCGTGAATGTCAGCCCCAAACACTTCGCCCAAGATAATTTTGTTGATACCGTCTTAGCCACCTTGGAGCGCGAAGGCGCCTCGCCCAACCGGCTGCTACTGGAGATCACCGAAGGGCTGTTGCTGGACAAATTCGATGAGGCACGCGCCAAAATGGCGGCGCTAAGCGAAGCCGGCATACGCTTCTCCATTGACGATTTTGGCACCGGCTACTCCTCGCTGGCCTATCTTAAGCAACTGCCGATACACGAGCTGAAGATAGACCAGAGCTTTGTGCGTAACCTGCCCGGCGACAAAAACGATGGCGCATTGGTCGACACCATTATTTCCATTGCCCGCCATCTTGGCCTGGCCATTGTTGCCGAGGGTGTCGAAACACAAGCCCAGCAACATTTCTTGGCCGCACGTGGCGAGCTGACCCTGCAAGGCTATTTGTTTGCCCGTCCGATGCCGGCACAAACTGTCATCGACACCCTGATCCATAGCCCGGAGCAACATGCATAGCACGCCTACCCGCCGTGCATTGACCAAGACAAACGCTCAAAAATTCATCCATCCGGAGCCGACCATGCGCAACAACCAGCCAGTTACCAATCAGGAAACGCCCTTTACCGAGGGCATCATCGTCACCCGCACCCAACTGGATGGCGTGATTGAATATGTCAACGACCGCTTTCTGGAAATCTCCGGTTTCACCCGCGACGAGTTGATCGGACAACATCACAATATCGTGCGCCATCCGGACATGCCGCCGCTACTGTTTGCCGATTTATGGCAGACCATACGCTCGGGCCAGCCATGGAATGGCCTGGTCAAAAACCGCTGCAAGAACGGCAACCATTACTGGGTAGACGCTTTCGTGCTGCCCATGCAGGAAAAAGGGAAAACCACGGGCTATATGTCGGTACGCTCTCCGGCCTCGCGCACACAAATCGAGCAGGCACAACGCGATTACCCGGCCCTGATGTCGGCCGCGGCGCTGCCCCGCCCGCCCCGCAAAGGCCCCGGTGAAAAGACGGTACGCCGGCTTTACGGATTACTGATGTGCGCGCTTATCGCCGGCATGGCCGCCTGGCAGGCCTCGCCGCTGGCACTGGGCCTGGGCGCTTTCGCCCTGAGCGCCACACTGCTCTGGCAGCACTATGAGCAGCGCCAGCAACAAAATATCCATGCGCTGATTGACGCCTGCCATGCCATGGCCGAAGGCCGGCTGGGCGAACCCATTGCCTGCAAACAGTCCGGCATCGCCCGGGAACTGGCAACAGCACTCGCTATCATGCAGGCCAGAACCAAGGTCGTAGTTGACGACATCCAGACTGCCGCCCATGCCTTGACCAGCAGCAGCGCACAACTGGAAGCGCGCATGCACGAAACACAAGATCGCATCGCCACCGGCAGCAGCAGCGTCACCAATATCAGCAGCGCGATTGAAGAGCTGTCCGCCTCCATCACGCAAGTTGCAGAAAATGCCACCCAGTCTGCACAGATCAGCAAAATGACCCGCGAGCGCCTGGATGGCAGCAGCAAGCAGCTCTCGCTATTGGAAACGCAAAGCGGCACCTTCAGCCGCGAGGTCGAGACGGCCCAGCAAACGGTGGCTTCACTGGGGGACGCCATCGGCCAGATCAGCCTGGTCAGCAATACCATTCACGATATTGCCGAGCAGACCAATTTGCTGGCGCTGAATGCGGCCATCGAAGCCGCGCGTGCCGGTGAAGCGGGTCGCGGCTTTGCCGTCGTGGCCGATGAAGTCAGAAAGCTGGCAGAGCGCACCAGCCAGTCAACCGGACAGATCAACCAGCTGATCGCCCATGTCAATGAGGCGACCAGCAACGCCATCCACAAGATGGGCGATGTCACCCGTCAAAGCCAGAACAGCGCACTCGCCCAGAAAGATGCGGCCGATGGCATTCATGCCGTCTCACGCGAAACCGAAACCGTAGACGGCAATATGCAGGACATCGCCAGTGCCAACCAGCAGCAATCGGCAGCCGCCAACCATCTGGCGAATGAAATGCTGAGCATTGCCGAGCAATTTAGCGCCTCCAACGAACATCTGGCCAACGCGACCCGCCAGATTAGCGGCCTGTCTGTCCGTGCAGGTGAGATGCGCAAGCTGGCGGAAACCTTCGAAGTCTGACACGCCCCCCGCACCGGCTTACGCTTTCAGACAAAGGCGTAAGCCGCCATCGACAAGCTGCCGTAACGCCACGCCGCATACCACTTTTGCGCATGGGCCGCAGACCCTGCCGCTCCCAGGGCGACAAACAGCGGCGCCAGATGCTCGCAACTGGGGTGCGCCTGACGCGCATAAGGCGCCTGCTGCGACCAGGCCAGCAACGCTTCGCGCCGGCCGTTTTGCAAGGCATCGTCCATCCACGCTTCAAACGACTGTGCCCACTGTGGCGGCGGGCTACCATCTGCCTGCAAGGCCGCCAGATTGTGTACAAAACCGCCCGAGCCCAATATCAGCACGCCTTGCGCCGGCAAAGCGGACAAAGCCTCCCCCAGAGCCAGCCATGTTGCTGCGTCTGTCGCATAAGGCAGCGCCAGTGTCAGTACCGGCACACCGGCCTCTGGCCACATATGTTTCAGCGGCACCCATGCGCCATGGTCCAGTCCGCGCATATCATCGACCGCATAAGCGATGCCGGCTGTGTCCAGCGCGGCAGCCAGCTCGCCCGCCAGCTCGCGGCTGCCGTGAGCCGGATAGTGCAGCGCAGACAAGGGCGCGGGAAAGCCGGAAAAATCATGCATCGTCACCGGCTGCGCGGCACAGCCGATCACAGGCTGCGCCGCCTGCCAGTGTGCCGACACCACCAGCACCGCACGCGGCGCGGCGAAACGCGCAGGAAGCGCGGCGAGAAATTGCGCATCGGCGCCCTGTTCCAGCGCCAGCGTGGGCGCGCCGTGAGAAATAAACAAGGTAGGCAAACGCATGACTGAACTCCTATCGCGGATAGACGCGGCTTGAGCCTGGCCAAGCCGCTCGCCGTATTACTGCGCCTTGGGTGCTTCCAGCGCAATATCCAGTTTTACTTCGTCGGCAATACCCGGCAAATAGGTCTTCATGCCGAACTCGCTGCGCTTAAGCTGGCCGGTGGCGTTCACCCCCCAGGTTTCCACCCCGCTCATGGGGTTGGCCTGTTTGGCGGCGAAATGCACCTTAAGCGTCACCGGCTTGGTCACCCCCAGCAGCGTCAGCTGGCCATCAATGGAGGAAGGCTTGCCATCCTTGAAGAGCACTTTGTCCGAAACGAAACGCATGGTCGGATATTTGGCTACATCAAAAAAGTCGGCACTTTTCAGATGCTCATCACGCTTGGCCAGATGGCTATTCAGCGTAGCGGTCGGAATCGTGACATCCACCCTGGCCGCTTTAGCCGCCTCATCGACCAGCAAATTGCCCTTGATCTGGCTGAAAGTCCCGCTTTGCAGCGACATGCCCAGATGGTTAACCTCATAACTGGCCGTGGTATGGGTCGGGTCGATTTCATACTTGACCGGTGCGGCATAAGCAGCGCCAACGGCAGACAAAATCAGGCTGGCAAGTAGGGTTTTTTTCATGGTGTGCTCCTTCGGGTTTATTCAGGCTTGAATCAGGGTCAGACGGAAATTGAGTTTGACAATATCGGATACGGTTTCGGTATCACGCCAACTGCCGTCGCCGATATTGAATGCCAGGCGCGACACCGGCAGCATGCCGTCGATCAGCAGCTTCTTGCCCTGTGCCTTGGTGGTAAACGGCGCGACAATCTCGCGCGTCACGCCCTTAAGCGTCAGCTTGCCGCGCACTTCGAAACGCTCAGGAGCCAACTGCTTGAACTGGCTGGCAACAAAACGCGCCTCGGGGTAGCGTGCCACATCAAACCAGTCCGGCTTTTTCGCTTCGTTCACCGCATCAGCCGCCGGCAAAGCGATACTGCTTGTGGCAATGCGAATATCGGCACGGCTGGCGGCCAGTTTGGTCGGATCAAAATTCACCTCGGCCTTGAAAGCGCGAAAGCTGCCCTTCATCGGCACGCCCATCTGGGTCAGTGTGAAATCAAGCCGGCTGGCCGCGGCATCCAGCACCTGTGCTTGCGCCCAGAGCGGCAGGCACAGCGCGAGCGCCAAAATCTGTTTTTTCATCATTACATCCTTATGGTTGACGCAGGCGCATACGAAACAGCAGGCCGTCGCGATCGAGATAGTGGTGCTTAAGGGCGGCCAGCACATGCAGACCTATGAAAGCAGCTAGGGTATAAGCCAGCAGCGGATGCCAGAAGGCAAGGTGCCCGGCAAGTTCAGGGTTGGCCGCAAGCAGATCCGGCACAGGCAATACCGTAAACAGCACCAGCGGGATCCCCTTGGCCGAGCTCATCAGCCAGCCGGTCAGCGGCAGCGTCAGCATCAAGCCGTATAGCGCCAGATGCCCGGCGTGGGCGGCCACCCGTGCCAGAGGGGCCATATGGCCAGGCAGCGCCGGTGCGCCATAGCGCAGCCGCGCGGCAAGACGCATGAAAACCAGCAGCAGCACGACAAAACCCGCCCACTTGTGCCAGGCCAGATAACGGAATTTGGCTGGCGACAAGGCAAGACCCGCCACATAAAACCCGCCGCCAAGAGTCGCTACAATCAGAACCGCCATTAACCAGTGCAAGCACACTTGCAGTGGCGCATACGCCTTTGCTGCCATCATCGCCCCCTCTTTGTCATATGGCGCACTGTATTGGCATTTGAGATCGCGATAAACTACCTAAAATGAAATAAATTAATGCGAAATAAAGAACAATGGACAAACTAGAAGCGATGCGGGCGCTGGTGGCGGTGGTGGATCAGGGCAGCTTTGTCGCAGCAGCAAGCCAGTTGGAACAGGGAAAAACCAGACTGTCGCGACTGGTGGCCGATCTGGAAATGCAGCTGGGCGTCAGGCTGATGCAGCGCACCACGCGGCGTCTGTCCCTGACCGAAGAAGGGCAACGCTATGTTGCGCGTTGCCGCGAGGTATTGCAGGCCATTGCCGAAGCGGAAGCCGAAGCGGCCAGCCATAGTCTGGAGCCGCGCGGCCTGCTGCGCATGAGCGCGCCCCTCAGTTTTGGCGCGCGCTATCTGGCCCCCTTATGGGCCGAGTTTGCCGCGATCCATCCCGACATCCAGCTGGACATCGACCTGTCCGACCGCAAAATAGACCTGATTGAAGACGGTTTTGATCTGGCCATTCGCATCAGCAGCGAACAGCCCGACTCGCAACTGATCGTGCGCCAACTCTGCAGCGCCCGCCTGATGGTATGCGCCAGCCCCGACTACCTGGCCGGGCGTCCGCCGCTGCAACACCCGCAAGACATCACGCAACACAGCGTAATCGACTACAGCTATGCCAGCCAGCGCCAGTTATGGGCATTGCAAAATGGTGAGGACGTATACAGCGTACGCGTAGACTCGCGCCTGCTTGCAAACAATGGGGATGTTTGCCGCCAGTTTGCACTGGCGCATCTGGGGCTGGTGCGCCAGCCCGGCTTTATCGTTGGTGAAGATATTGCAGCCGGACGGCTAGTTGAAGTGCTGCCGCAGTGGAGTGCCGGTGAAGTGGCCATTTATGCGCTCTACCCCAGCCGCAAGCACCTGCCGCTCAAGGTCAGAACCATGGTGGATTTTCTACACACCCGGCTGGACGCGGCCGCATGGAGTGAAACGGCACAAGTGGTTTAGCGAACTGACCCGGTCAGTTGGGCAATCAAAATCCAACAGAAAATCAAGACCATTTCCGCCACAAAATAAACACAAAAAACTATAAATATCAATGAGTTTCAAATAAAAAAGCATCAAAAAAATAGCCTATTCAAACCCATGATCGTAATCATTTGACATGGGTCAAATCCGGCTTTTCTGGCTCGCCCTAATTTTTACTTAAAGGAGCACCACAAACCAAAGGGGGATATATGAAAAGCAGACACCTACTCGCCATCACGTTACCTGTCATTCTGGCTGCTTGCGGTGGCAGCGGAGGCAGCAGTTCAGACAGTGCAACGGCAACAACACAGACTGGCGTATTCAAGGATAGCGTTGTGGCAGGCGTCGCGTACAAAACGGCGACACAATCCGGCTACACCAATGAAAAAGGCGAGTTCCGCTATTTGCCAGGCGAAAGCGTGACCTTCTCCATCGGCGGGATCCAGTTGCCTGCGGCCAAAGCCGCCGCGCTGCTCACCCCCTTGATGCTGGCAGGGAACAATGATCAGGCCAGCGCCATCGCGATCAATATCGCGCAATTGTTGCAAACGCTGGATGATGACGACAATCCGGAAAACGGCATCACGATTTCACGCACCCTGTTCGAGCAGTTAAAAACCGTCGAACTGGACTTCAAGTCCGCAGACTTCGACGCTGCAGCGGGCAAGGTACTGCCCAAAGCTCTGGTTGCCGAAGATCAGGCCACCGCGCATATGAATGCGGCACTGGCAACCACAGGGATTGCCGGCTCGTGGCGGATGATACAAGGAGATACCGACCCACTGGTGCTGCTAACCCTCCTGCCTGATGGCACTTATACCCTGGCCCAGAATGGCGACGCAGATAACAGCGGGAAGCCGGGTATTGAACGAGGCAACTATAGCTGGAATGCCGGCACGGGCGAGCTTAAGGCTTACCCGCAGATTGACACCAATGGTGAGTGGGGGCTTTCCCATCCGCAGGGTACTTTTAATTTCACACTCAAGGATGGTGTACTTCAGGTCAAGGACAACCAGGCTAGCCACCAATTTGAACGTTTGACACCTTTTGCAGAGAAGCCGTTGTTTGGCAGCTGGACGGTTAAAGCCGGAAATAACGATGTGCTACTGACCTTCTACAACACCGGGAAAACAACCGGCGTCACCAAGTATCTGATGGTGGAAACGGGTCGCAATGGATGTGATCTGGTGGATGACAAAACACCTGGCGCATGTAATGGTTTTGAGATCGGTCAGTACACATGGGAGAGCAACACCCTTAACTACCAAGTTTTGAAAGATCAGACCGGCTGGTGGGGTCTGTCGCACGCCAGCGTCAGCACCGTGGACAAGGGAGGTTATGGCAACCATGTCTCTTCTATTGACATAGACCAGACATTGCCACTGACAGTAAGCGGAGATAGCCTTACATTGACTGCGGCGGATAACACGTCTCAACCTATCGTATTCAAACGCATCAAATAAATGCTCATCATCAAGGCGCACGCTAGCCGTGCGCCTTTTTGCATACTCCAGAGCGTGCATTAAAAAGATCAGTCAATAGACCTCAACGCGGTAGCTCAGCTCGCGTAGCGGCATCGCTTCCCATGGCCGCAAATAGCGTAACCGCAACTGTGTGACGCCCGTCTTGTCGGCGACAAAAGACCAGGTTTCGACCCCTCCACTACCCGGCATGCTGCCATTCGCCACCCAGAGTGCCTCGCCCTGCTGCGCGAGCACCGGGGCAAACCCCGTAGCCTGCCAGACATAGCCGGTAGACGGATTAGCCGGCACCACCAGCTGCAAGTGCTGCCCGCGCTGCATCTGCAGCGTCAAGCCGTTATCCGCCTCCCCTATTCTGAGCACCTGCCCGGCA
>NZ_JAMFLI010000029.1 GCF_023502145.1 Craterilacuibacter sp. RT1T | reverse complement strand
CACCACCGTGAAGCCGGACGGCAGTTACAGCGTGGACGTTGAAAAGCCACTCGCCGAAGGCAGCTACAAGGCCGAAGCCAGCGTGACCGACCCGGCCGGCAATAAAGGCAACGCACAGGACAACGGCAGTGTCGACACGACCGCGCCGAAGATCTCTGTGGAGATTGTCAATGACGGTAATAACGACGGCTGGCTGAATGACAAAGAGGCGGCAGACGGTCAGGCGCAGGTGAGGGTGACGGTTGACGATGCTTCACTGCAGGCTGGCGGTCAGGTGACCCTGACCATCGATCGTGGTGGCAATCCCGAAACACGCGTGGTGACCGTCAAGTTTGTCGACGGAGTCGCACAGTTTACCAACGCGCAGGGGCAAGCGCTGACGGGCTACTCATACGACCAAGGTGTGATCCGCTTCAATGAGGGTGTATTGGTCGAGGGCGAGCAGCTTAAGGTCGACGCTGTGCAGACCGACGCGGCGGGCAATCAGGCTACGGGGAGTGATAGTGCCAAGCTTGGATATTTTGGGGCGACTGATAGCGGTGCGGTAACCGAAGATACGACGTCTCCTATGTTGAGCGATTCCGGGCAGTTGAAGGTTGCCACCGAGATGACGTTCAAGGCCGGTGCCGGCGTGGCGCAGGGCGAAGTGCTGGGCAGCCTCACCATCACGGTGGACGGCAGCTGGAGCTACAACGTCGACAACAGCAAGGTGCAATACCTCAAGGCGGGCGAGACCAAGGTCGAGACCTTCACCGTGGAAGCGCTGGACGGGACCAAGCACACGGTGGAAGTCACGATCAAGGGGAT
>NZ_JAMFLI010000028.1 GCF_023502145.1 Craterilacuibacter sp. RT1T | reverse complement strand
TTGGCCAGCCCGACCACGGTCACGCCGTTGTCAAGCTTGATGACTTCACCGGCCTGGGTCAGCTCGCAGTTGCCGCCGGCTTCGGCCGCAATGTCGATAATCACCGAGCCCGGCTTCATGCCGGCCACCACCTCGGCCGAGATCAGGCGCGGCGCAGGGCGGCCGGGAATCAACGCGGTGGTGATGATGATGTCGGCGGCTTTGGCGTGCTTGGCCACCAGTTCGGCCTGACGACGCTTGTAGTCGTCGGACATTTCCTTGGCGTACACGCCGTCGTTGGCGGCTTTCTCTTCGTCGCTCATCGGCACTTCGATAAACTTGCCGCCCAGGCTTTCCACCTGTTCGCGGGTAGACGGACGCACATCGGTCGCTTCCACCACCGCCCCCAGACGCTTGGCCGTGGCAATCGCCTGCAGACCGGCCACGCCCACGCCCATGATCAGCACGCGCGCCGGCTTCACCGTACCGGCCGCCGTCATCAGCATCGGCATAAAGCGCGGGTAGAACTGGTTGGCCAGCAGCACCGCCTTATAGCCGGCGATATTGTTCTGGCTGGACAGCACGTCCATGGACTGCGCGCGCGTGGTGCGCGGCAACAGTTCCATGGCGAACGCCGACACCTTCTTGGCAGCCAGTGCCGGGAAGGTGGTGCTCTGATACGGTGCCAGCTGGCCGATCAGCACCGCGCCTTCTTTAAGCTCGCTGATGGCGTCTTCGGCCAGCGGACGCACGGCGAGCACGATGTCGGCACCGGCCAGCGCTTCGGCGCGCGTAGGCGCAATGCTGGCCCCCGCTTCGACAAAGCCTGCATCCAGTACCGCAGAGGCAAAGCCGGCGCCGCTTTGCACGACGACGCTATGGCCCATGGCGACAAACTTCTTCACCGTTTCCGGCGTGGCCGCGACACGGCTGTCGCCCGTCTCTGCCGGGATGGCAATCTGCATGGTCTTCC
>NZ_JAMFLI010000027.1 GCF_023502145.1 Craterilacuibacter sp. RT1T | reverse complement strand
CCTGCCGCTGGCGGCGCCTGGACAGCTGGCGACGAGGCACACCCGCCTAGCAACACGGCGCTTAATAGCAAAAAACTGATCCTGTACATGATGGTTATCCTTATCCGATGCGGGCGACAAGGTAAGAGCATAGCAAAGCATTCGTGCGGGCATGCCAGCCACAGGTTCAACGGTGTCGCGCCAGGACAAGCTGCATTACGGGTGGAATGGGCATGCAGGATGGCGGGGCAGCAAAAAAACGCCTTGCGAGGCGTCTTTTTTGCTGCGGCTGCTTTTACGCCCAACCCTAGAACAGCTGACGCCAGCCCAGCGTCAATGCCTGACTGGTGCGCTCGCTGTCCGCTTCGAGCGCGTAGTCCAGCGTCAGTGCGCCCTTAGCCACCGGCCGCGCCAGGCCCAACTCCAGTGTGCCGCGCAGGCGCCGGGTTTCAGCCTGTTGCGTGTAGTCGAAGCCGGCAAAGCGCTGGTTCAGCTCGAGGCTGTCACCGTGCAGGCGGGCGCGCGCGCCCAGCGCGGCACGCGGCTGCCAGTTGTGGGCAGTGTCCTGCCATACCAGCCGCGCACCCGCATCCAGCGAAGCCGCGCGTACTTTTTCGATCTCGCTGTCGGCCCACTGCGCGGCAGGGTTGTCCCAGCCCAAGCGGTAGCCGTCCTGACGGTACCACAACTGGTCAAGCGAGCCTTCGAGGGCAAGGTGGCTACCCAGCGGGCGCGACACCGTCCCGTACAGCCACAGGCTGTGCGCGCTCATGTCGGCACTGGCGCGGGCGGCCAGTTCGCGGTCGTGGCGCAGTACGTCGATATCCGCGTACTGGTAGCGCGCACCGGCGCGCAGCGTGGTGTCGTTTGGCAGTGTCCTGAGCGCATGCACGCCGACGCCGAAGCGGTCGGCCGTATTGCGGCTGCCTTGCATATAGGCGTCGCTGCGCTGGAAGCGGTCGTTTTCAATCGAGAAATCCATGCCCCAGCTACCCTCGCCCAGCGCGCGGTTGAAGCCGAGCAGCGCGCCTGAAGTGTTGGCGCGCCAGCCGCCGTCCTCGTCACCCTCGACATGGCGGTAAAGCGGGGTGACGAAGCTGCTGTTGCCTGCAGCGATGGCTGCGTTCAGCGGCCGCAATAGCGCGCGGGCGCTGTCCGTCGCATAGCTGGCGGCCAGCGCGTCGGTGCGGCTGCCGTGTGCGCCATCGGCCAGCGAGAGCGTCATTTCGGCGGTATCCCAACTGCTGCCGGCGAGCGACGCGGCCAGCATGCGGTGCACGGACTCGACGCCAGCAATGCTTCCGGAAACGGTAGCATTGTCAGAAGCCGAAATATGGTCGGCCAGATTGAATTGCTGATTGCCGTCAAAGCCCGCGCCGGGGCTGAGAATCAGCTTGGTGTCGGCGAAATTGAGCGTGCCGCTGTCTTCCACCCGGAACGCGCGCAATGATTCGTCGGCGGCAGGCGCGCC
>NZ_JAMFLI010000025.1 GCF_023502145.1 Craterilacuibacter sp. RT1T | reverse complement strand
TCTCGACGCACCGCGCTAAGAGCGTGTTCACGATCTCGCGAGCGAGGGCGAGACAAGGCGAAAACGGCTGAGAAAGCGGAATGTACAGGTGGTACATGAGCATTTCGAAGCTGTTTTTAACGCCGTATCGCCGATGCGCAGCAGATCGTGAACAGGTTCTAAGTGCCGGGCTTTATTCTCACGGTTTGGCGCTATGCCAAACCTGGTTGACACCATCGCCGCTGGTATCGCCCGGCTTCTGGTCTTGCACCCAGCGGTACAGCGGCCGGCCTTTATAGGCCCACTGCCGGTTGCCGTCTTCACGCACTACCGCAGAAAAATCACCGCTAGGCACATCGTCGGCCACAACCAGTAGCGGCGGCCAGTTAGCAGCACAAGGCCCATTGCATACGCTTTTAGCCGAAGCCGGCACATCTTTATCGAATACATACAGGGTCATGCCCTGCCCATCGGTCAGTACGCCGGCAGCAGTTTTGGGCGGGGCCGCCTCGACACTACCGGCAAGCAGCAAAGAAATCAGCAGCAAACGGGTTTTCATCACAAACTCCTTCTGTTTACCATGCAGCGGGTGCCGGAAAGGCACACTGGATTGATGCTAGTACAGTACAAGAGTCCCCATGCATAATGCAGGCCGTACCCGACAAAAAGCCCGTCGCACTGCGACGGGCTTTTGTTGGGCGGGCTTAGAGCGTGTTCACGCTCTCGCGAGCGAGGGCGAGACAAGGCGAAAACGGCTGAGAAAGCAGAATGTACCGGTGCTACATGAGCATTTCGAAGCTGTTTTTAACGCCGTATCGCCGATGCGCAGCAGATCGTGAACAGATTCTTAGTGCTCCACGCCCTTGACCAGCTCTTCCACCACCTTCTTGGCGTCACCGAACACCATCATGGTCTTGTCCATGTAAAAGAGTTCGTTGTCGAGGCCAGCGTAGCCCACGCTCATCGAGCGCTTGACCACGATCACGGTACGCGCCTTGTGCGCTTCCAGAATCGGCATACCGTAGATCGGGCTGGCCTTGTCCTTCAGCGCGGCCGGGTTGACCACGTCGTTGGCACCGATCACCAGCACCACGTCGGTGTTGGAGAAGTCGGAGTTGATCTCTTCCATCTCCTGCACCTGCTCGTACGGCACTTCGGCTTCGGCCAACAGCACGTTCATATGCCCCGGCATCCGCCCGGCCACCGGGTGGATGGCGTAGCGCACATTGACGCCCTTCTCGGTCAGGATGTTGGCGAATTCCTGCAGCGCATGCTGGGCGCGCGATACCGCCAGGCCGTAGCCCGGCACGATGATCACGCTGTCGGCGTTGCTCATCAGGAAAGCCGCATCTTCAGCCGAACCGGACTTGTAGTTCTTCGGGCCGGAAGCCGCGCCGCCACCGGCGGCGGCTTCGGCACCAAAGCCACCTAACAGCACCGAGACGATGGAGCGGTTCATCGCCTTACACATGATGTAGGACAGGATGGCACCGGAAGCGCCGACGCAAGCACCGGCAATGATCAGCACCGGGTTGTTCAGGGTAAAGCCGATACCGGCTGCCGCCCAACCCGAGTACGAGTTCAGCATCGACACCACCACCGGCATGTCGGCGCCGCCGATCGGGATGATCAGCGTCACCCCCAGCACCAGCGCAACCGCCACCATGGCGAGGAAGGCGGCGTGCGCGTCGGTCACGAAGTACACCACGCCAAAGCCAACCATGGCGATGGCGAGTACCAGGTTCAGCAAGTGCTGGCCGGAGAAGGTCACTGCCTTA
>NZ_JAMFLI010000024.1 GCF_023502145.1 Craterilacuibacter sp. RT1T | reverse complement strand
TCGTTTCTGACTTAAGAAAAAGCCGAGGATGCTCGTTTCATCTTGGGATTACAGGTGGGACGCTTGTACGCCTCAATTGCAGATTAATTCTATTAAGATTTTCGTAGGAATATTTGAATTCCATTCGGATATTGATTCATCTCAACACAAGATTATGAGAACGCCTGCATGCTATCTGTATTTAATATTCGATACAGGTAAGCATGTATGCTCCCTATCATACACATTCGGCTAACGCCACTCGCCCTCGCTCTGCTGCTGATCGGCAGCCCGGCACACGCCAACCCGTTTGACCCCTTCGTGCCGCTACTCCCCGTCCTCGGCGACGGACAGTGGCAGGACGGCACCCATGTTTTCGAGCTGGACGCACCGGCAGACGGTAGCTTTCCAACCCTGCTGGGCCTAGCCGGCAGCGGCGGCAACCGCGGCCAGCTTTCGCTGACGGTCGTCGGCGACACCGAAGATGAAGTTGCTGCCGCAACCGGTGTGATCAGCACTGCCAACGGCGCGAGTTTCGTCAACCAGGGCTCACTGCAGATCACCGCCCGCAGCGGCGGGCCGGCCGCCGCCTACGGAGTCCAGCTTGATGACGGCGGCGGACTGACCAACCACGGCTCGCTGCGCGTGCACGCCAGCGGCCAACAGGCCTACGTCAACGGCGCGATACTGGAAGGCAGCACCCTCGACAACACCGGCCTGATCGAGGTCGCGGCCGATGGCGATCAGTTCGCCATGGCTATTGCAGCACGAGGCACGCAAGACATGCGCAACAGCGGCCAGATCGTCGCCCGTGCGCAGGGTGGTAGTGCCACGGCAGGGGGGATGGCTGAGGTCAGCGAAGAGGCTAGACGGATCGACAACAGTGGCCGGCTCGACGTCCACGCGGCGGCCACGGCAACAGCCGGCGAATCAATGGCCATCGGCATGGCAAAAACACCACTCACGCTGGTCGCCACGGCGTCCACCCTGCTTAGCCGCGGCCAGGTCAACGTCAGCGCCAGCGGCGGCCGGTTGGCACAGGCGGCGGGCATGCTGGCCGCAGACCCTTACGATTGGAGCCAGCCCGTCCTGCAGGACGGGCGGATCGCCAACCTGGGCCGGCTCACCGTTGCGGCGCAGGCCACCAGCGGCGCGGCGCAAGCCTGGGGCCTCGCCGCTAGCGGTAATGGTAATGAAATCAGCAACGATGGCTCCATTGCGGTGCGCGCACAGGGTGGACACATCGGCGGCCAGCAGTGCGGAGGCGTGCCCTGCGAAGGCAACGCCCGCGCTAGCGCCCTGGCCGCCATGGGCGACAATAATACTCTCGGTAACCGCGGACAAATCGACGTGACGGCACAAGGCGGCAGTCTGGATAGCCGCAACAAGGCTTACGCCTACGGAATGGAAGCCAACGGCGACAACAATACGCTGAGCAACGAAGGCAGCATCCGGGTCAGCGCACAAGGCGGCCAGCAGACGCCTTCGCGCCTCGCCAGCGCCTACGCGTACGGTTTGTACGCCGAAGGCGACGGTAGCCGAATCACCAACTTGGGCACACTGGAAGTTAGCGCCAGCGGCGGCAGCAAACTGGACGGTGGCTTCAACTTCGCCAGCGGCAACGCCTACGGCATTATGGTTAAAGGCACCGACAGTACAATCGAGCAGCATGGCTTGCTCATGGTTAACGCCCAGGCGCAAGCTGGCCGCGACGCCAACGCCTACGGCATTTACATCAGCGGCGGCGGTACGCACACGCTAAACGCCAGCGGCCGCATCCAGGTGGCCGCCAGCGGCGGCGGCCACAACCGGGCACACGAGGTCTTTGTCAGCAAGGGGCAACTGGATGTTGCGCGCTACCACCTGGGCGTC
>NZ_JAMFLI010000023.1 GCF_023502145.1 Craterilacuibacter sp. RT1T | reverse complement strand
CCGTTTCATCTTGGGATTACAGATGGGACGCTTGTACGCCTCAATTGTAGATTAATTCTATTAAGATTTTCGTAGGAATATTTGAATTCCATTAGGATATTGATTCATCTCAACACAAGATTATGAGAACACTTGCATGCTATCTGTATTTAATATTCGATACAGGTAAGCATGTATGCTCCCTATCATACACATTCGGCTAACGCCACTCGCCCTCGCTCTGCTGCTGATCGGCAGCCCGGCATACGCCAACCCGTTTGACCCCTTCGTGCCGCTACTCCCCGTCCTCGGCGACGGACAGTGGCAGGACGGCACCCATGTCTTCGAGTTGGACGCACCGGCAGACGGCAGCGAACTCCTCCTGCTGGGCCTAGCCGGCAGCGGCGGCAACCGCGGCCAGCTCTCGCTGACGGTCAATGGCAGCAACACAGCGACCGCTAGAGCACGCGGCGTGATCAGCGCCGCCAACGGCGCGAGCTTCGTCAACCACGGCACGCTGCACATTGCCGCACAGGGCGACGGGGATACCGACGCCACCGGGGCTCACTTTGGTAACCACGGAGCGCTGGCCAACCACGGCTCGCTACACGTGTCCGCACAGGGCGACGGGTATTTGCACGAGGCCACCGGGGCCACATTTGGGGACGATGGCACGCTGGCCAACCACGGCTCGCTACACGTGTCCGCACAGGGCGACGGAGATGCCTACGCCACCGGGGCCACATTTGGTAACTACGGAGCGCTGGCCAACCACGGCTCGCTGCACGTTACCGCACAGGGCGACGGGTATTTGCACGACGCCACCGGGGCCATATTTGGGGACGACAGCACGCTGACCAACCACGGCTCGCTGCACGTGTCCGCACAGGGCGACGGGAATTTGCACAAGGCCACCGGGGCCATATTTGGGAACGACAGCACGCTGACCAACCAGGGCTCGCTGCACGTGTCCGCACAGGGCAACGGGAATGCTTACACCGCCACCGGGGCCTACTTTGGGGACGACGGCACGCTGACCAACCACGGCTCGCTGCACGTGTCCGCACAGGGCAACGGGAATGCTTACACCGCCACCGGGGCCTACTTTGGGGACGACGGCACGCTGACCAACCACGGCTCGCTGCACGTGTCCGCACAGGGCAACGGTGTGTATTTGCACGAGGCCACCGGGGCCAGATTTGGGGACAACGGCACGCTGACCAACCACGGCTCGCTGCACGTGTCCGCACAGGGCAACGGGTTCGTCTCCGCCACCGGGGCCATATTTGCGGGCGACGGCATGTTGGCCAACCACGGCTCGCTGCACGTTACCGCACAGGGCAGTGGGGGCGCCTACGCCACCGGGGCTCACTTTGGTAATCGCGGCGCGCTGGCCAACCACGGCATGCTGCACGTGTCCGCACAGGGCGACGGGTATCTTTACGCTGCCACCGGAGCCTACTTTGGGCACGACGGCGCGCTGACCAACCAAGGCTCGCTGCACGTTACCGCACAGGGCGACGGGGACGTCAACGCCACCGGAGCCACATTTAGGAACGACGGCGCGCTGGCCAACCACGGCTCGCTGCACGTGTCCGCACAGGGCGATGGGGATGCCGACGCCACCGGAGCCACATTTTGGGACGATGGCGAGCTAACCAACCATGGCTCGCTGCAGATTACTGCACAGGGCGATGGGGATGCCGAAGCCCTCGGAGCCCGCTTTGAGGACGACGGCGCGCTAGCCAACCACGGCTCGCTGCAGATTACTGCACAGGGCGATGGGGATGCCGAAGCCCTCGGAGCCCGCTTTGAGGACGACGGCGCGTTGGCCAACCACGGTACGCTGCACGTTACCGCACAGGGTGACGGGAATTTGCACAAGGCCACCGGAGCCACATTTGGGGACGACGGCGAGCTAACCAACCATGGCTCGCTGCACGTTACCGCACAGAGCACCGGGAGCAATGGGTACACCGACGCCACCGGGGCCCGCTTTGGGGAGAACGGCACACTGACCAACCACGGCTCGCTGGACGTTACCGCCCAGAGCACCGGGCGCGACGGGCCAGCCTACGCCACCGGGGCACAGTTTGAGGCAAACAACAGCACGCTGACCAACCACGGCTCGATAACCGTTACCGCCCAGAGCGCCAGAGACGCCGCCGGGGCAGATTTTTGGGCCGCCGACGCCGCCGGGGCATGGTTTGAGGCAAACAACAGCACGCTGACCAACCATGGCTCGATGACCGTTACCGCCAGTAGCCCGCAAGGAGATGCCGCGGCCTACGGTGTCTACGTGAACGGTGACAACGCGACCATCGAACACCACGGACTGATGCACGTCAGCGCCAAGGCCGGCACTGGCGGCAACGCTCAAGCGATCGGCCTCCTGTTCAGCGGTGGCGGCACCCACACACTGGACGCCAGCGGCCGCATCGAGGTGGCCGCCAGCGGCGGCAACAACACCGCGCATGAAGTTTTGCTAAGCGGCGGGCAACTGGACGTCAGCCGCTACCACCTGGGCATT
>NZ_JAMFLI010000022.1 GCF_023502145.1 Craterilacuibacter sp. RT1T | reverse complement strand
GGGCGTCTGGCGGTGTCCTACTTTCACATGGCGAATGCCACACTATCATCGGCGCTAAGGTGTTTCACGGTCCTGTTCGGGATGGGAAGGCGTGGGACCACCTCGCTATGGCCACCAGACATTAACTTGTCAAATTGTAGAAGCCGAAATGATTCGGGAATCAGACTCGGGATCCGCGATCCGCGTTGTCCATCTGTCCGAATGGGTAGAATCTTGTTTCTTCGCAACTCTGCTTATCTTAGCAAAGCCACTCAAATGATAGGATCAAGCCTCACGAGCAATTAGTATCGGTTAGCTTCATGCCTCACAGCACTTCCACACCCGACCTATCAACGTCCTGGTCTCGAACGACTCTTCAGGAGGATCTAGTCCTCAGGGAAGTCTCATCTTCAGGCGAGTTTCGCGCTTAGATGCTTTCAGCGCTTATCTCTTCCGAACTTAGCTACCCGGCAATGCCACTGGCGTGACAACCGGTACACCAGAGGTTCGTCCACTCCGGTCCTCTCGTACTAGGAGCAGCCCCCGTCAAACTTCCAACGCCCACTGCAGATAGGGACCAAACTGTCTCACGACGTTTTGAACCCAGCTCACGTACCACTTTAAATGGCGAACAGCCATACCCTTGGGACCGGCTACAGCCCCAGGATGTGATGAGCCGACATCGAGGTGCCAAACTCCGCCGTCGATATGAACTCTTGGGCGGAATCAGCCTGTTATCCCCGGAGTACCTTTTATCCGTTGAGCGATGGCCCTTCCATTCAGAACCACCGGATCACTATGTCCTGCTTTCGCACCTGCTCGACGTGTCGGTCTCGCAGTTAAGCTACCTTTTGCCATTGCACTATCAGCACGATTTCCGACCGTACCTAGGTAACCTTCGAACTCCTCCGTTACACTTTGGGAGGAGACCGCCCCAGTCAAACTGCCTACCATGCACTGTCCCCAATCCGGATTACGGACCAAGGTTAGAACCTCAAACACACCAGGGTGGTATTTCAAGGACGACTCCACTGAAACTAGCGTCTCAGATTCATAGTCTCCCACCTATCCTACACAAGTCTGTTCAAAGTCCAATGCAAAGCTACAGTAAAGGTTCACGGGGTCTTTCCGTCTAGCAGCGGGTAGATTGCATCTTCACAAACATTTCAACTTCGCTGAGTCTCAGGAGGAGACAGTGTGGCCATCGTTACGCCATTCGTGCGGGTCGGAACTTACCCGACAAGGAATTTCGCTACCTTAGGACCGTTATAGTTACGGCCGCCGTTTACTGGGGCTTCGATCAAGAGCTTGCACCCCATCACTTAACCTTCCAGCACCGGGCAGGCGTCACTCCGTATACGTCCACTTTCGTGTTGGCACAGAGCTGTGTTTTTGTTAAACAGTCGCAGCCACCGATTCTCTGCGACCTCTCTAAGCTTCATCCGCAAGGGACTACACCCAAAGAGGCATACCTTCTCCCGAAGTTACGGTATCAATTTGCCGAGTTCCTTCTCCTGAGTTCTCTCAAGCGCCTTAGAATTCTCATCCTGCCCACCTGTGTCGGTTTGCGGTACGGTTCTTATGTAGCTGAAGCTTAGTGGCTTTTCCTGGAAGCGTGGTATCAGTCACTTCAGGTCCGTAGACCCTCGTTATCACTTCTCGGCGTTGAATAAGAGACCGGATTTGCCTAATCTCTCCGCCTACCGGCTTGAACGACCTATTCCAACAGGCCGCTGACCTAACCTTCTCCGTCCCCACATCGCACTACATAAAAGTACGGGAATATTAACCCGTTTCCCATCGACTACGCTTTTCAGCCTCGCCTTAGGGGCCGACTCACCCTACGCCGATGAACGTTGCGTAGGAAACCTTGGGCTTTCGGCGTGGGGGCTTTTCACCCCCATTATCGCTACTCATGTCAGCATTCGCACTTCTGATACCTCCAGCAATCCTTCCGGATCACCTTCGCAGGCCTACAGAACGCTCCCCTACCATCTATACGACACTGACGACGTATAGATCCGCGGCTTCGGTTATCAGTTTGAGCCCCGTTACATCTTCCGCGCAGGACGACTCGACCAGTGAGCTATTACGCTTTCTTTAAATGATGGCTGCTTCTAAGCCAACATCCTGGCTGTCTGGGCCTTCCCACTTCGTTTACCACTTAACTGATCATTTGGGACCTTAGCCGGCGGTCTGGGTTGTTTCCCTCTTGACGATGGACGTTAGCACCCACCGTCTGTCTCCCATGCTCGCACTTTCCGGTATTCAGAGTTTGCCATGGTTTGGTAAATCGCAATGACCCCCTAGCCATAACAGTGCTTTACCCCCGGAAGTGATACATGAGGCACTACCTAAATAGTTTTCGGGGAGAACCAGCTATCTCCGAGTTTGTTTAGCCTTTCACCCCTATCCACAGCTCATCCCCTAATTTTGCAACATTAGTGGGTTCGGACCTCCAGTGCGTGTTACCGCACCTTCATCCTGGCCATGGATAGATCACTCGGTTTCGGGTCTACACCCAGCGACTGATTCGCCCTATTCGGACTCGGTTTCCCTGCGCCTCCCCTATTCGGTTAAGCTTGCCACTGAATGTAAGTCGCTGACCCATTATACAAAAGGTACGCAGTCACCCCATTTTTCAAGGGCTCCCACTGTTTGTATGCATCAGGTTTCAGGTTCTATTTCACTCCCCTCCCGGGGTTCTTTTCGCCTTTCCCTCACGGTACTAGTTCACTATCGGTCGATTACGAGTATTTAGCCTTGGAGGATGGTCCCCCCATCTTCAGACAGGATTTCTCGTGTCCCGCCCTACTTGTCGTACGCTTAGTACCACCGCTATGTTTTCGAGTACGGGGCTATCACCCACTACGGCTGGCCTTTCCATGACCATTCCTCTAACACAACGACTATCACGTACCGGCTATTCCGCGTTCGCTCGCCACTACTGACGGAATCTCGGTTGATTTCTTTTCCTGCGGGTACTTAGATGTTTCAGTTCTCCGCGTTCGCTCTACCTTGCCTATATATTCAGCAAGGAGTACCCCCTAGAGGGTGGGTTTCCCCATTCGGATATGTCCGGATCAAAGCTTCATTGCCAGCTCCCCGAACCTTTTCGCAGGCTTGCACGTCCTTCATCGCCTGTAATCGCCAAGGCATCCACCTGATGCACTTATTCGCTTGACCCTATCATTTCAGTCGCCTTACTTTGATAAGCTCGAGTTTGCGAAGGACAGTCTGTCTCCCGACAGCTGTCGCTACAATCTTCTACCCAAGT
>NZ_JAMFLI010000021.1 GCF_023502145.1 Craterilacuibacter sp. RT1T | reverse complement strand
ACGGGGGCGTCAACTGTATTTGCCAGTAAATATCACTTAATTACCAAGCAGCAGCAAAAGACGAAACTAAACTACTGACTACAAAAGACTTATTTCCATGGCTTATTTTTATTCACGACAAAAATAATCGCTGCTCCTATAAAAAATGCCCTCCCTAAAAGGGAGGGCATTTGAAATAAACGGCTTCAAACTTGTTTACATTGCATCCAGAACTTCAATACCCAGCAAATCCATACCGGTCTTCAATGTTTTGGCAGTCAGCGCAGCCAATTGCAGACGGCTGGCGCGTACTTCACCTTCGGCCTTGAGGATAGGGCAAGCTTCATAGAAACGTGAGAACAACTGCGCCAGGCTATACAGGTACTGGCTCAGATGGTGCGGGTAGCAACCATCAGCCACCGTGACCAGCACATCTTCAAACTGGGCCAATGCAACGGCCAGTTGCTTCTCGGCCGGTTCGCTAATCACGATCGCCGCGCCGGCATCATAGTTTTCGGCCTTGCGGAATACGCTCTGTACACGGGTATAGGCATATTGCAGATAAGGCGCGGTATTACCTTCAAACGAGAGCATATTCTCCCAGTTGAAGATGTAATCGCTGGTACGGCTCTTGGACAGGTCAGCATATTTCACGGCACCGATACCGACTGCGTGTGCAATCTGCTGCTTGGCAGCCTCATCCAGCCCCGGGTTCTTCTCACCCACCAGCGTCAATGCGCGCTCTTCCGACTCGTTAAGCAATTCGATCAGCTTAACGGTGCCGCCGGAACGGGTCTTGAACGGCTTATTGTCTTCACCCATCATGGTGCCGAAGGCAATATGTTCCAGCACCACATTGTCCGGTGCAAAGCCGGCCTTGCGGCAGGTCGTGAACATCTGCTGGAAGTGCAGGCTCTGGCGCGCATCCACTACATAGATAATGCGGTCGGCGTTCAGCTTGCGTACGCGGTAGCGTACGGCACCCAAGTCGGTCGTCGAATACAGGAAGCCGCCATCCTTCTTCTGCACGATATAGGCGGCAGGGTTGCCATCCTGATCGGCGAATTCCGGCAGGAAGACGACCTTGGCGCCTTCGCTGTCGGTCACGATGCCCATCTCGGTCAACTCATTGACCACCGTAGCCAAGTCGTCGTTATAGGCCGACTCGCCCATCACATCGTCGCGCGTCAGCATTACGCCCAGCTTGTCGTAGACAGCCTGGCAATGCGACAGCGAAACTTCAACAAATTGGCGCCACAGTTCCAGCACCGACTCGTCGCCACCTTGCAGTCGCACCACATATTCACGGGCGCGGTTGGCAAAGTCTTCGCTTTCATCAAAACGGATCTTGGCGTTGCGGTAGAAGGTTTCCAGATCGCCCAGCTCCATGCCGGCCTTGCCGGTTTGCTGGGTCTCGACCAGATAGGCCGTCAACATGCCGAACTGGGTACCCCAGTCGCCGACATGGTTCTGGCGAATGACATCGTGGCCCATAAAGGACAGCACGCGCGCAATGGAGTCGCCGATAATGGTCGAGCGCAAATGGCCGACATGCATCTCTTTGGCCAGGTTGGGCGACGAATAGTCGATCACCACCGTTTGCTTGGCTGGCAGCGTCACACCCAGGCGCGCGTCTTTCAATGCCGCTTCGCTGCGGAGTGCCAGAAACTCGGGAGCCAGATGGATATTGATAAAACCCGGGCCGGCGATTTCCACTTTCTCGGCAATGCCTTCCAGATCCAGCGCATCGACTACTTTTTGCGCCAGTTCACGCGGGTTCATCTTGAGCGCCTTCGCCGCGCCCATTACGCCGTTAGCCTGATAGTCGCCAAAACCTACTTTGGAAGAAGGCTGAACCACGGCTGGCGCATCCAGCACCCCGGCTGCGGCCAGTGCCGCTTGTACTTTTTGATTGATCAGTTGCTGTATCGTCATCGCATGCCTTATAAATAACTTGGAAGAAGCGAAAAGACCAAACGCTTCCGAAAATTTTGCTTTTGATTGTATGCGCCAAATGCCGCTCGGGCAACGCTTCACTTCCCGCTCAAAATAAACGGCAGTATAGCTTTCGCCATACTGCCGCTAATATGCGCGACTTAATCCGCTCAGAACAGACGGGCAATCAGCGCCTTGTTCATGCCATGCATGCCCGGAATCCGCACCTGAATCCCGTTACCCGGCGCCACTTCGATAGCCACGTCATCGCGCAGCATCGTTTTCAGCTCCAGGATATGATTACCGCCCGGATGTATCACTTCCAACCGGTCGCCTACCGCGAAACGGTTTTTCACATCAACCGTCGCCCAACCGTCTGCATCCACGGCCAGCACATCACCCACATACTGGCTTTGCTTGGCCTTGGAGTGGCCCGTCAGGTAATTCTGATAGTCCTGCGTCTGGTGACGCTCGAGGAAGCCCGGGGTATAGCCGCGATTGGCCAAACCATCTAGCTCGGCCAGCAAGCCCAGATTGAATGGACGCCCGGCAACCGCGTCATCAATCGCCTGGCGATAGACCTGCGCCGTACGCGCCACATAATACAAGCTCTTGGTACGGCCTTCGATCTTGAGCGAATCGACACCAATCTTCACCAGCTTCTCTACCTGCTCGACGGCACGCAGGTCTTTGGAGTTCATGATATAGGTGCCATGCTCGTCCTCGATGATAGGCATCATCTCGCCCGGACGGTTTCCCTCTTCAATCAGATAAGTCTTGTCGGCCAGCGGGTGACGTTCTGCACCACCGCAAGCGGCAAAGCTCTGGTTAGCCTCTTCCAGCGCCTTGCCAAAGTCCAGCTTGATCGTCTGCACATCACCGGCATCATCACCCTGGGTGTCATGCATCTTGTAATCCCAGCGGCACGCATTGGTGCAAGTGCCCTGGTTGGGATCGCGGTGGTTGAAATAACCGGACAACAGGCAACGGCCCGAGTAAGCAATGCACAAGGCACCATGAACGAAGACTTCCAGCTCGATATCCGGGCATTCCTGGCGAATCTCGGCAATCTCGTCCAGCGACAACTCGCGCGACAGGATAATGCGGCTCACACCCAGCTTCTGCCAGAACTTCACCCCCATATAGTTGACGGTATTGGCCTGCACCGACAGATGGACCGGCACCTCAGGCCATTTCTCGCGCACCATCATAATCAGGCCGGGGTCCGCCATAATCAGGGCATCAGGCTTCATGGCAATAACCGGTGCCATATCCGCCATATAGGTTTTAACCTTGCTGTTATGCGGCAACAGATTGCTGGCAACAAAGAATTGCTTGCCGCGCGCATGTGCTTCGTCGATACCCGTTCTCAGTTCTTCCAGCTTGAAGTCGTTGTTGCGGGCACGCAGCGAGTAACGCGGCTGACCGGCATAAACGGCATCCGCGCCAAAATCATAAGCGGCACGCATCTTGTCGAGGGTGCCAGCGGGTAATAGAAGTTCCGGTGCTTTCATAGGTTTTCTCAGTGAAGCAGACAAGGCAAGGGGGCGAGATCGGGCTCGACAAAGGCCTTGCGCGCACGCTCATGATCCAGCAGGTCTGCAGAATAGTGATAGCGAACCAGCGATACCGTATCAGACAACATGTCCGGGTTCGCCTGGCAAAAATGTTCCCAGTCTTCGGCCTGCTCGGGCTGCTCAGCCATGCGCTGATAGAGCAGGACCAGCGTCGCCATCGTCAGCGTGTGATGATAAGACGTTGCCAAGGCACGCGTCAGGGCATAACGCGAAAACGTATGCGCACAACGCGCGGCAGCCTCGCGTAGCGGATAATTCCGGTGATAAGCCCATGCGGCGTAAAGGCGGGTCTGCTGATTGAAATTGTCCGGCGGGAAATGGCCATTTTCCAGTTCACGCAGGAAGAGTTGATCGTCCGTCACAACAAGCTCCAAAACGGCGACAGGCTCCGCATGCGGAGCCTGTCTTGCCTTTGTACGGCCGCGATTATCTACTGCAGCCCTGCGCTCGTCAACTGCCAGCGCAGCTGGCGACCAGCAAACAAACCTTTGTTTTTAATGCCATTTCACCGGCGTGGTTTTCCCAGCAGCGCCAGCAAGGCCAAAAGCTGGCCAGCCACTCCCAGCAACATCACACACGGCAGCAGAATATCAAATAGCGGCTGACTCGCCTGCCAGTCAAGACCCCGCCCCATGCTGGCCACCATCAACAGCACCGTCGACAGCATTAAGGCCAGCAAAGCCAAACGGCGGCGACGCCGCAAAAACTGCAATAAACTTGCCACCAGGCCAATCTCCTTTAAGCGGACAGGCCAAGATATTCGGCCTGTCCGCCTTCGATTTTATCAAGCGTACTGCCAATAAACTATCGGCAATAGGCTCGCACGGCTGTCACAGGGAAAAGATCTTGCCCGGATTCATCAGGTTATCGGGGTCAATAGAACGCTTGATAGCACGCATCATATCCAGCGCCGCGCGACCCGCCTCTTGCGCCAAATACGCCTGCTTGCCAATTCCGATACCATGCTCGCCGCTACAGGTCCCTTCCATCGCCAGGGCACGCTGTACCAGACGGTGATTAATGGCCTTCATTTTGGCCATCTCTGCACTATCGGATGGATTGGCCAGCAACATCAGATGGAAATTTCCGTCTCCGACATGACCAAACAAGGGAGCCTCAACGCCATCGCGTTGCAGGTCAAGATACGTTTCCTCTATGCATTCGGCCAAACGGGAAATAGGCACACAAACATCGGTCGCAATGCAGCGGCAGCCAGGCTTAAGCTGCAAGCCGGCAAAATAGGCATTATGCCGGGCCTGCCATAAGCGGCTACGCTCTTCTTCACGGCTGGACCAGGCAAAGTGCCCGCCGCCATTGGCTTCGGCCAAGTCGGCAAACAACTGCGCCTGTTCGGCAACACCCGCTTCACTGCCATGAAACTCGAGAAACAGGGTCGGGCATTCAGGGTAATCGGTTTTGCTATAGCGATTGACCGCCGCCATGGTGAGCGCATCCAGCATTTCTGCCCGCGCCAGCGGAATGCCGCATTGAATGGCCTGAATCACGCTATCCACGGCACCGCGCACGCTATTAAAAGCCACCATGGCGGATGACATGGCTTCCGGCATGCCGTACAAGCGCACGGTAACCTCGGTGATAATCGCCAGCGTTCCCTCCGCCCCCACCAATAAACGGGTCAGGTCATAACCGGCAGAAGATTTCTTGGCACGCGTGCCCGTACGAATAATCTCGCCATCAGGCAATACCGCCGTCAGAGCCAATACATTCTCGCGCATGGTGCCATAACGCACGGCATTGGTGCCCGAGGCACGCGTTGAAACCATGCCGCCCAAAGTAGCATCGGCACCCGGATCGATAGGAAAGAACAGACCGCTATGGCGCAGCTCTTCATTCAGTCGCAAACGCGTCACACCCGCCTCTACTGTCGCCGTTAAATCTTCCTCATGCAGCGCGACAATACGGTTCATCTGCGAAAGATCAATACAGACTCCGCCATGAATCGCCAAGGTATGCCCCTCGACCGAACTCCCCACGCCATAAGGAATCATCGGTATCCGGTATTTGGCACATAAACGCACCACTGACTGCACTTCGGCTGTCGTGTGTGGAAAAACAACCAGATCAGGCAATACATCAGGATGGCAAGATTCATCATGACCATGATGAAGACGGATAGAGTCACTCGCACTCACTCTGTCGGCTAATAAGGCGGTCAGTTCTTGTTGCAATAGCTGGATGGGGGAAAGAATAGACATAGCATCTCCACGGATTATGCAAAATGATATCACCATGAAGGAAATACGCTATTGGGGAGAGCCCGCA
>NZ_JAMFLI010000020.1 GCF_023502145.1 Craterilacuibacter sp. RT1T | reverse complement strand
TGGGTGGCGCTACCATCAGTGGCGGTGCGAATGGCAGCGGCACGCTGACCCTGTCCGGTACCCAGGCGCAGATCAATGCGGCACTGGCGACGTTGAGCTACAAGGGTAACGCCAACTTCAATGGTTCGGACACGTTGACGATGCTGTCGAAAGACAGCGCGGGCACGCCGTTGTCGGATAGCGACACGGTCGGTATCACGGTGACGCCGGTCAACGACGCGCCGGAAACTCTCGCAGCATCTGGCAGTGGCAATGAGGACAGCCTGATTGCGGTGACGCTATCCGGTAGTGATGTGGACGGTGCGGCCCCGGCAAGCTTTGTTATCGGCAGTCTGCCGGCGAATGGCTTCCTGTATAAGGATGCAGCCGGGACGCAGCTCGTTGCTCTGGGTGAGACTGTGAGCGGGCCGGTGTACTTCAAACCTGCGGCTAACTGGAGTGGCTCGACGACGTTCGACTTTGCGGCCAAGGATAGTGGCGGGTTGGTGGATGCGACGCCTGCGAAGGCAACAGTGACGGTGGTGGCCGTGGCGGATCAGCCGATGCTATTGGTGGGCAATGGCAACAAGGTGCTGTTTACCAACTCGTGGGATACGGTGGATACCACTACCGGTGTAGCTACGAATGATAAAGATACTTCATTTGAGTACACCGGCACCCTTCTTGAGGGATGGTCCCGGATGGATAGTCGCTTGGACGGACGTAGCACGAATGGTAATAACAACGCTCTTGAGTTATGGAGTGTTGGAGATCGACTAGCGAAGGATAATAACGGCAATAGCTATCTGACGAATGCACAGGCTTCTACCGGGGGCGGCAAGACCTGGCTGGAGCTCAATGATGCTACAGGTGGCAACGTTCAGACTCTGGGTATAGAACGCACGGTTTCGACAACAAACGGGGCTTTGTATACGTTGTCATTCGATTACGCCGCACGTGTTGGCTACGATGCCAGCTTTACCTCGATCGGCGTATATCTGGATGGTGTGCTGATCCAGTCGTATGGTTCGGATGGCCGCAATCTAGCTGCGCTTAAGTGGGAAGAGTTGCGTTTCTCGTTTATGGGGGATGGCCAGGATCACAAGCTGAGCATTGCCGTGACGGGGACAAACGATGCATCTGGAGGTCGTGGCGGGATGGTGGATGACTTGCGTCTGACAGAAAGCACGGGTGTGGTGAAGGCTGCCAGTGGTACGACCAATGTGGCACTGAAAAACTACATCAGTACCGGTTTGCGCGATACGGATGGTTCGGAAATATTAACCCTGAAACTGTCGGGCTTGCCGGCCGGTGCCGAGGTGTGGGTGGGCACAAGCAAGCTCTCTGCGAATGCTGACGGCAGTGTTTCCCTGACGACGGCGCAGCTGGCAAGCGCAGAGCTGAGGTTGCCAGCAAACATCGCGAGCGGGGTGCTGGACTTGTTGGTGACAGCCACCAGCACCGAGGCAAACGGGTCTACGGCCAGCACTTCGCAGCATCTGCTTTTGCAGGTGGCCGACAAGTTTGTCGCTGCGTCCAGTAACGTTGTTTCCGGTAGCTTTGGCAACGATACGATTACCGCAACGGATCTGGGTATTGCCCTGACGCTGGGGGGGGCGAGTGTTACCACCGATGCGGGTGCAGCCCAGACGGTGGATAGCGGAGACCGTAGCCAGACTAGCGGCAGCAACGACCAGGTATTCGATACCAAGGCGGGTAATGATTATGTCGAGGCCGGTTCCGGCAACGACACTATATATCTTGGCGACTCCGGATCCGGGTTCAAGGGTACGGCAACGGCACCGACCACGGCGCAGTTGGCGGCTACGGTGCTGATGGCCACGGATGACCCCGCCTCGTTAGTGGGAAGTAACGGGCAATTAAGTAGTTCTGCGCTGAATACCAGCGCGAGCGACACCACAAAGCTGAATACCTGGGCGGATGTTGCACACGGTGGCGTCGGTAATGACCTGATTCACGGTGAAGGCGGTATCGACATTCTGTATGGTGGTGACGGCAACGACAGATTGTTCGGTGGTGCTGGCAACGATGCCCTGCGTGGTGGCGCTGGTGATGATCTATTGGTCGGCGGTGCCGGAAATGATGTGCTGCGTGGGGATATCGGCGTTGATACCTTCAAATGGACGCTGGGGGATCAGGGTGTCGCTGGGGCGCTGGCGCGTGATGTGGTGACCGACTTTGGCAAGAACGGTGAGAAGGATGTACTCGACTTGCGCGATTTGCTGCAGGGGGAAAACCACACTACCGGCATCGGCAACCTGACCGATTATCTGCACTTCACCAAGTCGGGTAGTGATACGGTGATTGATGTTAAACATCTGGGTGCAGCAGGTGAGGTCACGCAGCAGATCGTACTGCAGGGTGTGGATCTGAGCACACTGGGGAACGATGCAGCCATCCTGCAGAACCTGCTGAACGACGGCAAGCTGCAAGTGGATTAAGCCGGAGAGTGGCCCTGTTCCCGGTTGGGATGGGGCCGCCGCTTGCTGCGCTAAAGTCCGCTATCTGGCAGTCGCCCGCTGTGCGGGCTCCTACGGTTGGTGACAGCCTGTTGTCGTCGCAGGAGCGGATGGTGGCGGGTTGGTCAGTTGCAAAGTGGACGCAAAAAACGGGAGGCCTTGGCCTCCCGTTTGTTTGATGCCGCCTCAGCCGGCGGCCTGCCTGAACTTACTTGGCGGTTTGTGCATCCACGGCGGCGAGCGCCACCATGTTGACGATGCGGCGTACCGACGAGATCGGGGTCAGGATGTGTACCGGCTTGGCCATGCCCATCAGGATAGGGCCGATGGTGACGCCGTCGGAAGCCGACACGCGCAGCAGGTTGTAGCTGATGTTGGCGGCTTCGACGTTAGGCATGATCAACAGGTTGGCTGCGCCCTTGAGCGGGCTGTCCGGCATGGCCTGACTGCGGATTGCTTCGACCAGTGCGGCATCGCCCTGCATCTCGCCGTCGATTTCCAGCGCGGGGTGGCGCGCCTGCACCAGTGCCAGCGCGTCGCGCATCTTGCTGGCGGCCGGGTTGTTCAGCGCGCCGAAGCTGGAGTTGGACAAGAGCGCGACCTTGGGCGCGATGCCGAAGCGCTTGACTGCCTCGGCGGCCATCTCGGTGATGGCGGCGAGCTGTTCTGCGTCCGGGTTCTCGTTGACGTAGGTGTCGGCGATGAAGATGTTGCCGTTAGGCAGAATCAGCGCGTTCATCGCGGCGGCGACCTTGTCTTCGCGCGCATAGCCGAGAATGTCTTCGACGATGCCGAAGTGCTGCTTGTAGGCACCGTAGGTACCGCAAATCAGCGCATCGGCTTCGCCGCGCTTGACCATCAGCGCGCCGATCAGCGTGGAGTTGCCGATCACGCGGCGCTTGGCCTGCTCTTGGCTGACGCCACGGCGCTTCATCAGTGCGTAGTAGTCTTTCCAGTAGTCGGCAAAGCGCGGGTCGTTTTCATTGTTGACCAGTTCGAAGTCGGTGCCGATTTCCAGCTTGAGGCCGAGCTTCTTGATGCGGGTCTCGATCACGCTCGGGCGGCCAATCAGCACCGGGAAGGCCAGCTTTTGCGAAACGATTTCCTGGGTGGCGTGCAGCACGCGCTCGTCTTCACCTTCGGCCAGCACCACGCGCTTGCGCTCGACCTTGGCCTGGCTGAACACCGGCTTCATAAACAAATTGGTCTTGTAGACAAACTGCGTCAGCTGTTCGACATAGGCGTCCATGTCAGTGATCGGACGGGCAGCCACACCGGAATCCATCGCCGCCTGTGCCACGGCCGGGGCAATCTTGACGATCAGGCGCGGATCGAACGGCTTGGGAATCACGTACTCGGGGCCGAAGGACAGATCCTGGTTGCCGTAGGCGGTGGCGACCACATCGTTCTGCTCGGCCATCGCCAGGTCCGCGATGGCGCGCACGCAGGCCAGCTTCATCTCTTCGTTGATGGTGGTCGCGCCGACGTCGAGCGCGCCACGGAAGATGAAGGGGAAGCACAGGACGTTGTTGACCTGGTTGGGGAAGTCGGAACGGCCGGTGCCGATAATGGCATCCGGACGCACGGCCTTGACCAGGTCCGGCATGATTTCCGGCTCCGGGTTAGCCATGGCCAGAATCACCGGGTGCGCGGCCATGCTCTTGACCATTTCCTGGCTGACCAGCTTAGGGCCGGACAGGCCCATAAAGATGTCGGCGCCCACCATGGCTTCGGCCAGTTTGCGCTGGCCATTGTCGGCAATGGCGTAGCGCTTTTTGGTTTCGTCCATCTTGTCGTCGCGGCCGTGGTAAATCACGCCTTTGGAGTCGCAGACGGTGACGTTTTCACGCTTGACGCCCAGTGCCACCAGCAAGTCGAGGCAGGCGATGGCGGCGGCGCCTGCACCGGAGGCGACCACGCGCACCTTTTCGATATCCTTGCCAACCAGACGCAGCGAGTTGAGGACGGCGGCGGCGGCGACGATGGCGGTGCCGTGCTGGTCATCGTGGAATACCGGAATGCCCATGCGCTCGCGGCACTTCTTCTCGATGTAGAAGCACTCGGGTGCCTTGATGTCTTCCAGGTTGATGCCGCCGAAAGTCGGTTCCAGCGAACAGATGATGTCGACCAGCTTGTCCGGGTCGAGCTCGTCCACTTCGATATCGAATACATCGATGCCGGCAAACTTCTTGAACAGCACCCCTTTACCTTCCATCACCGGCTTGCCGGCCAGTGCGCCGATATTGCCCAGCCCCAGTACCGCCGTCCCGTTGGAGATGACGGCGACCAGATTGCCGCGTGCGGTGTATTTGTACGAATTCAGCGGGTCATCCACGATGGCCATGCACGGTGCGGCGACGCCTGGCGAGTAGGCCAGACCGAGGTCGTGCTGGGTAGCGAGTGCTTTGGTGGGAGACACCTGGATCTTGCCGGGGGTCGGGTACTGGTGGAAATCGAGTGCGCTCTGGCGCAGTTGCTCATCCATTGGAAGGCTCCTGAGGTGCTTTTTTAAGCAGTTTGGATTAACAGCATTCGTTGGCCATTATATAGGCTTAGAAGCGTGAACGGCTATGCTGGCTGTCGGACAAAAAAAGCGACGGCACCAAACCGTCGCTTTGCTGGTCAATCTGGGCGTGTTTTACATCATGCCCAGAGTGCGTGGCAGCCATAGCGAGATGGCCGGCACATAGGTAACCAACAGCAGGAAGGCCAGCATGGTCAGCAACCATGGCCATACCGCGATGGTCAGCTCGGTGATGCCCATCTTGGTAATGCCCGAGGCGACGTACAGATTAAGGCCAACTGGCGGGTGGCACATGCCCACTTCCATATTGACCACAATCAGGATGCCGAAGTGTACCGGGTCGATACCCAGTGCCATGGCCACCGGGAACAGAATGGGGGCCAGAATCAGCACGATGGACGACGGCTCCATCACATTGCCCGCCAGCAGCAGCAAGACGTTGACCACCAGCAGGAAGGCGATCGGGCCCAGACCCATGTCGATCAGCCACGAGGCCATCGCCTGCGGAATGCCCTCGCTGGTCATCAGGAAGGAAAACAATACCGCGTTGGTGATGATATAGAGCAGCATGGCCGACATCGAGGCCGAGTCGAGCAGCACTTTGGGCACCTGCTTCAGGCTCATGTCTTTGTACACGAACACGGCCACGATAAAGGCGTATACCGCACTCATGGCGGCCGCCTCGGTCGGGGTGAAAATGCCGCTATAGATGCCGCCGATCACCACCACGATCAGGAACAGGCCCCACATCGATTCACGGAATGCTTTCAGGCGCTGTACCGCATTCGCCTTGGGTAGACGCGGGTAGCCGAATTTACGCGCGCGGTACCAGGTGGTGAAACCGAGCAGGCTGGCCAGCATAATGCCCGGGATCACGCCGGCCATAAACAGTTGGCCGACCGAGGTGTTGGTTGCCACCGAATACATCACCATCACGATGGAGGGCGGAATCAGAATGCCCAGCGCACCCGAGGTGGTGATCACGCCGGCACCGAAGCGGTCGGGAAAGCCCTGTTTGACCATAGCCGGCAGCAAGATGGAGCCGATGGCGACCACGGTGGCCGGGCTGGAGCCGGATACGGCAGCAAACAGTGCGCAAGCCATTACGCCGGCAAGGCCAAGGCCACCGTGCCAGTGGCCGACCATGCTGGTGGCGAAGTTGATCATGCGTCGCGCCACCCCGCCATGGGTGAGGAAGTTACCGGCCAGAATAAAGAACGGGATCGCCATGATCTCGAACTTCTCGATGCCGGTGAACAGTTTCAGTGCCACCGCTTCGATGGGCACCTCGGTCATGGTGAACAGGAAAGTGAGTACCGTCAGACCGAGCGAGATCGAAATCGGCATGCCGGTAAGCATCAGGACAATCAATAGTCCGAAGATGATCAGCGCGCTCATTTGTTGTCATCCTTGTGCTTGATATCGTGCGGGTGCAGGTTGTCGTCCATGGCGAACCAGTTGCTGTCTTCTGCCACGTCATCCATGCCTTCAACGTGGCTGTGGTCATGCTTGGGCAGCTCGCCGGTGCGGATGAAGTTCCAGGTGACTTGCAAGAAGCGGAAGCTCATCAGATAGGAGCCGCAGGGCACGGCAAGGTAAACCAGCCACATCGGGACTTCCAGATCGGCCGAAGTCTGGTCGGTATGGGCGATTTCCCAGACAAAGGTCGCGCCCAGCGTGCCGACGATGGCGGTAAACAGCGCGCCGGCCAGCAGGCCCAGCACGATAAAGCGGCTGCGGTTTTTATCCCCCAGCTTGTTGATCAGCACATCGACACCAACGTGGATGCCGGTGCGCACGCCGTAAGCTGCACCGAATTTAGCCATCCACACGAACAGGTAAATCGTCAGCTCTTGCGCCCATGCCATATTGATATGGGCGAGATAGGGGTAGAGCAGGTTGATGCCGGAACCGTAGCGGTGGGCGACGGCGGCAAAGGTAATCAAGGTGGCAGCGCCCATTAAAAAGGCGATCAGCCACTCCTCGAGATGGTCGAGGAATCTGAGCATGGGGACTCTCCATAACAAGAAAGGCGCTGCCCGGTAAAGGCAGCGCCTGGGGAGGAACGATCAGTTGGCCTTGAAGCCGGTCGCGGTCTGTACCGATTTCAGCAAATCAGGACCGATGCGGTCGGCCATCTTGGCGTGTACGGGTGCCAAGGCCTTGCGGAAGGCGGCGCGCTCAGCCTGAGTCGGGTTGTAGACGGTGGTCTTGCCCGAGGCTGCGATTTTCTTGAGGTCGTCTTCGTTTTCCTGCTTGGCGATCTTGTTGGCGTAGATCGTGCTGTCGCGCATCGCGCCTTCCAGCTGGCTGCGTACATCAGCCGGCAGGCCATCCCAGAATTTCTTGTTAACGATCACCGCGTAGCCCAGATAGCCGTGGGCGGTGGTGGTCAGGTTTTTTTGCACTTCGTGCATTTTCTGGGTGTACATATTGGATGGCGGGTTCTCGGTGCCGTCGACCACGCCGGTCTGCAGTGCCTGATACACCTCGGAGAAGGCCATGACTTGCGGCATCGCGCCCAGTGCGCGCATTTCCTCATCCAGCACCTTGGACGACTGGATGCGCATCTTCAGGCCCTTGATATCGGCGGGCTGTTTGATCGGCTTATTGGCCGACAGGTGTTTGAAACCATTGTCCCAGAAGGCCAGGCCCTTGATACCCTTGCTATCCAGTTTGCCCAGCAGCTGCTGGCCGATCGGGCCTTGGGTGACTTTGTGCAGCTCGTCGTAGTTGTCGAAGATGTAAGGCAGATCGAACACTTCGTATTCTTTCACGCCCAGCGGGCCGAATTTGGCCAGGCTAGGTGCCAGCATCTGCACCGCGCCCAGCTGCAAGGCTTCCAGTTCTTCCTTGTCTTTGTACAGCTGGCTGTTTGGATAAATATCAACCTTGACCTTGCCCTTGGTGCGCTCTTCGGCCACTTTTTTGAAGTATTCGGCGGCTTTGCCCTTAGGGGTGTCCTTGGCCACGACGTGGCTGAATTTGATAACGATTTCGCCAGCGGCGAAAGCGGAGCCTGCGGCAAAGGTGGCGGCGATGGCCAGGGCGGTCAGTTTGAGTTTCATCGGTTTCTCCAGTGTTTGTGATTGTTCATGCAGCCCTTGTTCCCGGACTGTCATTAGGGTGTAAAGTAGAAACCTCTGCCTTTTATATCTATTGGGGAATTCCGCAATAGGGAATACCCTCATATGTCATGAAATCCTTACTGTCAGTGCTTAAACCGCGCTCGGTGCGCTTGTTGTTGTCGTTTACCGGCGCGGCTTTTATTGCCTTATTGCTGTGCATAGGCAGTATTTCCTATTTGCTGTATCGCGATTGGCAGGATGAGCAGCGCGATACCCTGATTCAGGACGTGTTGTGGCTGGAGCAGTCGATCCGGGTGTCGCTGGATGGCGAGCGGTATTGGGCACAGAACATGGCGAGCTCTCTGGCCGGTGTCGAGCGTGGCGCCGTTCACCTTGCCAATGCGCGTGCCTTATTCCTGCGCGAACACCCCGATGTGGTCGAGCTTGGTCTGGTTGCCGCTGCGAAGCTGACAGATAAGGAGCGGGTGGCGCCAGAAATGGATGCTTTATGGCGCGCCGCGCGGCTGGGGCATGCCGCCTATGGCGAGCCGTATCTGGGGCAGGATGGGCGTTACCGTTTTGATCTGGCCGTTGCCTTGCCGGGCAAGCCAAACCAGTTTTTGCGGCTGGTTTATCAGTTCGACCGTTTGCTGCAATCGCAGGTGCCGTGGTGGATGGCCGAGCGCTATCACATCAGCCTGGTGGATGTGGGCGGCAAGCTGATTGCCAGCAAATTTTCGCAGTACGAACCGCAAGGCACGCTTAGCCACCAGCTCAGTTTCGATCCGCCCGGCTTCGGCCTCAGCCTGCGGGCCGTGTCGTATCGCCAGAGCCTGGGGGTGACGCTACCGGTGCTGATGGGGGTCATCATTTTGTTGGCGCTGGCTTTGGCTGGCGCGTTCTGGCGTATCCGGCGCTATACCGGCGAGCGCGTGCAGGCCGAGCGGGTGTTGTCCAGCGAGATTTCGCTGCGTCAGGCGATGGAGGACGGGATGAAGAACGGCTTGCTGGTCTTTGATCCGGGCGGCCGTATTGTCTACGTTAACCGCGCGTTTTGCCGCATGACGGCATTCGTGCCGGAGCAGTTGCCGGGCATGATGCCGCCCTATCCGTTTTGGGGCGGGGAGGCACCGGTTGATCTGTTGGCCATGCTCAAGGACTTCGGAAGTGACGGCTGGCCCGAGCATGGACTGGAATTGCAGTTGCAAACGCCGCAAGGCAACGTGGTCGAGGTGCGGGTGTATGTTACGCCGCTGGGCGATGGCGGTGGCGGGCAGCGCGGCTGGATTGCATCGATGTACGATATCACCGAGCTGAAACGCCAGCGCCTGGCCATGGTGGCATCGCGCGAACGTTTTCTTGCGGTGTTAAATGGCCTGGAAACCGGGTTGTGTGTGTCGGCAGGGCAGGACTTGACCCTGCTTTATAGTAATCCGGCGTTTACCCGCTTGTGGCCGCTGGCGGGCGAGGGCAGTTATTGCGTGCTCTTGCCGGGCTTGCCCTTGCTGGCGGGCAGTGAAGGGCAGCTGATTGAGTATGGCCCGGATGCCTCTGGGCATTATTTCGAGCTGCAACACAGCCGGATCGAATGGAGTGATGGCGAACAGGCGTGGTTGACGCGTTTGCGCGATGTGACCGAAGCCCGCTTGCGCGACGAGCGCGAGCGGGCGCTGGAGGTTCGTTTCCAGACGACCACCCGGCTGGTGGCGATGGGGGAGATGGCCTCCAGTCTGGCGCATGAACTGGGGCAGCCACTGACCGCCATTAATACTTACGCTTCCGGGTTGAAGCGGCGTCTGGCTGGAGTCGAGTCCTTGCCCGATGGTGTCACTCCGGCCTTGCAGGCACTGGCCGATCAGGCGCAGCGCGCCGGGCAGATTGTCGGCAGCATTCGTGCCTTTGTGAAAAGGCATACGCCGCAATTGCAGGAAGTGGATCCGCGGGTCTTGATGCCGCATGCACTGAGTCTGGCGCAGCCCTTGGCCGACAAGCATCTGGTGCCATTGCGGTTAACACAGCTGGGTCGGCCGTGTGCCCTGCAGCTTGATCCGGTGCTGATCGAACAGGTGATGCTCAATCTGGTCAAAAATGCCATCGAAGCGCAAGTCGAGGCCGGTGTTTCGCGTCCGCGGGTGGATGTGCGTGCCGAAAGTGGAGTGTCCAGTTGGCGGGTCGAGGTACAGGATAATGGTCCGGGCCTGTCCGAAGCGGCTTACGCCAATCTGTTCACGCCGTTTTACAGCAGCAAGGCAGACGGCATGGGTATTGGTTTGAATATCTGCCGTTCGATTATCGAATTTCACCGCGGCGAGTTTGGTGTGACCCGAACACTGGCCGGCGGTTGTGTCTTCTGGTTCACCCTGCCGCTCTCAGGAGAAAAGCATGCCCTGCCGGACGCGACATCGGGCAGGGCGTTTCAGGCCTAAGCAGGGCAGGGCTTAATCCGGCGCCAGGATGGTTTCGTGCGCTTCGCTTAAGGTGTCCGGATAGTCGCGGCTGTAGTGCAGGCCGCGGCTTTCCTTGCGCGCCATGGCCGAACGTACGATCAGCTCGGCACACAGCAGCAGATTGCGCAGTTCAATCAGGTCATTACCGACATGGAAGTGGCTGTAGTACTCGTCGACTTCCAGCTTCAATAGCTCGATGCGGTGCAGCGCACGCTTCAGGCGTTTATTGGTCCGCACAATGCCGACGTAGTCCCACATGGCGCGCCTGAGTTCATCCCAGTTGTGCGAGATCACCACCTCTTCGTCCGGATCGGTCACCTGGCTGTCGTCCCAGTCCGGAATTTCGGGTAGTGCCTGTTCGGGCCGGGTCAGGATCAGCGCCGACGCTGCTTTGCCTATTACCATGCATTCCAGCAAGGAATTGCTGGCCAGACGGTTAGCGCCGTGCAAGCCGGTACAGGCGGCTTCGCCTACGGCAAACAGCCCTTCTACATCGGTTTGGCCATTCAGGTCGGTGACCAGGCCGCCGCAGGTATAGTGCGCGGCCGGTACCACCGGAATCGCCTGCTGGGTAATATCGATGCCCAGCGCGAGGCAATGGGCGTAGATATTGGGGAAGTGCTCGCGCACAAAGGCTGCCGGCTTGTAGGAAATATCCAGATACACGCAGTCGAGGCCATGCTTTTTCATTTCAAAGTCGATGGCACGCGCCACGATGTCGCGCGGTGCCAGTTCGGCGCGCGGATCATGCTCGGGCATAAAGCGGGTGCCGTCCGGCAATTTGAGAATGCCGCCTTCGCCGCGTACGGCTTCCGAAATCAGGAAAGACTTGCTGTGCGGGTGATAGAGGCAGGTCGGGTGGAACTGGATGAACTCCATATTGCCCACGCGGCAGCCGGCGCGCCAGCCCATGGCGATGCCGTCGCCGGTGGCGGTGTCCGGGTTGGTGGTATAGAGATAGACCTTGCCGGTTCCGCCCGACGCAATAATGGTGTGCTGGGCCGCGATGGTGATAATGCGATCGCTGGCCTTATCCAGCACATAAGCACCAAAACAGCGTTTGCCTTCCTGCCCCAGTTTGGCGGAGGTAATCAGGTCGACGGCAATATGTTCTTCCAGCAGCGTGATATTGGGGTGGGCGCGCAGCTTTTGCCCCAGCGTGCTGGTCACGGCGGCGCCGGTGGCATCGGCTGCGTGGATAATGCGCCGATGGCTATGACCGCCTTCGCGCGTCAGGTGGTAGCCGGTCTGGTGGGCTTCGTCGCGGGTAAAGGGCACGCCCAGTTCGATCAGCCAATCGATGGCCTCTTTCGAGTGCTCGACAATAAAACGGCTGGAGGCTTCATTGCACAGGCCGGCACCCGCGACCAGGGTATCGGCAATATGGTGTTCGACCGAGTCGCCCGTATCCAGCACCGCCGCAATGCCGCCCTGGGCATAGCTTGAGCTGCCTTCCAGCAGATCCCGTTTAGTGATGACGCACACCCGGCGCTGTTCGGCCAGATGTAGCGCTAAAGTCATGCCGGCTAAGCCGCTGCCGATAATGAGTACGTCAAACTTGAGCATGATAGATGTCCACAAGCGATGATTTCGCCGATAAAAGCTAGCGTATCAGAATTTTTGATGCCAAAAAGCAGTTGCTTGGTATATGTAACGGGTTGTTTGCAATAAGTCAGGAATATCTTGCAAAAGGTGTTGACGCATCAGTGCAAGGTGCGTATATTTCGCCTCCTCAGCTGACGACGCAAACGAAACAAGCGGC
>NZ_JAMFLI010000002.1 GCF_023502145.1 Craterilacuibacter sp. RT1T | reverse complement strand
CCTTGTTTCAGTCAATTTTTACGCTCGCGCGAGTAGCCGGCATTATGCGTGCGCAAGCTTGCGCAACGTGTTCTTCAGCACCTTGCCGGAGGCATTCAGCGGCAATGCCGACACGAATTCGACCTCGCGCGGCACCTTATAATTGGCCATGCGCGTGCGGCACCAGGCAATGATCTCGTCCCCGGCCGGTTCAAAACCGGCGCGCGGCACAATATAGGCCTTGCCGACTTCGCCCATTCTGTCATCCGCCACACCGATCACCGCCGCCTGCGCAATCTGCGGATGCAGTGCCAGCGTGCGCTCAATCTCGGCCGGGTAAACATTGAAGCCGCCGACAATAAACATGTCTTTCAGCCGGTCGGTAATGGCCAGATAGCCGGCCTCATCCAGTACGCCCACATCGCCGGTATGCAGCCAGCCCTCGGCATCGATGGCATCCGCCGTCGCGCCGCTATCGCCGAAATAGCCCTGCATCACGTTAAAGCCGCGTATCCACACCTCCCCCGCCTCGCCTGCGGGCAAGGCCTCACCGTTTTCAGCGGCGATGCGGATCTCAACCCCGGGCAAGGGCCGTCCGCAGGTTCGGGCTATGGTTTCGGCACTATCATCCGCCAGCGTCAGGGTTGCGATCCCCGATGACTCGGTCAGACCATAGCCGGTCAGCACGATCTTGAAGCCCAGTTCGCTGCGCATGCGCGCAATTAACGCCGGCGGCACCGAGGCGGCACCGGTGACGGTTGCACGCAGACTGGAGATATCGCTAGCTTGCAGGCGCGGATCTTCCAGCAGCGAGAGAAACAGCGTCGGCGCCCCCGGCAAGACCGAGATGCGGTCGCGGGCGATGCGCTCCAGCACTTCGCCCGCATCAAACACGGCCAGCGGATACAGCGTGGCGCCGGCCATCAAGCCGGCCAGCCAGCCGGCCTTGTAACCGAAGGCATGGAAAAACGGGTTCACGATCAGATAGCGGTCAGCTGGCGACAAGGCAATTGCCGCCGCCCACACCGCCATGCCGCTCAGGTTCTGGCCATGCGCGGTGATCACCCCCTTGGGGTAGCCGGTGGTACCCGAAGTAAAGAGAATATCGGATGCATCACCGGGCTCGACCGCCAGCGCCACCTGATCGGCTTGCGCCAGCGCAGCGTCATCCGCCCACTGCAAAAACTCGTCCCATGGCAGGGTATCGGCCATACGGGGCGACTCGCCCAGTATCACCACTTCTTGCAAGGCGTCGGGACGGATGCCCTCGAGTTGTTGCGGGTAGACCGTGCCGAGAAACTCGCCGATGCAAAACAGCAGCTTGGCCTGGCTCTTGCTCAGGATATAGGCCGCCTCCTGCCCTTTCATCCGGGTGTTAACCGGCACCAGTACCGCCCCGGCAGAATGGATGCCCAGCGCCGCCGCGATCCACTGCCAGCCGTTGGGTGCCCAGATGGCAACCCGGTCACCCGGCTTCACGCCAAAACGGATCAATGCGCCGGCTACACGCCGGCGCAGGCGGTCAAGCTCGGGATAACTGATGGATTGCCCGTCGTCCTCGATCGCAATACGGCCAGGCCAACGTGCCGCACTGGCGGCCATCATGCGGGGAATGGTGGGGATAGTCGGCAACATGGGGCGCTCCTGTGAGTGGCATGCCAAGCATCATCACCAAACAGGGCGGCATCTTCATCGTCCGCTAGGACTAACGCGCAAGCCCAACATCCCCGTTACGGGGATGCAGGTGCGGGGCGAGCCTGACGGGCGTGGCAAGCTGACGTATAAGCAGCACGCATCGCATGCAATAAACACCCGCTTGCCATGGGCTCGTCACCATAAACAAGACGGCCATTGCCATCTCGCTGGCAATGGCCGTCTTTATCTCCCACAGTCACTAGCGCTGCTGGCTATGCTCGCAGGCCGTGGCCGGTTTGTGCGCCTTTTTAGTCAGCAGCGTGCGCGCGACATGGATAAACAGCGACCAGAACACGACACCGGTCGCCAGCGCCGCAAAATGCACGGCAAAAGCGTTCGCCCCCGCAATCAGCGGAATGCAGCCCACGGTAAGAAACAGAAAAGTCGCGCCATTGATCAGCAGGCTTAGCCGCCCCATAACCTGCAGCAGCACCACGACGAAGATCAGGGCGAAAAACAGGCCAAGACCGACACCCTGCCCCAATAGCGCAGGCAAAGCGCTCAGCAGGCCGGACAGAGCAAAGCCGAACAGCGCACCACATGCGGATGGCAGGCACTCGGCAGCCGCCGCTTCCTTGACCGAGGCGTAGTACCACAAGAACAGAAAGGTGATCCAGCTATCCTTGATCCCCAGCGTGTACAGCAAAAACAGATAGAGCGAAATCACCACGACAATGGCGCAATTGATCAGCAGCGCCTTGCCCAGCCCCGGTTTTTCTTGTTGCTGCATGGCTTTCATCCTTGAAGAGTCGATTCACAACAGATAGCGGACCAGTGCTGGCAACCCTCAGCCGTCAAGGCATAGCTGGCTTGGCCACGCAATTGCAAGTAGCGCAGATGCGCAAGGGTTTCCGAAACGGCCATCAATTCGGCCACCGGATTGCCTAAGCGGGAAAACAAGGCCTGCGCCAGGGCATAAGCACTGGCCGGCGGCCCTTGCAGCAAGACGGAAAGCTTGGCCAATTGCTGGCGGTGATAGCGGGCAATCTGCCCCGCACGGCTGGCGGCGCCGACAAAGGGCAGTTGGTGCGAAGGCAGCACCAGCGTGCTGGCGGGCAGGTTTTGCAAGGCCTGCATGGAAGCCAGCCACTCACCCAGCGGATCGCTCAGGCGGTTGGCGGCATTCAAGCCGACACTGGGCGTAATCTTGGGCAACAACTGGTCACCGGCAATCAGTACGCCAAGCGTGGCTGAGTACAATAGCGCATGTTCGGGCGCATGGCCGGCATAAGTCATCACGCGCCAGCGATGCGAGCCGATCGCGAGCACATCGCCATCCGCGAGCGGCGTTACGCTCGCTGGCGGCGTCGCAATAAAATCGCCATCACGAAAGCTGTCTATGGCCGCGGCCAGAGAGGCGGCCGGCAGGCCCGCCGCCAGATAAAACCCCGCCTCTTTTTCGCTATCCGCCCCCCGCTGCCACGCTTTTTGCAAAGCCTGATACTCGGCCTGCGCCATCGACAAGCGGATGCCCGCCTGTTGACACAACCAGCCGGCCAGACCGGCATGGTCATGGTGGTAATGGGTGCAGATCAGCCGTGTCAGCCGATAGCGTTGCAAAAGCTGATGCCACAAATCCTTGACCGCAACCGTGGCCAGGCCCGTGTCGACCACAGCCCAGCCCTCGCCATCGCGCAACAGCCACAGGTTGATATGGCCAGGCGGAAACGGCATCGGCATCCTCAGCCATAACACGCCGGGCGCGACCTCTAGCGTTTCACCGGCAACGGGCGCTACCGCATGCGGATAATGCAAATCAATATCGGACATAAGTTTCCCGCTTGAATGGGCTTGCGCCCGGCCTTTAGGCCATCAGTACGCCACCGTTTAGCGGCAATACCTGCCCTGTCAGCCATGATGCTTCATCGGACACCAAAAACGCACAGGCTGCCCCCACATCACGCGGGCTACCGGCGCGCGGAATTGGATTAATCTTGGCGGCCAGTTGCTCCGAACCTTCCCAGTTATTCATCGTTCCCAGCGACAGGCAGTTGGCGGTGATGCCATAAGCGCCGTTTTCCGCGGCGATCTGGCGCATAAAGCCGATCGCCGCGGCCTTGGATGCGGCATAAGCCGCCAAGCCCATATCGGTTCCCATGCGCCAGCTCTCCGAGCTGATGGTGACGATGCGGCCGTGGCGGCGCTCGCGCATCACGGTCAATACCGCCTGCGTCATATGCATCACACCGTACAGATTAAGCTCGACATAACGCTGCCAGTTCGCCGGTTGGCTATCGATAAAGCGCAGGTTATCCCCCTGCCAGCCCGCGGGCAGGCCGGCATTATTGACCACGATATCCAGCGCCCCCAATTCGGCCACCTGCAGTAGCATCTGGTCTATAGATGAACGCTCGCACACATCGCAGCCCATTCCTACGGCTGCATAGCCCTTTTGCCTTAACCTGGCCGCGGCAGCGGCTGCCCGTTCGGCGTCGATGTCGTTAATCACGACCACCGCCCCCTGTTCGGCCAGCGCCTCGGCGATGCCAAAACCCATGCCTTGCCCGGCGCCCGTCACCAGCGCCGTGCGCCCCTTGAGTGAAAACAGCATATGAACTCCTGACCAAGAGAGAATGAGGGGCGAGCGATGCATCAACTTGCAGATGCCGCCCCGGTATTCAGTCTGAAAACGCCGGCAACCCGGTTTGCGCCAGCGCCTCGGGCGAGTACGGCACATAGGTCGCGGCCTTGTCGTCGCACACCAGCAAGGGATCGCTAAAGCGCGCCGGATCATAGCCTTCGCGCATCAGATCAACCTTCTTCAGCTTGAAGGTGCTGGTCATGTCGGCCTCCCGCCGCACGCGCACAAACTGCGGTACGGCATATTTGGGCAGGCGCGCACTGGCCAGACGGTAAAATGCGGCGGCATCAAAATCGCGTCCTTCCTGCATCACCACCGCCGCCATGCCGCAACGGCCTTCGTGGGCCGGCACTTGTACGCCGTATATCGTCAGCGCCTCCAGCCCGTCAAAGCCGGACAAGGCCTCGGCGACTTCGGTGGTCGATACGTTTTCGCTCTTCCAGCGGAAGGTGTCGCCGATGCGGTCGACAAACCAGCAATAGCCGTCTTCGTCGTAGCGCAGCAGATCGCCGGAGCGCCACCAGGCATCGCCGGGCGTAAACACATCGCGCAATATCTTTTGCGCCGTGGCTTCACTCGAGGTGTACCCCTCGAACCGCCCGCCACCGGTTTCATCGCTATCAATGATAAAACCGATCACCTCGCCGACCTCGTCCGGCCCCACCTGCTGGCACAGGCCGCTGGCCTCGTCACGCACGGGGCTATCGCTGTCGACGTCGTAGGCAATCATACGCACATTGGTCTTGTCCCAGAACGGGATGCGCCCGCAACTGCCTACGCGGTTGTCGACATTGATGATATTGCAGTTGGACTCGGTCGAACCCCAGCCTTCATAGATATCCATCGGGCCAAAGCGCGCGACAAAGCGCTGCCATACCTCGGCACTGAGCCCCGCCCCCATCATCTTGCGCAGGCTGTGTTCGCGGTCATCCGCACTGGGCGGCTGGTTCAACAGATAGCGGCAAATCTCGCCGATATACTGGCACACGGTAATGCGGTACTTGCGCACATCGCGCCAGAATTCGCGCACCGAAAACTTGCGCCGGATCACAATGGCCGCGCCGCACCTGAGCGCCGTCGAGCCCAGCGACATCGAGCCGGCACCGTGATACAGCGGCAAAAAGCAATAAAACACATCGTTTTCGCTGGCCGATAGCGTCACCTGCATAATGTCGCCGACGTTAAGCCAGCGCATATGGCTGGTTTTGGCCGCTTTGGGCAGCCCCGTCGTGCCCGAGGTGCAGATATACAGCGCCGTGTCTTCGGCGCGCAGGCCTGCGCGTAACGACGCCGGCGGATTGTCTGCCGCGCTTTGCCGCGCCAGACGCGACAACTCCAGTGCGGCCAGGCGCAAGCCTTCTGCCGGCGCCTGCTGCAAGGGGTCGGCCACCCGCCATAGCGGAATATGGCCGGTATCCAGCGCGCTAAAATTGACCAGACACTCGTCGCCGGCAATCACGGCCCGCGCCTGTGTCGCCGCCAACGCATGGATCAGCGCTTGGCCGCTCAGATGGGTATTGATAAAGCCGCAGATGGCGCCCAGCTTGTTCAGCGCAAACCAGACAATGAAATACTCGGGCCGGTTTTCCATCACCAGCGCCACCGCATCGCCTTGCTTGATGCCCAGCGTTGCCAGCGCATGAGCATAGCGGTTGGCACTGGCATTGACCTGGGCAAAGCTCAGCGCCGTATCGCCATCAATCAGAAAAGGACGCGCTGCATGGCTCAAGGCCTGCGCTTCCAGCCGGTCGGCCAGCGTAAAAGCATCCAGCGGGCGCACGGCATTGGCCACGCGGGCGCGGGCATCCAGCTTGGCCTGAGTCTCCTCACGGCTAGGCAGGACAGAAAACGGGTCGCGTGTCATCGGGTCACCCTCGGCAAACCCAGACCAAACTGGGCAATGATTTCGCGCTGGATCTCGTTGGTGCCGCCACCGAAACTGGTAATGGTCACATGGCGCACCGTCTCTTCAATCAGGCCGTGCAAGCGCGCCGCCTTGCTGCCAGCGCGGATCAAACCGGCCACACCCAAGACTTCGGCCAGCTTTCTGGCCACGGTCTGCTCGGCCTCGGTGCCGAACACCTTGGCGGCGGAGGCCAGTGCCGGTGACAGCTTGTCTTCGGCCAAATCGGCTGCCAGGCGGTAGTTGAGGATTTTCAGCGCCTCAAGCTCGCACCAGGCTTCGGCCAGGCGCGTCGCCACCCAGCCGGTATCCAGCGCACGCTTGCCATTGGCTGCGCGCGTTTGCGCCCAGGCCAGCACCTCCTGATAGATGCCCACCATCTTCATCGAATGGGCGCCCAGGCCAATGCGCTCATGGTTCAGCTGCGAAGTAATCAGCTGCCAGCCGCCATTGACTTCGCCCACCACCATGGCAGCCGGTACGCGTACATTGTCAAAGTAAGTCGCATTGGTGCGGTGACCCAGTGTGTAGATCGGCGCGACGGAAACACCGCTGGCCTTGGCATCGACGATTAAAATGGTGATGCCCTTATGCTTGGGCGCGGCAGGATCGGTGCGTACCGCCAGCCAGATATAGTCGGCATACTGGGCGTGGCTGGTCCAGATTTTGCTGCCGTTGACGATAAAATCGTCGCCGTCGCGCACCGCGCTGCATTTAAGCGCCGCCAGATCGGTGCCGGCATCCGGTTCGGAATAGCCAATGGCAAAATGGATGTCGCCACGGGCGATGCCCGGCAGAAATCTGGCCTTGTGCGCCGCGCTGCCGTGCGCCATCAGTGCCGGCCCGACTGTATTCACCGTGACAAAAGGAAACGGTGCACCGGACTGCACCACGGTTTCGAAATAAATCAGCTGCTCGATCGGCCCCATGCCGGCGCCGCCGTATTCCTTGGGCCAGCCCAGCGCCAGATAACCGTCTCGGCCGGCCTGGGCAATCAGCTCGCGATAGATAGGGTCGATTTCCTCGTGGGCAGCCAGGCGCGCACGCGCATCCGGCGTCATCAGCCGGGAAAAATAATCGGCAAGTTCGGTCTTGAGCGCCTGCTGTGCGCTACTGAGCTCTACATACATGGCGTCTCTCCTAGTCCAGACCGACAATCAGGCCGCTGGTCGGCACGCCGGTGCCGGCGGTGACCAGCACGTTTTTCACTCCGGCGACCTGGTTGACGGCGCTACCGCGCACCTGGCGCACGCCCTCGGCCACGCCGTTCATGCCGTGGATATAGGCCTCGCCCAACTGGCCGCCGTGGGTATTGATGGGCAGATCGCCACCACGCGCATGACGGCCTTCGCGCACAAAGTATTTCGCCTCGCCGCGCCCGGCAAAGCCGTACTCTTCCAACTGCTCCAGCACAAAAGGCGTGAAGTGGTCGTAAATCACGGCCGTCTGGATATCTTTGGGTGTCAGCCCCGACATCTGCCACAACTGGCGTGCCACCAGCCCCGCTTCCGGCAGGCCGGAAATCGACTTGCGGTAGTAGCTGGTCATCATCTGCTGGTCTTCATAGGTGCCCTGGGCGGCGGCCTTGAGGAAAACCGGCGTCTGCTTGAGCTTTTTGGCGTATTCGCGCGACACCAACACCATGGCGACCGCACCATCGGACTCCTGGCAGCAATCGAGCAGATGCAAAGGCTCGGCAATCCAGCGCGAGGCCTGATGCTCTTCCAGCGTGATCGGCTTGCCGTAGAAAAACGCCGCCGGATTGGTCGCGGCAAAATCGCGCGCAGCCACCGCCACCCGGCCGAAATCCTCGCTGGTCGCGCCATATTCGTGCATATAGCGCTGCGCGCTCATCGCCACCCATGATGCCGGGCTCACCAGGCCATGCGGGATGTAGTAGCCGAAATTGGTGGTTTCAAAAAACGGATCCGGCGCCTTGCCCTGCATGCCGGCACCGAAGCGGTACCACGAGCGCTCGTTCATGGCGCGATAGACCACCACCACATTGGCCACGCCGCTGGCGATCGCCATCATGCCGTGCAAAAAGGGCGCACAGGCGGCGCCACCGCCTTCGGGGGTGCGGGCAAAGAACTTCAGCTCCTTGCCGCCGATCTGGCGGAACACTTCGCGCTCGGGATTATTGTCAACCGCATAAGTGCACAGCCCATCCACTTCGCCAGGCTCGATGCCGGCATCAGAGAGCGCTGCGAGCACCGCTTCGGTTGCGAGGCGGATTTCGGTACGCCCGGAATTTTTGGAAAACTCGGTGGCGCCGAGACCGACGATGGCGACCTTGCCGGATAATGTGTTCATGCCAGAGCCCCTTGTGCAAACAACAGTTTCACCGTCCCGCTGACGTGGTCACCCATGCTGTTGACGCCGCGCAGACTGACCGTCAGCGCTTGCGCGGCCGCGTCTTTTTCGCTGACTTCACCCTGCATGGTCATGCAGTCGCCCGGGTAGTTGGGTGCCCCCAGGCGGATCTTGACGCTGGCGATCAGTGCTTCAGCCCCGGCCCAGGCGCCGACATAGCGCTCGACCAGACCGTTGGTGGTGAGGATGTTCATGAAAATATGTTTGGAACCCAATTGCTGCGCCGCCTGCAAATCATGGTGACCGGGGAAGAAGTCGCGGGTCGCGATCGCGCTGGCGACCACCAGTTCGACGGTGACGGGGATGGCCAGCTCGGGCAGTTTGTCGCCCACTTTGACCTGATCGAAGGAAATGCCTTGCGCGCTCATTCGGCGGCCCTCCAGTTTTCGTTGTGCTTGATAATGTCGGCGAGCGCGGCGATCTGGGCGGCAGCGCCGCCTAGCTCCAGCTCAAGCGCCCGGGCCGCAAGGAAAAAACGGTGCAGCGGATAGCTCAGATCGGAGCCGGTGCCGCCATGCAGGTGTTGCGCCGAATGCGCGATGCGGTTGCCGGTTTCGCTGGCCCAGTATTTGGCTACTTGCGCGGCGGTACCGATGTCCACGCCCGCGTCCAGCCGCCACACCAGTTGCCAGAGCACCGAGCGCAAGGCTTCGATGGCGATAAAACCGTCACCCATGCGCTGCGCCACCGCCTGAAAACTGCCTAATTTGCGCCCGAACTGTTCCCGCTCGGACAAGTGCGCCACCGTCATCGCCTGCGCGCCTTCAGCCACCCCCAGCTGCAAGGCGGCAATACAGGCACAGGCCCGCGCATAAACCCAGGCGTGCGCCTCGGGCGGCAAGAGTTGAGCCGTGCCCAGCAACAGGCCGTCGGCGTTCAGTTGCCAGACCGCTTCGCCCTGGGTCAGCACCCCGGCTGTACGTTCGAAAGCACTCAGTTCAACCAGCATCAGGCGGGCGTCGCCACCCAGCTCAAGCTGCAGCAGTGCGTGACGGGTCTGTGGCGTGACCGCCAGTGCCGCGACTTCGCCGCTGACCATCACGCTATGGCCATCAATGCGGCCGCTTAAAGCACTGTCCAGCGTCAGCGCCAGCGGTTGCGTGCTATCCAGTGCGTCCAGCAAGGCCGGGGCAAAGCGCGACAAGGCCGCGCAAGCCAATGCATGGCGCCACAAAGGGGCGGCCGCCAGCGCCTTGCCCTGCTCTTGCAGTACCGAGATGAGTTCGGTCATGCCAAGCTCGGCACCGCCAACCTCGCCCGGCAGCAATAGCGCGCAAAGTCCGGTGTCCACAAGCTCGGCCCATAGCGCCGGATCCCAGAACGAGTCCAGTTTGCCGGCACGGTTTTCATGGCTGAAGTCAGTAAACAAGCCGGCCGCCATTTCGCGGATCTGCAGCTGTTCATCCGTTAACGAGAAATTCATGCTGCACCTCCTAGCGGGCGAAACACCGGCAAAGTCAGCTCGTTGGCACACTCGAGAAACTCGAGGCTCACTTCGCTGCCTATGCGCACCGCGTCGGCAGCGACACCAACCAGACCGGCAACCAGACGCACGCCCTCTTCCAGCTCGATCAAGCCGACCGGATTGGCCGCCGGCACGCCGGGCAAGGTCGGGTAATGCACTACGGTGTAAGAGTAAATACGGCCACGTCCCGATGCCTCGATGCTGTCAGAGAGGAGCGAATGGCAAGCCGGACAGGCCGGCCCCGGCGGGTTGCGCAGCGTGCCGCAAGCCGTGCAGCGCTGGATCAGCAGCTTTCTGGCTTTAAGGCCATCCCAGAAGAAACGGTTGTCGTCGCTGATGCCGGGCATGGGGCGCGACGGCTTTTCGGCGGCCGGCTTGGCGCTGGCCGGGCGGAACTTGAACAGGCGAAAACGCATCTGTCCGACTTTGGCGTCGTGCTGGTCATAGAAACTCAGCAACTGGGTGACGAAAAAACCGGTGCCCAGACCCGTAGTCTTCTCCTCGCTCACCGACTCGATCATCGAGGTAAAAGACAGACGGTCGCCTTCTTTCAGGTAGCGGAAATATTCCTGCTCCGAATTGACCGCGACCACCGAGGCATAGCCGTGGCGCTCGATCAGTTGCAGCACCTCGTACGGATTGTCGGTCGCCGAGCCTGGCGGATACAGCCCCTTGATGCCGGCCAGCACCCAGGCCTGCAGCATGGTCGGTGGCGCAACATGGGCGCCGAAGCGCTGCTGTGCCGTCTCGCCATCGAGATATAAGGGGTTATCCACCCCCAAAGCCTCGCACCACTGCCGAATCATGGGCTGGTTGACCGCATCCCAGGCATAGACCTTGCCGTACTCGTGGCCGATCAGTGCTTTCGCCTCATCCAGCCAGTTAGATTGCAATTCGCTCACTGTCGTCCTCCTTGTTATTGCGCTGCTGCGGTGAGAAAGGCAGGCTTTTCGCCGCCGCCATGCAGCAAGAGATGCGTTCCGCTGGCGTAGGATGCGAGATCCGACGCCATAAACAGGCAGGCATTACCGATGTCTTCCGGTTCGGCCATGCGCGCCAAGGGAATGGTGGCGGCGACGCGCTCGATGCCGGCCGCGTCGCCATAATGCAGCGCCGACTGCTCGGTCTTGACCAGGCCCGGACTGACGGCCATCACCCGTACCGCCGGTGCCCACTCGATGGCCAGCGACGACACCAGATTGATCACGCCGGCCTTGGCCGCGCCGTAGGCGGCGGTGCCCGGGCTTGGCCGGTGCGCGCCGACGCTGGTAATAAAGAGCTGGACACCGCCGCCGGCCTGTTGCTGCATCAGGCGGTTGGCGCTTTGCGCCACAAGCAGCGGCGCAATCAGGTTGAGCCGGATAATGCCTTCCGAGAAGCGCGGCGATGCGGTCGCGGCATCGGCGTGCGGGCTGCCGCCGGCGTTATTGACCAGCACATCCAGCCGGCCGAAACGGGTGCCTATTTCAGCCATCAGGCCTTGCACCGAGTCGGGGTCGCGCACATCGCAGGCGATGAAATGGCAGCGCTCGGGCAAGCTGTCCGGCGCATTGCGTCCGCACACCACCACGCTGGCCCCCGCGTCGAGAAAGCGCCTGGCGATGCCGCGGCCTATGCCGCGGGTTCCGCCGGTCACCAGCACCACCTTGTTGGAAAAGTCGATTGCCACAGACATGCAAAGTCTCCAGAGCCTGATTCACGCTTTGCAATTTACGGGGGGATAGCCAGTGTTTCGTCGTCTGTTCAGACGATGAGAACGCAATGGCTGGCGCTCAGAATCGCCTCATTAACTGCGCGGGCCCAGCGCCGCTGCGCACAATGTGAAACGCCCATGAATGGATGCAGACCCGAATGACAGAACCCGACATCCTGCTCGTCAGCCGCCCGGCACACGGCGTGGCCCTACTGACGCTCAATCGCCCGGATGCGACCAATGCCCTGAGCCTGCCCTTGCAGCACGCTTTGGCCGCGGCCTTTGCCCAACTGGCTGACGATGCGACCGTCCGCGCCATTGTGCTGACCGGTGGCGACAAGGTGTTTGCCGCCGGCGGCGATATCCGCTCGATGGCGGCGTGTGGCCCGGTCGAGATACTCAAGCGCCACACCGAGCGGCTGTGGGCGCCGATACAGCACTGCCCCAAACCGGTGATTGCCGCCATTTGCGGCTATGCCTATGGCGGCGGCTGCGAGCTGGCCATGCATTGCGACATCCTGATAGCCGGCGAAAGCGCACGCTTCTCGCAGCCGGAAATCCGCATCGGCATCATGCCCGGCATCGGCGGCACCCAACGCCTGGCGCGCGCCGTCGGCAAGAGCAATGCGATGAAAATGCTGCTGACCGGCAAGCCAGTTGGGGCAAAAGAAGCGCAGCGCATGGGGCTGGTCAGCGATGTAATGGCCGACGCCGAGGTCTTGCCTTACGCACTGGAAATGACGGCCACCATCGCCGCCATGCCGCCGCTGGCGGCACGCGAAATCAAGGAGTGTGTGTTGCTGGGGATGGATGCCCCGCTGGAAACCGCGCTGGCGCTGGAGCGCAAAGCCAACCAGACCCTGTTTGCCTCGCTGGACCAAAAAGAAGGCATGCAGGCTTTTATCGAAAAAAGACAGCCGAAATTTGATGGGCATTAGGCGTGGTCAGGGAATGGGGCGTTAGGGCGTAGAGAGTGGTGAGTGGTGAGTGGTGAGTGGGGAGTAAAAGCCTCTACTCCCTACTCCCTACTCCCTACTCCCTACTCCCTACTCCCTACTCCCCACTCCCCACTCCCCATGCCCGATGCCCAAACTCAAGGAGACACCATGTCCACCGAAAACAATCCGCAGGATTTCCGCCGTGCGCTGGGCGCATTCACCACCGGCGTCACCATCGTGACCACCTGTGATGCCGATGGCTCACCGGTGGGCATGACGGCCAACAGCTTCAATTCGGTATCGCTGGACCCGCCGCTGGTGCTGTGGAGCATCGCCAAGAGCGCCAAAAGCCTGCCGGCTTTCGCAGAGAGCGGCCACTGGACGGTACACATCCTGTCGGCCGAGCAAGAGGCGCTCTCCGACCGCTTTGCACGGCGCGGCGAAGACAAGTTTGCCGGGCTGCAAACCGAAACCGGCAGCAACGGCTGCCCTTTGCTCACCGATTGTGCCGCCCGCTTTCAGTGCAAAACCAGCTTTCAGTACGATGGCGGCGACCACCTGATTCTGGTGGGGGAAGTGACCGGCTTTGACAGCAGCGAGCGCACGCCCTTGGTGTTTCACGGCGGACGCTATGCGCTGGCCACCAAAAAAAGCGGCCCCTTGGGCCTGGCCGCGGCCGATGAGCCGCATAGCTTTTCCGAGGATTTTCTGGGTTATCTGGTCGGGCGCGCCCATTACCAGTTTCTGGGCAGCATACGCAGCGAACTGGAGACACAAGGCTTGTCCGACCCCGAATTCTTTACCCTGTCCACCTTATTGCAGCGCGGCGCGCAAAGCCGCGGCGCACTGGACGAACTGATGCGTCACAGCGGCTTTCCGGCCCAGTTTTCCCCGATCGAGCGCCTGTGTGCGCGCGAAATGATGCACGAAGAACAAGGTGAAACAGGCGGGCGCTATGCGCTGACCCGTAGCGGGCGTCAGGCAGTCTTGTTTGTGATTGCCGCGGCCAAGGCGCGCGAGGCGGATTTATTGGAAAAACTGGGGGACTGGGATGCGCGCGTCTTGAAAAACCTGCTCAAACAAATGATCGCGCTCACCGACCCGGGCTCGGTGGAAGTGTGGCAGGCGACGCAAACCCGGGTGGCCTGACCAGCCCTGTCGAGCCACCCAGGGCTTTCATGCGCAAAGACGCTGTTCCAGCAGAGTGTGGTGGAACAGCGGTGCTAGGCGCATGCTCAGCCCTCACTTTCAGCACCGGGTCGTCCACCAAAGTTTGATGCACTGAATGCGAACGCTTAGCGCTCACAGGGCGAGCCTTCTGGCCATGCCGGGACGGCAATTTCGCTGCATGTTTCCAGTTATGCGAGCCGGCCCCATAAACGTTCGTCTTGCTTATTCAGCTTGCAGTTGCGCTGACGGTGCAGCCACAGGTCTGTCGTGAGGTCCAGCGAGACATGCAGATACATGCCGCGCTGGACCTCATCATCCAACGGCCCTCCCCATCGATGCTCTACCCGTTGAAGTCCAGTTCGGTAGAAAAAACCACCGGCTCGGCACGCATGCGCTCCAGCATCCGCGCCCAGTGCGGTTCCAAAATCCCCTCCCAACCGACAGACTGCTTCTTTGCCAACCCGTACAGTTGCTGGCAGCAGGGCTGCAACGAGCATTTGAGCGAACTGGTGCGGCAATACTTCCCGAAAGGGAAGACCGAATTTACGAAAGTGACGCAGACGGAGCCGGACGAAGTCGAGCGCAAGTTGAATCATCGACCGAGAAAAGGCTTTGCTGGCATTCGCCAGCCAAGGTCTTCCACGGGGGCAAGCCCTTGAATTTACAGGCTTGCAGAGCGTTGCACTTACTTTTTGAATCCACCGAGTGTTGCACTTGGTTGTTGAGACTGCCCCTTCTTTAAATCTAGTTGGATGGTGCACTCGGCCACATGCTTGAACTTTCGGTTATCACCATACATAAAATACCAGTGAAGAATCACAAAACTATAATTAACTGGAATCCGCGCAATGTATGAATACTTAGCCGTTACGCCTGGATCCACATAAAAAAACTTGTACTGCTTTGGTAGAAATGAACCAGTGACAACCTCGTGTGGAAAGTTGACCTGCCCATTCCATCTCGGATCAGTATTAACCGGATCGTCGGCGCTTATGGCGAACATATTAAAGAAGAAATCATACATTCTGTGCTGAGTTTTTCCTTTATTTTCTACAGTTGCAACAATCTCTGCAATCCAGTAACCACCTTGGACTCCGATCAGTTTTATTTCAGCTGACGATTCTATGTTCGGATAACGCTCCTGTTGGCGGACATATTTTAAATACACCCACATGCCGCCAATTAGGATGGAAGTAGTAGTGACGAGTGATTGAAAAAGTTTAGCGATTTCATTCCAGTCTGCAATCAAATTCGACACGCGCTCTCCTAAAATAAAACGTCTCGCTGGTTAAAAAAGTAAGTGCAACAGTCAATAGTTAATTTTGTTCAATGGCTTACCACTTTTGAAGACCGCTGTCGGCGCTTGCCAGCCCAGTCGTTTTCGTGGCCGATGATTTAATTTGCGCTCGACTTCATTCATCGCCTTCTGGCTGACTTGGGTGAAGTCAGTTTTTCCCTTCGGGAAATATTGCCGCACCAAGCCATTCAAATTTTCGTTACAGCCACGCTGCCACGAACTGTATGGATCGGCAAAGTAGCAATCCGCCTTCAGCTTCTTCGCGATCTTCAGATGCCCGGCAAACTCCTTGCCATTGTCAAAGGTGATGCTCAGTACCTGATCACGATGCGGCCACAGCGCCTTGATAATCGCCTGCGTGACCACATTCTCCTCGCGCGTCGGTATCACGATCAGTTTGGCAAAGCCGCTGGCCCGCTCCACCAGACTGACGACCGCCCCTTTGTGGCCCGTGCCGATAATGGTATCCGCCTCCCAATCACCGATCCGATTGCGTAATTCCACATCGGCTGGCCGGTCATGAATCGAGCGTCGGTCGCGTAACTGGCCGCGCCGCTCTGGCTTGCCATAACGCTTTTTACGCTGCTTCTGGCAACGCAGATGCTTGTGCAGCAAGCCGCCGCCGACCTTGTCCTGCAGAATGCGCTGGTAGAGCCATTCGTGACTGACCGCGACCTCACTGCCACTAAATACGCCGCTAATCTGCTCCGGGCTCCAGCCCTCGGCTAGCAGTGGTACGCCGACTTCGTCAAACATCAGCCGCCAAGGCTGTCGGGCAACGCCCTTATTTTGCAGACGCTGTTGATACTTCTGCTGCGCCTCGGTGGCCCGGTAAGCGCCCCGCGCATTGCGATTACGCCGTAACTCGCGGCTGATGACGCTCTTGCAACGCTGGATCCTTCTGCCAATGACGCTTGGGCCACAACCTTCACCCGCCAACAGTTGAATCTGGTATCGTTCACCTTCGGTGAGGTGGTGGTAATTCATTCTTCGTGCTCCAGGCTGGCCGGCCAAAAGTCGGAGAAGTTATCTCATCTCACCGCCTTCTGTATACCGGTCGTCCTGTTGCACTTACTCCCTGAATCCGCCTCTTAAATAACTGACCTGTGCGGTTTCTGATATGGGTCCGGCAGAGTGATTGGTTAGGTTTCAACCTTAGCAGGATTTCCTTGACCAGATAGACATTTCTGACCTCATCGACGTCGTAACCCACCGCATGTGATGCGTCCCCCAGAAATTAGTTGCCGTCTGAAGTAAAATTTTCTCCAATCAGGATTGAAAGGAATTTTACGTGAAGACATCCCGCTTTTCAGACGGGCGGTCTAAAATACCAAATGCAACAGGATTAAATTTTAATGGCTTGTCGTGATTCAATCACAGCATCCAAGTGCTCAGTAAATACCTCGATCGGCATCTTGAGCCCAAGCACCGCACGAGGCCGCGTGTTTAGTCTGTGCGCGATAGCCGATGTGCTGGCCACGCACCGTTTTAATTCCGCCATTAATATTTATCAGACACTGGAGCATTACCTGAGGCTCTACAACCACCAGTTTCCGCAGAAAGTCTTTGAGCACGCAGCCCCAGTTCAGGCATTAAAACGTTGGCAAACAAAGTGCCCTGAATTATTCGTAAAACGCGTAACCAATCGTCCAGGACCTAACATATAGCCAAGTCTTACCTCCGCGAATCTAATATCTAGGTGGTCAGTTTTAAAAAAATGCAACATCAAAGGCCGGCTTCGCGCCGGCCTTGGTTTTTTAAACCTATCCACCCACTTACGCCAGCGGCGGGTAGTCGTTATATCCCTTGCTACCGGCGGTATAAAGCGTGGTGCGGTCAAAGCGGGCCAGAGGCAGGCCCAGTTGCAAACGCCGGGCAAGGTCCGGGTTGGCGATATAGTGGCGCGCAAACGACACCGCATCGCCCACGCCGGCGCTAACGGCAAGATCGGCGTCCGAGCCGCTAAAGCCGTCATTGAGAATGATGCCGCCGCCGCAAAAATGGCTGCGCGCCAGCTTGAAGGCGTCTATTTCGGCAACGGGCGCGCGCATCACATGCAGATAAGCCAGTTGCAGCGGGCTGATCGCCTGCATCAGTGCCAGATGCGAAGCTTCCGGGTCCGCGTCCGATGTATCGTTATAACGATTGCCGGGGTTCAGGCGCAGGCCGACACGCCCCGCGCCGATGGCTGCAGCCATCGCCTGCAGGCACTCGACGATAAAGCGGACACGGTTTTCTACGCTGCCGCCGTATTCATCGCTGCGCTGATTGGTGTCCGAGCATAGAAAGCTCATCGGCAAATAGCCGCTGGTGCCATGCAATTCAACCCCGTCAAAGCCGGCCTCGCGCGCGCGCTGTGCCGCAAGGCCATGCTCGGCAATCGTCTGGCGCACTTCTTCGCTCGTCAGCGCCTCGGGCACATCAAAAGGCTGCATGCCGGCGGCGTCGGTATGGATTTCGCCACGCGCGCCAATCGCCGAGGGTGCGACGGTACGCACGCCCTCGCCCTTGATGCGCCGGCTGCCGATGCGGCCGGCGTGCATGATTTGCAACACGATCTGTCCGCCTGCTTCATGTACGGCATCGGTCACCCGGCGCCAGGCGCGCACCTGTTCGGGCGTGGCGATGCCGGGTTGGCGGTTATAAGCCTGCCCTTCGGCCGATGGCCAACTGCCTTCGGCCACAATCAGGCCGGCCCCGGCGCGCTGGGCGTAATAGTCGACCATTTCCGGCGTTGCCAGTCCGGATGCATCGGCGCGGTTGCGCGTCATCGGCGCCATCACGATACGGTTTTTGAGCTTGAGTTCGCCCAGAACGAGCGGGTCGAATAATGTGGCCATGGCCCCTCCTTGCTATTTTGCCAGTGCGGCATGTGTTCTATTGGCTATCGGGATGGCGCACAGGGTTTAAGGCGGGCGGCGGCGATTTTGCCGCCGGCCCCGCCTTTCCCAATCACCTCAGCCGCCGTGCCAGACTCAGCGCACGCGTATTTTTGGCGCGGCAACGTCGCGGCGCATCGCCTTGAGAAAACCTTCCAGCGGTGCGGGTGCGGCGACTTCGGGCAGGCTGTCTTTGTCCGGCCGCTCGGCCCAGAAGCTTTGCCAGCTCGGGAAAATATCGTGGAAAGTGCCCGAATACGGCGCACGCCCCGGCCAGCGCATCTTCATATCACCGACCGGCGGCTGGTTCAGGTCGCTGGCGTACCAGTAGCACGGCAGGCGGCGCCGGAACAACCAGCGCCCGTTCACGCGCTCATAGTCGTCCCAGTACAGCATCTGCATGGTCACCCACTCGCGCCCGCACTCATGCTCGTTCTTCGAATACACCACGCCGATGGCGTGATCCGGATCGGTGAACTCGATAATGTGCTGGCCCACGTGATGCGAGGTGCCGGTGAACTGGTGGCGCAAGGTGTCATCGACCCAGGCTTTCAAATGCGCGCGGCCGGTTTTTTCGCGCCCGACACGGATGTCCGGCGCAAACAGGTTTACATGCGCATCCAGATCGCGCATGTCCAGCGATAGCGAATACTTGCCGGCCAGCTGGCGGATTTCTTCAATCGACTCCAGCCGGTCCAGACGTTCTTCCAGCGTTTCCCTGGGCATGTCCTACTCCAGCGCCGTAATCAGGTCGGCCGCGCGCCCGCCATCAACCGACAGGCAGGCACCGGTGACATAGCTGGCTTCGTCCGAGGCCAAAAACAGGATGGCGTTAGCCAGTTCAAGCGGCTGGCCGACGCGCTTCATCGGAATCAGCTTTTCGGTGCCGGCGCGGGTCTTGTCGTCGGACAGCATGCCGGCGGTGGCCGGGGTTTCGACGACCCCGGGAATCACCACATTGGCGCGCACGCCGCTGGCGGCGCCTTCGCTGGCCGTGGCGCGGGTGAAGTTGATCACCGCTGCCTTGGCCGCCGAATAGCCGGCCATCCACGCGGTGCCGAACAGGCCGCAAATCGATGCCAGATTGACGATGGCGCCGCCGCTGCCCTGCTCGCGAAAGATCTGCATCGCCGCGCGCGTCCCCCAGAATGTACCGTCCACTGTGGTAGTGAAATTGGAGCGCCATGCGGCGGTATCGGTGTCGGCAATACTGCCCCAGGAGTAAGCCATCGCGTTATTCACCACGATATCGAGCTTGCCGCCCCGTGTCGCCGCCTGGCGGATGGCGCCGGCAATGCTGGCCTCGTCGCTGACATCGGCCACGATGTAATCCGCCTTGCCGCCATGGGCGCGGATAGACTCGGCCACGGCCGCCAGCGGCGCTTCGCGCCGGCCGCAAATGAACACATACGCGCCTTCTTCGGCAAAGCGCTGCGCGGTGGCCGCGCCGATGCCGGAGCCGCCACCGGAAATGAATGCGACTTTGTTTTGCAGTCTGCCCGTCATCAACATCCCCTTATTTGAAGTAGCTGCCGCCATTGGCGACGATATCGGAACCGGTCAGCATGGCCGCGTCGTCAGAGGCGACAAAAGCAACGGTGCGGGCAATATCTTCCGGCTCGGCCATACGGCCCAGCGGAATGGCGGCCACCATGCTATTGATCCAGTCCTGGCCGACCGACTGCATAATCGGGGTATTGGTCGGGCCGGGCACCACGTTATTGACACGAATGCCGCGCGGGCCCAGTTCGCGCGCCAGCGAGCGGGTCATGCCGTGCAACGCGGCCTTGGAGGCGGCATAGTGCAAGCTGCCCTCGCCCGAGATGGCCGAGGTAGAGGAAATATTGACGATATTGCCCTTGCTGCCATGCTTGACCATCAGGCGTACCGCTTCGCGCGTGCAGTAGAAGGGGCCGTTCAGGTTGACGTTCATCACGCCCTGCCAGCCTTCGTCTTCCATATCGATAATCAGGTCGGGGTAAACCGTAGGCACTTCGCCCTTGGCCATCTGCTCGCCGCGCAGCGCCAGACGGGTGAGCAGCTTGTCAAAGCCGTCGTTCTTGCTGCTGCCGATGCCGGCATTATTGACCAGCACATCGAAGCGGCCGTAGCGGTGTTCCACCTCGGCAAACAGCGCAGCCACCGCCGCACTGTCGGCAATATTGACGCTACGGGCCATGCTGTTTTCCTGACCGGCAACCGTTTCTTCGGCCGCGGCCAGATTAATGTCGACCGCCACGACAGCCGCACCTTCGCTGGCCAACTGGCGCGCAATGGCCCGACCCATGCCCTGCCCTGCGCCGGTGACCAGCGCTACTTTGCCTGCAAACCTCATCGCTCTCTCCTCGCTGCTGGACCGTAGTCCCGATAAGGCCATGCTCGGCTTACCCATTCCGGTGGTCATCGTCCGCGAAGACTAGATCTGCCCACCTTGCACTACTGCATGGCAGCAATACCACAGGCCGCCCCGGCAAGTGCAAATGACATACAGGGAAACCGGAGCAGACCTTATTCTGAGCAAAAGCTCGACTCGTCCGATCAGACGATGAACGCAGCACGGCACGGCTTTAATTTCGATGCCAATCAGAAAGAGGGAGAGACAGATGAATGCATATGTCGGCCAGCTCGCCGTTTCGGCCATCGCCGCCCAACTGGAACGCCAACAACGCGCTTTTGTCGCCGAGGGTCATGTCGGTGCCGATATCCGTATCGATCGCCTGTCGCGGCTGGAGGCCATGCTGAAAAAGCATGCTCAAGCGCTGGCACAGGCACAGGATGCGGATTTCGGCGGCCGCCACCCCGGTTTCTCCATGCTCAACGATGTGCTGGCGCCCCTGGCCTCGGTCAAGCATTGCAAAAAAATGGCCGGCAAATGGATGAAAACCGAGCGCCGCGCCGGCCTGATCCCGTTTTCGCTCTTCGGCCAGAAAACCGAGCTGCGCTACCAGCCCAAGGGCGTGATCGGCATTATCGGCACCTGGAACGCGCCTGTTTTTACCCTGGTCAGCCCGCTGGCCTATGTGCTGGCCGCCGGCAACCGCGCCCTGATCAAACCCTCGGAAATCACCCCGCAAACCGCCCGCGCCTTTGCCATGGCGGTGGCCGAATTCTTTACCCCCGATGAAATCAGCGTCATCGAAGGCGGGCCGGAAACCGCCGATGCCATTTCGCGCCTGCCGCTGGACCATCTGGTTTTCACCGGCTCGACCGCCATCGGCAAGCTCGTCATGAAAAATGCCAGCGAAAATCTGGTACCGGTCACGCTGGAGCTGGGCGGCAAATCGCCGGTTGTCATCGGGCAAAGTGCCGACATCGCCCGCGCCGCGCTGCATATCGCGCTGGGCAAAGGCAATAACTCGGGGCAGATCTGCGTCTCTCCCGACACCATCTGGCTGCATGAGCGCCAGCTTGAAGATTTTATCAGCGCACTCAAAGCGGCCTTTGCCGCCCAGTTCCCGACCATCGCCGGCAACGCCGATGTCACCCAGGTTATCAATGCGCGCCACTATGCCCGTATTCAGGGCTATGTGGATGAAGCGCGGGCGGCCGCGACCCGTATCGAACTGTGTGGCGCACTGCCAGACGATGGTGGCCGCCGCCTGCCGATGGCCATCGTGGTCAACCCGGCGATGCATTTGCGCATTTCGCAGGAAGAAATTTTCGGCCCGGCGCTGATTGTGCGCAGCTATCGCGATATCAAAACCGTCGTCGCCGACATCAATGCCGGGCCACGCCCGCTGGCGCTGTATTACTTCGGCAAGGATGGCGCAGAAGAGCGCTACCTCCTCGAACACACCCTGTCCGGCGGCGTCGCCATCAACGAAGTGATGATGCATGCCGCACTGCAGGATGCGCCGTTTGGCGGTGTCGGCGCCTCCGGCATGGGTCACTACCATGGGCGCGAAGGCTTCAATCAGTTTTCCCACCTCAGAAGCGTGTACCGCGCCGGCTGGTTCGACCCGCGTCAAGCCATGGGCGTGCTGCCGCCTTACAAAAGCACCTTTCTTGCCACCGTCAAAAAATGGGTAGGCGCATGAAGCGCCCGGTCGTACTGATTACCGGAGCCAGCCGCGGCATAGGCAAGGCGACGGCACTGGCCTTTGCCCGCGCCGGCTGGCAAGTGGCCATCACCGCCCGAACCGTCAGCGAAGGCCAGACACACGCTTTTCAGGTGCCGACCCACAACGGGCAGCAGTTGCCCGGCAGCCTGGCAACGACACTGGCCGAATTGCAGGGCGCTGGCGCCGAGGCTTTGGCCATCCCTATGGATCTATTGGATCTTGCCTCCGTCGATGCCGCGCTGGATGCCGTCCTCGCCCGCTTCGGGCGCATCGATGCGCTGGTCAATAATGCGGTCTACCAAAGCCACCGGCTGAATGCGCCCTTTCTCGAACTTGACGCAGACGAATGGGCCCGCGTGCTGCAAGGCTATGTGGTCGCGCCCCACCATCTGACCAAGCGCGCCCTCAAGGTGATGCTGGCGCAAGGCCACGGCGTTATTGTCAATGTCAGCTCGGGGGCCGGCGAATCCGATCCGCCACTCGCAGCCTGCGACGGAGGCTGGGGCGTGGCCTATGGCGCCGGCAAGGCTGCGTTTTCCCGCATGGCCGGCGTCATCGCCACCGAGTTCGGCGGCCAGGGCATACGCGCCTACACCATCAACCCGGGCGTAGTCGCCACCGAAACCCTGCACGCCACGCTGGGCAAGAATGGTGAACTGGCGCGCAAGCTGGGTGCCAAGGCGCCCGAATTACCCGCCGCAGTCATCTTGTGGCTGGCCACCAGCGAAGCGGCCGCCTCATGGCAAAAGTGCACGATACCCGTTGCCGACTTTTCGCTGGACGGCGACACGCTGCATCTTCCCTCAGGACCCGCACGCCGCTCACGACCGGACAAGCGAGAAAGTACTGTATGCACCCTGTAGCCCCGACCAGTTGGCGCACCCACGGCACACTGGCGCTGCTCGCGCTGGCCTATGTGTTCAACTATATCGACCGACTGCTGATGTCCATCCTGATCGAACCGGTTAAGCTGGAGTTCGGCCTGTCGGACAGCGCCATCGGCCTGTTGTCCGGTCTGGCTTTCGGTCTTTTTTATGCCCTATCCAGCCTGCCTTTGGGACGACTGGCCGACCGCATCGGCCCCAAGCCGGTGATTGCCATCAGTTGTATCGCCTTCAGTGCCGCGACCTTGCTATGTGGTCTGGCCACCAGCTTTGCCATGCTGCTGCTATGCCGCATAGGTGTCGCCATCGCCGAAGCCGGCGGCATGGCACCCTCGGTAGCCTGGATTTCCTCGCTGTATCCGGCAGCCCAGCGCTCGCGGGCACTGGCCGGCTTTATGATGGGCCCCAGCCTTGGCGCCGTGCTCGGCCTGGCGCTGGGCGGCTGGATTGCCCACCACTATGGCTGGCGCACGACCTTTATCGTGATTGGCCTGCCCGGCATGATTCTGGGTTGCCTGCTGTTCGCCATCAAGACGCCACGCCTGCAACAGCAAAGCGCGCAAGCTAGGCAGGAGAAATGGCTGCCGACCCTGCGCGCACTGCTGGCCACACCCGGCTTTTTATGGATAGTCGCAACCGGTGCCATTGCCGCGACCTGCGGCTACGCCATCGGCACCTGGAACCCCAGCTTTCTGATCCGCTCGCATGGCCTCACCATGCAGCAAGCCGGCCTGCTGGCCGGCTTGGGCGGCGGCACCATGTCTTTTCTCGGCACACTGGCTTGCGGCTGGGCGACCGACCGCCTGATTCGGCGCGATGCCGGCTGGCAGCTGGGCACCGCGCTGCTGGGCACCCTGATCAGCATTCCCTTTGCCCTCGCCTACTTTTTGTGGCCGGCCGGTAGCGCCTTCCAGATTGGCAGCCTCGCCATCCCCACCGCCTTCTTGTTCAATCTGGGCTTTTCCTTTTTCGGCACCTGGTGGTCGGTGCCGTGCCTGGGTGCCATCAGCCACTTATTCCCGCCCGGGCGTACCGCACAGGCGACATCCATTTTCGTCATGGCCATGACCTTGCTCGGCATCGGTGCGGGCCCGCTGATCATTGGCACATTGAGTGATTTCTTCGCCGTCAGCCATGGCAGCGACGCCTTGCGTCTGGCGCTGGCCGGCTCGGTTTCCTTGCTACTGCTCGCCTGCGGCACGCTGGCCATGGCATTGCCACGCTACCGTCTGGCCCGGCGTCCACCAAACATGCTCGTTGCAGCCTGATCAGGAAAGACACCATGCACTTTATGCTGAACGATGAACAACTCATGATACGGGACACGGCCGCGCGCTTTCTGGCCGAGCAATCCACCAGCGCCGCCATACGCCGCGCCATGCAAAGCGAAACCGGCTACGACCCGGCACTGTGGCACACCCTGTCAGGCGAGATGGGCTGGAGCGCCATCCATATCCCCGAAGCCTATGGCGGACTGGGACTAGGCTATGTCGAACTGGCGCTGTTAATGGAGGAAATGGGGCGGCACCTGCTATGCAGCCCGTTTCACGCCAGCGTGGCTTTGGGGGCGAATGCCCTGCTGGTGGCCGGCAGCGAAGCGCAAAAGCAGCACTGGCTACCCGCTATGGCCAGCGGCGAGATCACGGCAACGCTGGCGCTGCCGGCTAAAGGTGGCCTGTGGCAGGCGGATGCCGTCACCGCCCGCTGGCAACAAGAGGGCGAGGCTTATGTGCTGGATGGCGTGCTGAACCATGTACCCAACGGCCACAGCGCCGGGCTGATTATTGTCGCGGCGCGCGAAGCAAAAGCAGGCGGCGGAACCGCCCTGTTTTTACTGCCGGCCAATACGCAAGGGCTTAGCCGCACGCGGCAAGCCAGCATGGATCAAACCCGGCCGCAGGCCGAAATCCGTCTGGACAAGGTCGTGCTCCCGCTGTCGGCACGCATGACGGGAGGGCACGCTGAACTGGCCACGCTGCTGGATCTGGCGGCCATTGCCATCGCTGCCGAACAGCTGGGGGTGGCGCAAGCCGCACTGGACAGCAGCGTCGCCTACAGCAAGGAGCGGCAGCAATTCGGCCGGGCAATTGCCGGCTATCAGGCGATCAAGCACCGCGCCGCCGACATGATGCTCAAGGCCGAGCTGGCCCGCTCCGCCGTTTATTACGCCGCTTGCCTTGCCCAGGAAACCCTATCCGCCAGCCAGCACAACACGGCTGAACTTGCGCAGGCGGCCAGCCTGGCCAAGGCCTATGCCTCTGAGGCCGCCTTTTATAATGCCGGCTGCGGCATCCAGCTATTTGGCGGCGTCGGCATTACCAGCGAATACGACATCCAGCTCTACTTCAAGCGCGCGCAAAGTACGGCCGCTTTTCTTGGCAGCCCCGCCTGGCACCGGGCCCGCATTGCCGCGCAACTACTGGACTGAGCAAGGAGCCTCTGCATGAACATGACTTTCAGCGCCGCCGACGAGGCCTTTCGCCGCGATGCCGCCAGCTGGCTGGCCGACAATCTGAGCGGTGAATTTGCCATTTTGAAACACCGTGGCGGCCCCGGCGACGAGCACAGCCTGATTAGCGAACGCAGGGCATGGGAGAAAAAACTCGCCGCCGCCGGCTGGAACTGCCTGGGCTGGGCCGCAGAACACGGCGGGCGCGATGCCAGTATCAGCCAGCAGGTGATTTTTGCCGAAGAATATGCGCGCGCCGGCGGCCCCGGCCGGCTTGGCCATATCGGCGAAGGTTTGGCCGGCCCCACCATCGCCGCTTTCGCCAGTCCCGCGCAGCAGGCGCGCTATCTGCCCGGCATCCGATCTACGAATGAACTGTGGTGCCAGGGCTATTCCGAGCCGGGCGCAGGCTCGGATCTGGCGGCGGTCAAGACGCGCGCGGTTCTGGGCGACGATGGCCAGTGGCGCATCAGCGGTCAAAAGGTATGGACATCGCTTGCCCATCTGGCCGACTGGTGCTTTGTGCTGGCGCGTACCGACCCGAACAGCCATGACCATAAGGGGCTGGGATTTTTCCTGGTCTCCATGCACCAGGCCGCAGTGACGGTGCGCCCGATCGAACAGCTCACCGGCAGCGCCGAATTCAACGAGGTCTTTTTTGACGAGGCGCTGGCCGCCGACCTTGTCGGCCAGCCGGGCGAAGGCTGGAAGATCGCGATGGCGCTGCTGGGTTTTGAACGCGGGGTGTCCACACTGGGGCAGCAGATGCAGTTTCGCAGCGAACTGGATGAAATCATCCGCATTGCCAAGGAAAATGGCGCGGCACAAGACCCGGACATCCGTAGCCGCATTGCCGAGGCGCATATGGGGCTGAGCGTGATGCGCTACAACGCGCTACGCATGCTCAGCGACAATGCCGGTGCCGATGAACAAAAAGCGGCACTGGTTTACAAGCTGCACTGGTCAAGCTGGCACCGCCACTTGGGCAAGCTGGCGATGGATGTACTGGGCACGGCATCCGAGTTATGCGAAGCCGCGCCCTATGCCCTGACCCGTTTGCAAGCGCTGTTTTTATTCAGCCGCGCCGACACCATTTACGGCGGCAGCAACCAGATCCAGCGCAACCTGATTGCCGAGCGTGCGCTGGGCATGCCCAAAGAAGCCAAGGGGCGCTAGCCTGCGCTTTACAACACAATGCTTTGCTTGTGTTCGGGCACCTCTACCCGCCAGCCGTAGCGGTGCTCGATATTGCGGCGCAGGGTATCGGCGGCTTCGGGTTCGCCATGCATCACGAAGGTGCGCATCGGGGGCGCGCTAAATGCCGATAGCCAGGCGAGAATCTCGTCGCCGTCGGCATGGGCGGACAAATGCTCCAGCGCCACCACTTCCGCCCGGATGGGCACATCCTCGCCGAACATGCGCACGCTATTGGCGCCGGCCACAATCAGCGCGCCACGGGTGCCGCCGGCCTGAAAGCCGGCAAACAGCAGGGTGTTTTTCTGGTCCGGCCCGAAGGCGGCAATATGGTGCAGCACGCGCCCGCCGGTGGCCATGCCGCTGCCGGCGATGATCACCGCCGGACGGGTGCTGCGGTTAAGCGCCTTGGACTCTTCCACCGTACGCACAAAGTGTACGCCGCGGCACATGGATTCGACCTCGGCTTCGGACAGGCGCAATTCTTCATGAAACTCATGAAACAGCGTGGTGACCGCGCCGGCCATCGGACTATTGAGATAGACGGGCACATCCGGAATGCGCCTGGCCTGCTTTAATCTGTACAGCAATAGCAACAGGGTTTGCGCCCGCTCTACGGCAAAAGACGGAATCACCACCACTCCGCCGCGATGCACGGTGCGGCTGACCACATCGGCTAGCAATGCCCCGGTGTCTTGTTGCGGGTGATGGCGGTTGCCATAGGTCGATTCGACAAACAGGATGTCGCACTGGCTGACCGTATCCGGCTTGAAGGTAATCGGATCGTTCGGCCGGCCTAAGTCGCCGGAAAACAGCAGGGTCTTGCCATCCACGCTCAGCTCGGCCATCGCCGCACCCAGAATATGGCCCGCCTGCCTGAGCGTCAGCACAAAGCCCGGCGCGATTTCGCGCGCCTCGCCCAGTGCCAGCGGCTGGAAGTGCTCATCCACCCGCTGGGCATCGGCTTCGGTATACAGTGCCAGGGCCGGGTGATGTTTGGAGTAGCCGCGCCGGTTGGCAAACTCGGCTTCCTCCTCCTGCAAGCGCCCGCTGTCGGCCAGCAAAATAGCCGCCAGCTTCACACTGGCGGGGGTGGTATGGATGGCGCCATGAAATCCGTCGCGCACCAGCGCCGGCAAATAGCCGCTGTGGTCGAGATGGGCATGGGTCAGCACCACAGCGTCTATCGTTGATGGCTGCACTTCGAACGGCTGCCAGTTGCGCAGCCGCAGCTGCTTGAAACCCTGAAACAAGCCGCAGTCGACCAGCACCCGGTGGCCGTCGTGCTCGATCAGCGTTTTACTGCCGGTCACCGTACCGGCCGCGCCCAGAAACGTGATTTTCATGCCTGTCTCCATCCGTTTGCCGCCGTGCGGCGATGCTTTGATGCGGTGAACGCCACGCTTTTCTGTCCGTACAACCTTAAGACAGAAGCAGCAGCCAACACCCAGACTTTCTTGTTTGTAGTCGAAGCCGGCACCGGCCGCCTGCGGCTATTTCGGCATCACGCAGCAGGATGAGTGACTTGGCTGCGCTAAGCTAAGTAAAATGCACAATCTATACGCATCAAACATGCTCTCGGAGACCGTATGAACTGGAGTCAAGAGCTTCTCAATAGCAGCCTGTGGCTGCTTAAGGCGTATTCCATCACGCTCGTTATTGCCCTGCTCGCCGGCTGGGCGCTGGTCCGTTTCAGTGGCTGGGGCAAGCAGTTCTGGCGCTTGAGCGGAGATTTTTTCTCCCTCCGCCACAATCCGCGCCCCACCTTGCTCTTGCTCGCCATCCTGTTCTTCACCCTGTTCGGGGTCAGGATGAGCGTGCTGTTTTCGCAGTGGTACAACCAGATGTACGCCTCCTTGCAAAAGCTGGATGAGCAGCTGTTCTGGGTGGCGATGTGGGGCTTTGCCGTGCTGGCCTCGGTGCATATCGTGCGCGCACTGACCTCGTTCTATCTGAACCAGGCATTCACCCTCCACTGGCGGCAATGGCTGAACGAGCGCCTGCTCGCGGGCTGGCTGGACAAACAGGCTTACTTTCGCAGCCAGTACTTAGCGACGCCGGCCGACAACCCCGACCAGCGTCTGCAACAGGATGTCACCAGCTTTGCCGCCATGTCTTTATCGCTCTCCATGGGGGTGATCGATGCTTTGGTGTCCACCATCGAGTTCACCATCATCCTGTGGGGTTTGTCCGGCGTACTCAATCTGTTCGGCACCGAGATCCCGCGCGGCATGGTATTCGTAGTCTACGTCTACGTGATTATCGCCACCGTGTTTGCCTTCAAGATAGGCCGGCCGCTGATCCGGCTGAACTTCCTCAATGAAAAACTGAATGCCGACTACCGTTATTCGCTGGTGCGTTTGCGCGAATATGGTGAAAGCGTGGCGTTTTACCGCGGCGAAGGCGTAGAGGGCGACAAGCTCAGGTCGCGCTTCTCCGGCATTATCGGCAACGCCTGGGCCATTGTTTACCGCTCGCTCAAATTCCAGGGTTTCAACTTTATCGTCAGCCAGACTGCCGCCGTGTTTCCGTTCATTATTCAGGCGCAGCGCTTCTTCTCCAAACAGATCACGCTGGGCGATATGGTGCAAACGGCGCAGGCCTTTGGCCAGCTGCAGGATAATTTGTCCTTTTTCCGCAGTGCCTACGACGACTTTGCCGGCTACCGTGCCGTGCTTGACCGTCTGACCGGTTTTGTCGATGCCATCGAGCAGGCCGACAATCTGCCCAGCCCGCAGATCAGCACCCGCGGCAAGCTGCTGGCGCTCAGTGCGCTCAATATCCACACGCCGCAAGGACGCACCTTGCTTAGCGATGCCACTTTAAGCATCAAGCCGGGCGAGCCCTTGCTGATACGCGGGCGTTCGGGCAGCGGCAAGACCACCTTGCTGCGCGCCATCGCCGGGCTGTGGCCATATTGCGAGGGACACATCACCCGCCCCGAGGGTCGCTCCATTTTCCTGTCGCAAAAGCCTTACCTGCCGCAAGGCACGCTGCGCGATGCGCTGTATTACCCCAGCGCGGCCGAAGCGGGCGATGAGGCAGCCAAAATACTGGCGCTGGTTCAATTAGGGCACTTAAGCAGCCGGCTGGACGAAAGCGAAGAGTGGGCGCATATCCTGTCGCTAGGCGAACAGCAACGGCTGGCGTTTGGCCGTCTATTGCTGGCCAAACCGCAGTCGGCCTTCCTGGACGAGGCCACCAGTGCGATGGACGAGGGGCTGGAACACACCATGTATGCGCTGGTACGCGAGCGTCTGCCGCAAACCGTGCTGATCAGCGTCGGTCACCGCAGCACCCTGAATAGCCACCACAGCCACCAGCTGGAACTATTGGGTGAAGGACGCTGGCAGCTGGCTTGAGCTTGCCCCGGCCTGAGCGCGCTACGCTCGGGCCAGGCGGCTGGCAAGACGGGAGGCGTTACGCAGGGCAAAGGCGTAGACCGACAACTGGGGATTGGCTCCGATACTGGTCGGAAACAGCGAGCCGTCGATCACGCTTACATTACCCAGCTGCCAGTGTTCACCCCAATGGTTGACCACCCCGCGTGAGGCGTCGGCGCTCATCGCCGCGCCGCCCATCACATGGGCGCTGACCACGCGGGCGCGCAGAATCTCCAGCGGCAGGCTATCAATCTGGGCGCGCGCTTCGGCCAGGCTGCTGGCCGGTTTGGCGTTTTCATGCACGGTCAGCACCGATTGGGCACCGCCGGCGAACTGCAGCTCGGCCATCGAGTGCCAAGCCTGGCGAAAAGCCTGCCATAGAGGATCGGTGATCGGGTAATCCAGCGCCGGGCTGCCGTCTTTTTTCAGCTTGACCGTTCCGCCCGGGCTGTCCGGATGAAAGCCGTCGCGCGTTAAGGCCAGCATCACATTCAAGTGCGGCATAGCCTGCATCAGGCGGGCATGATCCAGACCAAAGCCGGTGAGCGTGGTCGATAGCAGCACCGGATGGATAGGCGGCACTTCCAGCTTGTAACCGAGCTGGCCATCGATGGGCCAGGTATGCAGGAAATGGTTGGAATAGACGGTTTGCGGGGCCCCGCTCCACGGTTCGATTTGCTCGGGCATGATGGCGCCGGACAACACCACCGGATGTAAAAACGTGCGCTTGCCCAAGACCTCGTGCGGATCGGGCGCGCCGCTTCTTAGCAAGAGTGCCGGCGTGCCGATCGCGCCGCCACACAGCAGCACATGGCGCGCCTTCACCCTGACCTTCACCCCCGACGGGCTTAAGGTATCGTCCTTGAGCGCCAGACCTTCCAGCGCGTCCACCTGTTTATTGTCGGCGCTGAACAGCAAGCGCTCTACCCGCACGCGCGCCAGCAAGCCCGCACCCTTGTCCAGCGCGGACGGGATGGTGGTCACCAGCATGGACTGCTTGGCATTGGTCGGACAGCCCATGCCGCAATAGCCCAGATTCCAGCAGTCGCGCACATTGCGCCGTATGCGCCCATGCGAATACCCCAGAGCGCTACAGCCTTTTTCCAGCACGCTATTGTTCGGGTTGGGCGGTGCCAGCCATTCGCCAATATTCACCCTGGCTTCGGCTTTCGCGATCCAGGGCAGCATTTCCTCTTCGCTAAGTTCGCTCAGGCCATGCTTGTCGCGCCACCAGGCCAGCGTCTCGATCGGCGGACGAAAAGAACTGGTCCAGTTGACCGTGGTCGAGCCGCCAACGGTACGGCCTTGCAAGATGGTCACACCCTTGTCCAGCGTCTGGCGGTTGGCCGACTCCTGATAAAGCTGGGGATAGGCTTCAGACTCCAGCAGGCGAAAATCGGTCGAGCTTTTCAGCGCACCCTCTTCTATCAGCAGCACTTTCAGACCGGCTTGCGCCAACACTTCGGCACTGATGCCGCCACCGGCGCCCGAGCCGACAATGGCGACATCACAATCCAGCTGCAGATCCTGCGTGAGCAGAGCGCCATCGTAAACCTGCCAACCGCGCGCAAGCCCTTCCTTGATCGGGTCTTTCAGCGGACTTGTCATTGCAGAACCCTCCCCTGTGCCGGCACGCGATAAGAGAGCGCGGCAAAGCTTGCCGGGTTGGCATACCAGGCGGCATTAATCAGACCGTGCAGCGCCTGATAGCCGCTACGCAATAAAGTAAAACGCGACTGGCGCCAACCTTCTAAAAAGGCATGCAACTCGGACGCGCTTGCGCTTGCCCATGGCGTCTTTACCCCGGCCAGATAACGCCGCCCCCAGCGGTTGCCCAGCAAATCCAGCAACTGGCGCACTTCGCCTTGCAGCATCAGCGGCAAGCCGCTGATCGCCCTATCCACCCCCAAGAGCAGCGCCTTTAACTGGGCAACATCCAGCGACAAGCCCAGCATGATAGGCGCAATGGCGGCAAGCAGATTGCGGTCTGCCGCATGCAAAAAGCGGGTATCCAGGCCTTGCATGCCCAAAGCGTCGGGAGTATCCGGCTCGGGGCGCGCCAGAAAACCCGCCGCCAGCAGCAATGCCGAGCCGGCAAGGCCAGTTTTGAGCAGCTGGCGGCGGTTCATCATGGCCGCCTCAGCATCAGCTTGAGCAGCCAGTGCATGCGCTGGCCGTAGGGCGCATGGGTCAGCGACAGCACATTCAGCCTGGGCATGGCCAGCACCGGCTTGAGCTTGGAAAAAGTCAGAAAGCCTTCATGCGCATGGTAGTGCCCCATGCCGGAGGCCCCCACCCCGCCAAAGGGCAGATCATCCTGCGCCACATGCAGCACCGTCGTATTAACGCACATGCCGCCGGCTATGGTTTCCCGCTCGACGCGGGCAATCCGCATCGGGTCTTCATCAAACAGATACAGCGCCAACGGCCGCGCGCGCGCGTTGACATAGCCCAGCGCCTCGTCGAATTTGCCATATGCAACAATGGGCAGCAGCGGCCCGAAAATCTCTTCCTGCATCAAGGCGCAATCCGGCGGCGCATCGCTCACCAGCGTAAGCGGCAATTTGTGCGAGCCGCTCAGATCTTCGGCACCCGGATTGATGGCCTCGACGGTGGCGCCCGCACTGCGCGCCTCTTCCAGCCAAAGGCTGAGGCGCTGGTGATGGCGCGCGTTAATCACCGAGGTGTAGTCCGGATTGTCGCGTAGCGTCGGGTACATGCGGCTGGCGGCCAGGCGGATTTCCCGCAGCAAAGCCTCGCGCTCGCCGGCCTTGACCAGCACATAGTCGGGCGCCACGCAGGTCTGCCCGGCGTTTAGCATCTTCCCCACCACAATGGCCTCGGCCGCGCGACGCGCATCAAAGCCCGGCGCGACAATGGCCGGCGATTTGCCACCCAGCTCCAGCGTGACCGGCGTCAGATTGGCGGCGGCGGCACGCATCACATGCTTGCCGATGGCGGTAGAGCCGGTAAACAGCAGGTGATCAAAGGGCAAGGCGGAAAAGGCCGCCGCAACCTCGGGCCCGCCATTGACCACCTCCACCCAGTCCGACCCCAGCGCTTCAAGGCACAGGCGCGCCATCAGTTCGCCCGTATGCGGCGTGAACTCGGACATTTTGAGCATGACGCGGTTGCCGGCAGCCAAAGCGGCAATCATGGGGCCGATCGCCAGATACAAGGGGTAATTCCATGGCACGATAATGCCGACGACGCCCAGCGGCTGGGCGCGCACATGGGCCCGTGCCGGCTTGAACCACAGCGACACCCCGCGCTTTTGCGGCGCCATCCAGCGCTTGAGCATTTTTTTGGCGTGGCGTATGCCCTCCTGCGACGGAAACAACTCGGCCAGACGGGTTTCTACTGCGCTACGCTGACCGAAATCGGCATTGATCGCGGCCATCCAGTCATCCGCATGATCATGCAGCATATGGGCAAGCTTATTCAGCAGCGCGATACGCTGTTCATATTCAGGGAAAGGATCCGTCTGCCAGGCGCGCTTCAGCCTGGCGTGTGCCGGCTCTAGCGCAGCAACAATGGCGAAGCCCGGGTTGGTCGAATTATCCATTGTGTTATCCTCGTTGGGCCATTATTCAAACAGCTGTTTGGCCTTGCGTTTTCACTCTAAAACAAAACCCGAGCCGTCGCCACGCAAATATCATGTTTATTGACTTCTTTTATGCCTTGCGCAATGCAGGTTTGCCGGTCTCGCTCAAGGAATGGCTGACCCTGCTAGAAGCGCTCAAACATCAGCTGGCCTTTGCCAGCATCGATGATTTTTACCTGCTCGCCCGCACCATCCTGATCAAGGACGAGAAATATTTCGACCGTTTCGATCAGGTATTTGCCCAGCAGGTACGCGGTATCGCAGGCGCGCTGGATGACCCGCAAACGGCCATTCCCGAAGACTGGCTGAAAAAGCAGGTGGAAAAATTCCTCAGCGACGAAGAAAAACGCCAGCTAGAGGCGCTGGGCTGGGACAAATTGATGGAAACGCTTAAAGAAAGGCTGGCGGAACAGAAAGAGCGTCATCAAGGCGGTAATAAATGGATAGGCACCGGCGGCACCAGCCCGTTTGGCGCTTACGGCTACAACCCGGAGGGGATACGCATCGGCCAGGCCGAGTCGCGCCACCGCCGCGCGGTCAAGGTGTGGGACAAGCGCGAATTTCGCAATCTGGACGACAGTGGCGAGCTGGGCACGCGCAACCTCAAGGTGGCACTGCGCCGCCTGCGCGAATTTGCCCGTAGCGGCGCAGCCGAGGTGCTTGATTTAGATGCCACCATTGCCGCCACCGCCAAGAATGCCGGCTATCTGGATCTGAAACTGGTGCCGGAGCTACACAATGCGGTCAAGGTGATCGTGCTTTTTGATATTGGCGGCTCGATGGATGACCATATCCGCCAGTGCGAAGAGCTGTTTTCGGCCGCACGCAGCGAATTCAAGCATCTGGAAATTTTTTACTTCCACAATTGCGTGTATGAGGCGCTCTGGCGCGACAATCACCGTCGCCACAAGGACACCGTCGCCACCTTCGATCTGATCCACACCTATGGCGCGGATTACAAGCTGATTCTGGTCGGCGACGCCAGCATGAGCCCGTACGAGATTGTCTACCCCGGTGGCAGTGTCGAACATATGAATGAGGAAGCCGGTGAAGTGTGGCTAAAACGCCTCACCAGCCATTTTCGCCACGCCGTCTGGCTCAACCCGGTGCCGGCTGAACGCTGGGTCCATACCCAGTCCATCGGCCTGTTGCAAGAACGCATGGACGGGCGCATGTTTGCGCTGACCGTAGACGGGTTAAGCCAAGCGATGCAGGCGCTGAAAAAAAGCGCCCACTAAACCCTCCCTCATGGAGCACCAGCCGATGAAGCGCATTGCCATTGATTATGTCAAAACGCCGCTAGGCGAGCTGGTGCTGGGCGCATGGGGCGAGCAGTTATGCCTGTGCGACTGGCGCTATCGCCAAATGCGCGCCCGCATCGATGCGCGCATCACCCGGCAACTCAACGCCGCCATGCACGAGATGCCAGCGCCGGTCATCGAGCAGGCCAAGAGGCAGTTAGCCGACTACTTTGCCGGCCGCCGCCGCCATTTCGAACTGCCGCTATTGATGGTGGGCAGCGACTTTCAGCGCAGTGTCTGGCATGCCCTAGGGGAAGTTCCTTACGGCGCCAAGGCAAGCTATCTGGCTCTGGCCACCCGCATGGGCCGGCCCGAAGCCGTCCGCGCAGTAGCCGCGGCCAATGGCGCCAACGCACTGGCGATTATCGTGCCGTGTCATCGCATCATAGGCAGCGATGGCGAGCTGACCGGCTATGCCGGAGGGCTTGAAGCGAAACGCCAACTGCTGGCGCTGGAGTCGGACAGCCACCCGTTCCAAGGCGCGCTGTTTGATTAAGCCCTTCGACGCCGCTCAGGCCAGTTCGCCGGTTTCGGCCATCTTGCGGATCTGACGCACCAGATCCAGATCGGTTTGCTGGTAGGCCGAACGCAGATAAGAGGCCACATCCACACCGTCAACCGGTTCGTCCGACACCGGAGTATCGTAGACAAAGCGCACAAACAAATCGCCGGGAACAGGCTCTTCGATGCGCATACTCATGGTGCCGCCGGCATTGTCCGCCAGCGGGTGTGTACGATAAACAACACTCTCCAGCACCGCGATTTCCACCCTTACCTGCACCCGATATTGGCCATAAGCCCAAGCGCGTTCGCTATAGCCTGCACCACGCTCCAGCACCACATCCTCATCCATGGACTCGACAAACGTCAGCGGTGCCTCGGCCCGGTGCAACAGCCCTTGCCACAAGGTTTCACGCGACAGTTGCAGCGCCATCGGATTATTCGGATCATTCACTGCAACCAAGTGTTCGAAATACATATTGCTTTTCCTGTTTCAGCTAGGCCGCGAGTTTACACGCCTGAGGCGGCAAACGAAATCAGACCCCCTGCACTTATTACCTTAAACAAAAAAATCATGCTGGGTAGTCTATAAAGAATGATAATGCCGTATGTAATAATACTTATTACACATTGTGCGTCGTCATTAGCAGCCTGCCGACCTCGTCAGAATGAAGGAGATTTTTTTGGATAAGCAGTCTTTTCTGTCACAGCCTGAAGTCGCACTGTTCAAGGACAGACTGGCCAGCTGGCTGTCTGGCGACCGCTTTATGGAGCACCCCTTCCATCTGCGCGACAAGGCCTTGCCGATCGACTTTCCACGCCATTTTTCGGCTTCCACGCTGGAAACCTGCTTCGACCACTACCATTGGGGCGGCCTGGACTACGAAGACAACCGCAAGCAGCGCGAGCTATTGCACCAGAACTTGCAGCAGGCGTTAAGCCGCGCCGATACCGATGCCCTGCTTGCCGCACTGGACGCCGCTTTGCGCTGGAGCACCGGCGGCAAGGGCATCAAGCTGTACAGCCAGAATCAGGAGTGGGCCGAAGCGCATAAGGACACGCTGACCGCGCATATGCGCGAGGCGCTGCAGACACTGGAATCCGACAACCCGGATACGGAAGCCTTTAACGAGCGCCTCAGAATGAATGTCGGCTTTACCAAGGTCTACGCCCTTGCCAGCGACAAGCTCATTATGTACGACGGCCGTATCGGCGCCGCACTGGGCTTGCTCGCCCGCCAGCACTGCATGCGCAAGCGCATGGATCTGCCGGCTGCGCTGTGTTTTCCCTGGGCGCCGGGTGCCTCTTCGCTGAACCGCAACCCCAGCGACGAGCGCTACCATTTCCGCCAACTGGCCAACCGCGGAGGATTTCACGCCGAATGGATGGCACGCGCCAGCTGGCTGGTCACCGCCGCCATAGAACAGGCGCAAGCGCCTTGGTGCAAAGGGCCGGATGCCTTGCGCCGCGTAGAAGCGGCACTCTTTATGCTGGGCTATGAGATCCCGACCGAAGAGAACCACAGCAAGCAGTTCCATTATCTATAGCGCCTAGGGCATACTCGGGGCATTCCCGCCCCGGATAATAATAATGCCCGACAGCTTGGTGATGAACTGGACAACCTTACTCTCGACCCGCCGCTTCAAACTGAAAAATGGCCAGATTGAAGCGGCGCGCGCCATAGGCGGCGGCGATCCCGCCAGCGGCTTGCGCAGCGATTTTCATATCGATCACGATCGGCTGATTTTTTCCAGCGCCTTTCGCCGCCTGGGACGCAAAACCCAGGTCCATCCGCTGGCAGTGAATGACCACACCCATAACCGCCTCACCCACAGCATGGAAGTCGCCAGCGTCGGACGCAGCCTAGGCAACCAGGTCGGCGCCATGCTAGCCGCCAGCGGGCATTTGCCCGGCAGCATCACCCCTTTCGATATCGGTGCGGTGGTGCAAGTCGCCTGCCTTGCCCACGATCTGGGCAACCCGCCCTTTGGCCACACCGGTGAAGATGCTCTGCGCGACTGGTTTCGCAACCCGGTCAACACACACTGGCTTGCGCCCTTGAGCGTGGCCGAGCAAAGCGACATCTGCAGTTACGAAGGCAATGCCCACGGTTTGCGCATGGTCAGCTCGCTCGAGCTGTATGTGGGCGAAGGCGGCATGCGCCTGACTTCGGCGGCATTGGGCGCACTGGTTAAATACCCGTGGACTTCCGACATCTACCCCGAACGCGGCAAGTTCAATATCTATCGCAGCGAACTGGGCTATTTCGAAGCCATTGCCGACGAGCTGGGGCTGATCCGGCGCGGCAGCCGCGAATGGGTACGCCACCCGCTGTCCTATCTGATGGAGGCGGCCGACGATATCTGTTACGCCATTCTCGATCTGGAAGACGCCGTCGAAATCGGCATGCTGGATGTGGATGAATTCGAGCGCGCGCTGGGCGGGCTGGTTGGCATCGAGAAAAGCTGGCCGATTAGCGATCCGCGCCAGCGCTGTTCGGCGCTCAGGGGCGCGGCAGTGGGCAAATGCGTCAATGAGGTGGCCGGACGCTTTATGGCCTTCGAGCATCAGTTGCGCTGCGGTGAATTCCCGGCCAAAGACCTGATTTCGGTCTGCTCGCCGGCCGTGCGCGACACGGTGCAAGGCGCCAAAGAGCTGGCCAGCCGGCGCATCTATCGCCATCGCACCAAACTGATGACCGAAATTGCCGCCTACCCGTGCATGGGCGCGCTGCTGGATGTCTTGATTCCGCCAGCGTTTGCGCTCAGTACCGGCAAAACCTTAAGCACGCGTGAGCATCTGCATCTGGCACTGATGGACAGAAAAATCGAGTCCGCTGACACGCCTTATCAGGCTTATATGAAAGTGCTCGATTTTATCGGTGCCATGACCGACAACGCCGCCGCCACGCTGGCGCGCGAAGTCTCAGGCATAGGCATCCATTGACAGCCCCGCACCCATAATGACCGAACGCATTCTTGCCATTATTTTGCCGGTGCTGGTTATCGTACTGGCCGGCTGGCTCTATGGCCGCTATGCCAAGCCCGATATGCGCGCCGTCAACCAGTTGAATATGGACGTATGCGTCCCCTTGCTGGTTTTTAGCGCACTGTCGGCGCGCGGCTTTGATCTGTCCAGCCAGTGGAAGCTCATACCGGCAGCCGCGCTGGTGGTCGTTTTTTCCGGCTTTTTGGCTTGGCCGTTTGCCCGCCTGAGCGGCGTCGCGCGGCGCACCTTGCTGCCGGCGGTTATGTTTAACAACTGCGGCAATATGGGCCTGCCGTTGGCGCTATTGGCTTTTGGCGAGGCCGGTTTCAACGCCTTTGTCGTGCTGTTTATCGTGTCCAATTTGCTGCACTTCACGCTGGGCGCTTTTATTTTCAGCAATCAGACCCGTTTTAGCCGTCTCGTACGCAACCCCATCGTCATCGCGACCGCACTGGGCTTGGCGGTCAACCTGTCCGGCCTGCTCATTCCGCCGCCCTTGCTGACCGGGCTGAAAATGCTGGGGGATGCCACCATTCCGCTGATGCTGTTTGCCCTGGGGGTGCGCATGCTGGGCATCCAGCGCATCAGCTTCAAGGCGGGGCTTGCTTGCGCCATATTGTGCCCGCTTACCGGCCTTGCCGCCGCCTATCTGGCCATCCAGCTGCTGGCGCTGAATGCGCAACAGGCCATGCTGCTGATACTGTTCGGCGCCCTGCCGCCGGCCGTGCTTAACTTCCTGATGGCCGAACACTACCGCCAGCAGCCCGAACATATGGCGGCCATGGTACTGATGGGCAATCTCGCCAGCGTGGTTTTTGTGCCGCTCGGCCTTGCGCTGGCCCTATCCTGAGTCGCAATACCTGCATCCGCCAAGGAAACCCTATGGACAAGATCATCAAGACCCCACAAGCATGGCGCGGACAACTGGATGCGGAAAGCTACCGCGTCACGCGCGAAGCCGGCACCGAGCGTCCGTTCAGCGGCGCGCTGTATCAGGAAAACCGCCGTGGCCGCTATTACTGCATCTGCTGCGATGCGCTGCTGTTCGAATCGGCCAGCAAATTCGATGCCCACTGCGGCTGGCCCAGTTTCTCTCAGGAGGCGGCAAGCGGCAGCATCGAGCGCATCGAGGACCACAGCCACGGCATGGTACGCACCGAAGTACGCTGCCAACGTTGCGATGCGCACCTGGGCCATGTTTTCCCCGATGGCCCGCCGCCTGGCGGCGAGCGCTACTGCATCAATTCGGTGGCCATGCGCTTCGTGCCGGAGGCTTAAGAACCTGTTCACAATCTGCTGCGCATCAACGATACCGCGTTAAAAACGGCTTCGAAATGCTCATGTGCCACCTGTACATTCCGCTTTCTCAGCCGTTTTTGCCTTGTCTCGCCCTTGCTCGCGAGATCGTGAACACGCTCTTAGCGCACGGCCGCTCGGGCCGCATTACTTTTTCTTGGGGCGGAAAGCCTGCACCACAGCCGGGTCGGTATCCATCCACGGCCCGCCCATCAGCTCGATGCAATAAGGCACCGAGGCAAAGATGCCATGCACCACAACCTGGCCGTCCTTATCCTTCACCCCTTCCAGCGTTTCGCGTATGGACTTGGGGCGTCCGGGCAGGTTCAGAATCAGGCTGGTGCCGCGAATTACGCCGACCTGACGCGACAAAATGGCGGTTGGCACATAGTAAAGGCTGATCTGGCGCATCTGTTCGCCAAAACCCGGCATCACCCGCTGCGCTACCGCCAGCGTGGCCTCGGGGGTTACATCGCGTGGCGAGGGGCCGGTGCCGCCGGTGGTCAATACCAGCGCACAGTCGCATACATCGACCAGCTCCACCAGCGTGGCCTCGATCAGCGGCTGCTCGTCGGGAATCAGGCGTTCGACGAATTCGACCGGGTTCAATAGTGCCGCCCCCAGCCAGTCGCGCAGCGCAGGCAGACCCTCGTCCTGATAAACGCCGCTGCTGGCGCGGTCGCTAATGGAAACTAGACCGATGCGTATCGTGTTCAATGCATTCATACCCAACCCTTTTTCAACGGATAAGCCAGGAGGGTGTCCCCGATGGCCACGCTGCTGGATGGCGGAATTTCCACCAGCACATCGGCGGCGGCGCACGCCGACAACATGGCCGAACCCTGCCCCTTAACCAGATCGGCGACGTAAATGTCGCCCTCCTGACGCAAGCGGGCGCGCTGAAATTCGCGCCGCGGCTCAATGCGGGTCTTGCTAAAGCCGGCACGCACCTTGATCGCGACCGGCAAGGGTTGATCATCACCCGACAGTCGACGCAAAGCCGGCGCCACCAGTTGATGGAAGGTGACAAAAGTCGCGACCGGATTGCCCGGCAACATAAATACATGGGCAGCGCCGGCGCGGCCCCAGGCAAAAGGCTTGCCCGGCTTGATCGCCAGCTTCCATGCAGTGATCTTGCCTATCGCTTCCAGCGCCGAGCGCACATGATCTTCTTCGCCTACCGATACGCCCCCCGAACTCAGGATCACATCACACGTTTCACTGGCACGCGCCAGAGCCGCACGGGTCATGACCGCGTCGTCCGGCAAGATGCCGCCATCGATGGTCTCGACATTAAAACGCGCCAGCCATGCCAGCAACTGGTAACGGTTGGCATCAAAGATCTTGCCTGCGGTGAGTGCCTCTCCCGGCTCGATCAGCTCGTTGCCGCTGGAAAAAACGGCGACTTTCAGGCGCGGCAACACCGGTAAAACGGCATGACCTTGACTGGCCAGCAAGGCGATGGCTGCCGGGTCCAGCAAGGTGCCCGCCGTCAACAGCGTGGCGCCGGCAGCATACTCTTCGCCTTGCAAACGCATATGCTGGCCCGCTCGGGCGGGCTGATTCAAAAGCAGCACATCCGCCTCGCGCGTGGTATCTTCCTGCGCCACCACGGCGGTGGTGCCTACCGGCAAAGGCGCGCCAGTAAAAATGCGGGCGGCTTCGCCGTCTTTTAGCGCCGTTTGCGCCACATCGCCGGCAGCGATACGGCTGACGACATGAAAGCGGCTGGCCTGAGCGCTCGCATCACAAACGGCGTAACCGTCCATCGCGCTATTGTCGAACTGCGGCGCATCAAAGCAAGCCTCAACATCGCGAGCCAGACGCCGGCCGGCAGCCTGCGCCAAAGCGAGCGACTCACAGCCTTCAGCCTGCGGCAAACCATCCAGCAAGGTCGCCAGGGCAGCGTGGTAATCAAGCATGTTTTGATCCTGTTTCGGGTAAAAGTGAAAAGCGCGCCTCAAGAGCCGCCAGTGCCTGGGCATCGTTGGCATTGGCAAAAGCGGCGGCATCGGCAAACGGTACGGGAATCGCGCCGACTCGGGTCAGCCAGTGGCGGATGGCCCGCTGCCCCTCATCAAGACAGGGGGCAAGCTGTGCCAATGCCTCTTTGCGCACCAAAGCCACGGCCGGTTGCGGGCCGTCACAGCTGACGGCATAGGCCGCGCCGGCAGCCGGCGCGTCTTTCAGCGCGGCAAGCAAATGCCGGCACACATCCGGCGGCAACGCCGGCATATCGCACGGGGCAAGCAGCACATAATCCACCGCATCGCAAAGGCAGGCTGCCACGCTGGCCATGCCCGAGAGCGGGCCCTGGCCGGCAAAGCGCGGCAGATCGCACACCACCTGCCCCCATTGGGCATAAGTCTGCAGCGAGCGATTGGCGCTGATATACAGCACATCCACTTGCGGGCGCAGACGGTGAATCACATGCAGCGCCAGCGGCTGGCCGGCCAGCAACACCAAGCCCTTGTCCACCCCGCCCATGCGCTGGCCCTGCCCGCCAGCAAGCAAAAGACCGGCAATCAAGCCTGCGCCTCCCAGCGGCCGGCGGCCGCATCGTCGGACGCCTTGGCTTCGACCCAGTGGCTGCTGCCGTCGATGAATTCCTCGCGCTTCCAGAACGGGGCGCGGGTTTTCAGGTAGTCCATCAAAAATTCGGCTGCGGCAAAAGCCGCCGCCCGATGGCCGCTGGCCACCAGCACCAGCACAATGCCCTCGCCCACCGCCAGCCGCCCCACGCGGTGAATGATGCGGCAAGCCGTCAGGGGCCAGCGCTGCGCCGCCTCATGGGCGATGCGGACGATCTCGTCTTCGGTTACGCCCGGATAGTGTTCAAGATGCAGCGCCGCCAGTGGCAACTCGCCATCCTGACCGCGCACCCGCCCCTGAAAGCCGACCAGCGCACCGGCGTCCCCCGCTTCGGCCAATAGCCGCTCTTCTTCATAGGCGCTGACAAAAGCCGCTTTGCGTACGGTAATATCCAGCCACATATCAGCCTCCGGTCACCGGTGGCAAGATGCCGACTTCAGCGCCATCGGCGATCTCGGCCACCCCGCGCTTGATTTCCCTATCCACCACCACGCGAAACACTTTATCCGGCGCCAAGGCTGCGGCCCAGTCGTCACCGCGCGCGCGCAACAGGTCAAGCAAATCCTCGCTCGTGCCGCCGGTCCAGTCCAGACTTTCCTCATCCCGCCCCAGTGCTTCACGTAAAAATCCGAAATACAGAATCCTGATCATGCTTGCTTACCTTGTTGTTGCCACCAGGCGGCGATAAATTCAGCCACCTGATCAGCCTGATTAATGTCGAGCACGGCACACGCTGCCGTCAGCGCCTCATCGCTGACCACCGCGATCACGCGCGGGTCTGTTTCGTAGAGTGCCGGCTTGCCCAGCGCCGGACGATAAACCTCGATTTTGGCTACATCCGCCCACTTCTGCCCTTCAAGCAGCACCAGATCGCATGGCGCAAGCAAGGCCAGTTGCGCAGCCAGATCCAGTTGCTGCGGCGTATCGGCAAAAACGGCATAGCCTTGCGCCGTCACCATCATCACCTGGCTTGCGCCAGCCTGGCGATGGCGGTAGCTATCCTTGCCCGGCACATCCAGCTCGATCGCGTGGTGGCTGTGTTTGATCACCGACACGCGCAGGCCGCGCGCGGCCAATAGCGGCAGGATGGCCGTGATCAGCGTTGTTTTGCCGCAGCCGGAAAAGCCGGCCACCCCGAGGACAATTGCCATGCGGTTTCCTTCTGATGCCGGTTAGAATACGGCACATTGCCATTCGATAAAAAGCGCCAACCATGTCAGCACTTACCCATTTCGATGCCGCCGGCCAAGCCCATATGGTCGATGTCGGCGCCAAGCACGAAACCCGTCGCGTCGCGGTTGCGACCGGCCATATCACCATGCTGGCAGAGACATTTGCCCAGTTGCAGGCCGGCAATAATAAAAAAGGCGACGTGATCGGCATCGCCCGCATCGCCGCCATTCAGGGCGCCAAGCGCTGCGCCGACCTGATCCCGCTGTGCCACCCGATTGCGCTCACCCGCGTAGCCGTCGAATTCAGCCCCGAAGCTGGGCTGAACCGCCTGCACATCCGGGTCACGGCCGAAACCGTTGGCCGCACCGGCGTGGAAATGGAAGCATTAAGCGCCGTCAATGCCGGCCTTCTCACTGTTTACGACATGCTAAAAGCCATAGACCGCGGCATGGAAATCGGCGGCATCCGCCTGCTGGAAAAACAGGGCGGCAAGAGCGGACACTGGCAGGCAGCGTCCTAAGCACTTTTCAGCCCACAGCAGATCGTGGGCAAATCCTGTCTATAGTAACGGCATTGTTGACGTTAAAAGTCTATCCATGCCGGAAACCCTGACCCTTGTCCTGATCGCTTTCGCTTCGGGTATTGCCGGCGCGACCGTGGGGGGCGCCGGCCTGCTGCAACTGCCGGCGCTATTTAATGCCTATCCTGCTGCCAGCACCATGACCGTGATCGGCACCAACAAGATCGCTTTCACCTTGGGCGGCCTCAATAATGTGCGCCACTACTGGCAAAATGTCGGCATTCCATGGCGCCAGACCCTGCCGGCACTGATTGCCGGCTCGCTCACCGCCTATGGCGGTGCGGCCTTGTTGCAATACATTCCCGGCGACAGCTTCAAACCCTTGTTGCTGGTGCTCATGATCGTGCTGGCCGTCTATCTGTTTCGCCACAAGAAGTTGGGCGAAATCGATACCCCGCCCTTGCTGGACGGCAACGCGGCCTTATTCGCCGCCATCCTTGCCGGACTGGTGCTGGGCTTTTACGAAGGCGTGTTCGGCCCGGCAACCCTGACTTTTCTCGCCTTGCTCTACAACCGCCTGTTCGGCATGAATCTCAAACGGGCGCTGGCGGCCGGACAAATCCTCACCAACGGCTGGAATATCGCGGCTCTGGGGTTTTTCGTGCCACATGGCAATTATCTGCTGGGCACCGGCCTGATGATGGGCGTAGCCGCAATCGCCGGTTCGTTCACCGGCATCCGGCTAATCGCACGGGGCGGCAATACGCTGATCCGGCGCCTGTTTATGGCGTTGCTGGTAATCGAAATCGGACGCTACAGCTACTTGCTATGGCGCTAAAGCGTGCCACACACGGCACAATCCGGGTCGCGGCTAAAACGCATCTCGCGCCAGGCTGATTTGAGCACGTCATAGGTCATCAGCCGCCCGGTCGGTGCTTGCCCGATCCCCATTAATAGCTTTAGCGCCTCCACTGCCTGCTGCGCGCCGATCACGCCGACCAGCGGCGAAAACACGCCGAAAGTCGCACACGCACCGTCGCTGGCATGGCTACCGCCAAACAGGCAGTGATAACACGGGCTACGCTCGAGCCGCGGATCGACCACCAGCAACTGGCCATCAAAGCGTACCGCCGCACCCGATACCAAAGGCGTACGACTGGCCACGGCGGCGGCGTTTACCGCCTGACGCGTGGCATAGTTATCCGAACAATCCAGCACCACATCTACTTGCGCCATCCGCTGCGCCAGCGCCACGCTATCCAGGCGCTGCGGCAAAACTTCGACCGACACCCCCGAATTGATGCGTCTCACGGCATCGGCAGCCGCCGTGGCCTTGAGCCGCCCCAGATCCGCCTCGCCATATAAGATCTGGCGCTGCAAGTTGGAGATTTCAATCACATCATCGTCAGCCAGCAGTAATCGCCCCACACCCGATGCCGCCAAAAACGGAATCGCCGCCGAGCCCAGCCCGCCACAACCCACCACCAGCACGCACGCGTCCAGCAGCGCTTGCTGGCCAGCCATATCGACTTCTTTTAGCAGCAGATGGCGGCTGTAACGCAGCAGGGCCTGATCGTCCATAAGGGATGCTTTCATAAGCCAAATAAAAACGGCGTATTGTTTCACACCCAAGCGGGCATGAACAATACGCCGGATGGCGATCAGGCCCTACGCTTAGCGCGCGACCTTAAAACGATCCACCTGCGTGACCAGCTCATCGGCTGCCTGACTCAGGCGCGATGCCAATTGCGCCGATTCGGCCACCTGAGTCAGGTTTTCTTCGGCCAGTTCGGCAATACGGCTGATATTGACCGCCACATCGGTACTGGCGCTGGACTGCTCGCGTATGGCCAATGCCGTTTCCGCACTCTTGTCGGCCGAGGCCGCCGCCTTTTCGCGTATGCCGGCCAAATCCTCTACGCTGACATCGATCAGTGCCAGCCCTTCGCACATGGTGTGCTGCGCCGATTTCAGCTGCAAGGAAGCCGCCTCGGTGCCGCGGCCAATCGCACTGACCAGATCCGCGATATTCACCGTTTCAAGCCCGGTACGCTCGGCCAGCTTTCTGACTTCGTCAGCCACCACGGCAAAACCCCGGCCGGCCTCACCCGCCCGCGCCGCTTCAATGGCGGCATTCAAAGCCAGCAAGTTGGTCTGGTCTGCAATATCGCGAATAGCCGTAATAATGCCGGTAATCTGTTGCGAGCGGGCAGACAGCTCATCCACCATGCGCCCGCCCTCTTCCAGCGAGCTGGCGGTGCCTCGAATCGCCTGCGCCGTTTGCGCCATGCGACTGCGCCCGTCTTCGACACTGGCGGTCATTTCGCGCACGGCCTGCAAATTAAACTCGGTATTTTCGCTGACCGAAGTAATACCAACCGACATTTGCTCAATCGCTGCGGCAATTTGCGCCGAAGATGCGCTTTGCAAATCAGCCGCATGCGCTGCACGGCCGGAGACATCCGATAAGCCCTGTGCGGCATCCAGCAAGGTATGCGTATTCCCCTTAACCGTCTGCAAGGTCTGCGCAAAGGAAGCCACCAGGGAATCGAATGCCTGAGCCATGCGCGCAATGCCATCATTCCCTTTCAAGTTGGCCCGGTGGGACAGATCCAGATCGCGACTCATCAAACTCATCAGCTGCTCCAGCTGCGTTAATGGCCGGTGGATGCTGGCATAAACGCGCCAAGCCAAAAGCGATAGCAAGGCCGTCAGCAAAACGCTGGCGATGCCACTCATCCACAGCATGCGCTGGGACTGGGCCAGCTGTTGCAAAATATGCGCATCCAGACCGGACAGGATCTGATCCTGCTCAGCCTTGAGCAGACCGATCTTGGCCGTTGCGGCGGCAAACCATACGCTAGGCTCGACACCCAAGACCTCTGCGGGCGGCACCGCCAAGATGTGCTGGCGCAATGCAGAGACTTCGCGACTGGCAGCCGAGTTTTCGACCGCCTCAAGGCGCGTGCGCTGCGCCGGGTTAGCCAGCAGCTTGAGACTATGGGCATAGCTTTGCTGGCTCGCGCCCAAGGCGACCATTTTGTCCTGTTCAGCCGGGCTCATACTGCCGGCGGCGAGCAAGCCATTCACATAACCACGTTCGCGCCCGGCCGACTCTTTTTCGTTCAGCAAAGACAGCAGCGCCATGCCGGAATGCACCAACTCGTTGTCGCGGCTGACTTCCACCACGCCGGACACCAGCGCGATCAATTGCTCGATGTGCTGGCTATAAGCCGCAAAAGCCTGCGGCGCGGGCACGCTGCGGGCATTGATAGCGGCGCGCGCCTGCGCCAACCCCTGCAAACTGGAGATTAAAGGCGTTAACTGCGGAGCCAATTCGGTATCATTTAATGCTTCGGCTGCACTTACAAAACGGGTCAGCGCCTGATCGGATGCGCCGCGCGCCTCCAAAAGTGCCGCTGGCGGGGCGCCGGAGCCGGACAAGAAGCCATTGCTCAGGCCGCGTTCGGCCTGCAAGGCATGGACTAGCTGGCTGGCCTCGCCCGAAATTACCGTCATTTCGTGCGCGACCTCATACTCTTGCAGCATCTGATAGCGGCCGGCAAACAAATAGCCGGTCAAAGCCAGTGCGGCAAACACAGGCGGGAGCAATAGCAGTAACAACTTGTGCCGGATAGCCAGATGCTGAAGCATGTTTCAACCGTCGCCTATTATGTAATTTATATATTTTATATGATAAATAACTTTAATGCATTAGTTATACCCCCATTAGCAAGGAGGCCAATGCAATTGGCGGGTATACTTTCAATCCCATGCTAAGCCCACTTGTCCAAGCCCCCGCCCCTGCCTTATTAATTCGCGCCCAAAGCGACGAACATGCCGTGCTTGCCTGGCTATCCGAACACGCTGACCGGCCACATACACTGTCCGGCTACCGCAAGGAAGCGGAGCGTTTCTTGCTGTGGCTGAGTCAGCGCAAACAAAGCCTCGCCAGCCTTAAGCGCGAAGATGTGCATGACTACCAGCGCTTTCTGGCGCAACCGGGTAGTGACTGGGTGGGCCCCAGCCGAGCGCGCCAGCACCCCGAGTGGAAGCCTTTTGCCGGCCCGCTGTCGCCATCCAGCATCCGCCACGCCCTGACCATACTGGCTGCGCTATATCGCTACCTGGGTGACGCAGGCTATCTGTCGGGCAATCCTTTTGCCCTGGTCAAATCACGCCGCACCAAGCAGGACAGCCTGCCCTTCGAGCGTTTTCTTGATGCCGGCGCATGGCAGGCGGTGCATCAGGCGCTGGCGCAGCTGCCCGAAGCAACACCCAAAGAGCGCGCCCACGCCGCACGCACGCGCTGGCTGATTACCCTGCTGTATCTGACCGGAGCACGGCGCAGCGAAGTAGCTGGTGCCGTGATGGGGGATATATTCACTCGCCGCAACCGTCACTGGTGGCGCATTCACGGCAAGGGCGGCGTCTTGGCGGAAGTACCGCTCAATAGCGAACTGATGGATGCACTGGCACGCTACCGCCTAAGCCTTGGCTTGGGCGAAGCGGTCCACCCGGCAGAGGAAACGCCGCTCGTTTGCCGCTTGAGCGCACTCAAGCCACTGGGTGATAAGGCGATTTACCTGATATGCAAGGAAGTATTCCGGCGCGCCGAGACCTGCTGCCACGACGAAGAGTCGCGACTTAGCCTGCGCAAAGCCAGCTGCCACTGGCTGCGCCACACCTCGGCCAGTCACCAGCTCGACGCCGGCGTCAGCCTATTGATGGTCAGCCAGAATTTGCGTCACGCCAGCATTCAGACCACGCGGCGTTATCTGCATAGCGAACACGATGCGCGGCACGAGGCCAGCCAGCTGCACGCTTTTCATGGGGAAACGGAGGAATAAGACGAAGACAGGCACTCAGGCCGTGGTTTTTTTCTTTTTGGCCGGCGCAGGCGGGGCCAGGAAGGCGGGGTCGAAATCGAACAACATGCCGGTGCGGCCGGTTTGCGAGGCACAGGCAATCTGCAGGGCACGATTGATCGCCTCTTTCTTGCTCACCCCCCACCATTCAATCATCTTTTCCAGCGACTTTTGCGCATCGCGCGACAGTTCGACCGTAACCGACTGCTCCTGCAGGCGCTTGCGCCTGAGCTCGCGACTACGCCGCTTGCGCTCGGCAACCGTCATCGCTTTCGCGCCCAGCGGTTTTCGGCCGGGTTTTTTCTGCACGCCACCAATGAGATCAAAGGTGTAGTGGTCGCAAGGGTCTTTCATGAATAACGGTGACGGGTCACAAGAGGGGCGCAAGGATACCACAAAGCCCGCCACTCGCCATGGCAACGTAAAGCCTTAGCCCTGGCACCCTCTGCCTCTAGGCCAAAAATGGCGCAAGGCACGCATGCAAAACAAAGCCAGCGCTACCCAAGCGCAACCCAAGAGGGTGTCGATAAAACGCCAACCCAGCAAACCGGCATCCCCGCCCGACTCCAGTTTGACCACATCGATCACCAGCAGCACCAGAGTCGTCACCACCAGACTGAAAACCAGATAATTGCGCCTGAGTGCCATCGGGTACACTGCCGCCAGCAAGGCAATCAGCAAAACCAGGCCCAGTGGCGCAGCCACCCAGGCAAGCAGCCATGCCGCCAGCACGACCCCCAGCAAGGTGCCGGCCACACGCTGCCAGATCCGCTGCCATGCCTGCGCATCATCCACATGCATCACGAACAGCACGGTCAACCCCACCCAGCCGGCCTCAACCACACCCAGCTTCACCGCCGACAGGGTCGCAAACATAATGGTCAAGGGCAGGGTCAGGCCATAAAGCGGGCCGTTGCTATCGCCGGAAATAACGGCATTCATTTCCGCCCACGGGCTGCTGCCCGGCTCGACGCTGGCAACCAGCCACGCCTGCAACAGGCTCAAAGCCAAGCCCAGCATGGCACCGGCCACATAAGCGGCGCCAATGGGCAGCGTTGCGGGAAAACCCATTTCGGCCAGCACCAGTGCCGAAGCGGCGTATTTTCCCAACAAGCTCAAATAAGCGTGATCAGGCCTGGGCAGGCCAGCCAGCCAGCTAATGACAAACAAGCCGGCCAGCGCCAGCGACCGGTTGCCGGCAATCACAAGCCCCAGTGCGGCGGCCGCAACCACAAGCAGCGTGCCCAGCACAATACTGGGAATGCGCGTTGCCATACTGCGGCGCGGATCCAGCGACAAGGCGAGCATGGCACCCAAGGAGGCAAACGCGCCCAGCACCGGCTGCTTAAACAGAATGCCGGCCAGTACCGGCAAACCCATGCCCAGCATAAACAGCACGCCGCGCACGACATCAGCCCGGATCGGGCGCAAGCTGGCAGGCAGTTTCATTCAACATGATTCCCAAGACAGACTCTCATGTTGTAGCTGCTACAAACGTGCCCTGCCCCTGGCTGATTTATAAGGCCGCAAAAATTACAGCAAAAACCGCCACACCAGCGCCTGTACAGCCATGGCAAACAAGGCAGCGATCAAATCATCGAACATCACGCCGAAGCCGCCATGAATGCGCCGGTCAAACCAGCGTATCGGCCAGGGTTTGACAATATCGAACAGGCGAAACAGCACAAAGGCCAGCAGCCAGCCGGCCGGCGTCGCCGGTGCAAAAGCCAGCACCAGCAGCATGGCCACGATTTCGTCCCACACTATACCGCCATGGTCGCTTACGCCCAAAGCACGCCCGGTCAGGCCGCAAATGGGGATGCCAACTAGAAACAGGGGCAGGCATAGCCAGGCAATCTGCACGCCACTTAGACCCAGCGCGAGCAGTAGCGCATATAAAGGCAAGGCAAGCAGCGTCCCCCATGTGCCCGGCGCCTTGGGCGCAAGCCCCGCACCAAAGCCGAAGGCCAGGAAATGTGCCGGATGCGCACACAGAAAAGCCCAGTCAGGTTTACGCAAAATGGTCATACCCCTTTTTATCAAGCGGGCACGCGCACCCGTTCTGGTCCAACAAGCGAGCGCCACGATCTGGCGTAATGCGCCCGATACGGCTCAGCTTTACGCCACACTGCTCGGCGATCGCGGCCAGCGCCTCACGGGCACTGACCGGCGCGGTAAAGCACAGCTCGTAATCGTCCCCTCCCGCCGCAATCAGCGTGACATGCTGGGCACGGTGCGCCGCCAGCCAAGGATGGGTCGGCAAGGCTTCCAGGTCGACTTCGCCGCCCACGCCCGAGGCCGCGAGCATGTGCTCCAGATCTCCCATCAAGCCATCGGACACATCCAGTGCCGCATGCGCGACCGTGCGTAATGCCAGTCCCAGCACGACGCGCGGCTCGGGGCGCTCCAGACGCTGCAGGCATTCCGCTAACACCTCCGGCGGCACATTCTTTACCTTCCCCAAGCGGCAGGCCAGCGCCAGCGCCGCCTCACCCAAGCGGCCACTCACCCAGATATCGTCGCCGACTTCTGCACCCGAACGGCGTAGCGCCTCGCCAGCTGGCGCCTCGCCCATGATGGTGACCGACAAGGTCAACGGGCCGCAAGTGGTGTCCCCCCCCACCAGATCCACACCGAAACGCGCCGCCAAATCAAAGAAACCGCGGGCAAAACCGGCCGCCCAGGCTTCATCCACTTGCGGCAAGGCCAGCGAGAGCAATGCCCAGCGCGGCGTAGCGCCCATGGCCGCCATATCGGACAAATTCACCGCCAGCGCCTTGTACCCCAGACTCACCGGATCCACGTCGGCAAAGAAATGCCGTCCCTGCACCAGCATATCGACCGAGACATGCAAGTCGCAGCCGGGAGCAGGCTGAATAATGGCCGCATCGTCGCCCACGCCCAGCACGGTCTGTGGCGCTGTGCGAGTGAAATGGCGGCGTATCAATTCGAATTCGTTCATATATCCCTTCTGCCGCCCGCAGACGCAAAAACACCCGCCGCAGCGGGTGTCAGTCAGGCGGGCCTGCTGGCTTAGTCGGCGCGGCGGCGCGACTTCTGGTTGGCCACCTCGTCGGCACGCACTTCGGCGGCCAGATTATCCAGTACCCCATTGACGAATTTGTGGCCGTCGGTACCACCAAAGGTCTTGGTGATTTCGATGGCTTCGTTAATGATCACAGGATAAGGCGTTTCCGGATGCTGGGTCAGTTCCAGTGCCGCCATCAGCAGCACCGAGCGTTCGACCGGGCTCACTTCTTCGGCACTACGCTCATGGAAGCGGTCAACCAAAATACCCAGTTCCTTGGCGTCCTTGACCACACCGTACAACAAGGTACGGAACAGCGCTTCGTCAGCCTTGACGAAGTAATCATTTTCGCGCAAATGCTTTTCAATCAGGGAAGCCGGGCTTTCCTGATTCAGATGCCACTCGTAAATGCCCTGAACGGCAAATTCGCGGGCGCGGCGGCGGGCGGTTTTCATCGGTTATTCCTTGTAAAGAACGGGCGCGGCAGGCAATCAGCCGCGCAAGGCTTTTTGTAGATTGGCCATTTCCACGGCCACGCGAGCAGCATCGCGGCCTTTTTCTATCATGCGCACTTCAGCCTGCTCGTCGGTTTCGGTCGTAAGAACGGCATTGGCAACAGGCACGCCGGCATCGAGGCCGACACGTGTCACGGCGGCTCCGGACTCGTTGGACACGAGTTCGAAATGGTAGGTTTCCCCGCGTATCACCGCACCCAAGGCAATCAGCGCATCAAAGCGAGCGCTTTTTGCCATGGTTTGCAGTACCAGCGGGATTTCCAGTGCGCCGGGCACACTGGTATACAGCACATCATCAGGCGCTACGCCCAGTAAGCCCAGTTCGGACAGGCAAGCGTCGCGCAGGCCATGGCAGACATCCGGATTAAAGCGGCTCATCACGACGCCTATCTTCAGTCCCTTGCCCTCAAGATTAGGTTCGATGCGAGTGATGGTGTCCAGCATGGCAGATCTCCGTAATGGGTGGGCTTTGCGCGGGAAGGGCGCGATTTTAACCGATTTCTACGGTCAGGTGTTTAGGTTGACGGAATCCGGTCACTTCCAGGTCGAAACCGACCATAGACGGCAGGTTCACCGGGGATGCCAGCAGGCACATTTTGCCCACGCCAACGGCCTTAAGCATTTGCGCACCGATGCCGAAAGTCTTGCTGTCCCAGTTGGCACGCGGCGTTTTCTCACCGGCAGTCGGCAAGGCACGCGCCAGCAATTCGCTGCCGTTTTCATTGCGGTGCAAGAGTATCATCACGCCCCGCCCTTCTTCTTCCATCATTTCCAGCGCAAACGGCACTGTCCAGCTATGCGGGCTAGTCAGCGGATCGAGAATGTCCATCACCGAGAACGGCTCGTGCACGCGCACCAGCGTTTCTTCATCGCTGCGGATATCGCCCTTGACCAGAGCCAGATGGGTGTCGCCATTGCTGATATCACGGAACACATGCATGGCGAACTCGCCAAACGGCGTCACGATCTCGCGCTCGCCTACGCGCTCAACCAGACTCTCGGTGCGGCTGCGGTAGCTGATCAGATCGGCAATGGTGCCCACCTTAAGACCATGCTCGGCGGCAAAGGCCAGCAATTCGGGCATACGCGCCATGGTGCCGTCGTCGTTCATGATTTCGCAGATCACCGAGGCGGGCTCAAGCCCGGCCAGCGCAGACAAGTCACAACCGGCTTCGGTGTGGCCGGCACGCACCAGCACGCCGCCATTCACCGCCTTAAGCGGGAAGATATGGCCGGGCTGCACCAGATCGGATGGCGCAGCACCGCGCGCCACCGCTGCCTGCACCGTGCGTGCGCGATCCGCGGCCGAGATGCCGGTGGTCACGCCCTTGGCCGCTTCGATGGAGACCGTGAAATTGGTACCCAAGGGCGCGCCGTTTTTGCTGACCATCAGCGGCAGTTCGAGTTGCTGGCAACGCGCCTCACTCAGCGTCAGGCAGATCAGGCCGCGGCCGAACTTGGCCATAAAGTTGATGGCTTCCGGCGTGACGTGCTCGGCCGCCATCACCAGATCGCCTTCGTTCTCCCGATCTTCGGCATCGGCCAACACCACCATTTTGCCGGCCTTGATGTCGGCGATAATGTCCTGAATGGGGGAAATAAGCATTTTGTTCTACCCTTGCAGACGGCTCGCACCACGCGCACCGCGTTTCGATTATTTATTATAAGATGCTATCGGAAAGCTCAAATTCAAGCATTGAATATTTATCATGTTGATGCCGCGCCTTTTCGCGCAAAGGCAAAGCCCGGGCAAACAGCGGGCCGGCGGTAACCAGCGTATGGAATTCACCCCCCTCCCCGCACGGATCAATGCCCTCGGCCTGCATGCGCGCAATCAGCGCATGATCCAGCACCTTGCCCAGATAATCGGCCGCCATCAAGTCGCTGCGTATCACCACGATGGTCGCGACAAAGCCGGCATCGACAAATTCGCGCACCAGACTCAGCCTCTGCTCCTGCCATAACGGCAGCACTGCCTGCAAACCTGCAGCGGCGCACACCTTTTCCTCCCAGTCGCGGTGCGGCTGCAAGTCGATATCGCCAAACACCGCCATTTCGGCGCCCTGTGCTTGCAAGGCTTGCAGCTGCGCGATAAACACCGCCTCGTACTCGCCCCAGGTGGCACGACCGGTGACCAGCGGAATCGCCAGTGCTTCAACCTGGGCTTGCAAGACTTCAGGGCTAATGCCGTGCGAGCGGCTACGCTCACCCGTTTCGTCCAGCATGGAGAGCAAAGCCAGCGGTCGGGCACCGCTTTGCAGTGTGCGCCACAAGGCAAGGCAGGAATCCTTGCCGCCACTCCACGACATGACGAACAGCGGTGCGCTCATGCCAGACTCCGGCTGGCCAGCACCCGCTCGACCGTGTCGACAATAGCCTGGGTCTGCGGGTCGACTTCGATATTGACCCAATCGCCCGCCTTGCGCTGGCCGATTATGGTGCGGCTTAGCGTTTCCGGAATCAGGTGCACGGCAAACTCGTCCCCCTTGACGTCGCCCACGGTCAGACTGATGCCGTCGATGCCGATATAGCCTTTGGTAAAGACATATTTAAGCGCCGCCTCAGGCAGGCGAAAGCGCAAGGTGCGGTTATTCGGCGTTTCTTCGACGGCCACGACCTCGGCGCAGCACAGGATGTGGCCACTCATGGCGTGGCCGCCGATATCGTCGCCAAAGCGCGCGGCACGTTCTACATTGACCGACTCGCCCAGCGCCAAAGCGCCCAGATTGGTCAGGCGCAGCGTCTCCTGCATCAGGTCGAACGAAGCCAGATCGCCCTCCACCCGGGTCACGGTCAGGCAGCAGCCGTTGTGCGCCACCGAGGCGCCCAGCGCCAAACCGGGCAACATCGCTTGTGGCAAGCGCACGGTATGGGTGCGAAAACCGGTCTTTTCTTCCAATGCGACCAGTTCGGCCGTGCCCTGCACTATCCCTGTAAACATCCGCCTGCTCCATGATCTTGAATCCAGTGCCGCCATTGTACCCGCAACATGCATAAAAGGCGCAGCGCTCAGCCGGCACGAAAACCGGTACAATGCCGCCTTTACCGCATACACCAAGCAACAGACATGTCCGCAGAACTGACACGCATTGCCGCAGAAGTCGCCCGCCGCCGCACTTTTGCCATTATTTCCCACCCCGACGCGGGTAAGACCACGCTGACCGAAAAGCTGCTGCTGTTTTCGGGTGCCATTCAGATGGCAGGTACCGTCAAGGGCAAAAAAGGCGGCAAATTCGCCACCTCCGACTGGATGGACATCGAAAAGCAGCGCGGCATCTCGGTCGCTTCCAGCGTGATGCAGTTCGATTACCGCGACCATACGGTCAACCTGCTGGACACGCCGGGTCACCAGGACTTTTCCGAAGACACCTATCGCGTGCTGACAGCAGTCGATTCGGCCCTGATGGTGATCGATGCCGCCAAGGGCGTGGAAGAGCAGACCATCAAGCTGTTGAATGTCTGCCGCCTGCGCAACACCCCCATTGTCACCTTCATGAACAAGTGCGACCGCGAAGTGCGCGATTCGCTTGAGTTGCTGGATGAAGTGGAAGATGTACTCAAGATACGCTGCGCACCAGTCACTTGGCCGATCGGCATGGGCAAGAGCTTCCGCGGCGTCTACTCGCTGCTGACCGACGAGGTCATTCTGTTCGAAGCCGGCGCCGAAAAACTGGTGTCCGATATCGAAGTCATCAAGGGTATGGACAATCCGCGCCTGGATGCGTTGTTCCCGATGGAAATGGAACAGCTGCGCATGGAGATCGAACTGGTCAAGGGCGCATCCAACGAGTGGAATCTGGACGAATTCCTCGCCGGCGAGCTGACGCCGGTGTTCTTCGGCTCGGCCATCAATAACTTCGGTGTGCGCGAGATTCTGGACGCACTGATCAACTGGGCACCGGCACCGCAAGAGCGCGACGCGACCGTGCGCAGCGTAAACCCGAGCGAGGGCAAGTTCTCCGGCTTTGTATTCAAGATTCAGGCCAATATGGACCCCAAGCACCGTGACCGCATCGCCTTTATGCGCGTGTGTTCCGGCCAGTTCGAACGCGGCATGAAAATGAAACACCTGCGTCTGGGCCGCGATATCGCCGCCTCCAGCGTGGTGACCTTTATGTCGCACGACCGCGAAATCGTGGAAGAAGCCTTCGCCGGCGACATCATCGGCATCCCCAACCACGGCAATATCCAGATCGGTGACTCCTTCTCCGAAGGCGAGGCACTGGCCTTTACCGGCATCCCGTTCTTTGCACCGGAAATGTTCCGCTCGGTACGCATCCGCAACCCGCTGAAACTCAAGCAGCTGGCCAAGGGCCTGCAGCAGCTGGGTGAAGAAGGTGCGGTACAGGTGTTCAAGCCGCACAGCGGTGGCGACCTGATTCTGGGTGCCGTCGGCGTACTGCAGTTTGAAGTCGTCGCCTCGCGTCTGGCTGCCGAATACGGCGTGGATGCCATTTTCGAATCGGCCAGCATCTGGTCGGCGCGCTGGTTCACCTGCGACGACCGCAAAAAGCTGGATGACTTCATCAAGGCACTGCAAGGCAATATCGCCACCGATGCCGGCAACAATCTGGCCTACCTTGCGCCCAACTGCGTCAACCTGCAGCTGACGCAAGAGCGCTGGCCGGATATCGTCTTCCACGAAACGCGCGAACACGCGGTCAAACTGGGCGAGTAAGCATGAGCGAGCTGATCGACTTCTGGACGCACCTGCGTGCAAGTTATATTGCCGACATCGTGCGTTCCGGCGTCATGATCACGGTACTGGTGGTGCTGCGCATCAGCATAGGGCGCGCCATCGCCAGCAATACCCACTGGTCGCTGGACGACAGGCGGCGCTGGTCCATTACCGTGCGCAATGTGCTGTTTGTCTGCGGCGTGGCCGGCATTGCGCTGATTTGGGCGTCCGAGCTGCAGACTATTGCAGTCTCGATGCTGGCTTTTGCCGCAGCGGTGATTATTGCGACCAAAGAGTTGATTATGTGCTTAACCGGAGGCCTGCTCAGGAGCGCCTCCGACAGCTACAGCCTGGGTGACCATATCGAGGTCGGTCATATACGCGGGCGGGTGGTCGATATCGGACTTTTTACCACCACGGTGATGGAAATCGGCCCCACCCACGACAGCCACCAGATGACCGGGCGCGCCTTGTCCTTTCCGCACAGCCTGCTGCTCAACCAGCCGGTGGTGCTGGAAAACTATATGGGCGAATATGTCGTGCATACGCTGGGCTTGCCCCTGCCCTATACACTCCCCCCCCAGCAGGGTGAAGCCTTGCTGCTGGGGGCTGCCAACGATGTCTGTGCGCCACATATTCAGGCTGCGCAGCAGCATATGGCGCGTATAGAGGCGCGCCACCATCTGGATACGCCTTCGGTCGCACCACGCGTATCGATTCATCCGCTCAGCGATGTCAGTTATCAGCTGACGCTACGCATTGCCATTCTGGCCAAGGACAGGCAGCGGGTAGAGCAGGCGATACTCAAGCGCTTTATGTTCGAGGCTTTTCCGGCTGAGGCCAGCCTGAACAAATCTGCAGCTCCGGTGTAAACTGGTATCCGACTCATCCTTATTAAATGGCTTGATTCTTCAATCTATGAGCAAAACCCGGATCAAAACCTACGACAAGATCGTGGCCGAGAGCCTTAAGCTCTTCAACGAGCATGGCGAGCGTGCGATCACCACCAACCACATCTCGGCCCACCTGGGCATTAGCCCTGGCAATCTGTACTATCACTTTCGCAACAAGGAAGAGATCGTTTTTCAGATTTTCCGTGAATATGAAGCTTTTATCCGTGCACAGCTGACACCAAAGGCCGAAGACGCCATTACGCCGCAGGCCTTATCCGGCCAACTGGATAGCCTGTTCAAGGGCATGTGGAATTACCGCTTTTTGTTTGATGATCTACCGGGTTTGTTGTCGCGCAATCCGCAATTGCAGGCCGAGTACCATGCCACCATCGGCACCGATTTGCGCCCGATGATGGGCGATATGCTCAAGGGTTTTGCCCGCGCCGGCTTGCTGACTTTTTCCTCCGATGAAGAAGTCGAACAACTGGCCGTCAATATCTGGCTGGTAGTGAAATTCTGGTACGCGTTCGAGCAATCCGCTGCACCTAAAGTCCCGATTTCGGTAGAAACCGGGCGGCGCGGCGCACGTCAGGTACTGGCCCTGATGCGCCCTTATGTTACGGCAGACAATAAAGCCGCGTTTACCGAACTCGATGCCAGCTATCGCTAGCATGCGCTAGCTCCGGCCCGCTATCGGCGCCCGTCAAATACCAAAGGCTCAATCCCCATTCGGGCATTGAGCCTTTTTACGACCACCCCGCCCTAATCAGCCGAAATGGCAGACGTAATGCACAGTCTTGAGCACTTCGATCGTAAAACTGCTATTGGCGGGCACGCTAAACGACTCACCCCCGGCGTAGCCCTGTGCGGCAGAAGCACCAGCCTGCGTCACCTTGCACTCACCTTCCAGTAGTTCCATGACTTCCGCTGCGGCCGTGGTAAACACCAGCTTGCCAGGCAGAATCACGCCGACCGATTTTTGTGTGCCATCAGCCAGGGTCACCGTATGGCTGACGCACTTGCCGTCAAAATAAACGTTGGCTCGTTTGGCCACACTGACATTTTCGAATTGATCGGCCATAAGCACCCCGCGCATAAAAGTAAAAAGACAAGCATAAGACGATTTTATTTACTTGTCACAACATTTGGCGCGCTTTTATTTGCATGGCTTTTACGCATTGACAACACGACGCCAAACTATCTTCATAAAGAGATAAATCGTCATTGACAGCAACATAGAATCTGACAATCATGCGCGCACTTGGCGCGCAAGCGCTACCTACAAAGCACTCACCGCAAGGACGCGAAGCATGGAAAAGCTGCTGTATCAGGTTGAAGACCGCCCCCCACTGGCGACATCATTACTACTAGCCATACAGCACCTGCTTGCCGCACTCGGCGGCATTATTGCCGTTCCACTGGTCGTAGGCGGCGTATTGCGCTTGCCACCGCAGGAAATGGTCGCCCTCGTCAATGCGGCCTTAATGGTGTCTGGTGCCGTCACCATCGTGCAATGCCGCGGCGCCGGGCCGATCGGCATACGTCTGCCCTGCGTGATGGGCACCAGCTTCACTTTTGTCGCCGCCGCCATTGCCATCGGTTTCGAGCACGGTGTAGCCGGCATCATGGGCTCCTCGCTGGCCGCTTCGCTGGTGATGATAGCCGGCAGTTTTTTCATGCCGCAAATCCGCAAGCTGTTCCCGCCTGTGGTCACCGGCACCGTCGTGTCCATGATTGGCCTGTCGCTAATCCCGGTAGCCGTTGACTGGTTTGCCGGCGGCCAGCCCGGTTCCGCTGATTACGCCAACCCCGAACATCTGGCGATTGCCTTCTTTGTACTGGTGCTGGTGATTGGACTTGTCCAGTTTGGTCGCGGCATTGTCTCGGCCGCCGCCATCGTGATCGGCATGGGGGTAGGCTATCTGCTGTGCCTGATGCTGGGACGCATCGATTTTGCGCCGGTGGCACAAGCCAGCGCATTTGCCCTACCCCAGCCATTGCATTTCGGCATGAGCTTTCCGATTTCCGGCATTATCGGCATGTCGATTGCCTATCTGGTAACCATCGTCGAATCCACCGGCAACTTTCTGGCACTGGGCCAGGCGACTCAGACCAAGGTCAGCGGCAAGCAAATGTCGGCCGGCATATTGTGTGATGGCGTAGGTTCGGCCATTGCTGCCATCATGTCGACGACCCCGTTTTCCTCGTTTGCCCAGAATATCGGGGTGGTATCGCTGACCGGCGTTGCCAGTCGTTATGTTGTGGCATTGGCAGGCCTGCTGCTGATGCTGGCCGGCCTGTTCCCTGTGTTTGGCGCACTGATCGTCACCATTCCGCTGCCGGTACTCGGCGGCGCCGGCCTGATGATGTTTGCCATGATTATCGTGGCCGGCGTGCAGATGCTGGGCCAGGTCGAATCCAGCCGGCGCAATGGCGTGATTATTGCCGTCGCCATCGGCTGCGGCATGGCGGTCACCGTACGCCCGGAAGTACTGGGCAAGTTGCCGGGTTTTGTACGCGAGATTTTCGGCTCGGGCATCACGGTCAGCGCCCTGATTGCACTAAGCCTTAACCTGCTGCTGCCCGGTCGCATGCCGCTGGAGCTTGAAGACTAAAGCATAAGAAAACCACATTAAGGGAGCGCTTGGCGCTCTCTTTCGCTTTAATACCCTCAGGCGCATGCCGCAACCATGTGCCGGCTCTAGACCCTCTCAAGGAGTGCCATCATGAAACGCCGGACCCTACTGGCCGGTTTAAGCCTGATGCCCCTGCTGGCTAACAGCAAAAACCTGCCCGATCTGGAAAAAATCGCCGAACGCAATCGCGCACGGCAACGGCAGATGCTACAAGCACTGGCCGCACAACAGCCTGCCCGCATCTATGCCAACCCAGCCGACCCGTTTTTAGGCGACCCTGCGGCCAGACAGGTCGTCATCTACTTTACCGATTTCAACTGCCCTTATTGCCGGCGCATGGATGTGGTCATCGAACGCGTCGCCATGGAGTTGCCGGAGGTAAAGTTTGTCTTCAAACTGCTGCCCCTGTTTGATGCCAGCTCGGAGCCGGCCGCCCTGTTTGCGCTGAATGTATGGCAAAAACAGCGCGCACGCTACTGGGCGGTGCATCAAGGCCTGATGCAGGGCGCACTTCCGCTGGATCAGCATGCCATCGAGCAAACCGCGCAGGAAACCGGCACACAGGCGTGGCTCAAGCCGGATAAGGCCGTACGTCTTGCGCTAGAGGACAATCAGACCCTGACCGATGAAATCAAGGTATTTACTACGCCGACACTGCTACTGGGGGACAGGCTGATCAGTGGCACGACCGACTCGGCCACCCTTAAGCGTACCGTGCGCGAGGCTCGCAGCAGCATGCGCTGATGCAAGTTTTGCGAGCAAGCCTTTGCTTAAAGCGGGAAAGCTTGGCGGATTTTCGCCAGGCAAACACCCGTCGCAGCCGTGCGTCCCGTCCGTTAAACCGTTAGAATCTGGCCAAAATACTTAATCTAGACGGCTTCAATACTGTGAAAATTCTGATTTTGGGGGGCGGCCAGGTCGGTGCCCGCGTGGCGGAGAACCTGGTTTCCGAAGAGAACGACATCACCATCGTCGATTTGGACAGCAAACTGCTCAAGCAACTGCAGGACAAGCTGGACATCCAGACCATCTGCGGCAATGCTGCCCAGCCCTCGGTACTGGCCGGCGCCGGCGCCGCCGACACCGATATGTTGCTGGCGCTGACGCGTAACGATGAAACCAATCTGGTGGCCTGCAAGCTGGCGCGCGAGCTCTACAACATTCCCACCCGCATCGCACGCGTACGCGCCAGTGACTATGTCGAATTCGGCGACAAGAACACACTGGATTTATTCGGCGTGGATCAGCCCATCTGCCCGGAACAGATCGTTACCGAAAACCTGTACCAGCTATTCCAATACCCGGGCGCCTTGCAGGTGCTGGACTTTGCCGGCGGCCGCGTCCAGTTAGTTGCCGTTACCGCCATGGAAGGCGGCCTGCTTTTGGGGCGCGAGTTGCGCCATGTGCGTCAGGATCTGCCGGACACCGACTGCCGTTTTTGCGCCATCTATCGCAATAACCGGCTGATCATTCCCAAGGGCGACACGCTCTTGCAAAGCAATGACGAGGTGTTTTTCCTCGCCGAGCGTGCGGCCGTGCCACAGATGCTGGCCGAGCTGCGCAACAGCAGCCAAGCGATACGCCGCGTGCTGATTGCCGGCGGCGGCAATATCGGACACCGCCTGGCGCGCCTGCTGGAACATGCAGGTTACGAAGTCAAGATTATTGAAATCCTGCGCGAGCGCTGCGAATGGCTGGGCGACAATCTGGACAACACCCTGGTGCTGCATGGCGAAGCCACCGACGAGGCACTGCTCGAAGCGGAAAACATCGACGAGATGGATGTATTTTGCGCGCTGACCAATGACGACGAAGACAATGTGATGTCCACGCTACTGGCCAAGCGCATGGGTGCCAAGCGGGTGATTGCGCTGGTGAACCGTGCCAGTTACGTTGACCTGCTCGAAGGCCACAGCATCGATATTGTGATTTCGCCGCACCAGTCCACGATCGGTTCGATTCTCGCCCATTTGCGCCGCGGCGATGTCGAGGCGGTCCATGCGCTGCGCGGCGGACGCACCGAGGCGATGGAAGTTATCGTCAGGGGCGACCGCAAGACTTCGCGCCTGGTCGGCCTGCGCATAGACGAAGTGGAAATGCCGCACGGCTGCTATATCAGCGCCATTGTGCGCCAAGGCGAAGTGCGCATGGCACACCACGATGAAGTGATACACAGCGAAGACCACCTGATCATCTTCGTTGCCCACCGCCGTCTGGTGCGCGAAGTGGAAGAACTCATTCAGGTCAAGATGGGTTTCTTTTGATGTCGACCTTGCCATTAGCCGCCAGAGGCGGTGCACTGGGCAAGCTGTTGCCCATCGCCCATGTCTTTTCCAAGCTGATCATGCTGTTTTCCTGCATGTTCATTGTGCCGGCCGGTGTCGGCGTCATCTACAACGACCACACGCTGGAAGCATTTTTATTGTCCGGCGTAGTCGGGTTGGCCGTTGGCCTGTTTGCCTGGGCCGCCACCCGCCGCTTCGAACACGAACTCAAGCCGCGTGACGGCTTTATGCTGGTGGTAGCCTTGTGGGTAGGTTTTGCCGCCACCGCCGCCATACCGTTCATGCTGTTCGACAGTTCACTCAGCTTCACCGACGCCTTTTTCGAGGCCATATCCGCGCTATCCACCAATGGCGCGACCGTCTTGTTCTCGCTGGATGTGTTGCCACCGGCGATCAATTTCTGGCGCCACTTTATGCAGTGGATGGGCGGCATGGGCATTATCGTGCTGGCCGTCGCCATTTTGCCGCTGTTGGGCGTGGGCGGCATGCAGGTGTACAAGGCGGAGACACCGGGGCCGATGAAGGATGCCAAACTGGCGCCGCGCATCACCCAGGCCGCCAAGAGCCTGTGGACCATGTACTGCATCCTGACCCTGCTGTGCATGGCCATGCTGTACATGGCGGGCATGAACGTATTCGACGCCGTCTGCCACGGCCTGTCCACCGTGGCACTGGGTGGCTTCTCCACCCGCGATGCCAGTATCGGCCATTACGATTCAGTGGCCATCGAGCTGGTGATCGCCGGCTTTACCCTGCTATCGGCCACCAATTACGCCACCCACTTTCTGGCGTGGAAAAAACGCTCGGCGGCACCCTACCGGGTCGATAGCGAATTTATCAGCATGATGCTGGTCATCCTGTCCAGCATTCTGCTGCTGGCGGTTTATTTGTGGTGGCAAGGGGTGTATGGCCTGAGCGAATCGCTGCGCCATGTCAGTTTCAACCTGATCTCGATTGCCACCGCTTCCGGCTTTGCCAGCACCGACTATGGCCAGTGGCCGCTTTTTGTGCCGGTATGGATGCTGTTCCTGTCCTGCTTTACCGCCTGCTCAGGCTCGGTGGGCGGCGGCATCAAGATGATACGCAGCCTGATCCTGTTCCGTCAGGCGCAGCGCGAAATGACCCAGTTACTGCATCCGCAGGCCATTATTCCGCTTAAGGTCAATGGCCGCACCATGAGCGACAGCGTCGCCTTTTCGGTGCTGGGCTTTATCTTCGTATACATTTTGAGTGTGGTGGTACTGACTTTTGTGCTGTTAGGCAGCGGTCTTGACTTCCAGAGTGCCGCTTCCGCCATTGTGTCCTGCATCAATAATGCAGGACCGGGCTTGGGTGAAGTCGGCCCGGGTGCCAACTACGCCGGGCTGAACGATTTCCAGACCTGGGTCTGCAGCTTGGCCATGCTGCTGGGCCGGCTGGAAATCTTCACCATCCTCATCCTCTTTACGCCCGCCTTCTGGCGCAAGTGATATGAAAAAAATCTCCCTACTGCTGTTAAGCCTGTTTGCCCTGCCCGCCAGCGTCTACGCCGACAGCAATGATGATCTGGGCGCCGCGCGCGACGCCTGGCGCGCCGGCGATATCGCCCGCTTGCAAACACTGGCTGCCAGCAGCGCTGGCACAGCGCTTGGTATGTACCCGCGCTACTGGCTGGCGCTTAAAAGCCTGGAAAATGGCGACGACGCGCCGGCGCGCGCCTTTTTAGCGCAAGAAGCCCCCTCTACGCTGACCGAACGCCTGGCCAATGAATGGCTCAAGCGTCTGGGCAAGGAAAACAACTGGGACGGTTTTCGCCGCGAACGGGTACGCGCACCGGAAGACGCGCGCGATCAGGAGACCCAGTGCTACGCCCAGCTGTCCGAGCTGAAAGCCGGACGCATCAGCCCGCCCGATGCCGACTTGCTGGACAAACTGACCCTGCCCGCAGGCTGCAACAGCCTGCTAGATGAAAGCGCGACGCTGGGCACCTTAAGTCAGGATGAAGTGCGTTCCCGCGTACGCACCCTGGTGGCCAACAATTACGTTACCGTCGCGCGCGCGCTGGCCACATCGGCCGGCTTGTCGGACGAATTTTTCACCCCGGGCAGCAACGAAGCCGCCGTCATCGCCATTGTACGGCGCGGCAAGAGCGATTTAAGCGGCGCCGCCGCCGATCTTGTGCGCCTTGAACCCACGCTGACGCGCGAGCAGGCCGGATTCGGCTGGGGAGAGTTGGCGACCCGCGCCGCACGCCGTCAGGACATGACGCAGGCGCTGGACTGGTACGCCAAATCCGCCCCGGGAGAACTCACCCCCGAGCAATGGGAATGGTGGGCACGCGCGGCGCTACGCGAACAGAACTGGAACACCTTAAGCAGCGTGATAGGCAAGATGCCGGCCAAGCTGGCCGCACGCCAGGCGTGGCGCTACTGGCTGTCGCAAGCCGAACTGATGCAGGGCAAGCGCAGCGAAGCCAATGCGCGCCTGGTGCGACTCAGTCAGGAGCACAGCTATTACGGCATTCTTGCGCGCGAGGCGCTGGGCAACAGCCTGTCTGCGCCCGCACGCCAGATTGAAGCCAGCGGCAAGGATATGCGCGCCATTGCCAAAGAGCCGGCCATTGCCCGCGCCATCGAACTGTTTGCGCTGTCGGATACGCTCAAGCGTCCGGAGTTTCACGAAGAAGCACGACGCGAGTGGCGCTGGGCGATGCGCGGCAAGAGCGACTCCGAGCTGATTGCCGCGGCTGAACTGGCCAAGGACAAGGGCTTTTACGACATGGCCATCTATAGTGCCGAGCGCACGCGCGACGCGCATAATTTCGGCCTGCGCTTTCTGGCCCCCTACCGCAGCACCACCGAGCGCTACGCTAAGCAACTGGAGGTAGATCCGGCATGGATTTACGGCCTGATGCGTCAGGAAAGCCGCTTTACCGTGGTGGCGCGCTCGGGCGTGGGTGCCTCCGGCCTGATGCAGCTGATGCCGGCCACCGCACGCTGGGTCGCCGGCAAGGTCGGCCTGCCCGGCTTTGATGTCAACGATGTGGACACCAATATCCAGCTGGGCACCTGGTATCTGCGCCATGTACTCGACACCACCGGCCACCCGGTCCTGGCCACTGCCGGCTACAACGCAGGCCCGGGGCGCGCGCGCGCATGGCGCGCCAGTACGCCGCTGGACGGCACCATTTACACCGAAACCATCCCGTTTACCGAAACGCGCGACTATGTACAAAAAGTGATGGCTAACGCCACCTACTATGCCGCCAGCTTCGGCAAGGGCGAAACCTCGCTCAAGGCGAGAATGGGCACCATCGCGGCCAAATAAACCGGGCCGTTCTTCAATCGGGAGGGCGCACTATGCAACGCATTGTATTGATAGGTGGCAGCGGATTTGTTGGCCGGCATATTGCCGAAATGCTGAGTCGGCGCGGCATGCAGCTGACTATTGCCAGCCGCCGGCCGGAACGCATCAAGGCCCTGTCCACCCTGCCCGGCGTCACGCTTGTCGCCTGTGACGTACACGACAGCGCGGCGCTCTACGCGCTGATCGCCGGCCACGACGCGGTCATCAGCATGGTGGGCATCCTGCATGGCTCGCACCGCGCGTTTGAAGTCGCCCATGTCGAACTGGTGGAAAAAATCGTCCGCGCCATGCAGCAGACCGGCATCCAGCGCCTGATCCATATCAGCGCACTGGGGGCGGATGCGCACGGACCGTCGGACTACCAGCAAACCAAGGCACGCGGCGAGCGGGTGATCATGCAAAGCCGTCTGGCGTGGACCATCCTGCGCCCTTCGGTGGTGTTCGCCCACGACGATGCCTTTCTTAATATGTTTGCCCGCCTGCTGTCGGTGTTGCCGGTGCTGCCGCTGGCCGGTGCCGACACCTGTTTCGCCCCGGTATGGGCCGATGATGTGGCACGCGCTGTCGCCGCCTGTCTGGAGCGGCCTGCCAGCATAGGCCAGACGCTGGAGCTGACCGGCCCGCACCGCTACCGTTTGCGCGAACTGGTGGCCTATGTAGGCGAGCTCACCGGCCACCCGCGCACCGTGATCGGCCTGCCGGACGGTCTGGCCATGCTGCAAGCCGGCATCATGGAATGCCTGCCCGGCCCCGCCCTGATCAGCCGCGACAATGTAAAATCGCTGCGTGTCGACAATGTCAGCCTGGCGCCTTTCCCGAGTGAGCTGCTGGGTTTTTGCCCCAGCGCGCTGGAAGCGGTCGCGCCGGGTTGGCTGGGCGAAGACGAACGCAATACGCGCCTGGCGCGCTGGAGAGAACGGGAATGAAGCTGTATGTCGTAGGCGGCGCGGTACGCGACCGTTTATTGGGGCGCGCGGTGGTGGATCGCGACTGGGTGGTGGTCGGCAGCAGTGCCGCACAGATGCAGGCACAGGGCTTTCGCCCGGTCGGGCGCGACTTTCCGGTATTCCTGCACCCGCTCACGCACGAAGAATACGCACTGGCGCGCACCGAACGCAAAACGGGCGCCGGTTATCACGGCTTTGTCTTTCACGCCGCCCCCGATGTCACGCTGGAGCAGGATCTGGCACGGCGCGACCTGACCATCAACGCCATCGCCGAAGACGAAGACGGCCGCCTGACCGACCCCTATGGCGGACAGGCAGACCTTGCCGCCGGCATCTTGCGCCATGTCAGCCCCGCCTTTGCCGAAGATCCGGTGCGCATCCTGCGGCTGGCGCGTTTTGCCGCCCGCTTCGGCTTTGCCCTTGCGCCCGAGACGCTGGCGCTGATGCGCCAGATGGTGGACAACGGCGAAGTGGATGCGCTGGTGCCGGAACGGGTATGGCAGGAAGTGGCGCGCGGCCTGATGGAAGACACACCCTCGCGCATGTTCAAGGTTCTGCGCGAGTGCGGGGCACTGGCGCGCGTCCTGCCCGAAGTGGATGCACTGTTCGGTGTGCCGCAGCGCGCCGACTACCACCCCGAAATCGACACCGGCGATCATGTCATGCGCGTCATCGACACCGCCGCGCAAAGTGGTGCGCCACTGATGGTACGTTTTGCCTGTCTGACCCATGATCTGGGCAAGGCGCTGACCCCGGCCGATATTCTGCCGCGCCATATCGGCCACGAGACGCGCGGCGAGAAACCGCTACTGGCGCTATGCGAGCGCCTGCGCGTGCCGGCCGAATGCCGCGACCTGGCGCGCATTACCGTGCTCTACCACACCAAGGTACATATCGCGCCTGAAATGCGCGCCGACACCATACTGCGCCTGCTGCGCGATTGCGATGCGCTGCGCCGCCCCGAGCGTTTCCACGAGATGTTGTCGGCCTGCGTGGCCGATGCGCGCGGCCGCCTGGGCTTCGAGCATTGCCTGTATCCGCAAGCCGGCTATCTGGCCGATTTGCTGCACGCGGCGCGCAACGTCGACGCAGGCGCCGTGGCGCAAGGTTGTGCCAATAAGCGCGACATCCCGCATGCCGTCGACGCCGCCCGCATCCATGCTATCGAGCATGCCCGCGCGCAGCACCCGCTACACAGTAAATAAGGCTTAGCGGCACCACTGCTGCTCGCACGGTTCGCCGTCGTGGTTGCCATCCATCTGCGCGCCCGGACAATTTTCCAGGAAGAAGGTCGCTTCCTCGCAGGACGTCATCTACGCGCACTGGGTGCGCCCGTCGCAACTGAAGCGGCTGACCGTTACCGGCGTGGTGGCCGGTGCAAGCCATGCGGCCTCTTGCACACCGGGAACGGACGCCTCACGCCCTGACAATTGCGCGAGATAGGGCTGGCCCCAAGGACTTAAACAGGCGGCCACCAGCAGCACATTAAGCACGACGGTTGCCTTGAAGGCCGACTGAAAGGCCGGCTTGACCGTCTTGTGCCGCAACAGCTTTTGCGCCACCAGTGCGCCGGGCCAACCGCCTAATAGCGCGCATAAGTGCAGCGTGCCCTCGCGGGTGCGCCAGCGCCCGCCTTGCGCTGCGGCCTTGTCTTTCCAGTAGAGCAAAAAAGCCAGCACGCTCAATGCGCCGTAGACCTGCAAAACCAGCATGGGCATGCGCCCCAGCCACACCGAGATGCCCAGCAAGGCAAAACACAGCGGCGCCAGCAACAAGGGCCAACCGTTTGCCTTGCTCAGTGCTGCTTGCCCGGCGCGCTGCGGGTAGACAATGTCCACGGCAGCAAGCCGCCCCTGTGCATCTTTCTCGACCCGGTACACGATCAGATCGCCGTCACCTGGGCGGCGGCTGCGATCCTCGAAGGCCTTGATATGCACAAAAGCGCGCTCGCCACCGCCATTGGGCGTCACAAAACCAAAACCCTGCGCGTCTTTCCACTGGTGAATCCTGCCTTGATAGCGCATCTAGCTGCATCCTGATCTGTATTGCGCGCCATTGTAAGACGGCGACGCATGCTACCCAAAATGGTTTTTTGATTGCGCTGAATTCCCTAGGCCCAACATTCAGTACGGGCACGACACGTACTGTAATAGCCAAGCAGTCACGCCACACTCGCTACTACATTCGCACCTTGAAATGACATAAACCAATCGCTATGACTAGCTGATCAGAGTTTCGACTCTTCAAGCGCAGGTAAATGCCATGCCGACTACAGAAAACGCCATTGCCGAACTGAAAGCCGTGATTGAAGCGCGAGGCCTCAAGCAGGTGAAAGTCGCCCTGTTCGATATCGACGGTGCCATGGTCGGTAAATATATGGCGCGCGACAAATTCCTCGCCGCGCTGGATAACGGCTTCGGATTTTGTGATGTGGTGTTCGGCTGGGATATGGCGGACAAGCTTTACGACAACACAAAGCTGACGGGCTGGGGCCAGGGTTACGGCGATGTACAGATCCGCCTGCTGCCTGCCTCCTGGCGCGAACTGCCGCTGGAAGACAATATGATTATGGTGCAAGGTGAAGTCAGCGGACGGCTGGAGTGTCTGTGTCCGCGCGGTGTCTTGCGCCGGGTACTGGAGCGTATTGCTGCTCAGGGTTTTTCGGTTAAGGCCGGTTTCGAGTATGAGTTTTTAGTCACCGACGAGGATCACTCTGCGCTGCAGGCCAGGCGCTATCGCGATCCCAAGCCGCTAGGCACCGGCGCATCCGGCTACTCGGTGCTGCGCAATTCGGTAAACACCGATTTTTACCGTGGTCTGCTTGCCTTGTGTGACGGCATGGCAATGCCGATCGAAGGCTTGCACGAAGAAACCGGACCGGGCGCGCTGGAAGCGGCCTTATGCTACGGCGACGCACTGCATGCCGCCGACAACGCGGCCATATTCAAGACCTTTGCCAAGGTTTTGGCCCAGAAACAGGGGCGCATGGTGTCGTTCATGGCGAAGTGGAACGAGAACCACGCAGGCCAAGGCGGGCATATGCATATCTCGCTGCAGCACGCCGACGGCAGCAATGCTTTTCATGATCCGGGGACGGACCACGGCATCAGCACACTGCAACAGCATTTTATCGGCGGCCTGCAGCGCTATATGCGCGACATCACCGCCACCGCGGCCCCCACCATCAACAGTTTTCGCCGGCTGGTGCCCGGTTACTGGGCGCCGACCCAGGCGCTGTGGGGCATAGACAACCGCACCGTCGCCATTCGCGCCATTCCCGGCACCAGCAAAAGCCAGCGCATCGAATACCGCCTGCCCGGTGCCGATGCCAACCCTTATCTTGCGCTGGCCGGCGCACTTGCCGCCGGCTTTGCCGGTATCAATGAAAAAATCATGCCTGAGGCGCCCATCGCGGCCAACGGTTACCAATTCGATGCCAAACCCCATCTCAAGCTGCCATACACCCTGCACGGTGCAGCCCAATGCCTGCGTAGCTCGAGCATGGCACGCGACTGGCTGGGCGACGATTTTGTCGATCATTACGCGGCCACCCGCGAATGGGAAGAAAGGGAATTCCAGCGCTACGTGACCGACTGGGAATTGCAACGCTACTTCGAGGTGATCTGATGAAAAACGGCTTCGAGGTCATTTCCCCGATAGATGGCTGCGTGTTACTCAGCCGCGAATATAACAGCCCCCTGCAAGTAAGCCAGGCGCTGGATGCGGCACAGGGCGCACAAGGGCCATGGTCCGCCATGCCCGTCGAGGCACGCATTTTATTACTGGAGCAGGCCGTTGACGCGCTGGTCGCGATGAAACCGCGCATCGCCGACGCCATCACGCGCCAGATCGGCCGCCCCATTGCCCATTCTCCCTTTGAAGTCAGGGGGCTGGAGGAGCGCGCCCGCACCATGCTATCGATGGCCGCAGAAGCGCTTGCCGACATCACGCTGCCCATCAAAGCCGGCTTTCGCCGCTTCTTGCGGCGCACACCACTGGGCACCGTACTGGTACTGGCACCGTGGAACTACCCTTTTCTCACCGCGCTGAACGGCATTATTCCGGCACTTGCCGCCGGCAATACTGTGCTACTTAAGCATTCCAGCCAGACACCGCTGGCTGCCGAGTTGCTTGTTGAAGCTTTTGCCAGCGCGGGGCTGCCCGAAGGTGTCTTCCAGAGCCTGCAACTGGATCACGCCTCGACACTGAAGCTGGTGGCAAACGGCTCGATTGATTTTGTAGCCTTCACCGGTTCGGTTGAAGGTGGACGCGCCATCGAAAAGGCTGCCGCCGGACGCTTTATCGGCGTCGGTCTGGAATTGGGTGGCAAGGATTCGGCTTATGTGCGCGCCGATGCCGAGCTTGAACGCGCAGTCGAAAATCTGGTCGATGGCGCTTTTTTCAACGCTGGTCAATCCTGCTGCGGCATCGAGCGCATCTATGTAGATGCCGCGCTTTATCCGCCCTTTGTCGAGGCTTTTGTCGAAACCACACGCCAGTACCGGCTGGGCAATCCGCTGGATAGCGCGACCACGCTAGGGCCCATGGTGCGCGCGCAGGCCGCCGCATTCGTGCGCGGCCAGATTGCCGAAGCACTCGCCAGCGGCGCACAGGCACACATAGACCCCGCGCACTTCGCCGCCGATGCGCCCGGCAGCGCCTATCTGGCGCCACAGGTTTTAACCCGCGTCAATCACCGCATGCGTGTCATGCACGAGGAGAGTTTCGGGCCCCTCGTCGGCATCATGCCGGTCTCTTCCGATGGCGAAGCTTTGCAACTGATGAACGACAGCCGCTACGGGCTGACCGCATCGATCTGGACCGGTGACGAAGACGCCGCCATCAGGCTTGGCGAACAGTTGCAAACCGGCACCGTCTTTATGAACCGCTGCGACTATCTCGACCCGATGCTGGCCTGGACCGGCGTCAAAGATAGCGGCCGTGGCGTGTCATTGTCGGCGCAGGCCTACGCGCAACTGACGCGCATCAAATCCTTCCACCTGAAAGACTGATCATGACGCTTGCCGGAAACTGGAACTACCCGACGGCCATCTGTTTTGGAGCCGGCCGGCTCAAGGCGCTGGCCGGCTTGTGCAAAAGCAGCCATATCAGCCACCCTTTGGTCGTCACCGACCCGGCGCTGGCCACACTTCCCCCGGTGCAGGCTTTGATGGCAGAGCTGGACAGTGCCGGCATACGCTACGCGCTATTTCATGAGCTACGCCCCAACCCGCTTGGGCGCGACGTCGAGGCAGGCGTCGCCGCCTTTCGAAGTGGCGGGCACGATGGTGTCATTGCCATCGGCGGGGGCAGCGCGCTGGACGTGGGCAAGACCATTGCCCTGATGGCCGGACAAACGCGGCCGCTATGGGATTTTGAAGATGTGGGAGACAACTGGACACGGGTTGACGTGGCGGGCATGGCACCGCTTATCGCCCTGCCCACGACGGCCGGCACGGGCTCCGAAGTCGGCCGCGCCGCACTGATCATCAACGAACGCGAGGCGCGCAAGGTCATCATTTTCCACCCCAAGATGCTGCCGCAGCAGGTCATCGCCGACCCTGAGCTGAGCATAGGCCTGCCGCCCAGCCTGACTGCCGCCACCGGCATCGATGCCTTCGTGCACAATTTCGAAGCCTTTTGTGCGCCGGGCTACCACCCCATGGCCGACGGCATTGCACTGGAAGGCATGCGCCTAGTCCATGGCTACTTGCAACGTGCGGTAGACAATGGCCATGACCTCGAGGCGCGCGCCCAGATGCTGGCCGCATCCATAATGGGTGCCACCGCATTTCAAAAGGGCCTCGGTGCCGTCCATGCCCTGGCCCACCCCATAGGTGCGGTGTTCAATATTCATCATGGCCTGGCCAACGCCATTCTCCTGCCCTATGTCATGCAACGAAACCGCAGTGCGATTCATGACAAGCTGAATCAGCTAGCGCGGGTACTGACATTGCCAGGTACAGGTTTTGACGCCGTTTATGACTGGGTGCTGCAGCTGCGCGCTGCTTGCGCCATTCCCGACACACTGGCAGCCATTGGTCTGGATAGTCGCCGCGCCGATGAAATCGCCACCATGGCCAAGGCAGACCCAAGCGACAGCGGCAACCCCTGCACGTTAAGCGTTGCCGATTACCGGGCACTTTTCATTGCGGCCACCGAAGGGCTGCACCATGGCTGAGATACGGGTCGGCCTGAGCTGCTACCCGGCAGGCGACGGCCATGGGATGCATGTCCCGACCGAGTATTTGCATGCCGTTGTTCGGGCCGGCGGCGTACCGCTGATGCTGCCGCACACCAGCGGCGAAGAGAGCGAGCGCTGGGCGCACGCCTGGGTCGGGGTACTGGATGCGCTGGTACTGATAGGTGGCGGTGATATCGATCCTGCGCGCCACCGCACCGACACGCACCCGGCGCTTTACAGCCTGAGTGTGGCTCGTGACAACACCGAGCTTGCACTCTTTAACGCGGCACGGCAGCAGCGCTTGCCGACACTGGCGATCTGTCGTGGTTTACAGCTGATCAATGTTGCATGTGGCGGCTCCTTGCATCTGCACTTGCCCGATGTGGTCGGTGATCAGGTAGCGCATCGCGCACCACCACGCCAGCCAACCGCACACCAAGTCCGCATTGCGCCCGCATCACGGCTCGCGGCCTTGATCGGCACACAGGCATATGTTCAATCATGGCACCACCAGGCAATAGACCGCTTGGGAAGCGGCATACGCGCGGTGGCATGGGCAGAAGACGGCGTAATCGAAGCCATCGAAATCGATGGCCATCCCGAGATTTGTGCCGTGCAGTGGCATCCGGAACTTAGCGCGGCAAGCGACGCGCAGCAGCAGGCGCTGTTTGACCATCTCGTCGCATCCGCACGCATGGCCGGCAGCACAGGTAGGCCCCACGAGGAGTAAACATGAGCAAACATCCGCACGATAACGCACAAGCGCCGCTTAGCGAAGACGAAAAGCAGCTGCACAGCATGGGCTACGCGCAGGAGCTGGCGCGGCGCATGAGCGGCTTTTCCAATTTCGCCATTTCCTTTTCCATTATCTGTATCCTCGCCGGCGGCATCACCGCCTTTCCGGCGGCCTTATCGGCCGGGGGCGGGGCATCGGTCGGACTGGGCTGGCTGGTCGGCTCGCTCTTCGTACTGCTGGTGGCGGCTGCCATGTCGCAAATTGCATCGTCTTATCCGACGGCGGGTGGGCTGTATCACTGGGGTTCCATTCTGGGGGGGCGCGGCTACGGCTGGGTCACTGCCTGGTTTAATCTGCTGGGGCTGATTTTTGTTGTTGCCTCGGTCAACTTTGGCGTCTACGACCCCTTCTTCAAAACGCTGATTGCGCCGCTCTTGGGTATCGCGCCGGAAAATCTGACCTGGACGCACCAGACGCTATTTATTGCCGCCATCACCCTGTCTCAGGCCTGGCTTAACCATCTGGGCATCAAGACAACCACCCGCCTGACCGACCTCTCGGGCTATCTGATTTTCTTTGTCTCGCTGCTGCTAACCGTTTCCCTGCTGATCTATGCACCCGGGCCACTGGATTTCACCCGCTTGTTTACGTTCACCAACTTCACCGGCACAGAAGGCAGCCTGTGGCCGCAAAACCAGAATGCACTGCTGGTCTTCCTGTCCGGGCTGCTGCTCACCGTCTATACCCTCACCGGCTACGACGCCTCTGCCCACACCTCGGAAGAAACGCACCATGCCGCGCATAACGTACCCAAAGGCATTATGCTGGCGGTGCTATGGTCTGCGCTGTTCGGTTACATTCTGGTGTCGGTATTCGTTTTGACCCTGCCCAGCATCGGGGAAGGCGTCAAACAAGGGATGGGTTTTTTCTCGGCCCTGCTCTCGCAACTGCCACGCACGCTGCAGGTCACGCTGGGCATAGGCGTATTTGTGGTCAACTATATCTGCGGCCTCGCCTGCCTGACTTCAACCTCGCGCATGGTGTATGCCTTTGCCCGCGATGGCGGCCTGCCCTTCTCGCACCAGCTCAAGCAGGTCCATCCCATCCACCGCACACCGGGTACGGCCATTTGGGTCAGTGCCGTGCTCGCCATTGCCGCCACCTTGTATGGTGACGCCTTTATCGTGCTCTCTACCGCCTGCGCCGTGCTGCTGTATATCTCCTATGTGCTGCCGATTGCCGCAGGCATTTTTGCCGAAGGACGCAGCTGGAAGCATAAGGGGCCGTTCAATCTTTACAGTTGGTCGCGGCCGGTAGCCGTGCTGGCCACCATAGGCGGCGCGGTACTGGTTTTTGTCGGCATTCAGCCGCCAAACGAGAAGGTGCTGCATATCAGCCTTGCCCTATTACTGGTGCTGGGCGTGTTCTGGCATCTGCTCGGCGTCAAGAAGCACTTCAAGGGCCCGCCGGTTGGCGCGCGTATCGGCGCCCATCAAGCACATATCCGCGAGATCGAACGCGAGCTGGAAAAGCCCTGAACGCCTGATGCTGCTGCGCTTATAGCGCGCTGAAAGTATCCCAGCCCAGCTTGCCAATCAGCACGCTTATCAAAATCAGAAACAGGATACGCACAAAGCCGGCACCCTTTTTCAGCGCAAGATGGGTGCCGACCATAGCGCCGGCCATATTGCAAGCGGCCATGGGCAGCGCGAAACCGAACAGCACATTGCCGCTGGGGATGAAAAACAGCAGGGCCGCCACATTGGTCGACAGATTGACCACCTTGGCGGCGGCCGAAGCATGCAGAAAATCAAAGGCAAAGAAGCGGATAAACAAGAACATCAGAAAGCTGCCGGTTCCCGGCCCGAACAGACCGTCGTAAAAGCCGATGGCGCCACCAATCAGCAGGCCGACCAGCATCTCGCGCCGCCCTATTGTCACCGGCTTGTGCAACTGGCCAAAATCCTTTTTCCATAGCGTATACACCGCCATCACGATCAGCAGCAGCAGCACCATGGGGCGCAAGATGTCTTTAGGCAGGAAGCTGACCGTCGCGGCGCCGGCAAACGACATGGCAAAAGCGGCACAAGCGGCCGGCAGCACCAGACGCCACGGCAGCCTGACCCGCGCCAGATAACTGCGTGCGGCAGACAAGGTGCCGATGGCCGAGGCAAACTTGTTGGTGCCAAACAGCGTGGCGGCCGAAGTATTCGGCAGGATATTGAATAGCGCCGGAATCTGGATCAGGCCGCCACCACCCACAGCAGCATCGATCAGGCCGGCCATAAAGGCAAAAAAGCACAAAAAAGCGAGCGATAACACAAGGGACTCCTAGATGCAGGCGTCCATTCTATGCTTTTGAGCTTATAAATACCCTCTTTCGATCAAAATATCATGCACTGACCGGCAAAGACGGCCAGCGCCGGGCCAGCCCTTCGAAACACTGGTCGGCCACAATCGCCAGCCCCGCCACCAGCAGTGCGCCCTGAATGACATAGGCGGTATTAAAACCGCTTAAGCCAACCAGAATAGGCAGGCCCAGTGTTTTAGCGCCAACGGTCGAGGCGATCGCTGCCGTGCCGATATTGATCACCACCGAGACCCGCACCCCGGCCAGAATCACCGGCGCCGCCAGCGGCAACTCGACCTTGAGCAAAAGCTGGCGCGACCCGAACCCCATGCCGCGCGCGGCCTCCGTGACCGTTGCCGGCACCGAGGCCAAGCCGGCCATGGTGCCCTGCACCACCGGCAAGATGCCGTACAGCACCAGCGCAATCAGTGCCGGCGCCTCGCCAAAGCCGATCAGCGGCGTGGCAATCGCCAGCACCGCCACCGGCGGAAATGACTGGCTCAGTGCCAGCACACTATCGAGCAAGGGGCGAAATGCCTGCCCGTGCGGCCGGCTGGCCCAGGCCCCCAACCCCATGCCCAGCGACACCGCGATCAGGCTGGAAGCCGAGACGATGGCCAGATGCGACAGCAGCAAGCGGGCAAAGGACTCCTGCAGGTACAGCGGACGCTCAAGCTCGGGAAAGAGGGATGAAAACAGTGCGCTGCTATAGGGCAAGGCCAGCGTCAGCGCCAGCAAGACCGCGCCCGACAGCAGGGCGCCCCGGTAATCACGCCAGCGCTTCATCTGTCCCCGCCGATCAGGTCGGAAAAATGCAGGCTGCCTATCAATTGCCCGCTCTCGTTTGCCACCGGCAAACAATCCACCTGACGGCTGACAAACAGCGACAGCGCCTCGCGCAAAGAGCAGTGGCTGGCGATGGGCTCGCCGGCCACGCGCTCGTTCGCCCGCATGCGCTCGCCAACAGCTTGCAGCCCCAGCAGGCGCAAGCCGGCCTCGCCCTGCCCGACAAACTCGCGCACCCAGTCATTGGCCGGCGCGCGCAAAATGGCTTGTGGCGTGCCCTGTTGCACGATACGGCCCTGATCCAGCAACACCAGCCGCGTCCCCAGACGCAAGGCCTCGTCAATATCATGCGTGACCAGCACAATCGTCTTGCCCGAGCGCGCATGGATCTCCCACAAGGCCTGCTGCAAACTGCTGCGCGTCAGCGGGTCGAGCGCGGCAAAGGGTTCGTCCATCAATAAAACATCCGGATCCGCCGCCAGCGCGCGCGCTACCCCCACCCGCTGCTGCTGCCCGCCGGAAAGCTCATGCGGATAGCGCTGCGCATAGGCTGCAGCCGGCAGCTGCAATAGCGCCAGCAACGCGTCCACCCGCGCGCGTATCCGCGCCTTGGGCCAACCCAGCAGCTGCGGCACGGCGCCTATGTTTTCGGCCACCGTCCAGTGCGGGAACAGGCCGACCGACTGGATGACATAGCCCAGACGCCGGCGCAAAAGCTCGGGTGCACACAGCCGGATATCCTCGCCTTGCAAATGGATGGTGCCGCTATCCGGCTCCAGCAGGCGGTTAAGCAGCCTGAGCAAGGTAGACTTGCCCGAACCCGAACTGCCCACCAGCACCAGCAGCTCCCCTGCATGAATATCCAGCGAGAGCGCTTGCAGCACCGGGCTCGCGCCAAAAGCCTTGCTCAGGCTGCGCACTTCTATCATGGCGCGCGTCATGGTTCTACCTTGAGCAGGCTAAGCGCCAGACGGAATAGCACGTCCAGCAAAAGCGCAAGCAAAACCAGCGGTATCACGCCCAGCAAGACCAGATCCAGCGCGCTACTGGAAAGCCCCTGAAACATGATGCTGCCAAAACCGCCGGCACCGATCAGCGCGGCCACGGCACCCAGCCCGACCGTTTGTACCGCGGTCACCCGTACCCCGCTAAGCCATACCGGCAGTGCCAGCGGCAACTCGGCACGGAAAAACAATTGCGCCGCCGACATGCCGATGCCGCGCCCGGCCTCAAGCACCTCAGGCGCAATCTGCGTAAGCGCAGCAAAACTGCTTCGCGCCATCGGCAGCAAGCCATACAGGGTCAAGGCCACCAGCGCCGGCACCCGCCCCACGCCGGCAATACCCGATTGCGGCCAGTGCGCGCCCAGCCAAGCCAAGGGTGCAATCAGCAAGGCAAACAGTGCGATGGAGGGAATGGTTTGCAGCACGCCAAGGAAGGAAAACAAGGGCTTGCGCCAGACGGGATAGCGATAGGCCACAAGCCCAAGCAGGCTGCCAAACAAAATGGCCGGCAGTACCGAATACACCACCAGCGCCAGATGCTGCCCCAGTGCCAGCGCCAAACTGTCCTGATGGTTGCGGTACTCCTGCGCCAGCGACAGCGCATCCAGACGGCCACGCTCAAGCAGCCAGAGTAGCGGTGCCAGAGCCGCACTTAGCCACAGCATGCGCAGCCTCATGCCGCGCAGCAATTCGGCCAGCAGCAGCCACAACAACAGTTGCAACAACCAGAATCCCCCGCCGAATGACACCCGCAGCAGGCCCTCGCCATCCTGCGCACTTTGCCACTGCGCTTCTTCGCCGCACAAGGCCAGCAAGGCAAAAGACAGCATGGCGCTGCCAAGCAGCAGCAGGCCGCGCCCGGGCGCGCAGGCGGCAAGCCAGGGCGCAGCCAGTAACACCAGAGCCGGCACTAGCAGGGCATAGCGCCAGCCATGCAATAAGGCGGCCAGGCTCACGCCCTGCCCGCTGAGCAGACGGTTGGGCGCGATGCTAAGCAGGGGCAAGCCCAGCGCGGCAAGCCAGGCCGCGCTGATTAAAAACAGGATGACCGGGCTAGTGCGCGGCATGGCCGGGCCTGATCGCCATTACTTGATAAAACCCTTGCTCTTCAGATAGCCGGCGGCCACTTGGGATGCATCTTGCCCTTTTAGCGCAATACTGGCGTTCAAGCGCTGCAAGGTCGGCCCATCCAGCGAACGGAACACCGGTGCCAGCAATTCGCGCACCCGTGGCGCGCGCGCCAGTGCATCACTGCGTATCACCGGCGCCGGGGCATAGACCGGTTGCACCGCGCGCACATCATCCAGCGCCACCAGACCCAAGGCGGCCAAAGGGCCATCGGTGCCATAGGCCATGGCGGCATTCACCTCCGAATTTTTTTCGGCCGCCGCCTTGATGGTGGCCGAGGTGTCGCCACCGGCCAAGGTCAGCAACTGCGGCTGTTTAAGCTTGAAGCCATAGGCTTTTTCAAATGCCGGCAAGGCATCCGGGCGCTCGATAAACTCGGCCGAGGCCGCCAGCTTGAAGCGCCCGCCCTGATTGAGCCAGCGCGCCAGATCGGCCATGGTTTTAAGCCGGTTGGCACTGGCCACATCCTTGCGTACGGCAATCACCCAGGTGTTATTTGCCGGTGCCGGCTGCAGCCACACCAGCTTGTTGCGCGCCAGATCCAGCTGGCGTACCCGCTGATAGCCGGCATCGGCTTTTTTCCAGGCCGGGTCGCTTTCATCGGCAAAAAAGAAAGCGCCATTACCGGTGTACTCGGGGTAGATGTCCAGCTCGCCTGCGGTCAGGGCCGTACGCACCACCTTGGTATTACCCAGCTGCAAACGGTTGGCCGTCTTGATGCCGTTTGCCTCCAGCACCTGAATAATCATATTGCCCAGCAAAGCGCCTTCGGTATCGATTTTGGAGCCAACCTTGAGCGCCTCAGCCGCCTGCACCCCCGAGCCCAGCAACAGGCCGGCCAAGGCAAGACAGGCGCTGCGGCGCGTGAAAACGGACAAAATACGCATCTCTATCTCCTTGCAGCCGGATGGCAACGCCCATGCGCAGCCCACCGAATGCCGAAACAATGAAAAAACCGGATTGAGTCTGTATGCAGGATAGGCTATCCACAAAAAATATTTGGCCGCCGTGCTTGTGTGCGCCCCTTTCCTTGGCCCGCACCAACAACAGTCCATGCAAAAAAAAACCCGTCACTTGGTGACGGGTTTCGCGTGATGCAAGGCTGGCGCTTTACACCAACCGCGCCTTCACATTGCGGCCCTTGACGCGGCCGCCGTCCAGATGCGCCAGCGCTTCCTTGGCGCGTGCGCGCTCGATGGCCACGTAGCTGATATTGTCGCTGACACTGATCTTGCCGATGGCGCTGCCCGGCAGGCCGGCATCACCGGTCAATGCGCCCAGAATGTCGCCCGGACGGATCTTGTCTTTCTTGCCGCCGGTCATGCAGATCAGGGCCATGGCCGGTGCGGCGGCCGGTGCCTTTTGCGCCACCAGCTCTTTCAGATCGCGCCAGTTGGCCGGGCCTTGCTGCTGCACTTCAATCTGCGCCAGACGCTTGCCGTCGCTAGGCACAACCAGACTGAGCGCCAGCCCCTTGTCGTGGCCACGGCCGGTACGGCCAATGCGGTGGATATGAATTTCCGGGTCATGCGCAAGGTCGGCATTCACGACACAGGAGAGCGTCGTGATATCCAGACCACGCGCCGCGACATCGGTCGCCACCAGCACGCTGGCGCACCCGGCGGCAAACTGCAGCAGAATCTCGTCGCGGTCACGCTGTTCCAGATCGCCATACAGCGCCAGCGAAGAAAAGCCCTGCGCGCTCAGGTCGCGCGCCATATTTTTGACCTGCTCCTTGGTGTTGCAAAACACCAGGGTAGAGGCCGGACGGAAGTGCGCCAGTGCCGCCGCCACCGTCGAAATGCGTGCCTCGGGGCTGACCTTGTAAAAGCGCTGCTCGATACGCGAAGTGTCGTTCAGCGATTCCAGACGGATCTGCTCGGGGTTTTTCAGGAAACGGGCCGCCAGTTTGCGGATATTGTCCGGATACGTCGCCGAGAACAGCAAGGTCTGGCGCTTCTTGGCACAGGCATCGACGATGCCGGTGATTTCCTCGTAAAAGCCCATGTCGACCATGCGGTCGGCCTCGTCCAGCACCAAGGTTTCTACCTTGGACAGATCCAGCGTTTCGCGGAACAGATGGTCATGCAGGCGGCCCGGCGTGCCAACCACGATATGGGCACCGTGCGACAGGGAGCCGATCTGCGGGCCCATGGGCGTGCCGCCGGTCAGCGTCACGACCTTGATATTGTCGATCGCGCGCGCCAGGCGGCGGATTTCGCGCGCCACCTGGTCTGCCAGCTCGCGCGTCGGGCACAGCACCAGCGCCTGTACGGCAAACCAGCGCGGATTGATGCGTGACAGCACGCCCAGACCGAAGGCTGCGGTCTTGCCGCTACCGGTCTTGGCCTGTGCGATCAGGTCACCGCCGGACAGAATCACCGGCAAGGCGCGAGCCTGAATAGGCGTCATCTGGTGGTAACCCAGACCGTCGAGATTGGAGAGCAAGGGGGCCGACAGCCCCAGCGATGAAAATTCCGTTTTGTTCACAATGACTTGGCGCGCTACATAGAAAGGTCGCAGAGTGTAGCAGGATGGCGCCGTTCTGACCAATTGCATGTCGGTTGACGGCTAAATGCCAAGCTACCATAGTCAAATCAAATCAGGTTAAGAACGATAACGATACATTAGCATCACTCGACGCGCGCTCATCCAGCCAAAGGGATACACCATGCACAAACAGCCCATTATTTTTGATACCGATCCGGGACTGGACGACGCAATCGCCCTGCTCTTTTTGCTGGGCGCGCGGGATGAAATCGACTTGCTGGGCATTACCTGCGTCGCCGGCAATGTCGGCATAGAAGCCGTCAGCCGCAACGCGCGCATCGTATGCGAATGGGCCGCGCGCAGCGACATCAAGGTTTACGCCGGAGCTGCCCGGCCTTTGGTGCGCCCGCTGGTCACCGCCGAGCATGTACACGGCAAGACCGGCATGGAAGGCGCGCCCATGCATGAGCCGGCCATGCCCTTGCAAGCTGCGCATGCCGTCGACTTCATGATCGATACCTTGCGGCGCGAGCCAGCCGGCACGGTCACGCTATGCCCGGTCGGCCCGCTGACCAATATTGCGCTGGCGCTATTGAAGGCGCCGGACATCGCCTCGCGCATCAAAGAGATCGTACTGATGGGCGGCGCCTATTTCGAAGGCGGCAATGTCACCCCCTCGGCCGAATTCAATTTCTATGTCGACCCGCATGCGGCGCAACAGGTGCTGCATGCCGGCATTCCCCTGGTCATGCTGCCGCTGGATGTGACCCACAAAGCCTGTACATCGGCGTCGCGCGTCGCCGCCCTGTCGTCGCTGCCCAACCATTGCGGCCCGTTGGCGGCGTCGCTGCTGACCAGTTTCGAGCGCCATGATGTGCAGAAATACGGCCAGATGGGCGCACCGCTACACGATCCGTGCGCCATCGCCTGGCTGCTGGCCCCCGAGCTGTTCAGCGGCCGCCAGGTCAATGTCGAAGTCGAAACCGATAGCCCGCTGACTCAAGGCCATTGCGCGGTTGACTGGTGGGGCACGACCGGCCGATCCCGCAACGCGCTTTACCTGACCGAAGTGGATGCCGACGCGATGTTCGCGCGCATGGCACAAGCCATGGCCAAACTGCCCTGAAACCGGTATTTTTCTTGAAGGAGTCTGTGCTAAAGCAAGGAAATCCTGCGCGGCGCGGCGCATAGTGAGCCCACTACGCTTGAATGAGGCCTCACCATGCAAAGCCCGCTCACTCAACGCTTCTTGCGTTACGCCCATATCGATACCCGCTCCGACCCCGCCAGCCCATCTTGCCCCAGCACAGCCGGGCAGCGCATCCTGGCGCAAGAACTGGCGACTGAACTCACTACACTAGGCTTGGCGGAGGTGACACTGGATGAAAACGGCTATCTGACCGCCCGTCTGCCGGCAAGCCCGGGCTGCAGTGCGCCGGCCATAGGCTGGATTGCCCATCTGGACACCTCGCCCGACTTTGCCGCCCAGCCGCTAAAGCCGCAGTTCGTCCCGGCATGGAAAGGCAAGGACATCGCCCTTGGCGACAGTGGCGAGCGCATTTCGCTCAAGGCGTTTCCGGCACTGCGCAGCTGCCGTGGCCACGACCTGATTACCACCGATGGCCGCACCTTGCTTGGCGCCGACGACAAAGCCGGCATCGCCGAAATCGTCACGGCCGTAGAAACCCTGCTCGCCTCGCCCGACATCATCCATGGCGAGATCTATCTGGCGTTTACCCCGGATGAAGAAATCGGCCGCGGTGCCGATCTGTTTCCGCTGGCGCGTTTTCCGGCCAGGTGGGCGTATACCGTGGATGGCGGCGAAATGGGCGAGCTGGAATACGAAAACTTCAACGCCGCCTCGGCCTGCATCAAAATACAGGGCAACAATGTCCACCCGGGCACGGCCTACGGTACGCTGGTGAATGCCCTGACCTTGGCCAGCGTGTTTCATAGCGGCATGCCGCAACACGAGACGCCGGAACAAACGCAAGGGCTTGAAGGTTTTTTCCACCTGCACCATATGGCGGGCGATGTCGAAGCCGCTGAGCTGCATTATCTGATCCGCGACTTTGTCGACGAGGGCTTTGCCCGGCGTAAAGCCTATCTTGCCGAACGGGTGGCCGCCTTTAACCGCGAGCTGGATCAGCCGCGCCTGGTGCTGACGGTCAGCGACAGCTATTTCAATATGCGCCGCAAGATAACGCCACACCCGCATATTATCGACATTGCCTGCGCCGCCATGCAGGGCGCCGGCATCAAGCCCAAGATCAAGCCCATACGCGGCGGCACCGATGGCTCGCGCCTGTCGTTTATGGGGCTGCCCTGCCCCAATCTGTTTACCGGCGGCTTTAATTTCCATGGCAAACATGAATGTGTCAGCATCCAGGCCATGCACAAGGCGGTCGAAGTGCTGGTCGCCATTGCCCGGCATACGGCACAACTTCAATAACACAGGACAGAACCGAACAGATGCCCAGCCCCTACCATGCACTGCAGGCGCGCGTCGCCTTCATTATCGAAATCGACAAACTCAAGGCCGTGCTGAGGAAAAACAAGCCGATCACGCTGGAGCGCTATGAAAACTCGGCGGAACACAGCTGGCAGGTCGCCATGCTGGCGCTGGCCATGGCACCACATGCCACCGAAAGCATCAATATCGAACGGGTGATTCGCTTGCTGCTGGTGCACGATATCGGCGAAATCGACACCGGCGACACCATTTTTTATGCCGAAGAAGGGTTGGCCGAGCGCAAGGCGGCAGAGTTGGCCGCCGTTAAACGCATCTTCGGCCTCTTGCCCGCGCCCCAAGCCGAACAGTTACTGGATGACTGGCTGGAATTCGATGCCGGACAAAGTGCAGAAGCCCGTTTTGCCCATGCCATGGACCGGATGATGCCCATCCTGCTTAACCTTAACAGCCAGGGACAAAGCTGGCGCGAAAATGGAATCAGCCGCCAGCAAGTTCAGGACAAAGCCGTTAGTCAGGTCGCCGCCGGCTGCCCGCAGGCTGCCGACTGGCTGAGCGATGCCTTGTCCGAGGCCGAACAGCAAGGCTGGCTTGCCCCGCGCTAAGACAAAAACGGGGGCAAGGTGCGCCTCTTGCCTGAAGCCCGCCTTGCCCCCGCCATTTCCTACTTAGAGTCGTGTTCACGATCTCGCGAACGAGGGCGAAACAAGGCGAAAACGGCTGAGAAAGCGGAATGTACAGCTGGTACATGCGCATTTCGAATGCTGTTTTTAACGCCGTATCGCCGATGCGCAGCAGATCGTGAACAGGTTCTTAGAAACTATCCGGGCGCTTGCCGTTGATGCCGTCAAACAGGGCGCGAATCTTGGCCATATCCGTATCCAGATCCTCGCCCAGATAAAACGGCTCCATAATGCCGGCCTGTTTATGGCTGAAATCCAGATAGGCCGGCACCACCGGCACGCCGGCGCCCTTGGCAATATGGTAAAAGCCGGTCTTCCACTCGGTCACCTTGGCACGCGTGCCTTCCGGCGGAATGATCACCACCAGCCTGTCCGATGCGTGGTAGACATCGACAATCTGCTGCACCAGCGAGTTGTTGCGGTTGCGATTCACCGGAATCCCGCCCAGCCAGCGCATCACCGGCCCCATCGGCCCTTTGAATAGTGAATGCTTGCCCATCCAGTAAATCTGCGCCCCCTTGGCAAAGCAGACGGCCAGCGTCACCGGGAAATCCCAGTTGCTGGTATGCGGCGCGGCGATCATCACGTACTTGGGAATGGCCGGGAAGTTGCCGTTGATCTTCCAGCCGCTGAGTTTAAGCAGCAGGATGGACAGCCAGGCCATCAGGGTGCGGATTACGGGGGTGGTAAAAATAGTGTTATGCATGGGATTGTTTTTAATGGCGCGAGGGTTGCCGCGGAGGCATTTAAAAGAGCCGGCACTCTAACGCAAAAACCGGCGCCGGACAAACGGCATGCCGCTGCGCCCTAAAATAAAAGCCGGACACCCCAGGCACCCGGCTTTATCCCGCAACAGCCATGCCGCAAATTTTACACGCCGGCCTGATGAGCCTGCTGATCTGCGTGATAGCTGGAGCGCACCATGGCACCGACGGCGGCATGCTTGAAGCCCATGGCGTACGCCTCGGTTTCAAAAGCCTTGAACTGGTCGGGGTGCACATAACGCAACACCGGCAAATGGCCATCGGTCGGCTGCAGATACTGGCCTACGGTCAGCATATCGATATCGTAGCGGCGCATATCCGCCATGACCGCGCGCACTTCTTCATCGGTTTCACCCAGACCGACCATAATGCCGGACTTGGTGCGCACTTCCGGACGCAAGGCCTTGTACTGCTTGAGCAGTTCCAGCGAATGCACATAGTCGGCACCCGGGCGGGCCTGCTTATACAGGCGCGGCGCGGTTTCCAGATTGTGGTTCATCACATCGGGCGGCGTGGCGGCCAGAATTTCCAGCGCGATGTCCAGCCGGCCACGGAAGTCCGGCACCAGCACTTCGATCTGGGTGTCCGGCGACAGCTTGCGGATTTCGCTGATGCAGTCGGCAAAATGCTGTGCACCGCCGTCACGCAAATCATCACGATCCACCGAAGTGATCACGACATAGCGCAGCTTGAGCGCGGCCACCGTTTCGGCCAGGTGTTTGGGTTCGTTCACATCCAGCGGATTGGGCCGGCCGTGGCCGACATCACAGAACGGACAGCGGCGGGTACAGATGTCGCCCATGATCATAAAGGTCGCCGTACCCTTGCTGAAGCACTCGCCGATATTCGGACAGGTCGCCTCTTCACACACGGTATGCAGTTTCTGCGCGCGCAGAATGTCCTTGATCTCGCCAAAGCGCTGACCCGATGGCAGCTTGGCGCGGATCCACTCCGGCTTTTTCAGCTTTTCATCCAGCGGCACCACCTTGATCGGGATGCGCGCGGTCTTGGCCGCACCTTTGTGTTTGACGCCTGCGTCGTTTTCCAGCTTCATGCGGACTCCTTGCCGTTTTCCTGCACCTTGGCGGTGCCAGTCTTGTATTGTTGCATCTCGTTTACGCCGGCTGCCCCTGCACCGGAGCATCCAGCTCGCGATCCAGATGCGGCAACAGCCGTTCAGCCGCCTCGGCCACCGTCAGCGACACACCCAAGTCTTTGAGCCGGGTCACTTTCAAGCCTTGATAGCCGCAGGGATTGATCCAGTTAAATGGCGTCAGATCCATGTCGACATTGAGTGACAGGCCGTGGTAGACCGCACCGTTGCGGATGCGCAGCCCGAGCGAAGCGATTTTTTCGCCTTGCACATAGACACCCGGCGCATTCACATCGCCGGCGGCGGCGATGCCGCACTCGGCCAACATGGCGATAATGGCGTTTTCAATGCGCCGCACCAGTTCGCGCACCCCCAGGCCCAGACGCTTGAAGTCAATCAGCAGATAGACCACCAGCTGGCCGGGGCCGTGATAGGTAACCTGCCCGCCGCGATCGGTACGCACCAGCGGAATATCGGTCGGGCACAATAAATGTTCGGGCTTGCCGGCCAGACCCAGCGTATACACCGGCGGATGCTCGACCACCCACAGTTCATCTGCGGTGTCGGCCGTGCGCGCATCGGTAAAAGCCTGCATATCGCGCCAGATGGGCTCGTAATCGGCCAGCCCCAACTGTTTGACAAGACGCTGCATGCTCACAGAACAATCTTGACCATGGGGTGACTCGTCAGCGCCAGATAGATCTGGTCCAGCTGGGCGCGGCTATGCGCATTCACCGTCACCGTCAGCGACAGATACTTGCCGCTGCTGCTTTCGCGCACCACCACATCCACTTCATCCAGATCCGGCGCATGCACCCGCACCACTTCGATCACGGTGGCGGTCAGTTCTTCATGGCGCTCGCCCATGACCTTGACCGGAAAACGGCAAGGGAATTCGAATACATCTTTTTGTTCGCTCATACTCTTTCCTTCCATTGACCTTGCCACAAGGCCCGTATGGCTCAGGCGGGCAGAGAAACCCTGCACCGCCCGGTGCTGACTTACCAGCCCAGCATCAGCTTGATACTGTCCCACAACCGGCTGAAGAAACCGCCTTCGGCCACATCTTTCAGGGCCACCACCGGCTCTTCATGCACCACCTTGCCATCCAGCGACACCACCAGCTTGCCGACGGTCTGCCCTTTTTTGATCGGAGCAATCACCGGCTGCATGGTGGTCAGGTCAGCCTTGAGCTTGCCGGTCTGCCCCTTGGCGACGGTGGCATAGACGTTGTGATTGAAGCCGATGGCCAACTTGCTGTCTTCGCCTTTGTAGACGCTGACCTCGGACACCGGCTTATCGGCTTCATACAGTTTGGGCGTTTCAAAGAACTGCAAGCCGTAGTTCAGCAGCTTGGAGCTTTCCACCGCGCGCGCTTCCGGACTGTTGGTGCCGACCACCACCGACACGACGCGACGGCCGTCGCGATGGCTGGACGCGATCAGGTTGTAGCCTGCCGAATTGGTAAAGCCGGTTTTCATGCCGTCTACGTTCGGGTCGCGGTACAGCAGCAGGTTGCGGTTAGGCTGGGTGATGCCGTTATAGGTAAACGACTTCATCGAATAGATCTGATAGAACTGCGGGAAGTCGCGAATAATGGACGTCGCCAGAATCCCCAGATCATGCGCCGTGGTGTAGTGCGCGTCGCCCGGCAGGCCGGTCGAGTTCTGGAAATTGGTGTTCTTCATGCCCAGACGCTTGGCTTCGGCCGTCATCAGTTGGGCAAACACTTCTTCACTGCCGGCAATCGCTTCGGACAGCGTGACGCAAGCATCGTTACCCGACTGTACGATCATGCCCTTGATCAGGTCATCGACCTTGGCCGGCACTTTCGGGTCGAGGAACATGCGCGAGCCTTCGGTTTTCCAGCCCTTTTGCGACACGGTCAAGGTCTGATCCAGCGTCAGGCGCTTTTCCTTCAGTGCCTTAAAGGTCAGATAAGCGGTCATCAGCTTGGTCAGGGAAGCAGGCTCAATGCGCTGATCGGGATTCAGCGAGGCGATCGTCTCGCCGCTATGGAAATCGGTCAGGTAATAGGCCTTGCCGGCAATGGCGGGCACAGGCGGCACGAATACGGTATTGGCAATAACCGGCAGCGAAAAGGCGGCGGCAACAATCAGGGACGTCAGTTTTTTCATCGTTTAGTTTCAGGCATAAGGGCAGACGCAACAGGTCCGCATAGAATCAGCTGGCGATTATACACGCCTGCGCTCTGCGCGCGGCAGCGTAAAACAGCTGCGATCAGCCGTTCCCCCTGCTGCCATTTCCTGATAGCCTGAATAAACAAGACATATGCATCAAAGGACGAAACCCGCATGCCCACCCCTCCGACCGATTATCTTGAACGCATCCTGACCTCGCGCGTCTACGACGTGGCGATCGAATCGCCGCTGGAGATCGCCCCCAATCTGTCGCGCCGCACCCGCAACACCATCCTGCTCAAGCGCGAAGACCTGCAGCCGGTGTTTTCCTTCAAGCTGCGCGGCGCTTACAACAAAATGTCCAAGCTCACACCCGAGCAAAGGCAACAAGGGGTGATTACCGCCAGTGCCGGCAACCATGCGCAGGGCGTGGCCCTGTCGGCCAGCAAGATAGGCTGCGAAGCCACCATCGTGATGCCGGTTACCACGCCGCAGGTCAAGATAGACGGTGTACTGAGCCGCGGCGGCAAGGTGGTGCTGTTCGGCGAATCCTATAGCGACGCCTACCAGCATGCGATGGAACTGGTTGCCAGCAGCGGCAAGGTGTATATCCCGCCCTTCGACGACCCGGATGTAATCGCCGGCCAGGGCACCATCGCCATGGAAATCCTGCGCCAGCACCCCGACCCTATCGATGCGGTCTTCGTTGCCATTGGCGGCGGTGGCCTGGCCGCCGGTGTCGCCAGCTATATCAAGCGCCTGAAGCCGGAAATCAAGGTCATCGGCGTGCAGCCGGTCGACTCGGACGCCATGCGCCAGTCTATCGCTGCCGGGCACCGGGTCGAACTGAAGGATGTCGGCCTGTTTGCCGATGGCGTCGCGGTCAAGCTGGTGGGCGAGGAAACCTTCCGCCTGTGCCGCGAATTGCTGGACGAAATCATCCTGGTCGACACCGATGCCGTCTGCGCGGCAATCAAGGACATTTTCGAAGACACCCGCGCCATCTGCGAGCCGGCAGGAGCCTTGGCGGTGGCCGGCGCCAAAGCCTACGCCGAGCGCGAACGTTGTGAAGGGCGAACCCTGGTCGCCATTAACTGCGGCGCCAATATGAATTTCGACCGTTTGCGCCATGTCTCCGAACGCTCGGAGCTGGGCGAGCGGCGCGAAGCGATTATCGCCGTCTCCATTCCGGAAACACCGGGCAGCTTCAAGAAGTTTTGCAACATCATCGGCCAGCGCAACATCACCGAATTCAACTACCGCTTTGCCGACCCCAAGCTTGCCCATGTATTTGTCGGCATCCAGATCAGCGGGCGCGAGGACGTCGAGCGCATTATCGATGCACTCAGGGCCGAAGACCTGGAAGGCATAGACCTGACCGACAATGAAATGGCCAAGCTGCATATCCGCCATCTGGTAGGCGGCCATGCACCGCAGTTGCAGGACGAGCGCGTGTTGCGCTTCGAGTTCCCCGAGCGCCCGGGCGCGCTCAAGCGCTTCCTCGACGCCATGCGCACCGAGTGGAATATTTCGCTCTTTCACTACCGCAACCACGGCGCCGACTACGGCCGGGTTCTGGTCGGCATTCAGGTTCCCGCCACCGATAACGAGGCCTTCCAGCACTTTATCGACACGCTGGGCTACCCCTGCAGCGAAGAAACCGACAACCCGGCCTATAAGCTGTTCCTGGGCAAGACCCTGCGCTAACAGCCGGCCTTAACTTGTCCCTGCAGCCGATCGCAGGGACAATATCCTTCCCACGACTTGCAGCCACACCCATCATGACCATACAGGCAGTCCTGTTCGACCTAGACGGCACGCTAGCCGACACCGCCCGCGACCTTGGCGGCGCACTCAACCGCCTGCTGGCGGAAGAAGGCCTGCCCGCCCAGCCCTATGCCGCCATCCGCCCGATCGCCAGCCACGGCGCGCGCGGCCTGGTTAGCCTGGGTTTCGGCATTACGCAGGAACACCCGCGTTTCGAAGAGTATCGCCTGCGCTTTCTCGAGCAGTACGAACACGGCTTTGCCAACGAAACCTGCCTGTTTGACGGCGTCAACGACATGATTGCGGCACTGGCCGCACGCGGCCTGAGCTGGGGCATTATTACCAATAAGCCGATGCGCTTCACCGACCGCCTCGTTCCCGCCCTGCCCTTTGTGCTCGCGCCTGCGGTCGTGGTCAGCGGCGACACCGTCGGCGTGGCCAAGCCCGACCCCAAGCCCATGCTGCACGCCGCCAGCCAGATCGGCATCCAGCCGGCACACTGCCTGTATGTGGGCGATGCCGAGCGCGACATTCAGGCCGGACGCATAGTCGGCATGAAAACGGTGCTGGCCAACTGGGGCTATATCGCTGACAGCGACAAACCCGAACAATGGGCGGCCGATATCGCCATCGACCACCCGCTGGACCTGCTCCAGCATCTATAAGGCCACACAAAGCTGGCAGACACGCTGCCAACGCGGTATACTCGCGCTACCAAATCTGGGGGCGACCTGGTTTCGACGGGGGTTGCGAAGCGGATGAGGGCATACCGGGATTTCAGTCATCCCGTAAAACACTGAATTTTTTTAGTCGCAAACGACGAAACTTACGCTCTAGCAGCCTAACGGCCGGCTAGACACTACAACGGTTCGCAGATGGGCCGGGGGCGTCAAAACCCTGTAGTGTCACTTTACATCTGCTAGTGCTGTGTCGGGTTACTTGGCTCAGTGCGAAACAATAGGTAACTCGCCAGAACCCAGCCTGTCCGTCGGCGTGGTCGAGGTTAAATCCAAATGACACGACTAAGTATGTAGAACTCACTGTGTAGGATTTCCGGACGCGGGTTCGATTCCCGCCGCCTCCACCAAACGACCGTTTCATGACGTGTCATGAAACACCAAGAACCCCGAGAAATAAGCCTCTCGGGGTTTTTTTATTTCGGCTTTGTTGCATAAATAGGCTGCGGCATGCACAGCCCCTTTCCCCAGACGGATTTATGGCATGCGCACCGTCATCGGCGTACCGAGTCGTGTGAAGCGGTTCAAGATCGCCGCACGCACTTGGAGCGCTGCGACTTGGCGATCGAAGTCCCTTGCCATTACCCGCTCACCCAGTAATTTGAAACAACGCATCTTGGTTTCTACCAGACTGCGGCGATGGTAACCGCTCCACTTTTTCCAGATCACGCTCCCCAAACGGCGAGTTGCGCGCAGAATCTCGTTCCGGGCATGCGCACCCAGTCGATTCTCCTTCCATGGCTTGGCATTCTTCCGCGTCGGAATCATTGCCTCAGCTTCTCGCTTGGCAATCGCCTCATGGCATCCTTTGGTGTCATAGGCACCATCACCGCTTACGGAGTCAATCCTTTCCTCCGGTGGAATCTGGCTCAACAGCTCAGGCAGCATCGGTGCGTCGCCTACCTTGTTGCCGGTCACTTCAATCGCCCAGATTTCCAGCGTCTGCACATCGATGCCCAAGTGCACCTTGCGCCACTGGCGGCGGTACCCCGCGCCGTGTTTCTTTGTTTTTCATTCGCCTTCGCCCAGCATCTTGATGCCGGTGCTGTCGATCAGCAGGTGTAGCCCGGTCGCGGTCGGACGGCAAGGAATGACCACCTGCAGATGCTTCTGGCGCCGGCACACCGTGCTGTAGTCCGGCACCATCCAGTCCAGCCCTGCCAGTTTGAGTAGGCTTTGCACCATGCCCACTGCTTGACGGAGTGCGAGGTTGAACAGGCATTTGATCGTCAGGCAGAACTGAATGGCCGCATCGCGGAAAGTCGGCGTGCGCCCACGTTTGCCGAGCGGGGCACCGTTCCAGTTCATGTCACGATCCAGCCAGATCATCAGCGATCCACGTGTCTTGAGCGCCGCGTTGTAGGTCTTCCAGTTGATAGTCTTGTACTTGGGTGGGGCGGGCTTGTTCATGCAGTCATTCTGCCTCACCAGCTCCGACCATGATTTGTGCAACAAAGCCAATGACTCACGTAGGTTTGACTTACATCAAAATATGCAAGCATACCACCCTTTAAACACTAAACTTTTTCAATGGTGTCAACCTGTTGCGCCATCGCCCGCACCAGATCATTGATATTTTCACCCCACTGATTAGAAACCGCGACTTGTTCACCAGACGCCAGCTCGATGAGATCCCCGGCTGCCGAATGCCAGCGGTTAAAATTTTTCTCGGCAATCTGATCAACCAAGATGACGGCCCTAGGCAAATCGTACTGCGACAGATAGTGGCTTATCTGCGCAAAGCTGGTGAGCTGGCGATTCTGGACCCACTGCCTAATCACCGCTAACGCCAACTTGCGTTTGTTGTAGACCTCGCCGTTAAAACGGTACTTGCTGTAGTCGCGTGAGCTTTGCTGGCTGGCGCGTTCTTCGGCGCGCTTTTCGCGGAATTTGACCTGATAGGCTTCCGCTTCCGGCACCGGGATGATCGGCTCGGCATTGATCAGCACCTCGCCCTTGTATTTGAACGGGGTTAAGCGCACGCAGCTGATATCAATGCCTTTGTCCCGCAGCCATAACACCGAGGTGGTCAGTTCCTTGCCAAAGTCGGCCGAGGCCAGCATGATGCGCACATCATTGCCGAAATCATCAAGCTGGCTCTCATCCAGCCCGGTAAACGCCAGCAGTTTCTCTCTGGCACACTCTCTGCCGCTATCGGCTAGCCCCTCGGCGACAAGATAGCGTTCGAAATAGTCGCAGGCCTTGTCAAAGGTCATGTTCGAAACCATGGCGGCATAACGCAGCGCCTGCAACTCCATATGGGCGCCGACTTCATCGCGCTTGAGTTCGATCACCACCAGATTGGCATTGCGATCAATGGCTAGCAGGTCGATGCGGCGGCGGCTGTCTTCCCAGTCGGAAAACTCGTCGGCAATCACCAGACAATCGGGCGCAATGGCAGCGATATTGTGCTTCAACGCCTCCTGCAGATCCTGACGCTCGTGCAAGCCCTCGGCGGCAAAGGTGGTCGGGGTTAACGGGGTCAGGTTTTTATCGGCGATATGGTAGAGGCTCATAACTGAAGCAACCTGCTTAACGGTAAAGGGGAAATGGGATTACGCGGTTTCATAGAATAGCCATGGCAAGGATGTAGGGCGCCACTGCGGACGCCCTGCCGGCTGTCAGGCCAGAGTACCTTCCATTAGCGTCTCGGCCAAGGCAAGCTGGGTCTGCTGGCTGGTTTGCAGGCGGGCTGTAAGTTGGTCACAGAGAGTCATTAACTCATCGACTTTGGCAACAATACAACTTTTTTCATTTTTGGGTGGGATGGCAATTAGGCAACCACGTAATTGTGTTTTATTGATCGATGCTAAATTAGTCGTTTGTTTGCTTGAACCAGCAAAATAATCTCTAGCTGAAGGCCCATTCAGGAACATCTCTAACCAAGATTCATCCTGTTCTTGAAGAAACTTTCTAGCCTTAAATACATGGTTCTGGTGTGCGACATATGGCATTTCATCCGCCCAAATTGCTGTGCGACCAACCTTATCCCAGTCACCTCCTTCAGTAATCAGAAGATCACCAGCCAAAACCTGATATTTTTCAATTTCATCAACAGGAAGCTCAACTGACTTAATACCTGCCACATCAACAAACCCACGCTGAACATTGGCAACACTTAAATAAGGAACTGTAACTAGCTCCCGATTCGTTAATTTTCTACCTTTAGTTATACCGCTTTGAATATCAACAACATCTTCAAAACGGCACCACTCCCACCCCAACGGCAGTTCAAACGGTTTTTCATCTTCGCTAATCGCAGGCAGCGGTTTCTCGTTTTTGATTTTCTTCTCTTTAACCAGTCGCGCCTTTTCGGCAGCGATGCGTTCCAACAAGACGGAGGCGGGTTCATCGCTCGGATCTTGCGTCACCAGCTTGCCCATCACCGCCAGTTGCAGAATGGTCTGTTTCAAGGCGTCGATGCTGGCGTCGGTGGTAAACAGGGTATCGAAGTGGCCGACCAGCCGCGCCCAGTTTTGCGCCAGCTCGTCGGCGTCGGCGCTGTCGGTCAGGGTCGCCAGCAGGGCCTCCACCAGCGTCTGATGGGCCGCCAACTGTGATTCGCTGCGCTGCTCCAGATGGTCGCAGAGGGCCATTAACTTCTCACAATTATCAAGTATTCTTTTCTGCTCAGATAATGGTGGTAATGCAATAACCAGATTCTGGATCTGTAATCTGGAGACATTCTTCATAGAGCTACTGGTTCCTCCAGCAACACGAGAGTAATACTCACGAGATGTGCAAGAGCCATTAGCTAAACAAATGTAACTTGAGTTAACAAAATGAGAAAAGCGAAACCTTATTATCTTGTCACTCATCATTAACTTACAAGGCGTGTTAGCGGGGGCTATAACAGCTCTTGCGACAAGTTCTGCGGTATTTGCTCTAGATATAAGGAAGTCTCCTGGCAATACCTCATATTCAGGTTTTGGTTCAAGTGGCTCAGGTAATGCCTTATTTTCTTCAGCTAAAAATTTACCCCATGTAACAGCACTGACTTTTAATACGCCCCATTGCTCATTTTTGCGTGGGGTATTGTCGCACAGCGGGCTCCAACCAGCCTCAGATGTAAGCGATAGCTCATCTAGCCGACACCACTCCCACCCTTCCGGCAGTTCGAATGGCTTCTCTTCCTCACCTATTTCCGGCAAGGCTTTGGGCTTTTTAATTTTGCCATCGATCACCAACTGCGCCTTTTCGGCAGCAATCCGTTCCAGCAGCACAGAGGCCGGTTCATCGCTCGGGTCTTGCGGCACCAGTTTGCCGCGCACCGCCAGCTCCAGAATCAGCTCGCGCAGCTTTTTGATGCCGGTGAGTTCCAGCTTGCTATTGCTGCCGCGCCCGGCGCTGCTTTTGGGGCGTACCGCCGCTGTCCACAGATCGAGGTGGTCGGTAATCAGGGAATCGATAGGGCTCATGGGGTAGTTCCAAAGTCTGTCACAGCCGGCGTCGGGCTCAGCATATTGATGATCAGGCGGATCAGGGTGTCTTTTTGCGCTGGGACCGACTCGGCCACCAGCAAGTTCAGGTCGCCTCGCGGGCAAGCATTTTGCTCGAAACGCTGCTGGTTAAGGGTGTAACCCTGAATCAGGTGCTGTTTCAATAGCCGGGTCGCCCACTGGCGAAAACGCACCCCTTGCGGCGATTTGACCCGGTAGCCGACCGAGATGATGACGTCGAGGTTGTAGTGCTGGGTGTCGTAGCTTTTGCCATCGCTGGCAGTTGTCCGGAAATTCCGGACAACTGCGCTCTCTTCCAACTCGCCCTCTTTAAACAGGTTGCGAATATGCTCGGAAATGGTGCGCTTGTTCTTGGCAAACAGGGCTGCCAGCTGCGCCTGATTGAGCCAGACCGTATCCTGTTGCAGGGTGACGGCGATTTCGCCGTTTTCCCCTTCAAAGATCGCAATCTCTTGGCTGCTATCAGTCATGCTGCTGACCCGCCTCTCCCAGTGCCTCGCCAAGGATGGCTTTGAGCTGGTCGCGCAAGGCCTGAATCTCCCCCTGCTCTTTGGCATAGCTGGCCAGCAGCGCATCCGGATCGTGGCTGATCTGCTCGCCGACATGGGGGTTTTTGATATCGAGGTTGAAGCCCCTCTCGATGATGGTGTCGATGCCGACCTTCCATGCCTGCTCGGTTTCGACGCGGGCGGCAAAACCGTCGGCCTCGTCGCCCCACCAGGCGATTTCAGTTTCGAATTCTTCGAACTTCATCGGCTTGGTCTTGCTGTAGTTTTTCACACCCGCCGGATAAGGGTGCTGGTAAAACCAGACATCACGGGTGGGCAGGCCCTTGGTGAAAAACAGGATATTGGTCTTGATGCCGGTATAGGGGGCAAACACGCCGTTGGGCAGGCGCACAATGGTGTGCAGATTGCATTCGCTGGTCAGCAGCTGCTTAATCTTGGTCTTGACCCCTTCGCCAAACAGGGTGCCATCGGGCAGCACCACGGCGGCACGGCCGCCTTTTTTCAGCACTTCGATAATCAACTGCAGGAACAGGTCGGCGGTTTCGCGGGTGCGCAAATCAGCGGGGAAATTCTGCTCGATACCGTCTTCTTCGGTGCCGCCAAACGGCGGGTTGGTCAGGATGACATCGATATCGCTATCCCAACTGGACAGCGGCTGGTTGAGGGTGTTGCCGTGGCGGATCTGCACCGGCACCTCAATGCCGTGCAGCAGCATATTGGTGGTGCACAGCAGATGCGGCAGCTGCTTTTTCTCGACCCCCAGAATCTGCTGTTGCAAGGTCTGGTGGTCGGCCGACGTCTCGACATAGTGCGTTTTTACATGGTCGAAGGCGCAGGCCAGAAAGCCGCCGGTGCCGCAGGCTGGGTCCATGATGCGCTCGCCCAGCTTGGGGTCGAGGCGGTTGACCATAAAGCGGGTCACGGCGCGCGGGGTGTAAAACTCGCCGGCGTTACCGGCGCTTTGCAGGTCGCGCAGAATCTGCTCGTAAATGTCACCGAACAGATGGCGCTCTTTGCTGTCGCCAAAGTCGATTTCGTTGAGCTTGTTGATCACCTGCTTGAGCAGGGTGCCGTTTTTCATGTAGTTGAAGGCGTCGGAAAACGCCTCGCGCACCACATAGCCACGGGGGTTAAGCCGGATATTGGCGGGCAGGTTTTTCAGGCTGTCGAACAGCTCGTTGTTAACGAATTCAAGCAGGGCGTCGCCGGTCAGCCCTTCGCTATCTGCCGCCCAGTTGCGCCACAAGAAACGCTCGGGGATGGGCTGACGGTAGCCATCGCCCTGCTCGAATTCCAGTTCTTCTTCCTGCGCGTCGAAAACCTTGAGAAACAACAGCCAGGAAAGCTGGCCGAGGCGCTGGGCATCGCCGTCGATACCGGCGTCCTTGCGCATGATGTCCTGGATGGATTTGATAACGGAGCTAATGGATGACATGAAATTCTCTTGAAGGCGAAGGCGTTAGCTAACTGAATAAATGCAAATGGCCAACACGGGGTTGACCATCCGGGTGCAATGCGATGCCAGCGCGGGTCAGGCCCGTAGCGGCTGGCGGTAAATCTCTTGTTCCAGTTCGGTGATGGCCTGTTCGAACTGCTTTGGACCACCAAAGCCTTTTTTGGCCAGCTCCAGCGGGCGACCCAGCTCGGTAAAGGGGGTCACTTTAAGCGCATCTTTGGTTTCTATTTCGGCCACACCCTGATCTGCATATTTGTCGAGCAGCGTGCTCAATACTTGCCGGGCGGTGTCGTTGTACTTGGTGAAATAGTTGCGCTTTTTGACATTCTCCGCCCGCTCGCGGCGGGTCAGCGGGGGCTGATCGTACACCACATGGCAGATCAGGTCGAACGGGTCGAGATCCTGCCCCACTTCGGCACTGAGCACCTCCCACAATACACCCGCCTGGGCCAGCTCATCCATGATGGCCTGCTTGCGCTCGGCACCCTGCCAGCGCTTGGTAAAGGCATCCAGCGTGGCGCACTCTTTGAGCAGGGCTTTGCGGGTGTAATCCTTGAACGATTCGGTCACCAGCTTGCCGTCGGCATCGTAATACTGCACCCGTTCGGCCATCACGCTGACAGTCACCCCGTTAATATAAAATTTGCCGACACCGGGCTCCGGTTCAGCGATGGGGGCGCTGCCCTCGCCCCCCGCTTGCCCTTCGCTACCACCGCCAATGGTGTCCGTATCAGCACCTTCTTCGCCATCGGACTCGAGCCCCTTCCCGCGCGCTGGCACAGGGTCGCTACCGTCGATGATGTCGTCCATATCCCCATCCGGATCATTGATGGTATCCGGATCGGTAATGATGACCCGTACCGGATCACCATCGAAACGGGGATCGGCAAACAGCTCGGTGGCCTTCTTGAAGTCGAGGATGGTAAACCACAGTTTGCCGAACTTCTCATCGATGCGGGTACCGCGACCGATGATCTGCTTGAACTTGGTCATGGACTGGATGTTCTGGTCCAGTACCACCAGCTTGCAGGTCTTGGCATCCACGCCGGTGCTCATCAGCTCCGAGGTGGTGGCGATCACCGGATAGGGCTTCTTGGGGTTGATGAAATTATCAAGTTGCGCCTTGCCCAGCTCATCGTCGCCGGTGATTTTCATCACATAACGGTCATCCTTGGCCATCTGCTCCGGGTTGAGATTGACCAGTGCCCGGCGCATGCGCTCGGCGTGGTCGATGTCATTGCAGAAGACGATGGTTTTGGCCATCGGGTCGGTTTTCTTGAGGTAGTTGCTGATGGTTTCGGCCACCAACTGAGTGCGCTCGTCGATCACCAGCGTGCGGTCAAAATCCTTCTGGTTGTAGATGCGGTCTTCAATCAGATTGCCATGTTTATCAAGCTGGCCCTTGGTCGGCCGCCAACCTTGCAGATCGACGTTGATATCCACCCGCACCACTTTATAGGGCGCGAGAAAACCATCCTCGATCCCCTCTTTGAGCGAGTAGCTGTAGACCGCATCGCCAAAGTAATCGGTACTGGAAACGGTATCGGTCTCCTTGGGCGTGGCCGTGAGGCCAACCTGGGTAGCTGCCGAGAAATATTCGAGGATCTCGCGCCAGGCGCTGTCGTCGGCTGCGCTGCCACGGTGGCACTCGTCTATCACAATCAAATCGAAGAAATCCGGCGCTACCTGCTTGAAGGCTTTTTGCGACTCATCCGGCCCGGTCAGCGCCTGATACAGCGCAAGGTGGATTTCATAGGCAGGATCGACGCTGCGGCCTGTGACCTTGGTCATGGCCGAGCCAAAGGGCTGAAAATCATTGATACGGGTCTGGTCCACCAGGATGTTGCGGTCGGCCAGAAACAGGATGCGCTTTTTGGCTTTGGCCTTCCACAGCCGCCAGATGATCTGAAAGGCGGTGTAGGTCTTGCCGGTGCCGGTGGCCATCACCAGCAGCACCCGGTCTTGCCCGGCCGAAATGGCCTCGATGGTCTTGTTGATGGCCTGCAGCTGGTAATAGCGCGGCGACTTGCCGCTGCCGTCCGAGTAGTAGTCCTGGCTGATGACCGGCAGCTGCGCCGCACTGTAGCCCTTCCAGACGCAAAACTTGTCCCACAACTGGGCGGGGGTGGGGAAATCAGCCAGCGCGATCTCGGTTTCCAGCTGCGCGGGGTTGGTTTTATCGTGAAACACAAAGCCATCGCCATTGCTGGCAAACGCAAAGGGCACATCGAGCAGGCGCGCATAATCCAGCCCCTGCTGCATGCCCTTGCCCATCTCGTGCTTGTTGGCCTTGGCTTCGACCACCGCTAGCGGCAAACCTAGCTTGTGGTAAAGCACAATATCGGCCGATTTGACCTTCTTGCGCGCCGCCAGCTGGCCGCGCACCACCACCTTGCCGTCCCGCAGCTTTACCTCCTGCCGGATCTGGGTTAAGTCATCCCACCCTGCCCCTTTGATCGCAGGCAGCAGGAATTTGGTGATGATGTCGGTTTCGGTGAGGGTCGTCTTATTGAGCTCGGCCATGCGCGCTTATTCCATTCGCAAGAACATATTGTCCGGAATAGTCTCATAAAACCCACCCGATTTGATTGATATGGGTCTGCAAAAGCTTACAAAACATAATACATACGGCACACAGTATGCCAATACCGCCTCCTGACTGTTGTTTTCCCTTATTAAGAACCGGAAACCCACACCCTTGACCATGCTCATGTAATGCGCTGTCAAGCTGTCGTATCATGGCCGCTTTACTGGCGCCTGAAGCCGGAAAGCCGATGGCCAAAAGCACGACCACCTATCGACAAGGACCACGCATAACAACTCCACTTACCCGGCTGGAAAGAATGCCGTTGCGCGAAGCATGGCGACACGGGGCTGGCGACTTCACCCCCTGGCTTGCCGAAGAAGACAATCTGGCGATGCTGGCCAAAGTGCCCGGTCCGAGCATCAAGGCGCTGATTACCCTGCTGATCACGCTACCGGCAGCTTACGCCGTGCAGGCAGGCGGCTGGGTGCCCGGCATGCACGAGGTGCTATGGGTGATGGGTGCCGGTTTCTTGGTCGATGCGGCGATTATCTGGACCCTGTGCTGGCGCTGGGTCTGGCAGGAGGCACCAAAGGCACAGCCGGCGCCGCAGTCGGCCTACGCCGAATCCCCTTTGATTTCTTGAGCGACCGCGCCGCCGTACACAGACAAGGCCGCGACAAGACTGCAATGATCCAGCGCAGCATGAATTTCTTGTTGGTATTTATGTTGGTATTTTTAAAAAACGAAATGCACGAATCCTTCAAAAATAATGCTTGCAAGGCGTTTTGTGATAGTCGCCGCCCCACCAGACACTGAAAACCCAAGCGATCTCGGTTGGGTTTTTTCTTGACTATACCTCATTGCACGTTGGTGTTAACGCCCTGCGATGCGCACTATATATCTGCTCGCAGCCCGTTTTACCTATCCACCGCTCCGCCATTACTTTTTCCATCTGCGGCGCAATCCATGCGGCCCATAAAAAAGGAGGCCGGAATCTACCGGCCTCCTTTTATGTGTGGTGACGCGACTTGCGCGCCCCGACATCAACACGAAATCATCACTGTTTCCGTGTCTACCCATTCAAGACTGTTATGCCTTAGGTGGCGTACCTTCGGCATTCGCTACGACGACATCAATCTGGATCAGCGCATCGTGAGGCAATGCGGACACACCCACGGTCCTGCGAGCTGGTACGCCACCAGGGAAGAACGTGGTGTAAACCTCGTCTACTGCATTCATATCTTCGATATTTTTCAGGAAGACGTTGACCTTAACCACGTCACCCAGCACATGGCCGATGCTCTCGACAATAGCCTTGATGTTTTTCAGGCACTGTTCTGCCTGTTCCTTAACACCACCCGCCACCATTTCGCCCGTCTTCGCATTCAAAGGCAATTGTGCCGAAAGATGGTTGTAGTGGGAGAAAGCTACCGTTTGCGTGGACAGGGCATTTTTAGGCGCATTATCGGTATTGTTTGCCCAGATAACGAGACCATGCCTATCTTCAACCGCTTGCGGCGGCGTGCCGTCACCGTGCGATACCACCACTTCGACTTGCACCAGCGCATCCATAGGCAAAGCAGCTGCGGCAATAACAGTGCGTGCAGGAACATAGGCTACGGTTCTAGCAATCGCCGAATCAGGGAAGAATGTCGTATAAACTTCGTTTACGGCATCAATATCCGAGAAGTTTTTCAGGAAGACATTGACCTTAACGATATCGTCAAAAGGTACGTCGATCCCTTCAAGAATCGCCTTCACGTTTTTCAGACACTGAGCCGCTTGCTCTTTCACGCCACCTGCGACCAGTTTTCCGGTTTTAGGATCGATAGGCAATTGAGCAGAAATATTATTGTAATGCGAGAATGCAACTGTTTGCGTGGACAGCGCGCTCACCGGTGCATTTTCCGTGTTATGGGTCGTCTTGATAAGATCACCGGCCTGTGGCGCGCCAGGAATAGTACCTACACCATTCGAAATAAGGGCTTCAACTTGCACCTGAGCATCCATCGGCAAAGCGGATACGGCGACAGTTGTCAGCGTTGGCATATAGCCGGAGAAGAACGATGCGTAAACTTCGCTCACGGCATCAAGATCAGCGATATTCTTGAGGAAGATGGTAATCCGGACAACATCGTCCATGGCGTGGTCAATACTTTCCACAACTGCCTTGATATTATTGAAGCACTGCTTAGCCTGCTCTTTAACACCACCGGCAACCAATTTACCCGTTTTTGGGTCGACCGGCAGCTGGGCGGAAAGATTATTATAATGAGAGAAAGCTACAGTCTGCGAATACAGCCCAATAGCTTTAGGTGCATTTTCTGTATTTCTTGCTAATACCGCGTTATAGCTACTCATAATAGTACCAAACCTTTATGCTGTATTTAAGAGAGTTGCGTGGCAATAACATGCTCCACTTCCATATCGGCAGTCGCCACAGCCTAATCCGGGATGCAAACCTTATTCAGCAGCCTACATAAACGCAGACACCTGAACACCCGGCAAATATTGCCTTACAAACCTAGACTTTAATCAAGCCATTAAGCAAGAAAAAATTGAATATAAACCTGAGCAATATGCAAGTCAACACCATGAAAAGGGGTAGAAATTGTTTTTTTAGCGGCATATGACATAAATATAATGGTAATGTGCAACGCATTAACAAATAGCAATAATATATTTATCACAGCGAAAATATTAAAAATAAATACCATACGATTAAGCGCGATCGGCCAATTAACTTATTTGTCATCGCACTTTCCCGCGACTCTCTGCGTGAGTACACGCCTCGGCCGCCCTCCTCACCAAGCAAAGATAGCAGCCATCATTCGCGCCCCTTACCGTCTGCTGACGGCACTCAAAACAGGCGTTTTAACGACTGGCAAAGCCAGCAATCACCCTGCGCCCGGGCTTAAAGTACGAGCTGACCATTTCAGTAGAATGATGCCGATGTTCACCGCTCCACTTTTTCCATGCCTGCAACTCAAAATCTTGCTTCCCCCATGCCCCGATACACATCAAGCCAGATTCGGCAACGTTTTTCACGGTTCGCCACGCCAAGGCAGCGCCCCGCACCGCATCACCTTGCATGCGGTGGCTATCGATGAATATAGCAAGCTGCGAATATGCCATATACGTTAAATATTAGTTATTGATCGTTATCTATAGTTTGCGACAGCGCACGACTATCTGCGTAACACACACTGAATCAGCCCGTATTTCGCGGAAGTGTTTTCAGTGGAGAAGGGGAAGCATGGCAAAATCAACGCGCCGCCAGCACAAAATACGCGCCCCCGGCACGCAGGCCCTGGCTCACAATATGTGTCAGTCCACTCGTCCTAGCGACTTCCCGGCGCCGCATCGAATGCGCTGATAGCAAACAGCCTATATCCCATATTGTGTTCTTGAAGTAAGCCTCCACCCTGCTAATCGACGGCATGCGGCATTTGCCCTACACTCGCTGTCATCCGTTCGGCACGGCCTACTCCAGCCCTGCCGTAGTTAGCGACATCAGAACAGGACCTTGCGCGTGAGCACTGACATCAAGCCGGAAAGCAACGGCAGCACCGAATACACAACGCCCGTCTCCAGCCGCATCCGCGAGCGCATCCGCCGCAGCGGCCAGCGGTTTCACGCCAATGACAATATCGCGGCCTATATCGAGCCGGGAGAAATGGCAGAGCTGCTGGATGAGGTTCAGCTCAAGATGAAGGGTGTGCTGGAAAGCCTGGTCATCGATACCGAGAGCGACCACAACACGCAAGATACGGCACGGCGCGTGGCCAAGATGTACCTGAACGAGGTGTTCAAGGGGCGCTATGTCGAGCAACCGCCGGTGACCGAGTTCCCTAATGCCGAACATCTGAATGAGCTGATGATCGTCGGCCCGATTACCGTACGCAGCGCCTGTTCACACCACTTCTGTCCGATTATCGGCCGCCTGTGGATAGGCGTGATGCCCAACGAGCACTCCAATCTGATCGGTCTGTCCAAGTATGCGCGCCTGGCCGAGTGGACGATGAGCCGTCCGCAGATACAGGAAGAAGCCGTGATCCAGCTGGCCAATTTACTGCAAGACAAGATGAGCCCGGACGGGCTGGCTATCGTGATGGAAGCGGATCATTTCTGCATGCACTGGCGCGGCGTGAAGGATATGGATTCCAAGATGATCAATAGCGTGATGCGCGGCTCTTTCCTGAAGAATCCAGACCTGCGCCGTGAGTTTCTTGCGCTCCTTCCCAATAAAAACTGAGGACACACACCATGCTCGTTCGCCTGCTTTATGCTAGTCGTGCCGTTCAGCCCCACACCCAGGATCTGCTGGACTCGATTCTGGCGCAGTCACATGCACACAATCCGGCCAACGGCCTGACTGGCATTCTGTGTTTTAGCGGGGATATTTTCATGCAGGTACTGGAAGGTGGCCGGGCCGAAGTGTCGGCGCTTTACAGCCGGATTTCTGCCGACACGCGCCATCATGGCGTCGAGTTGCTGCATTTCGAGGAAATCAGCGAGCGGCGTTTTGCCAACTGGACCATGGGCCAGGTCAATCTGGCCAAGGTCAATCCGGGCACCTTGCTGAAGTATTCGGAGAAGCCCGAGCTGAACCCCTTTGTGGTCAGCGGTAAGGCCTCGATCGCGTTGCTGGAAGAGCTGATTGCCACCGCCGCCATTGTCGGCCGCGTAGGCTGATACCCGCCGGCGGCGCCCTGCCGCCGGCTTTTAATTTAACGCGACATCGGCAAGATATTGCCACGCACCAATTCGCGCAGCCAGCGCGGCAGGCTAGGCTTAGTACCCGCCGACAAGACGATCCCGCCCATGATTCCGGCAAAGCCCAGCAAATGGAAGCCTTGCAGCATCTCGCCCAGAAAAACAAAAGACAGCAAGCTCGAAGCCGCCGGCAGCAGGTTCATAAAGTTGCCGGTACGCTCGCCGCCCAGCACCTTGACTGCCCGGTTGTAGAACACATAGGCAAGCACCGAAGGAAAAACCCCCAGATACAGCACGGCCACCATGGTCTCACTACTCCACAGGGCCGGCGCCAGCGTCGCCGGCTCGAACACCAGCGCCAAGGGCAGCAACAGCAAAGACCCCAGCGCCATCTGGATGGCCAGCAAAGCGCCGGCATTCAGTTCACGCGGCAAGGTCATCACGATCAGCGTGTAAATCGCCCAGCACAGGCTGGCCGCAATCAGCCAAGCCTCGCCCGCCCCCATCTGCAGCGCCACAATCGAGGCCAGATTTCCTTCGGTGGCAATGGTCAATGCCCCGGCAACCGCGCACACCACCCCGGCCCACGCCAGTAAAGGCAGGCGCCGCCCCAGCACCAGGGCACCTAGCAGCATGATCCACACCGGGGTAAAGGTCTGCAAGGCGGCCGCGCTGGTGGCGCTGGCGCTGGCGACCCCAAGATAGATAAAGGCGTTGTTGCCCATAATGCCGAACAGTGCCAGCCAGAACAGCCGCCCACGCACTGCCCACAATTGTGCACGTTCCCGCCACAAAGGCTTGAGCACAAAGGGAAACAACACCAGCGTCGCACAGGACCAGCGCCAGAACGCCAGCCAGAAAGGTGTCAGTTCGGCGCGAAAAGCGCGCGCAATCACGACATTACTGGCCCAGAACACAATGGCACAAATGACAAGCAGCACCGCATGCGCGGTGCTGCTGGAAGAACGGGAATCCATGGCTTAAACCAGAAAAACAAAAGGCGATAGCGGATAGTAGAATCCGCTATCGCAAAGGACTTTGATCTCGCGCAATATTGTATACAATCTACAATAAAATCTGACCCGTCAGCCGGACTTAGTCACGGAAATTATTAAACTGCAACGGAAAGTCGGTCACTTCCTTCTTCATCATCGCAATGACTTCTTGCAGTACATCGCGCTTGGCACCGCTCACCCGCACGGACTCGCCCTGAATGCTGGCCTGCACCTTGACCTTGGAGTCCTTGATCATGCGGGTGATTTTTTTGGCCAATTCGGTTTCGATACCTTCCTTAACCGTGATCACCTGCTTGGCCTTGTTGCCGCCCACGCTTTCCAGCTTGCCATAATCGAGGCAACGCACATCCAGACCGCGCTTGGCCAGTTTATTGACCAGAATATCTTTAACCTGCTCGATCTGGAACTCGGAGTCGCCATACAAGGTTACGACCTTCTCCGTCAACTCAAGACGCGCACTGGAGCCTTTAAAGTCATAACGGGTGGCAACTTCCTTGCTGGCCTGATCAACCGCATTGCGCACTTCAACCAGATTCACTTCCGAGACAATATCAAACGATGGCATGATAGCTTCCTTCTTAATGAGGCTGCACATTCTAGCGCCCGCCCCTGTACTTGTCAGCGCCACGCATACGCCGTGGCCGGGTAAACACCGCTAGCGCTCTTTTTGCAGGATGCGCTGCAGCAAAGGATGCTGCACCTTTTTTTCATTGCCGATAGCAAAAAAACACTCCTCCACCGCATGGCAGCTTGCAATGCGTTCGACACCCAGGCTATGTATCAACGCCTCGTGCACGCGCTCAGGTGCAGGAAACACCCCCATCCCGCCGGCGGCAAAGGTATTAAGCAAGGCGCTGTCCTCAAACTCGCCCACGATGCAGGGCTTGACCCCCTCGCGCTCGAACCATAAATCAAGCCGGGTACGCACGGCACTGTGGGTGCTGGGCAGCAACACCGGCACCCGCGCCAGCGAATGCGGAAAATCCACGCGTGCTTCGGCAGCCAAGGAAGGCATGCCATACCAAGCCAGCGCAGAGCTTGCCAAAGCATGGCTATACACCCTGATATTGGGGTTGCCTGGTGCAGGCCGGTCTGCCAGCACCAAATCCAGCCGGTGCAAGGCCAGATCGGCCAATAAGTCATCAAACTCGCCCTCATGACAAGACAGACGCAGACCCGGCACACCCATGACCGGCTGCAATAGCCGGTGCACCATCAGTTTGGACAAGCCATCCGATGTTCCGATGGATAAGCGCAACACCGGCGCACTCACCGCATCGCGCACCCGCGCCGGCAACTGTTCGCCCAGCTGAAAAATCAGATCCGCCTGCTGCAATGCAGCCACTCCGGCCTCGGTCAATACCAGCGTACGCCCGGATGGCTTGAGCAACTCCACTCCCAGACTGCGCTCCAGCTCCCGCACCTGTGTGCTCACGGTCTGCACGGCCATCCCCAGGCGCTCGGCAGCACGGGAGATCCCCCCTTCTTTGCCCACCACCCAGAAATAGTAGAGATGGCGATAGCTGAAATCCAGACTCATATTCAGTTTTTCCAGAACATTATGTTCTTTATTGTCTGCTTTTTTATGTTTTAGTTACACCCTATATTCCGCCTGTCCACACACTTTGTGCCGGACCCAAAGCCAAATGATCAAGGAAGCCCGAGCATGCGTACCTACCCGCAAAACAGCCCGCAGTCTGCCGCCCGCATCATCATTCTGGCCATGCTTGCAGACGGCCACCTGTCGCAGTCCGAACTGGACATCCTGGAAGAATGCGATGCCTATCGCCAACTGGGGCTAAGCCGGAATGATCTACATACGCTGCTGCATACATTTTGCGAGGATTTGCTGACCGGTCTGCCATGGGTGGATGCAAGCCACTTTAAGCCCGAGGCCTTGCAACACTGGCTGGAAGAAGTCAACGATACCGAGTTACGCAAAAAAGTCTTGCAGCTTTGCGCACGGGTCATAGAAGCCGACCGCCACATTGCCGATGCCGAGTGCGAAGTTCTGGTCAGCCTGCTGCAACAATGGGGTCTGTGCTGCACCAAACGCCCTGCCAAGGCACAAGTCATATGAGCGCACTCCTTATTATCTCGGTTTTACTCGGCATGTCGCTCTGGCTAGCGGCTTGGCGTGAAAGTCAGGATAAAAACAGGCGCGATGCCCGTCTATTAGGTGTACTTGGCGCAACGAGCACGCTGACCGCTGGCATCGCCTATCTGGGCTAATCATAAAAAACGACAAGCACACGATGAAACAACAGGGATACCTATGAAAATCATGATCGCAGCTAAATTTCTGCTGCGTTACGCGCCCATGCTCGCTTCCTTGCTGCCTCGCGTCACCAGCATATCGCGCGGAAGCTGGATCAAGCTGGGGCTGGGGCTACTCGCGGCGGCAGTCGCAAGCGGCATCGTCGCCGTGCTGCTGTTTGTCTGGCTGCTACAACTGCTGCTTGATCTGTTTGCCAACAGCAGCCTATGGCAAACGCTGGCCAGCCTGCTGTAAGAACCTGTTCACGATCTGCCGCGCATCGGCGATACGGCGTTAAAAACAGCTTCGAAATGCTCATGTACCACCTGTACATTCCGCTTTCTCAGCCGTTTTCGCCTTGTCTCGCCCTCGCTCGCGAGAGCGTGAACACGCTCTTAGACAAGCCTTAACGCATCAGCAGAAACTCGACCAGCGCATTCTTGAATACAAAGCCTGCAACACCGGTACCCAGCGCCAGAAACAGGACAAAGGTGCCGAATTTGCCGGCTTTGGATTTCTTGCCCAGATCCCAAATAATGAAGCCCATAAACAGGATGAGTCCGCCCAGAAAAATCACCATGGAAATATTGGTGAACTGCTCTTCAGTCAAATGAGAAAAATCCATTACGCCAACCATCAGAAGAAAATTTGATCCCAATCATAACCGATCCCGTCAAACTATGAGTGGGCTCAGTCAGCCAGTAAGCCCGCCTTAGCCATACTTTCACGCAAAGCCTGCATTCTGGCGCGGTTCACGCCCAGATCGCTATAACCCAGACGCGAAGCCGAACGCAATGCCAGCCATTGGCTATTGGCCGGACGATAAAGCTCGACATCATCGACAAAACCCAGCCAGGCACTACGGCTTTCGGCATGCAGATAGCCCTCTTCCTGTTTAACGATGCGGGTGCGCGGCAAGCTGCCGACTACATCCACAATCTGTGGCCATGGCAAATCGGCGCGCCGCAATTCCAGCGCCGCGATCGCATGTTGCACATCGCTGGCCGGCGCCTGGCTGGATACGCAGTTAGGTGAAGCCGGGCAAGGCGCAAGCCGGCCGTCTTTGACCCCGAGATGAGCGGGGGGCGTACCGGCACAAGCCCCCAGACCCAAGGTCGCCAACACAAGCCATAATTTGCCGTACATCACGTGCTCCAGTAAAAAACGGCCCCTCGCAAGGGGCCGCCGTCAGTTTTCCAGTTTCAAGACTCAGGCCGATACGCCATCGGCGACATCCTGATAATCCTTGATCTGGTTGAAGTTCAGATACTTGTACACCTCGGCGCTGCTGGCGTTCAAGATACCGACATTGGACAGATACTCTTCCACCGTCGGAATCTTGCCCAGCTTGGAGCATACCGCAGCCAGTTCGGCCGAGCCCAGGAAAACATTGGTGTTTTTGCCCAGACGGTTCGGGAAGTTGCGGGTCGAAGTGGACATCACGGTCGCGCCCTCGCGTACCTGCGCCTGGTTACCCATGCACAAGGAACAGCCCGGCATTTCCATGCGTGCGCCGGCACGACCCAGTACGCCGTAGTGGCCTTCTTCGGTCAACTGCTTGGCATCCATCTTGGTCGGCGGGGCGACCCACAGTTTTACCGGGATATCCTGCTTGCCTTCCAGCAGCTTGGAAGCGGCGCGGAAGTGGCCGATATTGGTCATGCACGAACCGATAAATACCTCATCGATCTGGGTGCCGGCCACTTCGGACATAAACTTCACATCGTCCGGATCGTTCGGGCAAGCCACGATAGGCTCTTTGATATCGGCCAGATCGATTTCGATCACGGCGGCGTACTCGGCATCCTCGTCACGCTTCAGGAGTTCGCCATTGGCCACCCACTCTTCCATCGCCTGAATACGGCGCTCCAGCGTGCGCGCATCCTGATAGCCTTCGGCGATCATCCACTTCATCAGCGTGATATTGGACTGCATGTACTCGGCGATCGGTGCCTTGTCCAGTGCAATGGCGCAAGCAGCGGCCGAACGCTCGGCAGCGGCGTCGGACAACTCGAACGCCTGCTCGACCTTCAGATTAGGCAGGCCTTCGATTTCGAGGATACGGCCGGAGAACACATTCTTCTTGCCGGCTTTGGCGACCGTCAACAAGCCTTGCTTGATCGCGTACAGCGGGATCGCACCAACCAGATCACGCAAGGTCACGCCAGGCTGCAACTCGCCCTTGAAGCGTACCAGTACCGATTCCGGCATATCCAGCGGCATCACGCCGGTCGCGGCAGCAAAGGCGACCAGACCGGAGCCGGCCGGGAAGGAAATACCGATCGGGAAGCGGGTGTGGCTGTCGCCACCGGTGCCGACGGTGTCCGGCAACAGCAGACGGTTGAGCCAAGAGTGAATCACGCCATCGCCCGGACGCAGCGATACGCCGCCACGGGTGCTGATAAAGGCTGGCAGCTCTTTATGCATGCGCACATCGACCGGCTTTGGATACGCTGCGGTATGGCAGAAAGACTGCATCACCAGATCGGCAGAGAAGCCCAGGCAAGCCAGGTCCTTCAGCTCGTCACGGGTCATCGGGCCGGTGGTGTCTTGCGAGCCGACGGTCGTCATCTTGGGCTCGCAGTAGGTGCCCGGGCGCACGCCCTGCCCTTCGGCCAGACCGCAAGCACGACCCACCATCTTCTGTGCCAGGCTAAAGCCCTTGTTCGAACCGGCCGGATCTTTCGGCAGGCGGAACTCAGTCGATACCGGCAGACCCAGCGCTTCACGCGCTTTGGCGGTCAGGCCGCGGCCGATAATCAGGTTAATACGGCCGCCGGCACGCACTTCATCCAGCAAGACCTGGCTCTTGAGCGCGAATTCGGCGATGAGCGCGCCGTCTTTCTCGATCTTGCCGTCGTACGGGTAGATATCGATTACATCGCCCATTTCCAGCTTGGAAACGTCAACTTCAATCGGCAGCGAGCCGGAGTCTTCCTGAGTATTAAAGAAGATAGGGGCAATTTTCCCGCCCAGCGTCACGCCGCCGAAGCGCTTGTTCGGTACAAACGGAATGTCCTGGCCCGTCGCCCACACCACCGAGTTGGTGGCGGATTTGCGCGAAGAACCGGTGCCGACCACGTCGCCCACATAAGCAACCAGATGGCCTTTTTGCTTCAGGTCTTCGATAAACTGCATCGGACCGCGCTTGCCGTCTTCTTCCGGCTTGAACGCCGCGTCCGGACGGGTATTTTTCAGCATCGCCAGATAGTGCATCGGGATGTCGGGACGGGTGGTCGCGTCCGGTGCCGGCGACAAGTCGTCGGTATTGGTTTCGCCCGGCACCTTGAATACGGTTACCGTGATTTTTTGTGCGACTTCAGGGCGCGAAGTGAACCACTCGGCGTCGGCCCAGCTTTGCAGCACAGCCTTGGCGTAGGCATTGCCGGCGTCGGCCTTGACCTTCACGTCGTGGAAATAATCGAACACCAGCAGGGTTTTCTTCAGACCGGCTGCCGCAACTTCGGCCACGGCCTCATCGTCCAGCAGGTCAATCAAAGGCTTGACGTTATAGCCGCCAAGCATGGTGCCCAGCAGTTCGGTTGCCATCGCGCGCGACAGCAAAGGCGATACGACCGACCCTTCGGCGACGGCGGCGAGGAAGGAGGCCTTGACCTTGGCCGCATCATCCACACCAGGCGGTACACGATGGGTAATCAGTTCAACCAGAAAATCTTCTTCGCCTGCAGGCGGGGCTTTCAGCAGCTCGACCAGTTCTTCAACCTGGGAGGCGGAAAGTGCGAGGGGCGGAATACCCAGCGCGGCGCGCTCGGCAACGTGCTGACGGTAGGCTACGAGCATGGCTTCTGACCTTTTTGCTTGATTGTAATTTGCAGATAATGCTGGCACACGGGGCGTCCAGCCTCCGGCGCACGGGCAAAACCCATTACACCGAGATGGCGTTAGCGTACGCGCTATGCCTCACAGATACAAAGGATTATTCGCCACACTGTTTGTGAGATAAAATCACAACATGAATACCTACCCGCCTTTGAACGCACTGCGTATTTTCGAGGCGGCAGCAAGGCTGGAGAGCTTTTCTGCCGCTGCCGAAGAGTTGTTTGTCACGCACGGTGCTGTGAGCAAGCAGATCAAGCAACTGGAAGCCTGGCTGGGCGTCGCGCTATTTACGCGCAGCGGCGGCCGGGTGCGCCTAAGCGATGCCGGCTGGCGCTACCTGATTCAGGTACAGGACGGCCTGGACCTGATCGCCAACGCGACCAGCCAACTGATGCAGGCCGACCGCTTGCGCCGCCTGACCATTAACGCCACGCCGACTTTTGCCATGTACTGGCTACTCCCCAGACTCAAGCGCTTTCGTGCCGCCTGCCCCGATATCGAACTGCATCTGGTGAACTCTGACCGCGACATCAGCCGGCTGGATACCCCGTTCGATATCGCCATCCGCCGCGGCCCCGGCGACTGGCCCGGCCATATTGCCAAGCCTTTCCTGGACGAGTGGGAGTTACCGCTGTGCCACCCCGAACTGCTGGGCAAGCATGCCATACACAGCCCGGCCGATCTGGCGCGCCACACCCTGTTGTATGCCGACACCCGACCGACCGCATGGCAGCGCTGGCTCACGCTCGCCGGTGTGCCCGAGCTTAAAGCGGCGCATACCTTGCACTTCGACCGCTTCTCCTTCGCCTTGCAAGCCGCCGCCGAAGGATTAGGCATTGTGCTTGGGCCGCGACCGATGGCCGAGCGACTCATTGCGCAAGGCACGCTGATTGCCCCGCTTAAAGGCCCAGCCGTACCGGTACGCGGCTACTGCTGGGTCGCCCCGCGCGCCGCCATCAGCGACATGGCCATCAACGCCTTCTGCCAGTGGCTGGAGCAGGAGGCGCAAGCGCCAAGCCCCTGATCTTTGGCGCAGCATGGGCATCGGCGCTCTAGACTTGAGCCATAGCGTTCAGATCACCCGCCCCAGGAGCCTGCCATGCGCCACCCTTACGCCGCGACCCGCCACACCCTAGCCCTGAGTGACGGGCGTGTGCTTGACTATTTCAGCCTGCCCTCGCTGGAGGCGACCGGCATCGGGCCGGTGTCTACCCTGCCGGTTTCCATCCGCATCGTACTGGAGTCGGTGCTGCGCCACTGCGACGGCTTGAAAGTCACACCGGAACATGTCAGGGCGCTGGCCAACTGGCAACCCAGGGCCGAGCGCCACGGCGAGATTCCGTTTACCGTGGCGCGCGTTATTTTGCAGGACTTTACCGGTGTGCCACTCTTGGCAGATCTGGCCGCCATGCGTAGCGTCGCCAGTGACATGAAGCTTGATCCCAAGCGCATTGAGCCCTTGGTGCCGGTCGATCTGGTGGTGGACCATTCGGTGATGGTGGACGAGTTCGCCAGCCCCCAGGCGCTCAGACACAATATGGAGCACGAGTTTGCCCGCAACCGCGAGCGCTACCAGTTTATGAAATGGGGCATGCAGGCCTTCGATACCTTCCAGGTCGTGCCGCCGGGCATAGGCATCGTGCATCAGCTTAATCTAGAGTATCTGTTTCACGGCTTGCGCGAGCAGGATGGCGTGGTCTTTCCCGACACCTTGGTCGGCACAGATAGCCATACCACCATGATTAACGGCGTCGGTGTCGTCGGCTGGGGGGTGGGCGGAATAGAAGCCGAAGCGGCCATGCTGGGACAGCCGGTCTATTTACTGACACCCGACGTGGTCGGCGTCGAGCTGGATGGGCAGTTAGCCGAAGGCATAAGCGCCACCGATCTGGTGCTCACCCTGACCCAGATGCTGCGTAGTGAAAAAGTCGTCGGCTGCTTTGTCGAGTTTTTTGGCGCGGGCAGCGCCAGCTTGTCGGTTGCCGATCGCGCCACCATCGCCAATATGGCGCCAGAGTACGGCGCCACCATGGGCTTCTTTCCGGTAGACGACAATACGCTGGCCTATATGCGCGGCACCGGCCGCAGCGAGGCCGACATTCTGGCTTTCGCCGGCTACTTCAAGGCACAAGGGCTATTCGGCATGCCCAAGCCCGGCGATATTGCCTACAGCCGCACCCTGCGACTGGATCTGGCAAGCATCACCCCCAGCCTTGCCGGCCCCAAACGCCCGCAAGACCGTATCGGCCTTGAGGCGATGAAAGACAATTTCACCCGCTTGTTTTCCATGCCGGCAGCGGAAAACGGCTTTAACAAAGCGCCGGCCGATCTTGCCAAACGCTACCCGCTGTCACATCAGGGAAGCGGACAAAGTGCCGACAGCAGTCAGCGCCTGCAAGACAAAAGCCTGGCACGCGATGTCGTGGAAATGGTCGACAACCGTCCGACTCCGGACCACACCCCTTACGCAAACGGATCAGGCGATCTGGGGCATGGCGACATCCTGATTGCCGCCATTACCAGCTGCACCAATACCTCCAACCCCGGGGTTATGCTGGCCGCCGGGCTGTTGGCGCAAAAAGCGGTGGCCAAGGGCCTGCAGGTCAACCCGCGCATCAAGACCAGCCTGGCCCCCGGCTCGCGCGTGGTGACCGCCTATCTGGAAGCAGCCGGCCTGCTGGCTCCGCTAGCCAAACTGGGCTTTGCGCTGGCGGCCTATGGCTGCACCACCTGCATAGGCAATGCCGGGGACCTTGCTCCCGAGCTCAACAACACCATTACCCGGCATGATCTGGTATGCGCGGCGGTACTGTCCGGCAACCGCAACTTCGAAGCACGAATCCACCCCAACTTGCGCGCCAACTATCTGGCCTCGCCGCCGCTGGTGGTCGCCTTCGCCATCGCCGGGCGCATCGATATCGACCTCACGCGCGACCCTCTGGGCACAGGCAAGGACGGCCAGCCGGTTCACCTCAGGGATATCTGGCCGGGCTCCAGCGAAATCGCTGCGCTGATGGCCACGGCCTTTGATCCGGCCACCTTCCGCCGGCTATATGCCGACTTTACCCGCGACCACGATTTATGGAATGAAATCAGCGCGCCACAAGGCGAAACCTACCCCTGGCCTAGCAGCAGCTATATTGCCCGCCCGCCTTTTTTCGACGGTTTTTCCATGCAGGAAAAACCCGTAACCGACATTCGGGGCGCCCGCGCCCTGCTGCTGTTGGGCGACTCGGTCACCACCGACCATATCTCGCCGGCCGGTTCTTTCGGCGAGAACACGCCCGCCGGACAGTACTTGTCGTCTCTGGGGCTTAAGCGTGCCGACTTCAATAGCTACGGCAGCCGGCGCGGCAATCATGAAGTGATGTTGCGCGGCACTTTCGCCAATGTACGCATCAAAAACATGATGCTGCCGGCTAAAGACGACGGCAGCCGGATCGAGGGTGGCTACACCTTGCTCGATGGCGTGCAAACCAGCGTCTACCAGGCGGCCATGGTCTGGCAACAACGCGGCATCGCGACCTTGGTGTTTGCCGGCGAAGAATACGGCACCGGCTCCAGCCGCGACTGGGCGGCCAAGGGCAGCCAGCTTCTGGGGATACGCGCCGTCATCGCCCGCAGCTTCGAGCGCATACACCGCAGCAACCTGGTCGGCATGGGCGTGCTGCCTTTACAGTTCATGGGCAGCGATAGCTGGCAAAGCCTGGGCATACAGGGGAACGAAATCTTTACCATCGAGGGCATTGCCCAAGGCCTTGCGCCGCAGCAGCTACTCAGCCTGAGCATGACCCGGCCAGACGGCAGCAGTGTCCAAATTCCGTTACGCTGCCGCATCGACACGCCGATTGAAGTGGATTACTACCGCGCAGGCGGCATTCTGCCCTTTGTGCTTAGAGGCTTGCTGAGCAACTAAAGCAGGTGCCGCGCCCGGACACCCGGCGCGCGGCACTGCAAGACAGCCATCATCCCGCACGGGTATAATTCCGCGCAAAGCCAACCTGTCATCGTTAAAACACCCGAGGTTTTCATGAGCCGCACCTCCCTTTCCCGCTTCCTGATCGAACAACAACGCAAGGCCGGCACTCTGCCGCCGGATCTGCGCCACCTGATAGAAACCGTCGCCCGTGCCTGCAAGGCAATCTCGCACTCGGTGGGCAAGGGCGAACTGGCCGGCATTCTGGGCGAAGCCGGCACCGGCAATGTGCAGGGCGAGGCGCAGAAAAAGCTGGATGTGATCGCCAATGATGTATTGCTGGAAGCCAATGAATGGGGCGGCAATCTGGCGGCGATGGCCTCCGAAGAGATGGAGCTGCCGTACTCGATTCCGGACGGCCTGCCGCGCGGACGCTACCTGATGCTGTTTGATCCGCTGGATGGCTCATCCAATATCGACGTCAATATTTCGGTTGGCACCATTTTTTCGGTGCTCGAATGCGATGAGTCGGTCAGCGGCCACCCGACCGAGGCCGATTTCCTGCAGCCGGGCACGCGTCAGGTTGCCGCCGGCTACACCGTCTACGGCCCGCAGACCATGCTGGTGCTGACCTTTGGCAACGGCGTCTACGGCTTCACTCTGGATCGGGAGAACGGCAGCTTCGTACTGACCCATTCCGAGATGAAAATCCCGCAGGCAACCGGCGAGTTCGCCATCAATATGTCGAATATGCGCCACTGGGAAGCGCCGGTGCAGCGCTATGTGGGCGAACTCTTGGCGGGCAAGACCGGCCCCTTGGCCAAGGATTACAATATGCGCTGGGTTGCGTCCATGGTGGCCGAAGTGCACCGCATTCTGGTGCGCGGCGGCGTGTTTATGTATCCGAAAGATGCACGCGATCCGGCCAAGCCGGGCAAGCTGCGCCTGATGTACGAAGGCAACCCGATGGCCTTTATCGTCGAGCAGGCCGGCGGCATGGCCACCAACGGCCATCAGCGCATTCTGGACATCCAGCCGGCCGCCCTGCATGAACGCGTCGCGGTCTTCCTGGGTTCGAAAGAAGAAGTCGAACGCGTGACCGCGTATCACAACTAAGCCCGCCCAGACAAAAGCCCCGTACGCCTGACAGCGTACGGGGCTTTATTGTTTCAGCGCTCAAGCTTAGCCGCGCTTGAGTTTGGCGTTAGCCGCGATACGCATCCGCAGTGCATTCAGACGAATGAAACCGGCTGCATCGGCGTGATTGTAAGCGCCGCCGTCCTCATCAAAAGTCGCGATATTCGGGTCGAACAGGGAGTCGGTCTTGGACTCGCGCCCAACCACCATCACATTACCCTTGTACAGCTTCAGGCGCACCCAGCCGTTTACCGTCGCTTGCGAGGCATCGATCATGGTTTGCATCATGGCGCGCTCCGGACTCCACCAGTAGCCGGTGTAAATCAGCTTGGCGTACTTGGGCATCAACTCATCCTTCAGATGCGCCACTTCACGGTCCAGCGTGATCGATTCGATGGCGCGGTGCGCCTTGAGCATGATGGTGCCGCCCGGCGTTTCGTAGCAGCCGCGCGACTTCATGCCGACATAACGGTTTTCGACAATGTCCAGACGGCCGATACCGTGCTTGCCGCCGATCTGGTTAAGCTGGGTCAGCACTTGGGCCGGGCTCATGGCAACACCGTTAATCGCGACGATATCGCCGTTCTGGTATTCAAGCTCCAGATATTCGGCCTGATCCGGAGCGCTTTCCGGCGAATTGGACCACAGCCACATCTCTTCTTCCGGCTCGGCCGCCGGGTTTTCCAGCGCCAGACCTTCGTAGGAGATATGCAGCAGGTTGGCATCCATCGAGTAAGGACTGGCGCCGCTCTTGCGCTTGCTGATATCGATGCCGTGGGTTTCGGCATAGGCCAGCAGTTTTTCACGCGAGAGCAGATCCCATTCGCGCCATGGTGCGATCACATGGATATTGGGCTGCAGCGCGTAATAGCCCAGCTCGAAACGCACCTGATCATTGCCCTTGCCGGTGGCGCCATGGCTGACCGAATCGGCCCCCACTGCACGCGCAATTTCGATCTGGCGCTTGGCGATCAGCGGACGGGCAATCGAGGTGCCCAGCAGATACTCGCCCTCATAGACGGTATTGGCGCGGAACATCGGGAAGACAAAATCGCGGACGAATTCTTCGCGCAAATCATCGATATAGATGTTTTCCGGCTTGATCCCCAGCGCGATCGCCTTCTGCCGCGCCGGCTCCACTTCCTCGCCCTGACCGATGTCGGCGGTAAAGGTGACGACTTCACACTGATAGGTGTCCTGCAGCCACTTCAGGATAACGGAAGTATCCAGACCGCCGGAGTAAGCGAGTACCACTTTTTTGATGCTGTTCATTGTCTTTATCTTTCAGAAATCTTGGCTGTTTGCGCCGTCATGCGGCAGGCAAACAAAACCCGGTTGGGTGAAGCTATTCCTTGCATCCCGGCCAGCGCATGGGCAACTCACCGGTCACGCAAGAGGTCAGGCCGAATTTTTGCCGAATACCATGGGCGCACCCTGACCCGGCAGCGGACGATAGAGTTCGCCCGCGATGCTTCGTCGTCGCAGTAGCCCGACCCGTTCGCAGGCATCAAGGCCGGCGGCAGATAAAGGGACACTGGATTTCAGGTACTGCCATGGTTCTTTCATCAGATCTTCCAAAAAACGGCAGTCGTGCCAGCACGCGGCAGGTCACGACGCACTTTGCGATACGCAATATCAAGTTGTTTACGTCAGGATACCAACAATCCAAAACAATGCATTGGCATGTTTTATAGAATTGCGACAGTTATATATGTATCCCAATTCACAAGTCGTGGCAAGCTCTCATGACATATTTATATTGCAGTGCAACCTGGCAAGCTCTTTTTCTGCCAGCACCCGGATAGCCATTTCCCCTTGTAAATCAGCGAGCCCATGCATTTCTATCCCTTTTTGCGCCTTCATCAGGCGCGCAAGATAAGTCAGCACGCTTTCGTCTATCAGCTGGCCGGGCACCAGCACCGGGATACCCGGCGGGTAAGGCACGATCTGGTCGCAAGCGATACGGCCGATCAAGGCATTGTTCGGTCGTCCCTCATCATCAAACAGCGCCAGACGCTCGCCGGCCTCGTAATACGCATCGCGCGGCAGGCAGGCCAGACGGGTAAAACGCGGCATTTCGGGCAGACGCACCAGCGGGCGCGGCGGTTTTTGCGCGCGCGCCAGACGCAGCATGGCATCCATCAAGCGCGACACCTTGCTCTTGGTCGTGCCTATGGTCAGCAAGAGCGTCAGCGTGTTAAACGTCGACTTTTCAACCTGAATATTGAAACGCTCGAATAATTCGCGCTGCAACTCTTCGGCGCCATAACCCGAGCGCGAGATATCGATGGTCAGCTTGGTCGGATCCAGCCGGACACCATCGCCCTTCACCTCCTCCGGCAGCAATTCGTCCAGCCCCAGCACCCGGAACACACCCGTTGCATCAATTTTCAGCCGCAACTCCTCCGCCAGCTTCAACGTACGCGCCAACAGGCGGTAACCCTCCATTTGCGCCTGCTTACGCGCCACATCCAGACTGGCAATCAGGTTGTACTGCGGGCTGGTCGAGGTGTGCATATTGAAGTTTTCACGAAACAGATGGGCATCAAAATCCGGATCGTTGACATGAATCATGCTGGCTTGCGAAAACGCCGACAGCACCTTGTGTGTACTTTGCGTCGCGTAATCGGCCCCCGCTTCCATCGCGGTCGGGCGCAAAGCGGGATGAAAGCGGGCATGGCCGTACCAGGCTTCATCAATAATCACCTTGATCCCCGCCGCGTGCGCCGCCGCGATGATGGGCGCCAGGTCATAACGCAGGCCATCGTAGGTACATGAAGTCAGGATCAACACCCGTGCGTCCGGATTGTCGGCTATTGCTTGAGAAATGGTGACCTTGGGCACCGGGCCGAAGATGCCGTACTGGCGGTTAACAGACGAATCAAGATAAACCGGCCGTGCGCCGGACAGAATCACGCCGTGATGCACCGATTTGTGACAGTTGCGATCCAGCAGCAGCTTGTCACCCGGAGCCAGCAGCGTCTGAAAGATGACCTTATTCGAAGTCGAGGTGCCGTTGGTGGCGAAATAGGTTTCACGCGCGCCAAAAGCCTTGGCCGCCAGCGCCTGCGCTTCGGCAATCACGCCGGTGGGGTGCATCAGCGAATCCAGCATCGGCACCGACACCGACAAATCAGCACGCAACATGTTCTCGCCGACAAATTCGTGAAAATCCCCGACCCATGGACTGCCGCGCAAGGACTCGCCACCGGAGTGTCCCGGCGTATGCCAGGAATCCTTGGCCATGGAGACATAGCGGCGTAAAGCATCGTAAAAAGGGGTCGCCGATTTCTCGGCAAGCTCGGCACTCAGGATACGGAACCAGCCGGGGTAATCCGCCTCGTCCCGGTAGAAATAGCCACTTAGCGCATGGCTGGCCAACTCGTCTATCTGCAGCTTTTCATCCTCGTCCCCCAGCAAGACATAGCACGACAATTCCGGACGGAACTCGCCGATCGCATTAATCAGTGCCACCACATCGCCATATGAGCCGCCGCTTTGCAGATAACGGTCAACCAATACCAGCTGCAGTTCGCCATCTGCGGCAATCTCCGCCAGCGCATTTTGTGGCGAGGCTGCCGTGGCAAAACACAGGCCGAAAGGGTTGGCCAGTTTCTGGGCGGCCAATTGCAGCCCCTTACTCATGGCGCGGGCCAGCACCGCATCGTGACTGACAATCAATACGCGACTTACAGGGTTCATCTGATTCTCCTGCGAACGTAAGCGGCAGCAGCCATACCACTTCGTCCGGCTTCATTATGGTGACGGCCAATGCCGTTTGGCTATCGTATCCAGTTGTGGGCGCGCCGTCATTTTGCGACCGCACATAGTCCCCATACGTTACAATCCCGCCATGCTTACCGATGCCGAAAAAGACGCGATCCGCGACCACTACAAAACCTTGTCCGACAACCTGCCCGGATTCCGCCCACGCGCAGCCCAGCGCCGCATGCTGGCCGAAATTGCCAACGCATTCTCGCGTAGCAAAAGCATAGAAGACGGAGAGCTGCCGGAGCGACAAGGGGAAAGCATTGTCGTGGTGGAAGGGCCAACCGGTGTCGGCAAGAGTCTGGCCTATTTGCTGGCCGGCGGCGTCATGGCCAAGATGCGCGGCAAAAAACTGGTGGTCACCAGCGCCACCATTGCCTTGCAGGAGCAACTGGTTAACCGCGATCTGCCTTTTGTCATTGAAAACAGCGGCCTGCCACTCACGTTTGCGCTGGCCAAAGGGCGGGGCCGCTACCTGTGCCCGTACCGGCTGTACGGCCTGACCGCCGAGCACGCACAGGATGCGCTGTTTGCCCCTGATCCTGCGCTGGCGCTATGGGACAAAAAACCGGAGCAGGCCGAGCTAGACACGCTCAACATTCTTTCTTCGGCCTTTCATCAGCGCCAATGGAATGGCGACCGCGACACCTGGCCGACCATCATCGACGACAGCCTGTGGTTTCGCGTCACCAACGACAGGCATGGCTGCCTGAAAACCAGCTGTCCCAACCGTGCCGAATGCCCGTTTTATCTGGCGCGCGACACGCTGGAAAACGTCGATGTCGTCGTCGCCAACCACGACCTGATGCTGGCCGACATCGCCATGGGTGGCGGCGTGATTTTGCCGGCACCGGACGACAGTTTTTACTGCATAGACGAAGCGCACCATCTGGCTAAAAAAGCGGTCAATCAATTCGCCGCCGAACATAGCCTGGCGCAAGCCATGGGCTGGCTGGAAAAGGTCGCCGCACTGTCGGCACGCATCGAGACGCACATTGCCAAGCCCGAGCTATGCAATGGCGCGATCGAAGCGGCGGCCGCCTGCATGGAAACGCTGACCGAGTGGCTGTGGCTACTGGGTGGCGAGCCGGCGCTGTCGGCCTCGGACGGCAACCCGGAGCCGACCTGGCTACTGGAAGACGGTTGCCTGCCCGAGCACCTGAAGCAACCCGCCGGCAATATGGCCCTGGCCGCACGCATGCTGTACAAGCACATTTCCGGCATGGGCGATGCGCTGTCCGAAGTGCGGCGCGAAAAACCGCAAGAAGCACCGGCGCTGGACAAGGCCGCAACCGATCTGGGCTTTATTGTTGCACGCAGCGAGCAGCTCAACGCGGTATGGGATTTGTTCGAAAAGGAAAGCGACGAGAATGCGCCGCCGATTGCCAAATGGGTGTCGCGCAAACTCGACGGCAAGGGCGACTACCAGTTCTGCGCCTCTCCGGTTAGCGCTGCCGCCAGCCTGGCCGCTACGCTATGGCGCCGCGCTGCCGCCGCGCTATTGACCTCGGCCACCTTGCGCTCTTTGGGCGAGTTTGATCTATTGCTGTCGCAAACCGGTCTCAAGTGGCTGCCGGAAGTGAGCTGCATTGCGCTGGATTCGCCATTCAACTTCAGCGAGCAGGGCGAGCTCTACCTGCCGCCGCTATCCGCCAGCCCCAAAGACCCGGCCGCACATACGCGCGAAATCGCCGACTGGCTGCCCAAGCTGATAGATGAAACCCAGGCAGTCGGCACGCTGGTGCTGTTTTCTTCGCGCCGCCAGATGCAGGACGTCGCCGGCGCCCTGCCCGACACTTTGCGCGCCACGGTGCAGGTACAGGGCGAACTCCCCAAGAGCAGACTGCTGGAGAACCATTACCAGCGCATCAAGGAGGGCAAGGCCAGCGTGATCTTCGGGCTGGACTCATTCTCGGAAGGGCTGGATTTGCCGGGCGAAGCCTGCGTGCACGTCATTATCGCCAAGCTGCCATTTGCCATGCCGGACGATCCGGTCGGCAAAACGCTGGCGCGCTGGATAGAAAAACGTGGCGGCAACCCATTTATCGAAGTCACCGTCCCAGAAGCATCGATCAAGCTGATTCAGGCGGTAGGCCGCCTGATCCGCACCGAGCAGGACTGGGGGCGCGTCACCATACTCGACAACCGCATCACCCGTCAGCGCTATGGAAAAAAGCTGCTGTCTTCACTACCCCCATTCAAGCGCATCTGAAACTAGGATAGAATGGCGGAATAACTCTCCGGCATGCCGCGACCACCCGCGCAGCATGCCGGATACAAGAGACAACCACCCTGCAAGGCAAGCGCCGCCATCATGATCTGCAATCCCTACGAAATCGTTATCCAAGGCATTACCGAGGAAGGCCGCACCTTCCGCCCCAGCGACTGGGCCGAACGACTGTCCGGCATCATGTCCTCCTTCGGCGAGGACCAGAAACTGGCTTACCACCAGTTTGTCCGCCCCATGTTGCTTGATGGCATACGCTGTGTGGCCATCGACAAGAAGCTGGAAAAAATCCACCCTTCCATCTTCACCTTTCTGATGGACTTCGCACGCGACAACCAGTTGCGCATTGTCGATTGCCGCACCCTGATCGACGAGATCTACCCCAACAAGTTTTTGGCGTAAAAACAACACATAGGGTTACTCCTCACGTAGTTTTTACCTATTTTGCAACACAAGTGCAATGTTTGGTTGCTAAATTAACACAAGCAATCGAGCCGCCACAGAAGCGGCCGGTCTGCCTAAATAATTTAGCCCTCTCGAAACGGAGCACTGCAAGCATGCAAAAGAAAACCCTCGCCCTCGCCCTGAGCGCACTGTTCGCCCTGCCGGTTGTTGCCCACGCCGATGTCGTGATTTATGGCTTTATGGCAGGTAGCGTTGACTCGGCCAAAGCCACGGGTACGGACACCAGCAAAATAGGCAAAGCTGTCGATGCCGATAAAAAACCGGTTCTAAACTCGGAGTACGACCGCACGACTCGCGTCAACTCCGACAATTCACGCATCGGCTTCAAGGGCAGCGAAGATCTGGGTAACGGCCTGAAGGCGGTATGGCAGATTGAAAACTCGCTGTCGTTGTACGACAACGGTGGCGGCAATACTTGGGCTGGCCGCAACAGCTTCGTCGGCCTGTCCGACGCGACCTTCGGCACCGTCGTACTTGGCCGCTTCGACTCCGCTTACAAGCGCCTGACCGACACCGGCCAGGACCTGATGGTCAACACTACCGCCGGCAACCAGGGCTCAGGTCAGATCTTCAGCCGCGGCGAAGCGCGTTACATCAATAGTGTCAGCTACACCAGCCAGAACTGGAACGGCTTGGTGTTCGGCGCGTCGGTGCAGGCTGACGAAACCGACACTGGCAGCAACGACCGCTGGTCTATCGCCGGCCAGTACACGCTGGAAGGCTTGAAAGTGGGTCTGGGCTACGACCAGCAGAAAAATGCCGCAACTGGCGTCGATACCCGCAAGTTCACCAAGCTGTCCGCTTCGTACAAGATCGCCGACACTCTGCTGATCGCTGGCTACGAATGGGCACGCGACGACCTGGCTGTTGGTAGCGACCTGAAGCAGGACGACTGGACTGTTGGCGTGCAGCAGAATTTCGGCAAGGCCTCGGTTCGTCTGTCCTACGGCGCACTTGGCAAGCTGGACGGCAAAGTTAACGCCGACGACTACAAGGCTTCGCAATGGATCCTGGGCGGCACTTACAACCTGAGCAAGATGACTCAAGTCTATGCCTACGCGACCAAGATCGACAATAACAGCGCAGCCAGCGTCAACTTCCAAAACAACGCCGTTTACACCGGCAAAGACGCGACAGGCAAAGATGTGCTTGCAGCCGGCAACGACCCGCAAGCCATCGGCGCCGGCATTCGCGTCAACTTCTGATCGTTTAACACTTTGAAACGCAACGGGTACCTTAGGGTGCCCGTTTTTGTTACCATGGCGCGTTATCACACTCTTTGCGACACCGCCATGAGCATCGTCATCAAGACCCAGCAGGATATAGAAAAAATGCGCATCGCCGGACGCTTGGCGTCCGAGGTGCTGGATTACATCACGCCCTTTGTTAAACCGGGCGTCACCACCGAAGAGTTGGACCGGCTGTGTCATGACTATATGGTGAATGTGCAAGGCACCATTCCGGCACCGCTTAACTACGCGCCGGATGGCGGCACGCCCTACCCCAAATCCATCTGCAGCTCGGTGGGCCCGGTTATCTGCCACGGCATTCCCAACGACAAGCCGCTCAAAAACGGAGAGATCGTCAACCTCGACATCACCGTGATCAAGGATGGCTACCATGGCGACAGCAGCCGCATGTATTACGTGGGTGAAGTCGGCGAGCACGCCCGCCGCCTGTGCCGCATCACTTACGAATGCATGTGGAAAGGGATAGAGAAGGTCAAGCCGGGCGCGCGCCTGGGCGATATCGGCTACGCCATCCAGCAGCATGCGGAAAAAGCGGGCTATAGCGTGGTGCAGGAATTCTGCGGCCACGGCATCGGCACCAAATTCCACGAAGAGCCCCAGGTATTGCACTACGGCCGCCCGGGCACCGGCGTCGAGATCAAGGCCGGCATGATTTTCACCATCGAGCCGATGATCAACCAGGGCAAACGCCATCTGCGCATGCTCGCGGACAACTGGACCGTCGTCACCAAGGATAGAAGCCTGTCGGCACAGTGGGAGCACACCCTGCTCGTCACCGACACCGGCTACGAGATCCTGACCGTATCCGAAGGCACCCCACCCAAGCCGGTGTGGAAGTAAGCCCGGCCATAGCCTGAAGGGACGCCGCTTTGCCCGCGCAATGCCGGCGCCCCTGCCACACACGACAACAGCCGCTTTGGCTGTCGCAAGCAATACCCGCCTTTTAACGCATACAACACCCGCCGGTCGGCACTCTCCATGATTATTCTGAAAAACGTGGCCTTGCGTCGCGGCACCAAAGTCCTGCTGGACAACACCTCGGTCACGCTCACTCCCGGCGAAAAAGTCGGTCTGGTCGGGCGTAATGGCGCGGGTAAATCCTCGCTGTTTGCCATGCTCAACGGCACGCTGCACGAAGACAGCGGCGAATTCTCCATTCCCAGCCAGTGGCGCATGGCGCAGGTGGCACAGGACATGCCGGAAACCGCGCAAAGCGCGACCGAATTCGTGATCGAAGGCGACACCGTCCTACTGGCAGCACGTGCCGAGGTGATGGAGGCTGAAGCCGGCGATGACGGCATGGCCATGGCCCATGCTTATATGGCACTGAACGATGCTGGCGAGCACGATGCCGCCGCACGCGCACAATCGCTGATTCTGGGCCTGGGCTTCAAGGTGGCCGAGCTGGAGTTGCCGGTTAACAGTTTCTCTGGCGGCTGGCGTATGCGCCTGCAGTTGGCGCGCGCACTGATGTGCCCGTCCGATTTGCTGCTACTAGACGAGCCGACCAACCACCTTGACCTCGATGCCTTGGTCTGGCTGGAAGCCTGGCTGAAGAACTATGGCGGCACCATGGTGGTAATCAGCCATGACCGCGAATTCCTCGATGCCGTTACCCATGTCACGCTGCATATCGACCATGGCCAGCTGGTGCGCTACGGCGGCAACTACAGCAAGTTCGAAGACATGCGGGCCGAACAGATGCTGCTACAACAGGCGGCACAGGCCAAGCAGCAGGAAAAGATGGCGCACCTGCAAAAGTTCATCGACCGTTTCAAGGCCAAGGCCAGCAAGGCCAAGCAGGCACAAAGCCGCGTCAAGGCACTGGAGCGCATGGAAAAGATTGCGCCGGTGCTGGCCGATGCCGACTTCCAGTTCGAGTTCAAGGAGCCGATGAGCCTGCCCAACCCGATGCTGACCATCGCCGAAGCCGCCTTCGGTTACCCGCCGGCAGAAGGCAGCGCCGAGGGTACGCCGCCGACTACCATCGTCCAGCAGGTCAGCCGCTCGGTACTGGCCGGCCAGCGTATCGGCATTCTGGGGGCCAACGGACAGGGCAAGTCGACGCTGGTCAAAACCGTTGCCGGCGCGCTCAACCCGATTTCCGGCGAAATCATCCGCGGCAAGGGCTTGAATATCGGTTACTTCTCGCAGCAGGAACTGGATGTACTGCGCCCCGAAGACAACCCGCTAGAACACATGTTCCGCCTGGCACGCGACATTCCGGCCGCCATCCGCCCCAATGCGGCCGATTGCCGCGAGCAGGGCTTGCGCAACTTCCTCGGCACCTTCAATTTCAGCGGCGACATGGTCAAACAGGCCGTGGGCAGCATGAGCGGTGGCGAAAAAGCGCGACTGGTGTTGTGCATGCTGGTCTGGCAGCGCCCCAACCTCTTGCTACTGGATGAACCGACCAACCATCTGGACTTGGCGACCCGCGAGGCGCTGAGTGTCGCGCTCAACGAGTTCGAAGGCTCGGTCATGCTGGTCAGCCACGATCGTGCCTTGCTGCGCGCGGTCTGTGACGAATTCTGGCTGGTCTCGCGTGGCGGGGTACAGGACTTCGATGGCGATCTGGACGACTATCAGCTTTATCTGCTGGAAGAAGCACGCCGCCGGCGCTCGGAGTAAGTACCAAGGGCGGCGCGCCCGTGATACGAAATGAAAAACGGCTGAGAAATGCGCATGTATCCTGCGCTTTCTCAGCCGTTTTTACCTTGTCTTGCGCTCGCTTGCGGGAGGCTGAACAGGCGTTCAGGCAAACGCAGGCGTCAATCTTCGCGCGACACCGCACTACGCTTAAGCAAAACCAGAAGCGCGCCATCGCCGCCATCACGGGCATGGGAGGTACAAAAAGCCAATACCTGCGGGTGGTGCATCAGCCAGTGGCGCACCATGCGCGGCAACACCGGCGTGCCGCGCGAGCCATAGCCCATGCCGTGAATCACGCGCACACAATTGCCCTGTGTGCGGGCGCGATGCAGAAATAGCGCCAGCAGGCTATGTGCCTCGTAGCGGTTGGTGCCATGCAAGTCCAGCGTGGCCACCACCGGCCAATGCCCGCCGCGCAGCTTTTTCAGCGTGCCTGCGGGCAGCCCGTTACCCAGAAAATGCCCGGCCTGCTCGTCGCGCTCGAACCAGCCGCTCATCTCGTGCAGCAGATGTTCGTCCAGTGCGTCGCTGCTGCCATGACTGGCTTTGCCATGGCGAGGCCAGTGCGGCGGCTTGGGCCGGGTATCGGGCGCCCGCGCGGCCTGCTTAAGCGGTCTGACATCGGCAAACAACCGGGCAAAGTCGGGCTCTTCGTCTTTTTCGGGCAGTGGCGCAGAACGCACAACAGGCAAGGCCTTGGGCCTGACCTGTTGCTTGAGCTTTTTCAGCTCGGCCTTGTAAGCCTTCAAGATTTACTTCAGCTGATCAAGGTAGCGCTCGGCATCCAGCGCGGCCTGACAGCCCGAGGCGGCACTGGTCACCGCCTGACGGTAGATATGATCCTGCACGTCGCCAGCCGCGAATACACCGGCTACGCTGGTGGCGGTCGCATTGCCGTCACGCCCACCCTGCGTCACCAGATAACCGGTGGCATCCATATCCAGCTGGTCCTTGAAAATGTCGGTGTTCGGCTTGTGGCCGATCGCGATAAATACCCCCATCAGCTTGATCTCTTCCAGCGAGCCGTCGTTGGCACGCAGACGGGCACCGGTTACGCCGCTGGCGTCGCCCAGTACTTCATCCAGATTGGCATTGAGCTTGAGCGTGATCTTGCCTTCGGCGACGCGCGCCATCAGCTTGTCGACCAGAATCTTCTCGGCACGGAAGGTGTCACGACGATGAACCAGCGTCACATGGCGTGCGATATTGGCCAGATACAGCGCCTCTTCCACGGCCGTATTGCCGCCGCCGATGACGGCCACATCCTGGTTGCGATAGAAGAAGCCGTCACAAGTGGCACAGGCGGAAACACCCTTACCGGAAAAGGCTTCTTCCGAAGGCAGGCCCAGATACTGGGCCGAGGCGCCGGTGGCGATAATCAGCGCGTCGCAAGTGTACTCGCCGGCATCGCCCACCAGGCGGATAGGCTTTTCATGCACATGGGTGGTATGAATCTGGTCAAAAATCATTTCGGTGCCGAAACGTTCGGCATGCTGCTGAAAACGCTGCATCAGATCCGGCCCCATCACACCTTCGGCATCAGCCGGCCAGTTATCCACATCGGTGGTCGTCATCAGCTGGCCGCCTTGCGCCATACCGGTAATCAGTACCGGCTTCAGGTTGGCACGCGCCGCATAAACGGCAGCAGTGTAGCCGGCAGGGCCGGAACCTAGAATCAGCAGCGGGCTGTGGCGAGTTGCACTCATGATGGTCATTCCTGTGGGCGATTAATGGTGGGCATTTTATCAGCTTGCCGCACGGGATGTGATTAAACCGGTGTATTCTGTCATAGTTCATCACTATCGGGAGAGGGTCATGGAAGCCATCAGCCAGATGCAGCAAGCGCAAGTTCAGCAAAGCGTACAGATCACCATGCTAAAAAAAGCCACACAGATAGAGGCACAAGGCGCGCTGGCCCTACTGCAAAGCGTACCGGCACCGGCCCAGCTCAATAATCCTGCCCATCTGGGCCAGCGCGTTGACACCCTAGCTTGAATGCCACGAACCTAAGGTTCACTAGCTGCACCCCCATCTCAAAAATAAGAGGATATGTTATGGACGACCAAACCTGCCCCGACTTCACCCTGCCCGCCACCTCCGGCCTGAGCTTTAATCTGTCTGCCGCACCAAAGCCGCTGGTGCTGTATTTCTACCCTAAGGACAACACCCCGGGCTGCAGCAACGAGGCAGCCGCCTTCCGTGACCTGTATAGTGAATTTCAGGCTGCAGGTGCCGACATTGCCGGTATTTCGCGCGACAGCCTCAAGTCGCACGAGAACTTCAAGGCCAAGTTCAGCCTGCCCTTTGCCTTGCTGTCGGATAGCGAAGAGCTGGCCTGCGGCCTGTTTGGCGTGATCAAGCAAAAGAAAATGTATGGTAAAGAAGTGCGCGGTATTGAACGCAGTACTTTCGTGATTGGCGCCGACAACCAGATACTCAAAAGCTGGCGCGGCGTTAAGGTAGCCGAACACGCTGCCGAGGTGCTCGCCTATATCAAGGGGCTGTAAACCGGGCCGGACAAGCCGGTCGATCCTGTTTAAGGAGCGTTATCATGACGACACGCAAGAAAGCGCCAACACGTAAACTCTTCGTGCTTGACACTAATGTGCTGCTGCATGACCCGACCAGCTTGTTCCGCTTTCAGGAACACGACGTTTTCATTCCCATCATTACGCTGGAAGAGCTGGACATGCACAAAAGCGGCATGTCCGAAGTGGCACGCAATGCGCGCCAGACCAGCCGCTTTCTCGATGAGATTCTGCGTAGCAGCGCAAGCCCGATCGAACTGGGCATTCCGCTGCAAGACTCCAGCAAAGGCGCAGCCAGCGGCCATTTGCTGCTGCAAACACAGATCATCCATAGCGTTTTGCCGGCGTCCATGCCGACCGGCAAGGCCGACAACCAGATCCTCGGCATTGTCCGCGCACTCAAAGAGTTGCATCCCGAGCGGCCGGTCGTTCTAGTGTCCAAAGACATCAATATGCGCATCAAGGCACGCGCGCTGTCGCTGGATGCCGAAGACTACTTTAACGACAAGGTGCTGGAAGACAGCGACCTGCTCTACACCGGCAGCCGTGAAATCGATGCCGGCTTCTGGGAGCGCAACGGCAATGATGTCCAGTCATGGACCGAGCACGGCCGCAGCTACTACAAGATCAATGGCCCGGACGTGGCCGCGCTTTACCGCAACCAGCTCTTGTTCCAGCAGGGCGAGCAACCCTTGCTGCTGCGGGTGATCCGGCTTGAAAGTCTGGAGGCCACGCTGGAAACGCTGAAGGACTACAGCCACAACAAGAACAATATCTGGGGCATTACTGCGCGCAACCGCGAACAGAACTTTGCGCTTAATCTGCTGATGGATCCGGAAATCGACTTTGTCAGCCTGCTGGGCCAGGCCGGCACCGGCAAGACCCTGCTGACGCTGGCGGCCGGTCTGGCCCAGACGCTGGAAGACAAACGCTATAGCGAAATCATCATGACCCGCGTCACCATCCCGGTCGGAGAAGATATCGGCTTTTTGCCCGGCACCGAAGAGGAAAAGATGGCGCCCTGGATGGGCGCACTGGAGGACAACCTCGATGTGCTGGGCCATAGCGAAGACGATGGCGGCGACTGGGGGCGCGCAGCGACGCGCGACTTGATCCGCTCGCGCATCAAGGTCAAGAGCCTGAACTTCATGCGCGGACGCACCTTCCTCAACAAATACCTGATCATAGACGAGGCACAAAACCTCACCCCCAAGCAGATGAAAACCCTGATTACCCGCGCCGGCCCCGGCACCAAAGTGGTATGCTTGGGTAATATCTCGCAGATAGACACGCCTTATCTGACCGAAGGCAGCTCTGGACTGACTTACGTCGTCGACCGCTTCAAGGGCTGGGCTTATGCCGGCCATATCACCTTGCAGCGCGGCGAACGCTCGCGTCTGGCCGATTACGCAACTGAAATTCTGTAAATGCCCGCAAAACTAGAACTGCTCCGTAGTCCTGCCAGCGGCGCGCCCAAAGGGCCGCCGCTTTTATTTGTCCATGGTGCTTTCAGTGGTGCCTGGTGCTGGCAACGCCACTTTATGCCGTGGTTCAACGCCCAAGGCTACGACTGCCTGGCGCTGAGCCTGGAGGGGCATGCTGCAAGCGAAGGACAACCCTATCTGGCCGCCATCAGCATTCAGGACTATGTCGACAATTTAAGCCGCACGATTGCCGCACTGGAGCGCGCCCCCGTCGTGATCGCCCACTCCATGGGCGGCTTTGTGCTGCAGCAATACCTCACCCGCCATACCCTGCCCGGCGCCGCATTCTTAGCCTCGGTGTCGCCATTGGGGCTGACGGGCTCCGCCCTGAATATGCTGACTTACACCCCCGAATTGCTACTGGCGCTAAATCGCTACCAGGCAAGCCCGGGGCCGATGGCAGACCGTTTTATGGCCGAGATACGCGCCCTGCTGTTTTCGGATGCGGCGTCAGAGGAAGATGTCGCACTGCTGGCACAACGCTCGCAACAGGAAAGCCAGCGCGCGATCATGGATATGACCCTGATCAATCCGCTGTGGCAACGCCGTTTGAACGGCACACCGGCGCTGGTACTGGGCGCCGGCCAAGACAAAATCATCACGCCGGCCGATATTGCCGCCAGCGCCGCACGATTGGGGGTCAATGCGGAAATATTGCCGGAACTGGCGCATATGATGATGCTGGACGCAGGCTGGGAAAGTGCAGCCCAGCGCATTGCCCGCTGGCTCAGCACTCTCGCCGCCTAGTCGCCGGCCTGATTGAAGTCAGGCCGATAGGCCGCCAGCCATAAGAGCGTGTTCACGATCTCGCGAACGAGGGCGAAACAAGGCGAAAACGGCTGAGAAAGCGGAATGTACAGGTGGTACATGAGCATTTCGAAGCTGTTTTTAACGCCGTATCGCCGATGCGCAGCAGATCGTGAACAGGTTCTAAGGCTATCGCGGCAAGCGCGCTACAGGATTTCAGCCACGCTTTTGGCTGCGCGACGGGCATCCAGAAAGATCAGGCCCAGCTTGGCCTCTTTGCGCGCAATCACCGTCAACACGGCGTCGCGTCCGGCGTAACTCATCAAAATATAACCGTCCTCACCCTTAATCATCACCTGCTCCAACGTGCCACGCGCCAGTTCGCGCGCGGTACGCTCGCCCAGCGACAGCATGGCGGCGGCCATGGCACCGACACGGTCTTCATCCACACTCTGTGGCAGTAAAGCAGCCATGGTCAGCCCGTCGGCCGAAATAATCGCAGAAGCCTCGATATCGGCGCTGGCGCCGTTCAAGTCGCTAAGTATCGATTTGAGCATTTGTTCGCGCATGGGGTTTTCTCCGGGAATCCCTTGGGTCAGGTATAACGGCGGCAAAGCGCCTCAATCAGGTCGACCAGTGCCGACGAATTCAATCTGGGGGCATCCCCGATCACCAGCATAAACGGCTGCTCACCAATCAAAATGGGGTGAAAGCTCAGTTCAGCCTGACCGTCTGGTGCCGTTAAGGCCCACGCCTGACTCGCCAGCTGTAAATTATTGTGCAGCAGCCGGCGGTGGCGATGGGTCAGCTGAATCAAATCTCCGCCCAGCGCCGATAATTCTTCGGCCGTTTCGTGGGCAAAGCCTGAGTTGGCGTAACACAAGCCATTATCATCAGCCAGCAAGGCGCGGCCACTTTCCGACAGCCGGCTTAGCCACGGCGGCAGCAGCACTTCCAGACGGGTATCTTGCGGTGGCTGCGCGGTCAGCTGCGCCTCGACAAATTCCAGTTTTTGCAAGCGGTACAAGCGCTCGGCCAACACCTCGGGTGCATCATCCGGAAACCAGCGACTCAAGGTCGCATCATCCAGAGGCACCCTTGCACCATCTCGCAGGATATGCAGCATCATATTGCGCCCCGGATCTTGCCGCGTTGTTGTCGCGGCGTAATAGGCCCCACCCGGCGTTGCCCTGGCATAGTAGGGACCGCATAACTGGTAGCTCCCTTGCATCTCAGCCCTCCAGCCCTGGATCAATGGTAAAAAGCAAGGCCATCAGCAACTGGCGAACCTCGTCGCCATTGCGCGGATCGACCTCGAGAATCGGTGGGTGCAGGCCAAATTTCTCCAGCAAACTGGCATAGACCTCAACAGAAGGCTGCGGGGCCTGATCCGTTTTGGTGACGCCGATCACCAGCGGCGCATGCGTGCGCAGCGTCTTGAAAGCGTTGAGAAAGAACTGCAGATCGCCACTGGGGTTGGGCCGGCTGTTATCGATCAGGACAATCAGGCCAATCGCCCCCTTGCTGATGATCTCCCACATAAAGTCAAAACGCTCCTGCCCCGGCGTACCGTACAGGTGAACACGCACACCGTCGCCCAGTTGCATCAAGCCATAGTCCAGTGCGATGGTGGTCTCACCCTTACGATTGAGCGTCATATCACTGGCCTGCACATCGGTACTGACCGGGCTAATCTCGCTGATGCTTGCGATAGCCGTTGTCTTGCCGGCACCGACGGGGCCAGTAAAGATGATTTTGTTGTCCTGTTGACGCATATCGATTCCTGATCTTAAGCCCCGCGCAAACGCACGAGCAGGCGGGAAAGCAGGCCACGACGCGCAACGTCGGGCAAGGGTTGCACCATGGGTGGCGGGCTACTTGCCGTTGCAGACAAGCGGGCATCAAGCAAATCAATAGCAAGGCATGCCGCAATAAAATTGCACAAATCGGACGTCTGCACCCCCAGCATACGCTGCGCCATACAGGCACTCGCTGGCGTGCGCGTCCAGAACGCAGCCATACGCATGGCATCGGGAATATCGGCCAAGCGGGTCAGGTTGGGCCAGTGGCGCAAACGCAAGCGGCTATTACCATCAAGCCCGCGGGGCATGCGCCCGCGGGCGGTCCATAACGCAACTTGCCATAACACCGCATGTGCGCTCGGCGCATCGGGGCGTGCATTCTCTTGCCCATCCGGCAATACGGCCAGGCGAAACTCACTGTTAGGCGATGCGCAAAGCTGAATCAGCAGGGCCAGATCGGCAAACAGCTCACACCTCTCCTGAGCCGGATAAAAGTGCAGCACAACCTTGCCATGCACCAACACCGCGGCACTGCGCCGCTTACGGTACAGGGTGCGCAGCACGCCATACAAGCCGGCATTCGGGTCAAAACTGCCCATAGTCTGCGGCCACACGGCAAGCGGCTTAGGCCGTACATCCGCCTTCTGCTTTGCCGAAACAAGCGGATGACTTTGCGGCTCATCGCCGCCGCCCCCCCCCGCCGCCGTCATTTCAAGCTTTTGCATGACTGCACAGGAAGAAGCCGGCTCGGCGATCACATCGGAAACAATGACCGCGCGCGGCGCAACGACCGGTTCAAGCTCACTTTGCACGGCGGCAGTTGGTCGCGGCGCAGCCAGCACCGGCTTACTCACCCGCAACTGTTGCAAGGCAGGAAACAGTGTCTCGACGCGGATAGGCTTGGGCAGCACCGGCGCAGGTGCATCCGTGACCGCAAAAGACGAAACAATCAATGCAGGCAAGGCGGGATGCGCGGTGCGAAAATCATCCCAAACGGCCCAGCCTTGCGGGCTGTCAACATCGACAATGGCCAGTACCGGCTCATCCTGGGCAGATTCGGACAGCTGGTAACATATCGCTTTATGCATGCGAAAAGCCATGCGCAAAATGGCCAGCTTGCGTGCATCCATCCCTAGAGCCAGCACCACCAGAGTGTGGCTATCTATCGTGGTCATCATCTATCAGGCCACCTCGGCAGGCCTTTGCAGGCGCCGGATAAGGGTGTTGATCATCACGGCGCCCTCATCCGGCAGCGTTTGTGTGCCATGCTGCAAGCGCTGTTGCAAGGCTAGCAATCCGGGCAAATCTTCCATTTTTTCATACAGGGCCAGTAGCTGCGGATAGAGCTCAAGCTGCGCCGGCGCGCTGACAATACTGCGCTCAAGCAAGGCCAGCGCAGCCTCCAACTGGCCGAAAGTCAGGTAGGCATCCGCCTCCTCCAGCACACTCGCCACCATAGGCTCGGCCGCATCGGCCACCTTCTCGACCAGCCACAGCTTTGCCTTGGCAGGCGGACGGCTACGGACAAAACCGTAGCGCTGCCCTATTGCTTCAAGCGCCATCCGGCTGTCCGCCTGTGCCAGCTCGGCAAAAGCGGGGTGGTAACCCAAGGCCAGCCCGTGGTGCAGCAATTTTTCGCGCAAGCCTGCCCCCGCCGCCGCCATGGCAACAAACAGCTGCCACAAAGCCAATGCATAGCCATCGATATTGCGGTGCTGGTAATGCACTTGCAGCAGGTCGATCAAGAGTGAGGGCTTGCCGGGGGTTTCACGCAAGGCCTCGCGCAGCGCCGGTAAAGCATGGTCACTATCATTCGCCGCCAACAGCAGGCGTACACGACGCTGTGCCGGAACAAACAAGCAGATCACCCGCGTCTCATCCGGCTCCAGTGAACGCAACACCGCGCCCGCCCCGTCAATCAGGCTCACCTGCGCCGGTACGCCATCTGCCTGCACCGCGCGGGTAGCGACTGCCGCGACAGGCACAGGAGATGGCAGCGGCCCGGCGTTGTCCTCAACCGCGACATCGACAGGCGTAAAAGCTTCCGGCCCCATCTGCAGCGCCTCATCGGCCAGCACTCTCAACCCCAAATGATTGCGATCCAGCGCCAATCCGGCACGAACCGCCGTTTCCAGTTCCTCAGGCTTTAACTGGCGTAGAGACAGGATGTCGCAATAACCGTCCAGCTCACCCAATTCCAGATAAAGCCGGCACAGTATTTCCATCACTTCTTGGCTAACCGCCTCATCCTTCTCTACGCATGCACGCAAGGTATCGGCGGCGCGCTGGGTATAACCAAAGGAAAGATAGACCTGTGCTTCGGTCAATGGCTCAACGGTATGGACATCAATCTGATCGCTAGGCTGCTCGCCATCACTCTGCACCGGCAAGGCATCCGGCTCGACCGGTGCACCTGCCGGCGACGGCACCGCCATATCGGATGCCACGCGGCGCTGCCGCCACTGGATCACCCACAGCAGCAACACCAGCCCCAGTGCCGACAACAACAAAGCCAGATCAGACATATCAGTACACCGGCGCCGACGGTGGCGGGAAGTCGGATGGCGTCAGTAAATCGGTGCCACACTCCAAGGTCTCGAACCAGTCAAGGAAGCGGCCGACCATTTCCTTGCCGCGAAACGAGCTGCCATGCTGGGGAACAATCCACTCGACGTCCATCTGGCGCACCATTTGCGCCCACAGCCGGCAGGCCTTGTTATTGGTCATATAGCGGCGATGAAAAGCCTGCATATGCGCATCCTGCAAATGGCGGTCGAAGTCTTCAACCGGGCATGCCGCATCGGCACCACTGACCAGCGATGCACCGATGTCACCGGAAAACAGGATCTTGCTGATCGGGTCATACACCTGGAAAAAGCCGACCGTATGCAGATAGTGGGCAGGAATGATATCCAGGCTTGCACCGCCCAGATTGACCCGCATGCCGCGCGGCGGAATGGCAATGAGACGGCCTTCCGTCACCCCCTTGACACAGAAGTGTGGCAGAAAACGGGTCCACTCTTCGGCGATCAGGATCTGGGCATCGGTAATCAGCAACCAGCCGTTAGCCGACGCGATAATGTCAGGATCCTGATGCGATGCGAAAATATAACGGGTATGCGAAGGCAGGAAGAAACTTGCCATCTCGGCGATCAGGTGCTTATAGGTCAGGTTGCCGCCCGGATCGAGCAACATTCCCTCTCCGTTATTGACGATGGCGAACTGGTTCGCCTGAATGCCTTCACCCTGAACAAGCTCGGTAAAACCGATGCATTTATGGATGCCATCATCGTATAAGGTGACTGCCATACTAAGCCTGTGCGGACGTTGGAGACACCCAATCATGACCCGTACGGGATATTAGCGACTTGATGCTCGTCAACACTCAGCCAATTTGGCTATTCAATTTTCATTTTTAAATTAATTAGCATCAAACACATCCCGAAATGTCCGGCATGACATCGAGCACTAACTGCCAGCCTGATTCGCTGCGCGCTGACGGGCACGCCAGCGCCATGGCGGCTCGGCCTGATGGCGCCACAAACCGATATGCGCATGTCGCGCCTGCGCCTCAGCCATCTGATAGCGCGCATAGTCGGCGGCGGATTGCTTGCCCTTGGCGTATTGCGGGTAATGCCAGGCCTGACCGCTATCAAGCAGCGCCAGATTGATATCGCGCCCGTCCAGCCAGAGTTGCCCTACACTGCGCCCATACTGATCCTGCTCTAGCACCCGCACCCGCACTTCGCGACCACTTACCCAGGATTTCAAAGCGTCCCGCGCCGCACTGCCACCGGCCTGCGCGCGCTCGGGAGCATCAATAAAGGCCAGTCGGATCTTGTGCGCCTGACCTGTGCCATCCATTACCGTCAGCGTATCGCCGTCGGCCACCTGAGTCACCCTGCCATGCACTTCACCGTTTTGCGCCGGCTCCTGCCATAAAACAAAAACCGCTACCAGGATAAACAAGGCAGCGGCAATTTTGCGGTGCAAGGGTGCGGTGAAAAACAAGGTCGCCAATGCACTTAGCAACTGGCGGGGTTGGCGGCGCGCGCGCATTCCCCTAATCTCGCTCAGGCATCGCCATAACGGTGCGGCTGCCATAAGACATCGGCTACGCCCGCATCGCGGTTCAGGACCCGTGCCAGCACGAACATCAGATCGGACAGACGGTTCAGATACTGGCGCGCAGCTTGGGATACATCTTCTTCGCGGGCCAGCAAGACCAGCGCACGCTCGGCACGCCGGCAAACGGCTCGCACCTGATGTGCCAGCGCAGCCTGACGCGAACCACCGGGCAGGATGAACTCTTTGAGCATGGGCAGCGTTGCATTGCATTCAGTCAAAAACTGCTCAAGCCTGACCACATGCCCCTCTTTTAGCGCGCTATAGCCTGGCACTGCCAACTCGGAACCCAGATCAAACAAATCGTGCTGCACTGCCGCTAAAAAAACCGCCACCTGTTCAGGCAAGGCCTCCGCCAGCAACAAGCCCATGCAGCAGTTAAGCTCATCCACATCACCCAGCGCGGTAATACGCGGCGACTCCTTGCCCAGGCGACTGCCGTCACCCAAGCCGGTCGTGCCATCGTCACCGGTACGGGTCATGATCCTGGACAGGCGGTTACCCATGATGGTCATCCTTGTATTGTTCATTCCGGCCAATATCGGCGATGGCCTGACGTACGCTTTCCCGCAGCGTCTCACCAAACAGCATGTCGTAATCTTCCTTCATCTGCTGCATCACGCCGGCGAGCATATGCTTGCTCTGCACCTCGATCGCATCCTGCAACCACAAGGTCAGCTCGACCTTCATGCGCGGAACAATGCGCTGGTAAACCGCATCCAGCAACGCCGCCTCGTCCACCACGGCCATACTGTGCTTTTTTACCTGAGACTCGACCGGTGCGCAGATGACAGGCGAAGGCTCTGCCATCTGCGCCGGCGTCAAGACAGGCTCGGGCTCTTCCATCAGCACCGGCGTCAAGGCAGGCTCGGGCTCTTCCATCAGCACCGGCGTCAAGACAGGCGCAGGCTCTTCCATCAGCGCCGGCGTCACGGCAGGCGCAGGTTCTTCCATCAGCACCGGCGTCAAGACAGACTCGGGCTCTTCCATCGGCACCGGCGTCAAGACAGGCTCAGGCTCTTCCATCGGCACCGGCGTCAAGACAGGCTCGGGCTCTTCCATCGGCACCGGCGTCAAGGCAGGCGCAGGTTCTTCCATCAGCACCGGCGTCACGGCAGGCTCGGGCTCTTCCATCGGCACCGGCGTCAAGACAGGCTCAGGCTCTTCCATCGGCACCGGCGTCAAGACAGGCTCGGGCTCTTCCATTAGCACCGGCATCACGGCAGGCGCAGGTTCTTCCATCAGCGCCGGCGTCAAGGCAGGCGCAGGCTCGAACATATCCTCCAACACCGGCACCGCCGCCTCCATCCCGGACTGAAGCGGCAAGTCATGCCCGGTTTCCGTCTCACCGGCTTCCGTTTCAAAAGCGGACAGCCTCGATGGCAAATTAAAATCGGGATGTGCATCAGCGCCCGGCAAAGGCTGCATGGCCTCGGGGACCGCATCAGGCATCAGACTCGCCAGATCCAGATCGGGCACATCGGATTGCCAAGAAGCGGATGGCGCGCTTGCAGACAGAGGCAAGGCCGAATCTGGCGCGTCAAAGGCAAAATCGAAGTCTTCCAACAGGCTATCGACCGAGGCCGGTGGCGTGCTGTGATCAAGCCAGATATCGGCAGGCGCCAGTTCGGAAAAAAGCGCCTCGTCTTTTTCCGCTGGATGTCCTGCTTCTGCACCCAATTCAAGATCAATGGCAGGCAGCGTTTCGAATAAGGCATCGCCCGGCTTAACGTCCAGCACAGGGGGCCGCACCGGCGATAACTCCGGCGGCAAATCCAGCGGTGTACCAAAGTGTTGGCGGGTAAAAGAATCCGCCCCAGCAAAAGGAGCAGAAACCGGCAATTCGGTTTCGACCACCTCGGTCAGAACGGGCAGATTGTCGGGTAAAGCGTGTCCATGCGGTGCAGTAACGGTCATGTTTGGCGATGGCGCATATCATGGTGCTCGATGGCAAGCCCCAAGGAACGATAAAAGCGAAAACGGGTCCGCGCCATGGCGAGCGCGTCCTCGTCTACACCGATGATTTCCAGAATACGGGAAAAGGCCGCCGGATCGGCTGGCGGCGCTCCGCCCAGATTCAACAACACCCTATTCTCGCCGCAATCCGCCAGCGACAGCCCCAGCCAGACCGGTGTCTGGCTGGCAATGGCATCGTCGGCCTTGCAATGCGGGATAAATGCTGTTTCGGACAGGCTCCACAAGCGCGCACTAAAGCGCTCAAGTGCAGCCGCATCCGGCAGCAATACAAACAACTTGGCCCCTTTACGGTAGGCAGTCGCGGCCAGTTTGCAGGCAAAGGCCGGTGCATCGGCCACACCGGTATAAAAATCAATCTGCGTCATGCTGGTCCGGCGCTTCCGTCACCTCGCGTCGCGGACGGCCACGGCGTACGACATTACCCAGCGCGATATCGGCGCGGTCTTGCAGGTATTGCACCAGCAGCGGCACGGGGCGACCGGTCGACCCCTTGTCCTTGCCGCTCTTCCAGGCGGTGCCGGCAATATCCAGGTGTGCCCAGTCATAAGCCTTGGTAAAGCGCGACAGGAAGCAGGCGGCACTGATGCTGCCTCCGGCACGACCACCAATATTGGCCATATCGGCAAACGGGCTCTTCAGCAGCTCCTGATACTCCTCCCACAACGGCATATGCCAGGCACGGTCGCCAACCTCTTCTCCGGCAGCAACCAAGTCGCGTGCCAGCGAGTCTTGCGAGCTGTAAAGCCCGGTTGCCACATGGCCCAGCGCAATCACGCACGCGCCGGTCAAGGTCGCCACATCGATCACGGCAGCCGGCTCGAAACGCTCGGCATAGGTCAGCGCATCACACAGGATCAGGCGGCCTTCGGCGTCGGTATTCAGCACCTCGATAGTCTGGCCCGACATGGAAGTGACAATATCACCCGGTTTAAGCGCTCGCCCGGACGGCATGTTTTCACAGGTCGGAATCAGCACCACGATATTCAGGGGCAGCTTCATTTCGACGGCGGCACGGAAGGTCCCCAATACGGCAGCGGCACCGCCCATATCGTATTTCATCTCGTCCATGGCCTCGCCCGGCTTAAGCGAGATACCGCCGGAATCAAAGGTAATGCCCTTGCCAACCAGCACAAACGGCTTGTCGGCCTTGTCTTTGGCACCGAAGTAGCGCAGCACGATAAAGCGCGGCGCAAGCTCACTGCCCTTGGCGACCGCGAGGAAAGACCCCATGCCGGCCTCTTCAATCGCGGCCTTGTCCAGAATCTCGGCCTCGGCACCAAAGGACTCGGCAATCGCACGCGCCTGATGTGCCAGATAGTCCGGGGTGCAGACATTACCCGGCGCATTGCCCAGATCCTTGGTCAGCTTCATGCCGGCAGCAATTGCCAGGCCTCGCGCCAGGCCGCGTTCACCATCGGCCAGATCACTGCGCCGCGGCACCGCCAGGGTAAATTTACGCGGCTCGCGCACGCTTTCGTCCTGGCGCGACTTATACGTATCGCAGCGGTACAGCGTATCCAGCGTGACCACGCAAGCTTGCTCAACCATCCATTCTACGTCGTGTTTTTTCACGCTCAGTTCGGACAGATAGCTGACCACTTCGCTGGACGAGGTTTGCGTCAGCGCACGGGCAGAAGCGCGTATCGCTTCGCGGTATTCCTTGGCGCGGAACTCGCGCTCCTTGCCTAAGCCTACCAAAAGGACACGATCGCACAGCGTATGCGGCACCGAGTGCAGCAGCAAGGTGCTGCCCAGCTTGCCTTCCATATCACCACGGCGCAGCACATCCCCGATAAAGCCGTTGGAGATGCGATCCAGCAAATCAGCCGCCAGCGTCAGCTTGCGCGACTCGTAAACACCGACGACTACGCAGGCTACGCGCTGCTTCTCCGGACTTCCACTTTTAATGTTAAACTCCATGAGCCTGCTCCCGATGCATTACGTATCATTAAGAGAGCCGCCAAAGCCAATTGGCTGCGGCGGGCGACGCCCCGGCGCGGGGCGAAAAATCCATAAGACTGGCCCTTAACGGGCTTTTTCTCATTATCTATACGCTTTTGACAAATTGTCAAAAACAGGCGCATCTTCCCATGGTTTTTCGAAAAAGTCTGACGCGAGAACTGACAGTCACCAGTATCGGCGTATTCCTTGTTCTGTTCGCCATCTTGCTGACTACCCAGACCATCAATATGCTCGGGCGGGCGGCTCAAGGCCGCGTCGCCAACGAAGCCGTCGCGGCCCTGATCGGTTTCTGGGCACTGGGGTTTTTCCCGGTTTTGCTGATCCTCACTATTTTCATCACCGTGATGGTGGTGCTGGGCCGTGCCTGGCGCGATCATGAAATGGCAGTGTGGTTTTCTTCCGGCATGTCGCTGACCCGCTGGATTGCACCTGTGCTGCGCTTCACCCTGCCCTTTACCCTGCTGATCATTATCGGCACTTCGTTTATCGGCCCGTGGGCGCAGTACCGCAGCAAGGAATACGCGCAAAACCTTAAACAGCGCGAAGAGATATCGGCGCTGGCGCCTGGTGTATTCAAGGAAGCCCAAGGCGGCAAGCGCATCTACTTTATCGAAAGTTACAGCCCCGACGACGGGGCATCGCGCAATCTGTTTGTGCAGTCCATCGAAAAAGACGAGGTTTCCACCATCTTCGCCGAGCAAGGCAAGCTAAGCGTCAATGACAAGGGCGTGCGCGAACTGGTATTGGAAAACGGTCACCGCTACATAGGCGAAGCGGGTTCGGGCGAATTCGAGATCGGCCAGTTCCAGCGCTATAGCGTCAGAATGGGAGAAAGCCCGCGTCTGATAGAGCCAAGCAGCGACTCGGAAACGCGCTCCACGCTGGAGTTATTCGCCGGCCACACTGCGGCAGATCGCGCCGAGCTGGCCTGGCGCCTGTCCATGCCGCTAAGTTCGCTCATTCTCGCCCTGCTCGCCATTCCCTTGGCCTATTACAACCCGCGTAGCGGCCATGCTTATAACCTCGTGATGGCGCTAGGGGCTTATCTGCTCTACCAGAATGGCTTGTGGCTGCTGCGCGACTGGATTGCCCATGACAAAATTTCTTCGTCACTGGGCATTCTCCCCATCCATCTTTTGATGCTGGGTATCGCGCTGGGCCTGATCTGGTACCGCAACCGGCCAACCGGCTTTGTTACGGCAGCATGGAATGCACGTAGACAACAAAATCGCACAAAGACCCGCGCATGAAACAGATACGCAACTACCTGCTGGCCAGCTTTCTCTCGGCCAGCCTGTTTACCCTGATCGCCCTGATCGGCTTGTACGCATTTTTTGACGTCATCAAGGAGTTGCCGCGCATAGGCCGGGGCAGCTACGACATTGTCGCCATGCTGGGCTATGTCGCCCTGCTGATGCCGGGTCATGCCTACGAATTGATGCCGCTGGCGGTATTGATAGGCTGCATGGTCGCCATGACCCAGCTCTCGGCCAGCTCCGAGTACACCGCCATCCGTACTTCGGGCGTATCGCTGGCGCAAATCGCCCGCACCATGCTGCTTTTTGGCAGCGGCTGCGCGCTGATGGCGCTGTTACTGGGCGAGTTTATTTCCCCCTGGTCGGAGCAAACGGCAGAGAAATTCAAGCTGGACAATACCCGCTCGGTTGTCGCCCAGGAATTCCGCTCGGGACTATGGGCCAAAGATGACAACAACTTCATCAATATCGGTGAAATGTTGCCGGACACGACCTTGCTGAATATCCGCGTTTACACCTACGACAAAGACTTCAAGCTCACGCGCTCGCGTTTCGCCCAGCGCGGCAGCTACGAAGGTAACGGCTACTGGAAGCTGGAAGGGGTACGCGACTCCAATATCGAGCCGGACCGTATCCGCGTGGAAACCTTCCCCTCCTTGCAATGGAAATCCGTGTTGCAACCAGACATTCTGTCGGTGCTGCTGGTGGTGCCGGAGCAGATGTCGGCCTACAACCTCAAGGCCTATATCGATCATCTGCGCGCCAACCACCAGAAAACCCAGCGCTATGAGATCGCCCTGTGGAGCAAGCTGTTCTATCCGCTGGCCTGTATCTCGATGGCACTGGTGGCACTGGCCTTTACCCCGGTTTCGCGCCGCCAGGGTGAAATGGGCGTCAAGCTATTTACCGGCATTTGCCTGGGTATCGCCTTTCACTTCACCAACCGCCTGTTCGGTCATCTGGGGCTGCTTTACGAGTGGAATCCGATTTTTTCGGCTACCGCGCCCACTTTGCTGTTTTTGCTGGCAGGTCTCTGGGCCATTGCCCATCAGGAAAGGCGTTAAATCATGCAGGCTTGCGACGACTTTTCAGCGTGTCAAACATGGCGTCGCGAGCTGCAGGCAGAACGCCAAAGCTTGGCACAACGCTATCGCCACGATGGCCGCACACGCGACTACCTGAACCGCCACAGCCAACTCATAGACGGCTATATCCGCACCATTTGGGATGCGCTGGCGCTTGAGCAGCAAGCCTGCTTGCTGGCTGTCGGCGGCTATGGCCGCGGCCAGCTTTTCCCCTGTTCCGATATCGACCTGCTGATACTCTTGCCCGCCGCGCCGGATGCCGCGCTCACCGAGACACTCACCCGCTTTGTCGGGCTGCTATGGGATATCGGACTGGAAGTCGGCCACAGCGTACGCACGGTAGCCGAGTGCCTGAGCGAAAGCCAGGCCGATCTGACGGTAGAAACCACGCTACTGGAAAACCGCTTGCTATGCGGCCGCCCGGCACTCTTTACCGAACTGAATCAGGCCACCGCCCGGGTACGCGACCCGCTGCGCTTTCTCGAAGGCAAGCTGATCGAGCAAACGCAGCGCCATAACCGGCTGTTTTCCGGCACCAGCAATCTGGAACCCAATCTCAAAGACAGCCCGGGCGGTCTGCGCGACCTGCACACTATCATCTGGCTGGCACGCGCCATCGATCTTGGCAGCAGCTGGGACATGCTGGTGCAAAAAGACATTCTGACGCCAACCGAAGCGCGCATGTTGCGCATCAGCGAACGCCAGCTGGAAAAACTGCGCATCGAACTGCATCTGCAGGCCAAGCGGCGTGAAGACAGGCTGATCTTTGATCTGCAACAGCAAACCGCACTGGCCATGGGCTATGCCGATGCACCACAGCGCCGCGCCAGCGAAGAGATGATGCAGGCCTACTATAAGGCCTCGCGCATGATCAGCCAGCTCTCCGGCATTCTGCTGCCCAATATCCGCGCCCTGCTGTTTTGCCCGCTGCCCCGCGTCACCGTCGATATCGACAGCCGCTTCTACCGCGTCAACGATATGCTGGGCATACACGGCAACGATGTCTTCGAAGATGACCCCGGCGCGATACTGGAAGCCTTTTTACACATGCAGCGCCATCCGGAGCTGACCGGCATGGCACCGCGCACCTTGCGTGCACTGTGGCGCGCGCGCCGCCATATCAACGAGCGCTTTCGCCGCAACCGCCATAACCGCGCCCTGTTTTTGCAGATGTTCCGTGAAAACGGGCTGACTCATACCCTGCGCCGGATGAATTTGTACGGTGTGCTGGGCAAATATCTGCCGGCATTTGGCCGCATTATCGGGCGCATGCAGCACGACCTGTTCCATGTTTATACCGTGGAAGAGCATATTTTGATGGTGGTGCGCAATCTGCGCCGCTTTGCCGTCCCCGCCTTCAATCATGAATACCCCTTGCTCAGCCGCCTGATTACCGGCTTCGAGCGACCGGAAGTGCTGTATATCGCCGGCCTGTTTCACGATATTGCCAAGGGGCGCGGAGGCGATCATTCCCAACTGGGCACGGTGGATGCGGCCGAATTCTGCCAGACCCACGGCTTGTCGTTTGAGGATAGAGAGCTGATTGTCTGGCTGGTGCGCGAACACCTGAGCATGTCGACCGTGGCGCAAAAGCAGGATATTTACGACCCGGAAACCGTACTGCGTTTTGCCGAAACCGTCGGCAACCCGCGCAGGCTGACGGCACTTTATCTGTTGACCGTCGCCGACATTCGCGGCACCAGCCCCAAGATCTGGAATGGCTGGAAAGCCAAGCTACTGGAAGACCTGTACCACGCAACCTTGCGGGTACTGGAAAGCGGGGGGGAAGTTGACTGCCAGTCGGTGATCAGCGAACGCCAGGCGCAGGCACGCGCCGAATTGCGCCTGAATGCCCTGCCCGAGGGCGTAGAGATGCGCTTATGGCAGCAACTGGATACGGTCTATTTCCTGCGCCACGATGCGCGCACCATTGCCTGGCATGCCCGCGTACTGAATCGACTGGTCGACAGCGCCACGCCCATTGTCAAGGCACGCATGAGCGAGTCGCGCGAAGGCATCGAAGTTCTGGTCTACACCCCCGACCAGAGCACGCTGTTTTCGCGCATCTGTGCATTTTTCGGGCGCACCCACTACAGCATTGCCGATGCCCGCGTACACACCACCCGCCATGGCTACGCCCTCGACACATTCCATGTATTCATTCCCGAGCATCATGCCGACGACTACCGTGCCATGATCAACTTTATCGAGTTTGAACTGGCCCAGTGCCTGCAATCGGGCGAGACCGCTGCCGTCATGAAGTCCGGGCGCATCGACCGCCACCTCAAGCACTTCCCCATCCAGCCGCAGGTATCGCTGCATCCGGACGACAAGGCGCTTTACTATGTCCTGTCTATCGTGGCGGGAGACCGCCCCGGCCTGCTGGCACGCATTAGCCAGGTGCTGACCGAGCACCGCTTCGGTGTGCACTCGGCCAAGATCATGACGCTAGGCAGCCGGGTGGAAGACTCTTTCTTGTTGTCAGCCGATGGCGGCAGTGACGACAAGGCGCTACTGGCACTGGAGTCAGCACTCACCAAGGCGCTGCAGCTCTGAGAGCGTGTTCACGATCTCGCGAGCGAGGGCGAGGCAAGACGAAAACGGCAGAGAAAGCGGAATGTACAGGTGGTACTTGAGCATTTCGAATGCTGTTTTCAACGCCGTATCGCCGATGCGCAGCAGATCGTGAACAGGTTCTGAGCTGCTGCGCCCATCGCCTCAGCGCGGTACGCGTATCATTTCGACGCCGCGCAGGGCAGCCAGGTCGCGCCCGCCGGCATAGCTGACCGAGGATTGCAGGTCTTCCTGCAATTCAAGCAGCAGCTTGTCAATGCGGCCCTTGTACTCGACCAGAATCTTCTTGCCCTCGACGTTGACGTAAGCGCCCTTGTTGAACTGCGAGGCGCTGCCGAAATATTCCTTATACAGCTTGCCGCTGATCTCGACGATCTCGCCAGCGGACTCGTCAAAACCGGCAAACAGCGAGCCCGCCATCACCATGGTCGCGCCACACACCAGCGCCTTGGCAATATCGCCATGCTCAACGATGCCGCCATCGGCAATCACCGGCACGCTGACCGCCGCGGCGCAATCCTGCACCGTGGAAATCATCGGGCGATGAAAACCGGTTTTATTCTTGGTAATGCAGACGCGGCCACCGGCAATGCCGGCCTTGATCGCGTCACAGCCCCAGGCTTCCAGTTCGCGCGCGGCCTCGGCCGTGGCGATATTGCCGCCGATGATAAAGCTGCCCGGAAAGCTGGCCTTCAGATGCTTGATCATGCGCTCGGCCTTGACGCACCAGGCGTTGGCCACATCCAGCGTGATGTATTCGGGGGTCAGACCGGCCGCCAGAAGATCGCTCACCTGCTGGTAGGAGTCTTCGTTTACCCCCATGCTGATGGAAGCAAACAGGCCTTTTTGCTGCATGTCGGCAACAAACTCGACCACATTCACATTGAAGCGGTGCATGGTGTAAAACCAGCCCAGACGCGCGAAGTACTCGCAGGATGCGGCATTCACCACGCTTTTCATGTTCGAAGGGTAAACCGGCATGCTAAAGCGACGCGGACCGAAGGCGACCGAGGTATCGCATTCCTTGCGGCTATCGACCACGGTTTTCTTGGGAACGAGATAAACATCGCCATAGTTGATTTCGGTACTGATCATGCTGTGCCTCACGGGAATTTACGGGATTAAAAACAGGGGGCCCCATAAAAAAAGGGAACCGTTGCCGGCTCCCGTTTGCACTTTCCCCGCAGCGGCGTTTGGCGCGCTGCACGTCAGTTCGTCAACACATTAGCGTGCGACGCTTGCTGGCGTCAACCCTTTTATCTCGATATAAAACTACTTACGCAGACAGCATGACTAACCGTCACCGACAGCGCCGTCGTGCATCACAACGACCCCGCCCAGATTGTCGAGCAGGCTCTGGCGCAGCGTATCGGCCTGCACCAGCGGCAGACTGACCTGCAGGCGCACCTGTTCATCGTAGCGGGCCTCTGCAATGGCAAGATCGTGCTGCAGACACCAGTGGCGCAGGCTGTTTTCATGGGCAAAGCCGCATGCCAGCCACCAGGACGCCAGCGCCACAACCGGTGTTTTTTCGGCGGCATCCAGCGCCGCCACTGCCGCCTGACTATAGGCACGCATCAAGCCGCCGGCACCCAGCTTGATCCCGCCAAAATAGCGCACCACCACCAGCAAGACATTCTGCAGCTGGCGATGCATCAACACATTGTAAATGGGCCGTGCTGCCGTACCGGAAGGCTCGCCATCGTCGTCCATGCCCGAGTCGCCCACGCACAGTAAAACCCAGCACACATGGCGTGCCGACGGATGCTCGCTACGGATACGCGCCAACTCGCGTAAGGCCTGTGCCCGCTCACTGACCGGCAGCGCCATGGCGATAAAACGGCTCTTGCGAATCTCTGTTTCGGCTTGTGCCGCTTGCTTGATCTGATACATGGGGGCGAGTCTAGCGCCGGATGGGGCCGAAGGTAAGGGCAAATGCCGCATTGCCCTTGCCCGCCTAAACACCGACAATGCAATATCGTCATCAATATCTGGAGCTTGCCATGACAGCAGGCATCTGGCTCAGTCTGGCACTGGCTGCGCTGATAGGTGAATTTTTAAGCGGCACGTTTTATCTGCTGGTTTTTAGCGTGTCCTTTGCCATCGCATCGCTTGCCAGCTTCTTTGGCGCGCCGCCCGCCGTGCAACTGGTTCTGGCCAGCATCAGCGCCCTTGCCGGTGTGGCTTGTTTGCGCCGCCATCGCAAAAGCCTCAACACCCAGACCCGTGCCCGCGTGGATGACCCGGATCTGGGGCAGCGCGTCGAAATATTGCATATCGACGAAACAGGCCAGGCCCGTGTGCAATACCGTGGCACCAACTGGGATGCCGAAATCAGGTCGCCCCGGCTTATCGAAGGCCAGCACGCCTATATTGTCGGTCGTGACGGCAACCGCCTGATCGTCGACGCCACCCCACCGGAGGAAAACGCATGATTTCCACACTCGTTTTATTCGCCGCCGCACTGGTATTCGTGCTGCAGGCTGTCCGCGTCGTGCCGCAGCAAAGCGCACTGATAGTCGAACGCCTCGGCCGCTTTCATGCTGTGCTCAAGCCCGGTCTCAACATCATCATTCCCTTTGTCGACCGCGTCGCCTACCGCCACAGCCTGAAAGAGATTCCGCTGGATGTGCCCAGCCAGATCTGCATCACGCGCGACAATACCCAGCTCAAGGTCGACGGCATCCTGTACTTTCAGGTCACCGATCCGCAGCGCGCAAGCTACGGCTCCAGCGACTACATCATGGCGATTACCCAACTGGCGCAAACCACCTTGCGCTCGGTCATCGGCAAGATGGAGCTGGACAAGACATTCGAAGAGCGCGATGAAATCAACACCTCGGTCGTCGCCGCGCTGGACGAAGCGGCCTCCAGCTGGGGCGTGAAGGTTTTGCGCTACGAAATCAAGGACTTGGTGCCGCCGCAAGAAATCCTGCACGCCATGCAATCGCAGATTACCGCCGAGCGCGAGAAGCGCGCGCTGATCGCGGCCTCCGAGGGGCGCAAGCAGGAACAGATCAATATTGCGGCCGGCCAGCGCGAAGCCTCCATCCAGAAGTCAGAAGGCGAAATGCAGGCGGCGATCAATACCGCGCAAGGTGAAGCCGAAGCCTTGCGTCTGGTTGCTGACGCCAATGCCCACGCGCTGCGTGCCGTGGCGCAAGCCATTGCCGAACCTTCCGGCATCGAGGCGGTCAACCTCAAGGTAGCCGAGCAGTATGTCGAAGCCTTCGCCAAACTGGCCAAGACCGGCAACACCCTGATTCTGCCAGCCAATGCAGGCGACGTGGCCGGCCTGGTCGCCACCGCCTTGTCCGTGGTCAAACAGACACCGAAAAGCTAAACTGCATGGCCGCGCTTGTCTTGGCGCGGCCAAGCCCACATAATTCCCCGCATGAAAATACTGACCGACCTCCTCCCCGTCCTGCTGTTTTTTGCCACTTACTGGTTTACCCGCGACATTTTCTCGGCCACCGCCGTCGCCATCGTCGCCACCGCCGCCATGGTCGCCGTGGCTTGGGTACGCCACCGCAAGGTCGACACCATGCAATGGGTCAGCCTGGCGCTGATCGTGGTGCTAGGCGGCGCCACCCTGCTGTTTCACGACAAGCAGTTCATTATGTGGAAACCCACCTTGTTGTACTGGGCCATGGGCGCTGGCCTGCTGATCGGCGAGATGGCGGGCAAAAACGGCATCAAGGCCATGATGAAAGAGCAGGTCGCCCTGCCCGATCCTGTCTGGCGCAAGCTTAATTTTGCCTGGGTCGCTTTCTTTGCCTTTATGGGTGCACTCAATCTGTATGTCGCCATGCGCTTTAGCGAAGAAATCTGGGTCAACTTCAAACTATTCGGCGGCATGGGACTGATGCTGGCCTTCGTGGTGGCACAAAGCCTGTATCTGTCACGCTTTATCGAGGAAAAACCATAATGCTGTATGTTATTCAGGGCGAAGACGTAGCCGGTTCGCTGCCACAGCGTCTGGCTGCCCGCCCCGCCCATCTTGCGCGCTTGCAAGCCTTGCAGGACGCAGGCCGCCTGCTGCTGGCCGGCCCTTTTCCGGCCATTGACGCCATAGACCCGGGCCCGGCCGGCTTTTCCGGTAGCCTGATCGTGGCCGAGTTCGCCTCGCTCGCCGATGCACAAGCATGGGCCGGTGCCGATCCTTATGTCGATGCCGGCGTTTATGCCCAAGTCACGGTCAAACCGTTTCGCAAGGTACTACCGGCATGAACGAGACCCTCAGTCTGATGCAGGACAAGCTGGCCACGCTGGCGCCGCAACATATCGACATCCGTGACGATAGCGCCAAGCATGCGGGTCACGCCGGTGCGCGCGCCGGTGGCGGCCATTACCAGCTTTACATTGTCAGCGATGCCTTTGCCGGCCTGAGCACGCTGGCACGCCACCGTCTGGTCTACGACACACTGGGCGAACTGATGCAGGTGCGCATACACGCGCTGAGCATCAGCGCCAAAACCGCACAAGAATCCTGAACCCGAACTTGCCTGAGCAAGCACGCTATTTCGACCAAGAAAGCAGAAAACCAGATGAAGAAACTGACCCTAGTTACCGCCGCCGTGCTGTCGGCCTTTTCCTTTGCCGCCCAGGCCGCCTCGGTCAACGGCCAGGCCATTTCCCAGCAGCGCATCGATGCCGTCGTCAAAATGATGCAGGCACAAGGCCAGCAGCAAGTGTCGCCGGCCATGGCGAGCGAGCAGGTCATTACCGCCGAAATCCTGCGTCAGGAGGCGGTTAAGCGCGGCCTGGACAAGTCGCCGGCCGTACGCGCCCAGCTGCAGAATCTGGAAGCCATGACGCTGGCCGACGAATTATTGCGCGACCATGTACGCCGCAACCCGGTAACCGATGCCAAGCTGCTGGCCGAATACAATGCGCTTAAAGCGCAAATGCCGGCCAAGAAGAGCTACCACGCACGCCATATTCTGGTGAAAACCGAAGCCGAAGCGCAGGCCGTGCTGGCCTCGCTGAAAAAAGGCAAGCCGTTTGCCCAACTGGCGCGTGAAAAGTCACAAGACCCGGGCAGCGCCGCACAAGGCGGCGATCTGGGCTGGAGCGAGCCGGGCGCCTATGTGGCCCCGTTTGCCGAAGCACTGGGCAAACTGTCCAAGGGCCAGGTCACCGCCGTGCCGGTGAAGACCGATTTCGGCTGGCACATTATCCAGCTGGAAGACAGCAAGAGCGAAAGCCTGCCGCCACTGGACAGCATTCGCCCGCAACTGACCCAGCGCGTACAGGGCATGATGGTCGAAGACTATATCAAGTCGCTCAAAAGCAAGGCACAAATCCAGCCTTAAGGCCTGATGAATACGAACTTAAGCAGCCCCGCCAATGTGCGGGGCTTTTTTCTGGCAACAACATTTATACCGGACACTAAAGCCCGGCAAATTGACAAAGCATAGTGCGTAAACCATACCTTCAGGGCTATGTTTTCAAGGAAAAACCTATGCGCCGCCTTGCCCCCGCCCTACTCTTTGCCCTTGCCAGCCCGGTATTTGCCGCCACCCATATGCAGCCGGGGCTATGGGAAATCACCACTACCCTCCAGATTCCCGGCGTCAAGCTAGACATTCCGCCTGTGGTGGCCCGCCAGTGCTTTACCGCCGCCCAACTCAAAGCAACCGAACACCCGTTGCCAACCAGTCCGGGGTGCACCATCACGGACAGTACACACAGCAGCGAAATCACCCGCTGGCAGATGCAGTGCAAACAGGGAAATAACCGCATAAATGCCAGCGGCGAAATCCATTACAGCGCCCAGTCCTATCAGGGCAGCGCGCGCTTTAGCGACAGCAGCGGCAAGCACGCCGAAACCGTCGTACACCGCTATAGCGGCAAACGCCTAGGCACATGCCGCTGAGCATTCCTGCTGCCGGTCAGATACCCGTATCCCAATTCAAATTTTTCAGGCAAATACCGGATACATGCGCCATAACAACAAGGCGTAAGCCATACATTCAGGGCAACGTTTTAAAGGAGAAACCTATGCGCCGTCTTGTCCCCGCCCTACTCTTTGCCCTTGCCAGCCCGGCATTTGCCGCCGCGCCCATGCAGCCCGGGCTCTGGGAAACCACCACCACCATCCAGATTCCCGGCGTCAAAATAGACATTCCGCCCGTGGTGGCCCGCCAGTGCTTTACCGCCGCCCAACTCAAAGAAACCGAACACCCGTTGCCCGCCAGCCCGGGGTGCACCATCACGGACAGCAAGCACAGCGGCGAAATTACCCGCTGGCAAATGCAGTGCAAGATGGAAAACAGCGTCATGAATGCCAGCGGCGAGATCCATTACAGCGCCCAGTCCTATCAGGGCAGCGCGCGCTTTAGCGACAGTAGCGGCAAGAAAACAGAAACCGTCGTACACCGCTATAGCGCTAAGCGCCTGGGTACATGCCCCTGAACTGTCCCGATTCTGGCCGGATACCAGTATCCCAATTCAAATTTTTCAGGCAAATACCGGATACATGCGCCATAACAAAACGGTGAAGCTGCCTTTGCCGGCAGTTTGTTTTTCATAAGCACGCAGCCCGCCATGCCGTAATGCGCCAAACCTGACACTGCGGCATGCTGCGGGCGGATAGCAAAACAGGAGATGTGCATGTACCTCATCAATACCGGCGACACCGCCTTTATCATTTTATGTACGGCACTCGTCTGCCTGATGACGCCGGGGCTCGCCCTGTTTTACGGCGGTCTGGTACGCAGCCGCAGCATGCTATCCATCATGATGCAAAACTTCATTTCCATGGGCGTGATTACCGTGGTGTGGATTTTTGGCGGTTTCAGTCTGGCGTTTGGCCCCGATGTCGGCGGCGTGATCGGCGATTTAAGCTACTTCGGCTTCAGCGGCATCGGTGCCATGCCGCATCCGCACTATGCGCCATCCATCCCCTTCATCATGTTCTTCGCCTACCAGATGATGTTTGCCATCATCACACCGGCGCTGATTACCGGTGCGTTTGCCGAGCGTTTTGATTTCAAGGCCTACCTGAAATTCATCGTATTGTGGATGCTGCTGATCTATGTACCGGTTGCCCACTGGATCTGGGGGGGCGGCTTCCTGGCCAAACTGGGCGCCATCGACTTCGCCGGCGGTATCGTCGTGCATACCACCGCAGGCTTTGCCGCGCTGGCAACCGTGATGTTCCTGGGTAAGCGCGATATTGAGCCCGGCGACAAGCCCGAGCCTAGCAATTTGCCACTGGTGGCTATCGGTGCCGGCCTGCTGTGGTTCGGCTGGTTCGGCTTTAATGCCGGCGGTGCTTATGCAGCGAACGCACTGGCAGCCTATGCCTTTGTGAATACCGCCGTGGCCGGTGCCGTGGCCATGGTCGTATGGCTCTTGCTGGCCTGGCGCTTTGAAGCCAAACCCAGTTTCTCCGGCGTGCTGGTCGGCGGCGTAGCGGGTCTGGCCACCATCACCCCGACGGCCGGTTATGTCGAACCCTGGGCGGCGGTCTTGATCGGTGCCATCGGCGCCACCGTGTGCTACTTCGCCAAGGTGCTGCAGGCGCGCTTCAAGTACGATGATGCGCTGGAAGTATTCCGCGCCCACGGTGTAGGTGGCGTGACCGGCTCCTTGCTGGTGGGTTTGCTGGCCAACCGCGCCATTGACGACGTCAGCGGCGGCCTGCACCAGTTCGCCATCCAGCTTCTGGCCGTAGTGATTGTGGCTGTGTACTCCTTTGGCGTGACCTGGATGATTATGAAGCTGATCCACAAGCCACGCGTCAGCCACGCTGAAGAGGAAGAAGGGCTGGACGAGGCCCTGCATGGCGAACACGCCTACCATTTCGACAAGGAAAGCTGAGCAGTAGTGATGTCAAAGACGGCACAAACCGGCAGAAATAGCCGGTTTGTGCCGTTTGTATATCGCGCAACAGCGACATAGGGCTTATATGAAAACGCCGATTGCCCTATTATCGCAGCCCCGATGCCTGAAAGCCCCGACTTGCCCCCTATGACAGCAACCACCTCCGACCCGTTTGAAACCTCGGCCCTGACCGACTACCTGCAGGCACACAAAGCCAGCCTGATTACCTCGGACGGCAGTTATGCCGTTTCGGTGCAAGGCGAGATCTGTCTGGGCAAGCGCGTCATTGCCTACCATCTGGTGCCGGATGAAGGCTTTCTGGGCAAGAGTGCCAAGTGGCGGCGCATGGACAACACGGCCAAACTCGCCCTGCTGCGCGAGCGCTGGAACGAAAACACCCGTGCCCAGCTGGAAGCCAAACTGAGCGCCTGCGCGCAGCAAGTCATCGCACTGGCCGCCGAGTTCGAACTGGACCCGACCCGGGCACTGGGTGCCTTCAAAGCCAAGTACGAGCGTGCCAGCACCCGCGTCACGCTGGCGCTGGACCGCATCAAGGAGCTGGCCAGCACACTGGACGCCGAGCGTCAGGCGAAAAAGACCCGCGATGCCGTCAACCTGTCGCTCTACCCCGAGTCCTTTACCATGGCGCAAGGCATGGCGCGCCACTTTATCGCCGTACTGGGGCCGACCAACTCGGGTAAGACCCATGGTGCGATGGAGCATCTGGCCAGCGCGAAAAGTGGTGCCTATCTGGCGCCTTTGCGCTTGCTGGCGATCGAAAACTACCAGCGCCTGCTGGATGCCGGGGTTGCGGTCAGCCTGATTACCGGCGAGCAGCGCAAGCTGCATCCGGGCGCGACCCACGTCGCCAGCACGGTCGAGATGCTCAACCCCAACAAAATGATCGAAGTCGCGGTCATCGACGAAATTCAGTTACTGGACGATCCGGATCGTGGTGCAGCCTGGACCGCGGCCGTATGCGGCGTGCCGGCCAAAACGGTCTATCTCCTGGGCGCGCTGGAAGCGCGTGGCGCGATTGAGTCGCTGGTCAAGCGCGTAGGCGGCACACTGGAAGTGCGCGAACTGCAGCGCATGTCGCCGCTGGAAATGGAAAAAGCGCCCTTGGGCTCGCTGAAAAACCTCAAGCCGGGCGATGTACTGATCGCATTCTCGCGCCGCGAAGTGCTCAACTGGCGCGACCAGGCGATCGAGCAGGGTTTTGCCGTATCCGCCATCTATGGCAATTTGTCGCCCGAAGTGCGCCAGGCGCAGGCCGAACGCTTTATCAGCGGCGAAACCAGCATCGTGGTTGGCACCGACGCCATCGGTATGGGCCTGAATACGCCGGCGCGGCGCGTGATTTTCACCACCGCCAATAAATGGGACGGCTACGCCGAAGGGATGATCAGCGCGTCGCTGGCCAAACAGATTGCCGGGCGCGCCGGGCGCTTCGGCCAGCATGAAGCCGGCTTTGTCGCGGGTCTGGACGGGCGTACGCACAAGGCCATTGCCGCCTTGCTGCTGGAAAAATCCGATCCGCTACCCACCAGCGGCTTTTACGTTGCGCCCAACCTCGACTATCTGGAGCAGATCGCCGCGGCCACCGGGCAGGACAAGCTGGAGCCTTTGCTGGAGCTGTTTACCAAGCACATCAATGTGCATGACGAATTCTTCCTGCCGGCCAACCTGTCCGAGCAAATGGCCAAGGCACGCTGGCTGGATGCGCTGCCGCTAAGCCTGCCCGACCGCGTCACCTTCAGCCTGTGCCCGGTCTCGACCAAGATTCCCATGCTGGAAAACGCCCTGCACGACTGGGCCGAATGCCGCGCCAAAAAGCGCAGCGCCTCGCTATTGCGCATGGAGGGCACCGGCGGACGCCAGCGCCTGCAATATCTGGAAGATACCTGCAAGCTGTATGCCGCCTATGCCTGGCTGGGTTACCGCATGCCGGACACCTTCCCGCACGGCGAGATGGCACAAAGCCTGATGCAATCGACTTCGGAAGAAATCGACACCTTGCTGCAGCGCCAGAACAGCCAGTTGCGCCACCCGAAAAAGCCGCAAAACAGCCGCCGCGGACCGCCTGCGGGCAATCGCTCCCGTCGCGGCTGAGTCAGGCTGGCTATGCTGTCCTTGTCAAACAACAGGGGCAGCACATGAAAAGCCAGCGTACCGAATACGATTCCATGGGGCCGGTCCAGATCGCAGCGGGCAGGTTATGGGGCGCACAGACCCAGCGCGCCCTCGCCCACTTTGCCATTGGCGAAACGCCCATGCCGCCTGCGCTGCTAAGCGCTTATGCGCGCCTGAAAAAAGCCTGCGCGCTGGCCAATGGCGAGCTTGGACAATTAACGCCGGCGCAAAGCGCATTGATCTGTCGGGTGTGCGACGAAATACTAGCCGGCAAGCACGATGCGCAATTTCCGCTGCCGCCGTGGATCAGCGGCAGTGGCACCCAGTTCAATATGAACGTCAATGAAGTCGTCGCCAATCGCGCCAGCGCCCTGACAGGCGAAGCGCTGGGTAGCCACCGGCCGCTACACCCCAACGACCACGTCAACCGCTCCACCTCCAGCAACGATACCTTTCCCAGCGCCATGCATATCGCGGTGGCACTGGCCACCCAGCAGCAGCTGCTGCCGGCGCTTAGCCGTCTGCAACACGGCTGTGAAAGCAAGGGCCAGGCATGGGACGGGCTGCTCAAGGTCGGACGCACCCATTTGATGGATGCGGTGCCGATGTATATGGGTCAGGAATGGCACGCTTTTGCCAGCCAGCTGAAAGCCGCGCATGCCGACATCAGCCATGCCCTGGCCGGTGTGATGCCGCTGGCGCTGGGCGGCACGGCAGTGGGCAGCGGTCTGGGGGCGCCGCCGGGCTTTGCCCGTGCCGCCATCCTGCATCTGGCCAACTTCACCGGCCTGCCCTTTCGCGAGGCGGATGATCATTTTGCCGCCCAGGGCGCGCACGACGCCCTCGCCCGCCTGTCTGCAGCGCTGAAAACCCTCGCCACCATCCTGTTCAAAATCGCCAACGATGTACGCCTGCTGGCCAGTGGCCCGCGCTGCGCGCTGGCCGAACTGAAGCTGCCGGACAACGAGCCGGGCTCGTCCATCATGCCGGGCAAGGTCAACCCGACCCAGTGCGAGATGCTGGCCATGGTGGCGTTGCAGATCATGGCCAACGATCAGGCGGTCGCGCTGGGCAACGCCGGGGGCATGCTGCAGATGAATGTGTACAAGCCGCTGATCCTGCGCAACCTGCTGGAGTCTTTACGCCTGGCGGGCGATGCCATGGACAGCTTTAACCGGCATCTCGTCGCCAACTGCCAGCCCGACAGTGCCCGCCTCGCGCGCGATGTCGAGAACACGCTGATGCGCGTCACCGCGCTGGCGCCGGTCATAGGCTATGAGCAGGCGGCCAGCATCGCACAGCTTGCACTGGCGCAAGATTGGCCGCTACGGGTCGCGGCCTTGCAGCTGGGGGTGGAAGAAGCGCTGTTCGATAAACTATGCGATGCCGGCGCTATGGCCGGCGCAGGCCACAAGGCGGACCCGGATTAGGCCCTGCAGCGCGCAAGCTGGCTGCTCGCCAACAGCTGCAAGGCCGCCTCCAGCATCACCGTCTGGGTCGCCAGGGCCCCGGCAGTCGCCTCGACATTGATATAGGGGATAGCGTGCGCCGCCGCGTAAACCGACAAGGAGCCGTCGTCCGGCGCGCCCCTGTCTTGCAGCACGACATTGAAACCCTGCGCGGCCAGCGGCAAAAACAGCCGCCGCTCGCTTACCAGTAAAAACTGGTCGGGCGAAACCCCCGGCGCCAGTGCCACTTCGGCGGCGCTGCTGGCTAGCGCCCCGCCTGGCAGATAGCTGGCGGCCGAATAGCCGCCGGGATGGTTATTGTGCAGGGTGATGATGGCACTGGCCCTATCCGGTGCCAGTTGCCAAAGCAAAGCTTCGCTAAAGCCGGCCAGCGCCAGACGTGCAGCCGCACTATCCGAGCCGTAGTGTGCGAGTGTGGCCGCGATGCCTGCCCGGCTAAAGATACGGTTAGGGTCGGCACGCGCGTCCTCGCCATTCACCCCAAAGTGCAGCAAGCGCCCGCCGCCATGCTGCAAACTCAACAGACGTCCGCCATAGCGCGCCAGCAAAGCGCTGCCGGCAGCCAGGGCCGTGCTTTCATTCTCGTGCACATTCAGCAGCAGCACGCAGGACGCACCGCTACGGCGCTCGGCCAACAGCACGGCATGCTCCCCCAGCGCCAAGCGGGTAAGCTTGCTGCCCGGCTCGATAGCGATGGTGGCAGGCGGTATCCATAACGGCGGCGCGCGCCCGGCACAGCCGCTCAAGAACACCAGCAGCAGCGCAAACAGCAGGCGCAAGGCGCCATCAGGCCGTCGTGCGCGCGGCGACATGCTGCTGGTACGCGTCTTCGCTGAAGACATCATCCTGATGTTCCACCCTATCAAGAAACACCAGCCCGTCCAGATGATCCAGCTCGTGCTGGAAAATGCGCGCCACAAAACCCTCCAGCACCTGCCGGCAACACTGGCCGTGGCGGTCGGTGTATTCAACCTCGATGCGGTGGTGGCGCGGCACCAAAGCACGCAAGCCGCCCACACTCAGGCAGCCTTCCCAGTCCTTGACCTTTTCGCTGCCATGGCCCAGCACGCGCGGATTGATCATGGCGGTGGGCGCCATATCCGGCGCATACGGGTAGCGCACGCTGGGGCGGGAAGCCACCACAAACAGCCGTTGCGAACAGGCGATTTGCGGGGCGGCAATACCGACCCCGTTCGCCTCCTTAACGCTGGCAATCAGCGTATCAATCAGGGCTTGCACGGCGGGGGCATGAATATCGGCCACCGGCTGCGCCACCTGGCGCAATACAGGGTGGCCCAGCTGAATAATGGGGGTGTCGGCAGGCACGGCAGAACTCCAGAAACGGATGGCAGCTCCGGATCATAGCAGAGCACCGCGCCGCCCTTTAGAAACGACAGAGAAAGGTCACCAAAAACGGCACCGACAAATCCACGACAAAGCCGTGCAGCATGGCAACAAAGATCCAGTCGCGTCCGCACACGCGGCTGATCACCGGCAAGGTCGTGTCCATGGTGGTGGCCCCCCCGGCGGCAATGGGCGCCAGCTTGCCAAAAGCGGCATACAGCAAGGGCGCCATCAGCAGGGCGAAGATTTCGCGGAACACATTAGACACCAGCGCAATGGTGCCCAGCTCGGCGCCCTTGTATTGGGTGATGAAGATGGACGACAGCGAGTAGTAACCGAAGCCCGAGCCGATCGCCATCGACTCGGTGGCCGATACATGATCCAGCGCAAAACTGATGGCAAAGCTGCCAAGCAAGGTGCCGACAATGGTGGCCAGCGGAATCAGCAGGATTTTGGGCTGCATGCGCGCGAGGGTTCGGCGCAAAGTATCGTCGGCGCCGACCGATACCCCCACGCAAAACAGCAGGAAAAACAGCGCATACAGGGTCAAGTCGCTCTCGCTCAGCCATAGCGGCAAAGCACCCGACCAGCCCAGCATGACCCCGAGCACGAAAAAAGCAATAATCGTCAGCGCGCCCTTCATGCTTCATCCTTTCGGAAAAAGCGCACATAGACCCACCACGACGCCAGCACGCTGCCCATGGTCGATGCCAGCGAAATCACCACACCGGTCACGCCTATGGTCGACAGATTGGACAGAATCGCCTCATTGCCGCCCACCGACAGGCCAAGCAGAAACAGCAGCAGGAAAATGGCCAGCGAAATCAGCCGGCCGATATGGCGTACCGGACGCCAATCGCGCAAAAAATGGCCGGCTATCACACCGGCAAACAGACAGGCAATCACACTCAACATGAAGAACTCCGCAAACAAAAGCAGGCCGCCGCAAAAGCGGCGCTGCAACAAGGACACCCTTGTTTACCATGCGCCGCCGACAGGCTCAACCCGTTTCGTATACAGTATTCCTCGTATTGATGACAGAGCTATTACCCGGCACTACGCCTCGGCCACCTCGCCCTGCTGCTGCAAAGCCCACATTTCGGCATAGCGCCCGCCTTTTTCCACCAGTGCGCGGTGCGTGCCCTGCTCCAGCACGCGCCCGTGATCCAGCACCACAATCTCGTCGGCGTCGACCACGGTAGACAGGCGGTGCGCAATCACCAGCGTGGTGCGGTTGGCCGAGATGGCCGCCAGTTCCTGCTGAATGGATTTTTCGGTACGCGAATCCAGCGCGCTGGTCGCCTCGTCGAAAATCAGGATGGGCGGATTTTTGAGAATGGTGCGGGCAATAGCCACGCGCTGTTTTTCGCCGCCGGAAAGCTTGAGGCCGCGCTCGCCGACCATGGTGTCGTAGCCATCGGGCAGACTGACGACAAAATCGTGGATATGCGCGCTTTTGGCTGCCTCCACCACCTCGTCCTGGCTGGCGCCGGGGCGGCCATAGGCGATGTTGTAGCCTATGGTGTCGTTAAACAGCACCGTATCCTGCGGCACGATGCCGATATGGGCGCGCAGGCTGTCTTGCGTCAATGCGCGGATATCGCGGCCATTAATGCTGATGCAGCCCTGGTTGACATCGTAAAAGCGGAACAGGAGACGCGACAGCGTCGATTTGCCGGCACCGGACGAGCCGACCACCGCCAGCGTCTTGCCTTCGGGAATCGTCAGGCTGACGCCATGCAGAATCTGGCGTTTGCTGTCGTAGCCGAAATCGACCCCGTCAAAGCGCACGCTGGCGCTACGCGTCGCCAGCACCTCGGCATTGGCGGCATCATCCACCTCGGCGCCCTCATCCAGCAGGGAAAACATGCGTTCCATATCGGCCAGCGAGTGGCGGATTTCGCGATAGACAAAACCGAGAAAATGCAGCGGCGACCATAACTGGGTCAGGAAGGCCGACACCAGCACTACATCGCCCACGCTCATGCTGCCGCCCACCACCCCTTGCGCCGCCATCACCATCACCGCGGTCACGCCAAAAGCGATAATCACGCCTTGGCCGGCATTCAGCATGGACAGCGACACCTGGTTTTTCACTGCCGATTTTTCCCATGCTGCCAGCCCCGCATCGTAACGCGCGGCTTCTACCCCCTCGTTGCCGAAGTATTTCACCGTCTCGTAATTGATCAGCGCATCAATCGCCTTGCTATTGGCCTTGGAGTCCAGCTCGTTCATCGAGCGGCGAAACACCGTGCGCCACTCGGTAACCAGCAGGGTAAAGGTGATATAGACGGCAATGGTGGCAAAGCTGACGATGGCAAACCACACATCGTAGCGCACCAGCAAAATGCCGATTACCAGCGCAATCTCGATCAGCGTCGGCAGGATATTGAACACGGTGAAATTGAGCAAAAAGCCGATGCCCTTGGTGCCGCGCTCGATATCGCGGCTCATGCCGCCCGTCTGGCGATTCAGGTGAAAGCGCAAGGACAGGCGGAACAGATGGTTGAAGATCTGCCGCGCCACCTGACGGATCGCGCCCTGTATCACCCGCGCAAACACCGCGTCGCGCATCTCGCCCAGCACGCTGGACAGCAAGCGGGCAATACCGAAGCCGGCCAGCGCCATCACCGGCACCGCCAGCGCGCTCGCCGGTACCGACAAGGCATCGACAATATCCTTGAGGTAAAGCGGCACGGTCACGGTCGCCACCTTGGCCAGAATCAGGCAGGACAGCGCCAGCAGCAGGCGGAATTTGAACTGCAGCAGATAAGGCAGCAGCGTTTTTAAGGTCTTGACGTCGTTACGGTTGCTTGGCGCCGGGCCGGTATGGCTAAATCTCATGACAAAAACTTGCCTATTCGTGACAGTTTGACCAAGGTGAATAAAACACCCAAGGCCAAACTGATGTGGATTTTATTGCTGGAAGCACTATTCGCCCTGTTGCTGGGCGGCTTTATCGTCTGGTGGACCTGGCCACGGGGTTAAGGCCAGCCCCGCGCCCGCGCGCTCAATGCAGCATGCGCGGCAAGACCAGATGGAACTCGGGAATGTCGGCATCAAAACGCTGGCCATCGTCCGCCTGCATCTGGTAACTGCCGCGCATCTGGCCCCACGGTGTGGTCAGCTGCGCCCAGCTGCTGTACTCGAACACCTGGCCGGGCGCCAGATGCGGCTGCTCGCCAATCACGCCCTGACCGCGCACCTCTTGCTGCGCACCATGCGCATCGCTGATCAGCCAGTGGCGACTGATCAGCGTCGCACCGATCGTGCCCAGATTGCGGATACGCACCTGATAGCCAAAAGCGTACTGGTCATGGGCAATATCGGACTGCTCCTCGATAAAAAAAGCACTGACTTCAACCTCAACTCGGTACTGCTCGCTCATATCCCGTCCCCCGGCCTGTCCCGACAATGGTTGCATCATAACCTGTCCCGGCGGGCTTGCCTGCAACAAGCATCATCCCGCCCCTGACACCCCGCCTTAGGCAATTGACATCACGATGGCGAATGGCGAGAATCAGCCGCCGCCCTGTAGCGGTTTTCCTGCCTTTGCCCATGACCGCGCACACCTCCCGCCTTAAACTGCCCTCACGCAAACATGCCGCCATTGGCGCCGGCTGCGTACTACTGGCCATCGCCGTTGCCGCCTTGCTGTTCTCAGGCGGGCAGACCCTGCCCGGCGCGCAAAACACTCCGGAGCTGCTCGCACCCTATACGCCTTCTTCCAATGAAGACAGCGTCAGCGCTTATACGCCCAAGCCCCACTCCAATACCGTGACCATCCTGCCTCGATCCGCCAGTGTGCGCGCCAGCCAGCCTGACCTGTCCGCCAGCGATGCGCTCGCCGTTCTGCCAGACGAAGAAGTCACCATCGTGGAAGAGGCAAGCCCGCCAGAGACCGCGCCGGCCGACGCCCCCGCCGCCGAGCCTGCGCACTAAGCGGCAATCCGCCATGGCCGCTCAGGAACAGGGGCGTTACAATAGCAGCCCCATCCTACCCTGCCGACATCATGAATTTCCGTATCGCACCCAGCCTGCTTTCCGCCGACTTTGCCCGTCTGGGCGATGAAGTCAAAGATGTGATCGCCGCCGGCGCCGACATCATCCACTTCGACGTAATGGACAACCACTACGTCCCCAACCTGACCATAGGCCCGCTGGTCTGCGAAGCCATCCGCCCGCACACCACGGCGCCGATCGATGTGCACCTGATGGTCAAGCCGGTCGATGCGCTGGCCGCGATGTTTGCCAAGGCCGGTGCCGATATCATCACCTTCCATCCGGAAGGCTCGGAACATATCGACCGCACGCTGGGACTGATCCGCGACGCCGGATGCAAGGCCGGCCTGGTATTCAACCCGGCCACCAGCCTCAGCTACCTTGACCATGTGATGGACAAGATCGACATGATCCTGATCATGTCGGTTAACCCCGGCTTTGGCGGGCAGAGCTTTATTCCCGAAGCGCTGAACAAGATCCGCGCCGCACGCGAGCGCATCGACGCCTACACGGCAAAAACCGGACGCGAAATCTGGCTGGAAGTGGACGGCGGGGTCAAGGTCGACAATATCCGCGAAATCGCCCAGGCCGGCGCCGACACCTTTGTTGCCGGCTCGGCCATCTATGGCCAGCCCGATTACAAAGCCGTCATCGACGCCATGCGCGCCGAACTGGCTCAGGCAGGCCGCTAATGCGTCACGGCATCCTGCTTAGCGGTGCCTCGCGCGGCCTGGGTGCCGCACTGGCGCGCACGCTCGCAACAAAAGACAGCGATCTTGTCTGTATCGCGCGCCAAAGCGATGAAACCCTCACGCTGCCCGAGGGGGCACGCTTAGCCTGGGTGCAGGCGGATCTGGCCGACACCGCCATGCTGCCCTTGCTGGCCGAGCGCGCACTGGCGGCACTGGGTCAAGGCCCGTTCGCCACGCTCACGCTGATCAACAACGCCGGCACCGTCGCACCCATCGCCCCGTGCGGGCACTACCCGCAAGGCGCCGCCGAGCACGCGCTGGCGCTGAACACGCTGGCGCCCATGCTGTTATGTAATGCGTTTTTAGCCTGGGCGGCCGGGCGCGGCGCCGAGGTGCGCATCCTCAATATCTCGTCCGGCGCGGCCGCCTCGGCCATCGCCGGCTGGAGCGTGTATGGCGCAAGCAAGGCCGCGCTGGACCACTTCAGCCGCTGCGTGGCGGCCGAGCAGGCGTGCTTGCGTGATGGTGCGCGCGTGGTTTCGCTCTACCCCGGCGTGATTGACACCGCCATGCAGGGCGAAATCCGCGCAGCCGACATCGGCCACTTTCCGTCGCGCGCCCGCTTTGACGCGCTCAAGGCCGATGGCGCGCTCAGCACGCCCGAAGCGGTGGCACAGCGCATCGCGGCTTTTCTATACAGCCCGGCCTTCGGCAGCGAACCGGTGGCCGACATCCGTAAACTTTAAACTGGCTGGAACACACCATGGATTTAAAACACATCAAGGCCGTTGCCTTTGATCTGGATGGCACGCTTTGCGATTCCATCCCCGATCTGGCCATCGCCGCCAACAAGATGCGCGAGCATCTGAATCTGGCACCACTGGCCGAAATGCGCATTCAGGAGCATGTCGGCGACGGCATCGCCAGCCTGGTACACCGCGCGCTGACCGATGAGCGCGACGCAAAGGCCGAGCCGGCACTATGGGAGGCGGGCTACAGCTACTTCATCCGCTATTACCGCGACCATCTGGCTGACCACACCCTGCTCTACCCCGGCGTAAAAGACGGCCTGGCCTTGCTGAAGGTGCTGCGCCTGCCGCTGGTGGTGATCACCAACAAGTCCGAACGCCTCGCCGTGCCGCTGCTGGAGATACTGGAGCTGGGCGACTTGTTCTCGCTGGTGATCGGCGGCGACACCCTGCCGGAGAAAAAACCGTCGGCCATGCCGCTGCAACACACCGCCATGGTGCTGAATCTCAAGACCGAAGAAATCGCCATGGTCGGCGACTCGATCAACGACATTCTGTCGGCACGCGCCGCCGGCAGCCCGGCCATTGCGGTGAGCTACGGCTATGCCGATGCGGCCAATCTGGGGGCCGATATTGTGCTCGACAGCCTTGCCGAACTATACGATTTAATGAAAAATGGGTGACAATAGAAATTCTTTAATGAAAAGAAGTTAAATCATGTGCTCACTCCCGGTTTTCCGGCGCGGTCGATGGCGTAGCTCACAGCCCTGACCCACGCCTTATTCCACCGCCGTTTTCCAACCGGGAGCTTGACATGCAACACGAAGAATTCAGCCGCCTCGCGGCCCAAGGTTATAACCGCATCCCTGTCGTACTCGAGCTGTTTGCCGACCTCGACACCCCCCTGTCGGTCTATCTGAAACTCGCCAACGCGCCCTATTCCTACCTGCTGGAATCGGTAGTCGGCGGCGAGCGTTTCGGCCGCTACTCTTTTATCGGCCTGCCTGCCACCACCCGCCTGCGCGTCAACGGGCTCAAGGTGCAGGTGGAGTATGGCGACAAGGTGATCGAACACCACGAAGGCGACCCGCTCGCCTTTATCGAAACCTTCCAGTCGCGCTTTCGCACCCCGCCCAGCGACGAGTTACCGCGCTTTAGCGGCGGCCTGGTCGGCTATTTCGGCTACGACACCGTGCGTTATATCGAAAGGCGGCTGGCGGCGGCGAAAAAGCCCGACCCGGCCGGCACGCCCGACATCCTCCTGATGCTGTCCGAAGAGCTGGCCGTGGTCGACAACCTCAGCGGCAAGCTCACGCTGGTGGTGTACGCCGACCCGGCCATGCCCAATGCGCTGGCCAAGGCCCATGCCCGGCTGGCACAACTGCGCGCCCGCCTGCGCGAACCGCTGGCCATGCCGCTGTCGCTCCCGTCTGCGCCCACCCAGGCCCACTCCGAATATGGCCGCGACGCATTCAAGGCGGCGGTAGAACAGAGCAAGCACTACATCCTCGAGGGCGACATCATGCAGGTGGTGCTGTCGCAGCGCATGGCCATGCCGTTTAGCGACTCGCCCCTGGCGCTCTACCGCGCGCTCAGGAGCCTCAACCCCTCGCCTTATATGTTCCTCTACCACTTCGACGACTTTCATGTGGTCGGCGCTTCGCCCGAAATTCTGGTACGGCGCGAACAGGACACCGTCACCGTGCGCCCGATTGCCGGCACCCGCGTGCGCGGCAAAACGCGCGACGAAGACGAAGCACTGGCAGCCGAACTGTTGGCCGACCCCAAGGAAATCGCCGAACACGTCATGCTGATGGATCTGGGGCGCAATGACGTAGGCCGCGTCGCCCATACTGGCAGCGTCAGCATCACCGACAATATGCTGATCGAGCGCTACTCGCATGTGATGCACATCGTCTCCAGCGTCGAAGGCAAGGTCGCGCCCGAAACCAGCAATATCGCGGTGCTCAAAGCCACCTTCCCCGCCGGCACCCTGTCCGGCGCCCCCAAGGTGCGCGCCATGGAAATCATCGACGAATTCGAACCCTCGGGCCGCGGCGTCTACGGCGGCGCCGTCGGTTATCTGGGCTTTAACGGCGACATGGACCTGGCCATCGCCATCCGCACCGCCGTGATCAAGAACGACACCCTGTACGTACAATCCGGCGCCGGCATCGTCGCCGACTCGGTACCCGAATCGGAATGGCAGGAAACGCAAAACAAAGCGCGCGCGGTGATTCGCGCGGCGGAGTTGGTGCAGGCGGGGCTGGATGGATGATCATAAAACTGAGGGAGAGAGAATTTAGGCTGCCTGCTTATTTTTGTAGTGAAAGGCAACAGAATATCTCCCTCGAAGATTAAACAATTTGCAGCAGGCCGCCGCAAACCAACAGCACTACAAACTCATCACAATCCGATGCACAGAATAAGACCTGCTAAAAAAACCTCTACTTCCCGCCACCCCCTGCGAGGCAGGCCAATTTTTTACCGAAGGCAGTCTGAAAATTTGTTGACATATCAAAATGACCGTATAAAGCAAAAAAATACTGCCGGCGAAAAAAAACCTAATTTTGACTTAAACTGGGCTTCCTTTTTGGCGCTTAGTCTCACAATTTTAACAGCCGTATATTTTGGCGCAGGGAAAGCATATCGAGAAAGCTATTTTGCAAGCTTTGGAATCCCTGACACAGCGATTCCACTCCCATTCCACGACATCATCTACCTCGGACTCATCAAGCAATCATCCATACTTATAACAACGCCAATTCTAGCAATTTACGCAACGGGGTTTATTGCCATCACTATCGGAGCTCTAACCTGGTCAACTGGAAAAATACCAGGTCGGATAGAAAAATTGGGACGGGCATTCATAAAAGAACAAGACAAAACAAACACACTATCACCCCCAAAAAAATTAATCACAATATTAGATACAATATATTTCATAACGTTATTTGCGGGAGCAATATTACTAACTGAAATAGTATCGTACGCTTTCATTATTGAAGCAGCAAAGTTAGGCAAAAAAGAGGCTCAAGAAGAAATATATAAAATCTCACACCAAAGAACAGAAAAAATAAAACCCCCATACATCACCATAGAGCGCACAAACAGTGGAAAAACCATAAGCTAATCCGGATTTATGATTGGCTGCTCCGAACGGGCGTGCGGACTATACTCACAAAATAACAATATAAAATCCGGAAAAATAATACAAATAGACGGATCCACATCTTTCAGAACCGACCTTGAAAAATAAAAGCACATAGCACGTAGGGTGGGTTAGGCCGCAGGCCGTAACCCACCGACTATTTGCAAGGCGCAATTTTCTGTGGATTACGCCGCCGTTGGCGGCTAACCCACCCTACAAAATCAACCACGCCAATGGGGAGCCACCTCACCCCCGTAGCCGCAAGCCGCGGCGAAGCTGGCCGCCAAGGTTTTAAGCCGCCTCCTGTTTGAGCGGATCGCGGTAGCGAGCCGCGAGTTAGGCGGCGCCTTGGCGGGCGGCTTGGGCGCGGGGTTTCGCAGCGGCTTCGGGTCGCCTTTTCTTTCGGGTATTTCTTTTGGCGAGACAAAAGAAATACCCCCGTCCGCCGCGCGGAAGCGGCAATCCAATACGTCCGCGCAGCGGACTCCACCCTGACCTCTGGCTGTGTGATGGGTTACGCCGCTGGCAGCGGCTAACCCATCCTACAAAAACCCCACGAACCCGCCGCGCCAATGAGAAGCCCCCACCCCAAAGCACGTAGGGTGGGTTAGGCCGCAGGCCGTAACCCACCGACTATTTGCAAGGCGCAATTTTCTGTGGGTTACGCCGCCGTTGGCGGCTAACCCACCCTACAAATCCACCACGCCAATGGAGAGCCACCCAAGCCCCGTAGCCGCAAGCCGCACCCAAGCCGCCCGCCAAGGTTTTAAGCCGCCTCCTGTTTGAGCGGATCGCGGTAGCGAGCCGCGAGTTAGGCGGCGCCTTGGCGGACGGCTTGGGCGCGGGGTTTCGCAGCGGCTTCGGGTCGCCTTTTCTTTCGGGTATTTCTTTTGGCGAGACAAAAGAAATACCCCCGTCCGCCGCGCGGAAGCGGCAATCCAATACGTCCGCGCAGCGGACTCCACCCTGACCACTGGCTGTGTGATGGGTTACGCCGCCACCAGCGGCTAACCCATCTACAAAAACCCCACGAACCCGCCGCGCCAATGGGAAGCCCCCACCCCAAAGCCACTACGCTAACCACTTCGCCCCCTATCCCGCTGCAAACGCTCCAGCGCCGCTTGCGCGGCATCAGCCGAATGGCTGCCACGCTTGACTTCATAAGCCAACAGCCGCTGAGCCAGCGCCACATCCCCGCCCACGGCCCGCAGCAAACTGGCGTAGGCATCAAGATTAACCTGCGCATCAGGCGCTTGAGTCGGCGCAAAGGATTTAGATGACGCCGGCTGCGGGCGTGCCGACCGCTTAGCCGCTGCAGGCCGCCTGCGTAAAGGAAAGACAAACAGCAGCCCGGCCGTCACCGCGAGCACCTGTGCGACAAACTTTACATCCTCCCGAACCGGGCCTGACAGCCGGGCGGGCGCAGCCTGCGCCACGGGTGGCACCATCTCGGCGGCAGGCGGGCCGTCCGGCAGCGCGGGCAGGCGCGAGACAGAACGCACATCACGCTCGGCTGCCTCCCACACGGCGGAGGCCACCGCCTGCTGACCCAGCCCATCGGCACGCCCCCTGACCGGGCGCAGCACACTGAACTCAATGGTGTAATGGCCCACCCCCTGCCCCAGCACCCCGCCACGATTGACATAGCGCCCCGGCTGCAAATCCATGGCCGGCCTGACCCCGCTATAACGCCCCAGCGTACCGTCCGCATGGGCGACAAGCACATAGCCGGCGTCGTCATGCGCCTCGGCCCGCACCACGATGCCGTCGCGCGCGACCAGTACCGCCTCGCCCAGCACCGCCCGCCCTTGTGCGCTGCCCGCAGCAAGCGCCCCCATCGCAGGAATAGGCCGCAAATACGGGTAGCTATCCTGATGCTGCGCCGAAGCCAGTCCGGGCTGGCTTTGACGATTGAAGCTGACCTGCGCACCCGGTGCCAGCCTGATCTCGGCAATCACCCGGCGCACTTCTTCCGGCCTGATTTCCACTTGCATCGGCCACGCTTGTGTCGAGGCTTGCAAGGCCCAGGCCGGCGTGACTTCAATCTGCACCGTCTCCGCCCAGCGCCCGTTGCCCGACAGCGCAAGCTGGGTACGGCCATCGGGCAAGTGTTCGATAAACAACGCCGACGCCCATGCGCCGCCCCCCAACATGGCCAGCAACAGCCCCAATGCCAAACGTGCGCCACGCCAGCCATGCTTAGTCAAGGCGCTGCCCTCCTTTTACCAGATAAGCCGCTTCGATTCGGCTGGCGTCTTTCTCTACCCCCAGACCGGAATTTTTCGCGGTGGGCTCCAGCGCAAAGCAGTTGCCGGCGCCGGCAATTTGACGGCCCGCTTTGCCTTGCAGTGCTTCGGGGATTTGATCGAAGCACGCCATCGGATAGACATGCCCCGGCTCGAACGCCATCACACTACGGATGCCCAGCGTTTCCAGCAGACTGACGGCGAGGATGGTTTTATCCTCGCAATCGCCTGCCTGCGCCGCCAGCGTCTGCCGTGGCGGCTTGATATAGTCGCGCCCGCCATCCGGATCGTTGCGGTAATCGATACGGTCGGCGACAAAGCGCGCGATGCTGTCCGCCTCGCAAGCCTGATCGCGCGTGGCGCAGCCCCTGACCAGTTGTGAGGCCAGCACATTGATTTGCGCATCGCGCGCATCTACGGCGGCGAGGTAATCCCGGTGCGGCTCGCTGCGCAAAGTGCCGGCAGGCGCCTGCCAGATGGCCGCAATACCGGCAAGCTTCAGCGCCCCCGCTTCCGGGCTGCGGTCGTATAGCAGCAGGCATACGCTGAGGCCAAACATGGTCAGCATCACTTTCCAGACAGCATCGAATGTTGCGCGGTAGTAACGCAGCACCAGCCAGACACACAGCACCGCACTCCATAGCGCGGCAGTTCGGCCAAGGTAGGGCATCGCCCACTGGCTGGCCGGCAAGGCCAATACCAGTACGCCCAGCAAGATCAGTACGGCGGGAGGCTGGCGCCGCGCGCCGGATAACGGCGCAGCACACTGCCCGCACACCGGCCGGTGCGACGCCGCACGCTGCCGATCAATGCGGTTGGCACGCCCGCACTGTGGACACTTGCAATAAGAAAAATCTTCCGCCATTCATTTGCCCCATGACTCACGCAGCCACTATCCAAGCGGACGATAAACTGCGCCCGGCTGCGAACTATCTGCGCCGCAACAGTCTGCGCGGCAGCAGCCAGACCGGCAGCAACATTAAAAGTGCGGACAGGCCCAATGCCAGCCATGCCGGCAACCCCAGACCAAAAGCCAGGGAAAAACCCAGCGCCTGACAGGCTTCCAGTGGTGCCAGCAATAGCTGCAAGCCGGACAGCCCGGCATAGCCGTCCAGCAAGGCCGCTTCGAAATAGAGAATGGCCAAGCCAAATGCCACATAGATCAACCGATACGCCATGCACCACCCCCAGTCATAAATAAATGTTATCTTAACAGCATGCACCTCCGACATCTGCCGTTTGATATCGGCCTGTTGTGCTTTAGCCAGCCCCAGTTCGCGCAAGCGGGCCCGCGCCGTGACGCGCCAGACCATCGCGCCCCACTGCGGCCCTTGTCCTGTCCTACGCTGGTGAGGCCAGCCTTTTCTCTCATTTCCACCCCGTTTCAGTTAAGGAGCAGAGCATGCGACAACTGTGGATGTTTTTATGGGCGCTTGGCCTCGCCACACTGAGTGGCTGCGGCTACAACACCCTGCAATCGACCGACGAGCAGGTGAAAGCGAACTGGTCCGAGGTGTTGAACCAGTACCAGCGCCGCGCCGATCTGGTGCCCAATCTGGTGCGCACCGTGCAAGGCTATGCCAGCCATGAAAAAGACGTCCTGCTCCAGGTCACCGAGGCGCGCTCGCGGGTGGGCAGCATGCAAATGACGCCTGAGCTGGCGAATGATCCGGCGGCGCTTGCGCGTTTTCAGCAGAATCAGGCGCAACTGGGCGGCGCGCTGTCGCGCCTGCTGGCCGTGGCGGAAAGCTATCCGCAACTGAAGTCGGACACCGGCTTTCGTGACTTGCAGGCCCAGCTGGAAGGCACGGAAAACCGCATTACCGTGGCGCGCAACCGCTACATCAAGGCGGTGCAAGCATACAATCTGAGCGTGCGCAGCTTTCCCTCCAACCTGACGGCGATGGCCATGGGTTATCAGGTCAAACCCAATTTCAGCGTGGAGAACGAGCAGGCCATCTCTACCGCGCCGACCGTCGATTTCGGTAACAATCCCGCCACTCCTGCACCGGTGCCGGCGCAATGATCAGCCTGCGCGTGCGGCATCTGCTCGCGGCGCTTGCCCTGTTGCTGCCGCTATGGGGTGGGCTGGCGCATGCGCAGCAGGTGGCCATACCGCCCTTGAACGCCCATGTCACCGACCTGACCGGCACTTTAAGCCCCGAGCAAAGCGCGACGCTGGAGGCCCGGCTCGCCGCGTTTGACGCGCAAACAGGCAGCCAGATTGCACTCTTGCTGGTGCCCACAACCGGCGATGAAACCATAGAGCAATACGGGCTACGCGCGGCCGAGCAATGGAAGCTGGGGCGCAAGGGAGTGGATGACGGGGCGCTGCTAGTGGTCGCCAAGGACGATCGCGCCTTGCGCATCGAGGTCGGCTACGGCCTGGAAGGGGCGCTGAACGATGCCACCAGCAAACGCATTATCAGCGAAGTGATCGTGCCGGCTTTCAAACAGGGCCAGTTTTACGCCGGGCTGGAAGCCGGCCTCAGCCGCATGATGGCGGTGATTCAGGGCGAAGCCTTGCCCGCCCCCAAGCCGGCGCAGCCATCCCTGCAAACGCAGCTGTCCGAACTGGCGCCGCTGCTGCTGATGGCGGTGTTTATCGGCGGTGCCGTATTGCGCAGCCTGATCGGGCGCTTGCCGGCGGCGCTGCTCACCGGCGGCGGCATCGCCATCGCAGTGTGGCTGATTTTGGGCGTGGGCATCCTCGCCCTGCTGGCCGGCCTGATGGCTTTTGTCCTGACCCTCATGGGCAACATGGCCGCTTATAGCCGCAGCGGCTCGGGACGCAGTCGCGGACATGGCGGAGGGTTTGGCGGCGGCTTCGGCGGAGGCGGCGGGGGTTTTGGCGGCGGCGGCGCCTCGGGGAGATGGTAATGACGAAACTGACACGCATCGTGCGCCACCTCAGCTTAAGCAGCTGGCAGCTCAGGCGCTGCTTTGGCCCTGCGCTACTGGACACCATCGAACACGCCATTCGCGCAGGCGAGCAAAGCCATGGTGCCCAGCTGTGTTTCGCGGTAGAAGGCGCACTGTCCGGGCGCGCCCTGCTCGCCGGCACGCCGGCGCGTGAACGCGCGATCGAGGTGTTTTCACGCTTGCGCGTATGGGACACCGAGCACAATAACGGCGTACTGATCTATCTGCTGCTGGCAGAGCGTGATGTCGAAATCGTTGCCGATCGCGGCATCAGCGCACGCGTGGCGCCGGCACAATGGGAAGCAATTTGCCACACCATGGAAGCCGCCTTTCGCCAGGGGCAGTTCGAGCAGGGATCTCTTGCCGGCATTGCAGCGCTGACGCAGCTGTTACAGCAGCACTACCCGGCAAACGGCACGGCAAAGCCCAATGAACTTGCCGATCGGCCTGTCGTATGGTGAGCGCGGCAAACTGGCTGCTGCCTGCGGCCCTGCTCTTGCCTGCAGGCGCGCAGGCCTTTGACTGCCAGCGTGCGGCCAGCCTAAGCGAGCGGCTGATCTGCGCCGAGCCCGCCCTGATCGCACAGGACAAGGCGCTCGCCACCCTCTATCGTGCCACGCTGGCCGCCTCGCCCAAGCCCGCTTTACTCAAGACGCAGCAACGCGCCTGGCTCGCCGGCACGCGTGATCGCTGCCGCGAGGTGTCCTGCCTGAGCGCGGCTTACCGCACACGACTGCAGGCACTGAATTCGGCGTGGCGCAATTTGAGCGACACCACGCTGGGCATCGCCTTTCCTTACCCGCTCAGCCGCCCGCCCAGCCGCGGCTGTCGTGACAGCAAAAACTGTATCGCACTCGGGGGCGACCCTGCACCCAGCTTGAGTGCCGAAGTGTTTAGCGGCGCTTGGGAAAACATCGCGACGCAGCAGGCGGTATTCGAGCGCACGGCGCAAGGCTGGGTCGCGCACGGGCGTAACGGCAGCTATCCGGCGCATGCCCTGCATGGCAAAGGCTGGCAAGGGTTGCTGGCGGTGGTGGACTGCGGCATCAGTGACAGCCAGGGCTTTCATGGCGCAGCGGGAGAATGCTTGTGGGCGGTCGTGGGTAATGGCCGGCGCGCCGTGGTATTCGATAGCCAGGGCCTCGGCGGCAATGATGATGCCAGCCGCTACAGCATTAGCCAGCTCAGGTTCCTGCCCTGAGTTGTCCTAGACTGGGGGCTTCTACCCTGCGGGGCATTGCCATGAAAACGCTAGTCGACATCCTGACCCCTTTACTTCCCAAGGCCAAACCCGAATACCTGCAAGCCTTGCGCGAAGGCGACGCGCTGCTGAATGCGTACGAACTGAATACACCGCTACGGCTTGCCCACTTTCTGGCGCAGATGCTGCACGAAACCGGCGGCTTGAGCGTGCTGCGCGAAAACATGAATTACAGCGCACCGCGTTTAAGCCAGATTTTTGGCGTAGGCCAACATAGCGCCGCCATCACCCCGGCGCAGGCGGCCGCACTCGCCGGCCACCCCGAGGCGATTGCCGAGCGCGTTTATGGGCTGGGCAATGCGCATAAAGCCCGGGAGCTGGGGAATACCGAAGCGGGGGATGGTTTTCGTTTTCGCGGCAACGGCCTGCTGCAAACCACCGGCCGCGGCAACCACCGCCGTATGGGAGACGCCTGCGGCGTCGACTTCGAAACCCACCCCGAATGGGTGACTGCGCCTGCGCATGCACTCAAGCCGGCACTCGCCGAGTGGCGCGAAGGCAAACTGAATGCGCTGTCCGACAAAAACGATATGCGTGCCATCACCCGCGCCATCAATGGCGGCTACAACGGTTTAGCCGAGCGCAAGGCCTGGTTCGCCAGGCTGTGGCCCTTATTGCAAAGCAGTGATCAAGCCGCGTGGCAACGCGCCGATACGGACGATGACAGCCGCTGCTTGCAGCAGGCGTTAAATGATCTGGGGGCGAACCCCAAGCTGAAGGTGGATGGGCGCTATGGCCCGGCGACAACACGCGCGGTGCGCGCCTTCCAGCAAGCCGCGCACATCAAGGCCGACGGCATTGCCGGGCCCGTGACGCGCGCAGCCATCAAATTGCGGCTGGCCACACTCAGGTAAGCCGCCGCTTAACAGCAAGCCATGCGGCGTCAGCAGGCGCTGCATGGCTGCAGGGCCTTAAATCAGACCTTACCGAAGTATTTCTCGTAAATTTTCTGGTAAGTGCCCTCTTCCTTCACCTTGCGAATGCCGCCATTGATTTTCTCCAGCAGCTCGGTGTCGCCCTTGCGCACGGCGATACCGTAGTACTCCTTGTCAAAGTCTATGCCCTCGATCACGGCCAGTTTGTCGCCACCGTTATGGGTGATGAAGTTCGCCACGACACCGTTGTCGCCGATGGTGGCTTGCACGCCGCCGTTCTCCAGCTCCTTGAGTGCCAGATCGAGTGACTCGAAACGCTTGATATCGGTACTGGTCGCGCCCATCAGTTTCTGGGCAATGGTGTCGCCGGTGGAGCCGGCCAATACCGAAACCTTCATCCCCTTCAGCTCTTCAGCCTTGGCAATGTTCTTGCCAGAAGGCAGCACGACCAGTTGGGTCGCTTCAAAGTAAGGTTCGCTAAAATCCATGGAGGCCTTGCGCTGCTCGGTAATGGTGATCGCCGACATCAGAAAATCGCTGTCACCATTGGCCAGGCCGTTAAAAATCCCTTCCCAAGGGGTATTGCCCATCTCGACCTTCATCCCTGCTGCATCGGCAACCGCCTGCGCCAGCTCGATCTCGAAACCCTGCAACTTGCCATCGGCAGCCACCGATTCAAACGGTGCAAATGCCGCATTCACGCCCATGCGATACACCTTATCGGCCCCCGCCCCGCCTTCGGCCACGGTATCCGTCTTGCCGCCACACGCGGCCAGCACCAGCGTCAATACGACGGCAAGGCTCTTGATATAACGCTTCATTTTTATCTCCTACAGGTCATCAGCAAGGTCAGCAGTGGATGGTCTATCCCCGGAGCGCGTCGCTCCAATGGATAAATTATCCAATTTAGCTAGATGATATTGTATAGGAATGACGTTAGCCAATCACATTCGCAAAAAATCACTATCAAAAAACAGGCATTTTGGCGGGGAAGATCGCGATGCGAGTTCGAGTACGGCCCGCTTGCTGGGCAGGCAAATCCAGGCTCCACGCTAAAATTCAGTCGTCCAACACAAGACGGATGGCATAACGATAAGATAAGATTGTAAATTCTCACTTATTTTAGTTGCGGTTGCCATGACCCCGTTTTTGCTGTCACAGATCTGCATTGCCATCGCAATGTGCTTCGATGTCATGACATTCCAGTTCAAGCAGCGCAAGCATGTGGTGTATTGCCTGGTTTCAGCCAACGTCTTGATCGGCCTGCACTTTTTCCTGCTGGAGCAATGGACGGCGGTGCTATTAATGGCGATTGCCGCTTTACGCAATACGGTCAGCCTCTATTTCAACTCGCGGCGCATCATGTTCGGCTTTATCGGCCTCACCCTGATTGCAACGGCCATGACCTACCAAAACGCCTTGAGTTTGCTGGCCGGCGCCGCGGCCTTGTTGCCGAATATCGCCATGTTCAGCGGCTCGGATAAAAGAATGCGGATTTTGCTGATGGTGAGTACCTGCATCTGGATCTTGCATAACAGTCTGGCGGGCTCGCCCATGGCTATTTTGATGGAGGTGCTCTTTCTGGCCGGCAATCTGGTCGGCTATTACCGCTTCTATCTGCATAGCAAGCACCGGCTCGCCTGAGTGCGGCAGCAATAGCCATCATGTCATCCATGAAAAAGCCCGGGCATGCTCTCCCGGGCTTTTTACAATCAGGCGGCACGGCCGCCGCATTTATCAGGCGCTCTGGTTGTCGTCTACCAGACGGTACAGCCAGCCACCCAGCACGCCCCCGACCAGCGGAGCCAGCCAGAACACCCACAACTGGGCAACCGCCCAGTCGCCGACAAACAAGGCCACGGCGGTACTGCGCGCCGGATTCACCGAGGTATTGTCGACCGGAATCGAGATCAGGTGGATGAGCGTCAGGCACAGGCCGATGGCCAAGGGCGCAAAGCCGGCCGGCGCTTTCTTGCTGGTCGAACCCATCACCACAAACACAAACATCATGGTCATCACGATCTCGCAGATCATCACCGCACGCAGATCGTAACCGCCTGGCGAGTGTTCACCGTAGCCGTTGCTGGCAAAACCACTGGCCAGATCGAAACCGGCCTTGCCGCTGGCAATCAGATAGAGCACGCTGGCAGCAATCAGGCCGCCTATCACTTGGGCAATGATATAAGGCAATACCTTATTGGCCGGGAAACGCCCGCCAGCCCACAGGCCGAGCGAAATCGCCGGATTCAGATGGCCACCCGAAATCGGGCCGATAGCGTAGCAGGCCGTGACTACCGTCAGGCCAAACGCGAGCGCCACGCCGGCAAAACCAATACCCAGTTCAGGAAAGGCGGCCGCCAGCACTGCGCTGCCGCACCCACCCAAAACCAGCCAGAAAGTACCAATACCCTCAGCGAGATAGGCTTTCATATTCATCTCCGTTTCAATTTAATATATTAGCATTTGATTATATCACTTGCTATTTCATGCATCCAGTTGCCGCCCCAATGCACCGGACAAACATGCCAGCACATGATGCCGACTTGCACGGTTGGCATGCAGCATCCCTTCTTCATCCAGCGTGCCCCCCTGATTGATATAGCCCAAAGCGTGCCAAACGCGCGCCCGCCTGGCCAGCGGCCACAAAATACCGCTCATGACTTCGGGCCGGGTGTGGCTCAGCAACAGGCGCACACTACCGGCAGGAAAGGCTTGCTCGCAGGCCTCCGCCTTCAGGCAATACGCCGCCTCTGGCGCATCCCGCGCTGCACGCAAACGGGCGGGTTCAATCAGCGCAATCACCTCGTGCGCCACGCCGTGCCGTACCAGCACCGCAGAGACGGCCAGCATCTCGTTCAGTTGCGCCGCACCGATGGCCAGCAATTGCACATCCTGCGACTGCTCGCCGCCATGGGGAATGCGTACCCAGCCCTGCGCCAGCGCCTGCTCTGCACCCGCCATATCCAGATGCTGTGGCTGCACCCGCTTGGGCACAACAAGGTTGCATACCCGTCCATGGCTGCGGTAACAGGACAGCAAGGCAGCCACCGCCGTGGCCGCATCAAACGGAAACAACACCCGGCAACTATCGGCCATCTCGCCCAGCAAGGCCTCGGCCAGGGTGGTGTCCTGATGCGACTGTTCGTTCTTGCCGTTTTCCCAGGTATGTGAGGTCGAGATCACCGGCACCGACAACCAGCGCGGCGCGCGGCCGGCCGCACGCAGATGGCGGGTAAAAATCACCTCCTGGCGGATGGCGCCCAGCATCTTGACGGCAAACGCTTCATAGCTTGCCACCAGCGACAGCCCGCCCTTATTGGCCAGCGCCGCACACACCACAGCCTCCTCGTTCAGCGCGGTAATCACACAGCCATCCTGCGCCTCGGCAATGCCGGCTTCCGGCGCCAATACCCGGTGTTTGAGTTTGTCCAAGGTGCGGCACAAATGGTTGCTGCGCATCTCGTCCGGGTTGCCCACCCGCACCCGCAGGCCGGGGTTGGCCTCGATCAGCGCGCAAAATGCGCCATCCAGCGCATCCATGGGGGACGATGCGCCGCCAGACTCCAGCGCCGGTAACGGGCATTGAGGAATGGGAACATCCCGGCAAGCCAGCGCATTATCGCGCTCGCGCACCCGGCCTTGCCGGGCATGGCCCGATAGTGCGGCACGCGCGTCCTGTATGGCGGGCAGGCGCTGATAGAGCATGGCGGCCCCCGCGTGAAACTCGGCACGCGCCGCCGCATCAAGAGAAGGATTGCCACATAAAGGCAGATTGTGCGCGGCATTCGTGCCGGCGCCGGGAAAGCCCCAACCCTTGACCGTCTCGGCCACGATATACGGCAAAGGCAAAGGCAGGACAGCGCGCCCGGCGGCGACTGCTTCTGCCGTGGCTTCCAGCCTGTCTTCGGCTTCGAGAATGGCGCAGGCAAAAGCGGCCGGATCGCGCCCGTCTATCAGCATGGGGGCAAAGCCGTTCAGCGCCAGATGGCGGCAAAACCAGTCCACGCCGTCGGGGCGGCCCATACTGGTTTTCTGATCGATACGCCGGCCGTTGGCTATCATCACCGGCACCACCAGCCCGCTATCGCCTCCCCGCCACCAGCGGCTCATCCAGTCACTACCGCGTTGCTCTTCGAATGCGCCATCGCTCAGAAAAGCCACCAGACGCTCGCCCGGCAAGGGCATGTGTACATACTGCAACTCGGCAAAGCCCAGATAGCCGCCCTCGATCAGGCCGCCCGCAGTATGGGCATTGACATGACTCCCCAGCGGACAGTCTGGCTGATAAGAGTAGAAATCACTGGCCAGCCGGCTAAGCCCCGCCTCGGACACGGCGTAACGCGCCGCATGCGCCGGGCTCATATTGTCCAGCAACACATTGCAAGCATCGATGGCGGCCACACAATGCCCCTGCCCCATCAGCCAGGCGCGGGTATGACCCGTCAGCGCATTGGCCGCCATATAGCCCAGATAGGCGAGCACCATATTGAGTGAACCGCCGGTGTGTCCCTCCGGCTGCAGCTTGAAGTCGGCAATATCCAGCGCCCGCCCATCCAGATACACCCGCCTGGCGTAGGTCATATGCGCGACCAGCCACATGCCGGCACAAGCCAGCACATCGGCAGCGTGCAGCTGGGCATACACCGCCGCGCGGCTGTTTACTTTGCCCGCTGCCAGCAGACGCCCGGCCAGTTGATAGACTGCCAGCTGGCTTGCACTGCCATGCACAACAGGCCCGACCCCTCTTGCCCATGCCGCAAAATCCGCATCCGCCGCACGATACTGCGCCGCCTCGCGCTCGCCCTGAAACTGCCGGGCCTCCTTGTCCATCACCATGCGCCCCTCCCGATCTGGCCGGCTACGCTGCGTAGCCATAGCTATGAGCATAGCCAAGGGAAGACTGGACATGAAAAACCCGGCCTATAGCCGGGTGGTCAGAATCAAATGCGCAGGGCTCAGATGCTGCGCCAGATCAAGCCGACCAGGGCATAGCTGACACCGGACACAAAGCAGATACCAAATATATTCAGCGCAAAGCCGGCTTTCATCATCGACTTGATTTCCATATGACCGGTACCAAAGACAATGGCGTTAGGCGGCGTCGCCACCGGCATCATAAAGGCGCAACTGGCGGCAATCGCGGCGGGAATGGCCAGCATCTCCGGCGGCAGCCCCTGCGACACGGCCAAGGCACCCAACAGCGGCAAAAAGGCGGCGGCCGTAGCCGTATTGGAGGTCACTTCAGTCAGGAAGGTAATCACCGCCACGATCAGCAACACCAGAGCCACGCCCTCGAACGCCGACAAGCTGCCCAGCGCCGTCGCAATCCACGCCGCCAGCCCGGTGCTACTGATAATGCCGGCCAGCGACAGGCCGCCACCGAACAGCAGCAAAATACCCCAAGGCACTTTGCCGGCATGCTCCCAATTCATCAGGAATACGCGCTTTTTGGCATCAACCGGAATACAAAACAGGGCCAGCGCAGCGGCCATGGCGATACTGGTATCGTTGGCTTCGGGAATGACTTTGGCCAGCATGGGCTGAAATATCCAGGCCAGACTGGTCAGCACAAACACCACCGCCACCATTTTCTCGGCCTTGCTTAGCGGGCCCAGTTCGGCAATTTGTCTGGCAATCAGCCCTTCGGCTTCGGCCGTATCCAGCTTGAAGTTTTTGCGCGTCAGCCACCACCAGGTAAACAGCAACATGCCGCAAGCAACCGGCAGGCCGATCAGCATCCATTGGCCAAAGCCGATGTGCACGCCATAGCTGTCTTTAAGAAAGGCAGCCAGCAAGGCATTTGGCGGCGTGCCGATCAAGGTGGCGATACCGCCTACGCTGGCAGCGTAGGCAATACCCAGCAGTAAGGCAGTAGCAAAAGCCTGTTGCTCCGAGGTCTCGTCATCCTGTGTCAGCAAAGCAATCACCGACAGGCCGATCGGCATCATCATAATGGTGGTGGCGGTATTGCTGACCCACATGCTGAGAAACGCCGTCGCCAGCATAAAGCCGGCAATCTGGCGGCGCGGCTGGTAACCCACGGCGCGCAGCGTCAACAGCGCGATGCGTTTATGCAAATTCCAGCGCTCCAGCGCCAGACCGAGGATAAAGCCGCCCAGGAAAAGGAATATGGTCGGATTGGCGTAAGGCGCCGATGCGGTCCTGATGGTGCCCAAACCCAAGAGCGGGATCATCAGGATAGGTAATAAGGCGGTCGCCGGAATCGGAATCGCTTCAGTCGACCACCAGGCCGCCATCAGTAGCGCCAGGCCGACGCAGCGCCAAGCCTCAACCGACATGCCATCCGGTGGCGAGGTGATCAGGGTTGCAGCAAGCAGCAGCAGGCCCAGCACAAAACCCGCCCATGCTGTCCAGCCCATTTCCTGCGCTACATCCTGCCGATGTTGCGAGACTTTGTTCATACTTTTCTCCAAAGTAGAATGATTTTTATTGCAATCTTTCTATGAGGATAAAGTAAAAGCACAATCTATCTCAAGTAAATTTTATTCTTTATGGATAAAATTTAAGCACAAAAATGCCAAACGCCGGTACCATCGACCATGAAACGGCTGTATTTATGCCGATATAGCCATGCCGGCATGCCACTCCATCAACCATAAAGAGAGTGTTTCTTCCGACATGGGCGGCGAAATCTCGTAGCCCTGCCCCTCTTCGCAGCCCAGTTCAAGCAGGCGCTGCCAGATGGGCTGACTCTCGATGCCCTCGGCCACCAGACGGCGTCCACTATGACTGGCATAAGAAACCATGCTGCGGATAATGGCCTCGTTATCGGGAAACTCTATCATTTTGCGGACGAAACGCTGGTCGATCTTGATGGTATCAAACGGCAGCTGCTGCAAATGAACCAGCGATGACGCGCCCGTGCCAAAATCATCCAGCGCAATACGAATACCCAGGGTACGGCAATGCTCAAGCTTGTGCGCGATTTGCAAGGCTTCCTGCTGCGACAGGGTTTCCAGCACCTCAATCTCGAGAAGGCAGGCCACTTGCGGGTACTGTGCCAGCAGGCGCTCAACCATGGGCAGAAAATCCTCATGCTTAAGGCTCATGGCCGAGAGATTGACGCTGACCGGCAGCGCCCGCAACTGGCGCTGCCAGTTCACCAGATGGCGCAGCGTCTCTTTTAATACCCAGCTATCGAGCTGGCGCATCAGATCTGTGGCTTCTATCGCGGGGAAAAACTGGCCGGGTGCAATATAACGCCCGTCTTTGCGCCAGCGTACCAAAACCTCGACGCCAATCACGGCATGCGTATGCAGATTAATCTTGGGCTGGAAAAACAGGGCCAACTCGTCCTGAGCCAGCGCCTGGGCAAACTCGGTGCGCAAGCGGTGCAACTGGCGGATTTCCTCGTCCATCGCCGCATCGTAATAATGCCAGTGACTATTACCCTTATGCCGGGCACGGATCAGTGCCAGATCGGCACGACGCAGCAAGGTTGCCCCCTGGCAGTGCCCGCTTTCATCCATCACCACCCCGCCACTGAGCTTGATCTGCACATGCTCGCTACCCAGATCGATAGGCTGCTCCAGCACATGGACAATGGCCGCAATCAGACTATCCAGCTGCGCCTCGGCACCATGGCCATATAAGAGGAAGCGCGCCGCCCCCACCCGTCCCACACCGCTACCGGATGGCAGCATAGGCGTGATCCGGCTGGCACAGCTGAGTAATACCCGGTCGCCAAAATCATGTCCAAGCCGTGCATTGATTTCATGAAAACCATCAATCGCCAGTACCGCGACCCAGCGCTCGCCAGCGGGCATGCTATCCAGCAATGTCAGCAAGTGGGTGCGGTTGGATAAACCGGTCAGACTGTCGTGACGGGATAAGTAGGCCAACTCCTGCTCTGCAGGCGTCAGCTTGGCTTGTCCAGCGGCGGCGAGCAGCAAGCGTGCGGCCTCGCGCCCGATCGCAGCGAGCATGTCGCAGACCGACGGCGGCAGATTGCCCGTTTCTTTCGTCGCCAAAACCAGCAAGGCAAGCGGCTTGCCGGAGCCGATAAGCGGCACGGTGATCAATGCCGGGTAGCAGGCACGACAGGCGCAGGGCTGATGACTGCCGGATAGCGTTTCCAGAATGATGTGTGATAAAGCGGAATCGACTGCCGTGCTGCGTTTCCCCGCCAGCAACTGCCCGTTGGGCAAACCATAGAGGCTGGCATCAGTAAAACCATGCTGCCCGCAAAGTTCGATCAGGTATTGCGGCAAGGCGCTCGCCGCCAATGAAGAGGCTTCCCGATGACTTAGCCCCAAGAGCAGGCGGGAAAATTGCTCAAGCTGAAACAGGTCCGCGGACTGAACACGCGCAGGTGACTGCAGAGCCAGCGCACCAGACAATTGCAACACCATGTCCGCACCCACCCGCTTGCGCACACTCTGCAGCAAGCGTGCCTGCTCTGCCGCATCCAGCGACAGACAAGCGATGGCCGCAGAAAAAGCCTGGACATGCAACTCCCCCAGCCCCGCCAGATAGGCTGGATCCAGCCCGATACGGGCATGCATCTCTCCCAGCTGCCGTGCACGCAGCGCCTGGGCCTCATCCAGTGGCAAGCACGCAAGATCGTGATGATGTTTTTGCTGCTGATCGCTCAACAGGCACAGACGGGATCCCAGATGCGGCAGCAAGGCCTGAGCGGCCTGATGGGACTCAAGCAGCTGTCCGAAATAACGCTGGCCAAAACCCTGGATCAAGCCGGTCAAGGCGCCCGCATACTTGGCCAGCAACGCTTGTTGCGCAGGATCATAGCCGACCAAGCGGCATACTTCCTCCAAGCCCTCAACCTGCCCGAAACAGGCAGGCAAAACCGCCTCGCGAATCACTCGGTCCAATTGTCATGCCCCCGGCAATAACCGCCAGAGGCGGCCCTACGCTAGCCCGCTGCAATACATGGTTGCAGCGGATAATAGTTAACATGTTATGTGTTTACACAGTTTGCTGTAAAGATGCTAAATGTAATTTTGATCAAATGGCGATAGCCGCAAAAAAACGGGTGCCGCAGGGCACCCGTTCCAGTTTGTCAGCACATACTGCGCTTGTTTTATGCCACCCAACGCCGCGCCGAGGCAAACATGCGGAACCAGCCGCCGTTCTCGCCCCACGATTCCGGATGCCAGCTGTTCTGCACGGTGCGGAATACACGTTCAGGATGCGGCATCATGATGGTGAAGCGGCCATCGGCCGTGGTCACACCGGTGATCCCGCCTGGCGAGCCATTCGGGTTCATCGGATAGGTCTCGGTCGGACGCCCGGCGAAATCGATGTAACGCAAGGCAATCGCGGCTTCGTTTTCCTTGCCCGGTGCGAATACCGCGCGGCCTTCGCCGTGACTGACCACAACCGGCAACTGGCTGCCCACCATATCGCCAAGGAAGATGGACGGCGAAGCCGGCACTTCCACCATGGCAAAGCGCGCCTCGAACTGCTCGGAGGCATTACGCTGGAACTTGGGCCAGGCTTCAGCGCCCGGAATAATGGCCGACAAATTGGACATCATCTGGCAACCATTGCACACACCCAGCGCAAAGCTGTCATGACGCGCAAAGAAGGCACTGAATTCGTCACGCGCCCGCGCATTAAACAGAATGCTCTTGGCCCAGCCTTCACCCGCACCCAATACATCGCCGTAACTAAAGCCACCGCAAGCGGCCAGGCCCTTGAAGTCGGCCAGCGATACGCGTCCGGCAATAATGTCGCTCATATGCACATCGACCGCTTCGAAACCGGCGCGGTCAAACGCCGCTGCCATCTCGATCTGACCGTTGACACCCTGCTCGCGCAAGACCGCCATACGCGGGCGCTTGCCGGTGGCAATGAACGGCGCCGCCGGATTGTCGGACGGATTGAACGACAGTTCGGCAAACAGGCCACGCGCCTTATTATCCGACAACAGCAGATGTTCGCTGTCGGCGCAGGCCGGGTTGTCGCGCAGGCGCTGCATGCGGTAGCTGGTCTCGCTCCATGCACGCTGCAGATCCGTACGGCTTTCGTTCAGCAACTCTTCGCCACGGTGCTTGATGATCAGGCGGTCTTTGCTGTTGATCTTGCCCAGCACGAACAGCTCGCGCCCGATACCCGCCTTCATAAAGCGCGAGATCACTTCGGAGGTGTGACCCTTCTTGACCTGCAGTACCGCCCCCAGCTCTTCATTGAACAGGACACGCATGATGCGGCCATGGGTTGCGGCCTCCGCTGTCGGCTGTACGAAATCGGCAATATAGCGCTGGGTATTGCGCCGCTCGATCACCAGTTCCTGCAAATCGATGGATAAGCCGGTGCGGCTGGCAAACATCATTTCGGACAAGGTGGCAAACAAACCGCCATCGGAGCGGTCGTGATAGGCCAGCAACATGTCGTCGCGCAGCAGCGACTGGATGGTATTGAAGAAGCTGGCCAGTTGCATCGGACTTTCCACATCCGGCGCGCGCCCTTCCATCGCCTTCCATACCTGAGCATAAGCCGAGCCACCCAGACGGCAGCGGCCATAGCCCAGATCGATCAGGATGATGTCGGTATCCTTATCGGCCTTGATCTCCGGCGTCACCGTTTTTCTGACGTCTTCAACCGGCGAGAAGGCCGACACCACCAGCGACAGCGGCGCCGTCACCGATTTCTTGCCCTCTGCATCCGACCATACCGTCTTCATCGACAGCGAATCCTTGCCCACCGGAATGCTGACGCCGACCTGCTGGCACATCGTAGAAACCGCTTCGACCGTGCGGTACAGATTAGCGTCTTCACCCGGATGACCCGCCGCCGCCATCCAGTTGGCCGACAGCTTGACGTTGCCGATATTGCCGACAAAGCTGGCGGCAATATTGGTCAGCGCCTCGCCCACCGCCAAGCGCCCGGAAGCCGGCGCGCTAAAGAGCGCGGTCGGCGTACGCTCGCCCATGGCCATGGCTTCACCACGCGTGCTATTGAAACCCATGGTGGTGACGGCTACGTCCGCAACCGGCACCTGCCAGCGCCCAACCATCTGGTCACGCGCGGTCATGCCGCCCACGGTGCGGTCGCCGATGGTGATCAAAAAGCTCTTGTCGGCCACACTTGGCAGGCGCAGCACGCGATAGGCGGTTTCCTTCAGCGGGAAGCGCGAAGCATCAAACACCTGATCCGGCTGCAAGACACTGGATACATCGCGCGTCATGCGCGGCGGTTTGCCCAGGAGCACATTGAGCGGCATATCGACCGGATTATTGCCGAACACATCGTCGCGCACCTGCAGGTGGCCATCGTCAGTGGCCACGCCCAGCACGGCAAACGGGCAACGCTCGCGTTCGCAAATGGCGGTAAAGATATCCAGCGCGTCCGGCATGATGGCCAGCACATAACGCTCTTGCGATTCGTTCGACCAGATCTGCATCGGGCTCATGCCCGACTCTTCCAGATGCACCTTGCGCAGCTCGAAAATCGCGCCACGGCCGGCATCGTTCACCAGCTCGGGGAAGGCATTGGACAAGCCGCCCGCGCCGACATCGTGTATCGACTCGATCGGGTTGGCCGCGCCGCGCTGCCAGCAGCGGTCAATCACTTCCTGGCAACGGCGTTCGATTTCGGGGTTGCCGCGCTGAACCGAATCGAAATCCAGGTTTTCGCTATTGGCACCGGTATCCATGGAGGAAGCCGCGCCGCCGCCCAGACCGATCAACAGGCTAGGACCGCCTAACTGGATCAGCAAAGCGCCTTCCGGAATGATGTTTTTATGGATCTGCTGGTTCTGGATATTGCCTGCGCCACCGGCAATCATGATCGGCTTATGGTAGCCGCGCATCTCGCCTTGCACTTCTTCTTCAAACGTACGGAAGTAGCCGGCCAAGTTCGGGCGGCCGAATTCGTTATTGAAGGCAGCGCCGCCAATCGGCCCTTCCAGCATGATGTCCAGCGCGGATGCAATACGCCCCGGCTTGCCGTATTCGGCCTGCGTTTCGCTGTAAGCCTCCCACGGCTGCTTGAAGCCGGGAATATTCAGGTTGGAGACAGAAAAACCGGTCAGACCCGCTTTCGGGCGCGAACCGCGACCGGTTGCGCCTTCGTCGCGGATTTCACCACCATTACCGGTTGCAGCACCGGCGAATGGCGAAATGGCCGTCGGGTGGTTATGCGTTTCCACCTTCATCAGAATGGCGGTCGGCTCTTGGGTAAAGGCGTACTGATGCGAATCGGGCGCAGGATAGAAGCGCTCGATAAAGCCACCTTCGATCACCGAGGAGTTATCGCTATAGGCCACCAGCGTGCCCTCAGGATGCGCGTCATGCGTGTCGCGTATCATGCGGAACAGCGATTTGGCCTTCTGCTCGCCATCGACGATAAATTCGGCGTTAAAAATCTTGTGACGACAATGTTCGGAGTTGGCCTGCGCAAACATCATCAATTCGACGTCGCTAGGATTGCGCCCCATGCGCGTGAAGTTTTCGACCAGATAGTCGACTTCATCATCCGACAAGGCCAGACCCAGTTCGCTATTGGCCAGCAGCAAGGCTTCGCGTCCGCCGGCCAGAATATCCACCGAACTCATCGGCTGCGGATCGAAATGGGTAAACAGGCGCTCAGCCTCATCCAGACTAAACAGCACCGTTTCGGTCATGCGGTCGTGCAACAAGGCAAGCAGGGTGCGGCGTGCCGCCGCGTCCAGTGCCGCGGCACCATCGATATAAAAAGCCACGCCACGCTCGATGCGGCGGATTTTTTCCAGCCCGCAATGACTGGCAATATCGCTGGCCTTGGAAGCCCATGGCGACAGCGTCCCCAGACGCGGTGTCACCAAAAACAATTCACCGGCAGCCGGTGCACAGAGCTGCGGCGCACCATAGGTCAGCAGCTGTGCCAGCACAGACTGCTCTTGTTCGCTGAGCGCTTCGCTGCAGTCAGCAAAGTGCCAGAATTCGGCGGATATCGCCAACTTGGGCAAACCGGCATCAAGGGCTGCATCAAGTAGTTTTTCCAGACGGAAAGAAGACAGGGCAGCACCACCCCGCAGCTTGAGAATATAGGACATTCGACACCCGCAACAAATACCAGGGAAGCGGCGAATAATACAGGATAATAGGGTTTTTTATAAGCAAAACCGGTCAACGATGTAATAATATCGTGGTCGTTGCAATGACTATATTTGTCGGAAGCATAACCGGCACGGAGATCATATGAAAAAAATCGAAGCCATCATCAAGCCATTCAAGCTGGATGAAGTACGTGAAGCCTTGTCCGAAATCGGCATCAATGGCCTGACCGTCACCGAGGTCAAAGGCTTCGGCCGGCAAAAGGGGCATACCGAGCTGTACCGCGGCGCGGAATATGTGGTCGACTTCCTGCCCAAGGTCAAAATCGAACTGGTGCTACCCGATGATCTGGTAGAGCGCGCCATCGAATCCATCGTGGCCGTTGCCCGCACCGGCAAAATCGGCGATGGCAAAATTTTCGTCACTGCCGTCGAGCAGGTCGTACGCATCCGTACCGGCGAAACCAATGAAGAAGCCATCTAAGCCAGCCTGAGCATGGAAAAAGGCGGCCGGGTCTGACGCCGCCTTATTGATTATTCTGCCCGCCGCACTCAGCCCGCCACGCGCACCACCACTTTGCCATGCGCACCGCCAGACTCGACCAGCGCATGTGCCGCACCCACGGCCTGCAAGGTAAACACCCGCGCATCCAAGAGCACGCGCAGCTTGCCCGCCTCAGCCAGCAACGCCAACTGGCGCAAACGCTGACCTATGCGCTCAAGACCCTGCCCGTACAGCAAGGGTGCCAGGGAGAACACCACCGACAAGTCCAGCCCCTTGCTGTGCATGGGCGACAAATCATGGGTGGAACGCGCGGCAATGGCAATCACCCGGCCGCCGACTGCCGCCGCCTGCAAGGATGCATCCAGCGACACGCCGCCCACACTGTCGAATACCACATCGAAACCGCGCCCGCCGGTCAGGCGTGCTACATAATCGGCCACCGCCTCATCGCGGTAATACACCACCTCGTCCGCCCCAAGTTGCCTGGCAAGCTTGCCCTTATCCTTGCCCGACACGGTCGCCACCACGCGGCAACCCGCCGCATGCGCCAGTTGCACGGCAATATGCCCCACCCCGCCCGCGCCGCCCTGCACCAGCACCGACTGCCCGGGCACCAAAGCGGCGCGCTCGATCAAGCCTTCCCATGCGGTCATGCCCACAACAGGCAAAGCCGCCGCACTGGCAAAATCCAGCGCCGCAGGCTTATGCGCCAGCAGGCGCACATCGGCCAGCGCAAACTCGGCCAAAGCGCCCGAGTGGGATTTCAGGCCGCCAATAAAACCAAACACGGCATCACCCACGGCAAACCCGGCCACCCCGGGGCCTAGCGCATCGACCACGCCGGCCACATCGCCTTGCAACACAGCGGGAAAGGCAGGCGCCAATGGCACCGCACCCGAACGTATCTTGCAATCAATAGGATTCACCCCGCTGGCCATCACCTTGATGCGCACCTGCCCGGCCTGTGGCTCGGGCAAAGGCAACTCGGCCAGTTCGAACTTGGAGGGGGCGCCACACTGATGGATAACCATGGCTTTCATGTCTTGACCTTTCCCGGCTTAAGAAAAGAGCCGCAATGCGGCTCTGGTTTCATGTCTGAATGTCAACGGTCAGGCAAGCGCAGGCTTACCAGAACTTCCACCATGAGGTTTCCTTGACCTGCCATGGTTTGGCCAGATAGGCGCTTTGCGGATAGTTCAGCACCAGCACGCGGCGGGCATCGTCGGACAACTGCTTCATTTGCAGCTGATCATACGCCACCACCATGATGGCCAGCGCTTCTTCACGATAAGCTGTGTTACTGTACTCGCGCACGACATCCTGTGCGCGGTTGGCCGCAGCCAGCCAGGCTCCACGCTTCATATAATAACGCGCCACATGCATCTGGTGTCCGCCCAGCGCATCAACCAGACGCTGCATTTTTTCGGCGGCATCCTTGCTGTACGGGCTATCAGGGAAACGGGTTGTCAGATCGCGAAAAGCGTTAAAGGCTTCGCTGGCCGCCTTGGGGTCGCGCTCGCTCATGTCCTGCCCCGTCCACTTGGCCAGCGACGTGCTATCGTCGTTGTAGTAGACCAAGCCCTTGAGGTAGTACATGTAATCAAGGTTGGGGTGCGCCGGATACAGACGTATAAAACGGTTGGCCGCGGCAATGGCAAGCTCCGGTTCTGCATCCTTGTAATGGGTGTAGGCCTGGTCCATCAGCGCCTGCTGCGCATAACGGCCATAGGGGTAACGTGCTTGTAAAGTTTCATAGAGCTTGATCGCGCGCGTATAATTGCCGCTATTAAGCTCGTCTTTCGCCTCGCCATAGATCTTTTCGACCGTCCAGCCACGCGTTTCATCGTTAGGCTCGCTAGTTGAAGCGCAACCGGCGAGGCCCGCAACCACCAACATCGCAGCAAGATATCTTTTCATGACCAATCCTTATTTCGATGCCGACGATTATAACGACATCTCGGAAGAAAACGAGATGTCGGCGCCCCGCATCATGCATATTCCGCTTTCACTGGCAGGCGAAAGGCTGGACAGCGCCATCGCCAAACTGATGCCGGAACACTCGCGCAGCCGCCTGACCCAATGGATCAAGGACGGCCACGTCACCCTCAACGGCGCCGTCGTTGCTGGAAAAACCAAGGTAATGGGCGACGAAGTCCTGTCGGTCGAGCCGGTCGAAACGGCGGAAAACCGCGCCTACCTGCCGGAAGACCTGCCGCTGGACATTATTTATCAGGATGAACACATTCTGGTCGTCAATAAACCGGCCGGCATGGTGGTGCACCCGGCTGCGGGCAACTGGTCCGGCACCTTGCTCAATGCCCTCTTGTTCCATTTTCCGGACATTGCCCAAGTACCGCGCGCCGGCATTGTGCACCGTCTGGACAAGGACACCAGCGGACTGATGGTGGTGGCCAAGACGCTGGCAGCGCAAACCAATCTGGTGCGCCAGATGCAGGCGCGTACCGTCAAGCGCCTTTATCGCGCTGTCGCCGATGGCGTGGTGCCGTTCGACGGCACCATCAACAGCAATATCGGCCGCGACCCGCACAACCGCCTGAAAATGGCCTGCGTGAAATTCGGCGGCAAGCAGGCCATCACCCATGTCCGGGTGCTGGAGCGCTTTGCCGACCATAGCTATATCGAGTGCCGTCTGGAAACCGGCCGCACCCACCAGATCCGCGTCCATATGCGCGAAGCCAAACATCCGCTGGCCGGCGACCCGGTCTATGGCGATCCGCGCCACAAAATGGGCGAGGATGTCGCACGCGCCGTCAAAGGGCTGGCACGTCAGGCTCTGCACGCTTTCCGCCTCAGCTTGCAGCATCCGGCGACCGGCGAAACCAAGACCTGGACCGCCCGCATTCCCGATGATATGCGCGCCCTCTTGGCCATTATGCGCGGCGAAGCACAAGAGCTGATGCTGGCCAATCTGGAAGAGGATGACCTGGACGACGACTGGGACGAGAGCGACGACGAGGGTGTCGAGGTGATGTATGTTCGCGACTGACTGGCTTAGCGCCGACTGGCCGGCACCGGCGCATGTTCGCACTCTGGTCACGACCCGCTCCGGCGGCGTCAGCGTTGCGCCTTACACCAGTTTCAACCTGGCGGCGCATGTCGGCGATACACCCGAACATGTTGCGGAAAACCGCGAGATCCTGCGCCGTTTCGTGCCCTGCGAGCCCGCCTGGCTCAATCAGGTACACGGCACGGTGGTGGTGGATGTCGCGTCTTTGGGTGAAAACCCGCCGGAAGCCGATGCCAGTGTCGCCTACCAGTGCGGCAAGGCCAGCGTGGTCATGACCGCCGACTGTCTGCCGGTGCTGTTCTGTGACCGCGCCGGCAGCGTGGTGGCCTCGGCCCATGCCGGCTGGCGCGGTCTGGCGGACGGGGTACTCGAAGCGACGGTCGCGGCAATGAAGGTCGCGCCGGACGAAATTCTGGCCTGGATGGGGCCGGCAATCGGGCCGGACGCATTCGAAGTCGGGCCGGAAGTACGCAGTGTATTTCTGGCCCATGCCGGCGAAGCCGATGCCGCGTTCAAGGACATCGGCGACGGTAAATTTCTGGCCGACATTTACCTGCTGGCCCGCCAGCGCCTGGCCGAATACGGCGTGACGGCGGTTTATGGCGGGGACTTTTGCACCGTGATCGACCGCGACCGTTTTTACTCCTACCGGCGCGATGGCGTGAGCGGACGCATGGCCAGCCTGATCTGGCTGGATTGCCCGGAAACCGCACCCACGCAAACATCTTAAGCCTATACTGCCGGCCGTCACCCAGACGCCCGGCAGTTTTTATCCGCAGGCAAAACCATGCCCAAACCGCCTTACACCCCGATCAGTTGCGACTATCACAGCGAGCTGGAATGGCTGGCACTACAGCGCAAACCCTGCCATATAAGCTACCTCGCCGCCGATGGCACGCAAAGCCATTGCCACAGCATTATCCGCGACATCATCACCCGGGATGCGCAGGAGTTTATCGTACTGGACGATGGCAGCCAGATCCGTCTGGACGCGCTCATTTGCGTAGACGGCAAGCTGCGCCCGCTTTAAGAGCGTGTTCACGACCTCGCGAGCGAGGGCAAAACAAGGCGAAAACGGCTGAGAAAGCGAAATGTACAGGTGGTACATGAGCATTTCGAATGCTGTTTTTAACGCCGTATCGCCGATGCGCAGCAGATCGTGAACAGGTTCTAAGACACAATTTGCAAGGTGGAAAAGCCGATACCGCTGGCCTTGCCCACCCGTATCTGCAACGGAATGCGCTCCTTCATTGCCTCCACATGGCTGATCACGCCTATCATCTTGCCCGATGCATTCAGGCCATCCAGCGCATCCAGCGCCAACTCCAGCGTCTCGGCGTCCAGCGTGCCGAAACCCTCATCCAGAAACAGGGAGTCGATCGAGGTTTTGTGACTGACCAGATCGGACAAGGCCAGCGCCAGCGCGAGGCTCACCAGAAAACTCTCGCCACCGGACAGGGTGCGCGTATCGCGCGCCACATCGCCTTGCCAGGCGTCGACAATTTCCAGCTCCAGTTCACCCGTATCCCGGCGCTGCAACACATAACGGCCATGCAGCGTCTGCAACTGGCGATTGGCCAGATAAATCAGGTGATCCAGCGTCAAGCCCTGGGCAAACTTGCGGAATTTGTCGCCCTTGGCCGAGCCTATCAGCCCGTCCAGACGCTGCCATAGTTCGACATCGGCCGCCTGCGCTGCAATCTGCCCCAACAACAGCTGCTGCTTCGCCTTGCGCGCATCGTCTTCTGCCAGACGCCCGGCCCGTGCCCCCTGTTCTTTTGCCAACGCCTGGCGCTTGGCGTCCAGCGCCGTGAGTTGTGCGGCAAGTTCGGCTGCCGGCAATTCGGTCAACGGCGTCGCACGCAAGTCCAGAAGCGCCGCCTGCGCGGCTTTTAGCAGGGTCAGCGCCTGCCCCCGCGCCTGCACAAGGCTTTCACGCAGGCCCTGTAAGCGCAAACGCTCAGCTTCGGGTAAAAGCGCGGCCAGAAAAGCCGCGTCGTCGGCAAATGCGCTGCCCGCCAGTGCGTCCAGCCAGACACGCTGTGCCGCATCCAGCTCGCCCTCGCGCCCGCGCAAGTCCGCCGCCAGCTGCGCCTGCCGCCCTTCCAGTTGCGCCAGCGTATTGGCCAGCGCTTCGGTGTCCTGCTGCAGGCGGGTCAAAGCCGCAGCCCTGTCGTCCACGACAGGCGCGCTCGGCATGATATCCAGCCCCGCTTGTCCGGCTTTTTGCTGCCAGCCATTCCGCAGCTGGCTAGCCGCCAAAAGCCGCGCCTGTGCGCGCAGCACATCCTGCTCCAGTTGCCGGGCGGCATGCTCCGAGCGCTGCCAGTTCTGCCACTGGGCCGCGCGTTCGGCCAGCCATGCGTCAGGCTCTGGCGGCAAGGCATCGGCAAAAGGCGCCAGCGCGAGGCATAGCGCCTGATGGTGCCTGTCTTGCGCCAACTGCAATGCCGCCAATGCACGCTGCTTTTCGCTTAGACCCTGCGCCAGCGTCGCCTCGTGCTGTGCAAGCAGCGCCGACTGATGGCGCACATCCGCCAGACTTTTTTGTGCCTTTGCGCACACGGCCTGTGCCGTCTGCCATGCACCATCGGCCGACTCAAAAGCGGCCAGACCGGCCGCCGCCCTGTCCCGCTTATCTTCCAGGCTCTGGCGCAAACCGGAAAGTAGCGACGCATCACGCCAGGCGTCCTCCGCCAGCGCATACACCAAGGCCGCAGCCTGCCAAGCGGCCCGTTGTGCCTGATACTGGTCCATCCCATCCAGACAGCGCTGCTTCAGTTGCTTCGCTTCCTCCTCTTTGCGCGCCAGCGCAGCTGCCAATGTCTCTCCCTCGGACTGCACTTCGGCCAGCCTTGCCCTGAGCGCAGCCAATGCCTGCTCGCTCTGCGCAGGGTCTAGCTGGCGGTAAGCCTCTAACGCCGGATGCTCGCATGCGCCGCACAAGGGGCAAGCCTCTCCCGGGCGCAGATGGGCACGCTGCACTTCCAGGCTCTGGATGCGCAACTCCAGCTCGATCAGCCTGGCCTTATCCTTTTCTTCAACCCTAAGCGCGCTAAACAGGCTGCGTAAACGCTCGCGCTGCTCAGTCAGTGCCGCCACCTCATCGGCCAGCGGCGGTTGCTGTGCCTGCCAGCGTGCAAGCTCGTCCGCCTGCACCCGCAAGCGTGCCCCTTCTTCGTCCAGACGCACGACGGCCTGTGCGTCGGCCTGGCTGTTTTGCCAGATCGTGCGCCAGTGCGCAGCATCCGTCCCCAAACTTTCACGCGGCAAGGTCGCGGCCTGCTCTTGCGCCAAGGCATGCGCATAGTGCCCTTCGGCATGAACAAGACCTTCGGCCAGATGCTGGCGCTGCGCGCAAGCCGCCTCGCTTTGCTGCTGCAAGTGCTGCAGTTCGGTGAGCTTGCCGGCGTGCTCGCCCTCCAGCCTTTGCGCCTCGGCAAACAGGCCGCGCCACAGCGGAATTTGCTCGCCCAATTGCGCATGCACGGCATTCGAGGCCATCTGCGCTTCCAGCGCCTGTCTGTCTTGCGCCAACACGGTCAGCGCCGTTTCCTCAGCTGCCGTTTCTTCCTCGGCCAGGGCCCAGGCCTCACCATGCCGGCGCAAGAACGCGTCATGCGCCGCTAGCTGTTGTTCGCCAAGTTGCGCCTGCGTGTCAGCCAATACCTGCCAACTGCTTTGCGCCCGCGTCAGCGCAAGATATGCCGGGTGCAGCGCCTCGGCCGGCTCACCCAGACTCAGGCGTTCCAGCGCCGGCGCAGCAAGCCTGGCCTGTGCATCCGCCTCGTCCATCCCCTGCATGGCGCGGGCGTGTTCCGCTTCGGCCTGACTCAAACGCAGGCGCCATTGGCGCTGTATCTCTATCTTGGCCGCCTCAGCCGATAGCGCCGTGTCTTCCTGCGCCAGCGCCGTGATCTCGGCTTGCAGCGCACTACGCGATTGCAGATCCAGCAAGTCAGCGGCATCGGCGTCGCGCCTTAACAACTCCAAAGCGAGCCGGGCATCGCGGGCATGCGCAAATACGCGCTCGGAAATGCGCCCGTAAATTTCGCTGCCAGTCAGCTCCTCCAGTAATTCGGCGCGCTCATTGGCACTGGCATTAAGAAAAGCGGCAAAGCCGCCCTGCGCCAGCAGCATGGAGCGGGTAAAGCGGGCAAAATCCAGCCCGGTAATGGCCACGATCTGCCTAAGTTTATCCCCTACTTGGGTAGACAAAATCGTACCGTCGGCGCGTGCAAGCTCGACCTTGGGGGCCTGTAGCGCACCGCTGGCCTTGTCGCGGGCGCGGCGCTGGCTCCAGAATGCGCGGTAAGCCTCGCCCTGCACTTCAAACTCCACCTCGGCCAGGCAATCGCCGGTATGACGCGTCATCAGCTCGTTAGCACTGGCCGACAGCGTCTTGAGGCGCGGCGTTTCGTGATACAGCGCCAGACAGATCGCATCCAGCAAGGTGGTTTTGCCGGCACCGGTCGGGCCGGTAATGGCAAACAGGCTATTGCCCTTGAAGGGGGCGGCGTTAAAGTCGACCTTCCATTCCCCCTTCAGCGAATTCAGGTTTTTCAGGCGCAAGGACAATATCTTCATGCGTGCTCTCCCGCCAATTCATCCAAAAGCAGCGCATAGCGCGCCTGCAAGCTGGCTTTCAGCGCATCCGGCAACTCTTCCTGCGCCAGACGCCGCTCAAACACATCAAGCGGACTGAGTTCATCCAGCGTCTCGCACGCTTGCTGCTGCAATGCCAAGGCAGCTTGGCCACGCTCGCGCCGGATACGCAACACCTCCACCGGCAAGCCTTCGCATAGGCTCTGGATGCGGCCATGCAAATCGGCCAGATAGTCATCGCTACGCACAATAACCTCCAGCCACACCGTCTGTCCTTCTTTAGCCTGCGCTGCGGCCGCGGCTATCTCGCGCGGCAAATCCTCCAGCGAACCGGCAACGGTACACAAAGGCTGAAAACACGGCACAAGCAAAGGCGTCACCGACTGCAAACCCTTGCCGTCCAGCTCAACCAGCAGCACCTGTTTTTGCTGGCGCGCCTCGTCAAAACCCAAAGGAATGGGCGAGCCGCAATAGCGGATATGCTCGAAACCGCCCACTTTTTGCGGACGGTGGATATGACCTAGCGCAATATAATCGGCCGGCGGAAAAGCACTGGTCGGAAACGCCTCCAGCGCGCCCACATAGATTTCGCGCACCGACTCGCTGGCGCTGGCACCCACTGTCGTCAGATGGCCGCTGGCGATGACAGGCAGCGCCAGCCCCAGCGTCTGGCACTGCGCCACGGCCAGCGCATACACAGACTGATAATGCTGCTGTATCGCCTGCTGCAAAGACAACTGCTTATCCGCTGCGCTTTGCCCGGGCTGGCTTTGCAACACATCGCGCGCACGGATAAACGGGATGGCACACAAAACAGCGCCGGGCTGGCCATCACGCCCGTTCAACACCAGCACTTGCCGCTGCGCCTCGTTCTGCACGGCCGCAATCACCTGCGTGGACAGATGTGCCAATAGCGAGCGGCTCTCGCCCAGCGTGGCCACCGAGTCGTGATTGCCGCCCAGCACCACCAGCGTAGCGCCACTGGCATGCAAGCCAACCACGAATTCGTTGTACAGCTCGCGCGCATAGCTAGGCGGCGCACCGGTATCAAACACATCTCCCGCGACCAACACGACATCGGCAGCACAAAGCTTGACCTGCTCCAGCAGCCAGGCGAGAAACGCCTGATGTTCAGCCTGACGCGTCTTGCCCATAAAATGCTGGCCCAAGTGCCAGTCCGAGGTATGCAGTATTTTCATGAAGCGCCCGTTTGCTCATAGTCGGATCGATTATACGGCCGGATCAGCGCTATGCTGCAGGGCAAGCAAACGGATAAAGTGCCCCGCCATGAAATACCTTGCCTTATTGCCCTGTTTGATCCCGCTATGGGGACAGGCCGGCGCCATGCCACAACCCGCGCCTGCGACCGCTTCCTTGTCCTGCCCGGCACCGGCGCAACTGGGCTTTGACGCCAAGACACGGCTGGAATTGCTGCTGTCGCTACGCGGCTATACGCCGCTTGCGCAAGGCGGGCAGTGGCAATTCTGTTTTCGCGCCAGCACCCGCACCCTACTGGCAGCGCAAACGCAATGGCAAAGCGGCATCGGTTTGGGCTATGGCCGCTATGGCGGCGGATGGGGCGGCATGGCCGGCTGGGACTGGCCGCAAGCCCCTTATACCAGCTATGCAGAGCGCACACTCAGCACGCTGACACTCAGCGTAAGCAAAAGCGGCAGCACACAAGCACCCTGGCAGGCGGAGCAAACCGTAGAGGATAAAGAAGAGCACACCGGTGCCTGGCAACGTGCGGCACTATTGTTGCTGGACCAGCTGCCGCCGCCTTGAGCACACAATAAAAATTTTCATCGTGCCTAACCGGGGAAGCGCGATGACCATAAAAAAGCGATAGCGGCATCCATCCGCTATCGCTTTTGACCAAACCTGTAAACGGTTTAGTGGCCGGTACCGTCACCACGGCGGCTGGCTTCAAACAAGAACCAGGTACGGCGCTCGGTCGCATCTATCCAGTTTTCAATCAGGCTAGCCGTTGCCGTATCGTTGTATGTGTCGCATACGCTATGCGCTTCGCGCAAACGGGCAGCCAGATTTTTGCTGTCGTCACACAGTTCGGCCAACATATCCAGCGGCTGCACATAGTCGGCATCATTATCCAGCACGCGCTGGGTACGTGCGATATGGCCGATAGAAGTCATCGTACGCCCGCCGACCTTGCGCACACGCTCGGCAATCGGATCGGTCATGCCGTATAGCTCATCGCCCTGCTCGTCCAGCATCAGATGATAGTCGCGAAAATGCGGTCCACTGACATGCCAGTGAAAATTCTTGGTTTTCAGATACAAAGCAAAAACATCGGCCAGAATCAGGTTCATCGCGGCGCTGATATCGCGCGTCGCATCACTACCCAGATCGGTTGGTGTGGAAATTGGCGCAACTCGTGCGCGCTCGCCCTGCTCCTTGGCTACTGACATTATTTACCCCTCATCGTAAAAGTCTTCACGCGCCATGTGCATCTAAAGATCCGCACAGCAAGTCCAGATGCAATCCTTTGCGGTTAATCGCATAAAATGCATGTCTTCAGGTATAGCAGTTGTGGGAATGGTTTGCCGCTGCCAGACCTTGACGCTGAATTGGGCTATACTCGCGCGCCTCGAATTTTGCTCCGATATAAACGTATTCATGATGACCAATGCTTGTGGCGTGGATTTTGGCACGTCCAACTCGACCGTCGGCTGGCAGCGTCCCGGCGTCCCCGCTTTGCTTGCGCTGGAAGACGGCAAAACAACGCTGCCTTCGGTGGTGTTTTTCAATACCGAGGAAGACTCGGTCGCTGTCGGGCGCGCCGGCATTGCCGAATATCTGGAGGGCTACGAAGGTCGGCTGATGCGCTCACTCAAGAGTTTGCTGGGCACCAGCTTGATGGATGGCCAGACCGAGGTGCATGGCCGCACGCTGCGCTTTATGGATTTGCTGCAGATGTATATCGACCAGCTCAAGCAGCGCGCCGAACTCTCCGCCGGCCGCCCCCTGCAGCAGGCGGTGTTTGGCCGGCCGGTGTATTTTGTCGACGACGATGCGCGCGCCGATGCGCTGGCGCAAGACACGCTGGCGCAGATTGCACGCCAAGCCGGGTTTAGCGATATCGAGTTCCAGTTCGAGCCGATTGCGGCCGCTTTCGACTACGAGAGCCGCATCAGCCATGAAGAACTGGTGCTGGTGGTGGACATCGGCGGCGGCACCTCTGACTTCACCCTGATCCGCCTGTCGCCACAGTCGGCCTTGAAACTGGACCGTCAAGACGACATTCTGGCCAATTGCGGCATCCATATCGGCGGCACCGATTTCGACAAACAGCTCAGTCTGGCCACGGCCATGCCGCTACTGGGCCTGCGCAGCAAGCTCAAAAGCCAGGCCGACATGCCGTCCAGCGCCTACTTCAACCTGTCAACCTGGCACACCATCAACTTCGCCTATACCCGCAAGGCGCTCTCGTCCTTGCAAAGCGTGTATTCGGAAGCACTGGAGCAGGACAAGCTGGACCGGCTGTTTACCCTGATTGCCAAGCGTGCCGGCCACTGGCTGGCCATGCAGGTGGAAGACGCCAAGATTGCGCTCTCCGGTCAGGAGCAGGCGCTTTTGCAGCTGGATGAAATAGAAAGCGGCCTGAGCCTGAGCCTGAGCCGCACCCAGTTTGACGAATCCATCAGCCGCCAGATCGACAGCATAGAAAGCACGGTCAAGCAGGTACTCGCCCAAGCCCAGATCGCGCCCAATGCGGTAGACACCGTGTTTTTCACCGGCGGCGCCAGCGGCGTACCCCTGCTTAGACAGCGTATTGCCGCCCTGTTGCCACAAGCCAAAGCCGTTGAAGGCGATCTGCACGGCAGCATAGGCAGCGGTTTGGCACTGGATGCTGCCCGCCGCTTCGCCTAGGCCTGACTAAAAGCGCGGGTTTAACCGGCCAAGCCCTCGACATGACAGGCCAGCGCCACCACGGATGCGGCGATCGAGCCTTGCGGAGCTGGCTCAAACCTGGCCCCCACCAAGCCGCTGTCATGGCGCAGGCTACCCTGATGATTGCGCACCCGGGTATGGATAACGGCAAACTCCTGGCTATTGCAGTTGACCTTGATTTTTTGTTGCAACAGACAGTCCTGGCGCCTGCCTTTGGGCGGGCAGCTGGCCTGATCGACCTGCAGCCACAGCTCGGGGAGCGCGCCACTTCTGAAGGTCTCCAGATCAAAGGTAATCTGGTTGCCGCTTGCTGTTTCACCCAGCAAGACCCAGCGCGGTGCAGCTTCGGCATGGCACCAGGCACTGACAAACACGATCCACACCAGCTTTTTCATGGCAGCCACCTCCTGCACGGGTGCCAACTTGCCGCCCCTGCCGGTTTTTGCCTGAGTGCCAAAACTGCGGAGCTGTTTCGTTTTAGCAGGCACGCCCGATTTCTGTCGTCAGGAAACGGTATCAACCCCCGCTAAACTAAAGGTTTCATGCACGGCGCTGGCGGTGTACCCTAGCGCTCCAAAATTCGACTGGAAAGACTCACACCATGGATCAAACGGTAAAACTGCTGGGCGCAGCCCTGACGCAAAAAGGAAAGTACATGATATTCCTTGCCTCGAACGATGCCGCAGCCAGCCCGATGGGCGCACGCGCCATTGACGACGACGCCATCCGCCTGCTGCTACCCGAGCCGGTCAGCAAGCGCGAAGACGCCAAAGAACTGGAAGCCCGCCTGCACCGCGCCATTACCGGCAACAAGCAGCAAAAAGTAGTCAAAATCCTGCTGCATCTGATTACCGTCGAGCAGCTCAAGCGCATCCGCGTCGCCGATATTCGCCGCCTGCCTGCATCTCTGGGCTGAGTACACCGCATTTCGGCATGAATCGCCGACAGGCGCTTGACGTTTGATATAAATCCATTTATTATTCGCGTCCTCTTGTGGGGGGATTCCCGAGCGGTCAAAGGGATCAGACTGTAAATCTGACGGCTCAGCCTTCGAAGGTTCGAATCCTTCTCCCCCCACCAGTTTCACCCTGCCGCTACGGCATCTTGCGCTTGACCCGTTTCACCACACCCCGCTACAAATTAACAGCACATCCACGCGTTCGCCGTTAAAGTAGCGTGATGCCAAAGCCGTCCAATACTGCCCTCGTTCGCATTAGCCCCCTATTGGCGCTACTGCCCTTTTTGCGTCCTTACCGGCCGCATGCCGTACTCGCCCTGCTGGCGCTGACTATTGCCGCCAGCGCGACACTGGCACTGCCCGTCGCTTTTCGCTACATGATAGATCGCGGCTTTAGCGCGGCGAGCGCGGGGCATATCAACTCGGTTTTTATCGCCCTGTTCGCGGTTGCCGCCATTCTGGCCATCGCCACGGCCGCGCGCTTTTATCTGGTTTCCTGGCTGGGCGAGCGCGTCACCAGCGATTTGCGCAGCGCCATTTATCGCCACGTAATCCGGATGAGCCCGGCTTACTTCGAGACCACACAGACCGGCGAAGTGCTGTCACGCCTGACCACCGACACCACACTGGTGCAGACCGTCATTGGCACCAGCCTGTCCATGGGCTTGCGCAACCTGCTCTTGATGGCGGGCGGCCTTATCATGCTGTTTGTGACCAGCAGCAGCCTCACCGGCTATATTCTGGCCACACTGGTATTCGTCATCCTGCCCATCATGCTGTTCGGCCGGCGCGTGCGCCAACTCTCGCGCGCAAGCCAGGACCGCATCGCCGACGCCAGCGCCATGGCCGGCGAAATCCTCAACGCCATACCGACCGTACAGGCTTTCAATCAGCAGGCGCGCGAGGCACAACGCTTTGAGGGCGCAGTGGAACACGCTTTCGACAGTGCCCTCGCACGCATCCGCGCGCGCTCGCTACTCACTGCCGTCGTGATCCTGCTGGTTTTTGGTGCCATTGTGTTTGTGCTGTGGCTGGGGGCGCATGCGGTGATAGACGGCAGCCTGACACCGGGCGAGCTGGGACAATTCGTCCTCTATGCGGTCGTCACCGCAGGGGCCGTCGGTGCGATTGCCGAAGTGTGGGGCGATATCCAGCGTGCAGCCGGCGCCACCGAAAGGCTGATGGAGTTGCTGACACTGGATAGCACGGTGCAGACACCCGGGCAGCCGCAAGCGCTCGCGGCAACAGGCGACGGCCTGCGACTGGAAAACGTCAGTTTCGCCTATCCGTCCCGCCCGGACACACCCGCGCTTCACCAGCTCAACCTGCACATCCATCCGGGCGAACGCGTCGCACTGGTTGGCCCTTCCGGCGCCGGCAAAACCACCCTATTCCAGTTATTGCTGCGCTTTTACGACCCGGACCAAGGCCAGATCAAGCTGCAAGGCGTCAACTTGCGCGCCTTGGCCCTGCATGACTTGCGCCAGCACTTGGGCGTGGTCTTGCAGGACACGGTGATTTTTGCCGCGAGCGCGCTGGAAAATATACGCTATGGCAAACCCGAAGCCAGCGATGAAGAAGTCTTTGCCGCCGCGCGCGAAGCGGCGGCAGACGAGTTTATCCAGCGCCTGCCGCAAGGCTACGCCAGCCATCTGGGCGAACGCGGCGTACGCCTGTCCGGCGGCCAGCGCCAGCGCATCGCCATCGCGCGCGCCATTCTGAAAAACCCGCCCATTCTGTTACTGGATGAAGCCACCAGCGCACTGGATGCCGAGTCCGAACAACTGGTGCAGCAGGCGCTGGAACGCGCTGCCGCCAAGCGCACCACGCTGGTCATCGCCCACCGCCTGGCTACCGTGCGTCAGGCCGACCGCATTCTGGTGATGGATCAGGGGCGCATCATCGCCGAAGGCACGCATCAAACCTTGCTGCAAAGCTCGCCCCTGTATGCGCGACTGGCCGCCCTGCAATTCGGTGCACAGGCAGTCGGACACCGCTAAACCGTGCGCAGAATTTTCCACAGATTCTGTGGAAAAGCAGCCTTATAGCAGGGCAACGCCAGAAGAAAATCCATATAAATCAACACCCCCGCAAGTGTCGATTAAAATTTGCACAACAAGTTTAACAGGCAGATTCAAGCCGACCGGTCAAGCCCTGACACAGGTTTTTCCCTCCCCTGAATCCATCAGCGCAACACATCTTCCGGCTGCTAGCATCAGGGCATCCGGCACTGCAAAAAAGCATGCCACAACGGGAGTAAGCCATGAGCAAAATCATTATCAACGGCCACAATTTCGTTAAATCCCTGCTGGACGGGCAAGCACGCGGCGACGAGTTTGTTCAGGCCATCAATGCCTATCTGAGCTATCTGGCCGAACAGGCCGAAATGTCCGGCATTACGCTGGAAGTTGAAAACGGCAATCAAACGCCCGAGGTCTACCGCATCACCGACGAGGCCGATAGCGCCGACTTCAGCGCCGCTCAAGACTTTATGCAGCATAGGGTCAAAGACTTCTGGGCTTGGCATGGCCGCACGCAAGGCTAAACAATTAGGCAAAACGGGAACTGCTACCGTATTCACTTGCCAAAGCGATATCAATTTATCCAGCCGGACACCCCATGAATAGCGAACAACAGCAAGCCATCCTCAGCATCGCCCTGCTCGCCGCCTTTGCCGATGGCAATAACGACGAACGCGAGCGCGAACATATACGCGCACTGGCCGAATCCCTGGGACAAGGCTCGGGCATGGATCTTACCCGCCTGTATCAGGACGTGTTATTCAAGCGGATGACACTCGCGCAGGCCTGCTCCAACCTGGGCGATCAGGCGGCACGCCAGTTTGCCTTCGAAATGGCGGTGTGCGTTTGTGATGCCGACGGGCGCACCAGCGAGGCCGAACGTGCCTTTCTGGCCGACTTGAAAACCCGCCTGCAGCTAGCGGATGCTGACAGCCTTGCCTTCCAGCAAGAGGCCGACGCCATGGCCGATGCCGGCCAATATGCGGCACCGGCAACCGCAGCCACGGCAAAGCAGCAAGCCGTGCCGCCGACCAGCCCTCCTGTACAAGACGAAGCCGAGCTTGATCGCTCCATCCTCAACTACGCCATTCTCAATGGCGCACTGGAATTGCTGCCGCAATCCTGGGCCTCGGTCGCCATTATTCCGTTACAGATCAAGATGGTGTACGGCATAGGCAAACGCTATGGCTACGAGTTGGATCAGGGCCATATCCGTGAATTTCTCTCCACCGTCGGCATCGGATTGACGTCGCAATATCTGGAACAATTCGGGCGCAAGCTGATAGGCGGGCTATTTGGCAAAGCGGCGGGAAAATGGGGGAAAACACTGGGAGACAGCGGCACCGGCATGGCATTTTCCTTTGCCAGCACCTATGCACTAGGCCAGATCGCCAAGCGCTATTACGCGGGTGGCCGCCAGATGAGTACGGCGCTACTGCAGCAGAGTTTTCAGGGCATGCTAGGCCCGGCCAAAGAGATGCAAAGCCAGTATCTGCCGCAAATCCGCCAACGCGCCGGCACGCTGAATGCAGCCGAAATCATGAACTTGGTGAAGGGGCGCTAAGAGGCGGCCAGAACGCGCTCGACCTCGGCGTCCTCCACTTGGGTGAAGTCGCGGTAAAACTGGCCGACCGAGGCAAACTGGGCGGGCGCGCTCAAACACACCAGCTCGTCGCAATGCGCACGCACCCGCGTGCAAGCATCCGGCGAGGCCACCGGCACGGCGCACACCAGCCGTGCCGGGCGCTGCAAGCGCAGCGCATCCAGCGCCGCCAGCATGGTCGCTCCGGTCGCCAAGCCATCGTCGACCACAATCACGGTGCGCCCCGCAACCGGCAAAGATGGGCGCAGCGGCGTATAACGCACCCGCCGCGCCCGTATCTTGGCCGACTCCAGTTCGCGCTGCTGCGCGATCCAGTGCGTATCGGCGCCCGCTTTCTCAGCCCAGGGCATCAATACCACCTGCCCTGTTTCGCTTAGCGCACCGATGGCAAACTCGGCATCCCCCGGTGCATGCAGCTTGCGCACCAGCACCACATCCAGATCGCCTTGCAGCAAGTCGGCCAGCTCGCGCCCCATTGGCACCGCGCCGCGCGGAATGGCCAGTATAAGCGGATGCTGACCACGGTAAGCCCGCAAGGCCTGCGCCAGATGCCGCGCGGCATCCAGTCTGTCATCAAAGCGCATACACTCACCCCCTCGTGCTCTTGCTTATCTGCGCCCCCGCCACGGCAATCGCACGCCGAACTGGCGGATTGCAATATTCAGGCCCGTCAAAGCGACGGCCAGCCAGATCGGCCCGTAAGTGAGCAGGCGGCTGGCACTCAAAGGCTCACCCAGCAAGGTAATAGCCAGCAAAAACAGCAATACCGGCTCCACATAACCCAGCAAGCCCATCATCCCCAGAGGCAGCAGGCGGCTGGATGCCAGATAACACAACAAGGCAACGGTGCTGATCAAGCCCAGGCCCGGCAAGAGCAGCCAGAAGCGCGCCTCGCCCAGCACACCGTAACTGGCCGGCCCCAGATAACACAACATCAGGATAGCGACCGGAAACAGGACCGTCATCTCCAGCGCAAAACCGGTCAATGCCTCCAGCCGTGCCCAGCGCCGCAACACGAAATAAGGCGGGTAACCCAGCGCCACCAGCAAGGTGGGCCAGGCAATGGCACGGGTCAGCCACAGTTCATGCAACACGCCAAGCAGGGCAAAACCCACCGCCAGCCACTGCATACGGTACAAATGCTCGCCATACAGCCAGCGCCCGAATAGCACCATGGTCAGCGGCAGCAAAAAATAGCCCATCGCCACCGACATGGCCTCGCCATTGATAGGTGCCCACATAAACAGCCACTGCTGCACGCCAAACAAGCCAGCCAGCAAGGGCATGGCCAGCGCGAGGCGCGGCTCGTTGCGCAAGCGCTGCAATAACAGGCAAAACGCCGGCCATTGCCGGCGCAAAAGTAGTAACAAAAAGGCACCCGGCAAAGTCCAGAGCACACGCCAGGCAAAAACCGCCTCGCCGGACAAGGGCGACAGCAAGGTGGTATAGCCGGACAACACGGCAAACAGCAGCGAGGCCAGCACCGATAAAACAACGCCGGCACCGGACAGGCCAATAGGAGTATTCATGGGGGAACTCTGAAAAAACAAACACCGCCAGCCCGTCAGGCGCGGCTATCGCAAAAAAAACGGCAAACAGCGCACCATGCACGCCATGCCGGACACTACAGAACTCACTCGCCGGCGACCTTGCCGCGCAGCGCCTTGACGACCCCGCGCTTGGCCTTGCCTTCCAGACGCCGCTTGCGCGAACCCAGCGTCGGCCGCGTCGCATGACGCTGCTTGGGTACATGGGCCGCTTCATCGATCAGCGCCTGCAGGCGCGCCAGCGCATCGGCGCGGTTCAGCGGCTGGCTGCGATGCTGCTGTGCCTTGATCACCAAGACGCCTTCGCGGCTCAAACGCGAGTCGGCCCGCGCCAGCAGGCGCTGCTTGATGCCTTCAGGCAGGCTGGAAGCCATCACATCAAAACGCAGCTGTACCGCACTGGAAACCTTGTTGACGTTCTGCCCGCCCGCGCCTTGCGCACGCATGGCCGAAAACTCGACCTCGGTTTCCAGCAGCAGATAGCGTGGCATCACGCGAGCGCGATACGCAAGTCGCGTGCGCCATCAGCCAGCTCAACATTCTGATAACGCAACAAACCGGGCAAAGTAGCCGGCAAGGCCTCATCCAGCGCCTTGCCCTGCAGCAGGGCGATGGCCGGCGCTACCACGCATGGCAATAAGCCGGCTTCACCCTCGAGCGCATCCAGCTGCAACGAGTACAGCCATTCATCGCCAAAAGGCGACTCGGACTCGTCCCAGCTCAGCAAGCGCCCTTGCTGGTTACGCCACGGCTGCCAGCCATCGGCCGGAAAGCCGATATAGGCGTCGTAATCAAAGCTGAATTCGCAAGCCCAGTGTGCCACATGCATGACGGCACCCAAGGGCGCATGGCCTGCAGCGGCGTGCGGCACACCGTTGCCGGACAGGCTGATCTGTATATTGATCCACGCCACCTCGACATCCTTGCGGTTTTCGCGCTGCAAAATCGGAAAACTCAAAGCCAGCGCGCTACGCTCGCCCGCCGTTTTCTGCACTTCGCTCAACATCTTGCCCGGCTTGCCCAGCTTGGCGCCGGCGATGGCCTGCGGCAGCGCCTCTGCCAGCAGGTGTTCCAGCGCCTTGATTTTGCGCCACGCCTCATTAGCCGTACTTTGTTCCTGACTCATCCTGTTCCCCAAACCTGCCTGCCGTTGCCGGCGAAAGCACGCATGATACCGGCAAACAGCAGGCGGGGCGAACCGCTTCTGCGCCACCAATCCCGCCATGCCTGTCTACACTGACAACGTTCGCCAGGCAGCAAAAATCGCTGCCATTTATAACCATTAGTAAGGCCTACTTGGTGAACATCGGCTAAATGGCTATAATGACCGACTAAAAATTGGATTGACCAAGGACATCACATCATGGACGTAAGAGACAGCAACGGCACTTTGCTTGCCAGCGGCGACACCGTATCGGTCATCAAGGACCTCAAGGTCAAGGGCTCCTCGACTGTAATCAAGCGCGGCACCGTATTCAAAAATATCCGCGTTGACGAAGACGATAATGAACATGTCGAATGCCGCAACGACAAGATCAAAGGCCTGATGCTCAAGACCTGCTTCCTGAAAAAAGCCTGATTCAGGCTACAGGCAGACAAAAAGCGCGCCAAGTGCGCGCTTTTTGTCTGCCTGTAAAAGAAGCACATGATTTGCAAGACACATGTATTGAGATCTGCAAAAACGACCCCATTATCGAAAATAATCCGCAGCAAGCACGATGGCTGCGCCACCCTCAAGACTAGAACAGGAGCCTCTGATGGCTATCACCGTAAACGGCGTTGAAATTACCGAAGCTATGATCCAGGCCGAGCAGGAAAACCACGCCGATACGCCAAGCCCGCGCGATGCGGCCGTCCAGCAACTGATTCTGCACGAATTGCTGCTGCAAGAAGCCCGTGAAAACGGTATCGACACCGCCAATGATGGCGAAGCCATCGGTGCCCTGCTCGACAAGACCTTGCAGTTCAGCCCGGTTGATGAAGCCGCCTGCCTCGAGTTCTACAACACCTACCCTGAGCGCTTCCAGCAGGGCGAAAGTGCGGTTGCCAGCCACATCCTGTTCCCGCTGGCTGGCGACGAGCTGGCCAACAGCCTGACCCGCGCCAAAGCCGAAGGCGTATTGGCCGACCTCATCGCCCATCCTGAACGCTTTGCCGATCTGGCACGCGAGCACTCCAGCTGCCCGTCCGGCCAGCAAGGCGGCAGCCTCGGCCAGTTCGGCCGCGGCCAGATGGTGCCGGAGTTCGAACAGGTTGTTTTCAACACCGAAGCCGGCCAGATCGCACCGGAACTGGTTGCGACCCAGTTCGGCCACCACATCATTCAGGTGAACGAGCGCCAAACCGGCGGCAAGGTCAGCTTTGAAGAAGTGAAAGAGCAGCTGCAGCAGTACCTGAACGAAATGGCCGGCCGCAAAGTAATGCACGAGTACCTGGCCAAGCTGGTCGGCAATGCCAAGATCGAAGGCTTTGCCATGCCAGGCCTGTAAGGCTCGCACGCAAGCACACACGACAACCGGGCCTGGCCCGGTTTTTTTGGTCTGGGGCAAACGCCCTGCCCATTCCCGCCCGAGGGCCTGCAATATGGATAGACTCGAGCTTAAAATCCCACCACCACTGCTCTTCTTGCTTTTGGCGGGGCTGATGTGGCTATTGGCACGCGCCACACCCGACATTCATGGGATAGAGGCCGGCATGTATCCGGTAGCCGCGCTCACCCTGTCCGGCAGCCTGTTGCTGCTGCTCGGTGTTGCCGCCTTTATCCGCGCACGCACCAGTGTAGACCCGCGTAAACCCGCTGGCGCCTCGACACTGGTTTGCAGCGGCATCTACCGGCTAAGCCGCAACCCCATGTATCTGGGCGATCTATTGCTCTTGGGCGCCTGGGCGTTTTATCTGGGCAATGCGCTGACGCTTATCCTGCTGCCGGTGTTTGTGCTGTATATGAACCGCTTCCAGATCCAGCCGGAAGAGCGTGCGCTTAGCCGGCATTTCGGTGTCGCCTACCACGACTACTGCCGGCGCACGCGGCGCTGGCTATGAAGCACTTGCCTGCGCCGCCTGGCGCAGGCAGACTGCAGCCCTTTTTCCGGAGAATCGCCCTTGCTGACCCTGCTTGCCTGCCGCATAGACCGTAGCCAGATGCTGCTGGTCAATACCCGCCTTGACGGCTACCCCGCCTACTTCCATATCGAGCCGGTCGCACTGGCCGATTATCTGGGTGTAGACAACATCCCCGACCTGCCGGCCTGCCTGAGCGAAAACTGGCCGGCGCTGGCGCCGCTACTGGCCAGACTGGTACGCCGCCATGGCAACGACTTTACCGTCACCAGCGCCATGCTCAAGCCTTAAGCCGGGCTCTTCCACTCGGCCTTGGGCCATAGCGGAATACCGCCACGCGGGGTGAAACGCCCTTCAACCACAATATGGCGCGGCTGCAGCAGATTGACGAGGTCGTTGCAGATGCGGCAGATGCAGGCTTCGTGAAACTCGCCATGCATGCGGAACGAGCCCAGATACAGCTTGAGCGACTTGGATTCCACACACCATTCCCCCGGCACCATATCGATCACAATGGTGGCGAAATCGGGCTGACCGGTCACCGGACACAGACTGGTGAATTCGGGGCAAGTCATATTCAGGCTGCCGGTCACCGCATTAGGGTTGATGGCTGACTGGGCATAAGGATTGGGAAAACGCTCCAGCAAGCTCGCATCCGGCTCGTCGTAACGGTAATCGGTTTTTTTATTGCCCAGCGCTTGCAAATCGGCATGCAGATCCATGCTTTGACTCCTGATTCGATCATGTAAAAAATAGGGATAGCGCCCATCAGCGGATGCCGACCAGCTTGTGGCCTTGCAGGGAAAGGCGCCAGCGCGGCTCCGCCATGCAGTAGGCAATGGCCGCGGCGGTATTGGCAGCGCGTGCCGGATTATCCATCGGTTGCAGCCAGGCATGGCTAAAGCCGCTGCAGTCTATCTGCTCGGGCAGCAAATCCGGCTGCGGATACACCAGCTTGATTTCATCCCCGCTACGCTGCACCCAATCGGCACCGGCCTTGGGGCTGACGCATAGCCAGTCTATGCCGGCCGGAGCTTGCAAGGTGCCATTGGTTTCCACTCCGATTTCAAAGCCGCGCCCATGCAGGGCCTCGATAAGTGGTGCATCCAGTTGCAGCAGGGGCTCGCCGCCGGTAAACACCACATAAGGCTGGCCATCCTGCCCTTGCCAGCACTCTTCAATGCGTTCGGCCAGCTCGCCGGCCTGAGCAAAACGCCCGCCATCCGGCCCCACGCCGACAAAATCGGTATCGCAAAAGCGGCATATTGCACGCGCGCGGTCGGCTTCGCGCCCGCTCCACAGATTGCAGCCGCTAAAACGGCAAAACACGGCGGCGCGCCCTGCGTGTACGCCTTCACCTTGCAGCGTATAAAACAGCTCTTTTACCGTGTACATGCGCCCGCCTTGTCCAGCCACAACAGCGCACCTTCATGCGCGTTTTCCAGAATATCGATGCGCACCAGCTCATCCAGTGCAAAGCGTTCGGCCAGATAGCGGGCAATGCCGGCGCAATCGGTTGACGCAATGCCGGGCAGGCGGTCCAGCGCATGATGATCCAGCGCCGCATACCACGGTTTGAACAAAGCCTTCACCTCGCCAAAGTCGCGCACCCAGCCTTGCGCCGGATCAATCACACCGGCCAGATGCAATCGCACCAGAAAACTGTGGCCGGTATAACGACCGGACTCATCAAACGGTACTGCCGCCTCGAAACGCTGCTCTTTCCAGATACGCAAACCCTGGTCATCAAAACGGCTGCCGGCAGTGGCCGTTTCAAACACCTCCACCGCCACCATCCCCGGCAAGCACGTCGACAGTGCAGCAAACAGCCAGCATGCAAGCACTTCGCTGGTCGGGTTTTCCAGACCGGCAATCCGGTTCAAAGTGCCGTGCTGCAGCAAGGCGTGCAGCGGCTGCCATGCTTTTTCCAGCGCCGCGACATCCGCCTGATTGGCATCGGCCAGCAGGCGCACGCCAAAGCCATGGCCATGCAGCCGCCCGCACTGGTGCCCTTCCGGCACATGCGGCAACCAGTGTGCCGCTTCAAAACCGGTTTTCAGCCAAACTTGCGCCTGACCCTCGGCATTCAGCTCCACCCCGCGATCCGGCGCACTGCGCAGCGACAAGGCGGCAGGCACGGCCAGCTCGCAGGCTAAGTGACGGATCAGGGTCAAGTCGTCAGGGCAGGCAAAGCGGGTATTCAGGTCGCTGTAGTTGAGCGCTGCACAGAGGGTGCCAAGGCGCGCACGCAAATCGGCCAAAGGCAGATCGGCCTTGGCGGTGACGGAAAAACTGTGGCCATGGGTCATGGCGGACAGGCTGCGCGCCGCCTCGAAGCCGGCCTTGGCAATATGGAGTGTGCGCATCAGCAGCTTCCCACGCGCACAACAAGCGGATCAGCCACACCAGCCTCGGCAAAACCCTTGGCACGCAACAGGCAGGACGCACACTCGCCGCATGGCGGCACGGCGCCCTGATAACAGGTATGGCTGTAAGCCAGCGCATCCAGTGCACCGACCTCTTCGGCCAGCCGTACGGTTTGTGCCTTACTCATAAACATCAGTGGCGCATGCAGGGTGATGCGGCTATCCATCCCCAGATTGATGGCCAGTTCCAGCGCCTTAAGCGTATTTTCGCGGCAATCGGGATAGCCCGAATAGTCGGTTTGTGCCACACCGGTGACCACATGCGCAATACCGCGCTGCCAGGCATGGGCGGCGGCAAAGGTCAGAAAAATGAGGTTGCGTCCGGGCACAAAGGTGTTGGGCAAGGCGCCGTCGCTGCGCACGCCGTCTTCGGGCGCGATAGCGTCATCGGTCAGCGCATTGCCGCCCATGGCGGCAAAAGTATCGATAGGCAGGATATGGTGGGTCACGCCAGCTTGCGCCGCAATGGTACGGGCAGCATCCAGCTCGACACGGTGGCGCTGGCCGTAATCAAAGGTGACGGCATCGACGCGGGCAAAGCGCGACATGGCCCAGTATAAACAGGTGGTCGAGTCTTGACCTCCGGACAGCACAACAAGGGCGCGGTCGGGGTCCAGCGGGGTATGGCTCATATTGTCCTTCGAGAACAGTCGAAGTGAATCGGAAGGCAGCCGCTCGGTCTCGCGGCGCGGGGCGCATTCTAAAGGCAAGCGGCGGCGGCTGCCAAGCACAAAGTGCTGCACGGGCAAAGCCAGGTAGGGACTATTGCAGGCAAAAAGTCGGCAAACACCCGACAAGACGCTGCAAAACCGGATGCGCCGTCTATAACACAGAGCAGTTGCCGCACTACCGATTGGTCATATACCGGTCATGTCAAACCGGAAGTACGCAAGGTTTGCATCCCGGCGAATGAGTTGAGATACACCGCAGCACGCTATTTCGCATTTTGACGCCGATGCCGCTGCAAGCGTCCAGCTTGCAACACATCAATTTTTCTGGAGGAAGTCATGTCTGACAACAGACTGAAATTGGGTGCCCTCACCGCAATGGTGGTCGGCTCAATGATTGGGGGCGGCATTTTCTCGCTGCCGCAAAACATGGCGGCCGGCGCCGGTGCCGGCGCCATTATCATAGGCTGGGCCATTACCTTTGTCGGCATGCTGGCGCTGGCTTTTGTATTCCAGCAACTGGCGACCCGTAAACCCGAAGTCACCGGCGGCGTCTACGGTTATGCGCGCGCCGCACTGGGTGACTATGTCGGCTTTAACTCGGCCTGGGGCTACTGGATCTCGGCCTGGATCGGCAACGTCGCCTACTTTGTGGTGATGTTCTCCGCCCTGTCGTTCTGGTTCCCCATGTTTGGCGAAGGCAATACCGGCGCTGCCATTATTTGCTCCTCACTCTTGCTGTGGGCGCTGCACTTTCTGGTACTGCGCGGCGTACAAGGCGCGGCGATGATCAATACCATCACCACCATTGCCAAGCTGGTACCACTGGCACTGTTTATCCTGCTCGTACTGTTCGCCTTCAAGATCGACACCTTCAATCTCGACTTCTGGGGCAAACCCGAACTGGGCTCCATTGTCGATCAGGTAAAAAGCACCATGCTGGTGACCGTATGGGTGTTTATCGGTATTGAAGGCGCCTCGATGTTCTCCAGCCGCGCCCAAAGCATGGCCGATGTAGGCAAGGCCACCGTCATCGGCTTTTTGCTCACCATCGCCTTGCTGATTGCGGTATCGGTTCTGTCCATGGGCATTCTGACCCAGAGCGAACTGGCTGCGTTGAAGAACCCGTCCACCGCCTATGTACTGGAAGCGGCAGTCGGCCCGTGGGGTGCCAACCTGATGAATGCCGGTCTGGTGATTTCGGTCGGCGGTGCCTTGCTGGCCTGGACACTGCTATGCGGGGAGACACCTTACCTCGCCGCCAAAGACGGCATGATGCCGGCCGTCTTCAGCAAGACCAATGCCAACGGCTCGCCCGAGCCCTCGCTATGGCTGACCAACGGCATGATCCAGCTGTTTCTGGTCATTACCTACTTCAACGGCGCGGTGTATCTGAGTCTGGTGCAGCTGGCCACCTCGATGATTCTGCTGCCCTATCTGTTCTGCGCCATTTACTCGTGGATGGTGGTTCAGCGCGGCGAAGGCTACAAGAGCGGAGAGTCGACCGGCAAGGATATGCTGGTCGCGGTGCTCGCCACCATTTACGGCGTATGGCTGCTCTACGCGGCCGGCTTGCAATATCTGCTGCTCTCCATGGTGCTCTACGCGCCAGGACTGCTGTTCTATGTTTGGGCGCGCAAGGAAAAAGCGCAGAAACCGTTTAACGGCGGTGAAACCATTCTTGCCATCCTGATTGTGGCACTCGGGATTTACGCCGCTTACGGCTTGGCGGTGGGCACGCTGAAACTGTAAGCCTCCCGCTTGGGCACTTTTTAGCCCGCCATAAAAAAACAGGGCGTCTCCCATTCAAGGAGCGCCCTGTTTTTAGCTTTCACCACATCAGCCATGCCGCGAGCCATCAAATCCTTTAGAGCCTGTTCACGATCTGCTGCGCATCAGCGATACGGCGCCCTCAACGGCTTCGAAATGCTCATGTACGACCTGTACATTCCGCTTTCTCAGCCATTTTCGCCTTGTCTCGCCCTCGCTCGCGAGACCGTGAACACGCTCTTAGAACAACTCGCCCTGATGTGCTTCCAGCCATTTTTTGACTGGACCAAAACTCTTGCGGTGCTCGGCCAGTACGCCATGAGCGGCGATGGCCGCCATATGCTCGGCAGTCGGATAACCCTTATGCCGTGCAAAGCCGTACTCGGGGTGGCGTGCGTCCAGTTCGAGCAAGGACGCATCGCGTGCCGTTTTGGCCAGAATTGAGGCGGCTGAAATGGCAGGCTCGCTGGCATCGCCCTTGACGATGGCGCGCGCCGCCATCGTAAGGCCGGCAGGTACGCGGTTGCCATCGATGATGGCCTCGACCGGCTGCCGCTCCAGCCCCTCCAGCGCGCGGCGCATGGCCAGCATGGTCGCGTGCAGAATATTCAGCGTATCGATTTCGGCAACACTGGCGCGGGCAATACACCAGCACAAGGCTTTTTCGCGGATTTCCAGTGCCAATGCGTCACGCTTGGTCTCGGACAGTTTTTTCGAGTCGGCCAGCCCCGCGATCGGCCGCGCCGGGTCGAGTATCACCGCCGCCGCATACACTTCACCGGCCAAGGGCCCCCGGCCCGCCTCGTCCACGCCGGCGATCAGACTGACTGACTGCATCCTGCCACCTCCAATACCGCGTCGGCCGCCAGACTGGCCGTGTCCTGCTTCAAAGCCAGATGCAAGCGGGTAAACTCCGCCACCACCTCGGCTTGGTAAGCCGCATCCTGATAAATGCGGCTCAGCTCCGCCGCCAGTTTTTGCGGTGTCGCCTCGCCTTGCAGCAACTCGGGCACCACCGCGCGCCCGGCCAGGATATTGGGCAAGCCCACCCAGGGCAGCTTGATCTTGCGCTTGACCAGCCAGTAGGTGAACGCCGAGAGCTTGTAGCTGATCACCATGGGGCGCTTGGTCAGCGCCACCTCCAGCGTGGCCGTACCACTGGTCACCAGCACCACATCGCTGGCTATCATCGCCATCTGCGCATGGCCGATCAGCTTGCGTAGCGGCAGATCCCATGCCTTGTGTTCGGTCAGCAAGGCATCAAACCTATCCATCGTGGCGCGCGTCGCCAGCGGCACCAAAAATTGCGCCTCCGGATAGCGCTCCAGCAATAAACGCGCGGCCGCCAGATACACCGGCATCATGAAGTCCAGCTCGCTGACGCGCGAGCCCGGCAGCAAGGCAAACACCGGCACCGCTTGCGCCAAGCCCAGTTCACGCCGCATGGCGGCTTTATCCGGCACAATCGCAATTTCGCTGGCCAGCGGGTGACCGACAAAGGACACCGGCACACCGTATTTTTCGTATAACGGCGGCTCCATCGGAAACAGGCACAGCATGCGCGACACCGATTCGCCGATTTTGGCCACCCGCTCGGGCCGCCAGGCCCAGACCGAAGGACTGACATAATGCACGGTAGCCAGACCGCCGGATTTGAGCGATTTTTCCAGCCCCAAGTTGAAGTCGGGCGCGTCCACACCGATAAACACATCGGGGCGTTCAAGCAGCAAGGCGTTTTTCAGGCGGCGCCGTATCCCCAATAATTCAGGCAGACGCGACAGCACTTCCAGATAGCCGCGTACGGCCAGACGCTCCTGCGGCACCATGCTATGAAAGCCGCGCGCCAGCATGCGCGGCCCGCCTATGCCGGCAAACTCCACCTCAGGGTGACGCGCCTTGATGGCATCGATCAGGTAGGCACCCAGTAGATCGCCGGAGGCCTCACCGGCGACCATCGCCACCTTGAGCGCCCCCGGCTTACGGAATAAGGATTCCCCCATGGTCAGCGGATAATCCCTCGCGCCGATTGGGCAAAGAAGCGGGTGAAGGGCTCAAGCTCAGGCTGGGCCGTCACCAAGTCAGCCACGGCAGCCTTGGCTTCGTCCAGCGACAGCCCCTGACGGTATAGCGCCTTATAGGCATTCTTCACCGCCCGTATCGCCTCGGCACTAAAGCCGCGGCGCTTAAGGCCCTCGCTATTGATGCCCGCCGGCACGGCACGGTTACCCGCGGCCATGACAAAGGGCGGCACATCCTGCGTCACCGCACTGGAAAAAGCCGTCATGGCATGGTCGCCGATCACGGTGAACTGGTGCACGCTGGTAAAGCCGCCCAGAATCACCCAGTCGCCGATATGCACATGACCGGCCAAGGTCGCGTTATTGGCGAAAATGGTATGGTTGCCGACCTGGCAATCATGCGCCAGATGGACATAGGCCATGATCCAGTTATCGTTGCCGACACGAGTCACGCCCACATCCTGAGCGGTACCCAGATTGAAGGTGCAGAATTCGCGTATGGTGTTGTTGTCGCCGATTTCCAGACGGGTCGGCTCGCCGGCGTATTTTTTGTCCTGCGGGGCCGCACCCAGCGAACAGAACTGAAACACGCGGTTATTACGCCCCAGCTTGGTATGACCTTCAATCACCACATGCGGGCCTATCCAGCAACCCTCGCCTATCTCGACATGCGGGCCGATGATGGAGTAGGCGCCGATTTCGACATCGGCGGCAACTTTGGCATTCGCATCGACAATCGCCGTTGGATGGATAGCCATATCAGACCTCGCGCTTGGCACACATGATTTCAGCCTCGCACGCCACCTGGCCGTCGACCAGCGCGCGCGCCGTATATTTGGCAATGCCGCGTTTGGCGGCAATCTGCTCGACTTCCAGCACCAGCTGGTCGCCCGGCACGACCTGACGCTTGAAGCGGGCATTGTCGATGCCGACAAAGAAGTAAAGCTCGTTATCCTTGCGCTCGCCCGCACTCTTGATCGACAGCACGCCGGCAGCCTGCGCCAGCGCCTCGATAATCAGCACGCCCGGCATCACCGGATAGTCGCCAAAATGGCCAACAAAGAACGGCTCGTTAATGGTGACGTTTTTCAGCGCCTTGATGCGCTTGCCCGGCTCGAATTCGGTGACGCGGTCCACCAGCAAAAACGGGTAGCGGTGCGGCAGGTGGCGCATGATTTCACGCACATCGATCGTTACTTCTTCGCTCATTCGGCTTGTCCTTCTTTGTTCTTGATCTGTGAGAGTTCTTTTTCCAGCAGCTTAACCCGGTCGACCAGACGGTCCAGATGGCGCAGATGCACGGCATTGGCCATCCAGTCCTTGGCCGTCGACATCGGGTAGCTGGAGGCATAGTTGTCGGCTTTTTTGATCGACTTGGACACCAGGGTGCCGCCACCAATATGGGTACGGTCGGCAACTTCGATATGACCGACCATCATCACCGCCCCGCCCAGGGTGCAGCGCGCCCCGATCTTGCTGCTACCGGCAATACCGGTGCAGCCGGCAATGGCCGTGTGTTCGCCAATTTCGCAGTTGTGCGCGATCTGCACCAAATTGTCTATTTTGGCACCGGCACGGATCACCGTATCCGACAGCGCACCGCGGTCTATCGTGGTATTGGCGCCGACTTCGACATCGTCTTCAATCACGACGCGGCCGGTCTGCGGGATTTTGAACCAGTGATCCTTATCCCAGGCCAGACCAAAGCCGTCGGCACCGATCACCGTACCGGAGTGGATCGCCACCCGGTGACCGATATGGCAGCCGTGATAGATGGTCACATTCGGGTACAAGGTCACATCGTCACCCAACACCACACCATCCCCCAGCACCACGCCCGGATACAGACGGCAACGCTCGCCAACCACTACGCCGCGCCCAAGCGATACCAGGGGACCTATTTCGCTGCTCTTTGCAACTTCGGCGCTGGCATCGACCACCGCCCGCGCATCTATCCCCGGGCGCAAGGCAGGCACGGGATTCAGCAAAGTCGCTACGCGGGCAAAATACAGATACGGGTCGGCCGTCACAATCAGGCTGCGTCCAGGCGCTGCCGCCTCGTCTAGCATATCCGCGCGCACAATCACGCAGCTCGCCGAAGACAAAGCCAGCTCACGCCGGTATTTCGGATTGGCAAGAAAGGTGATCTCATCAGCCAGCGCGCTGCTAAGCGGCGCCAGCTTGACGATTTCGCGGTCTTCACCAATGAGTTCGCCACCGAGGTGACGGATAATTTCGGATAGTTTCATGGCAGTAATAAAGCCGACTTAACGTCGGCTGGCAATGGCGCGAACGCACTGGCGTCCGCGCAGCATAAACCGGAACGTGTCCGGGCTTATTTTTCCATTTCTTTCAACACGCGCGGCGTGATGTCGAACTTGGGATTGACGTAGACCGCATCCTGCAACACCAGATCATATTGCTCTTTCTCGGCAATCTGGCGTACCAGTCTATTGGCCCGCTCCTGCACCGCAGCAAACTCTTCATTGCGGCGCTGATTCAAATCATCGCGAAAATCCCTGAGTCTGGCCTGATACTCGCGCTCCAGCGCACCCATCTCGCGCTCTATGCTGCGACGCGCCGCATCATCCGGCTTTTTCGCCAGCTGTGCCTGCAGTTCTTTGGCCTTGGCACCCAGGCGCTTAAGTTCGGCCTCGCGCGGCGCAAACTCTTTTTCCAGTTTTTTCTGCGCGGCTTGCGCCGGAGCAGATTCACTGTAGATGCGCTCGATCTTGATATAGCCAAACTTGAAATCGGCTGCCGAGGCCGAGCCGGCAAAAACCAGGCCCAGCGCCAGACACAGTGTATTGATCGCTCTCACAAAACCTCCCTTAGAAGACCGTGCCCAAGGTGAACTGGAAGCGCTGGATCTTGTCATCCTCTTCCTTCTTCAACGGCACGGCATAGCTGAACTTCATCGGCCCAACCGGGGACAGCCAGGCCAGCGCAGCACCTGCCGAGTAGCGCAGCTCACTGGACATGCTGCTGTTGGCCTCTGTTGGATCCCACAAGGTACCGGCATCGAAGAACAAGCTGGTACGCAGCGAACGGTTATCCTTCATGCCCGGGAAGGGGAACAGCAGCTCAATGCTGGTCTGCAATTTACGCGTGCCGCCCAGATAGTCCATATCCCCGAATTCATCCGGTTCTTTAGGGCCGATACTGCCATTATCGTAGCCGCGTACCGAGCCAATGCCACCCATATAGAAGTTCTGGAAGAACGGCACATCCTTGGTACGGCCATAACCCTTGACGATGCCCGCTTCACCGCTGGTCGCGAGGGTGAAGGTCTTGGACAGCGGGAAGAACCAGGTCACGCTAGGCGTAAAGCGCCAGTACTGGATATCACCGCCAGGCAAACCCGCCTCCAGGCGCAAGCCCATGGTGCCGCCACGCGTCGGCCACAAGGCGCTGTCGCGCGTATCGCGCCCCCAGCTGGCACTGCCCAGCAAGGTGGTATTCTTGGGGCCATACTCGTCGACAAAGTCGTGATAGCGCTGCGGGCTCTCGGGAAATAGCGTCAGATCGGTATTTTCGACGCCAAGGCCAAGATTGACCCGATCGTACTCGGTGATCGGCACGCCCATGCGCAAACCGCCGCCAACCGTCGTGCTCTTATAGCGGCTCTGATCCACGGCATCCGGGTCATACACGCGATAGTAAGCATCGTAACCAAGGCTCACACCGTCCGCGGTGAAATAAGGATCGGTAAACGAAACCGACGCCTGCTTATTGGCCTTGCCGTTGGAGAAGGCCAACGCAATGGACTTGCCGGAACCCAGCACATTACTTTGTGACACCGAGGCCGACAGCTGCAAACCTTCGCCCTGCACGAAACCGACACCGGCTTGTATGCTGCCGGTGGCGCGTTCCTTAACCGAAATCGCCATATCAACCTGATCCGGCGTTTCGCTTACAGGTGGCGTTTCGATATTGACCGTTTCGAAATAGCCCAGCAACTCCAAACGCTCTTTGGAGCGCTTGATCGCCTCACCGCTATAGGTAGACGCTTCCAGCTGGCGCAATTCGCGCCGGATCACTTCATCACGGGTGCGGGTATTGCCGGCAATGGATACGCGGCGCACATAGGTCTTGCGGCCCGGATCGACAAAGAAGGTCAGCTTGACGGTCTGCTTTTCCTTATCCAGCTCAGGCACCACATTGACGTTGGCAAAGGCGTAACCTTCGGCGCCCAGCTTGTCGGCAATGGCGCTGACCGTATCATTCACCTTTTCGCGCTCGAACAAAGCCCCGTCCTTGATCGCAACCAAAGGCTTCAGTTCCGCTTCTGCGACTTTCAAATCACCCGCCAGACGCGTTTCCGACACGCGAAACGGCTTACCCTCCGTCACATTAATGGTGAGGTAAACGTCTTTTTTGTCGGCGCTAATGGAAACCTGGGTCGACTCGATATTGAACTCGACGTAACCCTGGTTCTGGTAGAAGGCCTTGAGCTTTTCCAGATCGGCAGACAGCTTTTGCTTGGAGTACTGGTCGTCGCGCGCCAGCCAGCTGGTCCAGCCGGAGGGGGCGAGAGAAAACTCTTCCAGCAGATCGTCCTGCGAGAAATCCTGCGCACCGACAATCTTGATATCGCGAATCTTGGCGGTCACGCCTTCGGTAATATCCAGCGTCACCGCCACGCGGTTGCGGTCCAGCCGCGTCACCGTAGGCTGGATCTCTACCGAATATTTGCCGCGGCTGTAATACTGGCGCTTAAGCTCCTGTACCGCCTGGTCCAGCAAAGCCTGATCGAAGATGCGGCCATCGGCCAGACCATTTTCCTTGAGCGCCTTTTTCAGCTGCTCCTTATCGAATTCCTTGGCACCTTCGACCGTCAGTTGCGCCACCACCGGACGTTCAGCCACGGCAACGATAACGACATCGCCGTCATGCTCGACTCGGACATCGTTAAAAAAGCCCGTGGCAAACAGTGCCTTGATCGCGTCGGCAGCCTTCTGGCTGTCAAACGTATCACCCACCTTGACCGGCAGATAGCTGAACACCGTACCGGGCTCGGTACGCTGCAAACCCTCTACCTTGATATCCTTGATGACAAAGCTGCTTTCAGCCTGAGCCTGGGCCATAAAGGCCATGGCAAGTGCAGCGACTAATGTTGTTGTTTTCATGCTTGGCGTCAGCCTCCGAGCAGTCGGCCCAAATCATTGAAGAGGGCAAGAACCATAAGTGCCATGATAATGGCAAAACCGATGCGCTGGCCAAGCTGCTGAACCTGTTCGCTCAACGGCCGGCCCCTGATAATTTCTGCCACATAATACAGCAAGTGTCCCCCATCCAGCACCGGCACAGGCAACAGATTGAGTACGCCAAGACTAATACTGATGACAGCCATGAATGCAAGATAACTTTGCCAGCCCTGATTGGCACTCTTGCCGGCATAGTCGGCAATGGTAAACGGACCACTTACCGCATCCAGCGACACCTGGCCGAACAACATGCCCCCCATCATTCTTAGCGTGGTCACCGACATCGACCAGGTGCGGGCGAGTGCGGCATCCAGTGCTTCAAATGGCGTGTAATCGACGCGCAAGAGCAAAGCCTGATTCCAGACACGATCCACTTCGGGTGCTGCACCGATACGTCCACTCGCCTGCCCGTCCTGCATCACCGTATCCGGGCGCAAGATCAAATCCAGCGTTTTACCCGCACGCTCGACTTGAAGCTGCATCGACTTTCCAGGATGGTTTTTTACCACTGCCACCCAGTCCGCCCAGGTCTTCACCGGTACACCGTCCATGGCCAGCAAGGTATCCCCGACCTTGAGCCCGGCCTTAGCCCCTGCCCCCGAGGGTTCAAGCATGGCAATTTTCGGCAAATAACGCGCCGGCATCATGCCCAGCTTGCTCAGGCTTTTTTCATCTAACTGCGTAAGGCCAAAACGTGGCAAGTCGACCTGCAGTTCACGGCGCGTGCCGCCTTGCTCCACGCTTAGAACAAGCTGGCCATCATTGGCGATGCCTTGATTGACGGCATCGCTGATGGCCTCCCAGTTGGGCGTTGCCTGACCGTTGATCGCAACAAGACGGTCTCCTGTCTGTACCCCAGCGGCGGCGGCGGCACTTTGCTGTGCCACAGTACCCACCAGAGGCTGCACGGCGGTACCACCGGGCAGCAGCACCAACCAGAACAAGGCAATAGCCAACAAGAAGTTGGCTATTGGCCCCGCCGCGACAATGGCAATACGCTTGTAAACCGACTGGTTATTGAAGGCCAGGTGGCGGTCTTCCGCCCTGACCTCCCCTTCGCGTTCGTCCAGCATCTTGACGTAGCCGCCCAGAGGGATGGCCGCCAGCACCCATTCGGTATCGCCGCGCTGCCGTTTCAATAACGGCTTGCCAAAGCCGATGGAGAAACGCAATACGCGCACGCCGCACCAGCGCGCAACCTGATAATGACCATACTCGTGAAAGGTCACCAGCACGCCGATGGCCAACAAAAACGCGAGTACTGTCATCATCCGCCTATCCTCGCCGCAACAAAGCGCCGCGCCTCGGCGTCGCGCGCCATCAAATCATCGATCGAAGTGCTGGCCGACAAGTCCAGCGCCGCGAGCGCGGCCTCAACCTGACGCGCAATATCGGTAAAGCCGATTTTTCCGTCCAGAAAACCTGCTACGGCAACTTCATTCGCCGCATTTAACACGCAACAGGCATCCCCCCCCGCAGCCAAGGCCTGATAAGCCAGCGCAAGGCACGGAAAGCGCACCATATCCGGCGCTTCGAAAGTCAGGCTGCCCAGCTTGAGAAAATCCAGCCGCTCGACGCCGGCTTCGATGCGTTCCGGCCAGGACAAGGCATAGGCAATGGGAGTACGCATATCCGGCGCCCCCAGCTGGGCAATCACCGAGCCATCGCGGTAGCGCACCATGGAATGAATCACGCTTTGCGGATGCACCACCACCTCGATATCGGCCGCCGGCATATTGAATAGCCAGTGCGCCTCGATCAGCTCCAGCCCCTTATTCATCAGCGTGGCGGAATCGACCGAAATCTTGCGCCCCATGGACCAGTTGGGGTGAGCGCACGCTTGCTCCACGCTCACATGTTCAAGATCGGCTGCCGCCATACGGCGAAACGGCCCGCCTGAGGCGGTCAGCACCAGCTTCTCTACACCGCTGGCCGCCATGTCTCCGCTAAAGCCAGAGGGTAAGGACTGGAAAATCGCATTGTGTTCGCTGTCAACCGGCAGCAAGGTCGCGCCACTGGCGCGCACAGCCTGCATAAATAGCGCACCGGCTACGACTAGCGATTCTTTATTAGCCAGCATCACGCGTTTGCCGGCACGCGCCGCCGCCATGGCGGGGCGCAAACCGGCCGCACCAACGATTGCCGCCATCACCGCATCGGTTTGCGGCAAGGAGGCGACCGTTTCCAGTGCGCCCTCCCCCTGCAATACCTCGGTATGCACGCCGGCAGCCGACAGTCGCGGGCGCAGTACGCGGGCAGCTGCTTCATTGGCAACCACGGCAAACTCAGGCTTGAAGCGGCAGCACTGCTCGAATAACAGATCCAGCTGTGAATACGCGGTCAATGCCACCAGATGGAAACGCTCGGGATGCAGCGCCAGCACGTCCAGCGTGCTCTTGCCTATGCTGCCGGTGGAGCCCAGCAGCGTAACGCCTAAAGAAGAACGCGACATGTCATAGCCTCTAGATAAACGTGCGGGACAACGCCAGCAGCGCATTCGTGACCGCCAGCACCGCAATCAGGCTGTCGATGCGATCATAAACACCGCCATGCCCCGGCAATAGCGCACTACTATCCTTGACCCCTGCCGAACGCTTGAACCAGGACTCGAGCAAGTCCCCCTCGACGCTGACCATGGTCAGCGCCAGCGCCAACGGCACCAGAACCCATAACGGCAAGCTCACATTAACCCAGCCCAACTGCGTGACCAGCACGGCATAGGCCACCACCGCCAGCAAGGCGCCATAGACGCCGGCCCAGCTTTTACCCGGACTAATGGCTGGCGCCAGCTTTTTTTTGCCAAAGGCTCGGCCTGCAAAATAAGCCGCCACATCGGCGACCCAAACCAGGCCCATGACTGCAAGCAGCGCATAAGCATCCGCCGGTGTCGGCCTGAGTTCGATAAAAGCAAACCAGCAAGGAAACAGCATGCCCCAGCCCAGCGCCATGGCAGCGGGCTGATGGGTTAAATGCCAGCGCTTAGCCAGCCATAAAGGTGCCAGCACTAGCCAGAAAGCCAGCACGCCAAGTTGCGCGACCGGTGGCAGCGTCCAGCCCTGCTGCCAGGCAAGGGCGGCAAGAGCACTGGACGCGGCAAGATAGCCCCACTGCGTGAGGCCGGTCAGACCCGCCATGCGGGAGAACTCCCACAGCGCCACGCCGACAATCAACCAGGAAAAAGCGGCCCAGAGCGGTGCCGGAAAAACAAACAATGCCGCCAGCATTAGCGGCAGCAAGACTAGGGCAGTCAGGATACGGGTCTTGAGCATAGGTCAGCCTCGTTGTTGATCGGGCGGCAATTGTTCGCTGGTACGCCCGTAGCGGCGTTCGCGTTGCCGGTACGAGGCAATGGCGGCTTCAAGTGCCTGCCGGTCAAAGTCCGGCCACAGCAGGTCGGTGAAATACAACTCGCTGTAAGCCAGCTGCCACAACAGGAAATTGCTGATGCGCTGCTCACCACCGGTGCGGATAAACAAATCAGGCTCGGGCGCATCGCCAAAAGACAGCTTGTCGTACAACGCCTCTTCGCTGATATGGCTCGCACCCTCGGCAATTAACTGGTTGACCGCATTCAGAATGTCCCAGCGTCCGCCGTAATCGGCGGCAATGGCCAGCGTTAAGCCGGTGTTTGCCGCGGTCAGTGCCTCGGCCGCCACAATGCGCGCCAGCAACTCGGGGGCAAAACGCTCGCGCGAACCGATCACCTTGAGACGGATATTGCGCTCATGCAAACGCTTGGCTTCGCGTTCGAGCGCAGTGATAAACAGCCCCATCAAAAAGGACACTTCCTCGGGCGGCCGGCGCCAGTTCTCGGTCGAGAAGGCAAACAGGGTCAGATACTCGACCCCCATTTCAGCACAAGCCTTGACCGTTTCCCGCACGGCATCCAGGCCGCGCTTATGACCGGCAATACGCGGCAACAGGCGCTTTTTGGCCCAGCGTCCGTTGCCGTCGAGGATAATCGCCACATGACGCGGCACCGGATGCGTATCCGGCACCGCTACAGTTGAACTACCAAGCAAATCAAGCCCCTTACACCGCCATCAGGTCGGTTTCTTTGGCGGCCAGCGCCTTGTCGACTTCGGCAATATACTTGTCGGTCAGCTTCTGGATATCGTCCTGGGTACGACGCTCGTCGTCTTCGGTAATATCCTTGTCTTTGAGCAGCGACTTCAGTTCGTTATTGGCATCGCGGCGGATATTGCGCACCGATACGCGCGCGCCTTCAGCCTCGCTGCGCACCACCTTGATCAGATCGCGGCGGCGCTCTTCGGTCAGCATCGGCATCGGTACGCGAATGAGATCACCCATCGCTGCCGGGTTCAGGCCGAGGTCGCAATCGCGGATGGCCTTTTCGATCTTGGCCAGCATCGGTTTTTCCCAAGGCTGAACACCGATCGTACGTGCATCGATCAGGTTGACGCTGGCAACCTGAGCAACCGGCACCGGGCTGCCATAGTAATCAACCATTACGTGATCAAGAATGCCGGTATGTGCACGACCGGTACGCACCTTGTTCAGATCGTTCTTGAAGACTTCCAGCGACTTCTGCATTTTCAGCTCGGCCGTTTTCTTGACGTCGTTGATCATGTTTACTCCACAGTGTATTTCTGAAAAACAAGGCGGAAAGCGGCGCACTCGCCGTTTCCGCCTGTCGTGTTCTAATGCTTAGCAGTGTACCAGCGTGCCTTCGTCTTCGCCAAGCACGACGCGGCGCAGCGCGCCATTGCGGAAAATGCTGAATACCTTGATATTCAGGTTCTGGTCGCGGCACAGTGCAAAAGCGGTTGCATCCATCACTTTGAGATTGCGCGAGATGGCTTCATCAAAGGTCAGTGTCTGGTAGCGGACCGCTTCCGGATTCTTTTTCGGATCGTCGGTGTACACGCCATCGACATTGGTGGCCTTGAGCATGATGTCCACATTCATTTCCATACCGCGCAAAGCCGCTGCGGTATCGGTGGTAAAGAACGGGTTGCCGGTACCGGCACCAAAGATCACGACCTTGCCTTCTTCCAGATACTGCATCGCCTTGCCACGCACATAAGGCTCGGCCACCTGCTGCATGGTCAGCGCCGACTGTACGCGCGCGACGATGCCGATACGTTCCATCGCGTCTTTCAGTGCCAGGGCGTTCATCACCGTGGCCATCATGCCCATGTAGTCGGCAGTGGCACGATCCATACCGGATGCAGCCTGGGATACGCCACGGAAAATATTGCCGCCACCGACCACGACACCGACCTGGACGCCCATATCAACCACTTCCTTGACCTGGGATACGATCTGTTCGATGGTGGCACGGTTGATCCCGTAGCTATCCCCTCCCATCAGGGCCTCACCGGACAATTTCAACAGGATGCGTTTATAGGCAGGGGCTTGGCTCATGGTGTCCTCGGACTCGTGATTTTGATAGTGTACATTTGCAAAACGGCACCCCGAAACGAGGTGCCGTCCTTCGTAGCCGGATTAAGGCTTAAACCTTAGCGGCAGCAGCCACTTCAGCAGCGTAATCAACTACTTTTTTCTCAATGCCTTCGCCCACAACGAACATAGCGAATGCATTAACGGTTGCGCCCTGCTCGGACAGCAACTTCTCTACGGTGATGTCAGGGTTCTTGACGAACTGCTGACCCACCAGGGTGACTTCAGCCAGGTACTTGCGTACACGGCCTTCAACCATCTTGGCGGCGATATCGGCCGGCTTGCCTTCGGCAATAGCCTGCTCGGTAAAGATGCGGCGCTCGGTTTCCAGCGTTTCGGCAGGAACCTGTTCCTTGGATACGCAGATAGGCTTGGATGCAGCAATGTGCATGGCCACGTCGCGACCCAGTGCTTCTTCGCCATTGATGTCAACGATCACACCAATCTTGGCACCGTGCAGGTAAGTAGCGATCTTGCCGGTCGTGTCGTAGCGGGCAAAACGACGGATCGTCATGTTTTCGCCCAGCTTGGCAATCGCAGCCTTGCGGATGTCTTCTACGCTCTGACCGTTAACGATAACGGCAGACAGCGCTTCAACATCGGCAGGATTGGCTTTGGCAACGGCTTCGGCTGCAGCCTGGGTAAAGGCGAGGAAAGTCGCATCCTTGGCTACGAAGTCGGTTTCGCAGTTGACTTCAACCATGGCGCCCACACCACCTTCAACGAAGGTGGAAATAACGCCTTCGGCTGCGGTACGGCCGGCCAGCTTGGAAGCCTTGTTGCCGGACTTGATACGCAGGATTTCTTCAGCCTTGGCCATGTCGCCTTCGGCTTCGACCAGTGCTTTTTTGCACTCCATCATGCCCATCGAGGTTGCAGCGCGCAACTCGGCGACCATTTTCGCGGTGATTTCCGCCATTTTCAAACTCCTAGATTATGTGAAACAGGTAACCAGACCGGAAAAAAGGGGCTTGCGCCCCCTTGGTTTTCCCTGCTTACTCGGCAGCAGCCGGTTGGGCAGCTACGATTTCCTGCATCGCTTGTGCGCGACCTTCGAGTACCGCATCAGCGATACCACGAGCGTACAGGCGAATCGCACGACTGGAGTCGTCGTTACCCGGGATCACGAAATCGATACCCTCTGGGTTGTTATTGGTATCAACCACGCCAATAACTGGGATACCCAGTTTCTGGGCTTCAACGATGGTGCCCTTCTGGTAGCCGGTATCGATAACGAAGATGGCGTCTGGCAGACCCTTCATATCCTTGATACCGCCCAGCGAACGCTCGAGTTTTTCAACTTCGCGCTGCATGTCCAGCAGTTCTTTCTTGTTGAAACCGCTTTCGTCCGCGTTAGCCAGCGCAGCAGACTTTTCTTCCAGACGCTTGATCGACTGCTTAACCGTCTTGTAGTTGGTCAGCATGCCGCCGAGCCAGCGGTGATCAACGAAAGGAACGCCTGCACGGCTAGCTTCTTCACGTACGATTTCACGCGCCTGACGCTTGGTGCCGACAAACATCACGGTACCCTTGTTCGCAGCCAAGCGGCGAACATAGTCCTGAGCACTGATAAACAGTGGCAGGGTCTTTTCCAGGTTGATGATGTGGATCTTGTTGCGGCTGCCGAAGATGTACTGAGCCATCTTTGGGTTCCAGAAGCGGGTTTGGTGACCGAAGTGAACGCCGGCCTCCAGCATTTGACGCATGGTAACGGTAGTGCTCATTAAATAAACTCCTAAGGGTTATGGGCTCCGTTCGCGCAAAAATCCTTGCGGACACCCTTTGGCGCGAACGTGCGTAGTTCCCCTAAATTCCGGGGACGCGGGATTCTATCACTGCCAAGGCGTAATCCTCAAGCTTTGCCATCATCTTGCTCAGATGCCGCCGCCTCGCGCCGTGCACGCAAACGGTGTATTTTCATCCACACCCATAACACCACAGGCAGCACGCCAAGCAGAAAAAAGGTCAATACGCCGGCAACTACGCTCTCTTGCGCCAGCGAAAACATCAGAATCACATACACCCAGCCCACCACCAGCAAATACATAGCTCAAGACCTTTGAATTGATTTCTGCACGCAGCGTGAAGCCTGACGGACACGCGTGAACGACACAGCAAAAACGCCGCGCCCCACTACGGGAAGCGCGGCGCTTTAACAGACAGGCAAGCTTACTTGGCGTACACCGGGAAACGATGGCACAAAGCGGTCGCTTCAGCCGCGACACGCGCAAGCACCGCTGCGTCTTCCGGCGCATCCAGTACATCGGCGATCAAGTTGGCCACTATCACCGCTTCGGCTTCTTTAAAGCCGCGGGTCGTGATCGCCGGACTGCCGATACGGATGCCGGAGGTAATGAACGGGCTTTCCGGATCATTCGGAATCGAGTTCTTGTTCACCGTGATGTGTGCCTTACCCAAAGCCGCATCAGCCGCCTTGCCGGTCAAGCCCTTGGCGCGCAGGTCTACCAGGAATACATGGCTTTCGGTACGGCCGGACACGATACGCAGACCGCGCTCGGTCAGCGTGCGCGCCATTGCGTCGGCGTTTTTCAGCACTTGCTCCTGATACGCCTTGAATTCGGGCTTGAGTGCTTCTTTGAAGGCGATCGCCTTACCGGCGATAACATGCATCAGCGGGCCGCCCTGCAAGGTCGGGAATACCGAAGAGTTCAGGCTCTTCTCGTACTCGGCTTTGGCCAGGATGATGCCGCCGCGCGGGCCGCGCAGTGTCTTGTGCGTGGTCGAGGTCACGAAGTCAGCATGTGGCACCGGGTTAGGGTAAACACCCGCGGCAATCAGACCGGCGTAATGCGCCATATCCACCATAAAGTAAGCACCGCACTTCTTGGCAATCTGGCCCATGCGTTCGAAATCGAAACGCAAGGCAAAGGCCGAAGCACCGCCAATAATCAGCTTGGGGCGGGTTTCCATGGCCACGCGCTCCATATCGTCGTAATCGATCTCTTCATTTTCATTAAGACCGTAAGCGACAATATTAAACATCTTGCCCGACAGGTTGGCTGGACTGCCATGCGTCAGGTGGCCACCATGACCGAGATTCATCCCCATCACGGTGTCGCCCGGCTTGAGGATGGAGAAATACACCGCCTGGTTAGCCTGGGAACCAGAGTGCGGCTGCACGTTGGCATACTCGGCACCGAACAGTTGCTTAACGCGATCGATCGCCAGCTGCTCGACAACATCCACATGTTCGCAACCGCCATAGAAGCGCTTACCCGGATAGCCTTCGGCATACTTATTAGTCAGCTGGGAGCCTTGCGCCTCCATCACAGCCGGACTGGTGTAGTTCTCCGAGGCAATCAGCTCGATATGGTCTTCCTGGCGCTGGCACTCTGCCTCAATGGCGGCGGAAAGTTCGGGGTCAAACTGGGCAATCGACTGGTCAGTAGCAAACATCTTCAACTCTTCCAAATCAAGGGTTCAGTAACGAGGCGTGATTTTACATCATTTGCCGCATACACACGGCGGCTTTCCCCGCTCATGCAGGTAAATCAGTGCGCAAACGCCGGTCCAGTATTGCCGGCATGCAGAAATAGACGCTCACCTTGCTCTGTTTCGGCCATCAAGCCCGTGACGATGCGCACATCCTCGACCTGACACTCGGCCATCAATTCGCGCACCATGGCTTCAATTGCCGGCACCGAATCCAGTGGCGACAGCGTCCAGACAAAACCCTCATCCGCACCCTCGCCACTAGCCGCCGACAAGGTGAAACGCAACTCACCACCACTATGGGCAGCCAATACCGCAACCGGCACCAGCGATTTATCACGCAGACGGCGAATTTGGCTACTGGCAAAAGCCTGCAGCGCAACCTCATGCCGCGCCTTGCCACCTTCCACCATGGCCTGCATCAACATTTGCGGGGGGCGGGCAATCGGAAACAGATTAAGCCCTGCCGTTTTCAGCTGCTCACCCAAAAACTTCATCAATGGCAAGCCCCACGTACCAACGGTGCCGCCGAGTTTAAGCGCAGACGGACGCCCCTCTTCCTGCACGGCAACCCCCAGGAGGTAACGCAGGAAAACACCATCCTTGTGCACGCTTACCGCACGGCCAGCCAGATTAGCCGGCAAGGCATCCATCATGCTTGCCGCTTCATGCGTCGCACGATAGATCTGGCCAGCCGAAATATCAGACACCGTATCCGGATGCAACAAAGCCCCCCCCAGCCACACTTCAGCGCCAGGAGAAAATACCGCATACTGGCGCAGCAAGGCGTTAAGTCCCGCCACATCGCTAATTTCAGCCGGCAGACAAACTTCACCGTCGGCGGCCGCTACCAGCACCAGTGGCATGGCAAACAGCAACACGTGCCGGCCTTCGGCCTGCTCGGCCGCAGCACGCAAGGCCTGCCATAGTTCGCGATAGGCAAGCGTAGAGGGGGCCATCGCCAGCGCAACCGACAGGGTCAACATATCGTCGCGCTTGAGCACATCACCCAACGCCAGGCGCAATCCCTCGCGCCACGATTCGGCATCGGCATCTGTTTTGGCATCAAGCGCAGCAACGGCGTGGTGTATCAGGCGGTTAGAAGCGAGTAAAGCGGGGTATTGACGCGGATCAGGAAGCTGACTAGGCATGGTGTCATCAAACGGCAATGTAAAACGGGTATTGTGGCATATAACGTATATTCAGTATCTAGCAAGATGGATACTTTCGTTTAACGACATCCAATGTCATAAATTGCGACGTTTTCTTACATTTTGATGATTTAAGAACATGGATTGATTGACAGTACACCACTAAAAACCGATAATTCGATCTTGTTGAGATGCAGTGATGCTTCTTGATAGTTTCTCCTCTATTTCTCCTTTGTAGACTTGGCGCGGGCCCACAAATCCCGCGCATTTTTTTGCCTGTCGTTTACAAGCAATCGCAACACACTGATTTTTAATCATTAATTAATACCGCCGCTTCAGCCACACCCCTTATCTGCGCACGACAGCAACTCAAACAAGTCCCGTCGCGACACACAACATCCGCCCCAAGACCTAAAAGCGGCAAAAAACAACAATTTCGAACATTCAGCCTCACATATCCAGCTGACGCACCAGTGCCGCCAGCGCACCGCTACGCTCAAACACCTGCAACGACCGATTCAGCTGCGCCTGCAAATCCTCCGCCCCCATAGGCAACACAATTGCATACTCATCCAGTCCGAACGCAGAATCAAAGCTAAGCTTATCTGCGGCTTCAACATGCAACACCCGCAACACATGCTCATCGCCAAATAAAGCATCGACTTCGCCTGCCCGATAGGCCGCCTGCATCAGCGCAGCATCCGGGTAAGCCTTGATTTGCTGGGGCTCAACACCAAGTCGCGCCAAGTGATCATCGGCACGACTGTACTCCAGCACACCGATACGCCTGATTTGCTGCACCGGCAGCGCTGCCAGCGCCTGTGCGCGCAGCAAACCCTGCCGCTCGCGATAATAAGGCGTGGTAAACAAGAAATTACGCATGCGTGCCGGCGTAACCGCAACGGCCGAAATCACTACATCCAAGCGTCTTTGCGCTAGCGACTGCAACAGGCGCCGCCATGGCAGATTCACAAACACCAGCTCCCGCCCCATATGCGAAGCAAGCAAACGCATCAAGTCGACATCAAAACCGACAGGCTCACCGCGCGCGTCCAGCGACTCGAACGGCGCGTAAGCGGCGTTGATACCGACACGCAAGGGCTGTGCACTCCCCCTGCCAAACAAGCTACCCAGCGGTGATTGCCCCTCATTGCAAGCAGTCAACGCCCCCGCCAGCGCACTCGCCAAAAAAGCCCGCCGCCCCATGCTTTGCCCCGTATAACCCACAACCGACCCTTAGTATTTATCCAATAAAAACGGGTCGCCATAGCGACCCGCTCACAACAACAGGCCAAAACCCCTCAGCGCCGCTCCAGCTGCGAAACATCACGCACCGCGCCGGTGTCGGCACTAGTCGTCATCGCGGCATAAGCACGCAATGCCGGGCTGACTACACGGTTACGATCCAGCGGCTTCCACGCCGCCACACCACGCGCCTCCATCGCACGGCGGCGCTGTGCCATTTCTTCATCCGTCACTTGCAGGACAATGCTGCGCGCCGGAATATCGATCAAGATCGTGTCGCCCTCCTCTACCAGACCGATAGCCCCCCCTTCGGCCGCCTCGGGTGACACATGACCGATAGACAGACCCGAGGTTCCGCCAGAGAAACGACCATCGGTCAGCAATGCACACGCTTTACCCAGCCCTTTGGACTTAAGGTAAGAGGTCGGATACAGCATTTCCTGCATACCCGGCCCACCCTTGGGGCCCTCATAGCGAATCACCACCACATCACCCTCAACGATACGGTCCGCCAGAATCGCCGCCACGGCATCATCCTGACTCTCGAACAGGCGCGCACGGCCGGTGAACTTGAGAATGGAGTCATCCACCCCCGCCGTTTTCACGATGCAACCACGCTCGGCAATATTGCCATACAACACCGCCAAGCCCCCATCCTGCGAATAAGCATGGGCCTTATCGCGGATACACCCCTGCGCGCGGTCCAGATCCAGCTCGGGGTAACGCATGCTTTGCGAAAACGCGATGGTGGTCGGCACGCCGCCGGGCGCCGCACGATAGAATCGGTGCGTCTCGCTGTCCGGGTTATTGACGCAAATATCCCATACCGCCAGCGCGTCGCCCATGCTAGGGCTGTGCACGGTCGGCAGGTCGCGATGCAGGATGCCGGCTCGATCCAGCTCGGCCAGAATGGCCATCACCCCGCCAGCGCGGTGCACGTCTTCCATATGATATTTCTGCGTTGCCGGTGCCACTTTGGCCAAACACGGCACCGAACGCGAAATGCGGTCGATATCGGCCATCTTGAAATCGACTTCGGCTTCACTGGCGGCCGCCAGCAAATGCAATACGGTATTGGTCGAGCCGCCCATGGCCACATCCAGCGCCATGGCATTCTCGAATGCCCGCTTGGAACCGATGCTGCGCGGCAAAACCGAGACATCATCACCTTCATAATAACGGCGCGCCAGATCGACAATGGTGCGTCCCGCCTTGAGGAATAGCTCTTTGCGATCTGCATGCGTAGCCAGCATCGAGCCGTTGCCCGGCAAGGACAGGCCCAGCGCCTCGGTCAGGCAGTTCATCGAATTGGCAGTAAACATGCCCGAGCACGAACCACAGGTCGGACAGGCCGAGCGCTCGACCTTGGCCACATCCTCGTCCGAGATACGGCTGTCGGCCGCCTCGACCATGGCATCGACCAGATCCAGTTTGCGGATATCATTACCCCACTGCACCTTACCCGCTTCCATCGGCCCGCCGGACACGAACACCACCGGAATATTCAGCCGCATGGCCGCCATCAGCATACCGGGCGTGATCTTGTCGCAATTAGAGATACACACCAGCGCATCGGCGCAGTGTGCATTCACCATATATTCGACCGAGTCGGCAATCAGCTCGCGCGAAGGCAGGCTATACAGCATGCCGCTATGTCCCATGGCAATACCGTCATCCACGGCAATGGTGTTGAATTCTTTAGCCACGCCGCCGGCGCGTTCTATTTCGCGCGCCACCAGTTGGCCCATATTGTGCAGATGCACATGACCCGGCACAAATTGGGTGAACGAGTTGGCAATGGCGATGATAGGTTTTTCAAAATCATCATCCTTCATCCCGGTGGCGCGCCACAAGGCGCGGGCGCCGGCCATATTGCGGCCAGCCGTGGTAGTGCGTGAACGATATTGCGGCATGCTTTTTCCTTGAGGTTCGATCTGAGTCCGGCATTCCTCCGGCCGGCATTGTGCACCGGCACCACCTTGCGTTGAGGCATCGTGCCCACTCCGGGGTAGGAAGCGAGGCACGGGGGAACACTTTTACGTATAATTTCGTCACACTCCTTTTACCCCATTCGCACACCACCTGACAAATGCTCATTCATCCGCAATTCGACCCGGTGGCTATCCACCTGGGACCACTCGCCATCCATTGGTACGGTTTAATGTACTTAGTGGGTTTCATGTGTTTTATCTGGCTGGGCAATGTCCGCATTAAGGCCGGCCATAGCTTCATGACCCCAAAACTGCTGGATGACCTACTAATGTACGGCGTACTGGGTGTCGTCGTCGGCGGACGCCTGGGTGAAGTGCTGTTCTATCAGCCAGGCTACTACCTTGCTCATCCGGCTGAAATCCTGATGGTATGGAAAGGCGGCATGTCGTTTCATGGCGGCTTTCTCGGCGTACTGTTTGCCATGTGGCTGTTCGCCCGCCGCCATGGCCAGACTTTCTGGCAGATCACCGATTTTATCGCACCCCTGGTGCCCTTGGGCCTTGCCGCCGGACGCGTAGGCAATTTTATCAATGGCGAACTCTGGGGACGCGTGACCCGCGCCGATGCACCATGGGCCATGGTATTTCCGCAGGCGCGAATTGAAGACATGAACTGGGTTCAGCAATACCCGGAGCTACTGCAGACCTACCTGACGCAAGGCGGCCTGCCGCGCCATATGTCGCAGCTTTACCAGTTTGCGCTGGAAGGCATCGCACTGTTTGTCATTCTCTGGCTCTATAGTGCCAAACCGCGCGCCACGGGTCGCGTCTCGGCAGTCTTCCTGATGGGCTACGGTGTATTCCGCTTCTGCGCCGAGTTTTTCCGCACCCCGGACGCCGGCATTTTCGGCCAGTCCTACGCCATCAGCATGGGGCAGTGGCTAAGCCTGCCGATGATAGCAACCGGCATTTTGGTATATGCCTGGGCAGGAAAAAGCAAAGCGCGCCAATAGACTTGCTGGCGTACCGAATGCATTAAAAAAACCCACCCCGTTGCGGATACTCACGGGGTGGGCTCTTCAAAACAGTCAGCAATTTAACCATGCTGATGCGCAAATTCACCCATAAAACCAACCAGCGCCTTCACACCCTCGATAGGCATGGCGTTATAGATGGAGGCGCGCATCCCGCCGACCACGCGGTGACCCTTGAGCTGCACCAGCCCCCGCTTTTTGGCTTCGGCGACAAACGCCTCGTCTAGCGCCTCATCTTTCAGGCGGAACACCACATTCATCTGCGAGCGGTCAGCCTCGGCCACATGGGTCGAATAAAAACCATTGCTGGACGCGATGGCATGATACAAAAGCCCGGCCTTCTCGCTATTGCGCGCCGCCATACCCTTGACCCCGCCCTGCTCTTTCAGCCACTTGAATACCAGACCGGCGATATAGATAGGATAAGTTGGCGGCGTGTTGTACATCGAGTCGGCGTTGGCATGCACCTGATAATCCAGCATGGTCGGTGTACCCGGCAACGCGTGTCCCAGCAGGTCTTCGCGTACAATCACCACCACCAGACCGGATGGGCCGATGTTCTTTTGCGCACCGGCATAGATCAGGCCAAATTTGGCCACATCAATCTCGTGCGACAGGAAGTCACTGGACATATCACACACCAGCGGCACCTTGCCGGCATCCGGCACAAAGGGGAACTGCACGCCCCCTATCGTCTCGTTCGAGGTGTAGTGCAGATAAGCCGCCTCGGGGTCGCACTGCCAGACGCTTTGATCCGGCACATAGCTAAAACCCCGATCTTCGGCGCTGGCGACCACATTCACCTTGGCAAAACGCGAGGCCTCCTTGATCGCCAGCTTGGACCAATGCCCGGTATTCACATAATCGGCCGAGGCTTTGCCCGCCAGCAGATTCATCGGCACCATGGCAAACTGTTGCGAGGCGCCCCCTTGCAAAAACAGCACCTTATAACCTGCCGGCACCGCCATCAACTGCCTGAGATCCTGCTCGGCATCATGAATGATCTCCATGAATTCGCGTCCGCGATGGCTCATTTCCATCACCGACATACCTGAACCATGCCAGTCCAGCATATCGGCCTGTGCCTCGGCCAGGACGGCATGCGGCAGCACCGCAGGACCTGCAGAAAAGTTGAACAGCTTCGTCATGGACCGCTTCCTTTGTCTTATCGGTTTCAGCCTGTCGTCAGCAAAAAGTGCGCGCGCGCGACGGCAACAGGTTTGGCCCGGTCTTCCTGCCAGGCTTCTATCAATACATGGGCAACCCGCTTGCCCTGCTTGGTTATTTCACAACGGGCATACAAGGTCTGCGCCCTTGCCGAGCGCAGGTAATCGAGCGAGAAATCAACGATCTTCGGCGCTTCCAGCGAATCACGATTCCAGATCAGATGGATCAGTGCCGCATTTTCCAGAAAACCGCCGATCAGGCCGCCATGCAGTGCCGGCAACATGGTGTTGCCAATATTGCGCGTGTGAAACGGCAAGGAAAACAGCAATTCACCCTCGGGCTGTTCGCAAAACTCGACGCCCATCAGGCGGGCATAGGGAATGGCTTCGATAATGGCGGCACAATCACCCGCTTCCCGCAGACTGGCGAAGCGTTGCATAAAGGCGCTCATGCCTTACCCCCTTCCACCATGGGCACCCGGCTGGAATCTCGCATAAACGTAGCCACACCGTGGGCGATGGGGGCGTCCACACTATCCTGATAACAAATGGCACGGGTAAAGGCGACCTGGCCTGCCAGACGATAGCATTCGGCAGTACAGAAGATGGGTTTGCCGGGTTTGGCGGCAGTCAGATAATCGATACGCAAGTCTAGCGTAGCGATCGTTTCGAAATCGGGCAGATTGGCGGTAACGGCAATGGCACTGGTCGTATCCACCAGCGAGGTAATCACCCCGCCGTGGATCACGCCGCTGGCCGGATTGCCGACCAGATCTTCGCGCCATTCTATTTTGAGTGTGGGTTTGCGCCCTTCGACGCCGACCCACTGCATGCCCAGCGTCTGGCAATGCGGTAAGGATACGAAGAGTTGCCCCATCGTCTCCATAACCTTAGGATTGATGGGGCGGGTACTCATTCGCTAACGCCTTCGTCTGGCGTTTCTGGTGCGGCAACACTATCGGTGGTGCCGGCAGCGTCCAGTCCCTCTTCCAGTTCGGCATCCGCTTCGACTTCAGCCTCGGCCACTTTTTCCAGACCGATCAGCTTCTCGCCTTCATCCAGATTGATCAGGCGTACACCCTGCGCTGCACGACCGGTTTCGCGTACTTGCGATACCTTGGTACGGATCAGGACGCCGCCGGTGGTGATCAGCATCACGTCATCTGATTCTTCAACCAGTGTCGCCGCCACCAGCTTGCCGTTACGCTCGCCGGTATCGATGGCGATCACGCCCTGCGTGCCGCGGCTGGTCAGGCGGTAATCACCAACTGGCGTACGCTTGCCGTAGCCATTTTCAGTGGCAGTCAGCACCTGCTGTTCTTCGGCCGTGGTCACCAGTAGCGAAATCACCTGCTGGCCGTCCTGCAAGGCCATGCCGCGTACGCCGGTCGCATTACGCCCCATGGCGCGCACGGCATTTTCGTTGAAGCGTACCGACTTGCCGGCATCGGAGAACAACATCACCTCGTCGTCGCCGCCGGTCAGCGCCACACCGATCAGCTTGTCGCCTTCGTCCAGATTCACCGCGATAATGCCGGAAGTCCGCGGACGGGAGAAATCGGTCAGCGGCGTCTTCTTCACGGTACCGTTGCCGGTCGCCATAAAGACATACTGGTCTTCGCGGAACTCTTTCACCGGCAACACCGCATTGATGCGCTCGCCCTCGGCCAGCGCCAAGACATTCACCATGGGCTTGCCGCGACTGGTACGCCCGCCCTGCGGCACGTTATAGACCTTGATCCAGTAACAGCGCCCCAGACTCGAGTAGCACAGCAGGAAGTCGTGGGTATTGGCAACAAACAGGGTTTCGACAAAGTCGGCATCCTTGGTCGCTGCCGCCAGCTTGCCACGGCCACCGCGACGCTGGCTCTGGTAGTCGCCTACCGGCTGCGCCTTGATATAACCGGTGTGCGAAATCGTGACCACCATATCCTGCGGCGTAATCAGGTCTTCGATATTGATGTCGGCACCGAAAGGCTCGATCTCGGAGCGGCGCGCATCCCCAAACTGGGTTTTGATCGCGTTCATCTCGTCGGCAATAATCTGGTTCACCCGCTCCGGATGCGCCAGAATATCGATCAAATCCAGAATCACATCCATGATTTCGCGATATTCGCCAACGATCTTGTCCTGCTCAAGCCCGGTCAGACGTTGCAAACGCAGCTCCAGAATGGCCTGCGCCTGAATGTCGGACAGATGGTAACCATCGTCCTTCAAGCCGTATTCCGGCGACAAGGTTTCCGGACGCGCCATCGTCTGATCGACACGCGACAGCATGTCCTCAACCAGCGACGAGCGCCATGGGCGTGCCATCAGGCCGGCTTTCGCCAGCGGCGGCGCCTCGGAAGCCTTGATCAGCGCGATGATTTCATCGACGTTAGACAGGGCAACGGCCAAACCTTCGAGAATATGGCCACGGTCACGCGCTTTTTTCAGCTCGAAAATGGTACGGCGAGTGATGACTTCACGGCGGTGACGCAGGAACTCGTCCAGCATCTGCTTAAGGTTCAACAGGCGCGGCTGGCCATCGACCAGTGCCACCATATTCATACCGAAGCTATCTTGCAGCTGGGTCAGCTTATACAGCTGGTTAAGCACCACCTCGGGCATTTCGCCGCGCTTAAGCTCGATCACCATGCGCATGCCGGATTTGTCCGACTCGTCACGCAGGTCAGAAATGCCCTCGATCAGCTTTTCACGCACCAGCTCGCTGATGCGCTCCAGCAGACGCGCTTTATTGACCTGGTACGGCAACTCGTCGACGATAATCGCCTGGCGGTCGCCCTTGCCGATGTCTTCAAAGTGCGCGCGGGCACGCATAATCACGCGACCACGCCCGGTACGGTAGCCCTCCTTGACGCCGGCTACGCCATAGATGATGCCCGCCGTCGGAAAGTCCGGCGCAGGAATGATATCGATCAGCTCGTCGATGGTGATCTCGGCATTGCCAAGCAAAGCCAGGCAGCCATCGATCACTTCATTCAGGTTATGCGGAGGGATATTGGTCGCCATACCCACCGCAATACCCGAACTGCCGTTAATCAGCAGGTTGGGAATCTTGGCCGGCATGACCAGCGGCTCGTGCTCCGAGCCGTCGTAGTTAGGACCGAAATCGACGGTTTCTTTTTCGAGATCGGACAAGAGTTCGTGCGCGATGCGCGCCATACGGATTTCGGTATATCGCATCGCGGCGGCGTTGTCGCCATCGACCGAACCGAAGTTGCCCTGACCATCAACCAGCGGATAACGCAGCGAAAAATCCTGCGCCATGCGGACGATGGTGTCGTATACAGCGATGTCGCCGTGCGGGTGATACTTACCGATCACATCGCCGACAATACGGGCGGATTTTTTGTAGGCACGATTCCAGTCATTGGAAAGTTCGTGCATGGCAAAAAGCACACGGCGGTGCACCGGCTTGAGGCCGTCACGGACATCCGGAAGGGCGCGTCCCACGATCACGCTCATGGCGTAATCGAGGTAGGAGCGACGCATTTCTTCTTCCAGGCTGACCGGGATCGTTTCCTTGGCGAAAAGCTGATCTGTCATGGGTTAGCGCACTGTCTTCTTTTGATGGCAATAGAGGGTCATTCTACCATGGCAACGCCCCCGGCGCATGCCGCAGCCAAGCAAAAGGCCGACGCAAGGCCGGCCCTAGTGCAACAATGACGCAGTTGGCTCAGCGGGAAGCAAGCTGGTAGTGTTTTTCCAAGCGGGACAGACCCCAAGCCATCAGCATGGTGAGCGCCAGATACATAAACGAGATGGTCAGATACGGCTCCCAATAGCGCGAGTACACGCCCGCCACCGTACGTGCAGCAAAAGCCAGCTCAGCCAAGCCGATGGCGGACACCAGCGACGAATCCTTAAGCAGCATGATTGCCTCGTTCCCCAAAGGCGGCAACATGCGACGAAACGCCTGCGGCACCACCACAAAGCGCATGGCCTGACCATAAGTCAGCCCCAGTGAACGTGCGGCCTCAACCTGCCCCTTGTCAATGGACTGGATACCAGCACGGAAAATCTCGGTAATGTATGCACCCGCATTCAGCGTTAGCGCCAACAATCCGGAAATGAAAGCACCGTAGTTCTGACGAATTTCGCGCGCCAAATCGCCATCAATCAGCAGACCATCAACCGGATGAATCAAAGCCGGCATCAAGGCAAAGTGTGCCAGCAAGATCTGGACAAACAAGGGCGTACCACGGAAAAATGTCACATAGGCCGTGGCTGGCCACTTGACGAAGTACTCAAGAAAAAACCGGGCAAAGCCATGCGGCGCCGAAGCCAGACGCGCCATCCCCATAAACAAGCCAATCAGGCTACCAAACACCACCGCAATCAAGGTGATAACCAGAGTCATTACAGCGCCGTCGATAAACAGCGGTGCATACTCAACAATCATTCCCCAACGCATTTCCATACTCTTCTCCGAGAGTGCACAGGCCGGCACAAACACCATGCCGGCCCTTACATCTAATTACTTGGCACCAAAGTACTTGGCGTGAATCTTGTCATATGTCCCGTCAGACTTGATAGCCTGAATACCTGCATTCAGCTTATCCAACAAGGCCTGATTACCCTTCTTCACCGCCATACCGTAAAACTCCGGCTGGAAGCTTTGGGTATCCTCAACCATACGCAGATTGCTAGCCGGATTATTGGACACATAGTTCTGCACTACGCCATTGTCTCCAACCACCGCCTGCACACCACCGTTCTCAAGCTCCTTCAGTGCCAAAGGCGTACTCTCGAAGCGCTTGATATCAACACTCGTCTTGCCCAGCAGGTTCTGCACCACCTCATCGCCAGTTGTGCCGGTCTGCACGGCGACCTTCTTGCCCTTCAGATCCTGAAACGACTTGATCGACTCTCCACCCTTGCCGGTTGCAATCAACTGGCGCGCCTCAAAATAAGGCGAAGAGAAATCCATCGACTGCTTGCGCTCATCGGTAATCGTCACCGAGGACACAATAATGTCGCGATCCCCCTGCTCCAGCGTGGCAAAAATACCTTCCCATGGCGTATTGATGACCTTAACCTTGAAGCCGCCTTTTTCAGCAACGGCATTGAGGACATCCATATCAAAACCGACCACCTCGCCCTTATCGTTCTGGAACTCGAAGGGCGCATAGGCCGCATCAGACCCCACCACATAGGTTTTCACTTCTGCGCCCGCTTGTGGCGCGCCTGCACCATCTTGCGTTTGAGCATCTTGTTTCTGGCCACAACCGACCAGAAACAGCGACCCCATCAACAGGGTTGCCAGAACACTTCTTCTTGTTTGCTTCATCTTCTATGTCCCCTCAGGTTTGGTAACATAACAAGGCGCAACGGCCCTGCGTGTTACTATAACAACGTGTCCGTCACATCACAATGCATTGGCATAACATTCCAACCTTCACCCAAATACCATTACTTTCATGCGCTTCCGTACTTTTTTTGCTGCTCTGGTCTCGTTCGCCTTATTCAGTCCCTTTACCGCCCAGGCAGAAGACCTGCCTCTGCCGGGTGATACGCAAATCACACACAGCACAAAACGTGCCACAGCTGCGCAAACAAAGCCCAGCAAAATCCTGACCCGCAAGACGGTCAACAGGCATCAAGCCAGCAAAACCCAAAGCATCAGCACACGCAAAGCCAAAGCAAAAAAGCCTGCCCAGCAACGTACCGGCAAGCGTGTAAGCAGCAAAAAACAAGCTACGACAAGCAAAGCAAGCAGCAGGACTCAGCTTTCGTCACACAAAAAAGACACACTCAAAAAAAACCGGACCTCAAGCAAACGTAAGCTATCCGGCGCGACCAAAGGCAATAAAAAACAGCTAGCAAGCGCCAAGAAGCACAAACGAGCAAACACCAGAAAAAAATAAAACAATTACCGGGCTTGCCAAATAAAAAAAATCAGGGCATAATTCTTCACCTAAGCCGACTTAGCTCAGTTGGTAGAGCAACTGCCTTGTAATCAGTAGGTCACCAGTTCGATTCCGGTAGTCGGCACCACCGTATGTAAGTTGTTGAATAGTCATAATAGTTCAACAACCTTAAGGCTCTCATGCCCAGAGTGTTCCAAAGTGATCCAACCGAAAGGCGATCATGATGGAGTCCACGAAGGAGTCATGGGAGCTTTTTCATTTTCAGCTTCCGCCCTACCCTCCCTTCGCTTCAAGCCAGACGAGTTTGCACAACACCTCAGACTCAGAGGGGCTTCCTATTACTTCCGACAAGTATTCCCACAGCTAGGCGAAGTCACCCTAAGTCTCCGTACAGGCGACCGAAGGACAGCTAAGGGGCTTTCCAGTAGAATTAGCAAATCATTATCAAGACGATTTACAGCCGCAACAGTCATGCCCATTACCACCCAGCAGCGCCTTAAAGAAATCATGCAGGAACTCAGAGAGGATGCGAAGGACACGTTGCGCACCTTTATATCTGATGATGCGATAGACGATTTAGACAACCTCAGATGGGCTAACGAGTGCCTGCAAAGGAAGATAGAACGGGCTACAGGGGATCCTGAAGACTTCATCAAGATGCATGCCCAGCTTGAGATCAACAAAGCTACGCTAGCCAAGATGCAAGGCAATGCCATGCCCTTAGTTCATCTCGCTACGCATGGAGCCTCAGGGTCTATAGCTGCCCTTGCAGACGCCTTTAAAGAGCCACCACCAGCCATACCTCAAGCTACCCAGCAAGCCCCTACTGCAGCCCCAGAAGCGCCTAGTAGTAACGGTTATACCTTTACCCAGCTTGCAGAGCAGTACACACACGAACAAAAGATGAAGGGCAAATGGACTGACAAGACCGAACTTGAAACAGAAGCCCTGATTCGTGTCCTGATTGCGCTTGTACCGCCCCAGCCTGTCGATACCTTGACCCGTAAAGACTTTGTTCAGGTCTCAGAGTTGATAAGCAACTACCCCGCACAGGCCAGCAAACGATTCCCTGATACCAAAGACCTCAAAGAACTTGCCCTGATGGAGCACGCCCCTAGTGCCCTCATGAGCATAACCACCCAGAACAAGCATACTAACCGCCTGTCTTCCATCCTCAAATGGGCAGAGATCAACGGCCTTATCAAAAAGAACATTGCAGAAGGCTTAGGCAAGACCAGTACCGGGAAAGCCTCAGAGGAAAGGAATGCTTTCACCAACGATGAATTGCGCCTGATCTTCAAGTGTATTGCCGAAAAGCGCACACCAAAGCCAGTTAGCAGGGGTACGGCAACGGTGCATGACTTCCACTTCTGGATACCCCTACTGGGTTACTACACAGGAGCAAGGGTCAACGAAATAGCATCCCTACGCCCTCAGGACATTAAGAAACTGGATGATGTGTGGTGCATAGATATTTGCCAGCAGAACGATGACACCAAGAAGACGAAATCCAAGGCAGGCAACCGTGTCATTCCTATTCATCCAGAATTGCTACGCCTAGGATTCGTAGAGTTTGCCCTTGAAGTCGCCATGCAGGGTAGTCCTAGGCTATTCCTGGAACTAAAGATGACCCACAACGGCTACGGAGGGAATGTATCCAATTGGTTTAATGGGCATCCTGACAAATCCCACAGCCTCTATCTACGCGCAGGGGTACAGGGAGAAAACCTGTCTTTTCACTCGCTACGGCATTCATTCACGACCAACATGGAAAGAGCCAAGGTAGACCCGATCACCCTCAAGCGCCTTGTGGGGCATACGATGGATGATATGACTTATGGCCGCTACAGCAAGGGCATTGACCCCAAGATGGCACTTGAAGAACTCTCCAAGCTACCAAGCCTAAGTAGCGATCTATTGGAACCATTCGAGATATGGAGAGCTTCGCAAGGCCACGGCAGGTGAAGAGAATCATGCCAGTGCCGGAATAGCGGAAAAATTGGAGACCTGCTATTAGAGACTCTCCACGGGTGAAGAAGGTCATGCCCTTACCGGCGTACCTGAAGTAATTCAAACCTTCAATTTGAGGGTTTGATTTTGAGGCCACGCTCAGGAACCCCAGAGCCTTGACTACCTCAGCGGCCTTACGGGCACCTTCCTGAGCCGTGAGGGCACCAGTAGCGAGACCTTCTAGGGTGAAGTAGGCATCCCATGCCATATCACGCATTGCCCAAGCCTTATCAGTAGAGACCACGGTGGACAGGAGACCCACGCCTTCGCGGGTGAAGAAGGTCATACCCTTACCGGCGTACCTAAAGTAATCTAAACCGACAATTTGTCCCTTTAGTTTTGCGGATACATGCAGGAACCCCAGAGCCTTTGCTTCACGGGCATCTATCACATGTACATGCTTACCGTCTTGGAAGCGTGTACGGTTGCGGTAATACCCCTTTTGAACGCTATCAACATCACAGCCCAGAGCCTTTGCCACGGCCTTAGCGGTCAACACAGCTTGCCCCTTGTAGATCACTTGTGGGAGTTCCAAGCTGTTACCCATAGGAATCACAGGGGCATTAATCAGGGTCACGTTGGTGGTGTTGGTGGCTAGGGGGATGTATATATTTAATTTCCATTGCAAATCAATTACTTAGCAATAAAGTGCAGTCTCTATAGGGAACGCAGTGTAACGCCCGTGAGCTAGGAAGGTGATCCTATAAGGGTCTCCCTGAAGGCAATTAGGTAACACAGTAGGGAAAGGAGAACATCCCGATCCCTCACTTCCACCTAATTACCTTACAGGAGACACCAGCCATGGCCACAGCAGGACGTAAGCCCATTACCTTCAACAATTCCGCCGTGCATGAATATCTTTCTTCAGGCTTCCTGACTTACTCAGAGTTCAAGCAAGATGCCACTCCGGCTCTCGTTAGAGCCTTTGATGACATCCTCACAGGGGTGTCACGATTGGACTTTGGAGGGAATACCCGTCCTCTCAGTAAGCGTGCCCTATTCACCCTATTGGCGCACCTTCCGGTAATTACTACGGGAATCATCATGGAAGCCTATGGTTGCTCGGAACAGTACTCACGGAAGATTGCAGGGGCATTAAGGGTTGCCTCTAGGGCTATTGAGAAGTGCCTTCCAACAGGACACGCCTGCCCTTATTAAGCTCTTCCTATTTAGCTCACCTATATAATAAGAGACCTTAGAGGTAACTCAGAGTTAATCCATTCTGTCAAGAATATCTAGTGATTGTCTTATAAAGAATACCTGATTAGGGATTACTCAGAGAGGGTACTTCAAGGGTGAATAGTTAAAGTACCTGAACCCAGATACTTGAAGTAAGACTCTGAGTTAGAGACCAGTACAGCTATCGCTGATTTGTGATAGACCATAGATAATCATAAACCTGTGTCTTCCCCTAGTGGGGTCTCCATTCGGGTTCTCTCCACGGCCTCCAATAAAGCACCTCTATGGTGTTGACTGAGGCTTCCCATAGCTCCACCCATGAAAATATGGCAGAAAAATTCAAGCCCATACCTAATTAAAGAAGAAGGCCGAGTTTCCCCCCATACCCCACCAGTGGGGGCACCCCAGCAAAAAGACCACGCGTGAAGCCTTCTCGTTTCCAGTGAGTGCAGCCATGGGGGACATGTGGCGGTCTCCTCCTCTCTCGCTTAGTTTCCATGTGGTGTATGTGTGATGGTGCATGTAGGAGTGTCCTAAAGGTTATCCTTACGGACACCTCGATAAACATCATTCTAGCCATGCACTAAAGTACATTTGCAACTTATGTACATGTTCGTTATTGTGCAGAAATCTTATGCAACACCCTGAAGGCACTTCACATGACGACCATCGCATATCTTCGCGTTTCCACTGATGACCAGACCGTAGCTAACCAGCGTCTACAGATCGAGTCGAAGGGCTACAGGGTCGATAGGGAGTTCTCGGACGATGCCATCAGCGGGTCTACAAGCGCCCCTGTTCGCCCACAGTTCAAAGCTATGCTGGACTACCTCCGTGATGGAGATACGCTTGTAGTTGCAGCTATTGACCGTCTAGGACGCAACACGATTGATGTACTGCAAACCGTGGAGACCCTAAGGAACAAAGGTGTATCTGTGGTCAGCCTTCGGGAATCCTTCGACCTCACTAGTCCCACCGGCCAGATGATGCTGACTATGCTTGCGGGTCTTGCTCAGATGGAAAAGGCGATCATTACCGAGCGCAGGGAAGCCGGTATGGCACGCGCTAGGTCAGAAGGTAAGCACATGGGCAGGCCACGGGAAACACCAGTGAAGGCCATCCTTGAGGTACTGAAGGCCAATGAAGGCAACGTATCGGCCACGGCTAGGGACTTGGGGGTTTCTCGGGCAACTGTGATTCGCGCCAAAAGTGCAAGCGGTGTTCTGGCGCTTTGATAAAGCTCAAGACTCAGACGGGAAGGCCGTCGAATATCTGCGACTAAGCGCTCTAGGCTGGCAGCTTGGTGAAAAAACCGAGAGCATGATTTAGCGCGCAAAAGAAGCTGATGGACTGTAGAATGATAAACCATTTCCTACGCGCATCGAGGTGTTGGTTTGAAGAGGATATCCAACGTTCAACGAGAGAGACTGATCCGACTATCCCACAGTGCAGTGCGTCGCCTGCAGAAGCAAAACCTCAAAGTCAAAAGCAAAAGCAAAAGCCCAAAAAGTATTGTCATTGAGGCTCCTGAAGTGATGGATGTAACTGAAGGTAGCCATCGTGAAAAAACCATGCGCTTCCTCTTTTTGATAGACGACTACTTGTCAAAGGGTTCTGTCGTCCGCATTTGCTTCAAAAATACCAAGACCTTACATCCTTGTGGAACGCTTGTATTCGTGTCTAACATAGATGTATGGAAAGCGAAATACCCTAGCCGGTTGCGCTTGAAAGCCTTACCTTCTGACCCTGTTGTTGCACAACTTTTCAAGCACATCGGGATACTAGAACAACTCGGCTTAATGATTGAATTGGATACAAGCCATAGCATGGTAAAGGATTGGCACTATCATTCGGGCAACAGTATGGACGCTGCTGAATATCGCGACTTGGCAATTTCCGCACGTGACTATATTGACCACCCAGAGAAGTCTCTTTTCCCAGGCTGCCTTAATGAGGCCGTTTCAAATACAATAGATCATGCGTATGAAACTGAGCCATCATCCAATGAATTACCTCCAAAAGCAGTCAGGAAATGGTGGATGTTTTCTCAAGTACGAGATGGCCTAATGAGTGTTGTGATCTATGATCAAGGTGTTGGAATTCCTAGGTCGCTATTATCAAAACCCATGGTTCAGGATATTTTCAAACATCTAAATAAAAAAGATGCTCGCTTAATTGAGGCGGCCGTAAGCAGTCCACGCACAAGCACTCAACTACCGTACAGGGGAAAGGGCTTACCAGAAATGTTTTCATTTTCACAGCAACTTCACCAAGGCGGCTTATCAATTTTAAGCGCTAGAGGCGGATTCTTCTACGACTCTGAGCGCGAAAGATACAAACGGAAACACTACAATATCAAACTACCGGGAACACTAGTTGCGTGGGGCATACCGGCGTCCCAAACAACGTCTCATTGAGCATTATGGCATATGAAAATAATATATATTGCACGCGATTTTACAGACACACCGGGCGGCCGAGAAAAAGGTGCATTTACTGGTGTAATGTTTCGTGAAAACCTTTTAATTCCAGCGCTGCGCGACCACTCTAAAGTTATCGTGGACTTGAGTGATGTTATCGGATTTGGATCTTCTTTTTTAGAGGAATCTTTTGGAGGACTAATACGAGCTGGATTTTCATTGAAAGATTTAAAAAACAAACTAGTTATTCAAGGTGGCCTACCCGTTGAAAGCAATAGAATTTGGGAGTACATTCAAAACGAAGCTAATCGACTGGGAAAGATAAGTTAATGGAGCTGTCTAGCTGGCTACCCATAATTGGATGGACAATTCCTGCAATGGGGTGGTATGTCGCCAATAAGCAGGCCAATGAGCGAGAATTAAGAAAAGAAGTTAGATCTGAAGTTGAGGATGTAATTGAGTTAGTAGATAAAATTCTTGAGTCTCTAAAAGAGTACCTCGCCTTAGACGGATCTAACGATAAAGCCTTAGGGCTCGCACTAGAGATAAGATATCTTTTCAAACGCCTTGATACATTAATACATATATTAACTGAGCGCGAACGTTATTCATTCGATGAATTTACAACTACAAAACTTCTAAATATGAATGAAGTTGTAATCGAATCAAGTAAATTTTTCGAACTTTGCACAGGCGGAGATTTCGGCGATATTGATAAACAGTCGCTTGAGGCTAATGATTTAGTTTCAACATGGTTACGAGCCAGCCTTCCTGCGCACGAACTCATCAACAAACTGCATGGACAATTTATTACTGCATTTAAATAAAAAAAATAATCCTCTCAGCTTTTATTGGTTTATTTAACTTGTTATTTTAACATAAACTACGCATATCATGATTTAGCGCTCACGCCTGTTATCGTAATTAATTAGTCATATATATTTACTTCATAGCAGATCAAAAATTGACCTAGCAATCACCACTCTTGACGCCTGCTCCAAAGCAATACAAAATCACCCAATCATACAATAATTACTAATGGAATCATATGCTTAAGTCGTCTCCGGTAGTCGGCACCAGCATTCACAGGCCTTACAGCAATGTAAGGCCTGTTTCATTTTATAATTCAAGACCCGTTCCTCTCTACAACATCAACAGACCACCGCTCGTTTTTACCCACTACACCACAGACACAGGCTGTAAAGAATGAGTCCGACTCATTTCCTTTGTCTGCATATGCTCAAGCCAAGCTTGAAACATCAAAACATTCCACAACTGCAAGGGCCAATGGCGACGCCCGGAAAGATGCTCTTGCCACGCAGTACGCACCAACTCCACATTAAAATATCCCTCAACTCGCAAACGCCGCTCATCTAGCAAAGCTTCAGCCCAAGCACGCAAGGGCCCACGCAACCAAGCACCAATCGGCACACTAAAACCTTGCTTAGGCCTATCTATCAACGATACAGGAACATGGCGATACAATATCTGGCGTAGTATCCACTTACCTTTCCCCTCTCGAATTTTCATGGACAAAGGCAATCTCCAGGCAAACTCAGCCACACGATGATCCAGCATCGGCACACGCGTCTCAAGGCCAACCGCCATTGCCGCGCGGTCAACCTTGACCAACATGTCATCCTGCAGATAAGTCTGACTATCTATAGCCATCATCCAGTCAACAAACTCCCGACAGCTACTCACTTGCTTATCAAACAAAGTTGAAGGCTCTTCGGATTGCAATACAAGTTGTGATGGGTTTTTCCATATGGACATTACGCCACAGTACAAATCCTGGGGACTTGATGCTTCAAGAGAGTTGGCCATTTTATGAAGCTTGTCACCCAGATGCGCCATTTTGAGCGAACTTGGCAATACTGGCTTTAACCAATCATTCAAACCATCCCATCTGGCAACAGGAATGCCAACCATAGTGCGAGCCAGCCAATGCCGGGTTGAGATAGGTAGTTTTTGCAGCTTATGCTCGACTTTCTGCACCCATTGATAGCGGTTATAGCCACCAAACAGCTCATCTCCCCCATCTCCCGATAACGAAACCGTCACCTGCTGTCTCGCAAGCTGAGCAACCAGAAACGTCGGTATCTGCGATGGATCCGCAAATGGCTCATCGAATATTTCTGGCAACTTGGGAATGATTTGCAAAGCAGTTTTTGGCTTTACATAAAGTTCTGTATGATCCGTACCTAAATGCAATGCAACATTTCTCGCATGAATTGCCTCATCAAACTCCTCCTCCGCAAAACCAATAGCAAATGTCTTAACCGGCCGCATACTCTGCGCCTGCATCAAAGCGACCACAGTCGAAGAGTCGACTCCGCCAGAAAGAAAAGCACCAACAGGTACATCAGCAAGTTGTTGCTGACGGATGGCTCTAGTGAGCAATGACTCCAACTCATCAATAGCTTGGGCATCATTACCAACAAATGGATTACTTAATCCCGCAGCCATTGCTTCATTTACAGACCAATATGGCTGCGAATGCGAAAACCCTACCGACTCATTGCCTTGATTTTGTGGAATGGTCAATATATGCCCAGAAGACAGCTTTGCCATACCACGGTATATCGCGTAAGGAGCTGGAACATGACCAAAGCGCATCATCAAGGCTAATGCGTCCCTATCAATTTCATATTTAAACCCCGGGAATACAACACAAGACTTCAATTCAGAAGCAAAAATTAGACTACGACCCTGCCAACCATAGTAAAGAGGCTTTTCACCGTAGCGATCACGCGCCAATGTCAAATCATGCTTCTGCCTATCCCATACCGCGAGGGCAAACATCCCGACACACTGACACAGCATGTCTTTAATTCCCCATTTTTCAAACCCTGCCAACAGCGTTTCAGTATCAGAGTGCCCACGCCATGGCAAAGAAAACCCTACAAGACGCTCAAGTCTCTCTCTTAATTCAAGATGGTTGTAAATTTCACCATTGAATACCATCACATACCGACTACTTGGCGACTCCATAGGTTGATGCCCCGCAGGAGACAAATCAAGAATGGATAAACGCGTATGTCCAAAAGCGATACCCTCCCTTGCATCCACCCAATGTCCGCGGTCATCCGGCCCACGATGATCCAGCTGCGCAGTCATCACATCGATACATCCCTCACCGGCACTGGCGTTAAAGCCACCTAGCGTAAGAAAGCCTGTAATTCCGCACATAGTTTCAATCCAATCTTTGCGATTCGATACCTAGCCACGAATGACAACACCCTGCCTCCAACTAGCGCTTCCTGCTCGCCACAAAAAAGCACTACAAGCGCCACACCATCAAACCTGCTTCACGTAGCAAAGCCGAATCAAACATAGACTTCACATCAATCACAACACCACCTTTGACCACACGACTAGATAGTACATCCAAGGCCAATTCAGCATACTGAGCATGGGCAACAGCAGCAACCAACACATCAGCACATGGCAACTCGTCCCAACATGTCAACTGCAATCCGTATTCACGCTGCACTTCTAGAGGATTTGCATATGGATCATGGACGTTCACCTCCATTCCATAACTTTTCAACTCATTAATAATATCAATAACTTTTGTATTTCTAACATCTGCACAATTTTCCTTGAAGGTTAATCCAAGTATTACTGCGCGAGCACCTTTTACATAACGACCTGATGCAATGAGCTTTTTTACAGTCTGCTCTGCAATATACTTACCCATACCATCATTAATACGACGGCCGGCCAGAATGACCTGAGGGTGATAACCCATCATTTCTGCCTTATGTGTCAGATAATATGGATCCACACCTATGCAATGCCCGCCGACCAACCCAGGGCTAAATCGTAAAAAATTCCACTTAGAACCAGCCGCCCGCAATACCTCATGTGTATCAATACCTATTTTGTCAAAAATAATAGCCAATTCATTCATCAATGCAATATTCAAATCACGCTGGGTGTTCTCGATTACCTTACAAGCTTCTGCTGTTTTGATAGAACTACAGCGATGCACACCAGGCAAAACAATAGACTCGTATAACTGCGCCACTTTTTCCAATGTTTCAGCACTATCACCAGAAACGACTTTAACAACTGTTGTTAGCCTATGCTCACGATCCCCCGGATTTATACGTTCAGGCGAGTATGCTACATTAAAATCAATTAACCAATGCTTTCCAGACGCCTTCTCTAGTATTGGAATACAAACTTCCTCTGTTGCGCCAGGATAAACAGTAGACTCATAAATAATAATTGCACCATTTTTCATATATGTGCCAACCAGCAAACTAGCACCTGATAGAGGAGAGAAATCGGGAATATGTGCCGCATCTACTGGCGTAGGAACAGCAATAATGATGAAGTCAGCCTCAGATAGCACACAAGGATCACTCGCATATTCTGCGTACATGGCCGAATCCATATCAGAATCAGACAGTTCACGTGATGGATCGTGACCATTCCTACAACTTTCAACTTTTGACTTGGAGATATCGAATCCGATAGTGCGCATATGCTTACCAAATGCCACCACGAGAGGCAAGCCGACATAACCCAGCCCAATAACAGCGACAACGGCCATAAAACCTCCTTATAGATAATCATAGTAATTAAAAAACACACTATATATTAAGCAAAGACACTACCATTGCGGTAGATAAGCACTATCGAGGCAACAGTTGCCGTGACCATGAACACCAAATTAGTTGCATTAAACAGAGGACTCAGACACCCCTAAGTTCAGGGTAGAAAAACTTAGCATGACATTCAAGAAAATAACTTACAGGGCAATGAAATTAAGCTATTAAATTCTATTCCACGAATTTAACCATAAATTACTTTGAATATTTCAAGCAACAACAAGATGACAAAAGGATTTTCTTGGTCTTGAGTAAATCATAAATGGGAATAACAACATATAGTGTTATCCATATCGACTTTTTAAATTTGCATTCAAAATGCAAGACATACTTGCACTTCCAGCGAAAAAGCCTGTCAAGCCAAGCTCTGGGCCATTTATCCACCTTTACCGCCCCCCCCTCCCTCCTTGGGAGCACCATGCAATCCAGCACTAACACCATGAATTTAAAGGTATAATTATCACTTTCAAGAGTGGATGTAGCTGCTTTTGTTCTTGAAAAATCAAGCTAATACTCACTTACGAGAAGAGCAGTTTATGAAAATACCCAAATACACTATTGCAATTTTATTTAGCACAATCCTAGCTGCTTGTGGCGGCGGTGGCAGTTCAAGCACTCAAACAGAGCAGCCGCCAGTCAATCCAGACAAACCAGTCGTACCCGAGGTGCCGGTCGATCCTGATAAACCTGTCATACCAGAAATACCAGTTGACCCCAGTAAACCACAACCTCCGATCACGCCAGACCCTAGTGCCAATATCTTTGTCGCCCAGGCACCTTATGCACCGACAATAGGAAATACCAAGGTTGGTGTTGACATTGGAGCATCTCATATCACCTACGACTTCAGTGGTCATTTACCATTTTACAATACTGCTATTAATCGCTCAGACATCCATACAGTGAACACATGGAACCCTGCCACCAATAGTTCACAAGTTGTACAAGGACATTCACTAACAAATAGTGGAATTGCAGGTCGGCTATTCCGTCAAGACGGATATATGGGAATAGGCGTTATCGCAGGTGATGGTATTGTCAAAGAAAAATTACGCACTCAGGTCAATGCCTTCCCCATTCCAACGCGTAGGCACTTTCTATGGGAGCTAAAATTTAAAGTTGGAGGGCGCACGCTTGGTTCACCATGGCGTATGGCACCCGCAGGTGAGTCACCAGCCACAATTTGGCAGTTAAAAACGCCTAGCTATGGTCCAACACTACTGATGGGGCTAGATACCGACCCAAAAAATCCAAGCAAACTGTTCATCAGTTTTGATTCCCGAGTCAACCCTACGCAAGGTGGTGTCTCTATCGGAGGGCTAGGCAACATCGACCCGGCAGGAGAAAATGATGTCAAGATCGAAGCATTTTTAGATGAACGAGAAGCCTCGCAAGGCGGAAAAGGTTTTCTTAAAATAACAGTCAATGGTATTGAGGTGGTAAACAAAAATGGACCCGTTGTTCAAGCGGGTGCAAACTACCCATACAACTGGTCTATGGGCATGTACCTATGGAAAAACACCCAACCTCTTTCCTATGATCGTTTTATCTACTACAAGACAGCAAGGTTGATTAATCTCGACTAATGCCGGCGAGTTGCCATATATAGCAATATGGAATCTGCTTAACAAGCAATCACGATTGCAGCAACTTTATTACGCATAATAAGCTAGCTGGTCTTATCTCTCGCCACGCTCTTGCCTTCCAAGCAAGACTGTGGCGAGATCACTTGCCGTATCGGCCGCAATGAAATGGCTATCATTAAAAACCTTTCTCCTGCAAATTGCATTCATGATACGTCTTGCGCGCTCACCTACAATGACCAGTACGGGTCCTTTCCATGGGCTTAACAAGGCAGCAAACAAAAGCGACGCAAAATTTAGTTTACTGCTTACCTTTCCAAGAAAAATTCGAGGGTGCACATAATCCTTTACTTCATCCCAGGCATTAGAAGCAACGCGTACTTCAACATTCGCATCAGGAAAAGCCTGTAATATTAACAACAAATCCTCACTCGTTCGCCCAAATGGCATTCCAACAAATAGCCTGACTCGTTTTGATTTATGATACTTAGTCAGTATTTTCTCTGCATTACCCTCCAATAATTTTACATTCTGAGCTCGCGAGTAAAAATTTAAAAAATTAATCTTCGATGGCATACGCACAATTCGATGCAATGTTTCCTGATAAAATGAAGAAGATTTACTACGCGCAGCATACTCTACCCGAGGTAAAATATCCAAAGGACTGAACTGAGACCGGTAAATACCAACAATCCGCTTTTTTTCCTCCATCGCTGAACTTATTTCATACTCGACCGAATGCAAACAACCGTCGTGTTTATTAAAAGCATCAATAATCTGCTCACAATGCAAAGGATATTCATTAATATAGGGCACATCATTATAGAGATAAACATTACTACTATTCAGAATAGCGCACTGCCCCAGCATGTTTAGCCAAGCATCGCGGGTTAGCTCATGATCAGAATGCCAGCCAAGCCCCATAGGCAACCAAACCTCTTCATACTTATTCTTTTCAATAAAATCTGCAATAAGTTTTTCAATAATGCAACGCTCATCCAAGCTAGCACGATGTTTGATAAAAGCTTCGATAGCTAAGGAATGCTGAATAAACCACTCAATACTCCAAGATGAATTTTTATTGAGATCGGCATAACGAAGCGGAGCATCAGGCATTGAAAATGAAAGGTGTTCTCCTCCGATCATCCTAGCCATCAAGGCCGACTCGGCGTTCCTAAGGCGACTAACAGTCGTTGTTGGAAATAGCATAGGAGTTGAAAAACCCATACCTTCCGTGTAATTACTAACGCCAGTCATTGACAAAATTGTAAACCGGCATTCATTACGTCTAGCCAGCATTAAGCCGCCTACACTAAAGGCTGCATCATCCATATGTGGCTCAACGACCAGAACTGACTTCCTAGCAATAGGGAAATGAGGCTCGATAAATTCACACCAACCCTTATCATGAAATTTCACCAAATGTTTTAATGCACTAGGGTGCCGAATCTCTATGTCTCTATTGCTAATAAAACCGTCTATGCTATGCCATACCTTAGTTTCATCTGCATTCAATTTAGCTTCCGGGCGCGAGAAAAAATCTTTCAGATAGCCATCATCACCCAAACTGAAATTAGGGTTTTTTTCTGTTACGAATGTGAAAAACTTGCTGTTTTCCATTTTTTTAAATTTCCAAAAAATAGCAACTTATCCAACGACTACTTACCTAACAACAACCTTACACACCTCAATAGGTCACTTACAGCCAGCCCAATCAACTTAGACAACCTTCCAGCCAAATAACTGGTACGGTAGGTATAAATAAGAAACTTCCTCCCAATAGGCGCAAATGAAATCTCCTTTATTACTTTTTCGTTATGGAAATACCCACTAATATTATGGCGCAACTGGTAAAATTCGGCATAATGCCACGGCTCACTTCCCTTAGCCGTAATTAAACTCAAAAAAGCTTTTGAAAATTCAAAATATTGAAGCTCGGCTTTATACTCATCAACCAAACCGGCTTCAATTAGGAAATTTTTTGAAAAAACATAACTACCCAATAGGTCATAAGCGTGTTTTACAGGTGCACTGCAAATGCTACCAGGCCTATTATAATAATGATAAAAAGCAGCATCCAATTTAATAACATTTTCAGCATAAAAAAACACTTGCAAATCAACGCACAAATCCTCCCCACTTCGAATATGCTCAGGATATTTTATTTTGTAAATATAAAATAACTCAAGCCGATAAAGACGAGTAGGAGGCAACGTATCATACGTTAATCCCAGTACACCACGGAAACGCTGCTCACGTGTTTTTGCTATTTCTTGCTTAACGTACAAACAGGTACCGTCTAGAAAATCTCTATAATAATCAGTAACAACGACATCAGGAGAAAAATCTGATACTAATGGATACAGTCGCTCCAGTGCATCGACATCCACCCAGTCATCACCATCCACCTGCAATATATAGAACCCATGCGCAGCCATAATAGCTGTATTTCTAGCATGTGAAACACCATGATTCGTCTGCGTTATTACATTTACCCTAACATCCTTATAGGCAGACAGGCATTGTGATGTCTCATCTGTCGAACCATCATCGACAACAATCAATTCAAAATTTTCATATGTTTGACCAAGAATGGACTTAATACACTTATCAATATAAGGCGCCACATTAAAAGCGGTGACTAATACTGAAAAAAATGGTCTATTTTTTTCGCTATCCATCATTTTGGCTCACGCATCCATCAGCGACACCGAACACAATAAAGGCCATCACTTGATGACCAGCCAACCACGATTAATACTTACCAAACAAAAATCTTGAACTTAAACAAATCATTAATAGCATTATTCTCATCACGGCTAAATGGTTTGCAAAACCAGGCCGCAAAAAGAAAAGTGCACAAAATCAATATAGACATGAGCATTAACTGTAAAAAATCTTTACTGACTGGCAACAACCACCCTAATAGCAGTGCGGACATAAAGGCAAAAAGCAAACGTGCTCCACCCTGCAAATCCAATGGGTAAGCACACTTAATTCTCAACTGTAATATCACATAGACTACAAAAATAACCTGCCCTACCACCATAGGTATAATGGCAGCCCAAATACCAAGCCCCAAAAAAAATAAAATTATACTAAGCGGAATAACCCATAATCCAGATAAAGCAGCACGCACACAAAATTTTTCTTCCGCAATAATCTGCGTCATCACCTCCAATAATGCACGTTGAGAAAGAGGGATTAACATAAGCATGCAGTAAGACAACAAATACCCTTCCCCAGTAAACTTTCCACCTGAAATTATAAACAGCAGTTCACTGCTATGGGTAGCAACGATAGCAAGGATAGGCAACAGAAAGAAAAGATTTAACTTTGAAGCCAAATTGACATTGCGAAATAAATTACTGCAATTTGTTGTACTAGCATACGATGCGACCAGCTTAGGCTGGATCAGACTGAAAAACATGGTAACAGGCAGATAACGCCGTATTTGACTGATGAGACTCAAGATAAAGCCAAAAACAGCAACCATTTCCAGGCCTAAAAACCGCTTGACCAGCAGAATAAAAACTGTCTCTCCGTAGAGCATCGAAACCAGCATCGATGTATATAAGCGAAAACTTGAACGCCACATATCCCACCACTTAGGCTCATGCCACTCAGCAGTTTGCTCTTTACTACGTAATGTAAGCAGAAAACGAACTAAGCCTACAGATGACACCAGTAGTCCAACTAGCGAAGCAAACAACTCAAGCAGGATGACTTGCATCAAGTTAAGATTGCCTACCCTATCCAGCAACAAAATGCCTACAACCAATACAGATAGTCTGACCACCAAACTTATCCGCACCAAAGACTGCATCATCATGGATGACAGCGTCTGATCACGCAGTAGTCTCGCAGTCCCTTCAATCACGACCACCAATAGATACACTTTGGCAGCCGCCAAATGAGATCCCAAGCCGAAATCAGCACCTGAAAGCTGGAGTACGGCCAGTATTGCCAGTGCAAATAGTGTAGCCATGCCTGCATAGCAACCAACCTGGCGGGCAACCAGCAAACTCAGCCTTTTCCCTGACGCTTTAAGCATGAACTCCGGCAGGAAACGAATACCTAATGCATGTAACCCCACATCGGAAAAACTTAACAATAACTCCATCGCTGCCACAAAGGTGACATAGATGCCATACTCTATCAGTTCCAGTTTGCGCACCAATAACAACAACAGGAAAAAAGTCAGGCCAGCTGAAATGACCTTACCCGCCAAAAAATGAGTGGCGTTACGCTTAATATTGGAAACCGAATAAACATTCACCATCTTTATGCTGCAACTAAAGGCAGTTGCAATCCACGCAATAAATGCTCTGCAGTCACGGCTGGCGCATGGCGTTTACTGACAGTCTGCCGCCCTGAATAAGCCAGCTGCTGCCACAGGGTTGCATCGGTACGCAAACACCGTACTTGCTGTAAAAAACTGGCAACATCACCAGCAATCAGGCAGTTGCGTCCCGCTTTCAGGTCGTAATGACTCGCAACGGCAACCACAGGCGTACCGCAGCCCCAGGCATCTCCAATTAAACCCCAATTACTCAATTTTCCCGGCGAAAAAACAAAGCCAGCTGAGCCAATCAAATCGAGAGCTTGATCACGCGAACAACTTTTCTGCCAACTAACCCGATCGCCACCAACTGCCATAATTCTGTCCAGTGCTTGTTGCCCTGCGGCATCCGTCGCCGGACCGACTAGAGCTATGCGCATATCAGATTCGCTCTCCAACAGACTACTCAGGTACTCAGCTAATGCACTTGCACCTTTGACTTTGCTGACAGAGCCAATGTACACAGCCAGTTGCGAGTCATGCGCTTTTAAAGCAAGGGGAGATTCGGCTGCTGGATGTGGCCATGGAAGATAGAGTAGCTTACCTTTCCTTAGGTCATTGCCTGCTGCATCAAATTCTGCAGGATTGGAGCAAAATGCACGGTCTGTACATGAAAGTAATTGTCGGGCACGATATTTGATCATCCATGGTCGTAAATGCTCAAGGCCAAGATAGAGGCGACGCTTGAGTTCCATGCGGCTATCGGAAATAAATTCTTCATGCAGTAATATGGGGGCACCCGTCTTCTTTTTGACCGCCAATGCAGCAGGAAGATTGTGTGCAATGGCACAAAAAACCCAATCTGGCGGATTTTTTTTGGCAAAATGCACGATACGTTCAATAGCGTCATCAGAGTCCAGCGCAACATTCAAGCGGATAATATCCAAATTATGGTGTTGCTCATCCAACGCAATACCGATGCCCCCCTTAAGTACATCGCGCGCACCGGCAAAAACCGTACATCTAACTTTGCCTTGCTCGCACAAACGCTTCCATACCATGGCCATCTCATTTAACGCGATATCGAATGCGGGGTAAATAGCCAGAACATTAATCATGTAGATCCAACTCCTTCTGTCTATAGCGGGCATTAGGTTATGACATTACCCAGATAGATGCTGACTTTTAACTGTACTTTCTAACAAATAGATATCGCGAATAAACATCCGCAGCAACAATAAAAATTGTCTTATCGCCACTTTAGTTTCCATATCAGCTTGGTCGTACAAGCATGGGCCGGCTACTCATGTCAGCAGCCACCGATGTGGCTGGAGAAGGCCATAAACGCTCCACCAAGTTTCGGGTCGAACTGATATTGCTACGACTAGAGGCTCCAAACACCATAGACTGAATATTTGGCTGCTGGCTAACCCACTCTATGGCCTCGTCCGGGGCTATAGCACCCGAGGCAAATACAGACATGGCCACGGCCCGGAATGGCTGGTCACGCAACGTCTGTTGATAAGCCTCCAGTCCTCCGCTCATGCGGAATCCAAGTTTATTGATATTGGCGCAGACGATGGGGTTATCTATCCCCATTTCCTGCAGCACAGGCAATAGACGCGGCAAATTCATCGTGATAAAGCCAGGTTCGGCCAGATAACGATGGCGGACATGGTCCGCAAAAATACGGAATGCATCCTTAAAGCCCAATCCCAGCAATAAATCAACGACCACATTTTGCAGAAAGATTACCGGGGTATTCAAACCAGAGAACATTTTCATCTCTGCATCCACCAACAAGGTGGTGATTCCTTCAATATCTTTTTTGGCCAGTGACATCCCACCGCGCAATGCCGCATTGAATAATCCCTCATTCGGCAAAAAGCGCTTGAGTGCACCGATCATGCCGTCTTCGGTCACGGCATTGGCGTATTTGTGCGCATAAGGCATGCATGGGTAAAACTTGAATCCGCTATAACGCGTTGGATTAACCCGCATATGATCAGCGACCAAAGCAATACGATCATGTGTCGTACACATGAAAGTCCGCATACCCTCATCGTAAGCATCATCCAACACATCCATCACCGCTTGAATATGCTGAAAACGCATGGCTTGCGCGCGTGCTTTTTCTTCCGACATATGGTTAACACCAAAAAACTGATTATCTCCAAACAGCAACTTGTCCATTTATCCGACCCCTTTGATTGTGATGGGCATTAGCCGCCGAAAAAAGCCCAACGCTTTTTTAGCTTAGCCTCGCGCATAGCAACCGGCATTGGACCTTGTTCGGCATCGGCAATCAGCATCGATATGACGCGGTCTGTTGCTTGCGCTTCAGAGAAACTATTAATATTGTCGTTTACTGCACCCGAGCGAATACACTGAATGAAATAATCAAGCTGAGCCGAATACTCCTCGCCACGCACGTAAAACCATACGGGTGCAGTCAGTTCAGTGGTATATCTCACATTCCAGCCATGCTGATAACCCGCAGGTAGCATAGCCGTATCACGCAAATAAACCTGACACTCCTGCCGGTCTGCGCGAATGCGGCCCTGGGTACCGAGTACAGTGACCGATGTACTCATTTTGCGGAAGGACTCGTCGCTCCAGCTCACCGAGAGCTGTGCACTTTTCCCCTCCGGATAAAACAAGGTTGCGAATACCTCGTCATCGGTCTGGGTCGAAAACACAGAATTAAGCACCGTTCCCCCCACGGCAAGTGGCATGCCGAAATACCAAGTCACCAGATTCAGCGGATGGGCGGCGTAATCATACAAACAGCCTCCACCCTCGGTGCGTTGTGTACGCCACGAGCTCCCTTTGGGCTTCAGTACAACCGGGCCGTAGGCTTCAGCCTGGATATGGGTGACCTCGCCAATGGCCCCCGCCTCCAGTAGTCGTTTGACCTCCTGAAATGCACCAACAAAGCGGCAGTGATAACCAACCTGGTTAACCCGGTTGCCCGCCAGCGCCATTTGCGTCAGCGCCTCGCCATCGGCCGTATCCAGACAAAATGGCTTTTCGCAAAAAACATGTAGCCCGCGCTCCAGCGCAGCCTTGACCATGGGGGCATGCATGCCCGAAGGAGTCGCAATAATGACTGCATCCAGCTTGGCCTCGCGCAGCATGGTGTCAAAATCGGTGTAGGCAGCTAAGCCCGTGTACTTTTCCAGCACATCCAGTACATAGCCACTGGCATCGCAAATAGCCGTCACGCAAACATCGGGATGCGCATTGATCATGGCTAAATGCGACAAGCCCATCTTTCCCAGTCCGACAACGGCAAGATTAACCGAACGATCCATCACAAGCTCCCCGGTGCAAGTAAGACAGCTTTGCTGTAGTCGTGCGATACGACTGCAGTGGCAAAACGAGTTTCAATACATTTGATTTTTATAGTAAATAAAACTATTAAATTGCAATTCATATATGTTTTACACACAACAAAAATCCACTCCCCATCGTGCCAGGCGCCACGACTGAATGCCTCCGTTATGCTTTCGTATCAGAGGCGGGCAAAGCAGGACTTGCCAGTAGTTGGTCATAACAATCGGCCAGCATGGCAGCCAGCACTGGATAGCTGCGTAAAAATGCAATCCGGCTACGCCCCTGCTCTCCCATCTGCCGCGCTCGCACAGGATCACGCAGCAGCACCAAAATAGCGTTTGCAAAATCATCCGCTGTCAGAGGGACACATAGCCCGCCGGCACAAGCATTGAGGAGAATTTTTTGATCAGGCAAGTCGTTGGCAATGACCGGCACACCATAGGCGAGATACTCTGCGACTTTGGTCGGCGAACTGACATCGAATACACGCGAGCGCGGTATGGGCGACAAGCCAAGCCGGGCTTCTTTCAGATAGCAGCGCGCCTCATGTGCGGGCAGCCATCCGGTAATATGGACATGTTCAGTCAGCCGCAAACGCACAATTTCCCGATCCAGCCACTGACGATCCCCTGGCAACTCGGCATCGCCAACCAAGACCAGATAAGCATCCGGCTCGGCCTGTACGACCTGTACCATGGCCTCCAGCATCAACTCGGGATGGCGGCGGCGCTCCAGCGCACCTAGATAAATCAACAGTCTTCGACCATATAGGCGCTTATCTGCCGGCGGTGTCAGTTGATCCAGTGCAGCAGGGAGGCTGACGCCCATAGGCACCGGGGTCATCCGCCCGGACAGCACGCCTTTGTCTGCCAGCATGCTTTTCATGGCATCGCTTTGCACAAAAACATGATCCGCCCTAGGTAAAACCCAGCGATATAGTATCCACGCGGAGACTCGGCCTCGAATCCGCCAGAACAGGCGACGCCATATTGAAACCTCGGCATGAATGCGCCCCTTGCCCACATCCTGCATTTCCTCTGCCAAGGGAAACGACATCCAGTAAAAAAAAGGCAGGCCATGCCAGCGTGCAGCCAGCAGGCCAATCAAGGCACCTATCGCGCGATCGCGCACCTGAATAGCGCAATATTGCTTGCGCGATGGCAAGGTGAATAAGCTCAAGGCCGCGCGAAAAGAGGCTATCAGTCGCCCGCCAGGGCCAGTTGCATGCTGCAAGAAAGTCTCGCCGGCTGGCCAATCTCCCTCGGCCCCCACATCCTCTACAGCGGCAATGTCACACAGCCATCCCAGCTTGGGTAACTCAACACCAAACAACTGCGCCAAATCAGGCCTAAAACTGGGACACTTCTCGCGAGTCAGGTACAGCAGACGGTGCGACATGAGACCTCCTTGCCAGCCAGGCAAGATAACCAAAGGTGAAGGCCAGTAAGGCCTCATGACTCATACTGGACAGCATTGAGTTGGAGTAAAAAACCATGAACAAATTAAACATCAATGATACGCGCAGCACATTGAGAATGACTTTGTCGCGCCTGGCGCCAGCTTGTCTGAGCAAGCGGGAGGATGTACGCCAAGCAAAGAAAAAAGCAGCGATAAGTAAACATACCGCCAGCACCCCACCATCCCATAGCAAGGTAGATAGCGTCGTCAGATTGATATCAAGCCCGGCGTACAATCTGTTGAGATGTCCCGGCACCAGTGCTCCATCACCGCTATACGAACTCCCCAAGCCATGCCCAAACAGCGTAGTTAACGGGTTACGCCAGCCATGCTCATTCATCCAAAATGTCACCACCGATGTTCGGTTCAAGCTATAACGCCCGCTGTAGCCCACCGCGCCGAAGTTGTAATCCAGCGTTTGCTGCAGCCGCTCGGCTGGCGTCATAAAGTCGGTGGCCAACATCTTGAAGTACAGCCAAGCCAGCGTCGCGGTTAGCAAAATACCAAGCAACACAGCCAATAGGGCTGCAACGGGGTGTTTGCGTATGTCGGTCACAAACACAATAAGCAGCATTAACGGCAGCAACACCAAAACCAGTTTTGTTTCACCAATAAAAAGTGGTGCGCCCAGCCAGCACGAGAGCAGCAAAGCATGCCGGCTTTTGAGCAAACCTTCTTTCCACGAAGCCATTACAAAAGCCAGCACCAGAATCAAAAACATGGCCATCGTGCCGCTAGAGCCACCACCCGTCATACTGGCTTCAAATGTACCTGCGACAACATCAATAGGCACAACACCATGCCCCATTCCCATGCGCTGGGGTACTAGTATCCAGTACTGGTAAAGCGCAAACGGCAGTTGCAGCAAAGCGATAAAAAAAAGCAGCTTGAGCCAGCCCCGATACAAAAGCTCTCCACGGCCATTCAAAGGCAACATGGCCAGCGCCAGCATCAGGCCCCACAACTGCCATGCGCGCTTAACGCCTGCGCTTACTTCGGCAACACCACCACCACCGATAAATGAAACAGCTGAACTCACACACATCAGAGACAGAAGAAGAAGCATAAATACGGGGAGCGGCACTTGGCGTTCCCGTGCGCTTAGCCCGATCAGCGTCATACTGGCCAATAAAAAAAAGCCCAGCAGCGAAAACAGCCAGGCGAGCTTAGTTAATGCGGGCAAAAAAAGGCCTATTGGCCCCATTAACAATAAAGACCCAGCCAACAGCAGGCTGATGGCAAAATCCGGACGCTTAAAAAAAAGCCCGCCAAACAACACACCCACCGCCATCGCACTGGGCAGCACCGCCCCCTTGGCCGCGACCCAACCAAACAGCATAGCCAGCAAGATGGCGCCGACAACAACAGCAAGATCGACCAAACGTCGCCCTTGCGGCAGACGATAGGTGTCGCTACTCACCTTTATGCTCCCGCTTTTGTCCGCGACTTTCATGAATGAATTGCCGTACATGCGTAATCAACTCGTTGCTGGCACTACGCGAGCCCACTTCGGGCGACACCGAGAGTTGCCCCGCACAAAAGGCATCCAGCAAACCCTGCAATGCCGTTTCATCATCGGCCACCCAGACGCCAGGCTTGTCTCGCAACCAATCAGCAGCCTGCCTTTGATGGTCGGAAGTAATCTCGCCCAAGGCAAGTGAGCGGGGGAACAAAATAACCGGTTTACCAGCCTGCATGGCAGTAATAAAAGAACCCATTCCCAAATGGGCGACCATCAACTCACAAGACTCGACCGACTGGTTAAACTCTAACGGCCGCATCATACGAACCCATTTGGCATGCCTCGGTACATACTGTCCTTGTCCTAGCTGAATCAATACCTCCTGTGCGGGATGCTCACCACTCCAGCCATCAACTACTTGCACCAAGCGGTCAAAAGGCAGCATGGATCCAATCGTGGCAAAAATCACAATGCGCCTCCCCAGTATTCGATGCCATTGTTACGTGCAACCTCTGGCCACTGACTGACACAACGATGAGCGATGCGCAGTGCTTTTTTACCGGAATGCGACAACTGCTGACAGTTAGCGATACTGTCTATCCACAAGGTCTGAGCGCCACATAGACGCCCGAAAAACACACAAAATAAAGCGGGTGCCGAGCCGGTGGTTACCACGACGTCGGGGCGTTCACGCAATATGATCCACAGCATGCGAAATACCACACGCGCAAAAGCCAGTTTATTTTTTCGCGATGCGTCACGAAACGCATAATAGCGATGGCCGGGCACCTCATCCTGCGAAGCAGGATGCACACTGGCATAGGCGACGTCACATCCCTCAAAAGCTGCGCGTAAACGCAACAGCTGCACCCAATGCCCCCCGCCAGAAGCAATAGCCAAAACCTTGATTCGATTGCGATTCATGGTCTTCCTTTCAAACTTTAGGCAGACTGGCGCTGCGTCTCAAAGTGCGGCTTACCGGTCAGCTTGGCATATAAAGCCTCAAGAACAGGCAATACGGCAGCACGAGAAAAGGTCGAGGCCACCCGCAAACGCCCGGCCTGCCCCATACTTTTTCGCAAAGAGGCATCCAAGGCCAAACGCAGCAAGGCATCACGCAAGCCGTCTATATCTCCCGCATCAAGCAGTAAACCACTGACACCGTCACTCACCAGCTCAGGAATACCACCAACCCGGGTCGAGATAATAGGCAAGGACCAAGCCATCGCCTCCAGCAGACTGATCGGCAAGCCCTCGTTATATGACGGCAAAACCATCAAATCGGCTTCGGCCAGCAACTTGTCACGCTCAGCCCCCCCTACCCAGCCCAGAAAATCGACGTCGGCCGCAAGGCCCAAGGCTTCGGCTTGGCGGCGCGCCTGTTCAAGCTCGCCATTGCCACCGATTTGCAAACGCATAAAAGGATAGATTGCACGCGCTTGAGCAAAAGCCGGCAACAGATCAAACACACCTTTGCGTTCACCGATGATGCCAAGAAATAAAATGTTCACGACCGGCTGCACCTGCCGACTTAATGTCACGGAAGGAAGCTCGACATAATTAGGCAATACTTGAACCCGGGCAGTCGGCGCGAGCGAATGAATATAATCGGCCCAGCTATCCGACAGGACCAAAACTGCGGAACAGTGCTCTAAAGTGCTGCGAATGCATTTTTGTAAGAAGGGGGACTGCGCCGCATACCAAGGCTTCAGATCGGAGCCATGCAAATGAAAAATAACCGGCACACGACAAGCAAACGCCAGCCAGGCAAAAACAGACTTACGCCAGAAGCTACCCGCCATGGCAACATGGCAATGCAACAAGCTGACCCGGCGTAATAGCAGTTCACGACAAAAAATCAGCAAAGCACGCAATGCCACCCACAATCTACGGCTGAGCGAGCCTTCTTCATGCGGCGAAAGCAGGCGGACATTCCAGCGGGAAAAAAGACCATCCGCCTGATAGCGCTCCACCACTGACAACATACCACCACGCCCTGCAGTGCATAACATGACAGGCTGTTTAGCCATAGCGCCCCCTAATCCACAAAACGGCTCAGCGATTAATCACGCAGCCAACCCTAGGTATTTGTGCCTGCTCCAGATCCTTGGCTAGCGCCGATAAGGCAGAAGCCGAGCTTTGATTGCGTTGGGCTACAATCAGGGCGCCGGCTGCCCAGCGCGCGACAATACCGGCATCCGCCATACCGGATGCCGGCGGCGTATCCAGCAAAATTACATCAAAATGTTGACGCAACAGAATTAACAATTCGCCCATGCGTGGGCGACTTAGCAGCTCCTGTGGATTGGGCGGCACCATACCAGCAGGCATTACACTCAGATGCGGTAATGTCGCAACATGATCAATCGCATCATCCAGTTCACAGCGCCCCGCCAATAAATTGGCCAGGCCAGCTCGATTGCCCAGACGAAATAGGCGGTGCTGGCAGGGCTCACGCAAGTTGGCATCAATCAATAAGGTACGCTCCCCCAACTGGGCAAAGAGAACCGCCAGATTTGCACTGAGAAAGCTACGTCCTTCACCGGAGCCTGGACTGACCAGCGCCAAAGTCTTGTGCTTTTTCTCTCCGAACCAGCGAACCAGTAACTGACTGCGTAAGCCACGCAATTGCTCGACAACAGGAGAAAAAGGATCGAATGCGGCAACCACTTCCGCACTGATACTGTCATCTCCCCTGTCTAAATAGGGATAGTCATACTGACGCGATAGCGCCTGCATCAATTCGGCTTCGCTCACCAGCTCTAAACGTACGGCGGCTTCTCCAAAGCGTATGCCCTGTTCTTCCTGAAACTTGGCAATCAAGGCAATGTCACTGGCACTGATTAACCCATCACGCACCAGAATGTCACCCAGACTGCGCAAGTTAGAACCTTTTTCACTCGCTAACACAATTTCACTCAGACGCGGAGGAGACAAGTCGGACATAGTTAATACCTCGCGCTAAGGCTTAGAGGGAAGAGAACGACTCTGGTGCAGACGAGGTGAAGCAGCGGAATAGCTAACATCCTGCACCACACCCAGTAAAGGTGCTCCACTCAGTAACACCAGGTCTTCCACGCTACGCACTCGCCTATCCATCATTTCACGTAGCAGCATGACAGCGATCGCCAGCACGGTGCCAAGAAAAATGGCAACCAGCACGTTCAGAATTATTTTAGGCCGCGTCGGCAATAGGGGTTCGATGGCAGGGTTTAATATGCTGACGTTGGTTTGCACCATCTGCGACTCCAGCTTGCTCTGGGAAGCGCGCTGATTGACACCATCAAAGGCACGCTGGGCGTTCTGCACCTCCATCTGCAACACACTGATCGCATCACGCTGCTTCTTTAATTCAAGAATTTTCTGTTTCTGAGACTCAATCGCCTCTTTCAAGTCTGCCTCTTTATATAGGCTAACTTGCCCACTGGTACCCAAAGCAATACGCACCTTGCGTGTTTCTTCAGCCAGACTCTGCCTAAGATTAGCCAACTGGGCAGCCATGCTTCGTACTTGTGGATGATTAATGCCGGTTTTTGCCGACAGTTCTCGCAACTGCGATTCACTACGGGCAATATCTGTTTTTAGCTGGATAATAAGCGGACTTTGCATCACCTCAGGCAAGGTATCATTACCACCACGCTGCTTGTTTTTTGCATCCTGCGTCTGGGACTGGACTTGAGTTAATTGACTGGATAGTTCATTTAGTCTGGTCGTTTCATAATCGAGACGTTCATCCCCGGCGACAATGCCACTTTTTTGCTGAAAATCAGACAAAGCCTTTTGTGCCGCTTGTAACTGCCGCCGTTGTATGACGGTCTGGCCATCAAACCATTGCGCATATTGCTGTGCCGGCTCGGCCCGCAAACCAATATTGGTATCGATATAAGCCCGGGCAAAGGCATTCGCGGCTGTCGCCGCAAACTGCGGGTCGGTTGCTGAAAACTCAATACTGATAACATTGCTTTCTCTGGATGGAACAACGGTCAAACCTTGCTTTAACGACGTGGATAGCCACTCCATCAATTGCCCACGCCCCTTTGTCTCCGCAAGCCATTGCTCGCGTATTGTCAAGTTCTTTTCCAACCCCAATAGATGAACAACCTGACGTGCGACTCTCTCACTATTGATAATATCAACCTGGGTTGCCATATAACCTGGCGCCATCATGCCGGGCAACACCATGCCCGCAACAGGATCTGGCGACTTCACATCCAAAACGACGGAGGTTTCCGCGGTGTATTCCTTAGGCAGGAGTAAACTCACGACCAGCGCCGTCAAGACCGTAAGACCAAGAACCAGAAAGCCCAAGCGGCGCCTGGCCTTCAAGACTTGTAGTAGTTGATATAAATTCATAATGTGCCCTTGTCCTTGCAACTTGTCTTACTCAACTCCAACCAAAGCCAGATGAAACACACTACAACCCCACCACTAAAACTCAACAAAGCGCGATTCAACCATATTAAATATGGCACAATTATTTAATTTAGATACCAAAAAATTGATCTCTATGAACAGGTGCCATGCTTTTAGCCAGTTGACGGATAAAATCATCTTGCAAATGATAAGCGGCCACGCTATCGCGCCCGATAGACGACACACGAACCAACAAACCATCGGGTATCAGTCGGCGACGCAAACTGTAATCCAATTCTGCCGGCTTTTTTTTCCAACTATCCGCCAAAGGATAATTACCGACAGTAAACCAGTAAGTCAGCGGCTCATAACGCAGCTCTCGCAAGGTTGTTTCTAAGCGCCTGACTGGGATTTTTTTACCTAACAGCGTGACATCTTGCCGCACATTGCTGTGGATCACGAAACCTTGGGCAGGGTAACAGACCTCAGGGTAATGCAACTGCATGCCATCACGCTGGTCTGCACCGTAAGCGATAGAAAGCATCACACGCTCACCCTTACGATTTACATACGTTCTAGCTAATGTCTGGGTATATATTTTTTCGATGATGGCCTGTTGCTGTGGATTAAGAACGACCACCGGACCATTTACATCCTCCTGCCATTCTCCCAAACGGGGAGGAATAACAGTAGCCAGATCAAATCCTCCTCTCGCCTGAGACAAATACTGCGTAGGCGCCAAAGCTACTGCTAAAAAAGCAGCAATCGACATCAGGACAAAAGCCAATATGGCCACGCGAATATCACGCGACATGCGCAGCCCCCCTATTTCCAGTAAATCGTAACAGGCTATCCATGCCAATAATCAATAACAATGCAACAACAAAAAGCACCAAACCAGAAAACCCATGCAAAAAACCCTGGCCGGCGGCATCTCCAAAATGATAAGTAACCAAAATTAAAATGCAAACACGAACCACATTTGCAACAAAACTAATAGGTATAATTAAAATCGCCAAACCAACATTACGCAGCAAGGAACTATGCCGAACAATATTGAGATAAAGCAAGCCCATCGCCTCAAGCGTAAAAAGTGTCTGCAATCCTGCACAGGCATCGGCAACCAGTAGTTGATAAGCACCGACCTGCAACATGACACCAGTGCGTGCAATCGGGTAGCCCGCATGAAACAATATAAATTCGGCAACCCATGAAACCGCCATTTTCATGGGTTGCGTCAAAGCATCAACCACACTGATAGGCAAAGGCAAAAGAAACAACATGAAAAAAACAGGAAACCAAAGCAAGCGTAATGCAGCAGGTCCACGCAGTAAGAGCACGGAACCCGCGACCAGAAAAAGACTAGAACCAACTTCAAGAATCAAGATTCCCTGGGAGCGTCCAAGCGCATAGATCAAGCAACCCGCCAATAATAAAACCCAAGAATAAATTTTGCTACTGGAGAATACCGCACCAGCCACCTCTATTCTTTTTCTCCAAAACAACCATATACATACCATCAACACAATAGGACCATGCCCTTGCTGCTCACTCCCCCACAAGCCATGCATTAGCGTCCATACTGTCGGTATGTATAACAGACAAAAACCCGATCCTAACAATATCCACGGCAATAAAATTGCACTTTTTTCACTGTAATATTTGGCAAATATTTCCATAATTACACCACTGAATCAGCCGCATACAATTGAATGGTAGAAGTACAAAATACACAAATACGTTCACACCATGCATCTAATAAGATGAATACCCTTTATTGTTTGCCGCCATCACCCAATGGAATAATTTGCGTAGGCTTGCCATCGTTAATTAATTTATTTTCAATTTTTGCCTCGCTTTTTAACTGAGAAATCAACTTACCCATTAATTCATTGCGCTGCTCAGCAATTAGAACACCCTGAATCTGCGGCAAGGCAACCTCTTCGGAAACAGGCGCATGCTGCGAGGCCACAAGCTGAACAATAGTGACGAAATTTTTCCCGTCCAGCAGAAACAATTCACCTTCATTTAAAACTGATATTTTCTTTAACGCGCCCATCGGGAGTGCTTCCGCCCCGACAGTAGCGCTTTCTATATTGGCAGATATTTTTTTACCATTCGACCAAGCAACTATGTCGGCTATAGACTTGCCCGAATCAATTTCGGACTGCAAATGAGAGGCCAAGCCAGGCTGCTTAGCAAATGACACATTATGCAAACGAAAAATCTTGCGCTCAGCAAAAAGTTCAGGTCGGCTATTGTAATAATTAACAGCAGCCCGGTTATCTGGTTTTATTTGCTGACTCAGAGTTTTATTTATCCATGCTTTCGCCAAAACATCTAAACGTGCGTTCTCCATTTCCATCATGACCTGAGGGTCACGATCCAGTTTTTCAGCTACCGCCTTATCACTTAGCAAGCGCTGCTCAATCAGATGCTCCAGCGCCTGCTTTTGCACAGCGTTTTTATCGCTGGCAGGCAGCGGATTCACAGACTGCAAAGCTGCATTTAGCTGATGAACTGTAATTTCATTACCATTAACAATGGCGGCAACCTGAGTGGCCGATTTGGCTTCTTGCTGGCCACAGCCTGCAAGTACCAGAATGAACGGCATACCCAACAGGCCCCAGCGACTGGAAAGTAATTTAATTTGCATTAAGGTAAGCTCCCACATTCATCAGCCAACAACAGACATCAATTTAGAGCAAAGCAGTTAAAACAGACTCTCACGCACATAAATTACATCATCGGCCTGGACCAGATCTGAAAGAGCCGGGTTCAGCTGAATCATTTTCCCATCCGCACCTTTTCGGTTAATGCTCAAACGCCATTCCGTACCACGCGGCGTAGGCCCGCCACCTTGTGCCAGAGCCTGCTGAACCGTCATGCCACGCTCTATACGAAAGGCCCCAGGACGCTGCGCCTCGCCATAGATGTAGTAAACCGGCGCCCGGTCTACGTAGAGCACATCACCCGGCATCATGACTGGGGCATCGGGCACCGCGCCCTGCCCTGACACCCGGTACAGTGCCGGCAGGTCGATTTCACTACGAAACGGCTTGCCGTCGCGCATACCGGTCAGCACCATCGTGTCCGCGCCGCCCGGGGCGACCCCGCCGGCTTGGGCAAGCAAATCAGTGGCCGACGTCGTGGTCGTCTCCAGCGGGAAACGGCCGGGACGATTGACTTGACCGAGTACCGATGCCTGATTGCCGCGCACTTGCAGCAAGGAAATATTGACTTGCGGCTGCTGCACATAGCCGCCCTTTTTCAGCGCAGCCGCGACCAGCGTCTCGGCACTCTCCAGCGGCAACCCGCCGACTTTGACCTTGCCAATCAGGGGGTAGCTGATAAAACCGCTTTCGCCTACCCGCGTATCCAGTGCCAGATCGGGATTTTGAAATACCTGCACACGGATCTGGTCACCCGCAGCCAGACGGTATTCATTGACCGAAGCGGCCTGTGCCGTCGAGGTCAACGCTGCAAAGATCAACAAAGTACTGAACACGCGCTTGCAAGGGGAAGTGACTGACTGCGACATATATGCCTCCTCGTGATGGCCAGCTGCACATGACTGCGCAACACTGGATAACTATGCTTATTGATAGAACAATGACGAGAGTTTTCAATATATGAATTAAATATAAGCGCCAGATTAGAAAGCCAGCGCCATACCCAGCCAGTAACGTTGCCGTATGTAATCAAGGCCGGGGTAGCTAGAGCTGCGTTTTTCATGCTGCCACTCGGCGCTCAGTTTGAGCGGGTCAGTCAGCTGCCAGTCCATACCTAGCGTGCCCACCCGGGTACGGTCGTCGCGCTTGCCAAGCCCGGGCAATGCCCGCTCATAAGCGGCACTCGAGTACAGATAGCCTGCCCGTGCACTGACCCGGTGACTAATCTGCCAGCGCGGATCAAAAGACCAGTTGCGTACCGTTCGCGAGCGAAAAGCGAGCTGCGACTCAATCGTCTGATCGGCGCTCAGGCTCAGATCCAGCTTTCCGCTTACTTGCCAGCGCAGTCCTGCTTGCCAGGTAGCGCCTGAATAATCGAATTCAGAGCGATCTTGATAGCTGCGCGACAAATGCCCCCAGCCCAGTGATGATTTAAGCTTGTCGCTGACGACCCACTCAGCCGACAAGCGGGTCTGCCGCTCCTTGAAGTCGCCGGACAACTGCTCCTCGCCCTCGCCCTCACGCTGGGAAAGTTCAATAAAACTGCCTTTTCCGCTCAGGTAGCGCAGAGCAAGTTCGGCTGCGCGTACCGTCTCGTCCGGCGATGCGGTCAACGCGCTATAGCTCACCTTGTTTCGATCCAGCGAGCCGAGCAAGGCCCACGATGAAAGCATCTGCCATTGCACGCTGGCACGCTGGGTGTCGCGCTTTTTGACATTGACTGTGCTGGCACTAAATGCGGGATCGGTCAGATCCGGGCTTTCGTCGCGCTCTAAGCTGAACTCGCCACTCAGATCGTTGCCAATCCCCCACTGCCAAGCGGCCTGATAAGGGATGGCGGTAAAGTCGTTGTTATCAAAATCACGATAACGATAGTCGACAAGCCCTGCATCCAGTAACACGCGCTGCCGGCTCCACTGTTTATCCAGCCGTACGCCGGCCTCGACACGGGCCAACCAATCGCTGACCGGGTTCTGGTTTTCGGCCCGGGCAAACAGGTTATCGTCATGAACCAAGCGCATTGCTGCACGTAACTGCACCGTGTCCAAAGCATCGGCGGCAACATAACCGTGCGCGCAGAGCAAAGCGGCAACGATGGATAGGACGGGCGGCATTTGCCGCAGAGAAACTGACCGCTGGCAAGGCATGTGGATTCCCCTATGTACAGACGAGCCATCATACGGCCCGCCAAACACGACAATGTTTTTATGTATTAATCATAGAGCAGCATTTGCAATTACCAAGCCCAATTGTCAATTGGCCAAACAGCCGTCACGCGCCACGCAAGGCGCAAGCACCTTCAGGCGTCCCCAATCAATACCGTCACGCAGGTTCATCCGGTACTGGCCATTCCCATAAGGGATGCCATTTTCCCGAGCGAACTCGACCAAGGGGATGGCCTTCCCGAAGCTCGAGAAAGTACGACCGGATTCGGGTTGCACCTGCCAGCGTGCTCCTTGCCCGCCGCTGGTATCGCCGACAAACATGCCATACTCGGCCATGGCACGCAGAATCGTCTTGCGCCAAGGCGGCAGTTCAAGGGCATTGATCTCGGCCGGCGTCATATCCAGATAAAAATGCATGCCGTTGTAAACCGGACTCGCACCGCAAGCAAGCGCAGGTCCCACCGCTGGCCATTGCCACTGCCCGTTGGTGCAATCCACCACGGCAAACAAGGCGTGATCAATCCGCCCTGCCATCAGCTCCGCCCCGCGGATCAGGCCCAGTGGATTAGAAAAGCCGGCAGAAGTGCCGCCATGTCCACCCACCCCGTCACTGGACAAGGGCTGCACACCGCCGGCAAACGCGCTTAGCACGCCACCGTGCAGCGGCTTACTACGCACACCGAACAGGCTGAAGACCAAGCCACGCACCGGATCGATCACCGTCATATGTGCGTCTTGCCCCCCAGCAGGCAAGGCCTGCGCCGGAATACGCAATGCAGTCCCGTTCAGTGCCTTATTGGCATACGGCATGGTAAACAACAGCCGGTATTCAGGATCATCGGGGCGTGAATAGTAGGTCGGTTTGGAATAGTCAAGCTCGGGTGCACGCACGGTATCGATCACTTGCAGATCATTCGGCCCGGGCAGTGACGCCTTTCCCAGCCATGCCACCAGCGCCTTGCTATCCGGATGCAGGCGTGGATTTGCCGGCAGCGGTTTGTTAAAAGGACTAAGGAGTGAGAACGGACGCCAGCATGCTGGCGGCGCGACACCGTTCGTAAACACAAACGGCGCACAGGCGGAAAAAGCAGGGGCATGCATCAACACCAGAGCCGAGACTACCAGCAGCTCAAGCGGCCGCCTCATCGGAAAGCCTCCTGCGCTATGGCTGCCACAGCGGCATGATCCGGCTCGCCGTAGCCAAGCAACTTGGCATCGATCGTATCCAGGTATAAGACATTCAAATCCCCGGACAGACGGCCGTTAATTTGTCTGATATGGACTCTGACATCAACGTCCGGCGTACGTAGCACATCGGCCAGACGCCGCAACAGGGCCGCTGGATGATAAGCCGCAATCACATCGCTGATCATATGCCCTCCCCAGAGTCAAAAAGTAGCTGTATGCGCCAGCGCCATTCCCATCGCCGGGTGTTCTACCAATTCAACGTCATCCAGTCGCAATAGCGCCCCCGCCTCGACCGGTCTGGCCAGACGCGCACCCGCAAGCAAACCTAATGGCACATGATCAGCTTGTGCCGCGAGTTCAAGCGCCACGCCACGCACATCGAAGCTGCCGGCACCACGCTCAAGCAACATACCTGCCGGCAGATCATGCTTGGCAATCGCGCCCATCCCCAAGCGCGGCCGCTTGCCGTTATTCAATAACACTTTGCCGCCGGCAAGCAGGCGACGCACAGTCTTGGCAACTTCAAGCGAACACAGGTGATACGGTTTGACCAGCAGGTAGTCCGGACCGGGCCCCAGCTTGAAGTAATTCAGCAAGGGCGCGAGATCTGCATCATGGCGCGCAACGATAAACACGCCGGTCGGTGCCCAGCCTTCGGCCAGCACATAGTCGGCAATAACCATGCCTGTCTCTTGCGCCTGACGCGCCAAAACAGCCGCACCCTCGGCCAGACTGGCACAGGCGGGGCCTGCCAAACCCTGGGATAAAATGCCCGCGCCCAAGCCGTTCGCAACCAATACCTGTTCAATCTGCACCTTGGTGCCATCGGTTGCACCGGTGGTATTGGCCAGGCTGATGCCCTGGCGTTCAGCCCAGTAAGCCATGCTGGAGCGCGACGGGTTAAGGTCGAGAAAGCCCTTCATATTGCCGTACACCAAAGGGGTAAAACCCATGGCCAAGGCGTCTTCATGCAGCGCGGCAATCGATCCGGGCTGGTCACCCTCGGCCTCGCTAAACACGCCCAAACCTGCCAGATAAGAGCCGGTAGTCACATGCAGTTCGGCATTCAGTGTCGCTACCGGCAAGCCGGCTTTGAGCGCGGCCTCAGCCACCAGGGAACCATGAAACACATCTCCGCTCATCTCGACGACAATGTCGGATTGATCCAGCAAGGCCGGCAAGGAAACGGTCAGACAAGCCGGATCAAAACCGGACACACTATCCGGCTCACGCCGAGTCAGCACCGCCCCCAGCGACAAATCAGGGCAGTGGCGCTGCAACAATTTGGCAAAACTCTGTGCCATGGGGCCGGTGCCGACAATACCGACCCGTGCCGGTGAAGATAATGCGTTCATATAATCCTGCCGCCAGCGGCCTGTTTGGATTGACTTAAACCGGTAAGATCCGCTGGTACAACCACACCCAGCCCCTGACACAGTGGCCGATATACCAGCGGGTCAACCGTTTTGCTGCCTTTAATCCAGCACTTTGACTTCGGGGCAGAACACGACAAACTTGCCACCCCACTCGCGAATACCGGCAAACTTCTGCATCAGCTCCTCGCTCCAGTTCCACGGCAAGATGACCAGATAATCCGGCTTGTCGATAAAGATCTGCTCCGGTGCCTTGACCGGCAAATGCGAGCCAGGCAAATACATTCCCTGTTTGGCCGGGGTGTGATCGACGGTGTAGCGGATAAAATCGCTGCGTACCCCCAGATAATTGAGCAAGGTATTCCCCTTGGCCGGCGCCCCCACGGCACACATCACCTTGCCTTCACGCTTGGCATCAATCAAAAACTGCAGGATTTCCTGCTTGCGCGCGACAACCCGGCTATTAAAGCCCATATAGGTCGATAGCTGATCCAGCCCTGCGGCATGCTCGGCATCCAGCAGGCGCTGTACGCGCTCACTGACCGGATGGGCGCAAGTATCGGCACGCTGGGCAAATACGCGTAGCGAACCACCATGGGTCGGCAGTTCTTCCACATCAAACAGTGCCAGCCCGTTGTGCTCGAGTATTTTCTTGAAGGTCGTTAACGAGTGGTAATAAAAATGTTCGTGATAAATCGTATCGAACTGCAGATTGTCCAGCAGATGCAGGGCATGGTGAAACTCGAAGGTCGCCACCCCTGCCGGCTTGAGCAGCACGGCAAAACCGCCGACAAAATCATTGATATCCGGCACATGGGCGACCACATTATTGGCCGGCATCAAATCGGCAGACAAACCACGCGCAACCAGACTAGCGGCATAGTCGCGGCCAAAAAACTCGGTCTCAACCGGAATACCCAGCGCCTTGGCCACATTTGCCGTATCCGCCGTGGGCTCCACACCGAAAACCGGAATACCGGCCTCTTGGAACCAGCGCAGCAAATAGCCGTCATTGCAGGCAATCTCGACCACCAGACTGTCTTGATTCAGACCAAAGCGCTCGGTCATGGCCGTGCTATACGCCTTGGCATGGGCAAGCCAAGTATCGGAGCAGGATGAAAAATACGGATAGTGTTCAGAAAAAATTTCGCTGGCTTCCTCGCTGCCTGGCGCTTGAACCAGCAGGCAATTCTCACAAACCAAAGCACCCAAGGGGTAGTAACGCTCCATATCATTGGCTTGCTCTTCCTTGCGCAGAGCATTGGATAAGGGCTGCATGCCTAAATCCGCCAGCACATGGTGTGCAGAGTGGCCACAAAAACGACAATTTGTATGCATAGCATCTCTCCATTATTTCTATCCGTGACACTCCACACCAGGCAAGACAGACCAAGCTGCTTTCCCAAATCAAAACCATCTCAATACGCTTGCTTATCACCTTTCAATACGGTCATCACCGTACGAAAAATAATCTGCAGGTCTAGTCCTAACGACCATCGACGCAGATATTCAATATCGTACTCAATACGCTGGCGCATTTTGTCCACTGTTTCTGTTTCACCACGGCAACCTGACACCTGCGCCAAACCGGTAATCCCCGGTTTCACCTTATGCCGCACCATGTAACCTTTAATTAGCTTGCGGTACTGCTCATTATGCGCAACCGCATGCGGACGCGGCCCGACAATACTCATACGACCTTGTAAAACGTTGATAAACTGTGGCAACTCATCCAGAGACGACTTACGAATAAAAGCACCAAATTTTGTAATTCGACTATCGTTCTTTTTGGCTTGATTCACCACACCACCATCCTCGCACACTGTCATTGAACGAAATTTATAAATATATATCTCTTCGCCATTCAAACCATAACGACGCTGAACAAATACAATAGGACCAGGCGAGCTCAGTTTTACACCAATGGCTACCATTAGCATAATCGGGCTGATCAATATCATGATCAGAATAGACAATATTATATCGCTACCCCGCTTAATAAAAGAATGACTGCCACTAAATGGTGAATCACATACTGCAATGACAGGCATATTGCATAGACTATCTACCCGGCCTTGTATCAGGTCGGTCACAAACACATCCGGCACAAAGTAGATGGAAACCGTGGTATCGCGCAGTTCGTCCAGCATCTGCAAAATACGCGGCTGGCTAGTCATCGCCAACGTGACATAAATCACATCAATTTTATGATGCTTAATATAGTCAGCTAAAGCATCAACTTTACCAAGCAAGGAAAACTCTTCATTTGAAACACGCTCACCGGCTCTGTCATCAAAAAAGCCAAGTATTTTAATATCAGACAGATGGGCATGCCGCACACGGTGCGCCATAATCAAACCATGCGATGTCATGCCAACACAAACGGCTTTCTTTTGCTGCAACAAGAATCGCGGCACAATAAAGCGAAACAAAGCGTGAGCAAAAAGTGCACTAACCAATGGCAACCACAACCACAGGCTCAACATGCGCTCATTAAATAAATAACCGGCATGCACCAGATAGGAAACACCCAGCAAAACGACACACACCAGCAGCCAGGTTTTGGTTACGCCAAAAACCACCCCCCCGAAACCAGACTCAAGCCGGGCCTTACCGGGAAACGTCAATAAAAATACGGCCACGGCGCATAATAAATAGGGCGGCGCAACACGACCTTGCAACGCAAAAGGGATGACGAGTGTCATCACAGTGAATACAGCAGGATCTATCAACGAGGAAATGGTGACGATAATCGGGTTGGTCGCAGGCTGGCCAAGTTTATGGCTATCGGGTTGCAACATCAGCTTGCTCAAAGCTTTTATATTATTGTCCATGGGCATCAACCATCCACTGCCGGCGACATGCCAGACTTCACCCTCCCCGTTCTAGGAAACGGATCAGACCATGTCAATTTGGATAAATGAAATCACAAAAAAATATCAATCAGATACTTCCATCAAGTCTGGATACACGAGATGGTGAAGGCGCGATCAGGTCAAAAGTAGAGAGTGACAACGAGCAAGGACAGGCACAAAGAAGTGCCCGCAACATGCAGTTGCGGCAGGCGCACATGGCCCAAAGGCAGGCGCTAAAACAGCTTATGGCCGGTGTAGCTAAAAAAGAAAACCGGCCGGCAAGATCAGGCTTGCAGGCCGGTTGGATAGCAATGCAGAAGCAACTTTTTACCAGCAGCGCTTGATCAGTGCCGCCAGCTGAATCAGCCGCCCATGAAAGAAATGGCCGGCGCCGGGCAACACCACAACCGGCAAGGCTTGCGGACGCGCCCAGTTAAAGACATCGGAAAGCGGAATCACTTCGTCCTCTTCCCCGTGTATCACCAGTGCATCCGCGGGCACCGCCGGCGTTTCAATCGGGTATTTACCCACCGCGACCCCCATCAACAGCAGCTTGTCAGCCTCGATGCGCGCGTGCGTTCTGGCGGCCACAAAACCACCAAAGGAAAAACCGGCCAGCACCAAGGGCACATCTCCATGTTCGGCGCGCGCATGCCCGGCCACGGCGATGACATCGTCGACTTCACCCACACCATAATCATGCTGACCCGCACTGTCGCCCACACCGCGCAAATTGGGCAGATAGCAGGCATAGCCCATCTGCGACAGGGCGCGTGCCGCGGTTTGCACCACCTTATTGCCATGTGTCCCGCCTTGCAGCGGATTAGGATGGCAGATAACGGCCACGCCCTGCACCGCCCCGACGGCAGGCACATACAGCGTATCCAGAGCACCGGCCGGGCCGGCTACCACCAGCTTATTCAGCGCCTTGAGCATCAGATCTTCAGCCTTTGCACGACCCGGCCGGCCACCATATGTTCGGCCACGATTTCGTCGATGTCTTCCTGATCGATAAAGGTGTACCAGGTTTCCTCGGGGTAGACCACCATCACCGGACCGGCATCACAACGACCGAGGCAGCCGGCCTTATTGACGCGGATCTGCCCTTCGCCAGCCAGACCCAGCGCCTTGACCTTGTCCTTCATATAGCCAAGCAGCTCGCTGGCGCCGTGATTGTTGCAGCAATCGTCGCCGGCGGCGCGCTGGTTGCAACAGATGAACACATGCTTGTCGTAAAAACTCATACGGCTTTCTCTCAGGTTTAACCGTCGCTGTCGGCCCAGCCACTGGCACCGTGCAGGGCGGCATTCTCGAACTTGGCGTAATGGCCGACAAAGGCCAGCCGCACCGTGCCGGTCGGGCCGTTACGGTGTTTGGCGATAATGGCTTCGGCCAGCCCCTTGTCCGGCGAATCCGGGTTGTAGTACTCGTCGCGGTACATAAACAGGATGATATCGGCGTCCTGCTCGATGGCACCGGATTCGCGCAGGTCGGACATCATCGGGCGCTTGTTCGGGCGTTGCTCGACGGCACGCGACAACTGCGACAGCGCGATAATCGGCACCTCCAGCTCACGCGCCAGCCCCTTGATGCCGCGCGAAATCTCGCCCAGTTCGGCAGTCCGGTTGTCGCCGCGACCCGAGCCCGACATCAACTGTAAATAGTCGATCACGATCAGGCCCAGCTTGCCGCCATGCTGGCGCGCCAGACGGCGCGCGCGCGCGCGCACTTCCAGCGCGGTCAAGGCCGGCGTCTCGTCGATATACATCGGCGCATCCGACAGCTTGCCGATGGCGAAGGTCAGCTTGCTCCAGTCCTCGTCCTGCAGCTTGCCGGTACGCAGCACATGCTGGTCCAGCCGCCCGACCGAGCCCAGCATACGCATCACCAGCTGGGTGCCGCCCATTTCCATGGAAAACACCGCCACCGGCAGATGGTGCTCGACCGCTACATGCTCGGCAATATTCATCGAAAACGCGGTCTTACCCATGGATGGACGGCCGGCCACGATCACCAGATCCCCCGGTTGCAAGCCGGAGGTTTTGGCATCCAGATCGGTAAAGCCGGTTGGCACACCGGTCACCTCATCCGGGTTATCGCGGCTGTACAACATGTCGATGCGCTCGACCACCTCTTTCAATAGGCCGGGCATTTCCAGAAAGCCTTTTTTGCCCTTGGCCGTCGACTCGGCAATCTTGAACACCTTGCCCTCGGCCTCGTCCAGCAGTTGCGAGGCATCCCGCCCCTGCGGGCTATACGCCGACTCGGTAATTTCGGCGCCGATAATGGCCAGTTGGCGCATCACCGAGCGCTCGCGCACGATTTCGGCATAGCGGCGGATATTGGCCGCCGATGGCGTGTTCTGCGCCAACTGCGCGAGATAAGCCAGACCGCCTACATTGCCCAGCTCGGCATTCTTGTCCAGGCTCTCGGAGACAGTCACCACGTCGGCCGGGCGTGCCACTTCGACCAGACGCAGGATATGTTTGAAAATAATCTTGTGGTCGTGACGATAGAAGTCCGACTCGCTGACAACATCGGCGATCTTGTCAAACGCACTATTGTCCAGCAACAGGCCGCCTAACACCGATTGCTCGGCCTCGACGGATTGCGGCGGCGTGCGTACGGCAGCAGCCTCGCTGTCAAAATTCTCGGTGGATTCGGTCATGTGGACACTTGAAGTGTGCAGCCGGCAGTAGCCGGCCGCGAAATAACAAAGCGGGATTCTAGCAGTTTTTGCCGGCAACAAAGCCGGACGACCAGGCCCACTGGAAATTATACCCGCCCAGCCAGCCGGTCACGTCCACCACCTCGCCGATGAAGTAAAGGCCAGGCACGGCATTGGCCTGCATGGTCTTGGACGACAAGGCGCGGGTCGATACGCCGCCCAGCGTAACCTCGGCTTTTTTGTAGCCTTGCGTGCCATTGGGCTTAAGGCGCCAGTGATGTATCGCTTCGGCCAGTTGCTTGCGTGCCTTGGGCGAGAGTTCACGCAGGCGCACATCCATGCCCTGCGCCAACAGCCAGGCATCGGCAAAGCGGCGCGGCCAGCCCCACTCGACCAGCGCATTGGCCACGCGCTGCTCGCTGTGGGCGCGCGCAAGCAGCAAATCTTCGGCATCCTGCCCCGGCAGCAAGTCGATGCTGATGTCCATGCCCGGCACCCAATAGGACGACACCTGCAAAATGGCCGGCCCGGATACGCCTTTGTGGGTAAACAGCACATTCTCGCGAAAACGCCCCTTACCGGCCTTGACCTCCACCTCCAGCGAGACGCCAGCCAGCTCGGCAAAGCGCGCGGCATCATCCACATGGAAGGTCAGCGGCACCAGTGCCGGCGCCAAAGGTGTCAGCGCCACCCCGAACTGCTCGGCCAGACGGTAACCAAAAGGACTGGCACCGATTTGCGGAATCGACAGGCCACCGGTGGCCACCACCAGCGAGTCGCAAGCAAACACGCCATCCGCCGTTTGCAGGGTAAAACCTCCGGCCGGGCCCTGCGCCACTTCGTCAATCGTCACTCCCATGCGCCGCTCTACGCCGCCCAGGCCGCACTCGGCGTCCAGCATGGCAATAATCTGTTCGCTGGACTCGTCGCAAAACAACTGGCCCAGCTTTTTCTCATGCCAGGTGATGCTGTAACGTGCCAGCAGATCGATAAAATCCTGCGCCGTATATTGCGCCAGCGCCGAACGGCAAAAATTCGGATTCTCCGACAAATAGCAGTCATAACGCACACCGCTATTGGTGAAATTACAGCGCCCGCCACCCGAGATGCGGATTTTCTCCGCCAGTTTTTGTGCATGGTCCAGCAATAAAACACGGCGGCCGCGCTGTCCGGCCGTTGCCGCACACATCAGGCCGGCGGCACCGGCACCAATCACAATTACATCAAAATGCGTCATGCAAGCCTTTACTTTACTTATCTGGTCAACTATTGGCGGGACACGCCCAAATCCAGTAAACTGCCCGTGTATGATTAGGTGATGTTACTGTCTAAATAGCAACAAGGAGAGCATAAATGGAACACAAACTGCCCGAACTGCCGTACGCCCTGGACGCCCTGGCTCCGACCATTTCCAAGGAAACGCTGGAATACCACTACGGCAAGCATCACCAGACCTATATCACCAACCTGAACAACCTGATCAAGGGCGGCGAATTCGAAGACGCAAGCCTGGAAGAAATCGTCAAGAAGTCCAGCGGCGGCATCTTCAATAACGCAGCCCAGGTTTGGAACCACACCTTCTACTGGTTCGGCCTGACCCCGAACGGCAAGGGTGCACCAGAAGGCGCACTGGCTGACGCCATCAATGCCAAGTGGGGCTCGTTCGACGAATTCAAGAAGGCTTTCAATGCCGTCGCTGCCGGCACCTTCGGCTCCGGCTGGGCTTGGCTGGTCAAGAACCCGGATGGCTCGCTCGAACTGGTTTCCACCAGCAACGCCGCCACCCCGCTGACGACCGACAAGAAAGCACTGCTGACTTGCGACGTTTGGGAACACGCCTACTACATCGACTACCGCAATAGCCGCCCGAACTATCTGGAAGGCTTCTGGAAGCTGGTGGACTGGGACTACGTGGCCAAGAACTTCGCCTGATTCCGGCCTTGGCTCAACAAAGGACTCTGCGGAGTCCTTTTTTCATGCCCGCCCTCTCGCGCGCCGGCCTTAAACGCCCAAATAGGGCAGCAAAACCCGCCACGCGGCCAGCTTGTCGGCAAAAGGCAAGGTATAAGCCGGACTGGTGGATGGCAGCGCCAAAGCCGGCACATGCACCGCCGGCGCCCGCTGCGCGGTTTTGTACGCCAGCGCACCATTAAATGCCAACACTTCCAGCGCAGGCAGCGAGACCAGCAAGCTTGCCAGATCATTGCACTGCACATCCCGCACCGCCGTGTCCAGGCTGCCACGCCGCTGCGCCTTGCCTACAACATCCCACAAACCGATGCCGCAGGCCAGCAAGCCTTGCAGACGTTCGCCATAGGGCAAGGCATCCAGCGGCTTGCCGGTCAAGGCGGCCGCTATCGGCCAGAAGGCATTGCGCGGGTGGGCATAATACTGGCTAACAGCCAGCGAAGCATCCCCCGGCAAAGAGCCCAGCACCAAAATACGGGTCTGGGCATTCACCACAGGGGCAAAGCAATGCTTGAATTCGCTCATAAAAGATTGGGCAGACAGGGTGTAGGACAAATACAAAAAACAAACCCGCCATGAGCGCAAGTAGCCGAAAAAAACCGCACGCCTCAACACTGCGTGCGGTGATCGATTTCAGGCATGTGACCTGCGGCTTAAGACGGCTGTGCCGTAGTATCCGTCGGCGACAGGCAGCTGCGCACCGCATGGATCAGCTTACGGTAAATGCCGCCACGACCCAGCATATGGGCGATGCCGGACTTAACCAGCGCATGGCGCACATCCGGACAGGCATCACACAACATGACCCGTATCCCGCGCGCCTGCAGACTCTGACAAACCTCTTCCAGCGAGCGCAAGCCGGTGCCATCAATAAACGGAACACGCTTCAGGCGCAGAATCAGCACGCGCGGCTCGGTGTGGGTAATGCCCAGCACACGGGCAAAATTCTCTACCGCACCATAGAAAAACGGCCCTTCCACTTCGTACACCAGCACATCATCCGGCAAGCGCTCAATGCCGTGATGCTTCAGCTCCATCGCCAGATCTTCGCCCTTGACTTCATGCACATCGACCGAAGCGGCCATGCGGCGCAAAAAGTGCAGCGTCGCCAGAATCACGCCGATATTCACCGCCACCACCAGATCGGTAAACACGGTTAATACAAAGGTAATCAGCAAAATGGCCACATCGGCACGCGGCGCATGGCGCAGCATATGTTTGAAGTGGCGGATTTCGCTCATATTGTAAGCGACGACAAACAGGATGGCCGCCAAGGCTGCCAACGGAATATTGGCGGCCGCCGGCGCCAGAAACAGCACGATCAGCAGCAATAACAGGCAGTGCACCACGCCAGCCAGAGGACTGGTGCCGCCATTACGGATATTGGTCGCCGTGCGCGCAATGGCACCGGTTGCGGCAAAACCGCCGAATAGCGGCGTCACGATATTGGCCAGACCCTGCCCCACCAGTTCCTGATTGGAGTTGTGTTTGGTGCCGGTCATGCCATCGGCCACCACGGCCGACAGCAGTGACTCGATCGCGCCTAGCATGGCAATGGTAAAGGCAGGCCCGACCAGTTCGACCAGCAAGGCCGGCGTGACCGCAGGAATGGAGAAGCCGGGCAAGCCTTGCGGAATGCCGCCAAAGGCGCTGCCTATGGTCGCCACGCCATCAAAAACAAACACCGTCTGGATCAATGTAGCGGCCACCATGGCCACCAGCGGGCCGGGCAAACGCTTAAGGTACGGAATCTTGGGAGTAAAGATCACCAGCATCAGCGACAACAGCGCCAACGCGGTGGTGGCCGGATGCAGATCCGGCAAAGCCTGAATCAGGTGCAGGGTTTTTTCGTGAAAGTGTTCGCCAGCCACTTTGGGCAGGCCGAAGAAATCACGCCATTGCCCGACCCAGATAATGACCCCGATCCCGGCAGTAAAGCCGACGATCACCGGCGCAGGAATGAACTTGATCACCGCGCCCATCTTGGTCAGACCCATCAATAGCAGCATGACGCCGGCCATCATGGTGGCGATTTGCAAACCGACGATGCCGTACTTGGCGGTAATCGCCGCCAGAATCACGATAAAGGCGCCGGTCGGGCCGGAAATCTGCACCCGGCTGCCGCCAAACAGGGAAATGACCAGACCCGCCACGATGGAAGTGTACAAACCCTGCTCGGGCTTGGCACCGGAGGCAATGGCAAACGCCATGCCCAAAGGTAAAGCGACAACGCCGACAATGACGCCGGCGATAATATTATTCATCCACTGTGCTCGTGTTTTAAACAAGCCGGCACGGTAGGCTTCCATCAGGGCGATCATGGCACGCATTCAATATGAGAAAAATATAATGATAGTATAAGCATTTCACCCAAACCCATGCGGGTAATCTCCGCTCTGTATTGTCATGCCTTTTACACGCTTTATTTTCACACTTTAAATGCTACGCGAACCCGATCACACCATGCCCCTTCCTCCGACAGGCAGCTGGCTTTGCTGGCTGGCCATGCTCGCACTGGTGAGCGCGCTGGGCTTTGCCAGCCGCAGCGCCTATAGCGACACGGCCATACTGGCGTTTCTGGCCCAACAACGCACTCCGGCACTTGACCTGTTCTGGCGCGGCATCACCCATCTGGGCTCACTTTATTTACTCTTACCTGCCAGCGCCCTGTTGCTGGCACTGCCGGCTACGCGTACCACCGGCATGCTGGCACTGGCATCCTTGGCCGGCGCCAGTCTATGGTGCAATGCATTGAAATATTTATTTGACCGGCCAAGGCCATCATTTGCCCTCATCGATCCGATGCCGGTCGGGGCGTCTTTCCCCAGCGCACACAGCGCACAGGTCTTTGCCTTCGTGCTTGCCCTGCTCTGGAGTACGCGGCATCATCCGGCCTCCCCCTACCTGGCCATCGTCTTGCTTGCCATCGCCAGCCTGGTTGCCGCCTCCCGCCTTTACCTGCAAGTACACTACCCCAGCGATGTGCTGGCAGGCGCTTTACTTGCCCTGCTCTGGTGCGCCGGGCTCATTCACTGGATAGGAAAAACAATATGAGAAACAAATTCCTCGGCACCGGCACCCCCGGTTACAGCCCGCTACGCAAGATACGCACCGTGATGGAAGGTCTGAGCTATGCGGTACGCTACGACTTCAGTGTGGCCTACAAGCTGGTGCTATCCGCCATCGTCCTGCTGCTATCCATTGTGTTGCGTGACTGGATGGACAGCGTATTCGTCATTGCCGCCACGGCTTTTGTCTTGACGGCCGAACTCTTTAATAGCGCAATCGAGGCGCTATGCGATTTTATCGAGACCGAACACAACGAGAAGATCAAGGCCATCAAGGATATTGCCGCCGCTGCGGTGGGCGTAGCGATCTTTACCTGGTTTATCGTGCTCGGTGTCGAGTGCTGGGAGATGTGGCGCGCCTGGTATTAAGCAAAAAAAACGGGGTACCTCCTGCAGGAGGCACCCCGATAAAAGCGCCGTTACCAGCGCTGGAGGGAATTAAACGTTTTGCGGATCGTTGCGCGTCTTCCACAAGGAGAACACCACGCCCCCCGTCAGCAGCGCCAGCGTCACACCCAGCGACAGCGGGGTTGGAATCTTCATGGCAATCATGCCGATCTGGTTGAAATACACCAGCGCGACCTTCACACCGATAAACACCAGCACCAGCGACAGCGCATATTTCAGGTAGTGGAAGCGGTGCACCATCGCCGACAGGGCGAAGTACAGCGCACGCAGACCCAGAATCGCAAAAATGTTCGAGGTGTAGACAATGAACGGGTCTTGCGTAATCGCGAAGATGGCCGGGATGCTGTCTACGGCAAACACCAGATCGGCGCTTTCCACCAGAATCAGGGTCAAGAACAGCGGTGTCGCCCACCAGCCCTTGCTCATGCCGTGCTCTTCACCACGCACCCAGAACTTCTCGCCGTGCAGGGTCGGGGTAAAGCGCATATGGCGGCGCAACCACTGGTACAGCTTGTTGTCGTCGATATGCGGGTGCGCATCATCGGACAGCAACATCTTGATACCAGTAAAGATCAGGAACACGCCAAACACCACCAGCACCCACTGATACTGCGCCACCAGCACTGCACCCAGACCGATCATGATCGCGCGCAGGACCAGAACCCCCAGAATCCCCCAGAACAGTACGCGGTGCTGATAAATGCGCGGCACGGCCAGACTGGTAAAGATCAGCGAGATCACGAAGACGTTATCCATGGACAGCGATTTTTCCACCAGATAACCGGTGATATACGCCATACCGGCATCGCTGCCCTTGTACCACCAGATCCAGGCGCCAAAGGCCAGACCCATGGCGATATAGAACGCCGACAGCTTCAGGCTCTCGGCTACGCCGATTTCATGCTGGTCCTTATGCAGGACACCCAGATCGAACGCCAGCAGCGCCGCGACCACGCCCATAAACATCAGCCACACCCAGACCGGGTAGCCTACAAACAACATCGAAAACCATTCCACAGCGAGCATCCTTATTGGTGTTTGTTATTGCTTAGCGTGCGCCCAGCGCAGCCAAACGTGCTTCGATGCTAGGGTGAGAGGCGAACAGCGCCATAAAACCGCCGCCACCGCCGGCGATGCCGGAAGCTGCCATATTCTGCGGCAGGGCACCCGGTTCGATCCCGCCCAGACGGCGCAGTGCTGCCGCCATCGGTGCCGGGCTGCCCATCAGGCGGGCGGCGCCGGCATCGGCACGGAATTCGCGCTGACGCGAGAACCAGGCCACAATCACCGAGGCCAGAATGCCGAATACGATTTCACACACGATAACGGTAACGAAGTAGCCGATACCGGTACCGGAAGACTCTTCATCGTTCTTGCGCAAAAAGCTGTCGACCAGATAACCGACCACACGCGCCAGGAAGAATACAAAGGTATTGACCACACCTTGCACCAGCGTCAGCGTCACCATATCGCCATTGGCAACGTGGGCAATTTCGTGCGCCAGCACCGCTTCGACTTCTTCATGCGTCATGCTGGACAACAGGCCGGTGGAGACGGCCACCAGCGAACTGTTTTTGGACGCCCCGGTGGCAAAGGCATTCGGCGCACCTTCATAGATGGCCACTTCCGGCATCGGCAAGCCGGCGCGGTCGGCCAGACTCTTGACCTTGCCCACCAGCCAGCGCTCGGTCTCGTTGCTAGGCTCGGTAATCACCTGCGCACCGGTCGACCATTTGGCAATCGTCTTGGACATGGCCAGCGAAATAAAGGCACCGCCAAAACCCATCAGTGCGGAAAAGCCGAGCAAGGTGGTCAGATTCAGACCATTGCTCGTCATAAAGCGGTTAAGTCCCAGCACTTGCGCTGCGATACTCAACACCAGCATCACGGCGATGTTGGTGGCGATCAGCAAGAACACGCGTTTCATGTTTTTTCCCTCTTGTTTTTTTGTCAGAACAGCGACTGGCCCAAAGCGCAGCACACTCACTGTCGTCATAGTAGCGTATTCTATTTAATGATAAAATCGGATAATTACTGATTGATCATCCTGTTTTTTCGAAACATATGCGAACCGAGCTCAACTACAAGCACTTGCGCTACTTCTGGGCGGTGGCACGCGAAGGCAGCGTCACCCGCGCTGCCGAACGCCTGGGCATGAGCGTACAGACGGTCAGCGGCCAGATCTCGCGCCTGGAGCAGGCCTTTGGTCAGGCACTTTTTAACCAGCAGGGGCGCAATCTGGTGCTGACCGAAGCCGGCCGTGCCGCGCTGTCCTACGCCGAACGTATTTTTCTGCTTGGCGAAGAGCTCAGCGACATCTTGCGTGACGATGCGCTGGACAAGACCATACGCCTGACCGCCGGCATCTCCGATGTCGTACCCAAGACCGTCAGCTACCATCTACTGGAGCCGGCGCTGCAGATGGAAGAGCGGGTGCGTCTGGTGTGCCGCGAAGCGGGCTTTGACGAGCTCTTGACCGAACTGACCCTGCACAGGCTCGATGTGGTGCTGGCCGACCGGCCGGCATTGAGCACCCAGTCGCAATTCGAGTCTCATCTGCTGTCGCGCTGCCCGGTCAATATCTACGGCACAAAAGATTTATGCCGGCAATACCGCGACGGTTTCCCGCACAGCCTGGCCGGCGCGCCCCTGCTCTTGCCGACACGCGACAACATCCTGCGCGGGCAAGTGGAAAACTGGCTGGAAACGCTGAATCTCCGCGTGCAGGTTGTCGGAGAATTTGAAGACGGCGCACTGCTTAAAACCTTTGGCGGCCAGGGATTCGGCCTGTTTCCGGCCCCCTCTTTTGCCAGTGCCGACATCACCGGCCACTTTGCCGTCGACATCGTCGGGCCAGTCGACGGGGTATTCGAACACTACTGGGCCATCGCCAACCGTAAAAAACTGCAACACCGGGCGGTCGAAGCAATCTGCAACACCGCCCTTTACGCCTCGTGAAAGAAAACCCGTGCTGAATATTCTCTATAGAGACGCGCGCATTATCGTCATCGACAAGCCCTCAGGCCTGATCGTGCACCGCTCGGTGCTCGACTGGCACGAAACGCGCTTTGCCCTGCAACTCTTGCGCGACCAGATCGGCCAGCATGTCTATGCCGTACACCGACTGGACAAGGGCACCTCCGGCGTACTGGTGTTTGCACTGGATAAGGACGCCGCACGCAGCCTGTCGCAAGCCTTCGAAGCGCAAAACATGGACAAGCGCTATCTGGCCGTGGTGCGCGGCTGGCCGGCCGAATCCGGCCGCATCGACCATGCGCTGTCGCGCCGTTACGACGATGCGGAAAAGCGCCATGATCTGGCACGCGGCGAAGCGCAGGCGGCGGTGACCGATTTTGAGCATCTGGCCAGCATAGAATTGCCGGTAATGGTCGAGCGTTACCCGGTAAGCCGCTATGCGCTGATGCAACTCACGCCGCACAGCGGGCGCCGCCACCAGTTGCGCCGCCATATGAAGCATATCGCCCACCCCATTATCGGCGACTCGACCTTCGGCAAAGGCGTACACAACCGCTATTTCGCCGAGCACCTGGGTGCGGGCCGCATGCTGCTGCATTGCAGCGCGCTCACCCTGCCCCACCCGGACGACGGCCGCTTGCTGCAACTGACGGCCCCGCTTAGCGGCGAATTTGCCCATCTGGTCAGACGCATGGGCTGGCAAGACAGCCTGAGTGCCGGCAGCATCGTGCCCGCTGCGCTACAATCCGAACCCTGAAAATTAACCGATACCCGCCATGCTCAGTTACCGCCACGGCTTTCACGCCGGCAACCACGCCGATGTGCTCAAGCACCTGATAGAAGTTGCCCTGATCGATTATCTGGGGCAAAAAGGCACGCCCTTCTGGTATATCGACACCCACGCCGGTGCCGGCGTTTACGCGCTGACCGAAGGCTTTGCCGCCAAGAATGCCGAATACCAGAGCGGCATCGCCCGCTTATGGGAACGTAACGATCTGCCCGAGGCACTGGCACGCTATGTCGATCTGGTGCGCGTGCTTAACCCCGACGGCAATCTGACGCTTTATCCCGGCTCGCCGTGGTTTGCCGCCGAAGCCATGAGCCGCAGCGACAAACTGCGCCTGTTCGAGCTGCACCCGACCGACGCCCCCATTCTGGCCGAGAATTTTGCCGAACAGGGGCGGCGCGTGCATGTGAAGCAAGGTGATGGTTTTGAAGGCATCAAGGCCATTTTGCCGCCGCCACCACGACGCGCACTGATGCTGATTGACCCGCCTTATGAAGACAAGCGCGACTACCAGCATGTGGTCAACGCGTTAAAAGAAGCACTCAAACGCTTCTCGACCGGCGTTTACGCCGTGTGGTATCCGTGCCTGTCGCGCCGCGAAATCGGCGACATGCTCGAAGCGATGAAAAAGCTGCCCGCCAAGAACTGGCTGCATGTGCGCCTGGACGTACAAAAGCCGTCCAGCGACGGCTTCGGCATGCACGGCAGCGGCATGTTCATCCTGAACGCGCCCTGGACGCTACCGGCCATGCTCAAAGACGTCATGCCCTATCTGGTAGCAACCCTGGGGCAAGACGCCGGCGCCCGCTTCACGCTGGAGCAAGGCGGCGACTTGTAAGGCTTGCCATACGCGCATGCGCCGCCTACCGGTGCATGCGCTTTTTTGCTTTAACGCACCCCTTCATTGAAACATCACCTTCAATCCAGCGGCGCTCTTGCTGCCGCCAGTATCGACTCGGCGCCATACAAAGTCCGGCTGGGGAAGGCGAAATCGGCACCGCATTCGTGCACGATATCGACAATCTTCAGATACACATCCTGCTGCGCCGCCAGCCATGGCTCCCATGACTTGGTCTTGGTAAAGCAATACACCATGAAGTTAAGCGAAGACTCGCCGAACTGGTTGAAATACACCAGCAAGGTGTCGTCCTGATCGATAGCGGGATGAGCGCGCAGCATGGCCCGCACCTTGTCGACCACTTCGGCCATATGCGGCGCATCCTCGTAACGCAGGCCGATATTGGTCATGATGCGGCGGTTTTTCATACGCTGCGGATTGACCACGCCGATGCTGGAAAAGATCGAGTTCGGGATATACATCGGCCGGTTGTCAAACGTCAGGATACGCGTCAGGCGCCAGCCTATATGCTCGACCGTGCCGTCGATATTGCGGTCGGGCGAGCTAACCCAGTCCCCCACCTTGAACGGCCGGTCGATAAAAATCATCAGCCCGCCAAAGAAGTTGGCCATGATGTCCTTGGCGGCAAAACCGATCACCAGACCACCGGCCCCACCAAAGGCCAGCAAGCCGGACAGGCTCATACCGAAAGACTGGCCAATCAGCAAGGACACCACCACCAGCGTGATCACCTTGAACAACATGGACAAGGCATTGGCCGTCGTCGTGTCGTAGCCGCTTTCCAGATGCAGGCGCTCGGACGCATCGATAAAACGGAATGTCCCCCACACCAGCACCAGCGCCACCGCCACCATACGCAGCGGCCCGATCCATGGGAGCAGCGCCGGCCACAGTTCACGCCCCAAGGTTTGCAGCAACAGCGAAAAGCCGATCAGGGCAATGATCGCCATGATGGCAGGTGAACTGGAACGGATAAACGCGCGCAGCAGCGAGCGGCGCAAGCCCATCTCGCGCTCGGATGAATGGCGGGCAAACAGCACCCACGCCAACTGGGCCAACAGGGTAAAGACCAGAACCAGAGAGACTTCACCCAGCCAGGGATGGGCCGTGCTGGTGCGCTCGAGCGCCTGAATAAATTCGGGTGTTTGCATGCATGAACCAAAAAAGTGAACCGCCAACAGCGGCAGATTTCTCCACTATGCCGCATTGGCCGGCTTTTTGCCGCTCATGACACGCCGCGCCCCACGTCAAAACAGGCAATTTTCAAGTACTCACTATTGCTTGATTAAAAAATTTCACCGCTTTTAATGCAGCATTCAAGCCACAGTGAAAAACTACTACATCTAGTGGCACAGCAGATGAAAATCTCCGCATCCTTGTATTTAAAGGGATGGCGCCGCACAGAATGCCCATGCCAACAATAGGGCATAAATTTTTTATTTTGCCGCAAGCCATATCTGGCGCGGATCGCGCCATTTACGCACTTTGTCAAGACTTGCGAAGCCACGGCTTAGCCACTACCATTTGCGCAATACCAGCCACAAAACGGCACATATAGTATTAATCCACGCAACACACCCAAGTAGTGCGGCGAGTGCCAAACCGCCCGCACACAGCACGCAAATATCAGCAAACGCAGATAAAACAGGATAAAAATCAAAAATGAAGACTTTTGACGGACAAACCGCCGCCGAACTGGGGCGCGCCGCCGCGCCGCAGGCCGATTACAGCCAGTACAAAACCATACGCCGCAATGGCGCGGTGGTCGCGTTCGAGCCGGTCAAAATCTCCATTGCCGTGACCAAGGCCTTTCTGGCTGTGATCGGCCAGAAAGGCGCAAGCTCGGCCAGCATACGCGACAAGGTCGCCGAGCTGACCGCCACCGCCGTGTCGGCGCTGATGCGGCGCAAGCCCGAGGGCGGCGCCATCCATATCGAAGACATTCAGGATCAGGTCGAACTGGCGCTGATGCGCTTTGGCGAACACGATGTAGCCAGCGCCTATGTGCTCTACCGCCATGAGCGCGCCCGCGAGCGTGCCGCGCGCGGCGAAGCCCTGCACCAGATCGCCATTCATGTGGTCAAAAAAGACGGCCGCAAGCTGCCGCTGGATATCGCGCGCCTGCGCGCCACCTTGCTGTCTGCCAGCCAGGGTCTGGCCGGCATCGATGTGGATGCCCTGCTGGCGGAAACGCTGAAGAACATCTACGACGGCGTCTCCGAAGAAGAGGTCAACAAATCGGCGGTACTGGCTGCGCGCGCCATGATCGAGCGCGATCCGGCCTACGACTATGTCACCGCCCGCCTCTTGCTTGACCATCTGCGTCTGGAGATTCTGGGCGAGAGCGTGGCACAGGAAGCCATGGGGGAAACCTACCCGCTCTATTTCCCCGCCTTTATCCGGCGCGGCATCGCCGCCGAACTGCTGGACGAGCGCCTGGCCCAGTTCGACCTCGCACGCCTGGCCGCTGCGCTGCAGCCCGAGCGCGACCTCAAGTTCGGCTATCTGGGCCTGCAAACGCTGGCTGACCGCTACTTCCTGCACCACAACGATGTGCGCATCGAGCTGCCGCAAGCCTTCTTTATGCGCGTCGCCATGGGCCTTGCCCTGAATGAAGTGGAGCGCGAAGCGCGCGCCATCGAGTTCTACCACCTGCTGTCCAGCTTCGACTTCATGAGCTCGACCCCCACCCTGTTTAACGCCGGCACGCGCCGCAGCCAGCTCTCCAGCTGCTACCTGTCGACCATTGCCGACGATCTGGAAGGCATCTACGAAGGCATCAAGGACAATGCCTTGCTGTCCAAGTTTGCCGGCGGGCTGGGCAATGACTGGACCCCGGTGCGCGCACTGGGCAGCCACATCAAGGGCACCAATGGCAAAAGCCAGGGCGTGGTGCCGTTTTTGAAAGTGGTCAACGACAGCGCGGTCGCGGTCAATCAGGGCGGCAAGCGCAAGGGCGCGGTATGCGCCTATCTGGAGACCTGGCACGCCGATATCGAAGAATTCCTCGAGCTGCGCAAGAACACCGGCGACGACCGCCGCCGCACCCACGACATGAACTCGGCCAACTGGATTCCCGACCTCTTTATGCAGCGGGTGATGGAAGGCGGCGAATGGAGCTTGTTCAGCCCGTCCGAAGTGCCGGATCTGCACGATTTGACCGGCGCCGCCTTTGCCAGGCGCTTTGCCGAATACGAAGCCTTGGGCCGCGCCGGAAAACTGCGCGTTTACAAGACGCTGCCCGCCCTGAGCCTGTGGCGCAAGATGCTGACCATGCTGTTTGAAACCGGTCACCCATGGATCACCTTCAAAGACCCGTGCAATATCCGCAGCCCGCAGCAGCATATGGGCGTGGTGCACTCGTCCAATCTGTGCACCGAAATCACGCTGAACACCAGCGCCGACGAAATCGCCGTGTGCAATCTGGGCTCGGTCAACCTCGCCGCCCATATGCGCGACGGCCAGCTCGATAGCGCCAAGCTGCAGGCCACCATCCGCGTGGCACTGCGCATGCTGGACAACGTCATCGATATCAACTTCTACCCGGTGCAAAAGGCGCGCAATTCCAACCTCAAACACCGTCCGGTCGGCTTGGGCATCATGGGCTTCCAGGACTGCCTGCTGCAGATGCGCGTGCCTTACGCCAGCCAACAGGCTGTCGAGTTTGCCGACAGCTCGATGGAGCTGGTGGCCTACCACACCTACTGGGCCTCGACTGAGCTGGCCGAAGAGCGTGGCCGCTACCCAAGCTACAAGGGCAGCTTGTGGGAGCGCGGCATTTTGCCGCAAGACAGCCTTAACCTGCTGGCGGCCGAGCGCGGCGGCTATCTGGATGTGGACCGCAGCGAGCGTCTGGACTGGGCACCGCTACGCGCCCGCATCAAGCAGTACGGCATGCGCAACTCCAACTGTCTGGCGATCGCGCCGACCGCGACCATCTCCAACATCATTGGCGTGTCGCCGTGCATCGAGCCGACCTACCAGAACCTGTTCGTGAAATCGAACCTGTCGGGCGAATTCACCGTCACCAATGAATATCTGGTGCGCGACCTGAAAGCCGCCGGCCTGTGGGATGAAGTGATGGTGGCCGACCTGAAATACTTCGACGGCAGCCTGGGCCGCATCGACCGGGTATCGGCCGAGCTCAAAGCCATCTACGCCACCGCCTTCGAAATCGACCCGCTGTGGCTGGTCGAAGCGGCCAGCCGCCGCCAGAAATGGATAGACCAGGCACAGAGCCTCAACATCTATATGGCCGGCGCCTCGGGCAAGAAGCTGGACGAGCTGTACAAGCACGCATGGGTCAAGGGCCTGAAAACCACCTACTACCTGCGCACCCTGGCGGCCACCAGTGCCGAGAAGTCGACCGGCCGTGGCGGCGAGCTCAACGCCGTCGCTGCAGCACCGCAGGCTCCGGCAACCGATGCCCAGTTTTGCAGCATCGACAACCCTGACTGCGAGGCTTGCCAGTAACAGCGTGGCGCACTGGGCGCAGGGTGGGTAGCAGGCATAACCACCACCCCGCCCTCCACCCGCGCGGCCGGCAGTGCCATACAGGGACAGCTAAAACAAAGCATGCCGCAAGGCACCCTCGAAAACGAAGGAGCACACCATGCGCACCCTGTTGATCTTAAGCACTGCCGGCTTGCTGAGCGCCTGCAGCACCATGGCCGACAAACTGCAAGGCAGCCTCACCCCGCCACCCGGCGACGGCTACGCCATCTTTTCACTGGTCGGCAAATCCAGCGAGCCCGACCGCTCGTCGGCCAGCGTGAGCTGGAACAGTCTGGACAGCGCCTTGCAAGGCCGCGTCTACGCCAATATGGGCACCAATACCATCTTTGGTGAAAACGGCAATATGGCCGCCGGCAAACTGGAGCTGCTCACCCTGCCGCCCGGCCGCTACCAGCTGAATACTGCCTATGGCTACTGGCCTTCCGGCCTCGGCCGTTTTGGCGACGGCGGCATCCAGATCCGCAGCTTCCCGCTAAACCTGCCGTTTAGCGTCGAAGCCGGCAAAGCCGTCTATCTGGGTGAAGTGCTGCTGGAAATGGACTACCTGCCCACGGCCGAAATCCGTGACGCACAACAACGCGACTTTGCCCACATGAAAAACGTGTGGAAGGTCAACAACCTCAACACGGTCGTCATCGCGCCATTCAAGGCCGCGACCATCCCTGCCAATTAATAAAGAGAGAACCATGCTCAGCTTTGAAGACCCGATCGCCCCTGCCGCTACCGCAACCCCTTCCAAGCGCGTCAGCGCCAGCGACAAACGCGTGATCAACGGCACCACCGACGTCAACCAACTGGTGCCGTTCGCCCACAAATGGGCGTGGGACAAATACCTGGCGCAATGCGCCAACCACTGGATGCCGCAGGAAGTGAACATGCAGCGCGACATCGAGCAATGGAAAACCGGCCAGCTGAGCGAAGACGAAATGCGCATCGTCAAGCGCAACCTCGGCTTCTTCACCACCGCCGACAGCCTGGCCGCCAACAATATCGTGCTGGGCACCTACCGCCAGATCACCTCGCCCGAATGCCGCCAGTTCCTGCTGCGCCAGGCCTTCGACGAAGCGATCCACACCCACGCCTACCAGTACATCGTCGAATCGCTCGGTCTGGACGAAGGCGAAGTATTCGGCGCCTATCACGAGATCGCCTCCATCCGTGACAAGGACGAATTCCTCATCCCGTTTATCGACACCCTGTGCGACCCGGCCTTTAAAACCGGCACCCTGGAAAATGACCAGCGCCTGCTGCGCAGCCTGATCGTATTTGCCTGTATTATGGAGGGGCTGTTTTTCTACGTCGGTTTCGTGCAAATCCTGGCGCTGGGCCGGCAAAACAAAATGACCGGCGCCGCCGAACAGTACCAGTACATCCTGCGCGACGAATCGATGCACTGCAATTTCGGCATCGACATGATTAACCAGATCAAACTGGAAAACCCGGCGCTTTGGACCGAGCCGTTCAAGGCCGAACTGAATGCGCTATTCCAGCGCGCCGTCGAGCTGGAATATGCCTACGCCGAAGACACCATGCCGCGCGGCGTGCTGGGGCTGAATGCCGCCATGTTCAAGGAATACCTGCGCTTTATCGCCAACCGCCGCATGCAGCAAATCGGGCTGGAGCCGCTCTTCCCCGGCGTGACCAACCCGTTCCCGTGGATGAGCGAGATGATTGACTTGAAGAAGGAAAAGAATTTCTTCGAGACGCGGGTGACGGAATATCAGACTGGCGGGGCGTTGAGCTGGGATTGATTTGATCCACCGTCCGTCGAGCGACACATAAGCTTGCGAGAACGACAGATAAGCTTGCACTCGACGACATATAAGACCACACAAGAAAGCCCGCGCATGCGGGCTTTTTCATTCGCCGTTGGCACCATGCCGTGCGGCATTTCATCTGATGACACCAGTAACAGACACACAATCTTTCTTTTGTGACAGACAGTCCTTCTTCCATTGGGTAGATAGAAAAATAAAAGGGCGACTAAAAGCCAACCGATTTACTTTTCAAACCTATCCTTTTACTGTTTCCTTAATAAGTCGCGCAAGCTCTGGCTTCCAGTCACCGCGGGCAACGGAACCAGAAACGGATAGATGATTTTTGTGTTTTTTTAACTGACTCTTAATGGCAATCACCCAGTCGTTTTGATTTTTTGTAACTAACAATATTTGCTCAAACGAAAATAACATTGAGGCTAAAAACCATTTGTATTTCATTGGCGAGCTGGCAATGGCATTACTATCCGCAGATGCAAGATCCGGGTTTTGCATAGCCAATTGCAAATATGCATTATATATATTGTGCGCAGTGGCGATTCTCGATTCGGCACGCGAAATTTTAACCTGAAAAAATGCAATGAAAGCGGTAGGAATTGCAATAGCAGGAACAGCAATGGTTGCCCATTTAACCCAGCTATCAAGATCGACCGCCATACCAAAAATAGTTGCAGTAGTGCTCAAAAAAAATCTCCTATTAGAGTTTCAGATTTCGGTTTGTCAAATTGCATACAACGCGGTAGCGTCGCGTCGATGCCGGCGAGAGGATCACTCCTCTCGGGGGGTACTCCTTCAGGCAGGAATCTCATTCACCATCGGCCCTTCGGCCCCGATAGCCGAGAATCTATAGAACTTTGCTGCGGCACCCATGTGCCTGAACTTCTGTCGAGCCAACTGCAGTAACTTCTCGTCGCATGTGGAGATGACAAACTGCCGCTCACCTTCCTGCGAGCTCTGGAGCCCCAGTATCAGATCCAGAAGCGCATACGTGTTCAAGTCATCGAAGTGCGTCACAGGGTCGTCCATCATGATGGACGAGAACCCAGACCAAGTCTGGGAGCTGCAGGCGGTCAAGAACAACCCTAGGACGAGCGTCTGCACCTGAGATTGACTGAAGTAGTCGGTAGGCCGCAGCTCCTTGCCCTTTCGGTGTACTCGAATACTGATGGCCGAGCCCTTGCTCGACACTTCAACTTCGCCGAATCCGTAGACGGGTCGCAGCCGCTGCTGAATCACCGCAGTCCTAGGTCCGTACTCAGTAATGAAATGCTCGGTCGCGACGGCCTGCTGACTGCCCAATAATTTCGTAACATCCTCGAAGTACGCTACCCAAGGCTCGACCTTCTGAGCGCGCTCGTCAGCCTGTTCCACCAGCTTTTCTGCGACCAAGATTCGGTCGAATATGCTCTGGAAGGCGGCGGAAGTCGCTGCCGTATCCACGGCCACTTCAAGTTCGGCGACGCGGTCACGCAAACCGAGCGCTGTCACTTCACGTGTGGTCGCCGCTTGTATTCGTTGGTGCAACTGCTCATGAGAAACATTACTGTCAAGCCCGGCAGCTTTCAGTGCTGCGGCTAAAGACTGTACATTGGTCTGGCAGGTGTTCAATGCCTGAACTGCCTGCTGGTGGTTGGTTCGCGCGGCGGCGAGGGTTGCCTTCGCTGCTGCGTTAACTGCTTTTTGGTCCTCCACCGCGGTGCTTGCAGTGTGAGCGGATGAACTTGCCTGGACTAGTCGCGCATCAGCGTCTTGTAACGCCTCGGACAACGATTGCAGATCGGCACCCAGATTGACCATCCCACGATTAGCGTCGGCAAGAACCTCATCCAGCAGGCGCTTCACCGCCTTTAGCGCGGTCGTCGATGTTTGGTGTTCCCGCTCCAAGGTTTGGCAGCCATCCTGAGCAGTGCCAAGTGCAGTATTTGCGGCTTCCAGCAGTTGCCGCGCATCGTTAACGGCGCTTGCAGCGAGCATCTCCGCTTCATGCGTCTGTGAGCTAATCTGTTCGAGCTGTTTAGCCGTATCGTTTGATAGAGAAAGTCCAGCAGATCTCAGTGCCATTTCATAGGCCATCCTCTGCTGTTCGAGGCTCTCACGTTCAACCTTGGCTTGCCCCAGCTGTTGCTCGTCCTGGCTCAGTTCGTCGATTAGAGCCTGTCGCGCAGCAAGCAGCGTCTGAAGCTTTCCCCGTTCGGTAGCCAGCGTCTCATTAAGTTGGACAATAAGGTCACCTTGCTCCATCCGTCGGTCGATTGCAGCCAATAGCGCGCCGTGGGTCCCATGGTCGTGACCACATAGCAAGCATGTCGCGCCATCCACGTGAGTGCGTAGTTCGGCAATCAGCTGCTTCAGAGTTGTTTCGTTGCTCCTGGCTGAACTGAGCTCACGCTCTACTCGAGCAACCAGAAGTTCCTGCGCCAGCACTACCTGCTGCGCCTCGGCCAGCCGCGCACTCTTCGTCTCGGATGAGCCCTGCAATTTGGCCTCAAGTGCTTGTACGGCTATCAATCTGGGCTCAGCCAGTACCCAGAGGCCCGCCTGTTCTTTGACCCACTGTGCACGCGACCTTGAGTCCCCCGCGGTCTTCAAGGCAGCCTCAAGGCGCTGAAGCGTCACTGCCGCGTCCTGCTGTGTATTCAGCGCTTTGGACTGGGTCTCCTTCTGCTGGTTGAGGCGCAGCGTGAGCGTAGCCAAACCTTCCGTGAGCGCCTGACTCTGCGCAATCAGCCGTGCATATTCCGGCTGAACCGAGACAGCCCACGCCCACCAATCCCGTCGGTTCTTCAATGCTTGTTCCTGCGTCTTGAACTGAGCAAGTTCACTCGTAAGCGCACCGAGGCGCTCCGACGCCGCATTGGAGCTAACCTCGGCTTGTTCAACCAGGACCTTACGTTCCTCGAGCTGAGTGCGCATCGACTCAAGTTGCCCATGCTGCGTCTTCAAGTTCGCGACCTGCTCAAGGGCTTTGGACACCGTCGCTCGCAATCTCACCGCTTCAGCCGCGAACGATTCCAGCACTGCACGAAGAGCTCTCGTGTCGCGAGGACTGATGCCTGATACGTTGAACCCTGAGGTCGAAATTGCTTGCTCCAACTCGGTGAACCGAGCATCGAGCGCCTCGGTTGACGTGTCCACGGAGGCAAGACCCTCAAGGCGTTTCAAATCCTCCCTTTCCGCGTCGATGGAACTGCGAGCGTTTTGAGCTTGCATACGCGCGTCCGCGAGGGTCTGGCGCGCGAGCTTCAGAACTTCCTCGGCCTTCTTCAAGCCGCTCACATAGTCTTCGAATGCGAGCATCCGTGAAACGATGTCCGCAGGAAGTTCGCACTTTTCGGCGACGTCTCGGGTAAGCTCTTGGCTGTCCTGGCTGAACAAATGGGTGGCTCGGAATAGAGCTACCATGTTGTCCACGCGGTCAGCCGTTGCGGAGGCCCCTCCAGTCAGAAGGCTCAGAACATCTTTCCTCGAGGTGACCTGTCCATCTACCTGAGCGTTGTTGTGATCCACCAAGTTACGGGTGATGACGTGTGGCTGGCCATCACGCTCCAGTGTGAGGGTCACCACGGTCGACTCGTCATCACCACTGTCCAGATGCTTCGCGGCCCTTGCCAAGCCTCCACTAGCCTTAGCAAGCCGGCCGACACCGCCGGTGACAGCAAAGTCTATGGCATCGAAGAACGACGTTTTGCCAAATCCGTTGGGACCGTAGAGAACGGTGATGGCTGATCCGAGCTCGAACGTCTTCATTGTTCGATAGGCCCGGAAGTTCTGAATGGAAATTGACTTGAGCGTGGCCTGCACTCGCTCTTCGGCAGGGGGCTCCACAGATGCCTTTGCGAGCACCCCGTCGAACTTGCTAGGATCGCCGTAGTCTCCCTCGAGACACGCGTCAAGAATCGTTCTCGGGCTGCTCTTTGCGGGTACAACGAGGGCACTGGCCAGTTCCGCCTTCAATTTGCGCTGCTGAAGCAACGTCTGGGCGGACGGAGGTCGTGTCTGTACACCAGGCGTAATTGGCGACAGCGGTAGGAAGGGTAGCCTAGCAAGGCTGGTGACCAAGTCTTGGTCAAGCTGAACGACATACTTTCTGCAGAAATACACGTCGACTTCGATGCTTGAGCGGAAGGACTCGTGAACGGTGATGTTCGCCGGAATACAGTAGACGAACGATACATCCTTCGCCGACCACTCTGAGCTTCGTTTAAGATAATGTTTCTTAAATGCCTCGTACTGCCGCTCGTAGTCGGTCCCGTTGCCAATGGCAAATGCTGTGACGGCATGGCCGCGCATCATCAAGAGCAGCGGCAAGCAATCATCGCGAAGAGTCTCCTCTGTGAAGGTCGCCCCGACCATGAGTTGCGTCAGCGTGTCGCGTAGCTCTGAAGGAAGGCTGAGAGCCTCAGAATATTGCTGCATCGATTGACTCCCTCAGTGCCGCTTCGTTGGCGGCGTCTCGGTATGCATTGAGAACGTCTTGGTAGCTCACCCGAATGACTGCACTGGTAGGCTCCGTGAAATTGAATTCCTTGCTCGGCTCAGCGGCTTGGTCGAACAGAGTCCGCATCCGCGGATCCCATGACGTATTGTCTTCGTCGCGACTGATCACAAGCAGTTGCCCACGATGATCTGGCAGTTGGTCCATCACGTGCTTATCGCACTCCTCGTGACTCGGGCCAATCACCGCAACGACCTCAACACTTTCGCCCCCCTTCAGGATGGTTGCCTGCGCACCGTTCCCATGGAACGTCGTCTGATACCCCGCCGCTCCGAGGATTGAAAAGGTATGCAGTACATGCTTAACCCCATCAGACTGTGGGTTCCTCCATGCGTCTGGAACACTACTTGTCCTTGGAGTTGCCACCAAGACCGTCTTGGTTTGAGCCTCCGGGTTCAGCCGGCGAAGAGCGTTCACCGACCTTTGATGTGCATCGCTAGCGGTGCCGGCCAGCGGCCATTGCGGGTACTTGGACTCTAACGATTTTTCGGAGTCGTCGAGTTCATCATTCACCCATTTCACGACAGCAGGAACATGCCCAGACGGAGTCCGAGGGTCCTCGGCCCCTGGAAATGGATGCACGGTGGCATTGGCAAGCGCAAACTCCCTGCCTGCCGCGCCCGGTGGCAGGCAGGAAGGATTCCGCTGACGGAACGAGTGAATACAGGCTCCGCGCTCTCGGAACACCGTATCTGTCAAGTTCTCCAGCTGGTTGCCGGGTCGCTGGAATTCTCCACCTGCGCAGTACGTTGGCTGATTCTCCGGCTTCATGAACTTATTGGCCGCGAAGATGAGTGCTGTCTGACCGTATTCCTTTGCCACCCCCGGCGCAACATTCCCAGCTACGTTCGCCATGACTAAGCAGGCGCCCTCTCGAAGAACACTGGGGAACTCTACCTGATTGAAAAACGGCTGAACCTGACCCATGAAGGATGTGTGCGACGGCCCCGGATTGCATTGCGCAACGAACAGCCAATTAAGTGGCAGCTGTGCCTCCTTAAACTCTGCAAGCTGCTCAATGGCGTGCAGAAGCCACTCCCAAACGCGGCGTTGGTCCCGGACCCCAATCCAATCAAAGCAAATGAGGGTAGCAAACCGGTATGGCGCATTCACACCTTCATACTTGCCCTTGAACAAGAAAATGGACTGCCCTTGGAACATAGACTGATATTCCGTTCGCAGCTCTACGAACGCCGGCTGAACCTTGATCTGTATCCAGGAGCGAACTTCTCCAGAATCGAGCTTTGCCCAAGTCACGCAACAGTTGACCCACTGGTCCTCGCGAATATGATCTAGCGAGCTGCCCTCGGTGTCGTACGTGGTGTTCGGTCGCCGACTGAGTTCGACAAACTGTGCGCGCGTAAGGCCTTCGAGGCCGCCAATGACAATTGTGCCTGTCGGCCATCCATCGTCAGCCATTGCCGCCGCGATGCGGTCGAAGCCCATCAGGCCAGGTATCGTGCATTCAGGAAAAATGGTGAAGTGAGTTTTCTCAGCACCATGTACCCGCTCTAGAGCTACACCTAGCGTGGCGTCGATACCGGCCATCGCAGCATCTCTCAGTTCTGGCTTGAGGGTGAACGGTTCCCGATCGGTGAAATCCACAAACGGCTGTGCAATGACCATACCAACTTCCGCGCGCGGCAACTGCACGCCAAGTTCATCTAGGTCAATCTCTATAACCCGGACCAATAGCCCCTCCCCGTCTCTCTCTTATGTAAGTTCTGGCACATACCATAATTAAACCGCCCTCAGCCCCAACGATGAGTACTTACTCGCATGCGGGGCAGGAAGGTGAATTTCTAAACGGACATTTCAGCTCACCACCTGCTGTCGTAGCAGGTGTAAATTCCATGCCGAGCAGTTTGCCAGCAAGCGCAAGGCTGAAGAGCCAGGAAGCAATCATCTCGTAAGAGCAGCAACCACGGCACTCACGTTGAGCTGCGTGTGTGCAAGAAGCCCAGGCCGTGAGTATGCATAGCCCTGAGGGCTCGTCAGTTACCCACGACTACCCCAAATCGATTCTCAACGAACTCCACCTCAGGCCAAAAGCATTAATTTTAGCACACGTACATGACGGAAAGCATTGTCCACCCCAACGTGCTTCTGACGTTGGAAATCAAGTAAAGCCTGATATGGCTCCCAAATTTTTTGCAGCAAAATAATATAAATAAGCCATTTAAAAACATGTGCTTATTTTTGACAAATCATTTATGAAAAACTACTCTTACCGGTGATATTCACCTTAGCCACCGGTCAACATGAGCCCCTTCTCCAAGTATCTACACCAGTTGCGCACAAGTTACGGCGTCCGACAGGTCGAGCTGGCGGAGTGGCTTGGCTATGTGTTAAACAGCGTGCAAAAGTGACCAGGTTCCCGGGGTAAACAGCGTTGAATTTTGACCACCCCGGGTGTGCCACACTCCGCCCTTTGGGCGGAGATCAACCTGGAGTGCTTTGCATGGAAACCATCGGCAAGATCCGCCGCCGCCATCTGGTTGGTGGCGAGAGCATCAGTGCGATTGCCCGCTCGCTCAACCTCTCCCGCAATACCGTCAAGAAATACATCAAGGCCAAGGATTCACCTGCCTACCTACGCCAGAAACAACCCCAACCCCGACTCGGTGCTTTCCAGGCGCGACTGACCGAATGGCTGGAGCACGACCGCGCGCTTCCCAAGGTGCAGCGCCGTACCGCCCGCCGCCTGTACAGACCGAGGGCTATCGCGGCGCTTACGACAGCATCCAGCGCTTTACCAAGACCTGGAAAGCGAACCGTACAACGACAACGGTCACGCAGGCCTTTGTGCCGCTGTCGTTTGCGCCGGGCGAGGTTGGCCAGTTCGACTGGAGTTACGAGCATGTGGTACTGGGTGGGGTCTCGCAGTCCATCAAGCTGGCACACTTCCGTTTGGCCTGCAGTCGGCAGATGTTTGCCGTGGCCTATCCGCGTGAAACTCAGGAAATGGTGCTGGATGCCCATGCACAGGCCTTTGCCTTCTTCGGCGGCGTGCCGCAGAAGATGCTCTACGACAATCTCAAGACCGTGGTCGAGACGGTATTTACCGGCAAGGAACGCCACTGCAAGAAGCGCGCATCCGGCAACTGGCCAGCGGCAGCTACCTCGACAGCAGCTATAACCTGATTCTGGTCGGCGGCACTGGGACGGGTAAAACCCATCTGGCGACCGCTCTGGGCGTCGCCGCTATCCACCAGGGCAAACGGGTACGTTTCTATAACGCGGTCGATCTGGTGAATCTGTTAGAGAGGGAAAAACAAGCTGGCCGTGCCGGGCAGTTGGCCAAGCAGTTGCAGCAGATTGATGCTGTCATTTTGGACGAATTGGGCTATCTGCCGTTTCCTGCATCGGGCGGTGCCCTGCTGTTCCATCTGATCAGCCAGCTCTACGAGAAGACCTCGCTGATCATCAACACCAACCTGAGCTTTGGTGAGTGGGTTAGCGTGTTTGGTGATGCCAAGATGACGATGGCACTGCTGGATCGGGTCACACACCACTGCGACATTCTGGAGACCGGCAACGATTCCTATCGCTTTAAACAACGCAAGCGGGAGGGCTGATTTGCCTAGTCAAAATTGGACGCTGTTGGGTGGTCAAAATTCGACGCTGATCTTCCGCTGCGAAGACGGCGCATGGAAAGTCGCCCACAGCGGTATCTCGCGGCCTTACCAAGTCGGCATCGCCGGTGACGAGGTGTACCCGCTGCAAAGCCTGGCCGAACGCAATCACCTGCTCGAGTCGGAAGTGGCCGCGCGCACCGCCGAACTGGAAGAGGCTAACCGCAAGCTCGCGGCGCTAAGCGAGACCGACGGGCTAACCCATATTGCCAACCGGCGGCTATTCGATACCCGGCTGACCGAAGAGTGGCAGCGCGCGGGTCGCCATGCGCAACCCTTGACGCTGGCGATGGTCGACGTTGACTACTTCAAGCATTACAACGACAGCTACGGCCACCTCGCCGGCGACCAGGCGCTGCAGGCACTGGCACGGCAGCTGGCCGCACACGCCCGTCGCAGCGGGGAGCTGGCCGCCCGCTATGGCGGCGAGGAGTTCGCACTGCTGCTGCCCGGCTGCAAGCTTGAGCAGGCACAAGCCATCTGCCGCGATTTTCTGGCCGATCTTGACGCGCTGGCGCTGCCGCATGCCGGCAGCCCGCTTGGTTTTCTGACCGCCAGCGTGGGCGTGGCCAGCCTGACGCCGGGGCCGGACAATACGCCCGCCATGCTGATTGAACAGGCCGATGCGGCGCTATACCGCGCCAAACAGCACGGCCGGCACCGGGTCGAAGCGGGGGCGGTTTAAGCGCTCATGCCGCCCCGACGCAGGCTGCTGGCCGTGCGGCAAAACAGCCTGGCGACGGCTTCCTCCCCTTCTTTCATCTGCCCGCGCCCGGCCCGCTACCGTTCGAGACAATGTTTTCCTGCCGCACCGCCCCGCTTTTCGCCCGCGCGCAGTGCGAAACCTGTGCCGCCAAAAATCTTTCGTCATGGCACAATACGCGCCGCCCTCCCAAGACACGGAAAACCGCAGCATGCTTCACCTGACAGACACCCGCGCCGACATTGAACAGGCTGTCGCCCTATTGCGCGCCAGCGAGCTGGTCGCCATTCCGACCGAAACCGTCTACGGGCTCGCCGCGCTGGCGAGCAAGCCTGAAGCGGTTGCCAAAGTCTTCGCGGCCAAGGGTCGGCCGGCCGACCATCCCCTGATCGTCCACCTGCCGTCCAAAAGCCATCTTGCGCACTGGGCCGCGCAGGTTCCCGACATTGCGTGGCAACTGGCCGACGCTTTCTGGCCCGGCCCGCTGACGATGGTGCTGCCGGCAGCGGAGCATGTTTCGCCGCTGGTCAACGGCGCTCAAGCCACGGTCGCCGTGCGCTGGGCCGACCACCCGCTGCTGCAGGCGGTGCTCGACGAGCTGGACGAAGCGCTGGTTGCCCCTTCCGCCAACCCGTTTGGCCGCATCAGCCCCACTTCGGCGCCCCATATCCTCGAGCATATGGCAGGCCGTATTCCTGCGGTACTTGACGGCGGCCCGTGCCGCATCGGCATCGAGTCGACCATTGTCGACCTCTCCAGCCCCACCCCGGCCATCCTGCGCCCCGGACAGATTTCCGCAGACGCACTCGCTCCCTGGCTCACTCTCGCCGAGCACGCACCGGCCAACGCTCCGCGCGTACCGGGCGCGCTGGCCGCCCACTATGCGCCACGCCGCCGCTGCTACCGGCTGGAGGCCGGCGAACTGGCCATGCTGCCCGCCGGCTGGGACTGGGCCCGCACCGCGCTGCTCGCTTTCGGCCACACCCAGGCCGTAGCCGGCTGGCAGCGCGTGCTACCGCCCCATCCGGCCGACTATGCGCAGGCACTGTACGCAACGCTGCATGAGGCGGACCAAAGTGGCTGCGCGCTGATTCTGGTCGAAATGCCGCCGGCCACGCCCGAATGGGCCGCCGTGCGCGACCGTCTGGGCCGCGCCAGCGTGAGCTTCGCGCAATACACGGCGTAGGCCGCAGCAACTTTGCCAACAGCAAAGCCGGCGCTTGGGCCGGCTTTGCTGTGTAGAAAACTGCGCGCTAAGGCACGCAGGCAGCATCGGCCATCGGTCGCATTGAGCCCAGTAGCGCATCCAGCGAACAACGGCCATCCGGGCAGGCATTAAGCGCCACGCGCGCACGCTCGGGCGCGATATCGCTGCCGCCGGCAAGCAGGCCGGACAAGGGCTGTGCCCAATACTCGACCCGTACGGTACGCGCACCACCCTCACCCCGGTACACGGCAAACACCAGCGCACCGGCCGGCGGCGTCGCGCGCGCCGGCCAGTCGGCAACCTGCCAGCGTGCGCCGAGCAAGGCGCCGACGTTGGCCAGGTTGGTGTCGTGGCCAACCAGCACGCTCAGGCGCGGCGCACCGGGCATCCCCGCGCGCGCAAGCTCGGCAGATAGCCGGGCAAGCAGCGCCGAGCCGCGCCTTTGCGCAAGGTAAGGCGTCCATTGCGTCAGGCCGAAGGCGGCCACATGCGCGTCCAGCATGCGCGAGAGCGCGGGCGCACCGACCTTGTCCTGGCTTGGGCGCTCGACGGCATCCAGCATCAGCACTTCGGCTGCGTCCGATGCCAGCGCAAGGCCACCGCCCAGCGCGATATTGGCGTGACCGTCCTCGCTGCGCGGCACGATGCGCGTTGGCAGCTGCGTCAGCGTGCACGGAGCCTGCGCGCCTTCCCGCGCGCACAGCACATCGGGCGTCGGCCCCAGCGCCTGCTGGATAAGCGCCAGCGACGCCGCCTGCCTGTTGGCATAATGCGCCAGATCGCCGCCGGCCGTCTTAAGCATCGCCTCCGTCGCCTGCGCGCGATCCATCGCGCACACGCCGGCCTTCACCGGGTGAAACAGCGCATCAAGCTTGCCACTGGCCGACGCCACTCGCGGCGGGCAGGCGGCAGACAGCCCGCGTGCGATCGCGGCGGCGGTGGCGCGCGTACGCTCGTCCACATCCGCATACAGCGAAATTTCTGCCGCTGCCGGGCAGCCGGCCAGCCCAAGTCGCGCGCCATAGGCACGCCCCATAGGCTCGGCCAGCGCCGCGCCGCGCGCGGAGAGTTCGCCCCGCCCCACCGTCCATGCAGGCCACGACCGTGCGCTCCACTGCGCCAGCGTGTCCGCATGCTGGGTCGGCGCCCGCACCCCGTGCCGCGAAAGCACCACCAAAGCCAGCGGCACCTCGTCCGCTTTGGCGTATACCGGCCACGCGCCAAGCACGCACACGCACACCAGAAACCCTTGTTGCCATCCCCGCATCGCCATCTCTCCTTGCCAAATGCTCGTCCCCCATTGCGCCTTGCTCACCGTAGCCTCACGGCTCCGGCAGGCTGTGCACGGGCTGGCGCTGTCGACATTAACTATTTCGGCATATGCCGCCACCTCTAGTTGAGCAGACATTTGCCTGCTGCGCCGTGAAAACGTACATCCAGTCTTTCTGGGTGTCGGCGCTAGCTATTCGCACTCCGCATATGGCAGACCCTCGTACACGAAAGTCTGGCTTGGCTTGCACGATTTGGGGAGTGCGGCCTTGCCTGCGCGCCAATGTGCGATCAACCACGACCCCATCCATGCACAGCAGCGCCTCCGCATTCACCAAGAGCTGCAGACATTACGCGACATCCCGTTTAACGTAAGCGCCCGACAAACCAGCCACTTAGTCCTGTCGGACGATGAGGCGGCGGGCGTGCGGGCGGAAGATCATGCAGGCAAACCTAACAGGAATGAACAGTGCGCTCTTCGACTCCTACCCGCCCCCACATGCAGTCAGCACCACTGCAGCACGCCCTCCTCAAGGTGAGGTCGGGGTATTTGGCCGAGCGTGACGCGATGATGGATGCCATCACTACTGATGCAGGGCTGCATCCCGGTGACGTTGGTGGCTATCCGGCCATGACCAAGTAGCGCAAGCCTGCATACTCCTTACACGTTCACCCGTTCTTTCGCAAAAATTGATTGCATCTTCAGTGGGGATGCCATGCAGATGACTAGCCTGCCGAGATTGGTATTGGTCGCAGCCAAGAAGGTAGCCGATGAGTGGGGCAAACTAGCCGAGCATCCCTGAGCGCGGCAAGCAAAGGAGGGAAAATGAACTTCGATTTTTCAGACGAACAAAAGCAGTTGCGTGAGGCATTGCGCCGTTTCATGAGCAAGGAAGTGACACGATCGCTTGTACGCATGGCAATTGACGATGCGGGTGCGGGGCAGGCTGCTTGGCGGGCACTGGGCGAAATGGGAGCCAGCACGATGATGCTTCCTGAAAATTGTGGTGGTCATGGTCTGGGTGCGCTCGAATTATGTTTGCTTGCTGAAGAAGCTGGCCGCGTGCTCGCGCCTTTGCCGTGGCTGGCGACGCTTGGACTCTCGGCTCAAGCGCTGCTGATCAGCGCAGACGAAGCGGCACAACAATTATGGCTGCCGCGCATCGCGGCAGGAGAGGCGTCAACCTTCGCAGCGCCGCTGGATGGTCAGACAGGCGAGTTGCCGTGTTTTGACGGGCAGCGGCTGACAGGTTGTAGTTCTTTGGTGTTGGATGGTCACACGGCGACGTTCGCTGTCGTGCTCGCGCGTGATGCGCACGGCGGGGAATGTCTGGTCGTGTGCGACCTGGACGCCAGCGTCTCCCGAACGGCGCTGCCGGTACACGACGCCGTACTGCCTTGCTCGCGGCTTGATTTTTATGGCACGGCCGCAACGCGCCTGTCCTGCGATGCAGGGCGGGTTCTGCTCGGCGTACGCGAGCGTGCGGCAGTATTTAGCGCGTTCGAGCAGCTAGGTGCCGCCGATGGCGCGTTGGCGATGGCGGTGGCTTACGCGCGCGAGCGTCGGGCATTCGGCCGCCCGATCGGCGCGTACCAGGGCATCAAGCACAAGCTTGCCGATGTGTACACGCTGAACGAAATGGCACGTGTGCACTGCTACTACGCCGCTTGGGCACTTGCCGCCGATGCTCCTGAACTGGGGTGCGCTGCCGCTGCCGCGCGCATCGCGGCGACCGATGCGCTGAGCTACGCCGCACAGGAAAACATCCAGACCCACGGCGGCATGGGGTACACCTGGGATATGGATTGCCAGCTGTTTTATAAGCATGCGCGCGCAAGCGCAGTGCTGTTAGGCGGGCGGCATCTGTGGAGCGAGGCGCTGGTGCGTTCGCTTGAACAAACAGCGGGAGAGTGAGCATGGACTTCAAGGATTCCACACCAGAGGCGGCGTTCCGCGCCAAGTGCCGCGCGTGGCTGGAGGCAAATGCCGAGCGTAAGCAGCGCGTAGACGAGTTGTACGGACGCGGTCTGGGGCAGGCCGAGATGGTTGAGGCATCACGCGCGTGGCAGGCGTGCAAGGCGCACGCGGGTTTCGGGGCGATCACATGGGATAAGGCGCTCGGTGGATTAGGCGGCACGCCGATGCAGGAGATGATCTACCGCGAGGAAGAGGGGCAGTTCCTGGTGCCGCGCAACGCGTTTGCGGTCAGTCTGGGCATGGTCATCCCGGCGCTCGCCGCGCACGGCAGCGATGCGCAACGGGCGCGCTTTGTCGAGCCTGCGCTGTACGGGCGCGAATTGTGGTGTCAGTTGTTGTCCGAACCGGATGCCGGCTCCGACCTGGGCATGGTACGCACGCGTGCCGAGCGTTGCACCGACGGGCGCGACGGTTGGCTACTCAAAGGGCAGAAAGTATGGACCACCTACGCGCAGTTCGCGGACTTCGGCATGGTGCTGGCGCGCACCGACCCGGACAAGCCCAAGTTTGACGGGTTGACCTGCTTTTACGTCGACATGCATGCTGCCGGCGTCGAAGTGCGGCCGATCCGCCAGGCCAGCGGCGAGGCCGAATTCAACGAGGTTTTCCTCAACGAAGTATTCGTGCCGGATACGCAAAGGATCGGTGAGGTTTGCGCAGGCTGGAAGGTGACGATGACGGCGCTGATGAGCGAGCGTCTGTCGATTGGCGGAGTAATCCCGCCTGGGCTATGGCAGCGGGGCCTCGCACTGATGCGCGAAGCACCGGGCTTTGACGGCGCGCCGGCGATCGAGGACGGTCGCATGCGCGAGCGGCTGGCCGAACTCTATATGAACACACAAGGGTTATGGCTGATGCAGGCGCGTGCGCTAACTGCACTTGGACGTGGAGAGGCGCCGGGCCCCGAGCTGTCTGTCGCTAAAATTGTCGGTGCGCGCACCCTGCAGGACTTCGCCTATCTCGCGTTTGACCTTAAAGGTCAGCAGTCAATGGTGACGTCCGAGCTGCTGGGCGACAGCTGGAGCAATGTTGAAGATCTGTGGTTCGGCGCAGCCGGCATGCGTATTGCCGGAGGCACTGATGAAATCGTCAAGAACAGTGTTGGCGAGCGCGTGCTGGGTCTGCCCGGCGAGCCGCGCACGGATAAGGGAATACCGTTTCGCGAGCTAAGCTAATCCCGTGGCTAAGAGCGTGTTCACGATCTCGCGAGCAAGGGCGAGACAAGGCGAAAACGGCTGAGAAAGCGGAATGTACAGATGGTATATGAGCATTTCGAAGCTGTTTTTAACGCCGTATCGTCGATGCACAGCAGATCGTGAACAGGCTCTAAGAGCTGTTGACATATGATCCGCACACCTGTTCAACGCTTTGGCCGCGAGAGTATGAAGTCCCTCACCTACACGCAGCGTAATCGGGGACAAATCTGCAAAAGCCCCTACTCCACTCCTGCATAGGTTTGCGATGCCCCGATTGCCGCTTTGCAACGAACTTTGTCGAAACTAGAGAAGATCCGGCTGCAACACGCCATTTATCTGAGCGCGGCCGGACGACGGGTGACTCACCTCTCGCCGCACGCCCCGCTGCCCGGGGTCTCAGATCCGCTGTTCAGGCTCGCCGGACCGCTAAAACCGGCAGCGCAAGAACCTTCATGGCGGCGTTTCCATCATGCGGGTGTGCTGAGGCATTTTACCAAGCTGCGCGCCGATAACGGCAAGCCCCGGTTCGATATGTGTATAGAACGCCTGCCAGCCGCGGCACAGGTAGTTAAGGCCGGACTCGCCGCCCCGGGTGGTCAGCAGGCGGTTTTTCGGGCACTCGCCCCAGCACAGTGTGAGGTGCGGGCAGCGCCGGCAGTCGGAAGGCAGGGTGTCGCGTTTGGCGAAGCCGAACGCCTGCTGGCGCGCAGAGAAGGCGGCGCGGCCCTCATCCAGCGTGCGGATATTGCCCAGCCTGAATTCGGGGTAGACGAAGTGGTCGCAGGCGTAGAGCGAGCCGTCGTGCTCGAGCGCGAGCGCCTTGCCGCAGAACTCGGACTGGGTGCAGGTCTGCGCCGGCAGCCCCATGCTTTGCGCGACGGCGGTCTCGAACAGGTTGACGTGCACGCGGCCCAGGTCCCGGGCGAACCATTCGTCCCATACCGCGACCAGGAAGCGACCCCAGTCGTCCGGGTCGACCGACCATTCGGTGACCACCGACAGCGGGTGGCCGGGGTGCGCGCGCGGTGAACCGACTTCGGCGCGCGCGTCCTTCGGCCACAGGCAAGGCGCCTGTTCGCGGAAATTTTTCGCTTCGACGCAGGGGGTAAACTGCACGCGCCATGCGCCCAGCTCGTCGACCAGATGGCGGTAGACGGCGAGCGGCTCGCGCGCGCTGTCGCGGTTGACCACCGCCAGCGCGGCAAACGGAACACCGTGCTTTTGCAGCAGGCGCGCGGCGGCGAGTGCCCCCGCGTGCGAGCCCTTGCCGCCCTTGCTCGGGCGGTGCTTGTCGTGCAGGTGCGCCGGGCCGTCGACCGACAAACCGACCATGAAGCCGTGCTGGGCCAGAAAAGCGGCCCATTCTTCGGTCAAGAGCACGCCGTTGGTCTGCAGGTCGTTATCGATGGCCTGGCCGGCGCGGCGGTACTTCGCCTGCAGTGCGACGACCTTCTCGAAAAACGGCAGGCCCAGCACGGTCGGCTCGCCGCCCTGCCAGGAGAACACCACCCGCTCGCCGTCCTGCGCCTCGATATACTGGCGGATATGTTCCTCGAGCAGCTCGTCGCTGATGCGCGGCTGTTTGGGCTGGCCAAGCAGGGTTTCCTTGTGCAGGTAGAAGCAGTAGCTGCAATCGAGGTTGCACAGGGCGCCGGCCGGTTTGACCATCACGTGGAAGCGGCGGCGCACGGCCGCCTGCGGTTGGAGGGTCGGCGGCACGGGCTTACTCCACACGCAGCGAACCGCCGGCCTGGCGCGGCGGGAACTGGGCGAGCGAGGCGCGGTGCGCGCCGACCACGTCGCGGATCTGGCCGCCCCACGCCATGCCCAGCTTCATCGCGATTTCCTGCGACTTCCAGCCACTCTGACGCTCGTACGGGTCCATGCGAAGGTTGAAGATCAGCGCCGCCGGCTTGTTCTCGTCGAAGAAGCCCTCGCGGGTCTTCAGGTGGCTCTTCCAGTTGCCGATGCGTACCGCAGAGAGCTCGCGCTCGTTGTAGTAGAGGTGGAAGTTGCGCGCCGAAGGTGCCTTCCCCTGCCAGTGCGCGAGGTTGTCGACGCCGTCGATATACACTTTGTCCTTCGCCTTCAGCTCGGACGCGACCTGCGGGCGGCCGGCGGCGGAGGCCAGGGTGGTGAAGAGGTCGGTATTGTCCTGGATGCCGTTGCTGACACTGCCGGCCTTGATCTTCGCCGGCCAGCGCACCAGCATCGGCACGCGCACGCCGCCTTCCCAGGTAGTCGCCTTCTCGCCGCGGAACGGGCTGGTGCCGCCGTCCGGCCACCACTGCGACATCGGCCCGTTGTCCGAGGTGAAGATCACGATGGTGTTGTCGGCGGCACCCATGTCGTCGAGCTTCTTCAACATGCGCCCGACCGAGCGATCCAGCTCGATCAGCCCGCTGCCGTAGATGTCCATCTCCGACGAATAGGGCTTGGCCAGCGCCTTGTGCTCGTCGCGCAGGTGGGTGTAGATGTGCATGCGCGTCGGGTTGTGCCAGACGAAGAACGGCGTGTCCGCCTTGACGGCGCGCTGCATGAAGTTGACGGCGCGCGCCTCGAATTCGTCGTCAACCGTCTCCATCCGTTTGGGCGAGAGCGCGCCGGTGTCGCGGCAGGCCTGCTTGCCGACCTTGCCGAAGCGGCCGTCTTCGGTGGTGTCATCGCTGGCCGTCGCCTTGCAGTCGAGTACGCCGCGCGGCTTGTAGCGTGCGTCAAAGCCCGGATCCTGCGGCCAGTCCGGGCGGAACGGCTCCTCTTCGGTATTGAGGTGGTAGAGGTTACCGTAGAACTCGTCGAAGCCGTGCACGGTCGGCAGGTGTTCGTTGCGGTCGCCCAGGTGGTTCTTGCCGAACTGGCCGGTGCGGTAGCCCTGTTCCTTCAAGACCTCGGCCAGCGTCGGGTCGCGTGCGTCCAGCCCCAGCTTGCTGCCGGGCAGCCCGACCGTGGTCAGCCCGGTGCGGATCGGCAACTGGCCGGTCAGAAAGGCCGCACGGCCCGGCGTGCTCGAGGGTTCGGCGTAGTGGTCGGTGAACAGCATGCCCTCGCGGGCGAGGCGGTCGATGTTCGGGGTCGGCACCATCATGCCATGGCTGTAGGCGCCGATATTGGTGACGCCGACGTCGTCGGCCATGATCACCAGAATGTTCGGGCGCGCCGCCGGTGCAGCGTAGACGGGGGCGGCGCAGGTGAAGGCGGCCGCGACTATCGCAGCAAACGGCTTAAGGCTGGGCGGCATGGTGTGGACTCCGGAATGCTCAAGGGTAAGTTTTGCCATGCTTGGCATTGCAAATGTGCGGCTTTACTCAAACGAGGTGAAGCTGGGCTCAGACCATCAGGTCTCTCATGCAGCATCAAGACCAAAGTAAATTGCCGCCATGAATCATGTAGCCAAACGCAAAGGACCACCTGAACGGCCCAAAGCGTCCGCCAAGATCATTGCGTCAAATACGCTGCAGAGAATCCATATTTCATTTGGCCGGATCAGTAGGCCCAGTGAAACCGGGCCTACCCTGTCAGTGATTACTTCCCGACGCGGCGCGCAGAGTCCGCAGTAAAGTCCTCGGGGTTGAGCCCGCCGGCGTTGAGCACGTCGGACTTCGACTGCTCGTTGAGCATCCCGTATGCAACGTAGGAGCCCGAGTTGAGGTCATGGTAGAACGTCGTCGAGTTAAACTGGCCGCTGAAGTCTGGCGAGTAGTAGTGGTGTGCAATCGCTGCACGCCACAGCTTACCTTGACCGTCGTACTGGTCTGAGTACACACCGTGCCAGCTATCCTCATCAAGGAATATCACGCGCTTCGGGTACAGGTGGCGCATGCCTGGCTTGAGCTTACCCTCAAGCACCCACACCCGGTGCAGCTCGTAGCGCATCGGCTCCGGATTCGGATGTTTCTGCGTGAGTAAGTCCTTGTACTTGAGCTTGGGGCTGGCCACACGATAGGCGTTGTACGGAATGTATATCTCGCGCTTACCAGCTAGTTTCCAGTCGTAACGTTCGGGGGATCCATTAAATAGGCGATCCTCATCGATCACCATGCTGCCACTGACTGCAGCTACCGGCTGGTCAAAACCAAAACCCGGAACCTGACGCACGCGGCGCGTGCCTGGATCGTAACGCCACGCCAGGCGGTAATTCTTGGCAAAATTATACGGTTCGTGCGATACGGTCACGCCACCTTTCTCCCGCTCGGGTAGCAAGGTGCTCGTCATGTAGTACGAGAAAACGCCGTCGCTGGTTTTGCTGCGCACCTTCGGATCATACGCCGGCGTCAGACCTACCGACTTCAGTCGCCCCCAGACAATACCGTTGCCAGTAACCGTCGCGTTATCGCGTACCGTCTGAACGGTATACGGGCGATGTGGCAACAGCATGTTCCAGAGCGCCTCAATGCCATTTTTCGGAATCGGGAATGGGATCGCACCGGTAGTCGCATCAACACCCATACCGTTATCGGTCACCTTGGCGGTTTTGGCGTTTTCCAGTACGGTATCGCACACATAGTCTGGATAACGGAAATCACGTCGACTCTGGTAGACCGGCATGTTGTAGCTGTCCGGGTACTTTTTCAGTAATGCTTTCTGCCCTTCGTTGAGCTTGTCAGCATACTTCTCCATATTGGCAGCCGTAATCACGAATAATGGTTTGTCGTTCGGATAGACGTCGCTCGCGTGACTACCTGCATTCATTTTCCAGCCCGGGTTCGCCTGTGCCCCCAGCCATTTACCGGAAAAAGCAGGGATTGATCCATCGGCGTTACCTGCCCTCTCGGCTCCAACACAGGTCAAATCCTTACCCAAGCGCGCAGCCTCGGAGGCAGAAATAGCAGCCATTGCATGCGCAGAAAATAAAACGAATGCGCCAGTGGCTGCGATACGAAGTGCTTGTTGTTGCATAACGGATCTCCTTTACTCTCAGGTCAGGGTTAGACGCTGTACGTTAAGCCGACATATAGCCTCAATCTCCCAGCGAATGGTTGACCAAGTCTGAGCAGGTGTAGCCGACGTAGGCGATGCCATACAAAATGGTTACCGATCATCGTCAGCGACAGCAGCAACAGGCAGACTTACAGCACCGGCATCCACCCTGGTGTTGCACTATGCACATCGCACTCCTGTCGTACTCCGGCTCCGGGACAGTCTGCTGACGGCGCCCCTTGCATATCAATCTGATCAGTAACGAAAGCTGCTACATCGTCCGGAAAGACTACATGCAGCGAATACTCAAACTTATCCGGCACGCCAAAAACCTCGTCATTTGCGGCCAGCATGGATAGCGTGTGCGCTGTAGGCATTCGTTTAATCTGAAATAACCTTGCACGGTGATGCGTCAAATAGGCATGGCTTTATCATACAACGACGCCCAACCTGCCAATACGGACGCATGCCCAACGGCGAACTACCGCGCAACACGCAAGCTCAGTGCGCCATAACAACTTCCAAAGTTCAAAAGGAAATGGAAAAACGACAGCTTCTGCTATCCGCAAGGCTGCAAACCCGATCAGGTACAAGCGGGGATGGGATGGCGATATCTGATTGTGGTGCCGCCACAGCACAGCAGCCGCACATGCCCGGCCTGCGGTCATGCCTTGAAAAGACAAGCGTCAGGCCCAAGCGCAGTTTTGCTGTGTTGAATGCGGTTTCAAGGAAAATGCCGATATGGTCGCGGCAATCGATATGCCTCGCCGTGGCGAGGCACTTCTAGCGCTCGGGCAGGAGCTTGCCCGGTTAGCCGGTGAAGCGGGCGATGCATCAGGGTTGCCAGCAGCAACACCCATCGCGGCGATCTGGCCGCTTAGCGGACAGACGCGGCAGAAATGGCTTGCGTAGGCGGCAAGGCGGCAAGGCGGCAAGAATGTCAACAAAATAGCCGCAATAGTGCACCGATAAAATGTACGAGACCGTACCGGCGAGATGATGTCTTGCACTCCGTTCCAACTCAGGGCTACCACCTCCATACGGACGATGAACGGCGCCAGTCATCTGGGTAACGATGTCCGCCAGACGGGCTGCTTCGCCCTCCCCTCATGAGGAAGATCGATGACTGACGCTTACATCTTCGACCATGTGCGCACGCCGCGCGGCAAGGGCAAGGCCGACGGCGCGCTCGCCGAACTCACCCCGGTCGCGCTGGCCGCGCAGGCCCTGTCGGCGCTTGCCCGGCGCAACGATCTGGACACCCGCCACGTCGAGGATCTGACGCTGGGCTGCGTGGTCGCGGTCGGCGAACAGGGCGGCAATATCGCGCGCATCGCCGCGCTCGCCGCCGGTTTCGACGAGTCCGTCCCCGGCGTGCAGGTCAACCGTTACTGCGCGTCCGGCCTCGAGGCTGTCAACCAGGGCGCGGCCAAGGTGATGGCCGGCCAGGCCGGCCTCGTGGTCGCCGGCGGCGTCGAGAGCATGAGCCGGGTGCCGATGGGCGCCGACGGCGGCAGCTGGGCTATCGACCCGGCGGTCGCCTTCGCGACGCGCTTCGTGATGCAGGGCGTCTCGGCTGACCTGCTGGCCAGCAAGTACGGCTACAGCCGCGAAATGCTCGACGCTTACGCGGCCGAGAGCCACCGCCGCGCAAGCGTCGCCTGGCGCGAGGGCCGCTTCGCGCGCTCGGTGGTGCCAGCCACCGACCTTCTGGGCCGCGTGCTGCTCGACAAGGACGAGATGATCCGCCCAGAGACCAGCGTCGAGACGCTCGCCGCGCTCAAGCCCTCGTTCGCAGAGATGGGCGCCAAGGCGGGCTTCGACACGGTCGCGCTGACCCGCTACCCGGAAGTCGAGAAGATCCACCACCTGCACCACGCAGGCAACAGCTCGGGCATCGTCGACGGCGCCTGCGCGATGCTGATCGGCACGCTGGAAGCCGGCCGCGCGCTGGGGCTGACCCCGCGCGCGCGCATCAAAAGTTTCGCCAGCATCGGCTCGGAGCCGACCATCATGCTGACCGGCCCGGCGCCGGCTGCGGCGCGCGCGCTGAAAAACGCCGGCATGAGCGCCCGCGACATAGCCCTGTGGGAGCTGAACGAGGCGTTCTCGGCCGTGGTGCTGCGCTTCATGGAGGCGATGAACGTGAACCACGCCTCGATCAACGTCAACGGCGGCGCGATCGCGATGGGCCACCCGCTGGGTGCGACCGGCGCGATGATCCTCGGCACCCTGCTCGACGAAATGGAGCGCCGCGGCCAGGCCACCGGACTTGCCACCCTGTGCGTCGGTGCCGGCATGGGCACCGCCACCATTCTCGAACTCGTCTGAGGCCCCGCCATGATCGACTACTTCAAGCGCGCACTCGCCGCCGACGGCATCCTGACGCTGACCATCGACCAGCCTGACGCGCAGGCCAACGTGATGGACCGCCATTTCATCGACGGCCTCGAACACCATGTGAACGCGGCGCTCGCCGACGACGCGGTCAAGGGGGTATTGCTCACTTCGGCCAAGTCATCGTTTGTCGCCGGCGCCGACCTCAAGACGCTGGAGGCGTCGCTCGCCGAACCCAAGGACGCGGCGACGCTGTACGCCGAATGCCGCCCGTTCTCGGCGCTGCTGCGCCGCATCGAAACCGGCGGCAAACCCTTCGCGTGCGCGCTGAACGGCGCCGCGCTCGGCGGCGGCTTCGAGATCGCGCTTGCCTGCCACTACCGTTGCGCGGCCGACGTGCGCAGCCTGCGCGTCGGCCTGCCCGAGGTCGGCGTCGGCCTGCTGCCGGGCGCCGGCGGCACCCAGCGCCTGCTGCGCATGCTGGGCGTCGCGCGCGCGCTGCCGCTGTTGCTGCAGGGCAGCCAACTGAAGGCGCAGGCGGCGCTGGAGATGGGCCTGGTCGACGCGGTGGTGCCGGCCGAAGACTTGCTCGAAACCGCCCGCGCCTGGCTGCTGGGCAGCCCCGACCCGACCAAGGCGTGGGACCGCAAGGGCTTTCGCGTCCCCGGCGGGCAAAGCCCGCTGGAGCCCGCCATCGCGCAGCTTTTCCTCGGCAGCAACGCGGCAACCGGCGCGGGCACGCTCTACAACCTGCCCGCCCCGCAAGCCATCCTGTCCTGCCTGTACGAGGGCATGCAGTTGCCGATGGACAAGGCGCTCGACATCGAGTGCAAGTACTTCGTCAAGCTGAACCTCGACCCGGTCGCCGGCAATATGATCCGCACCCTGTTCATCAACAAGGGCAAGGCCGACCGCCTGATGCACCGCCCGCAGGGCGTCGAGCGGCGCGTCCACCGCAAGGTCGGCGTGCTGGGTGCGGGCCTGATGGGTGCGGGGCTCGCGCTAGTGGCCGCAGAGGCCGGCGTCGACGTCGTGCTGATCGACCGCGACCAGGCGGCCGCCGACAAGGGCAAGGACTACGCGCGCAGCCGCCTCGCACGCGACGTCGAAAAGGGCCGCAGCACGCAGGAGAAAATGGACGCGACGCTCGCGCGCATCGTGTCCGCCACCGACTACGCGCTGCTCGACGGCGCGTCGCTGGTCGTCGAGGCGGTGTTCGAAGACCGCGCGGTGAAGGCCGAGGTGTTCGCCCGCGCCGAAGCGGCGCTCGCACCGGGCGCGGTGCTCGCGTCGAACACCTCCGCGCTGCCGATCACCGGCCTGGCCTCCACCCTCGCGCGCAAGGACGCGTTCATCGGCCTGCACTTCTTCTCGCCGGTCGAGCGCATGCCGCTGGTCGAGGTGATCCGCGGCGACGACACCTCGGACGAGGCGCTCGCGCACGCGCTCGATTTTGTCGCCCAGCTGGGCAAGACCCCCGTCCTCGTCAACGACAGCCCGGGCTTCTTCACCAGCCGCTTTATCGGCGCCTTCATCAACGAGGGCGTCGCCATGGTCGCAGAAGGTGTCGCGCCCGCGCTGATCGAACAGGCAGCCCGTCTGGTCGGCTACCCGGTCGGCCCGCTCGCCATCTCAGACGAGGTCGGGCTGGACCTCGCCTACAAGGGGGCCCTGCAGCGCGCGCGTGACGGCGGCCCCGGCTACAAGCCGGGCGCGTCGGTGCCGGTAATCAGCGAGCTCGTCGTCCGCCACGGCCGCCACGGCCGCAAGAACGGACAGGGCTTCTACGATTACGACGCGGCCGGCAAGCGGCTGTGGCCGGGCCTCGCCGACATCTGGCCGCGGGCCGAAAACCAGCCCTCACTCGAAGAGGTGAAGGCGCGCATGCTCTACGCGCAACTGGTGGACGCCGCGCGCTGCATGGCGGACGGCGTGCTCTTGGACGCGGCCGACGGCGACGTCGGCGCCTGTCTCGGCGTCGGCTTCCCGGCCTATCTGGGCGGCCCGTTCGCCGCGATGGATACGCTGGGCATGCCCCGCCTGATCGAACGCAGCGAGCAACTGGCACGCGACGTGTCGGCCGAGCGCTACGCGCTACCCGAACTCGTCTACCAGATGGCGCGCTCCGGCCAAAGCTTCTACGGCAAGCGGGCGCTCACGCCGCCGGCCAGGCGCAAGGGAGAAGCACGATGAGCGCGCCGCTTGCCGGCGTCAGGGTGCTCGACCTGACGCAACTGCTGCCCGGCCCGCTGTGCACGCTGCAGCTGGCGGACCTCGGCGCCGAGGTGATCAAGGTGGAGCCGCCCAAGGGGGGGGACGCCGCCCGCGGCATGGGCCAGGCCGAGTTCTCCGCCCTCTTTTGCATGCTCTCGCGCAACAAGGGCTCGCTCGCGGTCGACCTGAAGACCGACGAAGGGCGCGCGCTGCTCGTCTCGCTCGTGCGCGGCGCCGACGTGCTGATCGAGGGCTTCCGCCCCGGCGTAATGGACAGGCTGGGCCTCGGTTGGGACGCGCTCAACGCGGTCAACCCCAAGCTCGTCTACTGCTCGGTCACCGGCTACGGCGCAAGCGGCGCGCGCAGCATGCTTGCCGGCCACGACCTCAACTATCAGGCGCTCGCCGGCACCCTCGACCAGAACGGCGCGGCAGGCGAAGACCCCGTCAGCGGCAACTTCCCGCTGGCCGACATCGCCGGCGGCGCCCTATCCGCGGCAGTAGCCGTGCTGGCTGCGCTGTTTGACGTCGCGCGCGGCGGCGCCGGGCGGCGCGTCGAGGTCGCGATGGCCGACAGCGCGACCGTGCTCAATGTCCCGGCGTTTGCCGGGCTTGCCGCCGCCGGCGGCAAGCTGCCGCGTGGCGAGGACTTCCTCGCCGGGGCCTTGGCCAGCTACGGCGTCTACCGCACGGCCGACGAGCGCCACCTGGCGGTCGGCGCGGTCGAATTCAAGTTCTGGCAGGCGTTCTGCCAGCGCATCGGCCGCGAAGACCTGATTGCGCGCGGCCACCTCTCGGGCGAGGCCGGCCGCGCGGCGCGCGCCGAGCTCGCCGACGAGATCCGCCAGCTGCCGCTCGCTGCATGGATAGCCAGGCTCGAAGGGCTGGACGCCTGCGTAAGCCCGGTGCTGACGCTAGAGGAAGCGCAGGCCGACGCGCGCGCGCGCGGCGTCGCCTTCGCGGCCGAGCACCCGCTGTTTGGCGCCTACCCCGGGCTATGCCCGCCGTTTTCGATCAGCGGTCACGCCTTCGGAGTGCGCCGCGAGGCGCCACGGCTGGGCGAGGACAATGCGCGGCTCTACGCCGAGGCGGGCTTCACCGAAGCCGATTGCCAGCGCGGCAACTGACCATAAAAACTCCGGAGGAAGACCCATGTCGCAAACCCGTTTCAACCTCGCCGACCTCTTTTCGGCGGTCGCGTCCGCTGTCCCCGACCGGCTCGCGCTGGTGGCGGGCGATGCCCGCACCAGCTACGCGGCGCTGGAGGCGCGCGCCGAGCGCCTTGCCTCGCACCTGGCCGCCCGCGGCGTCAAACGCGGCGACACCGTCGGGCTGCTGCTCTACAACGGCGCCGACTATCTGGCGACCTTCTTCGCCGCGTGCAAGCTCGGCGCGCTGCCGGTCAACATCAATTACCGCTACGTCGCCGACGAGCTCGCCTACATCTTCGACAACGCGAAGCTTTCCGCGCTCGTCTACGACGCGTCGCTCGCCCCTGCCGTCGAGCCGCTGCTGTCGCGCTTCCCCACCCTGCACACGGCGATTGCCACCGGCGACGCGCTGGAAACAGCGCTCGCCTGCGCAGCGCTGCCCGCTCCGTCAGAAGGGCGCAGCGGCGACGACCTGATGCTGCTCTACACCGGCGGCACCACCGGCATGCCCAAGGGCGTGATGTGGCCGCACGCGGCGCTCTTTTTCGGCGCGCTGGGCGGCGGCGACCTCTACCGCCGCTCCGGCCAGCCGGTGGCGAGCGCCGAAGAGCTGGCCGGCTACGCCAAGGGCGCGCCGGCGCTGCGCTTCATGCCGGTCGCACCGATGATGCACGGCGCGGCGATGTGGGCGACGCTGTGCGCGCTCTACGCCGGGCAGACCGTGGTGTGCTCCGACAAGCTCCATTTCGACGCCTGCCATGTGCTCGACGTGATGGCGAAGGAAAAGGTCAATATCAGCGCGATCGTCGGCGACGCGATGGCGATGCCGATCCGCGACGCGCTCGAAGCCCACCCGGGCCGCTGGGACCTGTCGGCCATGTATGTATTCGGCTCGGGCGGCGCGCCGATCGCCCGCCACCTGCAGGACGCGATCAAGGTCTACATGCCGAACGCGCAGATGGGCAACGGCTACGGCACCAGCGAAGGCGGCATCATCGGGCAGGGGCCGCGTCCGGACGGCGACGGGCTGATGAAGCTAACGCTGGACGCCACACTCACGGTGCTGACGCCGGACGGGCGCGCGCGCGTCGCGCCGGGCGAGACCGGCATCCTCGCCCGCTCCGGCCACGTGCCGGTCGGCTACTGGGGCGACGCCAGGAAGACCGCCGACACCTTCATCGTGCTCGATGGCGTGCGCTACGCGCTCTTGGGTGACGCTGCCCGGCTGGAGGCGGATGGCCGGACGGCGACCTTGCTCGGCCGCGGCTCGCAGTGCATCAACACCGGCGGCGAGAAGGTATTCCCCGAGGAAGTCGAGGACGTGCTGCGCCGCCACCCGGACGTCACCGACGCGCTGGTGGTCGGCGTCGCCGATGAGCGCTGGGGGCAACGCGTCGCCGCGGTGGTCAGCCTGCGCCGCGCGCCGGGCAGGGAGGACGCGGCGCTCCTCGCCGCGCACTGCCGCGCGCATCTCGCCGGCTACAAGATCCCGCGCACCATCGTGTTCGAGGCCGAGCTCTCCCGTTCGGTCGCCGGCAAGGCCAACTACCGCTGGGCGCGCGAGCGCGCCGAAGCGGCTGGTGCGACGGCATGAGCAAGGTGCTCACCCGCGTCGACGGCCGCGTACTGACCGTCACCATCAACCGCCCCGAGTGCATGAACGCGCTCGACCCGGAAACCCATGCGCTGATGAGCGCCGCCTTCGACCGCTACGCGGCGGACGACGAGTTGTGGCTCGCCGTGGTGCGCGGCGCCGGCGGCGAGGCCTTCTCGGCGGGCGGCGACATCCGCGCGATGCAGGACGCGCTTGAGGGCAAGGCCGAGTACAAGGTTCCACCCTCAGGCTACGGCGGACTCACCAGCCGCCACGGCCTCGACAAGCCGCTCCTGGCCGTTGTCGAGGGCGTCGCCATGGGCGGCGGCTTCGAGATCGCGCTGGCCTGCGACATCATCGTCGCTCGCGACAACGCGCGCTTCGGCCTGCCCGAGCCGATGATAGGCGCGGTCGCCTTCGCCGGCGGCATGCACCGCCTGCCCCGCCAGATCGGCAGCAAGCGCGCGATGCAGATGCTGCTCACCGGCCAGAGCATAGACGCGGCGACCGCCTGCGAGTGGGGTCTGGTCAACGAGGTCGCCGACGCGGCCGCGCTCGAGGAGACCGTCGCGCGCTGGTGCCGCCGGCTGAGTGCTGGCGCGCCGCTCGCGCTCAGGGCGACCAAGGCCTGCGTCGAGGCGGGGCTTGCGCTGCCGCTTGAAACAGCGATCGCCCTGCAGGACAGCGGCGGCTACCCGGCGCTCGAGCGCATGCGCGCAAGCGAAGACGTGGTCGAGGGCATCCGTGCCTTCAACGAAAAACGCAAACCGCTGTGGCGCGGCCGCTAGCGCGCCGCGAAGGATGGAGGTAGACATGTCGGCACCCGAAGCAATCCACCCGAACGGCGCGGCCGTTTTCGGACAGGTCGTGGCCGCGCGCCATGCCACGCGCGCCTTCCTGCCCCAGGCACTGCCGCGCGGGACGATAGCACGCCTCGCCGCGCTCGCCTGCCAGGCACCGTCCAACTGCAACACCCAGCCCTGGCGCATCGCCATCGCATCCGGTGCGTGCCGCGACCGCCTTGCGGCCGCCATCGGCGCCGAGATGGCCGCCGGGCGCATGGCGCCTGACCTGCCCTACGACGGCCGCTACGAAGGCGTCTGGCGCGAGCGCCAGCTCGGCGCGGCCGAGGCGCTGTACGGCGCCGCCGGCATCGCGCGCGACGACAAGGCCGCCCGTACCTACCAGTTCATGCAGAACTACGCGTTCTTCGGCGCGCCGCACGTGGCCTTCTTCTTCCTCGCGCCGGGTTTTGGCACACGCGAAGCGGCCGACCTTGGCATGTGCGCGCAGACCTTCATGCTCGCGCTCGCCGCCGAAGGCCTCGCCAGTTGCCCGCAGACCGCGCTGAGCTTCCACCCCGACCTCGTGCGCGCCGAGTTCGGCATCGAACAAGGCTGGCAGCTGCTGTTCGGCGTCTCCTTCGGCCACGCCGACCCGGGCGCGCCGGTCAACCGCGCGCGTACCGGCCGCAGCGTCGACGCCTTCGCGCTAGCGATCAAGGAGGACTGAGATGCCCGCTCCAGACTATATCGTTGTCGGCGCCGGCAGCGCCGGCGCCGCGCTTGCCGCGCGCCTCGCCGAGGACAGCCGGCTGAACGTCCTGCTGGTCGAAGCGGGCGGCGACCACCGCAAGCTGATCGTCGAGATGCCCGCCGGCTGGGGCGTCACCCAACGACCGGGCCATCCGCTGAACTGGTCGTACCAGAGCGAGCCCGAGCCGGGTCTGGCCGGCCGGCAGATCGACCTGCCGCGCGGCAAGGTGCTCGGCGGCAGCTCGTCGATCAACGGCCTGCTCTTCGTGCGCGGCCAGCGCGAAGACTACGACGACTGGGCGCGCGAGGGTTGCACGGGCTGGGGCTGGCGGGACGTCGAGCCCTACTTCCTGCGCGCCGAGAACAACCGCGACCTGTCAGGCGACGCGCACGGGCACGCAGGGCCGTGGCGGATCGCCAACCAGGTCGACCCGACACCGCTGGCCAGGGCGCTGATCGACGCGGCGGTCGAGGCCGGCATCCCGCAGACGGATGATTTCAACGGCGCGCGCCAGGAAGGCGTCGGCTACTACCAGGCGACGCTGGCGGACGCCCGCCGGGTATCCACCGCGCACGCCTATCTTGCGTCGCCGCGCGCGAACCTGACTGTGCTCACCGGCGCCGAAGTGGACCGCGTACTGTTTGACGGGCGCCGGGCGGTCGGCATCGAGTACCGCAAGGGTTCGCAGCGCCGGCAGGTGCGTGCCGGCCGCGAGATCATCCTCTGCGCAGGCGCCGTCGGCAGCCCGCAGTTGCTGATGCGCTCCGGCGTCGGTCCGGCCGGTGCGCTTGCGCGCGCCGGCATCAAGCTGCTTTGCGACGCGCCCGAAGTCGGCGAGAACCTGCAGGACCACCTGGTGCTGCCGCTGATGTGGCGGCTCAAGGACGGTGCGCCTTCGCTCAACCACAAGCTGGGCGGCGTCCGGGTGCTCGGCGAAGTGCTGCGCTACCTGTGGCGCAAGAAGGGCGCGATGACGATGCCGGCGGCCGAAGTCGGCATCTTCCTCAGGAGCCGCCCGGAACTGACCCGCCCCGACCTGCAGTACCACCTGCTGCCGGTGTCGGGCGAACTGGACGGCGAGCACAAGGCCCTGCACCGCTGGCCAGGCTTCACCATCGCGCCCAATGTGTGCCGGCCGACTTCGCGCGGCACGCTGTCGCTGCGCGCGGGCGACCCGGCGGGCAAGCCCGAGTTGCGCTTCAACTACCTGAGCACCGACTACGACGTCGACACCACGCTCGCCGGCATCGAGTGGGCGCGCCGCATCGCCGCCGCGCCCTCGCTCGCCCCCCTGCTCGCGGCCGAAGTCTACCCGGGCGCGGATGTGCGCGATCGCGACGCGCTGATCGACTTCGCCCGCCGCGGCGGACAGACCGGCCACCACCCGGTCGGCACCTGCCGGATGGGGCCGGACGCGCGCTCGGTGGTCGACCTCGAGCTGCGCGTGCGCGGCGTCGAGGGTCTGCGCGTCGCCGATGCGTCGGTGATGCCGCGGCTGATCTCGGGCAACACCAACGCGACCGCGATCATGATAGGCGAACGCGCGGCCGCGCTGATTGCCGGGCGCGACGGCTCGCGCAGCGCTGCTAAACAAGAGGAGGCCGCATGCAGCCCGTGACGCTCGCCCGCGCCCTCGAAGGCTGGCTCGCCGGCCGCTACCCGGGCAGCGCGCCCGAAGTTGGCCGGGTGACGCCGCCCGCGCAGGGCTACTCGAACGAGACCTGGCTGGTCGACGCGACGCTCACCGTCGATGGTCGGCGGCAAGACTGGGCCATGGTGCTGCGTACCGCCCCCGCGGGCGACGCGCTGTTCCCGCACTACGACCTCTCCTTGCAGTACCGGGTGATGGCTGCGCTGGCGCACAGCGAAGTGCCGGTGCCCGCACTCATCGGCTACGAGGAAGATCCCTCGTTCATCGGCCGCCCCTTCTACCTGATGCGGCGCGTGGCGGGGCGCGTGCCGAACGAGAACCCGCAATACCATGTCGAGGGCTGGCTGGCGGAGCTGTCGCCCGAAGCGCTGCGCAGCCACTGGTTTGCCGGCGTGACCGCTTGCGCGCAGGTTGCGCGCGTGAACTGGCGCGCCACCGGCCTCGCCTGGCTCGCGCCGGACGCCGACCCGCTCGCGGCGCAACTGGCGGAACTGGCGGCCTTCCTCGACTGGACCGAGGCGCAGGCGCGCCCCTACCCGCTGATCCGCCGCGCGCTTGCCTGGCTTGCCGCCAACCGCCCGCACGCGGGCGACGCCTCCCTGGTATGGGGCGACGCCAAGCTGGGCAACCTGGTGTTCGGCGAGGCAGGCCACGTCGAGGCCGCGCTCGACTGGGAAGGCGCGCATATCGGCGACGCGCGCGAGGACCTGGCCTGGTTCCTGGTACTCGATTGCTCGCTATGCGAGGGCTACGGCACGCCCCGCCTTCCCCACCTGCCCTCCCGCGCAGAAACCATCGCCTGCTGGGAGGCCGCCAGCGGCCTGTCCGCCGCCGGCTTGCCGTGGTTCGAGATGCTCGCCGCCACCCGCCTCGCGCTGATCATGGCGCGCCTGGGCAAGCTGTTCGCCGATCGCGGGCTGTTGCCCGAAGGCTTCGAGATGGACACCTGCAACGGCGGCTACACGGTGCTCGCGCGCCTGATGGCCGACGCCGGCGAGCAGGAGGTGGCCTGATGCTCAGCCGCGGCGACGACTACCCGATCCACCAGCGGCCGGTCCCGCTCGCCGACGCCGGCAGCGAGCGCAACTTCTACGACCGCTACTACTTCAACGCCTACCGCAGCGACGGCGGCGTCTACTTCGCCGCCGCGCTCGGCGTCTACCCCTACCTCGGGCTGATGGACGCGCATGTCTTCGTGCAGCGGGACGGCGTGCAGCGCTGCGTATTCGCCTCGCGCGCGCTGGGCGCCGAGCGCATGGACACCCGGGTCGGCCCGATCCGCGTCGAGGTGGTCGAGCCGCTCGCGCGCCTGGCCGTGCATGTCGACGCACCCGGACTCGGGCTCGAGGGCTCGCTGTCGTTCAGCGCGCGCACAGCGCCGCAGGAGGAGCCGCGTTTTGTCTGGCACGACGGCACGCGCACGGTGCTCGACCTCACCCGCATGACCCAGCTCGGCCTGTGGCAGGGCGAACTGGCCGTCGACGGCGAGCGCGTCATCCTCGACAACTGGCGCGGCACGCGCGACCGCTCGTGGGGCATCCGCCCGGTCGGCGTGCGCGAGGGCCAGCCGCTGCTGCCCGCCGCGCCACCCCAGTGGTTCTGGCTGTGGGGGCCGACCCATTTCGACGATAGGGTGGTGCATTTCCATACCAACGACGACGCGCACGGCAACGGCTGGAACCGCCAGTGCGTACTGGTGCCGACGGACGGCGGCGCGCCCTGCCACCTGTCCCAGCCGCTCGTGCACGTCGAGTACGCCGCGGGCAGCCGGCAAGTTGCGCGCGCGCGCGTTTGCGGCACGCTCGCCGACGGCCGCGGCGCGACGCTCGCGCTCGAATGCGGCGAGCGCGTCTATATGCAGGGCGCCGGCTACCACCACCCCGAGTGGGGGCACGGCCGCTACCACGGCGAGTTCGCCGTGCACGGCGAGACGCGCGACTGCCGGGCGCTGGCCCCCAACGACTTCGCGCAGGTCCACCTGCAGTCGCTGACCCGCGCGACCCTGACGGTCGACGGCGAGCCGGTCCGCAACGGGCACGGCGTGCTCGAGCAGATGCTGCTCGGGCCGCACGCTGCGTCGGGGTGGACATGATGCTGCCCGCCGACGTCGCCCCCGGCCTGCCCTTCGCGCGCGGCCGCCTCTACCGCGCCGGCGTGCTCACGATGCACGGCCAAGCGCTGATCGGGCCGGCGCGCGCACTCGGCATCCGCCATGTGCTTGACTTGAGGAGCATGCAGGAACGCGACCGCGAACTGTCACTGTGGGGCGCGCTGATGGGGGTGGTTAGCGTGCGCGCACCGGTCGACACCGACGTGCGCGCGCCAGACGCGGCAATCGAGGCGCTGATCGGCCGCTTCCGGTGCGCACCCGATGCGCCGTCCGCGCACGCGCTGATGCGCACGCTCTATCGCGGCTTCGCCGATGCCTTCTTGCCGCACTTGCCTGCCCTCTTTACGCCACTTGCGCGCGGCGAGCCCCTGCTGGTGCACTGCACCGCCGGCAAGGACCGTACCGGCTTCGCCTGCGCGCTGGTCGCCCGCGCCATGGGGGTGCCCGCAGCCCAGGTCGTCCTTGACTACCTGCGCCACGGCCAGGGCGCCGCACAAGGCGCGGGCGGCGTGCGCCTGAGAGCCGGCCTCGCCCGCCATCTGGGCGTGCCTGCAGACGACGCCGCGCTCGCCGTGCTCTCGGGCGTGGACGCCGCCTACCTCTGCGACGCCTTCGCCGCGCTAGACACGCGCTACGGCAGCGTCGACGCCTACCTCGCGGCAGGCGGCGTGGGTTCGGACACGCTTGCCGCCTGCCGCGGCTCGCTTGCGCCCTAGCCCGGCAACCGTCCCGCTGCGAAGTCGCACAACAGCGCCGAGACCTGCTGCGGCGCATCCAGCATCGGCCAGTGGCCGGCCGGCAGCCGCACATGCGTGCACGGCGCGTCGACCAGCCTATGCGCGTCGCGCAGCGCCACCTCGCCCACATACGGATCGGACTCGCCCCACACCGTCAGCACCGGCACCTGCAGGCGGGGCAGGCTGAAGCCGCCCTCGGCGAATGCGCGCGGCCGGCTGTTCGCGCGGTACCAGGCAAGCGCCGCAAAAAGCCGCCCGGGACGCGAGAGCTGCGCGATCTGCCGCGGGCATTCGGGGTGGTGGCGCGCCCACGCGCGAAACAGCGCCCAGTCGTCGCGCGTCAGCAGCGCCTCGGCCGCGTCCTCGAACTGGAACAGCCACACGTACCACGAGCGCTCCATCTGCTCGACGCCGGTCAGCGACAGGTCCCACAGCAGCGACGGGTGGCCGACCGAGACCGCGCAAAAGCGCGTGAAGCGCGCCGGATGGTACGCGGCGAGCACCCAGCCCAGCGCGGCACCCCAGTCATGGCCGACCAGAGCGGCCTCGCCCACGCCCAGCCTGTCGAGCAAGGCCAGCACGTCGGCCATCAGCAAGGGCAAGGCGTAAGCGTCGGTGGCCGCCGGCGCCGGGCTGTCGCCAAAACCGCGCAAATCGGGCACGACGACCCGAAAGCCCGCCGCCACCAGCGCGGCTGCCTGGGCGCGCCACAGCGCGGACGAATCGGGAAAGCCGTGCAACAGCACCACCACCGGCGTTTCCCGCGGGCCTTCGTCGAGAAACGCCAGTTCCAGCGCGTCCATCAGGCGTCCCTGAAGCGGTAGCGGATAGGCAGCGACTTGTAGCCGCCGGTGAAATTGGACTGGATCGGCCGCGGCGTGCCGGCGAGTTCCACCGAAGCGAGCTGCGGCAGCAGGCGGGCAAACAGGGTGCGGATCTCGGCGAGCGCCACCTGGCGGCCCAGGCAGGCGTGAGCGCCCCAGCCGAAGCCGACGTGGCCCTCGCTTGGCCGCTCGATATCGAAGCGGTCAGGCGCATCGAACGCCGCCTCGTCGCGGTTGCCCGAAGGCAGCAGCACGCACAGCGAGTCGCCGGCGCGGATGTCGGCGCCCGACAAGGTGTAGTCCTCAGTTGCCGTGCGCATGAAGTGGCGGATAGGCGACACCCAGCGCACGATCTCGTTGGCACCGTTACGCAACAGGGCGGGCTTGCCCTGCACCTTCTGCAACTGTTCCGGGTTCTGGATGAAGGCGAGCATGCCGCCGGCGATCGACGCGGCGGTCGTCTCGTGCCCGGCGGTCGACACCAGCAGGTAGTAGGAAATCGCCTCCAGCGCGCCGATCGCCTCGTCGCCAACCAGGCTGTTGGCGATCACGCTGGCCAGATCGTCCTGCGGGTCGGCACGGCGCTGTGCCAGCAACTGGCCGAAGTAGGCTGCGACTTCGGGCATCACGTCGGCACCACCCTCGCGTGAGCGCTGCAGCTCGGGGTCGGCCGACGACAGCAGCTGCTGGGTGATGCGCAGGATGAACGGTGCCTCACTCTCCGGCAGGCCGAGGATGGACAGGATCACCCTGAGCGGCAGCTGGCTCGCCACCTCCTGCGCGAAGTCGATCTGCCCGCCCGCCTCGCGCATGGTGGCGATATAGCGGTCGACCAGCGCGTCGATGCGCTGCTGCAGCTTGACCACGCCCGGCCCCATGAACCAGGCGCGGGTAAGCTCGCGGTAGCTGCGGTGTTCGTCGCCGTCCATGTCGAGCACGGTGCGCACCGCGTAGCGACGCCCGCCGTACGCCTGTTCGGTCGCTTCCTCGACCGCCGTGTCCACCAGCACGAGCCGCGGTTCGTTGATAAACAGCGCATTTTGCCCCATCACTTCCTTGATGTCGGCGTGGCGGGTGACCAGCCAGAACGGCCGGTACGGTGCGCGCTCGTACCAGCTGACCGGACAGCTTGCGCGCAGTTCGCGCATTTGGCGGTTGACCTGCTCCTCGTTAAGCCACGCCTCGTGGCGAATGGGGTCGAGATGGGTCGGTGTGACGGGCTTGCGCATCGGGTGGCTCCTGCTGGTGAATGATCCCGGATTACCGCCATCAATACCGGCGGCCATGCGGGTCGGCATCGTCCATCAAGACCATGCCGGCCGGCCGGCTTCGGATTAGTGTCGCACCGATACCCCCCGAGAAAAGGCAGACCATGCAACAAGGCGGCACCATCGGCCCGCTGACCGGCGCCGACGAAGGCTTCAACCACCAGATCGTCGAGACGCACGCGACCGTGTTGCACACCGACCCCGGCTGGGCCGAGAAGGTGTGCGGCATGGTCGGCGCGCGCGACGGCTCGCTGCAGGTGGGTTTCGGCTTCGGCAAGTACGCCAACCGCAACGTGGTCGACGGCTACGCCGGCGTGTCGCGGCAGGCAGAGCAGTGGAACGTGCGCGCCAGCCGCGCGCTCGACGCCGACCCGGACAGCGTGAACGTGGGCCCGATCCGCTATCAGGTCATCGAGCCTTTGCGCCAGGTACGGGTGATGCTGCAGGCGAACGCGGTACAGCCTGTCGCATTTGATTTGCTACTCACCGGTGCCGTACCCTGCTTTGCCGAGGCGCGCGAGGACAGGCGCAGCCGCAGCGGCTACCGGCGCACCGCCGACCAGATCCGCTACCACCAGAGCGGTGTGGCCGAAGGCTGGATCGAAGTCGAGGGCATGCGCACCGAGGTCACACAGGATAGCTGGGTGATGACGCGCGACCACTCGTGGGGGATCCGCCCCGGCGTCGGCGCACCGCTCACCGAGATTGAACCCGAGGCGATGGACAGCGACGCGATCGATGTGCTGGCCATCTGGAACCCGCTCTTGTTTGAGCGCGCCGACGGCAGCCGTTACGCCTTCCACCAGTACCTGCTGCGCTACAGCGGCCCCGGCTTCGAGCACGCGCTGACCCAGGGCCACTTCGAATACCCGGACGGGCGGCGCGAAGCGGTGCTCGCAATCCGGCCGGAACTTGCATTCACCCCCGTCAATCAGCGCTTCGCCGGCGGCAACTTCCACCTCACCATGGCCGACGGCACAGCGCGCACGCTGGCCGTGCAGCCGATCTCCGACACCGGATTTCACCTGGGCGGCGGTCTCTACCACGGCTTTGACGGGCAGTACGTCGGCCAGTGGCGCGGCCGCCTGCATCTGGATGGCGAGTACTTCGCTGACTGCCGCACCCCCGCGAGCGTGGCGCGGCTCAACCCCTTCCGCGACGCAATGGTGGTCGCACGCGACAGCGCAACCGGCGCGCCAGGCTGGGGCAACCTGCAAAGCTGGATGCAGACAGCCCAACAAGGAGAACCTCGATGAAACCGTCCAAAGCCGACAACCCCACCCGCCGCAGCGTGCTCTGCGGCGCGCTCGCCGCGGGCGTATCCGCCCTATTCCCCCGTCCCGCCCGCGCAGCCGGCAGCGGCGGCCTGTCGATGGCCGACTACCTCGCGCTTGACGCGACGGCGATGGCAGAAGGCGTGACCCGGGGCGACTTTAGCGCGTCCGAACTGCTGGATGCCGCGCTCGCGCGCTGCGACGCCCTGAACGGCACCGTCAACGCCGTGGTACTGCGCCACGACGAGCGTGCCCGCACCCTCGCCGCCACAAGCCCCGCCGGAGCGCTCGCCGGTGTGCCGCTACTGGTGAAGGACCTGAACACCCATATTGCCGGCACTGTCACCAGCAACGGCAGCCGCCTGTTCGCCGGGCGTATCTCGCCCTTGACCAGCACGCTGATCGAGCGCTGGGAACAGGCGGGCATGGTCGGCTTCGCCAAGAGCGCGAGCCCAGAATTCGGGCTGACCCCGACCACCGAATCCCAGTTGTGGGGCGCGACGCGCAACCCGTGGGATCTCGCGCGCTCGGCCGGCGGCAGTTCGGGCGGCGCGGCGGCGGCCGTTGCCGCCGGCATCGTACCGGTCGCGCACGCGACCGACGGCGGCGGGTCAATCCGCATCCCGGCCGCGCACTGCGGCCTGTTCGGCCTCAAGCCCAGCCGCTACCGGACCCCGCAGGGCCCCGGCCGCTTCGAAGGCTGGTTCGGCGCCAGCGTCGGCCACGCGCTGACCCGCAGCGTGCGCGACTCGGCGCTGATGCTCGACATCGCCCAGGGACACGAGCCAGGCAGCCCGTACTGGGCCAGCCCGCTTGCGCGGCCCTACCGGGAAGAAGCCCGCCGGCAACCGGGCCGGCTGCGCGTGGCACTTGTCGAAGAGAGCCTGACCCGCGCGCCGCTGGACGCCGACACCCGCGCCGCGCTGCAGAACGCGGCAAGGCTGCTCGAGACGCTGGGCCACCATGTCGAGCCTGCCGTCTTTCCGGTCGACGCGCAACTGGTGTTCGGCGCGCAGGGCGTCGTCACCCGCACCGCGCTGCGCACGGCGGTGCTCGACCGCGAACGCGAGCTCGCGCGACCGATGGGCAAGGAAGAACTGGAACCCGTCACCCGCGAACTACTCGCGTGGGCCGCGTCGCTCAGCGCGGAAGACCTGTTCCGGGCCCGCCAGAATTTCGAGGAGGTGTCACGCAAGATGGAAGGTTTTTTCGGCGGCTTCGACGTGATCCTCTCGCCGGTCACCTCGACGATCGCGCCGCCCCTGGGCGCGCTCGCGCTGACGCAGCCTATGGACGACTACACGCGCGCGGCAACCGCTGCCGCCGGCTTCACCGTCGTCGCCAATATCGGCGGCCAGCCGTCGATGTCGGTGCCGCTGTACCGGACCGCAGGAGGCCTGCCGGTCGGCTCGCTGTTCACCGCGCGCCTGGGCGCCGAAGCCCTGCTGTTCAGGCTCGCCGCCCAGCTCGAGCGTGCGGCGCCGTGGCCGACCGGGTCTGCCCGGCTCTAGCAAGGGCTGCGCCGCAGGCGGGCGGCGCCCATGGTAATCCCCCCAGAAATTAGTTGCCGTCTGAAACAGCATTTTCTCCAATCAGGATTGAAGGGAATTTTGCGTGAAGACATCCCGCTTTTCAGACAGCCAGATCATCGCCATCCTCAAACAAGCAGAGGGTGGCAGCCCTATACCGGAGCTGTGTCGTGAATACGACATCAGCTCCGCCATCGTCTACAAGTGACATGCCAAGTTCGGCGGTATGGATGCGTCACTCGTGACTCGGCTCAAAGAACTGGAAGATGAGAATTGCCGCCTTAAGAAGATGTATGCCGAGGAACGGCTCAGGGTGTGACGCGTAGCGGAAGGCGGGCTGTATCTGGCCGGTATCAAAGACGTTTTTACCAGCGAAATCGTGTGCGATGCGATGGGAATCCGGATGTCCAAGGCGCTGGTTGGCGCAGCGTTGACGCTTGCCCTCACGCAAAAGCGTCCTGCTGCCGGACTGATTCTGCATTCGGATAGAGGAAGCCAATATTGCTCGCACGATTATCAGCGACAAATCGCTGAAGCTGGGCTATTGCCATCGATGTCACGCAAAGGCAACTGTTACGACAATGCACCAATGGAAAGTTTTTGGGGAACACTGAAGAACGAACTAGTGCACCACAGTCACGCCGAAACCCGGCAGCGCGTGCAGGAGGAGATGACAGAGTACATTGAAATCTTCTACAACCGTCAGCACCGGCACTCCCGTTTAGGCGACGTTGCTCCAGCTGTTTTTGCACGGGCATTTGAACACGCAGCATAGAAATCGTCCCAAACCGTGGCGTCCACGATTGACGCACTCATCAGTCAGATACAATCCGCTTTCATCAGTCGGAATGTAAGTCATGTCACCTGTCCAGACTTCGATCGGGACCTAACATCTAGTTAAGCGCTTTTCATTCACTTGACGTAGACATCCGCATCATGCAGGTGCTGATCGACCAAGCCCGGAGCGACAGTGGCAAGGTCGCTCTTGAACGCCATTTGCCGGATCCAGACCTGTGTGGTGGAGTTCGGCCTAAGCAGCCAGGCGCGGGTATAGGCATCGGCGGCGATGTCAAGCTGCCCGGCCAGTTCGGCAAGCTTGCCGCGAATGACCTGCGCGCGCCAGCTATCCCGCTTGCGCAAGACCTCCTCAAGCAAAGCCAGCCCCTGCTGCGGCTGGCCACGGTATAGCGCGTACAGCGCGCGCGCCTCATACACGAGCAGACTCTGGTAACGCGGCGATGCAGACTGCGCTGCCAGCACCGCCATGATGGCATCCACTTCGGCACGCTTGGGGGGCGGCTCGCCATCGGTGGCCAAGTCGCCCAGCACCAGCATGCTCGTGGCCAGCAGTGCCAGCACTTCCGGACGTGTTGGATAGCGCGCGCGCAGCTCTTCCAGCAGCCTGACCGCCTCGCGCAGCGAGGTGGCATCGGCCTTGAAGAACTGGTAATACCCCTGATAGAACAGCTCACTTGCGTACAAGTCATCGACGATATCCGCTCCGGGCAACTGCTCCGGCACCGGCTGGTGCAGCGCGCGCAGCACATCACCGGCCAGCGCCGTCATGGCAGGCGCCTGCAACTGCAGCGGGTAGTGCTTGTCGAGCAGAACTTGCTCGATAAGCTGATGGCTCAACCGCGCATGCAGATACGGAACCTGCCCGACCTGCACGACGCGCAATTGCAGGCTGCGTGCGCTACGGATGCTCACCCGACTGCGCTCACTGATCGACTGCACCACCTCGTACGGGGAATACTTGGCAATCGTATATGCGGCGAGCGAGCCCAAACCGACCAGACGCGCGTTCAAACTCTCGTCCTTCGTTGGCTCGAACACCACCATAATGCGGCGGGGATTGGGCAGTCCCTGCAAGCGGTGCACCTTAGCATCCACTATGCGCAGCGGCCACGCTATGGCCAGTATTACGCAAAAGCTTGCCAGCAAAGCACCAAACAACAGCCAGCGCCCCCCCAGCCATATGGCGGGGCACGCACTCGCGGTCACGGCAGTGACCGGCACCGCCAGCCGGTAGCCGCGCTTGGGCACGGTCTGGATATAGCAGGGCGCGTCGTCACAGCCGTCGCGCAGCGCCTGACGCAATTCGGATACCGCCTGGGTCAACGCATGCCCTGCCCCATCGACGCCACACGCCGCTGCCAATTCGGCCGGAGCAAGCACGATGCCGGGCTGCTCAATCAGACAGGCAAGCAAGCGGGCCGCGCGCGGGGTCAGCGGCCGCTCGCGCCCGCAAACCGGATCGTGCAGCCGTGCATGCCGGGCCAGAAAACGCCAACGCCCCAACTGAAACCCGATGGCGGGCTGGACATCGTCCATGACAGCTGGCGCCTGCCTGTCCCGGCTGAAGCGTGCAAGCAAACGCCGAATCAGCTTCATCTCACTTCGCCTCAGCAGCCTGTTTGATAGCCGGCGCCTCGAGGGCACTCAGACGCGGAGCAAGCTCGGCCAGCTTGGTCTCAAAGCCCAAATGGGCAATCCAGGCGAGCGTGCCGGCATCCGGCTTGAGCAGATAGGCGCGGCTATAGGCATCGGCCGCCTCATCCAGACGGCCATCCAGCTCGGCCAGCTTGCCGCGCACGACCTGTGCACGCCAGATTTCACGCAGATTCAGCGACTGCTCAACTAACGCTCTACCCTCGGTTTGCCTCCCTTGATACAAGGCATGCATCGCCCGTGCTTCAAAGACTACCGGGTAGGCAAAATACGGTGTGTCCTCCTGCTGGGACAACATAGCGAAAGTCGTATCCGACGCTTTCAACCAGCGCTCACCCTCACCCGTATCCAGATCGCTCAAGGCGAGCTCAACGATGCCGCGCAGTGCAAGCAGCTCGGTTCTGGGGCTTGGATGGTTCGTCATCTGCAGGAGTGTCGCGTGCGCCATGCGCAGCGATACCTTATCGCCCTTGGCAATCCGGTAATACGCTAGGAAGAAAAGTTCAGCATTATGAGGGTCTTTAGCGGGCGGCGCTGCCAACGGCTTGGCCGGACGCGGATAATGCAAGGCCTGCAACAGGTCTGCACTCAGGGCGGACATCACACCATGAAGTGGGAGCAAGGGGTAACGCTTGTCAAACAGTGACAGCCCCCGCAGCCGGTGTTCGAAACGCGCATGTATGAAATCGGCCTCACCGACGCGCTCGACGCTCAGCCGGAGCACCCGCGCGCTATTCTGGCAGCAGTTCGCCCCGTCGCCGGACGGCACAAACTGCGTCACCTCGTAAGGCGTGCGCATGGACAGGATATGGGCGGCAAAACCGCCCAGACCATACTGCAAGGCTGTCAAGCGCTCGTCGCCAGCCGGCTCAATATGAATGGCGATGCGCTGAGTGTTGGGGAGAACATCCGACATCGACACATCCGTCGCGGATGTGGGCCATAGAAAGAAGCCCGCCAACGACAATACCAAAAACAGCAGCCCAATAAGCTGCACGGGACGACGCCACGGATACTGCCTTTCGCCAAGGGCCGCAGTGACAACAGAAGGCCCGGGGTCCGCTACTGCCGCCGCTGGTGGCGCGACACCGGACAACTTATTCTCACAGCGCTCAACCGGTGCCACCAGACGATAACCGCGCTTGGGCACGGTCTGGATATAGCAGGCCGCATTATCGCGCTCACCACGCAGTACCTGGCGCAATTCGAAAATAGCCTGCGTCAGCGCATGGTCGGTTACTTCGCCGCGCGTCCACGCACCATCGATCAACTCGTCCCGTCCCAATACTTCACCGGCGTGCTCGACCAGATAACTCAGCAATTGCACGGCACGCGGCGTCAGCACCACCTCGACAGCACGTGCCTCGTCGCGCAATAACCCCTGTTCGCTCAGAAACAGCCAATCACCCACCCGGTAGCATGCTTCCGACATTAATAGCCACTGAATATTCGCTAAATTAGCATTTTAACATATGAGATACAAATAATCCATGCTTTTTAAGCACCAACATTACATGAACCGCCATCAATCGACTCATTATAAATTTAACCATAAAAAATCAACACCTTACTAATGCTTGAAGAGCGAAAGCGGTGGCTTCTGGAAGTTACCTCAAAAGGAGTTTGAATTTCGGCATTCGTGTCCGCTGCGCGGCCATGTTTGAGCTTGTCACTAACGTGGACCGGATACTGCGACACAAGGAAACAGGCACGACCAAGGGGCTTGCAGCAACAAGCCCCTTGGTCGTAAAAACACACGAAACCCCGGCAAAATGCGTTACGGACAAGGCCTTACATCGTGCCAAGCTCAACGGCCAACTTGCAATTGGAGGCGCGCCATTTTTAGGCGCAGGCTCACAAGCCTGACGGAACGAACCACTCGTTCAGTCTGCATCGGCCGCATCGATACCATTACGACACAAGACCTTGCGCAAGATTTCCAGCGCTTCGATCTGAGTCTGGCGTACCCGCTCGCGGCCGATGCCCAGCAGTTTGCCCACCACTTCCAGCGTCAGCGGCTCATCCCCATTTAGCCCGAACCGCAATTCGATGACCGCACGCTGTCTGGCGGTAAGCTCACTCAACCAGCCCTGCAATCCCTGATCCAGCTGCTGGCGATGCAGCAACTGGTCTGGCATGCGCTGCAGATCATCGGCCAGGACATCAACCAAGGTCAGATCGGTATTGTTTCCCAACGGGGTCTCAAAAGAGACACACCTCCCCTGTAATTCAAGCAATCCTTCCACTTCCGCGCGCGGGCATGCCAGGCGACGTGCAACTTCAGTCGTCGAAAATTCGCCTCCGCCCTCCTTCTCCAGCGCCCGCAAGGTGCGCTGCACCTTGGAGAGTTGCTTACCCACATGCACAGGCAAGCGCACGGTGCGAGACTGGTTAAGCAGGGCACGCTCGGCGTTCTGGCGGATCCACCAGGTCGCGTAGGTCGAAAAGCGGTAGCCCAGTTCAGGCTCGAACTTCTCCAGCGCATGCATCTGGCCAAGATTGCCCTCCTCGATCAGATCCAGGAAATCAACGCCACGATTCTGATAATGCTTGACGATAGACACCACCAATCTGAGGTTGCGCTCGATCATCTCGCACCGCGCCCGTTCGTCCCCTGCCTTCATGCGACGGGCAAGTCGCTGCTCTTCCTCCTGCGTCAAAAGAGGCTTGCGCCCGATCTCGTTGAGATAGATGCGAGTCAGCGTAGTGGTCTCTTCACGCCATACATCCTGCACAGTCTCTTCCATGCAAGGCGCAAGGTGGGCGTCGTCTTCAGCAAACAGTTCGATCGACTCGTCTACTACACAGGCTTCTGCAACAGCGAACATATATCTCTTCCTAATTCCACTTTTTCGAAACTGATGAGGCCACCGGCACCGGGAATTTCCGGCGCCGGGTGGGAAACGTCGATCAAGTTAGCCATGCATGCCAATGTTGTCCTCATCGCACGATCAGTTATCGCCCCGCCATATCAAGAAAATATCAAGCCATTGTTACAAAAGGATTTTTAAAAAAATATCAAGCACTGCCCTTGGCAAAAAAACGACACCCGGCCCCTTCCCTTCGCCAACACCCGAGCGATCCACCGCGCCGATTTTTCACTCAGTCAAAACCCCATGCCATGACACCACGGGTGTTCCTATAGAGCCCCACCGCCGCGGCGCAAACGAAGGGCCCAAGCCCCATTCCCTATCCAGATGCTGACGGGAACGGACCGGGTTCAACGGAGACCCCGTCAGGTGACTCCAAGGCAATACCTTGCCATTCGGCGGCGCCGGCAAGTCAATAGCATGCTCATCCATGGCATACAAAAAGCCGGCCAGACTCTCGTCTGGCCGGCTCATGTTGATCCAAGCAGAAACGCGGCTTACAGCTTGAAGCGTCCAAATTCGTCACCCATGCGGCGGGCGGCGGTGTCCAGTTCGGTCAGCGTACTGCTGACGTCCTGCAGTCGGCTGTCGTTTTCCAGCACCTGGCCATTGATCTGCTCGGTGCTCTGCGCGATCAGGGTGGTCGCCACCTGTTGCTCGCTGGTCGAGTGGCTAATCTCGCCCATCTTGCTCACCACTTCGCCCATCGCACGGCGGATGTCTTCGATCTGGAGGGCCGCTTCGCGCGAGACGCGGACGCCCCCTTCAACCGATTCGACGGTGCGATTGACGTCGCCGACCGCCTGCTCGGTCTCCTCGCGGATCGCTTCCACCATACCGGCGATCTCTTGCGTGGCCTGCCCGGTACGCTCGGCCAGCTTTCTCACCTCGTCGGCAACCACCGCGAAGCCGCGGCCCTGCTCGCCGGCGCGCGCCGCCTCGATTGCGGCGTTCAGTGCCAACAGATTGGTCTGATCGGCGATATCACGGATCACGTCGGTGATGCCGGAGATCTCCTGCGCGCGGGTATTCAGGACACCCAACATGCCCTCCAGCGCACGCACGCTGGTAGCCGTACCTTCCATTCCCTCGCACAGACGGCGAATGCCCTGCGCGCTCTCTTCCATCTCTCCGCGCGTATCGCACACCAACTGGTCGGCCTGCTGTGCGCCATCGGCAATCTGCGCGATGCTGACGGTAATCTGTTCCAGTGTCGCCGCGTTGGCGCTGGAGACATCGGATAGCGCACGCGAGCCGGCCGCCACTTCACTGACAAGATGACTGGACGCGGCGACACCGCTGGCGACTTGACCCGCTTCGCCGCGCAGGCTGCCGAACAGCGTGCGCAGGCCGGCGACGAAGGTATTGAACGCCTCGGCGGTCTGGGCGATTTCATCCTCGCCCTTCACCGGCAGCGCACGGGTAAGGTCGGCGTCGCCCTGCGAAATTTCGCGCATCGCATCACGCAGGCGAGTCAGACCGGAAAGCATGCCCCCGATCACGCTGCCGCCGACCAGCACCAACACCAGCAGCACGCCAAAGGTCGAACCGCCCAAGAGATAGCTCAAACGGGTGATCGGCGTATCGAGTAGCGCCTCATCCATCGCCACACCGGCGATCCAGTCAGTGCCGGCGACCGGGTGCAAGGCAACGACCATCTCGCGCCCATCGACGACGACGGAACGCCCCTCGTCTTCGCTCGCCATGCGGGCTAGCGTTTCACCGGTCAGCGTGGGGGCCAGCTCGGATACCGGCTTTTGCACATGCTCGGCTTGCGGAAACGAGATAACGGTGCCGTCCTTGTCGAGCAGGAACACATAGCCGTCAGCGCGCACCTTGCGCTCGGCCAGTTGCGCAAACAACTTGTCAACCAGCACGTCGGCAGCGATCACGCCGGCGAAGGCGCCGTTTTCTTTGAACGGCACGCTCAGGGTGACGGCCAGCTTCTTGCTGACAACGTCGACGTAAGGTTTGGACAGCGCTGCCTCGCCGCTTTGCTTAGCCGCCTGATACCAAGACCGGGTGCGGGCGTCGAAGCCGGAGGGCAACACCTTGCCGTGGTCGGACACAAAACGGCCATCTGCGTAGGCGACGCCCAGGTTCTCGAAACCGCTGATGCGTGCCTGGCGGTCGATCAGACGGGGAAGGTCCGCAGCTTGCGTTTCGTCCTCGACACTGCGGGCGTCGCGCAGCTCGTCGCTATACCACTGGCCGAGCAAGGCGGCCTCGCTGCGCGCAAGCGAGCTGATCTCGGCATCGCTGCTGTCGATCAAGGCGCGGCGCATCTGGGTAAACGAGATGGCAAACAGGATTGCGGCCAACAGCAACAGCAGGCCGGCGCACAGTATCACCAGCCTGGATTTCAGGGTCTTGAACACGGGCACTCCTCTTTAAAGAGCCGATACAAAATAGCGGAGTCAACCGCAGCCAGAGTGTTAGCATAAACTTATTCAAAGTATATTCATATAAACTCATATTTCCATTATTGTGAATAATCACACTCCGGCAGCTAATCCATTGGATCAATCCGCATGATGGGGTTCTGCTTTACACCAGGAAAATGCCTCGACCAATGGCAAGGCGCACCAGGCCGTCATGTTCGCAGCCAAGGCAATGATGTGACCCATGCGGTCGCGGTGAGAACCGGCCGCGCGTAGCGGCATGAGCCCTTCCGGCCATCCCGGCCTGACAGATTGAAGGCGCCACCGGGCATAGGAAGACGGCGAGCGCGGCGACCGCCGCATCGCTCAAGGTGCGCGTCATCAGCGGATATCAAATCCAGCGCACCCACTCAAACACTTTATTCCAATTTACTATTACTTGATGCCAATCAAATGACGCATACCCCAAAGGGGTTGTCTGGCCACGCCATCGGCGTATCGTGGCCCCTGCGATAGCGCTATCGATTTCACGGGTCACCTCCACGACCAGCCGGCCGGCACACGCCTGCCGCCCTGCCGCGCGCGACCTTGCTTACCGGTTTTTGCCGGGTGACTTCGATAAGGAGCTTCGCATGAGTGCCACACACCCCCGCTGGCGGCTGTTCAAGACCTTTCCGTCCGCTTTCACCATCCTGTTCCTGATTATGCTGGTCGCCATCGGCCTGACCTGGATCGTACCCGCCGGTGCCTTCGCCAAGCTCTCGTACGACAAGACGGCGCAAACGCTGGTGGTCACGCCGCCGACCGGCGCCAGCCACAAAGTGCCGGCCACGCAGGCCGAACTTGACCGGCTGGGCGTCAGCATCGACGTCAAGCAGTTCGTCGACGGCACCATCCGCAAGCCGATCGCCATCCCCGGCACCTACGAGCGGCTGCCGCAGTCGCCCAAGGGGCTCTCCGACGTCACCGAGAGCATGGTCAAGGGCACCATCGAGGGCGTCGACATCATCGTGTTCATCCTGGTGCTGGGCGGACTGATCGGCGTGGTCAACTCGACCGGCGCATTCAACTCGGGCCTGGTCGCGCTCTCCAAAAAGGCGCAGGGCAATGAATTCATGTTCGTCGCCCTGGTATGCACGGTGATGGCGCTGGGCGGCACCACCTGCGGGCTGGAAGAAGAGGCAGTCGCCTTCTACCCGATACTGGTGCCGATCTTCCTCGCGCTGGGCTACGACTCCATTGTCTGCGTCGGCGCCATCTTCCTCGCCGCGTCGATGGGCACTACCTTCTCGACGATCAACCCGTTCTCGGTGGTGATCGCCTCGAACGCGGCCGGCATCGTGTTTACCGAGGGCATCCTGTGGCGGGTATTCGGGCTGGTGGTCGGCACCGCCACCGTGATCGGCTACCTCTACTGGTACTGCAAACGGGTCAAGGCCGACCCGAGCTTCTCCTACACCTACGAGGACAGCGCGGCCTTTCGCGCGCGTTTTTTGGAGGGCGGCTCGCTCACCGAGGCTGAGCCTTTGACGCTGCGCCGCAAGCTGATCCTTGCGCTGTTTGTCGCGGCGTTCCCGCTGATGGTGTGGGGGGTAATGGCCGGTGGCTGGTGGTTCCCGCAAATGGCCGCATCTTTCCTCGCCATCGCGATCATCATCATGTTTATCTCGGGCGAGGCCGAGAAAGATCTGGTCGACGCCTTTACCAAGGGCGCGTCCGAACTGGTCGGGGTGTCGCTGATCATCGGCCTCGCCCGCGGCGTCAACATCGTGCTCGATCAGGGCATGATCTCGGACACCCTGCTGCACTACGCCTCCGGCCTGGTGGCAGGCATGCACGGCAGCGTGTTCGCGGTCGCGCAGATGCTGGTCTTCACCCTGCTGGGCTTCGTGGTGCCGTCCTCGTCGGGTCTTGCCGTGCTGTCGATGCCTATCATGGCGCCACTGGCCGACACCGTCGGCGTCCCGCGCTACATCGTCGTCTCGGCGTACAACTGGGGGCAGTACGCGATGCTGTATCTGGCACCGACCGGCCTCGTGCTGGCGACCACGCAGATGCTGGGCATGCGCTTCAACCACTGGGTGCGCTTCGTGCTGCCCATGGTCGGTTTCGTGCTGGGATTCGGCGCGCTATTGCTGGTGGCGCAGGTAATGCTGGCCTGAACGGCAGCAGCCAAGCCAGAGGCAGGCAGCACGCGCCGCCTGCCTTTTCACCGAGAGGGCGGGTTGACGGCAAACAGCAGCAGACGGCTGCGCAGGCAGGCGCGGTCTTCGCATACGCCGTGCGCCCACAATTCGCCGTCGCCAAACATCACCCCGTCGGCGTTCTCGAACAGGGCGTGCGCGTCCTGCGCGCGCACCCTGGCGATCAGCGCAGGGGGGAATACCCGGCCGAATTCGCGGCGCAAGGCGCTGCGCGCGAGCAGGCGCACCTTGCCCTGCGCCACGTTGACCCTGAGCGGCCACTGGCTCAGGCGCGCCAGGCGCCGGGTGTCAGCGTGGGCGAGCGCGTCCTGCACCTCACGCGCGAAGTCGGCGATTTCAGCGCGGGTAAAACCGCTGGGGCCGACCAGTGCGGCCTGTGCGCCCCCCGCCATCAAGAGTGACAAGCCCAATGCTAGGGTGCCCGCCCTTGCGACAAAACCTGTCATGTCGGCACTAACGCGCTGCCGGGCGCAGGAAGGCGGCGAGTGCGGCGAGCGCCGCCTCGCGCGTCTCGTGACACTGCGCGCTCACGGCGAGCATCAGGTTCAGCGGCAGGCCGAAGTTCTCGACCTCCATCCCCGCCGCATCGCGCAAAGTGTCGCCATCGGCGACAAGCGCCAGCTCACCGGCCAGCCGGCGCTGCATCGGCACCGCCGGCACGTTGTAGGCGAACACCGGCTTTTTCAGCGCGGCGGCAAAGCCCAGCTCGAAGGCGGTGCCCGAGTCGGGTTCGGTGCCGCGAAACCACGCAAGGTTGGCCAGTACCGCATCCGCCTCGGCGATGCGCGCGATATTCGCGTGATAAATGGCGTAAGCTAGTGCGGCGGGCGATTCATGCGCGGACAGTTCCCCGTCCAGCGGCGAGACGCCCTCCAGACCCAAAGCAAAAAGTTCGGCCTTGAGGCAGGCAAAATAGGCATCGGCGTCGACACGGAACACGTCGGGGCCGGCCAGGTAGACTTTGAGGGGCATCGTATCTCTCCTTATGAAAGGTTCGGATCAAACTGGCCAGCGTAACAAGCGCCGTCTCGCCAAATTCAGAACAGGCTTTCCAGATGGCAGCTGCCCGATAGCAGCGCACGCACTTCGCGTACTTCAAGCCGGTAAGCGCCCTCTTCGGCCACGGCCTCGCCAAGCAAAGTCAGCTGCACGGGATGACCACTACGCAAGCGCCATGCCTGTTCCAGCCGTGCATCCGCCCCAGCCGGCAGCACCAGCCGATAACGCGTTTTGACTGCGTTGCAGCGCTCAAGCTGCCACTGCGCGCCAACTGGCATCAGTGTGCCCTGAAACAAATCATCGGCACTCGCGCCCCCCGAAGCCCATACCAGAGCCAGTATGGCTGCTGCACACCCCCGCCGCTTATGCATTCACACACTTCATAAAAATAATAAAACCCAATTGGGGTTAGAATAGGTGCATGAAAGCCCTAGCCCTGTGCCTTGTTTCCCTTGCGCTCGCCGGCTGCGCGAGCACCACCCCCGACCCCGCCGCCTTCACCCGTGATTGGCAGGTGATACGCGGCCAGTGGCAAGCGCTAGCCGATGGTACTTTGCATGGCAGCTGTATCCCGCTGAGCGAGCAGCACCGAAAAAACAGCTGTGGCGGCAATGAAATGGCGGTATTGCGTTCGCGCCTGCCGCTGCCGGCCAACTATCGTGTCGAGACCGATGTCGTCGTACATCAGGGCGTACTGGCCGAGCTGATGCTGTCGTGGCACGACGTGCGCTTCTCCCGCTTCGTGCTGTACGACATCGATAAGCGTGCCTATGCCGGAGTCGGCTACCTGCGCCTGCCGGACATCGACCGCGGCGTACCCTCGCAGGTGCAGTCGGCGTTCGAGCTGTTTACCGGCCGCCGCTACCGTCTCGCCGTCAACGTGTGCAACAAACAGATGACCGCGTGGGTCGACGGCCAGCCCTTGCTGCGCCACAGCGACCCCAAGCTTGCCGGCGGCGTGCTGGGCCTGCGCGCCAACGGTAGCGTCAATTTCTCCAGGCTGCGGGTCAAGGCGCTGGACAACATCGACTGCCCGCGCGACTTTGCCGCCAGCGACTTTATGCGTGACGCCGAAGGCATGCGCCCAGCAGATCCTTTGCCGTTCTGCTTTAGCTGTTAGTCGCCCAGCCGGCGTACCGGCCACAGCGACTTGTCCGCCCAGAACACCCATTCGGCCTGCCCGGCGCCGGGCAAGCCGGTCCACGCTACGGCGCGATGCCGCGCGAACAGGCCGTAACCCTCGACCATGAGCGCGCAGCGCGGCAGCAACCCAAGCTCGGAGCGGTAGCGGTTGGCCTGCGTACTGGCGCGCTGCGCCACCCAGCGCCCGTCAGGCAGGGCGACCTCGACGCGGTAGGCCAGTTGCCCGTCCTGCCGGCTTTGCACCACGCGCATAGCCTGCGGGGGCTCGCCCGGCCACAGGATTTCGAAACGCCCGGCCAGGCCCGGGCAGTCGGCGGCAGATGCCACGCCATGGGCGAGCAGCAAGATCAGGGCCATGCGCTTCATCGGGTCTCGTCCTCTAAGCCGGTACGGTATACGCAGTAACCGGCGTCGCCGCCAAGCGCAACCGTCCTGCCGCCATCGCCCACCAGCAAGGCAAGTTCGCTGTAATGCCCGTCGGCCAGCGGGCACGCGGCAAGCGTGCCCCGGGCACCGTCTTGCAGCTTGATCCAGCTGACGTGGCGGTTCTCAAACCCTTCGCCGTCCGGCCACAGGTAGAGGCCGCCACCCGGCGTGAACGCCCCCAGCATGTGCAGGCCACCTGCCAGGTCGAACTTCTTGCCGGCACGACGCACGCGCACCTTCCCTTCTTCGCCCAATAGTTGCAGCGCGCGCCCGTCGGCGGATGCGCGCACGGCGAACACCTCGCCAAAGCCCGCCCCGGCCAGCGTTTCGGCGGCGATGGTCTCGTCGCCGTGCGCGAGGGTGATCCGCCACGCCTCGCCCTGCCACACCTTCCACCCGGCAAGCGCGCCCGCGCGCGCAAACAGCACCGGCCGCGCATCGGCGACACGCTCGCGCATATCTTCCCCTATCCGCCACTGCGCGACGCCGCTTGCCACCGTTTCGGTAGTGTCGGCGCCAAGGCCGGCGAGCGCGAGCAACTGGCTGCGAAAGGCGGCAAAACGCACGGGGTCGGCCATTTCCGACTCATCAAGGTACAGCGCGCGCGCGCTGTGGCGGTAGCCTGTGCCCGCCTGCCACCACCAGCCGCGGTAGCTGCCAGTGGCCGCAGGGTCGCTGCTTTGCGGACGCACGAAATAGTAGCCGACCGCGCTCTTTGCATCGTGACTAACCGCGAGCGCATCGCCCCAGTCGCTCCCCGGCGGCCCTTGCAGGCTGCGCATCAGGTGCTGGCGCGCGAAGGTGTTCGCGTCCGGGCGGCGGCTGCTGGCGAGCAAGCGCGTGCCGTCGGCGGACAGCGCGAACGGCAGCCACAGCGGATCGGGCAGCAGGCGGTAACCGTGACCGGCCTGCCACACAAAGCCCTGCGGCACGGCGTCGGCCGATGTCTGCAGCCAGCCCACGGCGGTCTTGCCATCGTCGCTGGCATCGATCACGCCGCTAAACGCGGCAGCAGTCTTGGGCAACAGCCGCTCGCGCTTGCCGTCGCGCCCAAGCCGCCACGCATCCAGCGCACCGTCTTGCCCGGCACCGAGCAAAGCGACGCGACCATCGCGACTGAGCCGTACCCGTTGCACATAATCAAAACCGCTCACCGCGCTCTGCCGCCCGCCCACTTCGAACAGCGGTGCGCCAGCATGCAGGGGTTCGGAGCGGTAGCCCTCCTCGCCCAATAGCTCGGGCAGATGCTTAAGCCGGGCCAGCAGCGCGGCCGGCGCAGCCGCCACCGGCGACAAGGCCAGCCGGGTACTGCCATCGGCCGACTGCTCAAGCAATTGCACGCCGCTCTGCAGCCGGGGTGCCGCCGCCTGGGCCGAGGCCGCCAGCAGCAACAGGGGCACCATCCATGCGCGCATCACCATGCCTGAAACAGACAAAAGGTATCCGGGTGGCTGACGGCCAGCGTCTTGCCATCGCCGGACAGGAATACCAGACCGTAACTCGAACTGCCGGAGCGGCAGCTGCGCGCATCGACGCGCCCGCCCTCCCAGCGCAACACCGGGCGTACGCCGGCAGGGTCGTTGACATAGATGCCGGCGACGGTGCGGCCATCAGCGGAAAATGCGGCCGGTTGCGCGCGTGTCTCAGCCACCGTTGGGGCCAGCACCTGACCATCCAGCAGCTGTACACTGCGCCCGGCCTCATCGCGTAGCCACAAGCGCTGTCCGTCTGTGCTGATTGCCCGTAGCGCAAGCTCGCCCTGCAGGTCTGCAGGCAGCAACGGCGCCAGCGCACGCTCGCCGCGCGGGCCGATTTCGAGCAGCGCCCCCTTGCCGTCGCGTACGATAAAGGTCTTGCCATCGCGCGACATCGCCTCAAGCTCGGCGTCTTTTTTCAGGATCTCAGCCTTGCCATCCTGCCAGCGCCAGGCATGCTTGCGCAGCGCGCCCAGCCGGTTGGCCTCCCCCAGCCCATATGCCTTGAGTACGGCAAGCTCAACGGCAGAACGCGCCGGCGCAGCGGCCTTGGCATCAAACAGCGGGGGGTGCGGCGACTCGACAAAGCCGGTTTCGCGGTCCCACAAGAAACCTTGCCACAGAGGACGGTCGGCACGCTTGACATAGCCCGCCAGACGCTGACCATCGTCACTGGCCGCCACCAGCGCCCAGTCGGCAATCGCCTTGTTGCCGCCAAGCGGGTCTTCGCTGGCAAACTGTTCCAGCAGCGCATCCTGGCGCAACTGGCCCAGCGTACCGTCAAGCCCCGTACCGGCAAGCGTGCGGCCATCGGCACTGATCGCACGCGGCAGGCTGAGCGCCGCATCCAGCACCGTCAGCCCCTGCCCTTGGCGCCAGACAAAACCCTGCGCCAGACTCTGGCGCGTGCGCAGCAGCCAGCCCGCCACCACCTTGCCGTCGTCGCTGACTGCGCTGACACCCGAGAGCCAGGCGCTGCCGTCCGGCACCAGCGCTTCGGGCGGGCTACCCGCCTGCCAGCGCAGTGCGCGCAGCGTGCCGCCACTGCCGGCGGCAAACGCCAGCGTATGCCCGTCGAGCGAAAATCTGGCGGACAGCGGTGTGAAATAACTGTCCGCGGCCAGCGCCGCACTACTCTCGCGCTCAGCGGTGCGCAGCGCCAGGCCGTCAGCCGGGCTCAGTGTCGCCAGCTCGTCATAGCCCAGCCTGAGCGCCAGCTCGGGCACCAGTTCGCCACCGGCATCGCTAAGCCGGCGAGCCGGGGCACGCACCAGCTGTGCGCTGCCATCGCCGGATAGCGCATCCAGCGTACGGTCGTGCAGCTGAGTATCAGCCGGCGCCGGCGCGGCAAGAAGCGGCGATGCGCCGCAGACAAGGCCCAAGGCCAACACCAGGATTTTTTTCATGACAGGATATCGCACAGGCAAAACGTGAGATTCTACTCGCATAAGTAGTATTCGACGACCCGCTGCGCCATGGCAACGGCGCAGCACGTGCTGTGAGCGGCATCCCCACTTTGCGCGCGGCAAAACACGCAGCCTGCGAAAAATCAGAACAAGTACGGCTCGATATGTCGCATCGCACGCGCGACGTACGCTTCTTTCTCGCCCACCGGGGCGACGTAATACAGTGCGCTTTGTGCGGCCTCCAGCCCGGCCAACCGAGCAATCGTCCAGGCAGCAAGGTACGGTGATGCCAGACAACCACCCGCAGTAGCCACATTGCCGCTGGCAAAGAAAGCTTGGTTCAAAACGCTGACACCCGCCTCCTGCACCCAGGGCTTAGTGATCAGGTCGGTACAAGCCGGAATGCCCTCCAGCACGCCAAGCTTGGCGAGCAGCAGTGCGCCGGAGCATTGTGCGCCCAACAATTGCCGGGATGGGTCAAACTGCATCTGCGCCATTAAATCCGCATCCGCGACAATATCTCGGGTTTTCATTCCGCTACCCACGATTACCGCATCGGCCTGACTCGCCTCGTCAAGCGAGATGTGCGACTCGATTACGACGCCATTCATAGATCGCACTTTTGCGGTGGGGCTGGCTATCGACACGCGCCAAGCGGGTGTATTGATACGCCGGAGAATCCCGAGCGCGATGAATGAATCAAGCTCGTTAAAGCCGTCGAAAGTGAGGATCGCGATGTGCATGGAAGTGTCTCCCAATATTTGGGCAAGTGCCCGGCAGGTGCTGAAACAGACAATGCTCAGCACAGACATTATGCCAAACAATTTACATCACCGGCCTCGCCCCCCGTCACGGCAGCCAAACCGGGGCCCCAAAGCCTGTCGCGGGTGCCGACAAAATAAAAACCGGCAAGGCGTAAAGCCTTGCCGGTTACCGGTTGCCGCCCTCTTGCGCAGCGCTAGCTGTTCAAGTCGAAGCGGTCTGCATTCATCACCTTGACCCAAGCGGCGACAAAGTCGCGGACGAACTTCTCCTGGTTATCGTCTTGCGCATACACCTCGGCATAGGCACGCAGGATGGAGTTGGCGCCAAACACCAGATCCACCCGGCTTGCCGTCCATTTAACGGTGCCGCTAGCGCGATCGCGCAGCACATACAAGCCGTCGCCCGTCGGATGCCAGCTATAAGCCATATCGGTCAGGCCGACAAAGAAGTCGGTGCTCAGCGCGCCCACGCGGTCGGTAAACACACCGTGACTGCTATTGCCGTAATTGGCACCCAATACGCGCAAGCCACCGACCAGTACCGTCATCTCCGGCGCGGTCAGCCCCATCAGCTGGGTACGCTCGAGCAGCAACTCTTCGGCACTGACCGCATAGTCCTGCTTCAGCCAATTGCGGTAGCCATCGTGCAAAGGCTCCAGCACGGCAAACGATTCGATATCGGTCATCTCCTGGCTGGCATCGCCCCTGCCTGCGGCAAACGGCACTTCGATCGCGAAACCGGCCGCGCGTGCCGCCTGCTCAACACCGACATTGCCCGCCAGCACGATCACGTCGGCCACGCTGGCGCCACTTTGGGCGGCAATGGGTTCAAGCCGTGCCAGCACACGGGCCAGCCGCTCGGGCTCATTACCGGCCCAGTTTTTTTGCGGCAATAGCCGGATGCGGCCCCCGTTGGCACCGCCGCGCTTGTCCGAACCACGGAAGGTGCGTGCGCTATCCCAAGCCGTACTCACCAGATCGGCAACCGACAGACCGCTGGCGGCGATCTGGGCTTTGACGGCGGCGATATCGTAAGCGGTCGAACCGGCGGGAGACGGGTCTTGCCAGATCAAATGTTCAGCCGGCACATCGGGGCCGATATAGCGGGTTTTCGGCCCCAGATCACGATGGGTGAGCTTGAACCAGGCGCGGGCGAACACTTCCGAAAAGTAGGCATGATCTTGATAAAAACGCTCGGCAATCACGCGATAGGCCGGATCCATCTTCATGGCCATATCGGCATCGGTCATGATCGGGTTGTAGCGGATACTGGCGTCCTCGACATCGACCGGCTTGTCTTCTTCCCTGATATTGACCGGCTCCCACTGATGCGCGCCGGCCGGACTCTTTTTCAGCTCCCATTCGTAGTTCAACAACAGATGGAAGTAGCCATTGTCCCAGCGAGTCGGATGCGTGGTCCATGCGCCTTCAAGGCCGCTGGAGACGGTGTCGCGGCCGATGCCGCGCTGCGTTTTATTGACCCAGCCCAAGCCCTGGTCTTCTGGCAGCGCCCCTTCCGGTGCCGGCCCGAGCAAGCCGGCGTCGCCGTTACCATGGCATTTGCCTACCGTGTGGCCACCGGCGGTCAGTGCCACCGTTTCTTCGTCGTTCATGGCCATGCGGGCAAAGGTAACGCGCACATCTTGTGCGGTTCGCAGCGGATCCGGCTGGCCACCAACGCCCTCCGGGTTCACATAAATCAAGCCCATCTGCACGGCAGCCAGCGGGTTTTCCAGCGAGTCGCGCTTGTCGTCCTGATAGCGGGAAGCACCCAGCCACTCTTTCTCCGAGCCCCAGTAAACATCTTGCTCCGGATGCCAGATATCCTCGCGCCCGAAGGAGAAGCCATAGGTTTTAAGCCCCATGGACTCGTAAGCCATGGTACCGGCCAGCTCGATCAGATCGGCCCAGCTCAGCCGGTTGCCGTATTTCTTTTTGATCGGCCACAGCAGGCGGCGCGCCTTGTCCAGGTTGACGTTGTCCGGCCATGAGTTGAGCGGCGCAAAGCGCTGGTTGCCATGCCCGGCGCCACCGCGCCCGTCCGCCGTGCGGTAAGTGCCTGCCGAGTGCCAGGCCATGCGTATCATCAGACCGCCATAGTGGCCCCAGTCGGCCGGCCACCAGGGCTGGCTCTGGGTCATGAAATCTTTCAGGTCTTGCTTGAGTGCCTGTACATCGAGCTTTTTCACTTCTTCCCGATAGTTGAAGCCGGCATCCATGGGGTTGGTCTTGCTGTCATGCTGGTGAAGAATGTCGAGATTGAGCGCATGTGGCCACCAATTCATATTGGTGCTGCCAACCTCGGTATTGGCACCATGCAACACCGGGCACTTGCCCGCACTACCCTGTTTGCTTTGCATACATCCAGCTCCTTGTTTGACGCGCGAATGACTTCATGAAAACGACAGTCCAAAACCAGCTCATGGCAAAGTGTATACCCAAAGCGCCGCACCGGCTACCCAGTCAGTCTATGCGATGATTTTTTGTTTGCCATACACCGGCCCGCAAGGCCCGCCCGGCGGCGCTCTAGACAAACGCTTGGCCATGCGACTGCACGCATGCATGAATAGCGCTACAAATACGCTATTGACAAATTTAGCGAGCAGAATTTATCTTTTATGCATGACCGATACCCTCGCCGCCTTTCTCGACCAGCACGCGCTTATCCATCAGCGTTTCGAACACCCGCCGGTATTCACTTGCGAAGAAGCATCGCGACTGTGCCCAGCCATGCCCGGCGCCGAGACCAAAAATCTGTTTTTATGTGACAACAAAGGCAAGCGCCATTTTCTGCTGTCGATGCCGGCCGAAAACAGCGTCGACTTAAAAGCACTGGCCCCCATACTGGAGGTCAAGAGCCTGCGTATGGCCTCGCCCGAGCGCCTGTTGCGCTACCTGGGGCTCACCCCGGGCGCCGTGACGCTGCTGGCCGCCTTCAACGATGCCGAACACGCCGTCGAAGTGGTGATTGATCAGGCCTTATGGACGGCCGATGCCGTGTTGTCGCATCCGCTGGTCAATACCGCCACCTTGTCCTTGCCGCATGATTCGCTCGCGCGCTTTTTCACGCTAACCGGTCACGTGCCGCGCATCATCGACGTCCCGCAGCCCGGCTAAAGCACCTACGGCCTGCGCTTAGAACCTGTTCACGATCTGCTGCGCATCGGCGATGCGGCGTTAAAAACAGCTTCGAAATGCTCATGTAGCACCTGTACATTCCGCTTTCTCAGCCGTTTTCGCCTTGTCTCGCCCTCGCTCGCGAGATCGTGAACACGCTCTTAGCGGCCGGAGGGCCAAGTTGCATCGTGACATTCCGGATCAGCAGCCTGTCTTTGCTATTGCGCACCGCACCAATACGTTGGTATAACTCTCGCCCCGGCGGATAAACGCCGGATGTCGCACTGCGGCCCCACCAAGAACAAGAGAAGATCGTGGAGACAACCGCGCCGGAAAGTCCGGCATTCCATCCCTAGCCTCGCCAGCCGGCAACAAGACCTGCGCGGGCAAGCAGAAAGAAGACCATGGTTACCCAACGTGATATCGACGACTGGGCCGAGCTCGACGTAGCTTGATCCAAAAAAGGGAAACGGCAGCACTGCCGTTTCCCTTTTTAACTGCATGGCCATGGCGAGAACCACCCAGCCAGCACAGGCCGTCTTATACCTTGATCACGCCCGCCAGATACAAGGCAAGGACGGCAATATCCAGCCCGATCAACACCAGCAAATACATCTTTTCCCGCCCCTGAAAAACCGGTGCCGAAGGATTCTGCTCTCGGCGTGACCAGATATAGACCGGCAGCCCGACCGTCAGCAGCAGCGGAATCATGGCCACATATTGCAGCCCCCCCGCATAGAACATGAACAGGCAGAACACAAAACCGATGGCACCGCTGGCCGTAGCCAGGCGCAGCCCCTTATCGCTACCCACATACTTCTGGTAATCCCCGTTTCTGCACATTTTGAACAGGAACAAGGTTGCGGCCAGATAGGCCGGCAAAACCATGACCGTGGTAATGCTCAGCATGGTGTTCCAGGCATTATTCGAGAAGTACACCAGCAACATCGCCGCCTGCATGATGAAGCTGCTGACCCACAACGAGACCGATGCGGACGCATTTTTATTGGTCTTGGCAAAAGCCTTGGGGAAGGTGCCATTCACGCCGGCTGCCCACGGAATTTCGGCACACAACATCGTCCATGCCAGCCATCCGGCCAATACCGAGACAATCAGGCCGACATTCATCAGCCATGCACCCCAGTCACCGACCACCATCTGCAAAACCCCGGCAGTCGACGGGTTGGCGACACTCTTGAGCACCGATTGCGGTGCAATACCAAACGGCAGCACCGAGAGCAAGACATATACCAGCAAGGCAACCACGAAACCAATCAGCGTGGCCTTGCCCACATCCGATTTATTTTTGGCCCGGCCGGACAACACCACGGCACCCTCAACCCCGATAAAAGCCCATAGCGCCACAATCATCGGCGACATCACCTGCGAGGCGATCGAGCCCAGGTCCTGACTGGTTTTTGCCGCCGCATGTCCCCAGAAGTCGCTGACCAGCATATGCGGGCTCATGACAAATCCGGCGATCACAATGAATAGAACCAGAGGCACCAGCTTGGCTACCGTCCCGATGGTATTCACGATGCCAGAGACCTTCATGCCCGACAGCACCAGAAAGTTGTAAGCCCAGATCAGGATGGAACCGAAGATGATCGAATTCAGATTATTCCCACCGGTGAACACGCCGGGGAAAAAGTAGTTGAATGCATCCATCAGAATGACGGCAAAAGCGACATTGCCAAAGGCCGCCATCAGCCAATAACCCCAGGCCGAAATAAAGCCGACAAAAGGACCAAATCCTTCGCGCGCATACATATAAATGCCGGCTTGCAGATCGGGACGTGCATCCGCCAGCATGCGAAACGCGTTGGCAATAAAAAACACACCAACCCCGGTAATCAGCCAGGCAATAATCACCGGTCCGATAGCCGAAGCCTGGGCCATATTCTGTGGCAGGCTGTACACGCCGCCCCCTAACATCGACCCGACCACCACCGCAATCAGGGCAAAAAAGCCCAATTTTCCTTGCGTACTTTCTCCGCCTGCAGCGTTCTGGCTAGACATGAGTTGAACTCCAATTGATGGATTCAGATTGCGGATAAAGCCCGGGCTGCGCCGCAGCCCGGGCTCTCCACAGGATAAGCCGACCTAGTGACGGCCCTTTTTAACGGCGCTGGAGCGTGTTTGCGTCAGATTGGCGCCGGCAAATGGCTTCGCCTCGCGCGCATCCTCGACCAGCGCACGCACCCAGAAATTGCCCTGCTCGTCGACGCTGACGCCATGCACCTCATGCTCGAAGCCCGGAAATGCCCGGTCAAAGACCTGCAATGCACTCAGATAGGACACGATAGGATTGTCGCCAGCCGGAACCCGCTCGCCCGGCATCAGCAACGGAATTCCCGGTGGGTAGGGAACCAGCATGCTGGCGGCGATCCGTCCGGCAAAGTCTTCGACCTTCACCGGCTCAGCCTTATAGCGGACGACTTGCTGGAATGCCGCCGCCGGTGTCAGCACCGGTTGTGGCGCCACGCTGACTGCTGCATCCAGCTGTTTTAACAGCGACAGTTCAGTCATTTTTCCATGCATCGTGTCGCATAGCGTTTTAAGAGACATGTCAGCATAAACGGCATGCGCTTGCGCCAGCTCGGGAATCGCCTCGGCCACGCTCGCGCCTTCGTCGTACAGGCGCTTGAACTCCAGCAAGGTCTCCAGCAACGCACCCCACTTACCCTTGGTCGTGCCGACCGAGAATAGAATCAGCAAGGTATAGTCACCGGTGCGGGCGATTTCTGTCCTGCGGCTATCCAGAAACTTGGTCAGTACATAACCGGGAATGCCCCGCGCCTCGACCGTACCGTCAGCGCGCATGCCCGGGCATGTAATGGTCACCTTGACCGGGTCTAGCATGCAGTCGGTGCCGGCAATATCTTCCCTGGCAAAACCATGCCAGTCTTCATCCGCACCCAATTGCCAGCAGGATGGTTCGCGCCCCAGCAGACCCGCAGGCGCCTCTTCGAAACGATAGCGCACTTGTGTTTGCGGATCCGTGACTTCGCGCGGCTGCAAGACATCGAAGAACCAGCTGTCTGCGCCCTCTTCCTCTTCGAATTTGCGCTTGATCGCAACCACGGCCTTGCGAAAGGCAACCGCGTCATCGATGGCTTCTTGCAACAGCGACTCGCCAGAAGCACCTTCCATCATGGACACGGCCACATCAATCGAGGCGATGATCGGATAATAAGGCGAGGTCGTGCCATGCATCATGAAGGCGTCGTTGAAGTCATGAAAACTCAGCGGTGCACGCGGGCTGCTCTTCACATGGATCATCGAGGCCATAGACAGCGCAGGCAGCATCTTGTGTGTCGACTGCACGGCAAAAAGTGTTGGCGCATCCGGCTGATCCGAAGCCGCACCCATGGCAAAGCGGTGTCGGTACAGAGGATGGAACTTGGCATACGCATACCATGCTTCATCGAAATGAATGCGCGGCACACTCTGGCCTAGCTGGCGCACCACATCATCCACGTTGTAACAGAAGCCGTCGTAAGTACAGTTGGTCACTACCGCATAACTTGGCGCGGCGCTTGCCGCCCCTTGCGAGAGTGCACTGGCCTGAATCAGTTGCTTAACGCTTTCCTTACCCAGCCTTTCGGTCGGAATGGGGCCGATCATTCCCCACGCATTACGCGTAGGCTGCAGGTAGACAGGGCGAGCATGCGAGAGTGTCAGGCCATGGTTAAGCGATTTGTGGCAGTTGCGATCGACCACACAGATTTCATCGGCTCCGATCGCGCCTTGCGCAACGATCCGGTTGGAAGCCGAAGAGCCGCCGACACAGTAAAACGTCCACTCGGCGCCAAACGCCTTGGCCGCACGGGCTTCGGATGCTTTTGGTGGCCCGGCGTGTTCGAGATAATCCCCCATTTCGCTGGTCGCCACGCCAATATCGGCCCGCAACATGTTTTCACCGAAAAAGCGTAGAAACTCTGCGCCCACCGGATGTTTCTTATATGCCATCCCGCCCATATGACCGGGGCAATCCCAATAATAATCGCCACTCTCGGTAAACTCTTTGAGCGCCTTAAAATAAACCGGTAACAAATTTTTGTTATATTGCTCTACCGCCGTTTTTATTCGCTCGGAAATAAAGTTGGGCGTTTCCGAGTAAATATGGACGTATTCCCGAATTTCTTTCAGGACATCAAGCGGCAAGATGGAAAAAACATGATTACTATCCGACAGCAGAAAAATCGGCAAATCGGCATTGCGCTCACGAACCATGCCGACCATCTCGCCTATATGCGCCAGACCGCAAGGCGACTCCTCCGCCGCCGCGACATAGACACCAATCGCGCCTAAGCCCATGCTTTCCTTGAGGAATATTTCAGCATCTTGCACCGTATAGGCATACTCGGCCTCGAACCCTTGCTGCAGCAGCGCGCCGACAATTCGACCCATGGCCTGTGCAGCAGGTGTGTCTTCACCGGATAAAACACCATTTAACACCAGCAGTATTTTCTTGTTTGTTGACATCACTCTTTCCCAATCCGTTTCAATTGAACAGAAAAGTTTAGACAAAAACCATCCTGCCTGAGAAAACAGACACCAACCCCACCAACCGGAAAGCGCTAAGCCAGTAAAGGATCGTCTGTTTACTAAACGACAACCACACTCTAGCAGCCAGAAATCAGAATTCCAGTTGCAGGCATTAACAGACTGCCTGTCACAAAAATAACAAATCATTTGAAACACTGAATTCCTCCCGCACCGACAGCGCTTTCTGGCGCGCATGCTCTTGTTCTCACCCGCACTCTTCTGGAGACAATTGCGGCTTTCCCTAATGGGGAAAACCGCAATTACCCAGCAACTTCCAGACAGCTAGCATGCGTTCACGACTTAAAAACCGTGCCGTCAGAATTGCCAACAGGAAGCCACCTCATGCCGCAAAAACCGCTCTATACCCGCCTGTATTTCCAGGTCCTGCTCGCCATCGCGCTCGGGGTTGCGCTGGGTGCCGTCATGCCGGAACTGGGCGCCAAGATGAAGCCGCTGGGTGATGCCTTTATCAAGCTGATCAAGATGATGATCGCGCCGATCATCTTCACCACGGTGGTCGTCGGTATTGCCAAGATGGGCGACATGAAGGAAGTTGGCCGCGTCGGCATCAAGTCCCTGCTCTACTTCGAGGTGGTCACCACGCTGGCGCTGATCATCGGTCTGGTGGTGGTCAATGTGCTAAAGCCCGGTGCCGGCCTGAATGTCGATCCGGCTTCGCTGGATGCCTCCTCCATCGCCAAGTACACCGATGGCGCCAAGGAGATGAGCACCATCGACTTTCTGATGCACATCATTCCGGACACGGTAGTGGGCGCTTTTGCCGGCGGCGAGATCCTGCAGGTATTGCTGTTCTCGGTTTTGCTGGGTCTGGCGCTCACCCGTCTGGGCGACAAGGGCAAGCCGCTGGTTTCCATTCTTGACGAGTTCTCGCACGCCCTGTTCGGCATCATCGGCATGCTGATGAAGCTGGCTCCGATCGGTGCTTTCGGTGCGATGGCCTTCACCATCGGCAAGTACGGCATCGGCTCGCTCAAGCAGCTGGGCTTCCTGATGCTGTGCGTCTACATCACCTGCTTCGCCTTCGTGTTTGTGGTACTGGGCACCATCGCCAAGCTGCACGGCTTTAGCCTGATCAAGTTCCTCGCCTACATCAAGGAAGAACTGATTCTGGTGCTGGGCACCTCGTCGAGCGAAACCGCGCTGCCGCGCATGATGAGCAAGCTGGAAAACCTGGGTTGCGCCAAGCCGGTGGTCGGCATGGTGATTCCGACCGGTTACTCGTTCAATCTGGACGGCACCTCGATCTACTTGACCATGGCGGCGATCTTCATCGCGCAGGCGACCAATGTCGAGCTGACGCTGGCCGAAGAGCTGGGCATTCTGGGCGTGCTGCTGTTGACCTCCAAGGGCGCGGCGGCGGTGACCGGCGGCGGCTTCATCACGCTGGCGGCGACACTGGCGACGCTGGGCGGCAAGCTGCCGGTCGAAGGGCTGGCGCTGTTGATCGGTGTTGACCGCTTTATGTCCGAAGCGCGCGCCATCACCAACCTGATCGGCAATGGCGTGGCCACCGTGGTGGTCGCCAAGTGGGAAAATGCACTGGATGTTGCGCGCATGCACCGCGTTCTCAACGGTGAGACCGAACTGGAAGCGGACGAGCCGGAAGTGGTGGCCGATGCAGAACTGGAAACCCTGACGCTGACACCAGCCCACGAGACACGCTAAGCATAGGCTTCTCAGACAAAAAGCCCGGCGGATCATCCGCCGGGCTTTTTACATTCAGGCACTGAAACCTGAACTCTGCCTAAAAGCGCAGAATGAAAAAACCACGCTGCCTTGGCATGTCAAAATTCTACACGCGAAGCGCTAGCAGATAACTGGCTTACCCCCACCTCGCTGCCCGCCCTCTATCGCCTGCAGCGCAAGATACGCCGCCTCGGCGGCGCTGCCATCCTTGAGCGCCACCCCGCTACCGTCGCGCCATGCGGCGCGCAACAACCACATCAGCTTGTATGCAGCCAGCGGATAACTCAGCCCCTCTGGCCGGACATTGGAGATGCAGTTGCGCGCCGCGTCGTTCAGACCGACCCGGGGCGCTGCGGTCAGATAGACGCCGAGACTATCGGGTGAACTCAGCCCCGGGCGCTCGCCGATCAGCATCACCAGCATGCGCGCACCGAGCACGACACCGACCTCGTCTCCCAGCGCCACCCGCGCCTGCGACGCCAGCACTAGCGGCCCCAGTGACCAGCCCTCGCCGCGCAATGCGGGCGCCAGCGCCTCGAGCAGGCGTGGCGCATGGCTGGCCACGGCACGCGCCGACAAGCCATCGCCCAGCACCAACACCAGATCGCAGCCTCCCGCCGGCGCCGCCGCCTGCAGCGCCAAGCGCGCATCCGGCGCCAACTTACGCCCCAGATCCGGCCGCTGCAGATAGCAGGCACGATCTGGCGCCGCACTATGCACCTGTAGCACGGGCAAGCCATGTCCGGCCAGTTCGCGCGCAAGGGCCTGCGTGTCCAGTTCGCCGTGTACCGCGTCGCGCGCGCGCGCATGGTCCAGCGCAAAAGCCAGTGTCTGCCGCGTCGGCAGACTTACACCACTGCGCCCCAGCGCGATGCGCGCCACCGTATGCTGGCGCTCGGCCGACCAGGCGTCCTCTGCAACCGCAGCCCCCAACCGCAAAGTATTTTTTTTCATGCTGCCTCCGCCAGACGCAACAAGCTACTGCCAGCACCCGGCAACAGGCGCTGCCCGTCGCTCAGCGCCATCGACTGCAGCCAGTCCTCGAACTCGGGTGCGCGGCGCAGACCCAGCACCTCGCGCAGGTACAGCGCGTCGTGAAACGAGGTGCTCTGGTAGCCCAGCATGATGTCGTCCGCCCCCGGCACGCCGATGATGAAATTCACGCCGGCCACGCCGAGCAAGGTCAACAGCGTGTCCATGTCATTCTGGTCGGCCTCGGCGTGGTTGGTGTAGCAGATATCGCAGCCCATGGGCAGGCCAAGCAGCTTGCCGCAGCAATGGTCTTCCAGCGCGGCGCGGATAATCTCGCGCCCGTCGTACAGGTACTCCGGCCCGATAAAGCCGACCACGGTATTGACCAGCAAGGGCTTGAAGTGGCGCGCTACCGCATAGGCGCGCACCTCGCACGTCTGCTGGTCAACGCCGTGATGCGCGCCAGCGGAGAGCGCGCTGCCCTGCCCGGTTTCAAAATACATCAGGTTGTCGCCCACGCTGCCCCGCCCCAGCGCCAGCGCAGCCTCGTGCGCCTCGCCCAGCATGGCCAGATTGATGCCAAAGCCGGCGTTGGCTGCCTCGGTTCCGGCTACCGACTGAAAGACCAGATCGACCGGGCAGCCGCGCCGGATCAGCTCCAGCGTGGTGGTGACGTGGGTCAATACACAGCTTTGCATCGGAATGGCGTAGCGTTGGCGCACCCCATCGAGCAAATGCAGCAGGCGGGCAATATCGTCCGGGCTATCTGATGCCGGATTGATGCCCACCACGGCGTCACCGGCTCCGTACATCAGCCCATCCAGCAGCGCAGCAGCGATGCCGCGCGCGTCGTCGGTCGGATGATTAGGCTGCAACCTCACCCCCATGCGACCTGGCAAGCCTTGGGTGTTGCGAAAGCGGGTCACCACCTGGCACTTGCGCGCGACCAGGATCAGATCCTGATTGCGCATCAGCTTGCTCACCGCTGCGACCATTTCCGGCGTCAAGCCGGGAGCCACCGCCGCCAGCGCCGCGCTGTCCGCCTGCCCGGATAACAACCAGTCGCGAAAATCGCCGACCGTCAGGTGCGCCAGCGGCGCAAACGCCTGCGCATCGTGGCTGTCCACGATCAGACGCGATACCTCGTCGGTTTCATACGGCACCACCAGTTCGGACAAGAAGTGCCGTAACGGCAGCTCCGCCAGCGCCATCTGCGCCGCCACCCGCTCCTCGGCGCTGGCGGCAGCCAGCCCGGCCAGACGATCGCCGGCACGCGACGGCGTCGCCTTAGCCAGCAGCGTCTTGAGGTCGGCAAAGCGGTAGCGGTGGCTACCCAGCGTTATCACATGCGCCATGGCGCTCTCCTTATTCGACCCGCACGGCCAAAGCAGGCGCCTCAGCCGGCTTTGCTGCCCCATGCAGCATCGGGTCATGTGCCGCGGCTGCACGGTGGTGCGCAGTCAGATAGTAGTAGGCAGTCGCCAGTGCAAGCGATACGACAAAGAACAGCGCCAGTTGCGTGTTGTACCAGACCATGGATGCCAGACACACCAGCGCCATGCACAAGGCCAGCGCCGGCAGCAGCGGGTAGCCCGGCGCACGGAACGGACGCGCGAGCCCCGGCTCCTGCTTACGCAGGCGGAACAGGGAGAGCATGGACACGATATACATCACGATGGCGCCGAACACCGACAGGGTAACGATATTGGCTGTCAGCGGCAGCCCGCCGATCTGGATCAGATTGTCGCTAAAAATGGCGGCCATGCCGATCACGCCACCGGCGAGAATCGCGCGGTGCGGGGTCTTGAAGCGCGGATGGACGACAGCCAGAAAGGGCGGCAGGTAACCGGCACGCGCCAGCGCATAGATCTGGCGCGAGTAGCCCATGATGATGCCGTGAAAGGATGCCACCAGCCCGAACAGGCCCAGCCACACCAGCATATGCAGCCAGCCGCTCTCGCTGCCGACTATCATCTTCATCGCCTGCGGCAGCGGATCATTGATATTGGCCAGCTGCGTCCAGTCGCCGGCACCGCCGGCCATCACCATCACGCCCAGCGCCAGCACGGTCAGCGTCAGGATGCCGCCGATATAGGCGCGCGGGATGGTACGGCTAGGATCCTTGGCTTCTTCCGCCGCCATGGCAGCGCCTTCGATCGCAAGAAAAAACCAGATCGCGAACGGAATCGCGGCAAACATGCCGCCAATAGCCGCCACACTGAAAGTATCGGCACCGGCCCAGCCGCCACGGGTGAAGTTGCTCCAGTCAAAACCGGGGGCTACCACCCCCATAAACACCAGCAACTCGAAAACCGCCAGCAAGGTCACGCATAGCTCGAAGGTCGCCGCGATGCCGACACCGACGATATTCAGCGCCATAAACAGCAGATACGCCCCGACGGCGATCCACTTCGCGTCCAGCGCCGGAAACTGCACATTCAGGTAGGCACCGATCGCCAGCGCGATCGCCGGCGGCGCAAACACGAACTCGCACAGCGTGGCAAAACCGGCGACCAGCCCGCCAAACGGGCCGAAGGCCCGGCGCGCATAGGCAAAAGGCCCGCCGGCATGCGGAATCGCCGTCGTCAGTTCGGTAAAGCTGAAGATAAACGCGCTGTACATCAGGGCAACAAACAGCGCGGTCAGCATAAAGCCCATCGTGCCGGCCTGCGCCCAGCCATAACTCCAGCCGAAGTATTCACCCGAGATCACCAGCCCGACAGCGATCCCCCATAGTTGCCAGCCACCCAGGCGTTTGGCCAGCCCCGTTGTTGTTGTGCTCATTGCTTTGCTCCCTTGTCCGGTATCGCCCGCCAGGCAAACGCCTGACGGTATAAGCGCGATGCTAGGGAGATGCTGCCGCCAACGGTTAGCGCAAACCGGAAAATACGCGCCGCCAGCACCGCTGCTTGCGGGCATCGCTCAAGGAGGCCACCAAGACGCACACGCAGGCATGGCTAGGCATGCACAAAAAGCGCGCAGCATGGATGACCGCCCCGCACCAGCAAGATCAACACCGGTGTGGGCACGGCCGCTTTTCGCCCCAAAACAGCGCATTTGCCGATTTCAGACAGCGCGCAGCCATGGCACGGTGTTTGCATTGTGCAGTGCAATACCCATCCACGGAGGCCGCATGATGACACCGCACAGCCCCTTGAGCTTCAGCACCCGCATCGCCCACGATGCCGACCTGCACGCCAGCTTCATCAGCGGCTGGCAGCAGGACTACGCCCAGTTATCATGCGGCCGCTATTTCGGCAGGCTGGACGAAGTGTGCGCCGCACGCTTGCAGCTGTTCAGCGAATACGCCAGTTGCGAGACCTGGCAACAGTGCAGGCCGGCCCCCGGCCGGATCTGGTTCGGCCTGCCGGCACCCGGCAGCGGCGCGAGCCTGCGCTTTGCCGGACAGGAGGTCGCCCCCAACAGCGTGCTGATCTGCCCCGGCGGCGACGATTTTTTTCTGCGCACACCGCCAGCGTTCACCATCGGTGGCATGGTAATCGAACAAGAACTGCTGGAGGCGTGCTGTCTCATGCGTTTCGGCCACGCGCTGCCGCCGCTGTGGCGACAAAGCGGCAGCCTGACGCTGACGCCAGTGGCCTGCCGCCTGCTCGAGCAGAGTCTGGCATGCTATCTGGACGCTGCCCGCAGCCAACCGGAAGCGCTACTCAGCGACAAGTGGCAGTTGCAACTGGCCGATACCCTGCTGCAGGCGCTATCTACAGGCGCGCGCGCGCCGCAGAGGCGGCGCAGCCATCTGGGCTGGGTCGAGCAAAGCTGTCGCTGGGCCAAGACAGCAGATGCACCTGCACCCAATGTGGAAAGCCTGTGCCAGCGCCTGCATGTAACCCGGCGCACGCTACAGAACGGCTTTCACCAAGCTGCGGCCATCAGCCCGCTGGGCATGCTGCGCGCACTGCGTCTGGGCGAGGTACGCCGCGCCTTGTCGTCAGCGCAGCATGCAGGCCAAAGCATCCAGGATCTGGCGCTGGCCTGGGGCTTTGGCAGCGCCAGCCAGTTCAGCCAGGACTACCGGCGTCAGTTCGGCGAGACGCCAAGCCAGACCCGGCAAGCGATGAGGCACTAGAAATGCTGGATCGGCTACCTGCCCGCCCAGCACGCACTGAAAAGCAAAAAGCCCGGCGGAAGATCCGCCGGGCTTTTTACATTCAAACGATCAAGCTCAAACCTTGCCGCAGCAAGCCTTGTATTTCTTGCCGCTACCACACGGGCACGGGTCATTACGGCCGACCTTGTCGCCCTCGCGACGCACGGTCGATGGTGCCTGCTCCTTGGCACGCCAGTAGGCATAGACTGCCAATACCGCATCTTCGACTTCGTCCTTGAAGTTTTCCAGCTCGGCATCGGTAAAGGTGATCAGATCTTCGCCATCTTCCTGCTCGAAAATGCCGCCCAAAGCCATCACCGGATACAGCAGGTCTTCGAAACCTTCGTCGTCGGCCGCTTCAAACCAGTCGGTCGCGACCACGTCCAGCGCATACAGATAGGCATTGCACCATGGCCAGTAATCGGCCTCATCGCTGTCTTCCTCGGAAAACAGGATCATTTCCGGCATATCGCCGTTCGCCAGCGCGTCTTCGGTGTTCTGGTACAAACGGGTCAGCAAGGCGCGGGCTTCTGCCTCGTCCTCGGGGCTGGCAAACGCCGGCGCATCGCCCAGCGCTTCATTCAGCAGCTCGTCCATAGACATGCGGTCCGGACCGCTGGCGACCGCGCAGAAAAAACCCTGCACTTCATCGGTACGCATGGTCGAACCATCGGCGGACAGGGGGGATAGCAGGGTTTCCAGACGGGCAAGGTCGGTGTCGGTGAAGGCTTGGGCAGTCATGATCTGTTCCTTTAAAAATTTTATTGCAGCTATTGTACCCTTTGGCGCGATTTACGGGCGACGCAGATCACATCACCATCACCCAGTCCCCTTCGCTCCACCATAGCCGACGCGCGTCGCGGCGCATGGCAGAATCGCCTCCGGCTGCCTGCCAAGCCGCGCACCACCGGCGCACTGCGCTGGCTGCGCTTCGCGCATTCACATAATATGGCGCGATAAAAACAGGGGCTTACCAAATGCAAGAGCATTTCACCATCTCCGAGCTCGCGCACGAGTTCGATATTACGCTACGCACACTGCGCTTTTATGAAGAACAAGGGCTGATAGAACCTGAGCGCAAGGGGCGCAGCCGGCTGTTTTCCAAGCGCGACCGGGCCCGCATCAAGCTGATTCTCAGGGGACGGCGCATCGGCCTGTCGCTAACCGATATCCGCGAAATCATCGCGCTGTACGACCAGCGCGAAGAAGCCAGCCAGGCGGCCAAGCTGCTGGACCTGCTGCTGGAGCGCCGTCGCCAGCTGGAGGCACAGCGCCAGGATCTGGATGCCATCCTGGCTGAAATCGACACACTGGAAGCCCACTGCCGCAGCGTCAGCACCCGGCCGGACTGACTGCCATACAACACTGCTGTCACCAAGCCCTGCTTTTTGCATGCTTCTTGATTGACGTTTACGTTAACGTAACTCATGATCAAGCAAAACAAGGAGGAGACACACCATGACGGCACCCTGCGACTTTATGCTTGATGACACCTGCCGCGCCCTGCGTGAGGCAGTACGCGAGTTTGCCGATCGCGAAATTGCACCGCACGCCGCTTCGATAGACCGCGACAACCTGTTTCCGGCCGAGCTATGGCTTAAGCTGGGCGAAATGGGGCTGCTTGGCATAACCGCCGCAGAAGAATATGGCGGCGCAGGCTTGGGCTATCTGGCCCATATGGTGGCCATGGAGGAAATCTCCCGCGCCTCGGCCTCGGTCGGCCTGTCCTATGGTGCGCACTCCAATTTGTGCGTCAACCAGATTAGCCGCAACGGCAATACGCAACAAAAGCAGCGCTACCTGCCCCGCCTGATTGCCGGCACCCACATCGGCGCGCTGGCCATGTCCGAACCCAATGCCGGCTCGGACGTAGTCAGCATGAAGCTCGCGGCCACCCGCTGCGGCGACAGCTTCATGCTTAACGGCAGCAAGATGTGGATTACCAACGGCGGCGACGCCGATGTGCTGGTGGTCTACGCTAAAACCGACCCGGCCGCCGGTGCGCGCGGCATCACCGCTTTTATCGTCGAAAAAGGCATGGCCGGTTTCAGCCACGGCCCCAAGCTCGACAAACTGGGCATGCGCGGCTCCAACACCTATCCCCTGTATTTCGATAACTGCGAAGTACCGCTCGCCAATGTGCTGGGGAAAATCGGCGGCGGGGTGAATGTATTGATGAGCGGTCTCGATTACGAGCGCGCCGTACTGTCGGCCGGCCCCTTGGGCATTATGCAGGCCTGCATGGATCTGACCCTGCCCTATCTGGCCCAGCGCCAGCAATTCGGCCAGGCCATCGGCGACTTCCAGCTCATGCAGGGCAAGCTGGCCGATATGTATGTCCAGCTCTCGGCCAGCCGTGCCTACGTCTATAGCATCGGCGCGGCGCTGGATGCGGGCGCCAGCGGGCGCAGCGTACGCAAGGACGCGGCCGGCGTCATCCTGTATGCCGCCGAAAACGCCACCCAAATGGCGCTGGATACCATCCAGTGCCTGGGGGGCGTCGGCTATACCAACGAGCTATCCGCCGGCCGCCTGCTGCGTGACGCCAAACTCTACGAGATCGGCGCCGGCACCAGCGAAATCCGCCGCTGGCTGATCGGCCGCGAACTGATGGCCGAGCAGCGCTAATCAGGGTATGGGACGGGGCGCATCACCGTTGCGATGCCCCATCCCTCCCCCCACTCTCTACTCCCGACTTCAATCATGCCCATACTCGAATCCTCTTTACTGGTACGTAGCGCCGCTTTTCTCGCTAATGGTGCACGCATGCGCGAGCTGGTCGATGAGCTTTGCGCCCGCGTGGCGCAAAGCGCTGCCGGAGGGGGCGATGCCGCACGCACCAAACATACGGCGCGCGGCAAGCTGTTGCCGCGAGAACGCATCGACCTGTTGCTTGACGCCGGCGCACCGTTTCTGGAGCTGTCGCAACTGGCTGCCTGCGGCATGTATGGCGACGAAGCACCCGGCGCCGGCATCATCACCGGCATCGGCCGCATCTCGGGCATCAACTGCGTCGTCGTCGCCAATGACGCCACGGTCAAGGGTGGCACCTACTACCCGATGACGGTAAAAAAACATCTGCGCGCACAGGAAATCGCCCGCGCCAACCGCCTGCCCTGCGTTTACCTGGTCGACTCCGGCGGCGCATTTTTGCCCTTGCAGGACGAGGTTTTTCCCGATAAAGAGCACTTCGGCCGCATTTTTTTCAATCAGGCGCAACTGTCTGCCGCCGGCGTGCCGCAAATCGCGGTCGTGATGGGCTCGTGCACGGCCGGTGGCGCTTATGTGCCGGCCATGAGCGATGAAACGGTGATTGTGCGCAACCAGGGCACCATCTTTCTGGGTGGCCCACCACTGGTGAAAGCGGCAACCGGCGAGGTGGTAAGCGCCGAAGAATTGGGCGGGGGTGAGGTGCATACCCGCATCTCCGGCGTGGCCGACCATCTGGCCGAAAACGACGGTCATGCGCTGGCCATCGCGCGGCGCATCGTCGGCAACCTTAACTGGCCGGCAGCAGCAAGAGGGGAAACTGTGCGCGCCTTGCCGCCTCGCCATGACCCGGCCGAACTGTATGGCGTGATTCCGGCCGACAGCAAGCAGCCGTTCGATGTGCACGAAATCATTTTGCGTCTGGTCGATGATTCGGCATTTGACGAATTCAAGGCCAACTACGGCAGCACGCTGGTCACCGGCTTTGCCCGCCTGAACGGCCACCAGATCGGCATTATTGCCAATAACGGCATCCTGTTTTCCGAGTCGGCGCTTAAAGGCGCGCACTTTGTCGAGTTGTGCTGCCAGCGCAAGGTGCCGCTGCTGTTTTTACAGAACATCACCGGCTTTATGGTCGGCAAGAAATACGAAAACGGCGGCATCGCCCGCGACGGCGCCAAGCTGGTCACGGCGGTCGCCTGCGCCGCGGTGCCAAAGCTGACCGTCGTCATCGGCGGCAGCTTTGGCGCCGGCAACTACGGCATGTGCGGGCGCGCCTTCGATCCGCGCTTTTTGTGGATGTGGCCCAATGCGCGCATCTCGGTAATGGGCGGAGAGCAGGCCGCATCGGTTCTGGCCACCGTCAAGCGCGAACAACTGGGCGACCACTGGAGCCGCGAGGCCGAAGAAGCATTCAAGGCACCTGTGCGCGAGCAGTACGAGCGCCAGGGCCATCCTTTTTACGCCAGCGCCCGGCTATGGGATGACGGCATTATCGACCCGGCACAGACCCGCGACGTACTGGCGCTGGCGCTGGATGCCTGCCTGTCCACCCCTATTCCCGACACGCGCTTTGGCGTGTTCCGCATGTGAGGCCCGCCATGGAGAGCACGATGCTGGAAATCGAACACCATGCAGCCATCGCCACCCTGTGGCTGAATCGCCCCGCGCTACACAATGCGCTGAATGAAGCCCTGATCGATGCGCTCACCCATGCCATCAACACGCTGGCAAACGATGCCGGCGTACGGGTCATCGTACTGGCCGGGCGCGGCGCGAGCTTTTGCGCAGGTGCCGATCTTGACTGGATGCGCCGTGCCGCCGCCTTTAGCGAGGCGCAGAATCTGGCCGATGCACAAGCGCTGGCCGGCTTGCTCAAGACGCTGTACCGCTGCCCCAAGCCGGTCATCGCACGCGTGCATGGCGCAGCACTGGCCGGCGGCATGGGGCTGGTCGCCGCTTGCGACATTGCCATCGCCACACCCGAAGCCCGCTTTGGCTTGTCCGAGGTGCGCCTGGGGCTGATTCCGGCCACCATCGCGCCCTATGTCAGCGAAGCCATCGGTATGCGCGCCATGCGCCGCTACACATTGTCGGCCGAACGCATCCCTGCCGACACCGCCTGGCGCCTGGGCCTGGTGCACGAGATTGTCGCAGCGGACAGGCTGGACAGCAGCATCGCGGCGCTTGCCCGGCAACTGCTGCAAGGCGCGCCGGGCGCGCTTGCCCAGAGCAAACAGTTGCTGCGCGCGGTGGCCGATGGCTCAACCAGCGATGACACGCTTCTAGCCGAAACCGCCGCCCTGATTGCCCGCACCCGTGCCGGCAGCGAAGCGCGCGAGGGACTCGCTGCCTTCTTCGATAAACGCCGCCCCGCCTGGCAAGAGGAGCAAGACTGATGCTGGCCAAGATTCTGATCGCCAACCGCGGCGAAATTGCCTGCCGCATTATCCGCAGTGCCCGCGCGCTGGGCATTGCCAGCGTCGCGGTCTATTCGGAGGCCGACGCGAACGCGCAGCATGTGCGCCTGGCCGACGAGGCGGTGGCCATCGGCGCGGCCGCTGCCGCCGAATCCTATCTGCGTGCCGACAAGATCATTGCCGCCGCGCTCAGCTGCGGCGCCGATGCCATCCACCCCGGCTACGGTTTCCTGTCGGAAAATGCCGCATTCGCCCGTGATTGCAGCGCCGCCGGCCTGATTTTTATCGGCCCACCAGCCTCGGCCATCGAGGCCATGGGTTCCAAATCGGCCGCCAAGCGCCTGATGGCCGACGCCGGCGTGCCGCTGGTGCCGGGCTACCATGGCGAAAACCAGGACGACACCCTGCTGGCCGCGGAAGCCACGCGCATCGGCTATCCGGTGCTGATCAAGGCCGTGATGGGTGGCGGCGGCAAGGGCATGCGCGTGGTCGAATCCGGGGCCGAATTTGCCGCGGCGCTGGCCTCGTGCCGGCGCGAGGCGCAGGCAGCCTTCGGCAACGATGTGGTGCTGCTGGAAAAATACCTGCAGCGCCCGCGCCATATCGAGATCCAGCTGTTTGCCGACAGCCACGGCCACGCGGTCTACCTGTTCGAACGCGACTGCTCGGCCCAGCGCCGCCACCAGAAAGTCATAGAAGAAGCACCTGCGCCCAACCTGGCAGCAGCCACGCGCCGCGCCATGGGCGAGGCCGCCTGCGCCGCCGCGCGCGCCGTCGGCTATGTCGGTGCCGGCACGGTCGAATTCATTGTCGAACCCGATGGCCGCTTCTATTTCATGGAAATGAATACCCGGCTACAGGTCGAACATCCGGTCACCGAGATGATCACCGGACAGGATCTGGTGGCGTGGCAGATCCGCGTCGCCGCCGGCGAGGCACTACCGCTGGCGCAGGACGACATTCCCCTATCCGGCCATGCCTTCGAAGCGCGCATTTACGCCGAAGACCCGGACAAGGGCTTCTTGCCGGCCACCGGCACCCTCACCCACCTGCGCCTGCCGCAAGGCTCGGCACGGGTGCGCCTCGACAGCGGCGTGATCGAGGGCGACACCATCTCGCCGTGGTATGACCCGATGATCGCCAAGCTGATTGTCTGGGGCGAGACGCGCGACATCGCGCTGCAAAGCCTGCGTCATGCACTGGCACAGTGCGAGATCGCCGGTGTCGCCTGCAATACAGCCTTTCTGGCACGCCTGGCGGCCCACCCCGACTTTGCCGCCGGCAGTGTCGACACTGGCCTGATCGCGCGCGCCGAAGCCGAACTGCTGCCAGGCGCAACGGCACCCGCGTCGTGGCAACTCGCGCTGCTCTCGCTTGCCGAAGCGCTAGACGGCGGCAAGGGCTGGCGCCTGAACGGGACGCTGCGCCGCCACTTCGACTGGCAGGTCGCCGGGCAGCTACACCGGGTGAGCGTGGATTATCTGGCCGACGGTTTTACCGTCACCACGGCGTCAGCCTGCGCGCACGCACGCGCCAGCCTGGATCAGGGCGAGCTAACGCTGTGGCTGGACGGACAGCGCCATCAGGCACGCGTCATCCGTCACGGCCATAGCCGTACCCTGTTCAGTGGCAGCGAGCGCCTGCTGGCCCAGCTTGCCGACCCCTATGCCTACGCCAGCGCCGAGACGCAAGGCCACGCCCACCTGCGGGCACCGATGCCGGGGCGGGTGCTCGCCCACCTGAGCAATACCGGCAGCCACGTCACCCAGGGCACCCCGCTCTTGATACTGGAGGCGATGAAGATGGAGCACACGCTAAGGGCACCGGCCGATGGCGTAGTCAAGGCCTACCTGTTCCATCCGGGGGAACAGGTCAGCGATGGCGATGAACTGGTCGACTTCGAAACGATGCCGCAGGCACAGCCTGCTTGAGTTTAATCAACAATTGTTGAAAGTTATCGGCAAATAACTTCCAAAAATTTTAAGATAGGGAAAACCACCTACCCAAACAGACTTGATGAATGCATTACCCAACGCGCAGACTGCCATTGCCCCCACCCTTGCGCTGACACGCGCCGGGGTTTTTGCCTTAATGGACAGCATGCCCGGCATCGCCATTCAGGGCCACGACAGCCAGTACAAGGTGGTGTACTGGAACGATGCCAGCACCCGGCTTTACGGCTATAGCCGGGCAGAAGCCATGGGCTGCGACCTGCTGACGCTGATTATCCCGCCTGCCGAACAGGAAAGCGTGCGCGCCATCTTCGCAAAAGCCATGGCCCGCGAAACCCTGCCGGTGACCGGAGGCGGGATTCATTGCCATCAAGACGGGACACCAATAGCCATTCACACATCCCAGGCGCTGGCGCGGGTCGATGCCGGCGAACTGTTGCTGTTTTCCTTCAGCGTCGACGAGCGGCCACGCCAGCGACTGCTGGACAAACTGGCCGAACGCGAGGCACTGCTGGATTCGGTGATCCGTCACGGCAGCAATATCTGCTTCATCAAGAACTGGGATGGCCAGTTTCTGCTGGCCAATCAGGCACTGGCCACGCTATATGGCACGACCGTGGAACAGATGACCGGCAAGAGCGACGCCGACTTCAATCCCAATGCCGAACAGGTGGCCTTTTATCTGGAGAATATCCGCGAGATTATGCGTTCTGGCCAATCGCGGATAGTGATGGAAACATCCACCGACGTCACCAACGGCCAGATCCGCCATTTCCAGTCGACCAAAACGCCGTTTACCAATGCCCATGGCCAGGCATGCGTTTTGGTCATCGCCAACGATGTCACCGAACTGCTACAGGCACGCGAGGCGGCAGAACAGGCCAGGCAAAGTGCCGAAGACGCCTGCAAGCGCCTCGACTACGCGCTGACCACCATTGATGAAGGCGTCTGGGACTGGGACCTGCCCAGCGGACAGGTCCGCCACAACCATAAATGGTGTGCATTACTGGGGCTGGATGACCGCTATCTTGAACACGAACTGGCGGTCTACAGCAATGCCATTCATCCGGACGACCGGCCGCAAGTCTTTGCCGCGCTGGACAGCTGTCTGAAAGAAGGCATTCCCTACCGTGCCGAATATCGGATGCTGCATCAAAATGGCAGCGAAATCTGGGTGATTGATCGCGGCGACGTGGTCGAACGCGACCAGGAGGGCCGGCCGCTGCGCGTTGTCGGAGCGCTGCTTGACATCAGCCAGCGCAAACAGGACGAAGAACAGATCCGCAAGCTGGTTTTCTACGACCCGCTGACCCACCTTGCCAACCGCCGCCGCTTCAACGAACGCCTGCCACAGGCCTTGTCGCGTAGCGCCAGCAGCGGCAGGCATGGCGCATTGCTGTTTATCGATGTCGACCACTTCAAGACCATCAACGACACACGTGGCCACGAAGTCGGCGACCTGCTGCTGTGCCAGATCGCGCAATTGCTGTGCCGGCACAGCCGGCAACAGGATCTGGTTGCGCGTCTGGGCGGGGACGAATTTGTCGTGCTGGCGGAAAACCTGTCATGCGACCAGACTAGCGCGCGCCACGCGGCACAACACCTCGGCCAACAATTATTGCAGGCGATCAACCGGGACCTGACCCTGGATGGCATGCCCTACAATAACAGCATCAGCATCGGCGGCACCCTGTTTAGCGGTAACGCGGAAAGCCATGCCGACCTGCTGGCGCAGGCCGACCTCGCGCTGTATCAGGCCAAGCATCAAGGCCGCTCACGCATCTGCTTTTTCCAGCAGGCCCTGCATGAAACAGCCTCCCAGCGCGAACAGTTGCGCCAGCAATTGCATCACGCGCTAAGCAATCATGAATTCTTCCTTGCCCTGCAGCCGCAGTTCAATACCCGGCAACAGCCCATCGGCGCCGAAGTGCTGCTGCGCTGGCGCAACGCCAAGGGACAGCAGGTCGCTCCGGCCGACTTCATCCCCTGTGCCGAGGCATACGGGCTGATCCTGCCTATCGGCCGCTGGGTATTGCTCGAGTCCTGCCAGCTGCTGGCCAGCTGGCAATCCAGGCCTGCCCTGTCTGGCATGGTGCTGTCGGTCAATATCAGCGCCCGCCAGTTCCAGCAGGCGGATTTCGTCAGTGATGTCTTGGCCATTCTGGCCGAAACCGGCGCCCCTCCAGCGCGGCTGAAGCTTGAACTGACCGAGAGTGTGCTGCTGGACAACCTGGGCGATGCGGAAGCCAAGATGCGCTCGCTGTGCACCCACGGCATCCGTTTCTCAATGGATGATTTCGGCACCGGCTACGCCTCGCTGACCTACCTGAAACGGCTGCCGCTGTCCGAGATCAAGATAGACCAGGAGTTTGTCCGCGATATCCATAGCGACAGCGACGATGCTGCCATCGTCGATGCCATCCTCGCCATGGCGCGTGCGCTGAAGCTTGGCGTCGTGGCCGAAGGCGTGGAAACCGAAGCGCAGTTTGCCTATCTGGCCAGCGGGCAGTGCGACATCTATCAGGGCTATCTGCTGGGCCGCCCCGGCAGCGTCAAAACCTTCGAAAGCCTGCCAAACCGGGCCTAACCCCCGCCGCCATCATCGCCATCAGCCGGGCATACGCGAGGATGCAGAGGCAAGCCCGCCCGCATCCCCAAGGATGGCCCAAACCGGCATCCGCCGCGCTCCGTGCACATCCGTGTTGCCCGAAACCCCACAGACTCTTGCCGGCACCACTATTTCGCCCGCCACAAATTGACGTTAACGTAAGCGTTACTGCAAGATAAAGACCTTGCCGCAGATGGAGCACGCAAATGCCTCAAATCAGACTGGTTGAAGTCGGCCCGCGCGACGGGCTGCAGAATGAAAAACAGCCCGTCACGCGGGCGGGCAAACTCGAACTGATACAGCGCCTTGCCGCTTCTGGCCTAACCCATATCGAGGCCGGTGCCTTCGTGTCGCCACGCTGGGTGCCGCAAATGGCCGACAGTGCCGAGGTGCTGGCCGCACTGGATCTGGCAGGGCCAGTGCATTACCCGGTGCTGGTGCCCAATGAGCAAGGGCTGGATGCGGCACTGGCTGCCGGTGCGCGCGAAATTGCGGTTTTTGGCGCCGCCAGCGAAAGCTTCAGCCGCCACAACCTGAACAGGGGCATCAACGACAGCCTGAGTGCCTTTGCCGCGGTGGCCAGGCGGGCGCTGGATGCGGGATTGCGGGTACGCGGCTATGTCTCCTGCGTACTGGGCTGTCCGTACGAGGGCGAAATCGCCCCCTCCCAAGTCGCCCGCGTGGCCGCGGCGCTCAGGGAAATGGGCTGCTACGAAATCTCGCTGGGCGACACCATCGGGGTTGGTACGCCAAACCGCGTACACGAAATGCTATCTGCCGTGCAAAAGCGGGTACCCGCCGCACAACTGGCCGGGCATTTTCACGACAGCTACGGCATGGCCATTGCTAATATTGTCGCAGCGCTGGAAATGGGCATCCATACTTTTGACAGCTCGGTGGCCGGCCTTGGCGGCTGCCCGTACGCGCGCGGCGCATCGGGCAATGTCGCCACCGAAGACGTGCTGTGGCTATTGCAGGGCATGGGCTTGCAAAGCGGGGTCGACTTGCAGCAGGTCGTCGATGCGGCGTGGTTTATCAGCGACATCTTAGGCAAAGCGCCCGTCTCGCGCGTCGCACATGCGCTGGGTCGCAGCCCGAATACGGTGAGCGGCAACTAAGCCTGCCTATTATTTGGCATTATTTTCCCTGTTTTGAGCCGACAAAGGCATGACCTGTCTCCCGCTAAACCGCCATCCGCTTTAAGCTGGCATCCGGCGGCGGCGTTACAGGCCGCCCGCCTTTATCAGGAGACCCTGCCATGCTGGTTCAGAAAATCCACCATGTCGCCTATCGCTGCCGCGATGCGCGCGAAACCGTTCACTGGTACCAGACCCATCTGGACATGCGCTTTGTGCTGGCCATCGCCGAAGACCGCGTGCCCTCCACCGGTGAAGCCGACCCGTATATGCATGTGTTTCTCGATGCCGGCGGCGGCAATGTGCTGGCTTTTTTCGAGTTGCCCACCCAGGCGCCGATGGGGCGCGATCCGCATACGCCGGCATGGGTCCAGCATCTGGCGCTGGAAGTCGAGTCGCTGGAAGTGTTGCTGGCCACCAAGCAAAAGCTGGAGGCGGCCGGCATCAAGGTCATCGGCCCGACCGATCACACCCTGTTCCAGTCCATCTATTTCTTCGACCCCAATGGCCACCGGCTGGAACTGGCGGCCAATACGGCCCGCCCCGGCATGCTGGCCGAGCTTTACCGGGTCAAAGACGCCATGCTCGACGAATGGTCACGTACTAAAAAAGCACCGACCCACGCACGCTGGATGCACGACGGCAGCTGGGATAAGGAAGACAACAGATGAAACTGGCCACACTGAAAAGCACCACCCGCGACGGCACACTGGTGCTGGTTTCACGCGACCTTAAGCGCGCGCTGGCCGTGCCGGACATCGCCGCCACCTTGCAGGCGGCGCTGGACAACTGGGCGCAACTCGCCCCCCGGCTTGCCGAACTTGCCACCGCGCTGGAAGCCGGGCCCATCGCCGGCGAGTTTGCCTTTGACGAGGCAGCCTGCGCCTCGCCCCTGCCGCGCGCCTACCAGTGGGCCGACGGCTCAGCCTATCTTAACCATGTCGAACTGGTGCGCCGCGCCCGCGGCGCCGAGATGCCCGCCAGCTTTTACACCGATCCGCTGATGTATCAGGGCGGCTCGGACAGCTTTATCGGACCGCGCGCAGCCATACGCGCTGCCAGCGAAGACTGGGGCATCGATTTTGAAGCAGAAGTCGCCGTCGTCACCGGCGATGTGGCCATGGGCGCGGATGTCGCCACCTGTGCCCGCGCCATCCGCCTGATCATGCTGGTCAATGATGTGTCGCTGCGCAATCTGATTCCGGGCGAGCTGGCCAAGGGTTTCGGCTTTTTCCAGTCCAAGCCGGCCTCCAGTTTCTCGCCGGTCGCCGTCACGCCGGACGAACTGGGCGCGGCATGGCAGGACAGCAAGCTGCATCTGCCGCTGCAAGTCAGCCTCAACGAGCAGGCTTTCGGCCACCCCAATGCCGGAATCGATATGGTGTTCAGCTTTGCCCAACTGATCGCCCATGTCGCCAAAACACGCGATCTGGTCGCCGGTTCCATCATCGGCTCGGGCACCGTGTCGAATAAGCAAGGCAGCCTCAATGGCGCCAAGGTCGAACACGGTGGTGTCGGTTTTTGCTGCCTGGCCGAAGTGCGCATGCTGGAAACCATAGAGCAAGGCGCGCCCGCCACGCCCTTCATGCGCTTTGGCGACTGCGTAGAAATCCGCATGCATGACCGCGCCGGCCGCTCCATCTTCGGCAGCATCATCAACCGCGTGGAGCGCTCAAAATGAAGCTTTACGGCTACTGGCGCAGCTCGGCGGCCTATCGCGTGCGCATCGCGCTGGCGCTCAAGGGTCTGCCCTATCAGGCACAGGCGGTGCATCTGGCGCACGCCGAACAGCACCACCCCGACTACGCCGCACTGAACCCGCAGCAACTGGTGCCGCTGCTCATCGACGACGACGGCAGCCGCATCAGCCAGTCGCTGGCCATTATCGAGTATCTGGACGAGACCCGACCTGCCATCCCCTTGCTGCCGGCCGATGCCAAGGGCCGCGCACAAGTGCGTGCGCTGGCGCTCTCCATCGCCTGCGACATCCATCCGCTGAACAATCTGCGCGTGTTGAACTACCTCAAGGCCGAACTGGCGCTGGATGAGGGCGCCAAAAACGCATGGATTGCGCACTGGATCAGCCTGGGGCTGGGCGCACTGGAAAGTCGGCTCAGCCAAGCGCAGCCCGCTAGCCGTTTTTGCCATGGCGAACAGCCCGGGCTCGCCGATTGCTGCCTGATTCCACAGCTTTACAATGCGCGCCGTTTCGCGGTGGAGCTCGCGCCCTACCCCCGGCTACTGGCGATAGAGGCCGCTTGCAGCGCACTGCCGGCCTTTGCCCAGGCCCATCCGCAACAACAAGACGACGCCGGCTAAGAGCGGCCGCCATCAGGAGAAACGCATGCAGGACACCCCGCTATGGAGCCCGCGCCCCGAGCGCATCGCAGCTAGCCATCTGACCGCGTTCACCCGCCTGATGGCGTCGGTCAGCGGCGCTTCCTACCCCGACTATGCCAGCCTGTGGCAGGCCAGCATCGAGCAGCCGGAAACCTTCTGGTCGCTGCTATGGGACTACGGCAAGGTGATCGGCGACAAGGGCAAGACCCTGCTGCTGCACGGCGACAGCATGGCATCTGCCCGCTTCTTCCCCGAGGCCAGGCTGAACTACGCCGAAAACCTGCTGCGCCGCGATGACGAGGCGCTGGCCTGCGTATTCTGGAGCGAAGACAAGATCAAGCGCGAGATGCGCTATAGCGAACTCAATGCGCTGGTCTCGCGCTTGCAGCAAGCCATGCGCGGCATGGGCATCCAGAGCGGTGACCGTGTGGCCGGCTTTGTCACCAACCAGCCCGAGACCCTCGCCGCCATGCTCGCTTGCGCCAGTCTGGGTGCGATCTGGACCAGTTGTTCGACCGATTTCGGGCTGGATGGCTGCCTGGACCGCTTCGGCCAGACCGAACCCAAGCTGCTGTTTTGCCCCGATGGCTGCTGGTATAACGGCAAGGCGATCGATCTGGCGCCGCGCGTCGCCGCCCTCAGTGCCGCCCTGCCCAGCGTCAGCCGTGTCGTGGTGCTGCCTTATCTGGGTGAAGGCGAGACTTTTGCCGCCCATGTCGGCAAGGCCGAAACGCTGCAGGCTTTTATTGCCGCCTACCCGGCGCGCAGCATCGAATACACCCGCGTGCCGTTCAACCATCCGCTGTTCATCCTTTACTCCAGCGGCACCACCGGCAAGCCCAAGTGCATCGTGCATGGCCACGGCGGCACTTTGCTGCAGCACCTGAAAGAACACCAGCTGCACGCCGATATTCATGCCGGCGATACCCTGTTCTACTTCACCACCTGCGGCTGGATGATGTGGAACTGGCTGGCCTCCGGCCTTGCCAGCGGCGCCACCTTGCTCACTTACGACGGCTCGCCCTTTACCGGCGCAGGCCGGGTATTGTGGGACTATGCCGAGCAATACCATTGCAGCCATTTCGGCACCTCGGCCAAATATCTCGACAGCCTGCGCAAGCTGGAACTCAAGCCGGCCGAACACTGGCGTCTGGACGCCTTGCGCGCCGTTTTTTCCACCGGTTCGCCGCTGGTAGCCGAGAGCTTTGACTGGGTTTACGCCCATATCAAGCGCGACATCAATCTGGCCTCGATCTCGGGCGGCACCGATATCGTGTCCTGTTTTGCGCTGGGCAATGCCTGTCTGCCGGTATGGGCCGGCGAGTTGCAATGCCGCGGTCTGGGCATGGCGGTGGATGTGCTGGATGAAGCCGGCAAGCCGCTACGCGGACAAAAGGGTGAACTGGTGTGCAGCCAGCCCTTCCCCTCCATGCCGGTCGGCTTCTGGAATGACCCGCAAGGCAAGCGCTACCATCAGGCTTATTTCAGCCGCTTTGCCGGGCTGTGGGCCCATGGCGACTATGCCGAAATTACCGCCCACGACGGCCTGATCATCTATGGCCGTTCGGATGCGGTGCTCAACCCGGGCGGCGTGCGTATCGGCACCGCCGAAATCTACCGCCAGGTCGAAGCCATCCCCGAGGTGCTCGAGAGCCTGGCCGTCGGCCAGCGCTGGCAAGGTGACGAGCGGGTGGTGTTATTCGTACGCCTGCAGGCGGCCGCCACGCTGGACAGCCAGCTGGTCGAACGCATACGCCGCCAGATCCGCGACGGCGCCAGCCCGCGCCATGTACCGGCGCGCATTATTGCCGTGGCCGATATTCCGCGTACCCAGTCCGGCAAAATCGTCGAACTGGCGGTGCGCAACATCATTCATGGCGAGCCGGTCAATAATGTGTCGGCACTGGCCAATCCTGATGCGCTGGCCCTTTACCGCGATTTGCCCGAGTTGCAACTGTAAATTGAAAAAGGGGCGTGACCACCTATCCGTGACCACGCCCCGCTTTGAACACCAGTCCTACGGATCAGAATGGATAGGCCGCCATGCCCGAGGCCAGATTCAGCCAGCGCCCGCTGGCCAATTGGTTGCCCTTGCCCGGTGCCAGCGCGTAAAACACCTTGTCCTGCAGCGGCAGATTCAAGTCTGCCACCGAGTCCAGTGCCGTTGCCGATAGCGGAATACCGTACATCTCGAACAACTGCCTCAAATCACGCCCGATGATTTTCGACGACAGCACATACACCAGTTCGTGATTACTGATGGTGTTGCTCGCGTAGCGTCCCATCCCGTACTTGTTTTTGTTAAGCGGATCCCAGGCACTGCCTACCAGACGATCGCCCTTGGACAGCAAGGTGAAATACTCGAGGCTGGTCAGCAAACCGGGCTGCAGTTCGCCATGGCGCGTCTGGGTATAGAGGAAAGCCAGCTGGAAATGCACCGCACGCATGGCGTTATGATTCTGCCCGCTACCAATCCAGAACCAGTTATACATATCCTGCTGCAAAGCGGCCCCCGTCAAACCCGTATCCAGCGAACGCTTGGCCGCGACATACAGCGCCTTATGGTCGATGCGGTCACCATTCACATCGATGCCGGTCAACGCGAACTGTCTTAAGGCACTGGCGTTGGCCAGAATATTATTGTCGCACTCGACCACGCAGCCCTTGCCCTCAAACACCAGCTTTTGCGAGCGCGGTACCGTGTTATGCCCCAGCTCATGCCACCAGCCCCAACCCGGCGCCAGACCGGCCGCACCATCGGACGGATTGCCCGAACACAGGAAGCCGCATTGCGCCAGCCAGCCGACAAAATGCTGGACCGAAGGTGCGCGCTGTTTGCCGCCCGTGCACTCCCAGCCAAATTCGGCACACAGCTGGGCGACCCGCTCTTGCATCGCCATATTGCTGTAGCCATTGGCAAGATGGTTGCTGTCGAAAATCCGCCCCTTGAGCTCATCCAGCACATAGGTTTTCGGGTCTTTGTTGCCGATAACGCTCTTGGCCTTGGCGATGGTCTGCTGCACTTCGCCGCCTTCAAACTTGGCCGTCTGCCAGCCAAAATCGCCACGCTGCAGCGCGGCGACGGCATCGGCCTGCTCGCTCTCATCAACCGGACGGGTAAAGTCGAAATGGGCATAACGGGTTGCCCCCTTAATGCGCAGCTTCACGCTCTTGCCGGCCGTCGCGCCGCTATAGTCCAGAAACAGCGGACCACCCCAAGGAAAGACGACGGTAGTGAGCTGACCGGGCTTGAGTTTGACCTGATGACCATCCGGATAACGGGCACGGTCGTAGTTGTCGGACAGCGGATTGCCGCGCGCACGAATAAAGCCGATACGCACCCCCAGATAAGCGGCGCCCCCGTCGTCCAGCACCTCAATCTGAACCGCTTTACCCGGTAAGGCGCCACGTCCTATCGCTGTCTTGCCCCCCGCTTGTGCGATGGTGACCTCGACCTCTTCCGCACCTTGCGACGGGCTGATGTTCTCGACCGCCTGCGGCATCCAGTCACCATAGGTCTTGGGGGTGGTGGTATTGGCACGTACGGCAAACGACCAGGAGTCCGATGCCAATGCCCGTAGGAAACTCGCGGGCTGGCTGTTGCGGTTGAGCGGACCATAATCGATTTCACGGCGCCAGACATCGGCCCATAGCACTACATAACGCAGAAAATCGGTCGATGCCGTCTCGAACAAGGGCGTGCCGGCGCTTTGGTAAGCATTCTTTTCCTGGGCGATACGATCCAGCGCCGCAATATGGGCACTCAGATCCCCAGCAGGCAAGGCATCATTTGCCAGTGCATCGATCAGCGCAATCCGCGAGGAGAACGCACCCCGGCTGTCGACCTTTTGCAAAGACTGCGCTGCCGTGCGCGTCGCGGCGACCGCACCACCTGCCCAATACTGCCCGCCATAGTCAGGGCTAAGCGTCAGCCCCATGGCGGCCGGGATCTGCTGCGCGCCGTAGTTCCAGTTGGACTGCACATACAGCACCGACTTGCCGGCCGCCAGATATTTTCTGACCTGTGCGGCAGATGCTTCGGTATTCGTGCTGCCCTGGCCGAAGACAAACAGATCGATGTCCTGCCAGCAACTGTTCTCCTGCGCCACGGCACAGGTAACAGGCTCGGCAATGCTATCCGCACGCTTCAGGAAGCCCGCCATATTGGCGGCGGAATAGGCATGCGTGGCATAACGCACTTTGGCCGGCAGGCGCTCGTCGCTTGCACGCCCGGTCAGCAGCCAGTTCATGCTGCGCTTAAAGAAGGGAAAATACCCCTGCTGCGGCCGGCCTGCATCCGCCATATTCCACAACACATCACCGCCCCAGCCGATGGCGCGCCCGCTGCCAACCTCGGCCAGCGCAGCCATCACCGCCCCATTGTCGGCAATCACCAGGGGCGCCGCATTCTCGCTGGCAGGCCAGATTTGACGGCTATTACCACCAAAGTCATAGCCCTGCTGCACATCGCCCTGCAACATCGGCTCCAGCAGGCGCAACTGGTTCTGCCTGGCGTTTTCCGCCAGTAAACGCGCCCCCGCCAGCAAGCCCTGATGCGCATCCAGCGGCAAGTCACCCGGGTTGCCACTGGCAACCGCCTCGGCGATCGGCTGATAGGGGTAATAGGTCTCTACCGCCGCACCCAGCCCCGCCACCGGGGCGGGTGCGTCCCCCTCCCCACCCTGCTTGCCGCCTGCCGTGCCATCACCGCCACCACCCAGGCAGCCGCTGAGCAGCAGCACGGCTGTCAATTTCAGATACTTCACGACCTTCTCCTTTTTGTTATTAAAATCGCCAGAAAAAAATGTCAATGGCAATTTGGTCGCGGATTGTAAATTAAAAAGTTTAAATTTGCAGCATTATTAAAATCAAATACAAAAAGATAGATTATTAATGGGCTCAACATTTGCCATTGCACACACCCCGCACATTCACCATGCTCTCTTTGGCAGACAAAAAAAGGGCGGCACATCGTGCCGCCCTGCCTATTTGGATCCGACTCAAGCACTCAGGGCTGACGCCTGAGCAGACCATATTGCTCATCCTTGTCACGCGGCCGCGCGCCACTCCATAACACCTGCCAGCCCGGTTCGGCCAAACCTTCGTCGCGCGTACGCATCACCAGCAGCCAGTCACAAGGCGGGGTTTCACCCGCCACATAAGGCTTGAGTTCGAGGCCGGCGTAATACTGCCAGCTCAGGCGCGCCATGCCGTTACGGCTGTCGGTAGCGACGCACTGCACATCATCCGGCAGCACCGCCATCATTTTATCGACCACCGGCCGGTAGCTTTTGGCGGCATCCAGCCACGGCAGCCACAAGGTCATGCCCAAGCCCCAAAACAGGGTAATGCCGGCGGCCCAGTTGGTCACCGCCTGCCGTCCGCGCAAATGGCGGCGCGTCACCGCCCATAACCAGCCCAAGGTCGCCAGCAAGGCAAAACCGGCGGCAATAAACGAGATATGCGGCACATAGTAAGGGCTGAAATAGTGCGCGCGACCGGCCAGACGCTCGGGCCAGCCGAAGTTCATCGCCAGCCAGCCCAGCCATACCAACAGGCCGAACAGACCGAAAGTCATCAGGCCAAACCAGTTCAGAAAAGCCGCGGCGCCGCGGCGCAGGGTATCCAGTTCGGCAGCGGCCAGAATCGCCAGCGGCAGCAGCAAGGGCAAGGCCGACTCGCTGGATTGGCGGCTGGACAGGGTCAGCACCAGCATGCTCACTGCAAAGGCAAGCAGCGGCAGCTGTATCAGCGGCCGCTTAAAGCGCCGGATGCGGTAGCTGCGATATAGCGTCCACAAGGCTAAGGGCCAGGCCGGGAAGGCATACCACAAAACAGTCTTGGAGTAGTAACCAGGCTCATGAAAAAAGGCAAGCCGGGCAAAGCCGTTGAACGGGCCTAACGCAAACGCATCCAGCCACAACTGAAAGGCCAAAGGATGACTGCTTTTAAAGCCGACCAGCCATAGCGAACACAAAGGGACGGCAATGAGCAGCGCCATCAATAAGGTGATCGCGTGACGCCTGCTGCGCCATGCAGCAAACAGCGGCAGGCTGAGCGCCAGAAGCCACACCAGCGCCACTTCGAATGCGCTGGTCGACAGCAGCAGCCAAACGCTGGCCAAACCCAGCAAAGCCCCACCCAATGCCGGCGCGCGCAGCGCCAGCGTCAAGCCGTAAAAGGCGGCGGCAAAGCCGGTAAAACCGGCGACGACCGGATTCATCTCGTGCCCGGTCACAATCAGGCCAAAACAGCCGATCAGGATCAGCACCACACTGCGGCCATGGCGGCGGCCGATCAGCTCGCGCCCGGCCCCACCGGCAAAAGCCAGACCCGCTGCCATGCAAAACGGTGTCGCCAGCCGGATGGCATCATGCACCGGCAATAGCCATGGCGAAAACAGCTTGGCAAAACCGGCACCCAGCCAGTAATACAGCGGGGCGTCGCGCAAGAAAGCCTTGCCGTCCAGTGCCGGCACCAGATAATTGCCGCTGGAGAGCATCTGCTGCACCACCGCCGTCACCCACGGCTCATCCGGGCGCCAAGGATCGTGGCCGAGTATGCCCGGCCACAGCCAGATAAAGGTCAGCAACAGCAATAGCCATGGCCGTTCGGTCGGCAACGGGGCCGTATTGTCATGATTCGGGGTATAGGTCAGCATTTGCGAGCCTGGCCATAGGAGGCAGGGAAAAAATCAGGGTAACAGAAAATGAAAAAGGCAGCCTAGGCTGCCTTTGACTGCATACATTCTGCCAGCGATTAACGCTTGTAGAAGTTGCTGAAACGCTGGTTGAAGCGGTCAACACGGCCTGCGGTGTCAACAATCTTCTGCTTGCCCGTGTAGAACGGATGGCACTGCGAGCACACTTCGATCGTGAATGCGTCTTTAGCCATGGTGGACTTGGTGGTGAACTGGTTGCCGCAAGAGCAAGTTACCGACAGGTCTTTGTAATTCGGGTGGATTTCTGGTTTCATCATATTTCCTTGGGTTACGGGTGCAGGGGTTTTGCCTGCACTGCTTGGAGAAAGCGGGGATTATCCGCGCTTTGGCAAGGCTTGACAAGCCTTGCTGCGACGACACGCCGCCACAGCAAGGCAAAACAAGTTAAGCGCGACGCCAGGTAGTGGTGCCGGCACTGTCTTCCAGCACAATACCCTTGGCGGTCAGCTCGTCACGAATGCGGTCGGATTCTGCCCAGTTTTTCGCTGCGCGCGCCTCGCGCCGCGCGACGATCAGTGCCTCGACCTCTGCCGCAGGAATCTCGCCCTCGGCCACCCCGCCCTGCAGGAAGGCTGCGGGCTCACGCTGCAGCAGCCCTAACAAGCCGGCCAGATCCTTCATCAGGCGCGCCAGCGCGACATCCTTGCTCTTGTTGACTTCACCGGCCAGCTCGAACAGCACCGCCACGGCTTCCGAGGTATTGAAGTCGTCATCCATCGCCGCCTTGAAGCGTGCCGCATACGGATGGCTCCAGTCGATACCGGCGGACTCCGGCAGATCCAGGTCCCGCAAGGCGGTATACAGGCGGGTCAGCCCCTGGCGCGCATCCTGCAGGATGCCGTCGGTGAAGTTGACCGGACTGCGATAGTGGCTACGCACGATAAAGAAGCGCACCACTTCGCCATCGAAATGCTGCAACACATCACGGATGGTGAAGAAGTTGCCCAGGCTCTTGGACATCTTGGTGCCATCGACGTTAATAAAGCCGTTATGCAGCCAGTAGTTGACGTACTGGTGGCCATGCGCGCCCTCGGACTGGGCAATTTCGTTTTCGTGGTGCGGGAATTGCAGGTCTTCGCCGCCACCGTGAATATCGAAATGCTCGCCCAGATGGAAGCAGCTCATCACCGAACATTCGATATGCCAGCCCGGACGCCCCTCGCCCCACGGGCTGGTCCAGGACGGCTCGCCCGGCTTGGCCGCCTTCCACAGCACGAAGTCCATCGGATCGCGCTTGAAGGGGTCAACCTCGATGCGCTCGCCGGCACGCATATCGTCCAGCTTCTTGCCGGAGAGCTTGCCGTAACCGTCAAACTCGCGCACCGCGTAGTAGACGTCACCATTGGCGGCGGGATAGGCCTTGCCGTTGGCGATCAGCTGCTCGATCATCGCGATCATGCCCGCAACGTGCTGGGTAGCGCGCGGCTCGAACGTCGGCGGCAGCAAACCCAGCGCAGCCGCATCCTGATGCATGTCGGCAATCGTACCCTCGACCAGCGCCTGCGGCAGGATGCCGCGTTCGGCCGCGCGCTTGATGATCTTGTCGTCAATATCGGTGATATTGCGCACATAGGTCACGTCGTAACCGGAAGCCTCAAGCCAGCGATAAATCACGTCGAACGCCGCCAACATCCGCGCATGCCCGATGTGACAGAGGTCGTACACCGTCATTCCGCACACGTACATGCGTACCTTGCCAGGTTCGATCGGGTGGAAGACCTCTTTCTGTCGGGTCAGGGTGTTGTATAGGCTCAGCATGGTAGTAAAACCTGTCTTTTTGCTTCAAAAAATCCGGCAGGACATCCGTCCTGCCGTCTGCGGTAGCGACAGCTTGTGGCCGTCGCCGGGTACTTATTTGGCCCAGGTGTCTTTCAGGCCCACGGTACGGTTGAATACCGGCTTGGCGCCTGCCACATGGTCAATGCGGTCGGTCACAAAGTAGCCGACACGCTCGAAGTGGTAACGTGTCTCAGGCGCGGCGTCTTTCACCGCCGGCTCGACATAGGCGGTCATGGTCTTCAGCGAGTCGGCGCTCAGGAAGTGACGGAAGTCGATATATTCGCCATCTTCGCCGCGCACCGCATCTGGGCGTGCTTCGGTAAACAGGCGCTCATACCAGCGCACCTCGGCTTCCAGCGCATGCTCGGCCGAAACCCAGTGAATCACGCCCTTAACCTTGCGCCCTTCCGGATTTTTGCCCAGCGTATCGTAGTCGATGCTGCAGCGCAGCTCGGTGATTTCGCCGGACGCATCGGTCACGACTTCGTCACACTTGACCACATAGCTGTAGCGCAGACGCACTTCGCCGCCCTCGATCAGGCGCTGCCATTTCGGCGGCGGCACGGCGGCAAAGTCGTCGCGCTCGATCCAGATTTCGCGCGACAGCGGCACATCACGCTCGCCAAGCTCGGGATGCTTGGGATGGAAAGGTGCGCTACGGCTGCCGGCCAGCGCCGCATCAAAGTTGGTCAGCGTCACCTTGAGCGGATTCACCACCGCCATCACGCGTGGCGATTCGCCTTCCAGCGTATCGCGCACGGCACCTTCAAGAATGCTCATATCGACCACGTTTTCGCTACGCGACACACCGATGCGCTGTGCGAACAGGCGGATACCCTCCGGGCTCATGCCCCGGCGGCGCATGCCGGCGATGGTGGGCATGCGCGGGTCGTCCCAGCCGGACACCACACCATCAACGACCAACTGGTTGAGTTTGCGCTTGGACGTCAGCGCATACATCAACTCAAGGCGCGAGAATTCATACTGGCGCGGATGGCAAGCGATGGAAATATTGTCCAGCACCCAGTCGTATAGCGGACGGTGGTCTTCGAATTCCAGCGTGCACAGACTATGGGTAATGCCCTCCAGCGCGTCGGAGATGCAATGGGTGTAGTCGTACATCGGATAGATGCACCACTTGTCTCCGGTACGATGGTGATGGGCACGGCGGATGCGGTAGATCACCGGGTCGCGCAAATTGACGTTGCCCGAGCTCATATCGATCTTCAGGCGCAGGGTCTTGCTGCCGTCGGCGAATTCACCGGCCCTCATACGGGTGAACAGGTCGAGGTTTTCTTCAACCGAACGGGTGCGGTACGGGCTTTCACGGCCGGGTTCGGTCAGGCTGCCGCGATAGGCACGCATTTCTTCGGCCGACAAATCATCGACAAACGCCTTGCCCGCAGCGATCAGTTCCAGCGCGTAGTCATACAGCGCATCGAAATAGTCGGAAGCAAAGCGCACATGGCCGTCCCACTTAAAGCCCAGCCACTCGACGCCTTCCTTGATCGCCTGCACATACTCGTCCGACTCTTTCTCGGGGTTGGTATCGTCCATACGCAAATGACACTTGCCGGCATAGTCTTCGGCCAGACCGAAGTTCAGGCAAATGGACTTGGCGTGGCCGACGTGCAGATAGCCGTTGGGCTCGGGCGGGAAGCGGGTCACGATGGACGCGTGCTTGCCCGACGCCAGATCCGCGTCGATAGTAGAACGAATGAAGTTACTGACAACTGGTGCGCTGTGTTCCGTGCTCATTTTGAATGTCTGTTGCAAACGTCGAATCGGGGAATTGTAACCGATCAGGCGATTCTTTCCGAGCACTGCAATTTGCACCCTGTTTTGCCGCGCCACACTGCAAAAAACCATGCTAGCATCATGGATGCAAACAAAATCATTCAAGGAGAGGTCCACTCATGAACCCGGAAACAAATCCTGTCATCACCGACGTGCCGGTTAAGGAGAGCACGGCTGCCGCACCGACAGCCAAACCGGCCCGGGCTCCGCGCAAACCGCGCGCGCCACGCACGCCAACCGCGAGCGCCACGCAAAAAGCACATGAGCAGTCGGTCAGGGATATCGAAGCCATCAGCCATGCCCCGGTTGCCACGCTCATTGCCAAAGCACCACCGGGCAGCAGCGAGGACAGCACCGAAGCGCCGCTGCCGGCAGACTACCCCTACCGCACGCGCATGCGCCGCGCCGAATACGAACGGCAAAAGGCCGAACTGCAGATCGAACTATTGAAAGTGCAAAACTGGGTACGCGAAAGCGGCCAGAAAATCGTCGTCCTGTTTGAAGGACGCGATGCCGCCGGCAAAGGCGGCACCATCAAGCGCTATATGGAACACCTGAATCCGCGCGGCGCGCGGGTGGTGGCGCTGGAGAAACCAACCGAAGTCGAGCGCGGCCAGTGGTATTTCCAGCGTTATGTGCAAAACCTGCCGACGGCAGGCGAGATCGTGTTCTTTGACCGCTCCTGGTATAACCGCGCCGGCGTCGAACGGGTGATGGGCTTTTGCAGCCCGACCGAATACCTGGAATTCATGCGCCAGACCCCGCAAATCGAACGCATGCTGGTCAATAGCGGCATCCGTCTATTCAAGTTCTGGTTCTCGGTCAGCCGCGAAGAGCAATTGCGCCGCTTTGTCTCGCGCCGCGACGACCCGCTCAAGCACTGGAAACTGTCGCCGATCGACATCCAGTCGCTGGACAAATGGGACGATTACACCGCGGCCAAAAAAGCCATGTTCTTCCATACCGACACCGCCGATGCGCCCTGGACCGTCATCAAATCCGACGACAAGAAACGGGCACGCCTTAACTGCATCCGCCACTTCCTGCATCTGCTCGACTATCCGGACAAGAATCCGAAAGTCGCCTGCCTGCCGGACGCTCGCATTGCCGGGCCGACCTCCTTGCTAAGCGATATGGAAAAGGATGTAGGCAGCTTCTAAAGCGAGATGGCGCCGCTGGCGGCGCCATCTCTCCCACCAAAAACACAGCAGAAACACAGCATGAAGCATCCACTCGTCTTCGGCCTGCTCTTTGCCGGCCTTGCCACCTGCGCGCATGCCGCAGACCGCTATCAGACCTATCTGTTCGATGTCGTCAAACAGGAGCGCGGCCTCGCCGGCAGCATCAAAAAGGAAATCGAAAAAATCCAGCCCGGCAACTATGCTGCGCTGGCTTCAGGGCCACAAGCACCGGGCGAAAAACTCACCCTGAACGGGCAGACCTACTACCTGTACAGCATGTGCGAGCAACACAACTGCGCTGACAATAACGCCGCAATCTTTTACAGCCCCAAAACCCGGGATCTAGCCGGCTATGTCTTTCAAAGCGACTGCAGCGTCAAAACCTTCGGCAACACCAGCAGCGCCATGCAAAGTGCACTGGCGCAATACCTGGGCACCGATGAGAGCCTGAACCGCTGCAAATAAATACGCACCGGCCCCTCCTCCCTCGCGGGAGCGCCAGCCAAACCGTGCGGATTATGCTGGCAGCGCCTGCGGGACGCTTAAGCCCCAGCGTTCACGGGCACGCAGGCACTGCGCATCCCCCTCGCGCACATCATGGCACGTTGACGGCCGATCCGGATAAATGGCGCACGACACCTGTACCCCCACCTCGCCTTGCAAAGCCACGCACAGAGGCAGATCAGACCAAGTGCCGCGCATGCAACGGCGCCATGGATCAAGCGCCTCGGTGAGTTCGGCCGGGACAGTGCCGCCGCCATCGCTGGCTTCGGCCCAATAAAAAGACACGCGAAAACTGGCGCAGCAAGCGCCACAGGATTGGCATTGCGACATACAGACAGGCAAAAACAAGAACATTCAAGCGGCTGATTTTACAAATCTGCCTAAAGAAAGACAAGAAAATATCCATATCGACTAATTAGACACTGACGCAGCGCGCGAAGTGTAAAAAGGCAGGCACGGGCTACAACAAAATAACGGTTATGCGACACCGCTGTACGCTGATCAGCACGACGCCTGTCGTTCAGGCTTTTATGCTTGAACGCACAACGGCAGGATGCGAACCTAGCGAAGGATGTCGCTCTCTTTCAATGTTATCGTCCATGCCCAGCCTGTTCCCCGATGCTGAGCCGTCTGCGGCACTTGCATCCATCAAGGGCGACAGGCTTCATCCACAAGGGCGATCTAAACCGGGCAGTTGGATCGATGCCGCCGGGCACAGGCTGATCCACCCTACCCACTACCCAGGAGTACTCATCATGAAAACCACCTTTACCCGCTCGCTACTGATCCTCACTCTCGCGGCAAGCATGGCCGGCTGCGCCGGCATGAGCCAAAAGCAAAAGAATGCCGCTGTTGGTGCCGCCATCGGCGGCATCGCCGGTTCGGTACTGACGAATGGCGGCACGCTGGGCACCGTAGGCGGCGCCGCCATTGGCGGTGCCATCGGTCACGGCGTCAAGTAAGCCCCAGCAAAAATCCCCGCCTGCGCGCAATACACAGGCGGGGATTTTCATTGGCGGACAGACATCCCGCCCCCTAGTTCATCAATCTGCCAACTGCAATATGGGGCTATCGTTCCGGTGCACGACCTCGGACAGCTTGCAGGGCGCACACTCGGCAAACAGCACGTGCTCCTCTTTACGCAGCTTGACCTGACGGCCGCACTTGCGGCAATCAAGCTTGATATTGGTATTCTCGGCGCAATCTAGGCATTTAAAGTAATAGCCGTATTTGCCGTAGCGGAACTCCAGTTGCTGCGAACTACACTTGCGACACAAGGTGGCGTATACCTTGCGCGCGGTGCCCGCCCCCAGCAATCCGGCTAATAAACCTGCGGGTTTTAGCCGGTCACCCACATACTCCAGATGCGATAGCGGTGCAGGTTTTGCTTCGCTCGCGCGTGCCCGCACAGGCACCGCATCCAGCGCAACGGCAAAATCATCCGCCTGCGGTCGCGGCGCCGGCTTCGCACTTGGCGCCACCGCAACCTCCGGCGCCGCAGCAATCATCTCGCGCGGCGCGTGCATACGGCACATATAATCGGCCAGTACCTTACGGAACTGCGCAGGAAAGCGCTCGTGCGCGGTAGCCAGCCGCGTGCGGATACGCTCGCCGACCAGCTCGGCTTTACACACCTCGGCTACCACCTGTTCCGCTGGCGGCAAGAAGATGCCGCGACTGGAAATGGCCACCAGATAGCCGATTTCCAGCGCATCGATCACCTCGGGCTGACGCGCAAACTTGCGCAGATATTTGCGCAAAAACTCGCACTGCAAGCTGGCCTGAACCAGCGGAGAAGCCATGCCGCTGGAACGATCCTGATACCAGCGCAACCACTGGCCATCAGCACGCATCTGCACTTTGCCGGCGACACTCTTGCTCTCGACCACCGTGAGCCCGGCCTTATGAATCAGCACATGGTCCATCTGCGCCGCATCACCATCAAGCTCAAGCCGGACGTCGTGCAGCACCAGCACATCCGGATCATCAGCAAAGTAACGACGCAAATAAAACGCCATCTCCCGCTCGGCCTCATCACCCGCCTTCTGCTTCCAGTCACGGGCAGGGGTCTGGATTTTTTCCTTGATAATCATCGCAGCTCGAATTCAATTTGCACAAAATTTAAGCCGATTTTACGACAATTACGTACCCCTGTCGCGAAGCACCATCCAAGGCGTGCCACCCACACGCTACGCATCACCAGCAGCACTGGGCTATCGCCCTCCCCGTAGCCGTGGCGAAAGCAGTGGTTTTGAAAGCTGGCTTTGGCGCGGGATTTAGAAGTGGCTTCGGGTCGCCTTTTCTTTCGGCCATTTCTTTGGCTATGTCCCCGTTACGAGTTGGCGCAGACAGGTTTTGGACCGTTTGTGTCCGCTACGCGGACGTTTTTTATTGCCGCTTCCGCTGACCGAGCGCGGCAAGCGCAGCGGCGCGAGCCTAACGGGGATTGCCTACTGACGCACAAAGAACTTACGGTGCAAACGCCATTACACCTAGCCACGCGCTCCCGTTTTAACGCTTGCTTCGCGGTGGGTTACGCCGCTGGCCAGCGGCTAACCCACCCTACGACTACGACCCAGTTCTATGCATCACCAACAAGAATGGGGAGCATCCCTCCCCGTAGCCGCGAGCCGCGGCGAAGCTGGCCGCCAAGGTTTTAAGCCGCCCTTTGTTTGAGCGATTCGACGCTAGCGAATCGCGAGTTGGGCGGCGCCTTGGCGGACGGCTTTGATGCGGGGTTTCGAAGCGGCTTCGGGTCGCCTTTTCTTTCGGTCATTTCTTTTGGCGAAACAAAAGAAATGACCCCGTCCGCCGCGCGGAAGCGGCATTAAAAACGTCCGCGCAGCGGACTCAAAACCAAATTTACACAAGCCACACCAAATGGATTACCCCTTTCAGGATTTCCACCTTACTCATTTTTCACTGCTTTTTTTCTGGCAAGTATAATTGCGGATTCGAAGAAAAATCTTTTTCAAACCTATTGGCAGCCCCCCACATAAAAAGAGTAGGAATTAACCAAAAAAAGAAAAACCCGCAACAACCTCAAGCAACTCACGCGTAGCAACAAATTTCTTATTTTTATTCCAATCCACATCCAAATAAATTATCAAATTGAAAAGCAAAACAAATAAAGAAATTTCAATTATTACAATAAAAATCGCATTTGAATGCTCCCTCAAGTGCGAATAAGTATCCCTTATGTCATGCGCGCCGCTACTACCCCTAGCTCGAGATAAACTCCGATAAAATGTATAAACACCATCTTCTTCCATCCATATTTTAAACAGTACACAGTATTGCAACATCCCTACAACAACTGCAGGCAACATCAAGGCGTAGTTATACTGGAATGTAATTAATAATATAGAAAACAAAAAAGAGCCAACCGACCAAACCAAACAATCAACCAAACAAAATTCACTATCCCCAGCAGGTCGAATCATAAATAACAAAGCAATAAAAGTGCTTACCAACAAAGAAAACACTCTCACCAAGTAAACATTCTTTTCAATAAATTCACCACAAAAAAACCCTACCACCAAAGAAAAAGACAATCCCAACCAAAAATACCTAACAAATTCTTCGATGCGAGACTTTTTAAATCTACCATAGTGCATAACAGCTATTGGCATACTAGCAAAATAACAAAATGCAAACCCTAAAATAGCCACAAGCAAAACATGCCACCCATTCAAGGCACTACTCAACCCAACCAAGTCAAACCCTGTCGACTTATTCAAAAATAATAAAACACAACCAATACCGACAACAGATCCAAACAAATACCTTACAAGATAAGACTCCCACCATCTTGAATTAGAAGGCGCATCAACCATAGCAGTCATAATTCCACCCAAAAAAAGAGGCGACCAAGGCCGCCTCTTTCATTCACAATAATATCAACCCAGTTTGACCAACTGCGCCTTCAACTTTTCCAGTTTATCGCTGAATTCAGCCAGTTGCGCCTTATCGCGCTCAACCAGATGCGCCGGTGCCTTGTCGATATAACCCGGCTTCTCCAGCTTGCCGTTCAAGCGCGCCAGTTCCGCTTCGGTCTTGCCGATTTCCTTGTTGATACGCGCGGTTTCGGCAGCCTTGTCGATTTCCACCTTCAGCATCATGCGCGCATCGCCCGAAATGGCGACCGGTGCATCGCTGTCGGCCGGCAGCGCGGCGACGATGGACGCTTCCGAGATGCGGCACAAGAGCTTGATGTAAGGCAGGAAGTCGGCGCAGTCGTCGGCGCCTTCAACAAACAACGGCGCCTTGACGGCCGGGCCGAGGTTCATTTCGCCGCGCAGATTACGCACCGCGTTGACCATATCCTTGAATGCATCCATGCGCGCGTTGGCGGCGGCATTGATCTTCTCCGGCACCGCCACCGGCCAGGCGGCCACGACGATGGACTCGGTCTTCTTGGCGTTGGCCAAAGGTGCGACGGTCTGCCACAGCTCTTCGGTAATGAACGGCATGATCGGGTGGGTCAGACGCAGCGCGACTTCCAGCACGCGCACCAGGGTGCGGCGGGTCGCGCGTTGCTGCGCTTCATTGCCGTTTTGCAGCTGAACCTTGCTCAGCTCCAGATACCAGTCGCAGTACTCGTTCCAGATGAACTCGTAGATCACCTGCGCCGCAAGGTCGAAGCGGTAGGTTTCCAGCGCCTGGGTCACATCGGCTTCGGCCTGTTGCAAGCGGCCGATAATCCACTGGTCGACAAAGCTGTACTCCAGCGGCAGCGACTCGTCCTGACCGCAGTCCTTGCCCTCGACGTTCATCATCACGTAGCGGGTGGCGTTCCACAGCTTGTTGCAGAAGTTGCGGTAACCTTCGGCGCGCTTGAAGTCGAAGTTGACCGAGCGGCCCAGACTGGCGTAGCTGGCCATGGTAAAGCGCAGCGCGTCGGTACCGTAGGCCGGGATGCCTTCCGGGAACAGCTTTTCGGTCGCCTTGGCGATCTGCGGTGCTTTTTCCGGGCGGCGCAGGCCGGTGGTGCGCTTTTCGGTCAGGCGCGGCAGGTCGATGCCGTCGATCAAATCGACCGGGTCGATCACGTTGCCCTCGGACTTGGACATCTTCTTGCCTTCGTGGTCGCGCACGATGCCGTGGATGTACACGTCCTTGAACGGCACTTTGCCCAGGAAGTGGGTGGTCATCATGATCATCCGGGCGACCCAGAAGAAAATGATTTCATAACCGGTGACCAGCACCTGCGACGGCACGAAGGCCTTCAGCTCCGGCGTCTCATTCGGCCAGCCCAGGCTGGAGAACGGTACCAGTGCCGAGGAGAACCAGGTGTCGAGCACGTCTTCGTCGCGACGCAGGGTCTTGCCCGGCGCCTGCGCCTGGGCTTCTTCCAGCGTACGGCCGACATAGGCTTTGCCGTCTTCGTCGTACCAGGCCGGAATCTGGTGGCCCCACCACAGCTGGCGGCTGATACACCAGTCCTGGATGTTGTTCATCCACTGGTTGTAGGTATTGACCCAGTTTTCCGGCACGAAGCGCACTTCACCGGACTCGACCGCGTCGATCGCCTTCTGGGTGATGCTCTTGCCGGTGGCGTCGCCCTCGCCCACCTTGGTCATGGCCACAAACCACTGGTCGGTCAGCATAGGCTCGATCACCGAGCCGGTACGGTCGCCGCGCGGCACCATCAGCTTGTGCGGCTTGGTTTCGACCAGCAGGCCGGCGGTTTCCAGATCGGCCAGCATCGCCTTGCGGGCGTCGCTGGTGGACAAGCCTGCGTAGGCTGCCGGCAAGTCGATGCTGCCCTTGGCCGTGCCGTCAAAGCCGAACACTTGGGCGCGGGCCAGCATGGTGGCTTCCAGGCTCATCACATTGATCAGCTGGGTATCGTGACGCTTGCCGACCTGATAGTCGTTAAAGTCGTGGGCCGGGGTAATCTTGACGAAGCCGGTGCCGAAGGCGGCATCGACATAGTCGTCGGCAATCACCGGAATCTGGCGGCCGGTCAGCGGCAGCTCGAGCATCTTGCCCAACAGGTGCTGATAGCGTTCGTCGTTCGGGTTGATGGCAACGGCGACGTCGCCCAACAGCGTTTCCGGACGGGTGGTCGCCACCACCACCACATCATCGGAGCCGACTACCGGGTAGCGGATATGCCACATCTTGCCGTCTTCTTCCTCGGAGATCACTTCGAGGTCGGACACGGCGGTACCCAGTTTCGGGTCCCAGTTGACCAGACGCTTGCCGCGATAGATCAGGCCTTGCTGGTACAGGCGCACGAACACTTCGGTCACCGCGGTCGACATCTTGTCGTCCATGGTGAAGTATTCCTTGTCCCAGTCCACCGAGCAGCCGACACGGCGCATCTGGCTGGTGATGGTGCCGCCGGACTTCTCTTTCCACTCCCACACCTTGCTGATGAACGCGTCGCGGCCCAAGTCGTGGCGGCTGACGTTCTGCTCGGCGAGCTGGCGCTCGACCACGATCTGGGTGGCGATACCGGCATGGTCGGTGCCCGGCACCCACAGCGTGTTGTCGCCCTTCATGCGGTAGTAGCGGGTCAGGCCATCCATGATGGTCTGGTTGAAGGCGTGGCCCATATGCAGCGTGCCGGTGACGTTAGGCGGCGGCAGCTGGATGCAGAAAGACGGGCGGGTGGTGTCCATGCTCGGCTTGAAGTAGCCGGCCTGATCCCAGGTGTCGTACCAGCGGCGCTCGATGTCGCCCGGTTCAAAGCTTTTGGCAAGTTCCATGGTCGTGTCAGATGTCTAGTGAAAACGCGAAAAAATGACGCCGATTATAGCGCACCGCATGCAGTGCCGTCTTGACCCGCGACGCCGCCGCCCTTGCCCCCGGCATCCAATCGAATAAAAAATACAATCTAATGCTTAATGGCACTTCCTAAATATGCAATTTTCCGGCTAGACTGCCTTTTCCCATCCACCCCGAGTCAAGACCGGCACAGTTCGGCCCGCTTCGGGGATAACGACAACAGGATTCAAAAGCCCTACCGGCTGAAGTACAAAGGAAAAATATGTCCCGCTTGGTTCGCTATATCACCCATGGCTCGCTCGTCAGCCAGATCCTGATCGGCCTCGCCGCCGGCATTTTGCTGACGCTGGCCGCACCTGAAGCCGCCAAGTCGGCAGGCCTGTTAGGTTCGCTGTTTATCAGCGCCCTAAAAGCCGTGGCACCGATTCTGGTGTTTGTACTGGTGGCCGCTTCCATCGCCAACCATAAAAAAGGCCAGCCCACCCATATCCGCCCAATCTTGGTGCTCTACCTGCTGGGCACATTCGCCGCAGCACTGGTTGCGGTCATGATGAGCTTTGCCTTCCCGACCAACCTGACGCTGGTGGCACATAGCGGCGAGCTGTCGCCACCGGGCGGCATTACCGAAGTGATCCGGACTTTGCTGCTCAATGTGGTCGACAATCCGGTCAATGCGCTGATGAAGGCCAACTTTGTCGGCATTCTGGCTTGGGCCATCGCGCTGGGCATCGCCTTGCGCCACGCATCGGACAGCACCAAACTGGTCGTGCATGACTTGAGTTACGGCATTACCTTTATCGTGCACGTCATCATCCGTTTTGCCCCGCTGGGTATTTTCGGTCTGGTCGCCTCCACTCTGGCAGAAAGCGGCTTTGGCGCGCTGCTGGGCTACGCCAAGCTCTTGGCGGTCCTGCTGGGCAGCATGCTGATCGTGGCACTGGTACTGAACCCTCTGATCGTGTTCTGGAAGATCCGCCGCAACCCGTTCCCGCTGGTCTTTACCTGCCTTAAGGAAAGCGGCATCACCGCCTTCTTTACCCGCAGCTCGGCCGCCAATATTCCGGTGAATATGGAGCTATGCAAGAAGCTGGGCCTGCACGAAGACACCTACGCCGTCTCCATCCCGCTGGGCGCAACCATCAATATGGGCGGCGCAGCCATTACCATTACCATTCTGGCGCTGGCTGCCGTGCATACGCTGGGCATCCCGGTTGACGTACCCACCGCCCTGCTCCTGAGTCTGGTGGCTGCGATATGCGCTTGCGGCGCCTCGGGTGTGGCGGGCGGTTCGCTGCTACTGATTCCGCTGGCTTGCAGCCTGTTCGGCATTTCCAACGATATTGCGATGCAGGTGGTCGCGGTCGGCTTCATCATCGGCGTGTTGCAGGACTCGGCGGAAACCGCGCTGAATTCGTCGACCGACGTATTGTTCACGGCGGCAGCTTGCATGGCCGGCGAAGACAAACTGCCGGCGCACGCGGCACAGCACTAAACCCCGCAAAAAGCCCCGCCGGACAACAAGCCGGCGGGGCTTTTTTACATTTGAAGCCGCTTAAGCCGCACGCCCCAGCAAGGCATCCAGCGCCCGCGTTGGCAGGATGCGTTTCAAAAACCAGAACAGATGGGTCGGCACCGTTACCCGGTAACGGGCTGCCGGCCGCTTCGCCTCCAGTGCTTTGAGCACGGCATCCAGCACCGCCGACTCGGGCAAGGTAAACGGCGCTGCCGGACCCGGCTTTTGCAGTCGCGCCAGCTGCGCCTCGTAAGCGGCGCGATGGCAGCTTGCCTCGATATCGATATTTTCCAGAAATTTTGCCAGCGCATTGGGGCGAAAGCGGCTGACAATCGGCCCCGGCTCAATCAGGCTGACATGGATGTTGCTACCGGAGAGTTCCAGCCGCAAGGTGTCGCACAAGCCTTCCATCGCATATTTGCTGGCGTTATACGCGCCGCGGTACTTCATCGCGGCAAAACCCAGCACCGAGCTGTTATAGAGAATGCGGCCATACCCCTGGGCGCGCATGGCCGGCAGCACGGCATTCATCAGCTCCCACGCGCCAAACAGATTGGTTTCAAACTGCGCACGCATGGCAAAGCGGCGCACATCCTCGCAAGCACCGGGCTGGCCGTAACCGGCATTATTAAACAGCGCATCCAGCTTGCCGCCGCTACGCGCCAGCACTTCGGCGACACAGGCATGAATGCTGGCGCTATCGTCCACGTCCATATGCAGCACCTCCAGCCCCTCGCCGGCAAGACGGGCCACATCGCCAGCCTGACGGCAGGTGGCAAAAACACGCCAGCCACGGCTTTTAAGGCCATGCGCCACGGCGTAGCCGATGCCGCTCGAGCAGCCGGAAATCAGAATAGTTTTCATTTCTTCACAATCTATGCATTTTTGCTACTAGCCAGAGCGCGCACACTACACCAAAATACGCCTTTGCTGCACAAAGCATTCACACAGGAATTCCACTATGCAACAGGCCATGCCGGATATCGGCTCGCCCTTTTTTTACGGCGTATTTTTCATCGCCGTACTTATCATGCTGGCGGTCGACATTGTCGCACTGAATAAAAAAGGCGCGCACAAGGTGGGCGTCAAGGAGGCGCTGGCCTGGTCCTGCGTCTGGGTCACGGTTGCGCTATCGTTCGCCGCCTGGCTGTACTGGGATCTCAAGCTGGATCCGGCCTTCGGCCCGGCCATCGCCCACGAGAAAACACTGGAGTTCCTGACCGGTTATGTGATTGAAAAATCGCTGGCAGTCGACAATATCTTCGTGTTCCTGATGATTTTTGCCTACTTCAAAGTGCCGCCCGAGTATCAGCGCCGCGTACTGGTCTATGGCGTGTTCGGCGCCATCATCCTGCGTGCAGTGATGGTGGGTGTGGGTGCGGCACTGGTGAAGGAGTTCGCCTGGGTGCTGTATATCTTTGGCGCTTTTTTGGTGTTTACCGGCCTGAAAATGATGCTGCCGGAGAAGGAGGAGGCGGCGGACCTGGCCGACAACCCCATCCTTAAATTCCTGCGCCGCCATATCCGCATGACCGACCAGATGCATGGCGAAAAATTCTTTATCGTCAAGGATGGCCTGCGCTACGCCACGCCGATGTTCCTGGTACTGGTGATGATAGAACTGTCGGATGTGGTGTTTGCCGTCGATAGCATTCCGGCTATTTTCGCCGTCACCACCGACCCGTTCATCGTGCTGACTTCGAATATTTTCGCCATCCTCGGCTTGCGTGCGATGTATTTCCTGCTGGCGGATGTGGCTGACCGCTTCCATCTGCTTAAATACGGCCTCGCCGTGGTGCTGACCTTTATCGGCGTCAAGATGTTGATCGTCAAGGTTTTCCACATCCCAACGGCGATTTCACTTAGTGTTGTGTTTGTCGTTATCATCAGCTCGGTGCTGCTCTCGCTGGTCTTTCCCAAGCGCGAACACACGGCTTAAGCTACGCGACACACGGCTGCAGGCAACGCCCCTTGCTAGGCAGGACGGGGCGTTGCCCCTACAATAGGCGGCAAAATCGTATTGATGCACAAGGAATGACGAAATGGCCAGAGCCGCCAAAACCGCTGCCAGTTTCGAAAGCGCACTTGCCCAACTGGAAGAAATCATTCAGGCCATGGAAAGCGGCGACATGCCGCTGGAAGGCGCGCTGGCGTCCTATAAGCAAGGAACCGAACTGATCAAGTTCTGCCAGGCCAAGCTGGCCGATGCCGAGCAGCAACTCAAAGTATTGGAAAACGACGAACTCAAGCCGCTGGTCCTGCCCGATGCAAGCTGAAAATTTTAGCCACTGGATGACCTGCGTACAGCAGGAAATGGAGCTGACGCTGGCCAGGCTGTTGCCGGATGCCGCCCACGCGCCGCAAACCCTGCACAGCGCCATGCGCTACAGCACACTGGAAGGCGGCAAGCGCGCCCGGCCTTTACTGGTCTACGCCGCCGGCGAATTGTGCGGCGCCCGCGCCGACAATCTTGCCCGCATCGCCGCAGCCGTCGAACTCATTCACGTCTACTCGCTGGTGCACGACGATATGCCGTGCATGGACGACGATGTGCTGCGCCGCGGCAAGGCGACCTGCCATGTGGCGTTTGACGAAGCCACCGCGCTGCTGACCGGCGACGCCTTGCAAACGCTGGCTTTCGACCTGCTGTCGCAGCCTATGGCCGGCATCGAACCCGCCACCCAGCTTGCGCTGGTGCAGACACTGGCGCGCGCATCCGGTCACGCCGGCATGGCCGGCGGTCAGGCGATCGATCTGGCCAGCGTAGGTCTGGAGCTGTCGCTGCCCGAGCTGGAATATATGCACCTGATGAAGACCGGCGCGCTGATTCGCGCGGCGGTCATGCTGGGCGCACAAGCCGGCACGCCTTTAACCCGCGATGAACTGGCGCGACTGGACCACTTCGCCAAGTGCATCGGCCTCGCCTTTCAGGTGGTCGACGATGTGCTGGATGTCGATGCCGACAGCCAGGCGCTCGGCAAAACGGCCGGCAAGGATGCCGCCAACGATAAACCGACTTACGTCAGCCTGATGGGACTTGCCCGTGCACGCGAATTTGCCCGTGAACTCTCCAGTGATGCCTTTGACGCGCTCGAACCCTTCGCCGGCAAAGCCGCAAGACTCAGGGAGCTTGGCCGCTACATCGTCGAGCGCTCTTTCTGAACAGCAACAGATGACTATCACACCGCTGCTTGACACCATAGACACCCCGGCCGATCTGCGCCGCCTGACGCGCAGCCAGTTGCCACAACTGGCTCGCGAGCTGCGCGCCTTCCTTTTGGACTCGGTCAGCCAGACTGGCGGCCATCTGGCCTCCAACCTCGGCAGTATCGAACTCACTATCGCCCTGCACTATGTGTTCAACACCCCGGATGACCGTCTGGTATGGGATGTGGGCCACCAGACCTACCCGCACAAGATTCTGACCGGGCGGCGTGGCCGCATGGGCAGCATGCGCCAGAAAGATGGTCTTGCCGGCTTCCCCAAGCGGGAAGAATCACCCTACGATACTTTCGGTGTCGGCCACAGCTCCACCAGCATCGGTGCGGCATTGGGCATGGCGGTGGCAGCCAAGGCACAGCGCCTGGATCGCAGCTGCGTGGCCATTATCGGCGATGGTGCACTGACTGCGGGTCAGGCCTTCGAAGCGCTGAATAGCGCCGGTGCCATGGACACCAATTTGCTGGTGGTACTGAACGACAACGATATGTCGATCTCGGCCAATGTCGGCGCGCTCAATAATTATCTGGCCAAGCTGTTGTCCGGCCGCTTTTACAGCGCGGTGCGCGAGGGCTCGAGCAAGGTGCTGGGCATCGTGCCACCGGTACGCGAGCTGGCCAGCAAAGTGGAAGAGCACGTCAAGGGCATGCTGACGCCGAGCACCCTGTTTGAGGCTTTTGGCTTCAACTATATCGGCCCGATCGACGGCCATGATCTGGACACGCTGGTCGAGACGCTAAAGAACATCAAGAGTCTGAAAGGCCCGCAGTTCCTGCACATCGTTACCAAAAAGGGTCAGGGCTACAAGCTGGCGGAGAAAGACCCGATCGCCTATCACGGTGTCTCGCGCTTCGATCCGCAAAGCGGCCTCGCGGCCGGCAAAACGGGCGGCAAGCCCAGCTACACCCAGGTATTCGGTGACTGGCTGTGCGATATGGCGAAAAAAGACCACCGTCTGGTCGGCATTACCCCGGCGATGAGCGAGGGCTCGGGCATGGTGCGCTTTGCGCGCGAGCATGCCGAGCGTTTCTTCGATGTCGCCATTGCCGAACAGCACGCGGTCACCTTTGCCGCCGGTATGGCTTGCGACGGCATGAAGCCGGTGGTCGCCATCTATTCGACCTTCCTGCAACGCGGCTATGACCAGCTAATCCATGATGTCGCACTGCAAAACCTGCCGGTGGTGTTCGCCATCGACCGCGCAGGCCTGGTTGGCGCCGACGGCCCGACCCATGGCGGCGCGTTTGACTTGTCCTTCCTGCGCTGCATTCCGAACATGACGGTGATGGCGCCATCCGACGAGAACGAATGCCGCCAGATGCTGTATACGGCGTATCTGCAAGACACGCCAACTGCCGTGCGCTATCCGCGCGGCGCCGGCCGCGGTGCCGAAGTCAGCAAGGAAATGAGCGCCCTGCCCCTGGGCAAGGGCCGTCTGTTGCGCGAAGGCCAGTCGGGCATCGCCATTCTGGCGTTTGGCAGCATGGTCACACCGGCGCTGGCTGCGGCCGAGGCACTGGACGCGACCGTTGCCGACATGCGCTTTGTCAAACCGCTGGACACAGAACTGGTGCGCACACTGGCGCAAGGCAATAGCCTGATCGTGACCGTGGAAGAAAACGTCATCATGGGCGGCGCAGGCTCGGCCTGTATCGAGGCCATGGAGGCTGCCCAGCTTGCCACGCCGGTCTTGCAACTGGGCCTGCCTGACGACTTTGTCGACCATGGCGATCACGCCCAGCAACTGGCCGGTTGCGGCCTTGACGCTAGCGGCATCGAAGCATCAATACGCTTGCGGCTTAAACCGCAATAAAGACAGGGCGCAGCCATGGTCGATATCCCCATCAACCACTGGCTGCGCCTTGCCGGCACCCCGTTCGAAACCCTGCCCTTATTCGCCACCAGCATCGCCATCGGCCTGTTCATCGGCATCGAGCGTGAACGCAAGTCGGACACCATCGCCGGCATTCGCACCTTTGCCCTGACCGCCTTTCTCGGCACCTTGCTGGCCATGCTGGCACAGCGCACCCAGACCCTGTGGCTGCCTGCCGTCGGCCTGATTCTGGTCGGCAGCCTGAGCTTCCTGCCCTCGCCCCCCGAGCGCCTGCGCGACTCGCGCACCACCACCCAGGCGGCACTCTTTATCAGCTACGGTCTGGGCATTCTGGTCTGGCACGAGGACGTCCAGCTGGCCATTGCGCTGGGGGTGCTGACCACCTTGCTGCTTTATCTCAAGCGCGAGTTGTCCAACCTGTCGCACGAACTGTCGCGACGCGACCTGCTGTCCATCCTGCAGTTTTGCGCGCTGACCTTTATTATCCTGCCGCTGCTGCCGGACCAGAATTTCGGCCCTTACCGCGCCTTCAACCCATATCAGGTGTGGCTGCTGGTGGTCTTGATCGTGGGCGTCGGGCTGGCCGGCTTTCTGGCGCTGAAGATTTTCGGCACCCGTTTTGGCGCCACCATACTGGGCGTGATGGGCGGACTGGTTTCCTCCACCGCCACCACGCTAGTCTATGCCCGCGAAGCACATGCCCGCCCGGCGTCGCTTGCGCTGGCAAGCCGGGTCATTCTGCTGGCCAATCTGGTGCTGTTTGCCCGCCTGACGCTGGTGGCGGCCGTAGTCATGCCCTCGGCCTTGCCGGCGGTGGCTAGCTTATTGCTGCCGGCCTTGCTCTTGGGACTGATGGCAACCGCATTGATGCTGCGCGGCGGCGATGCGCCCCATCCGCAGCACACCCCCGAACTGCAAAACCCGACCCAATTGCGACTGGCGCTGGGCTTTGCCGCACTGTTTGCGCTGGTGCTGTTTCTGAGCGCCTGGCTCAATGACTTGTTTGGCAACAAAGGGCTGTATATCGTCGCGCTGATTAGCGGACTGAACGATGTCGACGCCATTACCCTGACGCTCTACCAGATGCTGGGCAAGGCGCAGATTAGCGAGCGCAGCCTGATTATCGCCATGTGTCTGGCTGTCAGCGCCAATAGCGCCTTCAAGTTCGGTCTGATTGCATCCCTTGGCGGGCGCACGCTGGCGCTGCGCTGCCTGCCAACCTTCGCCGCCACCTTGCTGGGCATGGCACTGGCGCTGCTACTGAGCTGAAGATCAGCCACCCCGCCCGTCATTACGACAAAAAGCCCGACGCAAGCGTCGGGCTTTTTATTACATCACGACACCGCCTGATCAGGCGTTGCGGTTCTTGCGGCGCTCGTGCTCCTGCAGGTAGCGCTTACGCATACGGATGTTTTGCGGTGTGATTTCAACGATTTCGTCGTCGTCGATGAATTCGACAGCGGACTCGAGCGTCATCTTGATCGGCGTGGTCAGACGCACGGCTTCGTCGGTACCGGAAGCACGCACGTTGGTCAGCTGCTTGCCCTTGAGCGGGTTCACCACCAGATCGTTGTCGCGGCTATGGATACCGATGATCATGCCTTCGTACAGCTTGTCGCCTGGCGACACGAACATACGACCGCGATCTTCCAGCTTCCACAGGGCGTAGGCCACGGCCACACCGTTATCCTGCGAAATCAGCACACCGTTGTGACGGCCAGGCATATCGGCTTTAGCCGGTGCATAGTCATCAAACACATGGCTCATCAGGCCGGTACCACGGGTCATGGTCATGAAGTCGCCCTGGAAGCCGATCAGGCCACGCGCAGGGATATGGTACTCGAGGCGGGTACGGCCATGGCCATCGGATTCCATATTGGTCAGTTCGCCACGACGACGACCCAGTTCTTCCATTACGGCACCCTGAGTGGTGTCTTCCACGTCTACGGTCAGGTTTTCGTATGGCTCGCACTTCTCGCCATCGATGTCTTTGAACACGACACGCGGCTTACCCACGGCCATTTCAAAACCTTCACGACGCATGTTTTCCAGCAGAATGGTCAGGTGCAGTTCACCACGACCGGACACGCGGAAAATGTCCGCGTCTTCCGTGTCTTCCACGCGCAGCGCAACGTTGGTCAGCAACTCTTTGGTCAGACGGTCGCGGATCTGGCGCGAAGTCACGAACTTGCCCTCGGTACCGGCCAGCGGCGAGGTGTTCACCATAAAGTCCATGGTCAGGGTCGGCTCGTCCACACCCAGAACCGGCATGCCGACAGGCGCGTCACGGTCGCAGATGGTAACGCCGATACCGATATCGTCCAGACCGGAGATGGTGATGATATCGCCCGCTTCGGCTTCTTCAACCGGCACGCGCTCCAGACCCTTGAAGCCCAGCACCTGGTTGATGCGACCCTGTGCAACCTGCTCTTCGTGGTTCATGACAACCACCACCTGACCCGGCTTGATACGGCCGTTCAGCACGCGGCCCAGACCCAGGCGACCGGTATAGGTCGAGTAGTCCAGTGCGGAGATTTGCAGCTGCAGCGGCGCTTCCGGGTCGCCCGAAGGGGTCGGCACATGCTTGAGTACGGTTTCGAACAGCGGACGCATATTGTCCGACTCTTCTTCCAGTTCCAGCTTGGCAAAACCGTTCAGGCCGGATGCGTAGATGATTGGGAAGTCGAGCTGTTCATCGGTGGCGCCCAGCTTGTCGAACAGGTCAAACGTCTGGTCAACCACCCAGTCCGGACGTGCGCCCGGACGGTCAATCTTGTTGATCGCCACGATAGGGCGCAGGCCCAGTGCCAATGCCTTCTTGGTCACGAAGCGGGTCTGTGGCATCGGGCCTTCAACCGCGTCAACCAGCAGCACAACACCGTCTACCATGCCCAGTACGCGTTCTACTTCACCACCGAAGTCGGCGTGTCCCGGGGTGTCCACGATATTGATGTGCACGCCTTCATATTCAATGGCGGTATTCTTGGAAAGAATGGTAATGCCGCGTTCTTTTTCGAGGTCATTGCTGTCCATAACACGCTCGACAACCTGTTGGTTGTCGCGGAAGGTGCCGGACTGGCGAAGCAATTGGTCAACCAGAGTCGTCTTACCATGGTCAACGTGAGCGATAATAGCGATGTTGCGAATTTGTCGGGTCATTGTCTCTGCTTATACAGAAGTGGGGCGAAAAATTAGGGGGCGATGGTATCACGCATCGCGCGTTTTCCCAAATTTTCTATTCGCGTCAGGCAGATACCTGATCCGACATTGGATCCGGATACGCGCTAACATCCCTAAAAACACAGGAAAAACATCATGTACGACTGGAATGCCCTCTGGCACCAACACGCAGGCTACCGCAGCGGTTTCAACCTCAAAACCCATAATCTGGCAGCAACCCAGGACATCAACAGCCTGGAAGAACAGCTATCCGCCCGCCTGATCAAGCAGGCCAAGAGCGAGCACGACGTTGCCGTTTACGAAACAGATGGCCTGTTCATCCTTGCCGGCCACAATGACGGCCTGCAATTGCTGGAACTGAAAAAACACGAGATGTTCGACATCACCCTGCACTTTGTGACCGAAGGTGACGACAGCGAATGCCCCCTGCCTTGCATCGAGGTCACGGTAGACAATCTGGCCACGGGCGAAAACAGCCACTGGCGCACATCGGTCAGCAAGGACAAGGACGGCAACATCCTGGTCGGACGTGAAAAACTGGGCAGCGGCCTCGCCCCCATGATGCCGTTCGACGAGCTGTCCTTCACCGACAATGCGCGCTTCCGTGATGATCTCTATCACGCCTGGCAGCAGGAATTGCCTTTGCTGGCGCCGGAAATAGAAGCATGGTTCGACCCAGCACGCGTCGTTGCCGCAGCCAGTGCCGCCCATGAGGCAGAAGCAGCTGCAGACAGCCCGCACGGCGAAATGGATGCACGCAGCCATGAGATGCTGGAGCGCTACATTGAAATCATCCGCCGCGAGCAGCTACTGCTGTCGCGCCGCTTTGCCGACAACGAGTTGCAGCTGATCGCAGCCGTACTCAAGGGCATACACTTCGAAGGCGCAGCGGCTTGCCGTGGCCTGTGGCTGGCGGTCGAGGCACGTATTCTGGATGAAGATCTGGACCACGAGCATCAGGTGGACGCCGAAGCCCTGCTCTCCAAGCTCAAGGCACTGTCCTACACGCAGGAAGTCGCCCTGATCGAGGCGCTGGCACCCGCAGCCTAATATAGCCGGAGCCGAGTAAGCCTCACCCGCTCCGGCAAAAAAATGGGCGACGTTGCCGTCGCCCGAATCCCATCCATACCAAATCAGAAAGCCTCATGCCTTCCAGATACAAAGATAGCCGATAATAATTACAAAAGCATTAATTACGACACATCCAGCACGACTTTTCCCAAATTACTGTTGTCTTCCATATACAAATGCGCATCGGCTACCGCCGACAGCGGGTATACGCTATCCAGCGTCACCCTCACCCGCCCGTCAGCCAGTGCAGGCAAGATCGTCTCTTCCAGCGCCCGCGCCAGGCGCGTGCGCACGACCAGTGGCTGGCTGCGCAGGGTCGAACCCATAATGCGCAAACGCTTGACCAGCAATAGCCCAAGATTCAATTCGGCACTGCGCCCACCCATCACGCCGATGACAACCAGACGCCCGTCCGGATTGAGGCAGGCCAGATTCTCGCGAAAATAACTGCCGCCTACCGGGTCCAGAATCACATCCACCCCGCCCTGCGCTTTGAGCTGTGCGGCAAAAGCGGCGTCACGCCGGCCATTAAATACCTGACACGCCCCTAGGCTGCGGCAAAAATCCAGTTTTTCATCGGCACTGGCACTGGCCAGCGCTTCGGCACCTAACAGGCACGCCAGCTGGATGGCGGCAGAACCCACACCACTGGCTCCCGCATGCACCAAGAAACGCTCGCCGGCCTGCAGGGCCGCCACTTCCACCAGATTCAGCCACGCCGTCATCCACACTTCCGGCAGGCTGGCCGCTTCCGCCCAGCTCATGGCATCCGGCTTGGGGATGGCCAAAGCCTCGTCCAGCACGGCATAATCGGCATATCCGCCACCTTGCAACAGCCCGAAAACCGCATCGCCAGGCTGGAAGCGCGACGGACCGTTAATCTCGTCCACGACGCCAGCGACTTCCAAGCCCAGAATCGGCGACGCCCCGGCCGGGGCCGGATAATGCCCTTCGCGCTGCACAATATCGGCACGATTCAAGCCGGCCGCCATGACCCGTATCCGCATCTGGCCTGCTGCAGGCACCGGCTTTTCGACCATGGAAATGGCCAGCGTACCGACGCCGCCCGGCCCGCTTTGCACTACTGCACGCATCACCATGCCCACACCTCTACCCACCAGTTGATTCCAATTGGTTACAATAGCACGCAATGACTGAATCCTGCTTCCACTGCGCCCTGCCCGTTCCGGCAGGTTGCGACTATCCGATACGCTATCGCCAGCACAGCAAACCTGCGTGCTGCGCCGGCTGCCAAGCCGTCGCCCAGACCATTATTGATGCCGGCCTGGATGACTATTACCAGCATCGCAGCAACGAGGCAGGACAAGCCGAAACCTTGCCGGACGAGCTATTGCAGCAGATTCGCCTGTATGACAGCGAATCCCTGCAGCAAAGTTTTGTCCACGTTGAAGACGAGCATGTGCGCGAGGCCTCGCTGATACTGGAGGGCATTACCTGCGCCGCCTGCATCTGGCTGAACGAACAGCATTTGCAGCGTCAGGACGGCATCTTGTCGGTCGACATCAACTACACCACCCATCGCGCCCGCGTGCGCTGGGACACGAGCCGCATCCGGCTATCGCAGATTCTGGAGGCCATCGCCGCCATCGGCTACCGTGCCCATCCTTACGATGCCGCCCGCCAGGAAGCACTGCAGCAAAAACAGCGCAAGCAGGCCATCAACCGGTTATGGGTCGCCGGCCTGTCGATGATGCAGGTGATGATGTATGCCGTACCGGTCTATCTCGCACCGGATGGCGAAATCGAACCCAATTTCCTGTGGATGCTGCACTGGGCCAGCCTGATCCTGACCCTGCCGGTGATGGTCTACTCGGCCGTCCCCTTCTATCAGGCCACTTGGCGCGATCTCAAGCAACACAGGGTGGGCATGGATACGCCGGTCACCATCGGCATACTGACCACCTTCTTTGCCAGCCTGTACGCCCTGCTGAACCATATAGAACACGGCATTTACTTCGACTCGGTGTCGATGTTCGTTTTCCTGTTGCTGGGCGGGCGCTACCTTGAGGGCATCGCCCGGCGCGAAGCCGGCGCTGCGGCTGAAACGCTGGTCAAGCTGATTCCGGCCTTCGCCCACAAGGTCGGCGCCTGGCCCGAATCGCGCGCGACCCACGAAGCGGCAGCCGCGACGCTCTCTTGCGGCGATGTGCTGCTGATTCGCCCCGGTGAAACCGTACCGGCTGACGCGTGCGTACTGGAAGGCCATAGCCAGTTAAATGAAGCACTATTGACCGGCGAGAGCCGCCTGCTTGACAAGCAGGCGGGCGACACGCTGATTGCCGGCAGCGTCAACACGGCCAGCCCTTTATATGTGCGCATTACCGGCACGGGGCAGAATACGCGTCTGGCGAGCATCGTGCGCCTGCTGGATCAGGCGCTGGCCGAAAAACCGCGACTGGCCGAAATCGCCGACCGTTTCGCCGGCTGGTTTGTACTGACCTTGCTACTGGCGGCGGTCGCCACCTTTGCCTGGTGGTATCCGCACGACCCCGAGCATGCGCTATGGATTACCGTAGCCGTACTGGTCATTTCCTGCCCTTGCGCCCTGTCGCTGGCTACGCCGGCGGCGCTGACGGCCGCCACCGGGCGTCTGGCACTGGATGGTGTACTCACTACCCGCGGCCACGCACTGGAAACGCTGGCCCGCGCCAGCGATGTGGTGTTCGACAAGACCGGCACCCTGACCCATGGCGATATGCGCCTGATGGCGACGCAGCCACTGCGCGGACAAGACCCCGCCCAGCTACTGGCACTGGCAGCCGGCCTCGAGGCCGGATCGGAGCACCCGATCGCGCGCGCCATACTGGCGGCCGCCCCCCAAGTGGCCCAGTGTGAACAACTGGACAACCATGCCGGCCAAGGCGTGCAAGGAAGGATTCAAGGACGGCGCTACCGCCTGGGCAAGCCGGACTTTGTTGCCGAGCTGTCAGGCTGCGCCAGCGCCGAAAGCGCAGGCTGGCACGATGGCGCAACCGTGATTGCGCTGGGAGATGAGCAGGGAATGCTTGCGCTGTTTGCCATTGGCGACCGCGTGCGGGACGATGCCAAAGCCATGCTGACTGCCCTCAAGCAGGCGGGGCTCAAGGTGCACCTGCTATCCGGCGATGCGCTGATGGCTTGCAACAATCTGGCCGCACAATTGGGCATAGATCAAGTCAAGGCGGAAGCGACACCGGAAGACAAGCTCGCCTATGTGCGCCATTTACAGGCGCAAGGCTGTAAGGTCGTGATGCTGGGTGACGGCATCAATGATGCGCCGGTACTGATGCAGGCCGACGTTTCCATCGCCATGGGTGGCGGCACCGATGTTGCAACCGCCAGCGGCGATATGATTCTGATGGGCGATCGTCTGGCCTTGCTGCCTGATGCCTTCGCCCTTGCCCGCAAGACACTGGCCATTATCCGGCAAAACCTGTGGTGGGCCGCGGCCTACAATCTGTTAGCCCTACCGCTGGCCATGAGCGGCCATGTCACGCCATGGATCGCAAGTCTGGGCATGGCGTGCAGCTCGCTGGTGGTGGTCAGCAATGCACTGCGCCTGAACAAGAGGAAAAGCTGATGGAAAGCCTGTATTTACTGATCCCCATGAGCTTGGTGCTGGCGTTTCTGATCGGCGGCATTTTCTGGTGGGCAACGCGCGCCGGTCAGTTCGATGATCTGGAAGGACCGGCACACCGGGTGATGATGGATGACGATAGCGCGCATAGCACACCGGAAAAAATTACGCCAAAAGAATGATTTACTAAAAAACAGAAACGCAATGTACTAAAAGGATAAGGAAGTGCGTTCTTGCCGCTAAAGCGCATTACGCTTGGTGTAGAATCCGCCGTTTTTCCGAAACCCTTTTACGCACAGGCCACACCCAGTGAATACTCTCCAGGCAATCATTGGCATGCTGTTTCTGATCGGCGTTGCCTACGCGGCCTCCACCAACCGCAAGGCAATCAACTGGCGCACCGTTGGCGCCGGCTTGCTGATCCAGAGCGCGCTGTTCATCCTCATCACCTATGTACCGGCTGTCAACCACGTCTTCAACGCGGTCGGCATCGGCTTTGCCAAGGTGCTGTCCTTTGCCAGCGAAGGCGCGACCTTCGTGTTCGGCGATTTGGCCCGCCCGGCCAAATTGGGCTTTATCTTTGCCTTTGTCGTTCTGCCCGTCATCATTTTCTTCTCGGCGCTGACTGCCCTGCTCTACCATCTGGGCATCTTGCAGCGCGTCGTGGCCGGCCTGGCCTGGTTTATGAAGCGCACCATGCGACTGTCCGGACCGGAAAGCCTGACCGTTGCCGGCAATATCTTCCTGGGCCAGACCGAAGCACCTTTGCTGATCCGCCCTTACATCAAGCACATGACCAAGTCGGAACTGGCTTGCGTGATGGTGGCCGGCATGTCGACCCTGGCCGGTGGTGTACTGGCCGCTTACGTCAGCTTCCTGGGTGGCGACAATCCGGCCGAACAGGCCCGCTTTGCAACGCTACTGCTGACTGCTTCGTTTATGAATGCACCAGCCGCCGTCGTATTCGCCAAGATCATGTTCCCGGAAACCGACTACGACCATGAGTCGGGCGACAAGCGCGAAGCCGAAGAAGCCGAAGACAGCACCTTCATCAGTGCCATTGTCGGCGGTGCACTGGACGGCACCAAGATGGCTTCGGCGATTGCCACCATCCTGATCGCCATTGTGTCGCTGATCGCCCTGTTCAACTTCCTGGTCATGGATGGCATCGGTGCTGCGCTGGGCGTGAACGAGATGATCAAGGCATCGACCGGCGGCATCTTTGACGGTCTGACCCTGCAATATCTGTTCGGTCAGGTATTCCGCGTCTTTGCCTTTATGATGGGCGTCAGCTGGGCTGAAAGCCTGCAGGTGGGTTCGCTGATTGGCCAGAAGATCGTACTGAACGAATTCATCGCCTATCTGGACCTGGCCAAGCTCAAGGAAGCCGGCACCCTGTCGCCACAAGCCATCCTGATCTCGACCTTCGCGCTTTCGAGCTTCTCCAACTTCGGCTCGATCGGCATTTCGGTCGCAGGTATTGGCGCGCTGGCACCATCCAAGCAGAAAACGCTGGCCGAAATCGGTCTGCGCGCGCTTCTGGCCGCAGTCATGGCCGGCTTTATGACCGCGACCATCGCCGGCTTGTGGATGTCGATTTTCTGATAAAAAGCCACAGCCCGCGCATAGCGTGCTGACAAGACAAGCGGGAAGCGGCTACCATGCCCTTCCCGCTTTTTTATCGTCCGGACTCCCTTGTGCAGGCTTCCTTTTCGTTTTTTGCCACGCGGCGCTTTTTTCCGCTGTTCGGCACGCAGTTTCTCGGTGCCTTCAACGACAACCTGCTGAAAACCGCCATTGTGGTGCTGATCAGCTATCAGGGTCTGTCGTTTGCCGGCATGAAGCCCGAGCAACTGGTCAATATCTGCGCTGGCGTATTCATCCTGCCGTTTTTCCTGTTCTCGGCCAGTGCCGGCAAACTGTCGGAAAAAATCGACAAGGCCCAACTGGCACGCGCCATCAAGCTGGCCGAAATCGGCATTATGCTGCTGGCCGGCGCCGGCTTTGTGCTGTCATCCGCCGGCTTGCTGCTGGCGGCCCTGTTTTTAATGGGGGTGCACTCGGCCTTTTTCGGCCCGCTGAAATATTCGGCGCTGCCGCAATACCTGAAAGACGGTGAACTGGTCGGCGGCAATGGCCTGATTGAAATGGGCACCTTTCTGGCCATCCTGATCGGCCAGATCGGCGGCAGTCTGCTGGTACAAGGCGGTCCCTGGCCTATTGTCGCCACCACCTTCGCCATTGCCATCGCCGGCTGGGGCATCAGCCGCGCCATGCCGCCGGCGCCGCCGGCCGCACCAGACATCCAACTGTCGGCCAATATCGCCGGCGACACGCTGACACTGATACGCGAAGCCTGGCAGTTGCGTGATGTACGCGCCGCCATACTCGGCATTTCCTGGTTCTGGCTGATGGGGGCAACTTACACCACCCAATTACCCACCTTCACCCGCCTGCATCTGGGGGGGGATGCCAATGTCTACACCTTGATGCTGGCGCTGTTTTCCATCGGCATCGGCGCAGGTTCAGTGGTATGCGCCAAACTGTCGCAGGGGCGCTTGCAACTGGGACTGGTTCTGCTTGGCAGTCTGGGCATGACGCTATTCGGCGCCGATCTGGCACTTGCCGCGCTGAGCCACTACCGTGGCGAGCTGCTAGGTCTGGCCGACTATGTGCTGACACCGGGACACTGGCGGGTCATGATCGCCATCTCCGGCCTGGGTTTTTTTGGCGGCTTCTTTACCGTGCCGCTTTACACCTGGCTGCAACTGGCCAGCCCCGATACCTTTCGCTCGCAAGCGATTGCCGCCAACAATATTATCAATGGCCTCTATATGGTGATCGCGGCGCTGGCCAGTGCGGTGTGCCTGATGCTGGTCGACAATATCGCCATCCTGCTCTTGGGCGTAGCCTTGCTTAACATTCTGGCGACTTTGCACCTGATCGCCTGCGCGCCGCGTATCTGGCACGAGCGCTTTGGCTGGCTTAAGCGTTTGCAGCGCCAAGCCTGACGCGCCACTTTTCACTCAGGCAGGCGTCCACTGCGGCACCCAGCCGTCTGCTTGCAGGTGATCAGACGATATCGCCACCCCGGGCACGGCGATCAGCTCCTGGCCGCGATATAAAAGCGGCCATTGTTCGCGCAGCAGCGGCGGCAAGCCGGCCTCCTGCAGCAGGGTCTTGACCGGCTTGCGCCCGACAGGCTGCGCCAGACGCTCCCCGCCCTGGCGCGGCAACAGTCGCAGCTCCCCGGCCAGCCACGCCCTCGGCAAGCCACGCCCTTGCAGCGTGAGCGACAAGCGCCCCGCCCAGCCCGGCGGCAAGACCTCGGCAGCAGGCACGAGGCCCGTCAGCTTAAGCTCGGCGCACCCAGTGGCTTGCCGGCAGGCCCAGACTTCGCCGCGATAGCGCACCAATGCCCCCGCATCCAGCGCAAGGCTGGGCGAAGCGGCTGCCGCCGCACTTAGCAATTGCTGGCGGAAGTGTTCCAGCGCCGACGGCGCCGGCTGGCCAAGCGCCAGCTGTTCGCACCAGTACGCCAAGAGCTGGCGCTGGCGCGCAGCGGACAAGGCGGAAAAAGCCGGCATGGCCAAACGCCCACCGCGATTGACCGCAGCCAGATCGGCACATGCCACTTCGCGCAGAATATCGGCGGCATCGGCACACAAGGCGGCCGAGCGTGCCAGATGCTGGCGGTAATGCGGAATCTGGTGCGCGATTTCGGGCAAGACCGTATGGCGCAGCAAATTGCGCCGCCAGCGCGTATCGGCATTGCTTTCGTCTTCCACCCACAACAGATGATGCGCCTGGGCATAAGCCTCGATCTGGCTACGCCGCAGCGCCAGCATGGGGCGCCACAAACCGACCTTTTCATGCATGCGCCACACCGGCATCGCCGCCAGCGCACGCGGACCACCGCCGCGCAAAAGTTGCAGCAGCACGGTTTCGGCCAGGTCATCCTGATGATGGGCCAGCACCAGTGCATCGGCACTGGATGCGGCATAGACGCGGTAACGCTCGCGCCGCGCCACCGCCTCCAGCGACTCGCCCCCGGACACCGACACCTGCACCCGCTCGATGCGCAACTCGACCCCGTAACACGCACACACCGCCGCGCAGCGCTCGGCCCACGCGTCAGCATGACAGCTTAAGCCGTGATGCACATGCACCGCCGACAGGGTAAAGCCCAGTCGTGCGCGCGCCGCTACCAGCAAGTCCAGCAGCACCATGGAGTCCATCCCGCCGGACAGCCCCAGCTCCAAACGACACTGGCCGGACAAAACGTCCGGCCAGCTCTCGAGAAGGCGCTGCAGCAAATCAGGCGGCATCTTCCTTGTAGCGTCCATAACTCATCAACCGGTCAAAACGCGTTTTCAACAATTCGTCCAGACTGCGTGCAGTCAGGGCTTTAAGTTCCTCCTGCAATACCCGCTTCAGCGCCGCCATCATGGCTGCATGATCGCGGTGCGCACCGCCGACCGGCTCGCTCACGACACGATCGATCAGGCCCAGCGATTTCAGGCGATGCGCGGTAATACCCAGCGCCTCTGCCGCATCGGGTGCGCGCTCGGCGGTCTTCCACAAGATGGAGGCACAGCCTTCAGGCGAAATCACCGAGTAAGTCGCGTATTGCAGCATATTGACGCTATCACCCACCGCAATGGCCAGCGCCCCGCCCGAGCCGCCCTCGCCGATCACCGTACAGATCACCGGCACGCGCAGCTTGGCCATCTCGTACAGATTGCGGCCGATAGCCTCGGATTGGCCGCGCTCTTCGGCACCGATGCCCGGATAAGCACCCGGCGTGTCGATAAAGGTGATCACCGGCATGCCGAATTTTTCGGCCAGCTTCATCAGGCGCAACGCTTTGCGATACCCTTCCGGCCTTGGCATGCCGAAATTGCGGTGAATATTATCCTTGGTGCCGCGCCCTTTTTGCTGGCCGATGACCATCACGGCCTGGCCATTAAAGCGCGCCATGCCACCCACGATCGCATGATCGTCGGCAAAAGCGCGATCACCATGCAGTTCCTGAAAATCAGTAAAGATACTGTTCAGATAATCGAGGGTATAAGGGCGCTGCGGGTGACGTGCGACCTGCGACACCTGAGCCGGCGTCAGCTTGGCATACAAGGACTTGGTCAGCTCCAGGCTCTTCTTCTGCAGGCGCTCTATTTCATCAGAGATATCCAGCACAGAGTCATCCTGCACAAAGCGCAGCTCTTCTATTTTGTTCTCGAGCTCGGCAATTGGCTGCTCAAAATCGAGAAAGGTCGTCTTCATTCTTGCTTCTTCCTTATATGCGGAACCGGCAAATGATACCGTCGACCGGCCTCAACGTCACTATTCGTGTCGGACAAGATGCAGGGCACATTCGGCTAATTCCTCAAACACCGCACAAAATAGAATTAATTTCACAATAGGGCTTGCGCGGCAAATCATCCTATGGTTTAATTCGCCTCCTCAGTTGCACTGCAAACAAAACAGCAGACAACGGAACAGAATTTAAGGGCGCTTAGCTCAGTTGGTAGAGCGTCTGCCTTACAAGCAGAATGTCGGCGGTTCGATCCCGTCAGCGCCCACCAAGGTTTATGGAGTGGTAGTTCAGTTGGTTAGAATACCGGCCTGTCACGCCGGGGGTCGCGGGTTCGAGTCCCGTCCACTCCGCCAACAGTTAGATTGCAGTATCCCTTTTAAGGGCGCTTAGCTCAGTTGGTAGAGCGTCTGCCTTACAAGCAGAATGTCGGCGGTTCGATCCCGTCAGCGCCCACCAAGGTTTTGGAGTGGTAGTTCAGTTGGTTAGAATACCGGCCTGTCACGCCGGGGGTCGCGGGTTCGAGTCCCGTCCACTCCGCCAACAGTTAGATTGCAGTACCCCTTTAAGGGCGCTTAGCTCAGTTGGTAGAGCGTCTGCCTTACAAGCAGAATGTCGGCGGTTCGATCCCGTCAGCGCCCACCAAGGTTTTGGAGTGGTAGTTCAGTTGGTTAGAATACCGGCCTGTCACGCCGGGGGTCGCGGGTTCGAGTCCCGTCCACTCCGCCAACAGTTATTTGCAGTACCCCTTTAAGGGCGCTTAGCTCAGTTGGTAGAGCGTCTGCCTTACAAGCAGAATGTCGGCGGTTCGATCCCGTCAGCGCCCACCAAGGTTTTGGAGTGGTAGTTCAGTTGGTTAGAATACCGGCCTGTCACGCCGGGGGTCGCGGGTTCGAGTCCCGTCCACTCCGCCAGTCAAAAAAGCTTCCTTCGGGAAGCTTTTTTCACATCCATCCTCCCCTTTCTTTTCCCTTGATTAGATATAAAAAAATCCGGCCAGAGCCGGATCAAGAAGGGGCACAGCACATGCAAAGAATCAGACAAAACGGGCACGCTTGACGTTGCACAAGAGCTCGTACGCAATCGTGCCGGCACAGGCTGCAACTTCGTTAACGTTAATCGTATCGCCCCATAGCTCAATCTCGCTGCCAAGCCCGGCTGCAGGCAAATCGGTCAGATCCACCGTCAGCATATCCATCGACACCCGCCCGATCACACGGCTGCGCACCCCGTCGATTGCCACCGGCGAACCGGTAGACGCCAAACGCGGATAACCGTCAGCATAACCGGCAGCCACCAACCCGACCCGGCTCGGACGTGACGCCACAAAGTTGTTGCCGTAGCCCAAGGGCTCACCCGCAGCAATTTCACGCACACCGAACACGCGACTACTCAAACGCATCACCGGTTTGAGAACAGGCCCCATCCCCGGCGGCAAAGGGTTGGCCCCGTACAGCATAATGCCGGCGCGGCACCATTCGCGCCTGGCACGCGGATGCACCATCAAGCCGGCCGAGTTGGCGAGACTGGCTGCCCCCGGCAGATGGCGACATGCCGCATCAAACGTTTCGATCTGACTCTGCGTCATCACCTGCTCCGGCTCGTCGGCACGGGCAAAATGACTCATCTTGACGATTTCCAGCGCCTTGCCGCTTGCAGTCAGCCGCTGCCATGCCACCCGGTAATCATCCGGCGCGAAGCCGGCGCGGTGCATGCCGGAATCCATCTTCAACCAGACCGATGACAAGGCGACGACCGGGCTCGCCTCCAGCATGGCCAGCTGGATTTCGCTTTGCACCACGCACCATAAGCCCAACTCGGCGCACAGAAGGTATTCATCGGCTTCGAACACCCCCTCCAGCAATAAAATGGGGGCGGCGATACCGGCCGCACGCAATTGCTGCGCTTCTTCTATACACGCCACGGCAAAACCATCGGCCTCACCATCCAGCGCCCGTGCGCAGCGCACGGCACCATGACCATAGGCATTGGCCTTCACCACCGCCAAGGTGCGCCCGCCGGCGCTCTGGCGCGCCAGGCGGTAATTGTCGCGCAGTGCATCAAGGCGGATTTCCGCCTGCAAGGGGCGCATTAACCGGTCACCAGCGTGCGAGATGGCGTCACCAGCGTTTGCCCTGCCTTGGCGTAGCGCTGCATAGACAGGCCATCAATGCTGATTTCAGGCGACTGACCGGTGATCATATCGGAGAGCACCTTGCCCGAACCGGCACACATAGTCCAACCCAAGGTACCATGACCGGTGTTGAGCGACAGGTTGGCCAGGCGGGTGCCGCCAATAATTGGCGTACCATCCGGCGTCATCGGACGCAGGCCAGTCCAGAAACTGGCCGCTTTCACATCGCCACCGTCCGGATACAGATCGGACACCACCATTTCCAGCGTTTCACGCCGGCGCGGATTGAGTTCCAGGTTATAGCCGGACAATTCGGCCATACCGCCGACACGGATGCGGTTATCAAAGCGGGTCACCGCCACCTTGTAAGTTTCATCGAGTATGGTCGACACCGGCGCGGCAGCGGCATTGACGATAGGCACGGTCAGCGAATAACCCTTGACCGGATAAACCGGAATATCGATAGCCAGACTCTGCAGCAATTCGCGCGAATAACTGCCCAGCGCAACCACATAGTGGTCGGCCACATAACGCTCGCCCCCCGCCACGATGCCCGACACTTTGCCATTAGCCTCTTCAATGCGCTCGATGGCCACATCAAACACGAAACGCACGCCGGCATCGACACACATTTCGGCCAGACGCGAGGTAAACAGCTGACAGTCACCGGTTTCATCATTCGGCAGGCGCAAACCGCCGGTAAGCTTGTGCTTGACCCGCGCCAACGCCGGCTCGACGCTGGCCAACTCATCACGCCCCAGCACCTGATAGGCGACACCGCACTCTTCCAGCACCTCGATATCCTTACCCATCGCATCGACCTGCGCCTGGGAGCGGAATAGCTGCAAAGTGCCACCCTGGCGGCCTTCATAAGCCAGACCGGTCTCGGCGCGCAATTCGCGGATTTTGTCGCGGCTGTATTCGGCCAGCCGCATCATGCGGCTCTTGTTCAGGTTGTAAGCCTTGGGGTTGCAGTTGGCGAGCATCTTGGCCATCCACTGCAGCTGATACAGCGAGCCGTCCGGACGAATGGCCAGCGGCGCATGGCGCTGCAGCAGCCACTTGGCGGCCTTTTGCGGAATACCGGGCGCAGCCCATGGCGCGGCATAGCCGGGAGAAATCTGGCCGGCGTTGCCGAAACTGGTTTCCAGCGCGACAGCACTTTGCCGCTCGAGCACGGTCACTTCGCAACCGGCCTTGGCCAGATACCATGCACTCGAAATCCCAACCACACCGCCACCCAGTACGACAACTTTCATCTTTTCTCCCACGGCTGCGATGGCCGCGTCTCCATTTAGTGATTTGGCGTAGTATATTGAGGCTGAGCCAGTTTTTTTCACCAAAGAATCAGCTAAAATTAGCGATCAATTAATGCAAACGCATAAAAAAAAGAGAAAGCATGAACAAGACCGGCACGCTGGATAAAACCGATAAAAAAATACTGCGCGAACTACAGGGCAATGCACGCATCGCCATGACTGAACTGGCGGACAAAGTCGGCCTGTCCACCACGCCTTGCAGCGAGCGCGTCAAACGCATGGAACGCGAAGGCGTGATTAGCGGCTACTACACCCGCCTCAATCCGGCCTTGCTGGGTGCCGGCTTGCTGGTTTTTGTCGAAATCAAACTTTCCAGCAAGTCGGGCGATATTTTTGATGCCTTTCGCCGCGACGTGCAAAAAATCCCCGAAATCCTCGACTGCCATTTGGTCTCCGGCGACTTCGACTATCTGATCAAGGCCCGCATCGCCGATATGTCGCAATACCGCAAACTGCTGGGCGACATCCTGCTCAAGCTGCCGGCGGCCAATGAATCGAAAAGCTATGTGGTAATGGAAGAAATCAAGGAAACGCTTAACCTGCCCTTAGCCTAAGAACCTGTTCACGATCTGCTGCGCATCGGCGATACAGCGTTAAAAACAGCTTCGAAATGCTCATGTACCACCTGTACATTCCGCTTTCTCTGCCGTTTTCGTCTTGTCTCGCCCTCGCTCGCGAGAGCGTGAACACGCTCTAAGCGCACATTCACTTATATGGTGCAACCAAGCAATGCCACGCACCAATGACGGGCATCGAAAACGCACCAGAGCGGCGCCAAGGCCGCACCAAGTTGGCACTTATTTTGCATAAGTCATGGCAAACCAAAACATAAGGGAATGCCATGACCGGAAGTGCTGAAAATACCCTATTCCTGCTCTTGGGCGCGGTCATGATACTGGCCATGCACGCAGGCTTTGCCTTTCTCGAACTAGGCACCGTGCGCAAGAAAAACCAGGTTAATGCCCTGGTCAAGATCCTCACCGACTTTGCCGTATCGGCCATCGCCTATTTTTTCGTCGGTTACAGCCTCGCTTATGGCGTAGACTTTTTTGCCCCGGCCAAGACGCTGTCGGCCAACCATGGCGTGGAGCTGGTCAAATTCTTCTTTTTACTGACCTTCGCCGCCGCCATTCCGGCCATTATTTCAGGCGGCATCGCCGAGCGCGCCCGCTTCCACCCGCAAACGGCGGCCACTTTCTTGCTGGTCGGCTTGGTCTATCCCCTATTCGAAGGCATTGCCTGGAATGGCCACTTCGGTATTCAGGATGGTTTGACCCGCGCTTTTGGCGCACCGTTTCATGACTTTGCCGGCTCGGTAGTCGTGCATGCCGTCGGCGGCTGGATCGCGCTGGCCGCCATTTTGCTGTTGGGCCCGCGCCGGGGCCGCTACGGCAAGGATGGCCGTGTCGCAGCCCACCCACCATCCTCCATTCCGTTTTTGGCGCTGGGCGCATGGATACTGATCGTCGGCTGGTTCGGCTTTAATGTGATGAGCGCGCAAAAGATAGAAGGCATTTCCGGTCTGGTCGCCATCAATTCGCTCATGGCCATGGTCGGCGGTACGCTGGCGGCGATGTGGCTGGGCAAGGATGATCCGGGCTTTATCCATAACGGCCCGCTGGCCGGACTGGTCGCGGTATGTGCAGGCTCGGACGTGATGCACCCCTTGGGCGCACTGGCCGTGGGCACCATTGCCGGCGCACTGTTTGTCTGGCTGTTCACCCTGACCCAGAACCGCTGGAAAATCGATGATGTACTGGGCGTGTGGCCGCTGCATGGTTTGTGCGGCGCCTGGGGCGGTATCGCTGCCGGCCTGTTCGGACTGGAAGCCTTAGGCGGCAGCGGCGGCGTCAGCCTGATGTCGCAACTGGCCGGCACCTTGCTCGGTATTGGCATCGGCTTTGGCGGCGGCCTGATCGTCTACGGCCTGCTGAAAAATACGGTGGGTATTCGTTTGACGGAAGAAGAAGAATTTAACGGCGCCGACCTGTCCATCCATAAAATCAGCGCCACCCCCGAGCGCGAGAGCAACTGGTAAGCAGAAGCAAGCGCGACTCTCCGGCCCGACGCGACAAGCACCAGCGTGTACCAGTGAGCGTGGATAAGCGGGCAAAATAACCAGCTCGTCGCGCGATAAAGTATCAAAAACAGGCTATCGCACCGCTACGCCTGACGGCATCCAGCAATAGCCGCACATCGTCGCAGATGGCCTGTTTGCGAAACGGTACCAGCTGTTCGCGAAACAACTTGGCGGTGGCATCCCCGGTAAAACTCGCTTCCAGACAGATGAGGCCGGCGTGCTTGTGAGGCCGGCTTTGCTCTAGCGTAGACAGTTGTCGCACCAAGCCGGCCTCGCTCGCCTATGCACAGGTCGATATCCACTTCATCGACAAAGCGGGCTGACTCGTCGGTCGACCGCAAATTGCTGGCATCGTCTCTTTATATTGCTCCTAGCCTGCTACTGTTTCAAAATGCCAGCGAAGATCAGGGCGAGTACTGCCGTATCATGCAGGAAAATCGCCGCGTCCTTGAGCTGGCGGGGATGCGCAAGGCCGGCGTTTCAGCCGGGTAGCCCTGCCCTCTCCCCATGTCAAAGAATGCGTTGGCGCTAAACGCTATTGTGACTGCGATGCCAACTACACGCTGGTCACTGGCGCCGTCATCGCTACCGCGTTTGTGGCCGCAGAAGACCATGCCGCACACGCCGTTTTCCAGCATGCCTTCCCCTGGCGCAAGATAGCACTATTGCCGGGCGCGACCCTTTCTATCGGCGCTACCCTGCACTGCTCGACCCAGCAACTGCCGGCTGTCAGCGCCCATTCAACCCACAAGAAGGAAAATCATGACTGCAAGAACCCTCACCGTCGCCGCCATCCAGATGGCCTCGGGCAGCTGGCACTTTGACGACAATATGGCCACTGCCGAACGGCTGATCCGCGCAGCGGCCGCACAGGGTGCGAGGCTGATTGTCTGCCCCGAGCTGTTTATGATGCCTTATTTCTGCATCGACCAGAACGCGCAACATCTGGCGCTGGCAGAACCCTTTGCCGACAACCCGCGTATCCGGCATTTTGCCGCACTGGCAGGCGAATTGGGCGTGGTGCTGCCTATCGGCTTTTTCGAGCGCGCGGGTAATGCCGCCTATAACTCGGTGGCAGTGGCCGATACCGATGGCCGCATCTTGGGCATCTACCGCAAAACCCATATTCCGGATGGGCCGGGCTACACCGAAAAATACTATTTCACGCCGGGCGACACCGGCTTCAAAGTGTGGGACACCAATGTGGGCAAGATAGGCATCGGTATTTGCTGGGATCAGTGGTATCCGGAGACCGCGCGCGCCATGGCCTTGATGGGCGCCGAAGTGCTGTGCTTTCCAACCATTATCGGCTCCGAGCCCTTCAGCGCCGACTATGACTCCTGTGGCCACTGGCAGCGCACCATGCAGGGCCACGCCGCGGCCAATATGCTGCCGCTGGTGGCAGCCAACCGCATCGGCCGCGAAACCGGCATCGGCAACGGCAATCCTCAGCAGCAGGCGCTGACCAACACATTCTATGGTTCGAGTTTTATTGCCGACCACACCGGCGCCAAACTGGCTGAAGCCGGACGCAGCGAAGAGGCTATTTTGCTCGCCAGTTTTAATCTGGATGCCATCCGCGCCGAGCGCCAGTCCTGGGGCTTCTTCCGCGACCGCCGCCCACAGATGTACCGCAGCCTGCTCACCAGCGACGGCGTCACCACCTGTTAGTGCCAGGGAAGAGCATATAAAAAAACGGCTGACGATCCAGCGCCAGCCGTTTTTTCCTTGTTACCGCCTTACACCGACAGGTAGGACGACTGTTTTAGACAGCGGGCAAACTCGGCCAGATAGGCGCCGCGCTCGGTGACATCCAGCACCGCGACCTTATGGCGGTAGCGCTCCAACAGCTCTTCGGGCGACAGATGCACATAGCGCAGCATGTCCTCTATGGTGTCGTGCTCCTCCACCCCGCAGCACTCCAGCGCCCCGCCGGCATACTGGTAGACATTGACCGAGTCGGTGTCGCCAAACAGATTGTGCATATCGCCCAGAATCTCCTGATAAGCCCCGACCAGAAACACGCCGATCAGATATGCCTCACCCGGACGGACCTCATGCACCGCCATGGTGGTTTCTATGCTCTGGCCGTCTACATACTGCTTGAGCTTGCCATCCGAATCACAAGTCAGATCCTGCAAGACCGCGCGCCGGGTCGGCTCCTCGTCCAGCCTGTGAATCGGCATCAGCGGCAACACCTGATCGATGGCCCAGGTGTCGGGCAGACTCTGGAATACCGAGAAATTGCAGAAGTACTTGTCGGCCAGACGCTCGGTCAGATCATCGTAAGCCTGGCGCTGGCTACGCTGGCTGGCGCTAAGCTGACGCTGCAGGCGACGGCACAAGGCGGCGTAAATATTTTCGGCCAGCGCCTTTTCTTTGAGCGAAACCCTGCCCTCGGTGTACAGCTCGGCCACATCCGACACCAAATGGCTGGCGCGGTAGTAGGTTTCAGTCACCATGTCCGCGTCCGACAAGCGGGTCAGTTCCAGCAGCTTTTGCAGCGACTGCGGCAAGGCGGCCACATCGGCAATCTCGGGCACGGTTTCGCCCAGACGCTCGACATCGGTCACATTCATCACCAGCAGCGCATGATGCGCCGTCATGGCGCGCCCCGACTCGGACAGAATGCGCGGCGGCGGCAGGTCATTGTCGGCGCAAAACTCGCCCAACAGGCCAACCACGGCTTGCGCGTATTCTTCGATATCGTAGTTAATCGAGCTTTCATTACGCGAATGGGTGCCGTCGTAGTCGACGCCCAGACCGCCGCCGACATCGACATGATCGATAGGCAAGCCCAGCGCGCGCAGTTCGCCATAGTAGCGGATCGCCTCGCGAAAGCCCTTGCGGTAGTCTTCCAGATGCGCGATTTGCGAGCCCATATGAAAGTGCATCAGGCGCACGCAATCGGCCATGCCGGCAGCCGCCAGTTTTTCTGCAGCCGAAATCAGCTGCGCCGCCGACAGGCCGAACTTGGCCTTTTCGCCACCGGTGTCCGCCCATTTGCCGCCGATGCTGGACAGGCGCACCCGCATCCCCAGCCACGGGCGCACACCCAAGCGTGCCGCCTCCTCGATCACCAGATCGACTTCGACTTCCTTCTCGATCACGATAAAGACTTCATGCCCCAGCTTCTGCCCGATCAGCGCCAGACGGATAAAGTCGCGATCCTTGTAGCCATTGCAAACAATGGTGCCGCCTATCGGTGACAAGGCCAGCACCGCCATCAGTTCGGGTTTGGAGCCGGCCTCAAGCCCGATGGAAACATCGGGTGTGGCGATAATGCTTTTGACCACGGCTTCTTGCTGGTTGACCTTGATCGGATAGATGGCGGTATAGCGGCTGCCGTAACAGGCGTCGGCGATAGCCTTGTCGAAAGCGCGGCACAGCCGTGTCACACGGTTTTGCAGGATATCGGGAAAACGGATCAGCAAAGGCAGATCCAGATTCTTGCCATACAGGCGCGTCAGCAGCGCCATCAAGTCGATATCCTGTCCGACATCGGCATTCGGCCGCACGCTGACGCAACCATTGTCGCCAATATCGAAATACCCGTCCCCCCAATGCCGGATGCCATACAGGCTCCGGCTGTCTGCCACTGTCCACGCCATGGTGCTGCCCTCTACAAATACAGGATGGAATCACTCCTTAGTGCGCGGCTTTCAGGCGGGACTCGCTTCATGTGGGCCTGGGATGTCGGAGCTGCTGTTTCATGCCCTTAGGCTTGAATGGACGCGGATTTTAGCAACATCACGCAGCATGACAAGCGTTTTTTTACCCTGTGCAATTTAATCAACAGCACCGTAAAAACAGTACCTTAGACGGGCTTAAGCCATCGTGAAAATCACCTTGATTGCAGACTGATTTTCTGCCGGGCAGGCGCTGCAAAAAAATGGGGATGTCCAATATATTGAACACCCCCATTTGCTTTTATCCGGCCGGATTTACCATAACCAGCGCCAGCCCGCTTCGACACGCCCCAGTTGCTGGCCTTTCGCCCAGCTACCGCCAAGCAGGCCGTAATAGCCTCCCCAGCGCGTCTCTTTATTAAAGCCCGCCTGCAATTGCCAAGTGGTACTCGGGCCGGCCGCTGGCAGATAGACATCCGGCGCACTCAAGGCCAGTGCCGGCGCATCGCCAAACTGATGGGTCACGCCCGGGCGCAGCCAGACACGGGTCATGTCATTAAGCACCTTCTCGACGCGCAAACCGGCGCCGCCATACCAGTGGCTGGTCTTGTCATAGCGACCCTTGATGCTGTCGTCGACCAGATTCCAATCAAAATTGGCGTAGCTGGCATTCAGTTGCGGAATCAGCCGCCAGTTCTCGGCCGGCTCGAACATCTTGCCGGCAGCCAGATGCAGTGCCCAGATATTGGCATGCAGGGTATTGAAGTAGTGATCCTCGGTCGAAATCTTGGCGCGTTCGCGCCCGGCCAAAGCAATGCCGCGCGCAAACCAGCCTTGTTGCTCAAGCTGGCCATAAACACCGGCTTGCAGACTGTCCAGATGGATATCCGAGGTGGCGCGCGACGGAATGACTTTGCCTTCGCCGTTCACATCCAGCCAAGCCCGGTTCCATGCGGCAAACACCCCGCCACGCCAGCGCTTGCCATCTGCTGTCTCGCCGCTACGGTCCGCGCCTGCAGTCAACGACACGCCCTCCCCGTCAAAGGAAAAGCCATAACGCGCACTTTGCTGCAAATGTAAACCGTCAACCTTGAGCCAAAGATCACGCAGGGCAGAAGGCGTGCTGTCCAGCCTCTGCCCCAGCGACATCAGGTTGCCGCGCAACAAGATATCGGACAACGCAGGCAAGGTGCCATAGGCCGGGATTTCCGGCAGCAAGCGATCCGGTTTGAGCGGCTTAACCGGCTCGGGCACCGGGGTGGGCGGCTCGGGGATAGGCGGGGTTACCGGTACAGCCGGCGACTCGAGCAGCCACTCGTCACCCGCACGCACGATCTGCCACACATAGGGGCTGCCCTTCAGGCGTACGTCGTACGGGTTTTTCACACCGACCGGGTTGGCGGCGGCGAAGTTGGCGCTGCCCGAGGCAACCCGTGCGAACTCGATCTTTTCGCCTAGCCGTCCCGGCGTGCCATCGTTGACGAAGGCGACACGGGTGGTGCCGCTGCCTTCTCCGCTCACAGTCAGTAAGGCGGCGCTGTCGCCACCAGCCGACACATTGTCCTGCAGCACGCCGCCCGAGCCTGCGTAGTTGCCGGTCACCGTCAGTGGTGCGGACAAGGCGAGCACGCCGGCGTTGCCGAGGCTGCCGCTGACGGTAGCCGCCTGCGGCACCGCGAGCGTACCCGACACGGTGAGCGTGCCGCCAGCGGCGAGCGCCAGGTTGCCAGCCAATCCCAGCGTGCCGCCGCTGTTGACACGGATCGCCGACCAGTTCTGCAAGTCGAGCGCACCACTGGCGCTACCCGTCAGCGCGCGCACGTTGATACCGGAGAGCACCACCAAAGTGTTGGCGCCGGTACTATCAGTCAACGGCCCCCATGCCGACAGGTCGGCCTTACCGATGCCGACCTGATTGCCGCTGCCTGCGACCGACAGGCTGCCGGTGGTCTGCCCGCCTTGCAGCACCAACCGGTTGTCGTCGCCGCTGATGCGGGTCTGCCCGGCCAGGGTGCCGCTATTAAGTTGCAAGCGCCCGCCGCTACCGGCGAGCGTTGCGTTATCCAGTGTGCCACCGGCAACCAGCACCGCGCCGCCAGTCGCTATCGTCACATCCTGAGCGAGGCCATCGGCGGACACCGTCAAGCGCCCCCCGGCGAGCAAGGTGGTCTCCCGCGAAACGCCGCCGGCATCCACAAACTGGCTGGCCGAGCTCAGTGTGTTGCCGCTGGCGACGCCGCCTGCGTAGACGAACTGGCGCCCGCCGTTGATCTGGTTGGCGCTGGCGCGGCCGTAAATGATCTGGTCGCCGCCGCTGCTGACCGTAGTCGAGGTCGCCACCCCGCCCGCCTCGACGCGCTGGCTGCCCGACAGCACCGTAGTGTTGGTCGCCGCACCGCCGGAGTACACGTCCTGCAAGCCGCCGTTGACGGTGGTAAGCACCGCGCTGCCACCTGCGTAGACAAACTGGCGCCCGCCATTGATCTGGTTGGCGCTGGCACTGCCGTAGATGACCTGGTTGCCGCCAGTGTTCACCGTGGTCGAGGTCGCAGTGCCGCCCGCCTCGACACGCTGGCTGCCCGACAGCACCGTAGTATTGGTCGCCGCACCGCCGGAGTACACGTCCTGCAAGCCGCCGTTGACGGTGGTAAGCACCGCGCTGCCGCCGGCGCTGACGAATTGCTGCCCCCCCGTCTGCACCACTGTCGCGCTGGCCACCCCGCCCGACTGCACATTCTGTTTGCCGCCATTTAATGTGTTGCTGGTCGCCGTACCGGCGATGTCCTGTACGCCATTGCTGGCAACCGTGGTTTGCGTCGCCGAGCCGCCAACACCCACCGTTTGCGTGCCGGAAGTAATCGTGTTATCCGAAGCTTGTCCTCCGGCAGCAATGCTTTGCGTGCCGCCCGAGTTCACCGTGGTCGTGCTGACCACCCCGCCCGACTGCACCGTCTGCTTGCCGCCGTTGAGGGTGTTGCCCGTCGCCGTGCCGGCTACGTCCTGTACGCCATTGGCGGCAACGATAGTCTGATTGGCCAAACCGCCGACGCTGACCGTTTGTGTACCAGAGTTGATCGTCGAGGCATCGGCTTTGCCACCGGCGGCAATGTTTTGCGTACTACCCGAGTTCACCGTCGTCGTGCTCACCACCCCGCCCGACTGCACATTCTGCTTGCCGCCGTTGAGGGTATTGGCCGTCGCCGTGCCGGAGACGTCCTGTACGCCATTGCTGGCAACCATGGTTTGCGTCGCCGAACCACCGGCGCTGACCGTTTGCGTGCCCGAGATAATGCTTGAATCGGAAGCTTTGCCGCCGGCAGCAATGCTTTGCGTACCTCCCGAGTTCACCGTGGTGGTGCTCGCCCCCCCACCCGACTGCACCGTCTGCTTGCCGCCGTTGAGGGTGTTGTTCGTCGCTGTGCCGGCCACGTCCTGTACGCCATTGGCGGCAACAATGGTCTGACTGGCCGAACCACCGGCGCTGACTGTTTGCGTGCCGGAAGTAATCGTGTTGTCCGAAGCCTGGCCTCCGTCGGCGATACTCTGTACGCCACCCGAGTTCACCGTGGTGGTGCTCGCCACCCCACCCGACTGCACATTCTGCTTGCCACCGTTGAGGATATTGCCCGTCGCCGTGCCGGAGACGTCCTGTACGCCATTGCTGGCAACCGTGGTTTGCGTCGCCGAACCGCCAACACCCACCGTTTGCGTGCCGGAAGTAATCGTGTTATCCGAAGCCTGTCCTCCGGCAGCAATGCTTTGCGTACCACCCGAGTTCACCGTCGTCGTGCTCGCCACCCCGCCCGACTGCACCGTCTGCTTGCCGCCGTTGAGGGTATTGCCCGTCGTCGTGCCGGAGATGTCCTGTACGCCATTGCTGGCAACCGTGGTTTGTGTCGCCGAACCACCGGCGCTGACCGTTTGCGTGCCCGAGATAATGCTTGAATCGGAAGCTTTGCCGCCGGCAGCAATGCTTTGCGTACCACCCGAGTTCACCGTGGTGGTGCTGACCACACCACCCGACTGCACATTCTGCTTGCCGCCGTTGAGGGTGTTGCCCGTCGCCGTGCCGGCTACGTCCTGTACGCCATTGGCGGCAACGATAGTCTGATTGGCCAAACCGCCGACGCTGACCGTTTGTGTACCAGAGTTGATCGTCGAGGCATCGGCTTTGCCACCGGCGGCAATGTTTTGCGTACTACCCGAGTTCACCGTCGTCGTGCTCACCACCCCGCCCGACTGCACATTCTGCTTGCCGCCGTTGAGGGTATTGGCCGTCGCCGTGCCGGAGACGTCCTGTACGCCATTGCTGGCAACCATGGTTTGCGTCGCCGAACCACCGGCGCTGACCGTTTGCGTGCCCGAGATAATGCTTGAATCGGAAGCTTTGCCGCCGGCAGCAATGCTTTGCGTACCTCCCGAGTTCACCGTGGTGGTGCTCGCCCCCCCACCCGACTGCACCGTCTGCTTGCCGCCGTTGAGGGTGTTGTTCGTCGCTGTGCCGGCCACGTCCTGTACGCCATTGGCGGCAACAATGGTCTGACTGGCCGAACCACCGGCGCTGACTGTTTGCGTGCCGGAAGTAATCGTGTTGTCCGAAGCCTGGCCTCCGTCGGCGATACTCTGTACGCCACCCGAGTTCACCGTGGTGGTGCTCGCCACCCCACCCGACTGCACATTCTGCTTGCCACCGTTGAGGATATTGCCCGTCGCCGTGCCGGAGACGTCCTGTACGCCATTGCTGGCAACCGTGGTTTGCGTCGCCGAACCGCCAACACCCACCGTTTGCGTGCCGGAAGTAATCGTGTTATCCGAAGCCTGTCCTCCGGCAGCAATGCTTTGCGTACCACCCGAGTTCACCGTCGTCGTGCTCGCCACCCCGCCCGACTGCACCGTCTGCTTGCCGCCGTTGAGGGTATTGCCCGTCGTCGTGCCGGAGATGTCCTGTACGCCATTGCTGGCAACCGTGGTTTGTGTCGCCGAACCACCGGCGCTGACCGTTTGCGTGCCCGAGATAATGCTTGAATCGGAAGCTTTGCCGCCGGCAGCAATGCTTTGCGTACCACCCGAGTTCACCGTGGTGGTGCTGACCACACCACCCGACTGCACATTCTGCTTGCCGCCGTTGAGGGTGTTGCCCGTCGCCGTGCCGGCTACGTCCTGTACGCCATTGGCGGCAACGATAGTCTGATTGGCCAAACCGCCGACGCTGACCGTTTGTGTACCAGAGTTGATCGTCGAGGCATCGGCTTTGCCACCGGCGGCAATGTTTTGCGTACTACCCGAGTTCACCGTCGTCGTGCTCACCACCCCGCCCGACTGCACATTCTGTTTGCCGCCATTTAAGGTGTTGCTGGTCGCCGTACCGGCGACGTCCTGTACGCCATTGCTGGCAACCGTGGTTTGCGTCGCCGAGCCGCCAACACCCACCGTTTGCGTGCCGGAAGTAATCGTGTTATCCGAAGCCTGTCCTCCGGCAGCAATGCTTTGCGTGCCGCCCGAGTTCACCGTGGTGGTGCTTACCACCCCACCCGACTGCACCGTCTGCTTGCCGCCGTTGAGGGTGTTGCCCGTCGCCGTGCCGGAGACGTCCTGTACGCCATTGGCGGCAACGATAGTCTGACTGGCCGAACCACCGGCGCTGACCGTTTGCGTACTGCCAGAATTCACCGTGGTCATGCTGACCACCCCGCCCGACTGCACATTCTGCTTGCCGCCGTTGAAGATGTTACCCGTCGCCGTGCCGGAGACATCCTGCAAGCCATTGGCAGCAACGATAGTCTGACTGGCCGAACCGCCGGCGCTGACCGTTTGCGTGCCGGACTCGATAGTGGTGCTGGATGCTACGCCGGCATTGCCAACTAACTGTTGCCCACCCGCCACCTCGGTCGCATTCGCCACACCGCCACTGGTTACCAACAGAATGCCGCCCGAGTTCACCGTCGCCGAGTTGGCCACACCGCCATTGATCCAGGCGCGCCCGCCGTTATTGATGATGTCATTATTGGCCAGCCCGCCACTGGAAACGGTCTGCTGCCCGCCCAATTGCAGCGTGGTATTTTCAGCAACAGCGCCGCCCTCCACGAACTGACTGGCCGAAGTCACGCTGTTGCCGCTGGCGAGCCCCCCGCTAGTAATCTGCTGGCTGCCGCCGACCAGGGTATTGTCACTGGCGACGCCGCCGGAATAAACGAACTGGCGACCACCGTTAATCTGGTTGGCGCTGGCGCTGCCGTAGATGATCTGGTCTCCGCCACTACTGACTGTATTTGAGGTCGCGACCCCGCCCGCCTCGACGCGCTGGCTGCCCGACAGCACAGTGGTGTTGGTCGCCGAGCCGCCGGAGTACACGTCCTGCAAGCCGCCGTTGACGGTGGTAAGCACCGCGCTGCCGCCGGCGCTGACATACTGGCGCCCGCCTGCCTGCACCACCGTCGCGCTGGCCACCCCCTGCACCGTCTGATTGCTGCCGCTATTCACCTCGGTCAGCTGCGCCGTGCCGCCGGCGAGGATATTCTGGTCGCTGTCATTGAGGATGGTCTGGTTGGCCTGGCCGCCGGACAGCACGGTCTGGTTGCTGCCGCCGTTGAGCGTGGTGTTCAAGGTCTGTCCGCCGCCAACCGACTGCGATCCGCCCGAGTTGATGGTGGTGTCAAACGCCTCGCCCGACAGCATGATCTGCGCGCCGCCGTTGACGATGGTTGCGCTGACCACCCCTTGCACATTCTGCACGCCGGAGACACCGACCGTGGTCTGTCCGGCCGAGCCACCGGCCGAGACAGTCTGCGTGCCGCTCACCACCTGCGTCGCGCTGGCGTAGCCGCCGGACGACACCACCTGCTGGCCGCCCGCCAGCAGCGTCGTCGAGGTGGCGGTGCCGCCCGAAGTTATGTTCTGCGTGCCGCCGCTGACCACATTGTCGATCGCCTGCCCGCCCACGTTCTGTGTGGCCCCCGCGTTGACCGTCGTCTGCCTCGCCGTACCGCCACCAAGTGTTGTCTGGGTGGCACCGGACAACAACACGGTTGCGCTCGCAGATCCGGTCAGCACCTGCTGCAGGCCACCGGCCGATACGGTGGTTTGCGTCGCACTGCCGCCGGCCACGGTCTGGATTCCACCCGAGCCGACCGATACCTGGCTTGCGCTACCACCGGCCAGCACTGCCTGCCCCGCGCCTGAACCGACCAGCGTGGTCGACACCGCGACACCGCCTGCACTGACCTGCTGTGAGCCTCCACTGAGGACCGTAGTGCCCACCGCACGGCCACCTTCGACGTTCTGCGACAAGCCAGACACTACCGTCGCGCTGGCAAGGCCACCGCTGTACACGTTCTGGGTGCCGGTCATGCCCGTCCCGCTGGCCACCCCGCCCGAATAGACGTTTTGCACACCGGTACCGAAGGTGGCGCTGGTCTGACCGCCGGCCGACACGTTCTGCGTGCCGTCGACTTCGACGCGGGTGGCCACCCCGCCCGAGACCACGTCCTGCGTTGCTCCCCGCACCACCTGCCCGCCGCTGACCACGCCGGACACCACTTCTGCCTGTGCCGCAGGCAACAAGGGTAGCAACCCCAATAAGACCAGTAACAGGCGCGACCAACGCAGCGAACGGGCAAAACGGCGCTGTCCATAGCGCAGATTGAATGAGCGGTATTTCATGCCAAATTTCCTTCCATGCTCTGCGTGCGTAATGGAATGCGGGCCAAGGTATCGATCACCTGTTGCGGCGTGATCAGGCGCGTGCACTCGAACTGGCGCGGTGTACCCTTATGGCGCGGGCACCAGAAAAAATCGGCATGATCAAAATTATGACGCGGATCGTTCCAGCAGCTATTGCAAGTGTGGTGGTTAAAAATGCGGTAAGGCGTAGAAAACTCGTTTAAGGGATGGGTAAAGCCGCTGATCAGGGCTACCGGCGTGCTGACCGACCACGCCAGCCATGCTAGGCCACTGGAGAGGCCAACAAAAAATTCGGCATGTTTAAGCAGGCGGGCACGCTCAAGCAACGGCAAGTCACCGGTAAAGTCCTCACAGCCATGTGGTAGCGTGGTCCAGGTCAGACCGGCGCCGTGACACGCTTTCTGGTCTATGCACAGCACGCGCAAACCGCGCCCTTTCAAATACTTCACCACCTCCAGCCAGCCGCTGGGGTGATTCCAGTACTTGCACTGGGTCGAGCTTTGCACTGCGATGCAAGCATAAGGCTCGGCAATGGGGCGGCTATCGTCGGGAATGGCGATGGTAGCGGTGGCTTCGCCGGGGTCTACACCGAGAATATGGCCGGCGGTACGGGCAAGCCCGACCAGACGGAAGTCACCGGGCTGGTAATGGCGCTCTTCATCACCAAAAAACAAGCCCAGATAATAGCTCGCGTAATATGCCTCGGGCTGCAATGTCTCTGGTGTAACAAAGCGGATCGAGGGGTAGCTGGCAGCAAACAGCGGAATCAGATTGGCGGCCATCGAGCAGGTCAGCTGGCAGCCATGCATCCGGGCAAAACGCGCGGCGTAGGGAAACCAGCCCAGCACATCGCCCAGCGTGCCCACTGGAAATTGCACCAGCACCGGCTGAGCGCGCAGGCTGAGGGTGTGATCCAGCACTTTTTCCTCACCGCGCCACACTTCGATGCGAAACGGCACGAAATACTTCTTGCTGCTGGTGACACTGCCGGCGCCGATTTCGGTCTCGAACAGCACATTGTGGGTCTGTGTGTCCGACAGCCGCACCCGCCATGCCCCCTCGGGCAAGGACAGGCGCGCGCCCAGATTGAAATCGAAACGCAGGCCGGCAGGCCCTTCCTGGCTGAGTCTGGCTGCCGGTGGCACAAAACAAAAAAACGGGGCGGGAGCAGTCGTCGTCTCCCCCACCACTACCCGATCTTGACAGTCATCTGCTGCATAATCTTGTGCCATGGCATACCCGTTTAGCTACGTATATAACTACTCGGTGTAGACCATGAAAAAAATTTGGTCGCGCAAAACGCTACTGGCATCGGCTGATGCACAACAAAAAACCCCACATTCAGGCTATCGCCACTACAGTGGCGCACCGCGACCGACGAAATAACGCCGCCCTATCCATAGCGCGACATTAACCAGCAGAATCAGCACCGGCACCTCGACCAGCGGCCCGATCACGGCGGCAAAGGCAATCGGCGACGCCAGCCCGAAGGCAGCAATCGCCACTGCAATTGCCAGCTCGAAATTATTACTGGCCGCAGTAAAGCTCATCGCCGTAGTTTTGGGGTAGTTCTCGCCGGCGCGGTGGCCCATGGCGTAGCTGATAAAGAACATCAGCACAAAATAGATCACCAGCGGCAGCGCAATACGCAGCGCATCCAGCGGCAGACGCAGCACATCCGCGCCCTTAAGGCTGAACATGGCGGCAATGGTAAACAGCAAGGCGATGAGCGTCAGCGGGCTGATCCGGGGCAAAAAGCGGGTTTCATACCACACGCTACCGCGCGCCTTGATCAGCAGCTGGCGGGTCAGGAACCCTCCGATAAAAGGAATGCCCAGATAGACCAGCACCGCTTGGGCAATGGTGGCAAAACCGACATCGATCACGCTGCCGGCCAGACCGAATAACGGCGGCAATACGGTGAGGTAAAACCAGGCAAATACGCTGAAAAACAGGATCTGGAACACCGAATTGAATGCAACCAGGCCCGCGACATACTGGTTGTCGCCGCGCGCAAGCGTATTCCACACCAGCACCATGGCAATACAGCGCGCCAGCCCGATCAGAATCACCCCGGTCATATACTCGGGCTGATCACGCAGGAAGATCACCGCCAGCGCAAACATCAGCGCCGGCCCGATAATCCAGTTCTGGATCAGCGACAGTGCCAACATTTTCTTGTCGGCAAACACGCGAGGCAAGTCTTCATAGTGCACCCGGGCCAAGGGTGGATACATCATCACGATCAGGCCGATCGCAATCGGGATATTGGTCGAGCCGGACGACAGGCTATTTAACCAGTCAGGAAAACCCGGCATCACCGTACCCAGAAAAATCCCCAATGCCATGGCAGCGAAGATCCATAGCGTGAGGTAGCGGTCGAGAAAAGAAAGGCGTTGCTTGGGCAGACTCATAATGGAACTCTTGGCGTGTTTAAGGATTGATGATTCAGGCTAGCCACGGTGTCAGCGCACTAAACAGATAGCCAGCCGAAATGGCGGTGCCGATAATCACGACTAAAAAAGCAATCAGGATCTGCTTGCGAAACAGCGCCTTAAGCAGAATCAGCTCGGTCAGGCTGGCCCCCGCGCCGCCGATGATCAGCGCCATCAGCGCGCCCAGCCCCATACCCTTGAGCGCAAACATCGACGCCATCGGAATCAGCGTTTCAGCGCGCAGGTAAAGCGGAATGCCGGCCACCGCCGCCAACGGGATCGCCAGCGGCTTGTCGCTGCCGGTATGCGCGGCAATCCACTCGGAGGGGATGAAGCCGTAGGTAAAGGCGCCGATGGCCACCCCCAGCATCAGGTAAGGAAACACCGCGCGGAATTGGCCGAACGCTTCGCGCCACAGTTGCCGCCAAGGCAGCTTTGCCTTCTCTGGCATAGGCGCCGCCGCCTTGGGCATGCAGCAGGAAGTCTTGAACTCGACCTGCTTGGGCGCGCAACAGGAAGCCTTGGCTTCGACCGGCTTGGGCATGCAGCAGGAAGTTTTGGGCTCGACCGGCTTGGGCACGCAGCAAGAAGCCTTGGGCTCGACCGGCTTGGGCACGCAGCAAGAAGCCTTGGGCTCGACCGGCTTGGGAGCGCAACAGGAAGCCTTGGGCTCAACCGCCGGTTTTGTGGTGCAGCACGCACTCGCCTGCGGCGCGGTCTGCTTCACGTAACGGCCGAAATTCAGGCGCTCGAGCAGCACGCCGGCCAGCAGCGAGACCAGCAGCGTCGCCGCCATATAGACCAGGGTAACCTTCCAGCCGAAAGTCATCCACAGCAAACCGACCACAATAGGGTTGAGTAGCGGCGACACAAACAAAAAGGTCATGGTCGGGCCGAAGCCGGCACCGGCACGCAGCAGGCCGTTCAGCATCGGGATGGTCGAACAGCTGCAAAACGGCGTCACCGAGCCGATCGCGGCAGCGGTCAGATAGCCGCTCCCCTTCTTGCTGCTGAGCAGCGACTGCACTTTGCCGGCCGGCAGCTTGTGCTGGATAACGGCGACGGCAAAACTGATCAGCACGAACAGCAGGGACAGCTCCAGCGCCAAAAACACGAACATAGCCGCCGCAGACTGCAGCGATGCCATGGAAAACGACAACATAACAACCTCTCTGTGCTTCACTCGGGCGTCGCTAACGCCCGGTTAATTCAATTAAAAAACGAATATTGAATCGTTACATACAATCCAAGCCAAGATCACGCGACAGCAGCCCCGGCACGGGGCGGCTGTATGTCAGACCGATGACGCGAGTGCGATCAGTGCGGCCGCGCCGACCGGCTCTTGCGCCAGCAGCGGTAGCAGTGCCACGCGTGTGGCGTGACGAGTGAGCACCGCATCAATTTCGCGCGCTTCATTTTGGCCGCGCTTTGCCAGCAAAAGCGATGTACTACCCGCTGCCGCGATGCTCTGGTTAATCACCCACGCCCATGGCGTGATGCCGGCACGCAGGAGGTCGGCCTGCAAGGCTGCCGCTTCCAGCACTGGCGTGGTTTCAGCCAGCGTCGCGATCAGCACCTTGGTGCGCGCCGGGTCTTGCAACTGCATCATCGGCGTCGTGAAGTGCAGCCCCTTGCCGCCCATCTGGCGCACCATGTCGCGGTGGTAGGCACCGGTTGCATCCAGCAAGAGCAGGGTGTGGCCGGTCGGAGCTGTATCCATCACCACAAAACGCTGGCCGGCTTCACGGATAACGCGCGAGAAGGCTTGGAACACCGCGATCTCTTCGGTACAGGGCGAGCGCAGATCCTCCTCCAGCAAGGCACGCCCCGCCGCATCCAGATCCTGACCCTTGCTATGCAAGACTTCGCGGCGATAGCGCGCGGTCTCGGCCGCCGGATCGATACGGCTGACTGCCAGACCTGGCACGCTGCCAGCCAAGGTCTCGCCCAGATGGGCGGCTGGATCGGAGGTGGTCAGATGCACCGGCAAACCGCGCCTTGCCAGTTCAACGGCAACTGCGGCGGCAATCGTGGTTTTGCCAACGCCCCCCTTGCCCATCACCATCACCAGACCATGGCCGCTAGCTGCGATACCGTCGACCAGCTGGGCCAGCGTGCCGGTTCCGGCGGGCAGCGCCACCGCCTCGAGCGCAGCGCCCGCAAGCGGTGCATCCCGCAGCAAGGCCTCCAGCGCCGCCATGCCGACCAGATTAAAGGGCTTGAGCGCCAGCCGGTCTTGTGCCAAGCCGGTCAGCACCGGCGGCATGGCCGCCAGTGCCGCCGTCTCGCGGCACACGATAGCCTGAGCCAGTGCATCCTCGCCGGCCTCATTCGCCGGGAACACACCGTTAATCACCAGAAACTGGCGCTTAAGGCCGATCGCAGCGAGCTCTTCGTGGGTACGCGCCACTTCGCGCAGTGTCGAAGCTTGCGCGCGCGCAACCAGCACCAGCCGGGTCTTGTCCGGGTCGGCTAGCGCAGCGACCGCCGCATGGTATTGCGTGCGCTGCTTGTCGAGACCTGAGAGCGGCCCCAGGCAGGATGCCCCGTCCGGGTTGGCATCGAGAAAGCCCGACCAGGCACCGGGCAACTGCAACAGGCGGATGGTGTGGCCGGTCGGCGCAGTATCGAACACGATATGGTCGTAAGCCGCGATCAGCCTAGCATCGGTCAACAGCGCAGTGAATTCGTCAAAGGCAGCGATTTCGGTGGTGCAAGCACCGGAGAGCTGTTCTTCTATGCCTTTAACCACCGCCTCGGGCAATACGCCCCGCACCGGGCCGACAATACGGTCGCGATAGCCTTGCGCGGCCGCCTGCGGGTCGATTTCCAGTGCCGACAAGCCCTCTACCGCCGCAATCGGGCAGATCATATTGCCTATATGCTGGCCGAAGACCTGACCGACATTGGATGCCGGATCGGTACTGACCAGCAGTACGCGCTGGCCACTACGCGCCAGACTGAGCGCACTGGCGCAGGCGATCGAGGTTTTACCCACCCCGCCCTTGCCGGTGAAAAACAGAAAAGGAGGCGGATTGTCGAGAAAAAGCATGATGCGCTCCTTAGCAGCAGCCGGTACTGCCACCACAGCAGGAGGACTGCGCTGGCGCACTGGCGGCGGCAAAGGTCGAGATGCCGGCAAAACGCGCGAGCTCGGCGCGGCGCGGATAGCGCCCCATCAAGGCGATCTCGCCGTTCACCAGCACCAGCGGCAACAAGTCGGCGCCGGAGCGCTCGAGAAAGCCTTTTACCACCGGGTTTTCGGCAAAGGCCAGCGGCTCTTGCGCCAGATTAAAGCGGCAAATATCGGCCCCCTGCGCCTTGGCCCAATCAAAGTCGGCGGCAAAATTCACCAAAGCCTGGTCGACCTCGGTGCCGCATACGCCGGAGGAACAACACAGCGCCGGGTCAAAAATCTCGATTTTTGTCATGTCAATAATCCTAATAATATTGAAACGTTAAGCAAATTCAGCAGAATTCACGCCCGATGCGGTCCAGCTCAGCCTTGAGTTCACTGCGATCCAGGCTTGGCAGCGGCAAGGCCAGCAGCGCTTCGATGCGTGCACGCAAGGTGCGGTACGCCGCAGTAAAGGCCGCATCGATTTCTTCATCGCTACCGGTCGCGTGCGCCGGATCGTCCACACCCCAGTGTGTACGCAGTGCCGGGCCCAGATAAGCCGGACAGCTTTCGCCGGCGGCGGAGGCGCACACGGTAATCACGATGTCAGGCGTGGCCGGCAGCGCATCCCAGCTTTTGCTGGCGAGGCCGTCGACCTTCATGCCTTCGCGCGCAAGCAGCGCGATCGAGCGCGGGTGGATAAAGCCTGTCGGCTGGCTGCCGGCACTCATCGCCCTGAAGCCGGCCGGTGCCAGATGGTTGAAGGTGACTTCGCCCAAAATGGAACGACAGGAGTTGCCGGTACACAGAAAAAGGATATTCATGCTTAAGGTTCCAGCGAAGGAGAAACGGGGGGCAGCACCGCGTCCGGACAGGCTGAGGCCGCACGCGCGTCCAGACATTGACCGGGCTTGCCGCTGCAGCACTCGGCAGTGAGATAGGCGATCAATTCCAGCATCAGCGGCAGGTTGGCACGGTAGCGCTGGAAGCGCCCCTCCTGCGTCACCGACACTAAGCCCGCATGGGTCAAGCCCTTCAGATGAAAGGACAGCTTATTGGGAGCAAGATCAAGTTCAGCGGCAATTTCGCCGGCCACCAGACCGGCGTGACCGTGTTTCACCAGCAGGCGAAAGGCGTCCAGACGGATACCGGCAGACAGCGATTCGAATAATTGGGTGGCGGTTTTATTTTCCATGAGTCAACATTACAACTAAAGTTGAAATGTTGCAATATCAAAAAGCGCCCGAAGGCGCTTAAGCGAGAATGCCAGCCACGCTGCGCTTACAAATAGTCACGCAAGCGATAGTAGGCCATCCCCAACACCAGTGCCGGCGTGCGCAGTAGCTTGCCGCCGGGGAAATCGCGGTGGCGCAGCTTGCCGAACAGATCGAAGCGGCTGGCCGAGCCGGCAATCGCCTCGGCCAGTACGCGTCCGGCCAGACCGGTGATATTGACGCCATGACCGGAGAAGCCCTGCAGATAGTAGACATTACTGGACAGGCGGCCGAAATCCGGCGCACGGTTCATGGTGATGTCGCACATGCCGCCCCAGGCATAGTCGATTTTCACATCGGCCAGCTGCGGGAACACCCTGAGCATGTCTTGCCGCATGGCTTCAGAAAGATTGGCCGGCTCGCGCCCGGAGTAGCTGACCTTGCCGCCGAACAGCAGGCGGTGATCGGCACTCAAACGGTAATAGTCCAGCACGAACTGGGTGTCGCATACCGCCATATTATTGGCGATCAGCGCCTTGGCCCGCGCTTCCCCCAAAGGCTCGGTCGCAATCACATAGGTACCGGCCGGCATGATCTTGCGCTCGAGCTTGGGTGCCAACTCCCCGATATACGAATTACACGCCAGCACCACATGCGCACAGCTCACCTGCCCCGACTCCGCTCGCACGCATGGGCGCGCGCCCTCATCGATGCCAATCACCGGCGAGTTTTCATGAATGATTACGCCGGCTTCAAGACAGGCTCGCGCCAGACCCAGCGCATAATTAAGCGGATGGATATGGCCGGAGCGCGGATCGAACAAACCGCCCTGATAACGCGGGCTGGCCAGCTGCGTCGTCAGCTGCTCGCGACTCCACATCTCGGTGCCGCCATAGCCGTAATCCTGCTCCAGCGTCGCCTGCCACGCTTTAAGGTCATCCATGGAGGAAGGCTTTACCGCCGCATTACAAAAGCCGCGCACCCAGTCGCAGTCTATGCCGTGGCGCTTGACCCGCTCGTCAATAATATCGACCGCCTCCACCGACATATCCCAGAAGGCGCGCGCCATATCCAGCCCCAACTGCGCCTTGATGGTATCGATATCACAGGAATAGCCCACGATCACCTGCCCGCCATTGCGCCCGGACGCGCCCCAGCCTATGCGCGCACCCTCCAGCAAAGTCACGGAAAAACCGCGCTCGGCCAGATTCAGCGCCGCCGACAGTCCGGCCAGCCCGCCGCCGACCACGCAGACATCGCTTGCGACCGCGCCTTGCAAGGGAGGCTGGTCGGACCAGGGCGTGGCGGTAGCTGCGTAATAAGACGGCACGTGGGCTTGATGGGCAAAGGTCAGCATGAGCTTGAATGTCCGGATAAAGTCGGGTCAAAGGGTCGAAGAATGGCTTTAAACAGCAAGATTAAAACAGCCGCAACACCGCACAAGGGCGCTGCGGCTTGGGGCTTAGAACCTGTTCACGATCTGCTGCGCATCGGCGATACGGCGTTAAAAACAGCTTCGAAATGCTCATGTGCCACCTGTACATTCCGCTTTCTCAGCCGTTTTCGCCTTGTCTCGCCCTCGCTCGCGAGAGCGTGAACACGCTCTTAGGCGCGCCCCGGACGGCCCATACCCTCAACGCCAACCGGCGCAGAGGGCAACACCGGTGCATCGCCGCGCATTGCCTCGGCAATCGCACGCTCGCGCTTTCTTTGCGAATTAAGCATCAGATAGTTGGCGAGGATTACGAAAATACCGACGATCAGCACCGTAATACTGGCCAGCGCATTGATTTCCGGATTCAGGCCCAGCCGCACCTTGGAGAAGATGACTTGCGGCAAGGTAGTCGAACCGGGGCCGGACAGGAAGGCGGTGGTCACCAGATCATCCAGCGACAGGGTGATCGAGAGCAAAAAGCCCGATGCGATAGCCTGTGAGATCAGCGGCAAGGTAATCACAAAGAAAATCTTGAGCGGACGTGCGCCCAGATCCATCGCCGCCTCTTCCAGACTCTTGTCCATCTCCACCAGACGCGAGCGTACCACCACCGCTACATAAGCCATGCACAAGGTGGTGTGACCGACCCAGATGGTGAAAAAGCCGCGCTCGGACGGATAGCCGGTCAGTTGCTGCAAGGAAATAAACAGGAGCAGCATGGAAAGACCGGTAATCACCTCGGGCATCACCATTGGCGCAGTCAGCATGCCGGCAAACAGCGTGCTGCCGCGAAAACGCTTGAAGCGCGCCGAGACAAAGCCGGCGATGGTGCCCAGCACCACCGCGGCCGTGGCACTAGCCAGCGCAATGCGGATGGACAGCCAGACTGCCGAGATGATCTGCTCGTTCTCGAACAGCGACGCATACCAGCGCAGCGAAAAGCCGCCCCATAAGGTCACCAGCTTGGATTCATTAAACGAATAGACGATCAGGCTGAGTATGGGTATGTACAGAAACAGAAAACCCACGACCAGTACGCCCTTAAGAAATGGCGAGAGCTTGTTGCCGTTATACATGGTTCTTACCCTCCAGCTCACGCGTCTCGAAGCGGTGGAAAAAGGCAATCGGCACCAGCAATAGCAAGACCATCACGGTTGCCACGGCAGCGGCCATCGGCCAGTTGTTATTGTCGAAGAACTCGTTCCACAACACCTTGCCTATCATCAGCGTTTCCGAGCTGCCAACCAGCTCCGGAATCACAAACTCGCCCACGGCAGGAATAAACACCAGCATGGAGCCGGCAATAATGCCGTTTCTGGACAAGGGCAAGGTGATGGTGGCAAATGCCTTCAAGGGCTTGGCCCCCAAGTCGCCGGCGGCTTCCAGCAGGCGCACATCCATCTTCACCAGATGCGAGTAAAGCGGCAGGATCATAAACGGCAGATAGGCATACAACATCACCAAGTACAGCGAGAAGTCGGTATGGAACATCTGCAAAGGCTCGCTGATGATGCCGGTCCACAGCAAGAAGGTGTTGATCAGACCGTTCTCGTTCAGCAAGCCCATCCAGGCATAGACGCGCAGCAAGAAAGAGGTCCAGAACGGCAACATCACCAGCATCAACAGCACATTGCGCCGCGCAGGATCGGTACGGGCAATGGCATAGGCGATCGGATAGCCCAGGAGCAGGCACAGCACCGTAGTCACCAGCGCAACCTTGAGCGACGAGATATAGGTGTCGAAATAAAATTCATCGGTAAAGATGAACAGAAAATTCGACAGGTTGACCTTGATATTGAGAAAACCCTCCTCGTACGCCAGCAAGCTGGTAAACGGCGGAATGGCGATATCCTGCTCGGCAAAGCTGATCTTGAGCACGATGAAAAACGGAATCAGAAAAAATACGCCCAGCCACAGATACGGCATGGCGATTACGCTGCCGCGCCCGGGTTTGAGCCACTTTTTGGCAAAATGCTGGATATCCATCAGGCCGTTCTCCCTTAAGCCGTCAGCACGACAGGCATGTCTGCGCGCCAGCTGACATACACTTCATCGTTCCAGGTCGGTTCCTGCTCGCCCGCCTCGTACCAGCGGTTGGCCGGCACCATGGACTTGACCACTTTGCCGCTAGGCAAAATCACGTGATAAATGGAGAAGCTGCCAAGGTAAGCAATTTCCTTGACCTTGCCGCGCGCGGCATTGGGGCCGGCGGCGATAGGGCGAATATCGATACGGACATCTTCCGGACGCACACTGGCCCAGACATCCATGCCTTTGGGGCCGGTAATGCCGTGGCTGACCTGAATGCGCCCGCCCAGTTCTGCGGTTTCGATTTCGACGCGGTCGGCCTCGTCGACCACCACCTGGCCGGTAAAGAGATTGGTCTCGCCAATGAATTCGGCGGTAAAGCGGCAATTCGGATAGTCGTAAATCTGCGACGGCGTGCCGACCTGCAACAGCTTGCCCTCACTCATAATGCCGATACGCGTGGCCATGGTCATCGCTTCTTCCTGATCATGCGTCACCATGATGCAAGTGACGCCGACCTTTTCCAGCGTATTGACCAGTTCCAGTTGGGTTTGCTGCCTGAGTTTTTTATCCAGCGCGCCCAATGGCTCGTCCAGCAACAGCATTTTCGGCCGTTTGGCCAGCGAGCGCGCCAGTGCGACACGCTGCTGCTGGCCACCGGACAACTGGTAAGGCTTGCGGCTGGCGTATTTGCGTAGCTGCACCAGATCCAGCATTTCCAGTACACGGTTGGCGATTTCATCTTTGGGCAGGCCATCCTGTTTCAGGCCGAAGGCGATGTTCTGCTCGACAGTCATATGCGGGAACAGGGCATAGCTCTGGAACATCATATTGAGTGGGCGCTCATACGGCGCTAACTGGGTAATGTCCTGCCCATCCAGAATGATCTTGCCCGAGGTTGGCCGCTCCATGCCCGCCAGCATGCGCAGCAGCGTCGACTTGCCGCAGCCGGAACTGCCCAGCAAGGCAAAAATCTCGTGCTGCTGGATTTCAAGGTCGAGATTATCAACGGCAAAATTGTCGCCGAATTTTTTAACAATGCCAGCAATTTTCAGATACGGCTGACCGGCTGCGGCTTTAGCCGCACCGGACGAGGCAACAACAGCTTCCGTCATGATGACTCCCTCAATGTAGATTTGGTTTGCTGCGCAACTTCTAGTTTTTTGATTGCAGCTTGATCCGCCCAAGCATAAGCAAATTGCATGCCTCGGCACGATGCCGACCGTATAGCGGCCGTCAGATTAGTCATCCCTAACCCCGCCACAACGCGATGGCGACACCACACAATTATCCAAATGGCAAAATGCAACTGCAGCTTATGCCATGTTTAATAAAATTGACAAGCATCAAATGCGGACTTTTTCATTGTTGCAGCGCAAGATAATGCATAAAAAACACGGGCTTAAACAAAAAAGATCAGCAGGCTAGGCAAATTACGGCATTGTCAGACAATATCGCAGCCAAAAAGATCAAAGAAAGCGTAGCGCTGTTTAAATACTCAAACAGACCAGACAAGATTTCGTACCCACCAAAGAGTCTGGAGCGCGCGAAGGAAGACACTACAATGGTATAAACAGGAGCGGAGGTGACGCATGCCCTACTTTGAAGCCAGACAACAGCGCTTGTTCTATGAAGATCATGGCAACAAGGACAAGCCGGCATTACTGCTACTGAACGGTATCACCATGAGCACAACAGCATGGGGCTTGCTGCTCCCCTTTCTGACGCCACACTTTCGGGTCTTGCAACTGGATTTTTGCGGTCAGGGTTTAAGCGCCAAGCCGGTGGCCGAGCACTATTGCCTGAGCGATCAGGCGGATGATGTCGCGACCTTGCTGGATCAATTGCAAATCGGACAAGTCAATGTGGCGGGTTTGTCTTATGGCGGCATGGTGGCGCAACACTTTGCGCGGCAACACCCGACACGCCTGTCACGCCTGATACTGGCTGCGACACTGGCCTGGTCCGACCCGGTCAATGAGCTGATTGCCCGCAACTGGGCCAACTCGGATGAGGCTGGCGGCTTTGAACTTCGCTTTAACACCGGCCTGCCCTGGCTGTTTTCCAGCCATTTTCTCAGCACACAACAGGCCATGCTGCCACGGCTACGCGAAATTGCAGCCAGCGTAGACTGGCCGGCAACACAACGCCTCAGCCGTGGCGTGCTCGAACATGATGCACGCCCTTGGCTAAACAGCCTCAATTGCGAGACACTGATCATCGTAGGCCGCGTCGACCGTCTGACGCCCTATTACCAGTCCGCCCTGCTGGCGCAAAACATCCCGCATGCCCGCTTACTGCAGCTGGATGATTGCGGTCATGCCTTGCACTTGGAGGCACCACAGGCCCTGGCGCACGCCATTACGCACTTTGCAGGATAAAGACAAGGAAACCCCAAATGACAGCGACCATCCTACTCAGCCAAGACACACGCGGTGTTGCCACGATCCGTCTCAACCGCCCCGACCTGCATAATGCCATGGACGATGAGATGGTGAGCCTGCTCACCCACACCCTAGCTCAGGTCGCCGCCGATAAAAGTATCCGTGTCCTTATCCTGACCGGTAACGGCATCAACTTCTCGGCCGGGCATGATATGGCGTGGCTACAAAGAATGGCCAGTGCCAGTGCCGACGAGATCGCACAACAAGCCCGCCTAGTCAGCACCATGCTGCATACGCTGGACACCCTGCCCCAGCCTACGATCGCCCGGGTACAAGGCTCGGCTTTCGGCATCGGCGCCGGGCTCATCAGTTGCTGTGATATGGCCTACGGCGTGTCCGAAGCCCTGTTCAGCTTCCCCGATACCCGCATAGGCGCCATTCCTGCCTCCATTGCACCCTTTGTTCTGCGCGCCATTGGCGAGCGTGCGGCAAGACGCTATTTCCTCAGCGCCGAGCGGCTCAATGCAGGCAAGGCCAAGCGACTGGGGCTGCTGCATCAGGTTGTCGAAGACGAAGAACTGGATAGTGCTATCGCACTACAAGTCAGCAATCTGCTGTGTAATGGTCCGCAAGCCATGCATCAGGCAAAATGCCTGATTAACGATCTGGCTTTACTGGGTACGGGCAAGGAAGCAATGGAGCTGGCCATCCACCGTGCCAGTGAAACACGCAGCAGCCAGGAAGGACGGGAAGGTTTGCGCGCCTTCATCGAAAAGCGCAAACCGCACTGGCAGGACTAAGCCCGGCAGGCGGGTGGCCGACACCGGATAGCAACGTTGGCAAAAGCACCCGCTTTTGCCGTATGCTATGTCAAACCGTTATTACGCTACCCGCCAGGAAATGTGTCCGCCATGCCGTTCAGCCCTCACACCGACTTCCTCGCTGCCACGCTTGCGGCAGCAAAAACCGACTTCCCTGCCTCCTGCACCCTTACCCAACTACGCATGGTCTGGCATGGTCGTGGCTTGCTGGAACTCGTTCCGCACAAGCTGGCCGCACATGCCGACCATATCCTGATCTCCGCCGGCATTCACGGCAATGAAACGGCACCCGTCGAAGTCCTCAATACCCTGCTAAGCGACATCCTCGCTGGACGCCTACTGCTACAGACCCGCCTATTGCTGGTTTTGGGCCATCCCGCTGCACTCAAGAGCGGCGAGCGCTATATCGATTTCGACATGAACCGGCTATTTGCGGGTGCACACCGGCAACACCCCGACGCGCAGGAGTCTTTGCGCGCGGCCGAAATCGAGCGCATTGCCGCACACTTCTTCTCAAGCACGCCCGATGGCGCACGGCGCCTGCACTACGATTTGCATACCGCTATTCGCGGCTCGGTATTCGAAAAATTCGCCATCGTCCCCTTTTTGCACGACAAACAGCAGAACGACGCGCAACAGGCATGGCTGGGCGGTTGCGGGATAGAGGCGCTGCTATTGCATAGCGCACCCGCCACGACCTTCAGCTATTACACCAGCTACCACTGCCAAGCCGATGCTTTTACGCTGGAGCTGGGCAAGGCACGCCCCTTCGGTGAAAATGATCTTTCACGCTTTGCCGGTATTGAAGAGGGCTTGCGCCGCCTCTTGGCCGCAGCAAAACCCAGACTCGCCCCCTGCCCGCTGCTATTTCGCGCCAAATACAATCTGATCAAGCACAGCGATGACTTCAGGCTCAATCTGGATGACAAGGTAGAGAATTTCACGCTACTACCTGATGGCATGGTGATTGCCGAGGATGGCGACACGCGCTATATCGCGCAAGGCGGGAATGAACGCATCCTGTTCCCCAACCCCGGCGTCAAACCGGGGCTAAGGGCAGGGATCGTGATCGAGCCGGTTGCCGCCTGAGGCGGCTTTCACCGGCGCGGATCAGATATATTTGAACAGGCTGAGCTCGGACACCAGCTTATACGTTTTTTGCGTGGTATCCAGTGCCGTAATCGCCATATTCAGGTCGGTAATGGCCTGTACATAGTCCAGATCCTGCAACTGGCCTACGGCAGATTTATATTGCACATCCAAACCTTCGCCGGTTTTGCTCAAAGTCTCCACCTCGGCGCGGCGCGCGCCGATAGAGGTATGGGAGCGTAGCAATTGCTCCTGCCCATCCTTCAAGCCTTCAATGGTTTTGGCTAGCGACTCATCATAAGTCGGCGGCAAATCCTTGGTCTGCGCCTGCTGCAAGGGGGTCACACCATCTGGCCCCAGCACAGGATTGCCACCGGCATCCAGCACGGGCTCAAGCAAGGCAGCACCATTCACATCCAGTCGCGGCAAACCATCCTTGAACTGCATGGGCTTACCATCGGCACCCAACACCGCAGCAGGTGGCGTCGCATTATTCATCACGACCTCGCCATCCGGCCCCGCCTTAGCCATCCCATTCGGGCCGGCGGCCAGAATCTGGTCAAAACGAGCCAGCGCCTGCCACAGCTCATTGCCGGCGCTGAATTCGTCAGGTTTGCTCGCATCGGCCACCGTAGACGAGGCGCCAAACAACAATCCCCCCGGTTCGGTAATGGCAATATCTCGCGATGCAGAAGCCGCAACGTCCTGCCGCTGCCAGTCGCCCTTGTACTGGATGCTCATGGTCGGCTCCAGCGTCAATTCGAATGGCGGCGTATCCGACTTGGTACCGCTAAACAAATACTTGCCTTGGCCATCCGCACTGTTGGCAATACCAACCAGACCTTTGACCTGCTCCTGCAACTGGGTACGCAAATAGCTGCGATCCTCATCCGTCAATGAGGCATTACCGGCTTGAATGGCCAGATTCTGAATGCTCTGCAGAACCTCCCCGCCCCGGAACAGATACTCCTCGGATAGCGCCAGCGTCGACTCTATCGTGCGGGTATTGATCATCATCTGGTCATTGCGCGACATGGACTGCCCCAGATTGATCAATTGGGCGGAAGCAACCGGATCATCCGACGGACGGTTGATGCGTTTCAGTGAAGAGAGCTGCTCGTTCAGACTGCTCAACCGGGCATGATTAGAATTCAGGCTGTAATTGGAGGCAATAAACTGGGTATTCGAACTAATACGCATGACTCAATCTCTCGGTTAACGCATCTGTAGCAGATCGGAAAAAACCTGCTGCGCAATCTGGATCACCTTGCTCGATGCCTGATACGCCTGCTGGAAACGAATCAAATTGGCTGCTTCTTCATCCAGGTTCACGCCGGAAAAGGATTCCCGGGCAAGATAGGTTTCTTTCAGAGTCACGGTCTGAGCCTGTGCTGCAATCTTAACTTCATTGGTTTTATTGCCGACAAAGCTGACCAACTGACCAAAAAACCCCTGAAAGTCCGTCGTTTTTCCTGCCGCATCCCCCGGATGGAAGTTGTTAATACCATTAGGGGTGCTGCTCATGGTCTTCTTGGTCTGAATTTTGACCATCGCCAGCATATTGCTGTTGTCGGATGGCGTGAAATCCGATGGCCCCGATCCGATGGTAAAGCTATTGCCAGCAGCAAGCTTGGCCGGATTAGCGGCAAAGCCGACCACCTGCTCACCAGCAGCATTCATAATGCGGTAACCGTTGTCAGGCGGATTGGCCGCCTCTACCGTATAGCCTGCCGGTGCAGACCAGGCACTCCCATCCCAGCTGATACTGACACCCGCGGCCGGCATACTCCCTACCGTATCGCCATAAGGTGCCCACATGGCGGCAATCCCGCCGGCCTCGGGTTTGACGGCAAAACCTGAGTTGGTATCCTTGCCCAGCGCCTTGTTCGAAATAAGCAAGGTCGCCGCATCCTCGCCCATGCCCTCGGCTTTGAATTCGACCACCAAAGACGGATCCGTATCGCTGGTCAGGACATATCCGCCCGGCACGCCTGGCGCATCGGTCACGGTATAGCCTGCGGCAGTGAATGGCGGCTTCGCATCCGGGACATATTTGAGTTCTATCGGCCCGGGCAAGGTGGGGATGGCTGCCCCATTACTACCTTGCGCCGATTGCCACACCGAGGAAATCGTCGGTTTAAGCTTGCCATCCAGCGGCAGCGAAGCCTTAAGCGAAGAACCCACCGCCAGTTTGGACGGATCGGTAATCACGACGGCAAAATTCGCAGCCGCATCGCGGTAGCTTTTCATCTGCGTTTCCAGTGTCTGGAAAGTCGGCGGCACCGTCGGGGGCTGAATCTCTTCACCTACCGGCAAGGGCCGGAACGCATTGAGGCTTTTAAAAATGTCACCACCGGGCTGGTTATACAGGTCGCGGCCAGTACTCGACTGACGGTTGAGCTGGTCGGCGACCTCAATCACCAGACGCCCCAAATCCGCCTGCGAGCGGTTAAGTGCCTCGGCCTTGCTATTGATCAGACCGGAGAGCGAGCCGCCTTCGAATAAACGGTCGGGAATACGAACCGTGCCATTACTGCCGGCATAGGCAATTTCCAGCTTCTGCGGATCCTCCAGCGATGGAACCACTTCCAAAGGAAAGTGGTCACCAGAAGCCACCAGTGCCTGTCCGCTGCCAATCGAGACGGTATAGCGGCCATCCGATTGCACGGTCACATCGGCCTTCACCAGACGGTTCAGATCCAGTACCAGCTGATCCCGCTTATCCATCAGATCATTGGGGATCGCCGCGCCCTGGCCCAAGGACTGGATCTGCACATTGATTTCGGAAATTTGCTTGCCAATGGCGTTGATCTGGCTGACGCTGGAATGTATCTGGGTATTGATGCCGGTACGCAACTCTTCAAAACGGCCATTCACCAATTGCACCCGTCCGGCAAATGCTTGCGCACTATTGACCACGGACTGACGTGCCGGAATGGAGTCGGGTGTCGAATTCAATGCCTGCATGGATTTGAACAGATCGGACATGCTATTGCCGAGGCTGGTGCTCTCATCGCCCAGCAAGTCTTCCAGCTGCGACAAATACGACATCTGCGTCATCAGCTTGCTGTCCTGCGTCGTCGCAGTTGTCAGCTGACGCTCCAGATAGCTGTTATAGACACGGTTCACCGCCGTCATCTCGACCCCGCGCCCGACAAAGCCATAACCTTCGAAGCTCGGCATTTGTGCGGCCTGACTCACGCGCTGACGGTGATAGCCCGGAGTATTCACGTTGGTCACGTTCTGGGCTACGGTACTGAGCGCAACTTGCGCCGCATTCAGCCCCGACAAACCGATATTGAAAATGGACACGTTATCTCCTTCATCACACTCTGCTTATCGACCCATTCGGCAGAATGTTTAGTATTTATCCCTGTCGGGCGCTACGCGCGACAGCCTGCAGTTTCTGGGCATAAGCCGGATCGGTCGCATAACCGCCCTGCTGCAGCGCTTTACCGTAAGCGGCGGCATCCGTGCCGCTGCCCAACGCCGCCTGATAGCGCGAGCTACCCTGGATCAGCCGGGCATAGTCGTTAAACGCCTCTTGCAAAGAGCCGTAGGCGCGGAAGCTTTCCACCTGTTTTTGCGCCTTGCCACCGACAAATTCGGTGGTCAGCGTCGCGACGCTGTCGCCCTGCCAGCTGCCGCCGGCCTTGATGCCGAACAGGTTGTAGCTCTCGCGCCCGTCGGGGTGGCGGATGGTACGTTTGCCCCAGCCCGACTCCAGCGCAGCATGGCTGACGATCAGGTGTGCATCGACCCCCAGTTGCGCGGCCGCTTTTTGCGCATGCGGCAACAGCGTTTCCACAAAGGCTCGCGCCTCGCGCGGAATGGCAACCTGGCTATCGGTCGGCACAGCCGCCGGCTCGGCCACGGTTTTGACGGCCAGGCGGGCACGCTCAAGCGATTGCATGAGTGCAGAGGGCAAGGTCGATGCCGGGCTGGCTAAACGCTGCACCTCGCGCGCGGGCATCTCAACTTGGGAGAGCTTGCCTATCTCACGCGCCAGCATATCCCCCATGCCGATGCCACCCGAGCCCACCATGGCCTGCACCATCTGCTGGTCCAGCATGCCGCGCCAGGTCTGCATGTCCGAGCTATCTTCCTCGCCGCCCAGATCGGTTGCCCGCATAGAGCGCACCATGGTCTCCATCAGCATGGATTCGAACTGGTGGGCAACCTGACGTATGCCCTCTTCCGGGCTTTTGCGTGCAATATCGGCCAGACGGCTGGCACCCGATGGATCGAGTGCCAGCTGGCGGGATAAATCAGTCGCGGGATTAAGGGATGACACCACGGACATACAAGCTCTCCTTATTGCACTACATCATGCAATAATAGTGCCAACTATCAAATAATTTGCAATTCGGCTTTAAGTGCACCGGCAGCCTTCATCGCCTGCAAGATGGAAATCAGGTCTTGCGGGCCGGCCCCCAGCGAATTAAGCGCTGCAACCACGCGGGCCAGATCCACGCCGCGCGGCACACTGATCACCTTGCCGCCATCCGCCTTGATATTGATATCTGCCTGATTGGTCACGGCGGTCTGCCCGCCGGCCAAAGCGCCAGGCTGGCTCACTTGCGGGGTATTACTGACCGTTACCGACAAATTGCCGTGCGCCACGGCGCAAGGCTCCAGCGTCACGGTCTGGTTCATCACGATGGAGCCGGTGCGGGCATTCACGATTACCAAAGGGGATGCTTTTGCCGGTGTGACGGCAATATTTTCCAGCCGCGCCAAAAACTGGACCCGGCTATTACTGTCCTGCGGCGCGGAAACCTCGACCAGTCGCCCGTCTATGGCGCGCGCCACGCCCCCGCCAAACTCGCGGTTAATCGCCGACACCACACTATTCGCGGTACTGAAATCGGCTTCATTAAGCTCCAGTTCAACCAGACCGCCACGCGCGGCGGCCGGCGCATCGCGCTCGATAATGGCGCCGCCTGGCACGCGTCCGACCGACAAATGGTTGACCTGCACACTGCTGCCGGCCGCCGCCGCGCCCACCCCGCCTACAATCAGGCTGCCTTGCGCCATGGCATAGATCTGCCCGTCCACACCCTTGAGCGGCGACAGCAGCAAAGTACCGCCACGCAGGCTCTTGGCATCGCCCAGCGACGAGGCGGTGACATCAATCTTCTGCCCGCTGCGGGCAAAAGCCGGCAAGGTCGCGGTCAGACTGACGGCTGCTACGTTTTTCGGATCCAGCTTCATGCCTTGCGGAATCTGCACCCCAAGCTGGTTCAGCATATTACCCAGCGACTGGGTGGTGAAGGGCGACGAATTGCCCTTGTCGCCACTACCGTCAAGACCAACCACCAAACCGTAACCAATTAACTGGTTCTGGCGCACGCCGGCAATAGTGGAAATATCTTTCAGTCGTTCGGCCTGTGCCGTCAATGGCAGCATCAGGGCCGTCAACAAGGCAAAAATAATATTACGCACATGCGCTCCTAGAACGGCAAGATGGTCAGAAAGAAGCGTGACAACCAGCCGGTCTGGTTAAACAGACGGTTACTGCCCTGATTGACCTGTTCGATGCGCGCATCGGCCATGCGTGTCGACGACACCACATTGCCCTTTTTGATATCGCGCGGATTGATCACCCCCGACAGGCGCACGACTTCCAGCTCCTCATTGATCTGCATCTGCTTCTCGCCGCTGACTGCCAGATTACCGTTGGCCAGTACATCGATTACCGTCACCGAAATCGAGCTATTGAACGAGCTGACATTGGTATTACTGCCCTTGCCGTTACGGCTGGCCGAGCCGCTACCATTCAGCGCGGCACCACCTAGCTTGTTTTCCAGATAATTGGAGAAAAACGGAATATTGATGCCGGCATCGATGCCGCCCTTGATACTGGCGTCACGACTGCCCTTGGACTCCTCGCTCAGGGAGGAGCGGGTATTTTCCTCGATCTGCACCGTCAGGATATCGCCCACGCCGACCGGCATGCGGTCTTCAAACAGCGGGCGAAAACTGCTCTGCTGGAAAATGGAACCATTGGCAGGTACGGCCAGCGGCACCGGCTGCGGGCGCACCGTCACCGGCTGCTGCACGATGGAAGGCGCTTGTACCGCACAGGCCGACAAGATACACAAGGCCAGCGCCATGGCCAGCCGCCTTACCCGATACTGATTCATCAACGGTCTCTGCTTATTTACAACTGCGCTACACGCTGCAGCATCTCGTCGGCGGTCTTGATCGCCTTGGAGTTCATTTCAAATGCGCGTTGCGCCTGAATCATATTGATCAGCTCTTCGGTCACATTGACGTTGGAGTCTTCCAGATAACCCTGACTCACACGCCCGCGCCCCTCGACGCCAGGGTCACCCTCGATTGCCGCGCCGGAAGCCGCGGTTGGCAGATACAGGTTCTCGCCCAGACTCTCCAGACCCTGCGGATTGATGAAGGACGCGGTCTGTATGGTGCCGGCCACGACCGGGTCGGGATTGCCCTTGATGAAATACTGCACCACACCCGAGTCGGAAATACTGACCTGGGACGCATCGGACGGAATGGTAATCGCCGGGTCCAGTGCATAACCGCTGGAATTCACAATCGTGCCTTCCTCGTTGCGCCTGAATTCACCATTACGGGTATAGCCGGTAATTCCATCCGGCATCTGCACCCGAAAGAAGCCATCCCCGACGATCGCCAGATCAAAGGTCTGCTCGGTACGCACCAGATTACCCTGCGAGTGGATGCGGGCAGAAGCCACCGCAGCCGAACCGGTACCGACCTGCAAGCCGGTCGGCAAGGTGCCGCCGCCGGCAATCTGCGAGCCGGGCTGACGCAGTGTCTGGTAGTACAGGTCTTCGAATACCGCATTGGAGCGTTTGAAGCCCTTGGTATTCACGTTGGCCAGGTTATTGGAGGTCACATCCAGCCGGAACTGGCTGGAGTCCATGCCGGTTTTGGCGATATACAGCGAGCGCATCATGATGCAGATTCCTTATCTGGCGGCTTAAGCGTTCAACGACAGCAACTGTGTCGCACGCTGGGCATTCTGGTCGGCGGTCTGCATCAGCTTGACGTGCAGATCATAGTGGCGGGCATGGCTGATCATCTGCACCAGCGATTCGACCGCATTGACATTGGAGGCTTCCAGCGCTCCGCTGACGACTTTTACATTCGGGTCGGCGAGCGCCACCGCGCCACCATGCTGGCGGAACAGGCCATCCTCGCCCTTGTACACGGCGCGTGCGCCCGGGTTGACCAGCTTGATACGCCCGACTTCCTGCGGGTTGCGGTCGCCGCCTTCGGTCGGCACGGCAGACACCGAACCATCGCGCGCAATCAGTACCCGGCTATTGGGCGGCACCTGCAAAGGTCCGGCCTCGCCGATAATCGGCAGGCCGGAGCGGGTGCGCATGGTGCCTGCCTCGTCGAGCACATAACCGCCATCACGCGTGTAAGCCTCGGAGCCATCCGGTGCCGTGACGGCAAAAAATCCATCGTTGGCCAGCGCAAAATCGCTCTCGTTGCCGGTTTGCTGCAAGCTGCCCTGCGACAGATCATGCCCCACGGTATTGTCGACCTGATAAACGCGGGTAGGCGAACCGTCGCCCACTACCGGCAAGGCGCGAAACACCACCTGATCGGCCTTGTAGCCGTTGGTGTGGACATTGGCCAGATTTTGCGCCGTGGTCGACTGTTGCCACTCGACGTGCTTGGCGCCGTTCATGGCCAGATACAGCATGCGGTCCATCGCCTAGCTCCTTATCAACGCAGGTTGATCAGCGTCTGCAGCACCGTGTCCTGCGTCTTGATGGTCTGCGCATTGGCCTGATAAAAACGCTGCGCGGTAATCATATTGACGAGTTCGGTCGTCATGTCGACGTTGGAGTCCTCCAGCGCCGCGCCTTGTACATAGCCGACGTTACTGCTACCCGGCGCATTGATTTTGGCACCACCCGAAGCATAGGTTTCGACCCAGCGGTTGTCGCCAATAGGCTGCAAGCCTTGCGCATTGGCAAAGTTGGCCAACACCACCTGTCCGACGATCTTGGTCTGGCCGTTGGAGTAACGCGCCTCGACATAACCTTCTTTCGATGTCCCTACACTGGAGAGCACGCCATCAGCCCAGCCATCGACGCGCTGCTCGGCATTGGCATAAGGGCCGGCATTTTGAGTAAAGCCGGTCATATCGACTGCAATCGATAATGGCGCCCCGCCACTCGTAACCGCCTGATTCAACAAAAAAGAGCCTGCAGGCGATACAACCTTGCCACTACTGTCAAACTGCAATTGGGTCGCGGCAATCGGTGCGCCCACCGTCGCCGGCGGCACCGGTGCGGCTGTTGCCACCGCATCCCCATCAACCCGTGTATAGACATCCCATTCCAGCGACTTCGTCCCCTCCGTGGCCGGTGGTACTGGCGCGGCATCCGGACGGCGCACATAATAAAAACTCACCTGATGGCTAACCCCAAGGCTATCGTAAGCCGTTACGGTATTGGTGTAGTTATAACTATCCGGGTCCGGCGTATTCGAGCCAGGCGCCACATTCGGAAACGCCTTGGCCGGCGGCTCGGCGCGCGCATCCAGATTGGTGCCCAGAATCATCTCGGTCGTGGCTTTGGCGCCGATATTCGAGGTGTCCACGCGCAAGGGCTGGGGAGGGCCGGCAATCACTTGGCCCTTGTCATCCACCCCATAACCGGTGAGGTAATGGCCGGCGTTGACGAAATAACCTTCGCGGTCGAGCTGGAATTCACCATTGCGGGTATACATGGCCTGCCCGTCTGCGCCCTGCATACGGAAAAAGCCCTGCCCGGTAATCGCCAGATCCAGCGGATTGCCGGTGCTGGTCACCGGGCCCTGGTTAAACTGCTGCGTCACCGCCACCGTACGGGAACCGATACCAGTAGCCGTGGCCGACACACCGTACATACTGGCTGCGTACAAATCGGAAAATTCGGCACGTGCGCGCTTAAAGCCGACGGTACTGGCGTTGGCCACGTTATTGCCGATGACGTCAAGCTGCTTGGATGCAGCCCCCAGACCACTCAGACCCTGCTGGAAACTCATTGCCTACCCCTCTTTAATTTGATCTGTCGCGCCCGGTTCAAACGATCTGAATGATTTCTGCCAGCGACGTGGTCTTGCCATTACCCAGCATCAGCATCGGAATACCCTGCTCCCAGGTCACGCCGTTCACATTCTGGAAACCCAGCGTCGTAGCCTTCACCGCAGTGCCGCCATTACTGGCCTCGACCTTGAACTTATACTCGCCCTCAGGCAAAGCCTCGCCATTACCGTCCTTGCCATCCCACTCAAACTTGTTGATGCCGGTGGTCGGCTTATCAATGGCAATCTGGCGCACGACATTGCCGTCCTTATCTGTCACCGACACCATGACCTTGTCGGCAGGACCATTCAGCTCGACCGCACCGCCTGCCGTACCTGCTTCCCCCTTCAAGGTCAGCGTGTCACCGTCGGTCATCACACTCTTGCCGATCAGCGTCGCCGCCATCATCGACTGGTTGGCAAACTGCGACTGCAGCAGCATATTCATCGTCTGGTTCATGTTTTCCATGCCGGTGACGGTGCTGATTTGCGCCATCTGGCTGGTGATCTCGGCGTTGTCCATCGGATTCATCGGGTCCTGCGCCTGCAACTGCGTCATCAGCAGCTTGAGAAAACGATCCTGAATGCCTTGGGCCGAATTGGCATTACTGTTGCCGCTTCTGGCATTCGCTGTCTTGTTCAGGTCGGAGATGATGTCGTTGCTGACGCTGCTAACCATGATTCAATCCTTTAGTCTTACTGGCCCAGCTGCAGGGTCTTCTGCAACAGGGTCTTGGCGGTATTCATGACTTCCACGCTGGTCTGGTAGGAGCGCGAGGCCGAGATCATGTCGGCCATCTCCTCCACCGGATTCACATTGGGCAGCTTCAGATAACCCTTCTCGTCTGCCAGCGGATGCGAGGGGTCGTATTTCAACCGGAAAGGCGACGTGTCTTCGACAATCTGGGTCACGCGCACCCCGGCCACTTGTGGCTGGCTGGCCGACACCGGCGTGGCCGAAAACACCACATGGCGTGCACGATAAGGCTCGCCGGTCGAACTGGTCGCACTCTCGGCGTTGGAGATATTACTGGCGACCAGATTAAGGCGTTGTGATTGCGCGGTCAGCGAGGAGCCGGCAATGGTAAATACATTGGAAAGCGACATTTTTATTGACCACCCTTGATTGCGTCGGCAAGGCCGGTGATGCGGCGATTGAGGAATGTCAGCGTGCTTTGGTAACGTAAAGAGTTGTCGGTAAATGCCGCCCGCTCTACGTCCATATCGACACTATTGCCATCCAGGCTGGGCTGTACGCTATTGCGGTAGGCCAGACTGGGCTTGTCGTTTGTGGCACCTGCAGCGCCATCCAGATGGGCGGCGCTGGTGCGCGTCATGGCCAAGGCACCGCCTTGCTGCGACTGGGCGGCAGACAGGGCTTGGCCGAAGTCGAAATCGACGGCTTTGTAATTGGGGGTGTCATCATTGGCAAGATTGCTCGCCAGCACCTCGGCCCGGTAGGCGCGCAGGTTCAGCGATTTTTGCTGAAATTCAAAGTGTTTGGCAATTTTGTCTAGCATATCCACCCCCAGTAATCGCCAAGGATATAGCAGGATTCGTGCCAAACACAAACTATTCACACGCTATCGAATAAAGCTGATTTTTATTGGGTGAATTTACAAAATAAAAACAAAACCCTATCCGCAAGCGGCAATAATTGCCGCCGTACGGCAACAAGGAATGGGGAGTAGGGAGTAGGGAGAGCGGCCAGCCAACGACGATGCCTTAAGCGCAGAACCATACCGGCTGCCCGCTTAGAGCGTGTTCACGATCTCGCGAGCGAGGGCAAGACAAGGCGAAAACGGCTGAGAAAGAGGAATGTACAAGTGGTACATGAGCATTTCGAAGCCGTTTTCAACGCTGTATCGTCGATGCGCAGCAGATCGTGAACAGGCTCTTACGGCCGGATGGCAGGCGTCACCTCCAGCGCGCCCTGCCCGAGCGCCTCGCGCTGACTGCACAAGGGCGCCAGGCCCGCACGGTCCAGCGTCGAGAGCACCGCCTCGGGAGCGGGCGCGCCATGCCACCAGAACAGCCACAGCGCATCGCGCGGCGGCCACACCCATAGCACGCGCTGGTACTCGAGCAGCGCCCCCGCATGCGCCAGCCGCAGTGTTTCCGGCTCGCGCACCACCTCATGCCACTGCCCATCCAACGGCCCACCCACCAGCAACAAGCGCATGACGCACTCCTCGACAATAAACAGACAAGGTAGCCCGTTATTTGCGGCAGAATATTGCGCCAAATCAGGCAAACCAAACCTCACGGATGCAGGGTCAGCCGCAAGTACGCTAGAATCCTGCAGCCCACCTTCCTGACGAATCCATGCCCCGCTATGCCCCGCCCCTTGCCCTGATCCTCGCCGCCCTCGGCACCCTCGGCCCCTTCGCCATCGACACCTTCCTGCCGGCAATGCCGGCGATCGCAGGTGCCTTGTCCGTCGACGACACGCAGACGCCGCTGATCCTCTCTGCCTATATGGCGAGCTTCGGGCTGATGATGCTGTGGCACGGCGCGATTGCCGACGCCATCGGCCGCCGCCCGGTGCTGCTGGCCGGCACCTTCTGCTACGCGCTCGCCGCGCTGGGCTGCACTTTCGCCGACAGCTTTGGTGAACTCATCGCCTTCCGCGTGCTGCAGGGGGTCAGCGGCGGGGTCGGCCTGATCGTCGGGCGCGCCATCATCCGCGACTGCTACCAGGGCATCGCCGCGCAGAAGCTGATGTCGCAGGTGACCATGCTGTTCGCGCTCTCTCCCGCATTGGCGCCGGTGATCGGCGGCTGGCTGTTCACCGCCTTCGGCTGGCGCGCGGTATTCGCCTTCATGGCGGTGGTCGGCGCCGTACTGTTCGTGCTGTGCGCAACCTCGCTACCCGAGACCCACCCGGCAGACAAACGCACGCCGCTGGCCGCGCGCGCGCTCTTGGCCAACTACCGCACCGTCGCGACCAACCCGCGCTTTCGGCTCTATACCGTCGCGGTCAGCCTGAACTTCGTCGGCTTCTTCGTCTACGTGCCCTCCGCCCCGGCCATGCTGATCGGCCAGCTCGGGCTCGGCCCCAACGACTTCTTGTGGCTGTTCGGCCCGGCGGTCGCCGGCATGATAATCGGCGCCTGGCTGTCCGGGCGCGCCGCCGGCCGCTTCACCGCGCGGCAGGCGGTCAACGCAGGTTACGTGATGATGCTTGCAGCCGGTTTCGCCAACGTCGCGCACGCGCTGCTGTTTCCGCCATCCTTGCCGGCCAGCGTGCTGCCGATCGGGCTCTACACCATGGGGATGTCGCTCGCCGCACCGTCGATCACGCTGGCCATTCTCGATCTGTTCCCCGCGCAGCGCGGCACCGCCTCCTCGATGCAGGGCTTCGTGCAAACGCTGACCGGCGCCGTGGTCGCCGGCGCCCTCGCCCCGCTGATCTGGCACAGCGTCACGCTGCTGGCCACCGCGTCGCTCGCCTTCGCCGCGCTGGGCCTGGTGTTCGTCCGCCTCGCCCGCCGCCACGCGCCACCGACGCCGGCGTCTTGAAACTGCCAACAAAAAACGCTGCCGAGGCAGCGTTTTTCATGTCTGGCTCAGCCAGAGGCGGCTTGGCTTCAACCTTGCAGGGGCAAATAAATGTCGGTCAGCAATTCATGCTCGGGTGTATCGAACTTGAAATTGAGGTAGTGGAAATACAAAGGGTAATCACGTAATTGCTCGCCACTGCCTGGCAACCAGTCGCGGTACAGGGAATAGATACTCTCCGGCAAGCCGTCGTGCGAGCCATGGTGCCGCAGCACCGCACAACGCCCGGCCGGCATTTCCCCGTTCATCACCCCCTGCGGGTTTTCCGGCACAGCCTGCTCCACGGTACAGCAAAGATCAAAGCGGAAGGCTTCCGGTGTCGTGGTGGCCGGATTGTCGTAGGCGATACCATAGGTGCGCCCCCTTGATAGCGGCGCCAGATGGCTGCTTTTTCGCCACTCGACAAACCGCTGTGCGCTGGCATTGAGCATGTCCGGGCTGCCGCGGTGTTGCAAGACGGCCACCCGCTCGCTGGCCACGTTAACGATTCGTACGTCCATACTGATTTTCCTTTCCCGTTCAGGGTGCGGGAGCCGCCGCGACCAGCCCGCCCAATCCGGATGACGCCGGAAATCCGTTGGCGTCTGGGCAAAGGCAAGGCGGAAGGCACGCGAGAACGACTCCGGATTTTTAAAACCGGCATCGAGCGCAATGTCGATAATGCGTTCGTGTTTATTGAAGGCAAGGCACAACGACGCGCGCTTCAGTCGCATTAACTGAAAGTAACGCCCCACACTCACCCCGCACCACGCCGTAAATTGCCGGTGAAAATGGTAGGGCGAGAAATGCGCAAGCTGGCTCAAATGCGCCACATCCAACGGAAGATCCAGCGAGCGGTCGATATGCTCAAGCACCTTGCTGAATCTACGTGCGTAGACCTGTTCGCTATGTCGCGCCATATTCCCTCCATGTCCGTACTATGCCTGATGCGCCCCCGCCGATCCTGACTCAGATTGCTGACTTGAGGCTTGGGCCATCCTGCGGCGGACAACAAAAAAGCTGCGAAACGCGGAGCCAAATCTAGGCAACACCCCTGCAAAGTCAAGACAGCCACGCTGTGAGCACAGGCTTTGCCTGACGGCTGCATGGGTCAGGCCTTGCCGAACTTTAGGTGGATCAGCGGATAGGGCCGGCCCTGCCCGTCAAGCGCCGAACGCCCCGTCAGCCGGAAGCCCATTTTCAGGTAAAAGCCGACGGCCTGCGTGTTCTGTTCGTTGACATCGGTGGTCAAGGCAGGGCAAAGGTGCAGGGCGTGGCCGACCAACGCGCGGCCGACCCCCAGCCCTCGGTAAGCCGGATCAACGAACAGCGCCTCCATATGCCCATCATCGATCAGCATGAACGCCAGAGGATAATCATGGACATCAACAGCCAGCCAGAGCGTAGCTTTCGGCAGGAAAGCGCAGACCAGTTCATCGATGGCCTGGCGATCCTCTGGAGACAGGAAGTCATGGGTGGCATCAACCGCGCGACGCCAGATTTCAACAACACGCGCACCCTCGTCTGGAAGAGAAAGCCGGATAGATATCATCTTCAAATAATTAGCCATGAATTGATTGCAATTGAAAAACGCCGACTTGTCGGCGTCTTTCGTTGATCTCGCAGCAAGCGGACGGCTTGAGAATTAGCTCCTCTTCAGCTCGCCTCCCCCACCGCAACGCCCTGGCAGGCTTCCGGCGGGATGGACAGCGCGGCGACGCGCGTGCGCTTGGCGGCGAAGGCGTCGGTGTCACAATGCGCGCGCCAGGCGTCCGGCGTGCCCTTGCCCTGCATGCGCGCGAGGCGCGCGGCAAGTTCGGGCTGCGCCGGCGGCTGCAGGGTCGCCAGCAATTCGTCGGCGAGATCCGGCCGGTTGCATACCAGCACCATGTCGCAGCCGGCGGCAAACGCCGCGTCGGCGCGCGCGCCGATATTGCCGACGCCGGCGGCGCCTTCCATGGTCAAATCGTCCGAGAAGATCACCCCGTCAAAGCCCAGCTCGCTGCGCAGGATGTCCTGCAGCCACACCCGCGAGAAACCGGCCGGCAGGCTGTCCACCGCCGGGTAAACCACGTGCGCCGGCATCACCGAGCTCATGCCGGCCGCGGCGAGCGCCGCGAACGGCTTGAGGTCGTCGGCCCTGAGTTCGTCGAGGCTGCGCGCGTCGACCGGGATCACGTGGTGGCTGTCGCCCTCGACAAAACCGTGACCGGGGAAATGCTTGCCGCAGCTCCCCATGCCGCCGGCGGCGAGGCCCTGCTGCAAGGCCACCGCCAGTTGCGTAACCACCTGCGGGTCGCGGTGGAAGCTGCGGTTGCCGATCACCGCGCATTGGCCCCAGTCAAGGTCCAGCACCGGCGTGAACGAGAGGTCGACCCCGCAGGCGGCAAGCTCCGCGGCGAGCACTTCGCCGACGTCGCGGGCGAGTGCCAGCGCCGCTTGCGGGTCGGCGTCAAATGCCTCGCCCAGCATCTTCATCGGCGGCAACCGGGTGAAGCCGGGCAAAAAGCGCTGCACCCGCCCGCCCTCGTGATCAACCGCAATCAGCAGATGCGGTGTGCGCAAAGCGCGAATGTCGGCGCTCAGCGCCTTCAGCTGTTCGACCGACTCGAAGTTGCGGCGGAACAGGATCACGCCGCCCACCAGCGGGTGGCAAAGGCGCACGCGCTCGGCATCGGTCAGGGTAAAGCCGGCCACATCGGCCATCACCGGGCCGCGGGCAAGATTCAGGGGGGCAGACATTCGGATCATCCTTGTCAGACAGATGGCAGAGACCACAAGCGTGAGCGCGTCAATCCCGCGTCAGCACTTCCAGCAACTCGATTTCAAAAACCAGATTGGAGTTAGGCTTGATGTGCGCGCCGATCTGGCGCTCGCCATACGCCAGATGCGCCGGCACCAGCAGCTTGCGCTTGCCGCCGACTTTCATCCCCATTAGCCCCTGATCCCAGCCTTTTATCACGCGCCCGGTACCAATCACACACTGGAAAGGCTGGCCGCGGTCATAAGACGCATCAAACTGGGTGCCGTCTTCCAGACAGCCGCGGTACTGGGTGGTAATCAAGGCGCCTTTGACCACAGCCTTGCCTTCGCCCAATACAAGATCGATAACCTGCAATTCGTCATTCATAATTTTTTCCATTTTTTGCTATTGGCGGCTTACACCATGCGGCACTCGGCCACCACAAAGGCCAGCGCCTGCGTGCGCTCGTCACTGATGGACAGATGCAGATGGGTGACGCCGCGTGTCGCGACAAAGGCCGAGAGTTCGGCCGAGAGTTCGAACTGCGGCTTGCCCAGCGCGTCATGGCCAACGGCAATCGCCGTCAGCAACACCGGCGCCCTCACCCCGGTGCCCAGCGCCTTGGCCAGCGCTTCCTTGGCGGCAAAGCGCTTGGCCAGAAAGCGTGCCGGCTCGCGGCTTTGCGCGAAAGCAGCGAGCTCTGCTTGTGCCAGCAAGCGGCGGGCAATGGCCGCGCCGCGCCGCGCCAGCATCGCCTCGAAACGCGCGATTTCGGCCAGGTCAGTGCCCACGCCGCAGATCATTATTCGCCGCGCCGCGCTTCGCGCATCAGCGCCTTCATTTCCTGCACCGCAGCGGCAAAGCCGACAAACAGAGCCTGACTCACAATGGCGTGGCCGATATTGAGTTCGGCAATTTCGCGGATGGCTGCCACCGGCTTGACGTTATGGTAAGAAAGACCGTGGCCTGCATTGACGGTAAAGCCCAGATGCGCCGCATACACCGCCGCTTCGCGGATGCGGGTCAGTTCCGCCTGACGTACTTCCGCCGAATGGGCATCGGCATAGGCACCGGTGTGCAGCTCGATCACCCGGGCACCGGCTTCAAACGCCGCCTCGATCTGGGCACGGTCGGCATCGATAAACAGCGACACGCGGATACCGGCATCGGACAGGATCTGGGTAAAGCGTTTAACCTCATCGAAGTAGCGGATCACATCCAGCCCGCCCTCGGTGGTGACTTCTTCACGTTTTTCCGGCACCAGACACACATCTTCCGGCATGACCTGAAGTGCGTTTTCCAGCATCTCTTCGGTCAGCGCCATCTCCAGATTCATTCTGGTCTTGATAACCTGCTTCATGGCGACAACATCGGCATCCTGAATATGGCGGCGATCTTCACGCAGATGCAGGGTAATCAGGTCGGCGCCAGCCGTTTCGGCCACCAATGCCGCCTCTATCGGGCTGGGGTAGCGAGTGCCGCGCGCCTGGCGCAAGGTGGCCACATGGTCGATATTGATGCCCAGCAGGATCATGCCTGTTTCCTCGTTCGTCTTAAACCGGTTTGGCTGCCTCCGTCGCCTAGGCGAGCGGCAGCAGCAATTCGCGGGTGGCGAGCCTGTCGTCACCCAAAAGATTGGCCAGCATCAGCCGGGTCACGCCGCGCGCTTCGCGCAGCGCATGCACATCGTCAAAATCACCGGCCGCCAGTGCCAGCAACACTGCCCCGCGCACGACAGCCTGGCCATCATGCGCTACGCCGCCTTGCCAGCGCTCGGGAGGAGAGCCGGCCTGTACCCGATACAAAGCGCCGGCATCCAGCGGCGCCCCGGCATCATCATGCCCAAGCAAGGGTGCATAACCCAGCGCCCCCAGCAGGGCCAGCTCGAAGCGGCGCAACACCACACCCTGCGCCTCGCCTTGCGCCAGCGCCCGCACAGCGGCATCGTAAGCGGTAAAAACTGCAGGGGTCGGGTCTTCGCGCACGGTCAGGCGCACCAGCAACTCGTTCAGATAAAAACCGCATACCAGGCTCTGCCCGGCCAAGAGACGCACCCCGCCTTGCCATTCGGCACGATGCAGGGTACGCAATTCGGTCTTGCCGAACCAGGCAAGCGACAGGGGTTGAAACGGCAGCAACAGGCCGCGCAATTCGGCACGCGGACGGCGTGCGCCCCGTGCCACCATGGCCACGCGCCCGTAGTCGCGCGTTAATACATCCAGCAGCAAACTGGTTTCGCGATAGGCTTGCGCATGCAGGATATACGCGCTCTGGCGGTCTATCTTGCCCGGCTGCATCAGCCGCGCGTCCATGCGTAGTCGCGTTTCACGCAGGCCACGCGGGTAAACAGTCCGTCATACCAGCGCGCAAAGCCCTCGGCTTGTGCCTGGCGATGCCGGCCTTCTGCCTTCCACGCGGCAATCGCCTCCTCGCTCTCCCAGTAGGAAACGGTGATGCCGAAACCGTCATCACCGCGCACACTCTCGACCCCCAGAAAGCCGAGCTGCTCAGCCGCCAGCGCGACCATGGCATCGGCCATTTCGGCGTAAGCATCGGCCACATCACTGCGCTGGCTTGCGAAGATCACCGCCCAATAAGGCGGCGCGGGGGTGCGGGCAAACATAGATACGCCGCTCAGAGGCCGAATTCCTTGAGGAAGCGCACATCGTCGGCCCAGCCGGACTTCACCTTGACCCACACCTCGAGGTAAACCTTGGTATCGAACAATGCCTCCATATCCAGCCTTGCTTCGGTAGAGATTTTTTTCAGCTTTTCACCGCCCTTGCCGATCACGATAGGCTTCTGCCCCTCTTTGTCGACCAGGATGGCAACGTGGATGCGATACATGGCACCATCCACCTCGAACTGCTCGACCTCGACATTCATCGAGTAAGGCAGCTCTTCCCCCAGATAGCGGAACAGCTTCTCGCGCACGATTTCGGCGGCGAGAAAACGCTGACTCTTGTCGGTAATCATATCTTCCGGATACAGGGGCACCGACTCGGGCAGATGGGGTGCAACTTTTTCCAGCAACTCGGCAATGCGCTGGCCATGCTTGGCGCTGACCACTTCGGCATCGACAAAAGGGAACTCGGCGCGCACATCGTCGATAAAGTTGGCGAGCTCGATCTTGTCCTTGGCCTTGTCGACCTTGTTCACCACCAGAATCACCGGAATTTTCTTCGGCAACAGCGCCATCACTTCGCGGTCGGCCGGGGTAAAGCGCTTGGCTTCCAGTACGAACATCACGCAATCGACATTACCCAGCGTGTCCTTGACGCTCTTGTTCAAGGTCTCGTTCAGCGCACCGCCGTGAAAAGTCTGGAAGCCCGGCGTATCGACAAAGACAAACTGGCTGTGATCGGTGGTATGAATGCCGGTCACGCGATGGCGCGTGGTCTGTGCCTTTTTGGAGGTGATGCTGATCTTCTGGCCTATCAGGTGGTTCATCAGCGTCGATTTGCCCACATTGGGACGTCCGACGATGGCCACAAAGCCGCAGCGATAAGAGGTTTCGGTCATTTCTTGCCCAGTTTGAATTGTGCTTCCAGTTGCAGCAGCGCCTGTTCGGCGGCCTGCTGTTCGGCCGCGCGCCGGCTATTACCTTCACCGCTGGTATCGATGCCCAGATCCCCCAGCTCGCACGCGACTTTGAAGTGCTGCTCATGCGCCTCACCCAACTGGCTCAGGATACGGTAGCGCGGCAGCGGATATTTGCGCGCCTGCAGCGCTTCTTGCAGGCGTGTCTTGGCATCTTTGGCATGGCGGGTCGGGTCAATCGCATCAACCCGGGCGCGGTACAAATGGCGCACTACGGTTTCGGCCGCGGCAAAATCCGCGTCAAAGCTCACGGCGGCAAAGGTTGCCTCCAGTGCGTCCGCCAGAATGGACGGCCGGTTAAAGCCGCCGCTTTTGAGCTCGCCTTCGCCCAGATACAGCTCGTCCCCCAGCTTGAGCAGCTGGGCCAGTTCGGACAGGGTCTGCTGATTGACGAGATTGGCACGCAAGCGCGACAACTCGCCCTCGGTCAATTGCGGGAAGCGGTCATACAGCATGCGGGCGACGGTATAGTTGAGAATACTGTCACCGACAAACTCCAGCCGCTCGTTGTTGGGCGTACCGTAGCTACGGTGCGTCAAAGCCTGACGCAGCCACTCGGGGCGGGTAAAACGGTAGCCTAATGCCTCGCTGAGGCGGCGAAATCGGATATCTTTATGTTGAGTCACGGCTTAGGGTTGCATGCCGGCTTTTTGGCCAGCGTGAATGTTGAAATCGAAAAGCAGGCTCACATTGGAGACCATGGGTACTTCACGGCGCCAGGCGACGGTAATGGTCGGCTGCTGGCCGACCGGCGCGTAGATGTGCAAGTCTTGCGGCTTAATCGAGCTAATATCGTTCACTCCGGCACGACGGGCAAAATCCTGGCGCAAGCCCCACTCGCCCTCGGCTGCCGGATTTTTGGCCATATCATTCAAGGCATTCCTGATCTCGAAATACTCGGAATAAACCGGTACCACCCGGAAAAACCCCAGAATCAAGGCACCAGCCAGCAGTATCGTCATCAAAAGCGAAACCACAGATAAACCGTATTCCCGAGAACGCATACGCTCTGCTCCTGTTTTTAACTGATCGTTATCATGACGGCGAAAGCCGCATTCTAAACCTGCTGGCACGCGCGGCCAAATGTAGCGAATGAAAAAGCCCGGCCCCGCAGCGGTACAGGCGGGAACCGGGCAGTCAAAAAGCGAAACGCTTACTCTATTTTCATTCCGATGCGCGAAAAATCACCGAAATTCATCCAGATCAGGAAAGCTTTGCCCACCAAGAGGTCATCGGCAACAAAGCCCCAGTAACGGCCATCCAGACTATTGTCGCGATTGTCGCCCAGCATGAAGTAGTTGCCCTGTGGCACTTTGCACACAAAACCGTCTTCCGCATACTGGCAATTATCGCGATACGGGAAGTCGCGCACCTGGGCCGGATCGTAAACCGGCGCCTGCGGAATCTTCAGTACCTTATAGGTCTTGGCCTCAGGTGTGGATGGCAGGGTTTCGATGTACTGGTCGTTTCGTATCATCGCCAGGCCCTGCTCCAGATAGTCATACGTACCATCTGCGACATCCGGCACGGCCTTGCCGTTGATAGTCAGGCTCTTGTTGCGATACTCGACCGTATCCCCCGGCAGCCCGATCACACGCTTGATGTAGTCGACACGCGGGTTGGGCGGGAAATTGAACACTGCCACGTCGCCACGCGCCACTTCATGCACCGGCACCACCACCTTGTTCAGTACCGGCACCCGTATGCCGTAGGTGAATTTATTGACCAGAATAAAGTCACCGACAATCAGCCCCGGCCGCATCGAGCTGCTGGGAATCTGGAACGGCTCGGCAATAAACGAACGCAGCAGGAACACCACCAGAATGATGGGGAAAAAGCCCTTGGCGTTGTCGACCATATGGCCGGGCTCTTCGCCCGGCGCACGGCGCCCTGCCAGATAGAACTTGTCCAGCGCCCAGCCAAAGCCGGTCACCAGCACAATCACCAGCATCACCGCCGAAAAGCTCATCCAGCTCGACAGCACGCCGAAGCAGCCGACCAGCAAAGCGATATAGCCCCACTGCACGGCAGCCGGCCACTCCTTGGCACCCGCTTCTTTCTTGCCAGCCGACGCAATCAGCGCGATACCGACTATCGCGACAACGACAAACACCCAGAACAGATTCCCGCTCACTTATTTGTCCCCTACTTGCAAGATGGCGAGGAAGGCTTCCTGCGGAATTTCCACATTACCCACCTGCTTCATGCGGCGTTTACCGGCTTTCTGCTTTTCCAGCAGCTTTTTCTTACGGGTAATATCGCCGCCATAGCACTTGGCCAGCACGTTTTTACGCAAGGCTTTGATGGTTTCGCGCGCGATAATGTGCGCACCGATAGCGGCCTGCACCGCGATATCGAACATCTGGCGCGGAATCAGCTCGCGCATCTTGGCGGCAACGGCACGACCGCGGAACTGGGCGCTCTGGCGGTGCACGATCAGCGAAAGGGCATCCACCTTCTCGCTGTTGACCAGAATATCCAGCTTGACGAGGTCGGACGCCTGATATTCCTTGAAGTCGTAGTCTAGCGATGCATAGCCGCGGCTGGTGGACTTGAGCTTGTCGAAGAAGTCCATCACCACTTCATTCATCGGCATATCGTAAGTCAGCATCACCTGGCGGCCCAGATACTGCATATTGCGCTGCACGCCACGCTTGCCGTTGCACAAAGTCATCACCGCACCGACATACTCCTGCGGCAGCAGGATATGGGCGGTAATGATGGGCTCGCGAATTTCTTCTACCTTGGCAGGGTCCGGCAGCTTGGACGGGTTTTCCACATGGATCACCTCGCCATCTTTCATCAATAGTTCGTACACCACGGTAGGCGCCGTGGTGATCAGATCCATATCGAATTCGCGCTCGAGACGTTCCTGCACAATCTCCAGATGCAGCAGACCCAGGAAGCCGCAACGGAAGCCAAAGCCCAGCGCCTGCGACACTTCCGGCTCGTACTTGAGCGAAGCATCGTTCAGCTGCAGCTTTTCCAGCGCATCGCGCAGATTGTCGTAATCGTGGCTTTCCACCGGATACAGACCGGCAAACACCTGCGACTGGACTTCCTTAAAGCCCGGCAAGGCTTCGGCTGCCGGCGTTTTCATCAGGGTGATGGTATCGCCCACCTTGGCCGACTTGATGTCCTTGATGCCGGCAATGATAAAGCCCACCTCGCCAGCACGCAGCTCGCTGCGCTGCAGGGCTTTAGGCGTAAACACGCCGACCTGCTCGCACAGGTGCTCGGCACCGGTAGCCATGAACTTGATCTTGTCCTTGGGCTTGATCACGCCATCCTTGACCCGCACCAGCATCACCACGCCGACGTAGTTGTCGAACCACGAGTCGATAATCAGCGCCTTAAGCGGAGCATCCACATCGCCAACCGGCGGCGGGATCTTGGCAATCAGCGTTTCGAGGATATCCTCAATGCCGATGCCGGATTTGGCCGAGGCGCGCACCGCATCGATGGCCTCGATACCGATGATGTCTTCGATTTCCTGGCAGACACGCTCGGGCTCGGCCGCCGGCAAGTCGATCTTGTTCAGCACCGGCACCACTTCGACCCCCAGGTCGATGGCGGTATAGCAGTTGGCAACGGTCTGGGCCTCTACGCCTTGCGACGCATCCACGACCAGCAGCGCGCCTTCGCAGGCGGACAAGGAGCGCGACACTTCATAACTGAAGTCAACGTGTCCCGGCGTGTCGATCAGATTGAGGTTGTAAACCTCGCCATCGCGCGCCTTGTAATGCAAGGCTGCGGTCTGCGCCTTGATGGTAATGCCACGCTCTTTCTCAATATCCATTGAGTCGAGCACCTGGGCGCTCATTTCGCGTAGATCCAAGCCACCGCAGAACTGGATAAAACGGTCAGCCAGCGTGGATTTGCCGTGGTCGATATGGGCAATGATAGAAAAATTGCGTATGTGTTTCATCAGGCTCGCAGACAACAAAAAGACGAGGGCACGTAGTGCGCCCTCGTACAGGTATCAATTAGTGCGCGATTCTAGCGGATTTCGCCGGCATGTGCAGCCAAACGTTCCGCCAAGACGGCTTCATTCAAGTGCCAATGGCAGATCTCGCCCTCAGCATCCAGCAGCACAGGCACCAGCTCGTTGTACTTTTCTTCCAGCACCGGGTCAGCATCCACATCGACAATATCCAGCTCAAAGCCGTAGCGTGCCTGCCAGGGCAATAAGGCATCACGCATGGCATGACACAGGCTGCAATAGTCGCGGAACATCAGTGTCAGCGTCATTCTTACTCCATGTCTCGCTTTTTGGAACGGCAAGTACGATCCGGTGCGGCCCCGATGGCGTCAGGATCCAGCTTGCTGGCGATATGCGGCTGAAAACGGCCATCTTCCGACAAGCGCTGCGCCCGGCGGCGCACCAGCAACAGGCTCAGCAGCAAGCAGCCCAAACCGGCGAGCGCCGATGCCAGCTCGCCATACAGCGCGCCGAGTAGCGCGCCGGCGAACAAGGCAAACAACGGCAAGACATACATCAGCAACACGCTTTGCCGCAGGCTTTTTTCAGGCACGGCGACCATAACCCGATCACCGGCCCCGACCCCCAGACTATCCAGCACCCGGAACACCGGATCCCGCCCACTAAACATGCGCGCGATACTCAAGGAGCGGCACCCCCCCTTAGCGTCACACTGGCCACAGGGCGAATGCGGCTTGGGCTCGACCCAAGCCGCGCCGGGCTCGGTGCGCAACACGCGTGCTTCGGTTTCAATCATGATTTTTTAACCAGCCGCAAATTACGGGCAATCGCCTGCAAGCTGGAATCAGGCAAATCGCCCACCAAGGTCAAGCGGTACTCGCCTTCGTTATCGGTTGCCACCGAAATAGGCCCGTGCGTCAAATGCGGGGCCGGTTTTGCATCCTTGGCATACTCGACAAACAGGGAAAAGATGGCCAGACCATCGCTATACACCCGGTGCTGCACCAGTGGTGCTGCATCATGGCCCGGCATTTTGCGCATGACAGAACGCAGCAAGCGAAAGCCCTGCGGAATACCTTTGATCTCTAGCGACTCGGCGCCCTCTACCGCTTTCACTGCAGTCACAGAGGATGTGGCACTTAAGGGATAAGCCGGCTGCACACTCACCTTGGCGCGCGGTGCGCGATCATCCAGATCGATAAAACTGAATAATTCGACCGCATCTTGCTGTGCGTCCAGCGTGACCCACTTTAGCGGCAACTGGCTGGTCTTATCCAGACAGACGCGCTGGGTATAGCGCTGACCGGCCTCCAGCGATTTCAACTGCCACCACTGGCACTCACGCGACGCGACCCTATCCGAACCCAAGCGGCTTAAGGCATAACTATCGGCCAGCATGGCCACATCATCCGGCAAAATGGCAGGAAACAGCTTGGCACTGCTTATTTTTGCCGCCAGCAGCGAATGTTCGTCCGGTGCGGCGGTGATCAGCGTGTCGCCGTGGCGAATAATCTCGCGCGGCAAACCATCCAGCGACACACGCCGCTCCCTGACTTTCCCCTTGCTAACTGCGCGCTGGATACGGAAGGTCTCGGATGCCGAACCTATCTGATGCAGGTAACTACCGGACAATGTTTGCTGGCGTGCAGCTTGCGCCGCCTTGCCAAGCAAGGCCCAGTCACTATCAGGCGCAGCATGCACCAGAGGCGCCAGCAACACGCCAAAAAAAATACAGGACCTAAACTGCATCAATGTACCGCCTTGTCACGTGCAGGCACATAAGCGACCCGCCGCTGCGAGCCATCAATCGTTCCTGCCATTTCCTGATGCGCCAACAAATAAGGCGCGTCTACCGCGGTAGCCGGACTAAACACCTGAGTTTCACTTGCTTTAGCCACCACCATTTCCGACTCGTCCTGCTGCCAGCCCATCCAGCCAACAATGGCCGCGCAAGCGACCGATGCGGCCAATGCATAATGGCGCAGCTTGCGAGCGGGCAAGAACCCGTACCTGACCGGAGCCAGAACGGTAGGCTCATCACGCAAGCGCTCACTGACTTCACACCGCACATCCAGCTGCAACGCAGCGCCACCACGCATGGCATCCCCGATCAGCTGATAAGTATCCCAGCTATCCTTCAAGGCCTTGTCCGCCTGCAAATCAGTGATGGCCGCATGTGCCGCGGCATCATCCAGCGCATCATCCATCAAAGCAGAGATATTCTCTTTCATCACTACCACCTCTTGTCTTTTGCCGTATCCAGCAAGGGGCGCAACTGCGTTGCAATCGCTTCACGCGCACGGAAAATACGCGACCTGACCGTACCGATCGGACAGTCCATGACCTGGGCGATTTCCTCGTAGCTGAGGCCGTCCATTTCACGCAGGGTAATGGCCGTACGCAATTCCTCAGGCAATGCATTCACCGCCTGATTGACCGTTTCCACGATCTGACGATTCATCATGTCCGCTTCGGGCGTATGGTAGTCCGGCATCTGATCGCCCAGGTCTGCGATCTCGCCATCCTCATCCTCAACCCCGGCCTTGAACACAGGTCTTCGACCATTGGCACTGAGAAAGTTCTTGGCCGTATTGATTCCGATACGATATAGCCAGGTGTAAAAAGCGCTCTCACCCCGAAATGACGGCAATGCCCGGTAGGCCTTGATAAAGGCCTCTTGCGTCACATCCTCAATGTCTGCACTGTCCTTAATGAAGCGCGACAATAAGCGCCCCAGACGTCTTTGATACTTGGAAACCAACAAATCAAAGGCGCGCTTCTCCCCGCGCTGGACACGCTCCACCAACTGCTGATCGAGTTCCCGATCACTCATTCTTGTTTACAGCTCCTGATTTTTTCTATGCTTGCTGTCCAGATTTTTATAGTCATCCCTTATGACGCCTCTGTTCCGGATAAGTTCGATCATACAGGCTGTCACCTTAACAGAGCATATTGCAAAGCAAAACCGACAAGCCCTGCTTCTGACCGTGGCACGCTCTTGCAAACATGCGTTTACCAGCCAAAAACAACACAAGCTGCAAAAAAATAGCCAGACTCCAGAAAAATAATGCCTACGCCATTTACGAACTTACCAAGCACTTGCTAGAATTTGGAATAATCACTCAGCCAACGCACCATCAAGGAGCCGCCAGATGCATACCCCGGGCCAACGTTTCCGTCTTGCCGTCGAGCAAGAAAAACCGCTGCAGGTTGTCGGCGCGGTTAATGCCTATTTTGCCCGCCTTGCCGAACACTCCGGTTTTAAAGCCATTTACCTGTCCGGCGGCGGTGTCGCCGCCTGCTCCTGCGGCATTCCCGACCTTGGCATCACCACCCTGGAAGATGTGCTGATCGATGTACGCCGCATTACCGACGTCACCGAACTGCCGCTTTTGGTCGACATCGACACCGGCTGGGGCGGCGCATTCAATATTGCCCGCGCGGTGCGTAATCTGGAAAAAGCCGGTGCCGCCGCCGTGCATATTGAAGACCAGGTCCAGCAAAAGCGCTGCGGACATCGCCCGAACAAGGCCATCGTCAGCAAGGAAGAAATGGTTGACCGGATCAAGGCCGCCGTCGACGCCCGCCGTCAGGATATGGTGATCATGGCGCGCACCGACGCGCTGGCGGTTGAAGGGCTGGAGTCCGCCATCGAGCGCGCCATTGCCTGCGTCGAAGCCGGCGCCGACATGATCTTCCCCGAGGCCATTACCGATCTTGCCATGTACAAGCAGTTTGCCGAGGCGGTGAAAGTGCCGGTACTGGCAAATATCACCGAATTCGGTTCCACCCCGCTTTACACCACCGAAGAGCTGGGCCAGAACGGCGTCTCGCTGGTGCTATACCCGCTCTCGACCTTCCGCGCCGCCTCCAAAGCCGCACTGAATGTCTACGAGGCATTGCGCCGCGACGGTACGCAGGCCAATGTAGTCGACACCATGCAAACCCGTATGGATCTGTACGAGCACCTCGGCTATCACGACTACGAACAAAAACTGGACGCCCTGTTTCAACAGGAAAAAAACAAATAATCCGCGCCCGCCCCGCTATCTGCAAAGGAGAATCACATGACTGAAGTCGTCATCGGCAAGCCGAAAAAATCCGTCGCCCTGTCCGGCGTCGCCGCCGGCAATACCGCACTATGCACCGTCGGCCGTACCGGCAATGATTTGAGCTATCGCGGCTACGACATTCTCGATATCGCCGACCGTTGCGAATTCGAAGAAGTCGCCTATCTGCTGGTTCACGGCAAGCTACCCAATGTGGCGGAACTAGCCGGCTACAAGGCCAAGCTCAAGGCGCTGCGCGGCCTGCCCGCCGCAGTCAAGGCAGTGCTGGAAGCGCTGCCGGCCTCGGCCCACCCTATGGACGTGATGCGCACCGGGGTGTCGGCACTGGGCTGCACCTTGCCGGAGAAGGATGACCACAATATTGCCGGCGCACGCGATATCGCCGACCGCCTGATGGCCAGCTTCGGCTCGATGCTGCTTTACTGGTACCACTTCAGCCATAACGGCAAGCGTATCGAGGTGGAGACCGACGACGACTCGATCGGCGGCCACTTCCTGCACCTGTTGCACGGCGAGAAGCCGTCCGCGCTGTGGGTGAAAGCGATGCACACTTCGCTGATCCTGTATGCCGAACACGAATTCAATGCATCCACCTTCACCGGCCGCGTGATTGCCGGCACCGGCTCCGATATGTATTCGGCCATCACCGGTGCCATCGGCGCGCTGCGCGGCCCCAAGCATGGCGGCGCCAACGAGGTGGCATTCGACATCCAGAAGCGTTACGACACGCCGGACGAGGCGGAAAACGACATCAAGGCACGGGTAGAGAAAAAAGAAGTCGTGATCGGCTTCGGCCATCCGGTGTACACCATTTCCGACCCGCGCAATAAAGTGATCAAGGAAGTGGCGCGCGAATTGTCGGCGGCCGCCGGCGACAGCAAGATGTTCGATATCGCCGCGCGTCTGGAATCCGTCATGTGGGACATCAAGAAGATGTTCCCCAACCTCGACTGGTTCTCCGCCGTGTCCTACCACATGATGGGCGTACCAACCGCGATGTTCACCCCGCTATTCGTCATCGCCCGCACTTCCGGCTGGAGCGCGCATGTGATCGAACAGCGCATTGACGGCAAGATCATCCGCCCGAGCGCCAACTATATGGGCCCGGAAGATCAGACATTTATGCCGATCGAACAACGCTAAGCGCCTGAATAAGCGGGGGAGCCGTGCGCTTGGCGCCGGCTCCCCCTTGCCGCATGCATGCCTACCCTATTGTGATGACCGACACCATGAATACTCGCTACCGCAAACCCTTGCCCGGCACCGGCCTTGACTATTTCGACACCCGCGCCGCCGTTGACGCGATCGCACCGGGCGCTTACGCCAAACTGCCTTACACCGCGCGCATCCTGGCTGAAAATCTGGTGCGCCGCTGCGACCCCGCCACGCTGACCGACGCCCTCAAGCAGCTGATCGAGCGCAAGCGCGACCTCGACTTCCCGTGGTATCCGGCCCGCGTGGTCTGCCACGACATTCTGGGGCAGACTGCGCTGGTGGATCTGGCCGGCCTGCGCGATGCCATTGCCGATCAGGGCGGCGATCCGTCGCAAGTCAATCCGGTGGTGCCGACCCAACTTATCGTCGACCATTCACTGGCCGTCGAGTGCGGCGGCTTCGATGCGGATGCCTTCGCCAAAAACCGCGCCATCGAAGACAGGCGTAACGAAGACCGCTTCCATTTCATCGACTGGACCCGTACCGCATTCAAAAACGTCGATGTCATTCCGGCCGGCAACGGCATCATGCACCAGATCAATCTGGAAAAAATGTCGCCGGTGATTCAGGCGCGTGACGGCGTCGCCTTTCCGGACAGCTGTGTCGGCACCGACAGCCACACCCCGCATGTGGACGCACTGGGCGTGATCGCCATCGGCGTTGGCGGTCTCGAGGCCGAAACCGTGATGCTGGGCCGCGCCTCGATGATGCGCCTGCCCGACATTGTCGGCGTCAAGCTGACCGGCACGCGCCAAAGCGGCATCACTGCCACCGATATCGTGCTGGCACTGACCGAGTTCCTGCGCAAGGAGCGCGTCGTCTCGGCCTGGCTCGAATTTTTCGGCGCGGGTGCCGACAGCCTGTCTATTGGCGACCGCGCCACCATCTCCAACATGACGCCAGAGTTCGGCGCCACGGCCGGCATGTTCTACATCGACGCGCAGACCATCAGCTATCTGAAGCTGACCGGGCGCGAGCCTGAGCAGGTGGCACTGGTCGAGAACTATGCCAAGACCACCGGCCTGTGGGCGGACAGCCTTGCCGACGCCGAATACGAGCGCGTGCTGGAATTCGATCTGTCCAGCGTCACGCGCAATATGGCCGGCCCGTCCAATCCGCACAAACGCCTGCCGACGACCGAGTTGCAGGCACGCGGCATTGCCAGCGAAGCCCAGCTTGCCGCCGCCCGCACCGAAGAAGCACAAGGATTGATGCCGGACGGCGCAGTCATCATTGCAGCCATTACCAGCTGCACCAACACCAGCAACCCGCGCAATGTCGTCGCGGCGGCACTGCTGGCGAAAAAAGCCAATGAACTGGGGCTGACCCGTAAACCGTGGGTGAAATCGTCGTTTGCGCCGGGCTCCAAGGTAGCCGAGTTGTACCTGAAAGATGCCGGCCTATTGGGCGAACTGGAACAACTGGGTTTTGGCATCGTCGGCTTCGCCTGCACCACCTGCAACGGCATGTCCGGCGCGCTTGATCCGGCCATCCAGCAGGAAATCATAGCCCGCGACCTGTACGCCACCGCCGTGCTGTCCGGCAACCGCAACTTCGATGGCCGCATCCACCCCTACGCCAAACAGGCCTTCCTCGCCTCGCCGCCGCTGGTGGTGGCCTACGCCATTGCCGGCACCATGCGCTTTGATATCGAAAAAGACGTACTGGGCATGGCAGGCGGGCGTGAAATCCGTCTGGCCGATATCTGGCCTTCGGATGCGGAAATCGATGCCATCGTCGCCCAAAGCGTCAAGCCCGAGCAGTTCAAGCAGGTCTATATCCCGATGTTCGATCTGGGGGTGGCGCAACAGGCCGACAGCCCGCTGTATGACTGGCGAGCGCAAAGCACCTATATCCGCCGCCCGCCCTACTGGGAAGGCGCACTGGCCGGCGAGCGTACGCTCAAGGGGATGCGGCCGCTGGCGCTATTGCCGGACAATATCACCACTGACCATCTGTCGCCGTCCAATGCCATTCTGGCCAACTCGGCTGCCGGCGAATATCTGGCCAAGATGGGCCTGCCGGAGGAGGACTTCAACTCCTACGCCACGCATCGCGGCGATCACCTGACTGCACAGCGCGCCACCTTCGCCAACCCCAAGCTGATCAATGAAATGGCCGTGGTCGATGGCCAGATCAAGCAAGGCTCGCTTGCCCGCGTCGAGCCGGAGGGCAAGGTGATGCGCATGTGGGAGGCGATCGAGACCTATATGGCACGCAAGCAGCCCTTGATCATCATTGCCGGTGCCGACTATGGCCAGGGTTCCTCGCGTGACTGGGCAGCCAAAGGCGTGCGCCTAGCCGGCGTCGAGGCCATCGTCGCCGAGGGCTTCGAGCGCATTCACCGCACCAATCTGGTGGGCATGGGCGTGTTGCCGCTTGAATTCAAACCCGGTGTCACCCGCAAAACCCTGGCGCTGGATGGTACGGAAAGCTACGACGTACTGGGTGCGCGTACCCCGCGCGCGACGCTGACGCTGGTGATCAAGCGCAAAAATGGCGAGCAGGCCGAAGTGCCGGTCACCTGCCGCCTCGACACCGCCGAAGAAGTCTCTATTTACGAGGCAGGCGGCGTGTTGCAGCGCTTCGCGCAGGACTTCCTCGAGTCCAGCAAGACGGAAGCGGCCTTAGCGTAAGCGCCAGCTTTAGAGATGTTAGCCGCCAGAACATGCACATCAGTCTGGCGGCGGCTAAGCAATACATAGATCAGGAACTCAACCATGGCTCACCTTCCCCAGATCAGGGTTCCCGCCACCTATATGCGTGGCGGCACCAGCAAGGGCGTACTCTTTGCCCTGCAAGAGCTACCGCTTGCGGCACAAGTAGCCGGCGCGGCGCGCGACGCGCTGCTGATGCGCATCATCGGCAGCCCCGACCCGTACGGCAAGCAAATAGACGGCATGGGTGGCGCGACCTCGAGCACCAGCAAAACCGCGATTGTCAGCAAGAGCACGCAGGCAGAACATGATGTCGATTATCTGTTCGGCCAGGTATCCATCGACAAGCCCTTCGTTGACTGGAGCGGCAACTGCGGCAACCTCACCGCCGCCATTGGCTCTTTCGCCATCAGCAAAGGGCTGGTCGATCCTGAGCGCGTACCGGACAACGGCATCTGCACCGTACGCATCTGGCAGGCCAATATCGGCAAAACCATCATCGCACATGTGCCGATGACCGCAGGTGCGGTGCAGGAAACCGGCGACTTTGAACTGGATGGCGTCACCTTTCCCGCCGCCGAAGTCGCCATCGAATTTCTGAATCCGGCCGCCGACGAAGATGGCGCAGGCGGTGCAATGTTCCCGACCGGCAATCTCGTGGACGAGCTGGAGGTGCCTGGTATTGGCCGCTTTCAGGTCACGATGATCAATGCCGGCATCCCGACCGTGTTCGTCAACGCGGCCGATATCGGCTACACCGGCACCGAACTGCAAGATGCCATCAATCATGACAGCGCGGCACTGACCCGCTTCGAAACCATCCGCGCCTATGCGTCACGCGCCATGGGGCTGATCCAGGATGTGGACGAAGCCGCAAAACGCCAACACACACCCAAGATCGCCTTTGTGGCCCCGGCGGCCGACTATCTGTCGTCCAGCGGCAAGGCCATCAAGGCCGGCGAGATCGATCTGCTGGTGCGCGCGCTATCCATGGGCAAACTGCACCATGCAATGATGGGTACCTGTGCGGTGGCCATCGGCACGGCCGCCGCCATTCCGGGCACGCTAGTCAATCTGGCCGCCGGTGGCGGCGAGAAGAGCGCAGTACGCTTCGGCCACCCGTCCGGCACCTTGCGCGTGGGTGCCCAGGCGCAATGGGAAGATGGCCAGTGGCGCGTGACCAAGGCCGTCATGAGCCGCAGCGCGCGCGTACTAATGGAAGGCTGGGTACGCGTCCCCGCAGACAGCTGCGCGTCTTGACCCGTTAAACAGCAATGCGGTTCCATTTGCGACCCCGGCCTTGCGCCGGGGTTTTGTTGTATGCGGTTTGACTTTTATCAATCTTTATCATCTCAAATGACATATTAATAAGTTATACTTTCCGGATTCCTTTCAGGTATGGATATTCTTCATGCGCAAATTCTCCGACTGGCCGATCTGGCTACGCCTGACTTCCGCCATCTGGCTTTGTCTGGCGCTGGCATTAGGTGGCTTGATTACCTGGGAAACCCGCGTCAGCCGCGAAATCGCCGTCGATCAGGCCAAGGGCTTGGCCCACAGCATGAACGAAATGACACTGGCCGGACTGACCGGCATGATGATCACCGGCACCGTGGCACAGCGCGATGTTTTTCTGGACCAGATCCGGGAGTTATCCAGCGTGCACGACCTGCGCGTATTGCGCGGCGAAGGCGTCAGCAAAATATTCGGCCCGGGCAACGGCGGCGACAAAGCCCGCCCGGTTGACGATATCGAGCGCCAGGCGCTCGCCAGTGGCAAGCCTTATATCGCCATCGAAAGCTCACCGGCTCAGGGCGAGATGCTGCGCGTCGTCTATCCGGCGCTCGCATCCAGCAACTATCTGGGCAAGAACTGCATCAGCTGCCACCAGGTCGCGGAAGGCACTCCGCTAGGCGCCGTAAGCATGCGCATCTCCCTGACCAAGACCTATGCGGCCGTAGACGGTTTTCGCAATCAGAGCATCGCCTTTGCCCTGCTGATGTCGCTGCCGCTGATGGGACTGATCTTCCTGTTTATCCGCCGCTTCGTGACCCGTCCGCTCAACGAGATGTCGCAAGGGCTGGCAGAACTGGCCGGCGGTGATGGCGACCTGAGCCGGCGCCTGCCGGTTGCCAGCCGTGACGAAATAGGCATCGCGGCATTCCGCTTTAACCGCCTGCTGGAAACCATCTCGGCACTGGTACGCGATGTTAGTCATTCGGCCGGTGCCGTCGCGACCGCTGCGCACACCCTGTCCAGCCATGCCGCCAGCCTGGCGCAAGGCTCGAAATTGCAAAGCAGCCAGTCACAAGCCGCCACAAGCGAAGTCGAAACACTGGCCCAACATATCGTGGCCATTGCCGGACAAGCCGGCACGGTACGCGATATTTCAGCACGGAGCTGCGAACAGTCGGAGAGCGGGCGCCAAAGTCTGGCACAACTGCGTAGCGAGGCCTTGCAAGTCGAACAGGCCGTGCGCCTCATGGCCGATGCCGAAAATGATTTCATGCACTCGACCTCGGCCATCAACGACATGACACGCCAGGTACGCGAAATTGCCGAACAAACCAATCTTTTGGCCTTGAACGCAGCAATCGAGGCGGCGCGAGCAGGCGAAGCCGGCCGCGGTTTTGCCGTGGTCGCCGATGAGGTACGCAAGCTGGCAGAGAAATCCGCCGCCTCAGCCGCACAAATCGATAAGGTAACCTCGGCACTCGGGCCGAAATCACTGGCCGTGCGCGAGGCATTGACACACAGCCTGAGCCGCTTGGCGTCCAGCCAGCAATCGACAGAACAGGTTGTCGCCGTACTGGACGCGACCCGGGTTTCGGTCGCCGATGTCAGCCAGGGTCTGGATCAGATTGTCGGCGTGACCGAGCATCAAAAAGCCAGCAGCGACGTTGTCATCCACAATATCGAAAGCATTGCCGAGCGTGCACGCGAAAACGACATTGCTATTGGCCACACCGTTCAGGCGGTGGCCGAGCTGGACAAGCTGGCCTCGACGCTACAAGAGTCGGTTTCGCGCTTTCGCACCTGACGCATTCATCTAGCTGCATCGCCATACGATCGCAAGTCTATCCAGCTAAAACGGCAGCGCCCCATGCGCTGCCGTTTTGTTTTACCGGCCCGGCACTGGCACGCTATTTGCATATCCGTTTTATCGAAAATGGAGGCCACCATGCAAAATATGCTTAAAAGCACACTCATGGTACGCAGCACACAGGAACAACGCTGGCTACCCCTGTTTGGCAAGACCGGAAAAATCGCCATGCGCTGGTCCTGCTTCCTCAATCGCGACCGCTATTCGGTACTCGAAGACATCTTCGAAAATTTTGCCCGCACCCGGGTAGGAATACTGCTCGACTGGACAACGCAACACTGGCAAGCTCTGGAGAGTTTGGGCAAACACCTGTCCTGCCTGGAACAGGACAACTATACGGCCGCGCTTGAAGAGGCTTATGCCACCTTAAGCGAGGTAACCGAGCTATTTATCCTGTCACCGCAAGGACAGCTTCTGGCGAGTACCGCCAAACACAAACGCTCGCCAGCCACACCTCCTCCCCCCTTGCTGCAACAGGGTCTTGGCAGGCAGGTACTGTACGGACCGTACCGCGACGAGGAAACCCTAAGTCTGGGTGCCCGTAGTTCACGCTTTCACGATGCCGTGACCCTGATGTTTCACCAACCGCTGATACGCGACGGTGCAAGCTGGGGCTGTCTGTGTGCGCGCGTGCCCAACGATGTACTGGGCGATCTGATCCAGCGCGAAGCCGGGCATATTTTTCACGAGTCGGGCGACAACTACCTGTTCATGGTCAAGCCGGTTGTTGACCCTTCCATTCGCCCCGGCACCGCTTTATCGCGATCGCGTTTCGAAGACCGTACTTTCAGCGGTGGCGACAACCTGAAGGATGGCGTGACTACATCCTATGGCACGGTACGGATACGCGAGCACACTGAACTTGAGCTGCTGTTCAATGACCCGGCAAATGGCGAGCTACACCCGGGCGTACGTGAAACCATACGCCGCGGCGAAAACCTGTTTGTCACCTATCCTGGCTACGCCGACTACCGCCATATCCCCGTTGTCGGCAAAGGCATCAGCTTCAAGCTGCCCGGCTCGCCTGACACCTGGGGCATGATGTGCGAAGCCGACCTTGAAGAGGTCTACCGCTACCGCTCGGTCAGCTACCAGTTAAGCACCCGCTTTCTGGGCCTCCAGTTGGCATTGACGACAGCCACGCTGGCGGTCACCCAATTTACCGCACTGCCAGGCATGCTGCAGGCCGGTGCGGCACTGGCTTTGGCCCTTGGCGGAACGCTGGGGTTTCATACGCTGTTTGCAAAACCGCTGGCGCAACGCATGCGCGCCATGTCGGGGATGATACGCAATGTTGCAGAAGGTGCCGGCGATCTGACCTTGCGCATCAAGCGTGACTCGCTGCGCCACGATGAAACCGGCTTAATGGCCCAATGGGTCAACAGCCTGATTGATAATCTGGATTTGACGCTGGGTCGCTTACTGGGCGTCAGCCGCCTGCTTGGACACACCAATTTGCGCATGAGCGAACACAATCAGGCTGCAGGTGTCGCCGCCACTCAGGTACAAAGCACGGTAGCCCGCACACGGGAAGGGCTGCAAATGCAAGCGTCCATACTCGCCGACGCCAACCGCTACGCCGATCATGTCCGCGACGCCATGCACGAGCAGAACAACAACAGCCGCAGCCAGATGCAGACCGTCAGCGAACGCACCGGCAGCATTCGCCAGACCGTCGCCCAATCGGCATCGATCATCGACTCGCTAGGCGACAGCACACAACAGATCAGCAGTGTGGTCGGCCTGATTCAGGACGTCGCGGACCAGACCAACTTGCTGGCGCTGAATGCCGCCATCGAGGCCGCGCGTGCCGGTGAGGCCGGGCGCGGCTTCGCCGTAGTCGCGGACGAAGTCAGAAAACTGGCCGAGCGCACCCGCAGCAACACTGAAGACATCCGCAATATGATCAGCAGCGTGCAGCAACAAGCGGCCAGTGCGGCCACCAGTATGCAGTCCGGCATGCGGGATCTGGAAGAAGGCTTGCAACTGGCCGAAGCATCGGCCGGGGAAAACCCGGAAATACAAGCACTCGTCGATGGTCTGATTGGCATCATCCAGCAATTGTCGCAGGCCGGCCACGAGCGTCTGCATGAAGCCGAAGAGATCGGCGATGTCAGCATAAATCTGGGGCAAACTCAGGCGGCGCTGGCCGGCAGCGTAAACGAAGCGCGCAACGGCATCGACGGCCTCACCCTGCTGGCGGGCAAATTCCGTGTCTCGCAACTTACACACTAGCGCCAAGATGCAAAGCTGGCGGCCGTGATCCGCACTTGCCGCCAGCGTCCCCGCCGCCGACAATGGGTGCCTATCCGCAAAAGGAAGCCCCATGAACCCAGCCTTGACCCGCCTGCGCCAGCATATGGCTGCGCTAGGCTTTGATGCCTGCCTGATTCCATCGTCCGACCCGCACCTGTCCGAATATCTGCCCGGGCACTGGCAGGCACGACAATGGCTATCGGGTTTTACCGGTTCCATGGGGACGCTGATTGTCACTCCGGATTTTGCCGGTCTTTGGGCAGACAGCCGCTACTGGACACAAGCCGAACAGGAGCTGGCCGGCAGCGGCGTCAGCTTGGTTAAGGTTGAAACGGCCGCCAGCACCCAGCATCTTGATTGGCTGGCCAGTCAGCTAAGAGCGGGTCAGGTACTGGCAGTCGATGGCGATGTGCTGTCGCAAGGCGCGACCCGCGCCCTCAAGCAGGCACTCAGCCGTAGCGGCGTCATGCTCCACACTGCACTGGATCCGGTCGCGGCCATCTGGAGCGAACGCGCGCCACTGCCAAACGCGCCCGTGTACGAGCATCTGCCGCCGGCCGCTTGCGAAAGCCGTGCCGACAAGATCACACGCGTACGCAGCGCCATGGCCGCGCAAGGCACCAACTGCCACTGGCTCTCGACACTGGACGATATCGCCTGGCTGCTCAACCTCAGGGGGAGCGATGTCAGCTACAACCCGGTCTTTCTTGCCCATCTGCTGCTGAGCCGCGACAGCACTACCCTGTTTGTCGGCATGGACAAGCTGGATGCGGCCCTTGTCGCACGGCTTGCCGCCGATGGCGTCACGCTCGCCCCCTATGACCACGCCAAAGCGGCGCTGGCTGCACTCGCGCCGGATGCCGCGCTATTGCTGGATCCGGCACGGGTTACCCAAGGTTTCGTCCAAAGCGTGCCGGAGCACGTACGCATCATCGAAAACATCAACCCCAGCACGCTATTCAAGTCATGCAAAAGCAAGGCTGAAGCCAGCCAGATCCGCGCCACCATGGAACAAGATGGCGCGGCACTGTGTGAATTTTTTGCCTGGTTCGAATCGGCCATAGGCCGCGACCGCGTGACCGAGCTGGATATCGACACCCAGATTACCGCCGCGCGCGCGCGCCGGGCGGGCTTTGTATCCGAGAGCTTTGCCACCATTGCCGGTTTTAACGCCAACGGCGCCTTGCCGCACTATCGTGCCACCGCTGCCGCACACGCGACCATCACGGGCGATGGCTTGCTGCTGATAGACTCCGGCGGCCAGTATCTGGGCGGCACCACCGACATTACCCGTGTGCTCGCGGTGGGTACACCGAGTGAAGCGCAAAAGCGCGACTTTACGCTGGTACTCAAGGGGGTGATTAATCTGTCACGCACCCGCTTCCCCAAAGGCACGCTGTCGCCCATGCTGGATGCGCTGGCGCGTGCACCGCTATGGCGCGAAAACATAGACTTCGGCCATGGCACCGGCCACGGCGTCGGCTATTTCCTGAATGTGCATGAAGGCCCGCAAAGCATCTCGCGCGCCCTGCCCACCCCGCACATGGCGATGCGCGAGGGCATGGTGACTTCGATCGAGCCGGGCATTTACCGCCCCGGGCACTGGGGGGTACGCATTGAGAATCTGGTGTTGAACATCGACGCAGGCAGTAGCGAATTCAATGAATTTCTCGCCTTTGAAACGCTGACGCTGTGCCCGATCGATACGCGCTGCATAACGCTGGCGCTACTGGACACGGCTGAGCGCGACTGGCTGAACGCCTATCACGGTGAAGTACGCACACGGCTACTGCCGCATGTAGCAGGCGCGGCCCGCGACTGGCTGCTGGCGTCCACTGAGCCTGTTTGATGCAGGCGCCAGTATCCGAAGCGCGCCTAGCTCGCTAACAAAGCCGCGGGTGACCAAACACCCGCGGCTTGCCGGAAAGTAGCGGCTCACCGCCCTATCGGCCCACTCCGTCCGGCGTACTGCCATCGGGCTCAGCCAGCTCGCGGCTGGCCAGCACCTTGTCGATGCGCATCTCGTCCATATCGACCACTTCCAGCCGCCAGCCCTGCCAGCACACGATATCGCCCGTGCGCGCGACCCGCCCCTGCAACAACATGATCATCCCCGACAAGGTGTGATAACGCCCCTTGTCCTCCTCCGGGGTCTCCTTGAGCGAAAGCTTGTCCTTGAGTTCGGGCACCGGAATCGAGCCGTCCAGCAACCATGAACCATCCTCGCGTTGCAAGGCCCAGGCGTCGTCGGCGTCTCGTGGGGTGAACTCGCCGGTCACCGCTTCCAGCAGGTCATGCAGCGTGACAATACCCTCGACCTCGCCGTACTCGTCGATCACCATCGCCATCTGCGTACCGCCGGCGCGAAACTGTTCGAGCAACTCCATCCCGGTCAGCGTCTCCGGCACGAACAAGGCGGGTTGCAGCAGCGACGCCCAGTCCGGCTCGCCGCCGGCCAGTGCCGCAGTCAATACATGCTTGGCATTGGCCACGCCGCTGAGCCGGTCCAGCCCACCGGCACAGACCGGATAGCGGGTAAACTCAGAACCGGTCATGCGCGCCAGATTGTCGGCAAACGGCAAGGTGGTATCGAGGCTGACCACGTCGGCGCGCGGAATCATCAAGGACGAGAGCTGACGGTCATCGAGACGGAAGACATTGCGCAGCATTTCGTGCTGGTGGGTGTCGATGGTGCCGCTCTCGCTCCCCTCGTCCAGCATGGTCTGGATCTCTTCCTCGGTCACGCCGCTGGCAATCTGGTTGCGCACGCCCATCAGGCGCAGCAAAGCCTCGGTCGACAGCGCCAGCAAGTGCACGAACGGTCGGGTGGCCAGTGCCAGATATTGCATTGGGCGCGCGACCAGACGGGCGATGGTCTCGGGCGCCATCTGGCCGATCCGTTTGGGCACCAACTCCCCCACCACGATAGAGACGTAGGTGATCACAATCACTACCCCCACCGTCGCGCCAACACTCGCGCCATGCCCGGGTACGCCCAGCGACACCAGCCACACGGCCAGCGGCTCGGCCAGTACCGCCTCGCCGAAGATACCGTTAAGAATACCGATCGAGGTAATGCCAATCTGTACCGTCGACAAAAAACGGGTCGGCTCCTCGCCCAGCTTGAGTGCGGCAGCAGCGGCGTGGTCACCGCTATCGGCAAGCTTGGACAGGCGTGCGCGGCGCGCAGTCACCAGCGCAATCTCGCTCATGGCAAACACGCCGTTCAGAATAATCAGACCAATCAGGATCAGCACTTCCACGAGATCGCCTCCTGTCGGAAACGCGCGTGGCAGCACAAGGGGAATGCAGGATGAACAGCAGAACAGCTAGAGGGGGAAGGGTCCATAGGATCACGGGCAGGCCCGCAGTCATTCCTTGATAATAAAAACAGCTAGATCTTACCTGTATTTTGCATACCTGCAAGATCTCAGCCGCCAAAGCGTGCCACATGAATACGCGCAAGCTGGCGCGACTTCGCCAGCCTTGCAACAGCGTTCGCTTAGCCTAAACGCCCCGACTCGCGCGCCAGATAAAACCACTCCTGCCCCACCTGCGACTTCACATTAGGAAATACGATGCGCCCGTCGTCCACGGCCAGCACCGGCGTACCGTCGGCGCGGGTGGCGATTTGCTCACCTTTTTTGACCTCGTCAAAGCTGACCCACTCGCGCACAAACTGATCATCGGCGTGCATGCGGTCAATCACCTCATACAACGACAGCGCCTCCATCCCGTCAACCGGAGCAGGTGCCGGGGCATCAATCAGCCCCAAATGCGCCAGCGTGTTAAGGATGGCCTGATACGCCACATCGGGCGCGGCTGGATCTTGATGCTGACCGCACTCCAGCGTCAGCGCCCAGCCGCCACAACGGCGCATCCATTCGGTCGTACCCATGCCATAGCACGGGTCGGTATTTAGCTGCATCTGGCGCGAGTCCGCTTCGCCGAACAAGGCCACCCGCCGCTTGACCCCCAGCGCGTAGGTCGACAACCAGCCATCCACCGCCCGGCTCACCCCCAAACAACGTGCCAGTGCTTCCTCCTTGGCCGCATGCATAAACGGCTCCAGCGTACCGGCATTGTCATGCGGCCCCATAAACACAAAAGCCTGCCCCTTGGACTGGAAGGAATGCAGATCCAACAGCACATCGTGCTGCGCCAGCAGCGGGCATAGCCAATTGGCAATGCGGTCTTCAAACTCCAGCGGTGTAGTGGTCGGCGCGAAATTGCGGTTAAGGTTGCGATCCCCCGAACGCTCGCCCTTGTTGTAAGCCAGCGGATTCGTCACCGGCACCAAGGTCACGCAGCCTTGCTTGAGCACGCGTGCACCGCTCTCGAATTCGGCCAGCAGGCGGCGGATACCCAAGGTGCCGCATACCTCGTTACCGTGCACCGCACCCAGCACGATTAATCGCGGACCGGTTTGGGGAGAAGCAAATTGATAGGATGAAAATTGCAAAGGGATAGGCATGGCGCACTCGCAGTTTGGCAATCCCCAGAAGATAAACCGGATCAGTACATCATGCCAACAAGTTGACCATCCGATCGGGATGGCGGCATCAAGCCTTGCCCCCAGCCAAGCAGATACTAAACTGACACAGGGATGACAAAAACAATTACAAACAAAGAAAATAGGTGAATACGATGCCCGCTCACGACTTTCCATCCATCTCCCACTTGGACAACGAAATAGTGATGTGGGTGAATCAATTCATGCTCAAGAGCCCCTTGTTTGATGGTGTGGTTGCATGGGTGCTTGACGCTTCGATTATAAAATTTTTTCCACTGGTACTGGCTATCTGCTGGATATGGTTCAAAAACACACCCAAGCAATCGCTTAACCGGAACATCCTGCTTGAAGGCATATTGACGGGTTTCGCTACCTTGTTTTTTGCCCGTCTGCTAGCGCTGGCCCTGCCTTTCCGGGGGCGGCCTTTCACCAATATTGATCTGCATTTTGTTACCCAGCTTGCATCCAGCATGCGCACCTGGAGTTCTTTCCCCAGTGACCATGCCGCTTTGGCCTTTGTGCTGGCATCCTCGCTATTCAGGATCTCGCCAAAAATGGGGCTTTGGGCGTTTATCCATGCAACCATCTTTATTTGCCTGCCCAGACTTTATTTTGGCATGCACTACCCGTCCGACCTGATTGCCGGCGCCTTACTCGGTATCGCAAGCGTGTCTATCATCAGTCACTGGAAAGCGCGCAGCCACATCACAAGCAGACTACTGAACATTGAGCACGGCTATCCACAATGGTTTTACGCCCTGGGCTTTGCCTTGCTGTTTGAAATTGCCGAGATGTTTGACAGCGTCCGCCTGATCGCCGGCTATGTATTTCACGCTCTAAGACTGGCGCTCTCTTAAGCAAAAAACCAAGGCCCGCTTGCGCGGGCCTTGGTTCAGCAGCATGGACTTAAAAGTCTTTCACCCTATCCCAAGCGGGACGAGGTGAACAACTGCTTAGCGTTTCAGCCTTGCCAGCGCATCCGCCATGGCATTATTGGCCGGCGCTTTTTCCGGCGCCCTCCCCTTGCCACTACGCGAAGCATCGCTGCGGCCAGCCGGTGCACTGCTACGCTGGGCACCCGGCTCGTCGCTCATGCGCATGGTCAGCGCAATGCGTTTGCGCGCCACATCCACTTCCAGCACCTTGACCTGCACCACATCGCCGGCCTTGACCACAGTACGCGGATCATCGACAAATTTATTGGACAAGGCGGAAATATGCACCAGCCCATCCTGGTGCACGCCGATATCGACGAAGGCGCCGAAATTGGTGACATTGGTGACGCAACCTTCGAGCACCATGCCCGGCAGCAAATGCTTGATGTCTTCGATCCCGTCCTGAAAGGTCGCTGTCTTGAATTCGGGACGCGGATCGCGCCCCGGTTTTTCCAGCTCTTTCAGAATATCCATCACCGTAGGCAAACCGAAACGCGCATCGGTATAGTCGGATGGGCGCAGCGTCTTGATGGCGCCGGCATCGCTAATCAGTTCTGACACCGCACGTCCGGTGCGGCTGACAATCTTCTCCACCACCGGATAGGCCTCGGGGTGAACCGATGACGCATCCAGCGGATTGTCGCCGCCGCGTATGCGCAAAAAGCCGGCGGCCTGCTCGAAAGTTTTTTCGCCCAGACGCGGCACTTTCAACAGTGCCTTGCGGCTTTTGAACGCGCCGTTGGCATCACGATAGGCCACGATATTCGCCGCCAGCGTGGCATTCAATCCCGAAATGCGGGTCAATAGCGGCACCGAAGCCATATTCACATCCACCCCGACGGCGTTGACGCAATCTTCCACCACGGCGTCCAGCGACTTGGCCAACTGGCTTTGATTGACATCATGCTGGTACTGGCCGACACCGATGCTTTTGGGGTCTATCTTCACCAGCTCGGCCAGCGGGTCCTGCAAGCGCCGGGCAATCGACACCGCACCGCGCAGGCTCACATCCAGTGTCGGGAATTCGCGCGCAGCCAGCTCGGACGCCGAATACACCGAAGCGCCGGCCTCGGACACCACCACGCGCGTCATCGCCAGTTGCGGCAGTGCACGGGTCAGTTCTTCGGCCAGTTTGTCGGTTTCGCGGCTGGCCGTGCCGTTGCCGATGGCGATCAGATCAACCTGATGACGCACCGCCAGCGCCGCCAGGGTCGAGAGCGCGCCATGCCAGTCGCGGCGCGGCTCGTGCGGGTAAACGGTGGCGGTATCCAATAGTTTGCCGGTAGCATCGACAACGGCGACTTTCACGCCAGTACGAATGCCCGGGTCCAGCCCCATGGTGGCACGGGCGCCAGCCGGTGCCGCCAGCAGCAAGTCATGCAGATTGCCGGCAAACACCTTGATCGCCTCGGCGTCGGCCGCGTCTTTCAGCCGGCCCAGCAGCTCCAGTTCGAAAGACAGGAAAATTTTGGCCCGCCAGCACAGGCGCACCCCGTCCAGCAGCCATTTATCGGCGGCGCGCCCCTGATCGGCCACTGCAAAATGGCGGGCAATCAAGAGCTCATAAGCCGAACGCTCGGTAATCGGCGTTTCGTCCGGCTGGTATTTAAGGCCGAGCGTCAGAATGCCCTCATTGCGGCCACGCAGCAGTGCCAGCGCGCGGTGTGAAGGCGTACTGCGTATCGGCTCGCGATGGGCGAAATAATCGGAAAACTTGGCGCCTTCGGCTTCCTTGCCGGCCACCACGCTGCCGCTTAGCTCGCCCTCTTGCCACAATTTGTCGCGCAAAACGCCCAAAAGTGCAGCGTCCTCGGCAAAGCGTTCAATCAGAATGGCGCGAGCACCATCCAGCGCAGCCTTGGCATCGGCAACGCCCTTATCCGGGGCAATATAAGCAGCGGCGGCCGCTTCGGGCTCTTGTGAGGGATCGGCCAACAGGCTATCGGCCAGCGGCTCCAGCCCGGCTTCGCGCGCAATCTGGGCCCGGGTACGGCGTTTGGGCTTATACGGCAGGTACAGGTCTTCCAGCAGGGTTTTATTATCGGCCTCCAAAATGGCGGCCTGTAGCTCGGGGCTGAGCTTGTCCTGTTCGGCAATGCTTTTGAGTATGGTGTCGCGGCGGGCATCCAGTTCGCGCAGATAAACGAGGCGTTCATCCAGCAGGCGCAACTGGGTGTCGTCCAGACCACCGGTGACTTCCTTGCGGTAACGCGCGATAAAGGGCACGGTTGCGCCCTCGTCAATCAGTTCGACCGTGGCAAGGACTTGCGCCTCGCGGACATTGAGTTCCGCCGCGAGGCGGCTGGCAATAGACTTGATCATGCGGCTTTTCTGTCTTGGCGAAGAAAAGCCCCTACTGTAGCGGCTAAGCAGGTAAAAGCAAGCCCTGTAAACCTTACAGCGGTTCTGCGCCCTTGAGCCAGGCTTGCGCTTCTTCCAGCGTTTCAAAGTGGTGCGAACGCGCATCGGACAGCATGCCGGCAATATGGGTGGCCAGCTTGATCCACACATCCTCCACCACCAGCGCGATGCGGCCGAAGTCACTTTCATGCGCGCGCATGAATTTCACCTCCTCCAGCGCCATATCGATGGTGAAGTCCTTCAGTTCGGACAGATCCAGCAATACATCCGGTTTGCGCTGTTCGCCGGCGCGCTTCATCAGCGCCGCTTCGAACAATTTAAAATCGGCCAGGGTAAATTCGCCATACAAGGCGACATCCAGGCCATAGTCCTGCTCACGGATGGAAATCATGCGCTACACCTCTCTCGTTATTCATGCAATTAACATTCTAGCGCCGGCTAGCGAGCATACCACTGATCACAATCAATATTATTGCCGACAGCGAGACGCCGGGCAGGGATTCATCCCATAACAGCACACCCAGCAAGGTAGAGAACACCACCGTCAGGTAGGACAGATTGGCCGCCACCAGCTTATTGCCAACCTTATAGGCACGGGTCATCGCCAGTTGGGCAATGGTGGCCGTGATACCCAGCCCGGCCACCATCAGCATGGTATGGCCATCCATGGGCTGCCAGCCCTCGAACGACACCAGCACCGCCCCGCCCAGAGTCGCAATCAACGCGAAATAAAACACGATACGCCACTCAGGCTCGCCCAGACGCGCAAGCTCGCGTACATGCAGATAGGACCAGCCGGCCAGCAAGCCCGAACACAAGCCCATCAAACCCACCAGCCAGGCATCCGACGCCAGTGTCGGGCGCAATAGCAGCACAACGCCGACAAAGCCCAGCGCCAGCGCAAAGAGCGCGCGCGGCGACAGCTTCTCGCGCAAGAACACAACCGACAACAGCGCAAGAAACATGGGCGAGGTGTAATTCAAGGTCACAGCGGTCGCCAGCGGCAGATGGGCGATGGCGTAAAAGTACAGCAGCAGCGAGGTGTAAGCCAACAGGCCACGCTGGATATGGCGGCGCAGACAAGGCGTGGCAAACCGCTGCCCTTTAAGCAGGGCCGGAATTCCCAGCAGCAGCACGCCAATCAGCGTGCGCCAGAACACCAGCGCGCTCGAACTCAGACTAGCCGATCCCAGCTTGACGAATACCCCCATCAGGCCGAAGAAAAAAGCAGCCACCACCATCCAGCCCGCGCCCAGGGAAAAATCCCGCCAGCGTGCAGGCAAAAACAAATGCTTCATACCGTTCCAAAAAGAAAATTTATCCGCGCCGTGCCGCAATCACGCCGGACAGGATCACCAGCGCCATCGCCAGCAGCGCATCGCCGCTTAGGGGTTCCCCCCACAACAGAACACCAAACAGGGCGGAAAAGACGACGGTCAGATAGGCAAGACTGGCAACCAGAAAGCGCCGCCCTTCCTGATAGGCACGGGTCATCGCCAGCTGGCCGGTCAGGCCGAATAGCGCAACACCGAGTAAGGGCCCGACATTCGCACTATTTAATGGGGTAAAACCCGGGCCAAACAGCAAAAAAATCAGGCCAAAGCCGCTGGCAAGCCAGAAGAACCAGAACACTGTACGCCACGACGGCTCCCCCATCTGCCCCAGCTCGCGCACCTGAAACACGGCAAAGCCGGCACACAGGCCCGAGCCCAGACCCACCAGCGTGGCAAACCAGGCATCCGAAGCGAAGCCGGGTTTAAGCAGCAGCACCACCCCAACAAAGCCCAGTGCCAAAGACAGGCCCACGGCCGGCGTCAAGCGGTCGCGCAGCCTGATCATGCACAAGAGGACAAAGAAAAGCGGCGAAGTGTAATTCAGCGTAATCGCGCTGGACAAGGGCAAATGGGCGAGTGCATAAAACAGCATGGCCATGGAGGCGTAACCGATAACACTGCGCTTGAGATGGCCAGTAAAATGGTGCGTGCGCGACGACTGCCCGCGCAGCCGCATCACCGCGGACAGACACAAGGCTCCCAGCAAAGTGCGCCAGAACAACAGTTCGGTCGAAGAAAAGGTACGCGCGCCTTCCTTGACGAACACGCCCATCAGCGCAAACGACAGCCCGGCCAGCACCATCCAGCCGGCACCCAGCTGCCCTGCGCGCACGCGCAGCCACAGGATCTGCCTTAAGGCCGCACTCATGGCTGTTCACGCTTGCTGCTGACCGAAAACTTCAGGCACAGGCTGGAAAAAGGCTGGCGGTAATGTTTGAACTCGGACGCGTTGGCGCTGCAATCGGCCTCGAATACCCGGCGCGACGCCTTGTCCAGCTGCCATACCTTCTGGTGGCGCCGCACAATCCACAAGCCATTCTGTACATTTTCGCTTTCGCGGTAGTCCAGCAGCACACGGCCGCGCTTTTCATCCAGCTCGATACGGCTGGCGGCCTCGCGCCCGCCCTGCGCACTGCGGTAAGGCCGGATCAAGCGCTGCAAGCTGTCGCGCTTACCCAGGCGGCGCACGCTGAACACCGCGCGCGCATCGCCGCGCTCCCGGTCCTCGGCACGACGCGGCAGAACCAAAAGAGTGCGGCGCTTTTTCTCGGTCTTGCTGCTGAGCTGCCACTGCGCCGGCAAATCGAAAGTCACGGGCCAGACGGTATCGCGATAAGGTGCAGCCCATGCCCAAACAGGCAGACAGAGCAGTAAAACGGGCAACAAAGGCAAACGCAACATGAGGGCAATCGGTTTCTAGGCATGGCGAAATAGGCCGCTTTTATCATTTTGCCTCAAACCCTGCTTATGACACCAGCGATTCAGGAAAGCCCCACGTCCCAGCCAAAGGCCAAAAATAAACTGCAGCAATCCGTAACGCACGCAAAATACACCATTGTTCTAATCAAACATTTGTTTTAGAGTTCACCCACAAAACCATTTATAACCGCTACGGTTTTGATAATAAAAAACAAATCACGGGAGAGACTTCATCATGACGCTACAAAGCATCACCGAGTGGTTCATTCCTGCCGCTGTTCGCCAGCAGCAGGAACTACTCATCCGCGCACGGACCATCATCAGTGCGGCACTAACCGCAGGCCTGATCGCACCACTGTTTGCCCTGTCTTACTACAAGCTGAACCATCCGGCGATGGCAGACGGCATTTTGCTTGGCTGCCTGTTGCTATTGGCCGGCGCTTTCGCACTTAAATTCAGCGGCATGGTGCGTCTGGTTGGCGAGTACGTGGTGCTATGTATGTTCGCACTCGTTAGCTGGATGGTTTACGTTAACGGCGGTGTCATGTCGACCAGCATTGTCTGGTATGCCGCAGTACCGGTGGCGGCCATATTTATCAATGGCCGCCACTCCGGCACGGTATGGAGCGCAATGACCATTGCGGCCATCATCGTCATGCTGGTTTTGTCGGAGAATCACGGCTGGCTCCCGCCTAGCCCCATTGCCCACGAAGAATTCCCCAAGCTGCAGGCCAAATCGCTGATCGGACTCACGCTAACGGTATTCATCCTGTCGCTTTCATTTGAGAAAGCCAAAGCCCGTGGCTTCGAGAAACTGGAAGCGGCCCGCGAAGAGGCGGAAAACACGAGCCGCATCATGAAGGAGATGATGGCGCAGGTGACGCATTCTATTCAGGCCGCAACCACCGAAAGCCGCGACATCGCCAGCAGCGCCGGTCTGATGGCAGACACCATGAGCAAACAACGCCAGCGTGCCGAAAACATGGTGGAGGAAACACGGAAAATGTCGGCATTAACGCAGCAAAGTGCCCATGAGTCACAACGGGCAGCCACGATGGCCGAAGCTGCGGGCACCGCGGCGCATGCGGGCGGAGAAGCAATGGACGCCGCCGTACAGCAGCTTAACAAGGCGCGGGCCGTCATCGATGCGGCAGCAGAAAAGCTGGAGGAACTGGGCGAGCGCAGTACGGAAGTCGACAGCATTGTGCAGATGATCCGTGAAATTGCCGACCAGACCAATTTGCTGGCGCTCAATGCAGCGATCGAAGCGGCACGTGCCGGCGAGTTCGGCCGCGGTTTTGCCGTTGTCGCAGATGAAGTCAGGAAACTGGCCGAGCGCACGCAAAAAGCCACCGTGGACATCGGCGACAAGATACATCTTATTCATGAGGGTACGCAGTCATCGATTATCGCCATGCGGGAAGGCAATACCCAGATGCGAACGGGCCGCGAGCATACCCTGTCGGCACATGAAAAGCTTGGCGGAATGATCGCCAACACGCTGGAACTTGGCCATCTTCTGCAACAGGTTTCAGCGGCAGAGGCCAAGCAAAACGAAGGCTTCAGCCACTTCGCCAGCAATATTAACTCGATCGAAAGCGATACCCGGGCACTCTCTGCAGAAACCGATACCATTGCCCATGCAACCCGACAACTGGATAGGCTGATGGCGGAACTTGGCAAATCCATCACCACATTCCAGACGCGAAACACAGACGCCTACGTGGCACCCGATGTGCAGCGCGAACCGCAACGCTACTACGCCTGATCCGGTTTAAGCATCACAATGGGTGCGCATCTGGCTAGCAGCACGCACCCACTGCCTGCCTGTATTCGATCAGGACAGCCGCCTTTATAACAGCTAGGCCGCTCTATCCCCAGCCAGCCAGTGGCCCATTTCCTGGGCCGGCAAGGGGCGGCTAAACAAATAGCCTTGCGCCATCGTACAGCCATGCTGCAGTAAAAACTGGCGGTGTTCTTCCAGCTCGACCCCTTCGGCGACAATATCCAACTCCAGACTACGCGCCATCGAGATAATGGCGGCAGCAATGGCGGCATCATCCCGGTCATGATGTAAATCTTTGATAAAGGATTGGTCAACCTTAAGCACACTGACCGGCAGCTTCTTCAGATAAGCCAGCGATGAATAGCCGGTGCCGAAATCATCAATGGAAAGCACAATCCCCAAAGCACGCAAGCTGCTTAACTGGCCCAGCACGTCGCTATCGACATCCATGGCCGTACTTTCGGTAATTTCCAGTTCCAAAAACTCGGCCGGCAAACCGGTCTCGTCCAGAATACGCCGGATCATGGCGACAATATTACCGGAAGCAAATTGGCGTCCGGACAGGTTGACCGCCACCCGCCCATCCAGCACCCCCTGTGCCAGCCAATCACTGGCCTGAGTACAGGCCGTGCGCAACACCCATTCACCGATAGGAATAATCAGTCCGGTTTCCTCGGCCAGCGGAATGAAATCAGCCGGCGAGACTGAGCCCAGATCCGGGCTAAACCAGCGCAACAGCGCCTCGGCACCACAACAACGGCCGCTGGCCAGATCTATCTTGGGCTGATAGTAAAGCGCCAATTCCTCGCGTTCCAGCACCCGGTGCAGCGCAAACTCCAGCTTCAGCCTGGCCATGGCACGGACATTCATATCTGACGCGTAAAACTGGAATGCATTTTTTCCGCGCACCTTGGCCTTGTGCATGGCGGCATCGGCATTCAGCAACAAGGTCTCGGCGTTATACCCGTCATCCGGATACAAGGCGACCCCGATACTGGCGGTAATAAAGAGCGGATTGCCGTCTACCTGAATTTCGCCCGCTAACTGATCCAGTGTTTTCTGGACCTGCGCCGCCAGTAGTACCACGCTTTCCCCGTATTCATACAAAACCCCGAACTCGTCCCCGGCCAAGCGCGCCACGCGTGCACTCTCGGGCAGGCTGGATTTAAGCGTCGTTGCCACCTGACGCAACAAGGCATCGCCGACCTGATGGCCAAGCGTATCGTTGATCAGTTTGAAACGGTCCAGATTGATATGCAGGACAGCAAACTGCCCGCCATTCAGGCTGCGCTGCACCGCATCAGCGACATAATCAGCAAACAATGTACGGTTGAACAAGCCAGTCAATGCATCATGATTGGCCAGATAATGCAAACGCTCTTCAGACAACTTGCGCTGGGTAATGTCCGAGAATACGCCGACATAATGCAGAATGCGGCCATCAGGCTCACGGATGCCGGAGATGGACAGATACTCGGAATACAGCACACCATTTTTGCGCCGATTGACCAGTTCGCCCTGCCAATTGCCTTCATTTTTCAGACTCTGCCAAAAAGCCTGATAGAACTCGGGCGGCTGCTGGCCGGATTGCAGTATCGCCGGCGTATTGCCCAGCACCTCCTCGCGGCTGTAACCCGTTATCCGGGTAAATGCCGCGTTGACATGCAAAATCACCCCCGCCGGATCGGTCACAACGATGCCTTCCTGCGTCGACTCGAAGACCTTTTCCGCCAGCAGCAGGTTTTGACGCGAATTTTCCAGCGCCGCATCCCGTTGCTGCAAAGCTTGCTGCAACTCGGCAATAAATTCGTGCTCGATCGAGTACATGATGTCGACCATGCCAACGATCGCCAGCAAGCGTCCATCCAGGCCTAATACGCCCATATGACGCGTTTTTTGCGCCAACAATTGCTGACGCACCGCCAGTAATGAAGTATTTACCGCGACGCTGCGCATCGGGTAACTGCACACTTCACGCACGGCAACATCCTGCTGCTGCCGGGCAAGCAGCGCCAGCACATCACGCGCAGTCAGAATCCCCCAGCTGCCATCGGCAAAATCAATGGCCAGCGCATCATGGCCGCTATCACGCAGCAGCTGCAAGGCTTCGGATAAAGGACGATCGGCACCGACACTCACCAAAGGTGCCAGTGGCAAGTTATCCAAGCGGGTACAGCGCAAAAAGACCTCACTGCCCTGATTCGATACGATATCGGAGGCCGACACCACGCCTACATACGCTCCCTCTCGGGTCAGTAGTGCATGACGGATCTGCTTCTGCCGAAAAAAGGCCGCCACGTCCTGTGTCCCCAATCCGGCATCGAGTGTGTATACCGGCGCACTCATCACCCCGGCGATCGCTTGCGATAAATCATCATGGCAACCTAAGCCCATCTTCAGCGCGTCGCTTTCAGTCCAGATACCCAGCGCCTTGCCGGCAGGACTCATCACCACGATAGATCCGCAATGCGCATCGACCATCATGCGGGCCGCTACGGCCGCAGGCGTTTCCGGACTGCAACTGAGTATATTGCTGGATGCCAGTGTTGCTATAGCGCGTTGGAACGTCACACACACCCCCAATAAAAAACCGCCACCAGCCATTTATCATGCCCTGCAAGCACGATAAATGCTGGACAATCGTTTTCCACCACCCCTAATTCAATTTGAATAATAACAAATTCATCCAATTTAGTTCATAAAATTATCAATTTCCACTTCCAATCAATATTTAAATGCTTAAAATGTAGAAAATTTCTTTCCGCGCTGCAGCATGGCTCGACATAGGCTGCATACTTATCCGATACAGCACACCGAGAAAAACACATGATGACTTGCCGCACCCGCCTCACTATTCTCGGACGCGTCCAGGGCGTTGGCTTTCGTCCTCATGTCTGGCGCATCGTAAAAAACCACCACCTGAGCGGTTTTGTAAAAAACACCGGCGAAGGCGTCGTTATCGAGTTGCAAGGCCCTGACGAGACCGTGGCAGCATGCCAAAAAGCCCTGCGCCAGAACTTGCCGCCTCTGGCCAGACTGGATAGCCTGAAGCAGGAAGCTATCCCGCTGCAAGATGAATGCGATCATTTCGAAATACTCAGTAGCAGCGGCAAGGCCACACACGCTTATGTGCCGGCAGACATGGCAAGCTGCCCCAACTGTCTGCATGAGCTGTTCGAACCAGGCAATCGCCGCTACCGCTACCCGTTTATCAATTGTACGGATTGCGGCCCGCGCTACAGCATCACCCACGCCCTGCCATACGACAGGGCCGAAACCAGCATGGCCGCCTTTACCCTGTGTCCAAGCTGCAATGATGAATATCACAGCCCGGAAAGCCGCCGCTTCCATGCCGAGCCAAATGCCTGCCCGGCCTGTGGCCCGCGCCTGTCATTGACCGATCGCTTTGGTCAGGCATTGAAAGGCGATGCGATAGCGGGTTCCCTGCAAGTACTCAATATGGGGCGCAGCATCGCGATGAAGGGTATCGGAGGCTTTCATCTGGTCTGTGATGCAAGCAAGGAAGAGGCCGTGAGCCGGGTGCGAGGGCAGAAAAAACGACGGGACAAACCACTGGCCGTCATGGTATTCAATATTGCCTCCGCCCAACGGCTATGCCACATCAGCCCGGAAGAAGCCGAACTGCTAGCATCACGCGAGCGCCCCATCGTATTGTTGCGCAAACGTCATGACACCGATGCCAAGCTTCCTGGTGTGGCCCCTGAACTGGACAGTCTGGGGGTGATGCTGCCTTACACCCCACAACAATGGCTGCTGTTTCATGAAGCGCTGGGCAGACCGGAAGGCCATGCATGGCTGGAGGAAGCTTGTGACCGTGTCTGGGTGATGACGAGCGCCAATCCTAGCGGCGAGCCTATTGTGGTCAGTAACCGGGAAGCACGCGAGCGGCTGAACCAGTTGGCAGATGTCTTCTTGCTGCACAACCGCAACATCGTCGCACGCTGCGACGACAGCGTACTGATTCAGGATGGCAAGCAGCCTCTCTTCCTGCGCCGTGCCCGTGGCTACGCACCGGATCCGCTCCCGCTGGCAAGTTCCGGCCCCAGTATTCTGGCGCTGGGTGCCCAGCATAAAAATACCGTTTGCGTCCTGCGGGGGCAGGAGGCTTTTGTCTCACCGCATGTCGGCGACCTGAACCATCCGCTGAACTGCGATGCCATGGAGGCCAGTGCCCATCACCTGCTTGAGCTGACCGATATCACGCCTGCCGCCATCGCCTGTGACCTTGACCTTAGCCAGAGCTCAAGCCGGCTGGCTGAAGAGATGGCCAGACACTACCGTGTGCCTCTGTTTCATATCCAGCATCATCAAGCACATATTGCTGCCGTACTGGCCGAGCATGGTCACACCAGCCCGGCATTAGGCTTGGCACTGGATGCATTCGGTCTTGGGGAAGACGGCAAAGGCTGGGGTGGCGAACTCATGCAAATCCATGGTGGCCACTTCGAGCTATTAGGCCAACTCGCGCCCCTCCCCTTGCCTGGGGGCTTGCGCGCCATGCACGAGCCATGGCTGATGGCAAGTTCTTTGCTTTATGCACTGGGTGAAGAGCAAGAAGCCCAGCGTCGATTTGGCCAGCGCCCAGCCTGGCCTGCCATTGCCACTCAACTGGAAAAACCGCTGCAACTACAAAACACCAGCAGTATGGCGCTTTGGTTCGCAGCGATTGCGGGTCTGTGTGGTCTGTGCGATGAACAGCGCTTTGACAACGAGGCCTTGCAACGGCTGGAGGAAATAGCAGAAGAATGCGCGCCGATGCTGGATGGCTGGCAGATCAAAGACATGCAGCTCGACCTCATGCCGGTCTGTCGCCAACTGGTCGCCCTCGGAGGTAAAACCGGTGAAATTTCCGGCATCTGGCATGCGACACTTGCCGCTGCACTGGCCGACTGGGCATACCATGGCTGCGCGGCCAGTGGCATCAAGACCGTGGTGTTAAGCGGCGGCTGCTGCAGCAACCGCCGACTGATGGCCGCGTTACTGCCGCGCCTGCAAGAAGGCGGCATCACGGCATTGCGCGCCAAGCAACTGCCCGCAAACGACGGGGGCATCAGCCTGGGGCAAGCCTGGATTGCCCGCCAGCGCCTGCAGGCCCAGACAAAAGGGTAAACGGGTTAAATGCAAAACGCCTGCCACACCGGCAGGCGTTTTGCATGCATCTGCAACAAGCTTTATTTTTTGTTGTTGTCTTCGGCTTGAGCCGGTGGGATAGGAAATCCGGGGAAAGCAAAACCCGAGAACAACTGCTTGGTCTGCTCCTGCATACGGTTTTGCATATCAAGAAACGTCGTGCTGCTCTGCTCCATATAATTCGACATCAGGTTCTGCATCGCAGGTGCCTGGAGCTTCATATACTCACCCCACAAATTGGCATTCCAGCCATTACCATCCGAGCACAAGGAACGGCTCTGCTCCTGCATTTTTTTCTGCAACTGGCCGAAAATCTCCAGATTCTTCTCCAAAAACGGTCCCATCATGCCCTGCATCGCCTGCCCATAAGAACGGATGAACTGGGTCAATACGTCATGAGTAAATATGGGGGAGCCACCGCTCTCCTCCTCCAGAATGATCTGCAGCAAGACACTGCGTGAAATATCTTCCTGGGTCTTGGCGTCCACAACCTGCAGATCGACATTGTCCAGCACCAGGCGCTTAACATCTTCCAACGTGATATATGAACTGGTCGCGGTATCGTACAGGCGGCGGTTGGGATATTTCTTAATAACCCGTTTTTCTGTGCTCATGAAACTCCCCCTTTGTATATTTCTGTTTTACATTGCAACACAACATTACTCTATCATAAAAACAACAGAGTAGAGTTAAACGTCTAGCGCTATGCTGCACTGCATGATAGATTGAGGTGGATTGTGCATAGCACAACTAAAAAAAACAATCACTTGCTGCAAAAAGAACTCAAAACGGCATCCTGAATCGCCCGATTAAAACCTTCAAAGCCAAAGGAAACCGACGATATGAATACCGCCAAAGAACAACTCAATACCTTTTCTCTCAATCACTACGAGATCACATTGCGTGCAGCACAAATCGCACTGGACAGCACTGAGCGTCTGGTCAGGTTCAATCTGGACATCTCCAAGCAGACCCTGCAAGAAAATTCCGAGTTTGCCCGTGAGCTGTCAGGCACCAGCGATCCACAAAGCATCGCAGCAAACCTCAATAAAATGGCCGGCCTCGCTGCGGAAAAAGCCGTAGAAAACGCACGCGGTTTTTACGAGATCATCTCCCAGACACAAAGTGCCATGACCAAACTGGTCGAAGACAATATCGGCAACTTCAATAAAGGCCTGATCAGCTCGATTGAAACCCTGGCCAAGAACGCCCCGGCAGGATCCGATGCCGCTGTCAGCGCCGTCAAAACATCGATTGCAGCCACCGCAGCTGCCGTCAACAGCGTGACGCAAAGCGCACAGCAAGTGGTACACCTTGCCGACAGCAATATCAAAACGGCAGGCAGCGCAACCGCTGACGCTGTTAAAAACGCCAACGCCAAGCGCAACAACGCTTAAGTCTGCACTTTCGGGCTTGCCTTGATTAGCAAGCCTGCATCCGACACCCCGCATGCGGGGTGTTTTGTATCATGGGGGTGATACACCGGCCAACAAGCAGTACAATCTGCTCTTGTTTCCACCGTTCACCGAGCCCGAGGTTATATCGGATGAAAATCAGCAGCCATTTTGACGCCGGCAGTATCGAAGTTGTCCAGTTTGACGATTTTTCCGACATCCAACTCAAGATCCGTCAGGACAATGCCGCCAGCTTTGCCCAATGGTTTTATTTCCGCCTGCAAGGCGCAGCCTACCAACCATGTACGCTACGTTTTCTCAATGCAGGAGAATGTGCCTACCCGCAAGGCTGGCAGGACTATCAGGCCATGGCCTCATACGACCGCGTCAACTGGTTCCGCGTACCGACGACCTATGATGGGCAGACACTGACCATCGAGCATGTCCCGCTGGCCGGCAGCATCTACTACGCCTATTTCGAGCCCTACTCCTACGAGCAACACCTCAACCTGATCGGCCAGGCACAAAGCTCCGGCCTGTGTGATGTCAGCTCGCTGGGCTCAACCATTGAAGACCGCGATATCGACCTGCTGACCATAGGTCATGAAGTCGAGTCCGACCTCAAGATCTGGATTATTGCCCGCCAGCACCCAGGGGAAACCATGGCCGAATGGTTTGTGGAAGGCTTGCTCAATCGCTTGCTGGACCCACAAGACCCGACTAGCCGCTTGCTATTGGACTCGGCCACCTTCTACATTGTGCCGAATATGAATCCGGACGGCGCCATCCACGGCAATCTCAGAACCAATGCCGCCGGTGCCAACCTCAATCGTGAATGGCATGCTCCAAGCGCAGGCAAGAGCCCTGAGGTGCTGGCAGTTCGCCAGAAAATGCTGGAAACCGGAGTCGACCTGTTCCTCGACATCCACGGCGATGAAGCACTGCCTTATGTCTTTGCCGCAGGCAGCGAAGGTGTGCCTTCATACGATGAACGTATTTCCAGGCTGGAAACGCTTTTCAAAGAGCAGCTACAACTTGCTTGCCCGGATTTTCAGGATGAAATCGGCTATCCGAAGCAAGAAAAAGGGCAAGCCGAGCTGACCTGGGCAACCGCTTGGGTTGCCGAACAGTTCCGCTGTCTCGCTTTCACACTGGAAATGCCGTTCAAGGATAACGCTAATCTGCCGGATGACGACTTTGGCTGGAACGGCCAGCGCAGCCTGCGCATGGGCGAAGCCGCCCTCTCCCCCATTCTCGCTGTCTTGCGCCACCTGCGCTGATTGTACATAGCACTGATGCTTTGATGTAAACACCGGCCGGCAGATCTTCCTGAATCAGGCGGACTGCTGGCCGGACAAATATCACCGTTTCCCCTTTTTGTTGCAGATAGTAATCAGATCCATATCCTTTCTCGATTCATCCTCGCTTTTCCCCGATACATGCTCTACCTTTAACGAAGGATCCGGTTTGCCCTTGATGGGCACAGGGTTCTTGCACAGCAAGCTGTTTTCCTTGGGGCGTCGTGGTTCCCCCTTGCCACGGCGCTTCTTTTTTGTCTGTCACTTTCCCGCACTCCTCCACGCATTGCGTTTGGCATGTACCTTGCTTTAAGCTAGCTATTCTTCATCCTTGCGGTAGCCCTGATGCCATCCCCTATCTATCAATACGCGCCGTTGGCGATCAATGGCCAGCCTTTGCCCATAAGCCAGTTTGAAGGTCAGGTTCTGCTCATCGTCAACACCGCCAGCGAGTGCGGCTTTACCCCGCAATATGCCGAGCTTGAAGCGTTGCATCAGCGTTATCACGCCCAAGGCTTGGTCATACTGGGTTTTCCTTGCAACCAGTTTGGTCAGCAGGAACCGGGGGATGCAGCAAGCATTGGTGCCTTCTGCCAGAAAAACTACGGCGTCAGCTTCACCATGATGGACAAGGTCGACGTCAACGGCAAAGACGCGAGCCCTTTGTGGGATTACCTGAAAAAAGAAAAGCCCGGTTTGCTGGGCCTGCCTGCGATCAAATGGAATTTCACCAAGTACTTGGTTGACCGCCAGGGCCATGTCGTCAAGCGCTTTGCCCCGCAAACCCCCCCTGCCTCCATTGCGGACGACATCGAAGCTCTACTGTAAAGCATCAAGGGCTGGCGACAGATCTTGCCGCCAGCCCTCTTTATTATGCGCCTTCAAATCCGGTCAGGACATTGACCGCATTGATGCCGATAGCCTCCACCGCATACCCCCCCTCAAAACAGAACTGGGTAGGCAGACCCAAACGCGCCAGACGTGCACCCAGGCGGGTAAAGTCTTCGTGTTTGAGTGCAAAACGGGAAATCGGGTCACCCTCAAAAGTATCCACGCCAAGCGACACCACCAGTGCCTCGGCACCATAGGCCTGGATGCGGATGCACGCGGCTTCCAGCGCCGCAAACCAGCCCGCGACATCGGTGCCCGCAGCCAAAGGGTAGTTGGCATTAAAGCCCAAGCCTTCGCCCTCGCCCTCCTCGTCGGCAAAGCCGAGAAAGAACGGATATTCGGTGCGCGGGTCACCATGTATGGACAAAAACAGTACATCGGAGCGACGGTAGAAAATATCCTGCGTCCCGTTGCCGTGATGGTAGTCGACATCCAGCACGGCAAGTTTTCGCACACCACCATCCCGCAGACGCTGCGCCGCAATTGCCGCATTATTGAAGTAGCAGTAGCCGCCGCAGTAGTCGTAAGCTGCATGATGGCCGGGCGGACGCGTCAGGGCGAATACCGACTTCTCACCCGAGAGCAGGCAATCGGCAGCGGTGACCGCCACATTAGCCGCCCCAGTAATCGCAGGCCAGGTACCGGCGGTCAGAGGCGTACCGGCATCCATGGAGTAGTAACAAAGCTGGCCTTCGACATGCTCGGGAATCCGCTCGCGCAAGCGCCGCACCTGCCACATTTTGGGCAAGGCATCCCAGTCGCGCCCGCTCGCCGACCAGCGCTCCCAAGCCCGCTCCCAAAAACGCACATAGCCCTCATCATGCACTTTGAGCACGGGCGCCAGCCCATGTGACTTAGGCGCCAGCACCTCGCCCAGCATCTGGGTACGAACCTGCGCCAGCACCATATCGGCACGCGACGGCTTCTCAAAGCTTGCCGTCAGGGTGCCGTTATAGAGTTCAGCCCGGCCTTGATGCAAGTGGTGATCATCGGTATAGACAGTGCGCATGGCATCCCCGCAAAACAAGAAAACCACATGCTGCCCTGCTTTCAAGACTCAGGTCAAACAAGACCTTCAAGCTGTTTGCGCTGGCGCAATGCCGGTTTTACGCGATGTCGCCATCCACATAAAACCAGCGTCCGTCTTCAAACACAAAGCGGCTTTTTTCCGTCAAACGCTGCGCCCGGCCACCCGCTTTGTAGCTAGCGACAAATTCGACCGTCCCTGCGCTGTCGCCAGGCAGGCCTTGCGACAGCGAGAGGATCTCCAGCGCCATCCATTTAACTGAGTCTTCGGCCAAATTCAGGCTTGCCGGACGAGTGGACGCATGCCAGCTGAGCAAGAGATAGGCGGTGTCCTTTTTGACATAGGCCGTGTAACGCGAACGCATCAATGCCTGGGCACTGGGCGCGGCCTGACCGTCCAGGTAGGGCGCGCAACAGGCGTCAAAAAACAGAGCGCTGCCACAAGGACAGCGCTCTAAAGTCTGCTTTTTTTTCATTGCAAAGGTGGAAGGCTGTAAACCTTCATCAGGAAATTGGTAAAGGCAGGATCGCTAGGCTTAGGTTTCAGATACAGCCAGCGACGCTGCCAATTTTTAAGCAGCTCGAACATGCGGTTATGCGCCATCGGCTGGGTCATGATATCAGCGTCCCGCGCCACCGCCATCTGGCGGTAGGCACGAAATACCTCATCATCCACGCTATTGCGCCCGACCCAAGCCAGACGGGAACGCCCCAGCGCATCGGCCGCCTGGGTGCGCGTCATGCGCCCCGTCTTTACTTCGTCTGCCAGCCGGTTGGCTTCGAACAGCAAACGCTCGCTCTGACTTTGTATAGCCGGCTTGACCACTTCAGGCTTGGGCGTGGGCTTGATGACAGCCGGTGCGCTGGCCTTGAAAGGGTCGAAACCGGCACAACCGGCCAGCAAAGACGCCGCAAGAAAAACAATCAACAGTTTTGGTTTCATGTCTGCATTCTATACGACGTTGGCGCAAGCGACCGCCAAAGCCTCAAGCCAGATCTTCAAATAGCGGGGTCGACAGATAGCGCTCGCCAAACGAAGGCACGACCACCACGATCAGTTTGCCGGCGTTCTCGCTCTTGCGCGCCAGTTGCAAAGCCGACCAGACGGCGGCACCAGACGAGATCCCCACCAGCAGCCCCTCTTCTTTTGCCAGCGCACGCGCGGTGGCAAAAGCGTCGTCATTCTTGACGCGGATAATCTCATCATAAACGGCCGTATCCAGTACCGCAGGCACAAACCCTGCACCTATACCCTGCAATGGATGCGGCCCCTTGGCGCCACCGGACAGAACCGGCGAGGCATCCGGCTCGACCGCGACAATCTGCACTCCGGGTTTGTGTGCCTTCAGGAAAGACCCCACGCCAGTAATGGTGCCGCCGGTGCCAACCCCGGCCACAAAAATATCGACCTGGCCATCGGTGTCACGCCAGATTTCTTCGGCCGTTGTGCCGTAGTGAATGGCGGGATTGGCCGGATTTTCAAACTGCTGTGGCATGAAATGGGTCGTGGGGTTTGCCTCTACCAGTTCGCGCGCACGTGCAATCGCGCCACCCATGCCTTCCGGCCCCGGCGTCAGGATCAGCTCGGCACCATAGGCTTTCAGCAGCATGCGCCGCTCGCGACTCATGGTTTCCGGCATGGTAATCACCAGCTTGTAGCCGCGTGCAGCGCACACCATAGCCAACCCGATGCCGGTATTGCCCGACGTCGGCTCGACGATCACCGTGTCCGGCCCGATTTTGCCGGCCTTTTCACCCGCGTCTATCATCGCGGCGGCGATACGGTCTTTGACCGAATGCGCCGGATTGTAGAATTCCAGCTTGACCACCACGTCGGCGACACAGCCTGCGGTCACGCGGTTGAGTTTAACCAGAGGGGTGTTGCCGATCAGATCGGTTACCGTATTGGCGATGCGCATGAACTGCTTCTCCTAGATAGAATAGCGGGCTGAGGTTTCATCTCAGCCACTATATTAAACAGAATAATAAACACTGCCATAATATCTATTTTTTATAAGAAAGAAACCAAGCCCCCCGCTATGGAACAAGAACCTCTGATCCCGCTACAAGGCTGGCGCCGCAAGCTGTACATCATCATCTTTGAGGCCGACACCCGCGCCGGGCGCAGCTTCGACATTATGCTGCTACTGATCATTGTCGCCTCGGTGCTAAGCGTCATGCTGGAAAGCGTGGCCAGCATACGCGAGCACTATGGGCCGCTGCTGCAACAACTGGATGTGGTATTCGCCCTGTTTTTTACCGTCGAATACATCCTGCGCCTGGTATGCGTGCACAAGCCCATGCGCTACGCCAAAAGCTTTTTCGGTGTCATCGATTTGCTGGCCGTGCTGCCCTTTTATATCGGGCTATTTATTCCCGGCAGCCATTTTCTCGCCGATATCCGCATCCTGCGCTTGCTGCGCCTGTTCCGCATCCTCAAGCTCACCCACTATATCGGTGAAGCCCAGCAGTTAAAGCGCGCCCTGATAGCCAGCCAGCGCAAGATCACCGTCTTTCTGGTGACCGTCATGATGCTGGTCATCATTCTGGGTACGCTGATGTATCTGATTGAAGGGCCGGAGAACGGCTTTAACAGTATTCCGCACAGCATTTACTGGGCCATCGTCACCCTGACCACGGTCGGTTTTGGCGACATCACGCCCAAAACGCCACCGGGTCAGGCACTGGCCAGCGTCGCCATGATTATGGGTTACGGCATCATTGCCGTACCGACCGGCATCGTCAGCGCCGAGATCGCCAAAGGCGGAGCCAGCCCTCAGCCGGAGATACGCTCGGGCACGCGTTTATGCCCGCACTGTTTCAGCGAGGGACATGACTGGGATGCACGCTATTGCAAATATTGCGGCGGCCATTTGCCGCGTCCGGCCAAGGGCACGGTCAGCTAAACACGCCGGGCCCGTAGCACCGTCCGCGCCAGCTGCTCGCAAGCCTGTTCCAGCAAGGCCGGCGCCTGTGCCATGGCCGTAGTTAAAGGCATAGGCCCGCTGCACAGCGAGAAGCAGCCATCAAAAGCCGCCGCCAGACGCCCTGCGCCATCCGGCCGGATGGCACCGGACAGCAGCGACACCGGCACGCCGGCAGCTTGCGCCAGTTGCGCCACCACAAAAGGCGCTTTGCCCGACAGGGTTTGCGCATCAGAGGCGCCTTCTCCGGTCAGCACCCAGTCGGCTTCGCACAAGGCCGCCGCCAAGCCGGTGTGGCTTGCGACCGCCTGCGCCCCGGATGTCCGCTGTCCACCCAGCAAGAGCAAGGCCCAGCCCATGCCGCCCGCAGCCCCGGCGCCTGCCTGCTGCGCCTGCGCTTCGCCTCCGGCCAGCACGGCAAGGCGCTGTAACACCTCGTCAGCGGCTAACTGCTCGGCGGCACTCAGCCCTTTTTGCCCGCCGAAAACCGCAGAGGCACCTTGTTCGCCGCACAAGGGGTGATCGACATCGCTCCACAACTCGATCCGGGTATGCGCCAGACGCGCGTCCAGCGCCGACAAATCCACCTGTGCCAAGCCCTGCAACCCCGCAGGGCTGGGTTGCAGCCAGCGCCCTTGCCCATCGACAAAGCGTGCACCCAGCGCCAACAACAGGCCGGCCCCGCCATCGTTGGTCGAGGAGCCGCCCAAGGCCAGCGCCAGATGTGTCGCCCCCTGATCCAGCGCGTCCAGCATCAGTTCGCCCACACCCAAACTGCTGCGCTCAAGCGCAGAGCCTCCCGGCACCTCCGTCAAAGGTACAACCTGCGCAACTTCTATCACGCAACAGCCGTCAGGCAAGCAAAGATAGGCGGCAGTTCGCATCTTTCCTGCGGCATCATGCACTACGCACTCGCGCCAAAGCCCGCCTGACACGCTATAAAGCGTGTCCAGCGTACCTTCGCCGCCATCCGCCATCGGTTTGAGCGTCAAACGTGCCTGCGCATCGGCCCGGCGCACGCCCGCCGCCATCGCCTCCGCCACGCGGGCTGCAGGCAAGGAGCCCTTAAAACTATCGGGCGCAATCAGCCAATGCATAACAACTCCACGTCAAATAAAAAGCATTCTAAAGACATGAAGCGACCTTCTATAGTAAAAACTTCAATCGATTAAGACCGCTCAAGGAAACCATCATGCAACTTGTCTGCCCTGACTGCGGCGCCAAAAACCGCGTACCCGACGAGCGCCTGTATGCGCAGCCGCTATGCGGCAAATGCAAAACCCAGCTCATGGCCGCCATACCGGCCACCTTGAGCGAAGCGGCCCTGCCGGGCTTTGTGCAAGGCACCGAACTGCCGGTATTGGTCGACTTCTGGGCGACTTGGTGCGGCCCGTGTCAAACCATGGCACCGCAGTTTGCCGAAGCGGCAAGGCAAGCCACAGAAATACGCTTTGCCAAAGTCGACAGCGACAGCGCGCCACAGGCGTCGGCCCGCTACGCCATACGCAGCATCCCGACGCTGGTGCTATTTAAGCATGGCCGCGAAATTGCACGCCAAAGCGGTGCCATGGCGGCGGCGCAGATCCTCGCTTGGGCACGGCGTGAGTTGGCTCTTCATCCTTGATGGGCAAAGCACTGGCGATGCCCCCATCCACAACAGTCACCAGGAGTACATCATGAAAACATGGCAAGCCTGTCTGCTCGGCCTGTCCTTGCTGGCACCGTTACCGGCGCTGGCTGCCAGCGACATTCCGCAGCAGACGATTATTTTCGCCAAGGGTAGCAGCAGTGCCCGCATCCAGAGCCAGATCAAAGGCGATCAGATGGTCGACTATCAGTTACGCGCGCGCGCCGGGCAAAAAATCCGCATCGATTTCACGCCAAGCAATCGCTCCGCCTACTTCAATCTGCTGCCACCGGGCTCAGAGGAGGCTCTGTTTATCGGCTCCACACTGGGCGATGAATACAGCGGCGTGCTGCCCGTCGATGGCGTGTACACTATCCGCGTCTACCTGATGCGCAATGCCGCACGACGCAATGAAACAGCCCGTTACACGCTTAAGGTCGGCATAGAGGCCAGCGCACATAAGGCCACGCCAACCGCCTTCGACCAGACACTCAGCCTGCAAGGCGTCAGCTTTCATGTCACGGCGAGCAATGTGGGCTCGATTAACCAGCTCACCATCACTCCGTCCGGCCTTGCAGGCAGCCATGCGCCCATCAAGCGTGAAATAGACGGCAGTGTAAGCGGCGCCGAAGTGGCCGACCTTAATGCCGATGGCTCGCCCGAGCTGTATATCTATGTCAACTCGGCTGGCAGCGGCAGTTATGGCTCGCTCCTTGCCTACGCAGCCAATCACAAAAAAAGCCTGAGTGAAATCCACCTGCCCGCACTTGGTGACGATAAAAAACTGAGCGCCGGCTATCAGGGCCATGATGCGTTTGCCGTCGGAGAAGGCCGGCTATTGCGCCGTTTCCCCGTTTACCAGAACGGCGATAGCAATGCCAAGCCCACTGGCGGCATGCGCCAGATCCAGTACCGCCTGGAGCCAGGCGAAGCGGCTTGGCATTTGAAGCCAGACAAGGTGCTGATGTACTGAAAGCGCCAAGAAAGACGGGCTTAAAGCAAGCGCATCAATAGATAAAGCGCGCCTTCAGATTACCCAGCATAAAGGTGTCGACAATGGATTCGGCACGTTCGCGCGCACCACCGCGCTTATGCCCCTTGCGCGCCACAATCAGCTCGTTTTTCATCGAGTGTTCCCAACCCACCAACTCGGTCACCGTCAGCTGGTAGCCATGCGACTCCAGCAACAGGCAACGCAATACATTGGTCAGCTGGCTGCCCATTTCGCGGGTATGGATGCCGTGGCGCATCAGTTCGGACAAGGGGGTACCGGCCAGCAGCTTTGCCTTGACCTGACGCAGCTCGGCCGCTACCTCGGCCTGGCAGCACGGCACCAGCACAATAAACTGGGCATCCTTTTCCAGCGCGAAGCGGATCGCATCATCGGTGGCGGTATTGCAGGCGTGCAAGGCGGTAACGATATCGACCTGTTTGCCGATAGCCGAGTCCGAAATCGATTCGGCCACCGTCTCGTTGATAAAGCGCATGCGCGCAAAACCCAGACGTTCGGCCAGCGCCGCCGTGGTTTTTACCAACTCTTCGCGCGTCTCGATGCCGATCACCTCGCCCACATTCAGGGCCTTGAGCACCAGATCGTACAGAATAAAGCCCAGATAAGACTTGCCGGCACCATGGTCGACGATGGTCACATCGCCCTTTTGCTCGACCACTTCGCGGATCAGCGGCTCGATAAACTGTACCAGATGGTAGACCTGCTTGAGCTTGCGCCGGCTGTCCTGATTCAGCTTGCCGTCGCGGGTCAGGATATGCAGCTCTTTCAATAGTTCAAGCGACTGCTCGGGCTTGATTTCGTAACTTTGTGCCATGGATAGCTCTTTCAAATGGGTTGCGCGGCAAAGGTATGCGTCGGGTTTTCATACTCGCGCTGCGCGGCCACCACCGCCAGCTCGTAACGCCCCAGACGCTGCGTCTCCTGCAACATGCCGTATACGGCGGCGGCGCAGTGTTCCAGCGCCTGGCGCAAGGACTTGCCGGACAATAGGCCAACTAAAAACAGGCCGGAAGTCATATCACCCACGCCAACCGGATCACGCGCAAAATCAAAAATAGGCCGCGCAATCAGCCAGGCTTCGTCCCGGGTCAGGGCCAGCATCTGGAACTGATCGGCCGGCTTGGCCGCGTAATGCAGATGCTTGACTAGCACCACGCGCGGGCCGCGCGCCAGTACTGAGCGAGCCGCTGCGACAATCTCGTCCAAGGTGTCCAGCTTGCGTGCGGCAATGATTTCCAGCTCCAGCTGGTTGGGCGAAATAATATCGGCCACAGCCAGCGCTTCACCGACCAGAAACTCGGCCACGCCCGGCGCAACGATGCAGCCCTTGGCCGGATGACCCATCACCGGGTCGCAATGGTAGAGCGCTGCCGGATTGGCCGCTTTCACCTGACGCACCGCGTCGAGGATCTGCACGCCCTGCTCGGCACTACCGATATAGCCGGACAAGACGGCCGTACATTCATGCAGGGCATCAATCGCATGGATGCCGGCGGCCAGTTCGCTGATTTCGGCCGGCGGCAAGGCACGGCCGCTCCAGCGGCCGTACTGGGTATGGTTGGAAAACTGCACCGTATGCAGCGGCCACACATTGGCGCCCATGCGCTGCATGGGGAACACCGCTGCGCTGTTACCGGCATGGCCGTACACCACATGCGACTGTATGGACAGGATATTCATCGACACACTCCGGCGGTATCGCACCGCACATAATGGAAAAGCCCGCCGTCACAGGCGGGCAGGCAATAAACCGGATCAGGCTGCGTGGAGTAGGACGAGCAGGCGGCCTTGCCACCTAAGCCGCCCTCACCCACCCCTTCAATCCTTAACGGGTCACCGGCTTGTAGCGGATGCGCTTAGGCTTGGCACCCTCTTCACCCAGACGCTTCTTCTTGTCGGCTTCGTATTCCTGATAGTTGCCGTCAAAGAAAGTCCACTGCGACTCGCCTTCAGCCGCCAGAATATGGGTGGCGATACGGTCGAGGAACCAGCGGTCGTGGGAAATCACGAACACGGTGCCGGCGTATTCCAAGAGCGCATCTTCCAGCGCACGCAAGGTTTCCACATCAAGGTCGTTGGATGGTTCGTCAAGCAGCAAGACATTGCCGCCCTTAAGCAAAGTCTTGGCCATATGCAGACGGCCGCGCTCGCCACCGGAGAGCATGCCGACCTTCTTCTGCTGATCCGCGCCCTTGAAGTTGAAGCGGCCCAGATAAGCACGGCTGGACATCTCGAACTTACCCACCGTAATCAGGTCATTGCCGTCGGCCACGTCCTGGAATACGGTCTTGTCGCTATCCAGATTTTCACGCGACTGCTCGACATAGGCCATCTGCACAGTCTGGCCGATTTTCACTTCGCCCGAATCCGGCTTTTCCAGCCCGGCGACCATCTTGAACAGTGTCGACTTACCGGCACCGTTCGGACCGATAATGCCGACAATCGCGCCAGCCGGTGCCTTGAAGCTCAGATTGTCGATCAGCAGGCGGTCACCAAAGCCCTTGGACACGCCGTCAAACTCGATCACTTCATTGCCCAGACGCTCGGCCACCGGAATAAAGATTTCCTGCGTTTCGTTGCGCTTCTGGTGTTCGAACGACGACATTTCCTCGAAGCGGGCGATACGCGCCTTACTCTTGGCCTGACGGCCTTTCGGGTTCTGGCGGACCCACTCCAGTTCCTGCTTCATCGCCTTCATGCGCGCGCCTTCGCTCTTGGACTCCTGCTCCAGGCGCGCTTCCTTCTGCTCCAGCCAGCTGGAGTAGTTGCCCTTCCACGGAATGCCTTCGCCGCGGTCCAGTTCCAGAATCCATTCGGCAGCATTATCAAGGAAGTAACGATCGTGCGTCACCGCCACTACGGTACCGGGGAAGCGCACCAGGAACTGCTCCAGCCACTCGACCGATTCGGCATCCAGGTGGTTGGTCGGTTCGTCCAAGAGCAGCATGTCAGGCTTGGACAGCAACAGCTTGCACAGCGCCACGCGGCGCTTCTCGCCGCCGGAGAGCGGGCCGATCTTGGCATCCCATGGCGGCAGGCGCAGCGCATCGGCAGCCAGCTCCAGCTGCAGTTCGATATTGTCGCCGGCACCGGCCGAAATAATGGCTTCCAGCTTAGCCTGCTCTTCAGCCAGCGCATCAAAATCGGCATCGGCTTCAGCGTAAGCGGCATACACCTCTTCCAGACGCTTTTGTGCGCCCATCACTTCACCCATGCCGCTTTCGACTTCTTCGCGCACGGTTTTTTCGGCGTCCAGCTCCGGTTCCTGCGGCAGGTAGCCAATATTGACGCCCGGCATATGCTGGACTTCGCCTTCGTACTCTTTATCTACGCCGGCCATGATGCGCAGCACGGTGGACTTCCCCGAGCCGTTCAGACCCAACAGGCCGATTTTGGCGCCGGGAAAGAAGGAAAGCGAAATATCCTTGATGATCTTGCGCTTGGGCGGTACGACTTTGCTCACGCGCAGCATAGACATTACATATTGGGCCATGGTGTTCGGTATCCGGCTAATGCGAAAACATGCAGTTTACCAAAATCGGCCGGACAAAAGAAAACCGCGCGCCTGTTGGCACGCGGTTTAATGATGAAGAATAAAGGCTTAGTGGTTATTGGCAGCCGCAGCACCGATACCGGTTTGCGCCCGAACCAGCTGATCATCGAATGCGGCGCGCTCTTTCTTGGCCTGGGCACTCGAGTCCAGCATGGACACCACAATCGTGACCATAAAGGCCAGCGGCATCGAGAACAGCGCCGGATGATCATACGGGAAGATCGCGGTTTCGTGACCCAATACCGTTACCCATACCGATGGCGACAACACCACCATGGTCACCGCCGAAATCAGGCCGGTGAAGCCACCCAGCAAGGCGCCGCTGGTGGTCAGGCCCTTCCAGTACATGGACAGGATCAGAATAGGGAAGTTGGCCGAAGCGGCGATACCGAAAGTCAGACCCACGAGGAAGGCGACGTTCATCTTCTCAAACATAATGCCGAGAATAATGGCCAGCACACCCAGCACGATCGCGGCGATCTTGGACACCTTGATTTCGGTCTTTTCGTCAGCCTTGCCACCGCAGATCACGTTGGCGTAGATGTCATGCGAGATCGACGAGGCACCGGCCAGCGCCAGACCCGACACCACGGCCAGAATGGTGGCGAAGGCAACAGCCGAGAGGAAGCCCAGGAACAGGTTGCCACCCACGGCGTGCGCCAAGTGCATGGCAACCATATTGCCGCCACCGGCAATCTTGCCCGCCAGATCACCATCGACAAAGTACAGCGGGTTCGTGCCGACAATCACCATGGCGCTAAAGCCCAGCGTGCACACCACGATAAAGAAGAAGCCGATAAAGCCGGTGGCCACGAACACCGATTTGCGTGCTTCGCGTGCATTGGGCACGGTAAAGAAGCGCATCAGGATGTGCGGCAAGCCGGCAATACCGAATACCAGACCCAGCGACATGGAGGCGGCGTTAACCGGATCCGCCAGCATGGAGCCCGGCGCCATAATGCCCAGCCCGCCCTTGTGTACTTCGACTGCGCGTTGCGCCAGCGTCTCGTAGCTGAAGCCAAACTCGCTCATCGCCATCAGCGCGAGGGTGGTACCACCGGCCAGCAACAGCACGGCCTTGATAATCTGCACCCAGGTGGTGGCAATCATGCCGCCAAAAGTCACGTACAGCATCATCACCACGCCAACAATCACCACGGCAACCGGGTAATCCAGACCGAACAGCAGTTTGATCAGCTGACCGGCACCCACCATCTGCACGATCAGATAAAAGCAAACCACGGTCAGCGAACCAAAGGCAGCGAAGGTACGGATTTTCTTCTGGTCGAGGCGATAGGATGCGATATCGGCAAAGGTGTACTTGCCGAGGTTACGCAAGCGCTCGGCGATCAGGAAGGTCACCACCGGCCAGCCGACAAAGAAGCCAACCGTATACACCAGACCATCGTAGCCCTTGGCAAACACCATGGACGACAAGCCCAGCAAGGTCGCTGCCGACATATAGTCACCGGCAATCGCCAGACCATTCTGGAAACCGGTAATGCCACCGCCGGCGGTATAAAAATCGGATGCCGACTTGGTACGGCGCGCCGCCCACCAGGTAATCACCAGCGTACCGGCGACGAAGATAAAGAACATCGCGATCGCGGTCAGATTCAGCGGTTGCTTCTCGGCAGCTTCAACCGCAGGGCCGGCGATGGCGCACAACGGAAACAAAGCGAGGGTAGACAGTAGTTTTTTCATTTGCGCGCTTCCTCAACGATTTCGGCGTTCAGGCGGTCAAACTCGCTATTGGCACGACGCACATACAGACCTGTACAGGCCCAGGCAAAGAAAATGATAAAAGCGCCAATCGGTACACCGATAGACAGCACGCCACCTTCAAACAGCGGTGTTGCCAAAAATTCCGGACTGCTACCCACCAGCAGCATAAAGCTGTAGTAAACGGCCAGCACCAGTGCAGTCAGTCCCCATGCGGTACGCGAACGCTTGCCTGCCAGCTCGCGATACTTGGGATTGGACCGTATACGGTCATTGATATTGTTAGACATACTTTCTCCTGAGGTTGCAACACAGCATGGGCAACGCATAAGCATTTCCCGGCTTTTAGGGGTAGCTTTCCTCGTTTTTCAGCCTGTTTTTAGGCTTGCGACGGGTTTTCTACCGGTAGATAACCCGAGTTATTCACCAGAGCCCCTACTCTATTATTGCGCTGCATCATGCCACGAGCAAACATTCATGACAAGCAGGTACGTCGTTGCCTTATAAAAAAAGGGTAAACCCCATGCATAGTGGGGTTTACCCTGACAAAAATGACACACCTCCTTCTTACTGAGGAGGCCAAAAACGCTAGTGCAGTTTGAAATGTTGCACCGAGTCTTGCAGTTGGCGCGCCAATACCAGCATGGCTTCAGTCTTGCCCGCTGCTTCAGCGGCAATAGCGGCATTGTCGCTGGCACTGGCCGCCACCTGCTCTACATGCTGTGCAATATCGGTACTGACAGCCACCTGCTCATGCAAAGCGCTGGAAATATCCTGCACCGCATGCTGCACAGCATCCGCGCTTTGTTCGATGCGGCTGATGGCCTCCTGCCCCTGATCGGTCAGTTCGACCCCCAGCACCACCTTGCCGACCGCATCTTGCATCGCACTACGGGTATTTTCCGATAGCTGCTGGATATGACCGATCTTGGTAACAATTTCTCCGGTCGCCGTTGAGGTACGTTCTGCCAGTTTTCGGACCTCATCCGCCACCACGGCAAAGCCCCGCCCCGACTCGCCGGCACGCGCAGCCTCAATCGCGGCGTTAAGCGCCAGTAAATTAGTCTGATCGGCAATATCGCGAATCACGGCCACAATGGACGAAATGCCGGATACATCACCCGCCAGACTGGACAAGGTTCCGGATGCCACATCCACCCTCTTATTGATTTCACGCATCTCATCGGCGGCGCCCCGTACTACCGCGCCACCCTCGCGGGAAAACTCGCCCGAACGCGCCCCCAACAGGCGCGCCTGCTCGGCATTGCCGGACAGCACACCTACACTCTGGGTCATCTGCTCCACCGAAACCGCCATGGCCGAAGCCGCTGCGCTTTGCTGGCTGGCACCACCGGCCACCTGTGCAACATGACGGGATAACACGCCGACTGTCCCGGTCAGCTCTTCGCTGGCACTGACAACCTGCCCCACCATCGCGCGCAGATCACTCTGCATACCGGCAATACCTGCCAACAAGCTATCGTGATCACCCGCATTCAGTTTCACCTGCGTATGCAATCTGCCAGCCGCAATTTCCCGCACCACCTGTCGCGCATAAGCCGGCTCCCCACCCAGTTGCCTGATGATATTGGACGAAATTTTCCAGACCAGGCCGCACAACAGCAAGACCAAGATCAGCAAGGCGACACCCTGTTCGATTGCATGCCCCCGCACATCGGCATTAATCTCATCGGTATAAATGCCCGTCCCCACAACCCAGCCCCAGCCCGCAGACTTCAGCACCATGCTGACCTTTTCGACCGGCTCATCCGCACCCGGTTTAGGCCATGGATAGTAGGCTGCCGTTTTTTGGTTCACAGCCTGCGAAAAAATATCCCCCAGACTACGACCATCCGGGGTTTTGAGCGCAAACATACTGCTGCCCACCAACTGCGGTTTAACCGGATGGGCAACAAAATTCATTTTGCTATCGAGAATGAAAAAATAACCATCCTCGCCATAACGCGAACTCATTACCGCAGCCTTGGCACGTGCTTGCGCCTCAGCCAGCGGCATCTGGCCCGAAGCAGCGGCTTTTTCATACGACTGAATAATGGTCAGCACCGACTCGGACAGGCGAATAACCTCCTGCTGATACGACTCCTGTAGTGAGCTGCGCAAATTCTGCAAGCCCCAGCCAGCCATCAATACCACGCCCAGCACGATCGCAACCAACAAGGTCATCAACTGCTTTTTAATGGACATATTTCCCCCAAGCTGCTGCAGGCATATTTATAAACACGACTAATTGTCATGTAATATGCATTAAAAACTTATGTTTGACTATCAGGGAAAACCTACACATCCCGCCCCACAGACAGGATACCTAGCATGAGCCTCGCTTCCGTGCGTGCATTTTTCTCCAGCAAACAACTGGACATGCCCATTATCGAACTGTCGACCAGTACGGCGACGGTGGCGCTGGCTGCCGCGGCGCATGGAGTCGAAGCCGGCCGTATTGCCAAGACGCTGGCGTTCAGAACAACAAACAACGAAGTCGTGATTTTGGTTACGCGCGGCGATGCGCGCATAGACAACCGCAAATTCAAGGAGAAATTCGGCAAGGGCAAGATGCTGCCACCGGACGAGGTCGAAGCCATCACCGGCCATCCGGTCGGCGGGGTATGCCCATTTGGTCTGGCCACGCCCTTGCCGGTGTATCTGGATGTTTCATTGCAGGTATTTGATGAGGTGCTACCGGCAGCAGGCGGCACCCATACGGCGGTACGACTGTCACCGCAGATGCTGGCACAACTAGTAAGCGGGCATTGGGTCGACGTGTGCAGCCTGATAGAGCCAGTTGCGACCCTCAGTGCTTAAGACAGACTAACGATACGATCGGCCAGGCGCGCCGCCTCGGCCGGGTCATGCGTCACTAAAATGGCCGGCATATTGGCCGCCTTGAGGCTGCGGCGAAACTCGTCGCCCAGGCCGGTACGCAACAGCGCGTCCAGCGCCGAAAACGGTTCATCCAGCAGCATTAAACGCGGATCGGTAATCAGCGCGCGCGCCAGCGCCACCCGCTGCTGCTCGCCGCCAGACAAATCCCACACCCGGCGCGAGCCAAAACCAGCCAGACCGACACCGGCCAGCATAGCCTCGGCGCGCACCGCGGCCTCGCGTTTGGGCACACGCTGCTCGATCAGGCCGAACATCACATTACCCAGCACATCCAGATGCGGAAACAGGGCGAAATCCTGAAACATCAGCGCAAAGCGACGCGCCTCAGGCGCAAGCCCTGCCAGCGGCTCGCCGGCAAAAAACATTTCGCCCGCATCGGCGGCGCTCAGGCCGGCAATGATTTTAAGCAAGGAGCTTTTGCCGCACCCCGAGGGACCGAGCAAGGCGACAATCTCCCCCGCCGCTACATGCAGATTAAAGCGGGACAACAACGGGCGGCCGGCATAAGACAGGCTAAGGTCAACGATCTGGAGCATGGTTTTTTTCCGGCCACTCGATTGCGGCAAACGCAATCAGGGCAAACAGCATCAATAAAACGGACAGCAACAGCGCCGCATCCAGATTGGCCTGCCCGGGACGCCCCAGATGCTGGTAGATCAGCGTGGTCAGCGTCAGCCATTCGGGGCGCGATAAAAACAGCGTCACGGCAAACTCGCCCACCGTGGTGGCGGCGGCAAAGGCAAGCCCCCGGCGAAAAGCCGGCCGCAACCATGGCCAACTCACACGCCAGAAGCTGCGCCAGGGCGTCGCCCCCAGCGTGCGCGCAGCCGCTGGCAGATTGGGCGGCAGCGCATCCAGCGCCGCCGCCAGACTCTTGGCGATAAAGGGATAGGCCAGCAAGGCATAGGCCGACACCAGCAGCAGCAGACTGGCGGTCCAGCCCGGATATAACAGCAACAGGCCGAAAGCCACGCATACCGGCGACACCACAAACGGTAAAAACGCCGCCGCGCGCATCAGCGTACTGCGTCTGGCCGCCAGCGCATGCAACACGCCGAGCAAGCTGGCCAAAAGCAAGGCCAGCAACGAAAAACGCAGGGTATTGAATAATGCCAGCGCCGTGTCTTCATTCAGCAACAAACGCCATGTCTGTGCCTCCACTTGTGCGGCGCGCGCCAGCAAAGCCAAAAGCGGTGCGCCGGTCATGAGCAACAACACCAGCAGGGCACTCGCCAGCAAGACGCGGCGGCGCAGCGTATTAAGCGCCAACAGCGCCAGCGGCTCGGCCTTGGCCGGCACCGCCATGCGCGCCTCCAGTGCGGCATAAAACAGCGCGGCAGTCGCACTGACCAGCATGGCCACCAACGCCAAAGCGCCGGCGTCGGCGAGGTTCAACTCATAGGCAACCAGGGTGTAAATCTCAACTTCTATCGTGACCCATTGCTGCCCGCCCAAAAGCAGGGCCAGGCCAAAGCCGGAAAAACAGTACAGAAACACCAGACACAGGCTGGACGAAAGCCATGGCATCAGCGCCGGCAGCTCGATACGCCAAAAAGCACGCCAAGGCGATGCACCCAGACTGCGCGCTGCCAGCAGGCGACTGGCCGGCAGCGCCAGCAAGCCGTCAACCGAGGCGCGCACCACCAGCGGCAGGTTGTAAAACAGATTGCCGTAGAGCAAAAGCCAGGGCGTGTCCTGCAAATTCAAGCCGCTTATGCCGCGCGGACCGAACAGGGTCAACACCCCCAGCGCCGCCACCAAAGTCGGCATCACAAAAGGCAGCAACATCAGACGCAATAGCAAGGAGCGCCCGGGAAAGGCCAACCGCGCCAGCACCCAAGCTAGCGGCACGCCGATTAACCCAGTCAGCACGCAGGTCATCGCCGCCTGTGCCAGCGACCAGAGCAGACGGCCTTGCAGATAGTCATCGGCAAACAACTCAAGGTGCACGCCATCCCAGCCTTCAAGCAGTAGCCGCGCCAGCGGCAGCAAGGCCAGTAACACTAAAAAGCCCAGCGGCAGCAAGGCTAAAGCCCGGCGCGAATAAGTGCCGGGCGACATCATGGCAATGGTCATGCTTAACGCAACACCACCTTGTTCCAGCGCTTAAGCCATGCCCCGCCTTTGGCGGCGATGGTGGCCGGTGCCATCTCGGCGGCAAAACCCGGCTCGGCGGCATGGGCAAACACCGGCGCAGCGGCACTGCCTTCGACCACCGGATACATCCACATCGTGGTCTGCAATTCAGCCTGCACCTCGGGCGAGCGCATGAATTCGACAAACTTGGCAGCGGCCTCGCCTTCCTTGCCGCCTTTGACCAGCGCCACGCCTTCAACCTGACGGAACACCCCGCCCTTGAGGAACAGGTTGCCGGTTGGTGGCATACTGATCTTGTCCTTGCTGTAGAACACCTCGGCCGCCGGGCTGGTGGCGTAACTCACCACCAGCGGGCGCTCGCCGCCGTTGCGCGAAAAATCGGTGTAGTAAGCTTCACTCCAGCCCTTGGCCACTTTCACGCCATTACCGCGCAACTTCGCCCACCAGTCAAAGGCCTGCGCCTCGCCCATGCCGGCAATGGTGGCCAGCATAAAAGCGTAGCCCGGACTGGACGTAGCCGGGTTTTGCACCACCAAGAGCTTGGCGTATTCAGGCTTGGTCAAGTCCTGCAGCGAGGCCGGCAAAGCCAGCTTGTTTTTGGCAAACCAAGCCTTGTCGTAATTCAGCGTGACATAGCCGTAATCGGTGCTGACCACCCCCTCGCCCAGCGCATAACGCGCCTTGGACTTAAGCGCAGCACCGGAATACGGCGCGATCACGCCAGCAGCGGAGGCCTTGGCCAGCAAGGTGTTGTCTACGCCGTAGACCACATCGGCAATCGGGTTGGCGCGGGTCAGGATCAGTTTATTGAGCATCTCGCCGGCGTCGCCGCCCTTGATCAGCGACAGTTTGACGCCGTTTTGCTGCTCGAATGCAGCCAGACGCGCCTTGGGCAGGGAAAAAGAGGAATGGGTCAATACGCGCAACTCAGCCGCATGCGCGGCGCAGGCGGCAAAGGCCAGCAAAACAGTGGTCAGGATGCGAACAGGCTTCATGGTTTCTCCGCTTTACAAGGCCATAAAGCGAAGACAGGGAAACGGCGCGCGAAAACGTGCCGCATCACGCTTCCTACGCTGGCATGACCCAGATCAGGTAATGGGGACTCTCTCAGCCCGACTGGGCACCCCCGGTGATTAGCGCACGCATCATAACGGTAAAGCCGGCCGCTGACAAAGCCCCCATCTAAACAGCATCATGCAGAACTGCGGCTCACCATGTCTAGTAGCGGTACAGCACGCTCAACTCAAGCAGATCCAGACCGTTATTCGGTTTTTTCAGGTCGGCATTGGAGTAATGCACGGCGCGCAAGGCAAGATCCCAGCTTTTCCCGGCAAGCCCGACACCCAGCTGGTCGATAAACTGCCAGCGCGAACCCAAGTCCGTGTCTTGCAGACGTGTGCCGTTAAACCAGGCCGCACCAATACCGGCTTGCACATAAGGACTCAGCGCCCCGCTGGCGGATGGAAACTGCCAGCGCAACAAGGGCGAGGCACTGATGCCCCATAAGCTATCGCTCCCCCGCGCGTTCCAGCTCAGCCGCCCCTCGCCCAGCAGCATCAGTTCGCTGCCGCCTTGCAAACGGCTCTGCCACCATGGCGCAGTCTGAGCCAGCACCGAGAGCGAAGACGTATGCCGGCTATGGCCATAAGCGCCGCCTCCGCCGGAGACCCCCAGTGCATCAAGGTTGCGTGCCTGTGCCCCCATGGGCAATAGCAGAACCAGAATAAACGCTGTCTGTTTTTTCATCATACCTCCCATGAATGAGCCACCGAGACACTAGCCCGGCTCCCCTGCATCCGCCGGCTTCTCGCTAAACGGGCCGCGTGCCAGCCATACCAAGCCAATCAACAACAGGAACAACACGGCAAACAGGTAAAAGATATCGGTTGCCGACATGAAATAACTGCGCTGGGTAATCTGCTGGTTAATCAGCCCCAGCGCTTGCGCCGTAGAAAAGCCCTGCGCCTGCAACGCGGCCAGACTGTTTTGAGCAACCGGGTGATAGGGATTGATCTGTTGCACCAGATTGACGTGATGCACTTTTTCCATGTTGTCCCACAAGGCGGTCACCAGCGAGACGCCTATGGTGCCGGACATGGTCCGCATGAAATTCGACATGCTGGCCGCCGAGGCAATGCGCTCGGGCGGCAGGCCGGACAGGGTAATGGCGGTCAGGGGCATGAAAAAACAGGCGACACCGATGCCCTGCACCAGCTGCGGCCATGCCAGCCAGCCAAAGCTAATGGCCGGCGTATAGAAGGTGCGCCAGTAATAGCAAGCGGCAAACACGGCAAAGGCCAGCGTCACCAGCAGACGCAAGTCGATGCGATTGGAAAAGCGCCCGATCAGCGGCGACAAAATGACCGGCAACAGCCCCACGGGTGCCAGCGCAAGCCCGGCTTGCGTCGCGGTATAGCCAAGGTTTTCCTGCATCAGCAAAGGCAAGAGCAAGATGGAACCGAAATACATCAGATAACCCAGACTCAGGCTTAGTGCCCCCACGGTGAAATTGCGCTGGCGAAACAGCGCCAGATCCAGCACCGGATACGCTTCGTCACGCTCCCATAGCAAGAGAAACAGCAAGCCCACGGCCGCGATAATAGCCAGCGTGATAATGCGCGTGGAGCTGAACCACTCATCCTGATTGCCCAGATCCAGCATGATCTGAAACGCACTGATGGTTATCACCAGCAACACCAGCCCGACCTTGTCCACCGGTTGGGTCTGGGTCTCGGTTTCCCGTCCGCGCAGTTGCCACAGGGCTACGGCGGCGACAAACAGGCCGACCGGTACATTGATAAAGAAGATCCCGCCCCATACCCAGTTATCGGTAATCCAGCCACCTAAAATCGGCCCGACAATGGGGGCGAGAATCACGGTCATCGCCCACAAGGCCAGTGCCAGCGTCTTTTTTTCGGGTGGATAGCTTGCCAAAAGCAGGCTTTGCGACAGTGGAATCAGCGGGCCGGCCAACAAGCCCTGCAGCACACGGAACAGAATCAGCAGGCCAAGCGAGGGCGCCATACCGGAGAGAAACGATGTCAACACAAAGCCCAGCGTGGCCACCATAAACACGCGCACTTCGCCAAAGCGCCGCGCCACCCAGCCGGACAGCAGCACCGAAATGGCATTGGCGACACCGAACGAGGTAATCACCCAGGTGCCCTCGGTGACCGAGGCGCCCAGATCGCCCGAGATGGTGGGAATGGCGACATTGGTGATCGTCGTGTCCAGCACCTGCATAAAAGTGGCCAGCGCCAGTGCGGTCGTCGCCCATACCCGCGCAGCGCCTTGCAAGGGCGGGATGGTTTTCACTCTGCCTCACCCTTGCCAAGCAAATTGGCCTTGATCACCGCATCAATATGACGGTTAGCCTGCTCCAGCGAGACATCGTATAAATCAGTCGCTTCTACTGGCGCACCGCGGCGCACGGCTGCCAGCCTTTGTCCGTCGCGTGCATGCGTATCCACCGTTACCGACATCGACAAGCCCACTTGCAGGGGATGCTCGGCTAATTGCCTGGCGTCCAGCGTAATGCGCACCGGCAGGCGCTGCACGATCTTGATCCAGTCGCCATTGGCGTTCTCCGGCGGCAGTAGCGAAAACACGCTACCGGTACCCGGCGACAGGCCGGCGACCGTGCCGCGATACTTGACTGAACTGCCGTAAATATCGGCGGTCAGCGTCACCGGCTGACCGATGCGCAGGTTTTCCAGCTGCGTTTCTTTCAGATTGGCATCAACCCAGACCGTAGACAGCGGCACCAGTGCCAGCAAGGGCGAGCCTGGTGCGACTTGCGAACCCAGCGCCACCGCACGCTTGGCTACCTGCCCCTGAATCGGCGCACGGATAGCGGTGCGCTCGCGATTCAGCCATGCCTCCCGTAGCGCATCGGCCGCGGCGCTCACCTCGGGATAATCGCTGACCACACCGCCTACTACCTGGCTGCGCGCCGCTTGCCAGGCCGCACGGCTAGCCTGCAGGGCCGCCTCGGCTGCGGCGACGCCCTGTTCGGCATGCTGCAGGGCTTCATGACTGACGGCCTGCCCCTCGATCGCAATGCGCCGGCGCGCAAGGTCGCCCCTGGCCTGAACCAATGCCGCCTCGCGCCCCTTGATTTCGGCGGCCAGTTGGCTGACTTGCTGCTGCGAGCCTTGTGCGCCACGCACCGCACGCGCCAATGCCGACTCGGCCCGTGCCAGCGCAAGCCGGGCATCGCTGGCATCCAGTTGCACCAATAAATCCCCCGCCCTGACCGAGTCAGTATTGTGCACATATACCGCACTGACCGTGCCGCCTACCCGTGCGTCTATCTGTGTCACATAAGCGGCAACATAAGCGTCATCGGTACTTTCCTCAAAGCGCAACACCAGCAGCCAGTAAAGCGCGACGGCAAGGGCCAGCAAGAGCAGTAACAAAACCGCCAACGACAAGGCGCGCCGGCGGCGCTTGCTATCGACCACCACAGTTTCACTCATAAGTTTTCTTTCTTGAAGGTATTGTCCAGCGCGCCACTGCCCATGGCCCGGACCAGCGCGGTTTGTGCCATCAGCCGTGCACGATGCGCCTGCACCAGACCCAAGCGGGCATCAACAAGCGTCAGACCGGCCTGCAAAGGCTCGCTGGCGGGAGCAAGGCCCGCGCGCTGGCGCAGCTGAGCACTGGCGGCCAGTGCCTGCGCGGCGCGCTCGCCCAGGCGCGCGTCAGACTCGGCGTGCAGCGCGCCTTGCTGCGAGGCCAGCGCCGTCGCGCTTTCGCGGGCAATATCGAGCAGGGTCTGGTTGTAGCTTGCGATCGCCTCGGCGTAAGCGGCCTGTTGCAAATCCAGTGCACCTTGCAAGGCACCGGCTTGAAACAGCGGCAGGCTGATGGCCGGCGTCAGAGACAAACCGCGCGAGCGCGCATCAAATAGCGTGGCACTACTGAGCGTCGACAGACCAATCAGGGCGGACAGGGAAATATCGGGGTAAAAATCGGCACGGGCGGCACGCACTTGTGCCGCCGCGCCCTCCATCTGGAAACGGGCAGCGCGCAGCTCTGCCCGCGGAGCAATCTGGTTCAGCGTTAAACCCGCTGTTTCAATAGGCCATAACGGCAAGGCAGCGGCTGGCAATGCGTCAAGACTGGCCGCATCGCTCAGCGTCAGCGCCCCAAGCGCAGCGCGGGCCCCCAGCAGCCGGCTTTGCGCCGCACTTACATCGCTACGCCGGGCAGCCAGCATGGCATCACGCTCGGATAAGGCATCCAGACTGACCAAACCTGCGCGCTTAAGGGTTTTATCTTGTCTGGCCAGACTTTCTGACAGCCTGAGCGCCTCTTGCGCCAGCGCCAGCTCTTGCTGTGCGGCGCGCCATTGTACAAACTGGCTCACCACCTCGCTTTGCAGCCATAGTCTGGCACTGTCCTGCTGCAAATGCGCCGCGGCTTGCGCGCCGGCTGCTGCCGTCACGCGCTCGCGCACACGGCCCCACACATCAAAGCGGTAGTCCAGGCTTAAGCCCAACTCGGACAGGTTTTGCCAGGAACCGGCAATGGGGGGCGGCACCAGCGCGTCACTACTGTAACGCTGGCGGTTCCACGAGGCATTAGCCGAAACAAACGGACCATGCGCGCTGGCCGCAATGGCTTGACGGGCACGCGCACCTGCCTCACGCGCCGAGGCCAGGGTCAAACGCGGATGGGCAGCCAGGGCCTGCTCCAGCAGCTTGTTGAGCGCCGGCTCTTGTAAACCCTGCCACCAGTTGCCACGGGCAAATGCCGGTGACTGCGCCAGCGACTGTAAGGACAAAGCCTTCGCCTCTAACACCGGCGGTGCCGGCGACACAGGACTGGCACACCCCACCAAGATGCACACAAGCACACTACACAGTGCGGCACGGGGGGCAGATGTCGACAATTCAGCCATTATGTTTATGCTTATGGTTGCAAGTATTTCTCCATCCTAGATGATAAATATGGTGCTGCCCGCGCTCAGCTGCGCCAACGGCATTAGACAAAATAAATCATCAAATTAGTCGATCATCTCAGCGGGGATAATTTAAAATACTCCGCTCCGACTTTTAAGCCCTCTCCCTGCGATGAACAGCTCAGCCAGCACTCCGACCTCCGCGCCCATTCGCGCCAGCGCGCTTGCCAGTCAGGCTGAAGTCCAGTCCGAATCCATTTTGATTCTGGCCGGTAGCGGCGACCCGATTTATGCCGTCGAACGCAAGCTGCAGGCGCGCACGGAGCAAGCCGATTATTTCAAGGTGCAGATACGCGCCCATGCCAGTGCCCGCGGCAGCGAATGGACCTTGCTGCAAGGCGAAGCCGCCGAATGGCACAACGGCTACCACAGCGCCGAAGTTTGGGTCGACCACGCCAGTAGCAGCATCAGCTTCGGGCCGGAGTACGGCGTACAAGTGCTGGAGACGCTAGCCGGCAAAGGTCTGCCGGCCTATCTGTTTGCCCAGACGATAGTCTGGGCCAAAGCCCGCTATCCGGACTACAGCATCAAGGGAGGCTTGTTGCGCGCAGAAGATGCCGCCAATGAAGAAGCCCGTTTGCGGCGCAACGGCTATTACGCGACTCAGGGTTTTGACTTTGAATGGTTTGATATCGAACAGCGCAGCGGCCGCTACTTCAAGGCCAAGGCCAGTCAGTTACTGGGCGTATGGGATAGCGAAACCGTTCGCCGCCTGGACTGCGAACGCCTGCTGGATACACTGGCCAGTCAGGCCAGCCACTGCAGCGAACTGGAACAGCACCTGTCGCGTGCCAACTCCAAAAAAGAGCACGCCACCGTCAAACTGGAGCGCGAGCGCATGCTCAATCTGATTCTGGTGGGCGTGACCTGCTTTGTACTGGTCATGGGATTGATGGCGGCACTTCGGGTCTAAGCTGGCCGCTCCGCGCTTAGCCCGCCTGGGCAAACAGGGTGTTTAGCGCCTCGGATGCGGTGGGGTGTGCCAGTGGCGTATTGGCCAGCGCGGTGTAGGGCAAGCCCGCCTGCATCGCCATTTGTACCACCGACACCACCTCGCCCGCGCCCACGCCCAGCATGGCAAAGCCCAGCAGCGTATCGCTATCGGCAGCAATCACCGCCTGCATCAGGCCGCTGGTTTCGCCCTCGGCCCAGGCCCGCGTGACCGCATCCATGGCCAGACTCAACACGCGCACGTCCAGCCCGGCCTGCTCTGCCTCGGCTACACTCAGGCCGATGCGTGCATACTCCGGGTCAATAAAGGCCAGCCGTGGCAACACCCGCCCCTGCACCGGCTGCAAAGGCGGATGAAACAACGACAAAGCAACACGGGCGTCGTCACTCACCGCATGGCCAGGCTGCGGATGCGCGGCCACCTCACCCAGTGCATAGATGCCGGGCACCGTGCTCTGCAGACTTTGATCCACCACGATACGGCCATCGGCGGCCAACTCGACCCCCAGGGCCTCCAGCCCCAAATTGGCCGTCAGCGGCCGGCGCGCACCCGCCAGCAAAATATCGCTGCCATCCAGTTCCAGCAACTGCCGGCCCTGCCTTGCTTCCAGACTCACGCCGGCACCGCTGATACCGCGCACCCGCTCGATAACAGTCGAAGTCAACAGACGCACCCCGTCACGGCGCAATAGCTGGCCAATGGCATCGGAAAATACCGCATCTTCAAAGCGGGCGAGCCGCGGCGCTTCATCTATCAGGGTGACATCGCAGCCCAGACGGGCAAAAGCCTGTGCATAGGCCAGCGCACCGAAACTGGAGCCCAGAATCAGCAAGTGCGCTGGCAGGCGCGTCATGCACATCAGTTCGCGTTGCGTCATGGCGCAGGCGTCAGCCAGGCCCGCCACCGCCGGCACTTTAACGGCCGAGCCGGTGGACACGAAAATGCGCTCGGCACGCAAACGGCGCAAAGTACCGTCCTGCAGGGCAACTTCTACCGTATCCGCCGCAATCAGATGGCCGTGCCCCAGCACCAGCTCGACCTTTTCTGCCGGCCACAAGGCAAGATCATGGGCGCGGGCGGCAGAAACCGTCTCGCCGATACAGGCAAACAGGCGCGCCAGATCCACTTCACATACGCCGCTGCCCACGCCGCAGGCCGCGCCTTGGCGCATCTGGTGAGCGATGCGCGCCGCGCGCACCATGACCGCGTCCGGCAGACAAGCCACATTCAGCGAGGCGCCGCCAAAAGCATGATATTCGACCAAGGCGCCCCGATGGCCACGGCGCGCCAGATCCCGCGCCAAGCGCCGTCCGGCCATACCACCACCCAACACGACAAACTCCAGCGGAGGAAGACGTGCCATCTTTAATCTCCAGACCAAGGGCAGCCCCGTGCTGCCTCGCTGCAGACTAGCAGCTGGCAGGCTCCTCCGCTGACGCTTAGCCGCCGATTAAACCGGCGCCCAGATTGATGGATAAACCCAGAATAAACAGGTTAAACACGAAAGACAGCATGCTTTGCAGCAGTACCAAACGGCGCACGCGCGAACTGGCGACCGCGACATCGGCGGTCTGGTTGGTTGCAGCAATCGTGAAAGAAAAATAGAGGAAGTCCCAGTAATCGGGCTCGGGCGGCGCGTCGGGAAAACCAAGCAAAGGCGGCTCTGCGCCGGACAGGTAAAACAGGTGGGCGTAATGCACGGCAAAACAGGTCGGCAGCAATAGCCAGGCACCCAGCAGCGTCATCCCGGTCAACGTCAGATGCCAGCCACCTGCCGGCGCATGTGCCAGCGCCATTTCCAGCACAATGGCCGCCAGGCTCATCAGCGTCGCCACACACACCAGTGCCAGCACCTTGGCCGCGCTCTCGTCCTGACGCTGCGCTTCCTGCCGGATATGCTGCACCCGGGCATGCAGCATCATGGTCCACAGCGCCAGCAGATAGCTCCATGCCGTCACGTTCCAGCCCAGCAGCACCCGCGTCAACAGCGTCAGACTGTCCGGCAAAAACCAGTAAGACAATATCCCCGCCAGCAAAGCCAGCGTCAAACGCGGACGGGTCTGCAAAAATTGCCGTATCAAACCGCCTCTGTGCGAGGCATGCTGTTTAGCCATAAAACACCAGCTCGGTATCCGTCAGCCCCCAGTGTACTTGCTGCGACATCACATGACCTGCGCCACGATGCCGGGCATCGCGGCGCAGGCTTCAAGCGAGACTCAGGCGCAAGGACGCTGGCTGCGCATCAGGAAGGAAAAGTCGCCACTCGCAGGCACTTCACACGGCTCGGTGCCGGCCTTAAATACGCGGCAATCGAGCTCGCCCACCATGCGGATCGTACCATCCTCGATGACAAAGCCCGTGCCTTCGCGTATGCCCGCCACCCAGGTATCGGGATTGAGCTTGCCAAATTCAGCGATACGCTCTTCGCGCGTTTCGCCCTTAAAGCCCGGCGGATTGCCATGCAGATAATGCGGATTAATCTGGAAGGGAATGAAATCCAGCGCATCAAAACCCTTGGGGTCGCAAATGGGCATGTCATTGGTCGTCATAATGGTCGGGCAAGCCAGATTGGCACCGGCGCTCCAGCCGGCATAAGGCATGCCGCCGGCGACGCGTTCACGTATCGCCTCCAGCAAGCCCAAAGCGCGCACATCACGCAACAGCTTCCAGGTGCTGCCGCCACCGACAATCACCGCTTGCGCCTCGCGCACCGCTTGCACCGGATCGGCAAAGCGCGTGATCGACTCAAGCTTGATGCCGGCCTGGGCCAGAGCCACCGCCGCCTTGGCTTCGAAACCGAGATAGTCCCCCGCCGCGTTGGCAAACGGGATAAACAGCGCACGCTCGACTTTGCCGGCGAAGAAAGACTGAAAGTGCGGAATGGCGTATTCGAGGTAAGCCATCCCCTCGGTCTTGGCATTGGACAACAGTAACAGACGCATGCGTGCTCCTTAAATAGGGAAAAGGCGTGCGCAAGATCCGCCCAACCCCAGGCCGGACCCCGGACACGCGCTACGCGCGCATGATAGCGCACAAGCGCCACTGCCGGAGCAAAACAAGAAGATGTCACTATCTAAAATACCAATAGCACGGTAAAAGGTCGCAGCGAGGCCTCAAGCCGGTCTTTGTTTAAACCATTAAACATTGGTAAAGACCCGGTACAACGAATCAAATACTCGCGCACATATCGTTGATTACAGAGGATCCGCACCGTTTACGCCAAGCCTTCGCCAGCACAAGGGGCACAAACCACAAGCCGGGGTTTTCC
>NZ_JAMFLI010000019.1 GCF_023502145.1 Craterilacuibacter sp. RT1T | reverse complement strand
CAAGGCGGTGACCTTCTCCGGCCAGCACCTGCTGAACCTGGTACTCGCCATCGCCATGGTTGGCTTTGGCGTGCTGTACTTCGTGACCGACGCGCACGCCGCCTTCCTCGCCATGGTGGCGGTTGCGCTGGTGCTGGGGGTGACGCTGATCATCCCGATCGGCGGCGCGGACATGCCGGTGGTGGTGTCGATGCTGAACTCGTACTCGGGTTGGGCGGCAGCCGGTATCGGCTTTACCCTGAACAACCCGGTGCTGATCATTGCCGGCGCTTGCGTCGGTGCTTCCGGTGCCATCCTGTCCTACATCATGTGTAAGGCGATGAACCGTTCCATCGTCTCGGTGCTGTTGGGTGGCTTTGGTGCCGAAGCCGCTGCCGGTGGCGGCGCGGCGTCCGGCCCGAAGAACTACAAGTCCGGTTCGGCTGAAGATGCGGCTTTCCTGATGAGCAACGCCGACAGCGTGATCATCGTGCCGGGCTACGGCCTAGCGGTATCGCGTGCCCAGCATGCGCTGCAGGAATTCGCCAACATCCTGACCGAGAAGGGCGTCAATGTGCGCTACGCCATCCACCCGGTGGCCGGGCGCATGCCGGGGCATATGAACGTGCTGTTGGCCGAAGCCGAAGTGCCGTACGAGCAGGTGCAGGAGATGGAAGAGATCAACTCCGATTTCTCCAACACCGACGTGGTGCTGGTGATCGGTGCCAACGACGTGGTCAACCCGGCCGCGCTGAAGGACAAGGCCAGTCCGATCTACGGCATGCCAATTCTGGAAGCGCACAAGGCGCGTACCGTGATCGTGGTCAAGCGCTCGATGAGCGTGGGCTATGCCGGCCTCGACAACGAACTCTTTTACATGGACAAGACCATGATGGTGTTCGGTGACGCCAAGAAGGTGGTGGAAGAGCTGGTCAAGGGCGTGGAGCACTAAGCCCGCCCGGCAACAGATGTAAACAAAAGCCCGTCGCACTGCGACGGGCTTTTCGTTTATGCTGCGGCTCAACACTATATTGCAACCAAGTCGTATCGAAATTTTACCGGCGACAGAACAAGGAGACATTATGACCCGCCATACCCTTATCGCCCTTTCCGCCGTCGCTGCCCTTTCTGCCTGTGCCAGCCAAGCGCCTTTGTCCGGCCAATGGCAAGCTGGCAGCGGCGAAGGCAAGACCACGCTGTCGCTGAAAGAGGGCATGCTCTCCGCCAGTGCCGGCTGTAACCGCCTGTTCGGGCCGGCCGAAATCAAGGATGGCCGTCTGGTCGTCGGCAATCTGGCCAGCACCATGATGATGTGCCCGCCGGAATTGATGCAAAAAGAAGACGCGCTGAAAAAGCTGCTGGCCAGCAAGCCGCAAGTCGAAGCGCAAGCCGGCAAGCTGGTGATCAAGGGTACAGCGCAGACGCTGGTGCTGGATGCCGCGCCTTCGCTTGAAGGCGGCAAGACCCGTTTCATCTATGTAATGGGCGAGAAGAAGCCGTGCATGGGTGTGGCGCCGACGCAGTGCCTGCAGGTACGCGAAGACAAGGCGCAGCCGTGGCAGAACCATTACGGTCAGATCGAGGGTTTCCAGCCGGAGCCGGGTCTGAACTACCGCCTGCGCATCAAGGAATTCGATATCGCCAACCCGCCGGCCGATGCGCCATCCAAGCGCTGGGTGCTGGATATGGTGGTCGAGTCCGAAGTGGTCAAGCCTTGATTTGAGGGAGTAGGGAGTGGGGAATAGGATACCCACTCCCCACTCCCCACTCCCCACTCCCTAATCCCTAATCCTCCGTCCATTGGCTTGCCAACAGGGCCGGCAGCATTTCCGACCAGCGCGCAAGGCGATGGTCGTCGCCATTCAACACCGTCATGCGGCAGCCGCGGTAATGGCGTACCGCCTCGCGCCAGTCCAGTATCTCATCGTGCGAACCTTGTACCAACCAGTAGCGCGCAGCTTGCGGTGTGGCGACAAACATCTGCTGCAATGCCTGACGGTCGGCGTCACCCAGTATGAAATGCTCGCCGTTGTACGGGTTGATCTGCTCGCCGCCAAAAGCAGAGAAGTGATCGAATGGCCGCACCGAAGGGTTGATCAGTACCGCCTTGAGTCCGTAGCGTTCAGCCAGTGCCGTGGCATAGAAGCCGCCCAGGCTGCTGCCTATCAACAGCGGCTTTTCGCTCAGGCTTTCGATCAGTCTGGCCGCTTGTTGCAGCGCTTGCGCGGGGTAGGGCGACAGCGCGGGGCAGAGCAAGGTGGTGTCTGGCTGGTGGGTGGCCAGATAGTCGCGCGTCTCGCTGACCTTGAGCGAGCCGGGGCCGGATTTGAAACCGTGCAGATAGAGCCAGTTAGGCATGGTGTGTACCGGGTACGGGATGGGCGGACGGGCGTGTCACCGCCGTTGCATCCAGATAATCAAATGTTCTAAGGCGGCCTGACAATCAGCCTAATCATGATGATAAGATAGACGGCAATAAAAACTACCGCCGACAGCATCGCATTATGAAGCCAGCCCATACCGATCATCCAGCCTACCAGGCACTTGCCCACCGTATCCTGATTCTCGATGGCGGCATGGGCACCATGATCCAGCGTCATGCGCTGGAAGAGGCCGACTACCGCGGTGCACGCTTTGCCGACTGGGCCCACGACGTCAAGGGCAATAACGACCTGTTGGTGCTGACCCGGCCCGATATTATCGGTGGCATCCATCAGGCTTATCTCGATGCCGGCGCCGATATTATCGAGACCAATACCTTTAACGCCACCTCCATCGCCATGGCTGACTATGGCATGGAGTCGCTGGTATGGGAGATGAACCGCGAGGCGGCGCGTCTGGTGCGCGAACTGTGCGATGCCGCAACGGCAAAAAATCCGGCCAAGCCGCGCTTCTGTGCCGGCGTACTGGGGCCGACCAACCGCACCTGCTCGATCAGCCCCGATGTGAATGATCCGGGTTATCGCAATGTCAGCTTTGACGAACTGGTCGAAGCCTATACCGAGGCCATCGACGGTCTGGTGGCCGGTGGTGCACACTTTTTGCTGGTCGAAACCATTTTCGACACGCTCAATGCCAAGGCGGCAGTGTTCGCCATCCACCGCTATTTCGACACGCGTCCGGACGTGGCACGCCTGCCGATGATGGTTTCCGGCACCATCACCGACCAGTCGGGCCGTACGCTGACCGGGCAGACCACCGAGGCCTTCTATAACTCGCTATCCCACGCCGAAGCGATGAGCTATGGCCTGAACTGCGCATTGGGGCCGGATCTGCTGCGCCCCTATGTGGAAGAAATGGCACGCATTTCGGCCAGCTTTGTATCGGTGCATGCCAATGCCGGTCTGCCCAATGCCTTTGGCGGCTATGATTTGTCGCCGGCCGAAATGGGCGCGGCGGTACGCGAGTGGGCCGAATCCGGGCTGATCAATATTGTCGGCGGCTGCTGCGGCACCACGCCCGAGCATATTGCGGCCATCGCGCAGGCGGTAGACGGCGTCGCGCCGCGCGCGCTGCCCGTGATCGAGCCCAAGTGCCGGCTGTCGGGTCTTGAGCCATTCAATATCGGCGACCATGACCTGTTCGTGAATGTGGGCGAGCGCACCAATGTCACCGGCTCCAAGGCCTTTGCCAAGCTGATTCTCAATGGCGACTACGCCACCGCTTTGGATGTGGCGCGCCAGCAGGTCGTCAATGGCGCGCAGATTATCGACATCAATATGGATGAGGGTATGCTGGACGCGCATGCGGCCATGGTGCGCTTTCTCAACCTGATCGCCGCCGAGCCCGATATCGCGCGCGTACCCATCATGATCGACAGCTCCAAGTGGGAGGTGATCGAGGCCGGCCTCAAGTGCATTCAGGGCAAGGGCATCGTCAACTCGATCTCGATGAAGGAGGGGGTGGACAAATTTATCGAGCAGGCGCGCCTGCTGCGCCGTTACGGCGCGGCGGTGATCGTGATGGCTTTTGACGAGCAGGGCCAAGCCGACAGCTATGCGCGCAAGGTCGAGATCTGCGAGAAGAGCTACCGCATTCTGGTCGACGAAGTGGGCTTCCCGCCGGAAGACATTATCTTCGACCCCAATATCTTTGCGGTGGCGACCGGCATCGAAGAGCACACCCGCTATGGCCTCGACTTTATCGAGGCGACCGGCTGGATCAGGCAAAACCTGCCGCATGCCAAGATTTCCGGCGGCGTGTCCAACGTCAGCTTCTCTTTCCGCGGCAACAACAAGGTGCGCGAGGCGATTCACGCCGTCTTCCTCTATCACGCCATCCAGCGCGGCATGACCATGGGCATCGTCAATGCCGGTGCTTTGGAGGTGTACGACGAAGTCGACCCGGTATTGCGCGAGCGTATCGAGGATGTGGTGCTGGTGCGCGGCGCGGACATGGTGGCGGTGACCGAGGCGCTGATTGCGCTGGCGGAAAGCTTCCGTGGCGATGCCAAGGTCGGCAAGGGTGAAGACCTGGCCTGGCGCGAGCTGGCGGTGGAAAAGCGCCTCGAGCATGCGCTGATCAAGGGCATTACCACCTATATCGTCGAAGACACCGAGGAAGTGCGCCTCAAGTGCGAGCGTCCGATCCATGTGATCGAAGGCCCGCTGATGGATGGCATGAACGTGGTCGGTGACTTGTTCGGTGCCGGCAAAATGTTCCTGCCGCAGGTGGTGAAGTCGGCGCGGGTGATGAAGGCGGCGGTGGCCCACCTCGAGCCGTTTATCGAGGAAGAAAAGATACGCATGGGGCTGGCCGATGCGCCGGCCAAGGGCGTGATCGTGATGGCGACGGTCAAGGGCGACGTGCACGATATCGGCAAGAACATCGTCGGCGTGGTGCTGCGCTGTAACAACTATCAGGTCATCGATCTGGGCGTAATGGTGTCGTGCCAGAAAATACTCGACACCGCGCGTGAAGTCGGTGCCGACATTATCGGCCTGTCCGGGCTGATTACGCCGAGTCTGGAAGAAATGAGCCATGTGGCCCGCGAAATGCAGCGTCAGGGCTTCACCATTCCGCTGTTGATCGGCGGCGCCACCACCAGCCGTGTGCATACCGCAGTCAAGATCGCACCGCATTACAGCGGGCCGGTGATCTATGTCGCCGATGCCAGCCGCGCGGTTGGCGTGTGCTCCAATCTGCTGTCCGACACCTTGTGCGATGCTTTTGTTGCCGAAGTCGCGGCGGATTACGCCAAGGCGCGCGCCATTCATGAAGGGCGCGGCGAGGCAAAACTGCTGTCCATTGCCGACGCGCGCGCACATGGCTTCAAACCCGACTGGGCTGGCTACACGCCGCCGCGCCCCAAGCAGTTGGGTGTGCAGCGTTTCGATGCCTATCCGCTCTCCGAGATTGCGCGCTATATCGACTGGACGCCGTTCTTCCAGAGCTGGGAGCTGGCCGGACGCTATCCGGCCATTCTCGACGACGAAGTGGTGGGCGAGTCGGCGAAGAGCCTGTTTGCCGATGCGCAAACCATGCTGGCGCAAATCATTGCCGGCCATTGGCTGGAGGCGCGCGCCGTGATCGGGCTGTTCCCGGCGGCGAGCGTGAATCACGACGATATCGAGATCTACGACCCGCAAACCGGTGCCCTGCGCATGAGCTGGACTGGCTTGCGCCAGCAGCTGATCAAGACCGATAAGGATGGTCATGGCAACCCGGATTGGGCGCTGGCCGACTTCATTGTTCCACGTGAAACCGGAATAACTGATTATATCGGCGCCTTCGCCGTCACCGCCGGCATCGGCATCGATGCGCATGTGGCGCGCTTCGAAGCGGCCAATGATGACTACTCGGCCATTTTGCTCAAAGCCTTGGCCGACCGTCTGGCCGAAGCCTTCGCCGAGCTGATGCATCACCGTGTGCGTACCGAGTTCTGGGGCTATGCGGCGGATGAAGATCTCGATAACGAAGCGCTGATTTCGGAACAGTATCAGGGCATCCGCCCGGCACCGGGCTATCCGGCGTGCCCGGACCATACGGTGAAGAAGGCGCTGTTCGAGTTGCTGGACGCACCGGGCATAGGCATGAGCCTGACCGAAGGCTATGCCATGCTGCCGACCGCGGCCGTGTCCGGCTTCTACTTCAGCCACCCGGACAGCCGCTATTTCGGTATCGGCAAGCTTGGCCGCGATCAGGTCGCCGACTATGCGCAGCGCCGCGGCGTCAGCGTCGAGCAGGCCGAGCGCGATCTGGCGCCTAACCTGGGTTACAGCGCGTGAGTGTGGCAGAGCCGGTGGCCGCGGCTGACATGACAATAAAAGCGCGGGCACCGACCCGCGCAAGACAGGGAGAAACCGATGTTTCCGTTTGAAGTGTGGCTCGCGTATACCGCGGCCTGTGTATTGCTGATTGTCTCGCCGGGGCCGGATAACCTGCTTGCGATCGGGCGTGGCCTGAGCCAGGGCTGGCGGGCGGCTTTGGTGTCGTCGACCGCGTCCGGTGCCGGCATTCTGTTTCATGTGCTGCTGGCAACTTGCGGGCTGACGCTGCTGATGAAGACATCGATGTTGGTGTTCTGGATCGTCAAGGGCCTCGGTGCCGGCTATCTGGTGTGGCTGGGCATCAAGGCCTTGCGTACGCGTTCCCTGATCAGTTTCGAGCCTGCCGCACGCCAGCCGATGCGGGCAATTTTCCTGTCCGGCCTGCTCTCGGCCGTGCTTAACCCCAAGCCCGGCCTGTTCGTACTGGCCTTTATTCCGCAGTTTGTCAGCCCGGCGCGCGGCGATGCCGGTGTGCAGATGCTGATTTACGGTGCGTGGTTTGCCGTGCTCACCTGTGTGGTGTTTGCGCTGATGGGAACGTTTGCGTCACGCCTGGCCGGCTTGTTGCAGGCGCGGCCACGGGTCGTGGCCGGCCTTAATATCGGTGCCGGCAGTGCCTTCGTCGCCGCCGGCCTGTCGGTGGCTACGCTAAGCAACAAGTAAGCTTCTACAGGCGCTGCAGCCAGTCTGCCGCGCCTGCCATGCCGGCTTCGCCGGCGACCGAAAGTCCCCACCACATCAGTGCCGTGCTTGCCGCACCGGCGACCGTTGCCGCGTAGCCTGCCAGCACCAGCGCGCCGTCGCGCACGCGCAGCCCCAGCGTCAACAGCACAATGGCGGCAGCCGGAATCACATTGTCAAAACTCACCAGCGGTACCGGCGTGAGCAGTGCGAGCCCGGCAACGCCCAGCATCAGCGTGTTGCCGGCGCGCATGCGGCTGCCCGACAGGGCGCGCCAGCGCGGGCGCGATATATGTGGCAGCCAGCTAAACAGGCGCGATTGCAGCTTGTCCATGCCGCGCACCAGCGCGTCCGGCAGTGCGCGTTCGGCGATAAAACCGGGCAGGGCGAGCGCGCGCTGGCGCAGGTGGGCCAGTGCCAGCGCGACCGTGATCAGCCCCAGCGTCGTCGACATGCCGGGCAGGGCGACCGGGATCAGCATGGGCAGTGCCAATAGCGCAATGCGGTCCAGCTGCTGGCGCGGCTGGCGGCCGAGGACATCGGCTACGCGCTGGCCGGCTTGCGGCGCAGGTAAGGCCAGAATGCGTGGCCATAAGGCCGAGCGGCGGGCTTGGGGCATGATGAACCCTGAAACGAGAATGCAGGGAAAGAGCCGCGATGGCGGCTTTAGTTCCCCCCGGCATGTCATTTATATTGACTGCCAAAGCGGACAGCTGAATGTCAAACGTCTATAACGGAACAATCGCGAGTTGAATATTTAGACATTAGGAGATTTTCATGTCCCGGCTTCCCTATTCAGTGCAGTTGTTCGGCAGTCTGACCCGTTACTGGCCGGGCCTGTTGGCCGTCGGCGTGCTTTACCTGATCGGCGGCTCTATCGGCCTATTTGCCAGCGTGGCTTATACCATAGGCGCGGTATTGGTGGCCGGCGCTTTGCTGGTGGCAGCCTCTGCACTCAAGCTCTATAGCGCGGTGTTTCATGGCGCAGGCTGGAAGGGGCGCAGCATCGCCATTTTGACGGCGCTGATGTATCTGGCCGCCGGTGCTTTAATGGTGCTGCAGCCGCTGGCTGCTGCCGCATGGCTGACCCTGATCATGGGCGGCTTTTTGCTGGCGGTTGGCTTTATGCGTGCCGTTAATGGCGTGCAGCATAGGCCGCAGCAGGGTTGGGGCTGGGTGGTGGCCGGGGGCGTGTTTTCCATGTTGTTCGGTCTTTATCTGCTGGCCAGCTGGCCGGTGTCGGCCTTGTGGCTGATCGGGCTGGCCGTCAGCTTCGAGCTGATTTTTGATGGCTGGGCTGCGGTATTCATGGCTTTGGCCGCACGCCGTGTCCATGCCGAAATGGTCAAGCAGGAGCAGGGCAAGGCCGCGTGAGGCCACTGTTTGCGCCAGATCAAGCAAACGCGGTTTGAAAAGGTGGGCAGGCGGATTTTTTTCGCCTGCCCATGTTATGCTAAAGCCATAGCAAGACCCATAAAACGGCAACCATCATTGATTAAGGAGTGACCATGTTTCCAGAATATCGTGAACTGATTTCCAAGCTGAAAACCGAAGACGCCCACTTTTCCCGCCTGTTTGATGAGCACAATGATCTGGACCAGAAGATCAAGAATGTCGAAGCCAATATCGAACTGGCGAGCGCCGTCGAACTGGAAACACTGAAAAAGCAGAAGCTGCAGCTGAAGGATGCCTTGTACGAGATCCTGAAAAAAGCGGCTTGAGGCCGATACTGCAAAAACCCGCCTGAGGCGGGTTTTTTGTGGGTGATGTCCCAGTCAAGTTGCGGTTGATTGCATGCGATACGTGCTATTCGTGTGTCAGCCAGCCTGCCTAAGCGCGGTTTGCGCAGCGGACTCCAGCCTCAAAGCCCGTCTGCGCCAACCCGTCATTGGACCCCGGCCTTTTTGCGGGCTAGGTCGCCATCGTGCTTTCATCCTCCCCGGTCTCTTCGCCGAGGAAGCCGCCGCTCTGGTGTGCCCATAGCCGCGCATACAGGCCTTGTTGTGCCAGCAACTGCTGGTGCGTGCCTTGCTCCACGATATGCCCCTGATCCAGCACCACCAGCCGGTCCATGGCCGCGATGGTCGACAGGCGGTGGGCGATGGCGACCACGGTTTTTCCCTCCATCAGCCGGTACAAGCTGCCCTGAATGGCGGCTTCGACTTCGCTGTCCAGCGCGCTGGTGGCTTCGTCCAGCAGCAGGATGGGGGCATCTTTCAGCATGACGCGGGCAATGGCGATGCGCTGGCGTTGTCCGCCGGACAGCTTGACCCCGCGCTCGCCGACATGGGCATCGTAGCCGGTGCGTTGCTTGGGGTCGCTCAGGCTCTGGATAAACTCATGCGCCTCGGCGCGCCGTGCCGCGCTGACCATTTCGTCGTCACCGGCATCCGGTCTGCCGTACAGCAGATTGTCGCGTACCGAGCGGTGCAGTAGCGAGGTGTCCTGTGTCACCATGCCGACTTGTGCGCGCAAGCTGTCCTGCGTGACGCTGCTGATATCCTGGCCGTCGATCAGGATGCGGCCTTGCTCGACATCGTAAAAGCGCAGCAGCAGATTGACGATGGTGGATTTGCCGGCACCGCTGCGCCCGACCAGACCGATTTTTTCGCCCGGACGTATGGTCAGCGTCAGCTGGTCGATGATCTTGCGCTCACCGCCATAGGCAAAATCCACGTTTTCAAAACGGATTTCACCCTGCGTGACTTTCAGTGCTTGTGCGCCGGGCTGATCGTTGATTGCGACCGGGCGTGCCAGCGTGTTGATGCCGTCCTGCACCGTGCCTATCTGTTCAAACAGGCTGGACATCTCCCACATGATCCAGTGCGAAATGCCGTTGAGCCGCAGCGCCATCGCCGTGGCCGCCGCCACCGCGCCGATGCCGACATTGCCCTGTGTCCACAGCCAGAGCGAGACGCCGGCCGTGCTGGCGATCAGCAGCATGCTGGTCAGGTGGTTGATAACCTCAAAGCCGCTGACCAGACGCATCTGGCCATGCACCGTCAGCATGAATTCCTGCATGGCGCTTTTGGCAAAGCCGGCTTCGCGCTGGGCATGGCTGAATAACTTGATGGTCGAGATATTGGTGTAGGCATCGGTAATGCGCCCGGCCATCAGGCTGCGGGCATCGGCCTGACGGCTGGAGGCTTTACCCAGACGCGGCACGAAAAAAGCCAGCGTGGCGATATACAGCAAGAGCCAGCCAAGAAAAGGCAGCAGCAGGACAAGGTCGAAGCTGCCGACCACGGCGGTCATGGTGATGAAGTAAATCACCACAAACACCAGGATGTCGCACACGATCATCACGGTATCGCGTACCGCCAGCGCGGTCTGCATCACCTTGGCCGAAACGCGGCCGGAGAATTCGTCCTGATAAAAATGCATGCTCTGGCCGAGCAGGTGGCGGTGATAGTTCCAGCGCAGGCGCATCGGGAAATTGCCGAACAGGCCCTGATACTTGCACATGGCTTGCAGGGCAACCAGCAGCGGGCTGGCCATCAGGATGGCGAACAGCAGCAGCAATTTGTCGCGCTCCTGCTGCCATAAGGTCGACGGGCTGGCATGGCTAAGCCAGTCGACGACCGAGCCCAGCATGGAGAACAGCAAGGCTTCAAAAGCACCGATGCTGGCGGTCAGTACGATCATGCCGGCAATCAGGGGGCGCATGCCGGCGGTAGCCGACCAGACAAAGGGAAAAAAGCCCTTGGGCGGTTGTGCCGCCGGGCTATCCGGATAGGGATTAACCCTTTTTTCAAACCAGCTAAACAAGACAGTCTCCATTTCAGTGTCGCCGTCAGACGATGGCACTGATTATATAGGTGGAATACCTGCCTGCTATCGTAACGGGTGTTTACTGTGCGGTGACTTCGAAGCGGATCAGCCAGAAGGCGTCCTGACCGGGGTAAATCTCGGCGATCACCTGACGCAGTTCGGGCAGGCTCATGTTTTCCTGATGCGCATGCTCTTCGTTGAAGTCGGCGAGTGCCAGCGGACTGATGGCGGTGACGCGCAGCTGGCAGAACCAGCGGTCGTCTTCATAGGTATGGACTTCCAGCAGTTCGCCCGCCTGCGGCCAGGATTCGCTGTCGTCGCGCAGGGTGATGGTTTTGCGCCCGGCCAGAATGTCGGGAATGAAGCGGGAAAAGAAGGTAAATTTACGGTTCATGGCATGGCCTTTGCAAGGGCAGGGCGCAAAGCCTGCCCGGCAAGCGGGTGGCTGTGCGCCAAACAAAACCGGCATAGTACCCCGCTTGGCCCTGTCGCAGAGTACAATGCCGCGCCACCCGAAAGGAAGATGACGTCCGCGCCTCTCTCCAGCCGGCCCGATTATCCTTTTAAGGGAGCTTGCATGCATACCGAACTGAATGAACTGTTACAAAGCGCCAGCAGCGCACGTGCCGAACTGGCCGCTCAACTCACCGCCGAAGGCACCAACACCTGGCGCCTGTTTCACGGCAGCGTGGAAGGCCGCCCGGGCCTGACCATAGACCGCTACGGTGATCTGGTGCTGATCCAGACCTTCCATGCGCCGCTGGCTGAAGGCGAAGAGGCGGCGATTGCCGACTTCTTCCGTGCCTCTATTCCTGAGCTGGTAACGGTCTACAACGACCGCAGCGCCGGCAATTCGCGCATTGCCAACGAATTGAGCGGTGCCGAACTGGAAGCCGCCGAAGCCGCGCACATTGCACGCGAGATGGGGGTTGATTACTACATCCAGGGTCGTCATGCCGGGCAAGACCCGTGGCTATTCCTCGACTTGCGCGCCGGTCGCCGCCGCGTGATGGAGCTGGCCGCCGGCAAGACCGTACTCAACCTGTTCTCTTATACCTGTGGCGTGGGTCTGGCTGCGGCCAAGGCCGGTGCCAGCTTTGTAATGAATGTGGATTTTGCCGAGTCCAGCCTGGCCGTTGGCCGTGCCAATGCCAAGATGAATGCTTTGCCGACCCGCCCGCGTTTCCTGCATAGCGATGCTTTTGCCGCCTTGCGTCAGCTGGCCGGCCTGGGTCAGGCCAAGTTCGTGCGCGGCAAGCGCATGCCTCCGTTCCCTGAACTCGAGCCGCGCCAGTTCGATCTGGTCTTCCTGGATCCGCCACGCTATGCCAAGAGCCCGTTCGGCGTGGTCGATCTGGTGAATGACTATTCGGCGCTGTTCAAGCCGGCTCTGCTGGCAACGGCCGAAGGCGGCACGCTGATCTGCTGCAATAATGTGGCACAGGTTGATCGCGATGCCTGGCTGGACCAGTTGCAGCGCAGTGCGGCCAAGGCTGGCCGTCCGATCCGCGCCGCCCAGTGGATCATGCCCGAAGCCGACTTCCCTAGCAGCGACGGCAATCCGCCGCTGAAAATGGTGCAGTTGTCGGTTTGATTCTGTTTTACGCCGGGCCGTCTGGCCCGGCTTTTATCCGTTTGTCTCCATGTCCGAATTGAAATACCTGCAACACTACGCGCCCGAACTGCAGGCGCGCGTGCGCGCCCTGATGGCCGCCGGCTCGCTGGGCGAGGTCATCACCGGCAAATATCCCGGACGCCATGATATTCAGACCGACAAGGCCTTGTATCAGTACGTCGGCGAACTGAAGCAGCGTTATCTGAAAAGCGCACCGGCACTGGCCAAGGTGATGTACGACAACCAGATGGATCTGGTGCGCGGCACGCTGGGCACGCAAACCCAGATTTCGCGGGTGCAGGGCAAGCGCCTTAAAAGCAAGAACGAGGTGCGCATTGCCGCGCTGTTTCGCGAGGCGCCCGAGCCTTTCCTGCGCATGATCGTGGTGCACGAGCTGGCACACCTGAAGGAAAAGCAGCACGACAAGGCGTTTTATCAGTTGTGCTGCCATATGGATGCCGACTATCACCAGCTGGAATTCGATATGCGCTTGTGGCTGACCTGGCGCGACATGAAAACGGACGCTTGAGTCCGTTTTTTTTTGCTTACCCCGTCTTTTTTCCCCTCTTCTTCCGCCCGTCCCCGTCAGGTTCTTGCTTGCGATTGCGTATGGCCCGGGTTGGTTATGCGGGCCATGTCGATCTGCCTGCGCTTGCAATTTGAGCGCCTGCCAATATATAGAGATAGCTGTCGTAATGACCGTGGCAGCTCTTCTTATCGGGAATCAATATGCAGCAGTTTGACGGAACCACCATTATTTCTGTCCGTCGCGGCGAGCGCGTAGCGCTGGGCGGCGACGGGCAAGTGACGCTGGGCAATATCGTGATCAAGTCCACCGCGCGCAAAGTGCGCCGCCTGTATCACGACAAGGTGCTGGCCGGTTTTGCCGGCGGTACCGCCGATGCCTTTACTTTGTTCGAGCGCTTTGAAGCCAAGCTGGAAAAGCATCAGGGGCATCTGGTGCGCTCGGCGGTCGAGCTGGCCAAAGACTGGCGCACCGACCGCATGTTGCGCCGGCTGGAAGCCATGCTGATCGTGGCCGACCGCGACAGCACGCTGATCATTACCGGTAACGGCGACGTACTCGAGCCGGAGCAAGGCATTGCTGCCATCGGTTCGGGCGGTGCATTTGCCCAGTCGGCAGCGCGTGCGCTGTTCGAGAACACCGAGCTTGATCCTGCCGTGGTGGTGAAGAAGTCGCTGGAAATCGCCGGCGACATCTGTATCTACACCAACCAGAATCATCTGATTGAAACCCTGGACTGAAAACGCGTGTGCTGGTGGCCGCGCGCGAGTGCGGTCATCGCCCGAACGGAGTTTCCATGACTACCATGACCCCGCAGGAAATCGTCCACGAGCTGGACAAGAACATCATCGGCCAGCATGCCGCCAAGCGCGCCGTGGCCATCGCCCTGCGCAACCGCTGGCGCCGCCAGCAAGTGGCCGAGCCGCTGCGTAGCGAAATCACCCCTAAAAACATCCTGATGATAGGGCCAACCGGGGTGGGCAAGACCGAAATCGCCCGCCGCCTGGCCCGTCTGGCCAATGCGCCCTTTATCAAGGTTGAGGCGACCAAGTTTACCGAGGTCGGTTATGTCGGGCGTGACGTCGACACCATCATCCGCGATCTGGTGGAAGTGGCGTTGAAGGAAACCCGCGACAGCGCCATCAAGAAGAACCGCTATCGCGCCGAAGATGCGGCCGAAAACCGTATTCTTGATGTCTTGTTGCCGGGGCCGCGCCAGAGCCCGGGTTTCTTTGCCGACGAACCTGCGCCCGCAGCAGAGAAGACGGAAGAGAACGGTACGCGGCAGAAATTCCGCAAGATGCTGCGCGAAGGCAAGCTGGACGAGAAGGAAATCGAAGTCGAGGTGGCTGCCGCCGCGCCCCAGATGAACATCATGGGCCCGCCGGGAATGGAAGACTTTACCGGGCAGTTGCAGTCGATGTTCCAGGGCCTGGGTGCGGGCAAGAAAAAAGCCAGCAAGATGACTGTGGCCGAAGCGCGCCGCGTGCTGATCGATGAAGAAGCCGCCAAGCTGGTCAATGAAGAAGAACTGCGCAGCGAAGCGCTGACCAATGTTGAGCAGAATGGCATCGTGTTCCTCGACGAGATCGACAAGGTCACCAGTCGTTCCGAAGGCAGCGGTGCCGATGTGTCGCGTGCGGGGGTGCAGCGCGACCTGTTGCCGCTGGTTGAAGGCACCACGGTGACCACCAAGTACGGCATGGTCAAGACCGATCACATACTGTTTATCGCGTCGGGTGCTTTCCATCTGTCCAAGCCATCGGACCTGATTCCCGAGCTACAGGGGCGTTTCCCGATCCGGGTTGAACTGTCTTCGCTATCGGTTGATGACTTTAATGCCATCCTGACCGGTACCGATGCCTGCCTGACCCGGCAGTATCAGGCACTGTTGGAAACCGAGGGCGTAGAACTGGCTTTTGTTGAGTCGGGTATTCGCCGTCTGGCCGAGATTGCCTGGCAGGTTAACGAGAAAACCGAGAATATCGGTGCGCGCCGTCTATATACCGTAATGGAAAAGCTGCTGGAGGAAGTTTCCTTCGATGCCAAGGCCGGTGTGTGCGAAATCAATGCCGAGTATGTAGACAGTAAGCTGGAAATGGTGGCCCAGCGTGAAGATCTGGCGCGTTACGTGCTCTGATTGATAGGCGCTACATGCTTAATGTTTAAAAAGCCGCACTTTGTGCGGCTTTTTATTTATCTTGCGGCTGAATGGCATATCAACTTTGTTTGAATTGGGCTGATTTGGATGTTGCCGACTATGATTTGATTAATGTTTAATATGAGTTTGTTTGACTAAGTCTTTGATTGATTTGTTTTTGTTTGGTTTTACATGTCAATAAATCATGAATGGCAGCAACTTTTTTAAAGAATAAGCTTGACGCCTATTTCACGGTTCT
>NZ_JAMFLI010000018.1 GCF_023502145.1 Craterilacuibacter sp. RT1T | reverse complement strand
AACGAGAAGCAAGCGGCCAGCAGGCCAACCGGGACGAAGGCGCAGCCCTGCGCCGCATGGATCAGCAGCAGCAACAAGCGCCCAAGCAGGAGCAGGAGCAGCCCCGCGAATCCCAGCAGCAGGAGCAGCAGAACCGCCTCCAACAGATCGCCGCCCAGATGGAGCAGCAGCGCATGGAGCGGGAGCGCCAGAAGCAGCAGGAGCGCGAGCGCAGCGGCCCGGACTTGAGCCTGTGACGTGGCACCAATGGACGGCAAGGTGTCGGCAACCGTTGATGCCTTGTCGGCCACTTTTGAAAGGATGATTCCAATGGACAACAAAACCAACTTCCAAGCCTTCGGCGCAGCCGTGGCGGCGTGGATCGCGGAGCGAACCGGCGAGCCGGTATCGGCCAGCGCCTGCGCTGACACGCTCGCCACTGGCGAAGCCATCATCACCGCCGCCCGCGTGCCGGTGCTGATCCCTGACCTGTGGCCCGTGTCGCGGCTGGAAATGCTCTACGTGCCCCCCGAGGGCACGCCAGCAGGCCCAGCCATCACGGCCAGCTTTTCCGGCGAAGTGAGCCGGGCCGTGTTGCGGTCGATTGGCCGGGCAGTGCGGGCCGAGTTCGACGCAAACGGAACCGACATGCTGCGGCTTGAGCTGGACAACGGCGCGGCCCTTTTCCTGCACTCGCCGGAGGTTCGGGAAACCGTCACCGAGGCCGCAGGCGTCACCCTGCTTTCTGAGTGAGGGAGGCGCACATGGCCCGATTCTGGAAGTTCAACGTGGACGCCTGCACCTTCGAGCAGTGCGACCGACAAACCGCCCTTGAGGCTGACGTGCCCGTGATCGTGAACGACGGCGACGTGCGCGTGCAGATCGAGGGCAAGGCCCGGCACTGGCCCAGCGGTGAACCGCTGACCGTGGCCGGTGTTCAATTCGACCGGGAGAACTACGAATGACGAACGACGATCAAGACCGCTTCGGCTTACCTGCAAGTGCCTTTGCAGCGGCCCAGAACAGCCACGGGAGCGCCCGCACGGTGCGGGCTGGGATGTACGTCCCGACCCGTGGCGAAGTCGCCTCTATGGCCCCGGAAACCCTGCGCCCGATCCTGATGGACTGGCTCCACGAAAGCCCGTCAGAGCTGATCCCCAGCGCGGCCCAAATCAGCCAGGTCAAAGCCATTTTGGAAGCCCGACCGGATGCCGCAGAGCTGGCCGGGTTGATCGAAGAGTGCCGGGCCTACATCGAGGACGTGGCGTGATTCTGGTCATCGACCTTGAAGCCACCTGTGCGGACGATGGGAGCATCACGCCCGAGCAGATGGAGGTGATCGAGCTGGGGGCAGTCTGGGCCACGTCTGCCGGTGAAGTCATCGCCACCTTGCAACGCTTCGTCAGGCCGACCGAGCGCCCGACCCTCACGCCCTTTTGCATGGGCTTGACCCACATCGAGCAGGCCAGCATCGACACCGCGCCGAGCTGGCCCGCTGTGGCCGCCGAGTTGGCGGAGTTCGCCCGCCTGCACGCCGGGCAATGCTGGGGGAGCTGGGGGAGCTGGGGGAGCTGGGGCAAGTACGACGCACGCCAGATCGAGCGAGAAACGGCCCGGCATGGCCTCGCTGACCCACTGGCAGGGCTTCCCCACCAGAACCTCAAAGCGGCCTTCGCCAAGCGCCGGAAGATCAAGCAGGTAGGCATGGCCACGGCCTTGCAGATCGTCGGCCTTGAGCTGGAAGGCGAGCACCACCGCGCCCTCTCGGACGCCCGGAACATCGCCCGGATGCTGCCGTGGGCCTTGGGCTGAAAGCGTACTGGCAGAACGCTTGTGAGCGTTTCAGCGCCCGCACCATTGGACAAAATGAATCCTTTTGTCCAATATGCGGAAAGCAGACCACGGATTCACGGGGCTTTGCGGCCCATTGCCGGGCCTGAACATTGGACAAAATGATGAACGAGCGCAAACACCTGACACAGATCGAAGTCGAGCGCCTGATTGCCGCCACCAAGAACAGCCGGAACGAGGCCCGCGACCGGGCCTTGCTGCTGCTGATGTTCCGGCACGGCCTGCGCGTGTCGGAAGCCTGCGCCATGCGCTTGTCACAGGTGGACGTGGAAAGCCGAGTGCTGCACGTTGCCCGGCTCAAGAAGGGGCTATCGACCACCCACCCGCTACGCGCTGACGAGCTGCGAGCGATCAAGGCTTGGCTGGTGGCCCGCCAGAAGATGAACCCGACTTGTGATGCCTTCTTCGTGTCGGAGCGGCGAACGCCCCTGAACCGGCGCACGGCTTGGCACGCGATCAAGGGCTATGGCGAGAAAGCCGCTTTGCCTTTGGATGCGCACCCGCACATGCTGCGCCACGCTTGCGGCTACGAGCTGGCGAACCAAGGGGCCGACACGCGGCTGATTCAGGACTACTTGGGGCACCGGAACATCCAGCACACGGTGCAGTACACCGCGACCAATCCGGCCCGGTTTGAAAAGCTGTGGCGCTGACGGCCACGGCCTTTCAGGGCTTCAAGATCAACAGCTCGCGGATGACCTCATGGTGGGTGTTCTTCATCGGCACCGGCTCAATGCGGAAGCCGTGACGCTCTGCCATCGAGCGCACTTCTGGCGCGTCGTCATAGGTCAGCATCACTGAGCCACGCACCGAGGCCATGAGCGCGAACAGCCCTTCATGGTCAATTTCGTTGTGGGTGTAGAGCCGTGCCCCGGCCTTCTTGCCGCCTGCGGTGTACGGCGGATCAACGAAGAAGAACGCATTGGCATCATCGGCGTAGCGCTGCACCACCTCGAAGGCGTCCGCCTGCTCGAAGGTGATCCGATCGCGCATGGCCTGCAAGGCTTCGATGCGACGGGCCAGCGTTTCGGGATACCAGCGGGAATTGAGGCCGCGCCCGGCCTCTCCAGTCTTAACGAGGCCAGCGCCTGCGGCCATGATGCCGCCGCGCTGCATCCGGTTCTTGACGATGGTTCGGAAGGCTCGGCCGCGACTGCTCTTGGGGTTGCCGTCGAGGATCGCCCGGACGTTCTCAAGGTTCACATCGAAGTCGATGATCTGCTTGCAAAGCCACTTCACGTCAGCGGGCTTGCCGTGGAAGATGGTTTGCCAGACAGCGGCCACATCGTCGTCCAGTTCGCCCAGAAAGACGTGTTCGGCCAAGCCCTCAGCGGCGGCCGACAGGCCCGCCATTGCTCCACCCGCGAAGGGTTCCACAAACACCGAGGGCGTGATCTTGGATGCCGTCAGCCACTTGCGCACCTCTGGCACAAGCCACGTCTTGCCGCCCGGATAGCGGAACGGACTGAGCTGGCGAACCTGAGCAACGTTCGTCGGGGCTTTCTTGTCGTGGAGTTGTTCGACCAGTGAGGCCAGCGCTTGCGCTTTGTCGGGGTCAACGAAGTGATGCCGCAGCCCTTCAAGGGCCGGTTTGCATTCGCTGTGAACCAGTACCGTGGCGCGGGTGACGCCTTGCTCTTTCAGGCGCTCGATGCGGCGGTTCTGCCGTTGTAGTGCGGTGGCGTCGGTTGTCATTGTTATTTTCTCCGTGAACATTCACGGAGCGTAACAAGGACGTATAGGCGCGTCAAGGCCCGTGAATGTTCACGGCCTTGTCAAACAAGCAACTTGTGGTCAGTTTGCGGCGTCGGAGCCGTTGCCGTTCTCTAGCGGCAGACCGTCCTCGACCGGCTCAGTGATGGGCGCCGGGTGAACGATCTTGTCAGTGATGCGAGTCTCAAACACCGGCAGAGGAACCGGCTTGCCACCCGTCAGCCCTTCCACCGAGCGCTCAAGCGTGGTGTAGCGGACTTCATCCCGCACGATGCGCGTGCGCTTCTGGCCTTCGACCTCTTCAAAGCGGACGATGAACCATGCAATGTCAGCATTGGATATGTCGGCCACGTTGTCCATCTCACCGATGGAATCGAAGAAGGCGCGATCAACGACCACGGCCATCTTCTTGCCCCAGCGGCGCAGCGTCGGGACTTTGATTTGAAGCTGCGGCATCAAGCGCTTGGGGCCGCTGCTGCGGTAGTCGGGGCGACGGCGACCGGCCGGGAAGATGACCCAATCCACGGCGTCATCGTTGAAGGCTTCAAACTCGCCTTTCATGGCGTTGCCGCTGAAATAGACGGCCTGAATCTCAAGGGCAGCCCAATTCATCGGGGCTTCCTTGGGCGTCTTGGAGCTGACCAGAACCATGTCGATTCGGCCCACGTCATCGCCGCCTTCGCTGTCGGTCGATGCCCCGGCTTCGAGGAAGCCGACTTCACCGACCAGCAGCGGGTCAGGGTCGCCAAGGATGGTTTCGCCTACCCACTTGAATACGTCGAGTTCATCGTGGAAGCGATAGGGGCAGGTGGCGCGAAGGTCGCCTTGCTTGCCCTCAACAGGGACACCGACCGCCCGGCCGTTGTCTGGGTGTGTGTCGTAGGAGTAGAGCCGGAGCGAACACACCCCGCCATCCTTGGAGCAGACAGCGCCTGTCTTGCGCGCCTGAAAGGGGCAGGGTTGTGGGGTTCGCTCTTTCTTCGGCTTGAGGACTTCGGCGGCAAGCTGGCGGCGTTCCTCCCCGGAAAGCTGCGTCAGATTGAAGCCGAACCACTCCCCGATCCCGAATCGTGGCGTTATGTCTTTTGGTTTTTTTGCCATAACCCCACAACGTAACACATTGGACAGTTGCGGCCGAGGGGTAAGGCAAAAAATAGGCCAGATCAGGCCGAGTCGTCGCCCTCCCCTTCCCCGCCGACAAAGGCGAGGCGAAGGGCACGGGCGATCAAGTCGCCCTCGGGGTACTCGGGGAAGCCCTTCTTCTTCGGTGCCTCGGGCTTCTGGGCTTCGGGCGGGATGAAGTTCGGCAGGTCTTTTATCTCGCCATCGTCTTTCAGGCGCTCCCATTGCTCGAACTCTTCCGGCGTGCGCAGCAGCAGATAGTCGGCGTCCATTTCCGCATCCTTGCGAGGACGGCCCGGCCCGGCCTTGCCTTCACCGAACCCGGCATCGTCCATCGACTGCGTGAAGAGCTTTACAGCCTTGCGGGCCAGCGTGGGCGAGGCGGGCTTTTCCCCGGCCTGTAGCGCCTTGCTGGCGTAGGCCAGCATCCGCACAGAGTTGTTCAGGCAGAAGCGCCACAGCGCCCTCTCCTGCTGGTGGTTGCGGTCGTTGACGAAGGTTTGCCAGTCGGCCCGCTCTTCCGGGGTCAGTTGGGCTTTCAGATCGTCGGGAAGCTCATCCGTCCAGAACGGGACAGTGCCGACGCGCTCTTGCCGTGCCCGCTTCGCTTCGGCGTCGTAGGCGTACCGGAGCAGCGCGACGGTAGGGGGGACGGTGACGCGCCCGAGCTTCTCGCTTTGGCGCAGTCGGACGGCGACTTGCATGTGTTTTTCTTCTCAGTGTGGACTAGGTTCCATACTATCACGACAAAACGGGCTTGACAATGTGCGGAAGGCCCTTTATCATTTCAGCAAATACAGAAAACTTGATTCCTGTAACATCGCAAAAGCGACTAACCGCAAAGGGGTAAAACATGATCGTCGGAGTTTTGAACCAGAAGGGCGGCGTGGGCAAAACCACGTTGTCCGTCAATCTGGCGGCTGCGCTGGCCCGCAATGGCGAGCGCGTGCTGCTGATCGACGCTGACCCGCAGGGCAGCGCGTTGGACTGGGCCGCAGCCCGTGAGGGTGAGCCGCTGTTTTCAGTTGTCGGCCTGCCCCGTGCCACCGTCCACAAGGAAATCGGCACCATCGGCAAGGGCTATGACCACATCATCATCGACGGCCCGCCGCGAGTCACCGACCTTGCACGCTCCGCGATCATGGCTTCTGACGTGGTGCTGATCCCCGTCCAGCCGTCGCCCTATGACGTGTGGGCCGCTGATGAAGTCGTCAAGCTCATTGACGAGGCCCGCGTCTATAAAGAAAGCCTGAAAAGCTGCTTTGTGGTAAACCGCAAAATCGCAAATACGGCGATTGGCCGCGACGTGCGCGAAGCGCTGTCGTCCTACCCGGTGCATGTGCTCAATGCCTCAGTCACGCAGCGCGTGGTGTTCGCAGAGGCAGCAGCCCGAGGCCAAGCCGTCTATGAAATTGACCCAGAGGGCAGCGCCGCAGAAGAAATGCAAGCCGTCCTCGCTGAACTGGTGGAGTACCTGAAATGACCGGGAAAAAAGTCGCCTTTGGCACCAAGCCCAGCAACAAGCCCGCCGCCACGGCTACCGCCGAGGAATGGGTCAAGAACCGCGAAGAGGGCACCGACGAGCCGACCAAGCGCCTGACGCTGGACATTCCCGAGAGCCTGCACCGCGCCATCAAGGTTTCCTGCGCTGGCCGTGGCACCAAGATGGCCGAGGAAATCCGCGTGCTGCTTGAAGCCCACTACGCCCAGCAGTAAGAGCGCGGGAGGGATGAGGCATGAGTGCTGACGAAAAACAAAAGCCGGTTTCAGCGGTGGAAGTTGCCTATGCCTTGGAGCTTCTGGAAATCGAAGAGCAACTGGCCGCGCTAGAGCGGACAGCGGAGCGCTTTCGGACGATGAACGAGCAGACGCCAAGCCCAGAGCTTGAGCGCCGAATCAACGAAATCACCGACCGAGCAGCCCCCATTGCCCGGCGTCGGCAAGAAATCGTTGCCGCCAGAGACGCAGCCCTAGAGGTCACTATCGCGCCTGCAAGCGAGGTGATCGAGAGCACCACGATTGACCAACTTGGCAAGCCACAAGGCGAACTGAGCAAGGTTCAAGCAAAGATTGAGAGCCTTCGGCTACGGAGCAAGGCACGGACACCGAACCACAACCCGGTGCCGAACATCCAGCCCGAGCTGGACTTCTTGGCCGAGCTGGACAAAGAGAAGGACGAGGCCGCCAAGGCCGACAAGCAAGAGCGCGAACGGCCAAAGCTCCTGCCAGCCAGGTACACCAACCGAGACTTCTTTGTCGCGGACATTTTTGGCTACTCGCTCAAGGATGACGCGGCCACGATGGAAGCCCCGATCTACTCCCTCATGACCCAGAAGGATTTTTCAATCTGGCGGTGGGCGAGCAAGGACGGATCAAAGAACGTGGAAGTGTCGCCATCGGCCTTGTACGGCCGGGCGACCATGCACGACAAGGACGTGCTTATCTTCATCACGTCGCAGATGACCGAAGCCTTGAACCGGGAGCGGCCAGACGCACAGAACCGTGCGGTGCGCTTCACGGTGCACAACTACCTCGTGGCCACCAACAAGCCGACAGGTGGCGTGGAGTACAAGCGGCTCGAAACAGCCCTAGACCGCCTCAAGGGCACCACGATCAAGACCACGATCCGCACGGGCGAGAAGCGGGTGAAGGAAGCCTTCGGGATCATCGACAGTTGGACGATCGTCGAGCGCTCGCCCAACGATGAACGGATGATCGCGGTCGAGATTGTGATGAGCAAGTGGCTGTTCAACGCGATTCAGGCGCACGAAGTCCTGACGCTGCACCCCGACTATTTCCGGCTGAGAAAGCCGCTTGAGCGGCGCTTGTACGAGCTGGCCCGGAAGCACTGCGGGTCACAGTCGAGCTGGAAAATCGGGCTTGAGCTGCTGCGCGAGAAGTGCGGAGCGCAAAGCCACATCCGAGCCTTTCGGAATCAGATCCAAGACATTGCCGACGCCGACACGCTGCCGGAGTACCGGATGGTCTACAGCAAGGACACCGATCAGGTGATCTTCTACGTCAAGGACCCGAAGAAGCTCTTGGCGGCCATCAACTCAGGCAAGAGTCCGTTGTCAAATGGGCGGTGAGTCGTTAGATCGCTGACGCTAGCGCCGAGGGGTCGTTAGATCGCTGACGGCCACCCGGAATCTGTGGATTGATTCGTTATATCGCTGACGCTTTCCTGTGGATAGACTCGTTATATCGCTGACGGCAGGCTCGTTATATCGCTGACACCCCGCTCGCCGGAAGCCGCTTGTGGCAAGGCTTCCCAGCGTTTTCCACAGGGCTTAACGCGCGCGCGCATTTCTTAACTTTATAAATTCTTTAACGCGACGCGGCTCAAACCGCCGCCGCCTCTTGGGGGGCAAGCCCCCCGCCGGCTCCTCCGGGCCTTCGGCCCTCCGCCCGCGCTTCGCGCTCCCGCCCGGCATCCCCCAGACCGTGACAACTCGACCGCCTGAGCGCTGAACAGCCAAAAGACAAATCGAGGCCCCCAAAGGGGGCAGATAACGGCCCCCACCCACTCCCCCCCGCCCCTCGCCCTGCGAGGGGAGCGAGTCGCCCTCTGTCGTCAAGGGTGCAGGGGGACGGCCTACGGCCTTGAAACCCCCTACACCCATGACGGGAGCGTGGGGTCGTTCCAAGGGAATCAAGGGTTCGCTTCGCCTGCATCCTCACCCGTTCGGTGCTCGGGCTTCGCCCTGCGCTCCGCATGCGGCTTCCGGTGCAGCCCTTGACACCCTTTCCACTCAAACAGCCGCAACCAAACGGCCATAACGGGCCTACAGCGCGTTTTCTGAGGCTAGGACACCCCGAAGGGTCTGCAGGGTCTTGAAAACGCCTCTACGGGCGTTTCTGAGGCTTGCCGGATCGTTGCAGGTCGGAAGGGGTCGACACGGTTTATCACCCACCACGAGCAAAGAAAGGCGGCCCCACGCAGGGGCCGCTAAACATCGCGTGCGATGCCCCGCTCAGGGAGGTGAAGCAGGGGGCCAAGGGAGGTATGGCCGAACGCAATTATCGACCGAGCCAGCCGAGGCCCCCGGAGGGGGGATAGAACCCGAAAAAAAGGGGGGACAGAACCCGCGAACGGATGACGGGTCAAGGGCGCGAAGCGGCCCCGGCAGGCTGGCGCGGCCCGCAGCGCAGCGAGGACTCGGGCCTGCTGGGGCGCACCCTTGATGCGGCAGGAGTGGCCCACGCTCCCGGCTGCGCCGGGGGATGTAGGCCGGAGGCCGTAAAGCATCCCCCGGTGCTGCCCAGCGGCGAGCGCCGGGTTTTGACCTGGCTGAAAGCAGCTTGCCAAAAGCTGGCACCGACCACACCGACACGGTGTTTCACCCACCGAGCGGCAGGGGGGGGATAGAACCCGAAAACGGCACGTCATTTCACCCACCGACCAGACTTTCCCCTTGACTTTCATTACTGTAATTACGATAATTACAGTAATGCAATTACAGTGAAGGAGTGAAGCATGGCCCGTCAGATCGTCACCCAGCAAGCAGTCACCGACGCCGCCGAGGCGCTGATTGTCGAAGGCGCAGAGCCTTCAATCGTTGCCGTCCAAGCCCGCATTGGCGGCGGCTCTTACAGCACGGTCAAGAAGTTTTTGGACGTGTGGAAGCAGCAGCGGGCGGAAGCCGCCACAGCGGCACCAGAGACACCGGCAGAGGTGCAGGCCAAGGGACAAGAGTTCGCCCGGATCGTGTGGGCGCTGGCCTCGCGTGAGGCACAGGCCGAAGCCCAGCAAGCCAAGGACGAGGCACAAGCCGCAGTCGCTGCCGTGCGCGTCGAGCTGGCCGAAGCCACAAACGAAATCGCCCGGCTGGAAGGTGTGGAGGCGGCGCAGGCCGCGACCATCGACCAGCAAGCGGCCAAGCTGCGCGAGGTTGAGCTGGCACTGGCCGAGGCGCAGACGCAGGCCCGCAGGGTGGCCGAGCTGGAAAAGTCACTTGCCGACCTTCGCGCCGAGCTGGACGCATCGCGCAAGGACGCGACCGACAAGGCCGTGGAAGCTGGACGGCTGGCCGGTGAAGGCGAGGCGCTACGCGCTCAAGTGCGCGAGCTGATGGACGCGATCAAGCCGCAGGCCAAGAAGTGATGATCCCCGCGCATGCAGCCGCCAAGCTGGCCGACTTGCGCCAGACAGCGGAGACGCTGGACTACTTGGCCCGAGAGGGTCAGGTGGGGGAGGGGGAGGCTTGCGTGCTGGCCCAGATGGCAAAGGCGATCAGGGCAGACGTGGAGGCGTTGGAGCTGGAGGTGTGGCGGGCAGAAATGCCCGCTCAGGCGGAAGGCTCACGCCTGCATTGATGTTTTCAGTAAAACATCAAATGATGTATTGATGAATTGCGCTCAGGCTTTGGGCTTGAGTTCAAGGCTGATGCCGTGGTGCAGCGCCTTGATGATTGCCGTGTCATCGGCGCACTTGGGCTTTGCCGGGATGCTCACGTTCACGGTGTGGCCCTTGAGGCTTGCCCGGATCAGGCACAGGCCGCCCGGCGTGAAGCTCGCGCCGGTTCGCTCCACATCCGACTTCAAGACAAGCTGATGGACGGGATCGTCAATGTGCGAGTCGATGCGGGCCAGCATGTCCCGGTTCATCGGGTGCGACGGCCAACTGGCGATGTAGTCCCTGACCTCGGCCAGCATGGCGAGCGTTTGGGCGTGTCGTTCGTCCGTTGAGAACTGCATAGCGGTTTCGAGAATGTCAGAGCGGCCAGTATTGCCGCAGAGAGAAGGAGCGGAGGGCGCGAAGCCCCCCGGCAATGTCAGAGCCGACGCCGTAGGCCAGCCCACCAATGACACCGGCACTGAACCCAACCGGCACGCCATAGACGGCGACCGCTGCGAGGTAGTGCATCCATGTGTCATTGATGGTTGGCATGGTTCATCCTTTCTGTATTTGAGTAAATGCGCCGATGATGTAAAGCGCAAAGCATCAAAAGCGGCTTTCTACCACGGGAGCCACACGACGCAGAAACAACGCCCGCGCATCGTCCATGCCTGCAGGGACGCGAGCGGCCAACGCTTCGGCGTATGCAGCAGGCTGGCCCGCATGGGCCTTGCGGATGCCCTCATCGAGCAGCAACGAGGTTGCAGGCCCGAAGGTGGACAGCAAGGCGTCCTCGACCTCTTCTTCCGGTGCAGGCCGGGGCAGCATCAAGCGCTCGATGTGCGGACGGACGAAGGCCAGCGACACGATCAGCCCAGCGGCCAAGCTCAGGCCATAGAGGCCCAAGAACCCGCCGTAGGTCATCGCCGGGGCGATCAGGCGGGCCACGCCGACAAACGAGGCAAACAGCCATGTCACCGAACTGACCGCACCCACCACAGCGCAGACCGCCGAGGCGAAGCCCGGCGAGCGCTGGGGCTTGGTCAGCATCGGGAACACGACCCAATGCAAGAGCAGGCCGTTTGCCGTCAGCAGCGACACCACAGTGAGCTTTGCGGCCAGCTTCGGCTTGTGGGCCAGCGCCGACCAATCCAGCCCAATATCGAGCAGGATCAGCGCCGCGCCGGTCAGCCAGAGCAGGCCCAGCAGCCGGGTAATGGTGCGCCCGGTGGCTTCCAGCTTGTCAGCATCGACGCGCCGGGCACGCAGCAGGGCTACGTCCTCACGCAGCACGGCCACGATGGCAAAGGCGAAAGCCAGCGTGTGGGCGAACAGCAGGAGCTGTCGGGCAGTAGTGGTCAGCATGTCCATGATGTGGCCTCACTTCGAGCGGATGGTTTCGCCAACGGTGCCGGGGTTCTGGCTGCACGTTTGCACGGACGGGTCGCACTCGCTGGCCTGTTGCTGTTGCATCAGCTTGCCCCCGGTGGCGTTCCACAGCTTGCCGAGCTGCGATTGCAGGGCGGCGGCTTGCGCGTTCACCTTGTCCATGCCGGTGCTGGGTTTGGCTTGGGTGGCGGGCACGACCTGGCACGCGCTACCAGAGCAGACGGTGCGGACTTCCAGCGCTTGCGAGCTGCGGTTGTTGTCGTTGCCCACTTGCACGGACGCAAAGACCTTGAGGCCGGGGCGCGGCAGGCCCGCGAACTGGTCAGCCCGGATCGTGGCCTTGCAGATCGCTTGCCCAGCGCCGAGGCGGTCTTGCTCCCACTTCGTATCGGCAACGATGCTGCTTTGCTGCACCCCCGAGTCCACCGTGGTCAGGCGGAATCGGGCCGTGGCCGGGCAGTTGTCGCCAGCCTTGCGGGGCAGGACGCCGATCAAGTCACCCAAGAACGGGATCAGGGTCAGGCGCTCGACCGTGGCCGGGAGCTGGGGCACTTGTGCCGGAGCGGGGGCCGACTGGTCAGCCAGAGGCAGCGGCATTTGAGCGCATGCGGAAGTGGTCAGGGCTACGGCTACGGCGGCGATGAGAGCTTTTTTCATGGTGTTAATCCTTAAATGTTGAATTGCAGAAAAGCGGCTTTACTCAATTGATGTAAAGCGCATTAGCGTTCGATGAGGGGAATCGGGTAGTCCACCGCCGAGCAGGCTTCGCCACGGGGGCAGGACACCCAGAACTTCTTTTCCGATTGCTTGCTGAACTTCGGGAAGCTCACGGTCATGCGCCACTGGCCGACCGGCAGGACAACCCGGTTCGGCGCTGCGAACTGGTCAGGGCCGACCACGAACAGCGAAGCGGAGTAGCTGGTGGAGTCAGCCGTGGGCTTCATGGGCACCGTGGCCGTCAGGCGGGCCGAGGCGGGGCCTTCAAAGACCACATAGGCCGGTTCCTCGGGCGTGTCTGCGCAGGGCGTGCGGGCTGGCATGCACGCAAGCCGGAAGCTCAGGGTGTGCGTCGATGCACCGAAGCCCACATCCCATTTCGGCATGTGCTCATTGCCCGATTCCATGTCGGTGCCATCGGTGCGGGTCTGCGCTTGTGGCGCAGTGGCCGGGGCGACGGTGGCAGGCTTGGCCGGTTGTGCTGACGGCACCGGAAGCACCGGGAGACGTGGCACGGGGGCCGTGCCGATCTGATCCGACACTTCCTGCTGACGCTGCGACCAGCCGGAGCGCTTCGCTTGCCAATTGGCTTCGGGCTTGTCGAGGAGCAAGCCAATCAACACACCGAGCAGCAAGCCAGCGATGGCCCCATCCCGGACGAACACCAACAACGACCGACCCATAGCGCCCGTGAGCGAATCGTCGGCGTACACCCATTCGGTTTCGCGTGGGCGTGACGCGCTTTTGATCCATGCCATGACGACCTCCTTTAAGCGATGGCGGTTTGTTGTGCGGCGGGCTGTGCTTTGACGTACAGCGGCTGCATCTGAATGACCTCATCCACAGCCCTGTCCCCAATATTTCCGAGGAACAGCGCGTAATCCGTGTTGAGGCTGCGGAAGTCGTTCGAGTCGTAGAGCTGCTGACGCTGCACCGAGGTGGACTCGCTGTAGCTCTGCCCATCGGACGTGGAGACATTCCCCTTTGGTGCGTAGACGCCAGCGGTCATCACATGCCCGAAGGCCGCGCCGAATTCGGTGGGCTTCTGATCCGGGCTTGTGCTGACGCTGTGCGACGAGCCTTCACTGGTGGACGTGATGTAGGCATCCACTTGGCCGAGCAGGCGCTGCACCATGCTCATGGTCGAGTCGTCCTCCGTGCGGAACACCAACCGCTGCCGGAAGTTCTGCAAGATCGCGTCGGCGGCCTGCTTGCTGCCCACCGCTTGATAGAGCGAGGCCACGCCCTGCATCGACACGATGCCGAAGCACCCAGACGACCGGCTCTTGTCCCAGAAGTCGGTATCCGTGATCGAGTCAATCACCGCTTGGTACTCGTCGCAGACGAACGCAACGGGCGTTTCTTGGTTCCACTCGGTGCGGGTGCGGCGCTCACGCATCAAGGACATGAAGCGCAGCTTGATGAGCATGTAGGCATACCGCGCCCCTTCCTTGCCGAACAGCGTCATCGGCAGGCTGACGAAGTAGATTGCGCCATCGAGCAGGGCCGTCAAATCGGCTTCGCCTTCGGACTCGCCACCGCTGAAAGCGTCGATCAGGTCAGGGTGCGAGAACGGCGACAAGACCTGCGCCACCGTCGCATTGACGTTGGAAAGCATCTTGTCGTCGAAGGTGCCATGCACGTTCGCAAAGTAGTTGCCGACCGACTCAGCGAGGCGGAACTGGCGCTTGTCGAACTGTTCGCCCCGCGTGAGCATTTCAGCGATGGCGGCTTCACGCTTCGGAGCGGAGAACACCAAGTCATAGACACCGGCCAGCGAGTAGTCGCCATCGGTGAGCAGGAGCAGGGTCAGCGCATTGCGGCAAAGCTCCACGGCCTGATCCACGAAGAATGCACCAGAGCCACCCGCCGAACCCGACGCGATGAAGCAGGACTTCAAGTAGCTTGCGGCCAATTCCGGCGAGGTGCCGCGAATCAGATTCAGCGTGAGGCCACCGTGCCCGACCGTCACGTAAGAGCGTCCGGTCAGTTGGGCGATGTAGTCCACTTCCCGGCTGAAATCGGCCTTGATGTCGAGGATCAGCGCCCCGGCCTGTTGCTCGAAAACCTGCTTGAGCAGCGGATTGATTGCCCGCGTGGTCTTACCTGAGCCGATGCCGCCGAAGATGATCGTGTTCTTGCAGGCATCCTCCTTGGCTGCATAGAGCGCTTCACCCTGCGGCAATCCGGCCACATGAGAGCGCGACAGCAGCACGCCGGTTGAGGTGCCGAAGTACAAGCCCTTGAAGGTCTTTTCCTGCGGTTCCTCTGGGGTCACTTCGGCCACGGGCTGGGGAGTCGCAGCAGCCACAGCAGCGGCGATTGCCGCTTCGTGCTTGTCGCGCTTCACACGGTCATGTCGAACGCGCCAATGCAGGTACACCCAGCCGCCAAAGATGCCCAGCGGAGCGGCGCACCAGAAGGCGAACCAGAACCGCCCGAAGTAGGCCCCCGGAGTCGGTTCCCAGAAGGGCGACACGCCGAGGTAAACGCCGATGAAGGCACCCAGCCAAAACGCCCCGATCAACTTAGCCAGAAGGCCACCAAAGGCCACTGACCCGCTGGCCGAATCTGCGGCCTTGTCTTTCAAGTCATACCAAGCCATTGCAGCCCCCTCAGTCTTGAGCCTGCGCAGCCGCTGACTTGTCGTTCGTCCGGGCTTGCGTGGCTAACAGGTGATCGCCCCGAGCCTTGGCCCGAGACATGAAGGCTTCCCGCTGGTCGCTGTTGAGCTTTTCAGCCACATCCAGCAGCGCACCGAGAAGCACGCCCTTGTCGAGTTCAGCGAGGCCCGCGAGGACAACGAGGCCGCCGTGCTGAATCTTTCGATGCGTGTCCTCCTGTCGTTGCTTGGCCTTGAGTGCTGCTCGTTCTCGCGCTTGCAGTTGGGAGGCTTTCGCTTTGAGCTGCTTTAGCCGTTCCTCCTGTTCGCGGATTTGTTCGTCGATTGGTTTCCTTGCCATGCCGTTTTGCTCCTTTCGTGGGTTGCTGTTTATCACGTCAATATCTTAACGCTACTCACGACAAAAACGCAATGACAATGTGAGCGGTTGACCGGAGCGTGGCGGCAATGGGAAAGGCGACAGCGGGGCGGATGCTGTGGGCGGTTTGCGGCGTGAGGCTTCCAGAGGTGGCGCTAGGTGTGGCCTGTGCTGGATTGGTGACTTCTGGCGGGGTGCTTTGCCGTCATCTTGTGGGGATGGTGCCGACAGCTTGAGCGGGTCGTGTGGTGCCAGTAATTAGCGGTTTGTGTTTTCAATAAATGCCGGTTTTGGTACCATTTCGGAATGCGGAGCGCTGAGACGGTGGAGGCGCGGAGGTATCCCAAGCGAGAGCGAAGGGCGCACTTACGACATTTGCTTCGCAAATGTCTGTGCGGCAAGGGGCAGGGCTTCGCCCTCCCCCTGCACCCCCAACCCCAGCGGCGCGGCGCTGGCTGCATCTGGTTCCCGGTGTTCTCTGCCGGGGTGTTTGTTCTCAATGGGGGTCTGTCAGTGGCGATCTATCACCTATCGACGAAGCCAATCGGCGTAGCCCGCAGCGCTGTTGCTGCTGCGGCCTATCGCTCTGGCGTCGATATGGTTGATCGCAACACTGGCGAGGTGCACGAATACAGCCGACGCACGGGCATCCTTCGTGAAGATGGCGGCATCGTTTTGCCCGAAGGTTCCCCCGAATGGGCGCGTGACAGTCAGGAGCTTTGGAACCGAGCGCAGGACGCTTCGAGAAACAAAGACGGCACCATGCGGAAGAACGCCCGGTATGCCCGCGAGTGGGAGGTGTCACTACCCCATGAGCTGAACCGGGAGCAGCGGAAAGAACTGGGCTACGAGCTGGCCCGCGAACTGTGCGACCGCTACAAGGTGCCTGTGCAGATTGACTTCCACGCGCCGGGCAAGGAAGGCGATAACCGGAACTGGCACATCCACATCATGGTGCCGACCCATGAACTTGGGCCGGAAGGCTTCGGCAGGAAGGCCGCGATGGAGCGGGCCGACCGCGACTTGAAGAAGGAGGGATTGCCCTCCGGGCGGCAGCAGCTCAAGGACATTCGCAAGGAATGGGCGGACATGGCAAACCGCTCATTGGAGCGAGCCGGACACGAAGAGCGCATCGACCATCGCAGCCTCAAGTCTCGGTACACCGAAGCGATGGAGCGCGGCGACTACGAGGCCGCCGAGAAATTCAAACGTGAGCCGACCAAGCACATGGGGCCTGCGGTCACTTCGATGGAGCGTGGCAAGCCGCTTTATCGCAATGGCAAAGAGGTTGAAGGCGAGTGGTTCAAGGCCCCACAAAAAACCGAAATCGGGGATGCGAACCGGCGCATCGAGTTTGCCGCCGAGCTGGGCAAGATTCAGCGCGAAAAGGCCAGCGTGGGCCGTTCGATCATCGACACCGAATCGAGCATTGCCGACGCCATCAAAGAGCGCAACAGCCAGTTCCGCGACTTCCTCAAGGATCAGCGCGACAACGCAGGTTCACGCGGCACTCAGAAGGCACCGGAGCGGCACGACTGGTCGCACATGCGCGAGCTTGCCGGAGCGCGTGGCACGGATCGCAAAAACGAGCGTGAGGCCACCCCGGAAAGCATCGACGCGGCTATCCGTGGCTATGCGGCCCAGACGGGCCAGCAGGCACCACGAAACAGCCTGCAAGAGCGCTTCGGCCACTTGACCAAGGGGCAGGCCCAGACCGAGCCGGAAAAGCGGCTTGAAGGCCCGCAGCGTGAGCGCGAGGCCCCCCAGATCATCACTGACCCGAGCGCGGCACTTGCGCCGCGCCCATCCCTTGCAGATCGCTTCGGCCACTTGGTCAAAGAGCAGCCGAAGCGCGAAGCGGAAACCCGCCTCATCTTGCCGGAGCGCATGGGCGGATCAACCACCCCACCGAAGGAGAAAACGATGG
>NZ_JAMFLI010000017.1 GCF_023502145.1 Craterilacuibacter sp. RT1T | reverse complement strand
AGGGAGTAGGGAGTAGGGAGTAGGGAGTAGGGAGTAGGGAGTAGGGAGTAGGGAGTAGGGAGTCTACTCCCAGCTCCCCACTCCCCGTCCTCCCGCCCTTTCATTAATAAGTATTAAACCCCGCCCCTGCTCTGCCTGGCTGTCTTATCATGCAAGCTAATTATTTAGCCTGCGTGTCCTTATGAAACTCCTTGTTCCCCTTCTGGCCCTGTGCCTGCTGGCTGCCTGCTCCGGTGGCGAATCGTCCGCTTCTGCCCGCAAGGGCCCGCCGCCGGTGGCGATCAGCTCGACTGTGCTCGCCGTGCAGCCGCTATCCGAAACCGTGCGCGCCTGGGCCGAGGTCGAGTCGGCGGTGGCGCCCGACGTGGCGGCGGAAGTCAGCGGCCGCGTTGCGCGGGTGCTGGTCGATGTCGGGCAGCAGGTGAAAGCCGGACAGGCGCTGGCCGAGATCGAGGCGGGCAGCCTGAACGACGCGCTGCTGGCGGCACAGGCCGATGTGGCGCGCTATCAGGCGCTGCTGGCCGAGCAGCAGGCCACGGTCAGCCGTAATCAGACGCTGGTGAAACAGGGCTTTATTTCGGCGGCGGCGCTGGATGCTTCCGTATCGCAGCGCGATGCCTTGCAAAAACAGCTGGCCGCCGCGCAGGCGCAAGCCAGCAGCAAGGGGCGCGATGCGGCACGTGCTGTGATCCGTGCGCCGGTAGGCGGCGTGGTCGAAGCGCGCGCCATCAGTGCCGGTGACTATGTGAATCCGGGCAAGGTCGTGTTCAGCCTGAATGCCTCCGGCAGCCGGCGCGTGCGTCTGGCGCTGGGCGGGGCGGCGGGAGACCGTCTGCAGCGCGGTATGGAGGTTGCGCTGGGTAATGGCACGCATCAGCTGAAGACGCAGGTCAGCGAAGTGCGTGCCGGGCTGGATGCCGCCAGCCGTGCGCGCATCGCCTGGGCCGAGTTGCCGGCCGATGCGCCATGGCGGGTCGGCGATGCGCTGGATGCCGAGATTTCGCTGGCACAGCGCAGCACGCTGGCGCTGCCGGCGCAGGCGATTGTCGAGCGCCCGGCCGGCAAGGTGGTGTATGTGCTGGCCGGGGACAAGGCCCAAGAGCGCAAGGTCGAGACCGGCATGGTGAGCGGCGATCGTATCGAGATCCTGTCCGGGCTTAAGGCGGGCGACAAGGTGGTGGTGGATGGGGCCGGCTTCCTGTCCGATGGCGCCGCGGTGCGTGATGCGGCCGCCCGTGCCAAGCCGGGTGCGAAAGGAGCGGGCGCATGAGCTGGATTGCGCTGTTTGTCCGCCGGCATGTGCTGAGTTTTGTGCTGTCGGCCGTGATTGTGCTGTTCGGCGTGGTGGCCTACCAGAAGATAGGCGTGGACCGTTACCCCGCCATCGAGCAGCCGACGCTGACGGTGACCACCTCGCTGGACGGGGCCACGCCGGCGGTGATGGACCAGAGTGTGACCCAGGTGATCGAGTCGGCGGTGAATAGCGTGCCCGGCATCGATACGCTGGAGTCGACGTCCAGCCCGGGACGCTCGCAGGTCAAGATCACTTTTAACCTCGACAAGGATATCGACGTCGCCTTTAACGAGGTGCAGTCCAAGCTGGAGCGGGCACGGCGCCGCTTGCCGGACGAAGCCGATGCGCCGGTGGTCTCCAAGACCGATGCCGGTGCCAGCCCGATTATGTGGCTGACGCTGACTGGCGACCGCACCGAGCGCGATCTGTACCAGTTTGCCAATAATGTGGTGCGCAAACAGCTGGAATCTGTCGATGGCGTGGGCGAAGTCATGGTGCGCGGGCGCGGCGAGCGGGTGATACGCATCGAGCTTGAGCCGCAGCAATTGGCCGCCTACAAACTGTCGGCGCAGGATGTGAAGGATGCACTCAAGCGCGAACACCGTCAGGATGCCGGCGGCTATCTGGAGGCGGGGCCGCGCGAATTTCTGGTCGATCTGGATCAGGAATTCCACTCGGTGTCTGCGCTCAAGGGGCTGGTGATAGGCTGGCGCGGTGAAGCGCCGGTCAAACTCTCCGATGTGGCGCAGGTGATGGACAGCGAAGGCGATGTGCGCAGCCTGGCGCGGCGTAATGGCGAAGCTGCAGTCAGCATCGGTATTTCGCGCATTCCCAACACCAATACGGTCGCCATTGCCGACGAGGTATTGCGCCGGCTGGATACGCAGATCCGTCCGACCCTGCCGCCGGGGCTCAAGCTGACGGTGACGTCGAATACCGCCAGCTTTATCAATGAAATGGTCGGTGCGCTCAAAGACCATCTGATCGAGGGCACGATACTGGCGGGTCTGGTGGTATGGGGCTTTTTGCGCAATTGGCGCGCCACCCTGATTGTGTCGCTGGCCATTCCGGTGTCGCTGCTGGGCGCGGTCGCGCTGATGTATTTCATGGGTTACACCTTCAATACCATTACGCTTCTGGCGCTGCTATTGCTGATCGGTGTGGTGGTGGACGACGCCATTGTGGTGCTGGAGGCGGTGCACAGGCGCGAGGAAGCCGGCGAAGAGCCCGAAACCGCCGCGATCCACGGTACCAGCGAGGTGGTGTTTGCCGTGGTGGCGGCGACGCTGTCCCTGGTGGCCATCTTCATGCCGGTGGTGTTCCTGACCAGCACCGTCGGGCGGCTGTTCTCGACCTTTGCCGTGGTGGTGAGTTTCGGCGTGCTGGTGTCGCTCTTGGTGTCGGTGACGCTGACGCCGATGCTGTGTTCGCGTTTTCTTAAGGCCGAGCCGTCGCACGGGCCGGTGTACCGCTTTTTCGAGCGCGGTTTTGTCGCGCTGGAAAATACCTACCGCCGCCTGCTGGCCTGGTCGCTGGCGCACCGCGGCAAGGTCTTGTCCGCCTCGCTATTGCTGGTGGTGGCGGGCTTTGCCATCGCGCTGGCGCTCAAGGGCGAGCTCTACCCGGAGGAGGATGAAGGCCGCTTTATGCTGTCGCTGAAGACGCCGATAGGCTCCAGCGTGGCGTATACCGATGCGCGCACGCGCGACGTCGAAAAGAAACTGCTGGCCCTGCCCGAAGTCGACAATGTGCTGGCCATCGTCGGCGGCTTTGGCGGGCGCTCGGGCAACGAAACCATGATGATGGTCGGCCTGAAACCGGCAGCCGAGCGTGCGCAAAGCCAGAGCGAAGTGATCGGAGCGGTGCGCAAACAGATGGGCAGCGTGCCGGGCGTGCGGGTATCGGCCTTCCCCTTTCCGCGCGTGGGCGAGAGCCGCGGCGGCAAGCTGCAGTTTGCCGTGGTGGGCCCCGAGCTTAGCCAGATCCAGCGCATCAATGACGCGCTGGTGGGCGAGCTGACCGCCATTCCCGGCATCGGCCGGCCCGATGTCGGCAGTGAAAGCCAACTGCCTATGTTGGCAGTCGAGGTCAAGCGCGAGGCGGCCGCCCGCGCAGGGCTCTCCACCCAGCAGGTGCTGGCGGCGGTGAATCTGCTGACTGCCGGCAGCAATGCCGCGCAATTCTCCGACGGCGACGGCGAGCGTTACGATATCCGCGTCAAGGCGGCAACCGGCAGCCTGAACCGCGCCGCTGACCTCGAATCGGTCTATTTGCGCAACAATCTGGGCGAGCAGGTGCCGCTGTCCAGCGTAGCCGAAATCAAGCCTACGCTTGGCCCGACCCAGATCGAGCGCATGGCGCTGATGTATTCGGTCGGCCTGTCGGCCTCGCCGTCCATGCCGCTGGCCGAGGCGATGGCTGTGGTGCGCGAAGTGGCCCAGCCGCTGCTGCCGCCGGGCTACCGCATCGAATTCAAGGGGGAGGCGCGCGAACTGGGCCGCTCCGGCGGTGAGCTGGTGATGGTGTTCGTGCTGGCCAGCCTGATGCTGTACCTGATTCTGGCCGCACAGTTCAACAGCTTCGTGCAGCCGGCGCTGATTATGCTGGCCGAGCCTTTGGCGCTGGTGGGCGGTCTGGCGGCGCTTTGGCTGGCCGGGCAGACGCTGAATGTGTATTCGGTGATTGGTCTGGTGTTGTTGATCGGTCTGGTCGCGAAGAATGCCATCTTGCTGGTCGATGTCACCAACCAGTACCGCGCGCGCGGCATGGAGGTCGACCAAGCCTTGCAAACCAGCTGCCCGGTGCGGCTGCGCCCGGTGTTGATGACCTCGTTTACCGTGGTGCTGGCCATGCTGCCGGCCGCCTTGGGCTTTGGCGCCGGTGCCGCCACCAACGGCCCGCTGGCCGTGGCGGTGATAGGCGGCATGATCAGCTCGACCCTGCTGACCTTGCTGGTGATCCCGGCCGCGTACTCGCTGCTGGAGGGGCAGCGCCGGTCATGGGTGATGCATTTTTGATTCCGCGTCAGCACATTGAATATTGTTTTTTGTGTTTTTTATTGCAATGTAAATTTAATAGTCATAATCTGCGGCTAGCCCCGCCGACTGAGGGTTTCCCCTATGTAGGGTCTGCGGCGGGCAACTTCATAGAGGGAGAGAAGCAGAGCATGCGCAAGACCACCGTATTGTCGACGATCGCGTCGTCCGTCCTCCTCGCGCTGGCGGGGCACGCCATGGCCGCCAAGGTACCGGCCGGTACCACGCTGGCCGCCAAGCAGGAGTTGATCCGCAACAATGGTTCCGAGCCCGAAACGCTGGATCCGGCTGTGGCCGAGTCGGTTGGCGCCAACAACCTGACGCGCGACCTGTTTGAAGGTCTGACGGCAACCGACGCCGACGGCAAGATCGTACCGGGCGTGGCCGAGAGCTGGAAGCAGACTGACCCGACGACCTGGGTGTTCAAGCTCAGGAAGAACGCCAAGTGGAGCAATGGCGAGCCGGTGGTGGCCTCCGACTTTGTTTACGGCTGGCAGCGTTTCATCGATCCGAAAACCGCCTCGCCTTATGCCTCGACTTATGGCGTCTTTATCCTGAACGGTATCGAGGCATCCGAAGGCAAGAAAGCCCCATCCGAACTGGGCGTGAAGGCGCTCGACAAATATACGCTGGAAGTGAAGACCCCGTATCCGGTGGCCTTCCTGCCTGACGTCGTGTCCAACCTGAACCTGGGTCCGGTGAATAAGGCCGCGGTCGAGAAGTACGGCAAGGAATGGACCAAACCGGGCAAGCTGGTCTCCAACGGCGCTTTCGTGCTGAAAGACTGGCAGGTCAACTCCAAGGTGGTGATCGAGAAAAACCCGCAGTACTGGGACAAGGGCAATGTGCAGCTGACCAAGGTCACCTACCTGCCTATCGAAGACGGTTTTGCCGATGTGAAGCTGTTCCAGTCGGGTGAAAACGACTGGGTCTACCAGTTGCCGCCAGCGACCTACGAGAAGTACAAGCAGGAACTGCCAAAAGACATCCGCAACGCCCCTATGCTGGGCCTGCGTTACTACTCGTTCAACGTCAAGGATCCGGTGATGAAGGACAAGCGCGTGCGTCAGGCGCTGTCCATGGTGATCGACCGTGACCTGCTGGCCCAGAAAATCACCGCCGACGGCCAGGTGCCGGCTTATGGTGTGATTGTGCGCGGTGTCTCCGGCGCCGACGTGACCGCTTACGAGTGGGCGAAGTGGCCGATGGCCAAGCGGGTAGAAGAAGCCAAGAAGCTATTGGCTGCTGCCGGCCTGAAGCCGGGCAGCAAGGTCAAGTTCACCTACAACACCAGCGAATACCACAAGAAGATGGCGATCTTTGCCGCTTCCGAGTGGAAGTCCAAGCTCGGCCTCAATACCGAGATGGAAAACATGGAGTTCAAGGTCTTGCTGAAGAAGCGCCACGACGGCGACTTCCAGATCGCGCGTAACGGCTGGGTGGCTGACTACAACGATGCGACCACCTTCCTCACCCTGGTGCAGTGCGGCTCCGACCAGAACGACAACGGCAACTGCAACCCGAAAGCGGAAGAGCTGATCAAGCAGGGCAACCAGAGCAACGACCCTGCCAAGCGCAAGGCTGCTTTGACTCAGGCCGCCAAGATGATCATGGATGACTACCCGATGCTGCCGCTGCTGCAGTACACGGTACCGCGTCTGGTGAAGTCCTATGTTGGCGGCTACTCGACCAAGAGCCCGATGGACCGCTATCGCAGCAAGGATATCTACATCATCAAGCACTAAGCCTGTGAGTTGATGTTGATGGCGGGCCGGCGCGGCCCGTCTTGTTTTATGCCTAGCCAACGATTGTCTTTTGCCACCGTGCCCATAAGAACCTGTTCACGATCTGCTGCGCATCGGCGATACGGCGTTAAAAACAGCTTCGAAATGCTCATGTACCACCTGTACATTCCGCTTTCTCAGCCGTTTTCGCCTTGTCTCGCCCTCGCTCGCGAGAGTGTGAACACGCTCTAAGGCCTGGCGGTGTGCAAAGCGGAGCCTGAATTATGTGGTCCTATACCCTACGCCGCATTCTGATGACGATCCCGACCCTGCTGGTCGTGATCACCGTCTGCTATCTGATGCTGCATCTGACACCGGGTGGTCCGTTCGACACCGAACGCAAGGTGTCGGCGGCCGTGATGGCCAACCTGCAAGCCAAATACCATCTCGATCTGCCCTTGTGGCAGCAATATCTCTATTACCTCAAGGGCCTGCTGCAAGGGGATCTGGGCGCATCCTTCCGTTACGCAGACTGGAGCGTGAACGAACTGGTGGCCAAGGCGCTGCCGGTGTCGCTGACCATAGGCGGCGTATCGCTGCTGATTTCCATCGTGATCGGCGTGCTGCTGGGCACGGTCGCCGCCCTGCGCCAGAACAGCGCCATCGACTATCTGGTGATGCTGATCGGCAACCTGGGCAGCGCTTTCCCTTCTTTCGTGATCGGGCCGGTGCTGATCCTGATCTTTTCCCTGTGGTTGTCGTGGCTGCCTTCCGGTGGCTGGCAGGACTTCGAGGTGCGCTATATGGTGCTGCCCATGGCCCTGCTCACCTTTATCAATGTCTCGACCATAGGCCGCGTGATGCGCGGCAGCCTGATCGAGGTGTTGTCGAGCAACTTCATCCGCACCGCGCGCGCCAAGGGCCTGCCTACGCGCACCATCGTGCTGCGCCATGCTTTCAAGCCGGCGCTGATGCCGGTGGTGTCGCTGCTGGGGCCGCTGGCGATCTCGTCGATTACTGCCGCCGTGGTGACCGAGTCGGTGTTCTCCCTGCCGGGTTTGGGCAAGCTGATCATTAACGGCGCATCCAACCGCGACTACACCCTGGTGCTGGGACTGGTGGTACTGGTGACGGTGCTGGCCGTGCTGCTCAATCTGCTGGTCGATCTGGCTTATGCCTTGCTCGACCCGAAAATCCGCTACTGAGCGAGGCCCTTATGTTGCTCAAGAATAAACAGAAAATGCTGGGTGACGCGCTGCTCGCTGCCGGTATCGATGCGTTACCGGTCGAGGGGCGCAGCCCGTGGCGCGATGCGCGCGAGCGCTTTTTCCGCAATAAGGCGGCGGTAGTGAGTCTGGCGCTGCTGCTGCTGATTGCGCTGGCCTGCATCTTTGGCCCCATGCTGCTGCCGCACTCCTTTGACGACACCGACTGGGATGCGATGGCCCTGCCGCCCACGCTGAACAACTGGCATTTGTTCGGCACCGACGAGTTGGGGCGAGACCTGCTGGTGCGGGCATTGATGGGCGGGCGCATTTCGCTGATGGTTGGTTTGCTGGCAACCATTGCCTCGGTGGCAATCGGTATTGCCTGGGGCGCGACCGCCGGCTTTATCGGCGGCCGGGTCGATACGCTGATGATGCGTCTGGTCGACATGATGTATGCCGTGCCTTACCTTTTGATCGCCATCCTGATGGTGACCATACTCGGGCGCGACTTCTATCTGGTGGTGCTGACCATTACCGTGTTCTCGTGGATGGATATGGCGCGCGTGGTGCGCGGGCAGACGCTGGCGATCAAGTCCAAGGAGTATATCGAGGCGGCGCACGCCATCGGCGTCTCGACCCCGGCCATTATCTTCCGCCATATCGTGCCCAACTTGCTGGGCATCGTGGTGATTTACACCACGGTGACTGTGCCCGGTGTGATCCTGACCGAGTCGGTGCTGTCCTTCCTCGGCCTTGGCGTGCAGGAGCCGATGACCAGCTGGGGCGTGCTGATTGAAGAGGGGACCGGGGTCATGGAAACCACGCCGTGGATGCTGCTGTTCCCCGGCCTGTTGCTGTCGGTCACGCTCTATTGCGCCAACTATATCGGGGACGGCATGCGCGACGCGCTCGACCCCAAGGACCGCTGAGGAGGCGCATCATGAGTTTGTTGCAAGTCAATAATCTGGGCGTCGAGTTCCAGACCGGCGACGGCGCGGTATTTGCCGTCAACGGCGTCAGCTTTGCGCTGGAGCGCGGCAAGACGCTGGGCATTGTCGGCGAATCGGGTTCGGGCAAGAGCCAGACCGTGCTGGCGATGATGGGGCTGTTGGCCAAGAACGGCCGCGCCAGCGGCGAGGCGCTATATAACGGCCAGAACCTGCTGGCGATGAAAACGGCGGAACTGAACAAGATACGCGGCAACCGCGTGGCGATGATCTTTCAGGATCCGATGACCTCGCTCAACCCTTACCTCACCGTCGAGCGCCAGATGACCGAGGTGCTGGAGCTGCACAAGGGCATGAGCCGGCGCGAAGCGAAAAAGCGTGCCATCGAGCTTTTGGAAGCGGTACGCATTCCCGAAGCGGCGCGGCGCATCAGCATGTATCCGCACGAGTTCTCCGGCGGCATGCGCCAGCGCGTGATGATTGCCATGGCCTTGCTGACCGAGCCCGAGGTGCTGATTGCCGACGAGCCGACCACGGCGCTGGATGTGACGGTACAGGCGCAGATTCTGGCGCTGCTTAAAGAGTTGCAGCGCGACTTCGGTACCGCCATCGTGATGATTACTCACGATCTGGGCGTGGTGGCCGGCCTGTGCGAGCAGGTGATGGTGATGTACGGCGGGCGGGTGATGGAGCAGGGCGCGGCCGATGATCTGTTTTACCGGCCGACCCACCCTTACACCATCGGCCTGCTCGGTGCTTTGCCGCGGCTGGACCATGAGGCGGCCGAGCTGGTCAGCATCCCCGGCAACCCGCCCAATATGGCGCGCCTGCCCAAGGGCTGCCCGTTCTCCGAGCGTTGCGGCTTTGCCGATGCACGCTGTGTCAACGAGTTGCCGGCCTTGAGCCCGGATGGCGCAGTCTTGCGTGCCTGCCACCGCCCGTCGGTGCAGGTGATGAAACAAGGGGAGATGACCCATGCCTGAAGCACTCTTGTCGGTGCGTGACCTGAGGGTCAATTTCCAGATCAGTCCGGCTGGTGCCTGGCCATGGACGCCGAAAAAAGACCTGAAAGCGGTGGGTGGCGTCAGTTTCGAGCTTTATCCCGGCGAGACGCTGGGCGTGGTCGGCGAGTCCGGCTGCGGCAAGTCGACGCTGGCACGCGGCATTCTCGGCCTGATACCGGCCAGCAGCGGCGAGATTGTCTGGCTGGGCAAGACCTTGTCCGGCGGCAGCGCCCGCGACTGGCATGCAGCACGGCGCGATATCCAGATGATTTTCCAGGACCCGCTGGCCAGCCTCGACCCGCGCATGACCATCGCGCGCATTATCGGCGAGCCGCTCAAGGTGCATAGACCCGAGCTTGGCAACGACGAGGTGCTGCTGCGGGTTAAGGCCATGATGAAAAAGGTCGGCCTGCGCGAAGAAATGATTAACCGCTATCCGCACGAGTTTTCCGGTGGCCAGTGCCAGCGTATCGGTATTGCGCGCGCGCTGATTCTCGAGCCCAAGCTGATTATCTGCGACGAGCCGGTGTCGGCGCTGGACGTGTCGATTCAGGCGCAGATCATCAACCTGCTCAAGTCCTTGCAGCAGGAAATGGGCTTGGCGCTGATCTTCATTGCCCACGATCTGGCGGTGGTCAAGCATATTTCCGACCGCATTCTGGTGATGTATCTGGGGCGCGAGATGGAGCTGGCCGAAAAGCATGCGCTCTATGCCCAGCCCGCCCATCCTTATACCCGCGCCTTGCTGTCGGCGATTCCGGTGCCCGACCCGGCGCTGGAGCGCAAAAAGGAAGTGCGGCTGTTGCAAGGGGATATTCCAAGCCCGATCAACCCGCCGTCCGGCTGTGTATTCCGCACCCGCTGCCCGGAAGCGCAGGCACGCTGCGCCGAAGAAGTGCCGGCATGGCGCACACTGGACAACGGCACACGCTGCGCCTGTCATTTTGCGGGGTAGGGAGTAGGGAGTAGGGAGTAGGGAGTAGGGAGTAGGGAGTAGGGAGTAGGGAGTAGGGGGCACTCCCCACTCCCCACTCCCAATACTTTACTTCTTGGCTTTTTTTGCCATCTCGCGCAGTGCATAAGCGGCCGCGGCCATGCCGAAGCTGGCCGTCACCGTCATGCTGGCGCCAAAGCCGGCGCAGGACAGGCCCTGCGGGCCGTTGTTTGAGGCGGCAGCGCAGCTTTTTACCTCGGGATAGACCAGCTGCTCGGTCGAGTAGACGCAAGGCACGCGCAACTTCTTGCCCGGTTCGCGGCTGAAGCCGTGGAATTTTTTCAGGTTGTAGCGCAGCTTGGATAACAGTGGGTCATAGGTTACGACCGACAGGTCGGCCAGACGGATCAGGGTCGGGTTCATCTGGCCGCCGGCGCCGCCGGACACCACAAAAGGCTGGCGTCGCTTGACGCACCACGCGGCCATCGCGGTTTTCACCTTCAAGCCATCCATGCAGTCGATCACAAAGTCGTAACCTTGCCCCAGCAGCGCATCCATATTTTCTTCCGTGACGAAATCCTCGATCTCGTGCACCACACAGGCCGGGTTGATGGCGCGTACGCGCGCCGCTAGCGCACTGACCTTGGCCATGCCGTAGTTGGGGTCGAGTGCCGGCAGCTGGCGGTTGGTGTTGGATTCGGCGATATTATCCAGATCGATCAGCGTCAGCCTGCCGATGGCGCTACGCGCCAGTGCTTCCACCGCCCACGAACCCACGCCGCCGACACCGATTACGCAGACATGCGCGCCCTGAAAGTGCGTCAGCGCGGCGTCGCCGTACAGGCGGGCAATGCCGCCAAAGCGGCGTTCAAGATCGGCGTCGTACATGGTTTTCTCCGCAGGGGCAAAGGCGCGAAGGATACGGCAAAGGCGGCGACTCGGCCAGCCAAGTGCCTGATTCATGGCAAGAGTTTGCCGCGTAGCCTAGCCTTGAAGAGGTTCGCGGCATTTGCCGCCGGACTCATGATTTTGTCCGTATGAGGGAGGTCACATGAAACCGCAGCCGTCGTTCGATATCGACTTTGACAAGCGCAATAACGCCACTTTGAGAATTGTCTGCAGCAAGTGCGGGCATGAAAATCCGCACCATCTCACGTCACTGTCCCCGGACGAAGACATCCTGTGCACCCAGTGTGCGACCAATATCACCCTGGACCTTGAGGCGATCAATCTGGCGACTCGTCAGGCCGAGGGGATCCGTCAAGCCTATGGCGCCTGACAATAGATGACGGCATGACATAGCTGGTGTCACAATTGGCTCATCCGCCCGATGAGCATTTTATTTAGCAACGGCGGCCTGAGGGCTGCCGTTTTGACATTTCAGACAAGGATCCACCCATGCAATGGCTAGATGTACGCAGCGACACCGTCACCCAACCGACTCTTGCCATGCGCGAGGCCATGTTTCATGCCGTGGTGGGCGATGATGTCTATGGCGATGATCCGACGGTCAGCGAGCTGGAAACATTGGCGGCCGCCATGCTGGGCAAGGAGGCCGCCTTGTTTGTGCCGACCGGCAATTTCGGCAACCAGCTGGCGCTGTTGACCCACTGCCAGCGCGGCGACGAAGTGATTCTGGGCGACGACTGCCATATTGTCTGGCACGAGACCGGCGGCGCTGCGGTGATTGCCGGCGTGCAGCTGCGCACCGTTGCCAGCGACCGCGGGGTGATGGATCCGGCCGAAATCGCCAAGCGCATTCGCGTCGGCAGCGATATCCACTGGCCGAAAACCGGCCTGATCTGCGTAGAAAACGCCCATTCCAGCGGGCGCGTGGTCCCGTTGGCGGTGATGGCGGAAACCGCCGCCATCGCCCGTCGTCACGACGTGCCGGTCCATCTGGACGGTGCGCGCATCTTTAACGCCGCCGTGCATCTGGGCTGCGACGTCAAAGAGGTGACCCGGCACGCCGATACGGTGATGTGCTGTTTATCCAAAGGGCTGGCTTCCCCGGTCGGCTCAATGGTGGCCGGCAGCGCCGAATTTATTGCCCGTGCGCGGCGCAACCGCAAGCTGATGGGCGGCGGTATGCGTCAGGCCGGCGTGATTGCCGCGCCGGGCATTATCGCCTTGCGCGAGATGACGGGGCGGCTGGCCGAAGACCACGCCAACGCGCGCGCACTGGCCGAGCGGCTGGCTGCGATAGACGGCATCAGCCTGAATCTTGATGATGTACATATCAATATGGTGTGGTTTGCGCTGGCGCCATCCATCGCCGTGGACGGCCTGATGGCCGCCTTGCTGGCTGCCGGTATCAAAGCCAATCCACCGGAAGACGGCCTGATGCGCATCGTCACTCACTGGCAGATTAGCGCCGCCGATGTCGCACGCATCGCCGATGTGATCGCTGCCTATGTGACGAGCGGGCAATGAGCCCGGAACTGGGTGGCATGCTGTTCGGTGCCGGCTTTGTCGCCGGCGCGCTGAACGCGGTCGCCGGCGGCGGCACGCTGATTACCTTTCCGGCACTCATCGCCGCCGGCCTGCCGCCCATTGTGGCCAATGCCACCAGCTCGGTCGCGCAGTGGCCGGGCTATGTGGCCTCCAGTCTGGCCATGCGGCGCGAGCTGAGTGGCCAGCGTGCGCTACTGCCCTTGGCCATCGCGAGTCTGGCCGGCGGCCTCTTGGGTGGCGTGCTGGTGAGCGTGGTGTCCAATGCGCTCTTTATGCACTTGGTGCCATGGCTGATTTTGCTGGCGACGCTGATGTTCTGGCAGGGGCGGCGCTTAAGCACGCTCACCGCTGGCGGGGCGTGGCCCTTGCCCTTGCTGGTGAGCGCCCAGTTGGTGGTGGCCATTTATGGCGGGTTTTTTGGCGGCGGCATGGGGGTAATGATGCTGGCGCTGTTTGCGCTGGCGCTCCCCGAGAGCCTGCTGCGGCTCAATGCACTGAAAAACGGCCTGTCGGTATTGATCGCCGGGGCGGGGGTGACCGCCTTTGTGTTGGCCGACTTGGTGGATTGGGTGTCTGGCGGTGTGATGCTGGCCGGCAGCATCGCCGGCGGTCTGGGCGGCGTGCATCTGGCCCGCCGCATTCCGCCAGCCTGGCTTAGGGGCGGCGTCGTGCTGCTGGGCTTTGTGCTTAGCGCGGTATTTTTCTGGCGCGCTAGGTAGCCATTAAACGGCAGCGTTCACGCAGGCTGCTGGGTGAACAGCCAAACCAGCGATTACTGGCACGGCAGAAATTACTGGGGTCGGAAAAGCCCAAACGATAGCCTATCTCGACGATGGGCAAGGTACTGTGTTGGAGTAAATCTTCTGCCTGCTGTCGCCGGGCAAGATCCAGCAAGCCTTGAAACGACTGCTGTTCATGGCTGAGTTTGCGCTGCAAGGTGCGCTGCGAGACGCCCAGTCGTATGGCAATATCGCCCAGTCGTGGCTCGCCTTCCGGGAGGGTCTTGCGGATTTGCTCCAGTATTCGGTCGGCAAAACGCATGCGTTCTATTTTGCCAAGGTAACTGCGTATGGCTTGCTCGTTCAGCGCTAGCAGCATGGGGTTGGCGCCGGCAAACGGTTCCAATGTCGTGCTGTAATCAAAGCCTATGCTGTCTTCTGCCGCTTCCAGTGTGACCGGTACGCCAAAATAGTCTTCCAGCCTGCTCGCCTGTTCCGGTGTCGTCCGGATGGCGAGTGCAACAAAGCTGGGTGTGATCGGGTGCTGGCTGAGGTGCCGGGGGCGATGATGTGGCTGGCGCTTATATGGATCCCGACATACTCTTAGATAAATGTCATTTTGCGGGGCAGATGTCATGTACTGGAGAGTGTTGTGCGGCTTAAGCATCCTAGTGCTGGCAGGTTGCCAGAGTCTGGGTTGGAGTGAGCGGTGGAGTGCCGGTTACTCGGCACCGCCCATATTGACCGGACAGGATGGAGCGTCCAAGTCTGCCCTGGAAGAGATGCACCGGGCGCTGACAAGCGGGAAATCGCCCTTGCTGAGCGAGGTTTGCCTGCAGGGGGCCGAGATGAATGGCAGCAGCGAATGCAAGTTGGAGCGCAACCGCGCGGTTGCCACCCTGATGCTGTTGTCCGAAGAAGCCTGTCTCAAACACCGGCGCAGCATTTATGGCAACGACGCCGTGATCAACTCGACGCTGGGGACCTTGACCAACCTGTTTGCCGGCACGGCGGCCGTGGTCAACCCGGTGACCAGCAAGAGCATCTTTTCGGCCTTGGCCTTGTTTGCAAACTCCGAACGCTCTCTCTTCAACGAGGTGGTGTACAAGCAGATGCTGGTACCCGCGGTCGACGGCAAGATTGTGCAAAGCCGTCAAAGCGATGCCCAGGCAATCTGGACGCATTTCAGCAAAGAAGTGAAAGACTACCCGGCGGCGCAGGGTATTTATGACGTGTCTGTATTTCACGCCAGGTGCTCGTTCATGGACGGGTTGCGTCTGGCGCTGCAGGAGGGGAGCCAGCCTGCCAGCGAGCAGCGTCTGGCGCGCTTGAAGCTTGAGCTGAACGACATCGAGCGTAACCTCAAGTTGGCAGACCGCAATGACAAACCGGCGGTGAAGCATTGGGAAGCGCGCCGGGATAAGGTTGAGGCCGCGATTGACCAAATACTGAACCTTCCCTCTGTGGGGGCTACGCAGGACGCAAGTGGCAAAAAGTAGTCATGGTTTAGCGCGCGGCATCGCCCGTTAAGCGATACGCGGGAAGCAGGCCGCGGTCGCCCATGCGTGTAGACGAAATGACTGGACACACGGTGTACAGTGGCAAGCACCTACGGAAAGTAGGATTAAGGCTTGCCTAACGCCAGTTGCTCGCCTAAGCAGAAGTTTTGGCTGGCGGGCATTGCAATGACGGGCGCTGAAAAGCGACAGAACAGCAAGGATCGCGCACTCGACAAGAACGCGCAGGCGCAGGAAAGCCAGCGGATAGGCGCGCGCCGTGAATGTCTGGGCTGGCCGGATCTGAAAGTTGCGCGCTACGCACTGGCGCTTTCCGGCGGTGGCATCCGCAGCGCGACCTTTTCGCTGGGGGTGGTGCAGGCGCTGGCGCGCAATGGCCTCGACGGCCAGCCGGTGAGCGACCCGCCGGCCGACACTAGCAGCACCCGGCAAGGCGATGACCAGCAGCCGGAGCACTCCTGGCTCGCGCGTTTCGACTACCTGTCGACGGTCAGCGGCGGCGGCTATTTGGGCGCTTTCCTGTGCAGCCTGTTTGTGCCCGGCCGCTTCCGGAAGACGCCTGACAACCAGTCGGTCTCCCCGCTGGCAACTAACAAGCATGACAAAAAGCCGGATTCTCAGGAGGCCGCTCGTCTTGCGTATCGCGTGTTGCGTATCGAGCCACCCTCGCGGCTGAGTCCCAGCCGCCGTATCAGAGGCCTCAGTGAGGAGTCAGAAAAGCCGCCGGGCTTGCGGATGCCGCTTGCCTGGCTGCGGGATAACGGTCGTTACCTGACGCCCGGCGGCGCCGGCGATGCGGCGTATGGCTTCGCAGTCGCCTTGCGTGGTGTGCTGACGGTGCACTTTGCCGTCGGCTGCGCGATTGTCGTGCTGTTTTCCCTTGCCGCGCTTGCAGGCGCGTGGCTGACGGAGCGTCTCCCTGGCGTATGGCCGATGGCTGAACCTGTGCTGTGTTCTCAGCAATTGATGGTCGTGCCTGACGCCTGGTGGCCGGGCAGGTTGCACGTATGGGTGATCGGCCCCGCTTGTCCTGCGTCCGCAGTGCCGTTGCCGCTGAGCCCCTGGTGGGCTCTGGCGGCGCTGATCGTTCTCGCGTGGGTGCTGCCTGCCGTGCTTGCATACTGGCTGGCGCAGTTGCCGCGAGGGTTCGAGATCGTGGTATCGCTGGTGTTGCTGGTGCTATTGATCAGGGTTGTCCCTCCGTTAGCCAAGGGCGAGCTGCCTGCTCTACTACAGCGTTTAGGTACAGTTGGCGCCGCGGTTTTGGGCGTGATCGTGGTCTCCATGCTGGCGCAGCGTTGGTGGGCTTGGGTAAAGGCCTATCGGCAAGTTAAAAATCGCATCAGCAGGCAAAAAAAACACTTTTCTCAAGAGAGCGACGCGACCCTGCGGGTCGAGCTAACTCGCGCCCTGCAACTCTCTTTGGTTTGTCTGGTTGGGGTCCTTGTCTTGGCGCTGGGTGACTCCATCGGCCGTGGCCTGCACCTGCATCTGCAAGACGAACAGCCGCTGACGCTTGCGTCGATCGGTGCATTACTCGCCTCGGCCATCGCGCTGGTGCGCAAGCTGGCGGTGCTGTTCGATGAAAAAAGCGCCGGCGGCTGGCTGGCCCGCCTGCCGCTACCGGCGCTGGCGGGTGTCGGCGCCTTGCTGACCGGGTTGTTGTGGCTTGCCTTGTGGTCGCTGTTTGTCCAGTGGACGCTGGCGCGCCTGTCAGGCAGTGAGCCTTGGTTGCTGGTCGGGGCCATGCTGCTGACGGTCGGGTTTGGTTACTGGCGGGGCTGGCTGGACCTGACGTCGCTGCGTCCCTTCTACGAGCGGCGACTGGTGCGTGCTTATCTTGGCGCAACCAACCGTGTGCGGTTCCAGAGTCAGGATGCTGCCGCTTACAGCAGCGCCGAGCCGATAGCGGGTGATGACCTGAACTTCGACGCGTGCCTGCGTACACAGGGTGCGCCGCTGCACCTGATCAACGTCACCCTCAATCAGACTGTCGGCCCGGGCGAGCGGCTGGTGCAACTCGACCGCAAGGGGAAGCCCTTGTGTGTGCGCCCCGCACTTGAGCAGCCTTTCCTGCTCGAGGGGCAGCCTTGCCGGTTTGAAAAGGCGCCCGCCGAAGTCGGCTACTGGACGGCACTGTCCGGTGCCGCGTTCAGCACCGGTATCGGCCGCCTGACCTCTCCCGGCCTGTCCTGGTTATGCGGAATGGCCAATATCCGGCTGGGGAGCTGGTTACGCCTCAAGGACCAGGGCAAGGAGCCGCCTTGGACGACTTGCTTGCCGACGTTCACCTTGCTGGCCAACGAGTGGCGGGGCCATTTCCATGGCAGCCACGGAAACTGGCAATACCTGTCCGACGGCGGCCACTTCGAGAATCTGGGTATTTACGAACTGCTGCGTCCCGGCCGCGACGTGCGGCTGATCATCGCCTGCGACTGTGGTGCAGATCCGGACTACCAGTTTGAAGACCTGGCCAACCTGGTGCGCCTGGCGCGCGTCGACTTTGCGCTGGAAATCGAAGTGGACGAGGAGGCGATGGCCGTCCTGCAGCCTGCCGCTGCACGCAGGGTCTTCGCCAGCCCGCAACAGTTGCGGCAGGCGGAGCTGGCGCGGCGTGCCGGGCAGGCCAGCCCGCCGGACGACGACGCGTGCGCGGTCCTGCTCAGGGTGCGCCCTGCCGGTGAGTCCGCCCCCGTCTGCCACATCGTGCTGGTCAAGCCGCGGGTGCCGGCCGGCGTGCCGGTCGACGTGGCGCACTACGCCGCGCTGAACCCCGCCTTTCCGCAGCAGACCACCGTCGACCAGTTCTTCGACGACCAGCAATGGGAGAGCTACCGCAAGCTGGGGCTGATTTGCGGCGAGCGCGTGGTGCGGGCGCTGGCAAGTAGTGGGGAGGTGGCGCGCTGGTTGGGCCGGCCGCCGGAGCAGGTAGTCAACCGAGAAGGAGCATGAGATGAAATATCCGGGCAGGGTGGTCCGGCTGGGCGAGGCGGACCCGAAGGTGGTCAAGGCGGTCAAGGCGCAGTTGAACATGGCGTTACATCTGGCGCAGGAGGAGAGCGGCCCACTTGACGAGGCTAACCCTAACTTCGGCGCGACGACCGAGCAGGCGGTCAAGTTGTTTCAGTGCCGGAACGCCGATGTGTTTGGGCGGCCTCTACTCGAGGATGGTGAAATCGGCGCGCTGACCTGGGCGGCGCTGTTCGGCGAGGCGAGTGTGCCGGTGGAGGCGAAGGCCAAGACCCCGCTGTTGCAGAAGGTGGTCGAAGTCGCCGCCAGTCAGCTCGGGGTGCGCGAGAAGCCGAAAAATTCGAACAAAGGCGCGGAGGTCGTCGCCTATTTGCATTCGACCGGTACCGTGCCCGGTAACCCGTGGTGCTGCGCGTTCACCTACTGGTGCTTTGGCGAGGCGGCCAAGGCGCTGGGCGTGGCCAACCCCATGCTCAAGACTGCGCATTGTCTGACCCACTGGAACGGTGCCAAGCTGCAAGGCGCCGTGCGCGTACATACGAGTGACGCGGTGGCCAACCCGGCGCTGGTGAAGCCGGGCATGCTGTTCATCATCGACCACGGCGAAGGGCGCGGGCATACCGGCGTGGTCGAGCGGGTGGCCGGCGAGTTTATCCACACCATCGAGGGCAACACCGACGGCTCGGGGACCCGCGAAGGTGGCGGTGTGTACCGGCTGCGCCGCAAGGTCGACACCATCAACAAGGGCTTCATCGACTACGCGTGAGTCAGGCAGATTAGAGCCCGAAGCCGCCGGCAGCGCGGCGGGGCGTGTATGGACAAGGGGGAGGAGAAACCTATGGCAAAAAGATCCTTGGCCGGCGTGGCCGTGCTGGCCCTTACTCTTGGCTTCAGCGGTGTGGCGCACGCAGAGTTACTCAAGCGCGATCTGCAGGCAGGCGACCAGTTGCTGGTGTTCGATAACGCCAGCGGGCTGGAGTGGCTGCAGCCAGTAGCGACCCTCGGAGGTGGGTACGAGGGGGCAGTGGTCAAGTCAGTGATGTCAACTTACGGTCTGCGCTACGCCTCATCTCGGGAGGTACAGCAGCTGATTCAGAGTAATTTTGGTGAGTTGGTATTGTTCCCTGAATACGTTTACAAGAAAGAAAATGGACCTGTGCTTAACAGCTTCTACGAGTGGTTTGATCCCATGCGGCGAGAATCCTTCGACGGCAGCTATGGCAAGGATCTTTGGGCAAACTCGGCGGATGCCGTGCATGGTTACTCTTGGAACAGCACCTCTGGCGGGGCGCCTTTCGTCTTCGAAGGCAGCCAAATCCGCGGCACCTCGCCGCTGGCCGGCAACTGGCTGGTACGTCCGGTCTCGCCGGTACCCGAGCCCGCCAGCGCGCTGTTGATGCTGTCCGGCCTCGGCGTGGTCGGTTGGTGGCGGCGGACTCGTGGCCGGGAGCTTGGTAGAAGCTGAACGTTTAATTGAATCTACGATCCTATTTTTGTGGTGTGAATAAATACGTCAGATGCTTTGATTTGTTTGAGTTCAATTATTCAGTTTGGAGTTATCAATATGCGCAATCTTTATGTTTGTTTTGACGGGACATGGAATACGCCAGATCAAAAGGTTGGTGAAATAGTGTGCCCGACCAATGTGCGAAAATTCTTCAACGCATTAGCGGCAACAGAGACCATGAAGTTCTATCACCCCGGTGTCGGTACAGAGGGAGGTAGGATAAAAAAATTGGTTGACGGTGCATTTGGCTCCAGTATTGACGATCATATCGTCAACGGCTATCACTGGCTGTGCAGAAATTACCTTCCATCTGACAGGATTTTCATTATCGGTTTCAGCCGCGGGGCGTATTCGGCACGTAGCCTTGCAGGGATGATCGGGCAATGCTCCGGCTTGTTGAGGCTCTATGATAAGGGCGATGAGGAACAATGGAGAATAGTGAAGGATGCGTATCAGAACCGGTATCGGTTGCGCAACCAGCAGTGGGGTATGGAAGTGGATCGTCTGCAAGACCAGGACGGTAGCGATGTCGGGGTTTACTTCGTAGGGGCTTGGGATACGGTGGGGGCTTTGGGCGTTCCGGACGACGCTGAATTGGCCAATATGCTTGACCGGCCAAGTGAGTATAGATTTCACGACGTAGCATTGGGAAAACATGTGCGGCATGCCCGGCATGCCGTGGCGATGAATGAGGTGAGATCGAGCTTTGCACCGACCTTGTGGGTGGATGAGAACAATAATCCATTCTCGGAGAAAGATTTTGGTGATGGCCGAACAGTCAAGCAAAAATGGTTTTCAGGAGTGCATGCCGATGTCGGTGGGGGATACCTAGAAACCGGGCTTTCCGATGTTGCGCTGCAGTGGATGATTGAGGAGGCAAGTAGCCTTGGCGCACATTTTGAAGTTTCCATGCTGAAGCAGATTGCACCAAACCCGAACGGGTATATGCATGATTCTTATTCGGGTGTTTTTGAAATGTTCAGGAGTCAACCAAGGAGCACGCCGGCCGTTGTTCAGGAGAGCGTCAATGATGGGCGACTCCATGCGTCCGTGCTGGATCGGCATCGCACGCCGCCTATCTCTCAGGCGCCCTATCGGGGGACAAGACTGCTCAGTGTCGGAGATAAACCGGAAAATATTGAAATCTACGCTAAGCATCGATGGGGGGATACCGGCGTGTACCTGAAAAAGGGTGCGACCTATCGGCTGACGGCAAGCGGGGAGTGGGTGGACCGGACGATTTCATGCGGCCCGGGGGGCATGAATGACGGGGTTTTTCATCCGGGGGAAATCGTGCAGTTAGCCGGTTCTTTCCTTGATGGTTTAGAAGGCTGGTACGCAAAAGTTTTTAAAAACAAAAAGGCTGATTTCTATGCGTCGCGCAGGATGAGACACATGCCGTGGTTTGCCTTGGTCGGTGCGATTGCCAACGCGAAGAACCCGAATGCGGACGGAACGCCTTCCGATATGGAGTATTTCCTAGTGGGGAACGGCCCGGTCGAGGTCAGCCCAAAGGCTTCCGGCTATTTGTATTGCTTTGCCAATGATGCGTGGCATTTTTACGAAAATAACCGTGGTTCGGTATGGCTGGCTGTTGAGCGGATTGCATGATATAGACACGATGTGCGTGCCATCCTTAATCGAGTCGTAGCTGGTGCGCACATCTGATTCTCTTTGGGGTGCTAATACACTATTTTGAAGGGTCAGGGATGTGCTGATTAATAGATTTTTTGCTAGTTGTTGGCATGCAAACACTTGATTTTATCGTTGCTGTGTTTGGGCTGGGCGAAGAAATCAGCGCTTCCTTAGGTGTCAGAAAATAAATGGATTATCGTTATGGGTTCGCCAAAAAATTTTCTAGATGCCATTTGTTGGCCTTGCCTTGTGGGTTTTTTTATTTATTGTGCGGGGTGGTATGTGCGAATTCAATGATTTTATGGGTGTTTATCAGGCGCATTATGCACAGGTGGATGGCTTGTGGAAATACTTTCAGGCGGTGACAATGGCAGTGGTTGGTTGGGTTATTGTTAACGATAAATTGCTGCAGTCAAGGTTGAAGTTGATTGCCTTTTTGCTTGGGTACTTGATTTTTTGTGTGGGTAATTATTCTGCGCTGCGGGTTGGGCAGGGGCAGTTACTCATGTTGGAAAAGGTTGTGAATGAAAATTCAAGTAGTGTTAAAGGTTTTTCAGAATTGAAAGCGTTGAGTGTTGATGAGATTTCAATTTTTTATGGTGGTGTTGTTTTGGCTGTTGTGGTCGGAGTTTCCTTGCTTGCGCGATTAAAAAAGACACTCGTCGAGTAATTGAAGAGTGCGGGTCGCCAGGGGGAGCCCTGAAGTAGCTGTCTGATACGGGATTACATGGCATCATCGCCCCCATTCATTTGTAGCGACGACGCCATGCCCCATACCGATCCCCACCAATGGCTGGAAAGCCTGGACAGCCCCGAGGCGCAAGCCTGGGTCGATGCGCAGAACAGCAAGACCCATAGCCTGCTCGATAGCGATGCGCGTTTTGCGCCCTTGCAGGCCGAGATCCTCGCCCATTTGCAGGACACGCGCCAGATTCCGTTTTTCTCCGAGCACGGCGCCTGGCTGTACAACTTCCATCAGGATGACGCGCATCCGCGCGGCGTCTACCGCCGTACCGCGCTGGAGGCCTACCGTGCCGGCGCGCAGGACTGGCAGATTGTGCTCGATATCGATGCGCTGGCCGCCGCTGATGAGGAAGACTGGTTTCTGGATGGTGTGTCCCATTGCACGCTGGTGCCGGCGCGGGTGCAGGTATTCCTCACCCGCGGCGGGCAGGATGCGACGGTGTGCCGCGAGTACGATCTCGAGGCGCAAGACTGGGTGGCGCATGGCTTCGACTTCTCCGAGGGCAAGAGCCATATCGCCTGGCGCGATGTGGATAGCGTGTTTGTCTGTCCGGGCTGGAAGGGCGCACCGCTGACCCGTGCCGGCTATCCGTGCGAGGTGTGGCTGGTCGAGCGTGCCGCCGATGGCCAGCATGCGTGGACACAGCTGTTTGCCGCCCCCAAGAGTGCAATGATGGTGGCCGCCTGGCGTTACCTCGATGCCGATGGCGCCACGCTGGACATGATAGAAGCGTCCGACTCCTTCTATAGCAAGACCTACCATCTGATTGATGCCACGCTGGCGACCCATGCGCTGCCGTTGCCGGCCAAGGCCGAGATCGAAGGTTATCTGCAGGGTGACCTCTTGGTGAAACTGGCCGATGACTGGGCGTGGCAGGGTGAGCGCTATGCTGCCGGCAGCTTGCTGGCGGTGGCGCTTTCCGCCCTCACCCCTGACCCCTCTCCCTCGGGGAGAGGGGAAAAAGACGCGCAGCTGGGCCGGGTGCAGTTGCTGGTTGCGCCGGCGGCCAAGCGTTCCATCGACTCGGTCGAGACCACGCGCGCGAGTCTGGTCGTCAATCTGATCGACAATGTGAAAAGCCGTCTGCTGGCCTTCGACAAGGTGGCGGGGCTCTGGTGCGAGCGCGCACTGCCGGTGGCCGATAGCGGGGTGATCGAATTTGCCGACCAGCCGTGGGACTCGGACATTATTTGCTACAGCTTCAGCGATTTTCTGATGCCGACCGGGCTGTATCGCCTGAATGTGGCCACCGGCGAGCAGGAAGTGTTGCGTGCGCAGCCGGCGGCGTTCGATGCCTCGGCCTTTATTGCCGAGCAGCGCCATGCGCGTGCCGGTGACGGCACCGCCATTCCGTACTTTGTGGTGCGTGGCAAGGACACGGTGCTGGACGGCAATACGCCGACGCTGATGTACGGCTATGGCGGTTTTGAAGTGTCGATGCTGCCTTATTACATCGAAAACTTCGGCCCGCACTGGCTGGAAAAGGGCGGCGCTTTTGTGCTGGCCTGCATTCGGGGCGGCGGCGAGTTTGGCCCGGCCTGGCATCAGGCAGCGCAGGGGCCGCGCCGCGCGGTGAGCTTCGGCGACTTTATCGCGGTGGCGGAAGACCTGATCGCGCACGGGCTGACCTGCCCGCGCCGGCTGGGGATAGAGGGCGGCAGCAATGGCGGCCTGCTGGTGGGCGCGTGCATGGTGCGCCGCCCCGAGCTCTTTAATGCGGTGGTGTGCGAGGTGCCGCTGCTCGATATGCTGCGCTACACCGAGCTGTTGGCCGGCGCGAGCTGGATAGACGAATACGGCGATCCGGACGATGCGGCCGAGCGCGCGGCACTGGCGGCCTATTCGCCCTACCATCATGTGCAGGCCGACGCCGACTATCCGCTGGCGCTGTTTACCACCAGTGCCAAGGATGACCGCGTGCACCCCGGGCATGCGCGCAAGATGGTGGCGCGTCTGGCCGAGTTGGGACACGACGCCTTGCTGCTGGAAACCGCCGGTGGCGGCCACTCCGGCAATGCCGCACAAGCGCAGACTGCCGAAGAGTTGGCGCGGGTGCTGGTTTATCTTTACCGCCAGCTGATGGACTGAAGCCATGCTTAAACTGAAAAAGCCCAATCAAAAGCCGCAGGGCAGCAAGCCCGGCCTGCATCCGCGCAACCGCCATCAGGGGCGTTACGACTTTGCCGCATTACAGGGCGTCAGCCCCGAGCTTGCGGCCTTTGTTATCCACAATCCGGCCGGTGAGCCGACGGTGAATTTTGCCGACCCGCAGGCAGTCAAGGCGCTGAACCGCGCTTTGCTGGCGCTGCAATACGGCATTGCCCACTGGGATATTCCCGACGGCTTTTTGTGCCCGCCGATACCGGGGCGGGCCGACTATATCCATACGCTGGCCGACCTGCTGGCTGCCGATAGCCATGGCGTGGTGCCATGCGGTGGCGCGGTGCGGGTGCTGGATATCGGTGTCGGTGCCAACTGCATCTATCCGCTCATCGGTCATGCCGAATACGGCTGGCGCTTTGTCGGCAGCGATATCGATGCGCAGGCTATTCGCTGTGCCGAAACCATTATTGCGGCCAATCCGGGGCTATCCGGGGCCATCAGCTGCCGTTTGCAGCGTGATAGCGAGGCTATTTTCGAGGGGGTGATCCGCCCCGGCGAGCATTACGCCTTGTCCTTGTGCAACCCGCCGTTTCACGCTTCGGCCGCCGAGGCCAGCGCCGGCAGCCGGCGCAAAGTGGCCAATCTGTCGGGCAAGCAAGGCGGCAAGCCGGTACTGAATTTCGGCGGACGCAGTCACGAGTTGTGGTGCGAGGGCGGCGAGGCGGCGTTTATTGCGCGCATGGTGGACGAGAGCCAGCGCTTTGCCACGCAATGCCTGTGGTTTTCCACGCTGGTGTCGCGCTCGGACAATCTGGCCGATATCCGCTATGCACTGAAACAAGCGGGGGCGCTGGAAGTGAAAACGCTGGCCATGGGGCAGGGGCAAAAGCAAAGCCGGGTGGTGGCGTGGAGCTTTATGGACAGCGCGGCACGGCAGCAGTCGCTCGGCAAAACCGGCTGAGGCATTGGCAGGTCAATATTTATATCGGGTTATGGCTTGAAGCCGATCGCCTTTGTGTGTCACATTTGTTGAAAATATTAGACATACAAAGGAGAGAGCCATGAAAAGTACGCAGGATATTATCGTGTTTGCCCGGCACCCGGTGGTGGGCGACGAGTTTGTCGCCGCCGCCGAGCGCCATATCGCTGGCGCATGCCAGCAGCGGGTGGATAACCATTACTCCGACCCCAGCGGCCAGTTTCATGCCGGCGTCTGGTCCGGCGGCTTGGGTACATGGCGTGTCAAATATAGCGAACACGAATTCTGTACCCTGCTGGAAGGCTTGGTGCGGGTCAGCGATAGCAGCGGTCGTGAAGTGCTGCTGCAGGCCGGTGACCATTTCGTGATTCCGGCCGGTTTTGAAGGTGTGTGGCAGGTGCTGGAGCCGGCCAAAAAAACCTACGCCATTTTCGAGGCGGCCAGCGCCAAGCCGTGATGTTTTATTGATCCGGCTGCTGGTGTGCCGGGTCAAAAAGGTCAACAATCAGTTCCTTATCTTCCTCTTTGAAAGGATGCAGCATGTATCAGAATATCGTGATCGCACTGGACGGCAGTCATAACGCGGTCTTGGCCTTGCAGGAGGCCATTAAACTGGCTCAGGTCAAGCAGGGCAAGCTGATTCTGGTGCATGTGGCCAGCTTGCGCGACATCAGCGTGGAGGGCGTCGGCATGCTGGGCAACCATGATCTGCATACGCTGGCGCATGAGCGCGGAGCGCAGATCATGGCCGAGGCCGAAGCACTGGCGCGCGAGAGCGGCATTAGCAGCGTCACGCCGCTGATTCTGGAAAGCTGGGATGGCGGCAAGGAGATGGCCAAGGTGCTGCTTGCTGCTGCCGATGACCATCATGCCGACCTGATCGTGGTGGGCACCCATGGCCGTGGCGGCTTGATGACCCTGCTGATGGGCAGCTTCGCCGAAACGCTGCTGCGTATGTCGCCGCTGCCATTGCTGGTGGTACGCAATGTGCACGATGACGACGAAAACAAGCTGTTCGAGAAGCGCCCGGTACTGTGATTCGGGCCTGCCAAACCAGAGCTGACGGTGTCTGGCGCAGATAAAAAAGAGGGTCACCTGCGGGTGACCCTCTTTGATTTGATGGGGAACGAAGCGCAGGCCGTTTAGGCCGCACAAGGCACCAGCGCCGGACGGCGTCGCTGGTAGTAATGTAGCAGCGGCAGCGCCAGCGCAAACCATAGCGAGCAGGTCAGCAGGCCTAGCCACACCGAGCCGGAGGCGCCCAGTACCAGATAACCGGCGATGGAGCCCAGCGCAACCAGCAAGGAGTAGGGTAGCTGGGTGAGTACATGGTCGATATGGTGGCTGCCTGCGCCAGTCGATGACAGGATGGTGGTGTCGGAAATGGGCGAGCAATGATCGCCAAACACGGCACCGGCCAGCACCGCCGACAGGGCCGGCAGCAGCAGGGCAGGTTCCGTTGCCATCACCAGATCGGCGCCCAGCGGCAGCATAATGCCGAAGGTGCCCCAGCTGGTGCCGGTGGAAAACGCCATGGCACCGGCGAGTACAAACAAGACCGCCGGCAAGAGCCAGAATGGCATGGACAGCTGCGCCATCGACGCCAGATATTTGCCGGTCTGGACATCGCGGATAACGGCAGCGATCAGCCATGCCAGCAGCAGGATGCGCAGTGCCGGCCACATGGCGGCCAAGCCGTGGCGCAGTACCGACAGCCAGTCGCGAGCGGGCAAGCCCAGACGCAGCGCCAGTACGCCTGCAACCGCCAGTGCGCTCAGTGCGCCGTAGACCAGCGACAGCCCGACATTGGTATTTTCGAAGGCGCCCAAGAGGCTGAACGGCTTGGCGTCTTGTGCCAATACCTCGGCGCCGGTTGCCAGCATAAAGTAGATGGTGGTCAGCACCAGCGTGAGGATGGGCAACACCAGATCGCGCACCTGACCCTCGCCTAGCGCCTGGAGTTCTTCGCTGACACCGGGTGGCGTGCCCTTGCTCTGGTCGTACAGCATGCCGTTTTCTGCCTGTGCCTCATGCTGTGCCATCGCGCCCAGATTCAGCGGCCGGATAATGGTGGCCACCACCAGCAGCAGGGTGAACAGGGCATAAAAATTCATCGGCACCATGGTCATAAAAGCCGAGAACGCGCTGTGCTGTTGAATGCCGTGTGCGGCCAGAATGCCGCCGATCAGGGCGACGATATACGCACCCCACGACGAAACCGGCATGATCACGCATATCGGTGCCGCCGTTGAATCCAGCAGATAAGCCAGTTTGGCGCGCGAAATGCGATAGCGGTCGGTGACCGGGCGGCAAATGGTGCCAACGGCAAGGCTGTGGAAGTAGTCGTCGATAAAGAACAGGAACACCAGCAGGCCGGTCATGATTTTAGCCTGGCGGCGGGTCTTGATGCGCTGCTGTGCCCATTCGGCAAAGGCACGGCTGCCGCCGGTGAGTGTCATCAGTGCAATCAGAAAACCCAAGAGCAGCAGAAACAGCAGGATGTTGACGCTGCCCCAGTTGGGCGCGCTCCCGTCCCAGAAAATGGCGAGTGCCGATTGCCCGATATATTGCCCGGCCGACAGCAAATTGCCGGTCAACAGCAGGGCGCCGACGGCAATGCCAAGGCCTAGCGACAGAACGACGCGGCGGGTTATGACTGCCAGGGAGACCGCCACCAAAGGCGGCAAGACAGACAGTAAAGAATCGGAATATTGGCTTAGTTCCATGATCTCGTATCACCTATGTGGATTACAGGTGGAGACCTACCGAGAGGACCAGAAGACAGCAGACGTACCAAGGGCGTCCGGGGGAGACTTCTACCCTTTCAGTAGCGCTCCATAGTTTGCTCAGACTATGGCAGTGACATTCCTGTTTGAAATGCCCCCAGCAGCGGTGCCTGACGGCTTGGCTACTTCGGCACTGGCTCCTTTTTGCGGCGATCATCGGGTTCAAGCTCCCGCCGCATACTCTTAGACAGTGCAACCTCTACTCAAAGTTACCGGACCATTATTAAGTGCAAGTGCTTACTATGCAATAGTTTTATGCATTTTAGCGATTGAATACCATTTAAATTGACTTTGTGATGCGCTAGCTTGGCCGGGCCAGACTGGCGCATCCGCACTAGCACTGCTTGCGCGCCCAGACAAAGAATTCCCGGTTGCCATCTCCGCCCTTGATCGGGCTATCCAGCCAGCGCAAGAGCTCGAAGCCTTCGGCTTTTACCGCCTGACTGATCTTGTCTTTGACCCCGGCGTACAGGCTTTCATTGCGCACAATGCCGCCATGGCCCAAGCCTTCGCGCCCGACTTCAAACTGCGGCTTGACCAGACTGAGCAGATAGCCGCCCGGGCGAATCAAGGGCAGGGCGGAAGGCAGGATCAGCGTCAGCGAAATAAACGATACATCGCAGACCATCAGATCGAAGGCCGCGCCGTCATTGGCCGACAGCAAGACTGCATGATCCAGCGCGCGGCCGTTGACGCCCTCGAAATAGCGTACCCGTGCATCGTCGCGGATTTTTTGCGCCAGCTGATCATGGCCGACATCGACGCCGACGATGCGCCGGGCGCCGGCTTGCAGCAGGCAGTCGGTAAAGCCGCCGGTGGACTGGCCCACATCCAGCGCGCTGAGCCCCGTCACATCCAGTGCGACTTCGGCCAGTGCACCTTCCAGCTTGAGTGCGCCGCGCGAGACATAACGGTCGGCGGCATCCGGCACAATATTAAAGCAGGTATCGGGTGCCAGCTTCTGGCTGACTTTGGCCAGTGGCAGCAGTTGGCCATCGCGCACGATGCTGACCCGTCCGCCGGTAATCAGGTTTTGGGCGGCCGTGCGGGAGGGGGCAAGGCCTTGTTCGACCAGCAAAATATCGGCTCGGAGCATGGTTAAGGAGAGGTTGGATTCTGGGGGCGCTAGGGTCGCGCCAGTGCTGACGACTGTCAAGTCGCGCCGACATCCGGTTTGCTTGATCTGTATCAAAGATGGTAGGCTTTACCTGCTTTTTATGTATTTTGACTTACTTTTCTTGTCTGGGCTTTACGCTCGTCTTGATGAACACCCGTTCCCCGGGTATTGCGGCTTTGCCCGCTTCGGCTCGCCTTGAGTCACCTGATCCACCCACCCTGGCTGTTGTCCTGCCCCGGTTGATGGCGCGCATGGATGACAGACCACTCAAGGAGGCAGTATGGTTTTACGTATTTCGTTGGCGCTCACCGTTCTTTTTGCTTTGTTCGGCGTGTTTTTTCCCGAACTGATGAATCAGGTCACGGCAGACCTGTTATCGCTCACTATTGCCCGCTTTGGCTGGTTTTATCTCTTGGCCGTATTCGGCTTTCTGTTGTTTACCCTGTACCTTGCTTGTAGCCGCTTTGCCCAGATCCGCTTGGGCGGAGAGGATGCCGAGCCCGAGTTTTCCCGTGGCACTTGGTTTGCCATGTTGTTTTCTGCCGGCATGGGCATCGGCCTGGTGTTCTGGGGCACGGCCGAGCCCTTGTCGCATTTCGCTTCGCCATCACAAGGCATTAGCGCCCAGACGCCGGAGGCGGCGCGCATGGCCATGCATGCCTCGTTCTTTCACTGGGGCCTGCATCCCTGGGCAATCTATAGCGTGATGGGACTGGCGCTGGCCTATTTCAAATTCAACCGTGGCGCACCCGGGCTGATCAGTGCCGTATTCCGGCCTTTGCTGGGGGATAGGGTCGAAGGCCCCATCGGCAAGACCATCGATATTCTGGCGGTGCTGGCCACGGCTTTTGGTGTCGCCACTTCGCTGGGTTTTGGTGCTTTGCAGATCGAGGCCGGGCTGAAGTATCTGTTTGCTGTTCCATCCGGCACCTGGACGACGTTTGCCGTGATTGCCATCGCCACCGTGCTATTCGTGCTGTCCTCCATGACTGGGCTGACGCGCGGCATCCGCATTTTGTCCAATCTCAATCTGTGGCTGGCGGTGGGCTTGCTGCTGCTGGTCGCCATCCTGGGGCCGACGGCATTTATCTTTGAAATCTTCACCACGACGCTGGGCGATTATCTGGATGACCTGATTGCGCAGAGCCTGAAGTTGACGCCCTATTCGCAAAATACCTGGGTGGCCGGCTGGACCCTGTTCTACTGGGCATGGTGGATTACCTGGGCACCGTTTGTCGGCATGTTTATCGCCCGCGTTTCCAAAGGACGTACCATTCGCGAATTCGTGGTCGGCGTGCTGCTGGTGCCGGCACTGGCCAGCTTTATCTGGTTCTCTGTCTTTGGCGGCACCGGCTTGTGGATGCAGCTATTCGGCCATGCCGATTTGGTCGGCGCGGTTGGCAGTGATGTCTCTACCGCCTTGTACCATATGTTTGCCGCCTTGCCCGGCGGTGCGGTGATCTCCGGTCTGGCCATGTTGCTGGTGCTGAGTTTCTTTGTCACCTCGGCCGACTCGGCCACTTTTGTGCTGGGCATGCTGTCCAGTGGCGGCAGCCTGAACCCGGGCCATCGCGTCAAACTGGTGTGGGGTGTGCTGGTGTCGGTGATTGCGCTGATCCTGTTGTCCAGCGGCGGACTCAAGGGGCTGCAAAGCATGTCCATCATTACCGCCTTGCCATTTGCCCTGATTATGGTGGGCATGATGGTGTCGCTGTATCGCGCCTTGTCGCAGGATGAGCGCCGGCAGCGCTTGCATGAGCTGGAACTCAAGCACGAGGTAGAAAGGTTGATGGCGCAAGCGTCAAGGTGATGCAGTGCAGCGGGTTTGATGCGATCATAAGCGCCATCGCAAGGAGGCATTATGGATACGCATCAACTTGACCCGGTCGAAGTGCGGGTACTGGCTTGTCTGGTCGAAAAACAGGCGCTGAACCCCGATACCTATCCGCTGACGCTGAACGCCCTATTGTCGGCATGCAACCAGCTCACCAGCCGTGAACCGGTGATGAGTCTGGGCGAGGCCGATCTTAGCGCCGCCCTGGCGTCGCTGATGGCGCAAAAGCTGGTGGGTGAACGCATGCCGGCCGGCGCACGTGTTGCCAAATACGAGCACCGGCTGCCGTATGCATGGAATATCGAGGGCGCCCGCCTGGCGGTGCTGGCCATGCTGATGTTGCGAGGTCCGCAGACCCCGGCCGAGATCCGCACCCGTGCCGGGCGTATCTACAGTTTTTCCAGCGTGGAAGAAGTCGAGACCGCACTGGATGCGCTGGCCGACAAATATCCGCCTCTGGCGGTACATTTGCCGCGCCAGAGCGGTGAGCGCGAAGCACGCTGGGCGCAGCTGCTGTCCGGCATGCCCGAGCAGGGGGCCAATCCGGCGCCACCGCGCGGTGAAGAATGTGATGCGATTGTGGTCGGTCTGACCGGCCGCGTCGCCGCGCTGGAAGCCGAAGTGGCGGCGCTCAAGGCGCGCCTGCTGGAGCTGGAAACGCGGATGGCCGACTGAAAGCTACCCGCGCGGCCGTGCCCCGGGCGATGGTGGCGCGGGTTTTTTACTGGCTATGTGCCAGTTGTATATGGCAAAGCACGGGTTTGGGGCTTTGTGTCCGCTACGCGGACATCGTTTTATTGCCGCTTCCGCGCGGCGAACGGGCAGGGGCGGGGCGTAGCCCCTTGCCTCCCCAGCCCCCCGAAGTCTCTTGAAGCTTCACCCGCGTTTTTTGCTTCGGTGCGAGCCTAACGGGGATGGGCTGCTGGCAGATTGACGCCATGCCGCGCCAGCGGGCCGCACACAACTGGGACATGGCTTTTTATTGTTTTAAACCGAGAAAAACATGATGTTGAAAAAGACTTTACTGGCTGCCGTACTGGCCGCTGCCGCCCTGCCTGCGCTGGCGGGTGATCTGACGCTGGCTGCAACCGAACATGGCGGCTTTATCAGCCGTACCGCTACCGGCTTCGGCCCCGGCATTACGCTGGATTACCTGCAGTCGGATGAACATGGCACGGCAGAAGCCGGCGGTGTTGGCCTGACCTTCGGTCTGCCGGTACCGTTTGCCCGCGTTGATCTGGGCGGCAAGGCCATGTGGCTGGATGCCGGTGGCGATGCTACTGCTGCCATGGTCGGTGGCCGGGTTACGGTTGATCTGCCTTTCTCCAGCGAAGCTTTCGTACAGGGCTATTGGGCGCCGGAAGCGGCTGCCAGCGGTAGCGTCAGCAAGGTGAGCGACACCATGCTGGGCCTGCGCTGGAAACCGTTGCCGCTGATCGGCGTGGAAGCCGGCTGGCGCGAGTTCAAGGTCGAGCGCGATAACCGCCGCGACCGGAAAATCGCCGATGGCGCGTATCTGGGCGCCAGCATCGGGTTCTGATTATCGGGAAGTAGGGAGTGGGGCTAGGGAGTAGGGAGTAGGTGCAAGCTCCCCGCTCCCCGCTCCCCGCTCCCCGCTCCCCGCTCCCCGCTCCCCGCTCCCCGCTCCCC
>NZ_JAMFLI010000016.1 GCF_023502145.1 Craterilacuibacter sp. RT1T | reverse complement strand
AAGGCGAAATATACGCAAGGGAGAAGAACGCGTCAACCCCTAATCACGCCACAAAACATGGACACTGGCAGCCAATCGACCGAATACAAACCCATCCGCTTGATTTGAAACAATAAAAACACACATCCCTATCCTCAATAAAAATGAAGGTTTTCCTTTTGGCACTTACCTGACGGATAGCGGCAAACACCAAGCAGTGCGACAATCACGCGTCTTCAAGCTCAAGCTAGCCACTGCATGCATACCCATACCTTTTTCTGGCACGACTATGAAACCTTTGGTGCCATTGCGCGCCAGGATAGACCAGCACAGTTTGCCGGCATCCGTACCGATAGCGAGCTAAACGAAATCGAAGAACCGGTGATGCTGTACTGCCGGCCCGGCCCCGACTTTATTCCCGCCCCCAAAGCCTGCCTGATTACCGGCATCACGCCGCAATACTGTCTGGAACATGGGGTCGCCGAAAATGAGTTCGCCGCAGTTATCCTGCGCGAATTCTCTCGCCCCGGCACGATTGGCGTTGGCTACAATTCGATCCGCTTCGATGATGAGGTCACCCGCTTTCTGTTCTGGCGCAACCTGATGGATCCTTACGGGCGCGAATGGCAGAACGAATGCGGCCGCTGGGATATTCTGGATGTGGCGCGCACGCTGCATGCCTTGCGCCCGCAGGGGATTAACTGGCCACTAGGCGAGGATGGGCTGCCCAGCTTCAAGCTGGAAAAACTGACGGCGGCCAATGGCCTGATACACGAAGCGGCACACGATGCCTTGTCCGATGTACGCGCAACGCTGGCCCTGGCACGGCTGTTCCGCCAGCACCAGCCGCGCTTATTCGACTTCTGCCTGGCGCTGCGCAAAAAGGACAGCGTGCGCCACCAGGTCAGCCTGCACGCACCCGTCCCCTTTATTCATATCTCCGGCATGTACGGTGCCGCACGCGGCAACCTGGCCATCGTCTGGCCGCTGGCCGAGCACCCGACCAATAAGAATGAAGTCATCGTCTGGGATCTGGCGCATGACCCCGAAGAACTGGTCGGCCTGAGTGCCGATGCCATCCGCCAGCGCCTGTTCGCCACCCGCGAAGAGCTGGAAAACGCGGGTTTGCAACGACTGGCACTCAAGACCATCCATATCAATAAGTCGCCCTTTGTCTGCAAAGATCTGCGCGTGCTCACGCCGGCGCGGGCGGACGAACTGGGCATTTCCATAGACCTTGCGCTTTTGCATGCCGATAAAGCACGGGCTCTGCCCGCACTGGATAGCTTATGGAAGGCGGTATACCGGCGCGAAGCGATGCCTGCGCTGGATGTGGATGAGGCTTTATATGGCGGTTTTGTTTCGCCGGCCGACCGCCGTCTCCTGGAGCGCTTGCGCACACTGCCAGCCGCCGCACTTGCCCAAGAGAAACCCGCCTTTAACGACCCGCAACTGGCGCGCTTGCTGCTGCGCTACCGCGCTCGCAACTACCCCGACTCGCTCACACCCCAAGAAATGCAGGGCTGGCGCAACTGGTGCCACAAGAAGCTGAATGAAGGCACCCCGCCGGGGCGTACGGTCGAAAGCTGCATGGCCGAAATCGCCGAGCTGCACCCCGGTGCCGATAGCCGCGAGCAGGACATTCTGGCCGATGTCGAAGCCTGGGCCTTGCAATACGCCTGACAACCCGGCAGCGAAACACGCGCTGCCACTGACAAGATCAAGAAATATGAACGCTTCTGAGCGCGCCATCCTGCTAATGGGACCGACGGCCTCCGGCAAAACCGGCCTCGCACTGGCACTGGCACAACGCTATCCGGTCGAAATCATCAGCGTCGACTCGGCACTGGTATACCGCGATATGGACATCGGCACGGCCAAGCCCAGCGCGACCGAGATGGCCAGCTGTCCGCATCACCTGATCGATATCATCGACCCGACCGAAGCCTATTCGGCCGCCCAGTTTTGCAGCGACGCAAGCCGGCTGATCGGCGAGATTAATGCGCGCGGCAATATCCCGCTACTGGCCGGCGGCACCATGCTGTATTTCAAAGCCTTGCGTGAAGGCCTGTCCGACCTGCCCCAGGCGGATCCGGCACTACGCGCCCGACTGGATCAGGAGGCCGCCGAACAGGGCTGGCCCGCCATGCACGCGCGTTTAGCGCAGCTGGATCCGGCCACCGCCGCACGCCTGGCCCCCAACGACGCGCAGCGTATCCAGCGTGCACTGGAAGTGATCACGCTTGCCGGGCAGAGCCTGTCTTCGCTGCATGCTCGAGGGCGCGAAGACGCGGCATCATTCGATATGCTGCCACTGGCCTTAATCCCATCCGATCGCGCCTGGCTACACCAGCGTATCGCCCTGCGCTTCCAGATGATGCTGGACGCCGGCTTTCTGGACGAGGTGAGCACCTTGCGTCAACGCTATCCGGCGCTGAATCTGGCGCTGCCATCTATGCGCTGCGTGGGCTATCGTCAGGCCTGGGAATATCAGGATAGCCTGTACGGCATGACGGACTTTATCGACAAGGGTGTGGCTGCTACGCGCCAGCTGGCCAAACGCCAGCTCACCTGGCTGCGCGCCATGGACAAGATAGAGATCGACTGCCTGATGCCCGACCTGCTAAGCCCCGCTTGTGGCGCAATCGACCACTGGCTGACCCGATCCAGATAATTTCGTTTGCCCGGCTTTGTCACGTCCGTTACTATCAAGGACATGACAGAACCAATCACCCCCTGCCTCTCTCTTGCCAATCTGGAAGATGCCGTTGACCGCATCGCCCGCAAAATGCCGGGTTCACCGCGTGAGGAAGTGATTCTCACGCGCCTGCATTTTTATACCCAGCTACAACTCGATGCCTGGTTCAACGCCTCGCTCAAACCCTATGAGCTAAACGAAACCACATGGATGGCGCTGATGCTGATCTATTCGCGCCCGGACGAGCGCGTCAGCCCATCGGACATTTCATCCGCCATGGCCTTTTCGCGCACTAACGCCACCCGGGTCGTGGATGAACTGGAGAAAAAAGGCTGGATTCAGCGTCTACCCAGCCCTAGCGACAGGCGCAAAACCGAGTTGGCACTCACCGGCAACGGCCTTGAACTCATCCGCCAGGTACTGCCGGTGCAGCGCGCCCGACTCAAAGAATTGTGGCAGGACTTTTCGCCGGACGAGCGCCGCCAGCTGGAAACACTGGAGCGCAAACTACTGGCACGCCTAACGGGCTGAACACGCGCCTCACGCCAGACACTCGCATACGTTAAGCAAGATGAAACCCCATGAATAACAAAACCAGACACCGCCGCTATGCCCTGCCGCTATTAGCCGGCACGGCCGCGCTACTGCTATCGGCCTGTGCCAGCATAAACGCCGGCCAAAATCAGGCACAACAACTGCAGCCGAATCACTACGGCCTGCAAAGCCAGGCTAGCGTACCGACCCCGGCACAAGGCGCATGGTGGCGCATTTTGCAGCGCAAAGAACTGGACCAGCTGATAGAGACGGCACTCGCCCAGCACCCTTCGCTGACATTGGCGCAAGCGCGCATCCGGCTGGCAGGGGCCGATAGCGCGCTCATCGGTGCCAGTGATGGACCGCAACTGGATTTGCAAGGCGCACACCAGCGCCTACGCAATTCCGAGTATGGTCTACTGCCCCCGCCTCTGGCCGGCAACTGGTTCTCGCTCAACCAGCTATCGCTGAATCTAGGCTGGCGCCTGGACTTCTGGGGCAAAACCCGCGCCCAGCTCGCGGCCAGCCATAGCCTGCAACTGGCGGCACAGCTTGAAGCCGAAGATAGCCGCAACTGGCTGGCAAGCGCAGTCACCGCCCATTACCTCGAATACACGGCCGCCAGACATAGCCTGCAACTGATGCGCCAGGATCAGGACTTGCTCGCCACCCAGCTCAAACAGGCGCAAGGACTGGTTTCTTCAGGCATTGCCTCGGGTGATGCCGGCGATGCCGTGCGCCGCGAGCAGGCACACCTGGATAGCCGCATCGCGACCGCAACGGCCCGCATCGCCCGTGCCCGCCATGCACTAAGCGCGCTCACGACCCTGCCCGAGGCCGAACTTGACAAGCTAGCCATCCAGCCCCTGCCCGTCTGGCAACTGGACACCCGTACCTTGAGCACCCAGGCTTTGGCACGACGCCCTGATGTCATGGCACAGGTGGCGCGCGTCAAGGCAGCCGCCTTCGGCGTCGATGCCGCCAAGGCCGAGTTCTATCCGGATGTCACGCTGGGCGCGATGGCCGGCTTACAGGCACAAAACTTGGGCGATTTATTCAGTGCCGGCGCACTGGCCAGCGCACTGACGCCGGGCTTTACGCTGCCCCTGTTTCACGCCGGCGCACTCAATGCCGCACTGGATGCACGCAGCGCCCGCCACGATGCGGCCATCGCGTCTTACAACCAGACCTTGTTAAGCGCGATACAGGAAGCCGCCGATGGTGTCAGCCAGACACAAGCCAGCCAGCAAGCCTATGCCGCCAGCCGTGCCCAGCTGGCTACGCTGGCGCGCATCGCCAAACGCAGCCAAATCCGTCTGGCGAGCGGGCTCATCGCCCCCGCCCAGTCCATCAACGATGCGCGCCGCACACTGGCCGGCGCACAGGAAAACAACGAAGCCCATGTGCGCCAGCTGCAGGCGCAAACCGCCTTGCTGCGCGCCCTGGCCGGCAGCCGCCTACCGGAGAAAAACTAAATGCCCGCAAGCACGCAAAACCCGCGCAACAAAGCCCTGCTCAAATTAACACTGATCATTCTGCTGGCCGGCATCGCCCTGATCGCCTACTGGTTACTATTTCTCAAGGGTCAGGAAAGTACCGACGATGCCTATGCAGCCGGCAACCAGATTCCGCTGTCGGCTCAGGTCGGCGGCACCATCACCGCCCTCTACGCCGAAGACACCCAGCATGTTCAGGCGGGCCAGTTGCTAGTCGAGCTGGATCCGGCGGATGCCACACTGGCGCTGGCGCGCGCCAGCGCCGATCTGGCGCAAACCGTACGCCAGACCCGCACCCTGATCACCGGCGAAAGCAAGCTCGTCGCACTCTTGGCCGAACGCAGTAGCACGCTTGCGCGCGCGCAAGGCGACCTTAAGCGGCGTGAGCAGGCAAGGCAGGATGACGCAATCGGGCAGGAAGAGTTGCAGCATGCACGCGAAGCGGTAACGAGCGCACGCGCCGCCGTGCAAATCGCTGAAGCCGAGCTAAAGGCACAGCGCGAACTGGTCATGTCGGACACGGTCGCCAAGCACCCGCAAGTGGCGCGCAGCGCCGCCCTGGTACGCGAAGCGGCGCTGGCGCTGGAGCGCACCCGTATACGCGCCCCTGTTCAAGGACAGATAGCCAGACGCAGCGCCCAGCCAGGCATGCGCATTCAACCCGGTACGCCGCTGATGGCACTGGTGCCGATGAATACGATCTGGGTGGATGCCAACTTCAAGGAAAGCCAGCTGAAAAACCTGCGCATAGGCCAGAGCGCGACGGTACATGCCGACGTGTATGGCAACGATGTCAGCTATCGGGGCACGGTGATGGGTCTGGCCGCCGGCACCGGCAGCGTATTTTCCCTATTGCCGCCACAAAACGCGACCGGCAACTGGATCAAGGTGGTGCAGCGGGTCCCGGTGCGTATTGCACTGAATGCGGAAGACCTGCAAAAACATCCGCTGCGTCTGGGCTTATCGATGAATGTCAGCGTCGACATTTCCGACAGCAGCGGCCCCATGATCAGTCACGCACCGACCGGCAAGCCGCAACTGGCAACAGACATCTACGCCGACCAGCTACAGCATGCCACGCAACTGGTGGCCAAGATCATCGCCGCCAATCTGGGGCATTGAGGCCAGGCCATGTCTCATCCACCTCTCGCAGGCACCCAGCGCTTCTGGGTCACGCTGGCCTTGTCACTGGCGGTATTCATGCAGGTTCTGGATACCACCATTGCCAACGTCGCCATCCCGACCATTGCCGGCAATCTTGGCGCCTCGGCAAGCCAGGGCACTTGGGTGATTACCTCGTTCGCCGTTGCCAACGCCATCGCCATCCCGGTAACCGGCTGGCTGGCCAAGCGCTTGGGCGAGGTCAAACTGTTCCTGCTATCCACCGCCGGCTTTGTGATCACTTCATGGCTGTGCGGCATTGCACCCAATCTTGAAATGCTGATCCTGTTCCGCGTGCTGCAAGGCGCACTGGCAGGCCCGATGATCCCGCTGTCGCAAAGCCTGCTGCTGGCCGCCTACCCCGACGAAAAAAAGGGCATGGCTCTGGCACTGTGGTCGATGACGGTGATTGTCGCGCCCATCTTCGGTCCCATTCTGGGCGGCTGGATTTCGGACAACTGGCACTGGAGCTGGATTTTCTTTATCAACATCCCCATCGGGGTCGTGGCACTCGCCATTAGCTGGAAAGAACTCCGGCACCGGGAAACCACCATCACCCCTCAACCAATAGACCGCATCGGGCTGATGCTGCTGGTCATCGGTGTCGGCGCCCTGCAGCTGATGCTGGACAGGGGCAAGGAGCTGGACTGGTTCTCTTCCGGCGAAATCATCGCGCTGACGCTGGTGGCCGTCATCGCGCTGGCTTATCTGGTGGTATGGGAAAAGCACAACGACCACCCGGTAATTGATATCTCGCTGTTTCGCCACCGCAACTTCAGCGTGGGCGTATTGTGTCTGAGCGTAGGCTTTATGCTTTACTTCGGCAGCGTAGTGCTGATGCCGCTGCTGCTGCAGACCCAGATAGGCTATACCGCCACCCAAGCCGGGCTGGCCATGGCGCCTATCGGCATTCTGCCGGTGATCCTGTCGCCCATTATCGGCAAGAATGCGCATCGGCTGGATCTGCGCTGGATCGTCACCGTCAGCTTTCTGGTGTTCGCGCTGTGCTTTTACTGGCGCACCACCTTCAATCCGCAAATGGACTTTGCCTGGGTGGTCTGGCCGCAGTTGATCCAGGGCATCGCCGTGGCCGGCTTCTTTATGCCGCTGACCATGATTTCACTGGCCGGCTTGCGCGCAGACCAGATTGCCAGCGCATCCAGCCTGTCCAACTTCATGCGCACGCTCTCCGGCTCTATCGGTACCTCGCTGATCACCACCACATGGGAGCGGCGCGAGGCCGTACACCATGTGACGCTGTCCAGCGACATCTCGTCTTATAGTCTCAACACCAGCACGGCACTGGCGCAGATGCAGTCGGCCGGACTGAGCCAGCCGCAGGCGATGGCACTGATCGCACAGGACATCACCCGTCAGGGCTTTTTCATCTCGGCCAACGAAATTTTCTGGCTCACCTCCATCCTGTTTGTCGCGCTGACGCTGCTGGTCTGGCTGGCCAAGCCCCCGTTCAAGCCCGCAGGCGGCGGTGCCGTCGTGGATGCCGGCCATTAAGAGCGTGTTCACGCCCTCGCGAGCGAGGCGAGACAAGGCGAAAACGACTGAGAAAGCGGAATGTACAGGTGGTACATGAGCATTTCGAAGCTGTTTTTAACGCCGTATCGCCGATGCGCAGCAGATCGTGAACAGGTTCTAAGACAAAACCCCCGGGCATCGCCACGGGGGTTTTGTCTTTTAGCGGTGCATCTATCAGCGCTCGGCGACAATCTTGATTTCCACTTTCCATGCCGGATTGGCGAGCTTAGCCTGTACCGTGGCGCGCGCCGGGGTCTGGCCCGGAATCACCCATGCATCCCACGCGGCATTCATCGCAGCGTAATCGGCCAGGTCAGCCAGATAAATCGTGGCATCCACCAGCTTGGCCTTGCTTGAATCCAGCTCCGCCAGCAAGGTATCGATCTGGGCCAAGACATTGGCCGTTTGCGCTTCGGCATCCGCATCCACGTTCTCCGGCACCTGACCCGCCATAAAAATCAGGCCATTGCTGACCACGGCTTCGGCCAGACGCGCACCAGCCTTGTGACGATAAAGAGACATTGCCATCCTTTAATACAGAGCAAAAAACGCTAGTGTAGCGGTCTGCCGCCCAAATGAAAAACGGCCTCCCGCATGGGAGGCCGCACGCACGACAACGAGCCGGCTCAGGCCAGCGAAGCGCCGCGCAATTTACGGCTGAATTCTTCCAGCGCAGCAATACCGCTTTGCTCGGCACGCATACACCAGTCCTGCAACTCCCTGACCAGCTGTTCACTCGTTAACGCCGAGCGCTCCCACAAGCGGGTCAGCTCCTGACGCATGCTATAGACCGTTGCCAGTACATCGCTGTGCGCCAGCACCTGCGCCAACTGTTCGCGTTCAAGCGGCGGCGTATCCTTGGCATCCTGCTTAAGCCAGATCTTCATCTTGGCGCCCGCCTGTCCCTTCAGTTCGGGCAGATGAATTTTGGCCAGCTCGGCATGCGTCACCGCCTTAAGCTCGCGCGCATAGCGTGCGGCGATGGCATAACGGTTGGCAATCACCGCCTGCAGGCTGTCTGCCGTCACCACATTGCGGTTGGCATCCACAATCAGGCGCGGCGCGACTTTGCGCACACGGGCCAGATGCAGGATTTCGAGAATGCGGATATACATCCAGCCGATGTCAAACTCGAACCACTTGTACGACAGCTTGGCCGAAGTGCCAAAAGTGTGGTGGTTGTTGTGCAATTCTTCGCCCCCGACCAGAATGCCCCAAGGCACGATATTGGTGGCTGCATCCTCGTTCTCGAAATTGCGGTAACCCCAGTAGTGGCCGATACCGTTAATCACGCCGGCAGCCCAGAATGGAATCCACAACATCTGTACCGCCCAGATGCTCAGACCGATCGGCCCGAACAGCACCAGATTGATCACCAGCATCAGCACCACACCCTTGTCGCTATGGCGGGTGTAAATATTGCGCTCGAGCCAGTCGTCCGGCGTGCCATGGCCGAACTTATCCATAATGCTTTTATCCTTGCAGGCGGTACGATACAGCTCATAGCCCTGCCATAGCACCTTGCGTATGCCCAGCACTACCGGGCTATGCGGATCTTCCGCCGTTTCACACTTGGCATGATGCTTGCGGTGGATAGCCGCCCATTCCTTGGTCACCTGACCGGTAGTCAGCCATAACCAGAAACGGAAGAAATGGCTGGCTAGAGGGTGCAAGTCCAGCGCGCGGTGCGCCTGATGGCGATGCAGGAAAATAGTCACTGATGCGATAGTGATATGGGTCAGCCCCAGCCCTACCAGGATATAGCCCCACCAGGGCAGATCAATCAAACCGTTAAGCCACTGCATCTTGCGTTCGCACCCTTATTAGACAGATTGCTCGATTCTATCGTTTATTTTTATGGCATGGCTATGTTTATTGCGTGGCAAGGCCATCGTCAGCCGGCAACGAGTATTGTAAGATGCCACTCTGGACTCAACGCAGAGCAGGTTTCGTGAATATCAAGAAGCAAAGCTGGAAACTGGCTGCAGCAACAGCAGCCTCCCTTGCCGCCCTGTATGGCGGCTTCTCCTATTGGGCAGGCATCAAAGCCGAAGCCACACTGGCCGAACAGCATAAACTGCTGGCTTCCATGTCGATGTTTACCATCAAGTCGCATAGCTACCAGCGCGGCTGGTTTTCCTCGACCGAAACCACCGAGCTTGAGCTGAACAAGCGCCTGCTCGGCCCTTATCTGGGTGCGCTGCCCGATAATCTGCGCCCGCTTTTGGGTGGCACGCTGCGTTATACCAACAAGATCCAGCACGGCCCGCTGCCCGGTCTTGCCAACTTCAACCTGATGCCGGCCCGTGCACTGGTCACCACCGAGTTCGATATGAGCCCGGCGACCCGCAAAACACTGTCGCGCTTCTTCGGCGAAGCCGAGCCGATTACCGTGACCAACCGCCTGGGCTTTGGCGGTGGCGGCGAGCTGAAAGTCAATATTCCCAAGTTTGACTACGAAGAGACGCTGGCCGGCGTCAAAATGAACTGGCAGGGTTTCGACCTCAAGGTGGATTACGGACGCGGCTTCAAGGAATATCTGCTGGAAGCCGACTCGCCAGGCTTTGCCCTGGATGCGGCCAGCAAGGGACGCTTTGCTTTTGACGGCGTACGTTATGTATCCGATGTGCGCCCCGGCGATAGTGGCGTGCGTCTGGGCTCTGGCGAGCTGAACGTCAATAACGTCAAGCTGGGCTGGAAAGAGGCCATTCCTTACAGCATCAAGCTGAACGAGCTGATTTATCTGGTGACGCGGGTCAGGGTGGGCGAATTCATCAACCCGTCGGGCGAACTTAAGCCATCCAATGTCGAACTGACCAAGCTGAACTACCAGATTGTCACCAGCGAGCAGGATCAGTTCGTCAATACGCGCGGCAAGCTGGGCTTTGAGACTTTCCGCTACGACGAGCAGAAATATGGCCCGCTCAAGCTCGACATCTCGGCCAATCACCTGCACGGTCCGACACTGGTCAAGCTGGATCAGGAGCTATCCAAGATCCCGTTCGAAAACATCGCACCGGCCGATATGCGCAAACGCTATATCGATACCATCCTGAAAAATGGCGTACCGCTGCTGCAAAACGATCCCAAGCTGGTCGTACACCAGCTTGAACTGGGCTTGCCTAGCGGCATGAGTTCGCTGACCGGCTCCATGGCGATCAAGGGCTTTCAGGAGGCCGATCTTAAATCGCCGCTGACCTTTATCAGCCGCTTTATTGTCGACGCCGATGTCTCGCTGCCTAAACCGGCACTGGAAACCATGGTCGTGGCACAGGCACGCAACCTGTTCACTGTTGATGCCAGCGCAGAAGACCAGCCGGATATGGCCGAGATCGACGACCTGGCCAAGAGCCTGCTGGATGCCCAGTTGGCCGAATGGGCAGACAAGAAGCTGATCAAACTTGATGGCAAGCAGGTTTCCACCAAGCTGGACTTTCAGGGCGGCGTACTGAAGATCAACCAGCAAAAAGTGGCACTGCCATGGGAAGAGAAGGAAGATCCGCTACCAACGGACGCGAGCGCCGCGTTGTAATCGCAATATAAACCCATAAAAAGCCGGCTCGCGCCGGCTTTTCATTATCTAAACGCTTCAGCTGCCCATCTGGCTTTGCAGGTAGTTATGCACCCCGACGCGGGCAATCAGATCCTGCTGCGTCTCCAGCCAGTCCACATGCTCCTCTTCGGCGGCGAGAATATCGTCCAGCAATTCACGCGTCACATAGTCGCGCACACTTTCGCAATACTGGATAGCATCACGCAAGAGCGGAATCGCTTCCATCTCCAGCTTGAGATCGCAGGCGATCATTTCCTCGGGATGCTCACCGATATACAAGCGCCCCAGATCCTGTAAATTGGGTAGCCCCTCCAGAAACAGGATGCGCTCAATCAAGCGGTCGGCATGCTTCATCTCGTCGATGGATTCATGATATTCATGCTCGTCCAGATGCTTAAGCCCCCAATTACGGTACATGCGGGCATGCAGAAAGTACTGGTTGATAGCCGTCAGCTCATTCCTGAGCGCCTTATTGAGGAACTCGATCACCTTCTTGTCGCCTTGCATCACGCACCTCCCGGGTAAATGCGGTGTTCAGGGCATTATGGCAAGGCTAATCGTGTTCACAAGGCGGATTGAACGGCGCAGGCAGCAAGGCTTTGCTGGCCTGTTTAAGCAAGGCATGGGCACAGCGCCCGCATTTGCCGCATTGCGTGGCAACCGGGCGAATGTCCCGCAAGCGGCGGGCACCATTGAGCACGGCCTGACGGATCTGGCGCTCGGTCGTCGGGAAACACAAACAGACATACATGACAGGCTTTCACGAAAGCATCCCTGCATTTTAAGCAGGTACTACGCCCTTCTGGAGACAACATGAGCGAACGCTTCAAACCCAATACCACGGTTGCCGCAGTGATCGAACGCGACGGGCGATTTTTGATGGTCGAAGAACAAACCACGCAAGGCGTGCGCTACAACCAGCCGGCCGGACATCTGGAAGCGCAAGAAAGCCTGCTAGAGGCCGTTTGCCGCGAAGTGAAGGAAGAAACCGGCTACCGCTTTACGCCGCAGGGGCTGGTCGGCATCTACCTTGCGCCCGGCGAGCCAACCTATTTGCGCTTCGCCTTCTTCGGTACCGTCACGGCCGCTCCGGATGACTCTGCGCTGGACGATGGCATTATCGCGGCGCACTGGCTGAGCTTAGCCGAAATCACGGCACGAGAGACGCAACTGCGTAGCCCGCTGGTCATGCGCTGCCTCCATGACTGGCATCAAGGCGCACGCTACCCGCTGGCGCTGCTGCACACTTTGGCTTAACACTCAGCGTGCGCGCCGCGCCCCCTGAGTCCAGCGCGTATGGCGCAAAGCGCCAGAACGCAGCAATTGCGCCAGCGCATATGAAACGCCCTCGTGCCAGTGCGGCAAGTTCAGGCCGAAGTTTTGCGTGAGCTTGCTGCAGTCGAGCCGCGAATTGGCTGGCCGCAGCGCCGGTGTCGGCCATTCGCTACTGCCAATCGCGCGCACATCGGCTTCTGCACAGGCGAGCTTAACGCCATCCAGCGTCAGTTCATGCACGATATGGCGCGCATACTCGTGCCAGCTCGCCTCGCCAGCGGCCGCCACATGGTAAATGCCCCATGGCTCGGAGAGCTTGCCGGACAGGCTGGCCGATAGCATATGGGCCGTTACATCGGCCACCAGCTGGGTGGAAGTGGGCGTTCCGATCTGGTCGGCAACAATGCTGAGCGAGGTACGCTCCAGCGCCAGGCGCAAAATGGTGTGCAGGAAGTTGTTACCAAAAGCACTGAATAGCCAGCCCACGCGCAACACCAGCGAACGCGGCGCATGCGCAAGCACTGCCTGCTCGCCCGCCAGCTTGCTAGCGCCGTAAATCATGCGGGTGCCGGGCACATCACTTTCTACATAGCGACCGCTCTTGCTGCCATCAAACACATAGTCGGTAGAGTACTGCACCATCAGCGCCCCATGCGCCCCTGCCCAGCGTGCCATTAGCTCGGGCGCTGCGGCATTGAGGGCAAAAGCCAGCGCCTGCTTGGACTCGGCCTGATCGACTGCGGTATAAGCCGCAGCATTAACGATAATATCGGGGCGCACCCGATCCAGCCATGCCTGCATGCGCTCGGGCCGGGCCAGATCAAACTCGGCGCGTACCAGCGCATGAACCTTGCCCAAAGGTGCCAGCGCACGCAGCAGTTCAAAACCCAGCTGTCCGCTGGAACCGGTAACCAAGATAGTGGGACGCATGCCTGACTCCACAAGTAGAATCTCCCGATTCTACCACTGGCAAGGATACCCGCCATTGCAAGCACCACACCTCATCCCCTCAGCCACAATCAAGCCGTGGCGCATTCTCCTTTTGCTTATCGGCAGCCTGCTGCTGGCCTGTGCAAGCAAGACACAGGCCGAGGCGCTAACTATTTGTTATCATTACGGCTGCAGCAAGAGTGCTTCTTTTTTACCGGCGACTGACACGCGCAATGAAGTCGCAGCGCTGTTCAAATCAGTCGCCAGCGCACAAGAAGAGCGCTCGGCAATCAGCCTGGCCGTGCAGCGCCTCTATCGCGAGGCGGCGCTGCATGCGCCTATCGCGAGCGACAAGGGCGGCAATCTGGCCGATGGCACGGCAGACGGGCGCATGGACTGTGTTGATCACAGCCAGAATGACACCACCTTTCTGCATTACCTTGCCGGGCAAGGCTTGCTGCAGTACCACCGGGTCGCCGACACGGTCTGGCGCGCCCCCTGGATTATCGATCTACACTACGCCAGCCGGATTATCGAAACCGCCGACGACAACAACTGGGTCGTCGACAGCTGGTTTTTCGATTTCGGGCATGAGCCGGTCATTGTGCCGTATCAACTATGGAAGAAGGGTTACCACCCGTGACGGGAAAAAAACGTATTGTCGTCGGCATGTCCGGCGGCGTGGATTCATCGGTGACAGCCTGGCTGCTCAAGCAGCAAGGACATGAGGTCATTGGCGTCTTCATGCAAAACTGGGAAGACGACAACGACGACGAGTTTTGCTCGATCAAGCAAGATGCGCTGGATGCGATGAGCGTCGCCGACATCGTCGGCATCGACATGGAAATCGTCAACTTTGCCAAGGAATACAAGGACCGGGTGTTCTCGTACTTCCTCAAGGAGTATTCGGCCGGACGCACGCCCAACCCGGACGTGCTGTGCAATGCCGAAATCAAGTTTAAAGCCTTCCTCGACTACGCGATGGAACTGGGAGCCGACTGCATCGCCACCGGCCACTATGCGCGCAAGCTGGAGCGCGATGGCCGCCACTACCTGATGAAGGGCGTGGACGAAACCAAGGATCAGAGTTACTTCCTGTACCGCCTGCAACAATCGCAGCTGGCCAAGGCACTGTTCCCGCTGGGCGATATCCGTAAGAGCGAAGTACGCCGTCTGGCCGAGCAGGCAGGCCTGCCCACCGCCGCCAAAAAGGACTCGACCGGCATCTGCTTTATCGGTGAGCGGCCGTTCCGCGAGTTTCTCAAGCGCTACTTGCCGACCAGCCCGGGCGAAATGATCACGCCGGATGGCAAACGCGTGGGTCAACACGAAGGGCTGATGTATTACACGCTAGGCCAGCGCAAGGGGCTGAATATCGGCGGATCCAAGGACAGTAATGGCGAGCCGTGGTTTGTCGCGGGTAAGGATATCCCGGCCAACCGGCTGATCGTGGTGCAGGGCCATGACCACCCGCTGCTGCTGAAGACCACATTGTCCATGGCTGACCTGTCATGGACGCTGGACGGCGCACCGGAAGCCGGCGACTATCAGGCCAAGACCCGTTACCGTATGGCGGATGCGGCCTGTACCTTAAGCCCGGTCATCGACGGCCAGACCACGCTCGCCTTTAGCCAGGCACAATGGGCGGTGACGCCAGGCCAGTCTGCCGTACTGTACGACGGCGATATCTGCCTGGGCGGCGGCATCATCATGTAACCATAAAAAATGGGGCACGCAGCGCGTGCCCCATTTTTGAATCGACCTGACTTATCAGCCTGCAATGCTGCGACTAGCCAGTTTGAGCTTGCCGGCAAGCCAGGTGTAGTCGTAGCTGATGATTTCGTACGGGTTGCCGAAAGGGTCGACAAAAGCCACCGACAGATAGCTGGCGTGATCTTCGACCGAGTCGCGCGCCACCGTCTCACCCGCACTATCCTTGACCCGCTCGCCGGCTAGCTGGTCCAACCACTCCAAAAACTCCTGCCCACCCACCACAAACGACACCGAGCCGGGCGCGCAAGCCGGTGCACTTTGCAGCGTAAGCGCCAAACGTATCGACCCCGAGTTATTGGCCAGCATGGTGCTGCCATTGGCCTTGCGTATGCGCGCATCCGGCCCCAGGCCCAACACACGCTGATACCAGGTCAGCGCGCGTGCCATATCATCGACCCGCACATGAATATGGTCAATTTTGCCCAGGTTAAGCATGTCATCCCCTTTTGATTGGATCAGGCCTCGGGTCTAAGCCCCGCTTACGCTCACTTAAGCACACCGCCGGCCATTCCATTTACCTAGAATTTATTCTAGCGTCTTTTTTCAACCACGTCGGCTCAGCTGTTGTTTTGTAGCATGGCAGCCAGATAATGCCCGGTATGGCTGACCGGATTAGCCGCTACTTGCTCCGGCGTGCCCTGCGCAATAATGGTACCGCCTCCAGCCCCGCCCTCAGGCCCGAGATCGATAATCCAGTCTGCCGTCTTGATTACATCGAGGTTGTGCTCGATCACCACCACCGTGTTGCCGTTTTCACGCAGGCGCTGCAAAACCTTGAGCAAGAGGTCAATATCGTGAAAATGCAGACCGGTAGTGGGCTCGTCCAGAATATACAAGGTGCGGCCGGTGTCGCGTTTGGACAACTCCAGCCCCAGCTTCACCCTTTGCGCCTCGCCGCCGGACAAGGTAGTCGCCGATTGCCCTAAACGGATATAGCCCAAGCCCACATCCATCAGCGTCTGCAGCTTGCGCGCCACAGTCGGCACCGCGGCAAAGAAGCCCTGCGCCTGCTCGACCGTCATGCCCAGCACTTCGTGAATGTTTTTGCCCTTGTACAAGACCTCCAGCGTCTCGCGGTTATAGCGCTTGCCGTGGCAGACATCGCACGGCACATAGATGTCCGGCAGGAAATGCATCTCGACCTTGATCATGCCGTCACCCTGGCATGCCTCGCAGCGCCCGCCCTTGACGTTGAAACTGAAACGCCCGGGGCCATAGCCACGCTCGCGCGACACCGGCACACCGGAGAACAGCTCGCGTATCGGGGTAAACAGGCCGGTATAGGTTGCCGGATTGGAGCGCGGCGTACGCCCGATCGGGCTCTGGTCGACATTGATCACCTTATCCAGCAGCACCAGCCCCTTGATCTCGCGATAAGGCGACGGCTCTTCCGAGGCGCGGTTCAGGTCGCGCGCGGCGATCTTGTACAGCGTGTCGTTAATCAGGGTGCTCTTGCCCGAGCCGGAGACGCCGGTAATACAGACCAACAGCCCCAACGGCAGGTCCAGCGTGACATCCTTCAGGTTGTTGCCGCTGGCACCGACCAGTTGCAGCATGCGCTCCGGATCCGGCGGGCGATGGCCTTCTGCGGCATGAATACGGCGGCGGCCGGACAGGAAGGCACCGGTGACCGATTTTTCGCAAGCGGCCACCTCGGCCGGCGTGCCGGCGACCAGCACTTCGCCACCATGCTCCCCCGCCCCCGGCCCCATATCGACCAGATAGTCGGCAGCGCGAATGGCATCTTCGTCATGCTCGACAACAATCACGCTGTTCCCCAGATCACGCAAACGCATCAAGGTGCCCAGCAGGCGATCGTTATCACGCTGATGCAGGCCGATAGATGGCTCGTCCAGCACATACATCACACCGGTCAGGCCGGAACCGATCTGGCTGGCCAGCCGGATACGCTGCGCCTCGCCGCCGGACAGGGTATCGGCCGAACGCGCCAGACACAGATAGTCGAGGCCGACATTATTCAGAAAAGACACCCGCTCGCGGATCTCCTTGACGATTTTTTCCGCCACCGCCTGCTTCTGGCCGCTCACCTGCAGCCCATCAAAAAAGGCGGCCGCGTCTTTCAAGGCCAGAGCATTGATGTCGAATAAAGCCTTGCCGCCAACAAAAACATTACGCGCCTCGACGCGCAGACGCGAGCCATGGCAGGACGGGCAGCACTGGTTGTTCTGGTATTTGGCCAACTCTTCGCGCACCGCCGACGAATCAGTCTCGCGGTAGCGTCGCTCCAGATTGGGGATGATGCCCTCGAACGGGTGCTCGCGGCTAAACAGCGTGCCCTTCTCCGAACGGTAGGTAAACGCGATATTGTCGTGCCCGGAGCCATACAGCACCACATGCTGCACCTTGGCCGGCAAGTCTTCGAATGCCAGCTCGATGGCAAAGCCGTAATGCTCGGCCAGGCTCATCAGCATCTGGAAATAAAGCTGGTTGCGCTTGTCCCACCCCTTGATCGCACCGGCGGCCAGACTGATATCCGGATGGGCAACCACGCGCTTGGGATCGAAAAAGGTAATTTCGCCCAAGCCATCGCACTTGGGACAGGCTCCCATCGGGTTATTGAAAGAAAACAGCCGTGGCTCCAGTTCGGGCAGGCTGTAGGAGCACACCGGACAGGCAAACTTGGCCGAGAACCAATGCTCTTTGTCCGCATCCATTTCCACCGCAATCGCCCGCCCTTCGGCATGACGCAAGGCGGTCTCGAAGCTTTCGGCCAGACGTTGCTGCGCATCGGCACGTACTTTGAGCCGGTCGATCACCACCTCGACCGTGTGCTTCTTGTTTTTTTCCAGCTTGGGCACCGCATCCAGCTCGAACACCTCGCCATCGACCCGCACCCGTACAAAGCCCTGCGCACGCAATTCTTCAAACAGGTCGGCATTCTCGCCCTTGCGCCCGATAATCACCGGCGCCAGTATCATCACCCGCGTTTCTTCCGGCAAAGCCAGCACATGATCCACCATCTGGCTGACCGTTTGCGACGACAAGGGGACATGATGATCCGGGCAGTGCGGCTCACCTACGCGGGCATATAAAAGACGCAGGTAATCGTGAATCTCGGTCACCGTCCCTACGGTCGAGCGCGGATTATGGCTGGTCGCTTTTTGCTCGATGGAAATCGCCGGGCTTAAGCCCTCGATCAAATCAACATCAGGCTTTTCCATCAACTGCAGGAACTGGCGGGCGTAAGCAGACAGGGACTCGACATAGCGACGCTGCCCTTCGGCATACAAGGTATCGAAAGCCAGCGAACTCTTGCCCGAACCGGACAGCCCGGTAATCACGATCAGCTGGTGACGCGGCAGATCCAGATCAACGTTCTTCAGATTATGGGTGCGCGCCCCACGGATGCGGATGTAGTCCATGCCTTACTCACAATGAATCGGGTAACCTGTTAATATACCCGACTTATTGAGCCGGGCCCTAGCTAATGCCGCATCAGGCACCATAGCACGCCACTTTAATCCGGAACCTTACCGCTATCATGAATCCGCTGGAATTACGCGCAAGCCTGGGATTGGCCGGCGTCTACGCCCTGCGCATGCTGGGCATGTTTCTTGTCCTGCCCGTTTTTGCCCTGTACGCCCATCAGTTGCCAGGTGCCACCAGTCCAACCAGCATAGGCATTGCCTTGGGCAGCTACGGGCTGGTCCAGGCACTACTGCAACTGCCGCTCGGGATGCTGTCTGACCGTATCGGGCGCAAAAAAGTCATTTACGGCGGCCTGCTGCTGTTTGCCATCGGCAGCTTTGTTGCCGCTGCGGCCGATGATATTGTCTGGTTGACACTGGGGCGCATCATTCAGGGCGCCGGTGCCATTTCTGCCGCCATTACCGCACTATTGGCCGACCTCACGCGCGAAGAGCACCGTACCCGTGCCATGGCCATGATAGGCATGAGTATAGGGATGACCTTTGCCGTCAGTCTGGTGCTTGGCCCCTTGCTCGCCAGCTGGATAGGGGTCAATGGCATTTTCGCCCTGACCGGTATCCTCACCCTGATGGCGCTGGCCGGCGTCTGGCTGATCATTCCCGACCCTGTCGTCTCGCGCTTTCATTCGGATACCGAAGCCAAACCCGGCCGCCTGCTGCCGGTATTGCAAGACCTGCAGCTGGCACGGCTCAACTTCGGCATCTTTGCCTTGCACGCGGCGCAAATGGCCATGTTTGTCGTCATCCCGTTTTCGCTGACCCAAGCCGGCCAGCTCGACAAGGCACACCACTGGCAGGTCTATCTGCCGGTGGTGATACTGGGCTTCTTGCTGATGATCCCCGCCATTATTTACGGGGAAAAGAAACACCGGCTGAAACAGGTTTTCGTGGCCGCAGTCGGGGTGATGACCGTTGCACAACTGGGCATGGCCTCGGCACTCGACACTTTCTGGCAAATCGTACTGTGGTTAGTACTGTACTTTATTGCCTTCAACATTCTTGAAGCGACGCTTCCCTCCATCATTTCCAAGATCGCGCCAGCCGACGCCAAGGGCACCGCCATAGGCGTGTATAATACCGCTCAATCTTTCGGCCTTTTTGTGGGTGCGGCAGGTGGCGGTTGGCTTTATACGCATTGGGGTCCCTCTGGCGTATTCGGCCTCACCAGCATACTGATGGTCAGCTGGCTGGGCTTGGCCGCCAGCATGCGTCCTCCTCTGCCGGTCAAGTCCATCATGTTTCATATTGGTGACAACTGGCAGGGCGATGCGCATGCGCTGTCGCAAAAACTTGCCGCACAAGCCGGCGTACGCGAAGCTGTGGTATTGCTTGATGATCGCGTTGCTTACCTCAAAGTCGCACAACAAGGCTGGGACGAAGCAGCAGTACAGCAATTGATTCAGGAAACCGAATAGAGACAGGCCAAGCTAGCCTAAGGACAGGGTCTGATCCGGCAATATGCCGGCAGCCAAATGAATAGAACGGAGACAGATAATGAACAGCATTAGCTTTGACGGCCGCCTGGCAGCCGATGCCGAACTGAAATACACCGGAAGCGGCGAGCCGGTTCTAAGCTTTCGCGTAGCCAGCGACATCGGTTTTGGCGAGCGTAAAACAACCAACTGGTTCAGCTGCCAAGTATGGGGCAAGCGTGGTGAATCCCTGCAACGCTTTCTGGCCAAGGGTCAGCAAGTCACCGTCTACGGTCAGCTGACACTGCGCGAGTGGACAGACAAAGATGGCAACAAACGCCTGTCCCCTGACGTGCGCGTGAATGAGCTTAGCCTGCAAGGCGGCAAACGCGACGAAGGTGCCATGATGGACGACGGCTACAGTGCTCCGCGTCAAAGCGCACCAGCGGCGCCACCCGCAGCGCCCGCACAACGCCGCCCGGAGCCTGCACGTCCACAGCCACCGATGAACGATCTGGAAGACGACATTCCGTTTTAATTTACACCTGAGAGTAGTTTGTAAAGTATTACCCTGAGACCCCCGCCCTGCGGGGGTTTCTGCTTTTTGGGTGATGTAAAAAAATGCGGGTCGATCGCTTAAAGTCTCTTACCAGGCAAAAATGTAAAGAATGGAGGCGGTATGGCGCTGTCGGTCAAACGGATCAAAAGGTAGCAATACGGAGCGACACGCGCTCCTAGTCGACGAAAGAGGGTTACCGTTCTTGCGCAGCCCGTCGGGCGGTCGGGTCACTTAGCGGCTGGGCAGGTGCCCTCGCCCTTTCCCGCCTTAAAGCGCACTTTGCTTAACCCAGCCCGTGTCCAACGCCGTATACCGCGACCTGCACCCGGCTGGAGAGCCCCAGTTTTTTTAATATATTCTGCACATGAATCTTGACCGTACTCTCGGCCACATCCAGATGGCGGGCAATTTCCTTATTGCTTTCTCCACGCACCAGGCATTGCACGATTTCACGCTCACGCGGCGTCAGCTTGTCATGTTCGGCAGCGACAGTCGGCAACGGCGTGGTACGTGGTTGAGTGCGAAACTGCGCCACCAGTTTGGCGGTCATATCGGCGGCAATGACCGACTTGCCCGCCGCCGCATCACGAATCGCCGCACTTAAGGTGTCGGCCTCGATATTTTTCAGCAAGTAACCGCGCGCGCCATCGCGCAAGGCCTGCGCCAGCTCATCGGCCTCTTCCGACACGGTCAGAATCAGAATCGCGACCTCGGGCAGGTCCTGCACCAAAAGCTGCAAGGTATCCAGCCCGGACAAGCCCGGCATGTTCAAGTCCAGCAAGATCACATCCGGATGCAAGGCCTTGGCGCGCTTGATGCCCTCGACTCCGTCTGCCGCCTCGCCCACGACTTCAAAGTCGTTTTGCCTTTGCAATAGCAAGCGTATACCCGAGCGGAACAGGGTGTGGTCATCAATCAGTAATATGCGGATAGTCATCTTTGAAATCTTTATTATTTTCACGCGGCTTGACGCACCGACTGTGGTAGCTGCAGCAATAAGCTGCTGCCCTCCCCCCGTACCGATTCCAGCGTCAGGTTGGCATTAAGCCTATGAGCCCGCTCCTGTATAATGTGCAGGCCGATATGGCCTTCGGCGCGGGATGCGACCTCGACCGGATCGTAACCTTCGCCATTATCCCTGACCTGCAACACAAAGTCAGATCCATTTAGCATCGTAATTTCGACTTTGCTTGCACCCGCATGCTTGCGCACATTGGATAAAGCCTCCTGCAAAATAAACAGCACCTGCAACTGTTGCTCGGGTGGCAATGGCGCGCCGCCTTGCTCATGCACATTCAGCACCACCTCGGCGCTACACTGGCGGCGAAAACGTGCAACGGTGTCCTCAATGCCGCTCAGCAGCTCGCCGGGGCCCAACTTGCTGCGGAAATTCAGCAATAGTTCGCGTACATCCTGATAGCTTTCTTCCACGCCGGTCTTTAATAGCGGCACAATTTCACGCACCTCCGCCATATCATCGGCCCGGGCAGCCAAGTCCAGCATCTGCACTTGCAAATTCAGAAAATTCAGGCCTTGGGCAATACTGTCGTGCAAGCCTTGAGCGACCAGCGAGCGCTCCTCCACCACGGCCAGCTGTCGCGCCTTGGCACTCAGACGCCGGTTGAGCAGGGCGGCCCCCAGCCTTTGGCCCAAGGTGCGCAGCAATTGGCTATCCGCCGAACCAATGTCGCGCGGAGCATGGAAATGCAAGGCAAACGTACCTAAAACCTGATCGGCCGCGATAATTTGAAACGCGGCCAGTGCAGCAAAGCCTTCCTTGCTGCAGCGATAGCCATCGGCACGCGGGCGCTGACGAAAATCCCTGATCAGTACCACGCCGCTCTGGCTAGCTTCTCCGCATAAACAGTCGTGCACCCTGGTACAGTTTTCCTGCGCCACCAGCGCATCGGAGAGACCTTCAGACACCATCAGGTGCAGCTTGTCGCTAAGGCCATCCAGCACGCGCAGACTACCGCCTTCGGCACTTAACAGCGCCATGACCCGCTGCAAAAAGCCGCGGCACAAGGTCTCGATATCGCCTTCCTGATTGAGAAAAGCCTCGGTTTCATACAGGGCAGACAACTCGCGGTTTTGCGCAGCCAACTGTGCTGTTTTATCCCGCACCCTGGCTTCAAGATCGCGATACAAGCCTTCCAGCTCATCCGCCATCTGGTTAAAACCACCCGCCAACATACCAAACTCGTCCCGGCTTTCAATCGGCAAGCGTACGCCAAACTCGTGGCGGGCCATTTTTTGCAGGCCCTGCTGCAAACGTAGCACCGGCAAGATGATCCACAAATACAGCAGGTAAATCATCGCCAGTGTACCGGTACATGCCACTAGCGCCAGTACGCCTTGCGACAGGCGCAGCCAGTCGTTTTTACGCTCATTGTTCTGCTCGACCAGCAGTACCAGTTGATTGGCATGGCGGATAAACTCGGGCAAGGCCTGCAAATATGGTTGGCTACTGCCAGTTTGCAGCGAAATAGCCGCCGCAGGCTTAAGCACGGTTTGCCAATAGCGCAGGACCTGAGTCATCTGCTGCTGCACAAGACCCTCTGATGGTAAAAACAAAGGGCGTGCAGGATTACCCGATACCAGTTGCGCCAGCGTTAGATCCTGCCGCTCAAGCTCTGCATCTACCCTTGCTCGATGGGTGGCAAGGTTTGGCGCCGGCTTTTGCAATTCCACCGCCACGCGGGTTGCCCGCATGCGCAGGCTACCCGCGTCATTGATCGCTGCCGCCGCGCCTTCAAGCTGCCATGACAGCCATAAAGTGCCGGAAATCATCGCCATGATCAGCACTAAAGCGGCGATAGAACTGACAACAATGCGGGTAGAAAGGCGTTGAGACAACGCAGGGGACGAGGCGATCAAGTTTGGGTCAGAGGTTGTCATGGCTCGCGAAAGCGGGAAAAATCCATATCATATTTTCAAAGTGTATGCAGCAAGACAGGCGCAGCCGGCAAACTGTCAACGGACATCAAGCGGGCAAACCAGCGGCAAAAAAGCATCCGAGCGCGGCGAATAAGCCAGCAAAGCCCCCGCATCCAGATCAAAATACCAGCCGTGCAAGCTCAAATGCTCACTTTCCATGGCGCGCTTGACCCAGGGGAAGCTCTGCAGGTTTTTCAGCGACACCAAAATGGCGGCCAACTCGCAGGCACGGCGCTTATCGGCATCACTGGCATCAGGCATCGCCGCCTCAACCCGCACCCGGGCCGGCTCGGCAATGCCAACCCAGTTACCGATAAAGTCGTCCTCGGCATCCGGCGCAAAACGCTGCTCCAACAAGGCCTTGATACCACCGCACTGGCCATGTCCCAGTACAATGATACGCGACACTTTAAGCTGGTCTACAGCAAACTGGATTGCGGCAGACACGCCGTGATGGCTACGGCCCGAAGTACAAGGCGGCACCAAATTGGCCACATTACGGATGGTAAAAATATCGCCCGGATCACAGCCTAAAAGCTGAGCCGGATCGACACGCGAGTCGCAACACCCCACCAGCAAGGTACTGGGATGCTGGCCCTGTTTCAGGCTCTGATACAAGCCGGGCGTGTTGTCGAAATAGTGTTGCTGGAAACGGGAAAAACCATCGATAAATCGTTCGATATCGTGCATAACCCTGCCTTAACCGCCTGTTTGCGACATAAAGCGCACGATTTTGTCCGGCGCCTCGTTAAAATGATGGCGTTCGGGCTTGGCGGCGATCGCCGCATGAATAGCCGCCAACAGCTCATTGTCGCTCGCGCCCTCACGCAGCAGGCTGCCTAGCGCCACGCTATCGTTCTGTCCCAGACACAGGTAAAGCGTCCCGTCCACGCCCAGACGCACCCGATTGCAGGCCGCGCAAAAATGGCGCGACATCGGCGTAATCACGCCGAAACTCATGCCGCCATCGGCGCTGGCCCAGTAACGGGCCGGCCCGGACCCCTGCCCCAACACCTGTGGAATCAGCTGGTATTGTTGTGCAATGCGCTCGCCCAAGGCCGTTACATCGATGTAAGCCGCTTGGCGTCCGGTGTCGCCTATGGGCATGGTCTCGATCAGCCTGAGCACAAAGCTGTGTTTCAAAGCAAAAACCAGCAGCTGTTCAATCTCGGCCTCGTTCACCCCGGCCTGCACCACGGCATTGAGTTTAACCGGCGCAAAGCCGGCCGCCCGTGCCGCCAGCAGCCCCTCCAGCACTTGGGGCAGACAGTCGCGCCCGGTAATCTGGGCAAAACGTGCCGCATCCAGCGTATCCAGGCTGACATTGAGCCTTGTCACACCGGCCTCTTTCAGCGCATGCGCATGGCGGGCAAGCTGGGTGGCATTGGTCGACAAAGACAGGTCTCGCAGCCCCGGCAAAGCGGTGATGCGCATCGCCAGGTCCGTCAGATTGCGCCGCAACAAGGGCTCGCCGCCGGTCAAGCGCACTTTGGAGACGCCAAGACCGACAAACAGGCCGATCAGGCGCGCCATCTCCTCGTGCGAGAGCCAGTGCGCCGGTTCCTCGAACCCTTTAAAGCCTTTGGGCAGGCAGTAAGTACAGCGCAGATCGCAGCGATCAGTCACCGAAACGCGTAAATAATCAATGCGGCGGCCAAAACGATCGGCCAGCACGGCTTGAGATGATGACATAGCTATTCCTTAAAAACCGATCTTGCAGCCGTTCAAACAAGGACGGCCAGCAATGCCCGCGCCGTCACGCTATTGCAGTAGCGGCGAATCGGCACCGTGCAACTCGATGCCGCTGATCTTGGCCTGTCCAACCAGATATTTAAGATATTGGCGCGTAGCCATGTCGCGCGTACTCGCCGATAGGACTTCGGCAATCTGCTCTTGCACCATGTCAAACGGCAACAGGCGCCCTGGTTCTTTGTGCATGACGCGTACAATATGCAGGCCAAAGCGTGTGGACAGCAGATGCGGAGAAATGGTGCCTTCCGCCAGCGCAAAGACCACACGCTCAAATTCAGGCACGGTCTCGCCGCGGGCAAGCTGCCCCAAGCTACCGCCAAGCGCACCGGATGTGCAGTTTGAATAGACCCGCGCCTTGTCGGCAAAACAATCAGGGTCGGCCCGGACTTCGGCCAGAACCCCCTCGGCCAGCGTAGTGAGTGCATCCAGCGCCACCTGCGGCGTGACCTGAAACAGAATGTGATCGACTTCAACCAGCTCACCGACAGTAAAACGTGCCGGATGTTGTTCATAATGACGACGGCAGGCCGCACTATCCGGCTGCGGCACCTTGACTTGAGTTTCCAGCAAGGTGTCGATCGCCGCATCGGCGCTGCTTGCGTTAACACCGGCCGATGCGGCTGCGTCCAATAGCACGCGTTGCAACACCCACGCCACGGTTGCGGCTTGCAATGGGTTGGCACTGTCCTGATAGTCTGGCAGCATGGCCTCGATTTCGGCGTCAGTCAGCTCGTGTGCATTCACGGTAATGGGCATCAACATTCCCTTCGAAAACCAGATAGGGCAGGCCCGCTGCTACAGGCCTGCCGTCTTGCTATTAACGGGTTCGCACCAACTGCCAGGCGCGGGTGATATAAGTCAGCGCACCAAAGCCGCTCCACACATGCACCAGACGCGTGAACGGGAAGATCACAAACAGCGTCATCCCCATAAACAAGTGAGCCTTGAATAACAGCGGCACCTCGGCCATCAGCTCGGCAGTCCCACTGCGGAGGGTGACGATGTGCTGCGCCCAGGTCATCAACACCAGCATCAGATGACCATCGGTGTGCTCGACCGAGATAAAAATGGTCGAAAGCCCCAGCAACAGGGTCAACAGAATCCACAGTGACACCAGTTTATCCGCAGCTTTGGTCACGGCACGGATACGCGGGTTACCCAGACGGCGAACCAGCAGAATCACCATACCGATCAGTGCACTGATGCCGAAGATGCCGCCCATCACCACCGCAACCATCTGCTTGAAGCCATGGCTGACCCCCAAGGCGTCCCATACCGCCACCGGCGTTAGCAGACCGACGAAGTGACCAAAAAACAGGCCAAGGATACCGATATGGAACAGGATATTGCCTATACGCAACTGGCCGGCGTACAGCATTTGCGATGAGTCGGTTTTCCAGCTGTACTGTTCACGCTCAAAGCGCGCCAGCGAGCCAAAGAAGAAAATCGCCAGTGCGATATACGGGTAGATCCCGAACAAGAAGTGGTCAAGGGCGCTCATTGTACGGCTCCTCTGGCATGACCGGCCTCGCGGCGCGGATAAAATCGGATGGTGTTTTGCGTATCGGGTTTCAATAAAGGCTCAACGCCGTCCGCGCCCGGACCGAAAGTTTCCATCGCCTCATCCATATCCCGTACCGGCGGCTCGGTCATCGCGCGCGGCACCACATCGGTGAGCGTAGTCAACACCTGGAATACGCCAGCGTACGGGCTTTCGTTCTGGGCCAGGCGCGCCCCGGTCGCGGCCAGCACATGGATAGCGTCCCCTAACAACACCGATGCCTCATCGGCCGGCAGCAGGCTGAGAAACTCGAGAAACAGCGGCACATGGTCGGGCAACTCGGCTACGTCAGGCTCAAAACCATGTTGCTGGTACTCGTGCAACAAATCGACCATGGCCTGGCCACGGTCACGGCTTTCGCCATGGATATGCTCGAATAAGTGCAGGGAGTGCCTGGGGTTGCGATCAAAGGTCGCAACGTAATTTTCCTGCAGCGCAATCAGTGGCTGGCTGGCAAACCAGGCGCTTAGTGGCTGCAAGCTAGCCATCGCCTGCGGGTAGGCGGCCAGCGCGGTATTGATTTCATCTTGTGCGCCGAGCAATTCTTCATCCGGATAGCTCAATAGCGCAGAGAGTATGCGATAGATCATATTTTCTCCTTAACGATGCGGCGGAGCCTCCCCCGCCGGCACCTGGCCTTACTGTTGGCTGGCTTTGCGCGACTTGGGCATATCGACGTAAATCACGCTGCCTTGCGGCTTCTTGCCGAACAGCGAACCCTCCGAAGTGCCACCCGAGCAGCCGTTACCAAAGGTAAAACCGCAACTGCCTTTTTCATTGAAGCTGTCTTCGACCATTTCCTTGTGCGAAGAAGGAATCACGAAGCGGTCTTCATAGTTGGCAATGGCCATGGTCTGGTACATGTCTTCTATGGTTGCGGCATCCAGCCCCACCTGAGCCAACACGGCACTATCTTTTTGACCATGCACCACTTCGGCACGCTTGTAGGCACGCATGGCCAGCATGCGCTCCAGTGCGCTCACCACCGGTTTTTCATCACCCGCCGTCAACAAATTGGCCAGATATTTCACCGGAATTCTCAGGCTCTTTACATCCGGAATCATGCCGGTCATTCCCATATGGCCGGCTTCGGCGGCGCCCTGGATAGGCGATAACGGCGGGATGTACCACACCATGGGCAAGGTGCGGAACTCGGGGTGCAGTGGGAAGGCCACCTTCCATTCGCACGCCATTTTGTACACCGGCGAAGCGGCTGCGGACTCAAGCCAGGTATCCGGAATACCCTGACGCCTGGCCTCGGCAATCACTTGCGGGTCGTGCGGGTCGAGAAAGACCTTGAGCTGTTCTTCATACAGGTCTTGCTCACTGGCGACACTGGCAGCAGACTCGATGCGCTCAGCGTCATACAGCATCACCCCCAGATAACGGATACGGCCCACACAGGTCTCGGAGCATACGGTAGGCTGTCCGGCCTCGATGCGCGGATAGCAGAAGGTACACTTCTCGGCCTTGCCGCTTTGCCAGTTGAAGTAGATCTTCTTGTACGGACAACCGGACACGCACATGCGCCAGCCGCGGCATTTATCCTGATCGACCAGCACGATACCGTCGTCGTCACGCTTGTAGATCGAGCCGGACGGGCAGGACGCAACGCAGGCCGGATTCAGGCAGTGCTCGCACAGGCGCGGCAGATACATCATAAAGGTGCTCTCGAAGGTGCTGTACATCTCCTTTTGCACCCCCTCGAACAACGCATCCTTGCTGCGCGCGGCAAACTCGCCACCCAGGTCATCTTCCCAGTTCGGGCCCCATTCGATCTTGTCCATTTTCTTGCCGGTAATCACCGACACCGGGCGCGCCGTCGGCGGGGTCTGCATCAGCGGTGCATTTTGCAAATGCTCGTAATCGAAGGTGAACGGCTCGTAATAATCATCGATGGACGGCAGATTAGGGTTGGCAAACAAGTTGGCCAGAATCCTGAGCTTACCGCCTTGTTTAGGCTCGAGTTTGCCGGCGGCATTGCGTTGCCAGCCCCCTTTCCATTTTTTCTGGTTTTCCCACTCCTTGGGGTAGCCGATACCGGGTTTGGTCTCGACGTTGTTGAACCAGGCATACTCGACGCCGTCACGGCTGGTCCATACGTTTTTGCAGGTAACCGAACAGGTGTGGCAACCGATACACTTGTCCAGATTCAGCACCATGGCGACTTGGGCGCGTATTTTCATTGTGCGGCTCCTTCTTCTTCGCAGCGCGGCTTGTCCAGCCAGTCGACCTTGTTCATCTTGCGCAACACGATAAATTCATCACGGTTGGCACCTACGGTGCCGTAGTAATTGAAGCCGTAAGCCTGCTGCGCGTAACCGCCGATCATGTGGGTTGGCTTGAGCACGGTACGGGTCACCGAGTTATGGATACCGCCACGCTTACCCGAGGTCTCGGCACCGGGTACATTGATGATTTTTTCCTGAGCGTGGTACATCAGGCACATCCCCTTGGGAATGCGCTGGCTGACCACTACGCGCGCGGTCAGGGTGCCGTTGACGTTGAAAACCTCGACCCAGTCGTTATCCACCAGCCCCGCAGCCTTGGCCTCTCCTTCGGAAATCCAGACATGCGGGCCACCACGCGACAGGGTCAACATGCGAAGGTTGTCCGAGTAGGTGCTGTGGATGCCCCACTTCTGGTGCGGCGTCAAAAAGTTGAGCACGATCTCGGGATTGCCATTGGGTTTGCGTCCCAGCATGGGCTTGATCGTCTTGAGGTCCACCGCCGGCTTGTACACGCACAGCCCCTCGCCGAAGTCGAGCATCCAGCGATGATCCTGATAGAACTGCTGGCGGCCGGTCAGCGTGCGCCATGGAATCAGCTCGTGCACATTGGTATAACCGGCGTTATAGCTGACCTCCTCGCTCTCCAGACCCGACCAGGTTGGTGCCGAGATAATCTTTCTCGGCTGCGCCTGTACATCGCGAAAACGGATTTTGTCGTGTTCGCGCCCGATGGCCAGATGGGTGTGGTCGCGGCCGGTAATTTTCGACAAGGCTTCCCATGCCTTGACCGCTACATGACCATTGGTCTCCGGTGCAAAGGTCAGAATCATCTCCGCTGCATCGATTGCGCTTTCCAACTGCGGCCGGCCCTGGCTGACCCCCGGCTCGGTGACGGTTTTGCTTAGCGCACCCAGTTCATGTACTTCATGCTCGGTATTCCAGCTGATACCCTTGCCGCCGTTGCCCAGCTTGTCGAGCAGGGGGCCCACCGAAGTGAACTTCTTGTACACATCGGCGTAATTGCGCTCAACCACGGTCATGTTCGGCGCGGTCTTGCCCGGAATCAGCTCGCACTCGCCATGTTTCCAGTCTTTGGGCTCCAGCGGCTGCCCCAGCTCTCCCGGGGTATCGTGCATCAGCGGCGTCAGTACGATGTCTTTGCGCGTGCCCAGATACGGCCCGCCGATGTCGCTGAACTTCTTCGCAATCAGCTTGTAGATTTCCCAGTCGGTCTTGCTTTCCCACAAAGGCTGTACCGCTTCGGATAGCGGGTGGATAAACGGGTGCATATCCGAAGTATTCAGATCGTCCTTCTCGTACCAGGTCGCGGTCGGCAGCACGATATCGGCATACAGGCAGGTCGTACTCATGCGGAAATCCAGCACGGTCAAGAGGTCGAGTTTGCCCACGGCCGCATCACGCACCTTCACTTCCGAGGGCTTGATGCAATCGGTCTCATCGCTGAACAGCGCATGTTGCGTACCCAGCAGATACTTGAGGAAGTATTCGTGACCTTTGCCACTGGAGCCCAGAATATTGGAGCGCCAGACAAACATATTGCGCGGGAAGTTGGCCGGATTGTCCGGGTCATCGCAACTCATGGCGAGCTTGCCCGATTTGAGGTTTTCCACGACATAGGCCACCGGATCCTTGCCGGCGGCCTCAGCGGCTGCGCTCACCTCCAGCGGGTTGGTGCCCAGCTGCGGCAGACTTGGCAGCCAGCCCATGCGCTCGCTCTTGGCATTCAAATCGATCAGGCTCATATGGCCGTAGCGCGCGCGGTCGGCGGTCGGTGCCAGAATCTCGTCGACGCCCAGTTTCTCGTGCCGCCACTGACTGGTGTGGGCATAAAAGAAAGAGGTGCCGTTCATCTGGCGCGGCGGACGATGCCAGTCGGCGGCGAAAGCCAATGGCGCCCAGCCAAACTGCGGCCTGAGCTTTTCCTGACCCACATAATGCGCCCAGCCGCCACCACTTTGCCCCACACAGCCGCACATCATCAGCAGATTGATAATGCCGCGATAGGTCATATCCATGTGGTACCAGTGATTCAGCGCCGCGCCGACGATCACCATGCTCTTGCCATGGGTGTCGTGCGCATTTTGCGCGAATTCACGCGCCACCTGGATCACCTGCGCACGCGGTACGCCGGTGTGCTTCTCTTGCCAGGCCGGGGTATAAGGCACATCGTCATCAAAGCCGGCGGCAACATGATCCCCGCCCAGCCCCTGATCGACACCGTAATTGGCCAGCGTCAGATCGTACACGGTCGCAACCAGGACGCTGGAGCCATCCGCCAGCGTAATACGTCGAGCCGGCACATTGCGCACCAGCAATTCGTCGTGTTCGGCCCCGAAATAAGGGAAGCCGACACCGACGACTTCATCATGGCGACCATTAAGCGACAGCACCGGTTCTACTTCGCGACCGGAACCGCTGTCCTTCATTTCCAGATTCCAGCGACCGACCTTCTCACCTTCACCCACCTTGCCCTCGCCCCAGCGCAGGCCTATGGTGCCGTTCGGGATCACCAGCGTATTGCTATTGCCGTCAAGCAACAGCGTCTTCCACTCGGGGTTGTTGGCTTCGCCATGCGCATCGGCCAGATGGGATGCACGCAAAAAGTGGTCGGGGACCAGGCAGCCGGCACGCTCTTTGAGCAACACCAGCATGGGCATATCGGTGTACTGGCGGGTGTAGGACGTAAAGTAGTCGGACTTGCCGGTCAGGTGGAACTCTTTAAGCACCACATGGCCCATCGCCATGGCCAGCGCGGCATCGGTCCCCTGCTTGGGCGCAAGCCAGATATCGCCAAACTTGGCCATCTCGCCAAAATCGCTGGATACGGCAACCGTCTTGGTTCCCTTGTAGCGCACCTCGGTATAAAAGTGCGCATCCGGCGTGCGGGTCATCGGGACGTTGGATCCCCACACCATCAAATAGGTCGAGTTGTACCAGTCTGCCGATTCGGGCACATCGGTCTGCTCGCCCCAAATCTGGGGCGAGGCGGGCGGCAAGTCGCAATACCAGTCATAAAAAGACAGGCAGCCGCCGCCAATCAGGCTCAGATAACGCGCACCGGCGGCATACGACACCATGGACATGGCGGGAATCGGCGAGAAACCGACCACACGATCCGGGCCGAATTTTTTTACTGTCAGAGCATTGGCGGCGGCAATCATCTCGCTGGCGGTATCCCAGTCAGCACGCACAAAACCGCCCAGCCCGCGCACTTCCTTGTAACGCTTGGCCTTTTCCGGGTTCTGGCTGATGGCATCCCAGGCTGCAATCGGGTCCATGGTCTTGCGGGCTTCACGCCACATTTCCATCAGGCGGCCACGTATCATCGGGTACTTCACGCGCTGTGCCGAGTAGACATACCAGCTGTAAGATGCGCCACGCGGACAGCCGCGCGGCTCATGGTTAGGCAGATCGGGGCGGGTACGCGGATAATCGGTCTGCTGGGTTTCCCAGGTGATCAGGCCGTTCTTGACATAGACCTTCCACGAGCAAGAGCCGGTGCAGTTCACTCCGTGGGTAGAGCGGACGATTTTGTCATGCTGCCAGCGACTGCGGTAGCCGTTCTCCCAAGTACGGTCCTCATCCACCACCGCGCCATGGCCGTCGGCGAAGGTCGACTTCACCCGCGACATAAACTTCAGCCTGTCCAGAAAGTGACTCATTATTGCTCTCCATAATGGCCAAAGATGCCGGCCGTTGAGATGATTGCGACCGTTACAGAATATTCCATGGAAATACAGCTAACTATTCGCCAGCCGGAGGGGGGATACGACCGCAAAGGCACTAGATGTCCTAGTTCGAAGTGACTAGGCCTTATCCTGTTTCCCATATGCAAAACCCGGCAAAGCAGCGCTTGCCGGGTTTAATGTGCGACCCTTGCCGGATTAGCAAGGCATAGGCGCATGCTTGCGTGCGTAGTAGAGCCAGGTGATCGCCATACAGCTCAGATAAAACACAATAAAACAAATCAGGGCCGCATCCACCCCGCCGGTGAGTTCGATCGAAGTCCCGAAGCTCTTGGGAATAAAAAAGCCGCCATACGCCCCCATTGCGCCGGAAAAGCCCAGCACGGCAGCTGCTTCCTTGGCCGCATCCAGCATGGCCTGTTTTTGCGCCTTCTCGCCCTTGCCCGCCTCACGCTGGCGCTCGGTCATAAAAATCACCGGGATCATGCGAAAGGTTGAGCCGTTGCCGATGCCGGTCAGGGCAAACAGCACGATAAACATGGCAAGAAAACCGAAGAAGTTGCCGCCCGCACCGTTATGCGGCAGGAACTGCAATACGCCGATGACGGCCAAAATCATGGCGCCGAACGTAAACAGTGTGACGCGCGCCCCCCCCAGTTTGTCGGAAATCCAGCCCCCTAGCGGCCGCGTCAGCGCACCGACCAAAGGGCCCAAAAAGGCATAGGCCGTCGGGTTGATGCCGGGAAACTGCGACTTAGTCAGCATGGCAAGACCGGCGGAAAAACCGATAAACGAACCGAAAGTGCCCACATAGAGCCAGCACATCAGCCAGTTATGCTTGCGTTTGAAAATCACCGCCTGATCCGCGAACGAAGCCTTGGCATCGGCAATATCATTCATGCCAAACCAAGCCGCCAAAGTGGCCACCACAATAAAGGGCACCCAGATAAAACCGGCATTTTGTAGCCAGATACTCTTGGTAACGCCATCCTTGACGAAGGTTTGCGACTCGCCCCCCAAGGCGCCGAATATGCCGACCGAAATCACCAGCGGCACCACAAACTGCACGACCGAAACCCCCAAGTTACCGATGCCGGCATTCAGGCCGGTAGCCATCCCTTTTTCCGCCTTGGGAAAAAAGAAGCTGATATTCGACATGCTGGAGCTGAAATTACCGCCACCGAGGCCACACAACAAAGCCAATACCAGCAAGGTCGGATAACTGGTGCTCGGGTCGCGCAGCGCAAATCCCATGCCCAGCGCCGGAATGAGCAGCGAAGCCGTGGAAATCGCCGTCCAGCGCCGGCCACCAAAAATAGGTACCAGGAAAGAGTAAAAAATACGTAGCGTGGCGCCGGAGAGTGCCGGCAAGGCGGTCAGCCAGAACATCTGGTTTTTGGATAGCTGAAAACCGGCCTTATCCAGGTTGACCACCACCACACTCCACAACATCCACACCGAAAACGCCAGCATCAGCGCAGGGATGGAAATCCACAGATTGCGTTTGGCGACCGATGCACCGGTTTTTTGCCAGAATGCCGGATTTTCCGGCTCCCAGCGCTGGATTACGGGGCTAGACATATACATGCTCCCTTGCTGTTTTGGGTTTAGTTATGTTGATGATGAAGTTTTTGTTCGGCCAGAATATCCTCGCCATAAGCCACGCTTTCGGCACGGAAGCTGAAGTGCATCCAAACCAGACTGACGCAGACGGTACCGTACAGCAGCATGAAACAGGAGGTGCGCACGCCGGTCAGATCCAGCAGCACGCCAAATAGGATAGGCAACACAAAACCGCCCAAGCCACCGGCAAGGCCGACAATGCCGGACACGGCACCAATGTTCTGGCTGAAATCATCCGAAATAAACTTGAATACCGAAGCTTTGCCCACCGCCATCGCAATACCGACGGTGAACATCAGTGCAGTAAACAGCACGGGGCTTAAGCCCATATGGAAAGACTGGGGGCCATTAACCGTCTGTATGGTCAGACTGGTCTGCGGATAACTCAGGATAAAAAAACAGACCCAGCACACCCACATCACCGCCCAAGTTGTCTTGTATGCGCCGTACTTATCGGATGCCCAGCCTCCCACTGCCCGCAGCATGCCCCCAGGCAAGGAAAAACAGGCCGCCAGCAAAGCGGCATGGCTGATATCGAAACCGTACTCGCCGATGTAGTATTTGGTCATCCACAGCGCAATGGCCACATAGCCGCCAAACACCACCGAGTAGTACTGGCAATAGCGCCAGACCCGCGGGTCTTTCAGCATCTTCATCTGGTCGGAAAAACTGATGCTGGCCGAGACTTTATGCTCGGGGCGGCTGCTGGAAAAAATCCAGAACAACACAGCCGTTGCCAGCATCGCCACCGAATACACTTTGGGTACGATGGTCCAGCTGCCGCCAGCAGACACAATCAATGCCGGAGCAACAAATTTGGTCAGCGCCGCCCCCGAGTTGCCGGCACCGAATACGCCCATGGCCAGACCCTGGCGATTTTTGGGGAAGAAACGCGCCACATAAGGCGTACCTACCGAGAATGAGCCGCCGGCCAGACCGACGAATAAGGCCAGTAGCAAAAAGTGCCAGTAATGCGTGGCATAACTCATCAGCCAGATCGGAATTACGGTCGAGAGCATCAACAGGAAAAACACGATGCGTCCGCCATAGCGGTCGGTCCAGATGCCCAGCGGCACGCGTACCAGCGAACCGGTCAGCACGGGCATCGCGGCCAAAAGACCGAACTCGGTTTCGTTAAGCCCAAGCTGCTTCTTGATTGGAATACCCAGTACCGCAAACATCATCCACACGGCAAAGCAGATGGTGAAGGCAAATGTGCTGGATGCCAGTACGGAATTCGCCTCGCGTCTGGCGGCAGAACTGTCAGTCATGGGACACCTCGTTTCGCAGTTCATTAATCTTAATGAAGCTAAGCTTAGGGTCATGACAAACAGTTTCACATTCGCCGCATGGCTAAGGCGGGCACTTACTTATAACTAGTTCGCGAGCCACAGCGGCAAATGATCTAGCCATTTCGGCCTAGTTCCACTATCACCATGCCCTCGCCTTTGCGCCTGCCCTCACCGGGCAGAATCCATATCCTCATCTTGCCTCCTGTTATCGGGCGGATGCCGGAACAGATCACGTGGGGACATTGGCGCGATAGTACTGAGGCCTGCCTTGCAGATGCGCTGTCTTATGCTACTGCGACAAGAACGCAGCACGGATGCGTATTAAATGGGACCCGACCCGGTCATGCCCCGGCCAGGAACTGGCCGAGATGGGGCGTAGTGGAAGTCTCGCCGTACAGAAGCGCGCAACGCCCGCTGTATTGGTTAAGCCAATTAGCCGGTCTGACCATCAGCTCGTGGTTGCAGATACATCGGTAAATAGCGAGCAGACCAGAGTGCAAACGTCAACACGATGCCTGCAACAGTAGTGAGTAATAGCGGTGTACGCAGCTCGGGCAGCCATTCACCCAGCAAGCGCAGTATTGTTATAACTTGCAGCAGCCAGAATAGTGTCCATGTCATCCGTCCTGCGATTAATGCCCGCCCGGAGTGCCCAAGCGTAACGCGGGTCACGAAGGCAAGCAGCATCGACAACATGAAACCCAGCGCTAAGGCATGCAGTGCGGCATAGTCGCTTCCCGCCAGCGGTGTGGAAAATGGAGCGATTGCCAGAGCAAGCAACATCATGCCAAGCCCAGCCCACAAGAAGGCGATGTGAAGCATGGCAAGTAACGGTACTTGCAACGATTGATGCCACTTCCAGCGCCAGCTCGTGTAAAGCAGTAATACGGCAAGCCCCATATCAAGCGGGAAAGTGTCGACCCGTAATAATGCCAAGAACCCGTGCAGCCATACGCCACCGACCAGCGCATACAGCAACCAGCGGGGTCGCCATGCTAGGTAGGAGGGCAGGACATGGGCGGAGAAGAATGGCAGCATGCGGTGGCAGACGGTCAGAAACACCGGCAATAGCATGCCCCACAACAACAAGGTTTCTGCTCTGGCGATGAATTGCCACTGCGCGTATGCCGCCGCAAAGGCGTAGAGCCAAAATCCGATGGCGCCGAATGTAAAGGCAGCCAAAATCACGATTGCATGCTGGCGCTCTGGTATGGTGCTCGCTCGGATGCGCCCTGCCCAGATCAGGCAGGCTCCTGACCAAGCGAGTGCCTGCAATGTACTGGCCAATGGCCATAGCACGGGCAGGCGGACGGTCAGCACCAAACCGGCGCTACCTAGCGCATACATCCCGATCGCTGCTAGCCATGCACCGGTTGCCGGCGATGCGACACCCAGCCACTTCGGCCCTGCCGTATAAATGAAGCCCAGCATGAATAACGGAAAAAAACCAGCCAGCATCAATTGGCCATGCAGAAAGCTTGCCGGTAGCGATGACAGGCTAATGCCGCGGGTGCGCCCCGCCAATTCCAGTAACCACCAAAACATGGCTAACAGCAGCACGCTGCCGCCAAGGAAGAATCCTGCACGGTGTGGTGCCATGGCTAGCCAACGGAACGATGCAACCACCCCATCGGTCTTTACAGAAACAACGGGGGTGGCAGCTAAAACGGATGCTCGGCGTGGGCGCATGCTTTAATTCCCGCTACATGCGCAACCGTGCGGGCCGCAACCGGTGCCGGGATCCGCGGCCGCTTCAAATGGCGGGAACAGCACATTATTTTCCAGATGAATGTGGTTGACGAGATCATCGCCAAGTTGCCTGAGCCCTGCATAGAGTGCATTCCAGCTTGTGCAGGCATCTGGCGGCGAGGTCATGTCATGCGTCAGCGCAGCAAGTCGCTCCAGATTTGCACCATGCTCGACATGCTCGCTACGCATCATCTCGATCGGGTGAACAACAAAAGGGTTGCCTCCCGCTTTGAGCATGGGAAACAGCACTTGCTCTTCCTTTTGCATGTGCAGCAGCAGTTCGTCTTCAATTTCTTGCAGAAGTCGCGCCAAACCAGCGGGGACTTCCGGGTGCTCACCGTGTACGGCTTCTACGCGCTTGGCCAGTGCAATCAGTTCGGGTAGTTGGGCGCGATGTACTTCGTGGTAGCGCACAAGAATGTGATCGACCAACTCGGTCGCACTGCAAAATTGCGAAACCGTCTCACCGCGTTGCAACGATGCCAGCTCGGCAAGTATGGGTTCAACTACCAGCCCCTTATTGCTGGCAGCTTGCTGCAGGCTGATCTGGCCCCCACAACAATAGTCCAGCTTGAGCCGGCGGAAAATAGCCGTTGAACCGGGCAGTGCGACGGCGATCTGGCCGATAGCCTGAGTTGCGTCAATAAGTGGGGCGGTTTGTGTGCGTGTCATGGTGGGGTCTCCACAAAATCAAACAACGAAATACCAAACAAGTGCGCCGCCCGACGGGCATGGTAGCGGCGCGCTAGAGCAGCAAGAGCAATCATGCGACGGTCCGACGGTGCATCTTGTCGTTAGCACCTGCTTGCCAAGCTGTTTATGCCGGTTTGCGTTGAGGCCGGCGCAGCCAAGATGGGATCAGGACTGAATGCAAAAATCGATGACAATTTTGTCCGCTTCGCGCTGGACGTAGGTCGTCTTAACCCGTTGGCCGAAAAATTGTTCGATCTGTACGAGCAGGGGCAGCGGATCATGATCGTTGCAGAAGCGCATCGTCTCGCCTGCTTGCAAAGCGTTCAGCGCGCCGAAAATAGCCGCATGGCGGAAACGTCTGGCGATTCCGCGCGCATCGAAAATATAGACTCCGTTCTGGATAACGGGGATAGAGCAGTCGTGAGCCATCATGTTTCTCCTTTAAAGGCTAGTTGCGGCAGAGCCCTTGCCCATTACGGTCATGCCATCGCTTTATCAACCCGCTGAAGGCAAGCCGGACAGGACTTTTCAGTCACAAAAAGGCGGCAGAGCAATGCACTACACGGGCGTCGTGCAGCTGAACGGGAACACCCTATATGCAATATAAAGATGTATTTCTCGTGCACATTATGCGGCAGAACGTTAAACATGTAAAATGTTTACATGTTTAACGTTCTGCCGCAGGAGCTAACAATGAGACGTAGTCCAGAACTTGTTCATTTATCCCGTGAGCACCATGCAGCGCTGGTGCAGGCTAAACGCATTAAGGGAAGTAACAGCAGCACGGACGTGCTGGAAGTGTGGCCAAGCGTGGCATTTTTGACCGAACTGGAAGCACACTTTGATGCCGAAGAGACGATGTTTGCCCAATATCTCGTGCACTTGCCACGACTTGCTGGCCAATTTTCGGATGACCACAAAACGTTGCGCGCATTGATGCGACAGTTACATGCAGGCAAGTTGGCTGCCCTACTGGCATTCGGGGAGCGGTTGGAAGCTCATGTCCGTTTTGAGGAACGGGAGCTCTTCCCCGCTTTAGAAGGACTGATACATCCAGCCTGATACGGCATGAAAGAGACTGGCGGTTCAAGTTTTCGAAGACAGGAAAGACAGGCCCAGTCGAGTTGTCAGCGCTTCACGATTGGCACTCAGATCCGCCAAAGTGTAGCGATCCAGTGCGCCATACATCGCTTCGCGCGCCTCGAAGAGGGCATGTTTCAGCATGCACATCCCATCGATTTTGCAGCTCCCCCCGCCCGCTTCGAAGCATTCGACAATCGGGGCATCTTCCTCACATAAACGTACGAGCGCACCAATGCGGATGTCTGAAGCAGGACGCGCCAAACGCATGCCGCCTCCCCGTCCACGTAGCGTCTCAATCAGGCCTATTTTTCCCAGAAAATGCACCACCTTCATCAGGTGGTTGTCAGATATGCCGTAAGACGCCGCGATTTGAGCCCGCGTCGCGAGTCCTTCTGGCTGTACGGCAAGGTAGATCAGGGTGCGAAGGCAGTAATCGGTAAAGGCATTCAAGCGCACGAAGAGACTCACGGCAATCAACAGGAATTTAATATTGTACTTTAAATATATTTTTAAAGTATGCCCCTGCGTAGAGAGTTAGCCGGTTTGGTATGTCTTTACCAATCACGACCGTTCCCGCCTCAAGCGACTGCGCTTCGGCCGCAGCAGAGAAGCGCTCAACGCCGAGCAGCGCCAACTGTTTGAAGAGGACGTTCGGCAAGACATCGCGGAGGTCGAGGTGCTGCCGCCATCCATAGCCTGCTGGCCACCGCGCGCCTCAACGGACTGGCCCCGGCAGCCTGGCTGAAAGACACCCTCGAGAAATTGCCGGCCTGGCCGAACAGCCGCCTCGACGAACGCCTCCCCCTCAAGCATTAACGGCCCCAAAGCTTGTTTGGCAAGGAGGGGCGGCTGGACGCTTACAAACAACTTATAGCGAAGCGAAATGCAAAAACCCCCGACCTTGCATAAGGTCGGGGGTTTTCTAATG
>NZ_JAMFLI010000015.1 GCF_023502145.1 Craterilacuibacter sp. RT1T | reverse complement strand
CCTTATAAGCGCCTGCAAATGCAGGTGCTGCCCGAGTATAGGCGGATGGGACAAGATAAACCGGAAGGCAAAAAATATATATATCCACACAGCCATTTCATATAACGGTCACACACACTTCATCGGCCATTCACATGCCGCTGCTAAATTCCTGCCATCCGGCAGGATGACTCACGCAAGGTGGAGTCCGAGCACCTTGCACCAATTCCTTCACTGCGAGCCGGCAATCTCGCTTGACGCAATGACCCTGATACCCGGCACCGGCGCAAGCGCCGCATCCAGCATCGCCTTCGCCACATCGGCGACGGCAACTGCGCGCCATGCCCTTGGCAGCAAGCCGCCCAAATAACGGTTCAGCCATAGCCCGACCTCCTCCCCCAGACGAAAATCGGCCCGGGTGCCGGCATCAAGCAAGGATGGGCGCACCCATGTCAGCGAAGCAAAGCCCAGCGCCGACAGGTCGCGCTCGGTCTCGCCCTTGGTCTTGAGATACCAGCCGTATGATTTTTCATCTGCGCCCAATGAAGAATTGAGCACAAAAGTGGGCGTGCCCGCAGCATGCGCCAAACGCGCAGCCGCCAGCACATAATCGTGATCGACCCGGTAAAAGGCGGCGGCGGAACCGGCCTGTTTGCGGGTCGTACCCAGCGCACACAAAACGGCATCGGCCCGCCACCATGTGGCACTCTCGGGCAAGGCGGCAAAATCAACAATGGGATTATGCAGGAGAGGATGCGCGGGCAACGGCCGCCGCGTCGGGGCGACCACATGGGCAACACCGGGGTGAATCAAGGCCTGTGCCAGTAGCTGTTGGCCAACCGCGCCGCTGGCGCCCAAAATTAAAACGGTTTGCACGAAGGCTCTTTTCTGCAGGCATAAAGACTACAGTTTAAGCGCCGTTTCTTTAACGTATCAGACAAAAACCGCTTGACCCGCCAGGAGCAAGCCGGTATAAACCCCTAAAGCAAGATTTCAAGCAGCAGACTCCAGCAGTTCATCGTAGTCCCCTTCCAAGCGGCACTTCATTGTATTTCCGGTCTTCCTTGATGTTTACGTCCGGCAGCTTTGCCTGCACGACACGCTTCCATTTTTTATAAATACTATCCTGCTTTACACCATTCAGGCCCGACTCTGGCCTTCTGCTATCGGTTGAATACCGCACATTGACACTATTGGCAGTCACAGATAATCGGCAAATCCGGCATAAGCCGGACGGCAGGAAACCGACAAGAAAGAAAATATTATTATGATGATGAAAATCAGCGAATTGAAAGCCGGCCTTCGGATCAGCGAACGCAAAAACAATGGCGACATCCAGCACTTTGAAGTGGTGAATGTCCAGCCCGCCGGCCGTCGGGTCGAAGTCACCTTCCGCTCGCATAGCGGCATGGAAAGCGCGCTATATCCGGCAGATGCCTACCTCAGCGCCTACTAATCAAAGCAGAGGCTCAAATGAAATCTGCCTGCCATAAGGCAAGCAGATTTCATGATCAAGCCGACTTTATTCCGGCCGGCCATGTTTTCCGGCCAACAATTTAAGGTAGTGCCTCTAGCTGTCTGATCAACTCGATCTCGCATAAGCACCAGTCACTGCCTCTTTCCTGCATTTTGCCCAGTGCCACCAAAAAATGCTTGCCCCGCGCCGTCATATAAAACTGCTTTCCCAGCGAATAGGACGATATGGAAAGCACCATGGCGTTAATCTTGCGTCCCTCGCGCACGCAGGGCACAAACAAGGCAATTTCCCCACCCAACCACATCCTCTCAGCCGGCAACTCGGGCATGGCACTGCCTTCCGGGCGGATAGAAGCGGCAACCGGGCGTTCCGACAGGATTTCCACCCCAAGATAGATTTTTTCGGCGCTTGGCCGGTTAATCCGGCGCATGATGCCCAGGCTCCATAAAGCCTCGCTTCCACTCCGAAAACCCAGCAAACCACCAATCGAAACCCACTCATTACCTATCGTGGCCAGAGAAACGCCCAAGCCGCTTGCGCTTTGATTGTCGACAAGACACTGCGGCAAGACTTCTTTCGACTCTGCCCCCTCCCGACTCACCGATGCAGAAGGCCTGCTACGACTGGTAACAAAACCATAAATCCGGATCTCGGCCATTTCATCGGAAGACGAAGCCGCCTTGTCGGCATACTTTTTCTCATCGGGTTCGCGAACCAGTTTATGCAACAAAGGCAAACGGTAAGCGAGTTCCAGCATTTTCCCGGTAACAGGCAAACGCTCGGCACGTTCAAAGCGATAAGGCTGCGATGCCCACTCACGCTGCAAATAGCGCAATAAAGCCGCATCCAGACCTGGCTCGCGCAGGGATTTCAGCTCCTCCGGCATCTGGCTGCTATCAAGCATAATCAGCCAGGTATTGATTTGTTCAATCAGCGCCGAAGTTCCCCAATAACGCATCGTCGGAATATTGCCGGCAGAAGGACGCCCAGGAGGCAAGCCTAGGGCAAGATTCACGCAAAAACTAAGCTCACCCGTATTTTCGGCAACAAGGCTGACATAGCTACTTAAGCGCTGCGCCAGCATATAAGCCATATTGATCTGCCGTGGTTGCAAATTACCACTACCGAGCAAAGAGACCAACAACAGCACCAGGTATTGATCCTGAACCGTCGTTCCAATCTCTTGACCAAATAGCAAGACTGGTGCAATCGCCATGCCACGCGTTTCGGCTAGCCGATATAGCTGATGCACATTGGTCCAGAACACCTTGTCTGGCGAGAAATGGCGGAAATACAGCCACAAAGCATGCTCGGCCTGATAATGCATCATGCACGCCATAGCTTCCGGCAATAAGGCCCGAATACCCTCATCGTCCTTCATCTCGATGACTAGAAAGCGCTGATAAGCGGTACAAAATAGCTGACTGTAGTGCAACATCTGATTGCGCAGCTGTGACTCCATCACTTTAGGCATGCGGGCACTCATCAAATACTGAGTGCGCAACTGCGATTGCAAGTGCTGGGACAGACGGTTCAATACCAGCAAAGCCTCTAAGGTGTCGGCATCATGCGGGTGAGCCTGCCCAGCCTCATTAAAGCGCGTCAGTTCATCACACAATATTTGATGTGCAGCAGCACCATGCTCATCAAGCAACTGCTGCAACCACTGCGCGGCATTTTTTCCGTCGGAAAAGGGACCTGCCGGGTTTTTCTTGCCGGCACCAAAAGAAAGGAAATCAAGCCTGCTCATCACTATGTATATCTCATTAGTATTGGCATGATAGCTTTGACCGCGACACAACCCGGCCATGAATGCTTGCAAGTATAACCCGTCACACTCTTTGCTATAGAACATTCAGCAACAAAAAAGCCGCGAACACATCGCGGCTTTTTCAGTATAAAAGCACGGATCAGATGGCCAGATCTGCCAGGGTTTTCCCTGCAGCCAGCAATTCGACGACCCATACCGGCTTGCGACCACGACCCGTCCAAGTCATCTCAGGATGATCAGGGTGACTGTATTTCGCTTCAACCGGCTTGCGCACGCTGACGGACTTGCTCAGTACTTCTTCGACACTGAGGCCATAAGTGCGGGCGATTTCCAGAATTTGCTTGCGTGCTTTGGACTTCTCTTCTTGCTCGCGCTTGGCAATTTCCGATTCCACATCGGATTTCAGCTGGAGAAGTTCAGGGTAAGACAGAGTTTCGATTTGCATGGTGAGCGCCTATTGTTTATTTGTAGCTTTTATAAGTTAGCTATTTTTACTTATAACGTCAAGAATACTGACCGCCGGTTAGCTGCCATCTATTTAAATAATATCAGGAACAGCATAAGGCAAGGTCAAACAATGTAGCAATGCTGAATTGCGCCCGGCGCAAATCTTATGATCCCAAGCGGAGATCAGCATCACAAGCAAAGCTTCCTGCTTGCCATTTTCCAGCGTCGCAACAGCCGCAACAACCCCCAGGGAATGCTCAGCATCCCCTTGTGCAAATACCTCATCCCCCACCAGCAATCCGCCTTCATGGGCCTCAACGCGGTATAAGCGGCGTTTGGTCTTGCCCAAATACTGCATGCGGGCAACAATTTCCTGCCCGGGATAACAGCCTTTACGAAAATTGATCGCAGAGAGCAGTTCCATATTAGCCATTTGCGGCACAAATGCCTCTTGGGTTGCCGCAACGACCCAGGCAAAACCGGACCGGACAAAAGCTAAATTAACGATTTCACGCCCACCCGGAACACAGCGGGACAATAACTCTTGCCATGACGGTGAATCCGCGCCGGACTCCAACACCAACAAATAAGCGGGGAATGGCAAAGTTACGACTACACCGTCATTTACCGCATGCAGCCCCATCTCATCAGTGCCGACAGAAAAACCGCCCTCCACGAGCGCATCGCGAGCTAACGGGCCGGAAAGCAAAGCCGGTACGCAATCGACCAACTCAATACTGACCTTAGAGCGCATCACAAACATGCGCAGCCTTTTGATCATGGCCGCAGACAGATCCAGTGGCAGTAATAAGCGGTACCCCCCCTTATCCTTCCACAGCAAAAAATTGGCCAGCATCCTGCCTTTTGCCGTTGAATAAGTCGTGAACTGGGCATTCGCGCCATTCAACTCACGCACATCATTCGACAACTGCCCTTGCAAGAAGGCTTCGGCATCATCACCGGATACATTCAACACAGCAAAATCAGTCAGCGGCGCAAATACAGCCCCCTCCGACAGCGCTTGCCAGGCGGCGCGCGTATCCGTTACCGCCGCCGCCCCCTCCTCGTTGAACACCGCACCATTTTGCGCCAGCCACTGTTTTACCATTGCGTTCATATCGTTTACCGTGCTGTTGGCAAGCCCCCTCTTTATAGAGGCTCAATGACTGGTAACTTAGGACAAACCCAGAAATTTCAATCCGCCAAACACGCGGATCACGACCGGTCGTCCAAATAAACTCACCATAGGCTTGACGCAAAAAAGCGTCCGATGTATAGTTCGTGCCTCAGCAATTCCCTGATAGCTCAGTTGGTAGAGCGACGGACTGTTAATCCGCAGGTCGCAGGTTCGAGCCCTGCTCGGGGAGCCAGAATTAAAAAAGCCGAACGGTAAAACGTTCGGCTTTTTCCATATCAGTACCACTCATCCACATCCAAGCCCCCCCTGCGCTATACACCCACTTACACCATACATACCTTGCATACACCCAAAAAATAGCATGCAAGCAAAAAATTGATTAGCTTTAGTACTAAGATGTCATCTTCACCTTTATATCTAAAGAGGTCTCGACATGTCCATCCTGAAGGAATTCCGTGATTTTGCCGTACGCGGCAATGTACTAGACCTTGCCATTGCCGTGGTTATTGGGGGTGCATTCGGTTCCATCGTTAAGTCCTTAGTCGACGATATCATCATGCCGCCAATCGGTATCCTGCTGGGCAATGTCGATTTTTCCAATTTGTTTCTCGTGCTCAAGCAAGGCAGCAAGCTGGCAGGCCCTTATGTATCGCTCGCCGCGGCCAAGGATGCCGGCGCCGTCACGCTCAATTTCGGTCTGTTCATTAATGCGATGGTAAGCTTTACCATTGTCGCCTTTGCTATTTTTATGCTGGTCAAAGTCATCAACCGCTTGAAGCGCGAAGAAGTTCAAGCCGAAGCACCCGTGACCACGCAAGACTGCCCTTACTGCCTGACCAGCATTCCGCTAAAAGCCAGCCGTTGCCCGCACTGCACGTCGCAACTGGGCTGAATCCGGAAAACGGCAGCTTGATGATGCGATTAAATTGCTTTATCATGCGCCGACTCTGGGGGAGTAGCCTCGGTGCGGGACAGCACCGGCGCGTGTCAACACACTTGGCTTAACGGCCATGGCATGCGCGGCCTGAGAAGGTTTGGCAAGACCCATGACGTACCGCGCGCCCGTTCAGGGGCTGCCGCGCGGCTGCGTCATGGCTTGTCTGCAGCCCCTTAGGACCCATCATGGAAGCTCTGTTTTTCTCTACCGGCATCGTGGCGCTTGCCGAAATCGGCGACAAAACCCAACTGCTGGCACTTTTGATCGCCGCCCGCTACAAAAAACCCATCCCCATCATTCTTGGCATTTTTGTCGCCACCATTCTCAACCATGCCGGCGCTGCCGCATTAGGCACATGGATTACCAGCTTCTTCGGTCCCGACACCTTGCGCTGGATACTGGGCGGCTCATTCATTGCCATGGCCATCTGGATGCTGATTCCGGACAAACTGGATGACGACACCAAACTACTGGATCGTTTTGGCGTATTTGGCGCGACAACCATCGCTTTCTTTTTGGCTGAAATGGGTGACAAAACCCAAATTGCCACCGTTGCGCTAAGCGCCCGCTATCACGACCTGTTTATGGTCGTTGTTGGAACGACACTGGGCATGATGATCGCCAATGTGCCCGCCGTATTACTGGGTGAAGTCGCTGCGCGCAAACTACCCAAACATATCGTTCACCGTGTAGCGGCCAGCCTGTTTGCCGTGCTGGGCATCGTTACGCTGGCACTCTGATAAAAAAAGCGGCACTGCATCTTTGCAAGTGCCGCTTTTTTCAATCCCCACCAAAGCCGTTCTTTACTTCAATAACTGCTGTGGATCAAAACCCAGGCGCAACGCCCCCCAATGCCGTCCATTCAATTGCACAGGCACGGCAATCTCGGACAAAATCTCACCCGTATCGCGCGCATAGGTCTGCAGCAACATCGATTGCGTATTGCGAGCCGCGCGAATGCCTACCGGGTCATCAAATAAACGCTTATCGCGGCTATACAGCATATCCTTGGCCGCATCGCCGCTTGGCGCTTTGGAGTAAAACGAATTATGCGTTGGCGCATAACCATTACCATCCACCAGTACGCTATAGATTACGCCCTGATTGCTGCGTACGATCTGATCAAGCAAAGGCTGTATATCCGCCTCGACTGCAGCATCATATGAAGTATGGTATTTAGGGGGAAAAGAACCCGCCACCGGCACATAATGGCTGTCACTGACATTCAAGCCTTGGCTGCGCCAACGCTCCAGCATGTCCTGCAGTCGATTGCGCAAGCCTTTAGTCTGCTGGCTGATATGATCCAGCGCCCCTTCGCCCAAGACAAAACGCGACACCAACTCCTGAATCTCCTCCGCCTCCCCTGACAACTGCCGGGATACTTCGCTCGACTGTTTAAGCTGGGCACTGACCTGCTGGCTCAATTCATTGACCACCAGCACATTCTGATTCACTTGCTGATTGCTGACGGCAAAGCACTCCATTGTCGCAGCAATGCCGGATAAACCGCTGGCAGCACGCTCAAAATCGACAACCATCTTGCCGAAATGCTCGGATGCCCTACCCACCACGACCAAGGCCGAGCCGGTATCCCGGCAAATCAGTCCGGTTTCAGCCTCGGTCTCACCGACCCGCTGTAGCATGCCGTCGATATTGCCGGAGATTTCATCGGTCGCAAGCTTGACCTTTTCTGCCAGCTTGCGCACCTCATCCGCCACCACCGCAAAGCCGCGCCCGCTCTCTCCGGCACGGGCCGCCTCGATTGCCGCATTGAGCGCCAGCAAATTGGTCTGATCGGAAACCTCCTTGATCAGACCGACAATATCCTTGATGCTGGCCGAACGCTGACTCAGATCCGTCACGGTCTGGTTAAAACGCTCAACCTTGCTGCTGATCGCCCCTATCGTTGCCGCAACAGCACATAACTCGGAATAAGACTCGCGGGCAACTTGCAGGTTATCGCTTGTGTTAGCCGAAATATGTTGCGTCTCGCCAGACACCTGGAGAATGCCTTCCGATGTCTTTTCACTGACCGCTCTCACTTCGGACGTCAGCGCATCCTGACGCTTGGCCACCACCAAAGAGTCCGCCATATTGATACGGGAACGCACTGAATCCACCGCAATATGTATTGTCTTTTGCTGAACCTTGCCGATGATTTCACGCATTTTTCGCAAAAACTGGTTATGCGCTTCGGACAGATCACGGATTTCATCGTAGGTTGATGCGGGGATTTCCCCGGAAAGATTGCCCTCGCCGGCACCGATATCACGAAGCATGTGGATGATCGTTTTGAGCGGCCGGACAATCAGGTAATGCAGATACCAGACCATAAAGCCGATAAAAACAAAGCATAAGCCCCAGATCCCCAGCGACCACCACAAGGTCCGCTGCAGAACGGCATTGATTTCCAGCATGGTCGTGGCAGGAAGGCCGGTAGCAGAAAGCAATTGCCGGATATCTTCCAATGCAAAGTAAACGTATGCAACCAAGCCGAGCTGCAGCAGGCTGATGAAGAAAAAACTACATAATTTTCGGCCGAGAGAGAACCAGAATGTACGTTCTATCAAGGTATAAACCCGCCCAAAAAATGTCATTTTTTCTCCTTTTATATTTTACTAAACCTAACTATTTACCCGGCCATTCTATACAAAAGAAATGAATATGGCATTCCATTTTCACGGCGATGTATTCATCTGCACCTCCAGCACATCCACCATGCGTGCCCGGCAAAAACGAACAGGCTATTTGTCCTGCAACAACGCGTCACGACAGCTAAAAACTGGCGTCAACCAGGTACCCTGTTCGTCCTGCGAAATACGATCTCGTGTCATGATTTCGCCTTTTACACCTAGCTTACGATCCCTACCTTTTAACCGGTTCCCTATCCACGCCCCAGCGCCGCTGCAATAAGAGCTTGACCGACTCGAAGCCGCAAAACCCCAGCAGTCCGACTACGCATACACCCAGCCAGCCGGCGAGCGAGGGCGCGACAAAGCCGAAGGGGCTGGCCAGCGCAGGAATCAGACAGATGGCCAATAACGCAGTTAAACTTGCCGACAAGACCCAGTACGTCACCGGGCTAAGCCCGGCAAAAGCTTGCGTCCATTGCGGCCGGGATGAACGGCTACTGAAAATCAGTACCGAATTGAGCAGCAACAAAGCCACAAACGTCAGGGTGCGCGCTTCCTCCTCCGTCACGGCTTGCACAAGCAACACTCCATATAAAGCGACGACCATCAGCGTGGCCAGCCCCCCAAGACTCAGGCTTAACATCAGTTGGCGCACCGACAATAGCGGATCGCCCTGACGGCGCGGCGCTTGTTCCATCAAATCCGGGCTGCCTTTATCGGCTTCAAACACTACGGAACAGGCGGGGTCGATGACCAGCTCCAGAAAAGCAATATGCAGGGGCGCCAGCACCAGCGGCATGCCCAGCAACACCGGCACAATGGACAAGCCGATAATGGGGATATGCACGGCCAGGGTATAAATCATCGCCTGGCGTAAATTGCTGAAGATGCGCCGCCCAAGGCGAATGGCGCCGACAATGGCGGCAAAGTCGTCATCCAGCAACACCAGCGCGGCCGCCTCGCGTGCCACATCGGTGCCGCGCTTGCCCATGGCAATGCCGATATGTGCGGCTTTCAGCGCAGGCGCATCATTCACCCCGTCCCCGGTCATGGCGACCCGTTCACCCTGCGCCTGCAAAGCCTGCACCAGCAGCAGCTTCTGCTGCGGTGTCACCCGGGCAAAGACATCCACTTCGGCCAGTTCGGCAGGCAAGCGCGCCGCCGGCAAAGCCTGCAACTCGCTGCCGGTCAGTATCCGCCTAGCAGGCAAGCCGGCCTGCAAGGCAATCGCGCGCGCGGTGCGCGGGTGATCCCCGGTCATCATCAACACCCGGATACCGGCCTGATAGCACTGCGCGACGGCGGCAGGCACTTCGGTGCGCAAAGGATCCGCTAGGCCGATCAGGCCGACAAATTCAAAATCGAAATCATGTTGCCCGGCCGGCCACGCTTGGCCATCGTACCGGGCACATGCCACCCCCAAAACCCGCAAGCCACGATCAGCCAGCTGCGCCGCCTGCGCCAGCACCTTATCCAGCAGGGCCGGCGGCAAATGGCACAGATCGGCAATCGCCTCGGGCGCGCCTTTACTGGCGACGGTATCGGCGCTGCGCTCACGGCTTTGCCACAGATGCGACATCGCCATTAATTCGGGGGAGAGTTCATACTCGTGCGCCAGACGCCAATCGGGGTGCAGATGCTCGGTGCCGGCCAGGCAGCTATTGGCCAGAGCGTGAAACGCCCGCTCCATCGGGTCATGCGGCTCGGTTTCACTGGCCAGAACCGCATACTCCAGTAAAGGGTGAAAGCATTCCGGCAGGTCGGCCAAGGCGGCGGCATCCGGCACATCCAGCCATGCATCGCCGACGACCAGGGCCGCCACAGCCATGCGGTTTTGCGTGAGCGTACCGGTTTTGTCTACACACAATACCGTCGCACAGCCCAGCGCCTCAATCGCGGACAGGCACCGCGTCAGCACGCGTGCCGCGGCCAGTCGCCGCGCACCCAAGGCCAGGAACACGATCATGATGACCGGAAACTCCTGCGGCAAAATCCCCATGGCCAGCGTAATCCCGGCCAGTAAACCCTCCAGATATCCGCCGCGCAAGCCGATAAACAGCAGCGTCAAGACCAGACACAGCCCCATGCCTATCAGTGCCAGATGCCGGGTCAAAGCGGCAATTTCCCCCTGCAAGGGCGAGCGCGCTGCGCTGTCTATGCCCTGCAAGGACTTGCCGATGCGGCCAAGCTCGGTCGTCTGTCCGGTGGCGTACACCTCGACCAGCGCCTGCCCCGAGCTTAATAAAGTGCCGGCAAACACCTGCGCTTCACTACCCTCGCCCGCCGCATGCTTGAATACCGTCAGCGACTCGCCGCTTAGCAAGGCCTCGTCCAGCGCCAACTCGTGCGACTCCAGAATGCGCGCATCCGCCGGCACGCGATCGCCCTCGCTTAACATCAGCACGTCACCCGGCACGACCTCGCGCCCGGGAATGCGTTGCGGCACTCCATCACGCAGCGCCAGTGCCCGCGGGCTGGATAAATCGCGCAGCGCAGCCAGCGCGTGCTCGGTCCGCCGCTCCTGCACTACGGTTACGGCAATAATCACGCAGACAAAGCCCAGCAGAATCAGCGCCTCATGCCGGTCGCCAGTCAGAAAATAGAGTCCGCCTGCCGCCAACAGCAGCAAAAACATGGGCTCACAGGCAACTTCCCGCACGATATGCCATAAGGCGCGGCGCTGATCGGTCGCCAACTCGTTGTAGCCATAGCGCTGCAGCAAGGCAGTCGCCCGGGCCGAACTTAATCCGCGATCAGGCAGGGGGGCAGGCATGGCATACACCATCCAAAACTCGAGAACACCACAATAGCACTGCCTGCCTGGGCATCAGGCAAGAAAAACCCGCCAGACCCTGATAGGGTGTGGCGGGCAGTCGCGCTCAGGCGCGAGGATCAGGCCTTCAGTTCGGCGACCAGATCGATATATTTCTGCATGGCTTCTTCGGCGCTCAGGCCCTTGAATTTTTCCCAGGCATCGAATTTGGCGCGGGCAACAAAATCCATCATGCCCGGGCGCTCGCCGGTCGCGTCACCGCTGGTTGCCTGTTTGAACAAGGAGTACAGCTGCAGCATAGCGGCGTTATCCGGGCGCTCGGCCAGGGAGGTAACGTCTTGCTGGGCTTGGGCGAACAGGGTCTGCAAATCGGACATGATAGTTCCTCGTAATGTTTGCGCGCATACACGACGCAGTGGTTAGCAACGAAGCCGCTCTATGACAGGCTTGCTGCCATCTTACCCGAATCTTCAGCCTTACAGCACCTTATTAATGACAATACGTTTGTAGTGGCGCACGGCACGCCCTTGCTGCATCCCCGGCTCAAAACGCGCCTGGGAAAATGCCGTGCGCGCAAGATCGTCCAGCACCCCCGGCGGCTCGGAACGCACAATATCCACCCCATCCACCCCGCCTTGCTCGTTGACGTAAACCCTGATTTCGGCCTCGGCCATCGCCCCCGAGCCTGCGCCCTCTTCATCCGCTTCGGGCAGGATAATTTCCTGCAAAGGCAAGGAAGGGCCATCCAGCAGACGAGCCGGCACATAGACATTCCAGCCCAGCATCTGGTTTTCATCCCCGGCTTGCGGCAAAAGGCCAAATGCGCTGGCCGCCGGCGCGGCCCAATCTACATCAAGCGGCAAGGCGGCAAGCTCGGACAAAGGCGCGCTGGCCATCTCGGCCGGGATGGGACGGACCACAGGCTTGGCGATGGCGGATACGGCACTCGCCACGGGTATGGAGGAAGGCATGGGGGAAGGCGCGGGCTTGGCGTCTGATGCAGGTAAAGCAGGGATAGGCACCGACAAGGGCTTGCCAGGGCTGGCAACGGGGGCAAACAAACCCACCTGTAAGGGCCTGCCCGTGACAGGGGAAGTCGGCGTATACGCCAAAAGCAAAACGGCCAGATGCAGCAGCACCGACAAACCCAGTGCTAACGGCAATCCGGCCGCTTTCCAAGACATGGCGGCTTACTTCTTGGCCGACAGGCGCTTTTCGATTTCTTCGGCAGGAATCGCGCCAGGCACCAGATCGCCATTGGCGAAAATCAGTGCCGGCGTGCCGGAAATACCGAACTTCTCGGCCAGCGCCGCCACTTCGGCAATCGGTGCATCGCACTGGACCTTATCCGGCAAAGCCTTGCCTTCGCGCATAAACCCGGCCCAGGTCTTGGCCGGATTTTCGCTACACCAGATGGCGCGCGACTTGCGCTCGGCATCCGGATGCAATTGCGCCAGCGGCAGCAAGAAGGTGTAAACCGTTACATTATCCAGCTTGGCGATGCTTTCACGTTCCAGCTGCTTGCAAAACGGGCAGTCCGGATCGGAGAACACCACCAGCTGGCGGCTGCCATTACCGCGCACATCCTTGATCGCCTTGTTCAGCGGCAACGTGCTCACATCGATGCTGACCTTGTTCAGCTTCTCCATGCGCGCCTCGGTCAGGCTATTGCGTGCCTTGGCATCAATCAGATCACCGACCAGCAAGTAGTCGGCCTTGGCATCGCTATACACCACGCTATAGACATCACGCCCGCGATTCTGCCCCTTGATCACCACCTCGAACAGATTCTTGACAGGGCTCTCGGCCACGCTAACCACCTCACGGTCAGGAAAGCGCGCCTTAAAGGCCTTTTTCACCGCATCGGGATTATCCGAAGCATTGGTCGCCGAACAAGCCAGCAAAGGGGTCAGCAAAGCCACAACAGGCAACAAGCGAAATACACGTTTCATTCAGTTCAACCTTATCTAAAACAGTATCAAAAACCGATGGCGCGACGGGCGAGTTCCCGTTTGACCAGCGGCAGTTTATGGGTCAGCGATAGCCCGGTATTACGCAGCCAGCCCAAGAGCGGTACATCCAGCTGGTGAAACAGGGTAAACAGGCCGTCGCAAGTGTGCTGCATGGTACGCACTGCCTCGCGCCGCGATCTTTCATAACGGCGCAGCGTCAGCCATTCGCCGGCATCGCCGCCGCCAGCCAATAATTCGGCCAGCACCGCCGCATCCTGAAAGCCCAGATTGACGCCCTGCCCGGCCAATGGGTGTACGGTATGCGCCGCATCGCCCACCAGCGCAACCCGTGGCGCGATGACGGCTTCGGGCTGGATCAGGCGCAGCGGAAAAGCCGCTGCCGGTGCCAGTAACTCAAGCTTGCCCAAGGCATGGCCACCCGCGGCGGCGACCAACTCGGCAAGCGCATCTGGCGATAGCGCCAGTAGCGCATCCGGGTCCGGGCTTGACCACACCATGGAAATACGCGCGCCCGCCATCGGCAGCCACGCAAGAATGCTGGTGCCGTCAAACCACTGCCGCGCCACGCCCTGATGCGGCTTTTCGCAGGCAAAATTAGCCACCACCCCGCTTTGGCCATAGGGCTTGATCGCAGCCTTGATGACACACGCTTCGCGCACCCAGGAGTTGGCACCATCGGCCCCGACAATCAGCGCGGCGCGGCGTGTACTGCCATCGTCCAGTTGCAAGCGGGCCTCAGATGCACCGCTATGCAAGGCGACAGGGCGCACGCCCGACACCACCTCAACCCCTGCCACTTCAAGCTCGCGCCACAAGGCAGCCAGCAGCCAGCGGTTTTCGGCGATCCAGGCCAAAGCCTCGGCACCGGCATCGGACGCCTGAAAAGCGATACGGCCACCGGCATCACCGCACACCTCCATGGCGCTGATCGTGCCTATCCGCTGGCCATCCGGCCAGGCATTCAGGCGCTCGAGAAAGGCGCGATTAGCCGGGCTGACCGCATAAATGCGGGCATCCCAACCCTGCTCCAGCACCGAAAAGTCCGGCAAGCGTCCTTCTATCAGCACCACGCGCCGCCCGGCGCGCGCCAGCGCCAAGGCCGTAGCGGCGCCCACCAAACCACCACCGACAATGATGGCATCTTCGCGTTGTCCGCTCATTTCATACTCCGAAAACCAGATGGCCGGCAAAGCGCCGGCGCAAAGGCGGGATGGCATCCAGCGTCATCATGCCGGCGCCGCGCAATGCGCCGGTCAAGGTGGACGCACCATCAAACAGCCGGATCAAGCCGTGGGTAAAACCGACCACGGCGTGGCTGTCGCGCTTGCGCGCGCGGGCATAAACCGCCAGCCCCGCCGCATCGCCCGGATCGGCGATGCCGGCCAGGCTGTCAGCCAGTTGCGCCGCATCGCGCAGCCCCAGATTCAGCCCTTGGGCGGCAACCGGATGCATGGTTTGCGCCGCATTGCCTATCATCACCACGCGATTTGCCGTCACCCGGTTCAACTGGCGCAGCGCCAGCGCAAACAGCGCACGCTCACCCACGCCGACAATCCGGCCCAAGCGTTCGCCAAAGGCCTGCTGCAACTCGGCCGCCAGCACTTCAGGCGCGGCACTTTGCAGACGCAAGGCATCGGCACGCGTGCGCGTCCACACCAGCATATAGCCGCCGGCATGCGGCAATAAGGCCAGCGGCCCCGCATCGGCAAAGCGCTCGAAAGCCACACCGGCCGGCGCCTCTTCAAATTCAATCTGCGCCAAGAGCGCACTTTGCGCATAGTCGTGCACATGGCGGCGGATGCCGGGCAGGGTTTCGGCCAAGCTGCCGCCATCGGCCAGCACCAGCAGGCGTGCGCTCAAAAGCTCGCCATTGTCCAGCGTCACCGTGGCATAGCGCGCCAGCGTATTGATTTTGCACACCCGCGACTGCCAGCGCACCGTAACGCCGGCGTCTTCCAGCACCGCGGCCAGTGCACAAGTCAGCGCCGGATAGTCAACCACCACGCCCAGATGCGGCAAAGCCAGATCATCGCGGCTGATACGAGTGCGCCCCATGCGCCCCTGCTGCGAGACATGCACGGTATCGATCACCGATACCGGCACCGTGTCGGGAAAAGCACCGACCTCGGCCAATAACGCGCGACTGGCCCAGGACAACGCCAGCGCCCGCGCGTCGCGCACCGTTTGCGCTGCCGCACGCGCTTCTATCATCAGCACGCGCCGTCCATCCCGCGCCAGACGCAAAGCGGCCAGAGCGCCGACCGGCCCGGCACCAACCACGATCACATCGGCGTGCGTCATAGCCTCTCCATCAGCGCTTCGATTTCGCTCATCTGCTTGGGCACGCTATCGGTGTAGACCTCGTGCCCCTTGCGGGTCACCAGCACATCGTCTTCGATGCGGATGCCGATATTGTGCAGCGCAGGCGGAATATCATCCGCTGCGCGGATATACAGCCCCGGCTCGACCGTGGTGCACATGCCTGCTTCCAGCGTGCGCCATTGCCCGTCCAGCTTGCGCGCCCCCACATCATGCACATCCAGCCCGATAAAGTGGCCGATGCCGTGCATGTAAAAGCGCCGGTAGGCACCGGATTCTATCACCCCGTCCACGCTCCCCGAGAGCAGCCCCAGATCGATCAGTCCTTGCGCCAATACCGCCAGTGCCGCATCGCCCGGCACATTCAGCCGTACGCCCGGCTTGATGGTGGCAATGGCCGCCAGCTGGGCCGCCAGCACGATTTCGTAGACATCGCGCTGCGCGCCACTGAAGCGGCCATTGACCGGAAAGGTACGCGTGATATCGCCGGCGTAAGCGGAAAACTCGCAACCGGCATCAACCAGCAGCAGCGCACCATCATCCAGCCGGCTGTGATTGCCGACGTAATGCAGGGTACAGGCATTGGCGCCAGCGGCAACAATGCTTTCATAGGCACACTGGCGTGCGCCATTGCGGCAAAAAACGGCGAGCAGTTCGGCTTCGACTTGATACTCGTATAAACCGGGCCTTGTTGCGCGCATGGCCGCGATATGCGCATCCGCCGAAATGCGCCCGGCGTGACGCAAGGCGGCGATTTCGAAGTCATCCTTGATCAGGCGCATTTCGTCCAGCAAGGCCAAGACATCGCCAAAGCGTGCCGGTGGCATGTCCGCATTGCGATAGCGCGTGCGTACTGCTTCCAGCGCCGCTGCGATGCGCGCATCAAAGCCGGCCTGTCGTCCTAGTGGCCAGTACAAGCCGCTTTGTCCGGACAAAATATCGGGCAGACGTTGATCCAGCTCGCTAATCGGATAGGCCTCATCAAAACCGAAGGCTTCGCGCGCACCATCCGGTCCGTAACGGTGGCCATTCCAGATTTCATTGGCTTCGTCCTTGTCGCGACAGAACAAAATGGTGCGCCCGGCACGGGCATCGAGCACCAGTACCGCCTCCGGCTCGGTAAAGCCGGTCAGGTACAGAAAATGGCTGTCAGGGCGGTAAGGATAGGGATTATCGGCATTGCGCAACACTTCGGGTGCGGTCGGCAACACGGCCACGCCCCCTTCCAGTCGCGCCATCAAGGCCGCACGCCGGCGTACATGGTTCGAATACATGAAAGCCCCCTGCAAATAGATTCAGGCCGGCGCTATTTTTCGCGCCGCAAAGATGACGAAAGTGTACACCGCAGCATGCGCAGCGCCCATAGCGCCGTGGCCGCGCCCAGAATATCGGCGCCGGCATCGGCCAGCTCCGGCGAGCGGTCTGTGGTCAATACGCCCTGCAAGGTTTCCGATAGCACCGCCCACAAGGCCAGCATCAGCAAGATGCGCGGCCATGCCTGTTGCGGCAAAGCCAGGCGCAGCACGAGCGCCTGTACGGCAAACAGGCAAAAATGGCCGATCTTGTCGAAATACGGAATAAGTGAAGGCTCGGTACTGGCGGGCTTAAGCAGCATATACAGGCTGAAACCCCACCACAGCAGGGTCAGCAACATAAACAGCTGCGTCATGCGAAGCGGTGGCATGGCGGCCCTTACGGATAAAGACAAGGCTTGCCCGCAGGCAAGCCTTGTCTTGGATAAAGAGAAACCGGCTTAGTCTTCCAGCTCGGCCGAGGTATAGACCTCCTGCACATCATCCAGATCTTCCAGCGCATCCAACAGCTTCTGCATACGGATGGCGTCGTCACCGGCAAGAACGGTTTCATTTTGCGGACGCATGGTCACTTCGCCCATTTCCGACTTGAAACCCTTGTCCAGCAGTGCCGCCTGAATGTCGGAGAACTCGTAAGGCGCGGTAATCACCTCGATCGAACCGTCCTCATTGCTGACCACATCGTCAGCACCGGCTTCCAGCGCCGCTTCCATCAGCGCGTCTTCATCGGTACCCGGTGCAAACAACATATAACCGCAGTGGGTAAACTGGAAAGCCACACAGCCATCCGTCCCCATATTGCCGCCGTACTTGGAAAAGGCATGGCGCACATCGGCCACGGTGCGGGTCTTGTTGTCGGTCAGGCAATCCACCATCACCGCCGCACCGCCGATACCGTAACCTTCGTAGCGGCATTCTTCATAGTTCACGCCATCGAGCGAACCGGTGCCACGCTTGATCGCGTTTTCGATATTGTCCTTGGGCATGGATTCGGCCTTGGCCTTGTCCACCGCCAGGCGCAAGCGCGGGTTGGTTGCCAGATCGCCGCCGCCCATTTTGGCGGCAACGGTGATTTCCTTAATCAGGCGGGTAAAGATCTTGCCGCGCCGGGCATCCTGCCTACCCTTGCGGTGCTGGATGTTTGCCCATTTGCTGTGACCTGCCATAGTTGCCTCGGTATGCGTAAATCCGGACGCAAGCCTCCGGATTGTGGTAACAAAAAATCCTGTAGATGCCGGATTCTAGCAAAAAGCCGCCTAGGGCGCAGCCACCGGCACCGCCTGCAACAGGCTGCGCATCAGGCCGAAAGACTGCTGATAGATGGTTTCAATCGCGGGCACCATCAAGGGCACGGCCAGATACAGCGCGATAAAACCTATCATCAGCGTGAGCGGGAAGCCGAAGGCAAAAATATTGAACTGCGGCGCTGCTCGCGTCATCACGCCGATGGCAAGGTTGGTCACCAAGAGTGCCGCCACCACCGGCAACGACAGCCACAAGCCCCAGCTAAAGATATGGCCACCCCACACCGCCAGCGCCTGCAGGCTGTCCGTTGGCAGCGCCTGCCCCACCGGCAGCGTATTAAAGCTGTCTATCAGCACCGACAACACGATCTGCGGCCCGTTGAGCGCCAGATAGAGCAAAGTGACAAACATGGACAGCACCCGCGACAAGGCCGGCACCGAGGCCGAATGCTGCGGATCGAAAAACATGGCAAAGCCCAGACCCATCTGCGCACTGGCAATCATGCCGGCCATTTCCATCGCCGTCATCACAAGGCGCATCACAAAGCCCAGCATAATGCCGATCAAGAGCTGGTTAAGCAAAATAGCCACACCCTCCGCCGAAACCAGGGGTACGGCAGGCATGGGGGGCAATAAAGGCGCAACCAGTACCGTCAGAATCAGGGCAAAACCGCCTTTGAAGCGGCGCGGAATACTACGCGAAGAAAAGATGGGCTCGGACAGCATCAAGCCCAGAATGCGGGCAAACGGCCAGACAAAGAAACTGACCAGCGCATTGATCTGCACATCGGAGATAACGAGACTGGCCGCCATCTTGCCTTAACCGATCGCGCCGGGAATGCTCTGATACAGGCGAATGGTGAAGTCCATCATGGTGTTCAGCATCCATGGCCCAGCCAAGAGCAGCACCAGAAACAGCGCCATCAGCTTGGGAATGAAAGTCAGGGTCATTTCATTGATCTGGGTGGCCGCTTGCAGAATGCTCACCAGCAAGCCCACCAGCAAAGACACGCCCAATACGGGGGCAGCAACAACAATCAGGGTAAACAGCGCCTGCTGCACCAGATTAATGACCAGTTCCGGACTCATACTTTCTCCTTGCGCTTAACGCTGGGCAAAGCTCTGTACCAGCGAACCCAATACCAGCGTCCAGCCATCGACCAGTACGAACAACATAATTTTGAACGGCAAGGAAATGATCACCGGCGACACCATCATCATGCCCATCGCCATCAGAATACTGGCGACCACCAAATCGATAATCAAAAACGGAATAAAGATCATAAAACCGATCTGGAAAGCCGTCTTCAGTTCGCTGATCACATAGGCCGGCACCAGCGTCTTAAGCGAAATATCGGCCGGACTCGCCGGAGCCGGCGAACGCGAGACCTCGATAAAGAAGGCCAGATCCTTTTCGCGCGTCTGCGACAGCATAAAGGCCTTCATTGGCCGCGCGGCCTCGTCGGCGGCCTGCATCATGCTGATCTTGTCGTCGGAAAACGGCACCCATGCCTTCTGATACACCTGATCCAGCGTCGGCCCCATAATAAACAGCGTCAGAAACAGCGACAGCCCCACCAACACCTGGTTAGGCGGCGACTGCATGGTGCCCAGTGCCTGCCTGAGCAGGGACAGCACGATAATGATGCGGGTAAACGACGTCATCATCAGCGCCATGGCCGGGATAAACGACAGCCCGGTCATAAACAGCAGCATCTGCAAAGACAGGGAATAGTTCTGGCCACCACCGGGCGCGGGACTGCTGTTCATCATCGGCAGACCGGCCGCATCGGCCAGAACAGGCGCCAGCGCAAGCAGCGCGCCCAGCAGCAAAGAAGGGCTTTTCTTCATGACTTGGATTTGGCGAGTACGCTTTTGAACAGGCGGGCAAAATTCTCGGGCAAGGGCGGCTGCGGCGGCAGCTCGGCGCCTTCGGGTTTGTCGCGGCGCGACAGCAGACTGACATTGTGCGCAGTCACGCCCAGCACCAGCCATTCGTCGCCGGATTCGACAATCACCACCCGCTCTTTCTGACCGACCATCACGCCACCGACCACGCGCAAGTCGCGGCTGCCACCTAGTGCACCGCCACCGATGCGGCGCACCAGCCAGGCACAGCCGACGATCGCCCCCAGTACCAGCAAGAGCGCAAACACCACCTGCACCAGACTCATAAAGGCCGAAGGCGCGGCAACCGCCGCAGGCGCACTGGCAGCGCAGGCAGGGCCGGCCAGCAACGCGGCCCATAACAAAAAGTACTTGATGCTCATTTTTGCAGACGCCGGATACGCTCGACCGGCGTAATGATATCGGTCAGACGGATGCCGAACTTGTCATTGACCACCACCACCTCGCCCTGTGCAATCAGGCAGCCATTGACCAGCACATCCATCGGTTCGCCGGCCAGACCATCCAGCTCGACGATTGAGCCTTGCGCCAACTGCAGCAAATTGCGGATCGCAATTTTGGTGCGGCCCAGCTCTACCGTCAGTTGCACCGGAATATCCAGAATCATGTCCAGATTCTGGGAAATGGTGGTACTGGCCGGCGTTGCGCCGCCCAGCTCCTGAAACAGGCCGGAAGCAGGCTGTACAGGCGGCGGCGCGGCGGCAGCTTGCTCGGCCTGTTCGGCCAGCGCGGCGGCCCAGTCATCCATTACATCATCGGCCGCGCCTTGCGTGCCCTGTTCTTCAGCCATGTTTAAGCTCTCCCGAATCCGTATCGCCAAGGTCATGCGCCCCGGCCAGTATCTTTTCCACACTCAGGGCATACTTGCCCTCAACCGTACCGTACTTGCATTCCAACACCGGGATACCCGACACGTCGGCGACCACTCGCTCCGGTATTTCAAGCGTAATGACATCGCCTTCTTTCAGATTCAGCACCTGCCCCAGCGTCACCTCGGTATGCGCCAGCTCCGCCACCAGCTCGACTTCGGCCGTTTGTACCTGGCGCGACATCAGGCTAACCCAGCGGTTATCCACCTCGGTACGGTCGGCTTGCATGGTGCTGGACAGCAGATCCCGAATGGGCTCGACCATGGAGTAAGGCAGGCAGACGTGAAAGTCTCCGCCGCCAGCCCCCAGTTCGATATGAAAGGACATCGCCACCACCACCTCGGTCGGCGTAGCGATATTGGCAAACTGGGTATTCATTTCACTGCGCAGATAGCTGAACTGCAGCGGATATACCGGCTCCCATGCTTTCTGGTACTCGGTAAACACCACATTCAGCATGCGCTGGATAATGCGTTGTTCGGTCGGGGTAAAATCGCGCCCTTCGACCCGCACATGGAAACGGCCATCGCTGCCGAATAGGTTATCGACGACCAGAAACACCAGATCCGGGTCAAAAATCAGCAGCCCGGTACCGCGCAGCGGCTTGACATGAACCAGATTAAGGTTGGTAGGCACGACCAGATTGCGAATAAATTCGCTGTACTTCTGCACCCTGACCGGCCCTACCGAAATCTCGGCATTGCGGCGGATGAAATTGAACAAACCGATGCGCAAATTACGCGCAAAACGCTCGTTGATAATTTCCAGCGTAGGCATACGCCCACGCACGATGCGCTCCTGGCGCCCGATATCATACTGGCGGACGCCACTGGCTTCGCCATGATCACCCTCATCCTCGGTATCCCCGGTCACCCCGCGCAGCAGGGCATCCACTTCTTCCTGGGATAGAATATCGTCAGCCATCTGGGCTTACTGATTCTGGATGATAAAGGAAGTAAACAGCACGCTCTCCACCGGCTCCTGCCCAGGCAGGTCAATGGATTCGTTGATGATTTTCTTGACCTGCGCCTTCAGCCTGACCTTGCCATCGGCACTGGCCAACTCCTCCGCCGTTTTAGACGAGAGCAGTAAAATCAGCCCGCTACGGATTTTGGGCATATATTCGACCAGCGTCTTCTTGGACTCAACATCCCGTAGCTGAGCCTGCAGCTCGACCTGTAGCAGTGCACCAGACCCGCCAGCCAAATTGACGACAAAAGTATCCATTTTTTCAAAAATAGGCGGGCCTTCCGGTTTTTTCTTCACCTGTTCGCTGGCATGCGCACCACTTTCAGCAAGTCCGTTACCCTTACTCAGATAAAGGTAGGCTCCCAGCGCACCGACTGCAGCAATCAGGATCACCAGCAAAACAATCACGATCAGCATCATCTTGCTGCCGCCACCGCCTGCTGCTTTTTTCTTTTCTTCCGCCATGAATTATTGTCTTCCGCTCTTCTATCGATAAGAGAGTATTTTGATGTTCTCTTATTGTCCCAGAAATATCGACGAAATGACTAGTTCATTGCCAAAGAATTTATCAGGCGCGAATGCTTAGCCCGGCATTATCCGCATCTTCTGCCACGACCGAAGTGATCGCAGCGGCGTCATCGATAGCAAAACCCGATCCGCGCCGGGCTTGCTGCTGCTCCTGCTGTTGCTGACGCCCGCCATACGAAACTTGCGCATCGGTCAGCTGCACACCGCTTTCAGCCAGCATCGAGGTCAGGCGCGACAAGTTTTGTTCCAGTGCGTCCCGCGCCTGTGGCGTAGCGGTCACAAAGCTAATCTGGGCCTGATCCTGATTCAGCTTTAGCGCGACCTCGATCGGGCCCAGATGTGCCGGATTGAGCTTGATGGTCGCGCCCTCGGCCTTCATCTGGATCAAACCGCTCACCTGTCCGGCCAATGCCTCACCCCATGCCTTGTCGGGGCTTAACGGCGTATTGACCGTTAATTGCACGATTTGCCCAGCCGGGGCGGTGTCCGCAGGACGGATACTCTGTGCCATCTGGCTGCCATCCGGCAAGAACTGCAGCAATTGCCGCGTCTCATGCGGCAACTTTTTGCCGCCTGCCACATGACTTGCTGCCAGCATCTCCTGCGTCAAGTCCAGCATATCGCCCGCCTGACCCTGCACAGACGCCTCTGACGGTGCCGATGGCAAGATATGCATAGGCAAAACGGCAGGCTGAGCGCCATATAAAAACAGCTGCGGCTGCTCAGCCGTACTGGCTTCCTTGCCGGATTTCATATCAAGATCAGGCTTTATCCCGGCAAGCTTAGGCTCGACGCCGGCCAGTACCGATTTGCCTCCCATCTGCAGCCCGAGCAAAGAGGCAAACAAATCACCAGACGCAGCCAGCTCGCCCGCCTGCGGCAAAGCGAATGCCGCGTTACGCGCCGGCGCTTGTGGCGACAAAGAGGGTATAGCCATCAGTACAACCTCAGATCAAATAAGCACGCACAATAAAAAGCAATATATATGCCAGCCAAAGTGACAGCAACTTAGAGCGTGTTCACGCTCTCGCGAGCGAGGGCGAGACAAGGCGAAAACGGCTGAGAAAGCGGAATGTACAGGTGGTACATGAGCATTTCGAAGCTGTTTTTAACACCGTATCGCCGATGCGCAGCAGATCGTAAACAGATTCTTACACACCCGAGCCGTCTTTTTCCCTGTGCTTGCGCATGGCAAACTCGTCAACCAGCTTCTGCTCGGCACGCTGCGCTTTCAATGCCTGCCGGGCCTGCTGGCGCTCCAGCAGCACCTGATACGCCTTAAGCTTTTTGCGCTCGGCAAGCCAGGCTTCCCGGGCTAGCAAATAACGCTGAGTCGCACGATCCACTTCAAGCTGCTGAGTCGCACGCGCATCGTCCAGCTTGCCAAGAAAGGTACGAAAGTCCAGCCACTGCTCGACCCCCATCCCGCGCCCGCCCTGCTCCAGCAAGCGCACACGATAGTCGCCGATAAATTCATCCAGCTGCGCCAGACGCGATTTTTGCCCTTCCTGACGCTGCTGCGCCTCCCGCATCAGTCCGGCGGCCGTATCCAGAGACTGCGTAGTCAGACGCACCAGAAGCTCGAACTGGCTCATACGCTAAGCTCAGCTAGCCAGCGTCTGCGTCAACTGCGCAAGCGAGGAGGAAAAATCGTGGGATTCGTGCTGCGGCTGGGTCAGGAAACCGACTTGCGGCAGATGGCGGCGTATCGCTTCGTCCAGCATGGGGTCGGCGCCGGGCGCATAGGCACCGACACTGATCAGGTCGCGGCTGCGCTGATAGCGTGAAAACAATTGTTTGAAGCCGCGCGCCTGCTCCATATGCTCGCGACTCACCACATCCACCATCACCCGCGAAATCGACTGTTCGATATCGATAGCCGGATAATGACCCGACTCCGCCAGCTCACGCGAAAGAACAAAGTGGCCATCCAGAATGGCGCGCGCCGAATCGGCAATCGGATCCTGCTGGTCATCGCCCTCGGACAGCACTGTATAAAAAGCCGTGATGGAACCGCCGCCCTCTTCTCCATTGCCGGCACGCTCAATCAATTGCGGCAGCTTGGCAAACACCGAAGGCGGATAACCGCGCGTCACCGGCGGCTCGCCAATCGCCAGTGCAATCTCGCGCTGCGCCATGGCATAGCGCGTCACCGAGTCCATCAACAGCAAAACATCCTTGCCCTCGGCACGAAAATGCTCGGCCAGCGCCGTCGCGTAAGCCGCTCCATGCAAGCGCATCAAAGGCGGCATATCCGCCGGCGCGGCCACCACAATGGCCCGCGCCAGACCTTCCTCGCCCAGAATATTCTCGATGAAATCCTTGACCTCGCGTCCCCGCTCGCCGATCAGGCCAACCACCACCACATCGGCACGGGTAAAGCGCGCCATCATGCCCAACAGCACCGACTTGCCGACACCGGAGCCGGCAAACAAACCCAGACGCTGGCCACGCCCCACCGTCAACAGGCCGTTGATCGCACGCACCCCCACATCCATCACTTCGCGCACCGGTGTGCGCGCCAGCGGATTCAATGGTTGGCTATATAAGGGCGCCCAAGCATCCGGAGCAATCGCGCCCTTGCCATCCAGAGGCCGGCCCAGCGCATCCAGCACCCGCCCCATCAGCCCCATACCAACCGGCACTTGCCGTCCCTGACTGGCACCAGAGTGCGCCAGCATGGCTTTTTGTCCGTAAACAGGGGGAAAGGCCGTGCGCAGCGGCTCGACCAGGGCACCGGGCAACAAGCCATGAATATTGGCAACCGGCATCAGATAAAGGTGCTCACCGGAGAACCCCACCACCTCGGCTTCTACCGTATGCCCGCCACCCACATGAATCAGGCAGGCACTCCCCACCGGCAGCTTAAGCCCGACCGCCTCCATCACCAGACCGGTGACACGGGTCAAATGACCTTGTGCATGCCATGTCGGCGCAGTGGCCAGGGCCTGGCGACAGGCCTGCAACTGCGTCAGTTGCCGCTCAAGCCAGTCACTCATCCGGCTGCCCGGCAAGCGCCAGACCCAAAGCCGCGCGCAAGGCGCGCTGACGGGTTTCCAGGGTCAAATCAAAGTGAGCCAACTGTGTGTCAATCATGCAGCCGCCACGACTGATGGCCGCATCCTGTAGCCACTTGATATGGCTCTTCGGATATTCTTTGCTCAAAAAATGCTCGAGCACGGGTGCATCCTCAGGATGCACCCGTACCCGGATTTGTGACAACTCGCCAACGGCAGAGGCCAGCGCCTCGCGCACCAGCACTTCCAATGCCTGCGGTGCATGCACAAAATGCGCCTGCGCCAAACGCTCGCCACATTCGACGGCCAATGCCACCAGTGTTTGCGACAAGGATGCTTCCAGATGCGGAAGCTGCCCAGCCAGGCTGTCCGTCAGCTGTGCCAACGGTGCCCACGCCAGCTCGAATTGCGCCTTAGCTTCGGCCTGCCCCAGACTCAGGCCTTCGGCATGCCCATCCGCCAAGCCTTCGGCAAAACCGGCATCATGGCCGGCCTGCCAGGCTTCCTGATGGATAGCCTCCAGTTCGGCCGCCGTGGGGTAACTGATCGCAGCCGGGACAGATTCAGGCTTTGCCGCTTCGATGGCTGAGGAGGCCGGATCTGACAGCGTGAGCAGCGGCGGCTCACTGGCTGACGCAATCACCGAGTCCAGTAAATCGCGCGTTGCCTGCGCGTCATCCGCCACGGCTTGCGCCGCGACACCGCCAGACTCAGCTACAGGCGCGGGCTCAGGTGGTTTAGCCTGTGGCGCCGAGGCGCCCAGTACACCGGGCTGCCAGCTGGTCCAGACCCCCAGGCTTTCCGCCGAGATAATGGGATTACTCGACAAGGCCTTCATCCCCCCCTTTGCTTGCCAGCACAATCTGGCCTTCGTCGGCCAGCTTGCGCACTATCTTGAGAATCTCTTTTTGCTCCCCCTCAACCTCGGACAGCTTGACCGGCCCTTTGGATTCGAGGTCGTCGCGCAGCATTTCGGCTGCGCGCTGCGACATATTCTTGAAGATTTTCTCGCGCATTTCCGGCGTTGTCCCCTTCAGGGCAATCACCAGAGAATCGGACTGTACCTCGCGCAAGATGGTCTGAATCGCGCGATCATCGATATCCAGCAAATTCTCGAACACAAACATCTTGTCCTGAATGCGCTGCGCCAGTTCGGGGTCGTATTCACGGATGTAGCTCAAGGCCGAGGCTTCCACATTCGAGCCGAGGAAGTTGAGGATATCGGCCGTCATGCCAATGCCACCAGCCGCACTTTTCTTGACCCTATCCGAACCGGACAAGAGTTGAGTCAGCACTTCGTTCAGCTCGCGCAGCGCCTGTGGCTGCACGCCTTCCAGCGTCGCGGTACGGATCAGTACTTCATTGCGCATGCGCTCGGGGAAGCTGGCCAGAATACCGCTGGACTGGTCCGGCTCCAGATGAACCAAAATGGTGGCAATAATCTGCGGGTGTTCATTGCGGATCAGATCGGCGGCCGAACTCGGATCCATCCACTTCAGGCTTTCAATACCGCTGTGGTCATTGCCTTGGGTAATTTTGTCCAGCAAGTTGGCGGCCTTGTCAGCACCGAGCGACTCGATCAGCACATTGCGCAGATACTCGTCGGTCGCACCGATACTGGCACGCGAAGCACATTCTTCACGAAACTGGCCAACCACGGTTTCGATTTCGTCGTGGTTGACGTTATTGACAGCCGCCATGGTCAGGCTCAGTTTCTGCACTTCTTTCGGCCCGAGATATTTGAATACCTCGATCGCCTCGGCCTGCCCCAGGCTAAACAGCAGCACCGCGCTGCGACGGATTCCGGCATCACTCATCGTCGCTTATCCATTCCTTGATTATCTGCGCCGCCATGCGTGGATCGGCCCTGACCAGCTCGCGTGCGGCCTGCAAATTGGCCTCATAGTCCAGACGCTGCTTCTCGCGTTCGGTCAGCACGCTTGGCTTGCCAGCCACACCCTCTTCGCCCTCTTCCTCGTCGCCCGCCACAGCCAGCAGGCTGCCGCGGCGGCCTGCCACTGCACGGGCATCGTCCTCGGCCTCAGGCAGCGCACTCGGCGCAGGGCGCAATACATCCCGCATAATAGGACGCACCACACCAAACATCAGATACAGCAGCGCCAGCGCCAGCAAGCCATATTTAATCAACTCGCCACTATTGTTGCCGACATAGTCCAGCACTTTGTCCTGCACCGAAGCGGGCAATACCGCATCGGCAAAAGCTGCATTGACCACATTGACCGAGTCGCCACGCTCGGTGTTGTAACCGATCGCTTCGCGCACCAGATTATTGATCTGCTCGACTTCTTTGGCCGTGAGCGCCGTCGGTTTAAGCTCGCCATCCTTGTCCGGCACCAGCTTGAAGTTAACCACTACCGCCGCCGACAAACGCTTAACCGAGCCCTTGGGCAACTTGGTGTGCTGTATGGTCTTGTCGACTTCATAATTGGTCGTGATATCGCGCCGTGTCGCACCCGTTGCCGTCAAGGGCTGACCGGACAGGGTCACCGTACCGGGCGCGGCACCCGGCGGCAGCGTTAACGGTGCCGAAGCCGCTGAAGGAGGCTGATTAGACAGGGCGCCCGGTACGCCGGAAGGCACGGGCACACCGCCGCCCAGCGACTCACTGATCTGCTGGCTGCGCGTTGCGGATGGATTGGGCGATGAGTTGGGACGGTAGGTCTCCGAAGTCTGCTCGACTTCGGAGAAATCGACCTGCGCCGTCACCTGCGCATGCGCATTATTCTTGCCAAAGATGGGTTCGAGTATGGCCTCGATACGCCGTGCATAATCCTGCTCAATCTGGCGGACAAACGATAACTGGCGCTGATCCAGGCCCGAGGCATTATTGGGGTCCGCCGAGCCGGACAATAAATTGCCCTCCTGGTCGACAATGGAGATATTTTTCAACGGCAAATTAGGCACGGAGCTGGCCACCAGATGCATGATACCGGCCGTTTGCGCCGTATCCATCAAGCGCCCGGGGTGCAAGGTCAGCATGACCGAAGCCGTTGGCAGTTGCTGCTCACGCACAAATACGCTTTGCTTGGGTACCGCCAGATGCACGCGTGCCGAGTCGACCGAGGCGATGCTTTCTATGGTGCGCGTCAGCTCGCCTTCGATTGCGCGCTGATAGTTGACCTGCTCGGAAAACTGGCTGATGCCGAACTTCTGGTTATCCATCAGCTCAAAGCCGGTGCCACCGGTCTTGGGCAGGCCTTGTGCCGCCAGCTTAAGGCGCACATCGTAGACCTTGTCGGAAGGCACACTGATCACGCCGCCCTCGCCCAGCTGGTAGGGGATATTCATCTGCTGCAAGGAAGCAGCGATCTGGCCGCCATCGCGATCGGACAGGCCGGAGAACAGGATGCGCTGCGCAGGCTCGCGGTTAAACACCAGCAAGCCGACAACGATAGACAAAACAGCCGCAATAGCGGCAAAGAACAACAACTTCTTATTATTGGGCAGAGCCTTGAAACGCCCCAGCGCCTCATTTGCCCGGTTTTTCCAGGCTGGCGCTGCGTGATCGACCAGTTCAGCCATACAGTGGTTTCGTTAGATGTCCGCCGCGCGCGGCGGATGCCGGCCGCAAGCGTCAGACTTGGGTGTTCATGATTTCCTGGTAGGCCGACACCAGTTTATTGCGGGCCTGTACCATGGTCTGGAATGACAGGCTGGCTTTTTGCATGGACACCATCACGTCCTGCACATTGACGCCCTCATCGCCCAACTCGAAGCTTTTTTGCAGATCCTGCGATGCTTTTTGCGCACTATTGACCTGCTCCAGCGTCGACTTGAGCACATCGCCGAACTCGACCGCTCCCGGTTGCTGCGGGGCAGAGGCAGACTGCCCTCCTGCCAGCGCCGACATGGCTCTGAGCTCGCCTAAAAGCTGATTAATTCCCTGTGTCGACATTGATGCTTACCTTTATTTACTGCCCGGACTCTTCACGATAGCGTTGCAGCTTGTAGCGCAAGGTCCGTTCACTCATGCCCAGCTTCTGGGCCGCCAGCTTTCTGACACCGCCAAACTGGGACAGCGTCTCCAGTATATGGCGCCGCTCCAGCGCCTTCATGTCAGTGTCTTCGCCAGCCACGGAAGACAAGGTAATAGCAGGCGGGAAAACCGTGTCCAGCATCAGGTCGGCGGCGGAAATCTCCGCTGTCGCGGCAAGAATTGCCGCCCTTTGCATCACGTTTTCCAGCTCGCGAATGTTACCTTCCCATCCATAGGCAGTCAAATGACGTTCAGCTTCGCGCGAGAGTGTCAAAGACTGCCGGCTGCAGGCATCCCCATATTTCACTAGCAGCATTCGTGCCAAGGGCAGAATGTCTTCGTTACGTTCGCTTAGTGCAGGGATGCGCAAGGGAAAAACATTCAACCTAAAGTAAAGATCTTCGCGAAAATGGCCGGCAGCGACTTCGGCAGCAACATCACGGTTGCTGGTTGAGAGCACCCGGATATCCAGCTTAATGGTACGGTTTCCCCCCACCCGCTCCAGCTCGCGCTCTTGCAAAACGCGCAATAGCTTGGACTGCAAGGCCAGCGGCATCTCGGTGATTTCATCCAGCAACAAGGTTCCGCCTTGCGCCTGCTCGAATTTACCAGCCAATGCCGTGTGCGCACCGGTAAAGGCGCCTTTTTCATGGCCGAATAATGTCGACTCCAGCAGGTTTTCCGGAATTGCCGCGCAATTAACCGCAACAAAAGGCCCCGCCATACGTCGTGAATTACGATGAATAAAACGCGCCAACACCTCCTTGCCCGCACCGCTGGGGCCGGAAATCAGTACGCTCGCGTCAGAGGGCGCCACTTTGCGCGCCAGCGCCAGCAGCTGTTGCATAACAGGCGACTCGGCCACCACGCCATCCATCTGGGCTGCCGGCAACGGCAGAATGTGCTTTTCCACCTCGGCCAGCAAAGCCTTGGGCTCGAATGGCTTAAGCAGATAATGCGCGGCACCGGCGCGCAATAAATCTATCGCGCGCTCAATCACGCCATATGCCGTCATCAGGATAAAAGGTACAGCAGGATAAGACTCGGCCAGCTTGGCAAACAGGGTATAACCATCCATCGGCGCCATTTGCGCATCGGAGACCACCAGACCAACCGGCTCGGTTTGCATCAGCGCCAAAGCCGCATGACCATCCGACGCCTCGAGTACGGCAAAGCCGGCCAGCGCCAGCGTGTCGACAATCGCCTCCCTGAGGTCAGCATCGTCTTCAACTACAAGTACAGGTAAAAATTTCATCAGCAAGGCAATCGCAAATTGAAGCGCTGCCGGCACAAGGCCGTCAGGCGCGCGGGAATATCGGTCAGGGCAAGCACTTCGTCGGCAGCGCCACGCAAAATGGCTTCGCGCGGCATGCCGAATACGACACAGCTTTTCTCATCTTGCGCCAGGTTATAGGCACCGGCCTGTTTCAGCTCCAGCATCCCCTCGGCACCATCCCGCCCCATGCCGGTCAGGATCACAGCAATACAGTTGGCACCTGCAATATTGGCGGCGGCACGGAACATCACATCGACCGACGGCCTATGCCGGTTAACCGGAGGTCCCTGATTAAGACTAATCGTATAAGCGCCATTCGGTGCCAAACGCAGCAGCAGATGCGAATGCCCCGGTGCGATATACGCCGTACCGGACTGTAACACTTCGCCGTCTACCGCCTCTTTCACATGAATGGCACACAGGCTGTCCAGACGCTCGGCAAAAGAACGGGTAAACATCTCGGGCATATGTTGCGACACGATCACCGGTGGCGTATCCCTGGCCAAACCGGCCAAGACCACGCGCAAAGCCTCGGTGCCGCCGGTAGACGACCCCATCGCCAGCAATCCGCCCCGACCTTGTGCACGCCCGCTCTGGCGCGGCAAAATCGCATCGGCACTCAGACTGGGCGACACCTCCAGCGCCTGCAGCGGCCGAATACGCTTATTTTTGTCTTGCGGCGGGTTTTGCATCATGCATCCCTACAGATCATTGATAAACGCCAGCTCTTTGAGTGATTTCAACTCGTCGCGCAGTGAGGCTGCTTTTTCGAATTCAAGATTACGGGCCGCGGCCAGCATCTCTTTTTCCAAACGCTTAATCTCACGCGCCAGCGTTTTTTCGTCCATCATCGCGACCCTTGCCTCATCAACAAGGTGCTGCTTATCCGCCGCCTTGGAATAGACGCCATCAATCAGATCCTTGATCTTCTTGTCTATCCCTTTAGGGGTAATGCCATGTTCGAGGTTGAAAGCGATCTGCTTGGCACGGCGCCGCTCGGTTTCATCCATCGCCCGGCGCATACTGTCGGTAATTCGATCGGCGTAAAGGATGGCACGGCCATGCAGGTTGCGCGCAGCACGGCCTATGGTTTGGATCAGGCTGCGTTCGCTACGCAAAAACCCTTCTTTGTCCGCATCCAAAATACCCACCAGACTCACTTCGGGAATATCCAATCCCTCGCGCAGCAGGTTAATGCCCACCAGTACATCGAACATACCCAGACGCAAGTCGCGCAGAATCTCGACCCGCTCGACCGTATCGATGTCCGAATGCAGATAGCGTACCTTGACGCCATGCTCCGTATAGTAATCGGTCAGCTGCTCGGCCATGCGCTTGGTCAGCGTAGTCACCAGCACCCGCTCATTCCGCCCAACACGCAGCGTGATTTCCGATAGCAAATCATCCACCTGGGTTGCGACCGGACGCACCTCGATTTCGGGGTCGGTCAGACCGGTCGGGCGTACCACCTGCTCGACCACCTGCCCGGCATGTTCTTTCTCGTACAGCGAAGGCGTTGCCGAAACAAATACGGTTTGCGGCATCAGTTGCTCGAACTCGGGAAACTTCAACGGCCGGTTGTCCGCCGCCGAAGGCAGGCGAAAGCCGTACTCGATCAGATTCGACTTGCGCGCCGCATCGCCTTTATACATGGCGCCAATCTGTGGAATGGTGACGTGACTCTCGTCGATAAACATCAGCGCATTCTTCGGCAGATAGTCGATCAGCGTCGGCGGCGCCTCGCCTGAGCCGCGCCCGGAAAACAAGCGCGAATAGTTTTCAATGCCCTTGCAAAAGCCCATCTCGTACAACATTTCCAGATCGAAACGGGTGCGCTGCTCGATGCGCTGCGCCTCAACCAGCTTGCCTTCCTTTTGATACCACGCCACCCGCTCGGCCAGCTCCAGCTTGATCTTTTCACAGGCGGTCAAGACCTTGTCGCGCGGCGTGACATAGTGGCTGGATGGAAACACGGTAAAGCGCCCGACGCGCTGGCGCGTCACGCCGGTCAGCGGGTCAAACAGCGTTAAGGTCTCCAGCTCGTCATCGAATAGCGAGACCCTGAGCGCAAGCTCGGCCGATTCGGCCGGAAAAATATCGATTACATCGCCACGCACACGGAAAGTGCCGCGAGAAAAATCAACATCGTTGCGCTCGTACTGCATGGCGACCAGACGCGCGATAATCTCGCGCTGCGCCAGACGTTCGCCCTCTTTCAGGTGCAGAATCATCTGGTGGTAGGATGCCGGGTCGCCAATACCGTAAATAGCCGACACCGTAGCAATAATGATGCAGTCCGGACGCTCGAGTATGCTTTTGGTCGCCGACAAGCGCATTTGCTCGATATGCTCGTTGATGCTGGAGTCTTTCTCGATAAACAGGTCGCGACTGGGCACATAGGCCTCAGGCTGGTAGTAGTCGTAGTAGGACACGAAATACTCGACCGCGTTTTCGGGAAAAAACTCGCGCATCTCGCTATACAACTGGGCAGCCAGCGTCTTGTTGTGCGCCATAATGATGGCGGCACGTCCGGTGCGGGCAATCACGTTGGCCATGGTAAAAGTCTTGCCCGAGCCGGTCACCCCAAGCAGGGTCTGGTAGGACAGTCCGTCGCTCAAGCCCTCGTCCAGCGCGCGAATCGCCGCCGGCTGATCTCCAGCCGGTTCGAAGCTTTGGTGCAGGCGAAACGGACTACCGGGAAAGGTGACAACCATAGTGAAAACATCCGCTTGGATAAACTCCCGCAACAACAGCGACATCCGGGAGTTTTGTGTTTAAAATCGCCGTCACAGAATCTGTTCAGACACCCTTATATGGAGTTCACGGGATGCTGAGAATCATCACCGCCTTGAGCGTAAGCCTGCTGGCCCTCCCCCCAATGGTGCATGCGGCCCAGCCAGTGTACCACCTTGCTGCCTTCCAGCAGAGCGCACCACAGCTCAGCTCGAACGCGGTTCTTGTCCTGAATACCAGTACCGGCGAAGCCTTGTATCAGAAAAATGCCGGCATGCGCACCCCCATCGCGTCCATCACCAAGCTGATGACGGCGATGGTGATGCTGGATGCCGGCCAGCCGCTGGACGATATGCTGACAATTTCCGAAGCCGAAATCGACAGGCTGAAAAATACCAGCTCGCGTCTTGCCGTCGGTACCACCTTGTCGCGCCGTGAAATGCTGCTGCTGGCGCTGATGTCGTCGGAAAACCGCGCCTCGCATGTCTTGTCGCGCTACTACCCCGGTGGTACCCAGGCCTTTGTCGCACGCATGAACAGCAAGGCACGCGCCCTGGGCATGAACAACACCGTCTTCTATGATCCGACCGGTCTGGATATGCGCAATAGCTCGACGGCACAAGACCTGGCACGCATGGTGCGCGCGGCGCATGGCTACCCGCTGATCCGCCAGTTCAGCACCTCGACCGAACACGATACCATCGCCCGCGCCGGGCGCATGCTGCACTACAAAAACAGCAATGCGCTGGTACGCGAGGGGGAATGGGATATCGGCCTGTCCAAGACCGGTTATATCCAGGAAGCCGGTCGCTGTCTGGTCATGTACGCAACCGTCGGTGGCCAGCAACTGGTCATCGTGCTGCTGGACTCCAAAGCCAGCAACGCCCGCACCAATGACGCAAAAAACATCCGCACCTGGCTGGAAGCCCAGCCCGGGCATTGGCTGGCGGGTTAAGACGGGACTCGGGACTCGGGACTCGGGACTCGGGACTCGGGACTCGGGACTCGGGACTCGGGACTCGGGACTCGGGACTCGGGACTCGGGACTCGGGACTCGGGACTCGGGACTCGGGACTCGGGACTCGGATTTCAGTGTTTCGATCAAATTCGCTCACGTCAACACCACGGCTCCCGAATCCCGAATCCCGAATCCCGGCTCCCCGATCCCTACTCCCTACTCCCTACTCCCTACTCCCTCTTAAACGCAATCAGGTGATCCAGTTCCAGACGGATGCCTATCGCCTCGCCGATGGCGTGATTGTGGTGACTGCCCACCTGCGCCAATACATGCTGGCCGGAAGGCAAGGCCAGGGTGTAATGAAAATCCGCCCCACGGAACACTTTATCGATCACCACGGCGGTCTGCTCGCTCGCGTCGTCATGCACCACATCATCCGGCCGTAACAGCACGTCAACCGTGTCCCCGCAGGCAAAGCCCAAGGGCAGCAAACCGCAGAACTCGCCAACCTCAAGCGCCAGACAGCGCGGCCCGCTGACCTTGCCGGGCACCAGCACACCCTGACCGATGAAATTGGCTACATAACGCGAAACCGGCTCATGGTAAAGCTGATAAGGCGTCGCCCACTGCAATAAAGCGCCCCCCTGCATTACGCCCACCTTGTCGGCTACGGCAAATGCCTCGTGCTGGTCATGCGTGACCAGAATCGCACTCACACCCTCATGTTTGAGAATATCGCGCACTTCACGGCTCAGGCGTTCGCGCAAATCTACGTCCAGATTGGAAAAAGGCTCGTCCAGCAGCAGCAGGCGCGGCCGTGTAGCCAGCGCCCTTGCCAGAGCGACCCTTTGTTGCTGGCCGCCGGAGAGTTCATGCGGGTAGTTTTTGGCATACGCGGTCAGGCCGACCAGGGCAAGCATCGCCCCAACCCGCGATTTACGCTCACCCCGCGCCAAAGCCGACAAGCCAAAACCGATATTGTCTTCGACCGTCAGATGGGGAAACAAGGCATAGTCCTGAAATACCATGCCTATTTCGCGCTGGTGGGCCGGCACCGCCATGGCTGCATCCGCCAGCACCCGCCCGCTTAAGCGGATTTCACCCTCGCCCAGCGTTTCAAAACCGGCAATGCAGCGCAAGACCGTAGTCTTGCCACAGCCCGAGCCGCCCAACAGGCAACCGATTTCCCCATCCTGCAGCGAAAAACTCATGCTATCGATGACCCGGCGCGTGCCGTAAGCATGTGATACAGCGGAAAATTCAAGCAAGGCAGACATATTAATTTTCCTCTTTCGACAGCAGAATCACCGGCAGCAAGCCGGCCACAACAATGGCGACGGCAGGCAGTGCGGCCCGCTCCCACTCGCCCTCGGTGGTCAGGGTAAAGATGCGCACCGCGAGCGTGTCCCAACCAAACGGACGGGTCATCAGCGTAATCGGCATTTCCTTCATTACATCGACAAATACCATCAACAGCGCCGTCATCAGCCCGCCGCGCAATAAAGGCAGATGCAAACGCGTCACCAGACGCCAGCCAAACCAGCCCAAATTGCGCGCAGCTTCTTCTTGCGAGCGGGTAATGCGGTGCATGGCAGCATCCACCGAGGTGTGGCCGACAGCCAGAAAACGGGCAAGATAGGCCAGCAGCAAGACCAGCATCGAACCCTTCAAAATGGCCGTGGTGCCTTGCGGCAGCACACTGGCAAACAGGCCCAGCAGCACATTATCCAGCCACGCCACCGGCACAAAAATGCCCACCGCCAGCACGGTACCCGGCACGGCATAGCCCATGGTGGCCAAACGGGCCAGCAATTGGTTGATGCGCGATGGCGCACGCCGCTGCGCGTACGACAGCAAGAGCGCAACCGCGCAGACCAGCAGCGCCGCCAGCGCCGACAAGACGACCGAATGCAGGCTGTAGGACAACAAGTCGCTATTCAATTCGGTCTCCAGACTCTGGTAAGACCACCAGACGATCTGGCCAAACGGCAACACAAAGGCCAGCAACAACACTAGCGAGGCAAACAGCACCGCCAAGGCAGCAGGCGCGCCCTGTAAGGGCAAGCGATGCAAGGGCGCGGCACGGCCGCTTTGGGTATAGGCACGCCGGCCACGGGCGCGCTGCTCCAGCACGACCAGCACGAACACAATCAACACCAGCATGGAAGCCAGTTGTTTGGCGGTATCCAGCGAGAAGAAACTGAACCAGGCCTTGTAAATGGCCGAGGTAAAGGCGTCGTAATTGAAAATCGACACCGTGCCAAAGTCTGCCAGCGTTTCCATCAGCGCCAGCATCAGCCCGCCCATAATCCATGGCCGAGCCATCGGCAAGGCCACGCGCCAGAAGCCTTGCAGCCGCGACAAACCCAGCGACTGCCCCACTTCGAGTGCGCGCCGCCCCTGGGTGGCAAAAGCATTACGCGCCAGCAAATAGACATAGGGATAAAAAGCCAGCGTCAGCACCAGAATCACACCCGGCGTCGAGCGTATGGACGGTACCCAGCTCGAGTCGCCCCAGCTTGCCCGCAACCAGCTTTGCAAGGGGCCGGTATAGTCAAACAAGCCTAATTGGGAAAAACCCATCACATAGGCCGGCATGGCCAGGGGCAGCATCAGCGCCCAGTTGAAAAAGCGCCGCCCGGGAAAGTCGTATACCGCGACCAGCCAGGCGAGCGACACGCCGATCAGCAGCACACCGCTACCCACGCCCAGCATCAGATAAGCGCTATTGAGAAACAGCTGCGGCAGCAGATAATCGACCAGATGCGACCAGATGGCCGGATCGGGACTAAAAACCGCCGGAATGATCACCGCCAGCGGCAGTAAAGTCAGCAGGCTGAGCAAAAGCAGCAAGACACGCCAGCGCGTAAGGCCGGGCAAGACAGGTAGTTTAGGCAAGGCAGGAACTATCTTTAGTTGGGCTTAGGAGTCGCCGCTATTATACCGGCCATCCAAGACAAAAGCCGAACCTTGCGGCCCGGCTTTTGTCAGTCACGGCTAAACGGCTTAGCGATAGCCAGCACGATCCATCAACATCACCGCTTCGGTCTGGCGGCTACCGGCGTTGGAGACATTGATCACGTTCTGCTTGAACGGCCCCCATGCCGCCACCTTGGCATCCGGCTTGACCTTGGGGTTCACCGGGAACTCCATATTCACGTCGGCAAACATATTCTGCGCCTTATCCGAGGACAGCCACTCCAGCAAACGGGTCGCCGCCTGTTCTTTCTTGGTGTAGCGCGTCAGGCCGGCACCCGAAATATTCACATGCGTACCACGGGCTTTTTGGTTCGCCCAGAACACGCCCAATGGCAGGTTCGGGCTCTTTTCCATCAGGCGGCCGTAGTAATAGGTGTTGGCAATACCCACATCACACTGGCCAGCCGCAATCGCTTCCAGCATTTTGGTGTCATCCGGGAACACATCGGTCGCCAGATTATTCACCCAGCCCTTAACTGTTTTCTCGGTGGCTACTTTGCCGTTTTCGGCCAGCATCATGGCGACCAGCGACTGGTTGTACACCTTTTTGGAAGTGCGCAGGCACAGCTTGCCCTTCCACTTCGGATCGGCCAGATCTTCATAGCTGGACAATTGTGCCGGCTTGACCTTCTGCGTATTGTAGAAAATGGTGCGGGCGCGAATAGACAGGCCAGTCCATTCTTTTTTCGGGTCGCGCAGGTGGGCAGGCACGTTGGCGTCTATCGTCTTGGACGCATAAGGCTTGAGCAAGCCCATCTGCGATGCCTGCCACAAGTTACCGGCATCTACCGTCAGCAGAATATCGGCCGGCGAGTTGCTACCCTCGGCCTTGAGCCGTTCCATCAGCGGGCCTTCCTTGTCCATCACATAACGGATATTGACGCCGGTTTCCTTCTGGTAGGCATCAAATAGCGGCTTGACCAGCTGCTCGCCACGGGCACCATATACCACCAGCTCTTCCGCCAGCGACCATGTAGACAGCGATGCCAATACGGCACCCATCATCAGCATCTTGTTCAAGCTACTCTCCTGCACGACTTGGTTGTGATGCAGAGATAATAATGTGAATGATAATAATTATCAACACCAAGCTGTAATATTTTACCTTGCTTTAAATCCGGTTAAAGCCGTCGCGGAAAGCGTGCCAGATCGCCGGTTTGCGCCTGTCGACCGCCATTCATGATGCCCAGGGACATACGGGGCTGCACTTGGGTAATGGAAATATCACCCAGCAAAACCTCAGGCACCCCCAAAGCCTCGCCTGCGGCCGAACGGATCTGCGTATCCGGCTGCTGACGGTAAACCAGCAAACGGTCGCCCACGGCCAGACCATCCACCGCTCCTGCACCCAGATAGACCTTGCCGCCCTCTGCGCGCACCACGCGCGTGGTAAACGGCAAACAGCCCATATTGACCGACAAACGCTGCACAGCCTGATCAATCAGACCATCAATCATGCGGCCATAATCGCTGTCGGCCAGCGCATAAGGCGTCAGGCTGCGCGCTGAAGACGGCGCGACATCACCACTCGCCTCTCCACTTAAACGCTCGCGCGCAAGCAAAGCACCGGTAAACGCGTCATACAGCCACACATCCATGGCAAACTCGCGCGCCACCGGCGCAACACGCACCGAGGCGCCCAAAAATCCGGCAAACGGGCCGTTATAGGCGAGACTGGCTTGCGTACTATCGGCAGAACCGAATAAAGAGAGCCGCGGCGCCTGACGGCTGATCCGGCTCTCCACCACCTGGCCTGCCACAATAAACTGCGCGCCTTCACGCGCGCCCAGCTCGCGGGCGCTATCTTGCCCGGATAAGGGTTCATCCAGCACCCCGGGGGCAAACAGCGTGTAGCGCCCCCCGTCCATGGCACTCACATTGTTTTGCAGCGACAATCGGCGCGCCAGCTCGCCGGGCAGCCAGTACGAAACTTCACCTAGCCCGCTACTTTGCTGCGGATGCTTTAGTGCAAAAAAGCTGGTCAGCGCCCGGCGCTTTAGAAAGCGCCCCGGCGGCAGGCTGGTGCCGGCACAGCCATCTTGAGCGGTTTGCACCTCTACCCTAGCCACCGGTGGAGCCTCCCCCGATGCGGTTTGCCCGGTGTCCAGACTCACTGTCACATACAGCAACTGCTCGCCTTCACGCTCGGAAATCACACTCATACGCCCCGGCACCCGCCGTGGCCCCAGCAATGAAGACTCCGCCAATCCCTCAGGCCCCCACTCGCTCACGCCAACTAAGCGCCCGCGGTGTGACACGGCAATCTGCGCCAGCGCATCATCAATCGCCTGCTCGCGGGCAGCCGTGCGCCCGCCCTCCAGCGAAGCCATGCCTTCTGCCTGATAAACTTCGGCACGAGCCCCGCTCACCCCGAGCAACAGGGCAAGCAACAGGGCAAGAAAGCGCGGGCGAGCACGCATTATTGCGCCATATAGAAATTATTGTCCCAGGTGCAGCTCTTGCCGCTGCAGGCACTGGACAACTTAGCCGGCACAGGGCCATGCGGCATCGCTTCGGCTGCGCGCTGCACCTGCTGCGACTGCCCCGCCAAGGCCGTGCGATAGGCTTGGTAGAATGCTTCGTCCAGCACGATCTCCGCGACGGTTTCGGCACTGCCATCCGGCTTGAGCGTCGTTGAAATCACGCGCACACCACGCAGATAAGCATCCACATACACGCGGAAAATATCATTGACCGCGACCAAGTTCGACACCGCACTGCTGCCGGTCAAACGAAAGCCCTGCACCTGCTCGGCAATATTACGGTAAGCATCCAGCTGCGACGCGCGTTTGGCCAGCAAACGCTGCTGAACAGACGATACCGAACGCGTCACGGGCGGCGCGCCATAGCCGACGACACGCACCCGCAGCGCATCATAAAGTGGTGCCGGTGCCTGCTTGACGACGATTTTTTCCTGCACGATGACTTTAGGATCCTGCCCGGGACCGGAGTAGCCGCTACCCAGCACCACACCACCTTGCCCCATGGTCGGCGCATTCGCGATACGCCCGGTTGCCGCCGGCACATCGGCCACCACCATCCAGCCCGCTGGCGTCGCCGCAGTGGTTTTAGCCGGAGAAGCGCACGCGGCACAGGAAAGCAGCAAAAATACCGCCGCACTCGGTTTGAAAATGCTCATTATGCATACCCACGATTATTTTCAAGAGATGTTACTTTATCGGCAAAGAAACAGGATGCTTTAATTTGCACCGGCCATGTTTTAACGCACTACTCCTGCACACTCACCAGCGCCTGCACCAGTTCGACCACCGAACGGGCACGCATTTTATCCATCATCTTGCCGCGGTGAACCTCTACTGTTTTGATACTGATGCCCAAGTCGTCAGCGATCACCTTGTTCATCTTGCCCTGTACCACCAAGTCGAGCACTTCGCGCTCACGCTGCGTCAACAGCGCCAAACGCGCGGCGACCCGCTCATAGGCCAGCAACTTGCTTTGCCTATCCAGAGCAACCGCCAATGCACTATCCAGCGAAGCCAGCAGCGCAGGCTGGTCAAACGGTTTTTCCAGAAAATCATGGGCACCGTTTCTCAGCGCCTGTACCGCCATGGGCACATCACCATGCCCGGTCATAAAAATGACCGGCCAGTGAATCCCCCTCTGCTGCAATTCGCCCAATAGCAGCAAGCCATTCATGCCCGGCATCCTGACATCGGCGATCAGACAGGCCACTTCCCCGCGTGTGCGCCCGATCAGGAAAGCCTCGGCGCTATCATGCCCTTCCACCTGATAGTCATGGCTTTCCAGCAGCCACAACAAGGAATCACGAAAAGCATCATCATCGTCTACTACATGGATTTTCATGCTTCGCTCAGACATACAGACTCCGCTACCGGCAAGGTAATAGAAAACACGCTGCCCCCCTCCTTGGCCGCATCCAGCCGTAATTGCCCCTGATGCATCTCGATAATGGAGCGGCAAATATTCAGACCCATTCCCATTCCGTCAGGCTTGGTCGTAAAAAAAGCATCAAACAGCTGGCCGCGTATCGACTCGGGCACACCATGACCGCGATCGCGAATGGCCAGCCTGATCTGTCTTGTATCCAGTTGATGCGTCGTAATCGTCAGCACGCGTTGCGAACGCTCGAGTTGCTGCATGGCTTCGATGCCATTTTTGATCAGATTAAGCAGAACCTGCTCGATCAGGATGGGGTCCGCCCACACGGCAGGCAGATCGTCGGCCAGTTGCAGTTCAATCACCGCCCCCAAGCGCCTGGCTTCGATATCGGCAATAGACAGCGTCGCCTCGATAATATCGGCCAATAGACAAGCGCGGCGATCCGGCTCGCTCTGTTTGACGAACTCGCGCACACGGCGCACTACCTTGCCGGCGCGCTCCGCCTGCTCGGTAATCTTCTGCATCACCGGCAACAGTGCCTCGGGAGAACTCTTGCCCTGACGAATACGGGCCACACAGCCGGCCTGATAGTTGGCAATCGCAGCCAATGGCTGATTCAACTCATGCGCTAAAGTGGAGGCCATCTCCCCCATGGTCACCAGACGGCTGGTCGCCTGCATCTGAATCAGCTGAGACTGATAGCGCTGCTCTGCTTCACGCTGGGCCGTAATATCATCCAGCAAGATCATTTCGGCATCACAACCATTCACCCAGCGCACGATACGCCGGCGTACGGCCAAGCAGCGTGCACCGCCCTCCGCGCCCAACTGCAGCTCGAAATCAAAATCGCCCTGCGTCTGAATCAGCCGCCATAAAAAGACATCACAGCAAGGCGCATCCGGCACCAAGCCGCCAGCCATACCCTCTTCGTACAGCCTGTTGGAGAAGTACAGTTCGTGGCTGGCCGCATCATGCACCGCCACCGCCACATTCAGGCCTTCCACCACGGTGACGAAGCGTTCATGCGCAGCCATCAGGCGCTGCCTGCTCTCTTGCTGTTCGCTGGCGTCGGTTAATGCGGCCATCCAGCCGTTATGTTTGCCGGACTCATCAATCAATGGCGACATCAATAAATGGCCATAAAACAATTCGCCATTTTTGCGCCGGTAAACCTGTTCGTAGCCGTCCTCTTTGTAAGCCCCCTGCATCGCCAGAATAAGCGTCTCGTAACAATGCCGGCCTTCATCGCCAGAGAGCCAGTAAGGGTAAGGCGGCACACAGCCCACCAGCTCCTCGGCGGAATAGCCGGTAATACGGCAAAACGCCGGATTGACATGCAAGATACGCGCTTCCAGATCGATGGCGCGAACGCCCGCAGAAAGCGAATCTTCCATCGCCTTGCGATAAGCCGACTCCTGCTTTAAGGCCGCCTCCACCTGGCGGATATGGCTAAGATCACGACCAGACATATACAGCAGCCCGCGATCCCGTAGCGGACTGATGGCCCAACAGACCCAGCGCACACGACCATCCGCCGCGAGCAGCCCGGTTTCAAGCAAAATATCCGGCTCGGAGCCATCCAGTATCCGCAACAATTTCTCACGTCCCGGCTCGCGCGCCTCCTCCTCCAGATAACTCAACAAAGACGTCCCCACCAGCTGCGCCTGGCTATAGCCCAGTGCTGCAGAAAAGGCCGGATTGACATCCAGCAAAGTCATGTCCGCACGCATCAGCCCCAACATTTCCTGAGACATCTGATAAACCATATTGCGGTCATCCTCAGCCTCTATCCGGCGCCCGATATGGCGCGACAACAGAATCAGGCTGATCAGTGTCAACAAGGCCAAGCCACCGATCAGGGCCAGTTGAAATGTCAGGGCGGAAGAAAAAGGGCTCCCCAGGGGATGCGCACGCAAAACCAGGCCGGTGCCCGGCAAAATCAAACGGGCGGCAGAGCGGGCATACTCCTGCGCAGATGCGGCGCTACGCGCCAGCGTTACACCCGATTGGTCTTGCAAGGCCAGCTGATATTTTTCACTAAACCAGGCCGGCGGCACATGGCGCACAAAAGCCGTCGCATCAAACACTGCCATCACGGCACCGGCAAAACGGTCTTGCCGCTGAATGGGCAACAACAAGGCAAACGCCCAGTTTTGGTTGCCCAGCTTGTAAGGCCGACTGAAAACAGGACGCGCATCAAGCAATAAGGATGGCCATAAACCGGTCTGCTCCTTACCCTTTAACCTTGGCAAAAACTGCTCGGGCAAAACAGTGCCGGCCAGCCAATGGCCCTGCGCATCAAATTGGGTCAGCTGAACGATTTCCGGCGCATTGGCCATCAATTCGGCAGCCTGACGTTCAAAATCGGCGCGCCCGACCTCCTCATGCGTGATGGCGTAAACCAGTGTGGCCAACTGGCTCACATCATCCTCCAGCCGCAACTGTATCGTCTGCTCGGCCCACTGCACATCGCGAACCAGTTCGACCTGACGCTGCTCGGCTTCGCGCACATCCAGCATCCACCACACCAACAGCATCATCAGAAAGAACAAGACAATGGTGGTATTGGGCACCAGCCGCAACCAGCGGGGCAGGCGGCGGCCACTTGTTTGACGGGAAAACCAGGGCAACAAAAACATAGCCACAGCAAAAATAGCGAAAGAAGACGCTAGTCTACCCGAGTGAAGCCATGCAATGCTTTTTGTATTTAATTCATTAAACTTGAAACCGTATGGTCTATCGATTTATTGTATGTAAATAAAACACACTAAAGAGCAACACATAATGCCTACTGTGCGCGCATGCCTTGCCATGCTCCCGTTCTTGCTCGGCACCGCACAAGCGGCCTCCCCCGCTCCGCCCCCTTTGCGCATTGGTGTCACTGGTGCATTTACCGGCAACTCGTCGCCCATGGGTTTATCCATGCGCGCAGGAATTCGTCTGGCAACAGAAGAAATTAATAGTCAGGGTGGAATTGGCGGCAGAATGCTGCAACTGGTCGAGCGTGATGATGCCAGCCAGAACGAACGGGGCATTCGCATCGCACACGAATTTACCAGCAAGCAAAAACTGGATGCTGTAATCGGCTTCGTCAATACACCGGTTGTGCTTGCCAGCATAGGAATCTACCAGCAGGCCCGCATGCCGGTCATGGTGACCATCGCCACCGCTCCCGAAATTTTGCAGCGCCATCAGCAAGCGCCGGTTCATTATATTTTTCGCGTTTCCGCTCCGGACGACACGCAGGCAGAACTGATTGTGCAGGAAGCCGTACGCCGTGATGGACTCAGGCGGGTGGCTATTTTTGCCGATACCACGCCCTACGGACGTAACGGCCAAGCCCAGTTACTCAAGGCATTGGCCCGGCGCGGATTAAAGCCGGTTAATATAGAAAACTTCGGCCAAAACGAACGAGACCTTAATCTGGCACTAATGCGCAGTCGCGAGGCCGGTGCCGAAACGCTGCTCACCTATGGCATAGGCTCCCCGCTGGCAGCTATTGCCAACGGCATGAAGAAAATGGGCTGGCACGTCCCTATTATGGGTAGCTGGACCTTATCCATGAGCAACTTCATCGATCAGGCGGGGCCAAATGCCGAAGGCACCCGCATGGTGCAAACATTTATCGAAAACAGTCATGAAATCCGCCAGCAAGCCTTTGCCAAGCGCTTTTATCAACGCTTTCACACCAAGCGTATGCGCTCGCCATCCGCAGTGGCACAAGGTTACGATGGGATGTTATTGCTGGCACAAGGCCTGCGAGAGAGCCAAGGCGAAGGCGGTGTCAAACTGGTACAGGCGCTGGAAGGCTTGAGAAACCCTGTAGAAGGCGTGATCGCGCGCTATGAACGCCCCTACTCCCGCCATGACCATGAGGCCATCGACGATAGCGTCCCGCTAATAGGCATCGTCCGGATTGGCCGCGTGACCTTTGCTCATCCGCAAGACCGCATGCGTGCCCTGCCCAAGCCAGCGCCTGCCATGCCTTGAGCCGTAGCTGGCATTATGCTGCGACGGCAGTTTGCCCTTTCAGATATGCTTCCAAGGCACGGCCGGCAGACAAAATATGGAAGTGAACAAATTCGCCGGCCTCTTTTGCCGCACCGCTGCGGCACAGCTGCAGCAAGCGGGTATGCTCGGCATGCGCTTGCTCCATCGTATGGGTAAACAGAATCTGCATCCGGGTGTAGCGATCCGTTTTATTATGCAATGACTCAATCAGCGACAAGGTATTGGGCCGGTCAGCCGAACGATACAGGGCAAGATGGAAGCGTGAATTCAGCTCACCCCACTGTTTGACATCGTGCTCGGCAAGCGCCAACTCAAACTCCTTTAGCGTCTGCTCGGCCAAATCCAGATCCTCCCGAGTCTGGCGCGGAATGGAAGCCATCAGCACACTGCTTTCCAGCATGGCACGAATTTCCAGCAACTCCTGCACATCCTCAAACGACAGTTTGGAAACCAGAGCGCCCTTGTGGTCGATAATCTGAATTAAGCCTTCAGCCTCCAACTGGCGTAAAGCCTCACGCACCGGTACACGGCTAACCCCGTACTCATTGGATAAGGCTTCCTGCCTCAATTGTTGGCCATCAGCAAACTCACCCAAAAGAATGCGCTTGCGCAAGGACTCGGTAACGGCACTAGTCAATGTCTGACGCTTGATCGGCTGCAAAGTGGTCATAATTTGTCCGGCTGGTGGGCTATCACATACCTGCATATTACATACGATTATACGGTTGTTGCTCTAAGTGACAAGCCAAATTATGACGTAACATTAAACTGATCTGTTATATACAAATTTGGCTTGGAAA
>NZ_JAMFLI010000014.1 GCF_023502145.1 Craterilacuibacter sp. RT1T | reverse complement strand
GGTTTTCCCGCATCCAACCGGTACATCGCCCAAAAAAACACCCGGTCCCCATCGAGGGAAACCGGGTGCTAATCGAACACGGCATACGATTCAAAGCTTATACAGCGCCACTTCACCACGCATACGCTGCGCCAGCAAACCCAGCTGCTCGGCTTGGGCGGCAGCTTGAGCGGCGGCGGCCGAGTTTTCTTCCGCCATATGCGCCACACTTTCCACTTGCGAGGCAATGCTATTGGCTGCGATGCTTTGCTCGCCTATCGCCGTCGCAATCTCGCCGACTAGTTCGCTGCTATTGGCCGAGGCGCTCACAATACCGGCAACGCGCTGCTGCGCCTGGCTCACCCCGCCCTGCCCCTCTTCCACCTTGCCGACCGCCTGCTGCATGCTGGCAACCGCGTCCGCCGAGACGCTACGTATTCCGGTTACGATCTGGGCAATATCCCGCGTCGAACCGGCGGTGCGTTCGGCCAGCTTTCTGACCTCATCCGCCACCACGGCAAAGCCGCGGCCACTCTCGCCGGCGCGCGCCGCCTCGATCGCAGCGTTGAGCGCCAGCAAATTGGTCTGCTCGGCCACCTCGCGGATCACATTGATCATGGTCTCGATCTCGCGGCTTTGCGTATCCAGCTTGGTCAGTTCGCCTGATGCATCACTCACTGAGCTAGAAATCGCCTCGATATTGCTGACGGTATGACCTATTGCCAAGGCACCGCCCTGTGCCTCGCTGCCGGCCTGACGGCATAAACCATCCGCCTCGCGCGTACGCTCGGCAACATGATTGATGCTGACCGTCATTTGCTCCAGCGCAGCGGCCATAGTGGCCGCCGATGCGCTTTGCGTCTGCGAGCCATGCGAGACATGGCCTGCCGCACCGGACAATTCTCCTGCCAATTGTGCCACCTCGCTGGCGCCACCTTGCAGCGTTTTCAGACTCTGCTGCATCTGCGCCATCAAGGCATTGAATTCACTCAACATGGCAGAAATTTCATCGCCACCACGTACCGGAATGCGGGTCGTAAAGTCCAGCGTCTGGCGGATCGTCCCCACAGTCTGCTGAGCACGCGCCAGATCGCCGGCAATTTGCCGATACAATAAAGCGCCCCCCCCTGCTAACAGCAGAGAAACCAAACCAAGCATACCCAGAGTGATCCACTGGGCATGGGTCTCTGCATCAAGGGCTGCCTGCTTGTCGGTTGCGACAAAATCAAGGTTGTACTTCATATGCGCATCCAGCGCCGCAAGCAGCTGCGCCTGTTGCGTGCCGAGTGCCAGCAAAGCGGTCATCGCCTCATCGCTACGGTTTGCGCGCGACAAGGTCACCACCTGCCCGAAACCCTGCTTAACGAGTTCGACTTGTTGTTTGACCTTGGCGTAAAGCGTACGGTCCTCATCATCCCATAGCAAAGGCGCATAGTCGGCGACCGCCTTATCCAAGCCCTGCTGCACCTTGCTGATTTCCCCCTCTAGCTGTGCCGCTTTTCCCCCGTTCTGGTCCAGAACACGGGATTTAACCTGCCCATCCAGCATCAGGTACTGGCTGCGAATATCGGATAACACAATCACACTGGGTAAAGTGCTGTCGTAAGCATCATCGATTTTTTGCCCCATTTGCGATAACTGCCATAAAGACACTGCGCCTAGCAATAAGCAAGCGGCAATGCCCGCTGCAATCAACAACAGCAATTTATGCGCGATTTTCATTACACCTCCTCGGAAGGATAAGGCCACAATAGCTTAAAGTTTTTTTGCCGCTATTAAAGGTATACGGCTTTTTTATAATAGTAATAGTATTACACCTAGCCGTTTAACATAATAAACAAAATAAAGATTTCACCCGTCTTGCGCTTTAAAGACGTTTAAAAACCACAGTACAATCGCCCGCTCCATCCCGACCGTACAGGCACAATTCCCTATGAACCCACACGCCTTCTCGACAACCGAGATCGAGGCCGTTTATCGCGTCATGCGCGAGCGGCGCGATATGCGCCATTTCAGCGCCGAGCCGCTGGCAGACGGCCAGTTGGCACGGCTGATAGAAGCCGCCCATCTGGCCCCCAGCGTCGGCTATATGCAGCCATGGCGCTTCTTGCGTGTGGCCGATCCGGCCTTGCGCGCACGCATACACCAGCATGTGAGCGAGGAATGCGAGCGTACCGCCCAGGCGCTGCCCGAGCGGGCCGCGCAAATCAGGCAACTCAAGCTGGAGGGAATAGAAAGCTGTGCTGAAGTGCTGGTGGTGGCGTTGGCGGAAAAGCGCGAACCTTATGTATTAGGCCGGCGCACCATGCCGGAAATGGATCTGGCCTCGGTGGCCTGTGCCATCCAGAATATGTGGCTGGCAGCACGCGCCGAAGGCATAGGTCTGGGTTGGGTGTCTATTTTCGAACCGGACTATTTGCGCGCGCTATGCAAAATGCCGCCAGACAGCCAGCCGGTAGCGATTTTATGCATCGGCCCGGTACCCGAATTCTATCCGGCACCGATGCTGGAAACAGCAGGCTGGGATAGCCGCCGCCCCTTGAGCGAACTGGTTTACCGCGACAGTTGGGGCACGCCGGATACACCATAAGCGCAGGCCCTTGCGCACCATCAGGCTAGCCGCTGCGCCAGCGCATCCAGCTGGCCATACAAGGCCGCATCCAGTGCGCGCCCGCTGCGCGCCTCAATAAACGCACCCTCACTTTTCAGGCGCGCTAGCACCGCCTGACAGGCGCGCTGATCAGCCTCGGACAAGGCCGGCTCAGCCAGATCTTCGACCACCGACATGAGTTCCTGCACCATCCACAGTAAATCGGCACCGGCGTGCAACAACACCGGCAAGGTCGCGCCCAGCAGGCGCTCTCCCAGCAGCTCTACGCTTTGCGCCAGCAAAAACAGCCGTGAGCGTGCCGCTTGGCGCCGCTGACACGCTGCGCCCCCATCTTCGCGCCCATCTGCGCTTTCACCTTCGCCGGCAGCATGACGGCGCTGCTCGCTATCCAGCGTTTCATCAAAGATCGCGCCGGCATCCGCTTGCCCGTTTTTGCCTTGCGTAAATGAAGGCAGAGGCTGATGCGGCGGGTCGTGCGACTGCAGCTTGGCGCTTGCGGCAACGGCTTCGATTTTCATGGGTGACACTCCACGGCTGATCAGTAGCGGTTTAGCTGGAACAGCTCACGGCTAACGCGGCCGCCCACTCGGGCGGCAAAGCGGCATAAGACGCAAACTCGGCCTGCTCGCTAAAAGGCATGGCCAGACAGCGGGCCAGACGCGCAATCTCGCGGTAGTCCCCTGCGTCACACGCTAGCCTAATCGCCTGTTCGGCCAGATGATTGCGCAGCACATAAGCCGGATTCACCGCTTGCATCGCCAGCTGGCGCGCTGCTTGCGGTCGGGTTTCCTGCATCAGGCGCGCGCGGTAGCGCGCCAGCCAATTCAAGCCGGCCTCGCGATCCACCAGCAAATCCAGCACGGCGACCGGGGCGGAGACCGCACCGGGATCAAACGCCGCCAAGGTACGGAAGAACAGCGTGAAATCGGTGTGGTAAGCGTGCAAAGTGTGCAACAGGCTTGCAATCAGCGCCGCATCTTCCTGGCACTCGGTAGCCAAACCCAGTTTGGCACGAAAGCAGGCCAGATACGCCGTCTGGTACAGGTCATCATAACGGTCAAGCTCGCTACGCAATTCGGGCTCGGCAACCAGCGGTAAAAATGATGAGGCGAGGCAGTACAGATTCCATAAGGCAATCTGCGGCTGCTGCTGATAGGCATAGCGCCCGCTGTGATCGGAGTGGTTGCAGATATGGCCGAGGTTCAGACCGTCGATAAAACCAAACGGACCGTAATCCAGCGTCAGCCCCAATATCGACATATTGTCCGAATTCATCACGCCATGGCAAAAACCAACGGCCTGCCACTGCGCCAGCAGGCTGGCGGTACGGGCAACAACCTCAGCAAACAACGCCTGATAAGGCTGAGCTGCATCGCGACAGGCCGGCAAATACTGGTCGATGACAAAATCGGCCAGCTGGCGGATTTCATCATGCTGGCCCTGATGATAAAGCAACTCGAAATGGCCAAAGCGGATAAAGCTGGGCGCTACCCGAGTGAGCACCGCCGCCGTCTCCGGCCGCTCCCGGTAGACCGCATCATCCGAAGTCGCCAGCAATAAGGCGCGTGTAGTCGGGATCCCCAGCGCATGCATCGCCTCGGAGGCCAGATATTCACGAATGCTGGAGCGTAAAACTGCACGCCCGTCGCCCATGCGCGAAAACGGTGTCACGCCGGCCCCCTTAAGCTGGACTTCCACGCGTTGCCCGTTGGGGCACGCCCGCTCGCCCAGCAATAAGGCACGGCCATCGCCCAGCTGCCCGGCCCAGACGCCAAACTGGTGGCCGCCATAACGCGTAGCGAGCGGCAAACCATGCCCAGGCAGTGCATTGCCACAAAACAAGGCCAGATTATCGGGCGTACTCAGGTGCGCCGCATCCAGCCCCAACTCCCGCGCCAATGCCGCATTGGCCATCACCAGGCGTGGCGAGTACAAGGCTGTCGGCGCCGTAGCGCGGTAAAATATTGCGGGCAAGCCCGCAAAACGGGGTACTTGCAATAAGGGGGTCGGTATCGTCATCCCGCCATTCTAGGTGGATAAGCGGACAACAAACACCCGGCCACTGACGCGGTTATTGCCCCGCCCCGTTCTTAAGCGCTGCGGGCAAGCCCCATACCGGCAGCAACTCACCCAGCAAGGCCGCCAGTATCGGGTCGCCGTCGCGCTCGGATGGATAGACAAACTGCAACTCCGCCAACTTGACGATATCGGGCACCACACAGACCAGGCCGGCGCGTGCGGCGGCCAGCGCATCATCTTCACGCACCAGCGCCAGCCCCACCCCCGCTATCACCAGCTCCTGCAAGGCAGACAGGTGATCACACTCCGTGACTTTGCGCGGGGCGATATTCAGCTCGCGCCATAGTTCGGCCGTAATCTTGGACAGGCTGGAAAACTGCGAGATGCCAATCCATGGCAATTTGCCCAAGGCTTTATGACTCATGCTATTGAGGCGCGCCTCCCACCCCAAAGGCATGATAATACGAAAAGCGACTTGCGCCAGCGGCACAGTCGTCACATTCACATACGGGTTTTTGCCCAGATAAAAACCCGCATCCAGCTCCTTTTTGCGCACCAGATTCAATACATCACCGGTCACGCCATGATGCAGACGCAAATCCAGCAATGGGTAGCGTTCGACCAGACGCGCCACCCAAGGGCCAACACGCAAGGTGTCCGGCGTCAGCGTAATGCCGATATTGGCCTTGCCGGCCAACTGCCCCTTCAGGTTTTTGGCACGATTAATCAGTTCACGTGCACCGGCCAGAATGGACTGGGCCTGAGGCAATAACTCGGCACCAGCCACCGTCAGATTGACCCCTCCGGCACTGCGCTCAAACAAGGGCATGCCCACCTCCTCTTCCAACGCCTTGATTTGCGCTGTCACCGCAGGCTGGGACAGATGCAGCAACTCGGCGGCCTGTGTCAGATGCCCCTGCTGGGCCACGGTTACGAAGGTACGCAGCTGATAAATTTCCATGCAATTCTTCCCCTGTTTCAGTCTGACGGCATGTTCGGTTCGACATGCTTTATTTTTTATTACAAAAGCATTGTCTTAGAGTCATCACTGCAGGACAAGAAAAACCCAAAAACACCATACTCAAATCAAATATTTTGTGCCGTGATTAGAGTTTTAAATCAACTGTAACTACATGAATTTAAACAACTATTGCAGTGCATCATTCGTCACGCTAATTCATTCAATCAAAAAAAGCGATTAGCCGCGCATTCGTCAGTTCACTTAGATTCCTTGCACGCGGTGCCAAAGCGGTTCCGCCCCTACAAAAGGCAAGGAGGACACAATGAACGAGGACGTGCTCAAGAAAGTACAGTCCAACCCGAAGTTCATCGAACTGGTTCACAAGAAAACCAGCTACGGGTGGAAGATGTCGATCATCATGTTGGTGATCTATTACGGCTTTATTCTGACTCTGGCCTTTGACCCTAAACTACTCGGCACGCCGATAGCAGCGGGTTCGGTCATTACCATCGGCATTCCGATCGGCGTATTCATCATCGTTTCGGCCTTTTTGCTCACCGGCATCTATGTGCGCAAGGCCAACAACGAATTCGACACCCTCAACCAGCAAATCGTCGAAGAGGCCCGCAAATAATGAAAGCTCGCCTGACCTCCCTCACTGCCGGCCTGCTGGCCGCCTTGCCTGCACTGGTCATGGCCGGTGAAGCCATGACCGGCGAAGTTGAGAAGCAACCGCTTAACATCTCCGCCATCGTGATGTTTTTCATCTTCGTGGCCGGCACCCTTGGTGTGACCTACTGGGCCGCACGCCAGACCAAGTCCGCTTCCGACTTTTACACCGCCGGCGGCGGCATTACCGGTTTCCAGAACGGCCTGGCCATTGCCGGCGACTATATGTCGGCCGCCTCCTTTCTGGGTATTTCCGCCATGGTGTACGAAAAGGGCTACGACGGCCTGATCTACTCCATGGGTTTTCTGGTCGGCTGGCCGATCATCCTGTTCCTGGTCGCCGAGCGTCTGCGTAACCTGGGTAAATTCACGTTTGCCGACGTCGCCTCCTACCGTCTGGCGCAAACACCGGTACGCCTGTTTGCTGCAACCGGCACGCTGGTGGTGGTGGCGATCTATCTGATCGCGCAAATGGTGGGCGCAGGCAAGCTGATCCAGCTCTTGTTCGGTATGAGCTATGGCTCGGCAGTGATCCTGGTTGGCATTCTGATGATGCTGTATGTGCTGTTCGGCGGCATGCTGGCCACCACCTGGGTACAGATCATCAAGGCTATCATGCTGCTCTCCGGCGCCTCGTTCATGGCCTTCATGGTGCTGGGCAAGGCCGACTTCAGCCTGAACCACATGTTCGAAATGGCCGTCGACGCGCACGACAAGGGCTTGGCGATCATGGAGCCGGGCGGCCTGGTTTCCAACCCGATTGATGCAATCTCGCTGGGTCTGGCCCTGATGTTCGGTACTGCCGGCCTGCCACACATCCTGATGCGCTTCTTCACCGTATCTGATGCCAAAGAAGCCCGCAAATCGGTGTTCTACGCCACCGGCTTTATCGGCTACTTCTACATCCTGACCTTCATCATCGGCTTTGGCGCGATCTTCCTGGTACTGAACCAGCCAGGCATGATGGAAACCGTGATGAAGAACGGCAAGGAAGTGACCCAGCTGATCGGCGGCAACAATATGGCAGCCATCCACCTGTCCGAAGTGGTCGGTGGCAACCTGTTCCTGGGCTTTATCTCGGCTGTCGCTTTCGCCACCATTCTGGCGGTGGTTGCAGGCCTGACCCTGTCCGGCGCTTCGGCGGTATCGCATGACATCTACGCCTCGGTAATCAAGAAGGGCAAAGCCAACGAAAAAGACGAAATGCGCGTCTCCAAGATGACCACCATTGCACTGGCCGTGATCGCCATGCTGCTGGGCATCCTGTTCGAGAAGCAAAACATCGCCTTTATGGTGGGCCTGGCCTTCTCCATCGCCGCTTCGGCCAACTTCCCGGTGCTGTTCCTGTCCATGTTCTGGAAGGGTCTGACCACTCGCGGCGCTGTCCTTGGCGGCAGTATCGGTCTGATCAGCGCCGTCGTGCTGATTATCCTCGGCCCAGCAGTATGGGTAGATGTCATGAAGCATGAAGCTGCCATCTTCCCGTACAAGAACCCGGCCATCTTCTCGATGACCATGTCCTTCTTCTTTACCTGGTTGTTCTCTGTCACCGACAGCTCCAAACAGGCCGCAGAAGAAAAAGCCCGCTTCGGTGCACAGTTTGTCCGTGCCATGACCGGTATCGGTGCCAGCGGTGCCTCCAAGCACTAAGCCTTAACGCGTTTGACTGGCCGCACCCTTCACTAGGGTGCGGCTTGAAATACACCCAAGTTGAAAAGGAATTCACCCATGTCCGCCCTCGAATCTATCCTCAAAGAAACCCGCAGCTTTGATCCATCGGACGACTTCCGCCGCAAGGCCACCATCTCGGGGATGGAAGCTTACAATGTCCTGTGCGAAGAAGCCGACGACCATTACCTGTCGTTCTGGGGCGACCTGGCGCGTGAAGTCATCAGCTGGAAAAAACCGTTTTCGCGCGTTCTGGATGATAGCCAGGCGCCGTTTTACAAGTGGTTCGACGATGGAGTAATGAACGTCTCGCACAACTGCATCGACCGCCATCTGCCGCTGAACGCCAACAAGATCGCCATTATTTTCGAAGCCGACGACGGTGAAGTCACCCGTCTGACCTACGCCGAGCTGTATCAGCGTGTCTGCCAGTTCGCCAACGGTCTCAAGGCGCAAGGCATCAAAAAAGGCGACCGCGTCGTCATCTATATGCCGATGGTGGTTGAAGCCATCGTCGCGATGCAGGCTTGCGCCCGTATCGGCGCCATCCACTCGGTGGTATTCGGCGGCTTCTCCGCCGGTGCCGTACGCGACCGTATTCAGGATGCCGGTGCCGTCGCCGTGATTACCGCCAACGAAGGCCTGCGCGGCGGCAAGACCGTTCCGCTCAAAGCCACCGTCGACGAAGCACTGACCATGGAAGGCTGCGAGACCGTACGCAATGTCATCGTCTACCAGCGCACCAATAGCGGCGCCAACTGGGTTGAAGGCCGCGATATCTGGTGGCACAAGCTGACCGAAGGCCAGAGCGAGCATTGCGAACCTGAATGGATGAATGCCGAAGAGCCGCTGTTCATCCTTTATACCTCCGGCTCGACCGGCAAACCTAAAGGCATCCAGCACAGCAGTGCCGGCTATCTTCTGGGCGCCGCCAACAGCTTCCGCTGGGTATTCGACTACAAGCCGAACGACGTATTCTGGTGCACCGCCGATGTGGGCTGGATCACCGGCCACTCCTATGTCTGCTACGGCCCGCTGGCCAATGGCGCAACCCAGATCATTTTCGAAGGCATCCCGACCTACCCGGATGCAGGCCGCTTCTGGCGCATGATCGAAAAACACAAGGTCACCACCTTCTATACCGCACCCACCGCGATCCGTTCGCTGATCAAGCTCGGCGGCGATCTGCCCAAGCAGTACGACCTGTCCAGCCTGCGCCTCTTGGGCACCGTGGGCGAGCCGATCAATCCGGAAGCGTGGATGTGGTACTACGAAGTGGTCGGCGGTGGCCGCTGCCCTATCGTTGACACCTGGTGGCAGACCGAAACCGGCTCGGCCATGATTGCGCCACTGCCAGGCGCAGTGCCGACCAAGCCAGGCTCGTGCACCCTGCCTTTGCCAGGCATTATCGCCGACATCGTCGACGAGTCCGGCGCCCAGGTTGAGCCGGGCCGCGGCGGCTTTCTGGTCATCAAGAAGCCCTTCCCTAGCCTGGTGCGCACCATCTGGAATGACCCGGATCGCTTCAAGAAGACCTACTTCCCGGAAGAGTTCAACGGCCAGTACTACCTCGCCGGCGACTCGGCTAACCGTGACGAAAATGGTTATTTCTGGATCATGGGCCGCATCGACGACGTACTGAATGTCTCCGGTCACCGCCTGGGCACCATGGAAATCGAATCGGCACTGGTCGCCAACCCGCTGGTCGCTGAAGCCGCCGTCGTCGGCAAGCCACACGACGTAAAGGGCGAAGCCGTAGTCGCCTTCGTCGTCCTCAAGGGCGCCCGTCCGGAAGGCGAAGAAGCCAAGAAACTGGCGGCCGAACTCAAGAGCTGGGTGGCGCACGAAATCGGCAAGATCGCGCAGCCGGACGATATCCGCTTCGGTGAAAACCTGCCCAAGACCCGTTCCGGCAAGATTATGCGCCGCCTGCTGCGCTCCATTGCCAAGGGCGAGGAAATCACCCAGGACGTCTCGACACTGGAAAACCCGCAGATCCTTGAGCAATTGCAGCAAGGTCTGTAAACGCCTTTTTGTCAGAGGTCTGACTCTACCCGCACCCTTTCGGTGCGGGTATTTTTTATGGCGCACCGCTAAATGACAAACAAATAGCAAAAGCAGGTGTGGCCAGCTAAAATGGCGCTTTATTTCTCCGTGCGGAGTACCTCATGGCCAGCAGCCTACTGATCCTGCTCGATGATATCGCCAGCATCCTCGACGATGTCGCGCTGATGACCAAGGTCGCCGCCAAAAAAACCGCCGGGGTACTGGGCGACGATCTGGCCCTGAATGCACAGCAAGTGTCCGGCGTAGATGCCCGGCGCGAGCTGCCGGTAGTGTGGGCGGTAGCCAAAGGCTCGTTCATCAACAAACTGATTCTGGTGCCGCTGGCGCTGGCCATCAGCGCGCTCGCACCGTGGGCCATCACGCCGCTCTTAATGCTGGGCGGGCTGTTTCTCTGCTTTGAAGGCGTGGAAAAGCTGGCGCACAAAATGCTGCACCCGGCCGAAGAACAAAGCCACGCCGCTGAACTTACCGCTGCGCTGGCGCAACCCGACACCGATTTGCTGGCGGTGGAGAAGGACAAGATCAAGGGGGCCATCCGTACCGACTTTATCCTGTCGGCCGAAATTGTGGTGATCTCGCTGGGTACCGTGGCCGGCGCAAGCTTCAGCCAGCAACTGGCGGTGCTTGCCGCCATTGCAGTGGTGATGACGATCGGGGTATACGGACTGGTAGCGGCCATCGTCAAGCTGGATGATGGCGGACTATGGCTGCTACAACGCCCAAGCCCTGGCCTGCGCAGCCTGGGGCGCGCCATTTTGGCGACCGCCCCTTGGCTGATGAAAACGCTGACCGTGGTCGGCACCATCGCCATGTTCCTGGTCGGCGGCGGCATTCTGGTACACGGCATTACCCCCTTACACCATGCAATCGAACAGCAGGGGCAACTGTTTTTCATGCTGCCTACCCTGCTTAATGCGCTGGTCGGCATTATCGCTGGAGCACTGACACTGGCGAGCTTCAGCCTGATCCAGAAAATCCGCGGCTAAACAGCCCATTCAAATCCCGAAAGCCAGTCCATATTTTCCCTGCGTACTTTGCTCTTGCGACAAACCCTGTTGATTGCTGCCGTCATTCTGGCGGGCGCTTTGCTGGTGGCGCAACAAAGCGTCCATCTAAATGAAGCCGAGGCGGCCAACCGCCAGACCAGCACCGCCATCGCGGCATTTAAGGATGTACGCTTTCACGTTGTCCAGATTCAGCAATTTTTAACCGATGCTTCCGCCGTCGGCGTGGCAGATTTTAGCGATGCGCGCCAGCATCGCGACCGCGCCAAAGCGCTATTGCAGCAACTGGGCCAGCAACAAACGACGCTCGCCAACGAAATCCACGCTGCTTCTGCACTGATTGATCCGCTGTACAACACCGGCGAGCGCATGGCCCATGCTTATATCGACAGTGGGCGGGAAGCCGGCAATGTCATAATGAAGCAGCCGGAAACCGGATTTGATGCCGCCGCCGCTCGTCTGGCCGGCACGCTAGATCAACTGGCCAGCAGGCTGGACGCCAAAGTCGCGGCGGACACCGCACAAGCGGATGCCAGCATACGCGATTTGATTTACACCAGCTGTGGTGTCTCGCTGCTAGCCCTGCTGCTGCTACTGGGCGGCAATATCCGTCTGGGAAAACGCCTGTTTTCCATCATGGGTGGCGAACCGGCGATGGCCCAGCAACTGGTACGCGCCGTGGCAAATGGACGCCTGCAAACGCATGAAAACACGCGCGGCGACAGCGATAGCATACTGGGCAGCCTGGAGCAGATGGTCAGGCAACTGGCCCAGCATTTGCGCAATATCCATCAGGCCAGCCAGCAAATTGCCGTCTCCTCCTACCAGATATCCGAAATCAGTAGCGACATCGTCGGCGTCAACCGCATCCAATCGGAACAGGCGCGGGAGGTGAACGACGCATCCACGGCCGTGCAAACGGCCGTCAGCGAAGTGAAGCTATTGTCCGATCAGGCGATCGCACAGGTCGAAGAAACCCGGCGACGCGCACAAGATGGACTAAAAGCGGTACAAAACAGCCAGGCAGAAATGGGCACAATCGGCGAGCGCACACAAGAGGCCGAGGATAAAGTCAGAGCCCTCACGCAAGCCGGCGAAGAGATAGGCAATATCGTAGATGTGATCCGCCATATCACCGAGCAAACCAATATTCTGTCGCTCAATGCGGCCATCGAGGCTGCGCGCGCAGGCGAATCCGGGCGTGGCTTTGCCGTTGTCGCCGATGAAGTACGCAATCTAGCTCAGCGTACCGCCAGCGCCACCAATGACATCATGGCCATCATCCAGCGTTTTTCCACTTTACTGGCCGAGAGTGGCCATGCCATCAATGCGATTGCCAGCAGCACGCAAAGCGGGTTGGCACAGTCAGCCAATACGCTGGCAACGATAGATGCCATCGCCCAAAGCGCCGAAGACACACGTCAGGTTGCCCACCAAATTCACCATGTGGTCGATCAGCAAAACGAGTGCGTCTTGCGTCAGCAAATGCGCCTGTCCGGCCTGTACGACACGCTGGAACAAAGTACGGCACGCGTACACACCACCGGCTTGATCAGCCACGACTTGTACGAGGTCACCCAAAAATTGCGCGATCTGCTGGCCAGCTTCGAGTTTGAACGCGAGCCGGAAGCGCTACTGCCGGTCAGCGAGCAGCGCGCCAAGCCTCGGGCCGACAACAAACTACTGGTCAAGCTTAACCATCGCCAGCAGCAACTGGAATGCATCAGCACCGACCTGTCGCTGTCCGGCATGAAGCTGCGTCTTCCCACACCGCTGATACAGCCTGATGGCGATGTACAACTGGAAATCATGACCCCGTTTGCCAATCTGGATGACTACCGCAATCAGCAGCCTTTGCGCCTGAAAGGCAAGATTGTCTGGCAGAAAGAGGTAGAACAACAAACCATGCTGGCACTCAATTACGCCGCACAGTTGTCGGCCAATGAAAAGGCACGGCTGGAGAGTTGCTTCGCATTTCTGGGCAAGGCCGCCCATTTCAGTGCGCCGTCCTCATCGGCGCAGATGATCGGTAAAAAAGAACCCGTCATCAAGCACTCACAGCAGGGTCTGTCGCCCGCGCGCTGATGCTTATCCGGGCGGCGCAGGCGGGCATACCCCGTTGCCGCCGCTATCCTGGCTGGAGAGGCTGGCGGCGAGCCTAAGCCTGCACACCATCCCTGTAGATGCAAACCTGATTGCGGCCACCGCGTTTGGCCAGATACATCGCCTCATCCGCCTCGCGGATCAGGCTATCCAGGTCCTGCGTCTGCAACGACCACAAAGACAGGCCGATACTCGGCGTAATATGCAAAACGTGCCCGCCGCATAGGGCTTCCCCGCCCACTTCGGTCAAGAGTTTGTTGGCTATTGCGGCAGCTTCTTCGGCCTGCACGGCAGAGAGCAGCAACACAAACTCGTCGCCACCAAAACGCGATACCGTATCACTGGCGCGCACTCCGGCCTCCAGCCTGCGGGCCACTTCCCGCAGCAAGGCATCACCAACGGCGTGCCCCAAGGTATCATTCACCCACTTAAAGCGATCCAGATCGACAAACAGCACGGCAAAACCCAAGCCGTCGCGCTGGGCACGCGCAAGCGCAACCCGCGCACGGTCATAGAACAAGGTGCGATTGGGCAGACCGGTCAGGCCATCGTAATGCGCCAGATGCTGAATGCGCTGGTTTTCTTCTTTGATGCCGGTGATATCGCGCGACAAGCTGATGTAGTTACAGGTTTGACCAGCCGTATCACTAACGGTCGCAATAGACACCCAGGACGGGTAAGTCGCCCCGCTCTTTCGCCGGTTAAGCAACTCGCCATTCCAGACGCCGGCCTGACACAACTGTTGCCACATCTCGATATAAACCTCGGGCGGGGTAGAACCGGCGCTCAACAGCGATGGTTTACGTCCCAGCACCTCGTTAGCGCTGTACTCGGTGATCCGGCTAAAGGCGCGGTTGGTCGAAATAATCAGCCCTTGCGCATCGGTAATCACAATCGCCTCGTGCGAGGCCTCGAACACGCTGGCCGCCAACCTCAAATCGGCGTCCCTTTGTCGGCGCTCGGTCACGTCGAGCAGGGTCGCCACGGCACCACCGGCCCGGCCATCGGACACATACAGGGGGCTCGCCTCGACCGACACCCACACCTCGGCATCGTCCCGGTCATTAAGGCGAACCTCGAGCGCGTGCTCGTGGCAGCCGTCCAGCACGGCCTCAAGCATGCGTCCGGCTTCGCGCCGGCTATGCGGATGAACGAAATCGAGCGTTCCGTGTTCGGCCTCGCCCACCATCTGCCTGAACATGCGGTTGGCAAACACCAGTCGGCCGGTCTCATCGAATTGCACGACCCCCACCGGCACGCTCTCGACCAACTTGTTGTAGCGCTCCTCGCTCTGACTGAGCTGTTGTTCGGCGCGGCGCAACTCCGCTTCGCGGTAGGCACCGATGGTCGTTAGCATTTCGTCGAGACGGCGGGCCAATTGCCCGAGTTCATCGTCGCACAGCACCTGAGCGCGTAGCGAATAGTCCTGGCTGAGCGCCACCTTTTCCATCAGCGAGCTGAGTTGGGAAATCGGCGCGACGATGTCGCATAGCAGACGGCGCATCATGAAAAATGCACCCAGTATGGCCAGCAGCGCGACCGCGACGGCGACCGCCGCTTTCTGCAGCCATTGCGCCGCAAAGCTGGAAACGTCGTAGTCGATGCGAAGTACACCCAGCGCGCGCGCCTTCAGTCGAACGGGGGCATCGATCCGCGAATGACTATCGGAGGTGGCAGCATGAGTCTCCGAGTGATACTCGGCAAACAAGCGCCCCCCAGGCAACAGCAGTTGCGCCCGAGTTACGGCTGGCGATGCACGCAGCGCCGCGAGCGTTTCTGCCGCAGCCTCTTGGTCGTCAAAGTGCAAGGGCACGGCAACGTTGTCGGCGACAATGCGCGCCTCGGTCTCGATCGCTTGGCGCACCAGCGCGTTCGACATCCGGTAGTCATTGACTAGCAACCACGCCGTCGACAAGACAATACTAAACACCAGCGACACCAGGCCAATCAGCTGCAGCTTGCCACTGACGCTCAGATGCCGGTAAACACGGAGCTGACGCACAAGCCCTCCTCAATACACGGTGCGCGCCAGCCTGAGCAGGCGGGCACCGACACGCAGACCGGCGCGACTGATCGCCCCGCTGTTGGCTTCGAAATATAGCCGGCTGTTTTCCATTCCCAACCCGACCATGGCTCCGTCACGCGCGCAGCGCCAGTTCTCGCACACGCTCAATACCGGCTCGCGCTCGATGCGCCGCACCCACTGGGTAAACTCGGCTACCGGCATCTGACCCAGGTACACCACCTGGCAGCCGCCGAGTGCACCGTCGCGCGCAAGACGCACCACCTTGAGCCCACCCTGCCCGTCCAGCGCGCGAAATGCCGGCCAGTCCTCGTCAGGCACTGCCGCGCACAGCCGCCGGGACGTGCCGGCATCCTCAGGCCACTGCACGAAGTCGAGCAGTTTCTGCACGAACACGGCCTTGTGCCCGGCATCCCCGGCCCAAGCCGGACCCGCCAGTACACAGCACGTGACCAGCGCTAAACCTATCCTTGTCATGGCGTATAGCGGACCCCCAACCAAACGGTACGGCCAGATGCATCCTCCAGCGTATCTTGCGACAAGCGCTGGTAATCCCGTCCGGTCAGGTTCAATACTTGCAGGCTAAATTCAGGGCCCTTGAGCCATGGCCGGGCAGTCAAATACATATTGGCGACGCCAAAGCCCCCCGCGCGTTCGACCGTGACAACGGAGTGCCTGGCCGAAACCGCCTGCCACTCGATCGCGCCCTGATAGCGCCCATCCTCCGTCTGCGCGTCAAGCCCTGCGCTGGCCACCCACTCGGGCGTGGTGGAGGGCTGGCTACCCGCCGCGTCCCGGCTCTTCTGCCTAGCAAGGTTGGCGTAGCCGCCCACCCCCGACGCGGACCGCCAGCTGGCGGCAAGTTCGATACCGCGCGTTTTCACCGGCGCCTGGTTGAACGAAGACAAGCCATCTAACGCGGTGATCATGCCTTCGTTGCGGTTTGCAAACAGTGCAGCACTGCCGGAAAACATGCCTTGCCGGTACTCGAACAACAACTCATTGCTCTTGACCCGCTCCAGCCCAGGCTTCGGCATAGGCAACGCTTGGCCGCCCTCGCTCAGGGTCGAGTCGTATTCATAGGCGTTCGGCGGACGGAAAGCCTCGGCGTGGATCAGCTTGACCGTGCTAGAAGCACTTGGCGCCCAGACCAGCGCAAGCCTGGGCGATAATTCGCGTGCATAGCCTGTCACCTTGTCCAGACGCCCCCCTACCGTCAGCGCCCAGCTTTCGGCCAGTGCGACCTCATCCTGCAGATATACCCCGACGCTGTCGCGCGCCGAACTAGATGCCCTGGGATAAAACTCCACCCCGTTTTCCCAGTAGCGGTCACTGTAATCGCGCCAGAAATCGCGCCGCCACTCTACTCCTACACTTAGGCGCTGCCGATCGAATGCTTCGCTGGTCAAGCGGAGCTCACCGCCGCTCCAGCGTGACGATACCCGCCATGGCATCAAAATAGGCTGGTGGCCCGGCAGGAGTTCACCTTCATCCGGTTGCCATGGCAACGTTTCACTTTTTTCTACATACGCACGGGATCCCTCGCCGACACTAAACAGCGCGGCCAACTCACTCTGCTCACCCAGCGCCCAGCGCCCCGAGCCACCCAGCAAGTATTGCCGGCTGGAGCCGGTGGTTGAATAGGGATAACTATCGCCATCCGACTCGGCCAGCAAGGTGCCATGCGAATCCCGGTGCCTGCGCGACGCCAGCGCCACCAGCCGGTATTGACCGGCATCCATCGTCAACGACACTTGCTCGTTATATTCGGAAAAGTCCTCGAGGTTGCTGGCGCGCCCAACCCCGTCCCACCATTGACCGTCGATCCGGCTGTCCCGCGCTGGGTTACCCCGACGAGCGCCCGACAATCGCCATTCGGCACCTCCCGGCGAGCTCCAACCCAGCGTAGCACCCAAGGAAACTGCGCCCGGCGTCGCCTGCGACCATACCGTCCCGCCTTCGGTCGCCCGCCCGCGGCGGGTGATCACGTTGACCACGCCGTACAAAGCATTGCCGCCGTACAGCGTCGAGCCCGGCCCCTTGATGAATTCGATGCGCTCGACCGCCTCGATATCGACCAAGCTGTCGTAACCCAGCAGGGCCTGGTCGTACATGCCGTCATTGACGCGGTGTCCATCAACCATCAGCAGGATGCGAGCGCCCCAGTCGAGCCGCTGGTTGGCGCTGCTGCCACGCAGGGCCAACGTCGAACCGCTCGACACATGCCCGACGAACACGCCCGGCACCCGCACCAGCGCGTCCGCAATCGTCCGGTAACCATAGCGGCGGATCTCCTCGGCGGTAATCACGGTAACGTTGGCCGGCGCCTCGGCGATCAGCTGCCGGCTCTTGCTTGCGCCGACCACCTCGGTCGCGAGCAGGTCTTCGAGCGACTGTCCGGCCAGGTCGGTAGCGCCAGCCACAGGCACCAGCAACATGGACAACATTGCACTCAGGTGGGGTTTCAGGTACACGGCAAAACCTCAATACTTGCAGCCCTTCCGATGGGCAGACGGTTGGATCGGATCCTTCTCACAGCGTGTAGCGCAGCCCCAGCCAGGCTTCACGCCCGCGCGCACCCAGCGCGCTGCCCATGGCTGGCAAAAGGAAGTCGCGGTCGAACAGGTTGAGCACCTGCAAGTTCAACTCGATCTGCTTGCTCCACGGTCGAGCCAGCACATTCAGGTTAGCTACGCAGTAACCGGGCAGGCGCGGTGCTGTCTGGTCCATCGTGCGGCGCGCCGACATCGCCTGCCACTCCAGCGCTGCCTCCAGCCGCTTGCCGAACCAGCGCGCGTCGACGCCGGCACTCGCAGTCCACTCGGCCGTGTTGCCCGGCCACCGGCCCGCTTGGTCGCGGCTGCGTTGCTGACTGACGCTGGCGTAAGCGCCCGCGCCTTGCGGATCGCGCCAGGTGGCAGACAGCTCCACGCCGCGGGTGGTTACTGGGCCCAGGTTCTCGGTGTGCCACTGGCTAGGGTCTTCCCATAGGGGCAAGAAGGTGATCATGTCGCGGATGCGGCTGTGGTAAACCGATGCCGTGCCGCTGAAAAAACCGCTGCGGTATTCGATCAGCAGTTCGTCGTTGCTCGCTTTCTCCAATCCGGGGCGCTGGCCGGCGTAAGGCCCCGGGTTCCCGTTGACCAGGAAGGTGTCGTCATACTCGTACTGGTTAGGCGAGCGAAATGCCTCGCCATGCATCAGCTTGACGGTGGTCGACGCGGACGGGGTGTAGATCAGCGCTGCCCGTGGTGACGCTTGCGCGCCGTAGTGGCTGACCTTGTCGACGCGGCCGCCGAGCGTCAGCAACCAGTTGTCGGCCAAGGTGAGCTCGTCCTGCACGTATACGCCGATACTGCTGCGCCCGCCCTGCCCTGAGGTTTCAAGCTGAAAGCCGTCGGAAACCACCCATTGTTCGTGCCGCGCGCGTGGATGATCCTTGCGCCACTCGAGCCCGCCCACCCAGCGCTGGCCGGCGAAGGCCTCACTTGTCAGCCTCAGCTCGGCACCGTTCCAGGTGTTGCCGTCACGCATGGATGCACGCATCTGCGGGGCGGCGGGATGTAGAAAACCACCCCTCTGATCCATGCGGATGCGGTGGCGGGCCACGTTGAACAGCGCGGTCAGCTCGGTCTGCTCGCCCAGCGCCCACCTGCCCTGCCCGCCGAGCAGGTACTGCTCGCCCTCTTGGGTGGCATTAAGGGCATGTTCAGGCATGGCAAAGTGCGGCCTCTGCAAGCGAGCCACGTCCAGCTGCCATCGCGACGCCGCCGCGACCAGCGAGTAGTTGGCGCCGTCGAGCTTGGCAAACAAACTGTCCTTGCTTTGCCCAGCCGAATAATGGTTGTCAAACAGGCCGAGACCAGGCTGCACATTACCTAGTACCTGGGTGGATAGCCGAGGCTGCTGTTCGCGCGAAGCCGAAAACAGCCACTGTTGGCCGCCGGGCAGCACCCCGCCGGCAAGCCCGCCGGCCGAACCTTCGCCGCGAGAGCCGCGCGCCCACAGCTCGGCCCCGTCGACCGCCTTGCCGCGCTTGGTGATCACGTTGACCACGCCGAACAAGGCGTTACCGCCGTACATAGCCGCCCCTGGCCCCTTGATGAATTCGATGCGTTCGACCGTCTGCAGGTCGACGATGCTGTCGTAGGAGAGTAGCGCCTGATCAAACAGCCCGTCATTCATGCGGTGGCCATCAATCATCAGCAACAGCCGACTGTTCCAGTCGTAGAATTGGTTGGCGCTGCTGCCGCGCGAGGCGACGCTCGCCGTCTGATAGCCGACCGAAACCTGCAGCCCGGCCACGCGCGACAAGGCCTGCGCCAGCGTGCGGTAGCCGTAACGGCGGATGTCCTCGGCCGTAATAATGGTGACATTGGCCGGCGCCTCGGCGATCAGCTGCCGGCTCTTGCTCGCGCCGACCACCTCGGTGGCGAGCAGGTCTTCAAGTGAACCGGCCAGCAAATTGCCCTGATCATGACTATCTGCCGCGTAGCTTGCCGTCAGGGGCGTACACGCCAGCATGCCGAGCAGACCCAACTGCGGCCAAACCTTACGCTTACTCATCTTTGAAAAAAATGACTCCAATTTAAAAACACAATCAAATCAAATTTATTAATTTCATAATATTTTATCATTAATAATGAATAAGACATAGAACCGGACCATCCTTCCACTTCCACTTCCACTTCCACTTCCACTTCCACTTCCACTCCCGTGCTCGTATGCGATCAGTCCATGAAACTTGTGACTCACGCGCGAAAACCGGATAATTTCGTCCTTTGCCCGAGCGCGAACCTTGCCATGGACTTCGGACACTATCTGCTCATCCTCGTCGCCACCGTACTGGTGAACAATGTGGTGTTGGTGCGCGTACTGGGCCTGTGCCCGTTTATGGGCGTCTCCAAAAAGCTGGATGCCGCCATCGGCATGGGCGCAGCCACGGCTTTTGTGCTGACGCTAGCCTCCGGCACCAGCCATCTGATCAACGAATTGCTCATCGCTCTGGGGCTAGAATATCTGCGCACCCTGTCCTTTATCGTGGTCATCGCCGCCATCGTGCAGTTCACCGAGATGGTGATCCACAAGACCAGCCCCATGCTGTATCAGGTGCTGGGCATCTATCTGCCGCTGATTACCACCAACTGCGCGGTGCTGGGTGTGCCGCTCTTGAATGCGCAAGAACACCACAACTTTGCCGAGTCGCTGGTTTTCGGCTTTGGCAGCGCGGTCGGTTTTTCCCTGATCCTGATTCTGTTCGGCGCCATGCGCGAGCGGCTGGAAGGCGCGGATGTGCCGGCGCCCTTCAAGGGTTCGGCCATTGCCTTTATCTCGGCGGGGCTGATGAGCCTGGCTTTTATGGGCTTTTCCGGCCTGGTCAAATAAGAAAGTAAAGCATGAGCGGTTTTCTGACTGCGCTGGCAATCATGGCGGCCCTCGCCATCTTGCTTGGCGCGATTCTCGGTTTTGCCTCGGTGCGTTTTCGCGTCGAGGCCGACCCGCTGGTCGACAAGATCGACGCCATCCTGCCGCAGACACAATGCGGCCAGTGCAGCTTCCCCGGCTGCCGCCCCTACGCCGAAGCCATTGCCGGCGGCGAAGCCGATATCAACCAGTGCCCGCCCGGCGGCGAAGACGGCATCCGCAAGCTGGCCGAGCTACTGGGCGTGGACTTCAAACCGTTTGACGAGGGCGCGATTGAAGTCAAACCCAAATCGGTGGCACTGATAGACGAAACCACCTGCATAGGCTGCACCTTGTGCATACAGGCCTGCCCGGTCGACGCCATCGTCGGCGCGGCCAAGCAGATGCACACCATTATTGCCAGCGAATGCACCGGCTGCGAGCTGTGCCTGCCGCCCTGCCCGGTCGACTGCATACAGATGGTGCCGGTTGGCACCACGGTGGCCAACTGGAAATGGTCGTATCCAGTGATTCCGATCAAGGTGGTAAAGGCATGAGCACGCTCTCCCGCTTTCACGGCGGCATCCATCCGCCCGAATTCAAGACGCTGTCCAATGGCACGCCGATCGCGACCCCGCCTTTGCCGGCGCAGCTGGTCGTGCCGCTGTCCCAGCACTTGGGCAACCCGGCCAAGGCCTGCGTCAGCATCGGCGAGCGGGTACTGGCCGGTCAGCGCATAGGCGAAGCCGACGGACGCATCTCGGCTGCGGTACATGCGCCCACTTCCGGCCTGATCCGCGCCATCGGCCCGCACGCCGTGGCCCACCCCTCCGGCCTGTTGCAGGACTGCATCGTCATCGACAGCGACGGGCTGGATCATTGGAGCGCGCCTAGCCCGCTGCCAAACTGGCAAGAAGCCGGCAACGACGAAATCCGCACCTTTTTGCGCGATATGGGCGTGGTCGGCCAGGGCGGTGCCGTGTTCCCCACCAGCCTCAAGCTGGGCGTGACGACGCTGGAGCAACTCATCGTCAACGGTGCCGAGTGCGAGCCGTTTATCAGTTGTGACGACAGGCTGATGCGCGAACGCGCCGCCGAGATCGTCGACGGCATCCGCATCGCCGCACACTTGATGCGCCCGCGCGCGGTGCTGATCGGCATCGAGGACAACAAGCCCGAAGCCATCGCCGCCATGCGCGCAGCCTGCGCCGGCAGCGGTTTTGAAGTGCTCGCCATTCCCACCCTGTACCCGTCCGGCGGCGCCAAGCAACTGATACGTCTGCTAACCGGCAAGAAAGTACCGCATGGCGTGCGCGCGACCGATATGGGCGTGCAGTGTTTCAACGTCGGCACCTTGTATTCGCTCAAACGCGCCATCGTGGATGGCGAACCGGTCGTCAGCCGCATCCTCACCCTGACCGGCAATCTGGCACGCCCCGGCAATATCGAGGCACGCATCGGCACGCCGTTTGCCCATCTGCTTAACTGGGCCGGCATGCAAGCAGACAATGAAGGCGTGATCATGGGCGGGCCGATGATGGGCTTTGATCTGCCCGGCCTAAACGCCGGTGTCAGCAAGGCCAGCAATTGCCTGATTGCCAAGAGCCGCGCGCTGTTTCCGCCGCGCCCGCAGGCGATGCCCTGCATACGCTGCGGCGAATGCGCCAAGGTCTGCCCGGCCGAGTTGCAGCCTATGGATCTTTACTGGTTCGCCAAGGCCAAGGATATGGGCCGCGCTCAGGAAGCCGACCTGTTCGACTGCATAGAATGCGGTGCCTGCAGCTATGTCTGCCCCAGTCAGTTGCCGCTGGTGGATTTTTACAAATTCGCCAAGGATGAGATCTGGGCGGCCGAACGCGAAAAGAAGGCAGCCGACCGCGCCCGCATGCGCCACGACTTCCGCCAGTTGCGTCTGGAACGCGACAAGGCGGAAAAAGCACAGCGTCTGGCCGCACGCGCCACGCCCGCTCCCGAGCGCAGCGCCGCACCCGACCCGGACAAGGCGGCCGCCATCCGCGCGGCCATGGCGCGCGCCGCCGAGAAAAAAGCCGAAGGGGGGAGCACACCGGCCAAAACGCCATTAAGCGACGACGCCAAACGCGCAGCCATTGAAGCGGCCATGGCACGCGCCGCCGCCAACAAGGCGGCACGCGAGTCTGCCGTCAGTCATGCAGCGGCGCCGGGCGATGAAGCCAAACGCGCGGCCATTGAAGCGGCGATGGCACGCGCCGCCGCGCGCAAAGCGGCCCAAAGCGCAGAAGCGGATGCGAAAGGCAGCAGCGATAGCGCCGCAGGCGTGAGCCCGGCACCTGCGCCCAAACCCGTCATGGATGCGGACAAACGCGCCGCAATTGAAGCGGCCATGGCGCGCGCAGCGGCTAAAAAAGCCGCCCAAAGCGCAGCAGCGGATGCGAAAGGCAGCAGCGATAGCGCCGCAGGCGCAAGCTCCGCTCCCGCGCCCAAACCCGTCATGGATGCAGAAAAACGCGCTGCGATTGAAGCGGCCATGGCGCGCGCAGCGGCTAAAAAAGCCGAGCGCGATGCGGCACAGAAAGGCGACCACTAAGATGCACGCTCCCTATATCGCACGGCCGACCACCGTGTCCGTCATCATGCTCAAGGTGCTACTGGCCTTGCTGCCGGCCATTGCCGTCAGCGTCTGGTTTTACGGCATCGCGCTGCTGGTGCAGCTGACCTTGGCCAGCGCCACCGCCTTGCTGGCCGAAGCGGCCATGCTGCGTCTGCGCGGCCTAGCCATTGCCCCCTTTCTCAAGGATGGCAGCGCCCTGCTCACGGCCTGGCTATTGGCGCTGTCCATGCCGGCGCTGGGCGCATGGTGGCTGATCGTGGTGGCCACGCTGTTTGCCATCGTGGTGGGCAAGCAACTCTATGGCGGGCTGGGCAATAACCCGTTCAACCCGGCCATGGTCGGCTTTGCCGTGGCCATGGTGTCGTTTCCGGCGCAGATGGCGCACTGGGGCATGCCGCATGGCCCGCTGGACAGCAGCGCACAACTGGCGTGGATTTTCAGCCGCGAGCTGCCTGCCGGGCTGAGTCTGGACGCCATTTCCATGGCCACCCCGCTGGACTATTTAAAAACCCAGCTATTGCTGGGTGGCAGCGATATCGCCAGCCTGAAAGAGGCGCCCATGTTCGGCCATATTGCCGGCGTCGGCAGTGAATGGGTGGCGCTGGCCTATCTGGCTGGCGGCCTGTTTTTGCTGCAGCAGCGCGTCATCCGTTATCAGGCGCCGCTGGCGATGCTCGCGGGTCTCACCACACTGGCCGTGCCCTTGTGGCTATGGCAGCCGGCGCATTATGTCGACCCGCTGTTCCATCTGGTGGCCGGCGCGACCTTGCTGGCCGCCTTTTTCATCGTGACCGATCCGGTCTCCGGCCCGACCAGCGCCCGTGGCCAGCTGATCTTCGGCTTTGGTGTCGGCCTGCTGATCTATGTGATCCGCGTGTTCGGCGGCTACCCTGATGCGGCGGCCTTTGCCGTGCTGCTAATGAATATCGCCGTCCCCCTGATCGACCAGCTCACCCGCCCGCCGGCCTTTGGCAAACGCAAGCGCGCAAAAAAGGCAGACCAGCATGCTTAACGCCGCCCGCCAAGCCAGACGCAGCGCCCTGACCCTGCTGGTCTTTGCCTTGGTCACCACCGCCATACTGGCACTGACCTATGCGCTCACCCATGACACGGTGCGTGCCAATGAAGATGCGGCGCGCACCCGCCTGATGGCACAAACCCTGCCCGAGGGCAGTTTTAACAACGACCTGATTGCCGACCCGGTGGCGCTGAATCCGGCCCAGCGCCAGACGCTGGGCCTGCCTGACAACGCCACGGCCTTTATCGCACGCCAGGATGGCAAGCCGGTGGGTCTGGTATTTGAAAGCGTGGCGCCCAATGGTTATGGCGGCAAGATCCGCCTTTTGGTCGGCATTCTGGCGAACGGTCAAGTCAGCGGCGTGCGCGTGATCGCGCACAAGGAAACCCCGGGGCTGGGCGACTATATCGACCACGCCAAAAGCCGCTGGAGCGAACAGTTCAGCGGCAAGGGCATAGAAGCGCGCTGGAAAGTCAGCAAGGACGGTGGCGACTTCGACTATATGAGTGGTGCCACCATCTCGGCACGCGCCGTCAGCGCCGCCGTCGGGCGTGTGGTCACACTGTTTGACGCCAACCGCCGCCAATTTCTGGCCCAACCGTAAAGGAAAGCGCAATGCAAGCAAACACGGATGCCAGGCCTTGGCGTGACATTATCCATAACGGACTGTGGAAACAGAACGCCGGTGTCGTGCAGCTATTGGGCCTATGCCCGGTGCTGGCGGTCAGCACCAGCGTGGTCAATGGTGTTTCGCTGGGGCTGGCCACGACCCTGGTCACCACGGTGTCCGGCGCGGCAGTGGCCACCTTTCGCCATACCATACCCAATGAAATCCGCAATCCGGTATTCATCATGCTGATCGCGGCGCTGGTCACCTGCGTCGATCTGGCGATGAATGCCTGGATGCACAGCCTGTACCTGGTGCTGGGGATTTTCATTCCGCTCATTACCACCAACTGCATTGTGATGGCGCGCGCCGAGGCCTATGCCTCGCGCAATACGGTGCCCGAGGCCGCACTGGACGGGCTGATGATGGGGCTGGGGCTGACTGGCGTACTGGGCATTCTGGGCGGCATGCGCGAGCTGATCGGACGCGGCACCCTGTTTTCTGGTGCCGAACTGGTGCTGGGCGATATCGGCCACGCGCTGGTGCTGCATGTGGTGCCGCCGACTTTCAATTACCAGTTTTTACTGGCGCTGCTGCCACCGGGCGCTTTTTTCGGCCTGGCCTTGCTGATTGCCGGTAAAAACTATCTGGACGCCCGTGCGCGCCAACGCAGCAGCCGCCCGGCGGCGACAGACAATGAAACGGTCAATGCCTGATGAATCCTGCCAAACGCCGCGCCATTTACCAGACCCTGCAGCACGATAACCCGCACCCGACCACCGAGCTTGAGTACGGCAGCCCGTTCCAGCTCTTGATCGCCGTGCTGCTGTCGGCACAGGCGACCGATGTGGGCGTCAACAAGGCGACACGACGCCTGTTCCCGATCGCACCGACACCGCAAGCCATGCTCACGTTGGGCGAAGCGCGTCTGGCCGAGGCGATCCAGACCATAGGGCTGTACCGCACCAAGGCGCGCAATACCATCGCCACCTGCCGCTTGCTGCTGGAAAAATACGGTGGCGAAGTGCCAACGACGCGCGAAGCACTGGAAAGCCTGCCCGGTGTCGGACGCAAAACGGCCAATGTGGTGCTCAACACCGCCTTTGGCGTGCCGACCATTGCCGTCGACACCCATATTTTTCGCGTCGCCAACCGCACCGGCCTCGCGCCGGGCAAGGATGTACGCGAGGTGGAAGACAAGCTCTTGCGCTTCACGCCACCCGAGTTCCGTCAGGATGCCCATCACTGGCTAATCCTGCTCGGACGCTACACCTGCAAGGCGAGAAAACCCGAATGTGGACGCTGCATTATTCGCGAGCTCTGCGAATACCGGGCAAAACCGTTATGATTAAGCAATGCAGCACTTGAAATCATGGCCCCGCGCTGCATGTAAATGGGGCTGGCGGCATCTACCGCTGCCACTGTAAAGGATTTGTTGTGAATATCAGCCTACGCGCCTTCGCCATCACCCTGTTTGCACTGTCCACCCTCACCGGCTGCGACAAGATCAGCCAGCTGATCAAGGGCGAGCAGCCTATTTCCAAAGTCGCGGTGCCGGCACAAGACGGCCGTGTGCAGATGCTGCTGCCCGACTTCACCTTGCTGGTCGAGCGCGATGGCCCGTCGGTAGTCAATATTCAGGCCACCCGTGGCAGCGACAATCTGGCCAGCCCGCGCCAGAGCCAGTTGCCCGGCGGCATTCCGGAAGACGATCCGTTCTACGAATTCTTCAAACGCTTTGTGCCGCCCGACCAGCAGGACAATCCGCCAGATGAAGGCGTGTCCTTTGGCTCCGGCTTTATCATCAGCGACGATGGCTACATCCTGACCAATGCCCATGTGGTGTCCGGCGGCAGCCAGATCAAGGTCATGCTGACCGACCGGCGCGAGGTCAAGGCCAAGCTGGTGGGTCTGGACAAGCGCACCGACGTGGCCGTACTCAAGATAGACGTAACGGGTCTGTCGGCGGTCAAGATAGGCAACCCGGCCGAGCTCAAGGTCGGCGAATGGGTGGCCGCCATCGGCGCACCATTCGGTTTTGAAAACACCGTGACCGCCGGCATCGTCTCGGCCAAGGGCCGCAGCCTGCCGGATGAGAGCTATGTGCCGTTTATCCAGACTGATGTCGCCATCAACCCGGGCAACTCCGGCGGCCCGCTGTTCAACCTGAAGGGCGAAGTGGTCGGCATCAACTCGCAGATCTATAGCCGTTCCGGCGGCTTTATGGGCATCTCCTTCGCCATTCCGATCGATATCGCGATGGATGTGGTCGAGCAGCTCAAGACCAAGGGCAAGGTCAGCCGCGGTCAGCTGGGCATCCATATCCAGGAGTTGACGCAGGAGTTGGCGCAATCCTTCGGCCTGGATCGGCCGCATGGCGCGCTGGTGGTGCGGGTCGAACCCGATGGTGCCGCAGCCAAAGCTGGTGTGCAGCTGGGCGACATCATTATCAAGCTCAACGACAAGGTGGTGGACAGCTCGCGCGACCTGCCTATTCTGGTTGGCGCCATGCAGCCGGGCACCGAGGTGAAACTCACGCTATGGCGCAAGGGCAAGGAGCAGGTCGTCACCGCTAAACTGGCCGAGCTCAGCCCCGAGCCGAATGAGGCGGCCTCGGCTCCGTCAGGCGAAGTTCAGCCGTTCAACTTCGACAAGATAGGGCTGATCGTGACCGAGCTTACGCCCGAGCAGAAAAAAGAGCTGGGCGTCAAAGGCGGCTTGCTGGTGCAAAAAGTAAAAGGCATCGCGGCGCGCTCCGGCCTGATGTCGGGTGATGTGATCATCGGCATCAACCAGAACGAGGTCGGCACGGTCAAAGGCTTCGAGCGCGAACTGAATGCCGCGCGCGGCAATATTGCGCTACTGGTACGGCGCATGGACAACACGCTGTTCATTCCGCTGAAAATCGAATAACACCATTGCCGCCCTTCGGGGCGGCATTTTTTTGGCGCATCTTCGGTGGCGAGTGGTTGCAAATGAGCGCAGGGTGCTAAGTCCGCTGTGCCGACGCTTCTGACTTGCCACTTGCCACTTGCCACTTGCCACTTGCCGCAAGGGCCGGCGAGCCTGGCCAGGATGGGTGCTGATGCATGAATAGCGTGCCATCGCATGCGATAAACACCCGCGCCTAGCTGGGCATCGCCTATTTTTTGCTTGTTTCACCAAGGGGAAAACATGAAACCGGTCGCCATTTTCCAGCACTACCCGGGTGAAGGTCCCGGTTATTTTGCCGAATTCGCCGAACGCGTCCACCTGAAAACCCGCCTGTTCCAGGGTTATGAAGGTCAGGCGCTGCCGGAAAGCTGCCGCGACTATGCAGGCTTGGTGGTCATGGGCGGGCCGATGAGCGTGCGTGACCGCCTGCCCTTTGTCGAGGCGGAAAAAAGGCTGATTGCCGAGGCGGTCAAACTGGAGATACCGGTGATCGGCCACTGTCTGGGCGGACAACTGCTGGCTGAAGTGCTGGGCGGTGAAATCACCGACAACCCCGGCGGCAGCGAAATCGGCTGGCATCCGCTGTCCAGCCATGAACCCGCCGGCGCACATTGGTTTGGCGCAGCCGACGGCGTCGAAGTGTTCCACTGGCATAGCGAAAACTTCACCCTGCCTAGCGGTGCACAGCTATTGATGTCCAGCGCCCACTGCCCGCACCAGGCTTTCAGCCACGGCATCCATCTGGGCATGCAGTTCCATATCGAGATGACCAGCCATATGCTGGAACACTGGAGTGAATGCGAGGATGAGCTGACACCGCACTTGGGCAAGCCCGGGGTGCAAGAAGCACTCGAACTCAAGGGCAATGCCACACAAAGGGTGCTGGCCTCCAACCGTCTGGCCGAACACGCTTACCGCGTATGGGCGCAAGGCTTGAAAGCCTGAGAACCGGTTCACGATCTGAGGTCTTACCAGCTTTTGAACGGGTGCTGCATCAGCGCCGAATTGTAATAGCGCGCCTCGCCCGTGACTTCCGCGCCCAGCCATGCAGGACGCAGGAAGGCTTCGTCTTCATGATCCAGTTCGATCTCGGCGACAATCAGCCCCTGGTTGTCGCCGAAGAATTCGTCAACTTCAAAAGTATGGACGCCAGCCGTGACCAGATGGCGCGTTTTGTCGATCACGCCCGGCTCGCACAAGGCCAGCAAAGCCTCGGCTTCGGCACGCGGAATTTCCCGCTCCCATTCGTAACGGCTGGCACCGGAGGCATTGCCTATGCCTTTGACGGTAATAAAACCCTGCTCGCCCTTTATGCGTACGCGTACGGTGCGCTCGGGCACCGATGACAAATAGCCTTGGGTAATGCGCTGCTGCGCATGGGCTGCAGTGCGAAAATCGCCCGTTACCAGAAATTTGCGTTCTATCTCGACAGCCATACGGCCTCCTTGCCCGGCATGCACCGGAAATCGTGTTATTTGGGCGATGCCCCAATTGATGGCTGCCCAGGCTTTACGCCCCCGCCGTATCCAGCTTGATACCCAGCTCGACACCATTGGCGTCTGAACCGGCCTTGTCCGGTGCACCCAAAGTCATACGCCCGGCAAGTGCGGCATCCACGTCCAGCATAATGGCGCGCGCCGCTGCCGCGCGCGCCTGCGCCAGCGCAATCAGTTCGGCATCGCTTACCGGCGTTGCCGCAATCATTTCTTCGCGCAAAGCACGGTAGCGCGCATCATTGTCCGGCAGTGCCAACAGGCGCTGTATCAGCTTGATGCGCCCTATCTTGTCGACGTACACCGACTTCACCGCATCCTGCATCGCAGGGTCACCCATGTCCGGCAACGGCAAGGGCTCGCCCGGCAAGAGCTGGAAGCGGGCCGCGGCCAAAATGGCGCGGTCTATCTTGGAGCGCGCCAGCGCCTGGCGGTCAGCCTCGGCATAGCGCCCGGCGATTTCCAGCTTCAGCTGCGGACGCTTTTGCAGCAGCACCGCCAGCTGATCCAGCTTTTCACGCTCGGGGGGAGACACCGCCGCTTCGCCCGGCACGGCATACACCGCGTCAAAGCCCTCGCCGCCCAGCAAGGCACCCAACGCGCGAAACGGCGCGGTGGCAACCTTGGTAATCACATTTTTCACGGCCTGCCAAACCAAATGGCCGACACTGAACTCGGGGTCATCCAGACTGCCACTGATAGGCAGATTCAGATCGATACGCCCATCGCCATCCTCCAGCAACGCGACCGCCAAACGCAGCGGCAAACGCGTGCCTTTATAGCCGGGCAACTCCTGCCCCAGCTTGAGGCTGTCTATGACCACGCGGTTGTCGGCTTTCAGTGCGCGCTGATCGAGGCGGTAATTCACATCCAGACTCAAGCGGCCATCGTCTACCTGCCAGCCGGCAAAACTCATCGAGTACGGGTTCAGGCTGTGTATCGGAATATTGCGAAACGCCAGCGCAATATCGAGGTCATCGGTCACCGCCTGCGGCGCCAACGAGCCCTTGATGCGCACATCGCCGTAGCGGTCGACTTCGCCATTAAAAGACAGTGCGGCACGGCGGCCGGCGCGACTGGAGAGCCCCAGTACCGAACCGTTCAAGTCATGCATGCGCGTGGCAAAAGCAGGCTGCATGCCCTGATCGGCAAAATCAAGCTCCCCCTGAATCACGCGCACGCTGGCGATATCCACGGCATAGCCCGGACCTTGTTTGGCGGCGGCAGGCTTGGCCGTCGCCGTCTTGCCGGCAAACAGTTTTTCTATATTGCTGCTGCGCTTTTCATCCAGTAAGAAGCGTGCCACCGGCTTGTTCAGGCGGATTTCGGCAATGCGCACACGCTTGGCATCCGCCTGCAAGCCCTGTATTTGCAGACGCTGCCAGGCGAGTAAAGGCCGGGTCTGGCCCGGCTCCATGACCGCTAGCCGTGCAATATCGCCCTGGCCGCGCACCGACCAGTTTGCCCCTTGCCAGCGTGCATCCAGCGCCGCCGACAGCGTGCCCGAGCGCAGGCGTAGCGGCGTGCCGGCCAAGGCATAAGGCGCAAGCGCTTGTAACGGCAGCCCCTTAAGCGCCAGTCTGGCCTGACCGCTGTCATTCTCTAAGCTGGCGCGTCCATTCAAATCAAGCTGCCCGCCTTGCACGCGGCCATTCAGCGCGACGGCCAGCGCCTCCTCTTCCGGCGTAACCGTGCCGGCAAGACCGGTGAGCGCCAGTGTCAGCGGCGTCGCCATGGCCTCGTCGCGCCAGCGCACACTGCTGTCGGCCAGCGTCAGCTGCGGCAAATGCGTCTGCCAGGCATGGCCGCTGGCAGGCGCCGCCTTGGGTTTGGGCAAACCCGGACGCTGCTGCAAATAATGCGCAATATTGATCTGCCCGTCGCGCCGCTGTACGACGTCCAGCTGCAAGCCGGCCAAACTTAGCGTGCCGGCGTCCAGCTTGCGCGCCGCGGTGTCCACATTCAGCCCCTGCAGGGCAAGCGCAGAGAGCTGCAACCAGCGTGCTTCCCCGCTTTGCAGTGCCAAAGCCGCCAACTGCCCCTGCACCTGATCGACGCGCAGCGCACCGGCGCTATCCAGCCGCATCCGTGCCGACGCCTCGGGCAACTGCCCCGATACCCGCAAAGGCTGGGTAAAGCCTGCGTCATCCAGCTGGAACTGTGCATTTTTAAGCCGTAATTTATCCAGTGACAGGCTTAAACCGGGAGCCGCTGCGGCGGGCTTGACCCCGCCCGAATCCGGCGCCGGCAAGGCCGCCTGCCAGTCAAGCACGCCTTGCGCATTGCGCAGGCCATGAAAGTTCAGGCCATCCAGTGTCACGCCCTGCACACGGGCGCGCATGCCCTCCAGCACAAAGCTGGCACCCGCCACGTCCAGCGTCTTGAGCAAAAGCGGGTTGCCGCTGCCCGGTGCCTTAAAAGCCAGATCGCGGCCTTGCAGCGCAAGATGCGGCAACACCAGCTCAGGCTGACTGCCCGGCATGGCAAAACGGTAGCGCGTATTCAGCGAGAGGCTGCCTTGCGCAGCGGCCAAATGCAGATGCGGCGCAAGCCACGGCCAAACGCTGGCCAGTTGCAAGCCGTGCAGCGCAAGCTCGCCCTGTGACGCCAGAGGAGACAGCCCCACCCGGCCTTGCCAGCTAAGGCGCGCCCCGTCGTTCAGGCGGGCATTCAGCTGCAATTGCCCATCGCGCCCGCTCAGGGTGGATAAATCATGCAGCGCCAGATCAAACGGAGTCAGCGCCGCCCTGCCGCCCGGCGTGCCCGCATCGTTCAGCACAACCACCCCTTGCTTGATGCGCAGCGCCTCGATCAGAACAGCAGGCAGACTGTCGTCGCTACGCTTGGCCTGCGCATCCTGGCTAGCCGCCGCATCGACCAGACGCGCCCAGTTCCACACCCCGGCTGCATCGCGCGCCAAGGTCAACTTGGGCGCCTCCAGGCTCAGCTCGGACACTTGCCAGCGTCCGGCCAAAAGTGCCCAGAGTTCGGCATTAATCAGCAGGCGCTTGGCCGCAAACAGCGGTGCGCCCTGACTGTCGCTTAGCGCGATGTCCCCCAGTTCGGCCCGCATGGCCCACGGGGCAATATCCACCTGACCCAGCTGCAGCTTGTAACCTATCCCCTGCGCCCAATCGGCCGCGCCTTTTTGCAACAGGCGTGGCGCCAGCGCGTACAAGCCCCCCCACAGCAGCGCCATCAACGCCAGCAAGGTAATGGCCAGTAATCGCAGACCACGCCAGCGTCTGGCCGGCTTGGCTATCTGTTCGGGAGCAGCTTGATTCATGAAGTTCTTGGATTCGTTATCGTGTCGTGTTGTCAATGATGGCACAGATGCCACACTCTTGGCCTGCGCTGCAGTTTTTCCTGCCAAATTCACGCATTAGTCATAGGATGCGTGTTGAGCATTTTAAACAGCTGTGCACCGCACAGCCCAAACGGAGCCGCTTATGCCCCATGTCCCATGGCCTGACCCCAAGGCCAACCTTGCCCTCGCCAGTATCGACGATTTAAACGATAGGCGCGCTTTTCTGATTCTGGCCCAGCGCAAAGGCGCACTGGTCAATTTTGCCCGCCGCGCCACCAGCTCCGGCGCTCACCCTTAATACACCCAAGGACTTGCCATGCATCACGCCGAACAAATCAACCAGTGGTTGGACGACAATCACATCACCGAAATCGAATGCCTGATCCCGGACATGACCGGGTTGGCCCGCGGCAAGATCGTGCCGCGCCACAAGTACAACCCCGCCGAAGGCTTGCGCCTGCCTGAAGCCGTGCTGTCGATGACCGTCACCGGCGACTACCCCGAGCAAGACTTTACCGCCGTATCCGACCCCGATATGCGTCTGCTGGCCGATGCCAGCAGTGTGCGTCCGGTACCGTGGGAAAAAGAGCCAACCGCGCAGATCATTCATGACTGCCTGAATTTTGACGGCACGCCGGCCGAACTGGCGCCGCGCAATGTATTAAAACGCATCCTCAAGCTCTATGAAGACGCCGGCCTCAAGGCCGTGGTCGCGCCGGAAATGGAGTTTTATCTGGTTGAAATCCAACCGGATGAAGACATCCCGCTTACCGCGCCGGTCGGCCGCACCCGCCGCACCGAAGCCGGGCGCCAGAGCTTTTCGATTGATGCGGTCAACGAATATGAAGACATCTTCGATGTGATGTATGACTGGTGCGAAGCTCAGGGCATTCAGCTCGATACGCTGATCCACGAGATGGGCACCGCCCAGATGGAGATCAACCTCGACCATGGCGACCCGCTGGCGCTGGCTGACCAGGCCTTTTTATTCAAGCGCACCGTGCGCGAGGTGGCCATCCGCCACAATATGTACGCCACCTTTATGGCCAAGCCGATGCAGGGCCAGCCCGGCAGCGCGATGCACATCCACCAGAGCGTGGTCGACATCAAGACCGGACAGAATATTTTTTCCAATAGCGATGGCACGCCATCGGAGGCGTTCTACCACTTTATCGGCGGCCTGCAGACCTATCTGCCACCGGCGATGCCGTTTTTCGCCCCGTATGTAAACTCCTATCGCCGCCTGTCGCGCTATACCTCGGCACCGATCAACCTGAGCTGGGGCTTTGACAACCGCACCTGCGGCCTGCGCGTTCCGCACTCCAGTCCCGAGGCGCGGCGCGTGGAGAACCGTCTGGCCGGTGTCGACGTCAACCCTTACCTCGCGATCGCCGCCAGCCTGGCCTGCGGTTATCTGGGCATGCAAGAGAAGCTCAAGCCGTCCGAGCCGCTGACCGGCAGCGCTTACGAGCAGCCGCATCAGCTGCCGCGCCATCTGGACGATGCGGCCGATCTGCTGCGCGCCTGCGAACCTTTGGCCGAAGTGTTTGGCCGCCACTTTATCGATACCTATTGCGCGATTAAAGAGGCCGAATACCGCGAGTATTTTGATGTAATCAGCCCGTGGGAGCGCCGCTTCCTCTTGCTGCACGTGTAAAAGTAAAAACAAGGGCTGGCGCATGCCAGCCCTTGTATAGAACTCAGCCGCTGGCTGAAGCACTTACAGCAGCTTCATCTTTCTGGCTTCCTCGGTCAGCTCGGCGCGGAAATTGGGGTGGGCGATCGCGATCAGTTCCTGCGCGCGCTGCCTGAGGTTTTTACCGCGCAACTGCGCAACACCGTACTCGGTCACCACATAGTTCACATCATTCTTGCTGCACGAAACAAAAGTCCCCTCGGCCAGCGTCGGTACGATGCGCGAAATCGTGTCGTTCTTGGCAGTAGACGGCGTCACGATAATGCCGCGCCCTCCTTTAGAGCGGTTGGCGGCACGGATAAAATCGGTCTGGCCGCCGGTACTGGAAAACGGCTTGTAACCCAGACTTTCCGAGCCGCACTGGCCGGCAAAATCCAGCTGTAAGGTGCCGTTAATCGCCACCAGATTATCATTCATGCCGGCGATAGCCGGGTCGTTGACGAAGTCGGACGGCCGCATCTCCAGCATCAGATTGTGGTGCATCGCCCGGTACAGACGCTGGCTACCCAGCGCGAACGTCGCAATCATCTTGCCCGGCATAAAGTTTTTCTTGCGACAGGTAATGGCACCGCTCTCCCACAGGGAAATAATGCCGTCGCCTATCATCTCGGTGTGTATACCCAGATCACGCTTATGCGTCAGCTGGGTCACCACCGCATCGGGAATGCCGCCAAAGCCAATCTGCAGCGTATCACCATCGTTGATCAGTCCGGCCACATGCGCACCAATGGCCTTTTGTACCTCGCCGATTTCCGCCATTTTCACTTCGCGCAGCGGCAGATTGCTCTCCACCACCGCGGCCACCTGCGAGATGTGTACATGACACTCGCCATAGGCAAAAGGGACATTCGGGTTGACTTCCAACACGATGGCGCGGGCGCTAAGGGCAGCGGCCATCGCATAATCCGCTCCCAGACTCAGGGAGAAATAGCCATGCTCATCCATAGGCGACGCCAGCGCGAACAGCACATCGGCCGGCAATTCGCCTCGCTTGATCATGCGCGGAATTTCGGAAAAATGGTTGGGCACCAGATCCGCCCACCCCTCTTGGCAAGGCTTGCGGGTGGTTCCACTCAAAAAGTAGGCCACATGGCGCACATGGTCGGTAGTTTCCGGGTCGAAGTAGCCATAATCGCCCAAGCCCAGCAACTGGTAGACCTTCACCCCCCTGAACTTGCGCCGCGCCTCACCAAGAGCAGTCAATAACTCAGGCGGCTCACTCGCTGCCGTCGGCACGACAATACTGTCGCCATCCTTCACCCAACCCAGTGCATCCGCTGCACCAAGCTGCTTTTGCCGATATAGATCCAATACGTTTTGCATTATTTTTCTCCCTTGCAGACCTGGCGGGCACTCAACAACCCTGATGCCAATAATGCCATAAGAATTATCTTTGAGCCTGCAAATTGCAAACGCCCCCCATCGGCCATCACATGCAATAAGAACCGGGCACAGGATATTGCGCAGGTTCCTCTTTCCCCTTGCACCCGCTGGCGCTACCATGGCGGCCTTTTGCAGGAGGGCGGCAGATGAAGCGCCAGCAGTGGGACGTGTTCTGCAATGTGATCGACAACTACGGCGATATCGGCATCGCCTGGCGTCTGGCGCACCAGATTGCACATGAGTACGAGCAGACGGTGCGGCTATGGGTCGACGATATGCAAAGCTTCGCCCGTATCGAACCCATGCTGGATGCGACCCTAGCGCAGCAGATGCTGGAAGGCGTCGAAATCCGCCACTGGCCGCGCGCTTTTCCCCATCAGGTCCAGGCTGCCGATATTGTGATCGAAGCCTTTGGCTGCACCCTGCCCGAGCCCTATATCACCGCGATGGCGGCACGCAGCCGCAAGCCGGTCTGGGTCAATCTCGAGTATCTGTCGGCCGAAGACTGGATTGAAGGCTGCCACGCCCTGCCCTCGCCCCATCCGCGTCTGGCGCTGACCAAGTGGTTTTTCTTTCCCGGCTTTAGCGAACAAAGCGGCGGCCTGATCTGCGAGGCCGGCCTGTTTGCCAGGCGCGATGCCTGGCAGGCCGATCTTGCCGGACAGCAAGCCTACTGGCACCGCCTGGGTCTTGCACCGCGCCAGCCAGACGAATTGATCATCAGTCTGTTTACCTATGAAAGCCCTGCCGTCGGCGACTGGCTGCAAGCCTGCGCCCATGGCACACAAGCGGTGCGGGTGATGGTGCCGCACGGGCGGGTCATCGCCGATGTCGCCCGCCTGTTCGGGCGCGACACGCTCATGGCCGGCGAAACGCTCAGCCTGGGCTCGCTTACGGTGCATGTGCTGCCGTTTAGCGAACAAAGCGAATACGACCAGCTGTTATGGTCGTGCGACTTTAATATCGTGCGCGGCGAAGACAGCTTTATGCGCGCCCAATGGGCAGCACGCCCCTTCTTGTGGCATATCTACCCGCAGGATGAAGACGCCCATATCGTCAAGCTCGATGCCTTTTTGCAACGCTACAGCCACAGCCTGTCCCCTGCGGCGAGGCAGGCACTGACCCACAGCGCCCATAGCTGGAATCGCGGCATAGGCATGGCGAATGCGTGGGCGGCTTTGCAGGAATATCTGCCTGAACTGGCAAGGCATGCCCGCATCTGGCCACAACAGGCACTGGGGCGCAGTGCACTTGCCGCTAGGCTGGTGCAAATGATTGAAAAACAGCTACAATAGCGCCCTCTTGGGGAAAGCATTCCCCGAAATCAATTCAAGCTTTGGGAATGTTTAGTCATGAAAACCGCACAGGAACTCCGCGCAGGTAACGTCTTTATGGTCGGCAGCGAGCCGATGGTTGTGCAAAAGGCCGAATACACCAAGTCGGGCCGTAACGCCTCCGTCGTCAAGATGAAGATGAAGAACCTGCTGACCGGCGCAGGTAGCGAAACCGTTTACCGCGCCGACGACAAGTTCGACGTGGTGGTTCTGGACCGCAAGGACTGCACCTACACCTACTTCGCTGACCCGATGTATGTGTTTATGGACACCGAATTCAACCAGTACGAAGTCGAAGCCGACAACCTGGGCGACACCCTGAACTACATCGTTGACGGCATGGAAGACGTTTGCCAGGTCACTTTCTACGACGGCAAAGCCATCTCGGTTGAACTGCCGACGACGGTTGTACGCGAAGTGGAATACACCGAGCCTGCCGTACGCGGCGATACCTCGGGTAAAGTCCTGAAGCCAGCCCGTCTGGCAGGTACCACCTTCGAGATCCCGGTTCCGGCTTTCGTCAACACCGGCGACAAGATCGAAATCGACACCCGTACCAACGAGTTCAAGAAGCGCGCCTGATTGAGCGCTGTGTCAAGCAACGCTTGACCCAAAAAAGCCAGCCGGATTAAGGGCTGGCTTTTTTACGTCTACGCCTGGCAAGAGTGCCCGTGAACCGGTTGTTACAGGCTCAGCGTCCCTTGCGACACCATATACAGCGCGGCAATGGCCAAGGCCAGCACCAGCAAGCCCAGCATGCCCTCCAGCGGATGCGTGAAGAATTTCTCGCCTCGCTCATGCTTGGCCTTGAGGTAAAACGGCAGGCCCAGCGCATACAGAATCATGGACAGCAGCAAAAAGCTCAGGCCGCCGGCGTAGATCAGCCACATACCGTACACCGTACCCAGCGCAGTCAGCCCGACTAGCGTAGCCGACTTGACCTCGGCCTTGAGTGCCAGACGCAGGCCGAAAGCCGCGCACAGCAGGTAGGGGATCAGTGCCATGGACGAGGCCAGCTGGATCAGGATGTTGTAACCGGCATCGTTCAGATGGTTGATCACCAGCACCAGCGAAATCAGGCTATTGGTCAGCCACAGCGCATTGGCCGGCGTGCCGTTCTTGTTGAGCCTGCCGAACGCCTTGGGTGCCGTGTTGTTGTCGCCGCGTGCAGCCAGATACAGCATTTCGCTGGAGATCATGGTCCAGGCCAAGAGTGCGCCGCCGACCGACATCACCAGACCGATATTGATCAGCATCCCGCCCCACGGGCCGACTACATGCCCCAGTACCGCAGCCATCGACGGGTTCTTCATCTGTGCAAGCTCAGGCTGCGACACGACGCCCAACGACAACACCGACACACAGATCAAGAGCAAGATAGTGATCAGAAAACCGAGAATGGTGGCGCGGCTGACGACCGCCATATTCTTGGCGCGGCTGGCGTAAACGGTGGCGCACTCGATGCCGAGGAACACCCACACTGTGTACAGCATGGTGTTTTTCACCTGATCAGCCACACTGCCAAGCTCTGCGCTACCCCAGAAGTCGATCTGGAACACATCGACCCTGAACGCCAGTGCCACGCACAGGATAAAGAGCCCGAGCGGCACGATCTTGGCGATGGTCACCACCATATTGAGAAAGGCGGCTGACTGCACGCCGCGCAGCACGAACACATGCAGCGTCCACAGCACGATCAGGCCGCACGCGAGCGCCGGCAGCGTACTGCCCTCGCCAAAGAAACCCAGCGCATGAAAAGAACCCAGCGCACTAAACATCACCACCAGATAGCCGACATTGCCCACCCATACCGAGATCCAGTAGCCCCAGGCGGCATTAAAGCCCATATAGTCGCCAAAGCCAGTGCGTGCATAGCCGTATACGCCATCCCCGATATCGGGGCGGTTGGTCGACAACCACTGGAAAATGCGCGTTAACGCCAGCATGCCGATAAAGGTGATCACCCAGGCAATCAGAATGGCTCCGGCTCCCGCGCCTTCGGCCATATTTTGCGGCAAACTGAAAATACCGCTGCCGACAATGGCACCCACCACCAGCGCCGTCATCGCCACCACGCCCAATTTCTTGTCTTGTGTTTGAGACATAGGGATTCTTTCTTGGTCACTGAAAAAACAGCCGCGACGCAAGTGCGCGGCGGCTGCCTGCTAGCTCAATAGCCAGAACTCAGAAGCGCAGCGACATGCAGCTCACCCCGCCATCCACCTTGCGGTATTCCGAGGTATCCACCTCGATCACCTCGTAACCGAGCGCGGCGATCTTGGCGGCAGTCTTAGGGTAACCGGAAGGCATGATCACCTTGCCGTTGACCCAGATGCAGTTAGCGGCGTAGATCTCGTCTTCCGGCAACTCGATAATGTTGTACTTCTGGAATTCAGGCTTGGTCAGGAACTCGCCGGCGCACATCAGATTGTTGTTTTCCAGATAGGCGAGGCCGGTCTTCAGGTGCAGCACCTCGTCCATGGTGACGATGGAGCCGGTCATGCCGTACTTTTCCAGAATGGCGATCAGCTGGCGCGCGCCCTCTTCGTTGGTGCGGGCCGAATTGCCGATGTAGTAGTGGTTGCCGACCATCATCACGTCGCCGGCGTCCAGCGTGCCCGGCTCGACGATGCGCTCCACATTCTTGTAGAAGCGGGCCAGGATAGGTGCCATCAGTTCGGCCTCACCACGGCGGCTGTCGGCGCCCGGGCGGGTCACGATACCGCAATGCGGGGTGCACAGTGCCGGATCTTCAACGAACACCGAGTCCGGAAACTCTTCAGCCGGCGGCAGGATGGTGATATCGACGCCGCAGGTCTGCAGCGCGCGGATATAGGCGTTGTGCTGCTCGATCGCCTTCTCGTAGATAGGCTTGCCAAGGTCAGAAGCAGACAGGCCGTCAACCAGGGCGCGGCAAGGGGTGCGGGCGATGATGTGTTTGAACATGGTGTGAGTCCTCAAGATAAAAGTAGGTGTTAGCTAAAAATCGTTCACACCCAGGCTTTAGCGAGAAGCGTGCCAACCATTGCCGGCAATTTGCAATTTTTCACCCCAAATCTGCGACAAAACGCCATGAAACCACCCCAAAAATGGCATCTCATAACCATAAACCAGAGCACAACGCGATGAATATGTCGTAAAATCGACAGACGTCGAAAAACGGACAGACGCCTGCAGCTGCAATGGCAAGGTCTGGCCGCAATGTGTCGAAAACCCGACAAGGAAGCGCAATGGAAGAGATCCAGTGGCTGGTGCTGAGCATGAAAGAGCTGCTCGACACCCTGAACCAGCCTGTCACCATGGTCGACCACCGTGGCCACTTCGTGTATTACAACCGCGCCAGCGCGCGCATGGATGGCGTGGACCCGGCCAATATCCTCGGCCGCCACATCCTCGATGTCAGCCCGTGGCTGAAAACAGAAGACAGCACCTTGCTGCGCTGCCTGTCGCAGCACAGCCGCTTTGTCGACCACTATCAGGCCTATCACGGCAGCGACGGGCGCCAGTTGCACTACCTGCATTCGGCCATGCCGCTGTTCGGCCGCAGCGGCGACGTGATCGGTGCCATCGAGATAGGCCGTACCGTAGACAACCAGCCCTCGGACAACAACGACCCCAGCCCGGTGCCTGATATCGTCGGCCACGACGCACGGTTGCGCCTGCAGATCGACGCCATCGACATCTATGGCCACAGCGAACTGCCGGTACTGATCTACGGTGAAACCGGCACAGGCAAGGAGCTGTTCGCGCGCCGCGCCCATGCCAAAAGCCCGCGCGCACGCGCGCCCATGCTGTGCCTGAACTGTGCGGCTATACCGGAAAACCTGCTGGAAAGTACCCTGTTCGGCACCACCCGTGGCGCATTTACCGGAGCTGAAAACAAGAAGGGGCTGTTTGCGCTGGCCGATGGCGGCACGCTGTTTCTGGATGAAATCAACTCCATGCCGATCGCGCTGCAAAGTAAGCTGCTGCGCGTACTACAGGACGGCAGCTTCCAGCCGCTGGGCAGCCAGCAACCACTGCGCGCCAATGTGCGCCTGATCGCGGCGCTCAACCAGCGCCCGCTGGATGCCATCGCCGCCGGCCGCCTGCGCGAAGACCTGTATTACCGCCTCAACGTCGGCTACATCTTCATCCCGCCGCTACGCGAACGCCGTGGCGACATCGCCCTGCTCGCCCGCCGCTTTGTCGACAAGCACGCAGCCAGCCTCAACCCGGCCATCACCACCTTGTCGGAGGCGGCCATCGCCACGCTGGAAGCCCAGGCTTGGCCTGGCAATGTGCGCGAGCTGGAAAACGTGATCCGCCGCAGCCTGCTGCTGGACAAAAGCGGCAGCACGCTAAGCACCATCGCGCTGATGCAAGACAGCGCATCTGCCGCCGTTCCCGCCCTGCCCCCGGATACGGCGCCGGCAGGCAGCGGCCCGCTCAAGGCGCGTCTGGCGGCACAGGAGTGCCACATCATCACCCAGGCGCTGGCCGCCAACGACAACAAGCTCGCAGCCACCGCCCGCGATCTGGGCCTGCCGCGCACCACGCTGATCTCGCGCATGGCAAGGCTGGGGCTGACCACGCCCTGAAACCGGCGCGGGCGTGATGGGCATGGAGAGAGACGCAGCCGTAAGGGCAGCCCCATCCGTCAACCGCATGTTTCGTGTAGGAGCCCGCGAAGCGGGCGAAACCCGGCTTGCCCATCCAGCTTCTGGCCTGCCATCCTGACAAGGAAAGCCATACTCCCCGCCCACACGCACGAAAGGTCATGATGGAAACCCAAAACAGCCTGCTCGCATTCTGGTTTGGCAAATCAGACGACGACGCCCAGACCGCCAGCACTCACGCCGCGCTGTGGTGGGGCAAGAATCCGGACACCGACGCGGCCATACGCCAGCGCTTCGCACCGCTGCTGCCGGCTGCACGGGCGGGAGAACTGGACAGTTGGCGCGCCACGCCCAAAGGCATGCTGGCGCTGATCCTGCTCACCGACCAGATCCCGCGCAATAGCTATCGCGGCACAGCCGACGCCTTCGCTTTTGACGACATCGCACTGGCCTTGTGCCGGCAAGGCTTGGCCGCAGGGCAAGACCGGGCGCTCCGGCCGATAGAGCGCGTCTTCTTCTACCTGCCGCTGGAACATGCAGAAGATCCAGCACATCAGGCGCACAGTGTGCAGCTATTTCGCGCACTGGCCGATACGGTGCCCACTGCACAGCACGCCGTATTCGAACCCTTTGCCGACTACGCGCTACGCCATCAGGCAGTAATCACCCGCTTCGGCCGCTTTCCGCACCGCAACGCGATACTGGGACGCACATCAAGCGCAGAAGAGATCGCATTCCTCGCCCTGCCCGGCTCGTCGTTCTAGCGGGTGTTGACGTTGCACATGGATGCCATAGGTAGGCATAAGGCGAAGCCCCCATTGCGTATGGGGGCACAGAGGAGTGGCCATGCACGGACTCTCTAACGTTTGAGTTCAGGCCGCGGCCCGTCAGGGCCGTCACGCCGGCTGCGAATTGTTAGAGCCCACCATCCCGCTTTTCTGCCTCCGCATAAGAACGCTCTAACTCTTTTTGAATGAACTCTTCAGTCACTCCGTACTTTTCCCAAAGGGCCATATATACGGGTGTAAGCAACTCGTCGGCCAGCAGGAACAGCTCGATCATTGAGCTTAGCTCCTTAATCATTGCCCTCTTCCCGGCCTCATGAATTAATTCTTCGGCGTTCGCTCGAAAGAAACCATGAGCCAAGAAGTTTCTCTTATCAAGAGCACTCTTCAAAATCGGTTCTAATCCCGGAGGGATAGCAGCCAACTTCTGAGTTGCCTTGAGCAATTGTCCCAGCGTCTTAGCCTCCATTTCCCCAAACGCTGCCTCAAAAATCTCTTGCGTAATGACCTTGGATTTGTCTAGGTTGAGAGCCACCGCCAGATTAATCAGGCTCGCCTCTACAAGATTGGCGTTGTACATAGCCAAACCAAAGAAGGCATAGACTTCCTTGGGGTCATCGAAGTCTGGCGTTGGAATATCCCTCATCATTTCCTCGGGCTCTAACGTTGAAGCTAACCGGCCCACGACGGCATGCCGTTGCGGGTCCGTTTGAGCGATGAGTTAAGCGTCACTGCGTCGAAGACCAAAACTTCAGCATCTGATCAGGAAACTTGCCAGTGAGACTTGTGTAGTTGGAGATTGCGCGCTCCAACATCTCTTCGGCGTCCGACTTCAGGTCGAACTCAAGAGCCTCGTCGCCAGCATAATGCTTAAGTTCATTGCGAGTACGGTTCATCAGGTCGCCAACCAACTTGTCTGTATTCGACAAGGTGTCACCAAAGTGCTTTGCCAGCTTGACGATTGCCTCCTTGAGATTTTCGAACGATGGCTCGAACCCGAGCTTGCGCATCCGCTTACCCAAGATCTCTTCAGCAGCACCCGCAAGCGTGATGCAACTGATGTAGTCGCCGACTGACCACATTTGGAGTGCGGTGAGTAGCTGGTGCTCGGCAATTTCAAGTGCTGAGAGGCGCTGCGGTGGGTTCATATGACGCCTAACGTTTGGTTAATGGGCTGGCTTCAGGGCCCCCGGCGCGACACTGACTGGCGGCACTGCGCGACCGGCGCTAGGTAAGACCAGCAGGCGACGCAGCGGATGATAACATGCAAATTGGGTTGATGATTTGCTATTGGCCATGCCGCCAGCTCATACGCCAGCCACCCTTCCCCGTTAGGCTCGCGCCGGTGAAAAAGGCGCTGGCGAGGTCTTAAGCTGGCCTTTGTTCGAGCGATTTGACAGTAGCAAATCGCGAGTTGGCCAGCGCCTTTTGCGCCGGGGTTTCGCGAGACTTCGGGGGCGTTTGGGATGCAAGGGGCTTGTCGCCACAAGCCCCTGCCCGTTCGTATTCCCTCGCGCCGCTACGCTTGCCGCGCTCGGTCAGCGCAAGCGGCAAGTAAAAAACACGTCCGCACAGCGGACTCCACACTGAAGTCCTTAACGCCTACCTGCCCCCCCCAAAAAATCAACGCATACTGAAAGCTTCGCGATGGAAGGCCGGCGCATGCGGCCGTGCCGCCAGACCACGCGCCAAGGCGTCTCCCATGCCTGCCGGCCCGCAAAACCACACCGCATCGACCTCGGGCAGCATCGCCACATCCAGCCGCGCCCCCTGATCGCTCTCGATCAGGTGCAGGGTCACGCCTGAACGCAGGCAGGCGGCGCGCACCTCATCCAGCGCAGCAGCTTCGGCGCTATTTCTGACGCAGTAATAGAAATCGACTTGCGCCTCGTCGCCGGTCTGGGAGCGTGCCTCCAGCCATGCCAGAAACGGGGTGATGCCGATGCCGCCGGCGACCCAGGCCTGACGCGTGCTGCCGGCGTGATCAAAGCAGCCATACGGCCCTTCCACCTCGATGCCATCCCCAACTTTCAGAATGGATGGCAGAGTGGCGGTGTAATCCCCCAGCGCCTTGATGATGAAGCGCAACTCGCCTCCATCGCGTTCGGCGCTGGCAATAGTGAACGGGTGCGCGCCTTCGCTTGCGTCAAAACTCACCAGTGCAAACTGGCCGGCGCGGTGCCCGGGCCAATCGGCAACGCTGCACAACACTTCCAGCGACTGGCCGGGCAAGGCGTGTACGGCCGTGATCTGGCCCTTGTGGCGGCGCGAACGGCCGATGCGGCCAAACAGCGACCACAGCGCGCTCAGCGTGGTAAACAGCAGCAACAGCGCCAGCAAAGCACCTGCCGGGGTCAGCCACAAGGCCTTGTCGGCCAGCATCAGGCCGTGACCCCCCCCCGCCAGGGCTATCGGTGCAAACAGCTTGTGCGATGGGTGCCAGATGCGATAAGGCAGGGCCTGCAACAGCGCCAGCAGCACCATGCCCAGCATCAGCCAAGCCGCCCACTCCCCCATATCCTTGGCCAGACTGACCAAGGGGTCACGCGCCCCGCCGCCATCGGCACGGCGGATTTTGGGCTCTGCCCATTGCATGGCCACAAACAGCTTGGGAGACAGCTCGATCAGCCAGTGCGCGCCCAGTAGCAGGCCCGAGGCGATGCCGAAGCGCTTGTGCTGGGCATAGAGCTTATCCAGCCCGCCCATCGCGCGCTCCAGCCACAGCGGACGCATGGCCAGCAGCATGGAGCCGGCCATGACCGCCAGCAGCATCACACCACTTTGCAGGCGCAATTGCGAACGCCATGCCCAATAATCGGCAGGCCAGCCGTGCGCCCACACGCTGCATGCGGCATACAGCACGAAGGACACGAGAAGGATAAAGCTCAGCGGGCGCTTGAGCATGATCGGCTTTCATTGAGACTGGATGCTTTCATTAGATCATGCCGGCGCAGGTAATTGCCATGGCATAGGCTGCGCTTTGTTGCAGAATGTTGGTATACGCCGCCAGCTTCACACTTATTAACATGTAGACGGCAAACAGGCGGGCCAGACAGATGCCGGCATGGACAAAGCCGATGGCTACGTCGACAATACCGCCCCTGCTCCCGACACCAGCGGGACCCTTTGCCCATGGATGAAAGGAAAACCCGCATGGCCAGCTCCACCACGCCCAGCCTTGAACTTTACGGCGCGCTACAGGACGCGTTCGACCACTTCAACCGCACGCTGTTTGCCGGCGCACTGCCGCCCTGCCTGATCACGCTCAGGGCACAGCGCACGCGTTACGGCCATCACCAGCATGCGCGCTTTGTCAGCCGCGATGGCGCTTCGCTGGACGAGTTGGCGCTTAATCCCGGTTATTTCGCCCTGCGCCCGGTTGAGACCGTACTCTCTACCCTCGCGCACGAGATGGTGCATCACTGGCAGGAAAATGCCGGTGCGGTCACACCATCCAACCACCACAACCGCGAATGGGCCGAGAAGATGAAGGAAATCGGCCTGATGCCCAGCACCACCGGTGCGCCCGGCGGCGAAGAATCCGGCTCGCGCGTCAGCCACTACATTATCGAGGGCGGACCGTTTGCCAAGGCATGTCAGGCCTTGCTGGACGAAGGCTTTGTCTTGCCGGTATACGACAGGCACGCGCCCGAACCACCCGAGCGGGTACTGGCACGCAGCATGGTGAGTTTCAACGAAAATGCACCGCCGCCACCGGACGGCATGAACGATATCGAGCCCTATCGCCCAGAGCCGGCCGCCGCGCTGAACGAAGCGCCGATGGAAGCGGCCGAGGCAGAGGGCAAGCCCCTGCCCATTGTAGCGCCGCCACCACCGCGCCCGAGCAATCGCTCGCGTCTGGCCTGTCCGCAATGCGGCGCCAGCGCGTGGATTTCCAAGGAAGTGGTCCTGATTTGCGGCAGCTGCGCCGTACCGCTGGAAGCGGTTTAACGACTGGCCGGCGGCGTTTTGCGCTCCAGCCTGTCTTCCAGCTCGCCGATACAGGCAGAAAGGCCATTGCCTGATTCTTCGATGCGCTGGCCAAGCTCGGCCTTGAGCGCTGTATTCTGCTCGGCCAGCTTGGCCAGCTCGGCTTCGAGATAGCTGCGCAGCTCGCTAAAACGCGAGGCCTCGGCTTTGTCGGCCAGCTCGCGATTGGCTTGCAACTCGCGTGCGTGCCGGCGGCCATCGATCAATACCGTACCTTGCAGATAAACGATGTAGACCAGAAACAGCACGGCAAGCAACACCATCAGACCCAGCATCACCACACCCAGCGAAGCCTGAATATCCATAAAGCCCAGCGACAGCGTGCTGGGCGCGGTCACCACCGCCCAGTTCAGCGCCACAAAAACGGCGATCAAGCCCGCCACCACCAGCAATAACAGCGTACGCAATTGCATATCATCCCCAATCATTCAAACAAAGGCTAACAGCGGCTAGCCATGCCTTACCAACAGCTAGCTTAGCAGCCACTGAAGCTGAAACCGGCACAGCACCGATGCCCTGCACTTACGGCGAAATGGCAAAAAACAGAAACGTGGCAAACAGCACCAGATGCACAACGCCCTGCAAAATAGTGGTCTTACCCGTCGCCAGGCTCATGGAGCCCACCAGCAACGTCAGTCCCAACAGCACGGTTTCCTTCATTTCCAAGCCCAGAACCAAGGGCTGGCCTGTCACGACAAAGATAAACGCAACGGCCGGAATGGTCAGTCCAATGGAAGCCAGCCCCGAGCCTAACGCCAGGTTCAAACTGGTCTGCAGACGGTTGGCTCGTGCCGCACGCGTAGCCGCTAAGGCTTCAGGCAACAACACCATCCCCGCGATAATGATGCCGACCACTGCTTGCGGCGCCCCCATCGCACTCACCAGACGCTCGATAGATGGAGACAGTACTTTCGCCAGGCCAACCACTGCGACCAAAGAAACCAACAACAAACCGACACTGCACCAGGCCACCTTATTACTGACCGCCTCGTGATCGCTCTCACTGCTACTTTCATCCAGAAAGTAGTCGCGATGCCTGACCGTCTGGACAAAGACAAAAGCGCCATACAACACCAATGAAACCACGCCGGTAAAGGCGAGCTGCTTGGATGACAGCATATGACCGGGCTCGCTCAGACCGTAGTTGGGCAATACCAGCGTCAACACCGCCATTGACGTCAATACCGCCATTGCGGCACTCACCCCCTGTTGTTGATAGTCCTGCTCGCCATGGCGCAAACCGCCCAGTAGCAGACATAAACCGACAATACCGTTGCAGATAATCATGATGGCTGAAAAAACCGTATCACGCGCCAGCTCCAGCTTGCCTTCTGCGCCAGACAACATCATGGACAGAATCAGCGCGACTTCGATAATGGTCACCGCCAGCGCCAACACCAGCGTGCCAAAAGGCTCGCCGATGCGGTGTGCAATCACCTCGGCATGATGAACCGCAGCAAACACGGCGCCTCCCAAGCACGCGGTCACGGCAAGTAAAAACCAGTTTGCACTGATGCCGGTGAAGGCCATCCCGAGTAGCACACAGGCCAATGACGGGAAAATCCAGCTCCAGCGCGGAAGTTGATTGACTGACATGGTCGACCTCAATTATCTAAATTTCGCTATATTCTAATGCTTTACAGCCTAGTGCGTCTCATTTTCAATCTAAAAAGCATACGCATTCGTTCTGACGAATACGCCGATAAGCACGATGACACCAAGCCATGAACGGTATTTATAGACGTAAAGCAATGCTAAACAATTCACCCCGCAATGCAACGACGGTTTTTTGCCACATTTGGTGAAAAATTGACTGATTTTGTGGTCTGCCACTGCGTTTTGTGAGGCATTTCCTTGTCTGATGCATCTTCACATCCCGCTTTCCCCTCGGTTCTTAGTCGAGAGCGGCACGGTAATCAGTGAGGCATCAACGATGGTGCCCACCCACTGCAACAGCCCCTCCTCGGCCAGACAGGCTAACGAAGATTAATTCGGTCAGCTGATGCGTATCCAGCTGCCGGCGAAACTTCAACAGCCTCGTGGCATCCGGCGCGACATCCCGGGAAAGGTCGATTTCAACAAAGTGGCGGATGCGATGTGCAGACAAGGGTGGACTTGCCGCTATTCAGGCTGCTTGCTCCGATTGTTTGCAATACATTTATTATTATTTTAAATAAAAATATATTGATAATAATCAAAATTTGCAATCGAACGTTGCAAATTACTCGCTATTTATTTAAAATGCATTAATTAGACAGGAATTAAGAGCGTAATATCATGATTAGGTGCAGTTTATTGGCGTTGACTCTGGCCCTTGTTGCCTGCGGTGGAGGGGGGAGCGGCAATGTCAATCAGCCACCGACTGGCGGTGGTGGCGGTGGTGGCGGCGGTGGCGGTGGTGACGGCAGCCAGGTACAGATCGACACCCTTCGTTTCCCTGATATGGCGAAAATGCTGGATGCCGCTTCATTCGACCTGCCTGCGGAGAGCTTCACGCCCCGGGCCCTCGCCTTGCGCGACAATACGCTGTATGTCGCCAATGATTTAGGGGCTGCTTCGATTGAGCGCTATGACTTGGCACAGCAGCGCAAACTGGAGCGGATCGACGGCTTTAACATGGATGGCACATCCGAAGTAATCAAGCGGATGCAGGATTTGTCCATCTACAAGGACCGTCTGTATACGGCCTCGCTATCCTCCAATCGGGTCGATATTTACCAGCTGGATGAGAGCAAGCCCCGCATCGTCATGTCGCTGGGGACGGGAAGCTGGTCTGGCGATGCCAGCAAAGTACTGGTCCACCCCATTGCCGTCGCAGCCAACGAGCAATATGTCTTCGCGGCAGACACTCATAGCCGGATTTCGGTGTGGAAGCAGAGTGATGCGACGCCGGCGAACCACAAGAAGGCCGTCAAGCATGCCTACCTGTCCTTGCCCGGGTGCGGCAGTATCTACTGCGATGTCAAGTTGACGGCACTGGGGGACCGCCTGTTCGCCAATTTCAGCAATGGCGACACCTTGGCTTACGATGTGGCTAACCTGCCGGCATCGACCACGCTGGTGCAGCCCGTCATGAGCCAGAACGGCATCAGCAACAGACTGCACCATGGCGCGGATGGCAAGTTGTATGCGGCCCGTCCCGGAGGAGGCATCGACAGCGTTAACCCCGCCCGCCTACCAGACTCGGGCAGCCAGATCCTGCCCGCACCCGATGAACAGTTCCGCCGAATTCATCTGCAGGGCACTACCGCCGAACAAAATATTGGCAAAGCACGTGATCTTGCCTTCGACGGCGAGCGCCTGGCGATGATCCAGTCGGATCGCCATATCCTGCTTGCACCTTTGCGTCAGGTCATCATGCAAAGCGGCAGCGAGATGGTCAACGCTAACGAGTATCAGGAAGCCACGGTAGCGGCGGACAAACGGACGCTGATGCTGCAAGATGGCGAGAGCTGGGATACCTTGACCAACCCCGATCTGCGCAGCTTCAGGATTGACCGCATTCTGAGCGGCCGTGCGGACAAGCAGGCGCTCCATGTTTCCAGCTACAGTGCCGTGCCGGTCAGCGACTTGCAAATCCAGGCACGCCTCAAAAATGGCGGGCCTTGGTTTGTACTGGGGCGGCTGGATCGCTTACCGGCATTTAGTCAGCTGCAACTGGATGGTAGTGTGCGCGACGCCGTGCGCTACCCGCGTGCCGATGGACAGGGCCATGTCAGCTTCAGCGGCCTGAATGCCAGCCAAATACTGCCCTCCGACTCGTTCGAGGTACGCCTGACTTCCGATACGGACAGCCATGTGCAAAAGCTGGGCAACTTCAAAATGAAGTGGGACATCAGCTTCGGGAAGTACAACGACAGCGACAGCAGCTGGCGGAAGATTAACCCGCTCTATGCGCGCGAGTGGGTGATCATGATCACTAATTTCGCCTACATTCTGAACAGCCCCGAATATGAGCACATCTGGTTCAACCACAAGCAGGTCATGGGGCATGATTTTTATGGCAATACCGGGAATATTGACGCGCCGGGCGGTATTTTCAAGGCCGAGGACTATACCCGATACTGGAATGAAATCATGAACCGTGGCGGGATACGGCTGGGCGTGACTGCGATGGGGGGCGGCCTGGGGGGCGGTGACGTGCTTGGTATTGATACCTGGTTTTTCTATTCCCACTACTTCAATGCCGACATCGGTATTATCGGCCATGAATTTGGCCACCACTTTGGTGGCCATGACAGCGCCTGGGCCAATGAGAGTTTTGGTTTGCAGCGGGCCAATTTGTGGCTGCACCAATACTTCCAGCGCAAAGGGCAGTTGCCGTATATGGATCCTGACCTCAATAAATTCCATCTGGCCCCGAGTGACCAGCTCTACAACGGCATTGACGAGAATATGCGTAAGCCACGTCCTGCCAGCGACGTCAACCGGCTGGAGCACTATTTCGCGGAGAATCCGCTTTAAGAACGTGTTTACGACCTACCGAGCATGACGGCGAAGGAAATGCTGAACAATTCACCCCGCGCTGCAACCGTGGGGTGAATTGGCAAAGACAGGTAAAAAAATAGACTCATTTTGTGGCCTGCCACTGCATTGCTGAGGCATTTCCTTCATATTCCGTTTCCCCGCCATGCATGTGCACATTAAGCAATCAGCGTTGCGCCAGCGCCAGATTAGCGAAGCCAAACAAAGAGAGGCGCCAACCACTAGCACGCGTGTCAAATGGCGCGACTGTCTGCTCCAGCTTCAGCCACGGCGTCACGACTTCGATCTTAGCCAAAAGCCCATCCCGTCGAGTCTGCTTTCTCTGCGCCATATACTCACGTTCAGAAAAACTCGCGTGCCTCGCCATCTAGAACATCCACCTTCAAGCTCTTGCTCTATTCTCGCCTTACGCCACCCTAATGCTTTCGGGCAACAGGATAAATCAGCGTTTCCTTAATTGCAGTACGACCCACACCCAAGCTACCACACCAGCAGGCGTGGGCCGATGATGACACCCAACAAGGCGGGCAGCAGCATGCCGCCCAGATACCATAGCGCCACAAAGGGCAAGGCCAGCTCAGGGCAATGCAGCGTATAGACCAACGCCGCGCCACTGCCGGCCACCAGACCAGCGGCCGCGCCAGCCAGACGCAAGCGCGTAGGCGCCAGTTGCCGCATCACCAGCAACATCCCGCCGCCCGCCGGCAACGACAGCAGCAGAATACTGGGCACACAGCTTTGCCAGCGGCAAACAGCCACAACAGCAATACCGGCAACAGCCCACCCACACGCGCGGCAGGGCGCGACAAGCGAACCGCCAGCAACAGCGAAGGCAACAATAACGACAAGGCAAACAGCGGCTTGACCCAAAATACGGCGCGGGCAGCATCCGCCCCATATGACCGATGGCGGCCCGCGTCTGGCATGGCTAGAACGCATACGCGAGCGCCACCCGCTTGCACTGCATGGTGTCGGGCTGTCACTCGCCGCCGCAAGCGAGCCAGACCCGGCCCACCTCAAGCGACTGGCAAGCCTGGCCGAGCGCGTGCAACCGGCACTCATCTCCGAACACTTGGCATGGTCGGCCTGGCGCGGCCATTGCTGGCCTGATCTGCTGCCCATCATACGCAACCGTGCTTCATTGGCCCGCCTGAGCGCCAATATAGGCAGGCTGCAAGATGCGCTTGGGCGCACCATCGCCATCGAACACCCGGCACATTATCTGCAACTGGAACATGAAATCGGCGAGATCGAGTTTCTGAGCATGCTGAGCGCCCGTAGTGGCTGCCAGTTGCTGGTCGATATCAATAATGTCTATGTCGGCGCCCGCAACCTGGCTTACAGCGCCGACGAGTGGATTGATGCGCTGCCGGTGACGGCAATTGCCGAAATCCATCTGGCCGGCCACAGCACCGATGCGCAGTGGGGCGATGCACTCTTGATAGACTCGCATGACACACCGGTGAGCGAGGCCGTATGGGACTTGTATGCACGGCTACTGGCGCGCAGCGAACCGCGCCCCACCTTACTTGAGCGCGCTTTTGCCTGTCTGCTGGAGGAGCGGGAACGCGCGCACACCCTGACCCAGAAGGCACAGCATGAACCCGCTCACCCTGATTCAACGCGGGCAGGCACGCTACCGCGATCTTGCCCAAGGTAGCAGCCGCCTGATCACGCCATCGTTGATCGCGCTGGCCGCCCGTGTGGGCATCGCGGCTACCTTTTTCTTGTCCGGCCGCACCAAGGTCGAGGGCTGGCTGAGCGTCAGCGACTCCGCCTTGCTGTTATTTCGTGACGAATACCAACTGCCTGTGCTGCCCTACCCCTTGGCGGCACATCTGGCGACCTATGCCGAGCACCTGTTCCCGCTTATGCTGCTGCTCGGGCTATTCACCCGGCTGTCGGCCTTGGCTTTACTGGGGATGACGGTGGTGATTCAGGTTTTTGTCTATCCGGATGCCTGGCTCACCCATCTTACCTGGGCGGCCGCCCTGCTGTACCTGCTGGGGCGCGGCGGCGGCCGGCTAAGTCTGGACCGCACGCTGGGTCTGGATTGAAAGATCAGCCCAGTGCCCGCGCCACAAAATGGCGCGGCACGCGGGTTTTGGGTACGCGTACGCTAAACCAGCGCCGCACTTCCCAATCCAGACCGATGCCGTGCATATAGTTGTACAGCGCCTTGGTCAGCGCCTCGCCCATTAATGCGTGATCGGTGCCGGTCGGGTCGGTGAAGCCGACATCGTTCTTGGCAAAACTGACTTCAGGCAGCGGCAGCAGCTTGATGCCGTATTCTTCCGGATTTTTGCCTACCGGCGAATGCACGGTACAGGCAAAGCGATGGAAAAAGCCGGACTGGATGCAGCCTGCCTCGAATAGCTGGCGCACATACTCCAGTGCATCGACTGTATCCTGTACCGTTTGCGTTGGAAAACCGTACATCAGATAGGCGTGCACCAGCACCCCGGCCTCGGTAAAGTCGCGCGTCACCCGCGCGACCTGATCGACCGACACGCCCTTTTTCATCAGTTTGAGCAGGCGGTCGGATGCGACCTCCAGACCGCCGGACACGGCGATGCAACCGCTTTGCGCCAACAGCTGGCAGAGCTCGGGGCTGAACGATTTTTCAAAGCGGATATTGCCCCACCAGGTAATCGCCACCTTGCGTTTCAACAATTCCAGCGCCAGCGCCTTGAGCATCTTAGGCGGCGCGGCTTCGTCGACAAAATGAAAGCCGCTCTGCCCGGTCTCGGCAATGATGGCCTCGATGCGATCGACCAGCAGCTCGGCCGATGCGGTTTCGTAGCGCGAGATATAGTCGAGCGAGACATCGCAGAAGCTGCACTTTTTCCAGTAGCAGCCATGCGCCACCGTCAGCTTGTTCCAGCGCCCGTCCGACCACAGCCGGTGCATGGGGTTGAGCATGTCCAGCAGGCTCAGATACTGGCGGATAGGCAGGCCATCCCAGGTCGGCGTGCCCGACTCGGCAAACGGCACATCCGGCTCGGGGAAGTTCACATAACGCACGCGCCCCTCGTCGCGCACAAACGTGCGCACCAGACGCTCGCGCGAACGTTTGCCGGCGATATGGTCCAGCAGCGCCAGCAGCGGGCGCTCGCCATCGTCCAGCGTGACAAAATCGAAGTAATCGAAGACCCGCGTTTCTTTCAGCTCGCGCAGTTCGGTATTCACGAAACCGCCGCCCAGCACGGTCTTAATCGCCGGATTGACCGCTTTGATGGTCTGCGCAATACGGAATGCGGCATACACCGAACCGGGAAACGGCACCGATAGCAGCACCACATCCGGCTGATGGCGCGCCAGCGCTTCTGTCACCAGGGACGTCAGGGTAGCATCCACCAGGGTCGGTTTGGCGGCAAGGGCGGCAGCCAAAGGCTCGAAAGTGGGCTGACTCATGGCCAGACGTTCGGCGTAACGCACGAACTCGAAGCGTTCATCGGCCGCATCGCGCAACACATCGGCCAGATCATCCAGATACAGCGTCGCCAGATGGCGCGCACGGTCACTGCTGCCGAGCGCACCGAAGGCCCAGGCCAGCGGATCGGCGTCCGGCTCCTCCGGATCGAAATAGGCATCGATCACCGAAAAACGCTGCCCCTCCGGCAAAAAAGCGCGGCTGGCAATACGGTGGGCGATGGTCGGGTCGGACCCCTGCAAAAAAGCCAGCGCCGGTGCAATCGTTGCGTCGTAAGCATCATACTGCTCAAGAAAATGCCGCACCTGTGCGCTGCGTTTTTTGACCGGCAACTGTTGCGCGGCATCGCGCAAAGCAGCGAGGCCGGGGCGTGAAAAAAGTGCCAGCACCAGCGCCAGCGCCAAGTCTTCTTGTTTGGCGGCAAAACCCTGCTCGCGCAAAAAGCCGGTCAGATAGGCGGTAGACGGGTATGGGGTATTGAGCTGGGTCATCGGCGGGATGATGGACAGCACGCAAGGACGGGTCGGCATAGCGTTCAAGGCAGGTTTCAAATGTCTGGCGCGGCAAGTGCACCGCAAGGCTGGCAAGTGTAGCGCCTGATGCGGCCAAACGCGAAAAATCCGGCAAAAACCCAGCTATGAATGCTGGCGTACTCTCTCTTTTCGGACGATGATGACGCTTAAACCTTCACGCAGGGGAAGTCACATGCTCAAATCACGCGCCGCCATCGCCTGGGCTGCACAACGCCCGCTGGAAATCGAACTGATCGATGTCGAAGGACCGCGCGCCGGCGAAGTCTTGCTGCGCATGGTCGCCAGCGGCGTATGCCACACCGACGCCTACACCCTGTCCGGTGCGGATCCGGAAGGTATTTTCCCGGCCATTCTCGGTCACGAAGGCGGCGCCATCGTCGAAGAAATCGGCGCCGGCGTCACCTCGGTCAAGCCCGGCGATCATGTGATTCCGCTGTATACCCCCGAGTGCGGCCAGTGCAAATACTGCCGCTCGGGCAAGACCAATCTGTGCCAGGCGATACGCGCAACCCAGGGCAAGGGCCTGATGCCGGACGGTAGCAGCCGCTTCTCGTTCAAGGGTCGCCCCATCTACCACTATATGGGCACCTCCACCTTCTCCGAATACACCGTCTTGCCGGAAATCGCCGTCGCCAAAATCAATAAGGCGGCGCCGCTGGAAAAAGTCTGTCTGCTGGGCTGCGGCGTTACCACCGGCATGGGTGCGGTACTCAATACCGCCAAGGTAGAAGCCGGCGCCACCGTGGCGATCTTCGGGCTGGGCGGCATCGGCCTGTCGGCCGTGATCGGTGCGGTCATGGCCGGCGCCAGCCGCATCATCGGCATCGACGTCAACCCCGCCAAATTCGAGATCGCCAGACAGCTGGGCGCGACCGACATCATCAATCCGCTGGACTTTGACCGCCCGATTCAGGAGGTGATCGTCGAGCTGACCGACGGCGGCGTCGACTACTCGTTCGAATGCATAGGCAACGTCAAGGTGATGCGCTCGGCGCTGGAGTGCTGCCATAAAGGCTGGGGCGAATCGGTGATTATCGGGGTTGCCGGTGCCGGCGAGGAAATCGCCACCCGCCCGTTTCAGCTGGTGACCGGCCGCGTCTGGCGCGGTTCGGCCTTTGGCGGCGTACGCGGGCGCAGCGAGCTACCCGACTATGTCGAGCGCTATTTGAAAGGCGAGTTCGAGCTGGATACCTTCATTACCCACACCATGGGTCTGGAAGATATCAATACGGCCTTCGATCTGATGCACGAGGGCAAGAGCATACGCTCGGTGATCCATTTCTGATGCCATCCAGGATAGAGATGAATACCCAACTAAAAAAACTCGCCGACCAACGCTGCTTTGGCGGCAGCCAGCAACGCTGGCGTTACCCGTCAAGCACGCTGGACTGCGAGATGACATTTTCCATCTATTTGCCGCCAGATGCCGGCCCCCACACGCCGGTGCTGTACTGGCTGTCCGGCCTGACCTGTAATGATGAAAACTTCGTGCAAAAGGCCGGCGCCCAGCGCATGGCCGCCCAACTTGGCCTCGCTATCGTCTGCCCCGACACCAGCCCGCGCGGTGATCAGGTGGCGGATGATGGCGCCTGGGATCTGGGGCAAGGTGCCGGCTTTTACCTCAATGCCAGCGCCCTGCCCTGGCAATCGCACTACCGCATGCACGACTATGTGGTGCACGAGTTGCCGGCACTGATATCCAGCCACTTCAAGCTAAGTGAAAGGAAATCCATCAGCGGCCACTCAATGGGCGGGCATGGCGCGCTGGTTTGCGCGCTACGCAACCCCGGCCACTACCGTTCGGTATCGGCCTTCGCCCCCATCTGCCACCCCATGGACTGCCCGTGGGGCATCAAGGCCTTTAGCGCCTATCTGGGTACCGATCAGGACAACTGGCGGGCATGGGATGGGTGCGAACTGATGGCACAGGCAAGCGAGCGCCTGCCGCTACTGATCGACCAGGGAGAAGCCGACGCCTTTCTCGACAGCCAGCTCCACCCGGATGCCCTGCTGACGGCCGCCGGCCATGCCGACTACCCGTTGACGCTGCGCCGGCAAGCAGGCTACGACCATAGCTATTTCTTTATCGCCAGCTTTATCGATGAACATCTGGCCTTTCACGCACAGGCACTGAAAGCATGAAAAGTTGGGAGCGCTGCCTGCATGCCTGCCTGTTCGAAGTCATTGCGCTGGCCATGCTGATCCCTGCGACCAGCTGGATCATGGGCGAAAACCACAGTCTGATGAGCGTGGTGATGATCTCGGTCTCGCTCACCGCGATGGCGTGGAATATTGCCTTCAACTATGTCTTCGACCGACTGGTGCCGGGCGATCGCATCACGCGCAAGCTGCCTATACGCATTGTGCACAGCATCAGCTTCGAAGCCGGCCTGCTGCTGGTCTCGGTGCCGCTGGTGGCCTGGCTGATGAAGTGCAGCCTGTGGCAGGCCTTCTTGCTTGACGCGGGCACGGCGCTATTTTTTCTGGTGTATGCGCTGGCATTTAACTGGCTGTACGACAACCTGCGCGCACGCTGGCAGCAGCAGCCGGCCTAGCCGGTACCGGCTGCCGGCCAGCGGCAGTTAATGCTGCGCCACGATATAAAAGTAGTAAATCATCAACAGCGCAATCAGATACACCGACCAGTGATCCTCGCGCCAGCGCCCGGCGGCCACTTTCAGGAAGGCATACACCAACATGGCCGCCGCGATACCGTTGCCGGCATTGAAGCTGAAGATGCTGATGGCGACGCAGACAAAGGCCGGCAGGTATTCGGTGACATCATCGAAATCGACCTTGCGAATCGACCCCATCATGCTGATGCCGATGAACATCAGCACCGGCGCGGTAGCCGCCGCCGGGATCATGCCGGCCAGCGGCGCGACAAACAGCGTCAGCGCAAAGCACAGCGCCGTCACCACTGCGGTAAAGCCGGTACGCCCGCCCGCCTGCACCCCGGCCGAACTCTCGACATAGGTGGTCAGCACCGGGCAGGAGAAAAATGCGCCCAGGGTGGTGGCACAGGAGTCGACATGGAAGTTGCGGTCTATGCCCGGCAGGTTGCCATTCTTGTCCAGATAGCCCGCCTGCGCCCCCACCCCGAGCAAGGTGCCCAAGGTCGAGAAAAAGTCGGGAATGAAAAAGGCCAGCAAAAAGGGCAGATAGGCCGGACTCAACGCCGCCATCACATCCATATCGAAAGCCAGTGCGCTGAAGTTAGCCGGCAGCGAAATCAGGCTCTCCGGTACGCGCGCCAGACCCAGCGGGATGGCCAGCGCGGTAATCAGCGCAATGGCGAGAATAATGCCGCCGCGTACTTTGCGCGTAGTCAGCCACAGCACCAGAAAAAAGCCGGCGATAGCCAATAGCGTAGGCGGCGCCAGCAGGTCGCCGAACACCAGCACGTTCTTTCTGGCATCGGCCACGATAATGCCGGCCTGTTTGAAACCCAACAGCGCAATAAACAGGCCGATGCCGACCCCGACCGAGACCTTAACCCCGTGCGGAATCACCCGCACCACAAAGTCACGTACGCCAAGGAAGGAAACCAGCATAAACAGCACGCCGCTGATCAGGACGATGCCATTGGCGACCGGCAGCGGCACGCCGCTGCCCAGCAGGGTAAACGAGAAGATCGCCACGCTGCCCAGACCCGGCCCCAGCACAAAGGGACGGTTGGTATAGATGCCCATCGCCAGCGTGGTGATCACCGTCATCAGGATGGTCACGGTCAGCGCCGCATCGAATGGCAGCCCGCCCTTGGCCAGCATACCCGGCACTACCGCCACCATATACGCCATGGTGGCAAAGGTAGTCAGCCCGGCGATGATTTCCTGACGAAAGCCGGTCGCGTTTTCGGCAAAATCGAACCAGCGTGCGATGCGTTGACGGGTGGCGTTCATGCGCCCTCTCCTTGTGTTGGGTAGGTGGCCCGCGGGCGGTAACGGATCAGCTGTTCGGCCGGAATGACGGGCTCGGCCTGCAGGCGGGCACGCAGCGCATCAAACTCGGCCAGCCACGCGGATGCGCACGCGGTCTTGTCCGCCTCATTCATCCAGCTGGCACGCACGCCCAGCGCCAGCATATGGCGCAGGCTGTCCAGATCGAAACCGAACTCCTCCACCATCACCCGGTAGCAATTGGCGGCATCGGTATCATGAATGTGCCAGTCGTCGGTACCCGGAATAATCGACAGGCCCAGTCTGGCCATCTGGCGGATAGGATGCAGCTCGCGCCACTGGCGCACATCCGGCCACTGGCGGTAATAAAAGGTATTGGAAGGAATCACGGTAAAGGGGATGCCCGAGGCGGCATAGCGCGCCGCCAGCGCGGGATTGTCGACAATGGTGTAGCCGTGATCGATGCGGTCCAGCCCGATCAACTCGACGCCGGTTTCGACATTGCGCCAGTGCAGGCCGAATTCGGAACAATGGGCGGTCAGCTTCAGCCCGCCTTGTCGCGCCAGACGATAGGCTTTCCAGAACTGCTCGACCGGCGCATTGCCTTCCCGGTAATCAATGCCGATACCCGGCACACCCGGATGCGGATGGGCAAGCATGGCCTCGACCATCGCCACCGCTTCTTCCGGCGATTTTTCACGGTTGATGGACGGAATCAGGCGGATCACCAGCCCCAATTCAGCCCGAACCTGCTCGATCGCCGACAGCAACGCCGCCGTCACCACCTCGTAAGCCAGCTCGGTATCGGACGGGTTCCAGAAAGTTTCCAGGTAGCGCACACCGCAGGCATGGGCATCGGCGGCCACCTCGCGCAATACCCGCACATAGTCGGCAGGCTCGCGCATCAGGCGATACAGCAGAGTCAGCGCATCAATACCGCCCCGGCTTTCGCCGGTTTCGGCCTGATGGGCGCGGTAATAACACTTGGCTTCGCGCTCGCTCAGGGCGACACCATATTTGTGCGCCAGATCCAGCATGGTCGCCAGACGCACACCGCCTAGCAGATGGTAGTGCAGTTCGACTTTGGGAAAGGCCCGGTAAAAATCGGCCAGCGTCAGCAAGGAAGGATTCATGATCTGCGGTGAGGATGGACGACCCAAGCAATTGTCCGGATCAGGCAGGCGATGTGAAGTGCCAAAAACGGTATGGCCATGCCGGATCGGCATCACCCCCGCCCGGCCCGACACCCGCACCGCAAGCCTGAGGCGAAAGCATGGCTAAACCTCAGCCACAGCAGGCTTGGGGCGGCTGTCTGGCTTGGCACCTGCTTTGCCTGCCAGTGACACCCACAGCGTAGCCAGAAAAATCAATCCGCCCCCGATAGCGCCCTGAAGCGACAGGGTTTCACCCAGCACGGCGCTGGCAAACAAGGCACCGAACAAAGGCTCGCTTCCTGTCAGCACCACCACCCGGGATGGGCTACAGCAGCGCGCAGCCCAATTCTGGACAAAGAAGGCAAACAAAGTACAAAACAGGACCAGATAAGCCAGTGCCAGCCAGAACCCAGGATTAACCGGCAAGGCCGGCAAAGGCTGGCCCTGCCACCACCACAGCAAGGCGCACAAGCTGGCGGCGACACCGGTCTGCAAACCGGTCGCCGCCAGCGAAGACAAACGACTACCAGACAGCAGGCGCTGGCTGAGGCAGACCATCAGTGCACGCAAGATGGCAGCTGCCAGCATCCACGCATCCCCGGCGCCGAACCCCAGCCCGCCACCGACCAGCAGAAATGTGCCCAGGCAGCAAACCAGTGCCGCCAGCAGCATGGAGGCATCCGGCCTGCGCCGCGTAAAAATCCACTCAAGCCAAGGCGTCAGCACAATACACAGACTGATCAGGAAGGCTGCATTGGCAGCACTGGTCAACGCGACGCCCTTGGTCTCGCATACAAAGATCGCCCACAACAATACCCCCAGTGGCAAGCCCACCTGCAGACAGGCACGCCTGTCGTTTTTCAGTGCAGACCAAAGCGCAGGCGTCAGCAGCAGGAAAGTGAACGCGAATCTGAGGGTCAGAAAACCCAGCAGCGGAAACCACAACAAGGCCTGTTTGGTGACGCCATAACTCGTCCCCCAGACCAGCGCCAACATCAGCAACAAGATTTCAGCCATTCCCGCCTCCCATTTAAATTCAAACGGGATTATCTGCCACGACCATTTGCATGATAATCAGCAGTTCCGGAACAGGATTGATGCCCCATGAACAACAATCACCTGAATGAATCCCTGCCCGACATGGCTGTTTTCGTGCGCGTCGTCGATTGCGCCAGTTTTTCCGGCGCTGCACGCACACTGAATCTGACGCCATCGGCCGTCAGCCGCATGATCAGCCGCCTGGAACAGGCATTGGGGATGAGACTGCTGGAACGCACCACCCGCCAATTGCGCTTGAGTGAACACGGCAAAGAAATCTACATACTGTGCAAAGAAATGCTGGCCTCGGCCCAAGCCGCTGTCGACTTGGCACAGCAAGCCGCAGCCCAGCCCGTAGGCACGCTGCGCGTCAGCGCACCCAAGGCCTTCGGCCGGCGGGTACTTCACCCGCTGGTGGCCGGATTTTTGCAGCGCTTCCCCCAGATCAGGCTGCAACTACTCCTGCAGGATGCCAGCCCGCACCCGGTCAAGGATGAAATTGATCTGATGTTGCTGATCAGTGAGACGCCACCCGAAGCGATGGTCGCGCGGCCCTTGATGCAGGTCAGGCAACAACTGTGTGCCTCGACGGCGTATCTGGCTGAGCATGGACACCCCAAACACCCACGGGAACTGGCCAAACACGCCTGCCTGCTGCTGGCCGAGACGCCCGGCGACAATAGCTGGACGCTACGCAAGGGCGAAGAGGAAGTCAGCGTGGCCATAACAGGGCCTTATGCCTGCAATCACAGCGAAGTCAGGCTGGAGGCCATGCTGGACGGGATGGGCATTACCTGCCTGCCATCCTTTATTGCGCATAAAGCACTACAATCCGGCGCCGCGCAGACCATATTGCCGCAATGGGCGTTTATCGGTCCCTATCAGGGCACGGTCTGGCTGATGAATTTACCCAACCGGCGGCTGCCACCCAAATGTCGTGTTTTTATCGACTATCTGTCAGATGCCCTCGCCTGAGCCCTCATGCCATGGCGTCAGCAAACGCCAGCCACCGGTCAGGCGGGTTTCCAGATGCTGCCAGAAAGTTTCGGCCGCAGCGGCCAGACGACCTTGCTGGCGATACAGCCGTACCTGATACGGCACATGCAGGTATTCCGGCACGACGGGACACAGCGTGCCGGCAGCAAGCTGGGGCCGAATCAGCACGTCCGGCAACCAGGCCACCCCCTCGCCGCGCAGCGCCATCTCGGCCAGCAGCTGGCACATCGAGGTTTCAAATACCGGCCGCAGGCTGAGCGCTGCATCGACATTATGCCGGTGCAACAAGCGGGCGCTATAGGCATCGGCGCTGTAGCGCAGATAGGGAACCTGTTGTTCGCGGGGATTGAAAGCCGCCAGGCCATCGGCACCGGGTGCCGACACCAGCAGAAATTCGCCGCTGCCCAGCAACAGGCTGCGATAAGGCGGCTTGAGCAATGCCAGCACATCAAATGCCAGTACAAAATCACACCGCCCCTCGGTCAGCGCAGCCTCGGCTTCATCGACCCGCATGATATCGACGGCAAAACCGTCACCGGACGGTGCCGCATCCGGCGGGGAAATCAAATCCAGCAGCAGGGGTGAAGCCAGTGCATGCGGCGAGGCGATACGGATGGGGTGAAGCAGAGCAGGATCGGCCCCGTTCAGTGCATCCAGCCCCTGCTCCAGCTGCATCACCAGCGAGCGCGCCAGACTATGAAACTGCCGGCCGGCAGCAGTCAGGCTGATAGGCGTCGTGCTGCGATCCACCAGCTGCTGCCCGACGGCCTGCTCCAGCGCCTGGATATGGCGACCAAAGGCCGGCTGGGTAATATGGCGCAGGGCAGCCGCACGCGAAAAATGCCGCACCTCGGCCAGTACCAAAAAATCCTGCAGCCATTTGGTTTCCATGCACCCGCTCCAGATAATAAGGGCGTGAGTGTAAGCAGATTCGGCCAATAAAGCACCGTTGACAAAGCCGCATAAAAGACAGAAGCCATGCCGGCAGCCGTATGTTTACGGGCAGGCATGGCTTCAACAGGCAAGAGCCGCTCGTGGCGACGGTATGCGGTTTAACGCGGAATGATCGGCGCGATACTCAAGGGATGCTTCTTGATCGCCTTGGCGGCTTTCTTTTCTTTGGCGGTCATCGCCGCCGGTTTTTTGGCTTCCTTGGTACTCTGCCTGATTTTGCCCATGATGCTGCTCCTTATAAG
>NZ_JAMFLI010000013.1 GCF_023502145.1 Craterilacuibacter sp. RT1T | reverse complement strand
AGGAAGAAGGACGCGTCAACACTTATTTTGAAAAAAGCGCCAAAAACACCAATAATTAACAAAAGCCGCGAAATGCGGCTTTTGTCTTGGCGATTCAGCCATCAGCTGTCAGTAACAGGCGGAGTACGCCGACGCCGACTGCGTGCAGGCGTGGCGGCCACGCCCTCTGCTGGTTTAACTGCTGGTTTAACTGCTGGTTTAACTGCTGGTTTAACTGCTGGTTTAACTGCAGGCTTAACTGCAGGCTCAGCGGCAGGCGATACCTTAGCGACGGCCGGCTTGGCCCGGCTACGCGGCTTGGGTTTAGGCTTTTCCGGTGCGGGTGGCGCAACAGGCGTTACCGCCGGCGTTAGCTTGACGGTGACGCCCGAACTACGCGGGGCACCACGGCGACGCGCAGCAGGCGCGGCAGCTTCCTTAGCGACGTCCTTAACCGGAGGCGCAAGCTGCTCAACTGCCGCTACCGGCACCTGAACAGGAGCGGCAACAGGAACGACAGGCTCCGGCGCCGTCTCGACTGGCGTAGCCTGTGGCACGAGCTCACTATTAGGCTGTTCCGCCGCAACACGCGCCGCACCACCTTTACGCCGGCGCGATCTGGTGGACTTGGCCGGTTTATCGATCTCGGCTTCGGGCGTTTCACGCACCAATGCAAAGTCAACCTGCGCGCTTTCAAGATCGGCGCGCACGACCCGCACCGTCATGGCATCGCCCAAGCGGTACTGAACGCCGCTTTTCTCGCCGACAATCGCCTGCATCTCTTTGCGGAAATGGAAGTAATCCTTACCCAGCTCCGAGATATGCAGCAAACCCTCCACATGCACGCCGTCCAGCATCACGAAAACGCCAAAGCCGGTGACGGCAGCGATCTTGCCGGTAAAGACTTCGCCCACCTTATCGCGCATATAGTAGGTTTTCAGCCAGGACTCGACATCGCGACTGGCATCATCCGCACGCCGCTCGACCGTGGAGCAGTGCACACCCAATTGCGTCCATTTCTGCGAAGGCTTGTACTTACGCCCTTCCAGCACCGCCTTGATCGCACGGTGTACCAGCAAGTCCGGGTAGCGGCGGATAGGCGAAGTGAAATGCGTGTATGCCTTATAGGCCAGACCGAAGTGGCCGCCATTGGTCGGGCTATAGACCGCCTGCTGCATGGAGCGCAACAGCATGGTCTGCAAGACCTCGACGTCCGGCCGATCCTGAATCTTTTCGGCTAGCTCAGCATAATCCTTGGTCGACGGCTTATCGCCACCACCCAAAGACAGGCCCACTCCATTCAGGAAAACACGCAAATTTTCCAGTTTTTCAATTGTTGGGCCTTCATGTACGCGATACAGACACTTTTGCCCGCTCTCCTGCAAAAACTCTGCCGCACACACATTGGCTGCCAACATGCACTCTTCGATCAGGCGATGCGCATCGTTGCGCACGACAGGCACAATCTGCTCAATCTTGCCAACGCCATCAAACAGCATCTGCGTTTCAATCGTATCAAACTCGATCGCACCACGCTTGGCACGCGCTGCCAGCAATACCTTGAACAAGGCATGCAGCGTTTGCATCTGCGCCATCTGCGGGTGATCCGTGCCGTTTTGCAGACAATCCCAAACCTGGTTATAGGTAAGTCGCGCCCGCGAGCGCATCACGGCAGGATAGAAGCGATAGCGCTTCACCTTGCCCTTGGCGCCGATTTGCATGTCGCACACCATACACAGGCGCTCGACATCCGGGTTCAGCGAACAGATGCCATTGGACAAGGCCTCGGGCAGCATCGGTATCACGCGTCGCGGGAAATATACCGAAGTACCACGCTCAAGCGCATCCATATCCAGCGCATCTTCCGGCTGCACATAATGGCTGACATCGGCAATCGCAACGACCAGGCGATAGCCCTTGCCCCGCTTTTCGGCAAATACCGCGTCGTCGAAGTCGCGCGAGCTCTCGCCGTCAATCGTCACCAAAGGCAGGTCGCGAATATCCTCGCGCCCCTTCTGCTGATCTTTCTTGCGTACCTTTTTCGGCGTGGCCTTGGCTTGCGCCTGAGCGGCCTCGCTAAATACATGCGGCAAATCGTGCTTGCGCAGCGCGATTTCTATTTCCATGCCCGGATCGGCATAATTACCCAGCACATCCTTCACCCGGGCAATCGGCGCACGGTAGCCTTGCGGATATTCGGTAATCTCCAGCACGACAACCTGACCATGCACGGCAGCACCTTCGCCACCGGGTTCGATCAGGATATCCAGCCGAATGCGTTTATCTTCGGCGCGAGCCGTCCATACGCCACGATCCAGATAGACGCGGGCAACCAGCGTTTTCACCGCATGCTCCAGCACCTCGGTGATACGCCCTTCACGGCGGCCACGGCGATCCGGCGCACCAGGCTGCACCATGACGATATCGCCATGCATGGCCTTATGCATTTCACGCTCGCTCAGAAAGAGATCACCCTTCTCTCCCTCCAATGGCATGGCAAAACCATAGCCATCGCGATGACCCGAGACCTTGCACTTAAGCAGATCCAGTTTTTGCGCGGCACAAACCGCACCCGTACGGTTAATAACGACTTCTCCGCTACGCTCCATGGCAAACAGGCGGCGTTCGAAAAAGGGTTTTTCTTCTTCAGTAATATTCAGCAAACCGATTAGCTCGGCTGGAAACATGGGAACACCCTGCCCGGCCAGAATTTGCAGAATAAATTCACGGCTAGGTAAAGGCTTGTCGTATTTGACTTTTTCACGTTCCAGATGCGGGTCTTGCAAGCGCAACGGGATGCTTTTTTGTTTTTTTTGCGTGGCAGGCATTGACTTCCTCGGCTAGGTCAATATAATTCGCACTTCGTTACAGCAATGTAGCGCAGATCATACAGTAAAGCGATGCCCAGGTGGCGGAATTGGTAGACGCACTAGGTTCAGGTCCTAGCGCCCGCAAGGGTGTGGAAGTTCGAGTCTTCTCTTGGGCACCAGTCGCTTTATCAGGCTGATTTATCAGTTTGCAGTATGAACAATTTGGCAGGCCCAGGTGGCGGAATTGGTAGACGCACTAGGTTCAGGTCCTAGCGCCCGCAAGGGTGTGGAAGTTCGAGTCTTCTCTTGGGCACCATCGCAGTAAACAGCAGTTTTATATTGCTGGCAGTAAACAATTTGGCAGGCCCAGGTGGCGGAATTGGTAGACGCACTAGGTTCAGGTCCTAGCGCCCGCAAGGGTGTGGAAGTTCGAGTCTTCTCTTGGGCACCATCGCAGTAAACAGCTGTTTTATATTGCTGGCAGTAAACAATTTGGCAGGCCCAGGTGGCGGAATTGGTAGACGCACTAGGTTCAGGTCCTAGCGCCCGCAAGGGTGTGGAAGTTCGAGTCTTCTCTTGGGCACCAACAGATATTTAAGTCATTGAGTTTTGCTCAATGGCTTTTTTATCGTCCATATTCTGCGCACGCTCCTCCTCTATTGACTCTTCGCAGCAAACAAACCGATAAAAAGCCCGACAAGCGCTAGCCTGCCGGGCAATCTTTACGCCTTAATCAAGGCAGGCTTAAACTCAAGCCCACCCCGATCATTCCCATCAGAAGAATATCAGCGTCAATACGGCAAATACCGGCAACAGGAAGCAGATGGACCAGCCCATATAACCGAAGAAGCTAGGCATTTTCACACCACGCTGTTCGGCAATGGCCTTGACCATAAAGTTGGGAGCATTACCGATATAGGTATTGGCACCCATAAAGACCGCACCCATGGAAATGGCCAGCAAGGTATCCGCCATCGGCCCCATCATGGTCTGTGCATCGCCATGAGCGAGGTTGAAGAACACCAGATAGGTCGGCGCATTATCCAGGAAGCTGGACAAAATACCCGTCATCCAGAAATACATGGTATCGATCGGCGCACCCGAACTATCCGACACCATATGTACCAGCGGTGCCAGATGGCCTTCGGTACCGGCCTTGAGAATGGCAATCACCGGTGCAATGGTGACAAAGATACCGGCAAACAGCTTGCCGACTTCCAGAATCGGATCCCAGTTGAAATCGTTTCCGGCACGTATCTGTTTAGGCGTGAGATACAGGGAGGCAGCGGCAATAACCAGCAGCAGCGCATCGCGGACGATATTCTGCAGGTCCCAATGCGTACCCATCACATCAAAACTGATACCCGGCTTCCAGAAACCGGACAGCAATACCCCGCCCACAACGCCGGCCAGCAACAGGAAGTTGAATTTGCCATGGATCTTGATCGGGCTATCCTTGGTGCGATCAACCGGCAACACGCCTTCCTTGGCAAAGAAATAGCTATCAACGGCAAAGAAGATTGCCAGCAGCGTCAGCGAAGTCAGGAATACCGGCAAGGCCATATGCTGCAAGGTCCAGCCAAAGGTCACACCCTTGAGGAAGCCAAGGAAGAGCGGCGGATCACCCAGCGGCGTCAAACCACCACCGACGTTGGCCACCAGGAAGATAAAGAACACCACAACGTGCACACTGCTCTTGCGGTTATCGTTAGCCTTGAGCAAAGGACGAATCAGCAGCATCGCCGCACCGGTTGTCCCCATAATGGAGGCCAAAACGGTACCGATAGCCAGAATGCTGGTATTGAGCTTGGGCGAACCATGCAAATTACCCCAGATCAGAATCCCGCCCGACACCGTATACAGGGCAAACAGCAGGATAATGAACGGGATGTACTCGGCAATCATCGCATGCACGACAACGGACAAGGCCATGCCGAAACCGAAGACGGCAATAAACGGCACCAGAAACAGCACGCTCCACATGGCGGTAATCTTGCCGAAGTGGTGATGCCAGAAACCCGGGGCAAAAATAGGGAACAGCGCAATCGACAGCAAGATGCCGGCAAACGGCAGCCCCCAAATCAGACTCAGCGTCGAACCGTCCAGATCCGCCGCCTGCGCCAATGCCGGCAACAGCGCAAGACTCGCTGCTGTAAGCAAGGTTTTAATCATTATGTCTCCTAAAGTGGCAAACCCTTAAACCGGATTTGCCGATTAACCCGGCCCATCAGGCCGGGTACTATTTACTGAGTACCCTTCTGGATAAACTCAATTTTATAACCATCCGGATCTTCGACAAAAGCAATAACGGTCACGCCATGCTTCATCGGACCGGCTTCACGCACCACCTTGCCGCCTTTGGCGCGAACCGCGTCGCAGGCAACATAGGCGTCATCCACTTCGACCGCCAGATGACCGAAAGCATCACCCAGCGCATAGGATGCCGTATCCCAGTTATGGGTCAGCTCCAGCACCGTGTCCGATGCCTCGTCACCATAACCGACAAAAGCCAGGGTAAAACGCCCTTCCGGGTAATCGCTACGGCGCAGCAATTTCATCCCCAGCACATCCTGATAAAACGCCAGCGAACGCTCAAGGTTGCCGACACGCAGCATGGTATGCAGTAAACGCATGATGTCTCTCCTAGTGGAAAATGATTCAGCCCAGGCTAAACAGTTGCCTGCCATGTTCTTTAAGCCAGTCGCGCCCTGCCTGCCAAGCCGGCAGCAGGCGCGCAAGCTCAGCCCAGAACGCAGGCGAATGATTCAAATGAGCCAGATGGGCCAGCTCGTGTGCCATCACATAATCCAGCACAAAGTCAGGTGCCTGAATCAGGCGCCAGTTAAGCCGCACCTTGCCCCCGGCGGTACAAGAGCCCCATCGGGTTCGCGCACCGGACAACTGCCAGCCCTGCATCGGCCGGGCAAGCTTTGGCGCAAACCACGCCAAACGGGCCGGATATGTCTGTGCGGCTTTGCGGCTTAAAGCCCGCGCCAGCGCAGCACGCAATAGTTCGGGCTGATCCTCGCCGGACAAACCGTAAACCTGCGCTTCGCTTTCAGCCAGCACCACCCGCTGCCGCGTGCCGCCGCAAAAAACAATGGGCAGCGGCCTGCCCATCAAAAACACATGCTGCGGCTGCAAGGCCTTGGCTTGCGCCAGCGTGCGCTGTTGCTGCCAATGGTGACGTATCCAGTCCGTGCGCCGGATCAGCAGCTCGCGAATATAATCCAGCGGCACTTGCGGATGGGCGACCACTTCCAGTCCATCATGGCGCATGCGCAAAGCAATGCTTTTACGCGGACGGCGCAAGACGGTGACCGCCAGTTCGCCCTCAGGCAGAATGAGCGAGTGCAATGCGTGCCTGCTTTTCATCGGGATGCGCACAAGGGCCGACACCCCCGATTTCACGCTGACGCGCCTCAATCCACTCGCCGACCTGGGCCATCAAGGCTTCCGGCCCCATCTCTTCACTCGGATAAACCGGTTGGCCGATCACCAGCGTAATCTCGCCCGGATGCTTGATAAAAGCATTGCGCGGCCAGAACTCGCCGGCATTGTGCGCGACCGGCACCAAAGGCATATCCAGTTGCTTGGCCATGCGCGCCGCACCGGGGCGATATTTACCCACCACCCCGGGACGAATACGCGTCCCTTCGGGAAAAACGGTAATCCAGAAACCGTGGCGCTTACGCTCAAGACCTTGCTCCTGCATGCGCCGGTTGGCATTGGCGCGATCGGAGCGATTGATCATGATGGCGTTCATCAGCCACAAGCCCCAGCCAAAAAACGGCACCCATAGCAGCTCGCGCTTGGCGACATAAATCTGATCCGGAAAAATCTTTTGCAGCGCCAGCGTCTCCCAGCCCGACTGGTGCTTGGAGCAGATAATCGATGGCACATCGGGAATGTTTTCCTGCCCGATGACCCGGAATTTAAGGCCGACCACATGCTCAAGCACCCATAACAACATCAGCGCCCACGACTTGCCAAAAATATGGCGCCGGCGCCGGGGCAGCCAGGCACAGACAAACAGCGCAGCAAAGCACAGCGGTGTCAGCACGATCACCGCCAGCCAGTAAACCAGATTGCGAATTAACAGCCCCAGGGTCATGCGCCTACTCCGTCATGCATCAGCCAGCGATCAAATGGGTCGCCGCTTCAAATAGATTGTCGAATACCAGTGTGCCGGCCGGCAGATTGCCGGCGGCCAGTGTTTTTTCACCCTTGCCGGTGCGCACCAGAATGGGCTGGCCGCCGACGGCGGCAATCGCCTCCAGGTCGCGCAGGCTGTCGCCTATCATCGGCAAGCCTTCCAGCCTGACATTAAAACGCTCGGCGATATCCTGCACCATGCCCGGCATCGGCTTGCGGCAGCCGCATTTATCATTGGCCGTATGCGGGCAGATAAAGACGGCATCGATGCGCCCGCCCGCCTGATTGACCAGACGGTGCATTTTTTCATGCATGGCATTCAGCGCATGCACATCAAACAGGCCGCGGCCTATGCCCGACTGGTTGGTTGCCACCACCACATGCCAGCCGGACTGGGTCAGGTTGGCAACCGCTTCCAGACTCTTGTCCAGCGGTATCCATTCCAGCGTGTTTTTGACGAAATCGTCGCGATCCTGATTGATCACGCCGTCCCGGTCGAGGATGACTAGTTTCATAAATAAGGGCGCGGAAAATAGCAGGCAGAGGATCAATGCGCCCTCTGCCCTTCCCATCTTCCACCCCCGCTCCCTTTAGTCGGCCAACAAGGAAATGTCGGCCACACGGTTAAACAGCTCGGCCAGACGCGACAGCAAGGCAATGCGGTTGGCGCGCACGGCAGCGTCGTCGGCCATCACCATCACGCCGTCGAAGAAGGCATCGACCGGCAGCTTCAGGCTGGAGAGCTGCGACAGCGCACCGGCAAAGTCATGCGCGGCAAACTTGGCATCCACCTCGGGCGCAATCGCCGCGATCGCCTCAAACAGCGCACGCTCGGCGTCTTCGGCAAACAAGGCCGGATTCACCGCACCGATCTCGCCTTCGGCTTTTTTCAGGATGTTTTTTACCCGCTTATTGGCCGCTGCCAGCGTAGCCGCTTCCGGCAAGGCCTTAAATTCGGCCACCGCGGCCAGCACCGCGCGCACCTCGTCCAGACGGCTAGGCGTCAGCGACAGCACGGCATCGATCTCGTCGCCCTTGTAATCGGTCGCCAGGAAGTGCTTGAGGCGCTCCAGAGCAAAGGCAAACACTTCGTCTGCCGTTGCATCCGACAACAGGCCGGCCGGGAACACGGCGGCTGTTTCGGCAATGATGTCCTTCAAGTCCAGCGGCGACGCCAGCACCATACGCAGCACGCCCAAAGCGGCGCGACGCAGCGCAAACGGGTCTTTATCGCCGGTCGGAATCAGGCCAATACCCCAGATGCCGACAATAGATTCAAGCTTGTCCGCCAGCGCAACCGCCGTTGCCACATCGCTTTGCGGCAAGGCGTCACCGGCAAAGCGCGGGTGGTAATGGCCTTCAATGGCCTGCGCCACGACGGCACTTTCGCCATCATGCGAGGCGTAGTACATGCCCATCACGCCTTGCAGCTCAGGGAACTCGCCCACCATATCGGTCACGAGGTCAGCCTTGGCCAGACGCGCAGCGCGGCGTGCGGCCTCCACATCGGAGCCCAGCTTGGCGGCAAAGACACCGGCCAGCGTTTCCAGACGCGCCACGCGTTCCAGCTGCGAGCCGATCTTGTTGTGGTAAACCACGCCGGCGAGTTTTTCCAGACGCGCAGCCAGCGGCAGCTTCTGGTCCTGCTCGAAGAAGAACTTGGCATCCGACAGGCGCGCGCGCAAGACGCGCTCGTTCCCCTGAATCACATGCGAAGGATCGGCGGCCTCGATATTCGACACCAGCAAGAAGCGGTTCATCAGTTTGCCGGCAGCATCCAGCAGCGGGAAATACTTCTGGTTCTGCTGCATGGTCAGAATCAGGCACTCCTGCGGCACCTTAAGGAACTCGGCTTCAAAGCCGGCTTCCAGCACCACCGGCCACTCTACCAGCGCGCACACTTCATCGATCAGCGCATCATCGGCGGCAATCGTCGCGCCCAGTACGGCGGCAGCATCATGCAGACGCTTGGCGATCAGCTCGCGCCGGGCGACGAAGCTGGCCACCACTTTACCCGCGTCAAACAGGGTACGCGCATAGCTATCGGCCGACTCGACCAGCACTTCGCCTTCGCTCATAAAGCGGTGGCCACGGGTGGCGTTGCGGCTCTTCAGCCCCAGCACTTCGCCATCGACCACGGTTTCGCCCCACAACATCATCAGGCCGTGCACCGGGCGCACAAACAGATGGTCGCTATCGCCCCAGTGCATCAGCTTGGGTGCCGGCAGCTTTTTCATCGCCAGCTCAACCACGCTGGTCAGCACGGCCGACAGGCTCTCGCCCGCCTTAACGCTCTGGTAGGCGTAGACGTCCTGCTTGCCATCGTTCAGTGTGATCAGCTCGGATACGGCCACACCGCAAGAGCGGGCAAAACCTTCCAGCGCCTTGGATGGCTGGCCGTCCTTCATGCCGGCAGCGAGCGACGGGCCTTTCTTGACCAGCGTCTGCTCGGGCTGCAGATTGAGCACCCCAGGCAGACTCACCGCCAAGCGGCGCGGGCTGGCAAACACGGTGGCGACAGCATCGGCATCAACAAACGCCATGCGCTTGAGTTCGCTACTGATGGTGTCGGCAAAACTGGCCGCCAGTTTTTGCAACGCCTTGGGCGGCAACTCCTCGGTGAGGAGTTCGATAAGCAACGTGGCTTTCATAGTCATTGTATTTTCTTGCTCTGAGCGGTTCGTCCAAGCCGGCACACCTCGCGCATCATCGCGGCGGCGACCGACCCCTGATCTACGGGCTGCCAGACCCAGTCGTATTCCGGCAAAGGGAACATCTGCGTATAGACATTCCGGCCGGCGGCGGTATAGAAATTGGCGCCGACAAAGACATACTGGTATTTGCTGCAATCAGCCCAGCCGCTCAAACGGCGGATGTGGTAACTGATGCCCAGCTTGGCATCCTTCTGGCGCAGGGTGAACCGCTCCTGGTTGACGAAGTGGATCCTGCCGTTTTCGCGCCAGATGGAGGCCGGGTCTATCGCCAGTTGCAAGGCAGCCCCGTCCTCGTACACCAGCCAGTTGTCAGCCAGCACCGGCGTGCAGGCCAGACACAAAGACAGGAGAATCCGGTTTTTCACTTCAATCGGCCTTAGGGCACATCGGGAAACCCAGTGCCTCGCGCGATGCGTAATAAGCCTGTGCCACACCACGCGACAGGGTACGCACGCGGCCGATATAGGCGGCACGTTCGGTTACCGAAATGGCACCGCGCGCATCCAGCAGGTTGAAGCTGTGACCGGCTTTGAGCACCATTTCGTAAGCCGGCAAGGCCAGCGGAATCTCCAACAGGCGCTTGGCCTCGGATTCGTAGTAGCTAAACAGCTCGAACAGCTTGTCGACGTTGGCGTATTCGAAGTTGTAAGTCGACTGCTCGACCTCGTTCTGGTGGTAAACGTCGCCATAGGTCACGCGCTGGCCGTTCGGATACACCGTCCACAACAGGTCGTACACGTTTTCCACGCCCTGCAGATACATGGCCAGACGTTCGATACCGTAGGTAATCTCACCCAGCACCGGCTTGCAGTCGAGGCCGCCAACTTGCTGGAAGTAAGTGAACTGGGTCACTTCCATACCGTTCAGCCAGACTTCCCAACCCAGCCCCCATGCGCCCAGCGTCGGGTTTTCCCAGTCGTCTTCGACAAAGCGGATGTCGTGGATAGTCGGATCGATGCCCAGTACCTTGAGCGAGCCCAGATACAGCTCCTGAATATTGTCAGGGCTAGGCTTCAAAGCCACCTGGAACTGGTAGTAATGCTGCAGACGGTTCGGGTTTTCACCGTAGCGCCCATCCTTGGGACGGCGCGAAGGCTGAACATAAGCCGCGTTCCAAGGTTCGGGACCGATTGCGCGCAGGCAGGTGGCCGGATGCGAAGTTCCGGCGCCCACCTCCATATCGAAGGGCTGCATAAGCACGCAGCCCTGCTGGCTCCAATAATTCTGCAGCGTAAGGATGATTTCCTGGAAGGTCAGCATGGCGTGTCAGTATGAAAGAATCAAACGTCGATTCTAACGGTTCAGGACGACGGGGAAAAGCAAACGGCAGGGAAGAAGCCCCTGCCGTGGTAGGAAAACCGCTTATTTACCCAATCAGGGCAAAGAAGGCGAGGCAGCAGCCAGTTGCAAGGCAAGCTTCTTACCCTTGTCCATACAATCGGGCACCGATACGCCATCGAGAAAACTCGCACACACATGGATACCGCGTGCCGCCAGCCGCGTGGCCGCGGCGCGGGCAGCCAGCACTTCTACGCTGCCTTGAGCGATGGCCTCGGGCCAGCGCACCACCACCTGCTCGCAGGGCTCGCCGCTGACGCCAAACACCTCTGCCAGCTCCCGGTTCAGCCTTGCCAGCAACGCCTCATCGTCCAAAGCGGCATGCGCGGCATACTGCGCGCCGCCGACAAAGCTGGTGATCAGCATCTCGCCTGGCGCACAGCGCCCCGGATACAGTGCGCCGGTCATCAAATGGCCGGCGGCAAAAGCGCCTTCCGCGGCCGGATTCAAGCCGCCAAAACCCTCTAGCGGACGTGCCACCTGGGTAGCGCACAGGCGCGTGACCACCACCGTCATCGGCGCATAGCGAATGGCTGCGAAAGCCGCGGCCGCCTCGGCGTCGATCTCCTCCAGCAGGCGCGCCGCCGCGAAAGCAGGCAAGGCCAGCACCACCTGCCCGGCCAGATGGCACTGCCCGCCGGCCTCGACTTGCCATAGCGCGCCACTTGGGCGCAAGGCCGTCACCGGGCAATGCAAGCGCACATCCAGCGTACGCGCCAGCGCACGCGGCAGACTTTCCAGACCACCGCTGAGCGAATAAGTATTACGCCGCTGCATGCCGCCCTTAAATAGCTTGCGCAACATGCCGCCGCTGATCGAACCGGACGTACGCTCGACCTCGGCCAGCATGCCCAGCGTTTCATCGATCAGCAACTGTTCGGGATCCCCGGCAAACACCCCGCCGATAAAGGGATTCACCGCACGGGCCAGCACTTCATCCCCCAGCCGGCGACGGAAAAAGCCGGCCACGGTTTCGGGATGGCTCGCCGGACGGTTGCGCCGGAACGGCTCGCTCAGCATGCGCCACTTGGCCGCGGAGGTGAAAAAGTCGCCAAACAACAGCGCGCCGGGCCCGCCGGGCAGGCGGCGATAACGCCCCTGACTCAGCACAAAGCGGTGGCGCGATTGTGCCGACGGATACTCGACCTGTAGCCCAAGCTGTTCCAGCCACGCCAAGTGCGCCTCACCGGCCATCAGGGTATTGGGGCCGGCTTCAAACAGCGCACCGTTCTGGTTCAGGCTGCGGATCTTGCCGCCTACCCGTTCGCCAGACTCGAAGACGCGCACCGTCATGCCCTGCTCGGCCATAAACCAGGCCGCAGACAGCCCGGAGATGCCGGCGCCGACAACTGCCACCTGCAATGGCGAAAGGGGAAAAGTCTGCAGTGTATTGTCGTTCATTGTGTCAGCATGCCAGAAGACGGCATTTTGCCCGTTGATAAGCATCAAGGCCGGCGTCACGCGACACCGGCCTTGACGGGTGAAACTAAAAAACGCTTATTCCCAGTCGAGAATGACCTTGCCGCTCTGACCCGACAGCATGGCCGCGAAGCCCTGCTCGAAATCATCCACCTTGTAATGGTGGGTGATGATAGGCGTGATATCGAGGCCGGACTGGATCAGCGCCACCATCTTGTACCAGGTCTCGAACATCTCGCGCCCGTAAATACCCTTGATCTCCAGACCCTTGAAGATCACCTGATTCCAGTCAATCGCGGTGTCTGCCGGCGGAATACCCAGCAGCGCGATCTTGCCGCCATTATTCATGGTTTCCAGCATCTGGCGGAAGGCGTGCGGATTGCCCGACATCTCGAGGCCGACATCGAAGCCCTCGCACATATGCAGTTCGCCCATCACCTGCTTCAGGTCTTCCTTCGCCACATTGACCGCGCGGCTGGCACCCATCTTGCGGGCCAGCTCCAGACGGTACTCGTTGACATCGGTCACCACCACATGGCGCGCGCCCACATGGCGCGCCACCGCGACCGCCATAATGCCGATCGGGCCGGCACCGGTAATCAGCACGTCTTCACCGACCATATTGAAGCTCAGGGCGGTATGCACGGCATTGCCGAACGGATCGAACACCGCGGCCAGATCGTCCGAGATCCCTTCCGGAATCGGGAAAGCATTGAAAGCCGGAATCACCAGATACTCGGCAAAAGCACCGGCGCGGTTCACGCCGACCCCGATGGTATTGCGGCACAGATGGCGACGGCCGGCGCGGCAGTTGCGGCAGTGGCCGCAGGTAATGTGGCCTTCACCGGAGACGCGATCGCCAATCTTGAAGCCCTTCACTTCCGAGCCCATGCCGGCGACCACGCCGACGTACTCGTGACCAACATGCATCGGCACCGGGATGGTCTTTTGCGACCACTCGTCCCAGTTCCAGATATGGATATCGGTGCCGCAGATCGCCGTCTTGGTGATCTTGATCAGCAAATCATTGTGGCCAACTTCGGGCATCGGCACATCGGTCATCACCAGACCGGGCGCGCGCGTAAGCTTGGCAAGTGCTTTCATTTTTACATCCTTCTTTATCGATGGCCGCAGCAAGGATCGCCCGCTGCGGCACGGCAAGCTTAAATCACACCCAGTTCGCGGCCGACCTTGGTAAAGGCGGCGACCACACGGTCGATCTGTTCAGGCGTATGCGCGGCAGACATCTGGGTACGAATGCGCGCCTTGCCCTTAGGCACTACCGGGAAAGAGAAGCCGACTACATAAATGCCTTCTTTCAGCAGCGCAGCCGACATCTCGCCGGCCAGACGCGCGTCCCCCAGCATCACCGGAATAATAGGATGCTCACCCGGCACCAGCGTAAAACCGGCCGCGCTCATCGCCGAGCGGAAATGCTCGGCATTGCGCGTGAGCGCAGCGCGCAGTTGCGCGCCCTCTTTGCTTGCCAGTATTTCCAGCACGCGAATGCTGGCGGCGGTAATGGCCGGCGCCAGCGAGTTGGAAAACAGATAGGGGCGCGAGCGCTGACGCAACAGTTCAACAATCGCCTTGCGGCCGGAGACATAACCGCCGGAAGCGCCGCCCAGCGCCTTGCCCAGCGTACCGGTGTAAATATCGATACGGTCGGAAACACCGCAGCGCTCGGGCGTGCCGGCACCGGTTTCACCGATAAAGCCCACCGCATGCGAGTCGTCCACCATCACCAGCGCACCGTAGCGGTCGGCCAGATCGCAGATGGACTTAAGGTCGGCGATGATGCCGTCCATCGAGAACACGCCATCGGTCACGATCAGCTTGTAGCGGGCACCGGCCGCTTCGGCGGCCTGCAGCTGCGCCTCAAGGTCGGCCATATCGTTATTGGCGTAACGGAAACGCTTGGCCTTGCACAGGCGCACGCCATCGATAATCGAGGCGTGATTCAGCGCATCCGAAATCACCGCATCGTGTTCGTCCAGCAGCGTCTCGAACACGCCGCCATTGGCGTCGAAGCAGCTGGAGTAAAGGATGGTGTCGTCGGTATCCAGAAAAGCCGAGATCGCGGACTCCAGCTTTTTGTGCACGCTTTGCGTGCCGCAGATAAAGCGTACCGAAGCACAGCCATAGCCATAATCATCCAGCCCCTGCTTGGCAGCAGCGATCAGGCGGGCATCATCGGCCAGACCCAGATAGTTGTTGGCACAGAAATTCAATACATGCTGGCCGCCGGCCAGCGTCACATCGGCGCTTTGCGGCGAATCAATCACGCGTTCGGGTTTTTCAAAACCGTCGGCGCGAATATGGGCCAGCGTCGCCTCAAGATGGGCAAGATAGGTTCTGTTCATGGCGTCCTTGTCCGAATAAGCACGGTGTATTTAGGCACGGCCGGCATCGATGCGCCGGGTAAAGCATCGCCGCGCAGGAGCGTCAGAATACGCGCAGAACGGCATATTTGAAAGCAAGCATATGCTTCACAACAGAGATGAATGCCGGCGGACCAACAGGGCTGCACGGCCGAGCATCCGCAGCAGCGGCGGCCAAGCCGCGTTCGCCAAGGCTGACGACAGCCCGCTACCGCTACATGGGGCGGCTCATCCATCACCCGCACGGCGCGTGCAAGGCGCGCGGTGTGCACAGCCAGAAGCGGCATACGGCTGCGTAGGACCTTGTATCCGCTGCGCGGGGCGGGTTGGCGGCGTAGGGTGGGTTAGGCCGCAGGCCGTAACCCACCACTGACCAAGCCCCGCCTAGTCGCCGGTGGGTTACGCCGCCAGCGGCTAACCCACCGCACTTCAACGGCCAGATGGGTAAGAAAGCTGCTGACCTCCGCAGCTCCCATCTCGCGCGGGTGCCGATGATGGTGAAAGCGCAAAAAGCGCCTCACCCAATTCACGTATTGCTGCTCGGTGCGCAGGCTGTCATGCCTGACATGAAGGGATTCTCGCAGCACATCCAGCAAGCGTGGCAGTCCCATCTGGCGGTGTACTTTCAGGCATCAGCAACCCCAACATCTTTGAAAAGCAATGAAAAATTCGTGTAGCATGCTGAGTTATACACACAGACAAACTAAATATACACCTGCAAAGGTGTATATTTCACGTTAGGCCAGACAAGCGCATAGCACTGAGCAAAGGAATTAAATTTGAGTATCGAATTTTTAGAGAATGATTTCGATAAGGTCAACTACCTTGTGAACCTTTTGACGTCGAGGGCTACTGGGTTGGCGGCTGACTCACGAGAGTTTGAAATCTTGCGCTATCAATTGTTAAGCAATCCCGTTGTTTCTCCTTATCTTCCTCAATGGTTAAGGCAACACAGAAACCTAGACACTTTCTGGGGATTCATCAAGCAGAAGTTCGAGAAATATGCTGAGCGAAGAACATATCTATCGGAGGAGTTTACCCCGGTTCTTGATATGCTTGAGTTTGGCCAACCAGCACAGCCGACCTCACAAGTTGGCTCTTTTCAGAATGTGTTACCGAACCAGACAAAAGCCGTGGCCAGAAACAAGCGGAAAGTTTTTATTGTTCATGGGCGCGATAATGAAGCGAAGCAAGAGGTCAGCCGGTTTATTGAAAAGCTGGGTCTCGAAGCAATTATCTTGCATGAACAAGCAAGCGCCGGCATGACGATTATTGAAAAAATTGAACACTATTCCAATGACGCGGATTTTGCGCTCGTGCTTTACACCGCTTGTGATCAAGGGCGCGGCGTCCATGAATCGAATGTTAGTCCTAAAAATAGAGCGCGACAAAACGTGGTATTTGAGCATGGCTACCTTATGGCAAAGCTAGGCAGAGAAAACGTATGCTCACTCGTGAAGGGTGATATTGAGAAGCCGAATGATATAAGTGGTGTCGTATACGTTAGCTTGGATCCATTCGGCGCATGGAAAACCGAAGTGGCAAAGGAATTAAAGGCATGTGGCTATGCAATCAATAGTCTCTTTTAGCAAATACCCAAGGCCTAACAAACGCAGGCACAGCAATGGATTTTCCGTTGCGGCTTCGCCTTCACTACAAAGCCGCGCGTGCTGCGGGCGTTAGACACCACCATGACCTGCACATCAATTTGCCCCGAATTGTTCGACTATGTAGTTGCAATTGGGCCACCATTCGTCACAAGCGTAATTACAATTTTTGTCGCATTTGTCGCATATCAACAATGGAAAACGAATCAGAACAAATTAAGGCTAGATTTGTACAACAGGCGTTTTGAGGTTTACTCCAACACAATTACGTTCTTCCAAGAACTATCAGCCCTCCCTCCGGGTGAGCGAAATGAAGATTTCAAAGAAGTACAGCGTGCGTTCATTCGGTCGTGCCGTGAGTCTCAGTTTTTGTTTTCCGATGAATCGAAGATTTTTGAGATGCTCGAAAAAATTCACTCAGGCTCTTTCAAAGTCATTGGCCTCAAGGAAAGTGGAGGCAGTCTAGCAGGTGATCCAGAGCTCTTATCAAAGATGGCTCTTGATGCGAATGCAGCACTTGCAGACTTTGATGCATCAATTAAGAAAATCGAAACAGCAATATCTAAATATTTGCGGTTCCATGGCAATGCCAATTAATCCACATCTATAAAAAGCAGCTCCTCAGTTCCGTTTGAGTGGGCAATAACAAAAGCAAGAAAATGTGTCGATTGACGCCTAGCCCTACAGTGGAGAGCGACGGCAATCCCCCCCCAACAACAAACCGCCCCGCAAGCATGGCCTGCGGGGCGGTTTGGTCGTTTTACGCCCCGAGCGCGCTACTTGAGCAAGAAGCCAAAAATGAGCGGCTGGTTCACGAACCTACTGTTTTGCAGGCGGGATAGACTCAGCAGCGGACGACAGGCGCAGATCGTTGAGGATTCGATAAGCCGCCTCAATTCGCGCCGGATTCGGGTAGCTCTTATTTGCCAGCATCACGATGCCGAGCTGCTTTTCAGGAATAAACGCCGCATAAGCGCCAAACCCGCCGGTCGAGCCCGTCTTATGTACCCATGAGGCTTTTACCGGTGGCGCCGGGGGATTCACGGCGACGGCAGGCAAGGCGGCCAGCGCCATCTTATTGTCGCTGCCATTGGCCAGCGTTTTGACCTTTACCGGCCAGTCGAGCATTTCCCAGCCCAGCCCCTGGTACATCGCGCCGATGCGCCAGTAGCGTGACTGCGCCAGCGCCATCCCCTGCTTCAAAGAGGCATCCGGCACGGTGTCGGGGTCCATATTGACCATCACCCAGCGGGCCATATCCTGCACATTGGTTTTCACGCCATACGCTTCGGCGTCCAGCATGCCTGGCGAAACGTGGACCGCCTTGCCATTGCGATATCCCCATGCGTAGCGGGTCTCTTCGGCTTTGGGCACGTTAATCCACGTATGCTCCAGCTTCAGTGGCTTAAAGACCCGCTGCGTCATCGCCTGCTCGAAGCTCATGCCGGAAGGCTTGACCGCCAGCGCGCCAAAAAGACCGATGCTGGAGTTTGCATACAAGCGCATGCTGCCCGCAGCCCACTGTGGCTGCCAGGCCTGATAAAAACCCAGTAGCGAGGCATGGTCGGTCACCTCATCCGGCACCTGCAATGGCAGACCACCGGCGGTATACGTTGCCAGATCCAGCATGCGGATGCCCCGCCACTGCTTGCCCGTCAGCTCGGGCCAATATTTCGTTACCGCATCGTCCAGCGAAATCTCGCCGCGAGCGATGGCATCGCCGCCCAGTACGCCGGTGAATGTTTTGCTGATCGAACCCAGCTCAAACACGGTTTGCGGCGTGACGGGCTTGTTCGCCGCCACATCGGCTTTGCCAAACGTGAAATAGTGCGGCTGGCCCTGATAAATCACCGCCACCGCCATACCTGGAATGGCCTGCGCTTTCATCAGTGGCGTGACGGTACGTTCCACCACCTCAGCCAGCTGTTTTTCTGACATCGGTGCGGCGAACGCCATGCAAGAGGTGCCAAGCAGCAGTGCGCCGCAGAGGGATTTTTTCATCATCAATTTATTTTCAGTCATGGTAAGTCAAGCGAGTGTCCGGCCTGCCGGACAAATGTGCGCGTGGCGCGGATTGGCTCCTCCCCTGCCGCGCCCAACAACAAACCGCCCCGCAAGCATGGCCTGCGGGGCGGTTTGGTCGTTTTACACACCCGGATAAAGGGCGTGCGAACGACAGGTGTGCGCTACGCCTTAAGCAGACGCGCTGCATCCAGCGCGAAGTAGGTCAGGATGCCGTCGGCGCCGGCGCGTTTGAACGCCAGCAGGCTTTCCAGCATGCACTTTTCTTCATTCAGCCAGCCATTCTGTGCGGCGGCCTTGAGCATCGCGTATTCGCCCGACACTTGGTAGGCGTAAGTCGGCACGCGGAAGGTGTCTTTCACGCGGCGGATCACATCCAGATAGGGCATGCCCGGCTTGACCATGATGATGTCGGCGCCCTCTTCCAGATCCATCGCCACTTCCTGAATCGCTTCTTCCAGATTGGCCGGGTCCATCTGGTAGCTGTATTTGTCGGCCTTGCCCAAATTGCCGGCGCTGCCTACCGCATCGCGGAACGGGCCGTAGAAGCTGGAGGCGTATTTGGCCGAGTAGGCGAAGATTTTGGTATGGATAAAGCCCTCTTCTTCCAGCGCCTCGCGGATGGCGCCGATGCGTCCGTCCATCATGTCGGATGGGCCGACCATATCGGCACCGGCTTCGGCGTGGCAAAGCGCCTGCTTGACCAGAATGGCGGTGGTCTCGTCGTTGAGCACATAGCCGGCTTCGTTAATCAGCCCGTCCTGACCATGAATGGTGTAAGGATCCAGCGCCACATCGGTCATCAGGCCAAGCTCGGGGAAGCGCGACTTCAGTTCGCGCACCACGGTCGGCACCAGCCCTTCGGGGTTGTAGGCTTCGGTGGCTTCGTTGTTTTTGCCGGTCTCGATCACCGGGAAGATGGACAGCATGGGAATGCCCAGCTTGAGCGCTTCTTCGGCGGTATACAGCAATTTGTCCAGACTCTGGCGCGTGACGCCCGGCATCGATGACACCGCCTGTTCGCGATTCTCGCCTTCCAGCACAAACACCGGATAGATCAGATCATTGGTGGTGAGCACGTTTTCACGCATCAGACGGCGGGAAAAATCGTCCTTGCGCATGCGGCGCAAACGGGTCGCGGGAAAATAGCGGTTGGCAAAAATCATGAACTTACCTTTCTGTCTGGCCGGCCGGCGTCTGGGGCGCGGCATCGGCATGCGGGTCGTTATCCTGCGCTTCGGTATCCAGTGCCTCATTGCGCCGGTAGGTGCCCGGGCTGACGCCGGGCGGCAACACCGGTGGCGGCTCTTGCCGCGCCAGTCGTGCCAGCGTACTGACCACAATGACAAAAGGAGCGGCGGCAACCACACACCAGAACCAGGTTGAATGCAGAAAATCCATGCGCGCTCCCGGACAATAGAAAAACCGGGGCAAGCCCCGGTCAGGACGCAGGAATTGTATTCCCATCAGCTACCTGCGGCCACCCTGCGTAAGCGGCCCGGGGAAAAACTTATTGCTGATGCAAAGGCTGCTTGCCTGCAGCTTGACGCTGCTCGTCTTCCAGATTGTCTTCGGCACGATGACCCGTCCAGTAGTCGGCATTCTTGATGCCCAGCTTTTCCGGATGGAACACCGGGTCCAGACCCTGTGCGCGCTGCGCCTCATAATCGCGCAACGCGATAAAGGCCGGCTTTTGCAGCAGGATAATGGCGGTGATATTCAGCCAAGCCATCAGGCCAACACCGATATCCCCCATGCCCCAAGCCAGATCGGCGGTTTTGACCGTGCCATAGACCGTAGCTGCCATCAGGGCGACCTTCAGCACAAAAGTCAGCCATGGGCGCTGAACCTTGCGGTTGATATAGGCAATATTGGTTTCGGCGATGTAGTAGTAAGCCACAATCGTGGTAAAGGCGAAGAAGAACAAAGCCGTGGCGACAAAAATGGAACCAAAGCCCGGCATGATGTGTTCCATCGCGGTCTGTACATAGCCCGGGCCGGCGGCTACACCAGCAATACCGGTGTACAGTGCCTGCCCGTCCGGGCCTTGCACATTGTACTGGCCGGTAATCAGCAGCATGAAGGCAGTGGCCGAGCACACGAACAGGGTATCGATATACACAGAGAACGCCTGCACCAGACCCTGCTTGGCCGGGTGGGATACGGCAGCGGCACTGGAGGCGTGCGGGCCGGTACCCTGGCCGGCTTCATTGGAGTAAACGCCGCGCTTCACGCCCCACTGGATCGCCATACCCAGAATCGCGCCAAAGCCTGCTTCCATGCCAAAAGCGCTCTTGAAGATCAGCGCGAGCACGCCCGGCAACATATGGATGTTAAGCGCGATGATCACACAGGCCACGATGATGTAGCCCAGCGCCATAAACGGCACCACAACCTCGGCAAACGACGCGATACGCTTCACGCCACCGAAGATGATAAAGCCCAGAATAATGGCAAGAATGGCGGCAGTAACGGTCGTTTCCAGACCGAAAGCCGATTGCAGGCCGGCGGCAATGGAGTTGGCCTGCACGCCCGGCAACAGCACGCCGCAGGCAAAAATGGTCACCAGCGCAAACACGAAGGCGTAGCGCTTCATGCCCAGACCCTTCTCGATATAGAAGGCGGGGCCGCCACGATACTGGCCGTCAATCTTTTCCTTGTAGATCTGGCCCAGCGTCGACTCGACAAAAGCCGAGCTCGCGCCCAAAAAGGCCACCATCCACATCCAGAACACTGCACCCGGGCCACCGAAGGTGATCGCGGTTGCCACACCCGCGATATTACCGGTACCCACCCGGCCGGCCAGCGTCATCGCCAGCGCCTGAAAGGATGACACGCCCGCATCCGAGCTCTTGCCATCAAACATCAGCCTGACCATTTCCTTGACGTGGCGCACCTGCAAGAAGCGCCCGCGGATGGAGAAATACAGGCCCACGCCCAGGCACAAATAAATCAGCGCCGGGCTCCAGATAATGCCATTGGCGGCGTTCACGAATTCGTTCATATCAGTTTCTGCTCTCTTCTCGTCCTGTTGCCCCTGCCTGGGGTAGTGGCTCATGGCCACGCCTGCCGGCAAGACCGGTTTGCCGAATAAATACCGTCGAATGAATAAAATAGACAGTACACATCCATGGCAAGACGGAAGATAGCGCCACTCGCGCTAGTTATGCAAATAAAGTTTTGCATGACCCGGCTTAAGCGCCACAAAAAACCTGATAACACCGTACACCCCGCGAGATATGCCACAAAGAAAAACGGCAGCCAGATGGCTGCCGTTGCTATATAAGGACACCTGCCAGGCAGGGTTTAACCGAAGAAGTCTTTCAGTTTGTCCATAAAGGATTTGGTGCGCGGGCTATGCATGGCCACATCCCCCTGGCTGATGGCATCGAATTCGCGCAGCAGTTCTTTCTGGCGCTCGGTCAGCTTGACCGGCGTTTCGATGACCACGTGGCACATCAGGTCGCCAACATCACTGCCGCGCACGGCCTTGATGCCTTTACCGCGCAAGCGGTAAACACGACCGGACTGGGTTTCGGCCGCAATCTTGACCTTGGCCATGCCGTCCAGCGTCGGAATCTCGATTTCGCCACCCAAGGCTGCCTTGGCAAACGAAATCGGCATCTCGCAGTGCAGGTCGGAGCCGTCACGCTGGAATACCGCATGCGGCTTGATATGGGTCACCACATACAGGTCGCCCGACGGGCCACCATTCTGGCCCGGCTCGCCCTCGCCCGACAGACGGATACGGTCGCCCTCATCCACACCCGCCGGAATCTTGACGTTCAGTGTCTTGTGCGTCTTGATCTGGCCTGCGCCATGACACTTCGGACACTTGTCGGTGATTTCCTTACCGCTGCCGTGACAGGTCGGGCAGGTCTGCTGAATGGAGAAGAAGCCCTGGCTCATGCGCACCTGACCGTGACCACCACAGGTGGAGCAGGTCTTGGGCTGAGTGCCCGGCTTGGCGCCACTGCCATGGCAGGTATCGCAGTCTTCATGGCTAGGGATGCGGATTTTTTTCTCGCAACCGCGCGCCGCTTCTTCCAGCGTGATATCCATGTTGTAACGCAAGTCGGCGCCGCGATAGACATTGGAACGCCCGCCGCCATTACCGCCACGCCCGCCGCCAAAGATATCGCTGAAGATATCGCCAAAGTCGCCAAAGCCGCCAAAGCCGCCAGCGCCGCCACCACCGCCCATGCCGGACTGCGGATCAACCCCGGCATGGCCGAACTGGTCATAGGCGCTGCGCTTTTGCGCATCAGAGAGGATTTCGTAAGCCTCTTTACCCTCTTTGAACTTGTCTTCGGCTTCCTTGCTGTCCGGATTACGGTCCGGGTGATATTTCATCGCCAGCTTGCGGTAAGCCTTTTTGATTTCGTCTTCGGACGCGTCACGGTTAATGCCGAGCACATCGTACAAATCACGTTTTGACATTCTTGTTCACACCATCTGGCTGCATACAACAGCCGAATTCATCAGCAGTTACAACGAAGGCACAACTACCGGTATCGTTGAATACCGGTGGCTGTGCCTTCGCACTCAAGGACTAAGACTTACTGCTTCTTGTCCTTTACTTCCTCGAACTCGGCATCCACTACATCGCCGTCTTCCTTGGCTGCAGGCTGAGCCGCGCCGGCGCCCTGAGCTTCGCCCTGGGTTTGCGCGTACATCATTTCAGCCAGCTTGTGCGAAGCGGTCATCAGTGCTTCAACTTTGGCATCGATAGCGGCCTTGTCTTCGCCCTTCAGTGCTTCTTCGGCTTCTTTCAGTGCAGCTTCAATCGTGGCTTTCTCTTCGGCGGACACCTTGTCACCGTAGTCAACCAGCGATTTCTTCACGCTGTGTACCAGCGTTTCGCCATGGTTACGCGACTGGACCAGCTCGTGCAGCTTCTGGTCTTCTTCGGCATTCGCCTCGGCATCCTGCACCATGCGCTGGATTTCGTCTTCGGACAGACCGCTGGACGCCTGGATGGTGATGGTGGCTTCCTTGCCGGTGCCCTTGTCTTTAGCCGATACGTGCAAGATACCGTTGGCGTCGATATTGAAGGCAACTTCAATCTGCGGCAGACCACGTGGCGCTGGCGGAATATCGGACAGGTTGAACTGGCCCAGCGACTTGTTGGCCGCAGCTTTTTCACGCTCGCCCTGCAGCACGTGAATGGTCACGGCCGTCTGGTTGTCGTCAGCGGTGGAGAACACCTGCTGTGCCTTGGTCGGAATGGTGGTGTTCTTCTGGATCAGCTTGGTCATCACGCCGCCCATGGTCTCGATACCCAGCGACAGCGGGGTCACGTCCAGCAGCAGCACGTCCTTGCGGTCACCAGACAGCACCGAGCCTTGCAGCGCGGCGCCCACGGCAACGGCTTCGTCCGGGTTCACATCCTTACGCGCTTCTTTGCCGAAGAACTCTTTAACCTTGTCCTGCACCTTAGGCATACGGGTCTGGCCACCCACCAGAATCACGTCGTCGATATCGGAGATCGACAGGCCGGCATCTTTCAGTGCGATACGGCATGGCTCGATGGTACGGTCAACCAGGTCTTCCACCAGGGACTCGAACTTGGCGCGGGTAATCTTCATCGCCAGGTGCTTAGGACCGGTCGCATCCATGGTGATGTAAGGCAGGTTCACTTCAGTCTGCTGGGTCGACGACAGTTCGATCTTGGCTTTTTCAGCAGCTTCCTTCAGACGCTGCAGCGCCATGACGTCCTGCTTCAGGTCTACACCCTGCTCCTTCTTGAACTCGGTCACGATGTAATCGATCACGCGCTGGTCGAAGTCTTCACCACCCAGGAAGGTGTCGCCGTTGGTCGACAACACTTCGAACTGGTGTTCGCCGTCTACATCGGCGATTTCAATAATGGACACGTCAAACGTACCACCACCCAAGTCATAGACGGCAATCTTGCGGTCGCCTTCCAGCTTGGCCAGACCAAAAGCCAGTGCGGCTGCGGTCGGTTCGTTGATGATGCGCTTCACGTCCAGACCGGCAATACGGCCTGCATCCTTGGTCGCCTGACGCTGGCTGTCGTTGAAGTAAGCCGGTACGGTAATCACCGCTTCGGTCACTTCTTCGCCCAGATAGTCTTCGGCCGCCTTTTTCATCTTGCGCAGCACTTCAGCCGAGATCTGTGGCGGTGCCAGTTCCTGGTCACGCACCTTGACCCATGCATCGCCGTTCTTGGCTTTCATGATTTCGAAAGGCATCAGTTCGATGTCTTTCTGTACTTCTTTGTCTTCAAAGCGATGGCCGATCAGGCGCTTGATCGCATACAGCGTGTTCTTAGGGTTGGTTACTGCCTGACGCTTGGCCGGAGCACCGACCAGAATTTCGCCATCTTCGACATAAGCGATGATGGAAGGGGTGGTACGGGTGCCTTCCGCGTTTTCAATGACCTTAGGTGCACCACCTTCAATCACTGCAACGCAGGAGTTGGTTGTACCCAGGTCAATACCGATAATTTTTCCCATGATTCTTTGTCCTTTTATGTGTTCTGTAGCACGACTTCAGGATTGCTCTTAGCATCCAGCCATGCGTTTCAAGATATTGGCTATCCCATGTTTTTCAAGAGGCGAAAACGCAGGATTTATGCTTTTTCCTTGGCCACCACCACCATGGCGGGGCGCAGTACGCGCTCGGCCACAAGGTAGCCCTTTTGTAGCACACGGATTACGGTGCCAGCTTCGGCATCCGACTCTTCCATGCTCATCGCCGCATGCTGATGCGGGTCCAGCCTCTGCCCCAGCGGATTGATCTCGCTGATCTGGGACTTTTCAAAGGCGGCAACCAGTTGCTTAAGCGTCAGATCGACACCGAACTTGATATTGTCAAACTGGCCGCTCTGATCCTGTACCGCCATTTCCAGGCTGTCCTTGACCGGCAGCATTTCCAGCAAAAATTTGTTGATCGCGTATTTATGCGCGGCAGCCACGTCCTCTTGCGAGCGGCGACGCAGGTTTTCCAGATCAGCCAGGGAACGCAGATACTGGTCTTTCAGCGTCGCGATTTCGGCTTCCAGATCATTGATGCGCGCAACGGCCTCATCGGACAGATCCGGCAAGGACAACTCCTCGACCGGCTCCAGTGCAGCTTCGTTATGAGGTTCTACATTTTGTGTATTGAGATTTTCCTGCATTTTTAAACGGCTCCTCGAGCTGGATATGCTTATCAAACACCTTACTGGCTTGTCCCGTTCCAAGTTAAGGGCTACTGCCGATAATTCAAGCCCGTAAGCTAAATGCGCATTCAGCCCTGTCCATTGTTCGGAAACGCACAATTCAAACATCAGTTCTATCGTGTTTGCGCATTGCTTTGTTAGCATTTGAAAACAAAGCAATTTTATTTGCTGCGTTGCACACAGGCTTTTTTTTTTATGTTTTAATCATGTCACAGAGGCAAGCAACAGACAGACGGCTCCCCCACCCCGGAACCCGTCTGTTCAGCAAAAAAGCTACGGATATAAAGCGCAGCCCGCCCGCCGGCAACAAGTCCGGCATAAGCAAAAACAAAGGATGGCCGGTCGCAACCGGCTGGATAGAACTGCATCGAAACTTTAAGGACCTACACATGACTACTCGCGAACAACGCATCGCCGCCATTCAGCACGACTGGGATACCAATCCACGTTGGAAAGGCATCAAGCGCGGCTACACCGCCGCTGATGTTGAGCGCCTGCGCGGCTCCGTACAGAATGAATACAGCCTGGCCCGCCGCGGTGCAGAAAAGCTGTGGGGTCTGGTCAACAACGAGCCTTACATCAACTGCCTGGGCGCGCTGACCGGCGGCCAAGCCATGCAGCAAGTTAAGGCTGGCATCAAAGCAATCTACCTGTCGGGCTGGCAGGTTGCTGCTGACAACAACGAATATTCGGCCATGTATCCGGACCAGTCGCTGTATCCAGTTGACTCGGTGCCTAAGGTAGTTGAGCGCATCAATAACGCCTTTACCCGCGCTGACGAAATCCAGCACTCCAAAGGTGTTGAGCAGGGTGATGCCGGCTTTGTCGACTACTACGCCCCTATCGTGGCAGATGCTGAAGCCGGTTTCGGCGGCGTACTGAACGCTTACGAACTGATGAAGGCCATGATCCGCGCCGGCGCAGGTGGTGTTCACTTTGAAGACCAGCTCGCTTCCGTTAAGAAGTGCGGCCACATGGGCGGCAAGGTACTGGTTCCAACCCAGGAAGCCGTACAGAAACTGATCGCGGCCCGTATGGCTGCCGACGTTTACGGCGTGCCAACCCTGGTGATCGCGCGTACCGATGCCGAAGCCGCTGACCTGTTGACCAGCGACTACGACGAAAACGACAAGCCATTCCTGACCGGCGAGCGCACCGCAGAAGGCTTCTACAAGACCAAAAAAGGTCTGGAACAAGCCATCAGCCGCGCCGTGGCCTACGCCGAATACGCTGACCTGGTATGGTGTGAAACCGGCACCCCGGATCTGGAATTTGCCCGCAAGTTTGCTGAAGCGGTACACGCCAAGCACCCGGGCAAGCTCTTGGCCTACAACTGCTCGCCTTCTTTCAACTGGAAGAAAAACCTGGACGACGCGACCATCGCCAAGTTCCAGCGCGAACTGGGCGCCATGGGTTACAAGTACCAGTTCATCACCCTGGCTGGCATTCACAGCATGTGGTACAACATGTTCGATCTGGCACAGGACTACGTGGCACGCGGCATGTCGGCCTATGTCGAGAAAGTACAAGAGCCAGAATTCGCAGCACGCGACCGCGGCTACACCTTCGTATCGCACCAGCAGGAAGTCGGCACCGGCTACTTCGATGATGTCACCACCGTGATCCAGGGCGGCAAGTCCTCGGTGACCGCACTGACTGGCTCGACCGAAGAAGAGCAGTTCCACTGAGCATAGCGCGGATCAAGCACACGCTTCTCTTGACCCCCGCCCGGATTCGGGCGGGGGTTTTTGCTGCTCGCCAAGCCCGCAGAACAACAAAAAGCCCGCGAAATTCGCGGGCTTTTTTCTGGCCAGGCGTGCTTTATGCCGGCTCTGCGTGCAGGGCATCCTCGGCGAATTGCAGCACGACTTTATCCCCGGCATCCACATCCACCGTGACTTCCCCGCCACTGGCCAGCCGGCCGAACAAAAGCTCGTCAGCCAAAGCCTTGCGGATGCAATCCTGAATCAGGCGTGCCATCGGCCTCGCCCCCATCTGCGGATCGAAACCATGCTTGGCAAGATGCTGGCGCAGTGCATCGGTAAAGTGGATATCGACTTTTTTCTCGTGCAGCTGTTGCTCCAGCTGCAGCAGGAATTTGTCGACCACCTGCAGGATGATTTTCTCATCCAGCCGCGCAAACGGCACGATGGCATCCAGCCGGTTACGGAACTCGGGGCTGAACAGACGCTTGATATCCGCCATCTCGTCCCCTGCCGCCTTGCTATCGGTAAAGCCCAGACTCGGCTTGGACAGCGATTCGGCACCGGCATTGGTGGTCAGGATAATCACCACATTGCGAAAATCCGCCTTGCGTCCGTTGTTATCGGTCAAGGTGCCGTGGTCCATCACCTGCAACAGCACATTGAAAATGTCGGGATGCGCTTTCTCGATCTCGTCCAGCAGCAGCACTGCATACGGATGCTTGTTGACCGCCTCGGTCAATTGCCCGCCCTGCTCGTAACCGACATAGCCAGGAGGCGCACCAATCAGGCGTGATACCGCATGGCGCTCCATATATTCGGACATATCGAAGCGGATCAGCTCAACCCCCAGCACGAATGCCAGCTGGCGCGCGACTTCGGTTTTCCCCACCCCGGTCGGCCCGGAGAACAGGAAAGAGCCGATAGGCTTTTGCGGATTACCCAGACCCGAGCGGCTCATCTTGATCGCGGTCGCCAGATTGTCGATGGCCTTATCCTGCCCATACACGACGTTCTTCAGGTCACGCTCGATATTGCGCAGCACATTGCGGTCATCCGTCGAAACCGTCTTGGGCGGGATGCGGGCAATTTTCGCCACCACCTCCTCGATCTCGCCCTTGTTGATGACTTTCTTCTGCCGCGACTTGGGCAGGATTTTCTGCGCAGCGCCCGCCTCGTCGATGACGTCTATTGCCTTGTCCGGCAGGTGGCGGTCATTGATATAGCGCGCCGATAGCTCGGCAGCCGTCACCAAAGCCGCCATCGTGTAACGCACGCCATGATGTGCCTCGAAGCGGCTCTTCAGCCCCTTCAGGATATCGATAGTCTGTGCCACGGTAGGCTCGCTGACATCGATCTTCTGGAAGCGGCGCGACAGCGCATTATCTTTTTCAAAGATGCCGCGGTATTCGTTGTACGTCGTCGCACCAATGCAGCGCAAACGGCCATTGGACAAGACAGGCTTGAGCAGATTGGATGCGTCCAGCGTCCCGCCTGAAGCTGCACCTGCACCGATCAGGGTATGGATCTCGTCGATAAACAGAATGGCCTGCGGGTCTTCGGTCAGCTGCTTGATCACCGCCTTCAGGCGCTGCTCGAAATCGCCACGGTATTTGGTGCCCGCCAGCAAGGCCCCCATATCCAACGAATAGACGGTGGCCTGAGCCAACACTTCCGGAATCTCTTCATTCACGATACGGCGCGCCAAGCCTTCGGCAATCGCTGTTTTACCCACCCCGGCTTCCCCGACCAGCAGTGGATTGTTCTTGCGCCGACGGCACAGAATCTGGATGGTGCGCTCAAGCTCGGCCTCGCGTCCGATCAGAGGATCGATCTTGCCTTCGCGCGCCAGCTGGTTCAGGTTCTGGGTATAGCTTTCCAGCGCGCCGCCCGGCCCGCTTGCGACCTCCTCCCCCTCAGCCTCGGGATTATTCTCCCGCGCTTGGGCATCAGGCTGCGAGCGCTGCTTGGAAATGCCATGAGAGATATAGTTGACGACATCCAACCGCGAGATGCCCTGCTGGTGCAGGTAATACACCGCGTGCGAATCTTTCTCGCCAAAAATGGCCACCAGAATATTGGCGCCGGTGACTTCTTTCTTGCCGGAAGACTGCACATGCAAAATGGCACGCTGGATCACGCGCTGGAAGCCCAAGGTTGGCTGGGTTTCCACTTCCTTGTCTCCAGGCACGCCCGGCGTATGCTCGTCGACGAAATCGCCAAGCTGCTTTTTCAGCTGCTCCAGATTTGCGCCGCAAGCGCGCAAAACCTCGGCCGCAGAGGGGTTGTCTATCATCGCAAGCAGCAGATGCTCGACGCTAATGAATTCGTGCCGCTTTTGCCTTGCGTCCATGAATGCCATATGCAGGCTGACTTCAAGTTCCTGGGCGATCATCAGTTTTCCTCCATCACACACTGCAGCGGATGCTGGTGCGTTCGTGCAAATTGCAACACCTGTTCAACCTTGGTTGCCGCAATATCCTTGGTATAAATACCACAGACACCACGCCCTCGCTGGTGCACCTGTAGCATGACCCGTGTGGCCTGCTCCCGGTCCATGCTGAAAAGTTGCTCCAACACCTCGATAACAAAATCCATCGGAGTGAAATCATCGTTCAACAATAGAACTTTAAACAAAGGTGGAGGAACGGCGCGAACCCGAGACGCCTCGAGAAGAACGTCATCCTTATACTGCGTAGACATGTTGGCTTTCCGCAAATTTTGCGTCTTTCAATTAATAGTGGCTGCATACCACGTTTTTTCAACCCCAAATGACATACATACAAATATTCTTGACGCCATGGGCATTATTGGGTAGAAATAGTGGCTGGTGCTTGGCTTATGCTTTGCCATCGGAATGAAGCCGATGCGGCGTTTGCTTTTGTTGTCTGGCCTCACCAGCCTGTTACCGTATGTTAAGGAAGTATAATGGCACTTGGCACCGTTAAATGGTTCAATGATTCGAAGGGCTTCGGCTTCATTACTCCAGACGAAGGCGGCGAAGATCTGTTCGCACACTTCTCTGCGATCAATATGCAAGGCTTCAAGACCCTCAAAGAAGGTCAACGCGTAAGCTTTGACATCGTTCAGGGCCCTAAAGGCAAGCAAGCTTCGAACATCCAAGCCGCTTAATCCGGTTTGCAGGCTGCCTGGCTTCACGCCGGGTTGCCGGATGAAAAAACCCGTCTTCCAAGTGAAGGCGGGTTTTTTGTTGTACCTGCCCTACTCATCGTAGACGAAAAAATGGCCCGCAAAGGCGAGCCATTTTTTCGGCAAGAGCCCAGACTTACATGCGGGCAATCATCGCGTCACCAAAGGCAGAACAGCTCACCTCGGTCGCACCATCCATCAAACGAGCAAAGTCATAGGTGACCTGCTTGTCGGCAATCGCAGCCTCCATGGACTTGATCACCAAGTCGGCAGCTTCAACCCAGCCCAGATGACGCAGCATCATTTCGGCGGAGAGAATCAGCGAACCCGGGTTAACCTTGTCCAGACCTGCATATTTAGGCGCAGTGCCATGGGTCGCTTCAAACACGGCATACTGGTCGGAAATATTGGCGCCTGGTGCGATACCAATACCGCCCACCTGAGCTGCCAGCGCATCGGAAATGTAGTCGCCGTTCAGGTTAGTGGTCACGATGGTGTCGTACTCAGCCGGACGCAGCAGGATCTGCTGCAAGAAGGCGTCGGCGATCGCATCCTTCACAATCACGTCGCGACCGGTCTTAGGGTTCACAAACTTGCACCATGGGCCGCCGTCAATCAGCTCTGCGCCGAACTCTTCCTGTGCCACTTTATAAGCGGTATCACGGAACAGACCTTCGGTGAACTTCATGATATTGCCCTTGTGCACAATCGTCAGCGACTTGCGGTCGTTGTCGATCACGTACTTGAGCGCAGCGCGCACCAGACGGGTCGTGCCCTCGATCGAGATCGGCTTGATGCCGATGCCGGAGGTTTCCGGGAAGCGGATCTTCTTCACGCCCATCTCTTCTTGCAAGAAGGCGATGACTTTCTTGGCCGCCTCGGACTCGGCCGACCACTCGATACCGGCGTAAATATCTTCGGTATTTTCACGGAAGATGACCATATTGGTCAGCTCCGGATTCTTGAGCGGCGAAGGCACGCCTTTGAAGTACTGCACCGGACGCACGCACTGGTACAGATCCAACTCCTGACGCAGGGCCACGTTCAAGGAGCGGATGCCGCCGCCAACTGGCGTCGTCATCGGGCCCTTGATCGAAACGGCAAATTCTTTCAACGCAGCAAAAGTCTCGGCAGGCAGCCACTCATCCGGGCCATACAGACGCGTTGATTTTTCACCGGCATACACTTCCATCCAGTGGATTTTTTTCTCGCCACGATAGGCTTTTTCTACGGCAGCATCGATGACCTTGATCATCACCGGAGTAATGTCTACACCGATGCCATCGCCTTCAATAAACGGGATGATCGGATGATTGGGGACAGCTTGCCCCGGGATGATTTTCTGACCTGCTGCAGGAACCTTGATCAGGGATTGATCGCTCATGCCTACTCCATCATGGGTTGATTGCAATTTTAGAGATACGGGTGCGGTCAGGCTTGACGCCAAGATGGGTGCAGAGGCTACCCCCATCTAAGCCATCTGCAAGGGTCTAGCCCGCGCAGATTGCGTGCACAACGCATTCAGAGGGGCGGTCTTGCCTTCGTCGGGGCTTTCTTATCACGGGTGCCACCTCATCCTTGTTATTATCCTGAAATTCATCGCTTACAGCTAGACCAAATGACTGAACTTGTCCTGTTAAATAAACCCTATGGCGTTATTTGCCAATTTTCCGAACACGAAAAGCATCCGACGTTGAAAAGCTGCATGCCATTGCCCGGCGTTTATCCTGCCGGGCGTCTGGATACCGATAGCGAGGGTCTGCTGCTGTTGACCGGTGATGGCAAATTGCAACAACGTATTGCCGACCCGCGCTTCAAGCTCCCCAAAACATATTGGGTACAGGTCGAAGGGCAAATCCGTGAAGAACAACTGGAAGCCTTGCGTCAGGGCGTCGATCTGGGAGACTTCACCACTCGCCCGGCCCAAGTGCGCCGCATCGAGGCACCCGAACTATGGCCGCGCACCCCGCCGGTACGCTTTCGCAAAACCGTGCCCGATGCCTGGCTGGAAATCATTATCAGCGAAGGCAAAAACCGTCAGGTCAGGCGCATGACCGCCAAGGTCGGCCTGCCGACCCTGCGTCTGGTGCGGGTCGCTATTGGGCCATGGCATATTGAAGACCTGAAGCCGGGTGAATGGCGCAAGCTTGCTGTCGCGCTTGAAGATTTGCCGCAAGTGCAGCATGCTAAAGGCATTTCAACGACAGGCAAATCAGGTCAGGCCAGACATAGCACACCACGCAAGCCCTTCTTGCTGCGCAAAAAAAGCTGACCCCCTGTTTTGCCCGCCTCTTACCCGGATAAGGCGCGGTCATGCAGATACCCGAATACTACAACCCGGTTGCGCGCGAAATTGCCGAAGCGCTGATTCAAGGCTTTGACAAGCACTACCGGCTATTTCGCGCCAGCAGCCATGAAGCCAAGACACTGTTTGAAGTCGCCAACTGGCAAGGCATACAGAAAGCCATCCGCGACCGCATCCAGTTTTACGATGAACGCGTCGAGGAAACTGTTTCCCGCCTGCAGCACGAACTGCACGCCGAGTTGCTGGATGATGAAATCTGGCAGCAGGCCAAGCTGTACTACATCGGCCTGCTGACCAACCATAAGCAACCGGAACTGGCCGAAACCTTCTTCAACTCGGTGTTCTGCCGTATTCTGCACCGCGACTATTTCAATAACGATTTCATCTTCGTCCGTCCGGCGGTTTCGACCGAATATATCGAATCCGATCCACCAACCTGGCGCAGCTACTACCCCAAGACCGGCGGGCTGCGCCATGCCATGCGTCAGATTGTGCGTGACTATGGCTGGCAACGTCCTTTCGCCAATCTGGCACGGGATCTCGGCCATATCATCCGTCAGGCACACGAACACTTGGGCGGGCAATGGCCGGCGGCAGAAACCAGTCTGCAAATCCAGGTCTTGCACTCGGCTTTCTACCGCAACAAGACCGCCTATATCTTTGGCAAGGTCATTAACGGCGGCAAGACCTACCCCTTTGCCATCCCTATTCTGCATGACAGCAACGGCAAGCTCTATCTGGACACCATTCTGCTCGAGCCATGGCGGATCAGCATACTGTTCTCATTCAGCCGCGCCCACTTTCTGGTCGATATGGAAGTCCCATCCGGCTATATCCAGTTTTTGCGCTCCATGCTGCCGTCCAAGACCAAGGCCGAACTGTACACCATGCTGGGCTTGCAAAAGCAGGGTAAAAACATCTTCTACCGCGACTTTATGCAGCATCTGTCGCACTCGAATGATCAGTTCGATATTGCGCCGGGGATACGGGGACTTGTGATGCTGGTTTTCAGCCTGCCCTCCTTCCCCTATGTCTTCAAACTGATTAAGGATGTATTCGGCAGCTCCAAAGAAGTCGACCACGCCACGGTCAAGCGCAAATACCTGCTGGTCAAACACCATGACCGGGTCGGACGCATGGCCGATACGCTGGAGTTTTCCAATGTGGCCTTCCCCAAGGCGCGCTTCAGTGCCGAGCTATTAAACGAGCTGCGCCAACTGGCTCCCTCGCTGATAGAAGAAGACGACAACCGTCTGGTGATCAAGCATCTGTATATCGAGCGGCGCATGAAGCCGCTGAACCTGTATCTGATGAGTTGCCCGCCGGAAGAAAAAGAACGCGCCATTCGCGAATACGGCACGGCCATCAAAGAGCTGGCGATGGCCAATATTTTCCCCGGTGACATGCTATTCAAGAACTTCGGTGTCACCCGCGATGGCCGGGTCATCTTCTACGATTACGACGAAATCGAATACATGACCGATTGCAACTTCCGCCGCATTCCGCCTGCGCCCAATCCGGAGATGGAGATGTCGGGCGAGGTATGGTATCCGGTCAAGCGCAACGATGTGTTCCCCGAGGAGTTCGCTACTTTCTTGCTGGGTGACGCGGATGTACGCCGCGTCTTTCTCAAGCATCACCGCGACCTGCTGGATATCGACTTCTGGCAGCAACGCCAGGAACGGATACGCGCGGGCTTTATCGAAGATTTCTATCCCTACCCAAGCGAGTTGCGCTTTATCAACCGCTATCCGCTACGCCGCTAGGCACAAAAAAGCCGCCCTAAACCCGGGCGGCTTTTTGCGTCATGTCCATCAGAGCGTGCTCACGATCTCGCGAGCGAGGGCGAGACAAGGCGAAAACGGCTGAGAAGGCGGAATGTACAAGTGGTACATGAGCATTTCGAAGCCTTTTTCAACGCCGTATCGTCGATGCGCAGCAGATCGTGAACAGGTTCTCAGACTCAGGCAGACAACTCCAGCATCAAACGGTTGATGCGCTTAACGAAGCTGGCCGGATCTTCCAGCTTGCCGCCCTCGGCCAGCAGCGCCTGGTCAAACAATACATGCGCCAAATCTGCTGCGCGCGCGTCATCGCTTTCGCTCGCCAGACGCTTGACCAGCATATGCTCGGGATTCACCTCCAACACCGGGCGCGAAACCGGCACATCCTGCCCGGCCTGCTTAAGCAGACGCTCCAGATGGCTGCTCATCTCGTTCTCACCGACCACCAGACACGCAGGGCTGTCGGTCAGACGCAAGGTGGCACGCACATCCTGCACCTGCTCGCCCAGCAAGGTCTTGACCCGCTCAACCAGCGGACGAGCGCTTTCCTCGGCTTCTTTCTGTGCGGCCTTGTCCGCCTCGTCCTCCAGTGCACCCAGATCCAGCTCGCCCTTGGCGACAGACACCAGCGCCTTGCCTTCAAACTCGGTCAGGCTGGCCGTCACCCACTCATCGACGCGATCGATCAGCAGCAGCACCTCCACACCTTTCTTACGGAACACTTCAAGGTGCGGGCTACCCACGGCTGCAGCATAACTATCGGCCGTGATGTAATAGATCTTGTCCTGGCCGTCTTTCATCCGGCCGATATAGTCGGCCAGCGAGACGACAGGCTCGGCGCTGTCTTCATGGGTTGAAACAAAACGCAGCAGCTTGGCGATACGCGCCTTGTTGGCAAAGTCTTCTCCGACGCCCTCTTTGAGCACCTGACCAAACTCGCCCCAGAAGGTCTTGTACTTGTCGGCATCGTTGGCGGCCAGATCATCCAGCAAGCCCAGCACCTTCTTCACGCAACCGGCGCGGATCGCATCGATATCCTTGCTTTCCTGCAGGATCTCGCGCGACACATTCAACGGCAGGTCGGCCGAGTCGATCACCCCGCGCACGAAACGCAGGTAGTGCGGCATCAGCTTTTGCGCGTCTTCCATGATGAACACGCGGCGCACATACAGCTTGATGCCCTGCTTGCGTTCACGCTCGTACAGATCGAACGGTGCACGTGCCGGAATGTACAAGAGCTCGGTATATTCCTGGCGCCCTTCAACCCGGGCATGGCTCCATGCCAGAGGGTCGGTAAAGTCGTGCGCCACATGCTTGTAAAATTCGCGGTACTGCTCGTCGGAGATATCGTTCTTGCTACGGCTCCACAAGGCGGAAGCCTGATTCACTGCTTCGAATTCTTCGCTGACAATTTCCTTGCCATCCTCATCAAAGCTGGCGGACTTCTGCATCTCGATCGGCAGCGAGATATGGTCGGAATAGGTTCGCACGATCTGGCGCAAACGCCAGTCGTTCAGAAACTCGTCCATGCCGTCCTTGAGGTGCAGCACGATATCGGTGCCACGCGTAACCTTGTCCACGTTTTCCAGCGTGTACTCGCCATGGCCTTCCGACTCCCAGCGCACCCCCTCGCTCTCGAGGCATCCCGCGCGGCGGGTCGTCAGCGTAACCTTATCGGCAACGATAAAGGCCGAATAAAAGCCCACACCGAACTGGCCGATCAGGCTGGCGTCTTTTTTCTCGTCGCCGGTCAGCTGTTCGAAGAAAGCCTTGGTGCCCGACTTGGCAATGGTGCCGATATGCTCGATCACCTCGGCACGCGTCATACCGATACCGTTGTCGCTGATCGTCAGCTTACGCGCATCCTTGTCAAAAGCGATGCGGATCTTGAGCTCGGGGTCGGACTCCAGCAGCGCGGGCTGGGCGATGGCCTCGAAGCGCAGCTTGTCGGATGCGTCGGACGCATTGGACACCAGCTCGCGCAGGAATATTTCCTTATTGGAATACAGGGAGTGAATCATCAGCTGCAACAGCTGTTTGACTTCGGTCTGAAAACCCAGGGTTTCTTTCTGTGCGCTCATGCTTGTCTCGGACAGGTGGTCAACAATAGCCTAGAGGTAGGGACAAGGCGCCGGCATTTCAATCCCCCGGATACGACAAAGCCGCCATTACGGCGGCTCTACCCAAATAGCAAGATCCGGTCTCAGACGCGCAAGGCCGCCGGCAGCGGGAAACTGATTTTCTCCTCGACCCCGGGCAACTCCTCGACCACATCCAGCCCCAGTGCACGGATCGCTTGGATGACCGCCGCCACCAGCACTTCGGGGGCCGAGGCACCGGCCGTGACGCCGACCCGCTCTTTGCCGGCAAACCAGGCTTGCTTGAGCTCGCTCGCGTTGTCCACCATATAGGCTTCGACACCGCGCAGGGCGGCCACTTCACGCAGGCGGTTGGAGTTGGAGCTGGCCGGTGAACCAACCACGATAATCAGGTCGCACTGCTCGGTCATGGCCTTGACCGCATCCTGCCGGTTTTGCGTGGCGTAGCAGATATCGTCTTTTTTCGGACTGACAATTGCCGGAAAGCGTGCCTTGAGCGCCGCGATAATGTCGCGCGTCTCGTCCACCGACAAGGTGGTCTGGCTGACATAGGACAAGGCTTCGGGACGGCTAAGCTGCAGGCGTTCCACATCATCGACACTCTCAACCAGATACATGCCGCCGTCGGCCTGCCCCATGGTGCCCTCGACTTCGGGGTGGCCCTTGTGCCCTATCATGACGATATCCATGCCGGCTTCGCGCATGCGCTTGACCTCGACATGCACCTTGGTCACCAGAGGGCACGTGGCATCAAACACATTCAGCCCCTTGGCTTCGGCCTCGGCGCGTACCGACAATGGCACGCCGTGCGCCGAATAAATCAGCGTGGCACCGGCGGGCACATCGGCCAGATCCTCGATAAACACAGCCCCCTTGTCGCGCAAGCCTTCCACCACAAAGCGGTTATGCACCACCTCATGGCGCACATAAATCGGGGCACCGTATATTTCCAGCGCCCTCTCGACGATGGCGATAGCCCGGTCGACCCCGGCACAAAAGCCGCGCGGATTGGCCAGCATGATGGTCTTCGTCATTCTTTTCACTTTCCATGCAAGAAGGGCCGGCAAGCCGGCCCTCGGTCATCACTGTCCGGCGGGGTGCCGGAAACTGTCTATTACCATCAGCACCGCCCCGACGCAGATAAAGGAATCCGCCAGGTTGAATGCCGGGTAATACCAGCTCTGGTAATAATGCAGCTGGATGAAGTCGATCACATGACCATGAATCATGCGGTCTATCACATTACCGATGGCGCCGCCCATGATGAAGGCAGCAGCCAGGTTCATCAGCATGCTAAAGCGCTTCTTGATGATATTCCAGCCCAGCCAGCCTGATACCCCGAACGCCAGCGCCGTGAAAAAGTACTTCTGCCAGCCGCCGGCATCCGCCAGAAAGCTGAACGCCGCCCCCGGGTTATACAGTAAGGTGAAGTTGAAGAAGCCGGGAATGACTTCCCTCACCTCGCCAAAGTGGAACTCGGTGTTGAACCAGGTCTTGCTGAGCTGGTCCAGCACCACAATGGCAAGCGCCAGGGCAAACCAGACCAGGCTGCCTTGCCTTGTGCCCCGCTCAGTCACCGCCGTGTCACCGGCAACATCAGGCATAGCTGCGTACCTCGCCCTTGCCGTCGATGTTTTCCACGCAACGCCCGCAGACATGGCCATGACCCGCATGCGTGCCCACATCGCTGCGGTAGTGCCAGCAACGGTCGCACTTGGCGTGATCCGCCGCCGACACCTTAACCGTGGTCACATCGCCGGCACTCAAGCGCACCCGCGACACGATAAACACGAACTTGAGATCGTCGCCCAGACTGGACAGCAGCGGGAACAACGCCTCATCCGCCACGATGTCCAGTTCGGCCTGCAAGGACGAACCCAGCTTGTCTTCGCCACGCAAGGTTTCGACATCCTTGTTGACCTGTGCGCGCAGCTCGCGGATGCGGCTCCACTTGGCCTGCAAGGCTTGGGCTGCGCCATCGTCCAGCTGCGGGAATTCGTGCCAGCAATGGAACAGCGCCGACTCTTCCTCGCTGCCGGTCAACACCTGCCATGCCTCGTCCGAGGTAAAGCACAGTACCGGTTGCAGCAGCAGCAGCAAACTACGCGTGATGTGGTACAGCGCGGTCTGGGCACTGCGACGGCCGGCGCTATCGGCCTGCATGGTGTACAGGCGATCCTTGATCACGTCCAGATAGAAGGCGCCCATATCCTCGGAGCAATAACCGACGATTTCCTGCATGGCCTGATGGAAGGCATAACGGCTGTACTGGTCACCGGCCACCTTGTCCTGCACATTCTTGGCCAGCAAAATGGCGTACTGATCCAGCTCGAGCAGGCGGCCAAACGGTACGGCATCCTGCAGCGGATCGAAATCCGACAGGTTGGCCAGCAAAAAGCGCAAGGTATTACGCAGGCGGCGATAGCTCTCGGTCACCCGCTTGAGAATTTCATCCGAAATGGCCAGCTCGCCCGAGTAATCGGTCGATGCCACCCACAGGCGCAAAATATCGGCGCCCAGACTGTCGTTGACCTTTTGCGGCGCGACCACATTGCCCTTGGACTTGGACATCTTCAGACCCTTGCCGTCCACCACGAAGCCGTGGGTCAGCAACTGCTTGTAAGGCGCGCGGCCTATCGTGCCGCAGCCGGTCAGCAAAGAGCTCTGGAACCAGCCGCGGTGCTGGTCGGAACCCTCCAGATACAAGTCAGCCGGCCAAGCCAGCTCAGGACGCTGCTTGAGTACGGCAAAATGGGTAGAACCCGAGTCAAACCACACATCCAGCGTATCGGACAGTTTCTTGTAGTCTTCAGCCTCGGCGCCCAGCAGATCTTTCGCATCCAGACTAAACCAGGCTTCGATGCCCTGCTGTTCGATACGCAGCGCAACCTCTTCCAGCAAAGCGCCGGAGCGAGGGTGTAGCTCGCCGGTTTCCTTGTGTACAAAGAAGGTCATCGGCACGCCCCAGCTGCGCTGGCGCGATACGCACCAGTCAGGACGGTTACCTATCATGGATTCCAGACGCGCACGCCCCCAAGCCGGGAAGAACTCGGTGCTTTCCACTGCACGGCGGGCACGGGCACGCAAGGTTTCGCCTTCTTTGCCCGGTTTTTCCATACCGATAAACCACTGCGCGGTCGCGCGGAAAATAATCGGGGTCTTGTGGCGCCAGCAATGCGGATAGCTGTGTAGCAGCTTGATATTGGCCAGCAGTACGCCCTTCTCTTGCAGCAAGGCGACCACGGCAGGGTTGGCCTCCCAGACGCTCATGCCGGCAAAGAATTCGGTTGCCGAGGTATAGCGGCCATTGTCCATGACCGGATTTTCCACCGGCAGGCCATAGGCGCGGCCAACCTGGAAGTCTTCCAGACCATGCGCCGGCGCGGTATGCACCAAGCCGGTACCGGCATCCGTCGTCACATGGTCACCCAGAATGACCGGAACCTGACGGGCGTAGAACGGATGGGACAGCATCAGCATGTCCAGCTTTTCACCCGCCACTTCGGCCAGCAGCGTGGCGTCGGCACAGCCGTAACGCGCCAGCGCGGACTCGGCCAGATCCTTGGCCAGAATCAGCTTGCCCTTGACCGTGTCGAACAACTGGTAAGTCAGGGTCGGGCTAACCGATACCGCCTGGTTGGCAGGCAAGGTCCACGGTGTGGTGGTCCAGATCACGGCATAGGCATTGGCGGCATCCGCTACGCCGAATGCTTCGGCCAGACGGGCGCTATCGGCAACCGGAAAAGCGACATCGATCGCCGGCGATGCCTTGTCTTCATACTCGACTTCCGCTTCGGCCAAGGCCGAGCCGCACTCGATACACCAGTGCACCGGCTTCTCGCCCTTGAACAGGAAGCCGTTGTCGTTGATCTTGCCCAAGGTGCGCACGATATCGGCTTCGGTCTTGAAGTCCATCGTCAGATAGGGGTTTTCCCAGTCGCCCAGGACGCCCAGACGGATGAAATCCTTCTTCTGGCGGGCAATCTGCTCCTTGGCGTACTCGCGGCACAGCTCGCGGAACTTGGCAGCAGGAATCTCCTTGCCATGCAGCTTTTCCACCATCAGCTCGATAGGCAGGCCATGACAATCCCAACCCGGTACATAGGGCGCATCAAAACCGGACAGGGTGCGCGAACGCACGATAATGTCCTTGAGCACCTTGTTGACGGCGTGACCGATATGAATATCGCCGTTCGCGTACGGTGGGCCGTCATGCAGGATGAACTTCGGCCGCCCCGCGCATAATTTGCGCAATTTGTCGTAGCGCTTTTCTTCTTGCCAGCGCTTGACCCAGGCGGGTTCACGTTTGGCCAAATCACCCCGCATCGGGAATGGCGTATCCAGCAGGTTGACGGTCTTACGGTAATCGATGCTCATGCCTGTTCTCGCTGCAAATTGTTCAAATAGCTTCGTGCGCTGCTAGCATCCTGCTCTATCTGGGCTACCAGCTCATTCAAATCATCATAGCGCGCTTCATCGCGCAGTTTTTTCAGGAAGCGCACCGTCATACGCTGGCCATACAAGTCGCCAGCAAAATCGAAAAGATGCACTTCCAGCTTGTAATCTTCACTTTGACTGACCGTCGGGTTGCGCCCCAGGCTGGCCACGCCGCCCCATACACCATCGGCCGTTTCGGCCTCGACCACAAACACCCCCTCCAGCGCCGGCTTGCGGTGCGGCAAATGGATATTGGCGGTGGGAAAACCCAGCGTGCGCCCAAGTTTGCGGCCATGCATGACCCGGCCGGACAGTTGGTAAGAATGACCCAGCAAATGTTCGGCGGCATCCAGATGACCCGCGGCCAGACACGCACGCACCCGCGTACTGGATGCGCGCTCGCCCTTGACCAGTACCGAAGGCATGGCCTCGGTCACAAAGTGCGGACAAGCACACAATAGGGCAAAATCTCCACTACGCTTGGCACCGAACTGGAAATCATCCCCTATCAGCAAATAGCGGGTATTCAATGCGCCGACCAGCACCTCATCGATAAATGCCTGCGCCCCCATGCGGGCAAACGCATGATTGAAGCGATAGACAAACACAACATCCACCAAGCCCGAGGCTTCCAGCTCGGCCAGCTTGTCGCGCAAGGTAGAGAGGCGTGCCGGTGGAGCCTCGCGGCTGAAAAATTCTCGGGGGTGCGGCTCGAATGTCAGCACGGCACTAGGCAGTCCACGCAGATCGGCCTCGGCACGCAGGCGCTTGAGCATATTCTGGTGCCCCTGATGGACACCATCGAAGTTGCCTATGGTCAGCGCACACCCGGGCAAACCAAAGCGACGGGGATCTCCGAAATATACCTGCATTGCCGCCCTTTGCCCTGAAAGCCTTTGATTGTAGCGGTCGACGCTTACCAGCGTCCAGCCTTGCACCACAAGCAATGGCGGCTTTACGCAAGATAGTGCGCCATCTTGCCGGCAAAACAAAAAAGCCCTGCATGAGCAGGGCTTTTTATCAGATAAAAACAGAATTACTTCTGTTCAATCATGGATTCCTTCATGGCATTGATGGTCACGTCAACGCGACGATCGCCAGCAACGCAAGCCTTCATTTCAGCCTGGGTCTTCAGCTTCTTGGCCTTGCACTCTTGGGTCAGGCCGTCAGCAGCCTTGCCCTTGCCTACTGCCGTTACTTTCTCTGCAGCAACGCCGTTCTCAACCAGGAAGGTGCGCACGGTGTCAGCACGCTCTTGCGACAGCTTCTGGTTGTACTTGTCGGAACCGTAGAAGTCGGTGTAACCAGCCAGCTCAACCGATTGCAGCTTGTCGCCATTGGCCTTCAGCTTTTCAACCAGCGGGCCCAGCTCTTCTTTGGCTTCAGGACGCAGGGTAGCCTTGGCAAAGTTGAAGAATACGTCAGCCGACAGGGAAATCTTTTCCTGTACCAGAACCATTACCGGTGCAACAACGGCCTTAACGGCTTCGCGATCACCACACTCAACCAGACCGTCTTTGGCCTTGTCGAAAGATGCAGTTCTCCAGCACTCGCCGTAGTTGTTACGTACGACTTTGTCAGTTGCTTGGTCATCCAGGTAGCCTGGGTGAGCGGCAAATGCGCTGGTGGAAACCAGCAGGGCGCCAAGCAAGGCACTTACTTTGAGCTGTTTGATCATCTTAAACTTCCCTTTTCTTTAAAAGCCAGTATCAAAAGTGCCTCGCTTGCCTTTAATGGATGGTGAGACACCTTCATCACTCTAGCGTGCAAAATTCAATATGCAAGGCTTTAGCACTATATAAACACATTTACATAGTGTCAACTCGCTAGGCCCTCAAACCGTGCCATCTATGGCATAAAAACAACAAAATTAGTAAATACCGATTTTCTCAATGACTTTAGCTTTGACATGCATGTTTAAAAAATACGCTTAAATAAAGGTTCGGCGCGACGCCAGGAAACCTGATAACCATCAGAGAAGTCTTGCAGCGCGGCCAGTGCTTGAGCCGCATCCCTGTCTTCCCGTATGGCAAAGCTGTCAAAACCGCTTTGGTGCAGGTAATATAACTGGTCTTGCAATACATCACCAATCGCACGCAATTCTCCGCTATAGCCATAACGCTCGCGCAGCAGGCGCGCCAGGCTATAGCCGCGGCCATCGGTGAACGCGGGAAAATCAATGGCAATTAAAGATGCATCCGCCAGATGGGGCAGCAATATGGCCATATCCGTATCCGGCGCAAGCCAGGGCGCAGCACGGTGAGGATGTGCCAAACGTGCCGACAGCCAAGCCTCCAGCGGAACGATCACATCTTGTGCCGGCCATAAGCCTTCGTCTTCACGCACCAGCAGCCACTCGTCCGCCGTCACCTGCCCGTTTTTAATGATGTTGCGCATAGACCGACTCCTTAAAGGGCACAAGGCCAATACGCCGTACCGTCTCGATAAAGCGCTCACCCGTCTGGCGCTCGGTGATGTAAACCCCCAGAATCTTCTCGAAGACCTGCGGAATATCGGCTTGGGCAAACGAAGGACCGATCACCTTGCCTAGCGATGCCTGATTGCCCTGACTACCGCCCAGCGTAATCTGGTACCACTCCTCACCATTTTTATCGACCCCCAGAATACCGATATGACCGATATGGTGATGACCGCAGGCATTGATGCAACCGGACAGGTTGCAATCAATCTCGCCCAGGTCATGCAGATAATCCAGATCATCGAAGCGGCGCTGTATCGCTTCGGCAACCGGAATAGACTTGGCATTGGCCAGACCGCAGAAGTCACCGCCCGGGCAGCAAATGATATCGGTCAACAAACCGATATTCGGCGTAGCAAAACCCCACTCGCGCGCCAAGGTCCACAAGGCGAACAGATCCTGCTCACGCACATCCGGCAGAATCAGGTTCTGCTCGTGGGCGGCACGGATCTCGCCAAAACCAAAGCGCTCGGCCATCCCGGCCACTGCATCCATTTGCTCGGCCGTAATGTCACCGGGTGGTACGCCGGTTTTTTTCAATGACAACACCACGGCGCGATAACCCGGTTGCCGGTGGGCACGGGTATTGCGCTCAAGCCAGCGCACAAAAGCAGGATGCGCTTCCATGGCGGCCGTCAGCTCGGCAGGATGGGCAGGCAATGTCTCATAAGCCGGTTCAGTAAAGAAGCTGGCAAAGTGCGCGATATCCTGCGCGCGCAAGGTCGCCGCACCATTTTTCAAATGCTGCCACTCATCCTCAACCTTGGCCGCGAACCCCTCTACCGTCATCGCCTTGACCAGAATCTTGATGCGCGCCTTGTATTTGTTGTCGCGCCGGCCAAAGCGGTTGTAGACGCGCAGTACGGCATCCAGATAAGTCAGCAGGTGCTCGCCCGGCAAAAACGCCCGCACCTGCTCGCCGATTACCGGGGTGCGCCCCAAGCCCCCTCCCACCAGTACGCGAAAACCCACTTCGCCGTCGGCATTCCTGACCACCTGCAACCCGATATCATGCACCCAGGTTGCGGCCCTATCCTCCAGAGCGCCGGAGACGGCAATCTTGAACTTACGCGGCAGATAGGCAAACTCGGGATGCAAGGTGCTCCACTGGCGGATGATTTCGCACCAGGGGCGCGGATCCAGCAGCTCGTCAGCGGCTACGCCGGCAAAGGCATCGGTGGTGGTATTGCGTACGCAGTTACCCGATGTCTGGATTGCGTGCATTTCAACATCCGCCAACTCGGCCAGAATATCCGGCACACTCTCCAGCGCCGGCCAATTGAACTGGACATTTTGCCGGGTGGTAAAGTGGGCATAGCCTTTATCGTAGGTGCGGGCAATATGCGCCAGCTTGCGCATCTGCTGGCTATTGAAATGCCCGTAAGGAATAGCCACCCGCAACATCGGTGCGTGGCGCTGTATATACAGGCCATTCATCAGACGCAAAGGGCGGAACTCTTCTTCGGACAATTCCCCAGCCAGAAAGCGCCGGGTCTGGTCGCGAAACTGCGCCACCCGCTCGCCCACAATGCGGGCATCCACTTCATCATATCGATACATATATGTCTCCGGGTGCGGCTCAGGCCGAGGCCGATTTAAGCAAACTCACCTTGCCATGCAAGCCGCACTCTTTAGATTCTGGGTTTTCCCACCACCAGCGCCCGGCGCGCACATCTTCGCCAGCGGAAATGGCGCGCGTACAAGGTGCACAACCGATGGAAGGATAGTGCTGGTCATGCAGCGCGTTATAAGGCACGCCATGCTGGCGGATATATGCCCACACATCGGCCTCGCTCCAATCAAGCAAGGGACTGTATTTCATCAAGCCATGTACCGTATCCGGCTCTCGTTCGGACATATCCGACCGGGTGACCGATTGCTCGCGCCGCAAGCCGGTCACCCATGCGGAATGCCCGGCGAGCGCCCGGCGCAAAGGCTGCAGCTTGCGTACCTCACAGCAGGCTTTACGCAGCTCGACACTTTGGTAAAAGGCATTCATGCCATGCTGCGCCACCCATGTCTCGGTCGCCTGGGTGTCAGGAAAAAAAACCTGCAAGGGATAAGCCGGATAATGCTCTGCCATCACCTGCATCAAATCATATGTTTGGGCAGGCAGGCGCCCGGTATCCAGACTGAAAATGCCGATAGGCAAGCACATATCAGCAATCAAGTCGGTCAGCACCATATCTTCGGCGCCCAGACTATTGGCCAGTACCACCGAGGCCTCGTTTGCAGCGATCTCCTGCAATAAGGCACGGGTATGGGACAGTTTATTTTCCAGATTCATCAGGCTTTTCCTCAGCGGCTTCTGACAGCATGCTACCCAATTGACTTATAAACTTTAAAGAATATCGTGCTAATATCTAATTCCATCTGGTTTTATAAAAAGGAAGCGGGGCATGAAGCTGCAACAACTGCGCTATCTGGTTGAAGTCGCCAAGCAAGGGTTGAATGTGTCAGAGGCGGCGGAAAAGCTGCATACCTCGCAACCGGGTATCTCCAAGCAGATCCGTCTGCTGGAAGACGAGTTGGGCATACAGGTGTTTATCCGCAACGGCAAACGTGTGGTGGCGGTATCGGAGCCAGGCAAGGAAATCCTGCGTATCGCCGAGCGCATCTTGCATGAAGCCAAGAATCTCAAGCGCGTAGGCGAAGAATTTTCACGCGAGTCCGAAGGTTCGCTGACCATCGCGACTACCCATACCCAGGCTCGTTATGCATTGCCGTCGGTGATTTCCGAGTTTGTGCGACGTCACCCCAAGGTCAGACTCTCCATCAAACAAGGCAGTCCGACCCAGATCTGTGAAATGGTTGTCGCCGGCGAGGCCGACTTCGCCATTGCGACCGAAGGTATCGAGCTCTACAAAGAGCTGGCCATGCTGCCATGCTGCCAGTGGAACCGCAGCATTGTCGTGCCACAAGGGCATGAACTCACCCGTTTGACACACCCCTTGACGCTACAAGACATCGCCGCCTACCCCATCATTACCTATGACTTTGCCTTTGCCGGGCGCTCAAAAATCAATAAAGCTTTTGCCAATGCCGAGCTCACTCCGAACGTCGTACTGACCGCCATCGACACCGATGTCATCAAGACTTATGTCGGGCTGGGTCTGGGTGTCGGCATTATCGCCAGCATGGCCTTCGAGCCCGAACGCGACAATAAACTGGTAGCCATCGATGCGGCCCATTTATTCGCTCCCTCGACCACCAAGATAGGCATACGCAAAGATGCCTATCTGCGTGGCTTTGCCTATACGCTGATCGAACTGTTCGCGCCCCATCTGCAGCGCAAACAGGTAGAGGCCGCACTATTAGCACATGACCCGCGCTTTCCGGCAGACGACTGAGCCTGTTCGGATGCAAAAATGCCCCGCCGTAAACGGCGGGGCATTCATTTATACGCACGGGCGAAATTAAAGCGTCAGACCACCGGTCACTTCAATCGCGGCACCATTGATATAGCTGGCCTCATCGGATGCGAGGAAAGCATATACATTGGCAATTTCTTCCGGAGCGGCCATGCGCTTCATCGGTACCTTGTCTTCCATCGCCTGAATGACCTTCTCCGGCATGGCCTGCAAAATCGGCGTCGCTACAAAGCCCGGACATACCGCATTGGCACGAATACCCTTTTTGCCCAGTTCTTTGGCCCAGGTTTTAACAAAACCGATCACGCCAAACTTGGTCGCTGCATAGTTGGTCTGGCCAAAGTTGCCATAGACACCAACAACGGACGAAGCATTCAGGATCACGCCACTGCCCTGCTCGATCATGGTATCAACCACGGCTTTGGCACAGTTGTAAACGCCCTTCAGGTTGACATCGATCACCTTGTCGAACTGGTCATCACTCATTTTGGCCAACTGGGCATCCATCACGATACCGGCGTTATTAACCAGAATATCGATACGGCCATAGCGCGCCTTAAGGTCAGCTACCATGGCTGCAATTTCAGCCTTGTCGGTGACATTGACCCGATAACCTACTGCCTGTCCACCCGCGAGCTTGAGCTCTTCAACGACAGTGCTGACCGCTTCAATGCTCAAGTCACAAACCGCTACAATCGCACCTTCACGTACAAATTTCTCGGCCGTCGCCTTGCCGATACCGCTGGCAGCACCGGTGATAATGGCAACTTTATCTTTCAAACGCATGGTTTTTCCTTTGTACACGCATACAGGATGGCCAGACTATCTGGCACGCCCTCCATCGACCTTTGCATAACTGCACTGTGGTCATATTTTTTGGTTTTGTACTCGCTTGCAGCACACGACATTAAGAGGCGTAACTTGTGCACCGCAATATATCCCATAGCATAAAAACGGTAAAGCAAACGCTCGAAATGACAGACCAAACGCAACATACACATAAAAAAGTGGCGCCACCCCGTGTGAAAATACGGAATGACGCCATCAGCTAACCGCAGCTAGTGACTGAGCACAAAGCCAGCAAATACGCTTACTCGATGCCCTTGCTTTCCAGATAAGCCTCGTAATCGCCCATATAGTAGTCGTAACCACCATTGCCATCGAGCTCAAGAATCTGGGTTGCCAGCGAGCTGACAAACTGGCGGTCGTGCGACACGAAAATCAGCGTGCCTTTATACTTGTCCAGCGCCATGTTCAAGGCTTCGATCGACTCCATGTCCATATGGTTAGTCGGCTCGTCCATGATCATTACGTTCGGCTTTTGCAGAATCAGCTTGCCATACAGCATGCGTCCCTTCTCGCCACCGGACAGCACACGCACCGCTTTGGTCACATCATCGCTGCCAAACAGCAAACGCCCCAGGGTGCCACGAATCACTTGCTCGTCATCACCTTCCTGCCCCCATTCGCGCATCCACTCGGACAGGGTCGCATCGGAATCAAACTCGGCCTCGTGATCCTGGGCAAAATAGCCCAGCTGGGCCTTCTCGGCCCACTTCACCGTACCGTAATCGGCAGTAATGCCCTCGGCCAGCTCGGGCGAGAAGGCACCTGCCAGCAATTTGATCAGCGTGGTTTTACCGGCACCGTTAGGACCGATAATCGCCAGACGCTGGCCAGCTTCGAGAATCAGGTCGAGATTCTTGAACAAGATCTTGTCGTCGTAAGCCTTGGACAGCTGATGCGTCTCAACAGCCTGACGATGCAGCTTGAACTTGTCATCCATCTCAAAGCGGATAAACGGACTCTGGCGACTGGAGGGCTTGACCTCGACCATCTCGGACTTGAGTTTGTCTACCTGCTTCAAACGGCTGGTAGCCTGACGAGCCTTGGACTTGTTGGCCGAGAAGCGCGCAGCAAACTCCTGCAACTCCTGAATCCGGTCCTTGGCCTTGGCATTGGAGGACAACTGCCGTTCGCGTGCCTGGGTCGACGCGATCATATAGTCGTCGTAGTTGCCCGGATAAATACGAATAGTGTTGTAATCCAGATCCGCCATATGCGTACACACCTGATTCAGGAAGTGACGGTCATGCGAAATGATGATCATGGTGGCATTGCGCTCGTTGAGCACATTTTCCAACCAACGGATGGTGTTGATATCCAGGTTGTTGGTTGGTTCGTCCAGCAGCAGGATGTCCGGATTAGAGAACAAAGCCTGAGCCAGCAGCACGCGCAACTTCCAGCCTGGCGCAACCGCGCTCATCGGGCCGAAATGCTGATCCTGTGGAATACCCACACCAGACAGCAATACGCCTGCACGCGCTTCGGCGGTATAACCATCGTATTCGGCGAACTTGGCTTCAAGCTCTGCCGCATGCATATAATCTTCTTCGGTCGCCTCGAGATTGGCATAGATCGCATCGCGCTCGCTCATCGCGGCCCACATCTCGGTGTGGCCCATCAACACGACATCGATGACGCGCTGGTCTTCATAGGCAAATTGATCCTGGCGCAATTTACCCAGACGCAAGCCGGACTCAATAGAGACTTCACCCGAAGTCTGCTCCAGATCGCCGCCCAGAATTTTCATGAACGTCGACTTGCCCGAGCCATTAGCACCGATCAAACCATAACGGTTGCCTTCGCCAAAACGGACCGAAACTTTTTCGAACAGCGGCTTCACGCCGAACTGCATGGTAATGCTACTAGTGGTAATCACGCTTGCATCCTTGAGCCGATTGGCCGTAAGTACCGGAAAAACGGAGGATTCTAGCACAAATCCCCGCCACCAAACCATCCGCAACAGCTATGCATATGCCCTTTTGCCCGCGTAGCGAATTCCGCTACAATCTGAAGCCTTTGCCATCAAAAAATATAGGCCTCACTATGCTAACAGGCAGCCTGGTAGCCCTGGTCACTCCGATGTTCGAGGATGGCCAGGTTGATTTCGATTCCCTATCTAATTTGGTTGACTTCCATATCGACAACGGCAGCGCCGGTATTGTCGCGGTAGGCACCACCGGCGAATCCGCCACCCTGACAGTAGACGAACACCTTGCAGTGGTACAAGCCGTCATCCGTCACGCAGCAGGACGCATTCCTGTCGTAGCCGGCACTGGCGCCAATAGCACGGCAGAAGCGGTTGAATTGTCACGCCACGCCAAAGAGCTGGGCGCAGACATGACCCTTTCGGTTGTACCCTACTACAACAAACCAACCCAAAGCGGCATCTACCAGCATTACCGCACGATTGCAGAAGCCGTTGATATTCCTCTAATCATGTACAACGTGCCTGGACGCACGATTGCCGACATGAGCAATGACACGGCGCTCAAGCTGGCCGAGATTCCCAATATTGTGGGGCTGAAAGATGCAACCGGTGACATCGGCCGCGCCTGCGATCTGATTCGCCGCGCACCTGCCGATTTTGCCCTGTACTCCGGTGACGACCCGACCGGCATGGCCTTTATGCTGTGCGGCGGCCACGGCGTCATTTCCGTCACCGCCAATATTGCGCCCCATGCGATGAGTGCCTTGTGCGTCGCCGCCCGCGCCGGCAACTGTCACGCCGCGCGTGAAATCAATGATCGCCTGCAAGGCCTGCATAAACATTTGTTTATCGAACCCAACCCGATTCCATCCAAGTGGGCACTAGCGCGCATGGGACTGATCGCATCCGGTATTCGCCTGCCGCTGGAACCCATGAGCAGCGAGGCCATTCCCACAGTCGAAGCGGCCATGCGCCAAGCCTGCGTACTGTAAAACGGAAAACCCAATGAAAAAAAATATCTGTCTGCCCTTACTGCTTACCGGCCTGATCAGTGCCTGCTCGAGTAATGCCGTGCTGGAAAAACCGCTGGACTACAAGTCCGATACGCCGGTACAGCAAGGCAAACTGGAACTGCCTCCCGACTTGACTGCCCCCCAGATCCAGAACCGCTACCAGTTGCCTGGTACCGGTAGCGCTTCACTGATCGACTACAGCAAGACTGGCAGCACCCCGGCACAGATCCAGCAAGACAGCAATTTGCTGGTCAAGCCAGCCAATGCCCATATCGAACGTGGCGGCACCCAACGCTGGCTGGTCGTCGACAACAAAGCCCCCGAGCAAGTCTGGCCGCTACTGAAAGCCTTCTGGCAAGACAACGGCTTTGTTATCAAGAGCGAGGAACCGGATATTGGCCTGATGGAAACCGACTGGGCTGAAAACCGCGCCAAACTGGGCATGGATCCGGTGCGCCGCATGCTGGATACCGTTGGCTTGGGTGGCATCATGTCGACTCCTGAGCGCGACAAATTCCGCATTCGCCTGGAGCGTACCAGCAATGGCACCGAGGTGTACTTCACCCACCGCGGCATGTACGAAACCTATATTAACGAAGGCAAGAGCGAAACCAAGTGGCAGCCTCGCCCGGCCGATCCAGAACTTGAAACCGAGTTTCTTGCCCGTTTTATGGTGAGACTGGGGCATACCGAAGACCAAGCCAAAACCTCGGCCAAAGCGGTAGAAAACCAGCCGTCCACAGTAGAAAAAACTCAGATCCAGGCAGGCACCCTGCTAGTCAATGACGGTTTTGATCGTGCATGGCGTCGTGTTGGTCTGGCGCTGGATCGCATAGGCCTGCAAATTGTCGACCGCGATCGCTCACAAGGCATCTACTACGTCCGCCCAGCCAAAGGGGATGTCGATGCACAAACCGGAAAAACAGAGGGTGGCTTCTGGTCCGGCCTCGCTTTCTGGCGCGACAAGAATGAAGCGATCCAGCAAGAAGAACAGTATCGCGTCACCGTTCAGGCGGATGGAAGCCAGACAAAAATCCAGCTGCAAAGCAAGGATGGCCAGCCACTGGCAGAAACACTCGCTACCCAGATTGCACGCAAACTGGCCGAGCAATTGAAGTAAGAAACACTCGATACGCCGGCCTGAGAACTCAAGCCGGCGTATTTTTTATCAACTGCATAGACGCAAAAAAACCCGCCGACGGCGGGTTTTTTAGTATCGCAAAAGCGATTACTGAGCAGCGGAAGCGTCAGCAGCAGGAGCGGAAGCGTCAACTGGAGCGGAAGCATCAACCGGAGCCGAAGCTTCAACGGCTGGAGCCGAAGCCTCTACAGCCGGGGCGGAAGCTTCAGCCGGAGCGGCTTCTTCTTTTTTGCCACAAGCGGACAGAGCTACAGCCAGCAGGGCAGCAACGAGGATCGACTGTTTCATTTTTGTATACCTTTACTATGAGTGTAAGAACAAGACATTTAGTTCAGCCAAATCCCAAAGTGGGATTCAATCAGAATTCTTGTGAAGCGATTCTAGCACGAAAAAAATTTCTGGGAAGGGGAACTCAAACGAAATTTGACATTCTCAGTCACCCAATTTGCTGCCAAGCAACAAACCCCCAAACAAACCCTTTCCGGCAGGAGCAAAATCATATCGGTTGTTACCCGCGACCACAAGCACCCAATTGGGTTATTTTTCAACCTCGATGGATTCAGGTAACCAGTAGCCATCCAGATAGCCCTGATAAAGCGCGATCAGCATGGAGTCCCGCACATCTTCTCCGGCCAAAAAACGCTGATTAGCAAAGCGTTGCCAGCAGGCAACACTTTCAGCGTCCACATCCAGTATTTCTCCGTTGCAATACAGCAACGACTCGGTATACAGAATCTGACTCTTGCGGCTCAAGCGTACGCCGTCACGCTGTACGCATACAGCAAAATCCTCTTCATCCAGTTCGTCTTCCGGCGCATCATAGAAGACGCTCGCCTTGGGCTCGGACAGATAGTGCCCGAGAAAATCGGCAACCAAGGCCTTATCCCAGCGGATCTGAGCCAGCGTCTGCGCGATCTCGTCCACCATCGCCTGCGGAATACGCGCCGGATCAGACTGCCACTGCAAGCCCGGATCGGCATAGCGCCCCTCTACACAGATTCTGTCCTGCATATAAACCAAAAACTCGGTGGCCAGCTCTTGCGCGCTCGGCGCCCGAAAACCGATCGAATAAGTCATACCCGGCTCCATGGCTACACCATAATGCGCATAACGCGGCGGAAGATAGAGCATATCTCCATGCTCCAGGATGTATTCCTCCTCAACCCGAAAGTCTTTAAGCACCCGTATTGGCGCATCTTCGATAAAAGCGTCATCGGTTTGCGCCGAAATTTGCCAGCGCTTGCGCCCACCAACCTGCAACAAAAAGACGTCGTAGGAATCGAAATGCGGCCCCACCGTCCCGCCGGGCGGGGCATAACTGATCATCAGATCATCCAGCCGGGCATAAGGGATAAAATTGAAGCGCCACAGAATTTCATCGATATGCGGCAAGTGGTGATTGACACTTTGCACCAGCAAAGTCCAGTCACTCTCAGGTAAACGCTTGAAGCGCGAAGCGCGGAACGGCCCGTTTTCCACATGCCAGCCACCTTTACGGCTCTCGATCAGGCGCGACTCGACCTCTTCTTGCTGCGCCAGCTGACTCAGCCAGTCAAAATCGACAGGCGCCCCCACATCCCGCAGCGCCCCGCGAATCAGCAATGGCTTTTTGTGCCAGTATTCGCGCAAAAAAACCTCTGCAGACATCCCGCCCAACAACTCGTTCGTGCCCATGGCAGTTTCCCGTTTAATGTGTGACCCAATGGTTTACAATATGCACAAGTGCAAGCCTGCCCGCGCCTAAAACTTATGCAGAGCGTGGCAGTCACTCGCTATTTACTCATAACCAACTGCACGGACTACACGCATGCAAATCGCTAAAAATTCTGTCGTAACGCTTGATTACGAAATGTTCGACGCCGACAACAAAATGATCGATAAGTCCGAAGAGCCGATTTCCTATCTGCACGGTGGCTATGATGGCATCTTCCCGCTGGTGGAAGAGGCTCTGCATGGCAAGGCCGTAGGCGACACTGTAGACGTCATGATGACGTCCGATGATGCGTTTGGCGACCCGGAAGAAGAGCTGGTACGTGTGGAGCCGCTGGATGTATTCCCGGCCGACATCGAAATCGGCATGGTATTTGAAGCGGATGATCCGGAAACCGGCGATGTCCTGCTGTTCCGCGTTACCGACATCGCCGACGGCAACGCCATCGTGGATGCCAACCATCCACTGGCCGGCATGGCTATCCGCTTCAAGGGTAAGATCACCGACGTGCGCGAAGCCAGCGCCGACGAAGTCACCCACGGGCATGCTCACGGCGAACACGGTCACCACCACTAAGCCGTAATTCAGACCTAAACAAAAGGCAGCTCAAGCTGCCTTTTGTTATTGTGGCGCACACCCTAGGGTCACCCGATCCAGCCCGGCCAGATCCGGCAAGGTCTCAACCTCCAGCAACCCCGCCTCGGCAAACAACTTGCGGCACGCCTCGCCTTGATCATAACCATGCTCGACCATCAGGTAGCCACCGGGCAACAAACGGGCAAGCGCTTCTGCGGCAATGGCACGCAGACAGGACAAGCCGTCGGCCCCATCGGTCAAGGCCATCCTAGGCTCAAAGCGGACATCGCCTTCTTGCAAATGATGGTCGTCCTGATGGATATAAGGCGGATTGGAAACAATCAAATCAAAACGCATCGCTTCCGGCAAGGGCGCATACCAACTCCCCTCGCTGAACGCCACTTTCGCTCCTAGTTGCACCGCATTACGCATGGCAACTTGCAATGCTACTGGCGACAAGTCAACCGCCATCACCTGCCATTGTGGCGCCTCCAGCGCCAGCGTTACAGCAATGGCTCCACTGCCGCACCCCAGATCCAGCACATTTGCAGCACGCCCACGCCCGATTTTGAGCAATGCGGCCTCAACCAGATGCTCCGTCTCGGGGCGCGGAATCAATACGTCGGGGGTCACGGTAAACATGCGACCGTAGAACTCTCTCTCGCCCAGCAGATAAGCGATAGGCTCCCCGGCCATACGGCGCGCAACCAGCGCATCGAATGACAACTGCTGTGAGGCAGTCAGCGGCTCATCATCATGCGCCAGCAAATACATGCGATCAAAACCGGTAGCAGCCATCAGCAGCAAGCGCGCATCCAGACGGGCAAGGGGACAAGCGCGAAGCACTTCTTGTATCGTCATCATGATCACATCAGGAACACGGAAGCCAACCCCAGGAAAATAAAGAAGCCTCCCGAGTCGGTAAATGCCGTAATCAGCACACTGGAACCCAAAGCCGGATCCCGCCCCATTTTCTGCATCAGGGTCGGCACCAGCACCCCCATGGTCGCCGCCAGAATCAGATTAAGCGTCATCGCAGCGGTCATGACGAGTCCCAGCGAGAAGCTGTCATACAGCCACCATGCAACCATCCCAATGACCCCGCCCCAGACCACACCATTGATGACACTCACTCCCAACTCCTTGCGCCACAACATCCACGCCTGATTGGGCTGCATCTGCCCCATCGCCAGAGCACGCACGATCATCGTGATGGTCTGGTTACCCGAGTTGCCGCCAATACCCGCCACGATGGGCATCAAGGCCGCCAACGCCACCAGATGCTGGATAGCGCCCTCGAATACACCGATCACCCGGCTCGCGACAAAAGCGGTGCACAAATTAACCGCCAGCCAAGCCCAGCGGTTCTTGACCGAGTCTATCACCGGGGCAAACAGGTCTTCCTCTTCTCGTAAACCGGCCAAGCTCAACACTTCGCTTTCCGACTCCTCGCGAATCACGTCCACCATCTCGTCCACGGTCAGACGGCCAATCAGGACGCCTTTTTCATCCACCACCGGTGCTGTAATCAGGTCATAGCGCTCAAACGCCAATGCGGCATCTTCCGCATCGTCCGTAGGATGAAAAGTCACCACATCGGTAGCCATCACTTCGGATACATCGGCATCCGGGTCGGAAACAAGCAATTTCCTGATCGACAACACGCCCTTGAGAATGTCGTCGTCGTCGATCACGAAAATCTTGTCGGTATGCTCAGGCAATTCGTCAAAGCGGCGCAAATAGCGCAATACCACTTCGCACGAGACATCGGCACGGATCTTAACTAACTCGAAATCCATCAATGCGCCGACCTGCCCCTCCTCGAACGAAAGCGCAGACTGCAGTTGCTCGCGCTCTTCGTCATCCAGCCCCCCCATCACCTCATACACCACCTGGCGAGGCAAATCGGGCGCTAGATCGGCCAGTTCGTCAGCATCAAGCTGTTCGGCGGCAGCGACCAGCTCATGCGCATCCATGGACTCAATCAGCGTCTCGCGTACGGCATCAGAAACTTCGAGCAGGATCTCGCCATCGCGCTCGCTCTTGACCATATCCCAGACCAGCAGACGGTCATCCAGCGGCAAGGATTCCAAGATGTAAGCGATATCGGCCGGATGCAGCTGATCCAGCTTGTGGTGCAGTTCATTGACGTTCTGCTTGTGAACCAGCTCTTCGACCAGACCATGCTTGGGCATGTTCTGACGATGAACGAGCTCCTCGACCAGATGGTGACGCTCGATAAGGCGCTGAACCTGGGCAAGACTATCTTGCAGACGATCGGTGGGTTTCTTTTCGAGAACCGTCATGCGCGCCTCCTTCCGCCGTAATAGGCGGCGGCAAACGCACGCGGTTTTTAACGGCGGGGTATTAGTGCTTCAGTCGAAAACTGAATGTTCGTTAAAATTTGACTGGGTAAGTCCATACGAATACCGCACCCGTTTGTGCGGCAGGAACGAAGGAAAGGCAGGATTCTAGCATGAAAGCACGAACGGCTTCCAGCGCCAATAAAACAGAACATCATGGCACATCGGCGTAACGCATGCGACGCTGGATGATATTGCTTTTACGCGCCAAACCACGTGCATTGCGGTGGGCATCATAATAACGGGGATTGGGCACCATGGCCGCCAGGCGCGCGCCCTGCGCTGCAGACAAACGGTTGGCACTGGTATTGAAATAATGGCGACTGGCCGCCTCGGCACCAAAAACGCCATCGCCCCACTCAATTACATTCAAATAGATTTCAAAAATGCGCCGCTTGTCCATAACGGCCTCAAGCATGACGGTAATCATGCCTTCTTCCAGCTTGCGCCATGGCGTGCGCTTACCGGACAGAAACAGATTCTTGGCTAGCTGCTGGCTAATCGTCGAGCCCCCGGCCACGATGCGACCTTGTTTCAGATTCTTTTCAAATGCGGCTTCGATACCATCCCAATCAAAGCCCTCATGGTCAACAAACTTGGCATCTTCCGATGCAACAATTGCCCGCTTCAGGTTGGGCGAAATACGCTCGTAAGCGACCCAACGATGATGCAGTTCGGCATCGGGGTTCTCTGCCTGCAAACGGGTAAGTTGCGCGCTCATAAATGCGCTGACTGAAGGGTTATGGCTGCGCCAGTATACGATATGTCCGAAAATCCATACGTTGTACAACACCAATAGCGCCAATAAGGCGGCAAAGATTTTAAGCGCAAGACGCATGAGGCAGAAAAACCAGAGGCAAGGAAAAGCAGGAGTAAGTGCCATCATCATGATGGCACTCTAGACGCGTCGAATCAGGCCAGTACTTCGCGCAACATATTGGTCACACGGCGCGTTTCTGGGCGGACGCCATGCCAGATATCAAATGATTCAGCCGCTTGTTCAACCAGCATTCCCAGACCATCAGCCAGCATTCCGGCATATTCACCTTGCGCGCGCTGCAAGAAAGGCGTCAGGCCTTTGCTATACACCATATCGTATGCCAAGGCACGCGGTGAAAACAGGCCATGCGGTATCGGTGGCAGTTCTCCGGACAAGCTGCTTGACGTGCCATTAATCACAATATCGAAATGCAACCCTTCCAGCTCGGCATACCCCGTCGCCACAACACGCCCCCAAGGAGCAAAGTGGTGAGCAATGGCCTCGGCCTTAATCAAGGTACGATTGGCAAGCATCAAGCTAGCCGGCTGCTCGGCCAACAAGGGCCCCAAAACGCCACGCACGGCACCGCCCGCCCCCAGCACCAGTACCCGCTTCCCACTAATGGAAAAATCCAGATTCTGGACAATGTCGCGTACCAAGCCCACACCATCGGTATTGTCGCCGTAAAGCCTGCCATCACGCAGGCTTAACGTATTCACCGCCTCGGCCGCGCGCGCCCGTTCGGAAACTTCATCAGCCAAACGGAAGGCATCCCCCTTAAAAGGCAAAGTGACATTCAGCCCCCGACCTCCGGCCGAAAAGAAATCACCTGCCACCGCAGAAAACTGCCCCAACTCGGCATAGAGTTTTTCGTAACGCAGGGAGCAAGCACAGGCGTTGGCAAATTCAGTATGAATAAACGGAGACTGACTGTGAGACACAGGGTTGCCGATTACGGCATAGCGTTCGGTCATATAGGGGCAACTCGCGAAATAGACAGGCCAGACAATGGCAATAGCCAACACTTTGCCTTGCTACACGCAAAACATCAACCATAAAGCATAACAATCAGCCTTGTTGCCAAGGCAATCCGCGCGCTTTCCAGCCAGTGAGTTGTCCACGGTGCTCTGCCTCATCCTTATCACCCTCGAAGCCCTCAAGGACGTTATATACGCTGGAAAACCCATGACTAGCCAACAGCCGCGCGGCCTCATCCGAGCGCGCGCCAGTGCGACATAGCAGCATCAGTACCGTTTCCTTATCCAGCTGGTGCTCGGCCTGCGCCAGAAAATGCGGGTTAGGCTGCATACCTGGCCAAGCTTTCCATTCAAGAGATAAAGCACCGGGCACGACACCAACAAACTGCAACTCGGCATGACTGCGCACATCCACCAGATGAGCACCCGGCAGGCTCTGCAACAGCTCCCATGCCTCCTCCGGCGTAACAGCACCAGAATAAGGCAAATCGGATTGGGCAGCCCGATCATGGGCACGCTGCAAAATTTCGGATCGATGACTCATGGCATTCTCCTAAATCAGCTTTACTAAACGTTTTCTAGCATAGCGCCCATTAACTTATCTGACCAGCGGCCACAAGTGCACCAATTAGGTGCATGCACCTCATCAAGCGCACCAAAATAAGGCGTCCAATATGCATCAACAATCCCATCTGCTTATGGCACAATGATCAAAGCACCTAAACATAGCTGGCATGCTTAATGCTTTAGATTTCACGCCAATTTTGTAGCATCCCACCCGATGCGCGTTGCCTTAAGGAGATCACCATGGCGGTAGCCGACGTTTTGAAACTGATCGAAGAGAACGACGTAAAATTCGTTGACCTTCGTTTTACCGACACCCGCGGCAAGGAACAGCACGTGACCATTCCGGCACACGTACTGACTGAGGATGCAGAGTCCTGGTTTGAAAGCGGCCACGCCTTTGACGGCTCGTCTATCGCCGGCTGGAAAGGTATTCAGGCTTCTGACATGCTGCTGATGGCAGACCCGTCCACCGCCAAAATCGATCCATTCTTCGACGAGCCTACCGTATTCATGAGCTGCGACGTGGTTGACCCTGCCGATGGCAAAGGTTATGACCGTTGCCCGCGCTCGATCGCCAAGCGCGCAGAAGCCTACCTCAAAGCCTCCGGTATCGGTGACACTGCCTACTTCGGCCCAGAACCTGAATTCTTCATTTTTGACAGCATTACCTGGGGCACCGATATGTCCGGTTGCTTCGTGAAGATCAAGGCAGAAGAAGCGGCATGGGCTTCGGCAGAAGAGTTTGAAGGCGGCAATACCGGCCACCGTCCAGGCGTCAAAGGTGGTTACTTCCCCGTTCCTCCGGTTGACTCTTCGCAAGACCTGCGTTCGGCGATGGTACTGCTGCTGGAAGAACTAGGCGTTCCTGTTGAAGTTCACCACCATGAAGTCGCAACCGCTGGCCAAAACGAGATCGGCACCCGCTTCAGCACACTGACTCAGCGCGCTGACTGGACTCAGATCATGAAATATGTGATCCAGAACGTCGCCCACAGCTATGGCAAAACCGCGACCTTTATGCCTAAGCCTATCGTTGGCGACAACGGTTCCGGCATGCACGTTCACCAGTCGATCTGGAAAGACGGCAAGAACCTGTTTGCAGGCGACGGCTATGCCGGCCTGTCCGATATGGCACTCTACTATATCGGCGGCATCATCAAGCACGCCAAGGCACTGAATGCGATCACCAATCCGGGCACCAACTCATACAAGCGTCTGGTTCCGCATTATGAAGCTCCGGTTAAACTGGCTTACTCGGCTAAAAACCGCTCGGCTTCGATCCGCATTCCACATGTATCCAACCCTAAAGGCCGCCGTATCGAAGCGCGCTTCCCGGATCCGCTGTCCAACCCTTACCTGTGCTTCTCGGCTCTGATGATGGCCGGTCTTGACGGCATCCAGAACAAGATCCACCCAGGCGATGCAGCTGACAAGAACTTGTATGATCTGCCACCTGAAGAAGACAAACTGATCCCAACAGTGTGCGCTTCGCTGGATGAAGCCTTGGCAGCACTCGATGCTGACCGCGAGTTCCTGACCCGTGGCGGCGTGTTCTCCAATGAATGGATTGATGCATTCATCGAACTGAAGATGCAGGAAGTCAACCTGACCCGCATGACCACTCATCCGGTTGAGTTCGCCATGTATTACAGCCTGTAACCGGCTGTGTAAATCACAAAAACGGCAGCTCAGGCTGCCGTTTTTTATTTATGCATGACGCGGCATGTTCTTTTCCTTATCATCCATCTATTCTATTTTGCAGCGTAAGGCCATGAAATCAGCTATCGCTCTCTTGCTGGCCAGTCTCGCCAGCCTGCCCTGCAGCGCGGCAACCATTTACAAATATGTAGATCAGGACGGGCACGTCACCTACAGCAATATTCCGGCACGCGGAGCCAAGGCGCTCACCATCAACGTCCCCTCGGCTCCTACCAGCCAAGCTGCCATGCGCACACCTCAGCGCAGCGATTCGTCTGGGTTTCCGACTGTAGCCCCTGAAACCCAGCGCCAACGTGATGGCGGCCGCCGCCAGATACTGCAAAGCGAGTTATCAAACGAACAAAAAGCACTGGATGATGCCCGGCGCACACTTTCGGACTCGGAAGCAAGCTTGCGCACTGGCTTACGCACCAATCCTGAGCTCAGCAAACGCATTGCACTGCAGCGTGAATCAGTGAAAGATAGAGAGCGTAATGTACAAGCCCTGCAACGCGAGCTTGGTCTGAGCCAATAAGTGCATGATCGGCCAAGCTGGACAGCTTCTTGCTTAACTAAAAAGCTTACCTCTACTTTGGCCCATGCCATGCCGGACTCAAACTTCAACGGACTCGACCTACTCGAAACACCCGTGCTTATTATTGAGCATGACAGTGATATCGTGTATGCCAACCAAGCTTGTGAAAGCCTGTTTGCCGTCGGGCAGCGCGAGCTAACCCGTCACAGTCTGTTTGACCTGATCCAGGATTCCCGCGCCTTGCGCCATGCAGTACAAAGTGCGCTTCAGTGTCAGGCCAGTTTCATCGAGCATGATCTGCCACTACTGCTTCGCAATGAGCAATCCTTGCATGTCGGCCTCACCGTCACGCCAATAGATAATGAAGGCCAGCGTGCGCTGGTTGAACTACGCCCAATTGACCAGCAAAGAAAAATCGCCAACGAAGAGCGCCTACTCCTGCAACAGCGCGCCAATCGTGAGCTGATCCGTAATCTGGCTCATGAGATCAAAAACCCGCTAGGCGGCATCCGTGGCGCAGCGCAACTACTCGAGCATGAAATTGCCGACCGGCCCGAACTACTGGAGTACACCGGCGTCATCCGCGAGGAAGCACTCCGGCTGCAATCTTTAGTCGATCGCATGCTGGCTCCGCACAAACGCCAAGTGGCCAGCGAGGTCAATATCCACGAGGTGCTGGAACGAGTACGCAGTATCGTCCTTGCCGAATTTGGTAGTGGACTGAGCATCCGGCGCGATTATGATGTCAGCCTCCCCTTTCTGATTGCAGATAAAGCGCAGCTCATTCAGGTGGTATTAAATATTACGCGCAATGCAGCGCAGGCCCTAAAGGGAATAGGAGAAATCATTCTCCGAACGCGTATCAACCGCCAGGTAACTTTAGCGCGCAAACGTCATAACCTGGCATTAAAATTGCAGATCATCGATAACGGACCGGGCATTCCAGACGAAATACAGGATCATGTATTTTACCCGCTAGTCACAGGGCGGGCGGAAGGGACAGGGCTTGGGCTAACCTTGGCGCAAACCTTTATCCAGCAACATGGAGGGGCCATAGAGTTTGACTCCTACCCTGGGCATACCTGCTTCAGCATCGCTCTGCCTTTTGGCAACGAATGCGCCATCACCGAAAAACAATGAAAAATAGAGGGGTAGCATAATGGACAAACCGGTATGGATTATCGATGATGACAAAGCCATTCGCTGGGTACTGGAAAAAGCACTCGGCCGCGTCGGCATCGGTTTCGACAGCTTTACCAATGCCGATGATGCCCTGAATGCCCTATATGACAAAGTGCCGCAGGCCATCATCAGCGATGTACGCATGCCAGGAACCGATGGTCTTAAATTTTTGAGCAAGCTCAAAGCCGAACACCCACAACTGCCCGTTATTATCATGACGGCACACTCCGATCTGGATTCGGCCGTCGCAGCGTTTCAAGGTGGTGCATTCGAGTATTTGCCCAAGCCCTTCGACGTCGACCAGGCTGTTCAGCTTATAGAGCGTGCACTGACAGAAAATCATGTACCTGACGCACATATTCCGCCACAACAGGAGTTACCAGCCCTACTAGGACAAGCGCCTGCGATGCAGGATGTATTTCGAGCCATCGGGCGCTTATCGCAATCCAATGTAACCGTACTGATTACCGGAGAATCAGGTACGGGTAAAGAACGTGTAGCCGAAGCCCTGCACCGCCACTCGATACGCAGTGGCAAGCCATTCATTGCCATCAATACCGCCGCCATTCCGCGCGATTTGCTGGAGTCCGAATTATTCGGCCATGAAAAGGGCGCATTTACCGGTGCATTAGCCACCCGTCGCGGCCGGTTTGAAGAGGCAGAAGGTGGGACCTTATTTCTCGATGAAATTGGCGATATGCCCACCGAACTACAGACTCGTTTATTACGGGTACTTTCGGATGGTCATTTCTATCGCGTTGGCGGACACACTCCGATCAAAGCGAATGTGCGGGTCGTTGCCGCTACCCATCAAAATTTGGAAGAGCGCGTCCGCCTAGGACAATTTCGCGAAGACCTGTATCACCGCCTCAACGTTATCCGTCTGCGCCTGCCAGCATTGCGTGAGCGGCACGAAGATATCCCTTTACTGGTGCAACACTTCCTCGCCAAAAGTGCCATCAGTCTGGGCGTCGAAAGTAAACGCCTGAGCAATGCCGCCATGGAACTCATCACTCAGGCATCTTTCCCCGGCAATGTGCGGGAACTGGAAAATCTGTGCCAGTGGATTACCGTCATGGCACCGGGGCAAATGGTCGATAGTGTCGATCTTCCTCCCGAGTTGCGCTGCGTGAATAAAGCGAGTCAACACGCTTCCGCTAATGCGGAAGAAGGCGAAACAATAGCTGCGACCGACTGGGCACACATTCTGTCGGAAGAGGTCAGCCGCAGACTCAAGGCTGGAGAAACGGGGATTATCGATGAACTGACCCACCGCTTCGAAGAGAGCTGCATACGCGCCGGGCTCGCTTGTACCGGAGGACGCAAAGTAGAAGCAGCCCAGATTCTGGGCTGGGGACGTAATACTTTAACAAGAAAAATTCAAGAGTTAGGCTTGGAATAAGCTATGGCAATTGAACGCCTCTTGCACAAATCATTAATTCATACCACTCGCGGTGAGTCATCACTACATCGCGAGCCTGCGTGCACAGCCGAATCCTATCAGGATTGCTGCTACCTATTACAGGTGCAATATTAGCAGGATGTCGCATCAACCAGGCCAAAACAATGGCTTCTTTTGATACAAGCTTTTCCTTCGCCAGCTTTTCGACTAATCGGGCCGTATTTTTCGTCGCAGAATCCGCATTTTCAAGACTTCGACCCGAATAAATACCTTGTGCCAATGGACTCCATGCCTGCAGCTCAATATCATTCAACATGCAAAATTCAACTGTACCCTGCTCAACACTCAGTTCCTTGTGATCGATATGGTTAAATAACAAGCCGCTTTCAACCCAATCCCGCTTATGTAGCCCCATCTCCAACTGATTTGCTACTATTTTTCTTTCAGAATACTGTTCAAGCAAGCCAATATGGGATGTTGACATATTAGACACACCTAGGCCGCGCACTTTACCGCTATCAAACAGATGGTCAATTGTACGTTTAAACTCTTTTCTCTCAATCAACGCATCAGGCCGATGCAATAACAATACATCTAAATATTCTGTCTGTAGGCGATGCAATATTTTATCGACCTCTCCCACAACATGATCATATCTATAATCGTAAAAATTATTACCCCCATCGAATGGGATATTAATACCAACCTTAGACTGGATTTCGATGCTATCACGCAAATTTTTATGATCACTTAAGTAGTAACCAAAAACTTCCTCAGATTTTCCAAATTTATAAATATTTGCATGATCAAAACGAGTAATACCAGCGTCAATAGCAGTCTCAATGGCCACAAATGATTTATTGATATCATCCATTGTTAATGCATTACGATCCCATTCTCCACCTAGACTCATCGCGCCAAAAATCATGAATAAACCTCATTTATATAACTTATTAATACTTCTTC
>NZ_JAMFLI010000012.1 GCF_023502145.1 Craterilacuibacter sp. RT1T | reverse complement strand
AGCTGTGCTGCTTGCTTAAGCTGTATTCATCATCGCGTAATTTGATCGCGGGCCCTGTCATACCGTAGATGCCCAATTCGGTCAGCTTTCTGGCATCGGCCGGATCGGTAATGCCTTTGGCCAGCAGGTGAATGCCCATCAGCGTGGTCATTTGCAGCAATCCCTTGACGACGGCTTGTTGCCCCTGATCCTGATGAATGCCATGCGTCAGCACACCATCCAGCTCCAAATATGAGATGCCGGCCTCGGCTAGCTTCGCAACCAGACTCAGGTCATGGCCGATAATCTCCACGCCCAGGCAATGGCCTTTTTGCTGCATGCTGTGGCTGAAAGCCAGAAAAGCCGGCCAATGTGCAAGCAGCGCCATTTCGTGAAATTCGAAATTAACCCGAATACCCTGCGTCTTGTTTAGCAGGTGGAGCACTTGCGGGCTGAAGTCTGGGTGGGCAAGTGAGGCCGGAGAGACATTGATGGCGATGCATGGACCGGGGGCATGTTGCAATCCTTGCTCCAGCGCAGCGAGATCCGGTTGCTGGCTGATGCCCAGGCGCAGGCTATGCGATAGCAGGCGCAGCGCGCTGATCTTGGTTGTACTTTCGCTTGCCGGCAGATATAGCATGCCTTCCTGCCATAACACGGCGCCTGCGGCATCGACGACCGGATACCACTCAAGACGCAATAAGCGCTGATGGCATGTTTGCTCGATGACTTCGCGCCAGTTTTGCTCGCTCTGTATATGCACCGCGGCACGATCCAGACGGCAGAAGCTATTGGCTGCCTGAGCGGTCGCCTGTGCCAGCGCCTGGCTGGCCTGCGACAGGATGTCGCTGAGCTTATCCTGGCCATTGAAGCTTGTTATACCGATATGCGCGACTTCCTGTTGATCACATAAACCCATCTGCGGATAACGTGCATATTGCTGCAGTAGCGTACGGGCCAGACTGTCGGCATCGTTCGGGCTTAGTTCGGGGCAGAGCAGGGCGAAATCAGCACCACGCAGCCTCACTGCCAGAGCGCCTTGATGGCGGGCGGCGGCCTGAGCCAGTTCCGCGGCAAACCTTTTCAGTAAACTATCGGTATCTTGGCCACCCATGCGGCCATTCATCTCTGACAGCCCGGCCACGCGCAACAATAGCAGCTGACCGTGTAAGTCTTGTCCTTCTGTGTTTTGCAGGTTTTCCAGAACGCGCTCCAACTGTTTGCGCTTGGCGATGCCGGTGACTTCATCGGTGTCATGCGCCAGATGTAAGGCTTCGATTTCATTGCTCAAGCCATGTAAATAGCCTTGCAGACGCTCGACCATCTGGTTCATGGCTTGCACCACTCTGGACAGTTCGGGAATGGCCGGCTCTTGGATGCGGATAAAGCGGCGTTCACTGATGGCTTTAGCCTGTTCGACGACTTGGTCTAGCTGGCGGCGGATGCGGATGATATCGAGCGAGCCTATGAGGCCTGTCAGCAGGCCGGCCAATAGCAGACCCAACACGGTGTAAAGCATGCTGCGCCAGAGGGCGGCATAGGCATAAGCGATATCGCTTTGCACCTCCAGCGTACCGGCTTGTAACCAACCCTTACTGATATTCGCCTGTCCCGGTGGAGGGGCGAGGGCAAGTAGCTGTGGTAGCCAGGCCGGGGCGGATGGCTCGCTATCAAGGTTGTTGCGCTCAAGCAAGATACCGCCATCTGCTCCCGTCCAGCGTATACGGCGATAGTGCCCTTGGTCGAAACTGGCATTGATCAGTGTTTCCGCCATGGCGCGATCTGCTTGCTGCTGGGTGATCATGAGTGCCAGCGAGTTGGCGGTATCCGCATTTTGTGCGGTGAGCTGCTGTTCAAGATAGTTGCGTGCACCTAGCAGGTTGGCGGTCAGCGAGGTGCTAAGCGCCAGAAAAACCAGTAGCAGCAACAAAATCCAGAGGCGTTGGCTAAGGGAAAGTCGAGTCATGATGTGCTCGTTTCGATAGATCAAAAAACAAAACCGTCTTTGCGCATACGTTCCGTTACCTGACGCCAGCGCGTGAGACGGTCAACGCTGCTACGGGTATTGCCGGCCCAGAGCGCTTCGGTGTTGAAGCTGAATACCGGTGTCAGATCATTGCGTTGTGAGGCGGGCAGTATGCTGGTGACTAGATTATCAAGAACCAGGGGTTCTGCGCTGGGGCTGGGGTAATAGGCTAAAACCATATGTGCTTGGCTGAGATTGCTATCCGGGCCGCCGATGCGCGCCTTGACATAGGTTAGGCGCAGCTTGGCGGCTTCAATACCGCTGCTGCGCAGGGAAATGTATTTGGCAATGGCAAAGTCTTCGCAGTCTCCTGCACCCTTGGCAAACATTTCCAACGGGCTGGCCCAGTAGTCGCTTTGTTGCCATATCGCGACATCATCCGCAAAGCGGATGCGGCGATTGATGAACTGGTTGACTGCCTTGAGCTTGCTCATTTCATCTGTTTGGCCAAGCGGTGTCAGCATGTTGCTCCAGTCGCGGTAAAGCGTCAGGGCTTGGCCGCCATACTGCCGCGCAGCCTGTTCAGAGGGGAGCTCCAGTGAGGCGGTGCTTGCAGCCAGAAACAGCCATACCGCGGCATGTAGCCGCAGGCATGGTCTGATTGGTGAAAGCAGTCGCTTCATCTGGAAATATTTTTAACGGCAAAGCCTAATGCTATACAGATTTAAATTATTAAGGTATATAATTCATGCATAAATAAATGTTTATACTGTTTTAGAAATAGCTTACTATCTATTGTCGAGGCTCATCATGAAACGTACTTCTCTGGCTTTGTCATTCGCGCTGGCCTTCGGTGTTGTGCTATCTGCCAGTGCGGCAGACCTGAAAAGCGCGGTTGAAAAAACCATCATCAACAACCCGGAAGTGCGTTTTCGCTGGCATGAATTCCGTGCCGCAGCCGAAGAGCAGGGCTTGGGCCGTGCCGGCTATCTGCCTACGCTGGATGTCGGTTATGGCTGGGGTAAGGAAAAAACTCAACTAGAAGATACGACGACCACGGCAGATCTGACCCGTAAAGGCTGGTCAGCTAATCTGACGCAGAACCTGTTTCAGGGGCTGCAGACCATGAATCTGGTCAAGCAGCTGGACTATACCCAGCGCGCCAAATATTTCGATTTTTTGGGGGCCAGTGAAGGCCAGGCCTTGGAGGCCGCCCGTGCTTATATCGATGTCTTGCGTTATCGCCAACTGCTTGAGTTTGCGCAGGATAATTACGCGACCCATCTGAGTATCTATAAGCAGTTGCAGGAAAAAGTGAGTGCAGGCGTGGGGCGACGCGTCGATCTGGAGCAGGCAGGGGGCCGTCTGGCGCTGGCTGAGTCCAATCTGGTGACCGAGCTATCCAATCTGCACGATGTTGCGGCGCGCTATGCACGCTTGACTGGCGAAGAGCCACAGCTTGCCATGGCGGAGCCTACCGCCTTGAAAGGCTATCTGCCCAAGGATCAGGAACTGATTGCCGGCGCCGTCAAGACCAGCCCGGCTTATCTTGCCGCACTGGAAAACGTGAGGGCGGCCAAGGCCGATGTGAATGTGCGTAAGGGCGCATTCTCGCCGACGCTGGATCTGCGTGCCAGCAAGGCGCGCGGGGATAATCTGGATGGTTCGCTTAACCGCAAAGACCGGCAGATGGCGGAACTGGTGTTCAATATCAATCTCTTCCGTGGCGGGGCAGACCGGGCCAGGCTTGGCGCTTCGGCCGAGCGCCTGAATGCGGCTTATGATTTGCGTGATAAGGAATGCCGCGATCTGCGTCAAACGTTGCGTATCGCGTTTAACGATACCCGCAAGCTGGAAGAGCAGATTGCCTATCTGCGCCAGCACCGTTTGTCGACGGAAAAAGCCCGTGATGCCTACCGCGCCCAGTTTGATATCGGCCAGCGTACGCTGCTGGATCTGCTGGATAGCGAGAATGAATTGTATGACGCCAAGCGTTCGGTGGTGAATGCCGAGCAGGATGTTTTGCTGGCGCAGGCGCGTGTACTGGCAGGCTCGGGCAAGTTGCTGGAAACCTTGCAGCTTAAGCCGATTGAAAGCTACGACTTTACTGACCCCGCGCGCGATGAAGAAGTCGCGGTTTGCGATACCCAGTACGCCGGCCCGGCAGTCTTTGACAAGAACAGCATCGCACCTAAGCCTGTGGCCGCTCCTGCCGCCTTGCCCAAAGCCACGGCTGCTTTTGTGCTCAAAGGCGATGTGGCATTTGCGCCCAACCAGTCGCAATTGAGTGCACAAGGCAAGACCGAGCTAGCCCGCATTGCCCGGCAGCTCAAGACGGCAGGGCAGCCGGAAAGCGTAGTCAGCGTTACCGGTTATACCGACCGCTTGGGGTCGGATGCTTATAACCTCAAATTGTCCAAGGCGCGCGCCGTTGCGGTTGCCGACTATCTGGCAAGCCAGGGGGTGCCGGCAAACCGCCTGCAGACCGAAGGTTTGGGTAAGGCGGATCCGGTCACCGGCAACAAGTGCAATCAGGTCAAGTCGCAGCCGCAACTGGGGCAATGTCTGGCACCGGATCGCCGTGTGGTGATCCGCTTCAAGTAAAGCCAGCCTGTTACAAAGTACAGGGAAAGAGGCCGCGTGAATGCGGCCTCTTTTTTGCATTACGACAGTCGCAGTACACGGCAGGCATTGCGTGTGGTGGCTTGGGCGATTTCAGCGGTGTCCGTCTGGCGTAACCCTGCGAGGATGCTGGCGAAGCGGGGCAGATTGGCCGGGACATTGGGTCTGTCCTGCGCCCATTCCGGACGGATGTCGGGCGCGTCGGTTTCAAGCACCAACGCATCCAGTGGCAAGCTGGCAGCCAGGCCTCGGATGCGGGTCGAGCCGCTATAACTCATGGCGCCGCCAAAACCCAGACAAAAGCCCAGCTTGATAAAGGCTTGTGCCTGTTGTTCGCTGCCATTGAAGGCATGGGCGATGCCGCCGCACACCGGTGTCTGGCGCAGATATTTAAGGACGCGATCCTGGGCGCGGCGAATATGCAGTAGCACCGGCAAATCATAGCGCCGTGCCAGTTTGAGTTGCTCGGAAAACAGCCATTCCTGCCGTACCGGATCCAGACCCGGCTGCCAGAAATCGAGGCCGATTTCCCCCACGGCTTCCGGTCGATGCTGGCATATCTGCTGCTCCAGCATGTCCAGATGGGCATCCAGATGCTGATCCAGATAAACGGGATGCAGCCCCAGCGCAATATAACAGCCGGCCTGGTTTCTCAATGCTATTGTCGACGCAAAATTGGACAGGGCAACGGCCGGTACCATCATGCGGCTGACGCCTGCGGCATGCGCTTGATCGATCACCAACTGAGGGTTGGCATCGAACTCGGGGGCATCAAGATGACAATGGGTGTCGAACAGGGCGGGGAGCGGCATGGCTTTTCCCTTGGGCAGGCATGTCGTGCAATATAACAAAAAACCCGTCAGCGCGTGCTGTACGGGTTTTGTTGTGACCGCTCGCGTGTACCGGGGATATGTGTGCAGTGGGGCGCTATATTGATCGCCTCAGTTGGCTTTGGCCTGCATGTTCAGCCTGTCTGCGCTGTTTATCCAGCCGCCCCCAAATGTCAGATACAGCGCGACGGCTTCATTCAGCTGGCTGGTGCGTGCCTGCACCGTATCGATTTCGGCCGAATACAGCTGACGGCGCGCATCCAGTACGGTCAGATAGGGGGCAAGCCCGCCATCGTATTGCAGCCAGGCCAGATCTGCGTATTCCTTGCTGCTGCGACTAAGTGCCTGCGAGGCAAGCAGTTTGCGCCCATCCGCGGCATAGAGGCTAAGCGCATTTTCAACATCGGCAAAGGCCTGCTGCACGGTCTTTTTATATGTCTCCTCTGCCGCGCGCGTTCTCGCTTCGGCGGTGCGTACCAGGCCGACCGTCGATCCACCGGAGAATACGGTACCGGCAACGGCTGCCGCAACGCTCCAGATGGATGTGCCGCCATTGAACAGATTATATAGCTGCGGGCTAACGCTGCCGGCAGCCCCTGTCAGGCTGATGGTCGGAAAAAATTGTGCACGTGCGACGCCGATCTGGGCATTGGCAGCGACCAGCTGGCGCTCGGCTTCGAGAATATCCGGGCGCTGGTTAAGCAAGGCGGAAGGCAGCGCGGCGGGAACCTGCGGCAAAGTCAGCTCGTCGATGTTCTTGCCGCGTGCAATGGGCCCGGGATTGCGCCCGAGCAGCAGGCTTAACGCGTTTTCGCTCTGCGTAATGGAGGCTTCCAGCGGTGGAATGGCAGTCAGTGCTTGCTGATACTGGCTCTTGACCTGTTCGACGTTGATGCGTGCCACCGCGCCATACTGGTACTGCAGCTCGAACAACTTGACTGTCTCTTCATAGCTTTGTGCGCTGCGGCGGGTGATCTCGAGCTGACGATCCAGCCCGCGCAGTTGCAGATAACCTTGTACGACAGCGCCGGTGACGCTCATCAGCGCACCTCGGCGCGCTTGCTCGTTGGCGGCCAGTGTGGCTGCGGCTGCTTCTTTTTGCCGGCGCAAGCTACCCCACAGGTCGATTTCCCAGCTGGCATTGCCCAGGAACTGGTAGGTATTGATGTCGCCACGCTGACCGGCTAGCCGCTCTTGTGCGCTGCGTCCGCGCTGGCCGTTTAATTGGTAACCCAGTGTCGGGTAAAGTGCCGCCCCGGCTGTGGTCAGCTGGCCTGCGGCCGCTTCGATATTGGCCAGTGCAATGGCAAGGTCGCGGTTATGTATGAGTGCCTCATCCACATAGCGATCCAGTACCGGGTCGCCAAACTGGCGCCACCAGGGCGCATCCAGTGCCGCGCTTTGTGCATTGGCCGGTAAGCCGCGAAAAGCGTCAGGGGTGCTGATGAGCGGCTGCTTGTAGTCGGGGCCAATGGCACAGCCGGTTGCCAGTAGGGTCAGGCATAGACCGAGCGTTTTTTTCATGGCTGTCCCTCCTTGCCGCTGACCGCAGGTGCTGCGGTGCTTGAGCTATCGCTGGTACTGCCTTTTTCACGCCAGCGCTCGAACAGATAGTAGAACAACGGTACAAAGATCAGCGCGAGCGAGGTGAGCAGGATCATGCCGCCTACGATGCCGGTGCCGATAGAGTGGCGCGAGTTGGCGCCGCTGCCGGTCGCCAGAGCCAAGGGCAAGGTGCCGAAGATAAAGGCCAGTGAGGTCATGACGATTGCGCGCAGGCGCAGCTCGCCCGCATCGACCGCAGACTCGATCAGACTCTTGCCGGCCTGGCGCTGAATCACCGCGAATTCAACAATCAGAATGGCATTCTTGGCCGCCAGACCGACGAGTACCAAGAGGCCGATCTGCATATAGACATCGTTGTTCAGTCCGCGCAGCCAGGTGGCAAACAGGGCGCCCAACAGGCCGAACGGCACTGCCGAGATCACTGCAGCCGGTAACGCCCACGACTCGAACATCGCGGCGAGGATCAGGAACACCATCAGCATGCCTAGCACGAAGATGAAGACCGAGTCGTTGCCCGAGGTGGTTTCCGAATAGGACAGGCCACTCCAAGCATAGCTGTAGCTGGTCGGCAGCACTTCGGCAGCGGTCTCCTGCAGTGCCTTGATCGCCTCGCCCGAGCTATAGCCGGGTGCGGGCGAGCCGGTGACCTGTGCGGCGGGAAAACTGTTGAAGTGCGACATCAGTGCCGGGCCATTGGTGAAACGGGTGTCGACCAGTGCCGAGAGCGGCACCATCTCGCCGCTTTGCGAGCGGGTGTAGACCTGTGCGATGTCTTCCGGCGTTTGCCGGTACTTCGCTTCGGATTGCAGGGTCACATCCCATACCCGGCTGAACTGGTTGAACTGGCTGGCACGCAGCGAGCCGAACTGCGCCTGCAAGGTGGAGAGTACGTCGTTGACCGGTACACCGATCAGGTTGCTGCGCGCGCGGTCTATGGTTACCTTCAGCTGCGGGCTATTGGCATTGAAGGTGCTGGTCATGCGTCCGAGTTCCGGCCGCTTGGACGCAGCCTGGATAAAGCGCTGCACCGTCTGCTGCATTTGCTCGGGCCCGTCGGTACCCCGGTTCTGAATCCATAGTTCAAACCCGCCTTGGGTGCCGATGCCGGGGATAGGCGGCGGCACGATGGGGATCACCGTGCCGGCGGTCATCGTTTGCGACTGTGCGCCGATCTTGCCGGCGATGGCGAATACCGACTCGTTGGCGTCGGGGCGTTCCTTGAATGGTTTGAGGCCGATGAAGGCGGTCGCTGCATTCGATTTGACCTGACCATCCAGCAGGCTGAAGCCATCGATCATGGTATTGAACTGAATTTCGGGGTTGCTGCGGATGATACGGTCCACTTCGTCACCGGCCTTGATCGAGCGCTGCAAGCTGGCCGCCTCGGGCATGATCAGTGCCGCCATCATATAGCCTTGATCTTCCTGTGGTACGAAGCTTGATGGCACCATACGGAACAGCTGCCACAGGCCAAGCAGCATGACCGCCAGACAGAGCAGCGAGAAGAAAGCCTTGCGGATAACTAAATGTGACAGTCGTCCGTACGCCTTGGTGGTGCGGTCGAACCAGCGGTTAAACCAGGCGAATGGCCCCTTGGTCGGTGGCGGGCTGCGTTTGAGCAGCAGGGCACACAGCATGGGCGTGAGCGTCAGCGCCGAGATGCCCGACACCAGTACGCCGCTGGCGATGGTAGCGGCAAACTGCTTGTAGAGCTGGCCGGTCGTGCCCGAGATAAACAATGCCGGAATGAACACCGCCGAGAGCACCAGCGTCATGCTGATCACTGCACCGGAGACTTCTTCCATCGAGGCAATCGATGCTTCTTTGGGACTCATCTCCGGATGGTCATGCATCATTTTTTCGACGTTCTCGATCACTACGATCGCATCGTCGACGACGAGGCCAATAGCGAGTATCAGGCCGAACAGGGTTAACAGATTGATCGAGAAGCCCAGCGCGTAAAGCCCGATAAAGCCGCCCAGCAGCGACACTACGATGGCGATGGCTGCAATGAGTGTTGCACGCAAGTTCTGCAGGAACAGATAGATCACCACGATCACCAGTACCATGGCCTCGATCAGTGTCTTGATGACTTCCTTGATCGAGTCCCGCACAAAGTCGGTGGTATCCAGTGCCACGGTGTACTCGACGCCCTTGGGAAAGGTCGCTTTCATATCGTCGAGTGTTTTGCGTACTGCATCGGAAACGTCCAGTGCATTGGCACCGGGCTGCAGATAGATACCAATGGCCGAGGTCGGCTTGCCGTTAAAGAAGCTGGCACTGCTGTAATACTGGCGGCCGAATTCGACGCGGGCAACATCCTTCAGGCGCACTACGGCATTGCTGCCCTGTGATGCCTTGAGAATCATCTCCTCGTACATCGACAGATCGGAGAATGCGCCGTCGGTGACGACGGGGAAGGTCATCTGTACCTCGCCCTCGCTCGGTGCCTGGCCGATCTGGCCCGCGCCGACCAGCGCGTTCTGTGCGGAGATCGCATTTTTGACGTCGGTAGTGGTCACGCCGAGCGCCGCCATATTGCGCGGGTTCAGCCAGACGCGGATGGCCTGGTTTGGTGCGCCAAACATGGCGGCTTGGCCGGCTCCGGGAACGCGCTTAATCGCGTCCATGATGTTGACGTTGGTGTAGTTGTCCAGCTGCTGCGCGTTCATGCTGCCGCTTTGATCGGTGATGGTGAGTACCATCAGAATGCTCGACGACTTTTTCTGTACCGACACCCCTGCTTGGGTGACGATTTGCGGTAGCTGCGGCGTCGCCAGATTAACCCGGTTCTGCACCTGTACTTGTGCGATGTCCGGGTCGGTTGCCAGATCAAAGAAAGCGGTGATGGTCACGTTGCCGCTGGATGAGCTGCTGGAACTCATGTAGAGCAGGTTGTCGACGCCGGTAATTTGTTGCTCGATTGGTGCCGCGACGGTTTGCGCGGCGGTTTGTGCATCGGCGCCGGGGTAGTTGGCGGTGACTTGTACCTGTACCGGTGCAATCGTCGGGTATTGTTCTATCGGCAGGCCTGACACGGACAGTATGCCGATCAGCGAGATCACGATTGAGACGACAGCGGCAAAAATAGGCCGTTCGATAAAGAAGCGGGAGAACATGGTTTTTCTCCCCGTTTCAATGTTGGGCAGCCGCGGGGGCGAGCCCCAGCTGCTTGTCGATTTCGGCCTGACTTAGCAGCTTGACTTTCAGCGGCGTGTCCGGACGCAAGGTGGCGACACCGTCGACAACAACCTGCTCGCCGGCTTTGAGCCCGCTATCGATAAACCAGCCCTGACTCTGCCATGGTCCGACGACCACCGTGCGGTATTCCGAGCGGCCATTTTTGCCGACTACCCAGACATAGTTGCTGCCCGCTCCTTGTTGTACTGCCTGTAGCGGCAGCAGGATGGCGTTGGGGCGTACTGCGCCGGTCAGGCGCACATTGACGTACTGGTTGGGCATCAATACGCCATCCGGATTGGCGACCGACGCGCGTACCATAAAGGTGCCGGTGTTGCTGTCGTAAAATGGCGAGGCAAAGGTGATTTTGCCGGTCTGCCCATATTTTTGGCCTTCGCCCAGCAGGATTTCTGCCTGATACATGCCGTTTGGCGGCGGGCGTTGCAGGCCTTTGCGTACAGCGGCTTCCTGTTGTTGGCGCTGGCTTTCCGATACGCTGAAATTCACCCACATCGGGGAGAGCGTCGCGACGGTCGTCATTTTGCTATTGCTGCTGCTGATGTAGGTGCCAACCGAGGGGGTGGCCATGCCGCTGACGCCATCCACCGGCGAGGTGATGGTGGTGTAGCTCAGATTGAGCTCGGCCTGGGTCACGGCAGCCTGGGCTTGCTTAACGCTGGCCTGTGCCTGCTGATAGGTGCCGGTGGCCTTGTCCAGATCGGACTGTGCCGCCGCGCCGCGCGGGGTGAGTTCCTGATAGCGCCTTAGTGTAAGCCTTGCCGTCTCCAGCGCGGCTTGAGTGTTGGCAAGCTGGGCTCGGGCAGAATCCAGCGATGCCTTGAATGGCCGCTGATCAAGCACAAACAGTGTCTGCCCTTTTTTTACCGGCCCGCCTTCGGTGTAATTCTTGCTGTCGAGGTAACCGGCAACCCGTGCGTTGATTTCGACGTTTTGCGAGCTTTCAGTACGGGCGACAAAGGTGACGCTGACGGGTACGTCACGTGCGCTAATTTTCATTGCCGTCACATTGGTCGCCGCTTGCGCGGGCGGAGCGCTTTGTTTGCCACAAGCAGTTAACAGCGGCAAGAGAGCCAGTGCCAATAAGGGCAGACCTAGGTCAAAGTTTGGGAGACGGGGTGTCACTGGCGTATCCATACCAACTCCTGAAGTCATGATTGATTCGGGCTTGATCGTGTGAATCGCAAAGTCAAACCGTGTTGTCTATACATGACGGGTCTCCCGTGCTTGGGGCCGTCGCACTGCCGCCAAAAAAGTCACCTTATGGCTTAAGCAAGCCATTGCAGGTGACTTTTTTATTTACTCAAGCTAGTTCATGGGGGGAGGATTTCCTACCTGCAAATATTTACTGAGGTGCAGATGTGGTGACTAGTGAGTTTGTCACGCAGGGGGTGTGATCTTTTTCGATGCGATATGCTTAGCCAGGCGATGTGTCGTCATCCGGCTAAATTTGTGCCGGGTGTGTCGGACGGCTTGAAAGCGAGCGCCGCACCCAGTCGCGGATGGCCAGTGTTGGCCGAGCGCAGGGGGGATAGGTACAGACGACAAAAAACCCCGGAAACTTTAGTTTGTCGGGGTTTTTGTACTTCTTCGATGCATTAAAACCAGTTTGTGGTGCCCAGAGTCGGACTCGAACCGACACACCTTGCGGCGGGAGATTTTGAGTCTCCTGTGTCTACCAATTTCACCATCCGGGCTGCATCTCGGATTGACGGCATTCTACCGGCTGGCTCAAGAAATGTAAATCGCTTGTAGTCAGTTTTCGGCAGACTCGGCGTTTTTTTTCATTTCCAGCGCCAGTTCATACAGTCTTTTGCGTGCTACGCCGCTGAAATCGGCCACGATGCCCGAAGCCTGCTTGATCGGCATGCTGGCAATCAGTTGCGACAAGAGCTGGAGCGTCGCTGCCGGTACTTCATCTTCTTCCTCTTTGGCCGGTGCCGCATCGATGATCAGTACGCACTCGCCGCGCTGCTGATTGCTGTCGGACTTGATTATCTCCAGTAGTTCGCCGGCACTGGTTCGGATGAAGGTTTCGAAGGTCTTGGTCAACTCGCGTGCCAGAACCAGACGCCGTTCACTGCCGTAGACGGCGACGGCATCGCTGACGCAGTCGAGAATACGATGGGGCGCTTCATAGCAAATCACGGCATAGTCGGCATTCAGCCAGCTCTCCAGCCGTTTTTTGCGTGCGCCGGATTTGGGTGGCAAGAAACCGGCGAACTGGAACTGGCCGGTTTCAAGGCCGGCGGCGGACATGGCGGTGACCACCGCCGAGGGGCCGGGCAGGGGGCACACCTTGAGGCCCGCCTGCCAGACGGCTGCTGCCAGGCGGGCTCCAGGGTCGGAAATGCCGGGGGTGCCTGCGTCCGAGACCTGCACGATACACTGTCCTTCCTGTAGCCAGCCGATGACGCGCTCGGCCATTTCGCGTTCATTATGTTCGCGCAAGCTGACCAGTTTCTTGCTGATTCCATAAGCTGCCAGCAGCGAACCGGTGACGCGGGTATCTTCCGCCAGCACCAGATCGCAGCGGGACAGTGCGGCAAAAGCGCGCAAGGTCATGTCGGCCAGGTTTCCAATGGGGGTGGCGACCACATATAATGTTCCGTTCACCAACGTTTCCTGGGCAGAATGAATCAAGTGATCAAGCGATGTTTGCAATCTCTGGCTCCCTGGGTGTTGGGTGGGTTAACTTGGATGGCCGCCAGTGTAGTCTCTGCGCAGGGTGCGGACTACATTCTGCAGCAGAATTCTGCGTCATTTACTCAAGTCCCTGCCCGTGAGCCTGCCAGTGCGCCCGCTGTGGCTCCGATAGCCGGCTCCGACTTGCCGGGCTTTGCCGTGGCCAAAGTACGTATCGGCTTGCTGCTGCCGCTGTCGTCTCCGGCCTTGGGTGAGGCGGCCGATGTGGTGCGCCAGGGCTTTAATGCCGCGCGCGAGGTCGATGGTCGCAGCGATACGGCGGTCGTAGAGGCCGTCTTTGCCGATGAGGCTGAGGCGCTGCCGGCCTACCGTAATCTGATTGCACAAGGCGCCAATGTGGTCGTCGGGCCTTTGACCCGTACCGGCATCAGCCGCATTGCCACTCAGGTAAGCGTGCCGACCTTGGCGCTCAACAGCCTTGAAGGCTTGCCGTTGCGTCCCAAACTCTATGCTCTGTCTTTGTCGGTGGATGCCGAGGCTAAGCAGATTGCGGCCATGATGGCGGACAACGGTCATCGACGACCTTTATTGATTTATGGCGCAGATGGTTTGTCGCAGCGTTTACGTCAGACATTTGCCGGGGTCTGGCAGATAAAGCGTGGCGCTTTACCCTTGCAACTGGCGATGGATGAGGCGCATGGCGCGGCACTGGATGCAGCATTGGCTCAATCCGATTCGGTCTTTCTGGCCTTGCCGGGGGCGGAGGCCGCTTTGGCGCGTTCCGTGTTGCCACAAGCATTGCCGGCCTATGCCACCTCGACGCTGAATGTGCGCGAGAGCCTGCCGACCTTGTCCGGGGTGCGTTTTGTCGACATGCCCTGGCTATTGATGCCGGACCACCCTGCAGTACGTGCTTACCCGCGCCCGGCGCATAGCTTGACGGTGGCCACCGAGCGTTTGTATGCACTGGGTATCGATGCCTACCGCTTAGCGCAGCGTCTGGCGACGCAGAAAAACCTCAGTGGTTTGCGTCTGGATGGGGTCAGTGGTGACTTGCGTCTGGGACGTGACCAGCAGTTTCAGCGGACATTGCCGGTATGGGTCAGGGGCGAGCTACAGTAGCCGCCAGCGGTATGGCGGCCGAAGACCGGGCGCTGCGCTATTTGCAGCAGCAGGGGCTGCGCTTGGTTGAGCGCAACTGGCGCTGTCGTGGTGGCGAACTGGATCTGGTGATGCGCGAGGGCGCGTACTGGGTGTTTGTCGAGGTGCGTTTACGGACTTCCAGCCGCTTCGGGGGTGCCTTGCAGAGTATAGATGGCAGAAAATGCGCGCGGCTGCGACATGCCGCCAGCTTTTATCTGTCTGAGAAACATATAGATGCCCCATGCCGTTTTGATGCGGTGCTGTTCGAGGGTGAAGCCGATCCCCTGTGGATCAAAGACATTATTGCGTAGTGCTTACGCGAGCTTACAAGGAATGACAGTATGGATCTGATCGCCCGCGTTAACGGCCATTTTCTCGAGAGCATAGCGACCAAGCAGCAGTCTATGGAGGCGCTTTCTCCGGGCGTTGCGCTGGCTGCCGAGCGCATGGTGGCCAGCCTGATGAATGAAGGCAAAATTCTGGCTTGCGGCAATGGCGGCTCGGCTGCCGATGCCCAGCATTTTGCCGCCGAAATGGTTGGCCGCTTTGAAAAAGAGCGTCCGGGTCTGGCCGCGATTTCGCTGGCGACCGATACCTCGGCGCTGACGGCTATTGGCAATGACTACGATTTCGATCTGATTTTTTCCAAGCAGGTGCGTGCGCTGGGGCAGCAGGGCGATGTGTTGCTGGCGATTTCGACCTCGGGCAACTCGGCCAATGTAATCGAAGCCATTTATGCCGCGCACGAGCGCGGCATGACGGTGATTGCCCTTACCGGCAAGGATGGCGGCAAGATTGCCGAGATTCTGGGGGCGGATGATGTGCACCTGAATGTGCCGGCCAGCCGTACCGCGCGTATTCAGGAAGTGCATCTGCTGCTGATTCACGCCATGTGTGATGCGATCGATTGCATGTTGCTGGGGGGCGAATGATGAAATTACGCGCTCTGGTGTTGGCTTCTGTCTGTGCGGCAACCCTGTCCGGCTGTGTGGCACTGGTTGCCGGCGGTGCTGCAACCGGCGCGCTGGTCGCTTCCGACCGGCGTAGCAGCGGGACCTATGTCGATGACCAGGCCATCGAGTTGAAGGCCGCGCGGCAAGTGGCGGATAAGCTGCCTTCCTCGCATGTGAATCTGACCAGCTATAACCGGACTGTATTGTTAAGTGGTGAGGCCGCATCGGATGCGGCGCGTGCCAGCGCCGAAATGATTGCGCGCTCGCAGCCTAATGTGCAGCGTGTGTACAACTATCTGGTGGTGGCGCCGGTCAGCGGGATTACCGAGCGCAGTAACGATACCTGGCTGACCAGCAAGGTACGTGCACGCCTGCTGGACGGTAAAGGTTACCCGCCCAATGCAATCAAGGTCGTGAGCGAGCGCGGCGTGGTGTATATGCTGGGTCTGGTTACCCGCGCCGAGGGTGAGGCGGCGGCACGGGTGGCCAGTGAAACCAGCGGTGTGCAGCAGGTGGTGACCTTGTATGAATATATTGCGGATGTAGCCGGGCAATAACAGTCTGCAGCATGGGTAGGTGAAAAAGGCATAGCTTGCGCGCTATGCCTTTTTTGTTGTGCAGTGGTTTTAATCGGGCAGCCCCATGGTTTTTGGCACCAGTACATCGGCACATAACACATGCAGGTCTTCATCGATCTCGATTGCCATCGACAGGGTGATGCAATGGCGGGTATCGGTCATCGACAGATAAGGCTCGCTCATATACAACACGCCGGGCTGGTCTATGGCGTGTTGGAAATAGGGGCGGCGTGACCAGACCGCGCCGGTGGTATCGGCCAGTGGTGCAAATTTGGGGTTGGCGCGTGACGGCGCTTCCCGCGTATTCAGATTGCGACCGATCTGGCGGCCGGTGCTGTCGAGCAAAAAGCAGCGGATGACATCAGGCAGGGTCAACATGGGCTGGGCGGCATCGGTAAAGTTGGTGCCCTGCATCAGTGCGATGGCGCTTTGTACAAAAGCCTGACGCGCCAGTTCGATCTGGCGCCGCGCCAGTTTGCGCTTCATCAGTTCGCGCACCATCAGTTCGTCCCAGCGGGTATCGATACGGCGGGTAATGATTTCATCCGTATCCGGCTGCAAGGCCGGGCGGGCCACATAATAGCCCTGGATTAGATCGCAGCCGGACTCTAGGGCAACCAGTACATCGGCTTCGGTCTCTACGCCCTCCACCACTACCAGCGCCCCAATTTCGTGCGCTAGATGCACCAACTTGGTCAGGAGGTTGCGCGTACGGGCTTGTTTGGTCGCGCTACGCAGCAAGTTGCGGTCAAACTTGATCAGGTCGGGCTCCAGCAGGCAGACCCGGTCCAGATTGGAGTGGCCGGTGCCGAAGTCGTCGATGGCGATCAGGAAGCCGGCTTCGCGCAAGAGCCGGCTGCCGGCGATCAGCGCTTCATCGGCTTCCAGCGCATGCTCCAGTATTTCCACGACCACCCGTGCGGCGGGGACACCGCTTTGTTGCAGCATGCTGATCAGGGCCTGGGTGCGGGTGAGACTGCTGAGCGTGCTGGCGTCGACATTGAGAAATAGCCAGCTTTCACCCGGGGTCGAGGCCGCAAAGTGGCGGATGTGCTCCGTGCTGACGCGAAGATCAAACTCATGGCGGCTTTGCGTATCTTCGTGGGCAAGATAGGCCTGCTGTGGCGGGATGGCTACACCGGCTTGTTCGGCGCGTAATAGTGCTTCAAAGCCAACTGTGCGGCGGTGCGCCAGGCTGTAAATGGGCTGGAAGTGGCTATGCAGGGCGAGGGTGGACAACGGATAACTCCTTATCGGGTTTTATTCTGTGTAGCAATCCGTGTTCCAGTCTAACGCATAATTATGACATGGGTGTTTTGTTGTAATGGGCGTAAAAAAACGGACGCGGGTAAGCGTCCGTTGGAGCAATCCTTGTTGCAGGCTTAATCCTGCTGTATGCCTGCCAGCAGCCAGCGCGGGCTGTCGCTGTCCTTGACGTAGTGCCAGGTTTCGGCAAACGGTACCGTGGCGGCGTTGACGTCTTCGCTGACCGTGCCGGAAAAACGCACGCTGGCAATATAGCGGCCGCCTTCGGTGACGGCATCGATCACGCTGCATTCCAGTTGCGGGAAATCGGCCATGCCGCTATTGGACAGAATGTCTTCGCGCATGGCGGCAAACAGGTCCGGCGTCATGTATTTGCTGATTTCATCCACATTGTCCGGCGAGTTCAGGCTTTGCAGATGCAGGAAGGTCGCCTTGGCCTGACGCAGGAAGGCCGGCACTTCGGTGCCGTCCGGCAGTCGTTGCTGGCCGTAGCTGCCTGCCATGGCGCCGGCTGCGCCGCCTTGCAAGCCTGAACCTATGCTCGGGATGCCATCGAAGCGTGCCGGCTGTGCGGCGGGTGCCATGCTTTGTGGTGGCATGCCGGCCATTTGCGGAGTGCGCATGGCGGGTGCGGCTTGATTGGCCATGCGGCGACGGAACAGCATCATGCCGCCGGCAAACAGAAGACCCAGCATGGCCAGCGTGCCCCAAGGCATGCCCGAGCCCGCGGTTTCGCTGGCCCCGCCTGAGGCTTCGCCTCCGCTCATGGCCGAACCCAGCATATAACCTGCGGCGGCACCGGCGGCGCCGGCGGCAATCGCCGTGCCTACGCCCGGGCCTTTGCGTGGCTGCTGCTGCGCGGGCGCCATAGGCTGAACCGGCGCACGTGCCGGCTGTTGATAGCTCTGGGTCGGTGCCGAACGCTTCATGCCGAAGCTTTTGCTTTTGCCCAGTTTGGCCGCTTCGGCAAACGGAGCTGCCAGCATTGATGCCATGGACAACGCGAGAACCAGTGTCTTCGCGTAGGAACTCATAGGTCTTACTCCTGTAGGGTGAGGCTGGTGTGACATGCGCTTGTCTGACAAAGTTCGGTCAGAGGGCATTAATTTCAAGTGCGGTGACGATGTTGTCGGCAATGCGAAAGCGGATATCCAGCTGATAAAGGCGCACGCCGTAGATGCGCAAGGGGTCATCCTGATAAGCGGGGCGCGGGTCTTGGGCCAAAATTTCCTCTATCAGCGTCGCCAGTTCCGGGTGCTGAAGACGGTGGATAGCCAGATCGGCCAGCGCCTTTTCGCTCCAGCATACGCTCAGACGTGGTGGCGGGCCGTCGATAAAACCGGCACGGGCTTGCGGGCGCGATTCGACAAAGGGGATATAGGGTTTGATATCCAGCACCGGCGTGCCATCCAGCAAGTCGGCGCCAGCCAGCTCCAGCGTTACACCGGCGCGGGTGTCAATATGGACAAGCTCGACCAGTGACAGGCCGATGGGGTTGGGACGGTGAGTCGCGCGGCTGGCAAAAACCCCGACCTTGTCATTGCCGCCCAGTCGTGGCGGGCGCACCAGTGGCCGCCAGCCGCGCGCCGCCGTTTCATGAAAGACAAACTGCAGCCATAGATGGGAAAAGTCGGCCAGACCACGCACCGTGTCGGCATGGTTGTAAGGCGCAAGCAGTTCCAGCGTCATGCGTGCCGACGGTGCCAGCGAAGGCTGGCGCGGGATGCCGAACTTTTCCTTGTACGGCGAATGGATGATGCCTATGGGCGTAAAGCTGAAATTCATCGGCGGATTGTAGCAGGGCTAGAGGTGGCTGCGGTCGATGAAGTTCGGGTAAAGCCTTACCGCCGGATAGCGTTAGTCAAATCAATAACTTACATGAGGCCATGTTTTGCCGTAAAATGCCCGGTTTTCCGCCAGATTTGTCGTATTGATCATGATCTATCCAACAACTTTCGACGTGATAGTCGTCGGTGGCGGGCACGCCGGCACCGAGGCTGCGCTTGCCGCTGCGCGCATGGGGCGTCAGACACTGCTCTTGACGCACAATATCGAGACTCTGGGTCAGATGTCGTGCAATCCGTCGATAGGCGGGATAGGCAAGGGCCATCTGGTGCGTGAGGTCGATGCGCTGGGCGGCGCGATGGCGCTGGCCACCGATATCGGCGGCATCCAGTTCCGCACGCTGAACGCATCCAAAGGCCCGGCCGTGCGCGCCACCCGTGCCCAGGCCGACCGCGTGCTGTATAAGGCGGCCATTCGTGAAATGCTGGAAAACCAGCCCAATCTGACCCTGTTCCAGCAACCGGTAGATGATCTGCTGCTGGAAGGCGATCAGGTAGCCGGTGCCATTACCGCCATTGGCCTGGTGTTCCGCGCGCGTACCGTGGTACTGACCGCCGGCACCTTCCTGTCGGGCAAGATTCACGTCGGTCTGGAAAACTATACCGGGGGACGGGCCGGCGATTCGGCTGCATCGGTGCTGGGCGCAAAACTGCGTGAACTGGATCTGCCGGTCGGCCGCCTGAAAACCGGCACGCCGCCGCGTCTGGATGGCCGCACGATTGATTTTTCCGTGCTGGAAGTGCAGCCGGGGGATACGCCGGAGCCGGTATTCTCTTTCCGTGGCTCGCGCGATCTGCATCCGCGCCAGTTGCCGTGCTGGGTGACGCATACCAATGAGCGTACCCATGACATCATCCGCTCCGGTTTTGACCGCAGCCCGATGTTCACCGGCAAGATCGAGGGCGTCGGCCCGCGCTACTGCCCGTCGATAGAAGACAAGATCAACCGTTTTGCCGACAAGGACAGTCACCAGATCTTCCTCGAGCCGGAAGGTCTGACCACGCACGAGATCTACCCTAACGGGATCTCTACTTCACTGCCTTTCGATATCCAGCTGGCGGCGGTGCGTTCGATGAAGGGCATGGAAAACGCCAATATCCTGCGTCCGGGCTATGCCATCGAATACGATTACTTCGATCCGCGCGGCCTGAAGTCCACCTTCGAGAGCAAGGCCATCAAGGGCCTGTTTTTTGCCGGCCAACTGAACGGCACCACCGGTTATGAAGAAGCGGCCGCACAAGGCCTGCTGGCCGGCTTGAATGCCGCGCTTTACAGCCGCGATGAAGAAGGCTGGTGTCCGCGCCGTGATGAGGCCTATCTGGGTGTGATGTCGGATGACCTGGTGACCAAGGGCGTGACCGAGCCTTACCGCATGTTCACCAGCCGTGCCGAGTTCCGTTTGCAGTTGCGCGAGGATAATGCCGATCTGCGCCTGACCGAGGCCGGCCGCAAGCTGGGGCTGGTCGGGGATGCGCAGTGGGATGCCTTCTGCCGTAAACGGGATGCTGTCGCAGCAGAAAAGCAACGCCTCGCCACAACCTTTATTCATCCGGGTAAAGCGCCGGCGGGCGAGGTTGAGCGCGTCGTGGGCCAAGCGCTGACGCGCGAGTATAGCCTGATGGATTTGCTGCGCCGCCCTGCCGTCGACTACGCCTTGCTGATGACGTTGCCCGGGGCGGGGGAGGGGGTGGATGCGATGGATGTTGCCGAACAGGTAGAAATTCAGGTCAAATACCAAGGCTATATCGACCGCCAGAACGACGAGCTGGCGCGTCAGGACAAGCTGGACGACGTACGCCTGCCCGAGGGGATCGATTATTCGCTGGTGTCCGGGCTGTCGCGCGAGGTGCAGCAGAAACTCACGCAGCAGCAGCCGGAAACACTGGGGCAGGCCTCGCGTATTCAGGGGATTACACCGGCCGCGGTGGCCCTGCTGATGGTTCACCTTAAACGCGGCCTGGGCGATAAGAAGACGGCATGACACATACTGAAGAATTGAAACAGGGGCTGGCCGAGCTGAAGCTGGGCCTGAGTGACGCACAGGTCGCACAGCTGGAGGGCTATCTGGCCCTGCTGGCCAAGTGGAACCACACTTACAATCTGACTGCCGTGCGCGAAGAAGCGCGCATGGTCAGCCATCACCTGCTGGACAGCCTGACGCTGGTGCCGCATCTGGCGGGTTTTAAGCGCTTGCTGGATGTAGGCTCGGGTGGCGGTATGCCCGGCATTCCGGCGGCGATTGCCCGCCCGGACTTGCAGGTGGTGCTGCTGGACTCCAACCATAAAAAGACCACCTTTTTGCGCCAGGCCGTGATCGAGCTGGGTCTTGCCAATGTAGAAGTCATCACCAGCCGGGTCGAAGCCTATCAGCCCGAGCAGAAGTTTGATGCGATCACCAGCCGCGCCTTCTCCGAGCTGGCCGAGTTTGTTCGCCTGACGCCGCATTTGCTGGCGCAGGACGGGCAGTGGCTGGCGATGAAGGGAGTCTACCCGTATGAAGAAATTGCCCAGTTGCCGGAGAGTGTGGTCATGGCGGAAGTCTTGCCGCTGATGGTGCCGGGGCTGGATGCCGAACGCCATCTGGTGCGGGTTGTCGCGCGATGAGCGCGCGCATTATTGCCATTGCCAACCAGAAGGGCGGGGTCGGCAAGACCACGACCGGCGTCAATCTGGCCACCGGTCTGGTGCAGTTGGAGCGGCGTGTCTTGCTGGTCGATCTTGATCCGCAGGCGAATGCCACCATGGGCAGCGGCATTCAGAAAGCCGGTTTGACGCAGACGATCTATCAGGTGCTGCTGGGCGAGGCAACGGTGGCGGAAGCGCGTCAACGCTCGCCTGAGGGCGGTTACGATGTATTGCCGGCGACGCGCGATCTGGGCGGTGCCGAGGTTGAACTGGTGCAGGAGCTGGCGCGCGAAGCGCGCCTGAAGCAGGCGCTGGCCGAGGTCGAGGATGAGTACGACTACATCCTGATCGACAGTCCGCCTTCGCTGACGCTGCTTACGCTTAACGGCCTGGTGGCGGCGCAGGGGGTATTGATCCCTATGGTGTGCGAATACTATGCGTTGGAAGGCTTGTCCGATCTGGTGACCACCCTGCGCAAGGTGAGGCAGGCCGTCAATCCCAAGATCGAGATTCTGGGGCTGGTGCGTACCATGTTTGATGCGCGCAGCAACCTGTCGCAACAGGTGTCCGGCCAGCTTGCCGCTCATTTCGGCAACAAGGTGTTCGAAACCGTTATCCCGCGCAATGTCCGTCTGGCCGAGGCGCCCAGCCACGGTCTGCCCGGTGTTGTATATGATCCTTCCTCGCGCGGCGCACGCGCTTACAAGGCGTTGGCTGCCGAGCTGCTTGCCCGTCTGGAAACTGCGCCAGTAGCTGGAATCCAATAGAAACATGGCCAAACTCAAAGGACTGGGGCGCGGACTTGACGCGCTCCTTGCCGTGACCGATCCGGCAGACGACAGGCTGCAAACACTCGCTGTCAGCAGTATCCGCCCGGGGCGTTATCAGCCCCGCTCCCATATGAATGAAGCGGCGCTGGAAGAGCTGGCCGCCTCCATCCGCGCGCAGGGCATTATCCAGCCGGTAGTGGTGCGCGAGATCGGTCTGGGCGAGTATGAGCTGATTGCCGGTGAACGGCGCTGGCGTGCCAGCCAGAAAGCCGGACTGAGCGAAATTCCTGCCGTGATCCGTAGCGTGGCGGATGAGTCCGCGCTGGCCATGGCGCTGATCGAGAATATCCAGCGTCAGGAGCTGGATCCGATCGAAGAGGCGCTGGGTATTGCCCGGCTGATCAAGGAGTTCGAGCTGACACACGATGCCGCCGCCGCCGCGGTCGGCCGCTCGCGCAGTGCAGTGTCGAATCTGCTTAGATTGTTGTCCTTGCCGGAGCCGGTGCAGCTTTTACTGCATCAGGGGCAGATCGAGATGGGGCATGCCCGCGCCTTGCTGGCCCTGCCTGCATTGCAGCAACTGGAGCTGGCCAATCAGGTCGTGCTGCATGGCTGGTCGGTGCGCGAGGTCGAGCGCAGAGTGCATGCCTTGGCCGGCGCGGTTGCGCGGACATCCGCAGCCGCCAGTACGCGGGACGCCGATGTAGCCAGACTGTGTGAAGAGCTGTCGGAAGTGCTGGGTGCCAAAGTGGCCATCAGGACGGCCAAGGGCGGGCGAGGCAAAATGACTATCGAGTATGCAACGCTGGATGAACTGGACGGCATTATCGGCCGTTTGCAGATCCGCTAGCGCTAGCGGCGGCACAGGTGGCCGCCGCTTTTTTTCGCCATGCGCCCGGTTTTCTCAGGTCAATCATGCCGGCGCTTTCTTACTCTTGCGGGCTGGATTCCTGGCCTGCCAGCCATTGTAGGACCTGTGTGGTGCGCGGTGTGATATAGCGGTTTTTCAGCCGGACAATGGTCATCGGCCGGCTGAGCTGCTGCGGCAGCGTGACCCGCCTCAATGCACCATCCTCGACGCGCTTGCTGACGGCCAGTGAGGAAAGCAGGGCGCAGCCCAGTCCGGCGCAGACAGCTTGTACGATCGCTTCGGTGGTATTGAATATCAGGGTGTTTGGTGTGTCTCCTAGTTGCGGCAGTAGCAGTTGCTCAAACTGAACCCGGCTACTGGAGCCAGCCTCCCGCACGATCCAGCGCTGTTGCCGTAGTGCCGGCCAGTCCATAGGGCTTGCGCTGTTGCCAGGTGCGACAATCCACAGCTCATCCTCTCTCCATGGCGTTACCGCCAGCTCGCTATCGAGTACTTCTCCTTCAATCAGCGCCAGATCCAGCTCATAGCGTTGCAGCTGGCCGCACAGGGTTTGGCTGTTGTAAATGCCGACTTCAAGCTGCAGGTCTGGAAAATGCGCCTGCAGCCGGGCGACGATTTTCGGTAGCAAATAGCTGCCGATGGTATCGCTGGCACCCAGCCGCAATTTGCTTGGCAGTTTGTCCGGTTCGCCAAACTGTTGTTCTATTTGCCGGGTGCGGGTCAAAAGCTCATCTGCCATTGGTAGCAGGGTTTCACCTGCGGCATTCAGCCGCAAGCGGTAGCCGCTGCGGTCGAATAGGGTGCAGCCAAGTTGTCGCTCCAGTTCCTGTAGCGACTGGCTGAGCGCTGCCCGGCTCAAGCCTTGTTCTTCGGCTGCCGGGGTGAGCGAACCCAGGCGGGCAACGGACAGGAATGCCTGCAATTGGCGTAAGGTCAGGTGTGTTGTCAATTTTTTATTTACGTTATGTAAAAAACATTCAGATGTTATTTATTTTTGGCCGGACGTACAGTGTTGTTCATCGATACCAGAGCAGTCAGACGTTGGCAATATCTGCTGCAGCAAGGAGATCAGCATGGAAACCATTCTGCACAACCCGGCCGGCGACACCGCCAAATCAACCTTGGACAGCTGCCTGTGCGCCATCCCGACGCCGATGGGGGGGCTCGCCTTGGGTATTGCCAGTCTGGGCTGGTGTTGGGAGAACTTTATGCCAGCCGGCGGCATGTTCCAGCTGACTGGTGCCGCACTTGCCGGCGTGTTGCTGCTGGCGCTGTTGCTGAAGTTTATCCATGCTCCGCAACTGTTGCGTCAGGATCTGGCGCACCCGGTGGTCGGTAGTGTGGTGCCAACGATGGCGATGGCGTTGATGGTGGTCGCCAAGGCGATTTCGTTGTTCTCTTTGCCGCTGGCGCTGACGGTCTGGTTGTCGGCCATCGTCCTGCATCTGGTGTTCCTGACGAGTTTTGTCTGGCACCGTGCCCGCGACTTTCGCCTGCACCATATGGTACCCAGCTGGTTCGTGCCGCCGGTCGGCATCATCGTGGCCGCGGTCAGCTTTCCGGGTGGCAGCTTGCTGTGGCTTGCGCAGGCGTTGATCGCATTCGGCCTGGCTTGTTATCTGGTGATGCTGCCGGTGATGATCTACCGTCTGGTGTTTGCCAGCGAAGTGCCCGACCAGGCCAAGCCTACGCTGGCGATTCTGGCCGCGCCAGCCAGCCTGGGTCTCGCCGGTTACCTGACTGTGGTGCAACAGCCTTCGTTCCTGCTGGTGGGGCTGCTCGCCGGGATCGCCGTACTGATGACCAGTGTGATCTACCTCTTTTTCCTGCGCCTGATGCGCCTGCCGTTCTCTCCTGCTTATGCGGCCTTTACTTTCCCGATGGTGATTGGCGCTACGGCATTGTACAAGTTGTCGGCACAGCTGGGTGTGTGGGGCTTGGCGAATAAATACGTGGCTCAAGTGCATGCGCTGGCTGATTTCGAGCTGTGGGTCGCCGCACTGGTGGTGGGCTATGTAAGCTGGAAGTTTCTGCGTCATTACTTGCTCGCTCGTCTGCTTGGACGCTGAAAAGGAAGCACAGGGCTGGCATACGTGGCGCTGCGTGCTATACAAATATTAGTGAATTATTAAATGTTAATTCGTATTGGGGCGATCCGTCTGTCAGTAGGGGTCACATCCAGTGCGGGTAGGGCAGGATCTTTAAGTTGTTTGAACGTCACTCGCCTGCCATTGCTGGTGAGGCGCTCAGGGTAGTTTTAATCTCAAGGAGTATCAAAATGGCTTTCAATCTGAAAAACCGTCACTTTCTGAAAGAGCTGGACTTCACCCAACGCGAGTTGCTGTACTTGCTCGATCTGGCACGCGACCTGAAACGTGCCAAGTACGTCGGTAACGAAGTGCAGCGCCTGGTTGGCAAGAACGTCGCGCTGATTTTTGAGAAGACCTCGACCCGCACCCGCTGCTCGTTCGAAGTGGCCGCCCACGATCAGGGCGCGCATGTGACCTATATCGATCCAAGCAGCTCGCAGCTGGGGCACAAGGAAAGCATCGCCGATACCGCCCGTGTGTTGAGCCGCTTCTACGACGGTATTGAATTCCGCGGTTTTGCCCAGGACGACGTGGAAGAGCTGGCCAAGTATTCCAGCGTACCGGTTTTCAACGGCCTGACCGATGCCTGGCACCCGACGCAGATGCTGTGCGATGTGATGACCATGACCGAAAATTGCGACAAACCGATGTCGCAGATCGCTTACGCCTATGTCGGTGACGCACACAACAATATGGGCCACTCGTTGATGGTGATTGGCTGCCTGATGGGCATGGACGTGCGTATCGCTGGTCCGAAGGGGCTGGAGCCGGATGCAGAGTTGGTTAAGCAGTGCCAGGAGATCGCCAAGAAGACCGGCGCTCGCCTGTTGGTGACGAATGATCCACAAGCTGCGGTTAAGGGTGCAGACTTTATCCACACCGACGTCTGGGTGTCGATGGGTGAGCCGATGGAACGCTGGGGCGAGCGTATCGCGCTGCTCAAGCCATTCCGCGTCGATAGCGCGCTGATGGCCGCTTCGGGCAACCCGCAGATCAAACTGATGCACTGCCTGCCAGCCTTCCACAATACGAACACCAAGGTCGGTAAGCAGATTGCGGCTCAATATCCTGAATTCGCCAACGGTATCGAAGTGACCGACGAGGTGTTTGAAAGCGCCGCGAGTCTGGCTTTTGAGCAGGCGGAAAACCGCATGCACACCATCAAGGCGATTATGGTCGCAACCATGGGTAGCTAAGCTGCCGCGGTGTGGTAAGCCGGGATGAGATGGCGGATGTTTCTCCAGATCTCATCCCGGGTGGCAGTTTATTCGTTTGCCCAAGGCGGTGTGTTGCCACCTTGTTCTGCCGCGCCTAGAGTGCGGCTTTGCGCATTATGGCCCAATGCCATTGTTGTCAAAGTCGTGTTTGGCAGTGAGTGGAATAGGGTGGCCAGATTTTTTCGTGTAATGACTATCGAGTATTAGGCGCTAACTGAATGTCGCTGTATGATCGGCCGCTTGCGGGGCGAGCAGGGCTGGATGGGGTATGCTGCACTGCAGCTATATTAGTCGTAATTTGTTGACGTCATTTTAATGGCGTGACTATAATCGGTCGATTTTTCTAAGACGATGTGCGTCATGGCTAAGCCGGAAATTAAGCGCATCGTGCGCTTGCAGTTTGTATTGACAGCAATAGCTGTCCTGATTGCAGCGGTACTGGGGCAGGGGAGTATTAGCGGTGCTGTCTCGGCATTGCTGGGCGGATTGACGGTCATCCTGCCAGCATTGCTGTACATCCGCATCGCTTACTCGGTGCCGCGTGCATCACCTGCAGTATTGATGAAGGCTCACTACAAGGCGGAAGCGGTCAAGTTTGTTATGACCATTCTTATATTTGCAGTGGTTCTTCTGTTTTTCAAGGATATATCGGTAGCAGCGTACTTCGCCAGTTACATGCTGGTCGTGTTCGGCTACTGGTTCGGGCTTCTAATCAAAATTGAGAAAAAGTGATGGCAGGCAACGCAACAGAGTATATCAAGCACCACCTGACGTTCTGGAAGTCTTCTCATGAAGGGTTCTGGTCCATTCACGTCGATACCTTCAGCGTCTCGCTGATTCTGGGTTTCCTTTTTGTAGGCGTCTTTGCACTGGTTGCCAAGAATGCCAAGCTGGAAAACCCGGGTCGCCTGCAGCTGTTTGTTGAGTCGTTGGTGGAGATGGTCAATACCCAGGTCAAGGAAATTTTCCATGCCGAAAGTAAAGTGGTTGCGCCTCTGGCTCTGACCATTTTCTGCTGGGTGTTCCTGATGAACGCGATGGACATGCTGCCGGTGGATTTGATTCCGCAAATCGCAGCATGGATTGGTTCCACCTTCTTCGGTGCGGATCCTCATCATGTGTATTTCCGCGTGGTACCGTCGGCTGACGTTAACTCCACCTTTGCTATGTCGATTTCGGTGATGTTCTGCATTATCGGTTTCTCGATCAAGGCCAAGGGTCTGGGCGGCTGGGGCAAGGAGTTGTTGACCGCTCCGTTCCACGCACACAGCCCGATTCTGGTTGCCATCCTGGCTCCGGTGAACTTCGCGTTCCAGATGGTTGAGCTGATTGCCAAGCCGATTTCGCTGTCGCTGCGTCTGTTCGGCAATATGTATGCCGGCGAACTGATCTTCATTCTGATTGCGCTGCTGCCTTGGGGTGCACAGTGGATTCTGGGCGCGCCATGGGCGATCTTCCATATCCTGGTGATCACCTTGCAGGCCTTCGTCTTCATGATGCTGACCATCGTGTATCTCAGCCTAGCGGTCGAGAAGCACTAAAGAGTTCCTTAGTTTTTTAAACGTTTCACCAACCATCCTTAGTTTTAGTTTCAGGAGATATCTAAATGGAAAAACTTGCACTGATTTCCCAGATCCAGTCGATGACCGTTCTGGCTGCCGCACTGATCATCGGTCTGGGTGCCATCGGCACCGCTCTGGGCTTCGCCATCCTCGGCGGCAAGTTCCTCGAGTCTTCCGCTCGTCAACCAGAAATGATCCCAGTTCTGCAAACCAAGCTGTTCATTATCGCCGGTCTGCTGGATGCGATCTCCATGATTGGTGTTGGTGTGGCTATGCTCTACACCTTCAACAACCCGTTCCTGGCTGCTGCTCTGGCCGCTGTGGGCGCTTAATCCCTGAACAGGGATAGGTTGTTGCAAGTCATCATTCTGGAGGGAAACAAGCGTGGAATTTAACGCAACACTACTGGGTCAGGCGATCACGTTCGCCATCCTGGTGTGGTTCACCATGAAGTTTGTTTGGCCTCCGCTTACCAACATGATGGATGAGCGCGCCAGGCGCATTGCAGATGGCCTGGCTGCTGCCGAACGTGGCAAGCAGGATCTGGAGGCCGCTGAAAAACGCGTTGCGGATGAAGTTCGCAAAGCCAAACAGCAGTCGACCGAAATCATGCTGGCCGCCGAAAAACGTGCCAATCAGATCGTGGAAGAGGCAAAAGACGCTGCACGCGTCGAGGGTGCCAAGCTGGTATCCGATGCCAAGGCTGAAATCGAGCAGGAAGTGCTGCGTGCCAAGGAGGTTCTGCGTGAGCAGGTTGCCGTCCTCGCCGTAGCCGGTGCAGAGAAGATTCTGCGCCGCGAGATCGATCAAGCCAAAAACGCCGATCTGTTGGCCTCCATCAAAGCGGAGTTGTAATCAGCTCATGGCAGAACTTACTACCGTAGCAAGGCCCTACGCCGAAGCGGTATACAGCCTCGCCGGCGAACAGCAGTCTATGGGCGCGTGGTCCGAGACGCTGTCCTGGCTGGCTGCCATGGTGAAAACCCCGGGTGTGGCCGAAGTAATCACCCACCCGAAACATACCGCACAAGAGGTTGAGGCATTGCTGCTGGACGTGCTCGCCGAGCGTGGCAACGAAGAAGTGAAACACTTCCTCGGCGCGCTTATCGAAAACGGACGCCTGCTGTTGTTGCCCGAAATCGCCGAACAGTTTGAACTCCTGAAGGCCGAGGCAGAAGGGGTGCTGGATGCAGTCGCAGACAGCGCCTTCCCCATGACCGACGTCCAGAAGTCCGAACTCACCGACACGCTTTCCAGGAAGTACGGCAAGACCGTACGCCTTGACGTGCGTGTGGACCCCGAGCTGATCGGTGGTATCCGGGTGTTGATCGGTGATGACGTCATCGACGCTTCCGTTCGCGGCAAACTGCACGCGATGGCGGCAAGCCTCAAGAATTAGGAGAGATCATGCAGTTGAACCCCTCTGAAATCAGCGACCTGATCAAGGCCAAGATCCAGAACCTGGCTGAAAGCGCCGAAGCACGTACCATGGGTACCGTGATTTCCGTGACTGACGGTATCGTTCGTGTTCATGGCCTGATGGACGTGATGCAGGGCGAAATGCTCGAGTTCCCGGGCAATACATTCGGCCTCGCCATGAACCTGGAGCGCGACTCTGTCGGCGCCGTGATTCTGGGCGAGTACGAGCACATTTCCGAAGGTGACGAAGTCAAGTGCACCGGCCGCATTCTGGAAGTTCCGGTAGGTCCGGAACTGATCGGTCGCGTAGTCGATGCACTGGGCCGTCCTATCGATGGCAAGGGCCCGATCGCCGCCAAGGCGTTCTCCCCTATCGAAAAAATCGCACCGGGCGTGATTGCCCGTCAGTCGGTGTCGCAGCCTATGCAGACTGGCCTGAAGTCGATTGACTCGATGGTGCCTATCGGCCGTGGCCAGCGCGAGCTGATCATTGGTGACCGCCAGACCGGTAAGACCGCTGTGGCGCTGGATGCGATCGTCAACCAGAAAGACACCGGCGTTATCTGTATCTATGTTGCTATCGGCCAGAAAGCCTCGTCGATCGCCAACGTGGTACGCAAGCTGGAAGAGCACGGCGCGATGGGTCACACCATCATCGTTGCTGCCACCGCTTCCGAAGCCGCTGCCCTGCAGTACATCGCACCGTACTCCGGTTGCGCCATGGGTGAGTACTTCCGCGACCGCGGCGAAGATGCGCTGATCGTATACGATGACCTGTCCAAGCAGGCCGTGGCTTACCGTCAGATTTCCCTGCTGCTGCGTCGTCCACCGGGCCGTGAAGCCTATCCTGGTGACGTGTTCTACCTCCACTCCCGTCTGTTGGAGCGCGCATCGCGTATCAACGAAGACGAAGTGACCAAGCTGACCGCAGGCGCCGTAACGGGCCAGACCGGTTCGCTGACTGCTTTGCCGATTATCGAAACCCAGGCTGGCGACGTGTCTGCCTTCGTTCCGACCAACGTGATTTCGATCACCGACGGCCAGATCTTCCTGGAAAGCGACCTGTTCAACTCCGGTATCCGTCCAGCTATTAACGCTGGTATTTCGGTATCGCGTGTGGGTGGTGCAGCGCAGACCAAGGTGATCAAGAAGCTGGGTGGCGGTATTCGTCTGGCGCTGGCTCAGTATCGCGAACTGGCTGCGTTTGCGCAGTTTGCTTCCGATCTGGACGAAGCGACCCGCAAGCAGTTGTCGCATGGCGAGATCGTGACCGAGCTGATGAAGCAGAAGCAGTTCTCCACCCTGTCGACCGCCGAAATGGCGCTGACACTGTGGGCGGTGAACAAGGGTTACTACGAAGACGTTCCAGTCAAGAAGGCATTGGCATTCGAAGCGAGCTTCCTCGCTTACGTTCGTGCCAACCACGCCGAGCTGCTGAAGACCGTCGACGACAAGGGTGACCTGTCTGCCGATAACGAGCAAATTCTGGCTAAGGCGATGGAATCGTTCAAGGCCGGCTACAGCTTTAACTGAGCCTTTCGCTAACGCTGTTCAAAGAAAGGTCTAGTTATGGCAGTCGGCAAAGAGATTCTCACCAAGATCCGCAGCGTGAAAAACACGCAGAAGATCACCCGCGCAATGCAGATGGTGTCGACCTCCAAGATGCGCAAATCGCAGGAACGCATGCGTGCTGCGCGTCCCTACGCCGAAAAGGTGCGCGCAGTGATGGCGCACCTTGCCCAGGCCAATGCTGACCTGGAGCACCCGCTGCTTGCCCGTCGCGACGAAATCAAGCGTGCCGGCATTATCCTGATCACCTCGGACAAGGGTCTGTGTGGCGGCTTGAACGTCAACACACTCAAGGCCTTCTACGGTAAGGTGAAGGATCTGACTGACGCAGGCGTCGAAGTCGACGTTTGCGCCCTGGGTCAGAAAGGCCTCGCGGCCTGCCAGCGTACACGCATGAATGTCGTGTCGAGCGCGGTCCAGCTGGGCGATGTGCCCAAGATGGAAAAACTGATCGGCCCGCTGACGGTGTTGTTTAAGAAATACGCCGCCGGTGAGCTGGATGCGATTTATATCGTGTATCCGGGCTTCGTGAATACGATGAAACAGGAGCCGGTGTTGGAGCAGTTGCTGCCGCTGACACCGCACTTGATGGTGGTTGAGCATTCGCACTCGTGGGATTACCTGTACGAGCCGAACGCACACGACGTCATGGAGTTCCTGGTGCGTCGCTATATCGAGTCGGTGGTGTATCAGGCTGCAGCCGAATCTTCTGCTTCCGAGCAGGCAGCCCGTATGGTTGCCATGAAGTCGGCCACTGATAACGCCGGTAACGCTATCAAGCAGCTGCAACTTGTGTACAACAAGTCGCGCCAGACGGCGATTACCACGGAACTGTCCGAAATCGTAGCCGGTGCCGCCGCAGTTTAAGCGCACAGCGCCTGTAAAAGTTTATTGAGTTTAGGAACCGATAATGAGCCAAGGCAAAATCGTACAAATCATTGGTGCGGTGATTGACGTGGAGTTTCCACGCGACGCCATGCCAAAGGTTTATGATGCCCTGAAGCTGGTGGATGCCGAGCTGACGCTCGAAGTCCAGCAGCAGCTGGGTGACGGCGTGGTCCGTACCATCGCCATGGGCAGCTCGGACGGTCTGAAGCGCGGCATGGCAGTTGCCAACACCGGGGCGCCGATTTCGGTGCCGGTGGGCAAGGCTACGCTGGGTCGCATCATGGACGTGCTGGGTAACCCGGTGGACGAAGCCGGTGCAGTTGCCACCGACGCGCGTCGCGCCATTCACCAGAGCGCACCGAAGTTCGACGAACTGTCGCCTGCTACCGAACTGTTGGAAACCGGCATCAAGGTGATTGACCTGCTGTGCCCGTTTGCCAAGGGCGGTAAGGTAGGTCTGTTCGGCGGCGCCGGTGTGGGCAAAACCGTGAACATGATGGAGCTCATCAACAACATCGCCAAGGCGCACTCGGGTCTGTCCGTGTTCGCAGGCGTAGGTGAGCGTACGCGTGAAGGTAACGACTTCTACCACGAAATGAAGGACTCCAACGTTCTTGATAAAGTGGCAATGGTCTACGGCCAGATGAACGAACCACCGGGCAACCGTCTGCGCGTTGCGCTGACCGGTCTGACCATGGCCGAGCATTTCCGTGACGAGAAGGACGAAAGCGGCAAGGGCCGTGACGTACTGTTCTTCGTGGACAACATCTACCGCTACACCCTGGCCGGTACCGAAGTTTCGGCACTGCTGGGTCGTATGCCTTCCGCCGTGGGCTACCAGCCTACACTGGCTGAAGAGATGGGCCGTCTGCAGGAGCGTATTACCTCCACCCGCTCCGGTTCGATCACCTCCATCCAGGCCGTTTACGTGCCTGCGGATGACTTGACCGACCCGTCGCCAGCGACCACCTTTGCGCACTTGGATGCAACCGTGGTGCTGTCCCGTGACATCGCTTCGCTGGGTATTTACCCTGCCGTTGACCCGCTGGACTCGACTTCGCGTCAGCTGGACCCAATGGTTGTGGGCGACGAGCACTACTCCGTAGCGCGCGGCGTGCAGACTACGCTGCAGAAGTACAAGGAACTGCGTGACATTATCGCGATTCTGGGTATGGACGAACTGTCGGAAGAAGACAAACTCGTCGTGTACCGTGCGCGTAAGATTCAGCGTTTCCTGTCGCAGCCGTTCCATGTAGCTGAAGTCTTTACCGGCTCGCCGGGCAAGTACGTACCGCTCAAGGAAACGATCAAGGGTTTCAAGGCCATTCTGTCGGGCGAATACGACCACCTGCCGGAACAAGCGTTCTATATGGTAGGCGGGATCGAAGAAGCCGCAGAAAAAGCCAAGACCCTTTAATAGAGGAGACGGCTCATGGCTACGATGCAGGTGGAAGTGGTCAGCACCGAACAGCTGATTTATTCGGGTGAAGCCGAGTTTCTGGTGGCTCCGGCTGCCGAAGGCGAAATCGGTGTCTATCCGCGTCACGTTCCGCTGCTGACCCGTATCAAGCCGGGCGTATTGCGTCTGACGGTACCGGGTAGCAAGGAAGAAGTGCTGGTGGCCGTGTCGGGTGGCATGATGGAAGTGCAGCCTACACTGGTGACCGTACTGACCGACACCGCGATTCGCGGCGAGGACCTGGACGAAGCGCGTGCAAACGAAGCGAAGCGTGTAGCCGAAGAGGCTATCCGCAAGTCCGGCGACGATATGGACACAGCCAAGGCGCAAGCCGCGCTGGCAGTGGCCATCGCCGAACTCAAGACGCTCGACTACCTGAGGAAGCGCGTCCGCTAAGGATGTGCCGATTTTGGTGTATATTCGAAGGCTGCCACGTTACGTGGCAGCCTTTTTCTTATCCGTTGAAAACATAGAACTCACATGAACCGTCTGAGCGTCGCCATTCTCGCTGCCGGCAAGGGCAAGCGCATGTATTCCCGTCTTCCCAAAGTGCTGCACAAGATCGGTGGGGCACCCATGCTGTCGCGCGTGGTCGCAACCGCACGTACGCTGAAGCCGGCCAAGCTGGTCATTGTGTATGGCCATGGTGGCGAGCAGGTGCGCGAGACGCTGCGTGATACCGATCTGGGGTGGGCCTTGCAGGCCGAGCAGCTGGGCACCGGCCACGCGCTGAAAATGGCCTTGTCCGAACTGCCGGCCGATGGCCATACCCTGGTGCTGTATGGCGATGTACCGCTGACCCGTGCCGATACCCTGAGCGAGCTGGTGGCACTGGCCGGTGACGAAGTGGCGCTGTTGACCGATACCCTGGCCAATCCGTCCGGCTATGGCCGCATCGTACGCGGCAGCGACGGCGCGATTGCCGCCATTGTCGAAGACAAGGATTGCAGCGCCGAGCAGCGTGCGATTACCGAGATCAATACCGGCATGCTGGTGCTGCCGAACAAGCATCTGGCGCGCTGGCTGGAAGAGCTGAAAAACGGCAATGCTCAGGGCGAGTATTACCTGACCGATGTGATTGCCCTGGCGGTGCGCGACGGCGTGCGCGTGCACGGCATGAAGGTGGCGGATAGCTGGCAGGCCGCCGGCGTCAATAACAAGGTGCAGCTGGCCGAGCTCGAGCGCATCTTGCAGCTTAATCAGGCGCATGAACTGCTGGTCAACGGCGTCGGCCTGGCTGATCCTGCGCGCATCGATATCCGCGGCACGCTCAGCCATGGCCAGGATGTGCTGATCGACGTCGGCTGTGTGTTTGAAGGCGAAGTCAGCCTGGGTGAGGGCGTGGAAGTTGGCGCCTATTGCGTGCTGAAGAACGTCAAGGTCGCTGCCGGCAGCAAGATTGCACCGTATTCGCATCTGGAAGACGCGGTAGTGGGCGAGGCTTGCCGCATCGGGCCGTATGCGCGCCTGCGCCCGGGCGCCGAACTGGCGGCACATGTCCATGTCGGCAACTTTGTCGAAATCAAGAAAAGCGTGGTGGGCGAAGGCTCCAAGGTCAATCATCTCACCTATATCGGCGACACCGATATCGGCAGCCTGGTCAATGTGGGTGCCGGCACCGTTACCTGCAACTACGACGGGGTGAACAAGTTCCGCACCGTGATCGGCGATAATGTCTTTGTCGGCTCCGGTTCCATGCTGGTGGCACCGGTGACGCTGGAGGCCGGGGCGACCATTGCCGCCGGTTCGGTGATCAGCAAAACCGCGCCGGCCGGCCAGCTGACGGTGGCGCGTGCCCGCCAGACCAGCATCCCCGGCTGGAGCCGGCCGCAGAAAAAAGCCTGATAGATAGAGCTTCTGGCTGCTCACGCCTTGCCCTGCGGCAAGGCGTTTTTTTGTGCCGTCTCACCTGCTTGCTGCGCGCCTTTCTTGCCCTGTCCTGCATGCTGCTGCTATAGTCGGAAAACTTTCGAAACGAAATTTAGCCATGACCAAACGAAACACCCAGCAGCGGCGCCACGCCATTGTGGCACTGGTGCAGGAGCGTGGTGAAATCAGCGTGGACGAACTGACGCAGTGTTTTTCCACCTCGGAAGTCACCATACGCAAGGATCTGGCTTTGCTGGAGACGGGCGGCTTGTTGTTGCGGCGCTATGGCGGCGCGGTGTCTTTGCCGGCGGAAATGGTCGGTATCGAGCCGCTAAAAGTTTCGCCACGAAAGCTGGCCATCGCCAGTGCTGCGGCCGAATGCATACGCGACCACAACCGCATCATTATCGATAGCGGCACCACCACCAGCGCCATGATTCCCTTGCTTGGCAACAAGCGGGGCTTAGTGGTGATGACCAATTCGCTGAATGTGGCCGGTGCGCTATGCGAGCTGGAGAACGAGCCGACGCTATTGATGACTGGCGGCACTTGGGACCCACATTCGGAATCGTTTCAGGGGCAGGTAGCCGAACAGGTGCTGCGCTCCTACGATTTTGACCAGTTGTTTATCGGTGCCGACGGCATCGATCTGGAACGCGGCACCACCACCTTTAACGAACTGGTGGGGCTGTCGCAGGTGATGGCCGAGGTCGCGCGCGAAGTGGTGGTGATGGTCGAGTCGGACAAGATAGGCCGGCGTATTCCCAATCTGGAGCTGCCGTGGGCACGCATCCGGACGCTGGTGACCGACGACGCGCTGTCGCCGGCGGCAAGGGACATGATTCAGGCCAAAGGGGTGACGCTGATCTGCGCGCCATGGCCTGCGGATTCTTCAAGGAGATAAAGATGTGTGGAATTGTTGGCGCTATTGCCTCGCGTAATGTCGTTCCGGTTTTGGTCGAAGGCCTGAAGCGCCTCGAATATCGCGGTTATGACTCGGCTGGCATCGCCGTATTGGCCGGCGACAAGATCCGCCGCGTGCGCCGTGTCGGCCGGGTGGTCGAGATGGAAAATGCGGCGCTGGCCGAAGCGCTGACCGGTCAGCTCGGCATCGGCCATACCCGCTGGGCCACCCACGGTGGCGTCACCGAGCCTAATGCCCACCCGCATGTCTCCGGCGAGCTGATCGCCGTGGTGCATAACGGCATTATCGAAAACCATGAAGCCAAACGCGCCGAGCTAAGAGACGCCGGCTATCACTTCACCTCGCAGACCGACACCGAAGTGATTGCCCATCTGGTGCATCACTACTACCAGCAGGAGCGCAACCTGTTTGCTGCGGTCAAGCATGCGGTGCGCGAGCTGACCGGTGCCTACGCCATCGGCGTGATTGCGCTGGACCGTCCGGACGAACTGGTGTGCGCGCGCATGGGCTGCCCGCTGCTGGTGGGCTTGGGTGAGGGCGAAAACTTCATCGCCTCCGATGTGTCCGCCATTTTGTCGGCCACCCGCCGCGTGATCTTCCTGGAAGAGGGCGATATCGGCCTCTTGACCCGTGACGGCGTAACGCTGACCGACAAGGACGACCAGCCGGCCCTGCGCGCCATCCATGTGTCCGATGTCTCGCTGGCTTCGCTGGAGCTGGGGCCGTACAGCCACTTCATGCAGAAGGAAATCCACGAACAGCCCAAGGCGATTGCCGACACGCTGGAAAACCTGCTGGATAGCGGTTTCGTGCCCGAGTTGTTTGGCGAAAAGGCGGCCGAAGTATTGAGCCGTGTGCGCGGGGTGAAGATTCTCGCTTGCGGCACCAGCTACTACGCCGGCCTGACCGCCAAATACTGGATAGAAGCCATGGCCGGCATCCAGTGCGATGTGGAGATCGCCAGCGAATACCGCTACCGTGCCGCCTGGGCCGACCCCGAGCATCTGGTGGTGACCATTTCGCAGTCGGGCGAAACGCTGGACACCATGGAAGCGCTGAAGTACGCACGCGAACTGGGTCACAAGTGGGCGCTGTCCATTTGCAATGTGCGCGAGAGCGCCATTCCGCGCGCCTCCGATCTGGTGTTCTATACCCGCGCCGGCGCCGAAATCGGTGTGGCTTCGACCAAGGCGTTCACCACCCAGCTGGTTGCGCTGTTCACCCTGGCCGCAACCCTGGCCAAGCTGCGCGGCAAGCTGGGCGACGCGGACGAGGCACGCCTGATCGACGAGCTGCGCCATCTGCCGGGCTCGGTGCAACATGCGCTGAATCTCGAGCCGCAGATCAAGGCCTGGGCCGAGCGTTTTGCCGCCAAGAATGATGCCCTGTTCCTCGGGCGCGGTCTGCACTACCCGATCGCACTGGAAGGCGCGCTTAAGCTGAAGGAAATCACCTATATCCACGCCGAAGCCTACCCGGCTGGCGAGCTCAAGCATGGCCCGCTGGCACTGGTGGATGAAAACATGCCGGTGGTGGTGATTGCGCCTAACGACAGCCTGCTGGAGAAGGTCAAGTCGAATATGCAGGAAGTCTCGGCCCGTGGCGGCGAGCTGTTCGTGTTTGCCGATCTGGACAGCCATTTCGAAGACAGCCCGGGCGTGCATGTGATCCGCACGCCGCGCCACTCCGGCGTTTTGTCGCCTATCGTGCACACCATTCCGGTACAGATGTTGTCCTACCATGTGGCGTTGGCCCGTGGCACCGATGTCGATAAGCCGCGTAATCTGGCCAAGTCGGTCACTGTCGAGTAAGGCATTAGCATCATGCTGGTGAAAATGATGAATGACATAAATGTTTGCACTGTGACAATTCTGTCTGCGCTCTAACAAATATGTTTGTACTCTAAGTTCTTCGTCAGTGGTGCCTGTAGCGCTGCAGTGCCCCCAAGAGTTCTTGGGGGCACGGTTGTTTCGTCAGTGTCACAGTTCAGAGTTTCTTGGTTGAAATAAGGTTTCCCGTGAGTTCCAAGCGCGTCACTCATTCCCTTTCAGAAAAGGTCAAGCCCGCTGCTTTCGATGCCGAAGCATGTTTAGCGCTGCCATACCTGACTGATGAGACCATCATCTCGATGGTGTCCCGTTACCATGTACAGAGTGGTAACCCCACAGTAGATCGCACACTGAATGTGCTATTTGGTACCCAGATGATCACACTGAATCACTGGATTCCTCGCCATCTTGATCGGTTGGCCGAATACATGCCGGGGTCGACGAATCTCCTGCTGGAAGGACTTCTGAAGAACAACACGCTTTTCCCTTTGGTCAACTTGTTCCTTGGTCGGATGGAGGAGTCTGCGTACCTGATGCAGCAGTCGTTACCCAAAAGAGCGTTCTCGGGGGCGGGAGCAGTGAGGATCTGCCTGCCTTGCTTGAGAGAAGATGAACAGACTCATGGCACACCTTATATCCATCTGTCCCATCAAACTCCCGGGGTCTATGTTTGTACCAAGCATCAAGTCTGGCTGACCGAGCGTTGCCCTTACTGCAGACAGCCATTATCTCGGGATGGTAGCTTGCCCTTGGGGCTATGGCGAGAATGCGTATGTGGGCATTCCTTGTCTTCATTTGACGCGGAGCCAGCGTCTAGTTGGCAGAATGTGGAGTTGAGCTATGCGTCTTTCTGTGCGGACTTGCTTGGTTCCCGTGCATTCCCAGTCCCTGCTGACGTACTTAGAGAGATGTACCGATCACGTGCAATCGAGGTTTGTGGTGGGCATCGGAATGGCGCCCTTGACCGGCTAGAATTCCAGAGGATGATTCATGAGTATTATGGACCATTGTTTCTTGCCAAGCTGGATATGGACTATAGCCTAGGAAATTTCACCAAAAGTTATCATTGGTTGAGTACCTCGACTGTCAAGGAAGTCCCCTTGATTCGGCATCTGGTGCTATCAAATTTTCTTTTCCGTTCTGCCCAAGATTTCAATGAGGCTCGGACTGTGGCTGAGGTACGCTGTGTCGAACAACGTAGGAAAGAAGACGAATCTCAGCAGCCCCCGGACAAGTCGGTCAAATTGTTTGAGGATATGCTCTCGGCGGCAAGAGAGATCCCAAAATGCACGCTTGAAAAGCTGTGGGAACAACACTTCGGCCTGACTAAGCGATTTATCAAACGATTCCCTGACCGCCTTGATGAGTTACTCCTTGCTGCACGAAAGAAGTCACCGGCTGCGGCCAAGCCGCTTCAACGACGAGCTTTGACAAAGCATGAGGATCATGAATGGGCGGATCGATTTAGGGAGACGGCCTTTTCGCTTTATCAGCTTGTTGACGAACGGCCGGTTCGAGTGAGCCGTAACCGGATCATGGGGGAGGCCGGTTGGAAGCGCCCCTATCCGAACGTCGAAACAAGTCCATCAGCTTGGAGGGCTTTGGAGGAATCCCTCGAGTCAGATTGGCACTATCATGCGCGACGTTATGTGTGGGCGTCGATTTATCTTCGGCCTGAACAAGGGACTTCTCGCATTACAAAAGCATCTGGTCTCGATAACTTGCGAATCAAGGAACTTCGCCTCTTTTTTAGCGCTGTGACACATTGGCCTCTGCTTAAACCAGGGATCCTCATGGAGTTCCTTGAGAGTTTCGGGATCACAAGGCAGTGGGTGGGGCCTTGCCCTGATAAGCAGTTTCCTCTGTTGGGACGTAAGTACCAGCGCAAATTACGGGAGCCCGGCCTGGCGTCGGAGTAGCCAGCTGGGGGGATCATTTCCTACCTCTTCTTCATATTTCTTGCGGTACCAGTCCAGTCTGCGCTGCTGAAAAGCCGGGATCGATTCTAAGTATTTACTTAGGAAGTCCCGAGTGAGGGGGAGATGGTTGAGTTGCTTATCAAGCCAGTCGGGATGTTCGACAAACTCGGATAGGGATGCGAGGCTGATTCGTCGAGGCTTATCTGAGATGGTCTGCAGGGTGAGGATTGCTGCCTCCAATGCATTAATCATCGTAAGATCTCGAGAATTCCAATCGATAGCATGGCGTCTGTGAGTCAATGGATGGGCCAGTGTCTGTCTGAATCTATCCAGCCAGATATGGTCGTGTCGGGTAAGCCAAGCGCAGGCTGCGGGTGCTCGATTGCGTAGTTGTTGCCAACTCGATGCTTTGTTTCGATGCCGGATATGTCGCAAGTTCGCTCTATATGCCACACGCTGGCTCAAGAACAGCCTTTTCTCGCGGACCCTCTTGGCGTCGGGGTATGCCGCTAAGATGCGGCATAAAGTTGACATGGAGGCGTGATGATCTCTGGCGATCTCAACCAGCGATCGTGGTTCCAGAAGAGCGGTTAGGAGTTGACTGCGTTTTCTGGCGTCGAATTTCTTCGGGCGTCGCGGCACAGGGACGTGAAGTTTCAGTGCAAGGGTTTGTACCGTTTGCAAGCTGAGGCCCAACTTGCAGGCAGCTTGTCTGAGCGAGATTGGCTCCTGTTCGAGCAAACGTGACAACTGAGCAAGTCTCTCATCCCTGCTTGGTGTCAGGGCTGGGGTTGGATTCGATGCTCTGGCTGGCTCTACCGGCGCGAGAGAAAAGAATTCCTCAATGCTGCGTGCGAGGAAACCCATCAAGAGGAGATGTTTTAAGGGGTGATGTGCAGCTCGTTGATGCCGGCATAACGTTGCAAGCCAATGGCCCTCTGTTCGTTGGAGGTCGCTGAGCAATCGATCAAATGGCGGGATGCTACTCAGTGGCTGCCAATAGGTGGTCAGTGCCTTTGCAAGCACCTGTTGGTCGATGTAGGCGGACTGTTTGGCCAGCCCAGCCTGCAGCAGCCAGGCTGCATAGTGCCAGCGTAGTGGAGACCGCACGGGAATCGGTTCTGCGCCGAGTAATTCGCTGCTCATCTTGGCGATTTGGCACAGCCGTTCCAGTGTGGCTTGAGCACAAGTCCCTTCGGTCTCCGGCTGGCAGAGGTCACCAATATCCTCCGGCAAAGGCAAGCGATACGGATGGCGTTGCAGTAGTCGAGTTGGCAAGCCCACAAGTGGGAGGTAATGTTCGGCGCAGACTAACACCCCGGGCAATTGAACGTCACGGTGCCAAGTTGCAATACCAATGCGTTGGAAATCTTGCTTCGCACAAGCAGGGCAGAAGGCCAAGCGGTTGGATCCGCCTAGACGACTAGCCAACAAGCCCAGAGATAGCTTGCAACCCCCTGCATTTGGCCCGGCCATGGCATCCATGGCACGGGTGTAGATGGTTGGTGTGACAAAGCGTTTGAAGTACGGTAGCGCAGTGTGTGTTTCGATAAAGTCTGTGACGGAGTCAGGATATTCAAGTTGTTTTACCATCCATTGCAGATGGCTAGGCAGCATATTGGCCGGTTTAGCGTTACGGGTGCCGAATACAGCGTGGAGGGTATCTTGGTAGCGGAGCAGACCCGCCAGCCGATGGAGGCGGGCTGCTATTCCCAATACGGATTCGCCGCAACCGAGTACAGGCAATAGGGGAAGCATGACTCATTCGTCAGGGACGTTTGGCAGTAAGCCGGGGGAGGCCGTGTTCAAGTGGCCGGCCGCATGGAGAAACTCGAGCGGTGTCGTGTGGGAAACCGCATGGCGCAAGTCTTTGGGATCGCTAGGAGACGAAGAGCGGCCTCCTTTCTTGGGCGCCGCAGGAACAGGGGCAGGTGGGGAGGCATGGCTGGGAACTTCAAACAGCTCATCGATGTGTTCCTCCAGGTTTTCGAGGCAGGGAAGTTGAGGTTGTCTCAGCTGATCGAGATAACGGTCGGGTGGGAGGAGGTCTTCGAAGGCGAACAGCGATTCAATCGTATTCTTCCTCAGTGCGTTGATCGCAGGCTGGAGCAGGGGGAACGACTCGTCGTATGTCGCCTGAATGGCGGCTTCGGTAAGCGTCTCGGTGCCGTCCTCCATCACCCGCTGCTGGGTCAACTTGAACAGGATGACCAGGAAGTCTGTTACGCCCTGGGTCAAGTCGAACAAGCGATCCTGCATTGAGGGAGTAAGAGACGTATAATTGTGCACCCACTGATAATTCCAGAGGCGTTCCACTAGTTTGTCCCATTCGGCATCTCGGCACACCGGGCGCTTGAAATCGAGCAAGCCTGACTCTGACGCCCGTCTGGCATCCTTCATTTCCTCCTTGAACAGGCTGACTGCCTTATACGTGCCGACCAGCACGATCGGAACCTTCAGCATGTCGCGCAGATTCTGGATAAAGTCCAGCAGTCGTTCGGCACCACCTGATTTCGGCACGCTTAGTCGCTGAATTTCATCAATGACCAACACACCCAGAAAATAGGTTGCCGCATGTTGTCGCATCATGCCTTCCGCCTCATCGGTCGTCACACGAGAGCGCGAGTACATTTTTTCGTACTCTTGGGTTCCGAGCGCGAGGTCAAGCTGACGGGCGAATTCCCGGCAAAAAGCGAGGATTGAGCCATTTTTTGGACAGGTGACCTTCAACCATACCAATTGCTGAATCGGTAAGGGCTTATTGCGCCAACGTTGGTGTCGGATAAGCTGCTGGGGATAAGTTCGCAAGACAGCATCGATGGCGGTGGTTTTCCCCATTCCACTGAGTCCGACGACTACACATTCAGAATCGGTGGCGGTCAGATGACGGTGTAGGAGTGGTGGCGGCGTGTTGGCCTGCGCCTTGTAAACGGCTTGCCATGTCTCTGGCTTACAGGGATTCCGTAACACATAGCCGGACCGAATGAGCCGGGATACTGTTCGCTCCAGTTGATAAAAATAGGGGCGGGGGGCGACCAGATGTTTCAGGCGCCCTAGTAGATGCCAGCGTTCTTCGACAGTAAATGACTTCTCCGCCAGATCAAAGGGAGGTTTGTACATCATGTGAATACCAGCCTCCCGAGCACTCAGAATAGGTGGAAGCGCCTCGATCAAAGGGTTGTCCTGATATTCCTGGATTTTTTGTCGCAGGTATGTCGGTGAGCGATCTTGGGTACTCATAAGGATTACCAAATGTCATCAAGAGGGTCTGGAATGGTCGGGCGTACCGGTGTTTGAGCAGTGCCAGACTGGGGTGGGGTGGTGCTATAGGACTCGACTTCTTTGCGAAGACGTTCGGCACGACCGGCTTCCTTTTCGAAGGCTCGATGGCTGGCAATCGAAGCTTTGGCCTGTGCCTTACTCAGACCTTGTCGAGCATCTTTTGTGGCGGCCAGGGCTTGTTGGATGATGTCATCGCATTCTGCATCCAACCGAGCGTTGATCTGCCTTTGCTCGTCCTGTTTCTTTTCTGCGGCGTGATTCAGTATCTGAATCTGATCCCAGATTTCCTCGATGCGCGCCTCTGCAAAGTGTCGTTCATGCTCAACCAGGTGGCAGGGTTCCCATTGCCGGGTTTCCGGGTTCATGATCCAAATTTGCTTTGGGGCATATGGCAAATGGCGAATCTCGATAGTGTCGTACTTACCCTTGGTGCGGACTCTGGCAAACAGCTCTTCACGGCATAGTCGATCGTTGATGTAATGACGACCGCCGAAATAGAGCCCTTTAGGTCTAATTGAGGCCGTGTCTTTAGGCAGTAGAGCCGTCCAGACAGTTTGGGAGTCTTCCTTGCGTGCTCGCCCTGTCTTGTTGGCCAGTCCCCAGTTCCAAACAGCTAATGGCGTAGCATCCAGCAACCCTTCGCCAACCATTTCTGGCGGCAATCTGTCAGCCTTATATCTGGAGTGATTGAACTTGAGGAAGCGCCGGATCAAGATAGCGGTCAGCTGGCGAAGCGTTAGGCACGCATCCAGAGGATTTCCACGCTTGCGGACCTCCCGCTCCCTTTGAACGAGTGCTCCAGGAAGAAACTGCACTGTGCCGGTATTGATCAGATGGAATTGCTGCTCGATGTTCGGTTTCCAGTCAGCCCGCCGCACAGCAGCATTTTCTGGGTCAATCTTTAACGTATTGACCAGTGTGTCAGAGGCTTTGCTAATCATCTCGCCGTTATCACCCAGCAACTTATGTGGGAGGTGATGACATGGCCAATCTTCAGGAGAGATGTCAACGCCAAACGATTTACAGAATTCAACCTTGTCGGTGAAGGCGTTGAACAACGTCAGCCTGGCCCCTTCCCAACTCGGTCCTTCCAGCCCCAAGTGAAAGCCCACGACCATGCCTGAGAAGACATCGACAATGACATATAGAACTGGCCTGCCAATGATCCAGGCACGGTTAAAGACGGACACGAGATAAATGTCCATGATCGTGGCATCAATTTCAAACCGGGCACAGGGACCGAACAGCCGGCTTCGCGATGAGCCGAGAACCCCTCTATAAGCCAAGTTCCACGTTGATGTATCGATCTGTTTCTTGGTAAGGGACAGGTCATAGTCGAGCTGTTTGACCAGGTAGCGAAACTGCCGCAGTGAAGGCTTTTCATGAGCGGCCGGCATGATCGGGACGGTCGTCTTACCATGCTGCTCATAGCCTTTATTGAAGTGTTTCTTGGTTGTATCGTCATAGGCTTTGGTGACGGTTATACCGGGTTTAAGAAACTCAGTTATACCGGCGACCAGGCGTGCTCTCACACTGGCGGCAGCAACCCCAACTTGCCCGGGAGAATCATCAAATTTGAGGCGGCCGGGCTTGCGACCACGTTTACCCATAGTGGGTTTTTGACGGCGCTCGTCCTTATCCCCCTGTGGGCCGCAGAGGTCATAGCAAGGGAGGAGCGCATTGGGCGTACTGCCATAGGCCCAGTATTGATAAAGGATACGGCGAAGCTGACTAGGGGGAACGGTTAGTATTTTCGCGCGATGTGCAATGGCAGAACCGCGGTACGCTTTCAGATAAATCCAGGGGGTCATGGTTTCACTTACGAGCGGTTCGATCATCCCCCAAGATCTATCTCGCATGGCCTTATATCGCTCAGGTAGGGCATCTTCACTAGTCGTCCCAAGTGAGCGTAGTGTTAGTTGCGTTGATTGAATTAACTGCTCGTTGAGAAGTTGCTGCAATCCGCTCAGTTGGAATTCTTGTGGGGCCTTGAGGGGAAATTGGATCTTAATGGCGACCAGCAAGTCATTGCCAGGATCAACCCAGAGAGTGCGGTGCAGACCCTTCAGCGGCGGGTTGTCCAAACCGGGGGATGGCTCGAACAGGGTGTTTTCCAGGAAAATGTCATCCATGGCGAGACTCCGGTTGCTCGCGTGTGAAGCGTTCCTTAGCCGGGCTCGGTTGAGCTGCTTGAAGGGCGCGAACTGGCTGTGTAAGAGAAATCGGTCGACTTAGATCTACTTGGAGGTGATGTGTCCATACGCCGTGGCAGAACAATTGCTGTGCGTCCTCTTGGCCTTCAAGACCGATTTGGTCGGCCACGATCGCCAATAATTGAGAAAGCGGTAGGTTCGCATGATCAAGAGAGATGACTCTCTCCAGAAAGTGCGAAAGCTGAGCTAGGAGTTCTGGTGGCACGCCACGTGCTCCATAACTGAGCCAATGTAAATTGTCGATGATAATGGGATTGAAGGCTTGCTCGGTGACCAGCGTCCATGGCACGTTTAGCGATTGCCATAGGCGTCGTTCAATTTCGAGTTTCTCTAGCGTGCGTTTGCGCCGGCGTCTACTTTCTGTCAATCGCGATGATGGTTTGATGCTGTAGGCGTGGTAGTGGGGGAGGCAAGCTCCATCTAGTCGTGTCAGGACGAAATCAGTAGTCATCACAACCTGTTCATCTTTCTTCCGGTCCCATGGATGACGAACTCCCATCTCCTGAGCAATCTGTAGTGTTAGCTCAATCGGCAGCAAGGGGAACTGCTCACGGATGTCGATGACATCCGGTGCAAAGTCGGCCAGCAAAAAAAACTGGGTTTCCAAATCAGAGAGTAAGTGATAACCCCTGTCGACAGTGTGGCCGGCTGCTCGGGTTTTGCGGCCATGGGATGGCACATCCCTGACCGTGAGCCAATGTTGATATGCCGTTCCTTCCCCCTGTAGTGCGAGAACCAAAGGGGGGCATCTTTGTTCAGCGGTCAGGGCAGCAGATGAAATTTTCATGGCAATAGAGCAAATGAGAAGTGGCGATTTTGAAAGTGATGTCGGGATGGATAGCCGTTCCGTGGAGCGCGAACCTAGGTAAATAGCTGGGTTCCGCGCAGGGCGGCCGGACGATTCAAGCAGGTTTCAAGTCCCGATTACTCTGACTTCTAGCCACACCCAACATGCCTTTGGCAGGTTGATCGAAAGGTAGCCACGCGTGTTTCCTAAGCCAATGCTCCAAGCAGGCTGACCGCAGCTTTGTTTTCCATATTTTCAGATGCGTATCGTTTCCAACATTATAGCGTGTGCAATTTGTAAGAGTGTAGAGGAGACGTTCGAGGGCATTCCGTTACCCATAAGTCCCCTGGAACCGCATCCCGAGAACGCAGGCTGCTATTTTCTGCAGCCCGTTCCATATCGCTTTGACGCCGGGTTCGCCATCTCCTTTGCGGCCAAGGAAGCCGCCCTGTCGGGCAATCATGCGCACCGCCTCACGCAGGGTGGGCGTTTGCTGCGGAACCGGCTTGCGCGCCAAGATCCACGCCGCCTGCCACTCCTCCCGCGATAGCAGGAGTTCGGCATCCCAGTCCGGGCAGGCTCTGCCTAGTCTCATCAACTGTCCGATGCGCCAGGACACCACCAGGTACAGCGCCAGCGCGCGCTCAATGCGCTCCATACTCGCCAGTTGCAAGGATTCGACACGGCAGCCGCTCTTCAGCGTATTGAAGAAGATCTCGATCTCCCAGCGTGCCCGGTACCAGTCGATCAAGGTCGCTGCAGCCTCCAGATCAGGTACATCCCGATTGGTGAGCAACCGCCATTCCAAGCCTTTTACGCCCGGGGGCGGTTCAAGTTCGGTTGCCACAACGGCGCTCACTTCCAGCATCTTGCCGTTAATCGGCAGCTTGACGCGCTGAATGCGAACACTTTGCCGCACGGGGCGAGCCTTCTGGCCATGACGGGACGGCAGATCGAACAGGATCTCGCCGCAAGCTTCCACATGCGCGACCTGATCCCATAAACGCTCGCCTTTCTTGGCCAGCTTACGGTTGTGCTGGCTGCGCAGCAGCCAGTCCGCCGGATGACCCAATGCAGCCGCGCGCTGCATCAGCCCCAACATGTCGCCTTCACGGTCAGCTACATAGACCAGACGGACTTCAGGCAGGGCTTGAGCCTGCTCGGCGACCCGCTCGTAGCCTTCGATCCAGCGTGTACCATCCTTGATGGCGGGTGGTCGACGGCCATCTTTGCCCTTGGGCTCTCGCGCCCACATCCAGGCATCCAGCACGCCAAGCGGCACTCGGTCTGTGGTGACGGACAGCGTGGCATGCAGATACATGCCGCGCTGGGCTTCATAGCTCAACGGGCCAAGCCCTTCGATAGTCTGGCCGTTGAAGTCCAGTTCGGTGGTGTCCTGCAGGCAGAGAACCACCGGTTCGGCACGCATGCGCTCCTGCGTCCGCGCCCAGTGCGGCTCCAGGATGTCTTCCCAGCCGATCTTGTCTTGGGCCAGCAGCCGATAAGCGGCCTTGGTTTCGGCCCAACCGTCACAGGCGTCCGGAATGCTGGCGCTGGGCCGCTCGCTCAGGCTTTCCAGCAACTTTACCACCCGACTATTCAACCGCTGGTCGCCCAGATCGATTCCCGACATCTCCGTCTCCGCCCACGTCACCACATCATCCTTCATTCGTCAGGGCATGATGGTAACGGCTGGTGCGGGACTTGTGGGTAATGGGATGGTTCGAGGGGGGGTAGTAGAACAGAAATTCATAATAAAATGTACTAAGTAGTTTGCCGTCCAAATCGTGGGGCAGGCCAAAAGTGTGGCATAGTGCCGTTAGCTGGCTATCGCGGGTAGAGTATAAATAATAACAATTAATAACAACTCGTGAGCATCCAGAGAACCAAAGGTTCTCCAAAGTAGAGATCAGTTTGAAGATGCCCTTGATGTGCTGAACGCCTACATAAAATAGTGATTTAGGAGTCAAGATGTGTGCAAAAATTTATTTTTCTGATTTCTTTAACGTTGCGCCTGATATTTTGGAGCGGTATGGTGCCTTCAATATATCTCTAATAAATGATCTTCCACTATTTATTGACCCTTTTTTGCTTTTTGATAGCAAAGAAGATAAGTACCAGGCTCTTCATGAGGAAATCATCCGCTACGTGAGGTTTCTACGGGATGTATCTGGGGATGAGTCCATCGCAGTTGGTCTAATAGAAAGCTGGTTTTTATTTCCAGAAGTCAGCCAGAACTGGCTAGGATTTAGTAAGACTGGAAATAAGGGAAGTGGTTTGGGTAAAGACTTCGCGAAAAGTCTTAACAAGAACCTGCATCGGGTATTCAAAAGCTTTGGCCAAGAAACGATCACTAGAGGAAGTCACCTTGAGAAGCTATGCCTGCTTGCCGATGGGGTTGGGCGTGATCATCTCAGTGATTTTACGGCCAATCTGATCAAGGGATATCTGTTGGAGTACACACAGCAGTTTGCTCGTGAGCACATTGACCCTGTACTTCGTAAGACCTTTGCGGTTAAACGGGTCAGTTTCGATTATGAAACACGTAGATGGCACGACGCGCGCTTTGAGCTGCCAGCGCATCAGGGCGACTATATTCTACTGACGCCAAAGAACATGCTGACCAAGGATGAATCTTGGATCAATAGAACGGACCTGCTCGATACCTTTACTGATATTTACCCAGCAGTTCCTGATGAGCAACTTCGTGCACAGGTTCAGGAGCATTTTCTGAAACGACTATCAGAAAAGCCAAAGGGGCAAGAGATTCGTGAAGCGGCCTCGGCAACAGTTGAGCAGTTTCCTGAAGTGTTGGATTATTACATTCGCATGAAGGAAGAATCGGCAGATGAGGCTCATCTAGTCAGTAATCTAAAGGTGCGGGACACAGAGGAACAATTTATCGATCAAGTTCAGCAATTGGTTGGTAATCACCTAGAAGGTACCGAATTTTATAATCTTGGTGATAGCTTTGAGGAGTCTTTACGGCGTGTTCACTTCCTCAAGAAAGTCATTGAGGATAATGATGGATATAGGCTGTTTTATGTAAAGGGTAAGCCAGTTCAGCGCGAGGCTGATTTGCAAATAATGTACCGGTTGACGTGGTATGCTACAATTTTTGACGTTAATCGTGAGGTCAATAATGGTCGTGGCCCCGTTGACTTTAAAGTTTCAAAAGGTAATGCAGATAAAACATTAGTTGAGTTCAAACTCGCGTCAAACAGTAAGCTTAAACAGAATCTTAAGCACCAAGTTGATGTGTATGAGGCAGCCAACGACACATCCAAGTCGATCAAGGCAATCTTGCATTTTTCCTTATCTGAATACCGCAGAGTTCAAGAAATTCTAAAGGATCTTGGATTGCTGGCACGCAGAGATGTTGTCCTGATTGATGCAAGCGTAGAGAGCAAAGTGTCCGCTTCTAATGTTACTGATCAAAATCAAACGGATTTGGATTTCTGAGAGTGAGCGTTCCATCAAGGATTTAATGGTTAGATATAAAGTTGAGCCCATCTGTAGGTCTCGAAGTTTGACGTAAGCAATCTGCCTGCTTGCGGGCTTTATGCTGAGAGTGGAAAGCGAGCACCCTGATCGAGGAAAACGATAGCTTTCGGTACGTTGTTGCCACTTGGCTTTAGGGGTATGATAATGACATTCGCTAGGGGTGTTTATGGTTTTTGAATTCATGCCGGTGTTGTTATGAGTTATTGGCATGGATATTCAAGGTTCTCCCATAACCCTGTCGAGCTTGGCTGCAGCATATCTCCAAGGCTGTAGCTTCCTCTTCGCCATACCAGACACTAAAGCAATTAGAGGGTGCTAATCCAATGTACGTCCACCGTGCTATCGAATGGGGCTATCTCAACAGTGGGGTGCACGACTCCCAATGAGACCATGAGTTCGATCGCGCCACTGTACGCACAATAGTTGAATCGGTCACAGCTTTGGATGAAGCATTAGTCGTGCTACTCAACCGTTAACTCAAGGTAAGAAATCGATCCACGTGACATGTTTCTTAGTCACCCGCCGTGACCTCTTCGATTACATCGGTATACTCTACAACCCGAATCGCTGGAATGGTTTTGCAAATGAGTTTTCGCCGGTAGAGTATGAAAGGAAGTATTTCCAACAGCCACGGAGTGTCTAGAGAAGCTGGGGGCGATTCAGATTTTTCTGGATTTACCTATGGAAACCTTTGGCATGCCCACCCTAGCGAGGTAGGTCATGTAAAAAAGATAAAAATTAACAGGAAGATATATTTGGGGTGTATTTAATGAAGCTTTGCAGTAAATTTTACTCTCAAGCCGATCCCTACTTTTTAAATGCCTGTTAAAATTTCAAACAAATGGTTTGTCTGTTAATACAATGTACTGCAAGTTGGAAAATAAATTGTGAGAAAATTATTATTTATAATATCAGTTTTTATGATTTTTAATGTGGCTGCCCATGCAGATGGGGGGCAAAGCAATGCCCCATCTGTGAGCCTATCCTCCCCTAATAACAACAATGTAACCATTTCTATCACTAAAGATAAAGATAGAAATGAGGTAGACGATAAAACATGGGTTGACATTATATCTGCCATTGGGTCGCTAGGTAGTTTTGCTGTTGCTTTTGTTGCTGTAGTTTATACATACTTCCAGTACAAAAATAACAAGAAAGAAAATAGAAGATCTCAAGCATATCAAAATTACTCATTATTCCTGCAGTTGGCATTTGATAATCCAAAATTTTCCAATCCAACGGAGAATTTAATGTGTAATTCAATTGATGAAGATTCGAATATTGCTAAAGAAGAAATTTCTGCAGCCAAGAATGAGAATCTAAAGTACAAGTACTTTGTTGCAAATATGCTTTTTGCATTTGAGCAAATTTTTCTGGTGATTGGTAACGAACCGGATTGGCAGGCTGTAATGCGAGACCATCTTCTTCGGCATAAAAGTTACTTGAGTAATTCAAAGTCTATCCAGAATGGGCATTGGAATGTGAATTTCCGTGATTTTATTAAATCAACCATTCAGGAGTGAAAATTTGAAGATAATAAACTCTGAGTAGGCTTATGAAACAGTTATCGGAAACTTAATCAATGGGATGGACTCCTCCCTCCTGATACGGACATCAATGTCCCAGACTGTAAGTGTCAACAAACCAGTCAACAGAAATGAGGAGTCCACCATGAATAGTATGCGCATTGATTTGCTCTCTTGAGGCCTTACCAATCAAAAGTCGAGAGAAGTCCATCTCGGACCTCATTTCGACTAACCGAGCGGTCTGACTTAGAGATTCAGGGCTTCAAGGTAGGTGAGTCGGAACTCGCGGGGAGTCCGGTCGTCACAGTGAGCTGTGTGGCCTGAATTTATTGCAATCCTGCGCGCTAGCGCTCGACCTTATCTCGCGTATCTTCCAACAATAGAAACTAATGCACGCCACGTACCAAGTCAATTCGCTTGAAGTCGTCGCCGAGGAAACCGAACTTGCGGGTAAACAGCGAGGCAACTCTTGCATCCGCCGTCGCGAAAAACACTTGTTTCTTCGACATCACGGCGAGGTCACGCAGGTAATCAAGGAACGAAAGTGCGTTTAGGTCGTCGACATGAGCCACTGGGTCGTCAATCAAAATGACTGGCGGAGCTTTTGCTGCCGTCCGATTCACTGCCAGAAATACTGAAAGTGCAAACGCAGCGCGCTGGCCAGTACTTACCTTATCGAGCGACCAATCCTCTTGGTCTTCCTTAGATCGGAGTAGTACACCGTTGCTGCCTACGTACTCATACTCACTTGGCGAGTGAATTCGAACAAATGCTTCGTTTATTTCTTGCCCGATGGCCTTCAGAGACTTGGCTGTTGCACTTTCCAGAGAGAGCTCGGAGCTCAACTTGCTCAACGTCGTCGAGGCCGCCTGGAGATTTAAACTCCGCATCTGATACTTGCGAGTAAGTTCCTCCTGGTTTTTAATGCCACTCTGAAGTCGAGAGATATCTGCCGACGCTGTTTGCTCGCGGGTCGTGGCCTCAACTGCCTTGGTCAGCGCTCTAAGTGTGCCAGCGAATGTTGCTTCGACATCCGATAGTTTTGTCTCGTTACCGACGTCAAAGTAATGAAGCAGTTCATCGCGCTGTCTTTCAAGTGCAAGCGTCTCTTGCTGCAGCTGGGAAAATGCCACCAAACCTGCTGACATCGATGTTTGGGTGCGCCAGCGGCCATCAAATAGTGGTGTCATATGCTGAGAAATACGTTCCAACAGCAGCTCGCTTTGCACACGAAGTGAGGGGATTTGTTCACGTGTCTGCGCTGCCGAGCTCAGATACGTGTTGCTTTGAGCTTCTACAGCAGCGACATCGTATGGATTCTGGGTCAACGTTGGGACAGTAGTTGCTGATGAGAGTAAGGCATTCTGCTCGTTGTCCGACATTCCGGCTTGATGCAGTCTGTTCAACGCTTCGGATGCGGATTGCATGTTCGCCTTTGCTTCTTCGAAGTCGCGGCGAGCTTGAGAGAAAGCCTCCACAATTTCATTGCAAGTTTGAGTGAGCGGCAGCGACAATTGAAGGGCAATCTGCTGTAGTTGCTCCAGAAACGCCTTCCAGGCCAGCCATCCCTTATGCCTCTCTCTTGCAGCGCTGAGTTTTTCCGATAGTTCAGTCAACTCGGCTGGATGTGCCAATTCCGCGGTGATTCGCTCAATGTGCGCTGCCAGCGCTGCTTCACCATGAACTGTTTTGCAGACTGGGCAAGTAGTCGCAGGTGCTCCGCCTTTCAAGGCAGCCAGCACGGCGGTTTTTAGCTCTTGAGCGGTCCGGGCTCGTGCAGTAGCTGCTTGCCCAAACGAAGCACTCAATTGTTCGAGAGAGGTGATCTCGCTTGAAGCTGATTGAATGCCCTGAATCGCACCATTAAGTGCGTCTACCAGGCGGATGTATTTGTATGCTTGGTCCACTGGTAGCACTTCGAAGTTTGTTAACGCGCCGATTCTGCTGCCGGCGGCAGTTACCAAATTACGACAACGAAGGTATTCGTCACGAATAGGTGCGTATCGGACTCGAACGTACTCAGCCCAACGAACTAGGTTTTTTGCCCAAGCATCAAAGTTACCTGCCTGACTCTCTATCTCCGCAATTTGCGTATGGAGAGCCTTTGCTTGGGTATCAAGCGACTCAACTGCCCTGCGCGCCTCATCGATGGTTCGGCTACGCGCGCCAAGTGACGCCAGCGTCGTCAGCCCCGGGCCGGCCGCAAGCAATGCTTGCAATGCGGAATATGCGGTTTGTATGGGTTTCGCCTCATCCGCTGAAGCGAACGGTGCCGACGGCAGAATACCCCGATAACCAATCAGCGGAAGGCTTGCCCGAAACGCTTCGCTGAGTGCTTTGGCTTCCGATGGACGTTCTTGCAACTCTTTGAGTTTTGTCTGCAGGTCTTTGAACGTTTTCTGCGCGTCTTGAACTTTGAGAAGAGCGCGCTCGGCTGCTGTCTGAACTTCAGGCGCCAGCTTGTCGACGTAAGACCAAACTTGCGACGCATCCGAGCCAACAATCAGCCGGCTGAGATCCTCTGGTAGCTCCTGAGGGTTCAGGTCGGCAGCCACGCGAAATGCGGCATCGGTGTCTAGGAAGTTGTACCTGCCGAAGCCATTCAATAGTCCTACTGAGTTTTTCTCCTCGCGGTTGTACCAATGCAAACACCTCGCTCGGAGCCGGGCGGGTTTGGTCGTCGCCTGAAGTTCTTTGTTGCTATCCCAGAGTTTTCCGTACACCTTGGCCGTGTCGTCGGTTTGTGCGCGCCGGTTTTGGCCGCAGTAAAAGAACTCAATGGCCTCTAGGAGCGAAGTTTTCCCGGTTCCGTTTGGTCCGGTGATGAGCGTTACTTGGCCGAAGTCAAAGGTGGCTTTGCCGTCGTGCACGGGGCGAAAGCTTTCAACCCTCAGGCTCGACAGCCATTTCTCGTGTAAATGTTTGTCATCATCATGCAGGATGGGTGACTTTTTCTGTGCTGGCGCGCGCTCAGATTGACCGGAACTGATTCGTTCAACCATCTCCGTTCGCGCAGGGCGGTCGAGGATGCCATCAATGTGCGCTTCAGCGAGGAGCTTGCCCCACTCCCCGACTATGTCGAATTCCTGCGAGTCCGCACTGGGAGTGAAGTATTGAGCTGCCCCAAGCACTGAGGCAAGCTCGTCCTCAGACACGACCCGCTTTCTGGCGAAGTCCTCGTCAGCCTCAATCACTGCCTTCGCGCGCTGGAAGTCAGGCTGCTCGATGGACTTCGGGCCGGCGACGATGTAGATATAGTTGTTCCATCGAAGGTTGCCAGGCAAGTTGAAGTAGTCCTCGCCAAGGACGCGCTCTTGGAACTCACGCAGGCCCTCCGCGCGGCCGACAACATCATCCGCAAGGTCCACATAGGCCACCGCGAAGCACTTGCCTTGGTGCAGGCGCTCGCCGCGGACGACGGCCTCCTCTACGTCTTGGACCCCTCCCAGCAGCTGGGCGACTTTTTGTCGTGCAGTTTCGAGTACTTGCATAGTCATCCCCGGGCGAAAGAGGTTGGACTCTTGCCATCATCGGCGATATGAGTCAGCTGTTTGATTTCTGGGAATACGGGGCCGGCTAGAGTGAGGTAGCAAACCGCGACACGATGCCGGCGGCCTGGCTTGTTCTCACGATGGAGCAAGCCGTATGCCGCGTCGCAGGCGTTCTCTATTCGCCTTTGGTCCGGCTGGAGGCCTAGGAACGCGACGTGTGCAGGCTCAACGCCGTCCTTGATGACGTTCGTGTGCGGAGACTGCTTCGACCAATAGACGGAGGCTCCTCCACCGCTCAGGTTGCGGATTTGAAGGGGAAGCTGCGCGGTTGCCAGAATCTCGTGCAATAGCGACACGTTCCGCAGTTGCCTATGCCTTGCCGCATCTGAATCCTCGTTGCGCTCTAAGCGTACCGTGAGTCGCTTGGTGACCTCGTCATCACTCATGCTGAGAGACTTCAAAGTGCCGGCGGCATGCCAGTCGTCCGCACCCGAGGTGAGACCGCAGGAGATAGCGACGGCCCGCTCAACTCGAAGTTTGCTATCGTCCTTGGACAGGGCGGTGAAAGCCGTAGTGACCTTCGCATCGCACGCGAACAGCTGTGCGAGTCCGGCATCTGCGCATGCGGTCGTGGCGACCCAGCCACCTGCGTCATCCCAGACGTAGCGGCCCTCGAGCTTGGGGCCGCAGGAAACAGCGTGGACCTGCAGACCCGTGTGCACTACCTTTGGAACGCTGAACTCGAAGACCGCTGGCGCGTTGTGGAAATGGAGGACATGCCTGCTGCGCCGATGCCACGAGTAGTAGAGACCATTGTGTTCGTTCTGTTCCACCAGTGCATCGTCTGAGGAAGCTCGGTCATGCGGCAGGTACCACGCCGAACCAGCTTCGTTTTCCCACTTGTGTTCCTTACCGCCTTCCTGCTCAAGGAAAATGATGTCCTCGGCCCAGTTGAGGCACACGATGTCGCAGTTGCTGGTCCGCTCGTGACGGCGGAAGGTGTCCACCCGGTACTTCAGGTAGTCGGTGTTACGCGGCTTTGGGTTCAACTGAATGTGGAGGAGCGTCGCATCCTCAGTGAGCTGCAGCAGGACGTCGCTGTTCTCCGTAATGTTGAAGGCGTCAGAGCAGATAATAGACGCGAGCGCAAGTCGATTCGTTGGTCCACGGAACTGATAGATATGCTTCCCAGTGCGCAGAACACCGTTCTCGAAGTACTCAGGGTCTTTCGATGAGATGGTCTTGAACTGGATGAGGACGACGCGCTGCTCTTCTCCCGTCGCCTTGTTTTTGGAGAGAAAACAGTACGCTACCGGGTCGAAGTAGTTGCCCTGAGCCGGAGCTGCTTCGTCGTTCTCATAGAACACGCGACACTTTCCTGTGCTCTCTGCATTGGCCTTGAACTCGGCCAGCTGTGCGGGTGTCATGCTCTCGCAGCCAAGCACCCAAACTGCATCAGCAGCAGGGAAATTGTCTCCCAGCACGCACTTAAGAAGCGTCTTGATGGGGAGGTAGTATTCGGGCGTGACGACGAGATGGTGACCCCGCTTAGTGGCCATTTCAAGCAGTGCGGACGCTTGCCGGTCCGCAAATTCCAAGTCAGCCGGACCGATTCGGATCGTGTTACCGACGAACGAGCCCGCCGGCTGAAACAGCAACGCGCGATAACTCTGCTCGGTAGCCGCCAAGACCTCTAGCGTCGGATTCGACAGCCCCTGCGCGTCCAGAAAATCACCGACGTCAATTATGCAATCAACATTCACCTATAGACCCCCTTATTGTTTCCATTTCCGCTTTTCAGACATCGTATCAATTCATTACAGTCTCATGGGGCTTTGTGAATGGAATGGACGCCTCCTACTAAGAGTGGGAGTGTACTAAATTTTGTGTAAACAGACATTTGGCAGGAAACTGCTACCTAGACTGGAGACACAATGAGCTCGAAAAAGCACGTCGTAAGCGCATCTCGGTGCTGACATGTTTCATGGGTGCATGTACGGCTGGGGCGATTCAACCAGTCCCTCAAGCAATAAGGTCAGCGTTTCTTCGATCGGATTGCTCAGTTATGGAGTTTCCGAGGCTCGGGATTGAGGATGAAATCCAGATACGACTTTGGCTCCATCTGTACTTGGCTGACATGGCGTCGCCCGCCGTTGATCTGAAGGTCCGGGCGCTGGGGGCCGAGCCAGTTATGTGGAATTCCTGATCGGAGAAGAAAGCTGGAGATATCGATTGACTGCAGGGCGAGTGCCTCACAATAGTCGACCATATCATTTACCCAATGGAAAGATACACTGGAGACTGAGGCGATTCATAGATCTGGAAAAAGAAGAGTGCAAACATATTTGTTACAGTTGGTGGTGGCCCAGCTACTTTAGTGCAAACTTTGCATTGAGAGTGATGGGCTGTATCTAGCTGATATAAAAAGACATATCAGTGCATACATATTTGTTACTCTTCAGAAAACGGGGCGCCTGCGGGTGCCCCGTTTTTATGTGCTAGCGGGCAGAAATACGGTTTCGTGTGGCAGATGTGCTTCACTAAAGGCATCGCAAATGCGATGGAGGATGATATGCACAGTCTGTTCTCTTGGCGCCTGACGGTGCTGGCACTGGCTTTGGCTTGTGTCGGCGCACAGGCGCAGGTGTTTGATCTGCCGGACAATGGCGATACCGTGGTCGGTGCGCCGCAGGCGGTCACGGTCGAGGCCGAGGGCAATAGTTTGCTGGATCTGGCGCGTCACTACGGCACCGGTTTTATGGAAATGACCGAGGCGAATCCCACGGTTGATATGTGGACGCCGGACGCGCATGCGCGGGTGGTCGTGCCCACGCAGTATGTGTTGCCGCCCAAGCCGTGGCAGGGGGTGGTGGTGAATATTCCGCAGCGGCGCCTGTTCTATTTCTTGCCGCCGAAAAAAGGCCAGCCGCGTCAGGTGTATACCGTGCCGCTGGGGATTGCGCGTGAAGGCTGGTCGACCCCATTGGGGGAGACGCGGCTGGTGGCCAAGATTCAGGATCCGGGCTGGACGCCGCCGGACAGCATCAAGGCCGAGCATTTTGAGCGCGATGGTGAAGTCCTGCCCAACTATGTGCCGCCGGGTGAGGATAACCCGATGGGGATGCTGGCTTTCCAGACCGGCTTTAAGAGCATCTTCATTCACGGCACCAATAAGCCGTGGGGCTTGGGCACACGCGCCAGTCACGGCTGCCTGCATCTGTATCCGGAAAATGCTGCCGAGCTGATGAAGCTGCTGCCGCGCGGCGTACCCATCCGCATCATCAACCAGCCGCTGATGGCCGGGGTGCTGGATGGCAAGCCGGTGCTGGTGTCTTACCCCATCGTTGGCGAGTATGAACAGGCGCCACCGGATCGGGAGCAGGCGCAGGCGCTGCTGGATGCCTTGCCCGACAATGAGGGGCGCGATGTGGACTGGCAGCGGGTGGATGCGGTACTGGCCAAGCCGACTATCTTGCCGCTGGCACTCAGCCCTGGCGCTCCTGCCACTGACCAGATTGTCGAGAGTTTGCCGGTGCAAGCCTATACCGAGCCGCCTTATGGCGAGGACGCCAACAAGGCCAGAGTGCCGTTACGCAAGCAGTGACGCGTCAGGGTGGGTAGAAGTAAAAAAGAGCCGCAGCGAGCGGCTCTTTTGGTTTGTGCTGTGGCGCAGCTTTACTTGACCATGCCCTTCTGCATCATGCCGTTAAGCTGGGCGGCGGTCTGGTTGGCGGTTTGTTGCGCTTGCTGTGCCATCTGGGCTGCCGCTTGCGAGTTGGCATTGGCCTGATTGGCAGTGGATAGGGCTTGGTCGGCCGTCGATTGTGCCTTGGCCGCCATATCGCGGGCATCCTTATCAACGGTGGCACAGGCTGCGAGGGATAGTGTCAGCGCAACAAGGCTGAGCGTGGTTTTTACATTCATCGCACGATCTCCTGAAGGATGGAGCCCGCCAATGTTGGCCGCAAGCTGATGCAAGCGTTGACCCCATAGAGAATAAGTAACAGCTATATGGCAAAAGGCAAGAATTGCCGGTGGCTGGCGTAAAAAAACCGCCCAATATTGGGCGGTTTGATGATGCGGGCTGTTAAATGATTACTTCAGCGGGTGGGTGGCCAGCCACTGGTTCATTAGCGCGATTTCTTTTTCCTGCGCTGCGATCACTTCCTGCGCCAGCTTGCGTACTACCGGGTCCTTGCCATGTTGCAGAGCGACGCGGGCCATATCGATGGCGCCCTGATGGTGGGGGATCATGCCGGCCATAAAGTCGCGGTCGGCATCGCCGCTGTACTGGATGGCCATGCCTTTCATCATCGCATCATGTGCCTTCATATAGTCGCGGGTGGACGGCGTGGCGGCGGCAGGTGGCACTGCCATCATATGGCCGGCGTGTGCGTCAGCCATCGGGCAGTTTGCCGGCATGGCGTGACCGGGCATGGTATGGCCGGCAGCGGCCATCGGGCATACCGGTTTGGCTGCCGGGGCCGGGGTGGCGGCAAAGGCTAGTGGACTCAGGGTTGCGAGGGCGATCAGCAGTATTTTTTTCATGATGGTATTCCTTAAATATTAACGGTTGGCGTAGACGTAGGTCTTGCCCTGGCGGTCGAAAGCGACGACCTGATAGGCTTGTTTGCTCGGGCCTTCCATGCCCGGACTGCCCATGGGCATGCCCGGTACGGCGAGGCCGGCAATCTTGGGCTTGTCTTTCAGGACTTTTTTCACCAGATCTGCCGGGACATGGCCTTCAAACAGATAGCCGCCTATTTCTGCAGTATGGCAGGAGCGCAAGTTGGCCGGTACGCGGCGTTCATCCTTGATCTTGGCCATGTTCTGCTCGATGCGGCTGCTGAGTTCCAGGCCGTTTTGCTTCATATGGCCGGCCCAGGCATCGCAGCAGCCGCAATAAGGATCTTTGAGCATGACGCCGGCGGGTGCGGCCAGCGCTGGCAGGGAAAAGGCGGCCGCAAGCGCAGCCACAATAAAGTGTCGGTGTTTCATGGTAAGACTCCACGAGGGGTTTGAATAAGGTCAGCCGGCTGGCTGTCGCACTATTCAGGCCCGTCGTGGCGGGTGTTCGGGCGGGGCGGGTATGCAGGATTCGGGCGCGAGCGCCATCAGTTCCTGCCATGTTTCGCGGGGAGCGAGCAGCGGTGGCGTGGTCAGAATCACCGCCGGTGTGGCCGCGTGCAACTGGCAGCACATCATGCTGCTATTGCCGGCCAGCGAGTCCTGCATGCCCTGATGACAGTCTGTCTGGCTGATCTCGCTGGCGCAGCAGTCGTCCTGCCCGATAATGGGCATCGCCAAGCTGGCCTGCAGTGGAATCAGCAGGCTGAGCGTAAGCAGGACAAGGCGGAGCAAGCGCGCAAACATGAGTGTCTCAAGGTATGGGTGCCGCCATGGTAACACTGCAGCTTAGCTGGCGTCAGCTGCGTGTTGCCTGCGGGCGGCTTTACGCCAGTATTTCCACCGCATCATCCACGTTGATAAAGCCTTGCGTGCGGGCGACCAGATTCAAGCCGAACAGCACTTCGCCATCGATACGGCGGCGTTTGCCCAATAAGCGCAGCGGCTCGCTGTCGCGGCGGCGCTGGCCGCTGTCCGGGTCTAGCGTGGTCAGCACGCAGCGTGCACATGGCTTGGCCACGTCGAAGACAAGGGCACCGATGCGCAGCGTTTTCCACTGGTCTTCTGCCCACGCTGCAAACCCGTCCACCACCAGATTGGGACGGAAATGGCGCATGCTGACCGGGGTGGACAACTCGTTGTTCAGTGCGCCCAGCGAAGCCTGATTAGTCAGCAAGTAGGGGTAGCCATCGGCAAACGACACCGGATGCTCAAGCTGGGTACGCTGGCGTTTTGATTGCGCGCCCAGCCATAGCAGGCGGCAGGGCTTGTCTAGCAGCGCACTGAACCATGCATCCAGTGCCGCATCGCCATGCCAGGCGCTGAACGCGTCGCCCCAGACTTCGGCGGCGACCGCTTGGGTGTAGCGGGTTTCACAGGCGGCGATAGGCGGGCGACCCGGCGCACGAAACAGCATCATGCCAGGCCAGGGTTCGGCACTGACCGTCAGCAGGGCGGGATCGGTGCGTGCGCTGATAAAGCCGCCATCCGGTGTGGCCAGCAGCCATTCGCGGTCGTGCAAAAAGCCGCTCAAGCCGGCAAACGCGCGCCCGCTCGCTATACCGCGACAGGATTTGAGCGGGTGTATGAAAATTTGCGTGAGCGGCATGGCTTAAGCTCCGTGGCGGGTTTGCGGGTCAGACCCAATCCCTGGCGGTCAGAAAATGGCTGCTGAGCCGCTCTTCATCCGAACCGGCGACCGGCGTGTAGCCGTATTCCCAGCGCACCAGCGGCGGCATCGACATCAGGATGGACTCGGTACGCCCGCCGCTTTGCAGGCCGAACAGCGTGCCCCTATCCCATACCAGATTGAATTCCACATAGCGGCCGCGGCGATAAAGCTGGAACTGCCGTTCGCGCTCGCCCCATGGCAGGTGCTTGCGGCGCTCGACAATCGGCAGATAGGCATCGAGATAGCCGTTGCCAACCGCCTGCATCAGGGCAAAGCTTTGTGCGAAATCGGGCGTATTCAGATCGTCAAAGAACAGACCGCCGATGCCGCGCGGCTCGCTTCTGTGCTTGAGATAGAAATAGTCGTCACACCATGCCTTGTACTTCGGATAGGTTTCTGCGCCAAAGGGGGCGCACAGATCGCGTGCGACGCGATGCCAGTGCACGCAATCCTCGTCAAAACCGTAGTAGGGGGTGAGGTCAAAGCCGCCGCCAAACCACCATACCGGCTCTGCACCGGCTTTTTCGGCGATAAAAAAGCGCACATTGGCGTGGCTGGTCGGCACATACGGGTTGGCCGGGTGAATGACCAGCGACACCCCCATCGCCTGAAAACTGCGTCCGGCCAGCTCCGGGCGATGGGCGCTGGCCGAAGCGGGCAGGCTGTCGCCCGAAACATGGGAAAAATTGACGCCGGCCTGTTCGAATACCGCGCCACCGCTCAGAACCCGGCTGCGCCCGCCGCCACCTGCCGGTCGTAGCCAGGCGTCTTCGTTAAAGTGCGCCTGGCCATCGGCGGCTTCGAGTGCGTGGCAGATACGGTCTTGCAGATCCAGCAAGAAGGTTTTGACCTGCTCAAGGTGGGGGTGGCTCATAAGGCAACAGTCCGTCGAAATGATGACGGATTGTAGCAGCCGTAATCGGTATTGTTGATTCCGGCTGCGATGGCTGCACGCGTGGATGGCTCATTACAGAACGGCAAGCAGGCCGGCACTGATCAGGCCGCCGCCGGCAATCAGCCAGACAAACAGCAAGGCGGCCAGCGCCAGCGGCTTGACCCCTGCCTGGCGAATGGCCGAGAGATGGGTGGTCAGCCCCAGTGCGGCCATGGCGGCCGCCAGCATCAGATTGTCGAATGACACAATCCAGGCCACCAGCGGATGGGAGAGCAGATTCAGCGAATTAAAGCCGGCCACCACCAGAAACAGCACGGCGAACCATGGGATCTGTACCTTGCCGCGCCCGGGGCCGCTGCCGCGATGGCGTTTGGCCAGCCAGCTGGACAGAATCAGCAGAAAAGGCGCCAGCATCATCACCCGTATCATCTTGGTGATTACCGCACTGGTGGCGGCGTCTTCACTGACCGCCTTGCCGGCTGCGACCACTTGCGCCACTTCGTGTATGGTTGCGCCGCTGAAAACGCCGTAGGCAAAGTCGTTTGCGCTCAGCCAGCCAGCCTTGATTAGCGCATGATAGGCCGCCGGGTAAAGAAACATGGCCAGTGTGCCGAACACCACCACGGTGGCCACGGCCACCGCCACCTTGTCGGCCTTGGCGCGCAGCACCGGTTCGGTGGCCAGCACCGCCGCCGCGCCGCAGATAGCGCTGCCGGCGCCGATCAGGATGGTGCTTTCCTCATCCAGACCGAACAGTTTGCGTCCCAGATACCAGGCCAGCAAGAAGGTCGAGGTGAGGACCAGCGCATCGATCAGGATGCCGGCCAGGCCGACGCCGGCAATATCCTGAAAGGTCAGGCGAAAGCCGAACAGGATAATGCCCAGACGTAGCAGCTTGGCTTTGGAAAAATTGATGCCTTCGTGGCAGGGGGCGGCAAACAAGGGATAGACGGTATTGCCTATGATCATGCCGCCGACGATGGCGATGGTCAGCGCCGAGAAGCCGAATTCGCGCATGATGGCCAGTTCTGCCGCCCAGATGGAGGCGAAGGCCAGGAGTAATGAAAGCGCAAGGCCGGGGATTAAGGGTTTGAGTGGCGGCATGGCGGTGTTTTCTTTCCGTTACGGGGCGTGAGTCTTGTCGTTAAGACTATAGAAGCCGGCGGCAAGGTATGCTCGCCGGCTTATGCCCGGATAGGCGCCATGCCGCAGTGCTTGCTTACAGCGTCAGCGCCGCCAGACTGGCCGTGCCGATAATGGCCCACAAGATCAGCCCCAGCGCCATCGGGCGTATGCCGACAGTTCGCAGCACATCGCGCGACAAGGCTGCGCCAATCAGAAACAAGGTCAGCACCAGCGCTTTTTTCGAGAGCCAGACGACGCTGCTTGTCAGTGCGGCCGGAATGCTCAGATAGGTGTTGGCAATCATCGCCAGAATAAAGAAGAAGATAAACCACGGAATCTGGATCTTGGCGCTTTTGTCGCGGAACACCAGGGTCGTGACAAAGGCCAGCGGAATGATCCACAGTGCGCGCGTCAGCTTGACCGTGGTGGCGATTTTCAGCGCTTCCTCGCTATAGGCGGCACCGGCCCCCACTACCGAGCTGGTGTCGTGAATGGCCATGGCCGCCCAGATGCCGAACTGCTGATCGCTCAGGCCGAAGTAGTGGCCCAGCGGCGGAAAGATAAAGAGCGCGATGGCATTGAGCACGAAGATGGTGGCCAGTGCTACCGAGATCTCGCTTTCGCTGGACTTGGTCAGCGGCGACACCGCGGCGATGGCGCTGCCGCCGCAGATGGCGGTGCCGGCGGCAATCAGATAAGCCGTGCCGTCGGACAGCTTGAGGCGGCGGCCGATAAACCAGCCCAGCAACATGATCAGGCTGACCGATACGATGGTAAACAGCATGCCTTCGCGCCCGGAGGCCAGCGATTCATGCAGATTCATGCCAAAGCCCAGACCAATGACCGAGTATTGCAGTAATTGCTTGGACAGTTTTTTGGTCAGACCGGGTAAGGGGTTGCCCAGTGTCAGGGCAAACAGCAAACCGGCAAACAGGCTGATGGCCGGGCTGGTCAACAGGCAGAGCAGGGCGGCGACGGCAAAGAGTGCGGTCTTGGGCTGACAGGTGAAGCGGGTAAGCGTAGCCATTTTGTTTTTATTGGTCTGCGCGCGGCGAGCGCGGCAGACCGATTCGGTTTTAAAGGTAGCGAACAATATCTTCCATTTGGTTAGAAGAAAAACGGATAATATTAATCATATAGATTCGCAAAACTGATTAATTAGGCTTTCGCCATGGTGGAGGGGATAGATGCGCATTACCCTGCGTGAAATGGAAGTATTTACCGCCATCGCGACAGAGGGCAGCGTGACGCGTGCGGCGGCGGGAGTGGCTTTGACCCAGTCAGCCGCCAGTCAGGCCTTGGACAAGCTGGAAGCCAGTTTGGGGGAACGCCTGTTTGACCGGGTGGGGCGGCGTCTGGTGCTGAACGAGCACGGACGCGTGCTATTGCCGCGTGCCCGCGCCTTGCTGGAGAGCGCACAGGATGTAGAGACGCTATTTTTGAGCGATGCCGGCTGGCTCAAGCTGGGTGCCAGCACCACGATTGCCAACTACCTGATGCCGGCGTATCTTGCTGCGTTCCGGCGTGATTATCCTGCCGTACAACTGGAAATGAAGGTCGCCAACACGCACGATATTATTGCGGCGGTGCTTGGTTTTGAAGTCGATTGCGCTTTTGTCGAAGGGCCGTGCCATCATCCGGAACTGCTGGTTTTGCCCTGGCGCGAAGATGAACTGGTGGTGTTTGCATCGCCTGCCCATACGCTGGCCGGGCAGAGTCTGACGCTGGCCGAGCTAGCTCGCGCGGCATGGATTTTGCGCGAAGCCGGTTCCGGCACGCGCGAGGAGGTCGAGCGCTTATTATTGCCCCATTTGCCCGGGCTGAATCTGGAGATGGAGCTGGGTGACTCCGAGGCGATCAAGCGCAGCGTCGCGGCAGGACTTGGCATTTCCTGCCTGTCGCGCGAGGTGGTGGCTGAATGGCTGGCCGATGGCCGCCTGGTCGAACTCTCGACGCCGCTGCCGCGCTTGGTGCGTAGCTTGTGGCAGGCGCAGCGGCGCGAGCGGATGGCGGCCCGGCATCTGCAGGCTTTTCTGCACATGTTGTGAAATAGTTTTTCCTGACACCGGCTTGGTGTCGTAGATTCATTTATTGGTAGTGGTTTTTATTTATCAAGTGTATTTTTACAATAAATAAACATGAAAGTGTGGCCTGTGCCAACCCTGACGCCGCCGGATGCTTTCCCTTTTATCCGTTTGCAGACGCTGCTGACGCGACGTTTTGTCCTGCTGATGACGATGTTGGCAAGCTTGTTGCTGCTTATCAGTATGTGCCTGCTGGTTCTGTTCACTCATCTGGCCGACAAGGCTCTGATGCAGGCCGAGGCCGACAAGGCGACCCTGCTATTGGCTTCCGAGCGCGAGCGCCTGCAGGTATTGGCGAAGGATTACGCCAGTTGGGATGATACTTACCATTATGTTAACCATCCTGACCGCCGCTTTATCGAAACCAATTTCTCCAGTAGTTATCATGGTTTTGGTGTCGATTTCACGGCTATTTTCCGTCGCAGTGGCGAGTTGTTGTATATCGTCGGCGACGGCAGTCGCCCCTTGTCGCCGGCATTGCTGCAGGCCTTGTCTGCGCCGGCTATCCAGAGCCAGAAACTGGCGGCGGGGGAGAGCATCAATCAATTGGTTTTCATTGGCTCACGTCCGGCGCAACTGGCGCTGGCCGGTGTCAGTACTTCCGATGAAAGCGCTCCCAGCAACGGCATGATCGTGATGGGGCGTTATCTTGACGGGACCAATATGGCGCGGCTGGGAGCACAGGCCGGGCTGGATGTGGCGCTCGGTCAGGGGGGGGAGGAGGCGCGCGCCGATTATGGCTGGGATGGACGGGTGGATTATCGTCTTGCCCGCGCGCTTGCCGATGCGCCAGGCTGGTCGCTGCAGCTCAATAAGCAGCTGGATCACCGCATGCTGCTATGGCTGAGCTTGTTCTTTGCTTGCAGCATTGTCTTGCTGATTGCGATCGCCAGCTGGTGGATGCGCCATTTTTTGCGCGAGCTGGTGATTTCTCGTATCGAGCAGTTTGCCCGCCTGGCACGCGCGGGCGATGGGGGCGAGACCCTGCACTGGCCAGTGACGGGGCGCTGCGAACTGGATGATCTGGCGCTGGCATACAACCGGCAAATGGATGAGCTGGCCAAGATGCGGGAGAAGCTGCAGCAACAGGCCGTGACCGATCCATTGACCCGGCTGGGCAACCGCTGGGCGCTGGAGCAGGCGCTGGCGGACATGGCAAGACGCCGCGACGGGCAGGTCTATAGCCTGCTGCTGCTTGATCTGGATGGATTTAAGCGGATTAACGACAGTCTGGGCCATTTGGTTGGTGACCAGTTGTTGCAGGCACTGACAGTGCTGCTACACCGTGCACTGGATGGTCGCGGCACATTGTTCCGCAGCGGCGGCGACGAATTTTGTGCCTTGATCGCCGGCGATGCCGCCACCTTGTCCGTGCATGTGACGCAGCGGCTACTGCCCGTCTTGCGCCGACCCCTGATCGTGGGCAGTCATGAGTTGAAGGTCACCGCGTCAATCGGGCTGGCAAGCTGGCAAGCCGGTATGGAGGGGCAGGCGCTGATGCGTCATGCGGATCTTGCCATGTATGCCGCCAAGCAGCAGGGGCGGGATGGTTTGTGCGTCTATAGCCAGGAGATGAGTGCCGCTGCCGATGAGCGTTTGTTGCAGGAGCAGGCTTTGCGTAGTGCGGTTGCAAACGACGAGATCCGGCCATGGTTCCAGCCGGTGGTGGATGCGGTAAGCGGTCAGGTGGTTTCGCTGGAAATGCTGGCGCGCTGGTCCCTGAATGGTCGCATGGTGCCACCGCCGGCCTTTATCCAGCTGGCCGAAGAAATCGGCTTGATCGGTACGCTGTGGGAGCAGATGCTGCGCCGGGCCTTGGTCGACTTCTGTGCGTTTCGGGCCTTGCAGCCTGCGCTCAAGTTGCAGGTCAATCTGTCTGCATTGCAGCTGCTGGAAGAGAATTTGGCCACCCGATTGCAGGCGCTGATTGTCGCGCATGGTTTGCCGGTGGACGCCGTTTCGATCGAGATTACCGAAAGTGCGACACTGGATGAGCTACCGCTAGCCGGGCAGACGCTGGCCGAACTCGTGGGCATAGGCATAGGCTTGCATCTGGATGATTTCGGCACCGGCTACTCGTCCATGGCGCGGCTATGCGCGCTGCCGTTTGATACGCTCAAGCTGGATCGCAGCTTTGTCCAGTTGCTGGGAGCCGGCGATGACACGCTGGCGCGCACCGTGTACGACATGGCGCAGGGCATGGGGCTGGCGTTGATTGCCGAAGGGGTGGAAACCGTCGCGGAGTACAGGCAGCTGCGCGCCATAGGCTATCGCCAGATACAGGGCTATCTGTTTGCCCGGCCGATGGATGGTGTGGCCATGCTCGCCTGGTTGGGCGAGCCCCATGACTGGGCCGCGCTTGAGCGGCCTGTGGCGGCGGTTTAGCGCGTATGCCATGGCCTGTACTGCGCGTTTGCTTGGCGCCCAGTACAGGCCGATTTTTACAGCCAGAAATCCGTGCGGCTGCTGTAGTTGACAATCAGCTGGCGAAATACTGCCGGGTCTTTGGTGAAGGTCAACTCGCCTGCGGGCGGGAAGTGCAGGTCCAGCAGGCGTGACACCCAAAAGCGCAAGGCACCGGCGCGCAACATCACCGGCCAGTTTTGTTCTTCTTCGCTGGTGAACGGGCGCACCTTGCGGTAGCCATCCAGCAGTGCACGCGCCAGCGTGTCGTCTATCGTGCCGTCGGCCTTGCGTGCCCAGTCATTCAGTGCGATGGCCACGTCGTACAGCAGTACATCGTTGCAGGCATAGTAAAAGTCGATAAAGCCGGCAATGGCCTCGCCCTTCATCAGCACATTATCCTTGAACAGGTCGGCATGGATCACGCCCGAGGGCAGGTGATCGAAGCGGTGGCTGTCCTGCAGCTTGATCTCTGCGCGCAGCATGGACGCGTCGCTGTCCGGCAGCTTGGCGTAAAGCATTTGCGCCGTCTGGCTCCACCAGCGCGGTCCGCGCGGGTTTTTCATCTTGAGGGTGAAGGTATCGCCGGCACGGTGCATGGTGGCCAGCATCTCGCCCAGCGCGCGGCATTGCGTCGCCGAGGGTTCGCTGACATCGGCGCCATCCAGACAGGTGACCAGACAGGCCGGCTTGCCGCACAGCATGGATGCCAGCCGGTCGGTATTGTCGGCAACCGGCGCCGGGCAGGCGACGCCGTGGCGCGACAGATGGCTCATCAGTTGCAGATAGTAGGGCAGTTCGTGCAGTTGCAGCGCTTCAAACAGCGTCAGCACATAACGGCCATGGGTGGTGGTGACGAAATAATTGGTATTGGTGATACCGGCGGCGATGCCTTTCAGATCGACCAGCTCGCCCAGCGCATAGCCGGCGAGCCAGTCTGTCAGCGCCTGTTTTGTAACCGAGGTGTAAACCGACATGCTTCGTCCTTAGAATCGCATCAAGACCCATTGCGGGATGACGATGCGGCGTGCCGGATCGATCTGTTTGAGGTTGCCGGTGCCATCGTCGTCGACCAGATAGTAGGGAAAGCCGATCGATGGGGTGACCTTGACCATATAGAGCAGGCCGTTGATGCGGTATTCCTCTATCTTGTCCGCGCCTTTCTGGATAATGCGTACTTCGGGCTCGGGGCCGCCGCCCTCGATCATGCCGTCGGCAATGGCCGGTGGTGGGGGCACGGGGGTAGCCGGCGGGGTATCGGCCAGTGCCAGCGGGCTGGCAAGCGTCAGGGCAAGCAAAAGGTGGCGCATAGTGGTTTCCTTGGTGCTCAAAGATTGAGCAGTTGTTCGTTTTCTTCGGGCAGAGCCTCGAAGCCACGGGTTTCGTAATACTTGAAAATGGTGTCGACAATGGCCTGCGGCTCGTCGATCAGCTGCACCAGATCGAGGTCGGCTGCGGCTATCATGCCGCCGTCGACCAATTGGGCGCGTATCCAGTCGAGCAGGCCCTGCCAGAATTCGCTGCCGCATAAAATAATGGGGATCTTGCGGCTCTTGCCGGTCTGCACCAGCGTCAGCGCCTCGAACATTTCGTCCAGTGTACCAAAGCCGCCGGGCATCACCACGTAGGCGATGGCGTATTTGACGAACATCACCTTGCGGCTGAAGAAATGGTTGAATTTGAGGCTGAGATCCTGATAAGGATTGGGCGTCTGCTCGTGCGGCAGCACAATATTGAGCGCAACCGACGGGCTGCGCCCGTAAAATGCACCCTTATTGGCCGCCTCCATAATGCCGGGGCCGCCGCCGGAGATGACCGAAAAGCCTGCATCCGACAACAGGCGGGCGACTTCTTCGGTCAGCTTATAATAACGCTGGTCGCGCGCAGTACGCGCGCTGCCGAAAATACTGACTGCAGGCGTGATACCCTGCAGTTCTTCTGCCGACTCAACAAATTCCGACAATATCTTCATCACGTGCCAGGCTTCGCGGGCACGGAAGCGTTGCATCATCTCGTAGCGGTCGCTGCTGGGCGGCAACTTATCGGACAAGCTCATCTTTAAAGCCTCTTATGAAAACACTGCTGCTGATTGACGGCTCTTCTTATCTTTATCGCGCCTTCCATGCCATGCCGGATATGCGCTCGCCCGATGGCAAACCCATGGGTGCGGTATACGGCATGGTGAACATGTTGCGCCGGCTGGAAAAGGAGGTGGCTTCCGATTATAGCGCCTGCATATTCGATGCTAAAGGCAAGACTTTCCGCGACGAGCTGTATCCCGAGTACAAGGCACAGCGCCCATCCATGCCGGAAGAGCTGGCAAGCCAGGTCGAAGCGGTGCATGCGGTGGTCGAAGCGCTGGGCTGGCCCAAGCTGGTGGTGGGCGGGGTCGAGGCCGATGATGTGATCGGCACCTTGGCCCATGCCGGTGAAAAGGCCGGCATGAAGGTTATTGTCTCGACCGGTGACAAGGATATCGCGCAGCTGGTGACGCCTGCCGTGACGCTGGTCAATACCATGACCAATGAAGTGCTGGACGAGGCCGGGGTGCTGGCCAAATTTGGCGTGCCGCCTGAACGCATCATCGATTATCTGACGCTGATCGGCGATAAGGTCGACAACGTACCCGGCGTGGACAAATGCGGCCCCAAGACCGCGCTTAAGTGGCTGACCGAATACGATACCCTGGCGGGCGTGATGGCCAACGCCGACAAGATAGGCGGCAAGGTGGGCGAAAACCTGCGTGCGGCGCTGGCATGGCTGCCCAAGGGGCGCGAGCTGATCACCATCAAATGCGATGTCGATCTGGCCGGCCATATGGCGCATGGCATGGACAGCCTGATTCATGGCCGGCGCGATGTGGTGCGTCTGGCCGAGTTGTTCCAGCAGTTCGGCTTCCGGACCTTTTACCGCGAGCTGATGGAGGAGAGCGGCAGTGCCAGCGTGGCGGTCGCGCCTGCACTCAGTCAGCCCGTGCCGGCACTGCATACGACCGATGACCTGTTTGCCGACCCTGCTCCGCTTGATGAAAGCGTGGCGCCAGCTGTGGCCGAACCCGCGCCCTTGGCGCGCGACTACCAGATGATCACCACGCCCGCCCAGCTGGATGAATGGCTGGACAAGTTAAACCGTGCCGATCTGGTGTCGGTCGATACCGAAACCACTAGCCTGGACCCGATGGCGGCGCGCATCGTGGGGCTTAGCCTGTCGGTACAGGCTGGCGAGGCGGCATATATCCCGTTGCGCCATGATTACCCCGGTGTGCCCGACCAGCTGGATCTGGATGCGACGCTGGCCCGGCTCAAGCCGTGGCTGGAGGACGCCAGCCGGAAAAAGCTGGGACAAAACCTCAAGTACGACCGCCATGTCTTTGCCAATCACGGCATTCGCCTTGCCGGCGTGGCCGACGACACCATGCTGGCAAGCTATGTGGTCGAAAGCCACCAGCGCCACAATATGGATGATCTGGCGCGCCGCCATCTGGGCGAAAACACCATCGCCTACGAAGACATCTGCGGCAAGGGGGCCAAGCAGATCGGCTTTGCCGAAGTCGATCTGGACACGGCTACCCGCTACGCGGCCGAAGACGCCGACATTACCCTGCGCCTGAATGCGGTATTCAAGCCCATGCTGCAAGGCCGGCTTGCCTCGGTCTATCGCGATATCGAACTGCCGGTGGCCGAGGTGCTGTTCATTATGGAGCGCCACGGCGTGCTGATCGACCGTGACCGCCTGCATGCGCAAAGTCATAGCCTGGGTCTGGAGATGCTGACGCTGGAAACGAAGATCCACGAACTGGCCGGGCAGAGTTTCAATATCAACTCGCCCAAGCAGTTGCAGGAAATCCTGTTCGGCAAGCTGGCGATTCCAACCAAGGGCGTGAAAAAAACCGCCAGCGGCGGCTATTCCACCGATGAGTCGGTGCTGGAAGCGCTGGCGCTGGATTATCCGCTGCCCAAGCTGATTCTGGCGTACCGCAGCCTGGCCAAGCTGAAGTCGACTTATACCGACAAGCTGCCCTTGCTGATTCATCCACAGACCGGGCGTGTGCATACAAGTTATTCACAGGCGGTGGCGGTGACCGGGCGCTTGTCCAGCTCCGACCCCAATCTGCAGAACATTCCGGTGCGTACCGAAGAAGGGCGGCGTGTGCGCGAAGCCTTTATCGCGCCGGCCGGCTCCTGCATCGTGTCGGCCGACTACTCGCAAGTCGAGCTGAGAATTATGGCCCACCTGTCGGACGACGCAGGCATGCTGGCAGCCTTTGCCGCCGGCGAAGACATTCACCGTGCCACTGCCGCCGAAGTGTTCGGTGTCAGCCTGAACGCGGTCAGTAGCGAGCAGCGCCGTGCCGCCAAGGCCATCAACTTCGGCCTGATCTACGGTATGAGCGCATTCGGCCTTGCCGCCCAGCTGGATATCGAGCGCAGCGCCGCCCAGCAATATATCGACCGCTATTTCATGCGCTACCCGGGTGTGGCCGACTATATGGCGCATACCCGCGAGTCGGCGCGCGAGCTGGGCTATGTGGAAACCGCCTTCGGCCGCCGCCTGTACCTGCCGGAAATCCGTGGTGCGAATCCCATGCGCCGTGCCGGCGCCGAACGCGCGGCGATTAATGCCCCGATGCAGGGCACGGCGGCGGACTTGATCAAGCTGGCGATGATTGCGGTACAGAACTGGCTGCAGCACGAAAAACTGGCCAGCAAGCTGATTATGCAGGTGCACGACGAACTGGTGCTGGAAGTCCCCATGGATGAACTGGATCGGGTCAAGGTCAAACTGCCCGAGCTGATGGCCAAAGTGGCGGCGCTGAAAGTGCCGCTGCTGGCCGAAGTCGGTGCCGGCGATAGCTGGGGGGCTGCACACTGATAAATGGGGAACAGGGATCGGGGAGCCGGGAACTGGGAACTGGGAACTGGGGTGTTGACGTGGTTTAGCCGCTTCGAAAT
>NZ_JAMFLI010000011.1 GCF_023502145.1 Craterilacuibacter sp. RT1T | reverse complement strand
TGCCAAGAACCCAGCCGTTAAGTTCCTGCATTGCCTGCCAGCTTTCCACAACAGCGAAACCGTTGTAGGTGCTGAAGTGGCTGCTGTGTACCCGCAATTCGCCAACGGTATCGAAGTGACCGAAGACGTGTTCGAAAGCCACGCTAACGTAGCCTTCGAGCAGGCGGAAAACCGCATGCACACCATCAAGGCCATCATGGTTTCGACCCTGGGCAACCAGTAAGCTTGAAGCCTGATATCCGGCACTAGTCGGATACTTGAGTCGGTGCGATTCTGTCGCGCCGTGACATGGCCGGCAGCACCTTGCAGGTGTGGTCGGCCATTGTTCCTTGTGAAGCGGTTAATGCCGCTTCTGATTGATGATTTCACTGCATAGCCCGTCGGGCTGTGTGGCTAAAGGATAAAAAATGCGCGTAGTAGTAGCTCTGGGCGGTAATGCCCTGCAAAAGCGTGGCGAAGCCATGACCGCCGACAACCAGCGTGCCAACGTAAAAGTAGCGGCACAACAGCTGGCTGCCGTGACCCGTCTGGGCCACAACCTGGTGATGTGCCACGGTAACGGCCCGCAAGTCGGCCTGCTGGGTCTGCAGAACGATGCTTACGCCCGTCACGTTGATGCTTCGGTTACACCGTATCCGCTGGACGTCCTGGGTGCGCAAACCGAAGGCATGATCGGTTACATGATCGAGCAGGAAATGGGTAACGAGCTGCCAGTTGAAGTGCCGTTCGCGACCATCCTGACCCAGACCGAAGTCGATGCCAACGATCCTGCTTTTGCTAACCCGACCAAATTTGTTGGTCCGGTTTACAGCAAGGAAGAAGCCGAGAAGCTGGCTGCAGAAAAGGGCTGGACGGTAAAGGCTGACGGCGAATACTTCCGCCGCGTAGTGCCGTCTCCTAAGCCTAAGCGCATTTTCGAAATGCGTCCTATCAAGTGGATGATCGAAAAAGGCGCAGTGGTGATTGCAGCTGGCGGTGGCGGCATCCCGACCATGTACCAGGGCGACAAGCTGGTTGGCGTGGAAGCCGTGATCGACAAGGATCTGACCTCCGCCCTGCTGGCGCGTGAAGTGGATGCTGACTACTTCGTGATCGCAACCGACGTGTCGACCGTATTTGTCGGCTGGGGCACGCCAGAAGCGAAAGCCATCAAGCACGCTCACCCGGACGAAATGGAAAAGCTGGGCTTCGCTGCCGGCTCCATGGGCCCGAAAGTGGAAGCGGCTTGCGAGTTCGCCCGCCTGACCGGCAAGAAAGCCGTGATCGGCGCGCTGCAGGATATCGAGAAGATCGTTAAAGGCGAAGCCGGTACCGTGATCTCGACCGAAAAAGAAGGTATCGAGTGGTACTAAGCCGTTAAGGCTGGGTTCATTAGATAAAAAAGGCTGCCTTCGGGCAGCCTTTTTGTTGTGTGGTGCGGGCAGAAAAAACCGCAGCATGAGGCTGCGGTTTTCGTGATGGGGGAGAGCGTCAGATTCCGCTGAACGAGCAAACAGTAAACAGCGACAGGCCATCGTCGCGTACCAGTTTTGCACCGCCCAGCTCGGGCAGTTCGATAATCGCGGCCGCTTCGACCACGTCTGCACCCAACTTTTGCAGTAGATGGTAGCCAGCCATCATGGTGCCGCCAGTGGCGACCAAGTCGTCGATCAGCAGGACGCGATCGCCTGGCTTGCAGGCATCGGTGTGCATTTCTACAGTGGCGTTGCCGTATTCCAGCTCATACTCTTCCGCTACCGTGGTGAAAGGCAGTTTGCCCTTTTTGCGGATCGGAATGAAGCCGACGTTGAGCTCGTAGGCCAGCACCGAGCCGATAATAAAGCCGCGCGCATCCAGACCCGCAACCAGATCAATCTTCTGGTCCATATAGCGATGGACGAAGATATCGATCAGCATGCGGAAGGTCTTGGGGTTTTGCAGCAGTGGCGTGATGTCGCGGAACATTACGCCATCGTGTGGCCAGTTGGGAACGGCGCGAATCCAGCCCTTGAGGTAGCTCGCGTAGTCGATATTGCTGAGGTTGTCCATGATGCGGTCCGTACAAGGGTTACCCGCCATTGTACAAGTTTGTGGACGGGTATGCACAAGGGGCGCTCGAGGCGCCCCTTGTCGATGGAAGATAGCAGGCAGCTTAGTGGAAAAAGGCCAGTTTGAAAATCCACATGGCGGTAATCACCAATACGGCCGGGCTCAGGTCCTTGGCGCGACCGGCCAGCAATTTGATGGCGGTAAAGCTGATAAAACCAAAGGCAATGCCGTCTGCGATGGAGAAGGTGAAAGGCATGGCCAGCGCAGTCATTACAGCGGGCGCTGCCTCGGTCAGGTCTTCCCACTTGATCTCGGCCAGGCCGCGTGTCATCAGCACGGCTACATAGCAAAGTGCGGGGGCTGTTGCATAGGCCGGCACGGTTTTGGCCAGCGGTGACAGCCACAGGCAGGCCAGAAACAGCAGGGCAACAGTGAGCGAGGTCAGGCCGGTACGGCCACCCACGGCGGTACCTGCAGCCGATTCGACATAGGCGGTGGTGGAAGAGGTGCCCATGGCCGCGCCGGCGGTGATGGCGATCGAGTCGGCCAGCAAGGCGCGTTTGAGGCGGGGCAGTTTGCCGTCTTTGTCCAGCAGGCCGGCACGGTGTGAAACGCCAACCAGGGTGCCGGTCGTGTCAAACAGGTCGACAAAGAAAAAGACGAAGATCACGCCCAGCAAGCCTGCATTAAGCGCCCCCTGGATATCCATCGCCATCCAGGTCGGCGCCAAGCTTGGCACCGGGGCAAAGATGCCTTCGAAGGTCGACAGGCCTAGCGTAATGGAGAGCGTGGTGATCAGGATAATGCTCAGGATGATGGCGCCAGGCACCTTGCGGTATTCGAGAGCCACAATCATGAAAAAGCCGAGAATAGCCAGCAGGGTGGTCGGGTTATGGATATCCCCCAACGTGATCAGTGTTGCCGGATGGGCGGCAATCACACCGGCGTTTTTCAGGCCGATAATCGCCAGGAACATGCCGACGCCGGCAGAAATGCCGAATTTAAGCGATTGCGGAATGGCATTGACCATGGCCTCGCGTACCTTGAACAGGCTGACGGCGAGAAAGACCAGTCCGGACAGGAATACGGCGCCCAGTGCGGTTTCCCATGAAACACCCATGCCCTGCACCACGGTGAAGGTGAAATAGGCATTCAGTCCCATGCCCGGTGCCAGTGCAATCGGGTAGTTCGCAACCAGCGCCATGATGCTGGTGCCCAGTGCGGCAGCCAGACAGGTGGCGACGAAGACGGCATTGATATCCATGCCGGTTGCCGACAGGATGGCGGGGTTAACCAGAACGATGTAAGCCATTGTCAGGAAGGTGGTAATCCCGGCGATGACTTCCGTTTTGACCGTGGTTCCATGTTCTTTAAGTTTGAACAGGCTCTCTAGAACTTGCATGTCGTGCACCCTCGGCGGCATTTCAGTTTTTTATGAGTTGGCTATTTTATACGATTTATCATTAGGAGAGTGCGGGAGTTCCAAGTGCCTCTCTTTAAAGATGTCCCCCTCTTGTGGTAACCTGAAATATTAGTCCAAGTTTACAGAGAGCCAGCCCATGAGTATGTCGACCGGTAGCATCTTTATCGTGGTAGCACCGTCCGGTGCCGGTAAGACTTCACTGGTGGCGGCATTACTTAAGGCTGCACCCGATGTTGAACTCTCTGTCTCTTTTACTACGCGTGCGCCGCGCGCCGGCGAGATCGACGGTCAGCATTACCATTTTGTATCGCGTGATGCGTTCGAAGCGATGATTGCCGCCGGTGATTTTCTCGAGTACGCCGAGGTGTACGGCAATTACTACGGTACCAGCGTGCGCTGGATCCGTGAGCGTACGACTGCCGGTCACGACATTCTGCTGGAAATAGATTGGCAGGGTGCGCGTCAGGTGCGCGAGATATTTGCCGAGGCGGTTGGTATCTTTATTTTGCCGCCTAGCCTGCAAGTGTTGGAGAGCCGTTTGCGCGGCCGTGGTACCGATAGCAACGAGGTGGTCGAGCGCCGTCTGGCCGAGGCGCGTGCCGAGATCGCGCTGGTCGGTGAATATGATTACATCGTAGTTAATGATGAGTTCGAGCAAGCACGCACGGATTTGCTTGCTGTTGTTCGTGCGGTGCAGTTGCGTGCACCGCGCCAGTGCCAGCGTCTGGCGTCCGTGTTGGCACAGATGCAGCCTGCCGGCTGAAATGATTGGTCAATCCGGCAAAATCACATATAGTTTCCACCATTCCTGAAAGAGGTAAACCCCATGGCCCGTATTACCGTTGATGACTGCCTCGACCGTATCCAGAACCGTTTTGATCTGACTTTGGCCGCCGCATACCGTGCCCGCCAGGTTGCGTCGGGCGGAACGACTTTTGTTGAACCCGGTCGCAATAAGCCGACCGTGGTGGCTTTGCGCGAAATCGCTGCCGGTCATGTCGGCCGTGAAATTTTGACCCGTAATAAGGGCTAATTGCCCCCGGATATTTCTCAGGCATGCAGCTGGATAGCGCACCCCCCATTGATTATCAGGCCATGATAGACACGGCGGCATCGGCTCTGCTTGAGTCGGCCGCTGCCTATCTGAAGCCGGAAGATGTGCAGTTATTGCGTCAGGCATTTGATGTCAGCCGTGAGGCGCATGAGGGGCAGACGCGCAAAAGCGGTGAACCTTATATCACCCACCCGCTGGCAGTGGCCCAGATGCTGGTCGACTGGCGCATGGATGCGCAGGGCGTGGCTGCAGCCTTGCTGCATGACGTGCTGGAAGACACAGGGGTATCCAAGCCCACGCTGACCGAGCACTTCGGCAAGACCATTGCCGATCTGGTGGATGGGCTGTCCAAGCTGGAACGGCTGGAGTACCAGACCAAGGAAGACGCGCAGGCGGAAAACTTCCGCAAGATGGTGCTGGCGATGGCGCGCGACGTACGCGTGATTATCGTTAAGCTGGCCGACCGCTTGCACAATATGCGCACGCTGGACTCGATGCGTGAGGACAAGCGCAAGCGCATCGCCCTGGAAACGCTGGAAATTTATGCGCCGATTGCCAACCGTATCGGTCTGAATACGGTCTATCGCGAGTTGCAGGATCTGGCGTTCAAGCATCTTTACCCTACGCGCTATACCGTGCTGGCCAAGGCGGTGCGCGCGGCACGCGGTAACCGGCGCGAGATCGTTAACAAGATTCTGGAAGCGGTCAGCCAGCGTCTGGCCGAGAACAAGATCGAGGCGGTGATCAAGGGGCGGGAAAAGAATCTGTACAGCATCTACAAGAAAATGCAGGAAAAAAACCTGTCGTTTTCCGAGGTGCTGGATATCTACGGTTTCCGCGTGGTAGTCAACGATATTCCCAGCTGCTATCTGAGCTTGGGTGCACTGCATAGCCTGTACAAGCCTTTGCCGGGCAAGTTCAAGGACTATATCGCGATCCCCAAGGGTAACGGCTACCAAAGCCTGCATACCACCTTGTTCGGGCCTTATGGTACGCCGGTGGAGATGCAGATTCGTACCCGCGAGATGAATGCGGTAGCCGAGGCGGGTATCGCTTCGCACTGGATGTACAAGAGTGGTGACGGCAGTCTGGATACGGCGCATCAGCGTACGCACCAATGGCTGCAGAGCATTCTCGATATTCAGGCCGAGAGTGATGATGCGATCGAGTTTTTCGAGCATATCAAGATCGATCTGTTTCCGGACGAGGTGTACGTTTTTACCCCCAAGGGCAAGATTCTGGTCCTGCCGCAGGGCTCGACTCCGGTCGATTTTGCCTATGCGGTACATACCGATGTCGGTCACCGCTGTATCGCGGCACGCGTTAATCACGCACTGGTGCCCCTGCGTACGGTGTTGAGAAACGGGGACAGCGTCGAGGTGATTACCTCGACCCAGGCCAAGCCTAATCCTTCGTGGCTGAATTTTGTCGCGAGCGGCCGTGCCCGCTCGTGTATACGCAGTTATTTAAAGAGCTTGCAGACCACCGAAGCCTCCTTGCTGGGCGAGCGCCTGCTTAAGCAGGCTTTGAGTGCGCTGGTGATGACGCCGCTGGCTGGCGTCGATGCGCTGCAGGATGAGTATATGGCGCTGTATGGCGATAATCTGGGCTCGTTCCGCGAGGTGCTGGCCGAGCTTGGGGTGGGTAAGCTGTTGCCTATCGCCGTCGCGAGGCGTCTGGTTGAGCTTGCCGGGCGCAAGTCCGGCGAGTCGGTGCGCGTGTCGCCTATTGCCATTCGGGGTAACGAGAGCGGTACGATACAACTGGCGACGTGTTGCAGTCCTATTCCGGGTGACGAAATTGTCGGTGCGATAGCCAAGGGGCAGGGATTGATTATTCATCGCAGCCTGTGTGCCAATATCCGACGTTTCGATCAGGATAAATTACTGGAAGTTACCTGGGACACGCAGCGGGATCGCATGTTTGCGGTGACCGTCAGCGTGATGGCGCGCAATGAGCGTGGCACACTGGCCGATATCGCGTCAGCGATCTCCGGCGCTGCTGCCAATATCGAAAGCGTAGACACGCAGGATGGTTCGGCAGGGGAGGGGTATATCCATATCCATTTCCGCCTGCAGGTAAGTGATCTGGTCCATCTTGATCGGGTTCTTGCCGCTGTCGCGCAGTTAAGTAGCGTGATCAGCGCTAAGCGCGGGTGATGTATCTGCGTAGCCGTAATGATGGCAGGCGCGGATAGGTCTCGACTTTTTGCTGCGAGTCCGGTATAAGTTTCAGCCCTGCGTGAAGCCCGCACTTTCGAGTACGTGCTGCCGATGGCCGAGGCCGCCCCGGCACCTACGCTGGCCGCGTTTTGTTTCGACCAATTGCAACACCATTTCTCCTAGTGAGGGGGTGATTTTTTCAGTCATTTGTCGTGCATGGTGCACTCAAGTGACGAACTTCGGAATCCAGGACTTTATCAAAAAGGATTCCGTTGCTAAAATACCGGTTTTATCAAGCATTTAGCTTACCCAAGATTTTAAGGATCCCTGTCGATGCCGACTGTTCGCGTAAAAGAGAATGAACCGTTTGAAGTAGCAATGCGCCGTTTCAAGCGCTCCGTAGAAAAAACCGGTCTGCTGACCGAACTGCGTGCGCGCGAGTTCTACGAAAAGCCAACCACCGAGCGCAAGCGTAAAGCTGCTGCTGCCGTGAAGCGTCACTACAAGCGCATCCGTAGCCAACAGCTGCCACCAAAGATGTTCTAAGCTTTACGTACGGTTGATTTACAGGACCGCAGGCTTTGTCTGCGGTTTTGCCTTTTGTAGTTCCGCATTTCTGCGGCCGGCTTCATGTCGGCCGCTGCCTCTTCTGAAAGCACGATATGAGTCTCAAATCACGTATCACTGACGACATGAAGACGGCCATGAAGGCCAGAGATGCCGCGCGTTTGTCCGCCATTCGCTTGTTGATGGCCGCAATCAAGCAGAAGGAAGTCGATGAGCGTATTGAGCTGGACGATGCCGCCATCGTGGCGGTGGTCGACAAAATGCTCAAGCAGCGCCGCGACTCGGTTACGCAGTACGAGGCGGGTGGCCGTCAGGATCTGGCCGAGCAGGAAAAGGCAGAGATGCTGGTGCTGGCCGACTATCTGCCGCAGCAGTTGAGCGTAGCTGAAATCAATGCATTGATTGAAGCCGCAGTTGCAAGTAGTGGTGCTGCCGGCATGCAAGACATGGGCAAGGTCATGGCACTATTGCGTCCGCAACTGGCCGGCCGTGCCGATATGGCTGCCGTGTCGGCCCTGATTAAGGCCCGCCTTGCTGCTTAAGGTGCGCGGATGATCCCGCAGGATTTTATCGATCAGTTGCTGAGCCGCGTCGACATCGTTGACGTGGTGGATCGCTATGTCCCGCTGAAAAAAGCGGGGCAGAACTATCTGGCTTGCTGCCCTTTCCACAAGGAAAAATCCCCCTCTTTTACGGTTAGCCCATCCAAGCAGTTCTATCATTGCTTTGGGTGTGGTGTGCATGGCTCGGCCATCGGCTTTGTCATGGAGTATCAGGGGCTGGGTTTTGTCGATGCGGTGCGCGTGCTGGCCGATAGTGTGTCCATGCCCGTGCCGGAGGTGCAATATGCCGACCCGGTGGCGGAGCAAGCTGCGCGTGCGCGCCGCTTGTCACTTGAAGAAATCCTTGCAGCTGCTGCGGTTTATTTCAAACAGCAGTTGAAATCTTCGCCTGCTGCCGTCAGTTACCTTAAGGGTCGCGGTTTGTCCGGCGAAATTGCCGCACGCTTTGCCTTGGGGTATGCGCCCGATGCCTGGCAAAATCTGGCCGCGATTGTGCCGGATTATCAGGATGAATATCTGGTCGAGGCCGGTTTGGTGATCGCGGGGGATGAAGGTAAACGTTACGACCGCTTTCGTGGCCGGGTGATGTTTCCCATTCGTAACCAGCGCGGCGTGATTATCGGTTTCGGTGGACGCGTGCTAGGGCAGGGCGAACCCAAATACCTGAACTCGCCCGAGACGCCGCTGTTCGAGAAGGGGCGCGAGCTTTATGGCCTGTACGAGGCGCGCCAGGCGATACGCGAGCACAACCGGGTGCTGGTGGTCGAAGGCTATATGGATGTGGTGGCGCTGGCGCAGTATGGCGTAGCGTATGCAGTCGCGACGCTGGGCACGGCAACGACCGGCGAGCATGTGCGTAAGTTGCTCAAGCACGCAGATCAGGTGGTGTTCTGCTTTGATGGCGATAAAGCCGGGCAGAAAGCGGCTTGGCGGGCACTGGAAAACAGTTTGCCGTTTCTGGTTGACGGCAAGGCGTTGAGCTTCCTGTTTTTGCCGGAGGCGCATGATCCGGATTCGTATATTCGCGAGTACGGCACCGAGGCGTTCGAGCGCCAGTTGAGTGAAGCCAGTGTGCCCTTGTCGGGCTATCTGACGCGCGAACTGACGCGGCGGGTTGATATGTCTAGCCCCGAAGGGCGCGCTGATCTGGTTAAGCAGGCTATGCCTTTGCTGGCGCAGATTACGGCGCCAGCCTTGGGTTTTATTATCCGCAAGCGCCTGGCTGAACTGGTGGGCGTAGAAGTCGACGAATTCGACATGATGACCGGCCAGCGCAAGGCGGTTGCGCGTGGTCGGCGTGAATACCGTTTGCCGCGCCAATCGGCGCAGCCGGATGTGATGCCTACCGTTCGGCGCCTGATCAAGTGGCTGGTGATGAATCCGGCGTGGGCCAATGAAGTCGAGGTGCGTGATAGCTTGCCTTTGTCTGGCGATATTGCCTGTTTGGCAGCCTTGATCGAGCGGGCGCAGGCGTGCGCCAACACGCCGACCAGCGCGCAATTGGCCGAGAATTTTCGTGGTACACCGTTTGAATCGCAGATTGACTCTGTGTTGCAGGCATCGTTGCGAGACCCGGCAGAACTTGCCAATCCGGACGAGTTTGATCTGGATATGTTTAAGAGCGGCTTCTCCAGAATGATGGATGCGTGTGATGACGCGCTATATCGGCAATTGTCGGTACGCGGACTTGAGCATCTAAGTGATGAAGAGAAGCGTTTGTTGCAGGAACTGATGCGCCGCATGGCGGCGCGGGCGGTACACAACCCGTTGAAATGACGGGCTGTGATATACTCAATTGTTTTTTTCGGCTTTTTTTCAAGCAGGAAACGAAATGGCGGCTTCCCCCAAAATCGATAAAGATGTGCAGGACAACCAGGACAATCCTCAGTTGAGCCTGGAAGAGCAGCGCAAGCGCTTGCGCCAGCTGATTGCGCTGGGCAAGGAGCGCGGCTACCTCACATTCGCTGAAATCAATGATCATCTGCCGGAGGACGTGTCCGACGCGGAGCAGATCGAAAATATCATCGTCATGATCGGTGGTCTGGGTATCCGGGTGACCGAAGAGGCGCCAGACGCCGATACCCTGCTGATGACTGATGCGCCGGCAGCGGTCACCGACGAGGACGCGGTTGAAGAAGCTGAGGCCGCCTTGTCGTCGGTTGATGCCGAGTTCGGCCGCACCACCGACCCTGTGCGCATGTATATGCGTGAAATGGGTACGGTTGAGCTGCTGACCCGCGAGGGCGAAATCGAAATCGCCAAGCGGATCGAAGACGGTCTCAAGTACATGATCCAGTCCATCTCGGCCTGCCCCGGCACGATTGCCGAAGTGCTGACGCTGATGGACAAGGTCGAGCGCGAAGAAATGCGTATCGACGAAGTTGTCGACGGCTTTATCGACCCGAATGCCAGCGTTGAGGCAGAGACCGAATTTGCCGAGCCGGAAGACGACGAGATGCCGGATGATGACGAGCCGGAAGAAGAGGACGAAGAGGCCGACGCGGAAAGCATCAATGCCGCTAACCTGCTCGCGCTCAAATTGCAGGCGATCGAATTCTTTGCCGATGTGCGCGTGCAGTATGCCGGCCTGACTGCCGCATTGCAGAAATCCGATGCCAAGGCTGCCCAGGTTCACCAGCTGCAGATCACTGATGCCTTTATGCAGGTGCGTTTTGCTACGCGCCAGATTGAAAGCCTGTGTGACTCTCTGCGCTCGCTGGTGGCTGAAGTGCGTTCGCATGAGCGTGAAATTCAGGATATCTGCGTGCAGCGTGTGCGCATGGATCGTAGCCACTTCATCAAGAGCTTCCCAGGCAACGAAATCAATGTTGACTGGGTCGTGAAGGAAATCGAATCCGGCAAGGCCTGGTCCGAAACGCTGGAGCGCTTCAAACACGCGATTATCGAGCGTCAGACCCGTCTGGCCGATGTCCAGTTGCGTGCCATGCTGACCATTCCGGCGCTGAAGGAAATCAATCGCCAGATGGCGGCAGGCGAGAAGAAGGCGCGTTTGGCCAAGCGCGAGATGATTGAAGCCAACTTGCGTCTGGTGATTTCGATTGCCAAAAAGTATACCAACCGCGGTCTGCAATTCCTTGATCTGATTCAGGAGGGCAATATCGGCCTGATGAAGGCGGTGGACAAGTTCGAATACCGTCGCGGTTACAAGTTCTCGACCTATGCAACCTGGTGGATTCGTCAGGCGATTACGCGTTCGATTGCCGACCAGGCGCGTACGATCCGTATTCCGGTACACATGATCGAAACCATCAACAAGATGAATCGTATCAGCCGCCAGATCCTGCAGGAAACCGGGCACGAGCCGGATCCGGCCGAACTGGCCGAGCGTATGGAAATGCCGGAAGAGAAGATCCGCAAGATCATGAAGATCTCCAAGGAGCCGATCTCGATGGAAACGCCTATCGGTGACGATGACGATTCCCATCTGGGTGACTTCATTGAAGATGCGGTGACCATCACCCCTTCCGATGCGGCCATGTATTCCAGTTTGCGCGAGGCAACCAAGGAAGTGCTTGAGTCGCTGACACCACGCGAAGCCAAAGTCCTGCGCATGCGTTTCGGTATCGATATGAATACCGACCATACGCTGGAAGAGGTGGGCAAGCAGTTTGATGTGACACGCGAGCGTATCCGTCAGATCGAAGCCAAGGCATTGCGCAAGCTGCGCCATCCGACGCGTTCCGAGCGGCTTAAGAGCTTTCTCGATAACGAGCCAAATGGCCAGTAAGCTACATTTACCGGAAATTATGGTATAATCGCTTGCGATCGGGCCTTTAGCTCAGTTGGTTAGAGCAGAGGACTCATAATCCTTTGGTCATCGGTTCAAGTCCGATAGGGCCCACCAATAAAATCAACGGCTTACAGATTTTTCTGTAAGCCGTTTTTCATTTATGAAAAAGTTGTAGGGCTATTGTAGGGGAGGGGAAGAGCTATCCTACCCTTGGCAGGATAGCTCCATGATTAGAACCATCATGTCCATCTCCGCCTTGTGCTTACTGCGAGGAGGGATGGTTAACTGTGCATATGTCAGTGCCGCGAGGTGTGAGTCATGGGCAGTGTTCAATCAGGCCAGAGATCGCCAATCACGCAGGGAGAGACGTTCTATCTGTCGCCAGTGGCTGTGGTAGTTCCTTTTTTAGTGCCGGCCCCTCATTCAGGGTCACGAGGAAGTCGCAGAAGTAGTAACCCTTTTTATTGAAATATGTCACCTGCTTTCTTTGCGGGTTTGTTGCATGTAGCATTGCTGAATAATCTTTCGAATATTGTTCAGGATCTATCTTTTTCAAAATCTCGATCTTTTCTACGTTATTTAGCCGCAAATATCTGTTTATTGACTCTCCGGCTAGTGAAGACTCTGCGCAGATCACATCGCTGCCACTTCTGTGTAATTCGATTAGGTTGAAATTTTTAAGTAGTCCATTTATATTTTTTAGCGCATCATACAGACGAATCGTAAATGCTTTTGCTGGTTTAATATTTAAAAAATTATTTGGCAATGGTTGTGGTGGTGTGAAAAAAATATCTTGGTCAATTTTTTCAAATATGTAACCTAGTGTTTTATTTAGACCAGTTAATGGATTGCATAAATCTGTTTTTAGTGCGCTACTTCTGATGTCACTATTGAAGTTGAAAATTGCTTGAGCAATATTGAAATCAGAGGTGTCTGATATTATCCCTTTTTTCGGGCCGAATGGAGTTTCATGGAATAATGTAATTTCATTCGATATTGGATTGTTTGCCATCAGTGTCATGACTAATGGTTCTAAGCTTTTGTGCGGTATATTTTCTACTTTTTGTATTTTAAGTGCCAATAGCATGCTTGCGATTTGTGCAGCAATTTGGCCGTATTGATAGTTGCTTGTTGTAAATAAAAATGCCTTCTCAAAGTTACGTATATAGCGCTCATCAACGCGATTTCTTTCTAAGTCCCACCAGAATTTTTTAATTACCGCAGCGGGTAGAAATGCGCGGTTGCGCCAACTTATTAGGCTTCCAAGTGTGCTGGTTACCTCGCTGGGAAGATCTTCGCAATTGATATGTTCTATTGAGTTTAAGTATAAATTTAGGATTGATTTATAATGTTTGTTGTGTGTAAACTCAAAATTATATTCATTGAAATATTGATTGCACACGTAATCTCTGCGTAATCCTTGATGCATTTCAAGTAAAGTATTTTCGTCAGGAATCGCTACCAGGTGCTTATTTTGGCTGTAGGGTTTAAATAGTCTAAAAGCAAATTTTGCAGCAAAAAATTTAAACCTTGCTTTAAGGGTAATATCCTTTGCATTTTCTTTGTCTAAATCAATACTGATCTCTGTTTCTAGGTTGGCAAGAATTGTATTAATAGATTTTGTCTTCGGGAATGAGCGGTGATCTATTCGGCCTATCGCAATCTTGAATTCAGAGCATTCAATGCCATTTAGTAGTTCGCTAATTTCGTCCTTTAACATCTTTATACAAGCCTTTTCAGGGAGGTCTTGTTGTGCTAGCGATTTTAGGTAGTGTAGTAGTTCTGCAGCAAAATCAATCTTTTGTACGTCACGACAAAACCGTAGAAGTTCCATTGTCTGCGGTAATGTGACTAGCCAGAAAAAACACAGATCGCCATGTAGGCGTGATTTTGGTGAGAATATAGGGGTTGATTTCAATCTGGATAGTATATTTTCGATCTTTAAGAAGCATTTTTTTAAAAACTTTTGTTTTCTTTCCTCTACTTGGCAAAGCGTCAAGACACTAATTATTGTTTCATCATGAATTGTCTGCCGTTGCAATATGCTCCGAGATTCAGACATTTCGCGTGGCCTAGTTTGCTTTTTTTCATCTTTGTTAATATCAAAAATGATGGATATTGCTTGGATAAAATCGGCATAGCTTGGAGTCGTGATTTTTTCTTTACTCCCCAAGTCAAACATCATTCTAAAAAATTCTTCTGAATTATTTTTATTTTGCTTATTCACAAGCGCCTCTCAGTGGAATGGTAGTCAATAAATTGAATGCTACTACATTCGATTATTTTGAGCTATCTGCATAAGTCCATCGGTCTACATCCCCGAGATGACACTTCGTATCCTGCCGTTCTTCAAGCATCCCGCACAGAGGCGATAGTCTTACCTAACACGACCTCTTGGCCTGCTGACCGTATGCCTCGCTATGTCTCTGCAGATTTCCGGGTGTAGTGCTCAGCCACCGTCAGTATTCTGGCTGCACTCAACGGGGATCAACGACAGAAGGGTAGCCCCACCCTTCGTTTTATTAGGAGATTTTTGTGAACAAGAGTGTCAAGTACCTGAATACAAATGATTTTGCGAGCGGGCTTTCGCTGCGCCCGCAGTCGATTCGCAAACGTTTCAACCAAACAGGGAGCTATTTTGGGCTCAAGCCAGTGAAGTTCCCGAATGGACGCTTGTATTGGCCTTCCAACGCCATCGTGCAACTGCAAGATGGAGGTGTGAAATGAATTACGCCTTTGCTAGTTCATGGTACCCGTTTGACCAATTTCCACCTGATATTTGGCAGGCGCTGAATGTAGTTCAGTGTCAAGTTCAATCGGCACCAGCCCTGGTCGGAACGATGGCAATCGGAGTGATGTCGGAAGCAGTTCAGGGCATTGCCGATGTCCAGATCCCGCAAGGTCCCCGCTGCCCGACATCGACCTGGGTTTTGGGCGTGGTCGATAGTGGTGGCGGCAAAACGCCGACGCTGAATATGTTACGCCATGGCTCGGTACAGGCATGGGAGGCTCGTCGCTATCAAGAGCATGCTGTCCTGCTCGAACAGTATGAAATAGATCACCAAGCGTGGAAGCTGGAACTGGATGAGCTGTCCAGTGATCTGCGTAAGGCGGTACGCAAGAAACAGGATACGAGTGATGCCAAGCAATACTTGGCAGCACATATGCTCGCCAAACCGGAAAAACCGCGCCGTCTCAAACTGTCTTACTCCGATGCGACGGTGGAGGCACTGCTGCACGGGATGGGGGAGTTTTGGCCAAACGTGGCGCTACCCATCGACGAAGCCTCAATATTTTTCAATGGGCACATGGCCAATGGCCTCCCTTTATTGAACCAGAGCTGGGACGGCCACACTATCAGTATCGACCGGCGTAGCCAAGATGAGCCGATCCTGATCGATCAGCCGCGTGCAACGTTGATCTTGGGTATCCAGACCGCTCAGTTGCAGAAGTATTTCAAGCGCCGAGGCAGTGAAGGACGGGATCTTGGGACGATGGCGCGGATGTTGGTGTGCTGTCCGCCGGACAACCAAGGTTACCGCAACGTTTCGCCGATTGAACTAGACCAGCGGCCGTTGGATGTATTCCATCAGCGCGTGCAAGCATTGCTGACGCAGTCCGTTGGTGAGGATGGTGAACCCATTGCGCAAAAGCGTCTCGTCGAGTTCAGCCCGGAAGCCGCTGAGCGCTTTCACAATCTAAGAGAGCAGATCGAATGGAATATACGTCCTTTTGGGTGCATGGCAGATGTGCGTGACTACGCAGCTAAAGCGACGCGCCATGTCGCCAAGTTAGCGGCGATTTTTGAAATCTTCGAGAACGACAGCGATGTCATTGGGCTGGAGATGCTGGAGCGCGCCATCAACTTAATTGACTGGCACATCAAGGAGTACCAGCGGTTGTTCGCCTTGCCGCCGGAAATTCCTCAATGCGAACAAGATGCTGACCTACTATTGCCCTGGCTCTATCAATTTGCCAACCATCGAGGCAACCGGTATCTGATGCGTAACGATATCCGTAAACATGCCCCTAACAGCATCCGCAGTAAAGATAGGTTGATGGCTGCGTTGCAGGTATTGTGCCAGCGCGGTCAGGTGGGGCTGTGGCAACTTGAACGGATTAGTTATGTAGACATGCAGCCAACATGGGGATACGATCCTGCTGCGTTGAGTGTGGCGATAGGCTGTTATCGCAATCGCAGGGGATTGGCTCAATAAGCGGGAGAGAGCTTGCGCCATTGCGGTTGTTGCGGCCAAGCCGCAGGAACCGCAGCGGCGCAGCTCCTAGCCCTATCTGTTTACATGGCCGCTAGCCACTGGATTAGATCTTTGCGCTGGAACCCCCCAGCAGCTGATGCAAGCCTTGCCAATGAGCATTCTGTTCAGTGCCAGCGTTCCCGTCTTGACCTCCTCGACAAACGAGACGATCTCATCCGCATTCCATTGCCGATCGAAAACACCCCCGGGCCGCGCACCGCAATGAAGAGGAGAGCGGCTGCCCAGACGCCGTGGGTAGGATAGGCGTCAGGATACACAAATACCTAGATGGTCGCGGTCATGGCGAGCAAGGCCTGCTCAGAAAAACGGCTCGCTAGGCCGACCAGCAGCAAGGCAGCAAATAGAGCTGCTCACAATCTTTCAGGCGTTGATGTCCACGATTACCCGACCGCGGATCTCGCCATTGATGAGCTTGAACGCATAGGGAATCGCCTCGGCGAGCGAAATCTCGGTGCTGATCATCTCCAGTTTGGAGATATCGAGGTCCGTCCCCAGGCGACGCCAAGCCTCAAGGCGCTCGGGGCGCGGACACATCACGCTGTCGATACCGACCAGCGTCACGCCGCGCAGGATGAACGGCGCCACCGTTGCCGGGAAATCCATCCCTCCGGCCAGCCCGCATGCCGTCACCACACCGCGATACTTGGTGGTGGCGCAGATGTTGGCCAGGGTGTGGCTGCCGACGACATCGACCGCACCAGCCCAGCGTTCCTTGCCCAGCGGCTTGCCCGGCGATGAGAAATTAGCCCGATTGAGCACTTCGCTGGCGCCCAGGCGTTTGAGGTAATCGGCCTCTTCGCTGCGCCCGCTGACTGCGACCACCGTATAACCGAGCTTCGCCAAGATCGCGGTTGCCACACTGCCGACGCCACCGGCGGCGCCGGACACGACGATTTCCCCGTGTTCCGGCTTCACACCGTGGCGCTCCAGCGCCAGCACGCAGAGCATGGCGGTGTAGCCGGCAGTGCCAATCGCCATGGCCTGTTGCGGCGAAAACTGTTTGGGCAGCGGCACCAGCCAGTCACCCTTGAGCCGCGCCTTCTGGGCCAGTCCGCCCCAGTGCCCTTCGCCGACGCCCCAGCCGTTGAGCAACACGCTGTCGCCCGGCTGGTATTCGGCATGGGTGCTCGATTCGACGGTGCCGACCAGATCGATGCCGGGCACCATCGGGAAACGTCGAACCACCGGCCCCTTGCCGGTGATGGCAAGACCGTCTTTGTAATTGAGCGTCGAGTGGCTAACGCGGACAGTGACATCACCCTCGGGCAACTGCGCTTCGTCGATGTCCTTGAGATTGGCGCGATAGCTGGCGTCATCCTTCTCGATCAGAATGCCTTTAAACATGTTCATCTTCTCCGTAATTTAGACCGATCGTCTATAAACAGTTAAAAAAATCAGCCCCGCTGCAGCCCGGTGAAAAAACCATTTGCGAAGATTTCGAGCGGTTTGGTACTACGTTCGAGTTTGGCGCGCAAGACCGCGCCTTCCCAGCCGATCCAGAAGAAGCTCGCTTGTTGCGCGCAATCCAACGCGGCAGGAATCTGCCCATCCCGTTGCGCCGCTTCGAGACAATGGGTCAGACGGCGCTCCCAGTCGTCGAACACGGTGTTGAGACGCGCCCGGAAGCTCTCCGGCAAGGCTGCCATCTCCTGACCGAGATTGCCGATCAGGCAGCCACGGCGGAAACCGTGCCGCGCCATGCCGGCTTGCGCGTCGTCTACAAACGCCTGCAGGCGCTCGAGCGGCGTCATTGATTCGCCACTAAAATGGCGTTCCAGCTTACGGGCAAAGTAGCTCGCGTAGCGCTCAATCAACGCAACCCCGAAAGCTTCCTTGCTATCGAAGTAGTGATAAAAGGAGCCCTTCGGTACGCCGACGCGTTTCAGCACTTCGTCAATCCCGGTTGCCGCAAATCCCTTCTCGGTAAGCACCTCCAGCCCGGCGCGCAGCAGCAGCTCTCGCGTTTCGAACGTATCATCGGGCCGTTTTGGCGGGCGGCCGCGTCTGCGGGGAAGGGCGTGCTGTATTTCCATGGGGTCATATTGGACTGGTTGTCTCGTTTAACGCAAGCCGCTCTATCATCGCAGCTCCAAAGTGAGAGGACAGATGCTGTCATCTCAGAACCAGCCCTTGTAAACAACGAGACTCGAACGGCAGCAACCCTCGCGAAACGGGCTCTATGTTTTCACCTACCCCACAGTCGGTTCTGGCCGATGTGCTGCCGCTCAGATAAATCACAGAGCGGTAGCTTTACTCTAAAAACCTGACGCACTCCTTGTTGGTGAACCTTTGTCTGCTGTGGGGCGATAGCAGACATTGCACCTTTAATGATGAATTATTCGCTTCGGTCGAAGAGTAACCACTTCCACGACTTAGCATCAGTAAAAATGGCCCCCAAATTTGGAGACCATTATTTTCTCTGCGTAGGCTATATGTGAAATCTAAAAAATCTAAAAAAGTGGGAAAAATCTAGATATTCATGGGATCCTACAATGGTCACGCAAAGTTGGTTGTCGAATTAGGTAGGCATGATCGGAAAATACATCGATGTCTGGATAGGGCCATATTCGAATTTAGTAGTCGATTTGTAAATGTGGTATTTACGGTTATTTGCGTTGACTTGAATTGACGGGTCTTGACGTTGGTTTTTATTTGTCTAAAAATGCTAATCGTTGCGTTAAGTTTTTTATATTAAAGGAGATTTTTTTGATTTGTGCATGTTTTTTCAATAGGCTATTTTTATTTGCGGAGATAATTACGTATAGTTGGTGATTCGTGCTTTTACTGTTTAATAAGGGTATTTTTCCGTTTGGAGGGCGGTTATTTCGTTTCATCAGATCTTTCTGATTTAGGTATTAGTTTATTATTAGCTTTACTATTGTATTGATAGTCTATTCCTATAATGGCTAGGGGTTCTATGGAACTATCTTGTTCAGTTAACAGTAATGTATTTGCGGCTAGATTGAATTTGATCGAGTCATTGTGGCGTTATGGTCCTTCAAAACTAGTGATAGTTCGTGTTGATTTCGGCATCAGAGTCGAGCATCAAAGCGCGATAAGCGCTTTTGAGATAATTGATGACTTTGAGCGCTTGCTTGCTAATAGACGTGGCAAGCCTAGTATTTTTGAACACAACATCGGGATGATCTGGAGCTTAGAGTTTACTCCTGACAAGTCGTATCATTATCATGCGCTGTTCGTCTTCAATGGCCATGAAATTCAAAATGATGTCTACTACGCCGATCTGATTGGCGAATACTGGTGTAACCAGATCACGAAAGGTAAAGGTACCTACTGGAATTGTAACCGACAAGCGGCCAACTACCCCGTCAACGGGCTAGGCATGATCTGCCATAACGACTGGCCGAAGAGGCTGGCGTTGCTGACCCATGTTGTCCCCTACCTCGCCAAGCCGGATCATCTGATCCGTGCGGCTATCCAAAACGATGCGATAGCGCTAGGTATGTCCCATTGGGCTCACAAGGTCAGGACTTACGGTGCCAGCCACCCGCTGACCGAACGGCGCTCGCCAGCAGGGCGACCCCGTATTGGAGGCATGCCCAGTGCCTCTCAACTTGTTTATGCCACTCCAGATACTCAAGTGGACTGGTCTGTGCCAGGCAGTGCCTTCTCCGAGTTAGTGGAGGAGCTTATTTTTTGAACTCTGCAACGTGTCTCCCGCCCACCACCAGTGGTGGACTATAGGCCAGCGTCTGCATCGAACATCGGTTGAGCTTGAGATAGCCTAGACGTAGCTGGCAGTGCATAGTCACGGCGCTAGTTGTAACTGTTTTTTCTAGAAATAGTCATAATGTAATCGTTTCAGTAACGGGATAAACAAAACGATGCCCACTATCGGCTACCAGTGGCTTGCCAAGGCCCACGACATCGACCCGGTCCATCCGTTTGCTATACAAAGCACCATCGGTAGCTCACGCACGACAGTGCTGGAAAATGACCTCCGGCGAGAGGTCTATCCAGAGAGTTACCGGCCTGCCGAAACACTGAAGGATCAGCTAACGTTTGCGCTCAAGCATGAAGAAGTACACCTCGAATTTTTAAGCAGGCTGTTTCAAAGGCCAACGGTCAAAGAGGCGCTAACTGTCTGGATTCATGCTGAACCCACCGGCGCCTACGCCAGGCGTGCCGGCTTCCTGTACGAATGGCTGACAGGAGAGCAGCTTGATTTTGCAGGCGTAGCGCGTGGCAATTATGTGGACGCACTGGATGATAGGCGCTATCTGACGGGAGCCCCGATCAACAACCCGCGTTGGCGGGTGCGGGACAACTTGCCCGGCAATCGCGATTTCTGTCCTATCGTCCGGCGCACGGATGCCATCAGACAGGCTGAGGCTTACGACATCGCAGCTAAGCTAGTTGAATTGGAAGACGACTACGGTGTGGATTTGATCCTGCGCAGCACGGTATGGCTGACAGTCAAGGAAAGCCGAGCCAGCTTCCAGATCGAACGAGAGCAAGGGCAGGAAGACCGAATCCGTCGCTTTGCGGCGGTAATGGAAAGGGAGTGTGGCCGTCACGATGACCCTTTTGCACCTGAAACACTTACCAGCCTACAGCGAGGCATCTTAGGTGAATCGGCATTACGCTATGGCTTACGTCGATCCCCGGTATTTGTTGGCCACACCTCACACTACCAACCGGTAGTCGATTATATTGCGCCGCATTGGGACGATACGGTACCGATGCTGGGTGGTTTGTCAGCCTTCCTGAGCCGTACGCAAGGTCAGGCATCCTTGCTGAGAGCTGCGGTAGCCTCCTTCGGTTTTGTATACGTGCACCCCATGGCGGACGGCAATGGCCGGATTTCACGCTTCCTGATCAATGATGTACTGCGGCGGGATGGCCAGGTGCCTGCCCCCATTATTTTACCTGTCTCTGCCACCATCACCCACAGCACACGCAACCGGGCGGACTACGACCGGGTGCTGGAACGCTTCTCGCGTCCACTGCTACAGCGCTACAATCAACACTATCGTTTTGCCGAAAGCATTGAGGCAGAAGATGGCGTGATCTTCAATTTTCACTTTGATGCGTACGAGGATGCGCGCCCGGCTTGGGCCTATCCGGATCTGACCGCCCATGTCGCGTATCTGGCGCAGGTGATCGACCAGACCCTGAGCCTGGAAATGCGGAATGAGGCCCATTTCCTGCAAGCCAACGAACGTGCCCGTCAAGCGATCAAACAGGTACTGGAAGCACCGGATAACGACTTGGATGTGATCATCCGCAGCGTGCGCGAAAACGGTAATCGCATCTCTAACAAGCTGATTAAGCGCTATCCTGTGCTGGAACCAAGCCAAGCGATAGCCGGGCACATCGTCGTAGCCATTGTCGAGGCCTTTTCTTATGCGCTACCCCCAGAGCACATGGGAAAAGACTAGGCACCCACCGGTACGCCATTTCTGCCCGGTGCTCAAGCATGGTTTATGCTTGGCTTAAAGGCTGTCTATATGGCTGAAATCATCCAATTTAAACCAGCCCGCCCACGCCCTTGAACTTCTCGACAAAGGCGGCGATCTTTTGAAATACGCTTTGCTTCTTGGTCAGGTATTGCGGGTTCAGCGGGCTCATTTTGGGCAAAATGGCATTGAGTTCAGTGCCATTCTCACTCGCAAATTCCCGTTTTAACGAGTTGCTGATATAGCGCCGGGCCGCCGCTGCATTCAGGCTCTCGGCGCTGATAAGTTCTTGCGCCTCACGCAGTTGCTCCGCTTGGGCAAAGGTAAAGAAGGCATCAATCACGCTGGCCTTATCACCAATCTGATCCAGATCGGTCTGATTGATAAAGTCGACCAGCAAGCCCTCCTTGGCGCGGTTATCCAGACTGGCGCGAATCATGCGGCGCACTTCATCCACCAGGTCGGATTTGCTCTTGATCTTCTTGTTGTGCTCGAAAATCAGCTCCAGGATGTAGTCCAGATTGATTTCCTGCGATTTGAGCAGGTCCACCTCAAACACCACATCGTCCCAGTCGAGGGTGGATTTTTCTTTTTCAGCAGAAGATTTTTCCCGGCGCAGCCAATCGCGTACATCGTTGTAGGTGGAACGGTAGTCCTGAACCTTGCGCTCGGATGGCAAACGCGTTGCCTGCAGCGCAGCCAGCTCGTCATCGTTCAAATAGTGTTTGGCCTTGAAATCCTCAACAGCGAGCGGGTCGTTCATGTCGATGCTTTGCAAGGCCTTGAGGCTGGCAAATTCGTCGTAATTTTGCAGCACGTTCTCGATGCGCAAATACTCGCCAAACAGCTTGGCAAAGGCTTTTTTGTCGGACTCTTTTTCAATGGCGGAAGGGTCAGGAAAGCGCTGTTCCAGCTCCTTCACCACCTCGACAAAACCACGGCGCGCTTCACCTGTTACCACATCGGTAAAGCCTTGCATGTACTCCTGATAGCTCTTCTCCAGGATCACGTTCTTGGTGTTCTTGTCGCCAAACAGGGTGATGGCATCAATGGTCGCCTGCTCCAGATCGCGGAAGGTGACGATATTGCCGAAGGTCTTGGTGGCGTCAAAAATGCGGTTGGTACGCGAGTAGGCTTGCATCAGCCCGTGGTAGCGCAGGTTCTTGTCGACAAACAAGGTATTCAAGGAGGGTGCATCAAAGCCGGTCAGGAACATGCCCACCACGATCAGCAAGTCAATTTCCTTGGCTTTGACTTGCCTGGCCAGATCGCGGTAATAGTTCTGGAAGCCGTTGCTGTCCACGCTGAAGTTGGTCTTGAACAGCGCGTTGTAGTCGGCGATGGCAGCGCTCAAGAACTCCTTGGCGCTGCTGTTCATGGCCGACACGTCAAAACTTTCGTCCTGAATATCGCCGACCGCCTCCTGCGCCTCATTGGCGGCAAACGAGAAGATGGTCGCCACTTTCAGCTTCTTGTCGCTGTCCTGCTGTAGTTCCCTGAAGCACTCGTAGTAGAGCTTGGCCGCGTCCACGCTGCTCACGGCAAACATGGCATTGAAGCCCTTGCTCCCTGCATGCAGGCGATGGGTCTTCTGGCGGAAATTGTGCAGGATGTACTGGCTGATTTCTCGGATGCGTTGCGGGTGCAACAAGGCCTGCTTGTTTTCCGCCGCGCTCAGCTTATTTTCGTCCTTCTCGGTTTCGATGGCCTTGAACTGCGGTCGCACATCGTTGTAATCCACCTTGAACTTGAGCACTTTTTCATCGCGGATGGCATCGGTGATTACGTACGAATGCAGCTCGCGGCCAAACACGCTGGCGGTGGTTTCTGCACCCAAAGCGTTTTGCGGGAAGATCGGCGTGCCGGTAAAGCCAAACTGATAAAACCTCTTGAATTTCTTGCTCAGGTTCTTCTGCGCTTCACCAAACTGGCTGCGATGGCACTCATCAAAAATGAACACCACGTGCTTGCCGTAGATGGGCAGCTCGGCTTCGTTCTTTATCAGGTTGTTGAGCTTCTGGATGGTGGTGACGACGATTTTGTTGTCGTCTTTCTCCAGGTTGCGCTTGAGGCCGGCGGTACTGTCCGAGCCATTCACGCTGTCCGGCGAAAAGCGCTGATATTCCTTCATGGTCTGGTAATCCAGATCCTTGCGGTCCACCACGAAGAACACCTTGTCGATAAAGTCCAGTTCGGTCGCCAGCCGTGCTGCCTTGAAGCTGGTCAGCGTCTTGCCCGAGCCGGTGGTGTGCCAGATAAAGCCGCCGCTGTCGGTATTGCTCCAATTTTTGGCCTGGTGGCTGCTTTTGATCTTCCACAAAATGCGTTCGGTAGCGGCAATCTGGTAGGGACGCATCACCAGCAGCGTATGGCTGACATCGAACACCGAATAATGCAGCAGTACATTCAGCAGTGTGTGCTTCTGGAAGAAGGTGGCGGTAAAGTCTTTCAGATCCTTGATCAGGCTGTTATCCGCCTTCGCCCAGTTCATGGTGAAGTCGAAGCTGTGCTTGTTGCGCGCTGTGGTATTGGCGAAATAGCGGCTGTCAGTGCCGTTGGAGATCACAAACAGCTGCAGATACTTGAACAAGGAATGCTGGCTGTTGAAGCTTTCTTTGCTGTAGCGGTGTACCTGGTTGAAGGCCTCGCGGATCGCTACGCCGCGCTTTTTCAGCTCCACCTGCACCAGCGGCAGGCCGTTGACCAGAATCGTCACGTCGTAGCGGTTGGCGTGGCTGCCGGCCTGCTCAAACTGGCGGATCACCTGTACCTTGTTGCGGGCGATGTTCTTTTTGTCCAGTAAGTAGATGTTCTGGATACGGCCATCGTCGAACACAAAGTCGTGGATATGGTTGTCGTGAATCTTGCGGGTCTTGTCGACAATACTGTCGCTGGGCGTATCCAGGAAGGTTTCCACAAAGCGCCGCCACTCGCCATCAAGAAACTGCACGTGATTGAGGGTTTGCAGCTGCACGCGCACATTGGCCAGCAAGGCTTGTGCAGAATTCAGGCCGGCCAGGTATTCGTAGCCCTGATTTTGCAGATCCTGAATCAGCTCGCATTCTAGCGCATTCTCGCTCTGGTAGCTGTCCGCCACCTTCCAGTCCTTGCTGTACTTCTCAAGCACAATAAAGTTTTTCGATTCGGCGATGGTCTTGTAGTCGCTCATGCTGTTTCACCCTTGTTGTGCCGGCCTTGTGGGCTTCACGGTTAAAGCCGGATTCGATACGCCACGGCTTGTTGCTTTTTGAATGGCCGTGGCAAAAAATCACATGAACAGGCGTTTGAACTTCTCGTGGTTGTCGATATTGCTTTGAATATCTGCCGCATCCCAGATTTGCAGCTCCCACGGGAAAAAGTAATTGCTCTTGTTCTTGAAGTACACATGCAGGCCGCGATAGCCGGCCTTATCGCGCAAATACCAGTTTTTCAGGCCCAGCTCATCCTGCCACGCATCCAGCAAATCCAGTACGGTTTCGATTTCAGTGGCGGACAGGATGATCCTGGCGCCAAAAATATCATTCAGCCAGTTGTTGACCGGGTATTGGTCTTCGCGGCTGGCGAAACGCCCGATCTTGTCGTCAATGCTTTCCCGCGTCTTCACGCGGTAAAAGTACTTGATGTCAATGTCCGCCGTCATCAGGTAATCGTTGACGCTCTCGTGCAAGGCCAGCCGGTAGCGGTAAATATGCGCGGGCGGTACATGCTTGATGGTTCTGGACAGGTTGATCTTTTCGACTTTTCCGGTCTCGAAAAAGTCATTCGAAAAATCACGATGCAAGCGGTTGATCTCGCTGACCAGTTGCTTGACTTGAGCTATCTTGTCCATGTTATTTCTCCACGGCAGCAGGTGCGGGCTCTGCTGCCGTCTTGGGAAAACTCAACAGCAGATCGCGATAGTATTCGTATTGCTTCTGACGCAGTTCGATTTCACGCGGCAAACCCTCGCTGATCGAGTGGGTCAGGGTGTCAAACTTGTCGAGGATGGCAACGATGCGGGCTTGCTCTTCTTGTGAAGGAACCGGGATCAATATTTTGGCTAAACTATCGGCATTTACACGTCGCACTTTTGTGCCAGTAATGTACTGTCTTTTTTGCTGTTGAAATTTCTCTGTTTGAAAAAAGTAAGAAACAAATTTCGGGTTAAAACTATGTCTGTAAATGCAAGCATCACTGCTCACTGCAATATCTTCGCTACCTAGCCACGCAACAGCCTTACAAACATCGTCGTCGTTCTCACTAGTTGTTGCTATGACTAAATCACCGGATTTGGCTTTGCGCGCTTTCTTGGCAAACTCTTGTGAGACACAAGTTTTAGTCTTTTCGGTATATGTGCCATAGTACGTATAGATTTGGCCGTAGTGAATGCATCCAACGCCAGAATCCGTAAAATCTTTTTTCTGTAGTCCGCCTCCACGAATGAATTCACCGACGCCTTCTTGACCCATGGGTAGGTACGACACCTCCCCCTCTTCAAAACTCAACAACTGGTCGCGATAGTAGTTGTATTGTTTCTTGCGTGCTGTAAGCTCGGCTGTAAGCTCGGCTGTAAGCTCGGCGGTAAGAGAGGTAAAAGCGTCCAGAATGCGGACGATTTCGGCCTGGATTTCCAGCGATTTTTTGGGGTTGTCTGGGCAGGGGAGTGGGATTTCGAGTTTTTCAACGGCAGTTATTGATAAGCGCGGAATGCTTGCCCTGCGAACTTGAGATGAAATCTCATGATGCTTCGTCAAAAGAAAGTGATACAAGTATTTGTTGTTAACAGCATCGGCCTCAGGGAAGAAATAGACATCATCTGCAGCCCAGAATGGAGCATCGCTAAAACCAATCTCGCCCGCTGCGCCGGCAACAATCACAAAGGTTGCCCCAGATTGAGCATTACTTTCATGGTAATAGCCGAGCGGTTTCATGCTGTTCTGATAGACCGCATAACTGCCGACTTCTTCTAATTGGCTTTTGACGAGTCTTCTCCCGCGCTGAGGTGAAATTAATTCGCCCACCTTGATCTGCTCCACGTCAACCCCATCCAGCAGCTTACCCAAATAATCTATCTTACGCATCGCGCTGTCCTTTCGTGCGGCCTTGGCCAGATCTGCTTTTCCCCTCTATTTTCTTCTGCGCCTGTTTAACGGTTTCCAGAAACACCGCTTCCACTTCGGAAGGCTGCGCGGCCTGTTGGGTGCGGAATTTGGCGTATTCGGCTGCGGCGTGCGCCAGCGCGTCTTGGTGGCTGACCTTGCCCGCGCCTTGCAGGGTTTTGCCGCCCATGGCGGTAATCAGTTGCGTGAGGTGCGTCAGCCAATCTTGCATGTAGGTGGGTTCGTGGTTCATGGCGCGGAATTCGGCTGCGTCGAAGTAAGCCGATACCAGCGTGTTCAGGCGCTTGAGTTCGTTGGCATCCAGATAGTTTTTGGCATTGCCTGCTTCGGCTTTGGTAGGTTGACGGCCCAAGAAGGACAACAAGCCCATGAAGGGTTTGCCCGCATCGGCGCGCTGGGCAATTACTTCGGCCGCCGTTTGGCCGTGGGCAGCGTAGTGCAGTTTGTTTTGCACAGTCTTGAAAAACAGCGCGCTGGCCTCGGCTTTGGGGTCGTAATCGACACTGGTGGCATAGAGGTCGAGCACTTGGCGGTAGAGCACCTTTTCGCTGGAGCGGATGTCGCGAATGCGATCCAGCAGCTCTTTCCAGTAAAGCCCGCCACCCAGGTTCTTCAGGCGGGCGTCGTCCATGGTAAAACCCTTGACGAGGTATTCACGCAGGCGTTCGGTGGCCCAAATACGGAACTGGGTGGCGATAGTTGATTTGACGCGATAACCCAGCGAGATGATGAGGTCAAGGTTGTAGAACGGCAGCGCACGCGTCACTTGGCGGGTGCCCTCGGTGCGAAGCTGTCGGAATTCCCGACAGGTTGCCTCTTGGCTCAGTTCACCCTCTGCGTAGATGTTGGCGATGTGCTCGACAACATTGGTGCGCGAGGTCTGAAACAGGTCTGCCAGTTGCTGCTGGCTCAACCAGACTGTGTCGCCATCGAGTCGTACATCAATCGCAGGCGCATCACCGCGCTGATACAGGATTATTTCGCCTGCTGGCTGCGTGTTCATGCCTGCTCTCCTTCAATCTCCGCAACGATGGCATCAATGTCCTTCCGAAGCTGATCGATTTTGGCAACGGTAGTTTTCAGCTCGGTATTGAGCTTAGCAATGTCCACCACCTCACGGGTATCTTCCGCTTCCACATAGCTGCTAACTGACAGGTTGTAGTCGTTGGCCGCCACCTGCTCGAACGGGATGGATCGGGCGAAGTGGTCGACATTCGCCTTGCTGTCGAACACCGCCATGATCTGCTCGATGTGTGTATCCAGCAGCAGGTTGTTATTGGTTTCCTTCTTGAACAGGCCGCTTGCATCAATGAACTGGGTGGTGGTGTCGGTTTTGTGTTTGGACAGCACCAGAATGTTCACCGCGATGGTGGTGCCAAAGAACAGGTTGGGTGCCAGCGAGATCACGGTTTCGACATAGTTGTTGTCCACCAGATACTGGCGGATTTTCTGCTCGGCCCCGCCCCGGTAGAAGATGCCGGGGAAGCAGACAATGGCGGCGCGGCCACGGCTTGAGAGGTAGCTCAGCGCATGCAGTACAAAGGCAAAGTCGGCTTTGGACTTGGGGGCCAGCACGCCGGCCGGGGCAAAGCGTTCGTCGTTGATCAGCGTGGGGTCGTCGCTGCCTATCCACTTCACCGAGTAGGGCGGGTTGGAAACGATGGCGTCGAAGGGTTTGTCGTCGCCAAAATGCGGGGCTATCAGCGTGTCGCCCAGCTGGATGTTGAACTTGTCGTAGTTGATGTTGTGCAAGAACATGTTCATCCGCGCCAGGTTGTAGGTGGTGTGGTTGAGTTCCTGTCCGAAAAAGCCGTCTTCGATAATGTGGGCATCGAAGTGTTTTTGGGCTTGCAGTAGCAGCGAACCGGAGCCGCAGGCCGGGTCGTAAATCTTGTTGACGCTCGTTTGCCCGTGCATGGCCAGCTGCGCGATCAGCCGTGAGACATGCTGCGGAGTGAAGAACTCGCCACCCGATTTGCCGGCGTTGGCGGCATAGTTGGAGATGAGGAATTCGTAGGCATCGCCAAACAGGTCGATGTGGTTGTCTTCAAAATCACCGTTATGCGTATCACCAAAGTCCAGCTCGGCCACGCCTTTGAGTACGGCGGCCAAGCGGGTGTTTTTATCCTTTACCGTATTGCCAAGGCGGTTGCTGGTGGTGTCGAAATCGGCAAACAGGCCTTTGATATCCTGCTCGGACGGGTAGCCGTTGGCAGAGCTTTCAATGGCGGCAAAGATGGCGGCCAGATCGGTATTCAGGCTCTCGTTGCTGTTGGCGCTGGCGGCCAGATTGGCGAACAGCTGGCTGGGGTAGATGAAGTAGCCCTTGGTCTTGATGGCATCTTCTTTGATTTCAGGTGTAATGACATGATCAGGGAAGCGGGCATAGTGGATGCTGTCGTCGCCGCCTTCGATGTAGCTGGTGAAATTTTCGCTGATAAAGCGGTAGAACAGGGTGCCCAGCACATATTGCTTGAAATCCCAGCCATCGACGGCACCGCGCACATCGTTGGCGATGGCCCAGATCTGGCGTTGCAGGGCGGCACGTTGTTGCATACTTGTCATTGTGAATATCCGGTTTTAATTCGTTGGGTCTGGCTCACGCATCGGGCGCGAGGCAAAGAAACAGGCTGGTGATGGCAAGGGCGAAGCTGAAACAGGCACTGGGGTGCGCCCCGCAATAGATGACAGCCTGTTGCGTTAACAAAGCAAAGCATGCCTTGGCGGTTTCGCTTTCGTCTGTCGGCAAGGGCTGCGGGCTGGGCGCTTGCCCTTACTGAGCGATGTTGCATCTTCCCACAGCGGGTTTATTTTTGTGTGCTTCCGGCCTCGTCATCGGCTCCGCCGGCACGCACCCAGCTGTCCACCTCTGACAACTGGAACTTCCACAGCCGGCCGATCTTGTGCGCGGGCAAGCCCTTACGCTCGCGCCAACGGTAAACGGTGTCTTTCACCACGCCCAGATGCCGGGCAACATCAAGGGCTGTGACCCATGGTTCTGAATTCATGGCTTGGTGCTCAAGTCTGTCTGAAAATCGTTCAAAATCGTCACCAGTCTACCAGACGGCCACGACTGCAGCCAGCTTGAAACGCCCGTCATTGATGGGCTGTGCGCTAAGCACCGGGGCTTTGTAGCGCAGGAAAGGGAAGGGGGATGAGCCGCGTCGTTACGATAGAATCGGCTAGCTTAATTGAGCATGCCACAATTGCTTTTATTACTGCCCACAACGCCCCCTGAGACCATTGTCGAGTGCGGGTGATCTCTTTGACCTGATATGAAAATCTACATGCCCACCAGCCAATTGGACCAGCAGTTCGCTTTCCTGTGCGAGATTGATCAACTTAAAAATGTGATCCGGCAGTCACCGCTGTTAGATCAGAGCCGCAAAGAAAACAGTGCTGAGCACTCCTGGCATCTGGCGATGTATGCCTTGCTCTTGAAGGACTATGCCGAGGAAGAAGTCGATATCTCTCGCGTGATTCAAATGCTTTTGATTCACGACATTGTTGAGGTCGATGTTGGGGATATGCCTATCCACCAGACTTCTTCCGGGGGATCACAGGAGGTGCTGGAAGATGTGGCAGCCATCCGCCTCTTTGGCATGATACCGGGGATGCAAGGCACTGAGCTGTTAGCGCTGTGGCGGGAGTTCGAGCAGAGCATTTCTGCCGACGCCAAGTTTGCCAAAGCGCTGGATCGGGTGCAGCCTCTTTTGATCAATATCCGCACCGACGGCGGCACCTGGACAGAAAACGGGGTGACCTTGGAACAGGTGCTGGAGCGCTACGGCCCCACCACCAAACGGGGAGCGCCTGCGCTATGGGAGCGCTGTGAGCAATGGGTGCAACAGCACTTCGCGGCACGCGAACCTTAAAAGGACTGATGGCATCGCTGGGGGCGCCATGCGAGTCGATCGTCAGCATCCCAGATTTATTCAGACACATATCACTCCCTTGAATCAACCCAAGGTCTGCGCGCAAGCACAGGCTTTCCTTCCCCCAAGCCCCGGCCTTGTGCCGGGGTTTATGCTTTGTGGAGTGCTCTATGTCTCATCTCGTCGAAACCATGGCGTTTGTTGGTGAAGTCCCTTGGCACGGTCTGGGTAACCCGCTGTCCCCGCAGCAGCCGGAGTCGGCCTGGCTGCGCGAGGCCGGTATGGACTGGACCATCGAGCACAGTGATGTGCTGTTCAATGTCTCCCCCGGTGGCATGCATATCCGCCCGCATACGGACGCCAAGGTACTGTACCGCTCGGACACGCTGGCGCCATTGTCCGTCGTATCCAACCGCTACAAGGTGGTGCAGCCGCATGAAGTGCTGCACTTTTATAATGATCTGGTCAGTGCCGGTGGCTTCGAGCTGGAGACGGCCGGCGTGTTGAAGGGCGGGCGCAAGTTGTGGGCGCTGGCCAAGACAGGGCAGGAAACCCTGCTCAAGGGCGGTGACCGGGTGAAGGCTTATTTGCTGCTGGCCACCAGCTGCGACGGCACGCTGTGTACTACTGCGCAGTTCACCTCCTTGCGCGTGGTGTGCAACAACACGCTGCAGATGGCGGTGGCTGACAAGACCGGTGCGGTCAAGGTGCCGCACTCGACGGTGTTCGACCCTGTAGCTGTTAAGGAAGCGCTGGGGCTGGGCCTGTCTGGCTGGGAAGCCTTTATCGGCAATATCAAACAGCTCAGCCAGCGCCCGGTATCCCCGGAAGAAGCCCGCCAGTATTTCAGTGCAGTACTGGACGAGCCTTTGGTCGTAGGCGAAGACAGCGTGGCCTCCAAGGCCATGCAACAAGTGCAGGCGCTGTATAGCGGCGCGGGTATGGGTTCGCTGTTGACCGGCACCCGAGGCACGGCCTGGGGCTTGCTTAACAGCATGACCGAGTTTGTTGACCACAAGCGTCGGGCGCGCAGCCAGGACTACCGACTGGATTCGGCCTGGTTCGGTCAGGGCGCCCAGCTCAAACAAAAGGCGCTGACCCATGCGCTGGCGCTGGCTGCCTGACCCCGCACGCTCATCTTTTCTCCCTGCTGTTTCCGTTCTTCCCCCATCCCCTTTATCTGACTGTGCCGCAACCGTTGCCCGCTTGCGTGGCATCAGTGCGCCCTATGGAGCTTTGCCATGACAGCTACCGTTATTTCTCCCACCACTTTACGTATCCAGTTATTGAACAACTTGCTACGCAAGACGCTGATCCTTGGTGGCCAACTGGTCTTTACGACCGGCTTTCGAGCCTTGCCGCCGCAACAGCAAATGGCGCTGCTGGGCCTGATGCAGGACTTTGATGATTTCACTGCTGACAACGACCCTTACGGCGAGCATGACTTTGGTAGCGTTGAACATGAGGGTATCCGTGTGTTCTGGAAGATCGACTACTACGATCAGTCGCTACGCTATCGCTCGGACGATCCTGCCGATTCGACGCAGACACGGCGGGTACTGACCGTGATGCTGGCCGAGGAGTACTGACATGGCCCCTTCCTTTAATTGCGTGGCGTTACAAGCATCGTTCCTGACCGTTGGCATGATGGCTGGTTGCAAGCGGGACACCCTGTACGAACGATGGGGGCAAGGCGCACTGGAGCTGCACGACGCGCTCTGCCAGTACGCAGAAACCATCAGCACCCTGAACGAAGCACTATCCGAGCACTACGCCTTCCCCGGTGTATTCGAGTACGAGGTCACCGAAGAGCTGGGTGCCTGGTTTGGCACCGTGCTGGCGCGTGAAGGGGATATGCCTTCATCACCGCGTGTGCATGGCCAACTGGCACTGCTCGCGACCCGCTTTATGGCGCGGGGTGGTCATGCAGAAGCTGCGCTCACACTGATCATGCAGCAGCTGCCGCTCGAAGCATCGGCCATCGAATGCCTGCCGCAAGCGGCGGCCGGTTGCTGACTGCTATTCATTCCTGTTCATCCGTTTTATCCCATTTATCCATCCATGACGGCCCGGTCTGGCTCTTGCCAGCCGGGCTTTATGTTTTTTAGGAGATCCATCATGCGTGAACGTTATGGCAATGCAGTACGTGTGGCTTCCACCGTCGGTCTGGAACGTGAAGCCTGGCTGGCGCTACGTGGTCAGGGTATCGGCTCGTCCGATGCCGCTGTCGCCATCGGCCTGTCGCCGTACAAGAGTCCGCTGACCCTGTGGCTGGAAAAGACCGGCCGTAAAACCCCCGACGACATTTCCGCCAAGGAAGCGGTGATCTGGGGCACGACGCTGGAGCCGGTACTGGCCCGTGTCTACGCCGAGCGCACCGGGCGCAAGGTGCGCCGCGTCAATGCGGTACTCCGTCACACCCAGCACGACTTCATGCTGGCCAACCTCGACCGTGAGGTGGTCGGTACCGCCGACGGTACCGGGGTGCTGGAAATCAAGACCGCCGGTTATCACAGTGCGCAGCAGTGGGAAGACGGGGTCCCTGTCGCTTACCAGTGTCAGGTGCTGCATCAGCTGGCGGTCACCGGCCACGCCTGGGCGGATGTGGCGGTACTGATCGGCGGGCAGGACTTCCGTATCTACCGTATCCATCGTGACGAAGACAAGATCACCGATTTAATCGAACGGGAAGCCCGTTTCTGGGCCTGTGTGACCCAGGACACCCAACCACTGCCCGATGGCTCTGAAGATGCAGCCAGTGCCCTGCAATGGCTGTTCCCGCAGGACGACGGACAGACTGTCGACTTGTCCGAATCGACGGAATTCAATGCGTTGTTCCGCGACCTGTTGTCGGTCCGTCAACACAAGGAAGAAACCGAAGCGATCGAGGCGCAGCTCAAGCAGAAGATTCAGGCGGTATTGGGCACGGCCAGCGCTGCCGTGTTCCAGGGCGGACGGGTGAGCTGGAAGAAAAGCAAAGACCGGCTGGCACCGGATCTGGAACGCTTGAGTCTTGATCACCCCGACATCCTGCAGCAGTACAGCAAACCCGTCAGCGGCTCACGCCGTTTTATCGTTCAAGCCGAAAGGAGAACAGCATGATCAAAGGACTCGCCATCACTCCGCCCGTGATCGGGCGCATCAGCATCGGCAAGCTGGTCAACAAGAACGACAAGTGGCTGCCGGAGAAAGACGACAGCTTCACCCTGACCACCCAGGTACAAACCCGTGGCGGCTGGATGCTGCACCCGCTACATCAGCAGTACAGCGAGCACAGTGCCAACGGCAAGCTGCGCGCCATCCCGGTGCGGGTGTTGTTCAACGATAGCGATCTCAATCTGCGCGCCGAGTACAGCGCTTTTGACCGCAGCACCGGGCGACCGGTATGTGTCGGCAATGGCGAACACGCCCGGCGCATGAGTAGCGAAGGCATGGAAGACACGCCTTGCGCGGGGCCGGATCGTTGCCGCTACGGCATTCAGGCGGGCTGCAAGCTGTATGGCCGGCTCAATCTGCAGATCGAAGGGCAGAACGACGAGCTGGGCAGCTTCATCTTCCGCACCACCGGCTACAACTCGGTGCGCACGCTGGCGGCACGCCTGCGTTACCTGGAGGCGGTCAGTGGCGGGCATACCCGCTATCTGCCGCTGATGCTGCGTCTGCGTGCCAAGAGCACCACCCAGTCGTACCGGGCCCCGGTCTACTACGTGGACCTCACCTTGCGTGATGAAGACAAGCTGGCAGAAACAGTCCTGGCAGCACGCGAGGAAGCCGCCCGCCAGCAGGAGGCGGGCATCGACACCGAAGGGCTGGAACGCATGGCCAGGCATTTGCTGCAGAACGGCCAGTTTGAGGACAGTGAAGAGGAGATCCCGCTACTGCTGCAGGAGTTCTACCCGGAAGGCGACGAACCACCGCCCGACGAAGCGCCCGCCAAAACCACCACCCGGCCAAGCAGGCTTACCAGCAAGCTCGGCACCACCAGAGAGCCGGAAGCAGCATGACGGCAAATCGCCCCCGCCACGAGCGGGGGCTTATTCATTTAAACGAAAGGAACCTTATGCAAAGAGGCGACCATCTCATCAGCCCCCGCATCGGCTACACCCACCACGGCCTCTACCTTGGGCAGCAGCGCGTCATCCACTATGTGCAGGATGGCGTCGCCGTGGTGACGCTGGATGCGTTTCAACAGGATCAGTCCTGTAGTGTCCGCCACCACCTATGCCGGCGCTTCGACGCCGGTCAGAGCATCGGCCGAGCTTTCAAGCGACAGGGCGAAGACGGCTACAACGTACTGTTCAACAACTGCGAGCACTTTGTGCACTGGTGTATAGAAGGCACCCACGACAGCCAGCAGGTTAGCCAACTGGTCAGCACCAGCCTTGCCGCATCACAGGCGGCACGGCTGGCGGCAAGTACGGTTGGACAGCAAGCCGGCAAGCACACAGTGCAACTGGCCGCCCAAGCAGCAACAGCCGCCGTTACCGGCAGTCAGGTTGCCGGCAGCACTACAGCCCTGGCAACAGGGCTGGCTGCGGGCGTTACCGCCACGACACTTGCCCCGCTCGCGCTGACCATGGCTACCAGCGCGGTGGTGGGGTATGGGGTGGGCAAGCTCTTAGGGTGGATGCTCGATGATTGATTAAGTGAATGTGCATATGTTGATTATGCATTTATTTTAATTTGGCGTGCCTTTATTCTAAGCCAACGGCAGGGTCGTACCAACATGCACGACCACGGCCGGTCTGCTTGCAGTGGTAGAGGCGATCATCTGCCATCTGTAACATGCCTTTGGCGTCAGTGGCTTCACTGCGTGCAACAGCTCCAATGCTGACACTGACTGCTAACTCGTGTTCCCGCCACCGCAAAGTTGTAACATTTTCAAGTAAGCGAGATAACAGGGCTTCGATCTCCATCTGTTCGTTGGCGATTGCCAGCATTTCGTCCCCACCTGTGCGGTATACACGTAAGCAATTTCTATCATAATTCAGCGCTGTCGCTAATCGCTGCAACACGGTGTCACCAACGAGATGACCGTAGCGATCATTAATTTTCTTGAAATGATCAATGTCTATCGCCAGTAGCCAGAATTCAGAGCCAGAGTCCCAGCGGGTAATGAAATCAGAATCAAAAGCGCGACGGTTATCAAGGCCAGTCAATATGTCTTCTTGTGAGGCGCGATTTGCGTCATTTAATTTTTTTGCAATGTGACGAACAATCTTCCATTGTTCGTCAAAAAACCATGTTGATTTGTGCCTGGGCTGAATATATTTTCCTTCTTTTTGCCTTTCTAAGGCTGTCATTGTTTTTAGCAAAAATCGCTGCTCTTGCATGAATAAACGCTTCAGCATTAACAATCCAGCAAGCCAGAGTGATAAAAGGCCAAATAGTGCCAATATGTAGCGTGGGGCGGTAGTTAGTATCTGCTTATGCAGTTCATTTGCAGGAAGGTAAAGTACAATATCCCAGTCTGGTGATTTAATATGGCGGTGGATTCCCATTCCATTTTTTAATGATTTAAATAAACTACCTGAAAAATCGGCCTTGCGCAGGATGTTTGCGTCTACAGGTATCCCTCTGGGATTTGCATCAACAACAATCTGGCCTTCTCGATTAAAAATAATCAGAGTTGTTGGTGTTGATTTAATGGCTCTGCCAATTGCTTGCTTAACCGGCTCCAATGCCAAATCTACCATCAGCAGGCCTCTTAGCGCACCATCTACATTACGCACACGACGCACGACGGTCATCATTGGCTTTTGGCTACTAAACTCTAGATAGGGGCCAACCCAGATGGTCTCTTTTTTAATATCTGGATTAAGTAATATTGCCCATGGACGCTTTGTTGCGACAAACCCTAAAGGCTTTTCCCAATTAGGATAGGCTTCGATCAGCTCTGAGTGAGTGTTGTAGAAATAGGCATGTTCGCCACCGGCTTTTAGAGTTCTTACCAATAGTGGCCAAGTGGATGACAATGCCAGTGGACGCTCTTCAGTTAGCTTAAGCTGTGCAGATAACGCGTCCAGCAAAGCCCCGTCGCGTCCAAGCTGCTCTTGTATATAGATCGAGGTGAATGTGTCGAGCAGGGCTTCATATGACTGCCGACGACGGTCTAATGTACCCTGTAGTTCGGTCACAAGTAGCAATAGAGCAAGAATGCCACTTAGCACGCTCATTAATACAACTGCAGATAACCACAGTCTGCGAAGAGGGTCCTTTCCGCTATCTATTGGCATAAATTTTCTCCATATAAAGCTCTTCAATCATAACCATTTTCAATTAGTTCCGCATCATAAACTATGAGCGCTCGCCATCTAGGTTGGGTTTGGTTGGTAAGTTATATGGCATTAATTTGTGCCTTGTGTTAAAAGGGACGATCAATGATCGTTACACCGCTCGAGAAAAACAGAAGCTAGTGGTACGGGGCCGGAGCACTTGCGGGCATGCTAATCATTAGCGCGCGCTCTTGACGCAGATCGAGTTGCGCCAAAGACTTGCTCCAGATCGCGGGTGTGCGCGGTGCAATGACTGGATTGATGGCCTGAGTGCTGGAAGGCCATGCCCGCTCTTACTGTCGCAGATCCAGCGCTCACCTGCACTGCCGGGCGCCAACAGGGTAGCGATGAGCCCATTGGCGTTTTCGGTACTTATCTGAAGTGAGAAATTAATGCATACCAAACAAATTCCTCAATGGATACACGACCATGTCTTTGACAGCGGTAATGTAGTCGCAGAGCGAAGCACGCGGGTCGTAATGTGGATCACGGCGGCCACCATGCTGATTGAGGTGGGCGCCGGTTGGTGGTTCAATTCGATGGCTTTGCTGGCTGATGGCTGGCACATGAGCTCACACGCTTTGGCAATTGGCTTGTCAGCCATGGCCTATGCGGCGGCACGGCGCTACGCACATGACCCGCGCTTCGCCTTCGGTACCTGGAAGATCGAGATCCTCGGCGGCTTTGCGAGCGCGATTTTCCTGCTCGGCGTCGCGGGGATGATGGTAGCAGGCTCAGTCGAGCGTATGTTCTCACCCACACCCATTCAGTATCGCGAGGCTATCGTGGTGGCTATGCTCGGACTGGCGGTGAACGTTATTTGCGCGCTGATTTTGGGCAAGGCTCACTATCATGTTCACGGTCATGAGCACCACCACGGCCACCACCATCACGATCTAAACTTGAAGTCGGCGTATGTGCATGTAATCGCGGATGCTGCGACCTCTATGCTGGCTATCGCTGCGTTGGTTGGCGGCTGGCTGTATGGTTGGTCATGGCTAGACCCACTGATGGGCATCATCGGTGCAGTGCTGGTCGCCATCTGGGCTAAGGGACTAATTGTCGAAACAGGCAAAGTGTTGCTCGACCGCGAAATGGATCACCCAGTCGTGAACGAAATCCGAGAGGTTGTGGAGATCAACAGCGGTTTGGGCGCGTCGCATATCGTCGACTTACACGTCTGGCGGGTGGGGCAGCAGTCTTATTCTTGCGCACTGACCGTGGTCACACAAGACTTCTCGATGACTCCAGGCGTAGTACGCGATCGACTTGCCGTGCACGAGGAAATCGTCCACTCGACGATTGAAGTGCATTACCACCAGAAAATCTGATAGCTGGAGCATTCGGGTTAACTGGGGCTAAGTGGGTGTTGCCGTGGCTAGCCTTGCTTAGCGGTACTACTAGGGTCCAGCGTAGCTTACGCTGGATGAAACTCCGCAACCGTCATTGTAAACACCAAGTTGCAATCCCCAGTATTGGCATAGCGATGTGGCTTGTCGGTGGAGGCTACCGCTGCACAGCCAGCAGGCACAATCAGGTCAGTCTGAGCGATGCTCAGGGTTAGTTGCCCCTTTTCCACGTGGAAAAGCTCGAAAGTGCCATCCGGGTGGCCCGGTGACTCAAAGCACTCGTCAGGATGCATTTCCCAGCGCCACAGCTCAATCATGTTGGGGCCGGTAGTGCCGGCCAGCAGCCTAGCCGTTCCTCCTTTATTACCCGCCCACAGGGTTGGGATGTCCTTGGCTTCGATTAAATGTATAACTGGTTCAATGGCGACGTTGACAATGTCGGCCACCGACATGGACAGAGCTGCCGCCAGCTTGCACAAGATAGCAATGCTTGGGTTGGCAGCGCCTTTCTCGATCTCGACCAGCATACCCTTGCTGACCCCAGTCCGCTGTGACAAATCATCCAGTGAAAGCTTTTGCGTCTTACGGTAGGCCTTAATCCGCGTGGCGACCGCGTTGCTGATCGCTTGCGCATCCGCGATAGGATAGGTCGATATATTGACTAAATTGGTCATTGGTCTTTATCTTGTACTAAATTAGTCAACGGAGAATTTTCTGATGTTTAAGGTCACACCGTCAATTGATCCGGCGATTGCCCTATCTGCACCAGGGTTTCAAGCGCTCAGTCTTAGCGTAAGCGCAACACCGATCATCCACCCGGAAGTCGCCGCAGAACTACTGACTCATGCTTGCGTAGCGGTGCGCGCGGGAGAGCCAGCCTGGGCTGAGGCGCACCTAGCCGCCTGGGACAACGTCTTCCGCCTGTTTGGTGCCAAGCCGCAGCGCACACCTTGTTCGGCCAGTGCTCTGCGCAAGCGGGTGTTGCGCGATGGTCTGCTGCCCAGTATTGATCCTGTGGTCGACCTTTATAACGCCATCAGCCTGCAGTATGCCGTACCTGTGGGGGGCGAGAATTTTTCCGCCTATGTGGGAAGCCCCAGGCTCACCATTGCCGATGGTAGCGAACGGTTTGATACGCAGAAAGACGGCGTCTTGGTTGACGAACACCCTGAAGTCGGCGAAGTGGTTTGGCGTGATGAGTTTGGAGTAACCTGCCGTCGTTGGAACTGGAGACAGGGGGGGAGAACGCGCCTCGATGCTAAAGCCACGCAGATGTGGTTTATTCTCGAGAGCTTGCCAGAGATGCCGCAAGAAGCATTACTTGAAGCCGGAGCCAGTTTTGCGCGCAATTTGCAGATAATGATGCCCGGTGCCACCGTCAGCACCACCTTGATCGGCATCTCCCAAGTGTAAGGGGGCGAGCATGGATCTCCCCATGCTGGCGCGCTGTCTTTTTTTGTCACGACCATCTTGCTGTCCCTAGTCTCGGTATTGCTTACGTGGTTATTAGCACTGCCAGTGGTGGACATACCCGCTACGCAACGACAAATAGGATTGCGAGACGGAGGCTGGGGAATGTTCATTGCAGTTGACACCAATACCGGTGCGCTGAAGTACAGTACGTAATGGACTATGGCAAATAATTGCCATTGCAGATAAATGTCATGCCCGCTGATTACTTGGTCCGTGTTGTGGCGGGTTGTGCTGTCAGTGCGAAGAGTGGTGGCACCAGCAGGTGCTGCGCAAGCAGCATGGCGCGGGAAAGAGAGGGTCAGTGCATAGTCGGGGTGGGGTTCCGTGGCGATCTGGAAGTGTATGTAAGGAATGACCAGTTTTACGATAGATTTTATCGATACCTCCATGGCATTTTATGGCATGATTGTATGCAGTATGCAATCGTGCATCGAGCCGGGTAAAGCTGGCAATTATTCCAATGGAAATAGGTATGAATAAGACCCATCGCATCGTCTGGTCGGCTGTCCGCCAGGCCTATGTCGTCACCCACGAACACGCCACCGCCTGCGGCAAGCCGGCGTCGACCCGCGCCGCTGCCGTGCTGGTGGCCGGCCTGCTGGCTGCCGCGCCTGCGCTGGCGGCTACTTGCGCCCATCAATTTGCAAGCACGCCACCAGCCAACACAAACACGGTTGTTCCGCTGGGGGCGGGTCAATGTGTCTCTGTTACATCCGGTGTTGAACTTGAAAATGGTAACGTAGTTGTGCGAGTCGAGGGGGGCGTTCAGGCTGAGTCGGTACAGAACGCAGGTACGATCACCGGGGGAGGTACAGGCACTATCAACGTCGAAGGACCGCTTACAGTTCTGAATAAGCTGCAAAACAGCGGAATGATTCAGGGGCTGGCTGACGGCTCCGGCGCTGCGGGGGTTGCAATTGGTAATGGTGGCCGGATCGAACTGATTGAGAATAGCGGCACCATCAAGGGCGATCAGGCGGCAGGCATTGTGGTAAAAGGCGGCGTGCTCGGCTTGCATATGAGACCGTTTCTTCAGCATACCGCCTTCCTGAATGCGGCTGGTGGCCAGGTGATCGGCGAAGGAGGTTACTTAAGTAGTTCGTTGATGCTGGATAACGCTCAAGTCTACGGCGACATCGTCAATCAAGGCACCATGACCGGCGTGTTATACGGTCTTGATAGTGTTGCTTCAAGACTAGGCGGCAGCATTGTCAACGACGGGCTGATCAGTGGTGCAAAATCCGGGATTTACCTGAGTAGTTCCTATGTAGACGACATCCGCATCGGGGGTAAGGTGCAGGGTGCGGTCTCTGCCATTTCACTGACCGGCGGCACCTCTGTTGTAAGTGGCTTGACGCTGCAGGGGCGGGCGGCTGACAAACCGGCTGAGCTGGAAAGCCAGGGTTATGCCGTGCTGGTTCAAGGCTCAAGCACCAAACTTGGCGGGATGACGTTGGCCGGTTACAGCAAGGTAGCTGGAGATGTCTACGCACAGAATGATGCGGTGAAGGTTAAGGGGCTCAACAACCGCATCAACGGCGCGCTCGAGGTTCAGTCTTTGATGATTGAAGGTGGTGGCGAACTGGTGCTGGACAGCCTGAACTCGACCAGCGCGCGGAACGATCAGTTGAGCTCGAGTGTAGGCAATGGTTTGCCAAAACTTGGCGACGCGCTGAAGACCACCGGCGGCATCGCCAACAATGGCAAGCTGGTGCTGGCCAAGGCGGAAACGTACAAGGTGATTGGTAACTACGGTCAGGGGGGGCGGCGCGACGCTGGGGGTGCGCGTAAGCAGCAACAGCGAGTACAGCAAATTATTGGTCACCGGCACGGCAACTCTGGTTGATAACACCACGATCGACGTTGACGCAGCCGCCGGCCTGTCTCTTGGCAAGCTGGCGGACGTGATCCAGGCAACGGGGGGGCTGACAAGCAGCGGAATCAAGGTCACCGACAATTCGGCGCTGTTCGACTTCAGCGCGGAGAAGCGCGACAACAGCATCGACCTGGTGATCAAGCGGGCGGGTAGCGGCGGTGGCTCGACAGGTGGAGACAAGAAGCCGGTGTATCTGGAGCAGATCGTCAAGGACAACAAGGGTTCGGTGCCACTGGCCAGCCAGGACGCGGCGCGGGTGCTGGACAATATTACCGACCGGCTGGTGGCCAGTGGCAACGCCGGTGCGATGGCGCCGGTGATCGACGCGCTGGGCAAGCTGGGTACGCAGACCGAACTGGCGCAGGCGGTGGAGCAGCTGACGCCGGCTTTGCCGTCGGCGGCCCTGTCGGCGGTTAGCGACAGTCTGGGTGCGATCAACCGCGTGGTGCAGGCGCGGGTCGAGGGCAATATCGGCCTGTCGTCCGGTGACGAGCCTTCCGCCGAGCGCTACGTGTGGGTGAAGCCGTTCGGCTCCTACGCCAAGCAGGATGCGCGTAGCGAGACCGCCGGCTTCAAGGCCAACACCGGCGGCCTGGTGTTCGGCGCCGATGCGGAGATCAGCCCCAAGCTGCGCTTGGGTGCAGCACTGGCCTATGCGCATAGCGATGTGGATGGCAAATCTGCCTCCGCCCCGCAGTCGTCCAAGGTCGATGTATATCAGCTGATCGGTTACGGCAGCGTGCAGCTCGATGGCAATACCGAGTTAAACTTCCAGCTCGATGGCGGGCGTAACCGCAATCAGGGCGAACGTCAGCTGTCGTTTATGGGGGTGAAAGCAAGCTCGGACTACGACAGCCTGAGCTATCACATGGGCGCTGGCATCGGTCGCACTTTTGCGCTGCCGCGTGAAATCACCACCACGCCGTCGCTGCGTCTGGATTACACCCGTATCAAGGAAGACGGGTACAGCGAGACGGGTGCTGGCGCGGCAAACCTGATCAATGGCAAGCGTTCGGTCGAACAGACGCTGCTGGCGGTCGACAACCGGATGACGCTGCCGCTGAATGCGCGCCAGTCGGTGTCGCTGAACGCCGGTGCCGCCTACGACCTGATGAACGATGGTGCGGTGCTGACCTCGGCCTTCGCCGGCGAGAGCAGTGCCTTGTTCTCGACTGAGGCGTCCGGCCAGAGCCGCTGGCTGTGGCGCGCCGGCATCGGCCATACCTACAAGGCCGATACCGGCAAGGGCGGCCTGGAGCTGAGCACGCGTCTGGACGGCGAATGGCGTAAGGGCGGTTATAGCAACGCCACCGCATCGGTCAAGGCGCGCTACGCGTATTAAGTGATTTGGCCTGAATGGCTGATCTGTCCAACAAAAGCTGCGGCCTGGTCCGCAGCTTTTTTTCCGTCTGCCTGCTGGCGTAGGCTAATACGCGCTGTTAGCCGGGGCGGGTTCGCTGCTGGGCCTAACCTGACTCTCGACAGTTAGGTCCGTATTGGCGAGAGGTAAGGCAGAGTTCTATGAGCTATTGAGTGGAAGTGGGCAGTCCCGCTTGTTCCAGGAACCAGTTTTCGATTCTGATATGCCACATGCGAAGAAGATCGAGAGGGCGTCGACGATAATGTTTTTCTGCTGTGGCACTTGGTTTATGCCCTTGGATCTGGGCTACAACCCCAGCAGGGCATTCGACCCACTCCGCCAGAGTGCCAAAAGAGCGACGAAGACCGTGTAAGGTGAGATTAGGCAAGCCGGCAGAGGCAAGGGCCCGATTATGGGCATCTCGTGGGTCTTGGATGCGCCCACTTCTAGCGGTTGGGCTACTGAAAACCCATTCATTAACTCGGGGTAAGTCCGTCAGTAACGATGCAACATAAGGTGTGAGCGGGATTGTTCTTTCACTTTCAACCTTGTCGGAAAGGCGCATGCTGTTCCATTGAAAGTCGACATCACTCCAGCACAATTTAGCAAGTTCCTCTCGGCGGGCTCCGGTGAGTAGTAGGGTCTGTAAGTAGGCACGGAAAACAGGGTTAAGTTGTTGCATGGCTGCAAACCATGAAGCTAACTGCTCTCTTTGAAGGCAGTCATCTTTAGCTTTCGATTTGCTTACTCTTTGGCGGACCTTTTTTGCCGCGTGGGCACCGTCAGGGACGAGGCCGGCAAATTCGGGCTGTTCATCACACCAGTTTAAGTAAGCTCTGAGCATACGGAATGCAAGAGCCGTCACGGTGGGTCTGGTGATGTTTTCCTTATCAAGCCATACCGCTAAGCGGTCTGAGGTGAGGTCTCTCAAACATACATCTAATAGCGATGCGAGAGGTCCAGGGATTGTTTCCTTGACTTTGGAACGTACTCGCGGCTCTCCACCTCTGTGAGTTAGCCGCTCGTGCGTAGCCAAGTGTGTATTGCTCCAGCGGATAGCGTTGGCTTTAATGTAGCTTGACCACGCGTATTCAAAAGAGATATTTTTTTTGGCGAGCTCAGCCTGCTGGCGTTCACTCTCTTCTTTCTTATGCCGATCTTGTTCGCGGGGGTCGATGCCTTGGTCTATTAGCCCCCTTAGTTCGCGTGCCCGACGGCGAGCGCTGGGTTCAGCACTGCCCTTTGGGGCATCAAGTAACCAAGCCGGGTACTCGCCAATGGTTATCCGGATGCTCTTCCCATGCAGGTCTGCCTCGAAAATGAAGGTTTTCCTGTTCTGGGTACAGCGGATGCCAAAGCCAGGAACCTCACTATCGCGCAAGAAGACCTGACTTTTGTTTGCTGGGCAGGTCAGCTTTTCGATCCGATTGATCGTGAGCAGTACTCGAGCCATGTGAAATCCCTACAAGTCTAAAGTTGTAGGGCTATTGTAGGGCTTGTAGGGGTGTCTAGGTCAATCCCAAGCATCACCCATGGAGTTGGTTGTTTTTGTAGTGTGTTGTTTTTAATGGTAAATTTTGATTTTTCTCCATCTTGATCAACACCAGTCAACCCCGTTAAGTGAAGACTCATAATCCTTTGGTCATCGGTTCAAGTCCGATAGGGCCCACCAGAAATTTGATTAGCAAAATCAGGGGTTTGCAGCTTAGGCTGCAAACCCCTTTTGCTTTTTTGCTACCGCAGCGCGGTCGGGGCGTTGGGGCTGTGGCCTGATGGCGATCTGCCTGGTGTAAAAGTCTTGCCAAAGGGGTGGGGATGGGGAGAGGACACCCCTCCGCACCTAAGTGCAGAGGGGGGGAGCTTAGAGGCTAGCCGGGCTCAGCTTGTTGGCCGGTTTCTGTGCGGTCTTGGCCGGCGCGCTCAGCGTGTGGCGCTCGAGCATAAAGGCCAGCAAGGCGACACCGACGCCACCACCCACGATATTGCCCAGTGTTGCGGGTAGCAGATTGTGCAGGATGTCGCCAAACGACAGCGCTGCGGGCGCATGGGCGACGACCAGGCTAAAGAGTGCCATATTGGCGATGCTGTGTTCGAAGCCGGAGAAGAAGAAGGCGAATACCAGCAGGAACACCAAGGCAATTTTGGCCATCTCGTTTTCCAGCTTCATCGGCAGCCAGACTGCGAGGCAGATGATCCAGTTACACAGTACGCCCTTCCAGAAGATCTTCATAAACGGCGCGCTGGTTTTGACGGCCGCGATCTGGCTGGCCACATGATCGGCAGGGTAGTCACCCAGACCGCCGGTCTGCATCCACACCATAGTAAACAGCAAAATGCCGGCCAGGTTGCCGAAGTAAACCGTGCCCCAGCTTGCCAGCGCCTCGGCGCTGCTGACGCGGCCGGTCAGTTTACCCAAGCTCATATACATCACATTACTGGTAAATAGTTCGGTCTTGGAAACAATGATGGCAACCAGGGCCGTGCCGAAGAAGGCCGAGTAGGCGATGGCGTAGTAAGGCGAGCCATTGCTGTGAAACAACTGCCCCAGGCGCATGCTGACGGCGAGGACGAGGGCAATCAGGGCGCCGGCAAAGGCGGCGGAAAGAAAATAGCGGGTAGTGGCGGTACGCAGGACGGTGCGTTTGGCACTGGCTTGCTGGGCGACATAGTCGAGAGAGTAGGTGTGGCTCATGATCTTAATGGGTAGATGGGTTAGTTGTTTTGGGTTTTGTGATGTTTTTAAAACCCGTTTTGCGTTTTCGAAATTATTTTCGATCGGTTTTGTTCGTTTCTTGCCGCTTGTTGCCGTTCTTTAGCCGGAGTCAGACTGGTGTTTGACGCTACTTTTGTATTAAAATCCTTTTCTATCAATGAGTAACGTAAAAAGATAGATTTTACCAGCCGCTATTTTCGTTGCGCTGAGAAATTTGTTTTTGACGTAGATCAAGTAATCGCTTTCGTTTTCGACTTAATATGTATTCAATTTGTTACATATCGTGTTCGAAGATGAACCAGGAGACGCAAAAGATGGACGCTGCAAACAAGGAAATGCTGGCTGTTGACCCATGGAGAGAGTTCGTTGCCGGTGATTGGCAGGCTCGCGTGGACGTACGCGACTTTATCCAGCACAACATGACCCCTTACGAGGGCGATGCAGCCTTTCTGGCCGGTGCCACTGCGCGTACCCAAGGCATCTGGGACACGCTGTCCGTACTACTGAAAGAAGAGCGTGCCCGTGGCGTGCTGGATGTCTCCGCTGATCGTGGTGCCAGCATCACCGCACATGACGCCGGTTATATTGACGAGAAAAATGAACTGATCGTTGGTCTGCAGACCGATGCGCCACTCAAGCGCGCCATCATGCCTAACGGCGGCCTGCGCATGGTTGAAAACGGTCTGGAAGCCTTCGGCTTCAAGATCGATCCTATGGTCAAAGAGATCTGGGAAAAGTATCGCAAGAGCCATAACCAGGGCGTGTTCGATGCCTACACCCCGGCCATTCTGGCTGCGCGCAAGTCCGGCGTGATTACCGGTTTGCCTGACGCTTATGGCCGTGGCCGTATCATCGGTGACTACCGCCGTGTTGCCCTGTATGGCGTCGACTTCCTGATGGCCGAGCGCAAGAAGGACTGGATGGCCATCAAGCCGCCGATGACTGACGACGTGATCCGTCTGCGTGAAGAGTGCTCCGAGCAGTACCGCGCGCTGAACGAACTGAAAGTCATGGCTGCCAAGTATGGCTACGATATCGCTCGTCCTGCCGCGACGGCACGCGAAGCGATCCAGTGGACTTACTTTGCCTATCTGGCCGCAGTGAAAGAGCAGAACGGCGCCGCGATGAGCTTCGGCCGCGTGTCGACCTTCCTCGACATCTTTATCGAGCGCGACATCAAGGCCGGCGTGCTGAATGAAGAGCAGGCGCAGGAAATGATCGACGATCTGGTGATCAAGCTGCGTATCGTGCGCTTCCTGCGCACTCCGGATTACGATGCACTGTTCTCCGGGGATCCGACCTGGGTGACCGAGTCCATCGCCGGTATGGGTCTGGACGGCCGTACGCTGGTGACCAAGAACAGCTTCCGCTTCCTGAACACCCTGTACAACCTGGGCCCGGCACCTGAGCCTAACCTGACCGTATTGTGGTCGACCCAGTTGCCACGCGGCTTCAAGGACTTCGCCGCCAAAGTGTCTATCGACACCTCGGCCATCCAGTACGAAAACGACGACCTGATGCGTCCGAAGTGGGGCGACGACTACGGCATCGCTTGCTGCGTATCGGCCATGGCCATCGGTAAGCAGATGCAGTTCTTCGGCGCCCGCGCCAACCTGGGCAAGACCCTGTTGTACGCGATCAACGGCGGTGTGGACGAGAAGAGCGGCGCAACCGTAGCCCGTGGTTTCGAGCCTATCACCAGCGACGTACTCGACTACGACGAAGTGATGGCCAAGTTCCTGCCAATGATGGACTGGGTGGTTGAGACTTACGTTGATGCGCTGAACACCATTCACTACATGCACGACAAGTACTCGTACGAGCGTATCGAGATGGCGCTGCACGACCGCGATATTCTGCGCACCATGGCTTGTGGCATTGCCGGTCTGTCCGTGGCCGCCGACTCCTTGTCCGCGATCAAGCATGCCAAGGTTCATGTCATTCGTAACGAAGACGGTCTGGCTGTCGATTACAAGATCGAAGGCGAATACCCGGCTTACGGCAACAACGACGACAGCGTAGACAGCATCGCCGTTTGGCTGACCGAAACCTTTATGGAGAAGATCAAGGCCCAGCCTCACTTCTACCGTAATGCCACCCCGACCCAGTCGGTGCTGACCATCACCTCCAACGTGGTGTATGGCAAGAAGACCGGTAACACCCCGTGTGGTCGTCGCTCGGGCGAGCCATTCTCGCCGGGTGCCAACCCGATGAACGGTCGCGATGTGAAGGGCTTTGTGGCTTCCGGTGCTTCGGTTGCCAAGATTCCTTACAACGCGGCTCTGGACGGCATCAGCTGGACCTCGTCGGCTACGCCGGACGCACTGGGCCACACGGCTGAAGAGCGTATCCGCAACCTGGCTAACTGCCTGGATGGCTATGCCGCAGCCGGCGGCTTCCATGTCAACGTCAACGTGTTCAACCGCGACACGCTGATTGACGCGATGGAGCACCCGGAAGAGTACCCGCAGCTGACCGTGCGCGTGTCGGGCTATGCGGTGAACTTCGTCAAGCTGACGCGCGAGCAGCAGCTGGACGTAATCAACCGTACCTTCCACGGCAAGATGTAAGTTAGCGCCTTCCGCTAAAGGAAGGCTAGGTCGGCGGGCGGCGCAAGCCGCCCGCCGTCATTTTGACAAGGACACTCATGAATACACCCGCTACCGCCATCCCGGTCAACTTCGTTACGGAGCGCACTGCCGTCAAGGGATATATCCATTCGCTGGAGACCGGTGCTGCCGTTGACGGTCCGGGTGTGCGTTTTGTGTTCTTTACCTCAGGTTGCCAGTTCCGCTGCCTGTATTGCCATAACCCGGACACTTGGAAGCTGCATCATGGCCGCGAGATGAGCGTGGAAGATGCGCTGGCCGAACTCAAGCCTTATGCCGGCTTCCTCAAGTTTGCCGGTGGCGTGACGGTGTCCGGTGGCGAGCCGATGATGCAGCCCGATTTTGTCGGTGAGCTGTTCAAGGGGGCCAAGGCGCGTTTCGGTCTGCATACCACGCTGGATACTCAGGGCTATCTGCATGAGAGCCTGCCGGATGCCTGGTTTGAGGCGGTGGATCTGGTGATGCTGGACATCAAGCACAGCGACCCCGAACAGTACAAGAAGATCACGGCCCAGCCTTTGCAGCCGACGCTGGATTTTGCCCGGCGCATGGCGAAGATGGGCAAGAAAATGTGGATCCGTTATGTGCTGGTGCCGGGGCTGACTGACGGCTTCGATGATGTCGAACGGCTGGCCGATTTTGTCGCTAGTCTGGGTGCAGTCGTCGAACGCGTAGAGGTGCTGCCATTTCACCAGTTGGGCCAGAGTAAATGGGCTGAGCTTGGGATGGCATATGAACTGGCCGACACCCTGCCGCCTTCGGCCGAGTGTGTCGCCCGTGTGCGTGGCCAATTTGCCGCACGCGGTTTCTTTGTCAGCTAGCGTGCATTTGATGTGCACAGCCTGACAAACCGATTTTATTCATTATTGAAAGTACTCTCATGAGCCAATCCCTGATTCTGGTTATTAACTGCGGCAGCTCGTCGCTCAAGTTCGGTCTGTTCCCTGTCGGTGCAGAAGAGCCGACCCTGTCCGGCCTAGCCGAGTGCCTGGGCGATGCCGATTCGCGCGTGGTATTCAAGGCCGACGGCAAGAAGAGCACGCTGGCCATTGCCGGTGGCGCACATGACCAGGCGCTGGAAGCCGTGATTGAACATATCCGCGCCCGTGGCGAACTGGATAGCGTGGTGGCTGTCGGCCACCGCGTGGTACATGGCGGCGAGCGTTTCCACGCCTCGGCGCTGATTACCGCTGAAGTTGAAGCCGCTATTGAAGCGTGCGCCGCGCTGGCACCGCTGCATAACCCGGCCAACCTGCTGGGTATCCGCGTCGTCGCAGCCTGCCTGCCTAAGCTGCCGCAGGTTGCCGTATTCGATACCGCTTTCCATCAGACGATGCCGCGTGCCGCTTATCTGTACGCGCTGCCAATGAAGCTGTATCGCGACCATGGTGTGCGCCGTTACGGTTTCCACGGCACCAGCCACCGCTTTGTGGCTGAAGCCGCCGTAGCCGAGCTGGGTCTGGATGCCGCTAACCACGGCATCGTGATTGCCCATCTGGGGAACGGTGCTTCTGCTGCGGCCATCAAGAATGGCGCCAGCGTAGACACCACCATGGGCATGACCCCGCTGGAAGGTCTGGTCATGGGCACGCGTTCGGGTGATGTGGATCCGGGCAGCCTGGCTTATATCGGCGAAAAACTGGGCCTGGATCTGGCCGGCATCGACAAGCTGCTGAACAAGGAGTCGGGCCTGCTGGGTCTGTCCGAGCTGTCCAATGACTGCCGTACGCTGGAAGAAGCTGCAGCCGAAGGCCATGAAGGCTCGACCGTTGCGCTGGAAGTGTTTGCCCATCGCCTGGCCCGTCATATCGGCGGTCTGGCAACCTCGCTTGACCGTCTGGACGCAGTGGTATTCACCGGCGGCATCGGCGAGAACAGCGACAAGCTGCGCGCCATGACCTTGGCCAAGCTGTCGGCTTTCGGTATCGAAGTCGATGCCGAAGCCAACGCCCGCTGCATCCGCGGCACTGCCGGCGTGATCAGCCGTGGCAACGGCCCTAAAGCCATGGTGATCAACACCAATGAAGAATTCGTGATTGCTTGCGATACCGCCGAACTGGCTGGCATCACACGCTGAATTCCGGTCTAGGATGAAAGACGAACCCGCGCCTGCGCGGGTTCGTGCGTTACAGCCACAAGAAAGGCTTACACCATGCAGAAAATATTTTTCCTGGCCCCTGTCGGCCACGATGCCGGCCTGACCTCTCTGGGGCTGGGTCTGGTGCGCTCGCTGGAACGCGAAGGCATCAAGGTTGGTTTTGCCAAGCCTATCGCCCAGCCCGGCACCGGCCCGGATCTGTCTACCCATTTCGTCCGCTCCTTGTGCGGCATCGAGGCACCCGAGGCCATTCCTTTCGCCCGTGCCGAAGCACTGCTGCGCGAAGGCAAGTTGTCCGACCTGATGGAAGAGGTGGTGCAAAACGTGGCACCGCTGGTGATGCAGCACGATGTGGTACTGGTTGAGGGCCTGACCCCGGGCTCGGATGTACCCCTGGCTAGCGAGCTGAATCTGGAGCTGGCCAAGACCCTGACCGCCGACCTGATTCTGGCCATTTCGGCTGCACGCCGCGACGCGCGCGATATTTTTGAAGCCATTACCTTGGCGCGCCGCAGTTATAGCGACGGCCAGGTCAATCTGGCCGGCGTCATGCTGAACAAGCTGCCGCTAGGCGCCGAAGGTCAGCAGTTGCTGCAGAACCTGGGCCGCATTGCCCCGCCATTGCCGTTGCTGGCGACGGTGCCGTTTGAAGCGCGCCTGAATGCCGTGCGCCTGCTGGATCTGGCCTCGCCTTTGGGGCTCAAGATCGAGCACGCCGGCAATATCGTACGCTCGCGGGTGCATGAAGTGGTCGTGGCTGCCCGTGCGGTGGAAAACATGATAGACCGTCTGCGCCCTGGCGCGCTGGTGGTGACGCCAGGAGACCGCTCCGACGTGATTCTGGCGACGGCGCTGGCCACCTTGCGCGGCGTGCCGCTGGCCGGCCTGCTGTTGACCTGTGGCGAGCCGGTTGCCGCCAAGGTTGCCCCTTTGATCGAATCGGCCAAGCTGGCGGGGCTGCCTATCCTGTCGACCGAGCGCGATACCTTTGAAACCAGCGCCTTGCTGTCGGCGATCAATGTCCATGTTGCGGCGGATGACACCGAACGCATGCAGCAAGTGATTGATTTTATGGCCGAACACACGGCCACTGAGCAGCTGAAGGAAAAGATCGGCGAGCCGACCGAACTGCGTATGCCGCCACCGGCATTCCGCCATCGTCTGGTCGAGATTGCCCGTCGTGCCAATAAGCGCATCGTGCTGCCGGAAGGCGACGAGCCGCGCACCTTGCAAGCGGCGGTGATTTGCCATGAGAAGGGGATTGCCCGTTGCGTCTTGCTGGGGAGTCCGGCGCGCATCCATCAGGTTGCGGATGCACAGGGCGTGGTCTTGCCGGCCGATATCGAGATCATTGATCCCGAAGCCGTGCTTAGCCGCTATGTGGCGCCTATGGTCGAGCTACGCAAGTCCAAGGGTTTGACTGCACCGCAGGCTGAAAAGCTGCTGGAAGACACGGTCATGATGGGCACCATGATGCTGGCACTGGGCGAAGTCGACGGTCTGGTGTCCGGCGCGGTGCATACTACCGCCAGCACCGTGCGTCCGGCTTTGCAACTGATCAAGACCGCGCCTGGCGCGTCTATCGTCTCCAGCGTGTTCTTTATGCTGATGCCGGATCAGGTACTGGTGTATGGCGACTGCGCCATCAATCCGGACCCGACCGCGGAGCAGTTGTGCGACATCGCGATCCAGTCGGCCGATTCTGCCAAGGCCTTCGGTGTCGAGCCGCGTGTAGCGATGATTTCCTACTCGACCGGTGCCTCCGGCACGGGTGACGATGTCGAGAAGGTGCGCGAAGCGACCCGTCTGGCCAAGGAAAAGCGTCCGGATCTGATGATAGATGGCCCGATGCAGTACGATGCGGCGTCGGTCGAATCGGTCGGCCGCCAGAAGGCACCGAATAGCCCGGTTGCCGGGCGCGCCAATGTGTTCGTGTTCCCGGATCTGAATACCGGCAATACGACCTACAAGGCGGTGCAGCGTTCTGCCGGCGTGGTTTCGGTGGGTCCCATGCTGCAAGGCTTGCGCAAGCCGGTGAACGACTTGTCGCGTGGCGCGCTGGTAGACGATATCGTTTACACCGTGGCACTGACGGCAATCCAGGCAACCCAGGCCTGAGTATCAGGTGTTTGATAGCAGCCCCCACAGCATCGCTGACGGGGGTTTTTTCATGATCCTTACTGCGGGGTATCAGGAGGGGCGAGCGGAAAGTGAGTCACGCTACGCTCGGCCAGCTGGGCGGGCGGCGTTAGCTGATCCAGGCGCTGGATGCCGATATCGACAAACTCTTGGCACAACGAACGACCACACGAGTAGAACGTATGTTCTACGCGTGGCGAGTGGTAGCGTATGCCTAGGCTGGCGGGGTGACGGCAAAAATCGCAGCACCTGGAAAAGGGAGTGCTCAAGGAAGGCCCTAAACGTGTGAAGTCAATGCAATGCCCAGTGTGCACGACTCTTGTTGCTATATGTCGTGACTAATTGGCAATACATGTTTAATCATTTTGCAAGATCATGGCTTTGAGTATGCCGCGCTCTGGTCTGCGCGACTACCTTGCTTATACCGTAGTTATTTTTGTATCGGCGTGCCCGAGCATTTCCACTTGTTGTTGTTGTGCTGCTTGTGATCGTCTTGTAGTGGCCGTGCCAGCTTATCTCGTCATCCGCTGGGACGATGCAATTAGCGAATTCGTTCATCGAGGACAAGGTCTGCCATGGCCAATAAAAACAGTCCGGCAGGTTTAGTCTGCCGGACTGTTGAGTTTTCGGTCTGAGCTAGCTGGTTAGGCCGGTTGTGCTCATCTACCGTTTAGCGGTTTTAGCTGACGCGCTCGATCTGGGCGCCGACTGCACCGAGCTTGCGCTCGATATGCTCGTAGCCGCGGTCCAGATGATAGATGCGCTCGACGATGGTTTCGCCATCGGCCACCAGACCCGCGATCACCAAGCTGGCGGAGGCGCGCAAATCGGTTGCCATGACGGTGGCGCCGGACAGGCGTTCAACGCCGCGGATCACGGCTGTGTTGCCTTCGGTCTCGATATTGGCGCCCATGCGCTTGAGCTCGGGCACATGCATGAAACGGTTTTCAAAGATGGTCTCGGTCACCATGGCTGCGCCTTCGGCAATGGTGTTCAGCGTCATGAACTGCGCCTGCATATCGGTCGGGAAGGCCGGGTAGGGCAGGGTGCGGATATTGACCGACTTCGGGCGGCGCTTCATATCCAGCGAAATCCAGTCGTCGCCGCATTCGATAATGGCACCGGCCTCGACCAGCTTGTCTAGGATGGCTTCCATGCCCTTGGGAGCGGCATGGCGCAGGATGATATGGCCCTGGGTCATGGCGCCGGCGACCAGGAAGGTGCCCGCTTCGATGCGGTCCGGCATGATGGCGTGTTCTGCACCATGCAGTTTTTCTACGCCTTCGATCACCAGACGGTCGCTGCCGATGCCGCTGATCTTGGCCCCCATCTTGTTCAGGCAATGCGCAAGGTCGCTGACTTCGGGTTCGCGTGCCGCGTTTTCCAGCACGGTGATGCCGTCGGCCAAGGTGGCAGCCATCAGCAGGTTTTCGGTGCCGGTAACGGTGACCATATCCATGACGATGGTGGCACCGCGCAGGCGCTTGGCGCGTGCCTTGACATAGCCGTGCTCGATGGTGACTTCGGCACCCATGGCCACCAGGCCCTTGATATGCTGGTCAACCGGACGCGAGCCGATGGCGCAGCCGCCTGGCAGCGAGACCGAGGCTTCGCCGAAGCGTGCAAGGGTCGGGCCCAGTACCAGAATGGAGGCGCGCATGGTTTTCACCAGCTCGTACGGCGCAACCAGTGTGTCGATCTGGCTGGCGGTGATTTCGATCTCATGCACATTATCGGTCATCACGCGCACACCCATGCCTTGCAGCAGCTTTTGCGTGGTGGCAACGTCGCGCAGCATCGGCACATTGCTGTAACGCATGGTGTCGGCGGTCAGCAAGCTGGCGCACAGAATGGGCAGGGCGGCGTTTTTGGCACCGGAAACCGGAATTTCACCGTTGAGCGGGCCATTGCCGCGAATAATCAGTTTTTCCATGGGTTAGCCTTGTTGCTCAGCCCATTCTTCAGGGCTGAATGTTTTCATCGAAAGAGCGTGGATTTCGTCACGCATGCGGTCGCCCAGTGCCTTGTAGACCAACTGGTGCTGCTGCACACGGTTGCGGCCGGAAAACTCCGCGCTGACGATTACCGCCGAGAAATGGGTGCCGTCATCGCCCTCGACTACGATGTGGGTACAAGGCAGCGAGGCGGTGATCAATTGCTTGATGTAGTCAGGTGTAACCATGGTACGGGATATTCCTAAAAAAGTAGCTTAATGGCGCAGCTTGTAGCCAACCTTGATCATCCACAAACCTAGCGAAGAAAGCAGAACAAAACTGCTGCCAACCACGGCCAGTGCCAGCCACGGACTGACGTCGGCTTGACCGAAAAAGCCGTAGCGGAAGCCGTCTATCATGTAAAACACGGGATTCAGATGCGAAATGGCACGCCACAGTGGTGGCAAGCTGTCTATCGAGTAGAACACACCGGATAAAAAGGTTAGCGGCAGAATAATGAAATTCTGGAAGGCGGCCAACTGGTCGAATTTTTCCGCCCAGATGCCGGCAATAATTCCCAGCGCACCCAGTACCCCGCAGCCCAGCACGGCAAAGGCGAAGATCCATAGCGGTGCTTGCGGCAAGGGCATGCCGAACCATGCGGTAATGGCGATGACGCCTGCGCCGACTACCAGTCCGCGTACGATGGCGGCAGCCAGATAGGCGGCAAAAAATTGCAAGGGCCCGAGCGGCGACAGTAGCAGAAACACGATATTGCCGGTGATCTTGGACTGGATCAGGCTGCTGGAGCCATTGGCAAAGGCGTTTTGCGTCATCGACATCATGGCCAGGCCCGGAATCAGGAAGGCGGTATAGCTGATGCCGGGATAAACCTCGAGATGGCGTGCCATTACATGGGAAAAAATCAGCTGATACATCAAGGCAGTCAGCACAGGCGCAGCAACGGTCTGGAATGCGACTTTCCAAAAACGCAGGATTTCTTTTCTGAACAGCGTGTAAAACCCCTGCATCAGGCTTTCCCTCCTTGCATCATATGGACGAATACGCTTTCCAGATCGGTTTCGATCACCGTCATTTCCCTGACCTCTATCTTCGCCTCGCGCAAAGTGGCCAGTACCTGTTCGATGCGGGCAATTTCCGGCAGGCGCAGCACCACGCGCTGGCCTTCATCGCGGACTTTCAGCGGCAATAGTGTGTCCGGCAGTGCCGCCGACAGCTTGAACGACACATCGCGCTCATTGCTGTGTGCCAGCAGCTTGGTTTTGTCTTCCAGAGCGATCAGCTTGCCTTTTTTCAGCATGGCGATGCGATTGCACAGTGCTTCGGCTTCTTCCAGATAGTGGGTGGTCAGCACAATGGTGTGGCCGGCCTGATTCAGTTCGCGCACAAAGGCCCACAGGCTTTGCCTGAGTTCGACATCGACGCCGGCGGTCGGCTCGTCCAGCACAATCACCGGCGGGCGGTGGACCAGCGCCTGCGCCACCATCACCCGGCGCTTCATGCCGCCGGACAGGGCACGCATATTGCTGTCGGCCTTGTCGCTTAGACCCAGCTTGTCCAGCAGTTCGTCCAGCCAGTCGTCGTTGTGTTTGAGACCGAAGTAGCCGGACTGAAACCGTAGGCTTTCGCGTACCGAGAGGAAGGGGTCGAAAACCAGTTCTTGCGGCACGACGCCCAAGGTCTTGCGCGCCTGATAGGCGGCGCTGATGGTGTCATGGCCGAGTATGCGGATATGGCCGCTCGTCTGGCGTGATAAACCCGCCATGGCCGAGATCAGCGTGGTTTTGCCCGCGCCGTTGGGGCCGAGCAGGGCGAAAAATTCGCCGGCCTCGACCCGGAAGCTGACATCGTCCAGCGCCTTGAGCGTACCGAAGGTCTTGCTGACTGACTGGATTTCAATGGCGGGAGTCATAAGGCCGGCATCTGGCAAAAGCAGGCATTATAGCGGTAATCAGCTTTTGGGGTCAGCGTGTTCCTGCCAGCAGTTACCGGTAAAGGTGCCGCGAAAAAACGGCAGCAGCAAGGCTTGTGGCTGGCTGTCCAGCGGGAGGAGCTTGGGTGCGCTTAACCACAGTTGCACCAGACCGCGCCTGAGCGCCTGCAGGCTCATGGCGGCCATCTTGCAATCGGTATCAGGCTGTAGTTGCCCTTGCTTATGCGCTTGTTCCAGCGTTGCCAGCAGGCGCTGGTGCTGTTCGCTGATCCAGACCACGCTATCGGCCTGAATGCTGCTCATTTCATCGACGTATTCGCAGCGCAGATAAATAATGCCCAAGATACGCGCGATGGTGGGATTGCCGGTAATTAGGCCGAAGCTGTCCACACAGTGGCGCCACAGGCTGGCGGCGGCATTGTCTGCGGCCTCTGCGCGCATGCGTTGATAGCTTTCTTCAAAGATGGGCGCCAGTTCTGCGCACATGGCGTTGAAAATGGCTAGTTTGCCGTCGAAATGCCAGTAGATTGCACCGCGCGTAACGCCGGCAGCATGAGCGATATCGGCCAGCGATGTGTGGCTGACGCCTTGCTCCCAGAAGAGCAGGGCAGCCGTTTCCAGCAGCTTTTGTCTGGTCTGTTCTGCTTCTTGTTTGGTTTTTCGTGCCATTGTCGCCTGCTCCTGACATCTGTCCCCAGTACAGGGGACTGTGGTATCGGGGCAGTTTGCCTGCCACTATGATTATCGAATTTCTATATTTTACATACATGCATGAATGTATGTAAAATATAGAACTAATCCAAAACTCAATATGTAATCTAATCTGGAAAAGATATCCGTATGGCTTGTCTATCTGTTTCCGAGGGTTAATGCATGTCACAACCGAGCAATAAAATGAAAAAAACAGGAACCTGGCTGTTGCTGACGGCCGTTGCGGCCAGCCTGATGGCCTGCGGCAAGGATGATGGCGCCGCCAAGCAGCAGAGTAATATGCCGGCGATGCCGGTGTCTGTGGTGACCATCCAGCCTAAAGACATTCCGATCAGCTTCGAATATGCCGGCCAGGCGGCCGGTTTCCGCGAGGTGCAGGTGCGCTCGCGGGTAGAAGGTATTCTGTTGCATCGCAATTTTGTCGAAGGGCGCCGCGTCAAACAGGGTGAGACGCTGTTTGAAATCGGCCCGGATACTTATATCGCTGCCGTCGATCAGGCCAAGGGTAATCTGGCGGTGCAGGAAGCCAACTACAACCAGGCCAAGCGCACCTATGATCGTGTGCTGCCCCTGTTCAAAGAAAATGCAGTCAGCCAGCAAGACCGTGACAATGCGCTGGCGGCTTTTGAAAGCGGCAAAGCAGCCGTTGAAACCGCGCGTGCCACGCTCAAGCAGGCGCAGATTAATCTGGGTTACACCAAGGTGACTGCTCCGATTACCGGTCTGACTAGCCTGGATGTGGTGTCCGAAGGTAGCTTGGTCAGCCCTAACAGCATGCTGACCCGCATCTCGCAGCTTGATCCGGTCTATGTGAATTTCTCCTTCTCCGATAACGAGGCGCAGAAGTTGCGTCGTGATGTCGACGAAGGGCGTATCCGTGTGCCGGCACAAAATGCCTATCAGGTATCGGTGAAAATGTCCGACGGCTCGACCTTTGACCAGATCGGCAAGATCAATTTCTCCGACAATGTGGTGAATACCAATACCGGCACCATCAGCAGCCGCGCCCAGTTTGCCAACCCGCAAGGCATGTTGTTGCCGGGACAGTTTGTTCGGGTGACGCTCAAGGGCGCGACACGGGTGGCCGCGATCACCGTGCCGCAAGCCGCGGTGCTGACTACGCAGCAGGGCAAGCTGGTGTGGACCGTGAACAAGGATGGCAAGGCCGAACCGCGTCCGGTTGAAGTGATCGACCAGAACGGCAAGGACTTTGTAATCGGCAGCGGCCTCGCCAAGGGTGACCGCGTGGTGGTCGACAATATCCTCAAGCTGCGCCCCGGTGCCCCCCTGAAACCGCAAGAAGCAGGCAGCAAAGCTACCGCATCCGCGCCAGCGACCCAGGCCCAAGGCTGATAAAAGGAGTCTGACCCCATGTTTTCTGCCTTCTTTATCCGACGGCCTATCTTCGCTACGGTGATCTCGCTGATCATCATGCTGGCGGGTCTGGCGGCGATTACCGCTTTGCCGGTCGAGCAATATCCGAACATCGTGCCGCCTGTTGTTCAGGTGCAGGCGACTTATCCTGGCGCTTCGGCCCAGGTGATCGCTGATACGGTGGCTTCGCCGCTGGAGCAGTCGATCAACGGCGTCGAGAATATGATCTATCTGCAGTCGTCCAGTTCGAGTAATGGTGTACTCAAGCTTGATGTCAGCTTCAAGATCGGTACCGACCCGGACCAGGCTACCATCGACGTGAACAACCGCGTGCAGTCGGCGCTGACCCAGCTGCCGCAGGAAGTGCGTCGTCAGGGCGTGACGGTGACCAAGCAGTCGACCGCCATGTTGCAGATCATTGCGCTGTTTTCTCCCGATAAGCGTTACGACACCCTGTTTACCAGTAACTACGCCACGCTGAATATCGTTGACGAGCTTAAGCGTATTCCCGGTGTCGGCAGTGTGGTCAACTTTGCCTCGCAAGACTATGCGATGCGTATCTGGCTCAAGCCTGACCAGTTGGCCAAGCTCAAGCTGACCCCGTCGGATGTTTCTGCTGCCATTAACCAGCAAAACGCCCAGTATGCGGCGGGCAAGGTTGGTGCCGAGCCGATGGCCAATCCGACCGAGTTCACCTACACCGTGACGACGCAAGGCCGTCTGACCGATGTGGCCGAGTTCGAAAACATCATCGTGCGCTCCAATCCGGATGGCTCCAACCTGCGTCTGAAAGATGTGGCCAGGGTCGAACTGGGCGCGCTGAACTATGACTTTAACGGTAGCTATAACGGCTTGCCAACCGTGCCTATCGGCATCTATTTGTCTCCGGGTGCCAACCAGCTGGCGGTGGCCGATCAGGTGAGTGCCACCATGGCCAAGCTGTCGCAAAGCTTCCCCGGCGGGCTGGAATACACCATTCCTTATGACACGACCGACTTTGTGCGCGTGTCTATCGAAGAGGTGTACAAGACCTTTGCCGAGGCCATGGTGCTGGTGTTCCTGGTGGTTTACCTGTTCTTGCAGAACTGGCGCGCCACGCTGATCCCGTGTCTGGCGGTGCCGGTGTCGATTATCGGTACCTTTGCCGGTATGTATGCACTGGGATTCTCCATCAATACCCTGACGCTGTTCGGCATGGTGTTGGCCATCGGTATTGTGGTGGACGACGCGATTGTGGTGCTGGAGAACGTCGAACGTATTATGTCGACCGAGAAGTTACCGCCACGCCAGGCTTCCATCAAGGCGATGGAAGAGGTGGCCGGTCCGGTGGTGGCCATCGTGCTGGTGCTGGTGTCGGTGTTCTTGCCGGTTGCCTTCCTGGGCGGCATCGCCGGCCAGATGTACAAGCAGTTCGCCATTACCATTGCGGTATCGGTCACCATCTCCGGCATCGTGGCGCTGACGCTGACCCCGGCTTTGTGCGCCTTGTTGCTTAAAGAAGGCCATCAGGAACCGGCACGCTTCTTTGTCTGGTTTAACAAGGTCTTTGACCGCATCACCCATAGCTACACCACGGGTGTGCGTTTCTTGCTCAAGCGCAGCTTTGTCGCCTTTGTGATGTTTGCCGGCATGATCGCCATTACGGCCGGTCTGTTCCGCATGGTGCCGGGCTCTTTGGCTCCGGAAGAAGACCAGGGCTATGTGATTGGCGCGGTGATCTTGCCTGATGGTGCTTCGCTGTCGCGCACCATTACCACCATGAATCAGCTTGATCAGAAAATGATGCAGAACCCGGCTGTTGCGGTGGTGATGAGCTTTGCCGGCTTCGATATTCTGTCCGGCGGCAACAAGACCAACTCCGGTGTTAGCTTTGTGACGCTCAAGCCGTGGAGCGAGCGCAAGGCGGCGGGTGAGTCGTCCTTTGCCGTGGTGCAGGATATCTTCAAGATGGGCGGATCGATTACCGAGGGTGTGGTGCTGGCATTTAACCCGCCACCGATTTCCGGCATGTCGTCGACCGGTGGTTTTGAAGCCTATATCCAGAGCCGTGGCGGTGCATCGCCGGAAGAAATCGGTGTGCAGGTGAAAAAACTGGTCGCTGCTGCTTCCAAGCGTCCGGAGTTGGCCGGTATCTCCACCACCTTCTCGGCTGATGTGCCGCAGATCAACGTCAAGCTTGATCGCGAGAAAACGGTGGCCTATGGCGTGCAGATCAACCAGGTGTTCGACACCATGCAGAGTACCTTCGGTTCGCTGTATGTGAACGACTTCAACAAGTTCGGCCGCATCTACAAGGTGCAGTTGCAGTCGGAGGAAGATTTCCGCTCCAAGATCGAAGACCTGCGCAATGTTTATGTGCGTTCGGCTAAGGGCGACATGATTCCGCTGACTTCGCTGGTGACGGTCGAAATGACCACCGGTCCGCAAACCATGGAGCGTTTCAATGCCTTCCCTGCGGGCAAGATCGTCGGTGGTCCGGCTCCGGGTTACAGCTCGGGCGAATCGCTCAGGGTGATGGAAGAGGTCGCCAAAGAAGTATTGCCGGCGGATTACTCGCTGTCCTGGAGCGGTAGTGCTTATCAGGAACAGTCGACCAGCGGTTCTTCGTTTATGGTGTTCGGCTTCGGCATGATTATGGTGTTCCTGATCCTGGCGGCGCAGTACGAACGCTGGACCTTGCCGCTTGCGGTGCTGACCGCCGTGCCATTTGCCTTGTTCGGTGCGATTATGGCGACCTGGCTGCGTGGCCTGCAGAACGATATCTACTTCCAGGTGGCGCTGGTGGCCCTGATCGGTCTGGCGGCGAAGAACGCGATTTTGATTGTCGAGTTTGCCGTGATGAAGTTTGAAGAGGGTATGAGCCTGTTCGACTCGGCCATGGAGGCGGCCAAGCTGCGCTTCCGTCCTATCGTGATGACCTCGCTGGCCTTTATTCTGGGCGTGGTGCCGCTGGCTATTTCCAGTGGTGCCGGTTCGGCCAGCCGCCATGCGATCGGTACCGGTGTGATCGGCGGTATGTTGGCGGCAACCTTTATCGCGGTGTTTTTCATCCCGCTGTTTTTCCTGTTGATTATGAAGCTCTCGAACAAGGGTAAGGATCATATCCAGCCGCAGGATGACGAAGTCAAAGCAATCAAGGAGTCTACCGATGCTAAATAAAAGTCTGCCGCTATGGCTTGCCATTGCGCTGACCGGCTGCGCGGTCGGCCCCGACTACACCCGTCCGGCGGTGGAAATGCCGAATGCCTGGCAGGCGGGGGCTCCGGCTCCGGCCGCCGACATCAAGGTGGCGCCTGACTGGTGGAAATCGTTCAACGATCCGGTATTGGACCAGCTGGTTGACGAGGCGCTGGCATATAACCGCAATCTGGCGCAGGCAGCGGCGCGGGTGGAAGAGGCGCGTGCCCAGGCCGGCATTGCCCGTGCCAATCTGGCACCGCAGCTTTCGGCCAACGCCGGCTACCAGCGTGGACGTACCTCGGCGGAGTCCGCAAGCGGCGCGCTGGTATCCGATGCACGCACCGCCAATGGTGTACTGAGCTGGGAGCTGGATCTGTGGGGCAAGCTCAGGCGTGCCAACGAGGCGGCGCTAGCCAATCTGGCCGCCTCCGAGTACACCCGCGATGCGACCCGCTTGTCTATTGCGGCTGCGGTGGCACAAACCTATTTCCAGCTGCGTAGCTTTGATGCGCAGCTCGACATTACCCGGCGTACGCTGGTGTCGCGCGAGGAATCGCTGCGTATCAACAAGCGCCGCTTTGAAGGCGGGGTTACCTCCGAGCTGACCTACCGCCAGGCGGAAGCGGAGGCCGCATCGGCGCGCGCCGCAGTGCCGTCGCTGGAGCAGGCCGTCACCCAGAGCGAAAACGCGCTGGCGATTTTGTTGGGACGCTCGCCGCGGGCGCTGGTCGATAGTAAGGTGGCGCGCGGCAACGCGCTGGAGGCATTGCAGGTGCCGGTTAATATCCCGTCTGGCCTGCCATCCGAGCTATTGATGCGTCGTCCCGACTTGCAGGCCGCCGAGCAGCAGCTTAAGGCTGCCAATGCACGCATCGGTGTCGCGCGTGCGGCCTACTTCCCCAGCATTGGTCTGACCGGATTGCTGGGCTCGCAAAGTACGGCACTGGATACGCTGTTTACCGGCCCGACCCGTACCTGGAGTTTTGTCGGTAATCTGGCGATGCCTATTTTTGACTGGGGCAAGACCGGTGCCGGTGTCGATGCCGCAAGTGCGCAGCAGAAGCAGGCGCTGGCCGCGTACGAGCTGGCCATCCAGAGCGCGTTTGGCGAGACACTGGATGCCTTGTCGTTTACCCGAACCTCGCGTGACCGTCAGGCTGCCTTGTTTACCCAGTTGCAGGCCCTGCAGGAGAGCTTGCGTCTGGCCCGCTTGCGCTACGATAACGGCTACTCCAGTTATCTTGAGGTACTGGACTCGGAGCGTGGCTCTTATCAGGCCGAACTGCAACTGGTCAGCGCAAGGCAGGACCAGCTGCAAGCCTCGGTCAACCTGTACAAGGCCTTGGGTGGTGGCTGGAGCGCACCGACCCAGCATTGAGTTTGCTTGTATCAAAACAGAAGCCCCCGGTCATCGGGGGCTTTTTTTGGGCTATTTATTGAGGCGTCGCCAAAAAAATCCCCGCAGCCGTAGGTCTGGTGCGGGGGTATTTTACTGCGTCTGCTTTCAGGGCTTGGGCACCGGTGGTGCAGCCACGGGAGCCGAGGCTTGCGGTGCGCCTACCAGATCATCGATATTGATTTCTTCTTCATCCGTATCCTGTGGCAATACCGCCCCGGTTTGCTTGGCGCGCATATGCATATAGGCGTCGCGGGTAAAGGTATAGGCATCCAGCGAGGACTCGTCGATCTGCTGTTCCAGACCGAGCAAGCGCTCACGTTCGTTGACACCATACAGGCCGTAAAAGCCGGCGGCTTGCGGCAGCGTGTCATAGATCAGCTTTTCCGGCCCCGGAATACTGAGCGAAATACCCAGGCCCGAGCCATCGCGTACGGTAGATGGGCCGAAAAACGGCAGCATCAGGTAGTTGCTGTTTTTCCAGCCCCAACTCGCGAAGGTGTCGCCCAGCGTGGTACGGTTCTTTACCAGACCTGCCGGTGTTGCAATATCGATCAGGCCGAACAGGCCGAAGGTCGAGTTAATGCTGACCCGCATCAGATCGTTCAGTGCTTTTTCCGGTTCGGCTCGCAGCGTATTGCTCAGCAGACTGAACACATCTTTCATGTTGCCGTAGAAGTTGCCGACCGCCGTTCTGAATGGCTTGGGTGTGACGGTACGATAGCCTTCTGCTGCCGGCTTGATCACATTGCGATCCAGCGTCGAGTTAAAGTTATACATCGAGCGGTTGAACGGCTCGTAGGGGTCATAGGGGCTGCTCGGGTTGCTGGCGCAAGCCGATAGCGATAGTGCCGCCACAATGGTTAACAAGCGCAAGGATTTCATCTTGTAGGCTCCATCAACGTGTCCAGCAGGACGTCTGCGCCGTATAGCCTGGCCAGGCTGATCAGCGGTGCTGGCACATTTTGCAGGGTAAAGGACTTGCCCTGCACCGCCCCTTGGCGTGCCAACTCGAACAGCATCGACAAGGCCGCCGAGTCGGCTCGGTTAACCTTGGCCAGATCAAGGTGCAAGCTGTCGCCACTTTTAAGCCGGGCAGACAGTTCTTTGAGCTGTTGCCCGGTGCTTAGCATAGTCAGCTCGCCGGACAGCGCGGTGGCGGCGTGATGGGCAGGCATCAGGCTGCTCCGCGTGCCAGCTTGGCATTTTTGTCCTGCAAGGCGCGAATCAGACCATCCAGACCGCTTTTGCGGATTTCATCGCTGAACTGGTTGCGGTACACGGTGACCAGGCTGGCGCCCTCGACGCTGACATTAAAGACTTTCCAGCCCTGTGCGGTCTTGTACAGCACATAGTCGACATTGACCGGCTTGCTGCCGTTGCCGTTATTGCTGCCGGTGGTGATTTCCGACTTAACCGTGGCTTCACGCCCTTCGTTGTTCAGAATTACATTGGGCTTGATATTGACCGATGCATTCTTGAAGCGGGTCATGGTGCCGGAGTAGGTACGCACCAGCATGGTCTGGAATTCGCGTGCCAGTGCCTCTTTTTGTTCCGGGCTCGCATCGCGCCAGCCGCGGCCGACGGCCAGCGCGGTCATGCGGGTAAAGTCGAATTTGGGGATGACGAAGGTTTCGACTTGGGTGCGGATTCGGGCCGTGTTCTTGCCGTCGTCCTTTTTCAGCATCTCCAGAACCTGAGTCGAAGTGTCCTGAATCAGCGCCAGCGGCGTATCGGCCGCTATGGCTTGGGTCGACAGGCCGAGGAGGAACAGGGTGGTCAGTAGCAGTTTTTTCATTTTCAGGGTGTCCGGTATTGATTTTCAGTTTAGTGCCTGAGCCGGCGGCTCAGGGCTGTTTGTCGTCTTTGGCGGCGCCGCCTTCGGCAAAGCTGGTCATGAACTTGCCGATCAGTTGTTCCAGTACCAGTGCCGACGAAGTTAGGGCAATGCGACCGCCGGGTTTCAGGTCTTCCGGGTCGCCGCCTTGCACCAGCCCGACGTATTGTTCGCCCAGCAGGCCTGCGGTCAGGATTTCGGCGCTGGTGTCCTGACTGAAATTGTACTGGCTATCTATGCTCAGGTTGACGCGCGCCATATAGTTCTTGCGGTCAAGCTCGATGCTGCTGACCCGGCCAACCAGAACGCCGGCCGCCTTGACCGGTGCCTTGACCTTGAGGCCGCCGATATTGTCGAACTCGGCATAGAGCGCATAGCTCTTGTCGGCACTTTGCGGCGTCAGGTTGGCCACCTTAAGTGACAAAAAGGCGATGGATGCAAGGCCGATGGCGACAAAAATGCCGACCCACAGGTCGATGATGGAGCGTTTCATGATGGTTTTTTCCGAAGCTAGAACATGAAGGCAGTCAGCACAAAATCGAGTGCCAGAATAACCAGGGCCGAGGTGACGACGGTACGGGTGGTGGCCGCCGAGACGCCGGCGGCGGTGGGCGTCGCATCAAAGCCTTCGTACACGGCAATCAGGGTCACCGCCATGCCGAAGAACAGGCTTTTGATCAGGCCGTTGACCACATCGACGTGCAGGTCGACATTGGCCTGCATTTGCGACCAGTAGCTGCCGCTGTCCAGACCTATCATCAGCACGCCGACGGCGTAGCCGCCGATAATTCCCATTACATTGAATAGCGCCGCCAGAATCGGCATGGACAGCACGCCGGCCCAGAAGCGTGGCGCCACGACGCGAGCGATGGGGTTGACCGCCATCACGCTCATGGCGTCCAGCTGCTCGGTGGCCTTCATTAGGCCGATTTCGGCGGTCATGGCCGAGCCTGCGCGACTGGCAAACAAAAGCGCAGCCAGCACCGGGCCCAGTTCGCGCAGCAAGGACAGCGCCACCAGTGCCCCCAGCGCATCGGCCGAGCCAAAGCGCACCAGCGTGGTATAGCCTTGCAGCCCCAGCACCATGCCGACGAACAGGCCGGACACGACGATGATGATCAGCGACAGCACGCCGGAGAAGTACATCTCGCGTATCACCAGATGAAAGCGCAGCAGGCTTTGTCCCGAGTTCATCAGGATGGCGACAAAAAAGCGGCTGATCACACCCAGACGCCAGATAGCCTCGATCACCCAGTGGCCCAGCTTGCGCAGGGGAGAGAGCAGGGTTTCAAACATGGGCGCCTCCGAGTCCAAGATCATCGGCCAGCGAGGTGGTGGCCGGATAGGCCAGATGCACCGGGCCGTCGGCTTCGCCGTAGACAAACTGGTGTACCCAGGGGGATGACGAGGCGCGAACCTCGTCCGGCGTGCCCTCGGCCACGATCTCGCCATTGGCGACAAAATAGACGTAGTCGACGATATTGAGCGAGTGCTGTACATCGTGCGTCACCATCACCGAGGTGGTGCCCAGCGCATCGCTGAGTTTTTTGATCAGGTGGGCAATCGCACCCAGCGAGATCGGGTCCAGTCCGGTAAAGGGTTCGTCGTACAGCATCAGTGCCGGATCCAGTGCAATGGCGCGCGCCAGTGCAATACGGCGCGACATGCCGCCGGAGAGTTCGGCCGGCATCAGGTGTTCGGTACCGCGCAGGCCGACGGCGGCGAGCTTCATCAGCACCAGGTCGTGCACCATGCTGTCGGGCAAGTGTGTGTGTTCGCGTATCGGGAAGGCCACATTGTCGAATACCGACAGATCGGTAAACAGCGCGCCGAACTGGAACAGCATGCCCATACGGCGGCGATGCTCGAATAGTTCGCGCGTGCTCATCTTTTCGACATGGCGGCCGCCGACGATCACTTCGCCCTGTTGCGGGTGAACCTGACCCGATATAAGGCGCAGCAAGGTGGTCTTGCCACTGCCGCTGCCGCCCATAATGGCGACGAAGCGCCCGTAGGGAATGCTCAGGTTGATGTTTTTCAGAATGCTGCGCTCGCCATAGGCAAAGCTGACATTTCTGAATTCGATAAAGCTGTCTGTACTCACGGAGTTTTCTATGACCAAAAAAATGGGGCAGAAGCTGCCCGAGTTGTTCGGCATTTTACAGTCTGCAAGGCAGAATCACCAAATTACCGCCTTGCTTTATGATCTCTTGTTGCAATGCACACAGCGGATAGGTGCTGTTTGGCGCTTATGCTTGACGCGGTGATTTTTTGGGGCGCAAAAAAGCCCGCCTTTTGCCGGCGGGCCTAAGCGGGGGCATCAGATGCCGCGCAGCAACTCATTGATGCTGGTTTTGGAGCGGGTCTGCGCATCGACCTTCTTGACGATCACCGCGCAATACAGGCTATGGCTGCCGTCTTTGGATGGCAGGCTGCCGGACACCACCACCGAGCCGGCCGGTACGCGGCCATAGTGGATTTCACCGGTTTCGCGGTCATAGATACGGGTGGATTGGCCGATAAATACGCCCATGGAGATCACCGAGCCTTCGCCGACGATCACGCCTTCGACCACTTCCGAGCGCGCGCCGATAAAGCAGTTGTCTTCGATAATGGTCGGGTTGGCCTGCAAGGGTTCCAATACGCCGCCGATGCCGACGCCGCCTGACAGGTGCACATTCTTGCCGATCTGGGCGCAGGAGCCGACGGTGGCCCAGGTATCGACCATGGTGCCTTCGTCGACAAAGGCGCCGATATTGACAAAGGACGGCATCAGTACGGTGTTTTTGGCAATGAAAGCGCCCTTGCGTGCGACCGCACCGGGTACGGCACGGAAGCCGGCAGCGCTGAAGTCTTCTGCCTTCCAGTCGGCAAATTTGGTGTCGACCTTGTCGAAATAACGGCTGACGCCATCATCCATCACTTCGTTGTCGCGGATGCGGAACGACAGCAGCACGGCTTTTTTCAGCCACTGGTTGACGATCCACTCGTCGCCCTGTTTTTCCGCTACGCGCAGATGGCCGTTGTCCAGTTCATTAATGACCTGCTCGATAGCGGCTTTGAGTTCGGCCGAGACCGAAGCTGGCGTGATGGATGCGCGCTCTTCGAAGGCATTTTCAATCAGGGATTGCAGCGGATGCATATGGTTAAGCCCTTTGGCAAGATGAATGGTGGTGGTCATGATCGTAATCTTTAAGTGTTTGCAGTGCGATAAGCGCTTGTAAATTGTGCCATGCGTTGTGCGGCATCAACGCATTCTGCCAGTGGTGCGACCAGCGCGATACGGATATAGCCCTGGCCCGGGTTGTGGCCATGCGCCTCGCGCGCCAGCAGCGAACCGGGCAGGACGGTAATGTGCTCGTGCGCGAACAGTTCGCGGGTAAAGCGGACATCGTCCCCGCCGGGCACGCGGGCCCACAGATAGAAGCTGGCATCGGGCCGTTTGACGTCCAGCACTTGAGCCAAGGGGGCGGTCACGGCATCAAACTTGGCGATGTAAGCGGCGCGATTGGCAACGACATGCGCTTCATCATTCCATGCGGCGATGCTGGCGGCCTGTGTTGGCAGACTCATGGCGCTGCCGTGATAGGTGCGGTACTGCAGGAAGTCTGCCAGCAGACTGGCATCGCCGGCAACAAAGCCCGAGCGCAGGCCTGGCGCATTGGAGCGCTTGGACAGGCTGGTAAACATCACCAGGCGCCGGTAGTCGCGTCCCAGCTTGCGCGCCGCCTCCAGTCCACCTAAAGGCGGACTGCCGAAGTGGATTTCGGCGTAGCACTCGTCCGATGCAATCACAAAGCCGTAGCGGTCGGAGAGTTCGAACAGCGCCTGCCAGTCGGCCAGACTCATCACCGCGCCGGTCGGGTTGCCTGGCGAACAGACGAAAACCAGTTGTGTGCGCTGCCAGATCGCCTCCGGTACGGCAGACCAGTCCGGCTGGAAAGCGCGCTCGGCGGTGCAGTTGACGTAAAACGGTTGGGCACCAGCCAGCAGTGCAGCACCTTCGTAAATCTGGTAAAACGGATTGGGTGAAATGACGATAGGTTTTTCGGCGCCACTGCTATCGATCACGCTTTGTACAAAAGAAAACAGCGCCTCGCGGCTACCATTAACCGGCAGCACTTCGCAAGCCGCATCCAGCTCGATCGCGTAACGACGCTGGGCCCAGTCGCGACAAGCCTGACGCAAGGCGTCGGTACCCAGCGTGGCAGGATAGCCGGCGAGTCCCTCCAGATTACCCGTCAGTGCATCGGTGAGCAGCGCCGGCGTCGGGTGCTTGGGTTCACCGATCGACAGATTGATGGCGATCTTGTCTTGCGGGGGCTGGACATCGGCCAGCAGGGCGCGCAGGCGCTGGAACGGGTAGGGTTGCAGTAGGGCCAGATTGGGGTTCACGGTTCTCTCTCGTGCTGCAGCAAATCTGACCATCTTAAAGAAAACAATATGATCCTGGCAAAACAAAAGCTGACTGCCGTGGCTTGTCTGTTGACGACCGCGCTGGTGTGGGGGCTGATGTGGCTCCCTTTTCGCGCCTTGCAAGCAGGAGGTGTCAGTAACTGGACCACCTCCTTGCTGGTGTATCTGATCGCCATGTTGCTGGGCCTGGTGCTGTTTCGCGCGACTTTTCGGCAGGGGGTGCGCTGGACACCGGTTATGCTGCCGATGATGCTGGCTTTTGGGTGGTGCAATTTCAGCTATAGCTGGGCACTGACCGAGGGGCCGGTGGTACGTGTGCTGCTGCTGTTTTATCTGTCTCCGCTGTGGACGGCGCTGCTGGCGCGCCTGATCCTGCACGAGCGGCTGACCCGCAGCGGTTATGTGGTGATCGCCACCTTGCTGGCGGGTTGCCTGGCCATTTTGTGGCGCCCCGGTGTGTTTGACGGCGATTTACCCTTGAGCCATCTCTATGAGTGGCTGGCCTTGTCCGGTGGCATGGCGTTTTCGCTGGGTAATGTACTGAGCCGTAGTGCCGATACTCTGCCCTTGCCGGTCAAATCCGCCATGATCTGGTTGGGTGTTCTGTTTTTTGCTGCGGGAGCCTTGCTTTGGCGTGGTCAGTTAGCCGCCGTGCTGGAAGTTCCGCCCATGGCATGGGCGGTCATCCTTGCGCTGGGCGTTACCTTGTTGTGTACCAGTGTGATCTCCCAGCATGGCGTATCGTTGTTGCCGGCCAATCAGGTGACGGCGTTGATGTTGCTGGAGCTGGTGTTTGCCGCAGCGACCGCCTGGCTGCTTGCCGGTGAAAGCATACGAGCAGGCGAGTGGTTGGGCGGCATGCTGATTGTTGCATCCGGGCTGTTTTCCGGACGCATGACTCACCCCTCAGCCGGCAGGCGCGTAGCGGTTTAATAGTGCGGCGGAATTTCGTCGCGCAGCGAGCGCTCTTCATTTTCGCCACTGCCGCGTGCGCTTTGACGATACAAGAGGCGCAGCTGTTCTTGCAGCAGGTCGAGTTCGTGTTGCTGGCGTGCAAGCGTGCTGCTTAAGGCATCGACGGTGTCATCCAGAAAGGCCAGACGGATTTCCAGTTCGCCACAGCGTTGCTCGGCATCGCGTGCATTGAGCCAGTTTTGTAGCTGCTGCACGCGAAACGGGCGTTGGAACAGGGTGTAGAGCGTCAGCCAGTCTTCGGCGCGCATCCATGGCAAGCCATGTTCGATATCCACCTGTGCCGGGTCGAAGTCCCAGCTGGTCTGTTTCTCCCCGTCGCGTACGCAAATGCCCGCTATCAAATCGATGGCACTGCCGTCCTGGCTGACAAAGCGGGCGAAGTGCTGTGCAATATGGCGCGGATGCGCCGGCCTTGGTTCTTCGTTAAAGAGTTCGGCCAGACGCAGATGGGCCTGGGCAAAGTGCTCGGGCGTGACCAGCAGATCCAGATCCTGCGGGTTGGCCTCCAGCCCCAGATGGTAGAGCAGGGTGCTGCCGCCGACTCCCCAGTCAAGTCCGTTGAGTAAGGGGGCGAGTCGTGTCGCCAGTGCCATTGGGGCAGGAGTATTCATCATGCTTCCTTAAAAATTTCACAGCACCATGGCGGCAATCCAGCCTGCGGTCAGTAGCGGCAGGTTGTAGTGCAGAAAGGTCGGAATGACGGTGTCGCGGATATGGTCGTGCTGGCCGTCCACATTCAGACCCGAGGTGGGGCCCAACGTTGATTCAGAGGCTGGCGAGCCGGCATCACCCAAGGCTCCGGCCGTGCCGATAATGGCGATGGTCGCCATCGGTGAAAAACCCAATTGTATGCACAGCGGCACATAAATGGCGGCGATGATGGGCACAGTGGAAAAGGACGAGCCTATGCCCATGGTGATAAACAGGCCGACCAGCAGCATGACGAATACGGCCAGGCCGCGGTTATGACCAAACAGATCGGCCGAAGCGTTGACCAGCGGGGCAATCTGGCCAGTGGCCTTGAGTACTTCGGCAAAGCCTTGGGCGGTGATCATGATGAAGCCTATCATCGCCATCATTTTCATGCCTTCGGTAAACAAATCGTCCGCGTCTTCCCATTTCACCACGCCGGTGGCGATAAAGGTCAGGAAGCCGACCAGTGCGCCCATGATCATGGAGCCGGAGTAAAGCTGTACCGAAAACGCCAGCACAATGGCGAACAGCGCGGTCAGAATGGAGCGTGTGCTGATTTTGGCATGGGTACGCTCGGCATTCTCGATGCGCCCCAGACTGTAGTGGCGCGGCTTGCGGTAGCTGATGAATACCGCACACAGCAGGCCAGCCAGCATGCCGGCCGCCGGAATGGCCATGGCGTGGGTGACATTGATGCCGGCCACGTCCATGCCGGACTTGGCGATATTGCCCAACAGGATCTGTTTGAGGAAAATCTCGCCAAAGCCGACCGGAAACAGCATATAGGGTGTGATCAGACCGAAAGTCATCACACAGGCAACCGCGCGCCTGTCCAGTTGCAGCTTGGCCATGACATAAAGCAGCGGCGGCACCAAGAGCGGGATAAAGGCGATATGGATGGGAATCAGGTTCTGGCTGGAGATGCTGACCGCCACCAGCAAGAGCAGCAAGGTCCACTTGAGCTTGGTTTTGGCTTGCCCGTTTTCCAGTTTCTTTAAGGCAATATCGGCCAGAGCATGCGGCAGGCCGGACTTGGCAATGGCCACGGCAAAAGCGCCGAGCAAGGCATAGGACAGTGCCACCGACGCGCCACCGGTCAGCCCCTTATTGAAGGCCTCCAGTGTATCGGCCAGTGACAGGCCTCCGACCAGTCCGCCGACGATGGCGCCGATCAGCAGGCTGATGACGACATGGGTGCGGGCGAGTGACAGGCCGAGCATCAGCACGACCGCAAGAAGGACAGCATTCATGTTGAGTATCTGTGTGGGAATTCAGGATGGCTTTAAAATAATCGCTTAAACGCAGCCTGTCGAGTTGGCGAGTGCTTGCTTCGAGCTTTGTGCCATTCGCCGCTTAGTCCGGCTTGCTCATGCTTTGCTTGATATAAAGGTCAAAGCGGGTCGATTTGCCTTCCATCACCACCGAAGGCTTCATGCCTGCTATCGGTGCGCCAAGGCGCGGGCGCTTCACCACCACCCGCTTGCGTGCCGCCTCCCACGCTGCCGCGAGCAGGGCGGCGCTGTCCATATCGTCGCCGATGACCTGCTGGAAGGCCTGCATGTCCTTTTTGGCTGCGGCGCTTTTTTTGTCGGTGTCGGGGAACATCGGGTCGACAAACACCACATCCGGTGCCTGCTCGGGAGCCAGCGTGCTCAGCCAGTCTATCGAGTTGGCGTGCACCAGCGTCATGCGTGCGGCGATATCGGCGGTGTCGGCATGCGAGCGTGCCCTGTCCAGCGCATCAAACAGCAAGGCGGCGGCGACGGGTGAGCGCTCAAGCAAGGTGACCTGACAGCCCAGACTTGCCAGTACAAAGCTGTCGCGCCCAAGGCCGGCGGTCGCATCAACGACGCTGGGCAGGGTTTTGGCGCTCTTGAGGCCGATGGCCTTGGCCACAGGCTGGCCGCGCCCGCCGCCCTGTTCGCGCCGGTGTTTGGCTGCGCCTTCAACAAACTCGGCGTAAACCGCGCCATGCTTGCCTATGGTCACCAGCTCCAGCCTGTCGTCCCCCAGTTCCAGCCAATAGCCGCTGGTCGGGCGTGCGCGCAGGCGTTGCAGGCCGAACAGGGCGACCAGTCTGTCTGCGTAGTCACGGCGGGCACTGGCGGCGAGGAAAAAAGGAAAATCGGACATGGCGGTCTTTCAGGCAGTAGCGGGCGAGGGCGCACGATAAGCGAGGCTAGGCTGCCATGCAAGTTGTGCCTGCATATGATGGAGCATGGAACGGCTGGTTTGCTTCTGTCTGGGCGTGGCCTTGATTGCCGTGCTGCCCGATTTGCCAGACTGGCGCTGGTGCTTGCTGCCATTGCTTTTGGCTTGGCCTGCGCGACGCTATTTGCGGGGTGTGGGTTTGCGCGTCTGTTACGGCATCCTGATGGTGTGCTGCGCGATGGCGTGGGCAAGCTGGCGCGCCCAACAGCAATTGGCGCATAGCCTGTCAGCGGCCGAGGAGGGCATACCGATTGTGCTTGAAGGCCGGGTGCAGGGGCTGGCGACCCGCAACGACTTTGCCACCCGCTTCGATTTTGTGCCTGAGCATGCGCCAGCCGGAGTGCCTAGCGTGCTGCTGGCGCGTGACTATCTGCAGCGCGACTGGCCGGCCGGCAGTCGCTGGCGTCTTAGCCTGCGCCTGCGTGCCGCGCGCGCCGAGGCCAACCCCTATGGTTTTGATGGCGAAGCCTGGATGTGGTCGCAAGGCTTGCTGGCCAGTGGCAGCGTCGGAAAATACCGGGTCGCGCTGGGGCAGGAGGCGGGCATGGCCGCCGCGCTGGACCGTTTGCGTGCACGTCTGGTGGCGCGGATTTATGCCACGCTGGGCGACGGGCGCGAGGGCGCTTTGGTTGCCGCACTGGCGGTGGGCGCGCAGGGCGATTTGCCGCGTACAGTATGGCGCGAGTTGGCCGCGACCGGCACCACCCACCTTGTCAGCATCTCCGGCGTGCATGTGACCATGGTGGCCTTGCTGGCCGCGTACCTGATGCGCGGCCTGCTTTTCTTGCTGCCGCGCTTGGTGCGCACGCCGCAAACACTGGTCATCCTGACCGGGGTGGGCGCGGCATTTGCCTATGCGCTGCTGGCCGGATTTTCGGTGCCGACCCAGCGCACGGTGCTGGCCCTGGCTCTAGCCGGCGCCATGCTGCTGATGCGGCGTGGCTTTACGCCTTTTCAAATATGGTGGAGCAGTCTTGCGCTGGTCTTGCTGATCGATCCGTTTGCCGTGCTGACACCGGGCTTGTGGCTGTCGTTTGGCCTGGTGGCGGCGCTGATTGTGGCTGGCATGGCAAGACGCCGCCCGCTTTATGGCTGGCGCGACATGCTGGCCGGGCAGTGGGCGGTGCTGGTGGTGTCGCCTTTACCGCTGCTGTGGTTCTTTGGTCAATTGCCGCTGGTGTCGCCGCTGGCCAATTTGCTTGCCATTCCCTGGATCACGCTGCTGGTCACGCCCCTGGCGCTGCTTGGCCTGTTTGATCCAAGCGGCGGGCTACTGCATCTGGCCGGCTTGGCGGCACAAGGTTTTTTCTGGGCTCTGGCTTGGCTGGCGCGCTTTCCGGCACTGGCCTTGCCGGCGGCCCCCTGGCCACTGACTATTTTGGCGTTGGCCGGCAGCTTGCTGCTTCTGCTACCGCTGGCATGGTGTGCGCGCCTGTTTGGCCTGTTGCTGATGGGGCCATTATTGTTTTACCCGGCACCCGTGCCTGACGCGGGGCATTTTCGCGCCCGCCTGATCGATGTCGGGCAAGGTCTTGCGCTATTGGTACAGACCCGCCGCCATCACCTGTTGTTTGATACCGGCGCAGGCGAGGCCGGCCGTATTTTGCTGCCGCAATTGCAAGGCTTGGGTGTCCGGCGATTGGATGTGCTGGTGTTGTCGCACCATGATACCGACCATATGGGGGCCGCCGCTTCCTTGCTGGCGCTCTTGCCTGCCGCGCGTATCCTGACCGGGCAGGTCGGAAAAATGCGTGCTGACGGTATTCATGCCCTGCCTTGTCTGGCCGGGCAAAGCTGGGTCTGGGACGGGGTGCGCTTTGATATGCTGGCGCCCGCAGCCGGTGATCCCCCGGAGAATGATAACGCCGCCAGTTGTGTGTTGAGGGTTGCCACCCGGCAGCAGGCCTTGCTGGTGACCGGTGATTTGCCGCAAGCTGGGGAGCGTGCACTGATTGTGCGCTATGGCGCAGCCTTGCGTGCCAGCGTGCTGGTGCTGGGCCATCACGGTAGCCGTACCTCCAGCGCCGCCGAATTTTTGGTTCGTGTTGCGCCGCAATGGGCGCTTTCCAGCAACGGCTACCGCAACCGGTATCGCCATCCGCACGAGGAAGTGTTGGCGCGAGTAGCCGCCAGCGGTGCGCGCTTGGTGCGCACCGACGAGAGCGGGGCGGTGCAGATTGATGTATCCGACAGGGTCAGCATACGGGCATGGCGGCATGAGGCACCGCGTTATTGGCGTTTTCGTCAGGCCGGTAGCGATTGATACAGCGCGGCATAGGCCTGCGACAGCTTGTGACGCGGCTCAAGAAAAATCATCGGGCTGCAGGCTTCATGTGATTCGCGGATTTTGACCGAGGCCGGCAGCGGCGGGTCCAGTACCGGCAAACCCTGTTCGCGCAATTCCTCCACCATGCGTTTGGGCAGGCTGGCGCGTGGCTGGAACTGGTTGACGACGATGCCTTCGATAGACAAAGCCGGATTATGGTCGGTGCGGATTTCCGCTACGCTGTCGATCAGTCCGAGCAGGGCGTGGCGCGAGAAGGCATCGCAGTCAAAAGGAATCAGGCAGCGCTCGGCGGCAATCAGGGCCGAGCGGGTATAGAAGTTAAGCGCAGGCGGGGTATCTATCCAGATTTCGTCGAACTTGTCGTCCAGCGTATCCAGTGCTTCTTTAAGCTTGAACATTTTGTAGCGCGACTCCAGCTTGACCATCATTTCGGCCAGTTCCGGATGCGAGGCCATCAGCGACAAGCCCGGAAAGCGGGTTGCGCTGATAAAGTCATCCGCCTTCTTGCCGAACAGGCTGATGCTGAGCATCTGCTGGTAGAGGCCCGCCACGCCCTGACGGGCATCCGCCGCACTTTCACCGGTCAGGTAATGGCTGCTATTGCCTTGCGGGTCGAGGTCGATGACCAGTACCCGCTTACCCAGGCTGGCCGCGATTGCCGCCAGGTTTACGGTAATGGTCGATTTACCGACCCCGCCTTTTTGATTGAAAACGATTCTGCGCATGGGCTCCGTTCCGGCGGAGCCCGGCGCTTAGTTGCCCGTAGTTCCGCACACATATTCAAATTGCTGATAGCTGGCCGAGTTGCGTACAACCGGCATTGCTCTAATTTGTTTGTCATTATATGTGTAGTTGGCGATGGCACGGCCATTTTCGTCAAACAGATCCATGCCGGTCAGGCGTATATTGCGCGCCTTGCAATCGACGACCCAGCGATTGACGGACTGTTTGTGCCTGGGCGTATTGAGGTAGTTCTCTTTGGCCGGGTTGAAAATGGTCTTGCGGTCGCGGTAGGCAAACAGATTGTTACCGTGCTTGCGTATGCTCAGTCCGTCTATTTCGTGCAGGACATTGCCGCTAGGCGAGACCCCCAGATTGTGCCATTCGGCATTGGCCTGCGGACGGCTGCCGCCTGCAGTACCGGTGTCTAGCGGTTTGCCGGTTTGTGTGGCGCAACCTGCCAGAAAAGCCGTGCAAAGCACGGTGCTGCGTAATAAATGCTTGAACATGAAAGCCTCCGTGCGCGCAGTCTCGCATATTCATGCGCGCAGGTCAGCAGGCAAGGCCGGCTAGTTGTTTGCGGCAACATAAGGCTGTCCGGATTTGTTTTGCGCTTACAATGAGCGTCTTTCTTGCTCTTCCGGTCGTCAAACCATGCGTCAAGCCCTCGATATTCTGCAAAACCTGTTCGGTTACCCCGCATTCAGGGGGGAGCAGGCACAGATTATCGCGCAGGTCGCACAAGGGGGCAGTGCGCTGGTGCTGATGCCGACAGGTGGCGGCAAGAGTTTGTGCTTCCAGATTCCGGCGCTGATGCGCGACGGTCTGGCCATCGTGGTGTCGCCGCTGATTGCCTTGATGCAGGATCAGGTGGCGGCTTTGACCGAGCAGGGCATTGCCGCCGCCTGTCTTAACTCGGCGACCGAGCCGGAGGCGCAACGGTGCATCGCGCAGGATGCGCGCTCGGGTGCGCTTAAGCTGCTTTATGTGGCGCCCGAGCGCATGTTGACCCCGCGTTTTCTCGAATTTATGGCCGGGCTGAATATTTCGCTGTTTGCCATTGATGAAGCGCATTGCGTCAGCCAGTGGGGACATGACTTCCGTCCCGAGTATCAGCAATTGGGTGTGCTGGCCCAGCGCTTTCCAGCCGTGCCGCGCATTGCGCTGACGGCAACGGCTGACCCGCAGACCGAAGCTGATATCCTGCACTATCTGGGGCTGACGGCTGCGCCGGTGTTCAAATCCAGTTTCGATCGGCCCAATATCTTCTATCAGGTCATCGAAAAGCATGAGGCCAAGAAGCAGGTGCTGGCCTATATCCAGCGCGAGCATAGCGGCGAGTCCGGCATCGTCTATTGCCTGTCGCGCAAGCGGGTCGAAGAGTTTGCCGCATGGCTGGCACAGAATGGCATCATGGCGCTGCCTTATCATGCGGGGATGTCGCACGAGGCACGGGATGCGAATCAGCGCCGCTTTTTGCGCGAGGACGGGGTGGTGATGGTGGCGACCGTCGCTTTCGGAATGGGGATAGACAAGCCGGACGTGCGCTTTGTCGCCCATGTCGACCTGCCTAAAAGCCCGGAAAACTTTTACCAAGAGTCGGGGCGCGCCGGGCGTGACGGCCTGCCTGCATCCAGCTGGTTATGTTATGGGCTGAACGATATGGTGCAGCTGACGCAGATGATCCTGAACTCGGAGATGGCTCAGCTACAAAAGCAGGTCGAGCTGTCCAAGCTGGATGCAATGGTCGCATTTTGCGAAACCGCCGCCTGCCGTCGCCAGCTGATCCTGGCGCATTTTGGTGAAGTGGGGCAGCCGTGCGGGCATTGCGACAATTGCCTGCACCCGCCGGTCACGTTTGATGCGACGCTGGCCGTGCAAAAACTATTGTCGTGTATCTGGCGGGTCGGGCAGCGCTATCCGGCCAGTCAGGTTATCGATGTGTTACTGGGGCGCAGCAATGCGCACGTGCTGCAAGTCGGCCATGACCAGCTCTCTACCTTCGGCATCGGCAAGGAATATTCGCAGCGGGCATGGCGTTCGCTGGTGCGCCAACTGGTGGCAAGAAAGATTATCGAGGTTGATGTCGTGCGCGGGCAGTCGCTGGTATTGACCGAGTCCAGCCGCAATATTCTCAAGGGGCAGGAAAAAATCTTCCTGCGGCCGCTGGCAGATGATAGCCGGGCTAAAGCCGGCAGCACCGAGCAATGGTTACGCACCGAGCGCGAAGAGCGGGTCTGGCAGGCACTGCGGCGTTGGCGTAAAAGCATGGCGGATGAGCACAATGTGCCGGCTTATGCCGTTTTCTCCGACAAGACCTTGCGCGAACTGGTCGAGAAGCGGCCATCGTCACTGGCTGAGTTGCGGCATATCTATGGCTTGGGAGAGCTCAAGTTGGCGCGCTATGGCGAGCCGCTGCTGTCGTGTCTGGAAGAGGCGCTGGCCAACTGAGGACGGGCTGTCGCGCAGACATAAATAAATCCGTTACAATCAATGCCAATAACATTTATTGTGGAGGTGCGGAATGGCAGTCAATCTCAAAGTCGCGGATGAGCAAAGCTTGCTGGCGGTAGCCGGTGTCAAGCTGATGGTGGCTGAGGCCGGTATCAAAAAGGCGGAGCGCAAGGATGTACTGGTGATTCAGTTGGATAAAGGCAATACCGTTGCCGGCGTCTTTACCCAGAACCGTTTCTGCGCCGCACCGGTTCAAGTGAGCAAATCCCATCTGGGGGCGGGAGTGCAAATACGCGCGCTGGTAGTCAATACCGGCAATGCTAACGCCGGTACCGGCGTCGCTGGGCGTGAACATGCCCTGCAAGTTTGCAAGGCACTGGCTGAAGAGCTGGGCTGCCAGCCCGAGCAGGTATTGCCGTTCTCTACCGGCGTGATTCTGGAGCCGCTACCGGTAGCTAAGATCATCCAGGCCTTACCGGCAAGACGTGAAGCCAACTGGGCCGAGGCGGCCGAGGCTATCATGACGACCGATACGGCACCCAAGGCGGCGAGTCGCACATTGAGTCTGGATGGTGTGCCTGTCGCCTTGACCGGCATTGCCAAAGGCGCCGGCATGATTCACCCCAATATGGCCACTATGCTGGGATTTATCGCGACCGATGCGGCTATTACGCGCCCAGTGCTGGAACAGCTGGTCAAGGAGGTCGCCGACCAGTCTTTCAACTGCATTTCTATTGATGGCGACACGTCGACCAATGACAGCTTTATGCTGATCTGTAGCGGGCAAAGCGCAAGCAGCCTGATCGACTCGGTCGACCATCCGCATTACGCCCCATTTAAAGCCGTCTTGCTGGATCTTGCCCGCGAGCTAGCGCAGGCCATCGTGCGTGACGGCGAAGGCGCGACCAAATTTATTACCGTCAAAGTGGAAGGCGGGCGTAGCGTGGCCGAATGCAAGGATATCGCCTATGCGATTGCACGCTCGCCACTGGTTAAAACCGCCTTCTTTGCGTCCGACCCTAATCTTGGGCGCTTGTTGGCCGCGATCGGTTATGCCGGAGTGACGGATCTAGATGTGGATAGGCTTTCCCTCTATCTAGATGATGTGCTGGTGGCCTCCGCCGGGGGGCGTCACCCAGGTTATAAAGAGGCTGATGGCCAACGCGTCATGCAGCAAAGCGAGATTACGGTACGGGTTGTGCTGGAGCGGGGGAGTGCGGATGCGACCGTATGGACGTGCGACTTCTCCTATGACTATGTGCGTATCAACGCCGATTACCGTAGTTGAGCGCGCGTTTCTATCCTGCAGCAGAGGACGTTTGACGCATACCTTCAGCGGTAAGTTGTAGCAGGATAGATGGCTTGAAAAAACATGAGCGGACTAAATTGTTTTAAAACAATGGCTTGATGTTTTTCAGGCTGGGTTTGGCCATTTTTACGGGTTTTAGTAGTTGACGCCCCCGAGCAAGGTGCGTATATTTCGCCTCCTCAGCTGACA
>NZ_JAMFLI010000010.1 GCF_023502145.1 Craterilacuibacter sp. RT1T | reverse complement strand
CGAGTCCCGAGTCCCGAGTCCCGAGTCCCGAGTCCCGAGTCCCGAGTCCCGAGTCCCACCATCTACCCGTTTCGGGTTATGCTGGCAGTCTGCTGTATTGGAGCCGGCTGTGGACTATTTTCCGATTTTTATGAAGCTGCAGGATCAAGCCTGCCTGCTGGTCGGTGGCGGAGAAGTCGCCTTGCGCAAGGCGCGCCTGCTGCGTAGTGCCGGCGCACGCTTGCGTATTATTGCGCCCGAATTGACCCCCGAACTGGCTGCTTGGGTGGCGGCAGGGGAGGTGGAGCATATGGCTGCGCCTTTTCAGGCACAGATGCTGGGGCGCCCGCAACTGGTGATTGCCGCCACCAATGCGCGTGAGGTGAACCAGCAGGTTGCGGATGCGGCCAAGGCCGCCGGTATTCCGGTGAATGTGGTGGACGACCCGGAGCTGTCCAGCTTCATTACCCCGGCCATTATTGACCGTTCGCCCATGGTGATTGCGGTGTCGACCGGCGGCAAGGTGCCGGTGCTGGCGCGGCTGATGCGCGCGCGGCTGGAGAGTCTGATTCCGGCGGGCTATGGTGCGCTGGCGCGCTTTGCCGGTGACTGGCGCGAGCGGGTCAAGACGCGCTTTGGGCAGGTAGACGAGCGCCGCGCCTTTTGGGAGGCGGTGCTGCAAGGGCCGCTGGCCGAGGCGGTGATGGCGGGCAGCGATGGCGGCGATGCCGAAATGGATGCCTTGCTGGCCAGCGATGCGCGCTGGCACGCCGGTTGCGTTTATCTGGTGGGCGCCGGGCCGGGTAACCCCGATCTGCTGACTTTCCGCGCTTTGCGCCTGATGCAGCAGGCCGATGTGGTGCTGTACGACAAGCTGGTCGCGCCCGAGCTATTGGAGTTGGTGCGTCGTGACGCCGAGCGTATCTATGTGGGCAAGGCGCGTGCCGAGCACACCCTGCCGCAGGATGATATCAATAGCCTGATGGTCAGCCTGGCCAAAGCCGGGCGCCGTGTCTTGCGGCTAAAGGGCGGTGACCCGTTTACCTTCGGTCGTGGCGGCGAGGAGATCGATACGCTGGCGGCCGAAGGCATTCCGTTCGAGGTGGTGCCGGGCATTACTTCGGCGTCCGGTGCGGCCGCCTATGCCGGCATACCGCTTACGCACCGCGATTACGCCCAGTCGGTGGTGTTTGTGACCGGCCATATGAAGGACGGCAGCTTCAACCTCGACTGGCCGGCACTGACCCGGCCGCAGCAGACCGTGGTGGTGTATATGGGCTTAAGCCATATTCAGGGGCTGTGCGAAGGTTTTATCCGCCACGGCAAGGCGGCTGATACGCCGGCAGCGATTGTCGAGCAGGCCACCACCGTGCGCCAGCGCACGCTGACCGGCACACTGGCTGATTTGCCGGCGCTGGCGCAGGCTCACGGCATTGCCTCGCCGGCGCTGATTATTGTCGGCGAGGTGGTACGCTTGTCGGATCGCTTGGCCTGGTACCGCCGCAAGCCGGCGGGCGGCTGATACAATTACCGTCATCTGCGACGGGTAAAATAACAGGGAGCGCCACCATGATCGGCATTTTGCTGATTACCCATTACACCTTGGGCGACAGCCTGCTGGAGTGTGCCAGCCATGTGCTGGGGCATGTGCCGGCGAATGCCCGTGCGCTGGCCGTCGCCTGCGATGCCGAGCCGGATGCGGTGCAGCTGTCGGCGCAAGCATTGATCGCGTCGCTCGATAGCGGCAGCGGCGTGCTGGTGTTGTCGGACATGCTGGGCGGTACGCCGGCCAATATTGCCGGCCGGCTGGCGCTACATGGCAAGGTGGCGGTGGTTAGCGGTGCCAATCTGCCCATGCTGGTGCGCGCCCTGTGTTATGCGGACAATCCGCTGGAAATAGTCGTGGCCAAGGCTATGAGTGGTGGGGAAGAGGGGGTGCAGCTTATGGATAACGGGGAGCAAGATGCTTAAGCAAGAAGTCGAAATCATCAATAAATTGGGTCTGCATGCGCGGGCCTCTAGCAAGTTCACCCAGACCGCCGGCCGCTTCAAGAGCGAGGTGTGGATCGCGCGCAATGGCCGCCGCGTCAACGGCAAAAGCATTATGGGGGTGATGATGCTGGCGGCAGGCAAGGGCTCGACCGTCGAGCTGGAGGTCAACGGCCAGGACGAGAACGATGCCTTGGCCGCCTTGTTGGGTTTGATCAATAACCGCTTCGACGAAGCGGAGTAAGTCCGGCGTGCCAGGCACGCGCTAAAAACAATATCGGGGAGAGAAGGGGCATGAGCATTATCCTGCACGGCGTCGCGGTGGGCGGGGGGATTGCTATCGGGCGCGCACACTTGCTGGCGCAGAGCATGACTGATGTACCGCATGTGCTGCTCGCCAGCGAGGAAGTGCCGGCCGAGCAGCTGCGTTTTGACGAGGCAATCCGTGCCACGCGCAAAGAGCTGGAAATGCTCAGGGGCAGCATTCCGCAAAATGCCCCGGCCGAACTGGGCGCCTTTTTGTCGCTGCACATCATGCTGCTGGGCGATATCACCATTTCGTACGAGCCGCGCGAATTGATGGCCGAGCAAAACTGCAATGCGGAGTGGGCGCTCAAGCTGCAGTGCGACCGTCTGGTCGAGCAGTTCGATGCCATGGACGACGACTATTTGCGCGAGCGCAAGCACGATGTGCTGCAGGTCACCGAGCGCATCTTCAAGAATCTGCGCGGCCACGCCGGCGAACTGCTGGCCCCCGATATTCTCGCCGACGATACCATTCTGGTCGCGCATGACTTGTCGCCGGCCGATATGGTGTATTTCAAAGAGTCCAATGTCGCGGCCTTTATTACCGACGTGGGCGGCAGCACCAGCCATACCGCCATCCTCGGGCGCGGCCTGGACCTGCCCTCGGTCATTGCGCTGCATCACGGGCGCGAGCTGATCTGCGAAGAAGAAGTCATCATCGTCGATGGCCTGCAAGGCGTGGTGATCATCAATCCCGAGCCTGTTGTGCTGGCCGAGTACCGCCGCCGTCAGCGTGCCTGGCGCGACAAGAAGCGCAAATTGTCCAAGGTGCGCAAGGCGCATGCCACCACCCAGGACGGGACGGTGATCGAACTCTTGGCCAATATCGAATTGCCATCCGATGTGAACGATGTACACGGCAGTGGTGCCGTAGGCGTCGGCCTGTTCCGCAGCGAATTCCTGTTTCTCGGGCGCGATACCCTTCCTTCGGAAGAGGAGCAGTATCTGGCCTACCGCGAAGTGGCCGAGTCGCTCAAGGGCGCGCCGGTGACCATACGCACCATGGATCTGGGCGCCGACAAAAACCCCAAGTGGCTGGGGCGCAGCAGCGCCGACAATCCGGCACTGGGGCTAACCGGCATCCGCCTGTGTCTGGCCGAGCCGCTGATGTTCCGCGAACAGTTGCGTGCCTTGCTGCGCGCCTCGGCGCACGGCAAGATCCGTATTCTGTTTCCCATGATCAACTCGCTGGCCGAGCTTAAGCAGGCGCTGGCCCAGCTGGAGTATGCGCGGCAAGAGCTGCGCGAAGTCGGCTTTCCGTTTGCCGAAGAAATCGAAGTCGGTGCCATGATCGAGATCCCGTCGGCGGCGCTGGTGGTGGGCAGTTTCCTCAAGCATGTCGATTTTGTCTCCATCGGCACCAATGACCTGATCCAGTACACGCTGGCGATTGACCGCAACGATGATTCGGTCAGCCATCTGTATGACCCCATCCACCCGGCGGTGTTGAAGCTGATCGGCCACACCATCAAAACTGCCACCCGCGGCAATGTGCCGGTGTCGGTGTGCGGGGAGATGGCTGGTGATGCCCGCCTGACCCGGTTGCTGCTGGGCATGGGCCTGCGCCGCTTCTCCATGCACCCGGCCAGCGTACTGGCGGTGAAGCAGGTGGTACGCGAAACCCACCTCGACACCATCGCCCCCATCGTGTCGCGCATGCTCAGAAGCGAAGATCCTGATAAGATTGCCGACTTATTGCAACAACTCAATGCCCAGCCGGACGCTTGATCCGGCTTTTTTCTATGCTGAAAGACGCCATTGATTTTGGCCAGGTGCGTCGCGCTCTGGTTGTACGCTTGATGTTTCACGGTGATGTCCTGCTGTCGACACCGGTGGTGAGCACGCTTAAAAAGATGGTGCCGCATATTGATATCGATGCGCTGGTCTACCACGAAACACGGGATATGCTTTCCCTGCATCCTGATCTGAACCAAGTGTTTACGATTGACCGCAACTGGAAGAAGCAAGGCGTATTGTTTCAGTTGCGTCAGGAGTGGCGTCTTTTGTCGGCGTTGCGTGCGCGGCATTACGACTTGGTAGTGATTCTGAATGACAGTAACCGAGCCACTTGGCTGGTGAAACTGCTGTCTCCACGCTGGTCTGTTGGGCCGGATAATCCCGGGCGTGGCCGCCTATACCGAAAAACGATAACGCATCGCTTTCAACTGGCGCATAACCGACATATGGTTGAGCTGCATCTGGACGCGTTGCGCTGTCTCGGATTGACGGTCGACTCTTCCGCTGCGCATGCCCGGCTATCCATTGTTGCGGGAGCCGAGGCAGAGGCGAGAGTAGAACATCATTTGTCAGCGCATTCCTTGCAGTCAGGCAACTTTGTGCTGGTCCATCCCGGTTCGCGCGGACTGTACAAGTGCTGGCCCGAGGCGAAAATGGCCAGACTGATTGACGCTTTGAGTGGGCAAGGTGTACGCGTCGTGCTATCGGGCTCCCCTGCTGCTGCCGAACTGGAAATGCTGGCTAGGATCAAGGCTCAGTTGACTCATCCTGTTGTTGATCTGAGTGGACAGCTTTCGCTTAAGGAATTGGCTGCTTTAGTAGCAAAGTCCGCGCTACTGATTGGAGTCGATTCGCTGCCCGTGCATCTGGCTTCAGCATGTCAGGTGCCCGTTGTCGCGCTGTTTGGACCATCGCTTGAGCAGGTATGGGCACCATGGCGGACACCTCACCAGATTGTAGGTGCAACGTTGCCTTGTCGTCCGTGCGGGCTTGCTGGTTGTGGTGGTAGTGGGCAGAGCGATTGCATGGATAAGCTAAGCGTGCAGGCGGTTCTTGATGCCGTGCAGTCGTTGCGCCAAACACTGGAAATTGCTCCACAACATCACCGGGCTGGTTGCGTATCGCGTATCCAGCTCGTCTAAGTAGACAGACATTGAATATGATTCCACACCAAGAAGTCGCTAGCCTGGCATTGTACCGGCGCGTGATGGGGTATTTACGGCCGCACTGGAAGGTCTTTGCCGTCTCGCTGCTGACCATGACTATTGCGGCGGCGACCGAGCCTCTATTTGCCCGACTGATGAAGCCGCTGATTGACGGCGGCTTTGTTGACCGTGATCCCGCGGCCATTATCTGGACGCCGCTGGCCATCGTCGGCCTGTTTCTGGTGCGCGGCGTGGCCAGCTTTATCAACGAATACTCGTCAAGCTGGCTATCCGGCCATCTGGTGCAGAGCCTGCGTGAGGAAATGTTTGCGCGCATGTTGCGCCTGCCGGTTAACTATTACGATCACCACCCCTCTGGACGCATTCTGTCGCGGGTCGCTTTTGATGTGACTCAGGTCAGTGAGGCGGGTTTCAACGTCATCACTGTGACCGTTAAGGACGGGATTACCGTGATCGGCCTGCTGGGCCTGCTGCTCTATACCGACTGGAAGCTGACGCTGATCTGTCTGGCCGTCATGCCTGCCGTGTCTTTCTGCGTGCGCTTTGTCAGCCGGCGTTTGCGTGGCCTGTCGCGCAAGAACCAGCAGGATATGGCGCAACTGACGCAAGTGCTGAGCGAGAGCATAGACTGCCAGCGCGTGGTCAAGATTTACGGTGGCGAAGCATATGAGGCGACGCGTTTCGGCCGCGCGGCCGAGGCCATTCGCCATAATCTGGTCAAGGAGCGCTCGACCAGTGCCGCCAGTACCGGTGTGACCCAGTTAATTATTGCTTGTGCGCTGGCGGTTATTCTCTATTACGCTGGGGTGCAGGCTCAGGCTGGCCATTTCTCGGCTGGCGACTTTATGTCCTTTTTGACCGCCATGCTGATGCTGTTTGCGCCGATTAAACGCATCACCAGCATCAGCCAGACCGTGCAAAAAGGGCTGGCGGCGGCCGAAAGCGTGTTCGGTTTTCTGGACGAGCAAGGCGAGGCCGATCACGGCCGCATGCGGCTGCAGGCACCCAAGGGCGAGTTGGTGTTTGAACGGGTGTCCTTTACCTATCCGAGCGCCGAAAGTAGGGCGTTGGAGGGGGTTGACCTGAGTATCCGCGCCGGTGAAACGGTCGCACTGGTTGGCTCTAGCGGTAGCGGCAAGACCACGCTGACTAGCTTGATCCCGCGTTTTTACGAGCCGGATGCCGGGCGCATCTTGCTGGATGGTGTGCCGCTGACTGATATCTCTCTGGGCAGCTTGCGCGCGAATATCGCACTGGTCAGCCAGGATGTGGTGCTGTTTAACGATAGCGTGGCTGCCAATATCGCTTATGGCCGAATTGGCGAGGTGAGTCTGGATGAAGTGCGAGAGGCGGCAAGAGCCGCTAATGCGCTTGAGTTCATTGAAGCCATGCCGCAGGGCTTTGAGACCTTGATTGGCGAAAACGGAACCCGTCTGTCTGGTGGCCAGCGCCAGCGTCTGGCGATTGCCCGCGCGATTCTCAAGAACTCGCCGATCCTGATTCTGGACGAGGCAACCAGCGCGCTGGACACGCAATCCGAAAGGCTGGTGCAGTCTGCGCTGGAGCGGCTGATGAAAGGGCGTACCACGCTGGTGGTTGCGCACCGCCTGTCCACTATTGAAAATGCCGACCGTATTGTGGTTATGCACCAAGGGCGAGTGGCCGAAGCCGGGCGCCACCAGGACTTGCTGGCCCAAGACGGTATCTATAAGACACTGCACCGCCTGCAATATCAGGCGGGCGATGAGCAAGGCTGAATATGCAAGTTGTAAACGCCGCTGTGCCCACATTGGGCGTGGCCATCATTACCAAAAATGCCGCTGCTCATCTAGACGCATGTCTGACTGCACTACCCCACTGGGTTGACGATATCGTCCTGCTGGATTCGGGCAGTCACGATGACACGCTGGCGATTGCGCAGGCACATGGTGTCAGGGTGTTTGAAAACTGCGACTGGCCAGGTTTCGGCCCGCAGAAAAATCTGGCAATCAGTTATCTGGCTACAGACTGGGTGCTCTCGCTGGATGCGGATGAAGTTGTCAGCCCTGAACTGGCTGCGGCAATTATTGCGGCCATTCGTACACCGGTTGCGGATGCGTATACCTTTTCCCGGCTTTCCAATTTCTGTGGTCGCTGGATGCAGCATAGCGGCTGGCGTCCCGATCATATTACGCGTTTGTTCCGTCGCGGGCAGGCCGAGTATTCGGCAGATCTGGTGCACGAGCGTTTGCTGTTTAGCGGTCCCGCACCGTTGCTCTCTGGTGAGCTACTGCATCATTCATTCGATAATCTCGATCAAGTGGTCGACAAGATGAATCGCTATTCGGCTGCTGGCGCACAACAGCGTTATCAGCGTGGTAAACGCAGCGGCGGAATGGCCAGCGTAATCGGTAAGACGGTGTGGTCCTTTATGCGCACCTATGTGTTGCGGCGTGGCTTTTTGGATGGCCGCGAAGGCTTTATCCTCGCCGTTGCCAATGCCGAAGGTACCTACTACCGGCAGCTGAAATTGATGTATTTGGCAGAGAAAGGTATGCAGTGAGGCTTTCCGTTATTGTTAGTACTTATAACCGGCCCGATGCACTACAGGCTGTACTCGAGGGTTTTTGCCACCAGCGGGCGTGCGCACATGAATGGGAAGTGATTGTTGCCGATGATGGGTCGACGGGTACGACCAAGCATATTGTCGAGAGCTTTCTGCCACGTCTGCCAGACCGGCTCAAGCATGTCTGGCACGAGGACCAGGGGTTTAGGTTGGCCGAGATCAGAAACCGGGCTGCATTGCAGGCTACCGGCGAATATCTGATTTTTCTGGATGGTGACTGTATTCCGTTGCCAGACTTCATCGTTCAGCAGGCGAGTCTGGCCGAGTTAGGCTGGGTGGTAGCGGGTAACCGTGTTCTGCTTGCGCAAACTTTTACCGATGTTTACCTGCGCGGACAGGGTAAGCGGATTTTTGCCTGGGCTTGGTTTGACTGGGCGGCCCATCGCTGGAACGGTAGCATCAACAATGGGCTGGGATGGTTGCGTTTGCCGTTGCTTAAGTGGCGCAAAAAACGGGCACAAGATTGGCGACTGCTACGTGGTTGTAATATCGGTGTATGGAAGAAAGACTACATCGCGGTGGATGGTTTTGACGCGGATTTCTCAGGCTGGGGATATGAAGATTCCGATTTCGCCGTGCGGCTGTTGCGTCATGGCGTGAAAATCAAGAATGGCCGTTTTGCCATACCTGTTATGCACCTGTGGCATAGAGAGAACGACCGTTCGCAAAGTGGTGAAAATTGGGTACGTTTTGAGCGCTCGCTGCAAGGGACTCATGTCAGGGCCGTGGCAGGAGTCGCTAGCCTAGCAAAAAGTGCCTGCGCGCAAGGAGACCAGCATGCCCAAGCCTGAGGGGATCAATCTGGTTTTTCACTCGATCTGCGCTGGTGGCGGAATGGAGCGCTATGTTCTGGATGTCATTGGTGAGTGCTCCCGCAGGGGCATCCAAGTACGGGGAATCACTCGCAAGGCTCATTGGCCTGGCGAGCAGCCGGCTGGAGTCGAGTTGGTCGTTGTGCAGGATCGCACACCATTCTCTCGGTTAAATAACTACCTGTTCGAGAAAAAAGCGCTGGACTATTGCCAGCCAGAGTGGCCGACGATAGGAATTTCCCGAGTGGTTGGCTGCGTGGATCTGGCGATCGTCGGTGGCACGCATATCGGCCATCTCCAGGATAAGGGAAAGACCCGCAGGGGAATATTCGACCGATTGACGGTGGCGCATGAGCGCGGTCTTTATGAGAATGCCGGGCATATCGTGGCGCATTCCGCACGTGTCCGCGATGAGATTATTGGTCTTTACTCCATATCCGCTGGCAGAGTTAGTACTCTTTACCCGCCGGTTGATACTAGTAAATTCAATCTTGATGCCCGGCTTTCACGCGAGCGAGTTAGGCAGGAACTCGGCATTAGGGATGATCAGTTCATGCTGCTATTTCCATCTAATAACCACAAGCTCAAGGGGGCGGATCTGATCCTTGAGGCGATAGCGGAATATGGAGATCGTGTCGTTCTGGCTGTGGCTGGTAAAGCACCACTGGATACACCTGGCGTGCTCAATCTTGGCATGCGCCAGGATATGCCTGAACTCTATGCCGCAGCCGATGCAACGATTTTGGCTTCAAAATATGAGGCCTTTGGTTTGGTTGGGCCAGAGTCTATTTTGTGTGGAACTCCTGTCTTATTTGCCCGTACGGTGGGTGCTGCCGAGGTATTAGATAAGGTGGCATGCTATACGTTTGAACGTACCGCTGATGGAATTGTGAATGCGCTTAATTCTGTGATGAATAAAGAACATCTATCGATTAATGGCGATAGTATTCTTTATGTGTATGCGATTTCATCGCATGTTGATGAACTATTAAAATTAATGGATTTTTGATGGATTGTCCAAAAGCTAGTTTGTTGGTGATTACTTATAATCAGGAGCATCTTGTTGAGGATGCTTTGCGTGGAGCTATTTCTCAGGATTATGAGAATCTTGAAATAATTGTGTCGGACGATTGTTCTACGGATACTACCTTTGAAAAGGTGGAGAGTTTTTTTAGTAGTTATATTGGTCCGCATAAGGTTATTTTGAATAGAAATAAAAATAACAAAGGGATTGGTGGTAATCTAAATAAAGCAGTTTCACTGTCCTCTGGTGACTTGATTTTTGTCTCTGCGGGGGATGATGTTTCTTTGCCGAATAGAGTTTCTAAAGTTGTTGATTTTTGGGAGTCGGGCTCCCGCTTTCATGATTTGATTGCTTCTTATTTGTACGATATGGAATATTCGGGAAGAGTGTTGGATATTGTCGAGGTCGATGATTTGTCGCGCTATCAGGGCGTGGATGATTGGTTGAAAATTGGACACCCTAAGTTGATTGGTGCTGCTCATGCGTGGAGTAGATCTTTTTATGTCGAGCATGGTGGCATTCCAAATGGAGTTGTTGCTGAGGATATGGTTATGGCCTTTCGGGCTTTAGCAAGTTCTAAAGCTGCCACAATAAATATTCCTTTGGTGAACTATAGGAGAGGTGGTACGACCGGGAAGAAGATTCGTGGCTCTGTCGAAGAGGTGAAGTGCTCTTTTTTGAAGAAGGTTTATAATTCAAAAATTGAGCTTCTAGATATGCTAAAAGTAGCAGCTGCCAATAGACCTTCGCCTGAGTTGTTGGTGTATTTTTCTGGCTTGTATCAGAGAGAGTGTTATGTGGAGCGTATTTTTTCGGAAGGATGTTCTTTTTTGGATAAATTAAAATTTTTAGTGAGTTCAAAAAATACTAAGCTTGGGTTTAGGGTTAGGGTGTTTTTTTATGCTACATTTCCTTGGTTATTTGTGCCTTTTTTTTGGTTAAAGTCTAGGGCTGTAAAATGAAAAGTATGGTTGCTGAAGATAAGATGGTATTTTTCGTTCAGGTTGTAGTGTTTTTTGTATTGGCATTTGGCTTTTCAGTCAGAAAATCAGCTACCGCACTTCCAATGATTCTCGTTATTTTTAGTTTTATATTGTTGTGTATTAGGCAGGATTATCGGGAATTTGTGTCCAATTTTGTTCGTAAGCAGTGGAAGTTATCTTTTGCCTTGGCATCTTTATCACTTTTTATTGTTGCAAGAGAGTTGTTGCAAATGTCGCCAGACTTCAAATATGCGGATGCGGCGTCTCGATTTTTGTTTTTCATTCCGATTTGTACGCTTTTGATTTATTTTAGAATTAGTATAGAAAAGGTAAGGTGGGGGTTTTTTTGTGGTGTGGTTTTTATGTTTTTTTCTGGATTTGCTCATGTTTACTTGATTGGTGGGTTTGATTCAGGGTCAAATTATGGTGTAAGACCAAGCTCATATTTTACAAATACGATACCGTTCTCCGCATTCTGCTTGGCCTTGGCCATTTCATTTGTGGTCTGGTCTGTTGGTCGGTCAAGGTTAGATAATTTTTGTTCATTTATTGTCATTTTATTGACCGCGTTGGTGCTGTTTTTTTCCCAATCCAGGGGGGTTTGGATTGGACTTTCCTTTTCTATTTTTTCGATTGTTCTGATTTTTTCTAAAAATAGGAAGCGAGACATTTCTGCCGTTTTTCTATTTTCTTGCTTGCTTTTTTGTTTATTGTATTATTTTAGTGAGATGTTTGCTACGCGTATTAATATGGCGGCAGGTGAGGTGATTGATTTTTTAAATGGTAAAAAAGATGGATCGGTCAGTATGCGACTAGATATGGCTATGGCTTCTTTTTACATATTTCAAGAAAATACACTTTTTGGTGTAGGGAGAAATGTGGTTCCGGCATTGCAAGACTTATATCATAGAGGGCTGATTGGGGCGGCAATATCTGATGCTGCAGATACTCATGGTGAATTGTTTTATAACGCAGCTAGCTTGGGTGTTTTTGGTTTTTTTTCTTGGGTGGTATTTTATTGCGCTACTGTGAAAGATTTTGTTTTGGCTGCGCTCGGTGAGTCTGCGGATGTTAAACGCATCGGAGTAACTGGTGTTTCATTAATGATTTTATTCTTTTTTGTTGGGTTTACTCATATTACTTTTGGTCTTTCAATGTATGCGTCGTATTTTATAGTCTTGTTTTCTGTCTTGTTTGCAAGCTTGCAAGTGGATGCTGATGTGGCGGGTGCTAGTCAATCTGTTTTAAAGGTGTCTGTGGAATAAAAATGTCTGCGGAAATTTAATGTGTTTTTTGAGTGGCTAGTTGTCGGGTCCCGGACAGTTGGATATCAATTCGCAGCTACCCACTCTTTCTCGCCAGAGATGTTTTGGGTAAGCTTCGACAATCTACTGCCAAGGCCCGATCTTGAATATTCGCCTGCATAAAAATGCCCGCACTACACCCGCCGTGCGCGCCTATATCCGTGACGCCGACAAGACTCAGCGCGCATTGGCTTATGAACTGGGCGTCGGTATCGGCACTATCCGGAAATGGCAGCGCCGTGAGTCAACCGAAGACCGCTCCCATATCTCGCACAACCTGCAGCAAGGCTCAGGTGTCGTCATTCTAAGCTTCCGTTTTTCCCCTGATGGTCTAGTCTGACTCAGCAGACCATCCCTATTCCCGGCGGCCGGCTTTTCGGCCGCCGTTTTCTTTGGTCAGGAGGCAATGCCATGCGTGCCGTTTATGCCGGTTTTTCGCTGATCGAGTTGATGATCGCGCTGCTGGTGATGGCGATTCTGGCGACGGTGGCTTATCCCGCTTACCGTGATTATGTAGTGCAGGCACGGCGTGGTGACGGGCGTACTGCCTTGTTGGGTTTGGCGCTGGCGCAAGAGCGTTTTCGTGCTTCCTGTCCTTTCTATGCGCAGCATCTGGGCGCTATTTCAAGTTGTGGTGCCAGTGCCGCCTTGTCTACGCTGGCTTTTCCTGCGCTATCCCCCGAAGGCTATTACGCCATCTCGCTACTGCCCGATAGCGCCGCCAGTACCACCTTTCTTGCCGAGGCGACAGCTACGGACAAGGGTGGTCAGGATGCGGATAGCGCCTGTCCGGCCAGCTTGTTTCGCTTGAATGAAAACGGGCCGGATGTGTCGTCTGCCGCTAGGCGTGCCTGTTGGGGCGCCGGGTAGGTTTGCCATGTTGCGGCTTCGCGTAGTGCGTGCGTGGTCGTTGCTGGAGATGCTGCTGGTGCTGGCGATACTGGGCATCTTGCTGGCCGTGGCTTTGCCCCATCTTTCGCTCTGGGTCGAGCACCAGCGCCTGATTGCCGCAACCGAACTGGTTTATCGCCAGTTGCAGTTTGTGCGCATGGAGGCGCTCAAGCAGTCGCGTCCGATGTATGCGCGTTTTATCGCCGGTGCGGCCGGGCAATGGCATTTTGCCGCCAGTGATGTGCCGGGCTGCGATCCCAGCGGGCTGGATGCGAGCAAGGTTTGCACTATTGCGGCGGCCGATGGCGGTGTGCGCTCGATGGCTGTGTTTCACGGTCGCGATTATCCGGGTGTGCAGTTGTGGGTGAGTGGCTTTAGCGGCAACGAGGCGCGCTTCGAGCCGCTGCGCGGGGTGGCGGATAATGGGCGGGTGACTTTGCTGTCTGCGAGTGGTCTGGAGGCGCGGGTGCTGGTCAGCATTCTGGGGCGTATCCGCGTCTGTTCGCCAGCGGGTGCGACGCAGCTCGCGCCTTATCCTGATGCCGGCTGCCATGCGTAGCGCCCGCGGCTTTTCCCTGCTGGACCTGATGTTGGGCATCACTCTGGCGCTGATCGTCCTGGCGGGGGTCGGGGCTTTGTATGTGGTGCAGGTGCGTAGCAGCAGTACGACGCTCAAAACCTTGCGTTTGAATGCCGACCTGCAGGCGATGATGGATGTGATGACGGCAGAGTTGCGTCGTGCCGGCTATTGGCATGCGCAGGCAGCGAGTGCGCCGCTGACCAATCCTTTTTCTTCCGGTATGGACAATCTGGATGCGGCGACGCCGGCTTGTGTGCGCTACAGCTATGACCGCGACAGCAATGGTCAGATCAGCGCGGATGAGCGTCTGGGTTTCAAGCTGCAAACCGTCGCCGGCGTGAAAAGCCTGCGTATGAAAACCAGTGGTTCGGCCTCTCTGCTATGCAGTAGCGGGAATTGGGAAAGCCTGTCTGATGGTGCGCTGATGGCGGTGGATACCTTGTTCGTTGATGCGTCCGCCAGCAAATGTGTGAATGTGACCCGCGCGCAGCGTACGGACGGTGGTGGTTGTGCCGCGCTGCTAGCTAGCGCACAAAGCGGTGACCGCTTGGTCGAGGTGCGTCTGCTCAAGGTTAGGCTGGCGGGCTATCTGCTGGCCGATCCGTCTATCCGCCAGCAGCTGGAGAGTTCGGTGCAGCTACGCAACCCGCGGGTATTCACTGCGCCTTAGGAGGATGGCTCGTGCGCAATGGTCGCAATGGCCGGCATCAGGCCGGCATGCTCACCTTAGGTTTGGTGCTGGTCTTATTGATGGTGATGGCACTGATGACGGTGTATGCCGCCCGCACATCGCTGCTCGAACTCAAGTTGTCCGGCAGCAGTTACCGTGCCAAGCAGGCGCTGGAAGCGGCCGAGGCGGGCCTGCACTATGGCGTGGCTTATTACCTTGCCGGTGGTGCCGATCACAATGCTGACGGGCAGCTGGATATGGATGCCGCCGGCGTTCTGGCGCGCGCTCAGTTGGGCGGGCCGCGCTGGCAGGTGCAGTTTTGCGATGCCGCCAGCCTTGGGCCGGCTTGTGTGCTACCGGCCGCGGTGCCTGCCAGGCTGCGTATTATGGCAACCGGCTTTAGCGATGATGGCAGTGCGCGGCGGGTCGTGAGCCAGCAGGTGATGGCGGAGCCGGTATTGCTGGCTGTACCCGAGGCGACATTGCTTGCACGGCGACTGGATAGCGCATCGGGTGGCAGTCTGGAGGTGATCAATAATCAGCGCCCACAGACGATCAGAAGCGGCACTTTGCCGGCATTGCCGTTTAGCACGCGCATTGCCCGTGATGGCTTGCTGGATCAAGCCGGCTCGACCAATAGCAGCCTTGGTCGTGATGTTCAACTGGCCGATGCGGCGCTGGCCACACTGTCCGACGAGGCATTTTTCCATTCGTCTTTTGCCTTAGGCTGGGAGACGTTGAAGGCCTCTGCCGATATTCATATCGCCGGCCATCAGCCTTTTCCCGACGACGATATGGGGGGCAAAGTGGTGTTGCTATCCGCGCTGGATGGCCAGCCCTACACCCGTTTGCCGGTGCGCTTGGGTAGCCCGATCGCGCCGGTGATTCTGCTGGTGGATGGCGAGCTGGAACTAGCGGCTGGGAGTGTCGTGTTTGGCGTGGTGTATGCGCGCAAATTGTCCAGTCATGATGGTGCCAAGGTGCAGGGTGCCGTGCTGCTGGAGGCGCTGGCTCAGGTCGAGGGTACGCTGCAGCTGGAATACGACGCGGCTCTGCTAGCCAAGGCGCAGAGCCTGCGTCAGGAGTCGGTGCTCGCCAGTAGCTGGCATGACTGGTAGGGGGCGTCTATGCGTACAAGGCGGTACGGCTATATCTTGCTGGAAGCGCTGCTTGCCTTATTACTGCTGGCAGTGGGACTGTTGGCAGGCTTGCGTCTGGCCAGCAACACACTGTCCAGTAGCGCCGAAGCCAAGGCGCGTGCCTTTGCACAGTATTATGCTGCGGATAAACTAGAGTCTTTGCGTGCCTTGATTAACGCTGGAGAATACCAGCGCAGCGCCTGTCCGAGTGCCGGTTCTTTATTGGTGAGTAGTGGCGCAGCGGAGCAAACGACCGTACAAGGCACGATTTTTAGCCGTAGCTGGCAGGTAGCGCCGCAATGTGCTCCGAATTATCAAACACTTAGGGTCGAGGTGACGTGGCAGGATAAAACCGGCCCGCATAGCATTGAGCTGGCAAGCTTGCTGACATGGAGTGATCCGGCACGCATGCGTGAACGCTAGTGTTGGCAGCGCAAGAATGCAAAACGCCACCTAGCGTGGCGTTTTGACGTTGTGCGAAGAGAGCTTATTGGTATAGCGGGTTATGCGGGTCGATGGCCATGCCGTTTTTACGCACGGTATTCCACACCGGATAGGTATGCAGCTCATCGCGCAAGGTGGCGGCAAGACTGGAGTAATCCTTGACGTTGCGTTGGTAAGAGTAAGCGCGCAACAAAGCCACTTTGGCTGCGGTATTGCTTGGCTCATGCTTCATCGTGTCGCGCAGAACCATAATGGCATCGTCAATACGACCATAGTGCAGAAAAACCTCTGCTTCTCCGATCGGATCAATGCCGCGCTTGCGCGGGGGAACATAACTGAGTTGGCGCCACAGTTTGCGAGCGCTGTTGATGCTTGCCTGGCCAGCCAGTCCTGCAATTGCCGTAAACATCCCATTCCCCTTCCTTGATGATGGCTAAGGCAAGATTACCAGCAGGAAGGATAGGGCTCAATGCACGAGTGTATTAATTTCGCGATTGAGGGAACTATTGTTGTATAAAGCGACCAGTTAGTATTTCACTTAGCATATTGTCTGACAGGATGGCCATTTTAGCATGGCCTAAACCCGCCAACAATACAAAGCGAGTGCTACCATTTTCTGATTTTTTATCGTGTGCCATCAAGGACTTCCAGCGCGCCACGCCCAAATTCGGAGCCAAGGTCGGTAGCCTTGCTGCTTGCAGCAAGGCGCGGATACGCTGCACATCCTGCTCGCTTAAATCACCTGATAAACGCGATGCTTCGGCTGCCAGCAGCATGCCTGCAGCGACGGCTTCGCCATGTAGCCAAGTGCCGAATCCCAGCCCTGCCTCTATAGCATGGCCGAAGGTGTGGCCGAGGTTGAGCAGGGCGCGGATGCCCGCTTCTTTCTCATCCTGACCGACAATTTCGGCCTTCATGCGGCAGCAATGTTCGACCGTGTAAGCCAGTACCGTTTTGTCGCGCGCGAGTAGCGCCGGCATGTGCGCTTCCAGATAGGCAAAAAATGCGGCATCGCCCAGCAGACCGTATTTGATCACTTCGGCAAGCCCGGCCGACAGTTCGCGATCGGGCAGGGTGTCCAGTAAGTCCATATCGGCGATCACCGCGCGCGGCTGGTAGAAAGCACCGATCATATTTTTGCCGTGCGGATGATTGATGGCGGTCTTGCCGCCGACCGAAGAGTCAACCTGCGCCAATAGAGTGGTCGGGATTTGGATAAAAGGCACGCCGCGCTGGTAACAGGCGGCGGCAAAGCCGGTCATATCGCCGATCACACCGCCCCCTAGCGCAATCAGGGTCGTCTTGCGCTCGCAGCCTTGCTCCAGCAGCACATCAAAAATCCGGTTCAGCGTTTCCCAGGTTTTGAAGTCCTCGCCATCGGGCAGTACGATATCGAGCGTGCTGATGCCTTGTGCGCTGAGCGCGGCTTTCAGCCTCGCCAGATAGAGCGGTGCAACCGTGGTATTGCTGACAATGACGGCCTTGTTTTGCGGCAGGTGGGGCGCGATCAGCTCGCCCCTGTCCAGCAGGCCCTGACCGATATGGATGGGGTAGCGCGTGTCGGGCAGTACGAGGTCAAGGGTTTTCATGCTTGGCGGATTCCGGATGTGGGCCCTGGAGGCGGGCGAGCCGCTCCTCCAGTTGGCAAACCAGTAGATTGACATTCTGCTGGCTGGTATCGATCACGATGTCGGCAATCTCGCGGTATAGCGGGTCGCGTTCGGTAAACAGTGCTTCCAGCTTGGCGCGCGGATCGGCTGTTTGCAGCAGCGGACGATTAGTACAGTGCTGAGTGCGCGTCAGAATGTCGTCTATGCTGGCGCGCAGGTAGATCACCGTGCCGTGGCGTGCCAGCAACTGGCGGTTGACCGGACTGAGGATTGCGCCGCCACCGGTGCCCAGCACGATATCCTGCTGCTGTACCAGCTCGGAGATGACCAGTGTTTCGCGCTCGCGAAAACGCCGCTCCCCCTCGATATCGAAAATGGTCGCAATGCGTACCCCGGTGCGCTGCTCGATTTCGTAATCCGAGTCATAGAAGGTCTTGCCGCTGCGCCTTGCCAGCGCGCGTCCGACGGTCGTCTTGCCGGCCCCCATCAGGCCGACCAGGAATAAGTTGCCTGCCAGTTTCATGGTCGGCATTGTATCGGATGTCATTGTGTGCTGTCGCCGCTTCAGCGGATCAAAGTTTCGCTTTCCACGATGCGTGGCGTGATAAAGACCAGCAGTTCACGGCGCTCGTTTTTACGCGAGTTGCTGCGGAACAGATGGCCGAGAACCGGGATGTCACCCAATAGCGGGATCTTGCTGACGGTATCGCTCTCGTTCTGGATGTAGATGCCGCCAATGACTACGGTATTGCCATCTCCAACGCGCACCTGGGTCTTGACCTCGCGTTTGTCGATGGAGGGTTCGCCATTCACCGCTTTCAGGAAGTTGGCCGCATCCTTGTTGACTTGCACATCGAGGATGATGTCGTTATCCGGCGTGATTTGTGGTGTCACGTCCAGTACCAGATTCGCCTCCTTGAACGAGGTGGTCGTGCCTTGGTCACCGCTATTGGACTGGTAAGGAATTTCGATGCCTTCCTTGATGATGGCCTTGGTGCGGTCGGCGGTCAGCACGCGCGGGCTGGATACGATCTTGCCTTGGCCTTGGGTCTGCATGGCTTGCAGCTCAAGGCCGATAATGGAGCTGGCACTCTTGTATATCACGCCAATACTGCCATTCAGGCCAGGTGCAAAGTCAACGGGCAAGTTGACGTTGGGTGGGACTTTGCTATCCGTTGGTGTTCTGCCCTCGGTAATGCCCGTGCCAACGGAGGTATCTCCACCTACCTTGGCAAAACCCAGTTTTACGCCTAGGTCACGCTGGAAGTTATCATTGACCTCGACGATACGCGCCTCGATCAGTACCTGCTTGGACGGTTTGTCGATAATCGCCAGCACCGCACGGATCTCGTCCAGCACGGCCGGCTTCTCGCGTACCACCAGCTGGTTGGTCTTGGCATCGGCATAGGCCGAGGCACGCGGTCCGTTGTTGTTGCCGGTATTGTTGGGAGTCGCAGAGGCCTTGTCTTTGCTATTGATGTCGACCAGACCGGCAATGGCGCTCATGACTTCTTCCACCGTACGGTACTTGATCTGGAAGACTTCAGTGATCAGCGGCTCTTGCAAGGTGGTCGCTTCCTTGGCTTCGGCCGCCTGTTTGGCCAGTGCAATCATATCGGCTTGCGGTGCGATACGGATTACGTTGCCAACCTGACGCTTGGCCAGGCCTTTTTGCTGCAACACGATGTCCAGGGCCTGATCCCATGGCACATCTTTCAGGCGCAAGGTCATGGTGCCGGTGACGGTGTCGCCGGTGACCAGATTGAAGCCGGCAAATTCGGCCAGCGTCTGCAGTAAGGCGCGCACTTCCACGTTCTGGAAGTTCAGCGACAGCTTTTCGCCCTTGTAGATGGTCTTGCCCACCGCCATCAGCGCGGCATTGGCCTGCTCGGTCGAAATCTTGCGTACTTCCACTACCAGTTGCTGATTGGCCTGATAGGAGGAGAACTCCCATTCGCCCGTGTTCTGCAACACAATGCGGCTGCCCTTGCCCTGATTGTTGGCATCGATGCTTTGCACCGGGGTACCGAAGTCGGTGACATCCAGCCGCCTCTCCAGCCGGCGCGGCAGTGGTGCGCCCAGATTGATGATCAGGCTCTTGCCGCTGCGGCTGACATCGGTGGCGCTGCTGGCGTTCGGCAGGTCGATGACCACGCGACCCGAGGCATCGCTGCCACGACGAAAATCTACCAGACTGATATCGTTGCCCGGGGTGTTGGCAAGGTAGGCGGGGGCTGTCGTGACCGGCAAACTGCTGCTCGGGGCGGTGATGCTGGCGGGTTGTACTCGCTGCTGCACATTGCCCAGTGTGACCAGAATGCGGTTGCCTTCTACCCGGGTCTGGTAGGGGCTGGTTTTGGCCAGTGCCAGGATGACGCGGCTACGCTCGCCTGCTGCAACAATGGTTGCATTATTGAGCAAGGGGCCGGGCAGGGCGAGCTGTGTTTTGGCAATGCTGCTACCGGTGTCGATAAAGTCGAAAGCAATGCGTGGCGGGTTGGACAGCGCAAAGCTCTTGGGTAACAGGGCAGGCTTGGCCAGTGTGATCGCCAGTATCTGTTGGTCGCCACTGCCTGGCAGCATTTCGATATGGGTAATGCTGTTGCCGGCCGCCCATGCCAGATTTGAGGAGATAAGCAGGCTGCCCGCCAGCATGGTCAGTTGTCTTGTTGTTTTCATTTGCTTTGCCCTTGTTCATCTGCCAGCAGAATATCTGTTTCGCGTTTGACCCACTCGCCGTTGCTTTCTTCTACCGTCTCGACCAGCTTGATCTGTGCATCGAGTACCGCCGTCACCCTGCCGTAATTGGTGCCGATAAAGCTGCCGGCCCGTACCGGATACACCATGCCATCCGGTGTCTGGATCAGGCCGTGGCGTACGCCCTTGATCTGCAAGCTGCCAACCATTTTCAGCTGTTCCAGACCATACTTCTCCAGCGGATCGCGCGGGCGTTTGAAGTCGGGTGCATTAGCGCTGTTCTGGCTACCTGCCGTCTTGAATCTGTTTGCGTCAAATGGCGATAGCAGACCGAAACCGGTGTAGTCAATCGTGGTCGCTACGGCATTGAGTTGCGGAATCGGTTCAACCTTGCCGACCAAACCGTGTCCTTGCTGTTGCATCCAGCTATCGATATCGTCGGATGCGCTGGTGCAGCCGGCCAGCAATAGTGGCCATAACAGCCGGGAAAGTATGGTTTTCATGGATGTGCTCACTTTCCCTTCTCCTTGGCGCTGCTTGCTGCTGCCGCGCGTTCGGCGGGCTCCAGCGTGCGGTAGGTCTTGGCCGTTGCCTGCAGGGTGAGGCGGCCATCTTTGCCGGCAGCCGGGGTGAGCGAAATATCGCCGATGGTGACAATGCGCGACATCCGGGCAACATCCGACACAAAAGTGGCCAGATCATTGTAAGTACCGTTTAGGCGCAGTTCGATCGGTAGCTCGGCCAGTTCGGCGCCGCGGATTTCCTGTCCCGGGCGGAATAGTTCGAATTGCAGGCCGCGGCCCACGCCGGCTTGGTTGATTTCTGCCAGCACCGAGGCCATTTCCGCCTTGGTTGGCAGTTGGCGGATCAGGCTGCCAAAGCTTTTTTCTATCTCTTTAAGCTGTGCTTGCAGTGCTTCCTGATTGGCCAGCTGGCGGCGTTGGTCGATATATTGGGTTTTCAGCTCGGCTTCGCGTGCTTCGGCGGCGGCAATTTCATCGCGCTGCGGGCCCAGAACGACAAAATAGCCAGCCAGCAGGATAAACAGGGCCATGACGCCCAGCGTGATCAGCTGGGAGCGTAGCGGCCAGTTCTGGATGTCGTTGAAGTCGAGATTGCGCAGCTCGTTCAGATTGATATTCAGGTTCACTGCGGCGCTCCTGTCTTGGGTGCTTCTTGCTCGCTTTGCGTTTGTAGTGCCATCGTCAGGCTGAATTCGCTGGCGCGCAGATTGCCAAGTGCTGCGGCTTTCACTTCGATCAGTACCGGATTTATGAACAGGCCGGACTCGGATAAAGTCCCCATATAGTTGGAAACACGAGCGCCGGACTGGGCGTAGCCGGACAGGGTGATGGTGTTGCCGACTTGTTTGAAGTCTTTGAGATAAACCCCCTCCGGCATAAAGCGGATCAGGTCATCAAACAGGCGCACTGCCTGCGCGCGGCCATTTTGCAGTTGGGCGGCCTGATCTTTGCGCGCCAGCAAAGCGGCGCGCTGTTGGCGCAATTCAGTGATCTTGCCCAGCTTGACGCTCAGCTCGGCAATGGCACTGTCCAGTTGCTGGTTACGGGACAATTGCTTGTCCAGTGCATGGCTTTGCAGGGCATAGCCGGCGGCCAGCAGCAAAGCGCTGGCGGCAATGGCTAGTGCCAGCATGTTCTGGAAGCGGCGTCTGTGATCCGCGCGCCGCATTTCCCGATAGGGGAGCAGGTTGATGCGTATCATCAGTCGAATTTCCTTAGTGCAAGGCCACAGGCAACCAGCAGGGCAGGTGCATCCAGTAGCAGATCTTTAATCGGAATGCCGGGAGCCTGAGTCATGGTCGTGAACGGGTTGGCGATCATGGTGCTGATCTGGGTGCGTAGCGCCACGGCGTCATCCAGACCTAGCAGCATGCTGCTGCCACCGGCGAGCAGGATGTAGTCGACGCGCAGATATTGCGACACACTGACCGTGGTGTAGAAGAATTGCAGTGCGCGCTGGATCTCTTGTGATAAAGAGTCGACAAAGGGCTGTAGCAATTCGGATTCATAGCCCTCGGGCAAGAGCATGCTGCGTTTGCCTTTTTCCGCCTCTTCATGGGTCATGCCGTAGCGGCGCTGGATTTCGCGTGTCAGTTGGGCGCCGCCGAATGCCTGTTCACGGTAATACAATTGTTGGCCGTTGCGGATCACCGAGCAGTGGATCTTGGTGGCACCGATATCAAACAGGGCAAAGGTTTGGTTGAAGCCCTGATCAGGCAGCTGCATTTGCAGCTGCTCGAACGCGGTCAGCATGGCAAAGGCTTCGACATCCATAATCGCCGTCGTGAGCCCGGCCATTTCCCCGATGGCCAGACGCTCTTCGACCTTTTCCTTGCGCGAGGCGCAGATCAAAATCTCCAGATCGTCGGCATGGGTTGGTGCAGGCCCTAGCACCTGAAAGTCGAGATTGACCTCATCCAGCGGGAAGGGAATGTACTGGCTGGCTTCGTTTTCGACCTGAAATTCCAGATCCGTTTTGTCCTGACCGGCCGGCACCAGTATTTTTTTGTAAATGGCCATGGTCGTAGGCAGAGCCATGGCCACCCGGCTGCAGTGGCTGCCCAGTCGGGCGCGTGCACGGCGCAGAGCGTCAGCGACCGCTTCGATGTCGTTGATATTGCCTTCGTTCATTGCATCCTTGGGCAGGGGCTCAATGACGTAGCGCTCAAGCAGGAGGTTTTTGCCTTGGTGGCCGATTTCGACCATCTTGATAGCACTTGAACTGATATCCAGTCCGATCAGGCTGTCTGCAGCCTGGCGACGTCCCGCTAACAGACTGCTCAAGGATTTGGGTAATTCCAGTTTGCCACCCAGCATGTCGTTACCGGCTCTTTCCTTAGGTATGGAAAGTAGCCGCCTCCCTTTAATAATGACCAATTATTCTTAATGCGGAACTTTGCCAGCGCTTCCGGGTAAAACGGTATAATCAGGGCTCGATTTTTCTTTCGAACCATTATGTTGCTGCGAATCCTGAAGCTTGTGCTGGGCTCCATACTCGGTATCACGACTCTTGCGGTCGGTGTGCTGGCTGTTGCCATTCTTGTCACCTGGCCGCGTTTGCCCAGTCTGGACATCCTGACCGATTACCGCCCCAAGATCCCGCTGCGCGTCTATGCCGCCGACGGTGCGCTGATTGGTGAGTTCGGTGAAGAACGCCGTTCGTTCTCCCGTATTCACGATGTTCCGCCGCTGATGCGTCAGGCACTGCTATCCGCTGAGGATGAGCGTTTTTACCAGCATGGCGGCGTAGATTATGTCGGTGTTCTTAGGGCTGCGCTAGGAAATATAGTATCTGGGCATACGCGATCCGGTGCAAGCACCATTACCATGCAAGTGGCTAAAAACTTCTTTCTATCGAGTGAAAAGACTTTTAGTCGGAAGTTTAATGAAGCACTGCTGGCATTCAAGATTGAACATACCCTGTCCAAGGATCAGATTCTCGAGCTGTATCTGAACCAGATCTATCTTGGGCAGCGTGCCTACGGTTTCTCGGCGGCCTCGCAAGCCTATTTCGGCAAGCCGTTGAATGAGTTAAGCGTGGCGCAGTTCGCCATGCTGGCCGGCTTGCCCAAGGCACCTTCTTCCTACAACCCGGTTGCCAATCCCGAGCGTGCCCGCTTGCGCCAGCTGTATGTGTTGCGCCGCATGCACGAGCTAGGCCACATCTCGACCGCCCAGCTGGAAGCGGCCAAGGCCGAGCCGCTGGGCTTGGCCAAGCCTGCGCGTGACACCGGCGTGCCGGCACAATTTGTGGCGGAAATGGTACGTCAGGATATGTACCAGAAGTATAAGGATGCGGCCTATACCGAAGGCTTCCGCGTCTACACCACCATCGATAGCCGCAACCAGCGTTGGGCTTTTGATTCTTTGCGTGCCGGCTTGATGGATTACGACAGGCGTCTGGGCTATCGCGGGCCGGAGTCGTTTGTCGACCTGGGGGCGATAAGCGAAGACCGGGACGAGGCACTGGATGAGGCATTGTCGTCGATTCGCGACAGTGGCGAGCTGGAGCCGGGGGTGGTGTTGTCCGCCTCGCCATCGGAAGTGAAGGTTTACTTGCGTGGCAGTCGCTTTGCCACCGTCAAAGGGCCGGGCTTGTCGTTTGCCCGCCGCGCCCTGTCCAGCAAGCTGACGCCGGCACAGCAGATCCGGCCGGGAGCCGTGGTGCGTATCCAGCCCAACCCGAAAGGTTATTGGGAAATCGCTCAGATGCCCGAGGTGGAGGGTGCCTTTGTTTCGATGGATCCGCGTACCGGTGCGATCAAGTCGCTGGTTGGGGGCTTTGACTTCAATCGCCGCAGCTTTAACCATGTGACGCAGGCCTGGCGTCAGCCGGGTTCGACCTTCAAGCCTTTTGTCTATTCGGCCGGTCTGGATCGCGGTTTTACTGCGTCAACGCTGATTAACGATGCCCCCTTGTCAATAGACCCGGCCAGTATCGGTGGTCAGCGCTGGGAGCCCAAGAACGACGATAACCGTTACGCCGGTCTGATTTCGATGCGCCGCGCTTTGGCCTTGTCCAAAAATATGGTGTCCATCCGCATCCTGCAGGCGATCGGCACCGACTACGGCCAGCAATATGCACAGCGTTTCGGTTTTTCGGCCAAGAATAACCCTGCCTATCTGACCATGGCGCTGGGTGCCGGTCTGGTAACGCCTTTGCAGATGGCCGAGGGCTACTCGGTGTTTGCCAATGGCGGCTATCGTACCCGCGCCTATTTCATCGACCGTATCGAAGATCTGAATGGCCGCGTGATTGCGCGTACCGCACCGGCGGTCGCAGGGCAGGGCGCGACTCAGGTCATTGATCCGCGCAATGCCTTTATTACCAGCAGTTTGCTGCGCGATGTAATCCGCTTTGGTACTGCCAATCGTGCCATGAGTCTGGGGCGTTCTGACCTTGCCGGGAAAACCGGTACCACCAATGATTTCCGCGATGCCTGGTTTGCCGGCTTTAGCCCGAACCTGGTAGCGGTAACCTGGGTGGGCTATGACCAGCCGCGCAGTCTGGGGCGCTTCGGTTATGGCGGGACGGCGGCCTTGCCGATCTGGACCAACTATATGGCCAATGCGCTCAAGGGCCAGCCTGAGGTCGAGCTGCCACCGCCCGAGGGTATTGTGGTGAGGCCTGGCGCCGGTCTGCGCGGAGGCGACGAGTATTATATGGAAGAGTTCCAGCGCACCAATCCCGAACTGCAGATCAATAATCGCGGCTCGGTGCCGGGAGCGGCCAAGCCTGCCGAAGAGGAGGCGGCGGTGCCGGTGGCGCCGCCGGATGCGGCGCAGGATGCGGTGGAAAATGTGAAGGAATTGCTGTTCTGAGTGTATGGGCAGCGCCTCCGGTTTGGGGGCGCTGCCCGTTTTGTATCAAGGCTGGCTGAGCAGGTCCAGTACATTCTGTGGTGGGCGCCCGATGACGGCGCGTGCGCCGCGCTGTGCGATGGGGCGCTCGATCAGAATCGGGTTGTCGTGCATGGCGGCGATCAGTTGCTGGCGCTCCAGCGCAATATCGTCCAGATACAGCATCTGGTATTCCTCTTCATGCCGGCGCATCAGCTGGCGCGGTTCCAGCTCCAGCAAGTTCAGCAAGTGCTCCAGCTCTTCGATGCTGGGTGTTTGCTTCAGATATTCGATGACTTCGATTTGAGCACCTGCATCCTGTAACAGCTGCAGTGCCTCGCGTGACTTGGAACAGCGCGGATTGTGGTAAAGGCGGATCATGCCGTCTCCTTCGTTTCTTGGGTGACGGAAGCACCGCCCCCCTGTTTGTGACTCTATCCGGAATACAGCATGCCATCATCTGCCACCAAGCGCCACGGGGCACTCGCTTTCTTGTTGGCAGCCTTGTCCACGGTCGGCCCGTTTTCCATCGACACCTTTTTGCCGGCCATGCATGCCATTGGTGATGCGCTGGGCGTGGATGCGATAGAAATCCAGCAGGCACTGACCGTGTATCTGCTGTGTTACGCCTTTATGATGCTGTGGCACGGCGCCATTTCCGATGCGGTGGGGCGGCGCCGCGTCTTACTGGTGTCGACGTTATTGTTTGGCGTGGCATCGGTGGGCTGTGCACTCGCCCCCAATCTGGGCACGCTGCTGCTGTTTCGCGCTTTGCAGGGCTTGTGTGGCGGGGCCGGGCTGGTGGTGGGGCGGGCGATTATCCGCGATTGTCTGGACGGTGCTGCCGCGCAGCGCCTGATGTCGCAGGTGACCATGCTGTTCTCGCTGTCGCCGGCGATTGCACCGGTGGTGGGCGGTTTTCTGTATGGCGGTTTTGGCTGGCGTTCTATCTTCGTGTTTATGGCGCTGATCGGCTTCGGCCTGTTTGCCATGAGCTGGTTTGCTCTGCCGGAAACCCATCCGCCGGAGAAGCGCCAGGCATTGCGTTTTTCCACCATGTGGCAGGCTTATCTGACCGTACTTGGCAAACGCGAATTCCAGTTGCTGGCTGCGGCCGTGTCATGCAACTTCGCCGGTTTCTTCCTGTATATCCCGTCGGCGCCGGTGTTTTTAATGCGCCATCTGGGGCTGGGGCCGGATGAGTTTCTGTGGATGTTCGGCCCGGCGGTGGGCGGCATCATGCTGGGTGCTTTTTTGTCGGGCAAGATGGCCGGGCGGCGCGGCGCGCGCGAACTGGTGTCCATCGCCTACTGGATGATGTTTATCGCCGCCGCCGCCAATCTGGCGGTGTGCCTGTGGCTGCCCGCCGGTGTGCCGCAAAGCGTGCTGCCGCTGATGCTGTACACCACCGGCATGTCGCTGGCGTCGCCTTCCATCACCTTGACCCTGATGGACCAGTTTCCCGAGCTGCGCGGCACGGTGTCGTCCTTGCAGGGCTTTACCCAGACCATGCTGGCCAGCATCGTCGCCGGCGTGGTGTCCCCCCTGGTGTGGGGTAGCCCGCTGATGCTAGCGCTGACCATGACCGCCTTTTTGACGCTGGGTTTTGCCTTCCGTTACGCCTACCGGCTGCGTGTTGGCCGCGCCTCCTGTCTTGAGCGTTAACCGCTTCAGGCGGCGGCCTCGATCAGCGTCGCATGCAACACCGTGATCACATCGGCCGGGTCTATTCCTATCAGGTAGCCGCGTTTGCCACCGTTGATATAGATGCGCGGCAAGGCGGCGATGCTGGCCTGCATATAAACCGGCATGGCATGGCGCGTCCCGAAGGGGCTGGTACCTCCGACCTGATAGCCGCTGTGTTTGTCGGCGGTTTTCGGGTCGCACGGCATGACTTTTTTCACGCCTATGGCGCGCGCCAGCAGGCCGGTCGCCACTTCGCGGTCGCCATGCATCAGCACGATCAGCGGCTTTTTGTGCTCGTCTTCCATCACCAGCGTTTTCACGACGCAATGCTCGTCCACGCCTAGCTCTTGCGCCGACACGCGCGTGCCGCCGCGCTCTTCGTATTTATACAGATGGTCGCTAAAGGCGATGTCGTGCTCGCGCAGCAGGCGTACCGCCTGGGTCACCGGGGTTTTGTCCTTGGCCATGGTGCTCTTTGTCGATAAAAAACCATGCTAGCTTAGAGTCGCTCAGGCTGTCGGTAAAGCCCGGCTTACGCATGCCATGGCTTACCCAGTGCGCTGCCTTGCCCGCCGTGGCGTGCCAGATTATCGGCGATGGTCTGCATGGCCAGCCAGCGCGGTGCGCACCAGTCGGGGGCAATCAGGGTCGGTGCTTGCGCCGTGGCCGAGACGCGGTGATAGACCACATGCGCCGGCGTCGCACGAATCAGCTCGGCCGCCAGTGCCGCATAGTCGTCCAGCGTCATCGGCATGACTTCGCGCCGCTGGTATTGCGCCGCCATGCGGCTGCCCTTCACGATCATCAGCGGGTGCAGCTTGAGGCCTTCGACGCCGATATCGAGTACGGTCGCCAGCGTGTGATGGATGTCGGCATGGCTTTCGCCGGGCAGGCCGGCAATCAGGTGGGTGCAGACCTTGAGCCCGCGTTGATGCGCGCGCGCCACCGCATCGCGGTAGTCGGCCAGCGTATGGCCGCGGCGTATGGCTTGCTGCGTCTTGTCGTGTGCGCTTTGCAGGCCTAGTTCCAGCCAGACTTCCATGCCCTGCGCCTGATAGCCGGCCAGCAGGTCCAGCGCCGCATCGGGTACACAATCGGGACGGGTGCCGACGCACAGGCCGACGATATCGGACTGGGTGGCTGCCTCGTCGTAGAGCGCTTTCAGGGTTTCGACTTCGGCATAGGTGCTGGTGTAGGCCTGGAAGTAGGCCAGATAGCGCCGTGCACGGTCGGTACGGACTTTTTCGCGGGCGATCTGCGCGCTGATGGACAGGATGCCGGCCTCGCGGCCGAAACTTTTGACATTGCAAAAGGTGCAGCCGCCGCGCCCCAGTGTGCCGTCGCGGTTAGGGCAGGTGAAGTCGCCGGCGAGCGACAGCTTGTGTACGCGTTCGCCGAAGCGTGCCTTGAGATAATGGCCGAAGGTGTGGACGTAGTGATCGAGTTGCATGGCGGCCGGAAAAAACCGCGCAGTTTAACAGTCGGGGCGGAATGAATCCCTGTGCTGGATCAAAGACTTGGGCGAGAATTCCCCACTCCCCACTCCCCACTCCCCACTCCCCACTCCCCACTCCCCACTCCCGCCTTATAAGCGATGCCAGCCAAACAGATACAGTACGCCGAAGATGGCCGAGCTGATGACCAGGGCTTGCGCGAGGATGATGACCCATTCGCGCAGGCTCTTCTTTTGGCTGCGGTCAAACAGCCAGCGATAGGCCGCATACAGCACGAAGCACAGTACGAAGAATTTGAACAGGCGACCAAACATGGCGAGGGCGGGGGATAAGGGGGCTCATTATTGCTTTGTACTTGGCGCTTACGCAAGTCTGCCCAAACGATATAATGGCTGCTCGTTTACCTGGCGATTTTTTCGAGGCCGCAATTATCCATGTCCGTCACTCACTCTTCTGTCGGGATCGTCAGTGCCCAGTATGCCGCGTTTGATACCCCGCTTGCGCTGGCCAGCGGCGCCGTGCTGCCGGCTTATCAGTTGGCATTCGAGACCTATGGCACGCTGAATGCGGCCAAAAGCAACGCCATCCTGATCTGCCACGCCTTGTCTGGCCACCATCATGTGGCCGGGCGTTATAGCGAGTCCGATAAGAGTGCCGGCTGGTGGGATTCGATGATAGGGCCGGGCAAGCCCATCGATACCGAGCGCTTTTTCGTGGTCGGGGTGAATAATCTGGGCGGCTGCCATGGCTCGACCGGCCCGTCCTCGATCAATCCGGCCAGTGGCGAGCCTTGGGGGGCGGACTTCCCCATGGTGACGGTGGCGGACTGGGTATGCGCGCAGGCGCGGCTGGCCGACCGGCTGGGCATCGAGCGCTGGGCGGCCGTGATAGGCGGCAGTCTGGGCGGCATGCAGGCGCTGGACTGGAGCATACGTTACCCCGAGCGTATCGCCCATGCGCTGGTGATCGCCTCCGCCCCCAAGTTGTCGGCGCAGAATATTGCCTTTAATGATGTGGCGCGTCAGGCCATCCTGACCGATCCCGAATTTCATGGCGGCAACTTTTACGGCCGGGGCGTGTTGCCGCGCCGCGGTCTGCGTCTGGCGCGCATGCTGGGCCACATCACTTATCTGTCGGATGACGGCATGGGCGAGAAATTCGGCCGCATGTTGCGCTCGGGTGAATACAAATTCGGCTTCGATGTCGAGTTCGAGATCGAATCCTATCTGCGCTATCAGGGCGACAAATTCTCCGACAGCTTTGATGCCAATACCTATTTGCTGATGACCAAGGCACTGGATTATTTTGATCCGGCGCGTGAATACGGCGGCGATCTGGTCAAGGCCTTGCAGCGTGCCAGCGCCGGTTTTCTGGTGGCCAGCTTTACCTCGGACTGGCGCTTCTCGCCCGAGCGCTCGCGCGAGACGGTCAAGGCGCTGGTCGCCGCCGGACGGCGCGTCAGTTATGCCGAGATCGAGTCGGCACACGGCCACGATGCCTTTTTGATGCTGGACCCCCCTTATGTAGCGTTGATGCGCGCCTATCTGGGCCGTGTTGCTGCGGAGATAAACGCATGATGACCCCTGCCTTGCGACCGGATCTGGCGCTGGTCGCCGACTGGATCAAACCTTCTTCGCGCGTGCTTGATCTGGGCTGCGGCTCGGGCGAATTGCTGGCACATCTGCAGCAAAGCAAGCAGGTGAGTGGCTATGGCGTCGACTTTGCCGTCGACAATGTGGTGCGCTGCGTTGAGGCCGGCATCAATGTGCTGCAGGCTGATCTGGAGGCGGGCCTGGCCGAGTTTGGCGATGCCAGCTTCGATGTGGTGGTGTTGTCGCAGACCATACAAGCCATGCGGCACACCGAGCAGATTCTGATCGAGATGCTGCGTGTCGGGCGCGAAGCCATCGTCACCTTCCCCAATTTCGGCTACTGGGGCAACCGCTGGCAGATTATGCGCGGGCGGATGCCGGTGTCGGAAACCATGCCCTACCAGTGGTACAACACGCCCAATATCCACTGGTGCATGCTGGGGGATTTCGAAGCGCTGTGTGCCAAGAACGGCATACGCGTACTGGAGCGGGTGGTGATGGATAAGGGGGCGCGCATCCAGCTGCTGCCCAATTTATTGGGCAGCCTGGCGTTTTACCGCGTCAGCCGGCAATAAAGGCCGGGCCTGCATGTCGGGCAGCGGGGGCGTGGCGTAGAATGCCCGCTTGGCTGCCCCACCCCTCTACCCCGATTGAAAAGGCTGTTCCCGCTTATGACTGACGCACCCACCGACTGGAAGCATGAGATCCTGTCGCGCAAGATGCTGATCTGCGTCTTTACCGGTTTTGCCTCCGGCCTGCCTCTGTATCTGCTGATCAATCTGCTGCCGGCCTGGCTGAGAAGCGAGGGCATAGACCTCAAGGCCATCGGCCTGTTTGCCTTGATCCAGTTGCCGTTTACCTGGAAATTCATCTGGGCGCCGCTGATGGACCGCTTTGTGCCGCCGTTTTTCGGCCGGCGCCGCGGCTGGATGTTGCTGACCCAGTGTGCGCTCTTGTTATCGATGACCGGCTTCGGCCTGTTTTCGCCGCAGCAGGACCTGATGGCCATTGCTGCGCTGGCGTTGGGGGTGTCCTTCTTTTCCGCCAGTCAGGATGTGGTGATTGATGCCTTTCGCCGCGAAATTCTGTCCGATCGCGAACTGGGGCTGGGCAATACCATCCATATCAATGCCTACCGCCTGTCCAGCCTGATTCCGGGTTCGCTGGCGCTGATTCTGGCCGATCATCTGCCATGGGCGCAGGTGTTTATGATTACCGCCGTGTTTATGCTGCCCGGCATTGCCATGACGCTGATGGTCAGCGAGCCTGCACTGGCAGCCGCCACGCCCAAAACCCTGCGCGAAGCGGTGGTTGAGCCGTTTCACGAGTTTATCGGGCGCAGTGGCGTGCGTGGCGCGCTGCTGATTCTGGGTTTTATCTTCCTGTACAAGCTGGGTGACAGCATGGCGACGGCACTGGCAACGCCGTTTTATATGGATATGGGTTTTTCCAAGTCCGAGATCGGTCTGGTCGCCAAGCATGCCGGCTTATGGCCAGCGGTGATCGGCGGCCTGCTGGGCGGTGCCTGGATGATTAAACTGGGCATTAACCGCGCCTTGTGGGTGTTCGGCGTGGTGCAAGTGCTGTCGATTCTGGGTTTTGCCTGGCTGGCGATGCATGGCCGCTTTACCGAGGTTGGCGCGGCAGAGCTATCCAGCCTCGCGCTGGTGATCGGCTTCGAGGCGCTGGGGGTGGGGCTGGGTACGGCAGCATTTGTCGCTTTTATCGCGCGCACCACGCATCCGGCTTACACCGCCACCCAGTTTGCGCTGTTTACCAGCCTCGCTGCCGTGCCGCGCACGGTGGCCAATGCCGGTACCGGCTTTTTGGTGGACAGTCTGGGCTGGACCGTATTTTTTCTGATTTGTACCGTATTGGCGTTGCCGGGCATGGCTTTGCTGCACAAGGTCGCGCCATGGAAAGGGGAGTCGGCATGAAAAGGGTTTTTGTAGCGGGGGTATTACTGGCGAGTCACAGCGTGTGGGCTGAAGTGCTGATCACGCCTGCGGCAGCGGACAGCAGCGCACCGCTGGCGCAGATCGCACCGCTTGAGAGTAGTGCGCCGCAGGTGCAAGTTTTGCCGGCCGACAGTAGCGCACCGCTGCTCGTGCTGCCTCCGGTGACCGCACCCGTCATGACCGAGGCTGCACCTGTGCCGGCACCATTTCGCGTCGACTACCACTGCAATGGCGCGCAAAAAATCAGCGTGCTGTATCCACCTTATGCGGATGCGGATACCAAACCTATCAAGCTTGAGTGGAAGGGCAAGGCTTATCGCTTGAAGCTGGCGATGAGCGCCAGTGGTGCACGCTATGCCAGTAGCCAGCTGGTGTGGTGGACCAAGGGCGACACCGCCTTTTTGAGCACCCGCGGCGGCCGCATGCTGGTGCGCGGCTGCGAGGCGCAGTAGCCGGGCAGGTTGAGCTATTGACAAGGGTCAATTGTCGGTTGGTTTAGCATGACCCGTCTGCGATAGCCTTGCTAAGATATTGCACGCTATCCAAGGTGGGGGCCGGTATGGCTGATCAGATTGCGATAAAGGTGGGCGTTGGCGACGGCGCGTTGATGGTCGACGCCGAGGGCCGGATTTCCTTCATGAGCGAGAGCTGCGCACAATTACGCGGCGTACCGATGGCCGACGCCATCGGCGAGCGGGTCGATGACGTGTTTCCGGCCACCTTGCTGCATCAGACGCTGGAAACCGGTCTGCTCGAGCGGCACACGCCATGGAGCGACGGCAAGGTGCTAGAGCTCCTGGTATCGCGGATACCGGTGATGGCGCACGGGCGCGTGTGCGGCGTGCTCGGCTACGTCGACAAGGTGTTGCGCGCGGCGCCGGGCAAAACGCCGTGTTTCGACAACCTGCCCCGGTTGTCGCCGCAGGCGCGGCTGGTGCGCGAGCAGCTCAAGCATGTCGCAGCCTTCGACACTACGGTGCTGTTGACCGGCGAGAGCGGCGCGGGCAAGGAAATGTTCGCCCGCGCGATTCACGAGTGCAGCCGCCGTGCGGCGCGCCCCTTCATCAAGCTCAACTGCGCGGCGATCAACGACGCACTCGCCGAGAGCGAGCTGTTCGGCTACGACAAGGGCGCGTTCACCGGCGCGTCGCGTGACGGCCACAAGGGCAAGTTCGAGCTGGCCGACCAGGGCACCCTGTTCCTTGACGAGATCGGCGAGCTGCCGCCCGGGCAGCAGGCGAAGCTGTTGCGTGCGCTGCAGGAAGGGCAGGTCGATCGCATCGGTGCCGAGCGCAGCCGCCACGTCGATGTGCGGTTGATCGCCGCGACCAACCGGGATCTCGCGCAGATGGTGCGCGAGGGCACTTTCCGCGCAGACCTCTACTACCGGCTCAACGTCGTCCAGTTGCGCGTGCCGGCGCTGCGCGAGCAGGTGTCCGATATCCCGGTGCTGGTCGAGCGGCTGTGGGGCGAGTTGTGCAGCCGGCACCACCACTACAGCCAGCTGTCGCAGTCGGCCGTCGCGCTGCTCGCCGAGCAGGCGTGGCCGGGCAATATCCGCGAACTCAAGCACACGCTGGAGCGTGCGCTGGTGTTGTTGCCGCAAGGGGTGATCGGCCCGGACGAGATCCGCACCCTGTTCGATGCGGCGCTGGGTCAGGCACTGTCCGTGCAGTGCTCGCCGGCGCTCGACGCAGACTGCCTGCTGCGCACGCTGGCCGCGTGCGGCAACAACCGCAGCGAAGCGGCCAGGCGGCTGGGCATCTCGCGTGCGCTGCTCTACAAGAAGCTGCACCAGTTCGGCCTGTGGGAACTGGCCGGCGGCGCCTGAGCCGCCGGCAGCGGTGGGTTCAGAACGGTGTCTCGTGGCCGATGAAGCAGTAGATGCCCTCGTCCAGCGCGGCGCGCTGCAAGGCGCGCATGTGCGCATCTTCCGGCGGTTTCATCTCGGCGAACGGGTAGCACTGGTCGAGCTGGCGGTATTTGGATTCGCCCAGCCGGTGAAAGGGCAGCAGGTTCAGCGCGTCCATGCCGATGCCGCGGATGAAGCGCGCGGTCGCACGGATGTTCTCCTCGCTGTCGTTGTAACCGGTGACCACCGGTACGCGCACCACCAGCACGCCGTCCCAGTCGGGCTTCTTCGCCAGCGCCTCGATATTGGCGAGGATGCGCGCGTTGTCGACGCCGGTGCGCACCTGGTGCGCGGCCGGGTCCATATGCTTGATGTCGGTGAACACCCAGTCGACGTACTGCATCACATCCAGATAGAAGTCCGGCTGGACGTGCGAGGTGGTCTCGATGCAGGTGTGGATCATCGCCTCCTTGCAGCGGCGCAGCACTTCGCGGATGAAGTGGCGCTGCAGCAGGGGCTCGCCGCCGGAGAAGCTGGCGCCGCCCTTGCCGCCCCAGAACTGGCGGTCGCGCTGGAAAATGTGCATCAGTTGGTCGACGGTGTAGTGTTTGCCGGTCAGGCACTTGCCCTCGTGGTAACACACGCTTACGCAGTCGTGCGTCTCGCAGTGCGCGCACTTTTCCCGGTCGTGGCGGGCGAGCCCGTCCACCACCGAGATCGCGCCGTGCGGGCACGCATCCACGCAGTGGCCGCAGTGTACGCAGCGGCTCTCGTAGTACAGCATCTCGGGGTAGCGGTGGATGCCCTCGGGGTTGCAGCACCAGTCGCACTTGAGCGGACAGCCCTTGAGAAACACGGTGGTGCGGGTGCCCGGGCCGTCGTGCAGCGAATGGCCCTGGATGTCGAAGATGAGTCCCTTGAGCGGTTCGTCCATGGTGTGCTCCTGATCCTTATGTGGGGACAAGCCCCGGGTGCGGGCCCGGGGCGCGGTGGGGGGGGGCTCAGGCGTGGGCGTGGTGGCTCACGTCATCCTCCTTCTTCGCCGGCGCGTGCACCCTGCGCGGCAGCGAGATGGCGAGCAGGATGGAGACGAAGAAGCTGCCGATCGCGTAGTAGATCGAGTAGGTGTAGCTGCCGGAGACATCTTTCAGGTAGCCGCCGATGAAGGAGCCGGCGAACGGGCCTATCCCCATCACGATCAGCGTGCACATCCCCCAGATCTTGCCGAGCGTCTTGGCACCGAACACCGAGCCGGTGTAGCCGACCACCCCGCCTGGGACGATCGCCCAGTACACGGCGAAGATCACGCAGGAGACGTAGGCGATGGTCGTGCTCTGGCCGGACATCAGCAGCAGCACGCAGGCGACGACGCCGGTGCTGGGGCCGAGGATCAGCATGAACTTGCGCCCGACTGTCTCGTTGCCGGTCTTCTCGACCACCCAGTCGGACAGCTTGCCCATGATAGGCATCGAGAAGATGCCGACCAGACCGATGATCGAGTAGGCGCCGATCGCCGCATCGCTGGTCCAGCCCAGGTCGGCGACCCAGTACGACACCACCTGCGTCCAGATCAGGAACTCGGCCATCATGCTGGTGAGGAACATCAGCACCACCGCCCACACCGCGTACTGGCCGAACGCCTCCTTCACCGTCCACTCGTACTGCGTCTTGGCCGGGCCGCCTGCGACCGTGCCGTTGGCCTTGACGCCGTAGGCGTCAGGGCCCTTGCGCGCCATCACTACCGCCAGCGCCAGCGCGACGAACATGATGCCGCCCAGCAGCATCATGGTGCTGCGCCAGGCGTCGGCACCGCCGCTAGCCAGCGACGCCTTGGTCACGTAGGCGAGCGAGAACTGCGCGAGCGGCGCGCCGGCGAAGGCCAGCCCCCACATCGCGCCGTAGGTCTTGCCGACGTACCATTTGCGCACCGACACCGTCGAGGTTACCCACAGCATGCCGGTAGCGACGCCGCCGACCACGCCGAAGGTGAACAGATAGGCGAAGTGGCTGCTGACCATGGAGGTCAGCACAAAGCCCAGCGCGCCAAACACGGTGGCGATCGCGTACACCGGGCGGGTGCCCCACTTGTCGAGGATCATGCCGCTGAAGTAGGCGGTCACCGCGTAGATCGCCATCATCAGCGAGTAGCCGAGGGTGACTTCGGACTGGGTCCAGCCCAAATCCTCGCTCATCGGGATCTTGAGGATGGCGAAGGTGGCGCGGTAGCCGAACAGGCAGAACACCGCGAGCCACGACGCGGCGACGGTCATCAGCCCGTAGCGGCGGGAGAGTTGCTCTTCGTTCATAACAAAGCTCCTGTAAAAAAAGGCCCGCCATGCGGCGGGCCTTGTCTGCGCTTAGTGCACCGCCGTGAAGTCTTCACAGGTGATGGCGATCATGTCGCCGTACGCCGCGAAGGCCGGGGCCGCCGCCGTGCAGCAGCCGTTGCTGGCGTCTTCGGCCTGGTAGTGCTTGCAGAACTTGCACTTGGCGAGGCGTTCGTAGCCCTCGGGCGCCACGGCGTCGGCGTGCACCAGCTTGCCGGTGCGGTGGTCGATGCCCTTGTCCACGTCGATGGCCACATAGTCACGGGTGTCGCGGAAGGTCAGTTGTGTCATGTCAGAAGCCCTCGTATTCAGTACGTGCGATCAGTTCGTCCTGCACCGACTTGCCGATTTCGACCCAGTACTGGGTGAAGCCGGCAACGCGGACCATCAGGTCGCGGTAGTTTTCCGGATGTGCCTGCGCGTCGCGCAGCACCTTGGTGTCGACCACGTTGAACTGGATGTGGAAGCCGCCCTTGCGCATGTAGGCGCGGATCAGGTCGAGCAGTTTCTTGCTGCCTTCCGGCCCGCGGATCGCGGTCGGGTGGATCTTCACGTTCATCTGCGAGTTCTGGCTCATCGAGTGGTCCCACACGGTTGCCGAGCTGAGCAGCGCGAACGGTCCGTTGCGGTCGGTGCCCGGATACGCCGACATCGATGCGTCGGCGTAGGTAGTGCCGGCCAGGCGGCCGTCCGGCGTCGCGCAGGTGGCCGAGCCCTGGGCGCCGTGCGTCGACACCGAGATCTGGCACGCGTACATCGGCTTGGCGTACAGCGACTGGTAGTTGGCGCAGTCGTCGCAGAACCAGTTTTCCCACTCGAGCAGAACCTCGTCGGCCGCCTGGTCGTCGTTGCCGTACTTCGGCGCCTGCAGCAGCGCGAAGTGCAGGCGGTTGAAGCGGCCGTCGTCGTCCTCGCGTTTTTGCTGGTCGGAGATCGAGAACGAGTTGACCTCGTGCGCCGTCTTGAAGCCGAAGTTCTTGACCATCGCCTCGCGCACCTCGTCGAGGGTGAACTGCTGCTCCTCGAACACCAGTTTCTTCAGCGCCGCCATCGAGTTGACCCAGGTCACCGTGCCGCAGCTCTCGACGTTGTACGTCGCGTTGAAGCGGTAGCCCAGCTCGTTGATCAGGTGGCCGCTATCCAGGCACCCCGGCTTGAGCATGGAGTTGAACACCGCCATGTTGTTCTTGCGCCAGATGTCGTGCTGCAGGTTGTTGCACAGCTCGAGTACTTTGCACGACAGTTGCCAGTACAGCTTGAACTGGTCCCACACCTCTTCGTAGCTCGACAGCTTGCGGTTGTGCGGCGGGTAGACCTGCGCCTTGGTGCGCTGGTCGACGCCGTTGAACAGCGTGAGTTCGAGGATCTTCGGCATCGCGAGGAAGTGGATGCCGACCGAGGTCGGCTGGCACGCGCCGCCGGGCACCTCGTACGCCTTGCCGTTCAGGTGGATGGTCTTCCACACGCCCGGCTGGCTCTCCAGGCAACCGCCGATCGACCAGGCGCGCGCCTCTTCCAGCGTGATGTTCTCGCACGCATAGTGCTGCATGAAGAACTGTTCGGCGACGTCGTTGTTCATGAATGCCGGGTAGCCGGCGCCGGACTTGATCACGTCCATCGCCAGCAGGAGGAAGTCTTCCGGCAGGCGCTCGTCGTAGTGCAGCGCGATGGTCGACTGCGGCATCGCGTTGCGCACGCCGGCTTCGAGGATCAGGTACTCGAGGCGGTTGACCGCCGACTCGCCGCGGCGGTTGACGCCGCCGACCGACAGGGTGTTGAACGAGTTGCCGGAGAGCACGCCGCCGACCACGCCGGTCGAGGCGAACGGGTCGATCGAGGTCTTCAGGATGCGGTCCTGCTCGAGCAGTTCGAGCACCTCGTCTTCGGTGATGCGTCCGGCGGCGATGTCCTGCTCGAACCACGGGTAGAGGATCTGCCCCAGGCGACCGACCGACATGCCGGAGATCGCGTCCTCGTTGACCACCGCGATATGCAGCGTCTCGACCATCTGCAGCGCCTCGATGAAGGTGCGCGGCTGGTGGTGCGCGATATGCTGCAAGCGCCCGGCCATCGCCGCGTACTCGGCCGCCTGCTGCTTGTCAGGCGTGACGCCGGACAGGCGGCGCGCTTCGGCCGCGTAGTTTTCGATCCACTTTTGCACGCCCTCGATCACCAGCTTGACCGCGTAGTAGTTGTACAGGCGGTTGGTGCCGACCATGCCGTCGCCGCCGGCGTCACCGGCGCACTCGGCCATCTTCTCCTCGCACATGCGCACGATGCCGTCAAAGCCGTACTCGAGCGGGTAGTAGTAGTTGATCACCTCGCGGCCCTGCGGCAGCGTGAAGCCGGAGTCGAACATGCACACCAGGGAGCGCATCACCTGCTCCTTGATGTCGTAACCCGGCACCATGCGCTCGTAGCGGTTGGAGATCTGCTCGACCGACTTGTCCTGCCACATGTGCGCGAGCTTGACCAGGATGCCGACTTCTTCCTGGCGCACGCCGAACTTGCCGGCGACCGATACCACATTGCCGAAGGACTGGGTGACGTTGCCGCCGCCCGCGCCGAACTTGGAGTGCTCGCCGGCGGAGGCCGAGCCACTCTTCATCGCCGCCTGGTAGAGCGCGTCGCCCTGGGCGAGGAAGAAGGAGTTGGTCAGCCACGGCATCGCGAACGAACCGCGCACGAACGGCCCCTTGCGCATGGTCAGCAGCTCTTGCGGGTAGATCGCCGGGGTCAGGTGGCTGAACGCCGCCTTCAGCGCGAGTGCGCGGCGCACCACCGGCAGCTCGAGGTCGTTGCGCATGTACTCGCGGGTGTACCAGTACGGGAACTCGTTGTTGATCGAGGAGAGCGCTTCCATATAGCGCTCCTTCAGGTACTTCACCCGTTCGTGCGGCTCGCGCTGGATCTCGCGGTCGGTGAGCGCGGCGGGCGCCTTGCCGCCGGCTTCAAAGTCCATCGAGATGCCGGCTTCGCTGAGCACTTCCTTGAATGTCCGTGCCATGACTTACCTCCAAAGTTGGAAAAGTGGGATTGCTGAAGCTTGCAAAATAGATAGCAATCGCTGTGCCAATTTCGGGATGTACGGCAGGATGCGGCCTGCAGCGGGACGGGCCGCGCTGCAGGGTGTCACCGCCTGTCACCGCCACCGTAGGCCGTGACACCCCTGCAGGCAGGGTCGACACCCGCGCGGCCTTGCATCGCGGCCGTTGCGGCCTGGTATCAAGGGCGTTACAGGGGTGACAGTCGACGAGCAGTTGTCGGCGCTAGAAAATGGCGATTCAGGTATGCAAGAGACCGGCGGCGGATGGTGCGGCCAGACTTTGTTAATGGAAGGGGACGTCCATTGCCATTAGCAAAGCCGCTTTAGCCGGCAAACAGCGGTTCGATGCAGCCGGCGACCTCGACGCGGACGGATAGCAGGTTACCGGACTGCGGATAGGCTACGAGTTCGGCTGCGCTGCGCTTTTCGCGGCTGGAAGTGATGTAGAGTGTCTTGAGGTCGGCACCACCGAACGCCAGCATGGTGGGCCAGCGTAGTGGCAGGCGGATTTCGTCTACCGTTTCGCCACTGTCCGGGTCGAGGCGCAGCACACGCCCGCCATCGAACATGGCGCACCAGTAATAGCCTTCGCTGTCAAAAGCCGCGCCGTCCGGCCGGCCACCGCTGCCGCGCTCGAATTGGCGCAGCACTTCCCGTTTACCCGGATTGCCCGCAGCATCCAGCAAGTAGCGGTACAGGACATAGTTGGGCGTGTCGGCGTGAAACAGCCAGCGTCCATCCGGGCTGAAGGCCAGACCATTGGACGTCATGACATCATCGGCCATCACGGCATATTCTCCATCTGGCTTGATACGCACCAGTTTGCCGCCCTTATGGTCGCGCGGCTCCCATAGCGTGCCGGCCCAGAAGTTGCCGTAGCGGTCGACCCGGCCATCATTGAAGCGACTGAGAGCCGGGTCGGTCGGATTGTCGCCCAGTTTTTGTTCGATCTTGCCTTGGGCATCGGTCAGGAAGATGCCGTTTCTGAGTGCGACAATAAAGCCGCCGCCTTGCCTGAGTCCGAAGCAGCCGATATGTGCCGGCATCGGATAGCTGCGATTTTCACCACTGGCCGGATCGAAGCGGTAAAGCGCCGGTGCCAGAATGTCGACCCAGTACAGTCGCTGTTCGCGCGCTGACCACAGCGGGCATTCGCCCAGTAGTGCCTGGGCTTCGAGTGCACAGATGACCGGGGATGCCATTGCCGCTTCCTCTTCTATTTACGCCGCCAGCTTTTTGGCGGTCAGCGCCAGACGCTTGCCCTGCGCCAGCGCCAGCTTGCGCTCGGCTTCGCTGATGGCGTGATCGTTCTTGAGGCCCGCGACATGGCTGACGCCATAAGGGGTGCCGCCGCTGGTGGTGGCGGCCAGTTCGGGCTCAGTATAGGGCAGACCGAGCAGCAGCATGCCGTGATGCAAAAGCGGAATCATCATCGACGTCAGCGTGGTTTCCTGCCCGCCGTGCATGGAGGCGGTGCTGGTAAATACGCAGGCCGGTTTGCCGACCAGGGTGCCGGCCATCCATTCGGCACTGGTGCCATCAATAAAATATTTCATCGCGCTGGCCATATTGCCAAAGCGGGTCGGGCTGCCCAGTGCCAGCCCTATGCACTCGGCCAGATCCTGACGCTCGACATAGGGTGCGCCGGCATCCGGTACCGCCGCTTCGGTCGCTTCGCAGACGGCCGATACCTTGGGGACGGTGCGTAAACGGGCGCGGCAGCCGTCCACGCTGTCTATGCCGCGTGCGATCAGGCGTGCCAGTTCACGGGTGGCACCGTGCTGGCTGTAATAAAGCACAAGGATATCCTGCATTGTGTCTCCGGAATCGTTACCATGGGTTATGGCAGTATCTTACACTTGGAACCCATGACTTTCCCACGTCCTGAAGCCTTGCTGGGCTTTGCCCGTTTTTCCCTGCTGCGCATGGCGCGGTTGCGCCTGCCGCAAGTGGCCGGCAGCCTGACCTTTACCACGCTGCTGGCGCTGGTGCCTTTGCTGACTATTGCACTGACGGTCTTTTCCGCTTTTCCGGCATTTTCCGAATACAGCACCCGCTTCAAAATCATGCTGCTGACCACCTTGGTGCCGGAATTCGCCGGCAAGGTGATTACCGTGTATATGCGCCAGTTTACCGAGAACGCGGCCGGGCTGACGCTGTTCGGCGTGATCTTTCTCGGGGCAACTTCCGTCATGCTGATGGCGACGGTGGAGCGCACCTTTAATGCGATCTGGAGCGTGAACAAACCGCGCCCCTTGCTGCAGCAGACCATGATCTACTGGATGGTGTTGTCGCTGGGGCCTATCTTGCTGGGCGGCGGCTTGCTGGCCTGGCGCTGGCTTTTCAAGGTCACCCGCTTTGAACAGGTGTCGCCGCTGCTGGACCAGTCCATCCAGGTGGCCGGCTCCATCTTGCTGACGACGCTGGTGTTGACCTTGTTGCTGCGTATCGTGCCCAACCGCTTTGTACCCTTAAAGCATGCCGCGCTGGGTGGCATGCTGACCGCCATTTTGCTGGAGGCGGTGCGCGCCTTGTTCGGTTTTTATATCGGCGAGATGGGGTCCTATCAGACGATCTATGGTGCGTTTGCCAGTATTCCTATCTTCCTGCTGTGGCTGTATCTGTTGTGGATGGTACTGCTGGTCGGGGCCAGCTTTACGGCTTCGCTGTCTTACTGGCAGGATCAGGCATGGCGGCGGCGCAATGAGCCGCGCCGGCGCTTTCTGGATGCGCTGGAGGTGATGGTTTTGCTGGATGCGGCACAAGAGCACGGTAAGCCGGTCAGCCCGCAGGCATTGCGCAGCGAAGTCGCGGTCGGCTACGACGAGTTGGGGCGGGTGCTGGAGCGCCTGTCAAGCGTAGGCATGGTGCTGGCCACCCAGTCCGGCGACTGGGTGCTGGGGCGCAAGCTCTCGACCATTAATCTGGCCGAGCTATTCCAGCTGTTTGTGTATCGCGGTGATGTCGAGGATGACGCGCTGGCCGAGGAGGTCGAGCGCGTATTTCAGCCCTTTGTCGATCAGCTGGAAAGCACCACGCTGGCCGACTTTGCCCTGCGCGTGGCACGAAAGTAATCGGTATCCTGATAAAAAGCCGGGTCGCGATTGGCGGCCCACCAGTTGGGAATGCCCAGTAGCGGCAGGGGCGGCATCTGGCGCGGGCTATGCAGCCAGTCGTCCTTGTTGAGCGCGCTGGCAAGCCGGCTGTCCAGTGCCGCCAGTTGTGCGCTTTGAGGCAGGCTAAAAAAGTCTGCATCAACCTCGACCAGCAGCGCCTTGGCGCACCAGCCCGGATGGGGTGATAGCGCCTGCTCGAATACGGCATGGCCCAGTACCAGCGGGACGATTTCCCGCCCCCAGGCGGCGCGGTTATCGATAAACAGCGTCTGCCAGTCCATATCATCCAGCGCCGCGAGCAGATCGGGGCGGCAGCTGGCGACAATCACGCCGCACTCATCCAGCAAGGTCGCCGCATCCCTGAGTGGCCCGCGCTTGACCTCGCCACGCTCGATCGCACGCACATGGCGCGCATTCAGTGCACTTTTGCTCTGTGGCCAGATCAGCCAGCACAAGGCATTAAACCAGTCATGCCAGTTTTCGCTGCGGGTCGGGACTTCGCCGGTGCTGCCGATATGCATCTCGTAATAGGCCTCAGGCTCAAGGTCGCAGGCGAAACGCAGTGTCGGAGGCAGCGTGATGCCGCTATGGCGCGCACTGGCCAGCAGTTGGTCGTAGTCTTGCTGCGTGGGCCAGGCCGGTAGCGCAGCCGTGAGTGCATGCAGGCAGTCCAGCGTGGAGAAAAACGGGGCGGGTGCGTGCGGAAAGGAAATGGGACTCATGCCGGGCAATTCGGGTGTGTGGCCCATTATTTTAAAGCAAGTCGCTGCGCCGGGTACGGCTTGTTTCCGGCGCAGCACGGCGCTTACATGGCAGTCTTGATGCCGGCGCGAACCAGAAACCAGTTCATCGGATAGGCGGTGATAAAGCCGCAAGCCATGGCGATCTGCATCATCAGCCAGAAGATGGGTTCAGAGGGATGCATCGGGCCGATCAGCCAGAAAATGGCGAAGGCCATCCAGCCATACATGCCGACTTGCCATGCGCTGAGCGACAAGAAGTCGACCTTGAGTGCGCGCCACCATAGGGCGGCGCCTTGTTGCGGCACCATGCCGATCAGGCCGCCGTGCTGAAAGGTGACGCCGATAGCCAGCGCCAGCAGATAGTCCAGCGCCCATTCGCCGAACACGGGGCTGCCCCATAGCAAAAAAGGCATGAAGAGAAACAGCCAGGGGCCGATCAGGTCGGCCAGGGAACAGCCTGCGCCGCAATGCAGGGTGCCGGCGGTAATGCTCTGCCAGAATGGCTTTTTAGGGCCCATGTCCATGTGTTCCATCTTCATAGAGTCCATCTTCATGGCACCCATATCCATCTTCATCTCGTGTCCGCCTGCGGACATGTCCATTTTCATGGGATGGGCCGATGTGATGCGGGGTTTGCCGCCATTGCCGATATGGCGGTAGGCCCAGATGGCGAGTGGTCCGGCCCACAGTGCATTGATTGGCCAGACCCAGCGCATGATGGCCATCATGGGGGCAGGGCGGTGGCGCTGATCAAGCAGGATATAGGTAAAACAGGCGAGACCCAGAGTCAGGGTGAACAGGGCCAGCGGGTGAAGCCAGGCGGGGAAATGTTGGAGAGGCATGGCAGAAACTCATGTTTACGAGTTTCTATCTATAGCCTAGCTGTTTTGGATTTTCTTGTGAGGAAGGGAATGTCTTTAGCTTTTTTATGCGCATGTTCATGCGCCTTGGCCATACAAAAAGCCCCGCAATGCGGGGCTTTTTTTAGACAACAAATCCGGGCCGAATTACAGTGGCTGGATGTTGGTTGCCTGTGGGCCTTTTTGGCCCATGCCGGATACGTAGCTAACCTTCTGACCTTCGGCCAGCGACTTGAAGCCGTCAGCGCGGATTTCGGAGAAGTGTGCAAACAGGTCGTTGCCGCCTGCATCAGGAGTGATGAAGCCGAAGCCTTTTGCGTCGTTGAACCACTTAACGGTACCGGTTTCCATGAGGAATTCCTTTAAAACAAATCTGTAGAAATGGGCCTAAGCCCGAATGCGCAATAATCAAGGAAGACCGAGTGGAACAATGGAGTACCGCAATAAAGAGGAACAACTCTGATACTTGAATCTACTACTTGAAGATCTTGCGGAGACCTTTATACGCACCTTGTCCCGGCCGGTCAAATGGTTTTGTGAAAATAATTTCAGCCAAACTGTGGCCGGTTTTGCGCCGGCCTCCGTCATGCGCTGCTAAGTGCTTGTTTGGCTTGGCGCATGGGGCTTTGCGTGCGGGCTATGGGCTTAGGGCTGGCAGGGCTATTGCTTGGGATGGGGCGGGGCGATCGGCCAACAAAAAACCCGCAAGCCTTGCGTTGTGCGGGTTGGGTGAACTTCTTGGAACCTTGCGGAACTGCTTGTTGGTGCCCCCGGCGGGAGTCGAAGGGTAAACTCGCATTCCCTTTGAAATCAGTCGGTTACTGGGGTGCTCACAATGGCCGGTGTAACAGTTTGGGTGGCATGGTTGGTATGTTAAAGGAAGGATTGTACCGTAAGTTGAAGTGGTGTGAATGCTTGCACTGCTACGGCCACAGAATCGCCCGTTGCGAGCTTCTGATGGTTTCGGGTGCCCAACTTAGTCTGAATGCAGCAGAGCGCAGGAGGGAGCGGTTACGAGGCTTTATTCGACGATAATAATATATAAAAAAGTATAATAAGTAACAGATGAGGGGGGAGGGGCTGGGTGTCCTTGAAATATGGTAAAAATTTATGAAGCCTTATTAATGTAGGAAGCACTAGCCATTGCCCCCCGTACCGGCCTAACAGGCACCCCCCCCCACCTGATCCTTTAACCGCAATCCCATGCCACACCCGTAGCGAGGTCATGGTTTGGGCATGGTCTACTGTTGGAAAGGATTTCCTTTTGCACACCCTCTGAAGTGCCCCAGTTTGCTATGTTCGAAAGTAGTTTGACGACTTGTGTTCACTGTTGGATAATTAAAACCATCTTTTGTTACACACCAACAGGGGAGGGGTAGAACAATGGCGAATATCACATACCTTCGGGTCTCTACCGACGACCAGACCACGGCCAATCAGCGGTTGGAGATTGAGACCAAGAGTGGCGTCATCATCGACAAGGAATTTGCAGACGAGGCCGTGAGCGGGGCGACCGGTGCGAAGGAGCGGCCACAGTTCAAAGCGATGTTGGAATACATCCGCGAGGGGGATCACCTCTACGTGAGCGCCATCGACCGGCTCGGACGGAACACCATCGACGTCTTAGCTACCGTGGAAACGCTCAAGGCCAAGGGCGTCAAGGTTCACAGCTTGCGGGAGGACTTCGATCTGACCACGCCACAAGGCCAAATGATGCTGACCATGCTTGCGGCACTCGCCCAGATGGAAAAGGCGATCATTGCCGAGCGTAGGGACGCAGGAATGGCGCGAGCACGGGCTGAAGGAAAGCACATGGGTAGACCCCGCAAAGTGAGCCTCGAGGTCATTCTGAGCACGCTACAGGCCAACGAAGGGAACGTGAGCAAGACCGCTAAAGCCTTAGGCGTTGCACGGGCTACGGTCATCAGGACTCGCGATATTGCAGCAGGAAAGAAGGTAGCGAAATGAGCAGCAAAGTGAAGAAGAGCGGCAAGCACAACATCAAGTCGGTACGTATTGACGAGATTGACGCACATATCAGCAACCAGATCCGGAACCCGGATGCGCTGAAGTGGAACGAGAAGAACACCCGTCCTGCTGACGAGGAGCGCCACATCGAGGAACTGCTGAAGGAGCTTAAGACCAGCGACAAGGCAACCCGATTCAAGAAGCCGCTACAGGTTGTCATCAATGACCAGAACCCGCTAAAGCCCTACGTTCTGACTGATGGGTTCCATCGCTACGAGGCGTACAAACGGCACACCAAGCGGTCAGATTACAAGGTGCCTGTTGTGGTCATCGAGGGCGGACTCGAAAAGGCAAGGCTGATAGCTCACCAGAACAACACCGAGCCGAAGCTAGGCATGACCAAGAGCGAGACCGTGCAGAGTGCGTGGGAGCGTATTGCTGAAGGCGCTGTTGATGGTCTGTCGCTGCGGGAGGCTGCACTGGAGCTGAGAATCAGTAAAAGCCAAGTCAGTAAGATGCGGGATGTCCTGAAGCAGATCCGCGAGGGGAATCTGTTGGGAGAACCCCAGTCGGACTACGGCAAGGATGGTGATCATCGGTTGTGGCGTAAGGAAATCAAGAAGCTGTTGCGAGGCGGTGAGGACTTTGAGTTGCCCGAGCAGGAGCACCCTGTTGCAGATGCACTGCTCAAAAAGTGGCGGGAGCAGATCATCGAATATGCCGAGAAGGGCGAGCCTGAATGGTTCCTCAAGCAGGCCGAAATGGCGCTGCACAGGGCACTGAGGGAACCACTGGAAGAGGATGGTCAAGAACTGCGAACCCGAGTTGAAGTACGCATCTGTGAATGGGATGAAGTGTGGATCGAAGATACGGAAGAGAACCAGCGTATCAGGGACTTTTGAAGTGAGCTACATTTTCATGCCAAAATGCTAAGTATGAGTATTTCTGACTCTTATTTGCCTGAAGGAAGCTCTTAAAGTCAATATTTATGGTGTTTTGGTGGGTGTTTTTGCGGTTTACTTGGTGTCCACTAATAGTGGGAATGGACGCCGAATCGATGGCTATATAATCCAATTTCATCTGATTGGTCAGTTTCATCGGCCTGTACGATCCAGCCATGGGTGACTCATACCGATCCATAGCGGCACTCGTCAACTCGAAGATGCGGACGTTCAGGAGTATTTGGCATGAGGGGCAGTCGGAGCCGCTGTGGATGTGATTTGCAATACTCTGTGTATAAATCGGCTCTCTCTACAAATTGTTAGGTAAAATTCGAGCTGAGCTATTCTTCAATGTGATTCGACAAGAACGACTCAACATCTCTAATCATTACTAAAACGTCATCATCGGAGAACTCTTCCGGTTTGCCATGTGCTGCGCTGTTTCGTATATCTGCCAAGGCAGTTATTCTTTTTTGTTGGAGCTTGCTGTACACGCCTTTTTGGGCCAGATCTGAATTCATCTTGTCAAGCTTGGCATGGGCGATGTTGTGTCTGTCACAAATTTCCCTGATTCCTGTTTCAAGAACGACGCCAGCAATAACTGCGGCTGCTAGTTTATATCCTTTTGATAGAAGTTCTGTGGCCTGTTCAAGTTCGCTATTAAAAACCTCTGCTTGTACAAGTGACTTCATGGAAGATAGGTAGCCACCGTCGAAATCTTCTTTGGCGGCACGAAATACTGCTCTGACTCTTTTGTATATTGAAAGCGAAGAATCGACCGTGCGTGGAACTTCAGCCCTGATAAACGCTTTGTAATGTTCTGAATCGGCTCCACAAGACTTAACTAGCAAGTTTTTCGTTTTAATCTGCCACTCTGATAGAGAGTCAAAATCTACCTTTTTAGTCGAGCCGAATATCTCACTATTGGTCACGTGCTGCGTCGCTCCAATAGCCTCAAGTTGTTGTTCAAGCTCATGAAAGCGACGTGATAACTTGTTAATCATTGGGCGGTTTCTTATGTGTTCGTCTGAATTTATTTGCTGTATGGCGCTGTTGCGCAGCTTTTATCTATCGAAGGGAAGTTATATTGAATGCCATGCTAGCACTTGGTGGCTTTGTCAAACTGCCTTGATAGGGAAAGAGCTAGGTCTATGTATTCAAGTACCTCATCGAGTGGTAATGCCACCTCCGAAAAATGAATGACTTTGTTTCTTAGTCCTCGAAGCATTTTGAAACTATCGAGCTGCTCATTTGTTACCACTCCTGTTTTATATATGAGATCAAGATTAATTCCTGGCCCCATTGTACGAATAGTCCTGTGTTCGGCTGTCTCATGAGAGCGAATTAGGCGTTGGGCAGAATGCTCTATCTTCAGCCAAGCTTCAAGAATGGCCGCGCGGGGTGCGATTTCCGCCAGTCTAATTAAATGGTTTCGTGTGTTTTCAGAAGCTGTAATTTCCTCTGTCGATGTAGAAATTGTTGAAGATATTTCCTTTTCAGTTAGCTTTTCGCTTACCTCTCTGACTCCCTCGCCAAACTCAGCCTCAAACTCTTTGTACTTGAGGCGTCGAAGTAATGGTGAAAGCTGAAGAAGCTGTTCTTTTAGCGAGAATAAGCAAATGACCGCAACTACAGGCCAAGCTATCGCTTCTACAAGTTTTGATAAAAAGGTAAGCATGTCCATATAATGTTCCTAGCGGTTATTAAACATAACCTATATTTATGCTTGCATGTATGTGTAAGTAATTTATGCTTGAGTTGGAATGTATCCAGCAAAGAAATTGCTTTTCTACATGAGCCCAAAAACAATGATTAATTGTTTCTAGGAGGTGAAATAATCGCAAAGACCGGTTGTGGTCGATTACCATTTGTTGGCCTCACATAGGTCGCCCAGTGAAGTCGAGTTGCAGCCCGGGGTATTCCAGTTTCACCATCCACGTAGCCAGCGATTGCAACGAGTGACCGTTACCGTAGGTCGAGCCTACGTCTCCCGAACTGTGTCCAGTGAACGCATCATGTACGTCCTTCGGGATGCCTGAGTTGCGAGCTGCATCTTTGAATGTGTGCCGGAACGAATGGAAGACCTTGGTCGAGGGCATGTTTAGCGGAGGCTTGCGAGCGAAGCGACCGTACCACTTCGACCACATGACAGTGTACGCACCATGTTTGCCAGCATCAAGCAAATGGAATAGTCGCTGGTGTCCTTGCTCGCGTTGGTCAGCAACATAGTCCAAGAACCCCAAGCGCAGCAGTTCCGGGTGTAGGGGGATGAAGCGGCGAGACGAGTTGGTTTTGACGCTCTGACCTTCTTCGGCATCCGAAATGGCGATGAAATGTACCTGATCGCGTTCGCGGACATCGGCACAAAGTAGCTGACCCAACTCTTCCAAGCGGGCACCCGTGAACAGTCCCAGTAGTGGCAACCAGAAGGCCGCTTCCCCGCGTCCGGCTTTTGGTCTTTCGCCCTCGCGGAAGATGGCTGTGCTGAAGATGGCGTTCAGGTCTTCAAGTGAATACGGTTGCCTGCTTGGGGCGCTGTTTGTGGCCTTCGCGATGCGCACCCCAGTGGCCGGGTTGCGGGTGATGATGTCGTTATCCAGTGCCCAGCCGAGCAGGCTTCTGATCGCTGTCAGATGCTTCTCCACCGTGGCCGGGGAGTAGTCCTTGGCAACTAACCAGTCCTTGAAGGCAACCACATGGCGCTTCTCGGTTTGTTCGATGGAGATGTCCGGGTTCAAGTCAGCGAAGCGACCAACGTACAGTTGCCATTCTGCTAGGGTTTTGCTCCTTGGTGCCCGCTCGTTAGCCCAACGTTCAAGCAGGACAGGCCAAGAGGTTTCATTCGTGGACGATACTGCTGGATCGACGTTAAGCGCCGTATGTGCCGGGCGGGGAGGGATAGGCACCAGATCGCCAGCATGTAGGGCTTTGGCTTGCTGGATGGTATGGCGCATCGCTTTGGATATGTTCAGCAACGTTTCCCTGTACGCAGGCGTTTCCCGATCAGGAAGGGTGATATGTAGTACGCCTGCCCATGCTTCCAATACAGCCGCCACTGCCCGAAAGTTGCCACGGGTGAACTGCTTGCGCGAGGCGCTATCAACGGCAGCTAGCAGTGTCTCGAACTCGTCGTACTCAGCATCGCTGATCCCTTGGACTTTCCGCGATTCCATGAACGAAAGTACGGCATTACTGAACGTCTGCTGTATCTGCTCGTAATGGGAGAGAGTTAGTTCCGAAGCTGGTATGGCTGGAGTGGTGATGGACTGCTGAATGGATGCCCACTCACGATCAATCTCAACGGCTTTCTCGCGGGCAAGACGTTCCGCTTCCTTGGGGTCTTTCGTTCCCAGCGAGAAGCACACTTCCTTGCGCCCAATAGTAGGCTGGAGTGCTAGAGGAATTTTCCTGCGAAAGTAATAAACGCCAGAACGGCGAGTTAGATAGTTGGTTTTCGACACGGCATTCATCCTGCGAGTGTAACACCCACGTGTAACACCGGCGAGATGTAAGTGGCTGATCTGAATGGAAAATCATGCAAATCAACCACTTGGCAGTGAGGTGGTGCCCCGGCGGGAATCGAATTGTGGCCTGCAAGCCACAGATTGTAAGGGTTTGTGTTTTTCATATTCCAAATGTACCCCCAAATATACCCCCAAGCTTGTCTTGCTACCCCATGAAACCACAGAAAATCCGTTTCCATGGGCAGGGGTTAGGGGCTGTCTCAGTCCACTAGCGAAGCTCTCGCCACTCGGCCATACGGTGCTTCTGTTGTGCAATCTTCTGTCAGGGTATAAGGATGCTTCCCTCTGCCCACGATCTCCCTACCTTGATGCTTCATTCTTAACCCCCCCCCCCTTGAAAAAGCCTCTCCATAAAAATTCACAGTTAGGCACGCGGTTCCGACTAGTTGAGTACAGACTTCTGACCACCCCCTGCCCCCTTCATTACGGCATAACCCCCTTATGAAATTATCGTGGCTAGGACGCTAGCGAGGATCGAATTACCCTTGCTTGGGCACCCTATGGAAGGACCCGCCATTTTGGGTATGCGGTCAGACCTTTAAGTATTAACAACAAGTAATCAAGTTAACCCGTGTGAACGGTTAAGTTAGCCGGAAGCTTCACAGACTGGCAAAGTCTCGCGCCTGCCCTACCCGTATAGGGCACCCCTCCGGGAAGTACCTTTGCATTTCCATTGGGCAATGATGCTTCACCAAAGCGCCCCCGCTGCCGATCTTTTTTACATCCTAACGGCGCACAAACCACCCATGCACCAAAAAGCAGGCGGTGACAGCGGTGACGCAGTGACATTGTTGTTTTTAAAGGGTTTTTAGGCGGTGACAAAATCGGGTGTCACTGCCTTATAGGCGGTGACAGGGCAAAAAATGGCAAAATTAGCGCCATTTTGCACGCTTAAATTTGCTTACTTTAAAGCCTTTATTTGCCCATGTTTGCCATGTTTTTAAATTCCTTATATACAAATTCGCCTTGCCATATGTTGCCGGTTGCATGCCTTTGATCTATGGTCTTGCAGGGTGTGGTGGTCACAGGCTGGTGGTCTGGTTGTGGCCTTGGTCGTCACTGGATCGGACATGGGTAAGGCGCTTGCCGGTGGCTGCCATGGCCGGTGTTGTGGCTTGTGTGGCACGGACTGGTGGTCTGGCCGTGTCCTTGGCTGTCACCAGCGTGGGCGCTGGAAAGTTGGCTGTTGCACTGGCGGCGCGTGCGTGCTTCATGGTCTTGCAGGGTGTGGTGGTCACGGATTGGTGATCCGGTTGTGGTCTTGGTTCGTCACCCGCTCGGGCATGGGTAAGGCGCTTGCCGGTGGCCGGCGTGGTCGGTGCGGTAGCGTGTGGATCACGAGCTGGTGATCTGGTCGTGGCCTTGGCTGTCACTGGCTCGGGCATGGGTAAGGCGCTTGCCGGCTGCCGGCGTGGATGGTGCGGTAGCGTGTGGGGCACTGGCTGGTGACCTAGCCGTGGCCTTGGCGTCACCAGCGTGGGCGCTGGAAAGCGGGCTGTTGCACTGGCGGCGCGTGCTTGCTTCATGGTCTTGCAGGGTGTGGTGATCACGGACTGGTGATCCGGTTGTGGTCTTGGTTCGTCACCCGCTCGGGTATGGGCAGGGTGCTTGCCGGTGGCTATCGTGGTCGGTGCTGTGGTGTGTGTGTCCACTGGCCAGTGATCTGGCTGTGGCCTTGGCTGTTCCTCGTTTAGATATGGCCAAGATACCTTCCATTATTGGCTAAGCGTATACGATCTGGTTGCTGTATATTACACTTGTCGGTTTCGTAAAATGCGCTGACTACTATGTCATAGTTTTTAGTGGTTGCCAGCAAGGAAAGCGAGGAAGTGACTATGGCGTACAAAGCACGACATGTTGCTAATAGCTTGATATATAAAGCAAAAAACGAGGGATCTCAGCTTACTCATATGAAGCTTCAGAAGCTTCTGTTCTTTTTGAACGGATGGAATCTTGCTGTATATGGTAGAGAGCTTTTTGATGAGTCTTTTGAGGCATGGCCATATGGCCCTGTTATAGAAAATATTTACCACGAATTTAAAGGTTATGGGAAGTCTCCTATTTCTTATGCTCCAGAGCCATCTGATGAAAACACTCATCGTGCTTTAATGGTCCGGTTTTCTGATAGTGATTTTTGGAAACTACTGGATGTTGTTTGGGGTAAGTACTCTCCATATTCTGCATTGCAGCTTTCTGATATGACGCATCAGCCAGATACTCCTTGGTTTGATGCAAGAAGAAATGGAAAGACATTTATTAAAAATGAAGAAATAAAAAAATACTTCGTTGAGAAAGCAAATGATAATCGCAATAAAACACATAAAGCATAATCCATGGGAATGAGTGAAGTTGGTGGAAGTGTTGACTTGCAAGGGCTTCAGGAAATAGAGATGCCAGCAGACGTAGGCCCTCCAGCTGGTGATATGGAGGGTCTTCGTTTAAAAGAGAAGCAGCAAACGCATGATTTTAGAACTTATGTTTTTTATGGGATATTTGTAGTCGTTTTAGTTTTTTTTATTTTAACTTTTATTCAAATAATAGTATTGCTTGCTACGCGGCCACATAGCAAAGAGGATTTGTATCTTTTGATTGTGACGGCAATAATACCGTTGTTGCTTTCTCTTGTTATTGCGCGCGGCGTTTTTTATCGTGACTCTGAAGAATCCACATCTCCATCTATATTTGTGGAGATATTGAAACAGTTGAAAGATGTTTTTGGCTCAAAATAATAATTTAAATTATTGGCAATGATTGTATTTTTTGTACCATAGAAATTGCTGGGCCTTTGCTTATGGGATTGCATCAAATCCGGGGCAGGGGTGAACAGACTCTATCTTGTCTCCATACTCAGCGCGGGCGGTTTGTATGGCTTGGCGTTGGCCTTTTTCTGGAAGGCATGACAGCCACACGATGCCACCACCAACAAGCCCAACACGCCATAGCCAAGTCTTGCCAATAGTCACCCCGTCACGCGGCGCGAAAGACTGACAACGGGCAGCGGTGGCTAGTGGTGGCGGGCTTGCTGCTGACTGGCAAGAGACTTCCCCCAGTCGATAGCAAGCACGGCACATCAGCGGCGCGGCGGCTAAGGGGTGAAGCGTGCCCGATAGCGCGGCTCCATCATCAGTACACCACGGCAGGGAAAGCGGGTCTGCTTGTTCGCCTGCCTTGGTTACAAATGTCGTTTCGCTGTGGCCTTGTTCCGGCGCTATCTCGGTTTGGGAAAATAGACCATCCAGCCACGACGACGATAAGGCGCTAGTCATGGCTGCCACCAAACAGATTAGACGTAATGCAATACACCCAAGCCCGCCCGCTATTGCTGTATTTTGCCTCTGGCGTTGTCCTGACCTGCAAGCGATTGTTACCGCCCTTGGTGGTCTCTAACGCGCCAAGTTCAAGCAATAATTTACATACCCGGTTATGGTCTAGCCCGGCGCAAATCTCCGTTCTAAAACTCTCCGGCAAGATGTAATACTTTATCAGCCCTTCGGTTTTATCTTTCAGGCGATAGCCACAACGGGCCAGCGTTTTCGGGGCGTGGTCGTCCGGGTCTGGGGCGCTGCCTTCATTGTCATAAAGTGCTGTTTCTGTGGATAGGCGAGTAAATCGGGCTTCGCCGTTCTGCTCAAAAAACAGCCTTATCCGTGCAATGATCTGGTCATCTTCGCGGCTCCCTCTGGTGCCGCGTGAATGCAGCCAATCGGTAAAGCAAAGGCGGGCTGCCTTGATTGCTTCCCCTTTCGGCCAGTCGGTCACGCCCCATTCACTCGCCAGTTCACCCGCCATGGCCACCAGTGCAAAGCGGTAAGCGACACGATGCACCTGACCATGCGCCCCATCTGGGACAACGTCGCCGGCAAACCGCTTCATGCCCTCCACCAAGAGCGCCGCAACTTTAGCCCGCTCAGCAACTAGCTTGCCCAGATAAGCCCGTATCGGCGTCCCATAGTATTTTGCTGTGGCAGCCTTGATCCCATCGGCAAAAGCACTGGCTGATTTCTTGCCGTGGATGCACTCAAACATGCCGAATTCGGTGTGCTCATTCTTGGGGATGTTTACAAGCCGAACTTCCATGCCGGCCATCATCTTGCGGCCAACCTCAAGCATTCGGGCTTCTGGTGTCACCTCGCCAGACGACAAGAACAGCAAGCGCCATGATGCAACACGGCCCCGGCTCCCGCCTTGGTCATTGGCGCGGCCTTTGCCCTTGCCATTGCCCAGCATGTAAATGGTGTCGCCAACAATGCGCGGGTCACACATGCCGATTTCGTCCAGTGGCAAAACGCAGTCTGAATACTCGGTGGCCACGGCCTCTAGGCTGTTATCGGTTGAGCGCCACGAGCGCATAAAATCCTTGGTGCCGTACACGCTAGACAAGGCTTCAAAAATGGTGCTTTTGCCTTGCGAACTTTCCCCGTATAGATGAAACCCGCCAGACTCAGCCCCGATAATATCCATGAGTGGCCCAGCAAAGGCGGTCGATACGGCAAACAACATCCGGCTATTGCCGACACAATAACGCCCCACCTCTTGCTGCCATTGCTGCAAGGTGCCGGCGGTTTTGACAATCTCACGCTGCTTGCTTTCGGCACGGTAGACCAGTGGCTCTGACGTGTCGCCTATGCACGCATCCGGCAACAGGAAAGCGCCCTTGTGCCAGCCCATACGATTCACCAAGGTGGCGCGGGCATCGCCATCGTAACGCCCCAGATACTCAAGCAAGCGCTGCTTGGCCTTGGGGCCAGCGCCCATGCGCAGACCGCGTGTGAGTAGTCCTTTTACAATCTCGGTGCCTTCGCCAGCGGCCAGCATTTCGGCGGGAATATTCCATTCCTTATCGTTGCCGTCCGGGTCAGTCATGCGTACCAATAGCCCCCAGTTTTCGCCGTTATCATCGCGGGTACTGGCCAGAATATGCAGCGGCCCGCATACCCAAAACGCCACATCCATATCTTCGGTCTGAAAGTACACGCCAGACGCCGATAATTTAAACGGGTTGCTGCCGGATGGTGCGGGGCTGGCCGCCTTGCGTCGTGGTGCGCGTGGCTTGCTGGGTGCCGCGCTAGTGGCATCTGGTGTGGGTGTTGTTTCGTCCTTGTCGGCAAGGATCAGGCGCTTGGCCTCGGCAAGGCATTGCATATGGCCAGCCGTCCAGCCGTATTCGAGTGCATCGGCGGCATCGTCGCCGGCCTCCCACTTGCCGCCATGTGTTAGTTCGGCGCGGCCTTGATCGCTGGCAGGGGTAAATTCGGCAAAGGCGGCAATATCTACCTGATAAACGCCAGCGACACCCACCCGCCCGAGTATCCCCGCCAACTCTTGCGCGGCGGCTTCGCCGGGGGCGTCATTGTCCGGCCAGATCAGGCAATTGCGCCCTGATAGCGGGGTGAAGTCGGCCTTGCCTAGTGCCTTGGCACCCGCCATCCAGCACACTGCAACGTGACCGGGCAACAGTTTGGCGGCGGCATCGGCGGCTTTCTCGCCTTCGCAAATTACCACCGGGGCATTAGGCCGGTCCGCCAATTTATCCAGCCCATACAAGGGGCGCAGGCCGTTTATATTTTTCCAGCGCCATTCATGCTTGCCGCTCTCGTTATGCTGGAAAGCGAACAAAGGGAAATAGTCCTTACTGCGGTCATTCATGCCCGGCTCTACCCGAACAACCGCCCCTAGCTTTTGGCCGGCGGCATCGTGATACCACCAAAATTGTTTAATCGTGCCGGGGTGCTTGTACTTGGTGCGCGGGATGGTGCCCATCATCCCTTCGGGGATAGGCAACAATGCCTGCCATGGATCGGGTGCCGGTGGCGGTGGTGGCGGCAACGGGGCCGGCTGGCTGTTGGGTGAAGCATCGCCGCTGATAATGCCAAACAGCCGCGCCAAGTCTTTGCAGGCATCGCCTTGCCCGTAGCCTTTGACAAAGGCCACCAAAGACACCACGTCCCCGCCTTTATCTCCGCTGGCAAAATCAGCCCATACGCCGGTCACGCTGTTGATTGAAAACGAGCCGAATCCGTCATCATTGCTACGGGTCGGATTGAGCATCTGGATCTCGTGCCCGGCTTGCTGGTGGTGGATACCTGCCCAATCCAGCACACGCGGCAAGGCGGCCAGTGCAGCGGCTTTCACTTCGGGAAAGGGTAGACGCTTGTTCATGCCATGCCCCTTTCCAAATCATCAATCATGGCGGGGCAGTGCTCGACCAGCGATGCAATCAGCGCAGCAATAGATCGGTCTTTTGTACTGGCCAAAGTATCAGACGGGCATGTCTCGAACACGCTAAAAAAACTCTCTGCAAAGGCCGTGGCGGCTTTGTGACCGTGGGCTTGGTATTCGTGCCCCTCCAAGTGCCAGCGCATCACGTGCAACATACGCAGGGCGGCCATCAGACCATCACGTTCAGCCAGTTGCAGGGCGTTTGGGCTGATTTCAGGCAAGCCGATGGCCTCGCCAGTAAAGGCGATTTCGTTTTTGTGCATGGTTTATTCCTTGGTCAGCGCCGGCTGGCGGGCTGTTGTTTCATGGAGCCGGCGGGCTTGGCCTGCTGTGCGCTCCATATCATTGGCGAGCCTGAGCGCAGACCCGACAAGGCGAAGTGCCCCGGCCATGTGGTCGATGATTTCCTTATCATCACCGGCAAGCGGGTCCCGAAATTCCACCAGCCGTGCCAGCAGTTCGATGGTGTCGGCGCAATCATCTGCCACTATGCCGGCGTGACTCTCCAGGAGTGATGCCTTTTTGGCGTCTATGGACAGTTCGTCATAAAAGCCGGTGTGCTGTTGCAGGGTGGCGTGATATTCAGCCAGCAATGGAAGGCTGGAAGCGGTGTGCATATCGGTTTTCATGCGGCCACCTCCGACACGGTAAAGCCTTGTTCGGCACGCTGGATCGTGGCGCGTTTGCCTTGGGCAACCAATAGCGCAGCCAGTGCGCGGGCTTCGGCCTCATGGGCAACGGTGGCAACGGGATAAGCGAACAGCGGGAAGATGGCGCGGAATGCGCGCAAGGCGATACTAGGCATGATGGCCTCCATGTTTATTTGGATGGCCTGCCGTCCGCTTCCAAACGGGGGTGGCAGGCGCGTAGCGGGGTTGGAAGACCGGAACATGGAACCGGCGAGCCTTGCGGCTCCCCCGCTACGGCCCGCCATAAACTTGGCGCACGGGTAGCGGTGTACGGACGTAAAAAATCCGCCGGGGTGGCGGGTATCCGCCATGTTGATCGGGCTTCCAAACCCGGTGCCGCTATTGAACGGTACGGGGGCATTGTGTGCTATGTCGTGGCGCGTGGTCAAGGCTGTCATGCGGAAGCCCTTCCCGTATCGTTGGCCGGTAGGGCGAGACGCTGGCGTTGTTCGTTGGCAAACACCATCAGGGTGCGCTTGCGTTCTTCGTAGGGCACGCCACGGCCCAGCAATACCATGTCCTGTGCCTCTACCAATTCCAGTAAGCGCAGCTCGGGTTTGTTCAGGGCGTTGCGGTCTACCTTGGCAAGGCTACCAGTGAGCGCCAAATTGATAAGCCGTGCCTCGTTGGCGTAGTGGTGCTGGGCCACATCCTTGCCATCGGCCATACGTACCAGCTTCACCAGATCGCATACGCCACGGAAGCGTGCCCCTGCATCATGTCTGGCCGCCTGCCAACTATCGGGGCCGGCATTGCCACGGATCAGCGTGTCTACTTGTTCATCACACCAAATGGCGAAGCGTACATTCAGCCAGCGGGCAAACATAACTGCCAGCTTGGGATGCAGCCATGTTCCGCCGCTCCGACCTTTTCGCGTGTAGATTAAATCACCGGAATTCCGGGTATTTAGTGCCTCCCCAAGTGCGGAAATGTATTCGGTGGTTTCCTGATTTGCCAGCCAGTGATCAACACGTTTGCCGTATTTTTCAGCAGCAAGTGTGGCATTGATCCAACCATCGGCATTGAATTGCATGGCTGTGCCGTTGAATTCGGCCTTGATGATTCTGGTCATGGCATGACCTCCCCAGTAATCAGCGCCAAAGCCATACCCAGTAGCCAGCGGCGATACGCCAAAATGCCGGCAACAGTTTGAAAAAACATGATATTCTTTTGGCTCGGGTAGTTTCGTTTGTCGGCTCTATGTGTTTGCGCACATGGGGCCGTTTCCTTTTGCAGGGCGGGGTTTGTCTGGTCAATGGACATGGCTCGCCCTTTCATGGTGCTGGCGCTGTGCAATGAGATGGCCGGCGTTGGTGCGGTAAGCTGTGCTGGCTTGGGCGGCATCAAAGCACACGGCGCACACGTCAACCGTGTGGCCGCTGGTCGGCATGGCAAGGGTCAGGCTGCAAGGCAAGGGACGTAGTTCGCCACATATCGGGCAATGATGGCGGGGGTGTTGTCGTGTGGGATGGCGTTGGCTTTCTGGCTTGTGCTTCATGCGACCATCCTTCCTTGATGCGTCCATACCTTTTTTGCTAGTTCGGCAGCGGCAAGGTCATCTTCATTGGCGCGCTGGTGACAGTGCTGGCACACACCTGCCCCACGGTGACGACCTGACGTTTTAATATCATCACGCAGGCCCACATCAATATTCCAATGAATCAGGGCGGGTTGATCGCAACCGGGGCAATAACCGCTATGTTTCCATGTCGGGCGCTGATAAAAAATACGGTAATCCATCACGCCACCTTTCGCCCGGCAGCTTGCAGGCGGTCAGCCATCCAGCCATCAATTTCGGTGGATACCCAGCCAACGGCCCGCGCCCCAAGGGGGACTGGTGCCGGAAACGTGGCGCTTTTAATTAGCCCGTAAATGGTGGTTTTTGACAGGCCAGTTCGTGCCATCACATCCGGCAGGCGCATAAAAAAAGCAGCTTGAGTCATTGCCCGGCCTCCGTGCGCGTGGTGCCAGCGGTACGGGCTGCCATAAAGGCATCAAGATCAGATTTCAGGTAAACGCACTTACGCCCGATACGGTAAAAGCGCAGGCCATAGCGGCCAGTGCAGGCCCAGTCGTTTAGGGTGTGAATCGAGAGGCCCAAGTAGGCGGCAGCCTCAGGGCGGGTATATTTGTCTTTTAGTGTTTGCATACGTCCTCCGTGGAAGGGGCTACAGCACCAAGCGGTGCGGCAGGACGTATGTTTATTCATGTGACTGTTTAGAAGGGATGGATAAAAAGCGGTGTAATTCTTAATGCTTCCCTACTAGGGGTAGTGGGGCCTGCTATTTTTGCCTCGCAGACTTCCCCCTGTTGCGCTTAACGAAATTAATCATCCAGTAAGAAAATGCCGCATAACCGCTGAAAGGCACGTAGTGTTTTATTGGCGGCCCTTTCTCTGGTGGCCCAAAGTAAACCAAGTAGTACGATCGCCCTTTCATGCGTTTTTCGTGTGGCCGCCTAGCCTTAGCAATGCTTTGCAATAGTTTGTCGAACTCATCGCCCGATTGATTGGATAACCCATAAAGTGCGGCGCACTGATAAGCCATTACACGATCAGAGGCTTTGACATTACACCCCTTGGCGCACTCTAAAAATGTTGCGACATAGCGTAGCCTAGGCTCATTGTTTGCGACTCTGGATAAGCGCCGATCCAGAGGATTCAACCAATCAGCTCTGGGTAGGTTTTGCTCATGCTGAACATCAAGTAGCAGTTCTCTAACCTCATTGAATAGAGCTCTTTCTTGAGGTGGCGAGTTTTTATCCATACCCACCGCACGGTCAGGCATGGCCACTCCATCAGCCATCATCAAATCCATGGCTTCATCCATCATGGAAAGTAGATTGCCTGCCATATCTTTGATGGCATCCAATACCAAAGTTCTACGACTTAGGATTTCCGCATAGTCTTTTTCTGCAACACGGGTTGCTGTAGTCGAAGCAAATAGCAACCAGTCTTTCCACTCACTATTTGTCCATAATTTGGCTATGCCGCCGTTTTTGGATTGCATTGACATGAACATTTCTTGCGCATATGGCCCAAATAGTAGCCGTTGGCAATATGTTAGCGTCGGTTCTTGTGAATGCTGTGCATCGGACAAGTAGCATTCCCATAGCGCAACAGGTAGATATTCTGGCCTGCTTGTTGGGAGGATTATTTTCATCTAAATCACGCCTTCACGTGACGCCATCATGGAGAAGGCCACCCCAGCGAGTGAAGGCTTCCCGCGTTCGCCCCGTCGGGCTAGGGGTGGCTAAAGAATTGTACCAAATCGCCGTTAGGCTAAGGCGATTACACCTATCGCGGCGGAATTCGTGGCGGGGTACGTCTTGCAGGTATAGGGGGCTTTTACGCTGGCAAGGTGTGGCCGGTTTCGTGGCGTGTGGCGGTCACTGGCTGGTGATCTGGTCGTAGCCTTTGGTGTCGCCGGCTCGGGTATGGGCAGTGCGCTTGCCGGTGGCTGGCGCTGGGGCGTTTGGGCACTGACTGGTGATCCGGTCGTGGCCTTTGGCGTCACCCGCTCGGGCATGGGTAAGGTGCTTGCCGATGCCCAGCGTGGTAGGTGCTGGGGTGTGCGGATTACTGGTCGGTGATCTGGTCATGGCCTTCGGTGTCACCGGCTCAGGCAAGGGTAAGGTGCTTGCCGGTGGCCGGTGCTGGGCGTGTGTGGCACTGGCTGGTGATCTGGCTGTGGTCTTTTATGCCGCCCTAGGTGGGAACGGTATCACCTTGCCGCCTTCGCCTTGGGCGGCTACATATGCCGCCCACCATGTCATCATTGCGCGGCGTTCGTCCATGTATTCGGCGCGGTTGTACACGGCCCGGACTTCGTTTTTTTCAGCGTGGGCAAGCTGCCTTTCTATTGCATCAGGATTAAAGCCGCTCTCGTTCAATATGGTTGAAGCGGTAGACCTGAAACCGTGTATATCCGCTTTCCCCTTGTAGCCCATGCGGTGCAAGGCGCGGCGCAAGGTTTCTGGCGACATGGGGCGGGATGGTTCGTTTCTGTTGGGGAAAATGTGCTCACGGTTGCCGCTGATTTGGGAAAGCTCGCGCAATACTTCCAGCGCACGCGGGGCCAGTGGGACGAGGTGCGGCGGCGCGGTCTTCTTTGCCTTTTCTGTCAGCTTGCGATGCTCGGGCGGGATGGTCCATAGCGCCGCATCAAAGTTAATTTCAGACCAACGAGCGGCGGCCATTTCACCCACTCGGGTGAAGGTTAGCAGCATCATTTCCATCATGAGTTTGGTTTGCCGGGTTCCGTCATACCGATCCAGTGCGGCCAGAAACTCGGGAATGTCTTCACGCTTTAGCGCCTTGCGTGGCTCAGATTGCTGGGTCTTGAGGGCCCCGACTAGCGGGGCGGCGGGGTCGCTGTCACAGCGTCCGGTCAAAATAGCTAGCCGAAATACGCCGGAACAGCGTTGCCGTAATCGCTTCATCGTGTCGATATTGCCGGCGCTCTCTACCCGTCGCAGCACTTCCAGTAGTTCCAGTGGCTTTATCTCTGACACTGGGCGCATCCCGATGGTCGGAAAAATATGCCGCTCCATCGCCGCAATGACATTAGCCGCGTGTGCAGGGTGCCATTCGTGGCTTTCTTTATCGTGCCATTCGCGGGCGATGGCCTCAAAGGTATTAACGGCAGCAATGCGGGCCGTTATTTTTTCTTCTTTGCGCTTGGCTCCGGGGTCGGTTCCTTCTGCTAACAGCAGGCGGGCTTCATCTCGCTTCTCTCTTGCCGCTTTTAGGCTGGTTTCTGGGTACACGCCAATAGCCAGCAATTTTTCTTTTCCCGAGTGCCTGTACTTCATGCGCCAGTATTTGCGCCCGGTAGGCATGACCCAAAGCGAAAGCCCCAAGGCATCCGACATTTTGCGAATCTTGCCGTCTGGGTCTGGCATGGCATTTTTGCAGCCGTTATCTGTCAGTGGCATGGGGGTATCTCCTTTGGGGGTATCTTTGCCGGGCAAGCGCGTTGGCGCGTGTTTTTGGACTGCCTTAGCATTCCGGGCGCTTCATTTCGGGTTTCTATGTGCGCGCAAAATGGCACTGATTTTGCCGTTTTTTGCCCTGTCACCGCCTGTCAGGCAGTGACACCCGATTTTGTCACTGCCTAAAAATCCTTTAAAAACAACAATGTCACTGCGTCACCGCTGTCACTGCCTGTTTTTCGGCGTACGGGTGGTTTGTTGTGTTGCTGTGGCAAATAGACGTGGCATCGCCGTATATCTATATGGCATATATACACTTTTGTTATTAGTGTATGAATTGCAAATGGTGCCGATGACAAGGCCAGACTTTACCATCTGGGGGTATCAGTTTTCTAGCCTTTAGCAGATACCCCCAGATATACCCCCAAAAAGTGCCGGCTGCTATGGGACGTTAGCGCACTGTTACGGACAACAAAAAACCCGCAAAGCCTTGTGCTGTGCGGGTTGGGTGAACTTCTTGGAACCTTGTGGAACTGCTTGTTGGTGCCCCCGGCGGGAATCGAACCCACAACTGCCCCTTAGGAGGGGGCCGTTATATCCATTTAACTACGGAGACTTTGGCATGTGTCAGGCTTGGCGACGTACCGCCTGATAAGCCAGATCGACCAGTGCTGCCTTGATGTCCGACTCGGGCAAGCCGGCAATCGCTGCAATGGCTGCATCGGCGGCGCGTTCGGCTTCGGCGGTGGCGTAATCCAGCGCGCCGCAGCATTGTACCGCAGACAGCACTTCTGGGAAACGGTCGCGATTGGCATTGGCAATGGCATCGCGGACCAGCGCTGCGCTTTCGGCGCTACCATGGCGCATGGTATAGATCAGCGGCAGCGTCGGTTTGCCTTCGGCCAGATCGTCACCCAGGCTCTTGCCTATGGTGGCTGCATCACCGCTGTAATCCAGCACGTCGTCAATAATCTGGAATGCCGTACCCAGATGCATGCCGTAGGCGGCGAGAGCCGCAATATTGTCTTCGTCGGCGCCTGCCATGATGGCGCCCACTTGTGCCGCCGCCTCAAACAGCTTGGCGGTCTTGTAGCGGATCACCTGCAAGTACTGTTCTTCGCTGACGTCGGTTTCACCGATATTCAGCAACTGCAGTACTTCACCCTCGGCGATGATATTGGTGGCCTCGGCCATCACTTCCAGTACGCGCATATTGCCGCTGCCGACCATCATCTGAAAGGCGCGGGTATATAAAAAGTCACCCACCAGTACGCTGGCCGCATTGCCGAACAGGGCATTGGCGGTTTCGCGGCCACGGCGCATATCGGACTCGTCAACCACATCATCGTGCAGCAGGGTCGAGGTATGGATGAATTCAATCATTGCCGCCAGCTTGTACAGATGCTCGCCGCGGTAGCCGCAGGCCAGGCCGGACAGCAGGGTCAGGGCCGGGCGCATGCGTTTGCCCCCCGCGCCGATGATGTATTCGGCCATCTGGCGGATCAGGGCAACGTCGGAGTGCAGACTCTCGCGGATAACGCGGTCAACCGCCTGCATGTCGTCGGCGATCAGGGTTCGGTAGAGGAGGTTGGACACAATGATTTTTAGATGTGTGAGTGCGAAGGCCAGGAGCGCATGATATTAACAGAAAAGCCGTACGCCCCGCCATGCCCTGTGCATGTGAGGGTGGGGCAGGCAAAAAATTGACACGATTCAGGCACTTGCGTAGAATTCCCGGCTCTTTCGCACGCTTCGTGTACGGAAGATTTTGAATTAGGAGCTATTCGAATGTATGCGGTCATAAAAACCGGCGGGAAACAGTACAAAGTTTCCGTTGGTCAAAAACTCAAAATAGAACAGATACCTGCAGACATCGACAGCCAGATCGTACTTGAAGAAGTGCTGATGGTCGCTGACGGTGAACAGGTTTCTGTAGGTGCTCCTCTGGTTGCCGGTGCTTCCGTGAAGGTTACGGTTGTTGCCCACGGCCGTGGCGAAAAGGTTCGCATCTTCAAGATGCGCCGTCGTAAGCACTACCAGAAGCATCAAGGTCACCGTCAGAACTACACCGAAGTCCGTATCGACGAGATTTCGAAGTAAGGAGCATAAGTCATGGCACACAAGAAAGCAGGCGGTAGTTCACGCAACGGTCGTGACTCCGAAGCCAAACGCCTCGGCGTTAAGGTTTACGGTAGCGAGCTGATCCCAGCTGGTTCCATCATCGTGCGTCAGCGCGGCACCAAGTTCCACGCTGGTGAGAACGTTGGCCAGGGCAAGGATCACACCTTGTTCGCCAAGGTTGATGGTTATGTAGAGTTCACCATCAAAGGTGCTCTGCAGCGCAAGACGGTTAATGTTGTTCCGTACACCGGTGCAGACGCCGAGTAATCGCCGTTCCGGTCTGGAAAGCCCTATCCTGCGATAGGGCTTTTCTTTTTTGTGAGGTGTGAGGCATGAGGTGCTGCGCACGCGGCATCTGATGCCTGACTCCTCACTGTCCAGCGCAAGGATGAGAAGATGAAGTTTATTGATGAAGCCCGTATTGAAGTCGTCGCGGGCCGTGGCGGGAATGGCGCAGCCAGCTTCCGTCGTGAAAAATTCGTGCCGTTCGGCGGGCCGGACGGTGGCGATGGCGGCAAGGGCGGCAGTGTGTATGCCGTGGCCGACGAGAACGTCAACACTCTGGTTGAATACCGTTTTGTCCGCAAATATCTGGCCGAGCATGGCGAGCGTGGTCGTGGTGCCGATTGCTACGGCAAGGGCGGTGACGATATCGAGCTGCATATGCCGGTCGGCACCATCATTATGGACACCGATACCGACGAAGTCGTCGCCGACCTGAGCCATCACGGCCAGCGTTTGTGCATCGCCAAGGGTGGTGCCGGCGGTCTGGGCAATATCCACTTCAAGAGCTCGACCAACCGGGCGCCGCGCCAGTGCACACCGGGTGAGGACGGCGAAGCGCGTTCTTTGCGTCTGGAGCTTAAGGTATTGGCCGATGTCGGTTTGTTGGGTATGCCCAACGCCGGCAAGTCGACCTTTATCCGTTCGGTGTCTGCGGCCAAACCCAAGGTCGCCGACTATCCGTTTACCACGCTCTACCCTAATCTGGGCGTCGTGCGCATGCAGGATACCAAGAGCTTCGTGATTGCCGATATTCCGGGCCTGATCGAAGGCGCGGCCGACGGCGCAGGCTTGGGGCACCGCTTCCTCAAGCATTTGCAGCGTACCGGTATCTTGTTGCACATCGTGGATGTCGCGCCGTTCGATCCGGATGTCGATCCGGTGCGCGAAGCGCATGCGCTGGTGGAAGAGCTGAAAAAGTACGATGAAGAGCTGCTGAGCAAGCCGCGCTGGCTGGTACTCAACAAGCTGGACATGCTGCCGCAAGAAGAGCGCGAGCCGACGGTGTCGGCTTTCCTTGAGGCTTTCGGCTGGACGTCGGCCAAGCCGGACGACAGCTACGAGTTTGATATGGTCACGCCGCGCGTGTTCTCCATCTCGGCGCTGACCGGTGAAGGCACGAAGCCGCTGACGCACGCCATCATGCAATACCTCGACATCAAGCGTCAGCAGGAGCGTGATGAAGCGCTCGCCAAGGAAGCGGCCGAAGCCGAAGCCAAGGCGGTATTGCGGGCCGAGCGTCAGGCGGCTCATGCCCAGCGCGAAGCGGCAGCGGCTGACGCCCGTGCCAAGAAAGAAGCCGAGCTGGCCGCCGCCAAGGCTGCCAATCGCGCTGCGCGGGAAGAAAACAAGCCGGCTGACGAATAAGCGATCGGCGTAGCTGGCAGCGGGGCCGGTACCGGGTTTCAGGGATGAAACACGGTACCGGCCCCGTTTTTCGTGATGATTTTGCTACACTCTCTGCCATTCATGCATTTGGAAATGTCCTATGTGCCGTCTGTTTCTGCTGTTTGCCCTGTTGTCCTTTAGCGCGGGTGCGCGCGCGGCCCAGTCTTTGACCGTCGCGGTGGCGGCCAATCTGCAATATACCTTTGTCGATCTGGCGCAGCGTTTTACGGCGCAAAGCGGCATTGCGCTTTCGCCGGTTTACAACTCTTCCGGCAAGTTTGCCGCCCAGATCCAGAACGGCGCGCCATTTGATGTATTCCTGTCGGCCGACACCGAATATCCGGCCGCGCTGGCAGCGTCCGGCCATGCTGCCGGCGCGCCGCGCATCTATGCCTATGGTCAGCTGGTGCTGTGGTCGAGGCAGCCGGGCTTTGATATGAAAAACTGGCAGCAGAGCCTGTTGTCACCCGCGGTCGGCAAGATTGCCGTCGCCAATCCCAAGGTTGCACCCTATGGCCGCGAAAGCATGAAGGTATTGGCGCGGCTCAAGCTGGATGACGCGCTGCGCGCCAAGCTGGTGTTTGGCGAGAGCATCGCCCAGACCAACCAGTACATCCATTCGCGCGCGGCAGATGCGGGTTTTACTGCCAAGTCGGTGGTGTTGTCGCGCCAGATGGCGGGGCAGGGGCAGTGGGTGGAGATAGACCGCAAACTGTATCAGCCTATCGGCCAGGCCATGCTGATTACCCGTCATGGTGCAGCCGGGCAGGGCAAAGCGGCTCAGGCTTTTGCCGATTTTATGGCCGGACCCGAGGCGCGCCGCATTTTGCAACAACACGGTTATCTGTTGCCATGAACCGCTTTGCCGCGACTTTACTCGAGTGCGAGCGCGAGGGCTGTCTGAGCCTGAGCCGGCTCAGGCTGGATAATGGTGTCGAGCTGACCGCCTTGTCCGCCGGTTTGGGCGGGGTGGGCGAGGCTGGTGCGCGCCTGTATGTCGCGATCAAGGCGGCGGAAGTATCGCTGGCGCGCCCGCCCTTGCCCGCCATCAGTCTGCGCAACCGCCTGCCCGGGCGGGTATTGCGCCTGGAGCATGGCCGTTTGCTGTCGCGCATTATGCTCGACTGCGCCGGCCTGTCGCTGGAAGTGCTGATTACGCGGCGTGGTGCGGACGAGCTGGCACTGGAGTTGGGGGACGAGGTGATTGCGCTGGTCAAGGCGAATGAACTGACGGTGCTGGCCGATGTGGACTGAACTTGACTGGACGCCGTTATGGCTGACCTTTCGTCTGGCCGGCATTACGACGCTCATCCTGTTGCTGATCGGTGTGCCGCTGGCGGCGTGGCTGGCCGCAACGCAAAGCCGCTTTAAGCCGGTTGCCGAAACCCTAGTCAGCATGCCGCTGGTGTTGCCGCCCTCGGTGCTGGGTTTTTACCTGTTGCTGGCCTTTAGCCCGAATAGTGCGCTGGGCGGCTGGCTGCTGGCGACCTTCGATTTGCGCCTGGTGTTTACCTTTGAAGGGCTGGTGCTGGGCTCGGTCTTGTTCAGCCTGCCTTTTATGGTGCACCCCTTGCAGTCGGCCTTGTCGGCCTTGCCGCCCAGTCTGAGCGAGGCGGCATATACGCTGGGACGCTCGCGCAGCAATACCCTGTTTACCGTGCTGTTGCCCAATATCAAAGGGGCTTTGCTGGCCGGTATCGTATTGTCGTTTGCCCATACCGTGGGTGAATTCGGTGTGGTGCTGATGATAGGCGGCAATATTCCGGGGGTGACCAAGGTGGCCTCGATTGCCATTTACGATGAAGTCGAAGGCCTGAACTATGCCGCCGCCAATCTGTACGCCGGTGTGCTGTTTGTGCTGAGCTTTGTCATCTTGCTGGCGGTGTATCTGTTCAACCGCCGCGCAATAAGGGCCGCATGATAGAAATCAACGTGGAAAAGCAGCTGGATGGCGCGGCGGGTCGCCAGATCCTGCGCGTGGATAGCCGCTGGGATTCGGGGCAGCGCGTGGCCTTGTTTGGTGCCTCGGGCGCGGGCAAAACCACCTTGCTCAGGATGCTGGCAGGGCTGGTGCGCCCGGACGCCGGACGCATCGTCGTCGATGGCGAGCTCTGGTTCGACAGCAGCCAGGGCGTGTGCCTGCCGGCGCAAGCGCGGCGGGTCGGCATGGTGTTTCAGGACTATGCCCTGTTTCCGCATCTGTCGGTGCGCGGCAACCTCGAGTTTGCCCAGGTGCGCAAAGACCCCAAGCGGGTGGATGAGTTGCTGGCGCTAACCGGTCTGGCCGCGCTGGCGACGCGCAAACCGGCGACCCTGTCCGGTGGCCAGCAGCAGCGCGTGGCACTGGCGCGCGCGCTGGCGGCCGAGCCGCGGCTCTTGCTGCTGGACGAGCCCTTGTCGGCGCTGGACCCGGCTTTGCGCGAGCAATTGCAGGGTGAACTGCTGGCGCTGCAACAGCGCTTTGCCCTGTCCACGCTGCTGGTCAGTCACGATCTGGCCGAGGTGTTTCGTCTGGCGCAGCATGTGCTCAGGCTGGAAGCGGGGCAGGTGATTGGTGCGGGGGCACCGGCCGAGCTGTTTCTTGCGCAAAGCGGCGGCGGCCGCTTTCATCTGGCGGCACAGGTGCTGGCGATACGCCGCGTTGACGTGGTGGAGATGGCCAGCTTGCTGGTGGGCGGGCAGATTGTCGATGTGGTGCTGGATGAGGGCGAGGCGGCACGATTGCGCGTGGGGGCCAGCGTCACCATCGCCGCCAAGGGCTTTAGTCCGCTGATTCTGTGATGTGACATAAATGCGAATAAATCGCATTCATTGCTGGATTAAATCACGCCGATAGGGTGATAATGCGATCCATTATCATTTGTGTCGGAGTGTGCATGATGTTGCCTCTTACTCTCGGTCAACTGCGGCCCGGTCAAAAAGCGACGGTCAGCGCTTTGTCTGCGGCTGCATTGCCATTTCGGCGCAAACTGCTGGCAATGGGGGTCACCCCGGGCTGTATGGTCGAAATCGTGCGTGTCGCACCCTTTGGCGACCCGGTCGAACTGAGTTTGCGCGGTTTTTCCTTGTGCCTGCGCCGGGCCGAGGCGGACGGAATCGAGGTGGCACTATGCCGTTAACCAGCATCAGCCTGATCGGTAACCCCAACTGCGGCAAAACCACATTATTCAATGCGCTGACCGGCGCGCGGCAGAAAGTCGGCAACTGGCCCGGGGTCACGGTAGAGCGCAAGAGCGGGCGTTTGCGTGGCGATACCGCGCTGGAAGTGATTGATCTGCCCGGCACCTATTCGATTGAGGGCGGTGACGAAGGCGTATCGGAAGACGAACGCATCGCCCGCGATCATGTGCTGGCCGGCACGGACGGGCTGATTGTCAATGTGCTGGATGCGGCCAATCTGCAGCGCAATCTGTTTCTGACCTTCCAGTTGCTGGATTTGGGCCGCCCGATGCTGGTGGTGCTGAATATGGTGGATGCGCTGGAAAGCAGCGGCCACAGCATAGACATACCGGCCCTGCAGCAGGCGCTGGGCTGCCCGGTTCTGGCCATCTGTGCCAATCGCGGCAAGGGGGTTGCCGAGCTGGTGACGGCCATTCAGTCGGCGGCAGCGCGCGCCGTGAGCCCTTGTCCCCAGCCTACGCTGGCCGGCGATCTGGAACGCTGGCTACAAGCGCAGGCACAGGCCGAGCCGGCTGTCAGCCGCGCCATACAGTCGGCACGTTTGCTGGAGGGCACGGCCAGCACCTTACCGGATCTGGCCGGGGAGGATGCCGATATCGCACTGGCCAGCGCGCGCTATAGCGCCATTGATCTGCTGTGTGCCAGGGTGTTGCGGCGCGAGCATATTGCCAGCCCCGGCATGACCGCACGGCTTGACCGCTTTGCGCTGGGCCGTTTGACCGGCCTGCCGGTGTTCTTGCTGGCGATGTATCTGATGTTCCTGCTGGCAATCAATGCCGGTGCGGTGTTTATCGACTTCTTCGATTTGGCCACCGGCACGTTGCTGGTGGACGGCACCGCCCATCTGCTGTCTGGCATGGGCGCACCAGCCTGGCTGGTGGCGGTACTGGCGCATGGTATCGGCGGCGGCATTCAGACCGTATCGACGTTTATTCCGGTGATTGCCGCCATGTTCCTGTGTCTGTCCTTTATGGAAGACTCGGGCTATCTGGCGCGTGCCGCCATGGTGGTTGACCGTGCCATGCGCGCGGTCGGCCTGCCGGGCAAGGCTTTTGTGCCCATGCTGGTCGGCTTCGGCTGCAATGTGCCGGCCATTATGGGTACGCGCACGCTGGACTCCAGCCGCGACCGGCTGACGGCCATCATGATGATGCCTTTTATGTCGTGCGGTGCGCGTTTGCCGGTATATGTGATGTTTGCCGCCGTATTCTTCCCCAGCGATGGGCAGAATGTGGTGTTTGCCCTGTATCTGCTGGGCATCGCCATTGCGGTGCTGACCGGGCTTGCGATGAAGCACAGCTTGTTGTCGGGCGAGATCTCGCCTTTCGTGATGGAACTGCCGCCTTATCGCCTGCCTACGCTTAAAGGCATGCTGATCCATAGCTGGCAGCGGCTGAAAAGTTTTATCGTGCGCGCGGGCAAGGCGATTGTCGCGGTGGTGATGGTGTTGTCGCTGTTCAATTCGCTGGGGGCAGATGGCAGTTTCGGTAATGAAAACACCGAGGCTTCGCTGCTGTCGGCAACCGGCAGGGTGCTGACGCCGGTGTTTACCCCTATGGGCATCACGCAGGACAACTGGCCGGCAACGGTCGGGCTGTTTACCGGCATCTTCGCCAAGGAAGCCGTGGTCGGGACGCTGGATTCGCTATACGGCAATCTGGCGCGTGCTGCGGCAGGGCATGAGGATGAGCCGGCTTACGATATGGCCGCCGGCCTGCATGCCGCCGTTGCCAGTGTCGCCGATAATCTGGCGTCGCTGGGCGACAAGCTGACCGATCCGCTGGGCCTGTCGGTCGGGGATCTGGCCGACCGCGATGCGATTGCTGAAGAGCAGGGTGTAGACACCACCACCTTTGGCCAGATGCAAATGCGTTTTGGCGGTGCGGCGGCGGCGTTGGCTTATCTGGTGTTTATCCTGTTGTACACGCCTTGTGTCGCGGCGCTGGGCGCGGTGTATCGCGAGGCCGGTGCGCGCTGGATGGCAGGGGTGGGGGCATGGTGCTTCGTGATTGCTTGGTCGGCGGCGACGCTGACTTATCAGGGCTCGCGTCTGGCTACGGCGCCGGCCACGGCCGGGCTATGGATTGCCGGCGTGCTGGGCATGCTGGGGCTGGGGTTTTTGCTGTTGCGCTACTTTGGCCGTCAGGCCGATGTCGCCAATACCCTGCCGGCAGGCAAGGCTAAGGCATGTGCTTCCGGGAGCTGCGCATGCTGAACCGGCTGCGGGATATTTTGCAAAGCCGTGCCGTTTTGAGCCTGTCCGAGCTCTCGGCACTGATGCAGGTGCCGCCATCGGCCCTGGAGCCGATGCTGGCGCTGTGGATACGCAAGGGACGGGTGCGGGCAAGCGGTGCGGCGTGTGGCGGAGGCTGTGGTGGTTGCAGCAGTAGCGACTGCCGCCTCTACCAGTGGCAGGACGAGGCGGCCAGAGCTGTGTTTGTCTTAAAGCAGGCTTAGTTAAGCTATCTGCATGCTGCGCTCGCGCGCAACCAGACAGTTGCGCCCGCCTTGCTTGGCGCGGTACAGGCGTTCATCGGCCTGGCGCAGCTGCAGCTCTATGCTCTGGGTGCTGCAATCTGACAGGCCGATGCTGATGGTGAGGTTCAGGTTGTGGCCGGCCAGGTGCTGCTGCTGGTTTGCCAGTGACTGGCGGAAGTTCTCCAGCCTTTGCTGCTGTACCCGGTTATCGCCGCCCAGAATAATGGCAAACTCTTCGCCGCCCAGGCGCGCGGCCATTTCATCCGGAAAATGTTTTCGCAGCTGTTTTGCCAGCTCGATCAGGGCCTCATCGCCACCGGCATGGCCGCAGCGGTCATTGATGGACTTGAAATGGTCGATATCCAGCATGGCGACAGCGTAATCGCCATTCTGGCGTAGCGCCTCGGCAAAAAAAGCACGACGGTTGGGCAGGCCGGTCAGCGCATCCTGATTGGCGGTCTGTATCAGGGCCTCCATGTTTTCCAGATATTCGATCGTGCGCGTGATACGGCAGTAAAACTCTTCAGGATTGAACGGCTTACTCAGAAAGTCGTCGGCTCCGGCCTTGATAAAGCGCGGATTGGTGCTGCTATTGGATGAGCCGGAAATACCGATAATGGCCAGCTGCTCGCGTCCGAAACTGCGGCGGATTTCGGCGGTCAGGTTGGCGCCATCCATGCCGGGCATATCATGGTCTATTAGCGCCAGACGGATGTGTTTGTGCTGCTTCAATGCCTGTTTGGCCTCATCGGCATCGCTGGCAAGAATGACTTGAAACAGGTAGCGTTCCAGCAGTGCTTTGAGATGTTGGCGTACCGTATGCGAATCATCGACGATCAGCGCAGCCAGCTGGCGGTTTCGATCCAGGCGGCGCAGCAGCATCGCTACATATTCCAGCGCGGACGGCATGTCTTTGGGAATGTAGTCGACGACTGGATAGGACAGGATTTTTTCGCGGGTGGCGGCATCGTTGCGTGCAGTCAAGACCAGCGTCGGGACGCCTTGTTGCAGCAGGTCGTACAGCGCCTCGCCTTCCAGTGCATCGGGCAGGCTGTAATCCAGCACCGCCGCCATTAATCCGCCCTTGAGCAACTCCTGCTGCATCTGGGCGCGGCTCATGGCGATGCGGACACAATAACCCATGCGCTCTATCACTCGCGCCAGCGGGTGCAGAATAGCGGTACTGTCTTCGATTAGCAGGATATCGCCACGCGGCATGGTCTTTTCCACCCGATTAAATTTGCCATTATCATACCATTAATCCATATGAGTTAGCTGGTGCAGTGTGTTGTATCCTGCTGCCGTAGCGCCTCTGAATGGCAGCGGCTGCGGATGGTTTATTGGCATCCGCCGCTTTGTTGGGAATAATGCATCTCACGTTATGACAAAGGCAAATATCGATGAAGCTAACTCCTCTTGATGGCAACTCGCAAAAACTGGATGGCGGTGCGATGTTCGGCAATGCGCCGCGCGCCTTGTGGTCGCGCTATCTGGCGCCTGACGAGGCCAACCGCGTGCCGCTGGCCTGCCGCTGCCTGCTGGTTGAAACCGCCGGTCAGCGCATCTTGCTGGAAACCGGGATAGGCGCTTTTTTTTCGCCTGAAATGCGCGAGCGTTATGGTGTCGTCGAAGCGCAGCATGTGTTGCTGGACGCACTGGCAGAGCAGGGCCTGTCGGATGCCGATATCGATGTGGTGATTTTGTCACACCTGCATTTCGATCACGCCGGCGGCCTGCTTGCCGCCTGGGATGGCGGCCCGGCCCGACTGCTGTTTCCCAATGCGCGCTTTGTTGCCGGCCGTGCCGCCTGGCAGCGTGCGCTGACGCCGCATGCGCGTGATCGTGCTTCTTTTGTACCCGAGCTGATCGCGCTATTGCAGGCATCGGATCGTTTGGTGCTATCTGATGGTGAAATGCCGGATTGCCTGCCGCAAGACTGGCGCTTTCATGTGTCGCATGGACATACGCCGGGTATGTTGCTGACTGAAATTCCGACGCCGGCCGGGCCGCTGCTGTTTGCCGCCGATCTGATTCCGGGTGCGCCCTGGGTACATGTGCCGATTACCATGGGTTACGACCGCTATCCGGAAATGCTGATCGATGAAAAACAGGCATTGCTTGAAGGCTTGCTGCTACGTGAAGGGGGGCTGTTTTTTACCCATGACCCGCATCAGGCTGATGGCAGGCTGGTGCGCGATAGCAAGGGCCGTTTCTCGGTGACGGCCTGGGGATAGAAGGCAAGTGTTGTATTTGTTTAACATTTTTCACAGGCTGATCTGGCTCAAATCAGTCACGAAAGAATAAAGCATGTAAGTGCTTTATTCTTTTTTTGTGCCAAAATCGGTCTGAAAGGCTTGATAGTCGTGGCTTGTCCGGTGTTTGCAGGGCGTCTGTATTTTCTCTTGGCTGTCCGCGTATTCAGGCCTGCACGTTTTTCTTGCGCCAGGCTTGCTTGGGCTGTTTAACAAAATGTTAGACGGCAAGGGGGGAGTGTGGATAATCGACGCACAAAAAAAGCCCGAATACAGTCAAGGAGGAAGCAGGAATGCTTGTAGGATTTGTCGTGCTCTACCTGATGGTTACCGTTGCCATCGGTTTGTATGCCTCTACCCGCGTGAAGAACGCCAAGGATTTTGCCACGGCTGGCGCCAGCATGCCGATGCCGGTGGTGACCGCCATGGTGTTTGCCACCTGGTTCGGTTCGGAGGCGGTGCTGGGCATTCCTTCCACTTTTTTACAGGAAGGCTTTGCCGGCATTGTTGAAGACCCGTTCGGCTCCTTCGGTTGCCTGATGCTGGTCGGCATCTTTTTTGCGCGCCGTCTGTATCGCCTGAATCTGCTGACTATCGGCGACTTCTTCCGCCAGCGTTATGGCCCGGTGGTCGAGGGCATTACCAGCTTCGTGATCATCCTGTCTTATCTGGGCTGGATCGCCGCACAAATGATCGCGCTAGGCGTGGTATTCAATGTGCTGTCCGGTGGCGCCATCAGCACTACGCAGGGCACTTTGCTCGGCTCGGTCATCGTGCTGATCTATACCCTGTGTGGCGGCATGCTGTCGGTAGCCTTTACCGATTTTATGCAGATGTCGGTGATCGGGGGCGGCCTGATCTATCTGGTCTGGCTGATGGCCGGCATGGCGGGCGGTGCCGATGTGGTGATTGCCAAGGCGGCCGCTGAAAACAAGTTCACCTTCCTGCATGGCACCAGCCCCAAGGAAGTAGTCGGCTTTATCGGCGCGGCGCTGACCATGATGCTGGGCTCCATCCCGCAGCAGGATATCTACCAGCGCGTGATGTCGGCCAAAAATGAAACGGTCGCCATGCGCGGCACCATACTCGGCGCCATCCTTTATCTGTGCTTTTGCATGTTGCCCATCTTTCTGATCTCCGCCGCCTCCATCATCGATCCGAAAATGGTCGGTGTGATGCTGGACAAGGATGCGCAGATGATTCTGCCGACGCTGATTTTGCAGCAGACGCCACTCTTCGCCCAGGTGCTGTTCTTTGGCGCCTTGCTGTCGGCCATTATGTCGACGGCCTCGGGCACCCTGATGGCGCCGTCGGTCACCTTTACCGAGAACGTGCTCAAGCACTTCTTGCCGCGCATGACTGACCGCCAGTTCATTCGTGCTATGCGTATCTCCATCGTGGTGGCGGCGATCTCGACCACGGCTTTTGCCCTGCTGTCGAATGCCAGCATCTACGAAATGGTCGGCAACGCCTACAAGGTCACGCTGGTCGCCGCTTCGGTGCCGCTGATTGCCGGCCTGTTCTGGAAACGCGCGACGACACAGGGTGCGCTGCTGGCCATCGCTTTCGGTATGACTAGCTGGCTGATACTGGAGGCCAGTTACACCGATGATGCTTTCTGGCCGCCGCAACTGATGGGCTTGCTGATGAGCTTGGCCGGCATGCTGATCGGCTCGCTGGCGCCGCAGCGTATCGGCGTGATGACACAAGAACCGCAGCACATTTAAGCGACTACGCCAAAGCTTAAAGAGCACGCTCCGTATGGGGCGTGCTCTTTTTTGTATCGGGTCTGGGCCGCTTACTGGCTGCGCGGGCCGAGATGTGCCAGATAACGCCGCTCCAGACGGCGGAACAGCCAAGCGATCAAAAAGGTCAGCGTGAGATAAAAGGCACCGGCGGTCAGAAAGGGTTCGAATGCCTGATAGCTATCGCTGTAGATCTGGCGTGCCACACCGGTCAGATCGGCCAGTGTCACCAGGCCTGCGATGGCGGTGCCTTGCAGCATCATCACCACCTCGTTGCTATAGGCGGGAAGCGCACGGCGTAGCGCGGAGGGCAGGGCGATGCGGCGCAGCGTCTGCCAGCGACTCATGCCGATGGCGCGTGCCGCCTCGATTTCGCCGTGCGCAGTATTGCGGATCTGGCCGGCAATGATCTCCGTGGTATAGGCGGCGGTATTCAGGGTGAAGGCGATAATGGCACACCAGTATGCCTCTTGCAGATAGATCCATGCCCAACTGTCGCGTATCGCTTCAAATTGCGCGAGACCGTAGTAGATCAGGAAGAGTTGCACCAGCATTGGTGTGCCGCGAAACACATAGGTGTAAAACCAGACCGGGCCGGCAAGCCAGCGGTTTTTCGAGGCGCGCAGCAGTGCCAGCGGCAATGCGAGTACGAAGCCGGCCAGCAAGGATTGCGCCAGTAATTCCAGCGTCAGCAGCAGACCATCGCGACCGGGCAGGGCCGGGCCGGCTTCGCTAAGACCGAAAAATGCCGGAAGTTTTTCCAGTACCAGATTCATGTCTATCATAATTCGGCCTCCCGTACGCCCAGCGAGTAGCGCGCGCACAAGCGGTTCAGCGCCAGTATGGAAATGGTGGTGATGGCCAGATACAGCAGTGCCACACACAGGTAAACGGTAAACGGCTGCTGCGTGACCGACTTGGCGACATCGGCGCGCGCCATCATGTCATCCAGCCCGATCACCGAAACCAGCGCGGTCGATTTCACCAATACCAGCCAGTTATTGGAGAAGCCGGGCAGGGCGAAGCGCACCATCTGCGGCAGCATAATGCGGAAAAAAACCCGGAGCCGACTCATACCGAAAGCGTGTCCGGCCTCAATCTGGCCGGGAGGAACCGCCAGCATGGCGCCGCGGAAGGTTTCACTCATATACGCACCGAAAATAAAGCCCAGTGTCAGTGCGCCGGCGATGAAAGCGTTGATGTCCAGCGGTTCCAGGCCGAGTGCCAATGCCACATCGTTGACCAGCATCTGGCCACCGAAGAACAGAATGAACATCCATACCAGATCGGGGATGCCGCGCACCACCGTTGAGTACAACTCGGCCAATAAGGCGAGCGGGCGATTTTTTGCCAGACGGAAAGCCGCACCGATCAGACCCAGCACTACGGCGAAGAGCAGTGCCAGTGCGGCCAGCTTCAGCGTCATCCCGAGTCCGGCAAGCAGAGCGGGCAGGTAATCTTCAAGCATGATTTGAGCTCCAGAGGCTTACAGGGACAGCAGACAGCCTTGGCGTAGCGGCGTGCTGCCGGCAACAAAGCACAGTTCGTTGCCGGTCTGCGTAAAGCGCTGCAACACGCGTGCGTAATAGACGCCGCTGGTTTGTGCCACCAGTTCGCTGCGCTGGCCGCTTAAGGGGTCGATGACCCAGCCCAGACGCGTGCCGGCCTCGACTTGGGTGCCGGTTGGCAGGCTGTAGCTGACGATGCCACCATGAGGGGCATAGCTGATGCCGACGCCGGCAAGCGGGGTTGGGGCGTTGGGGGCGGCCGGTGGCTGGGTTTGTCCTGCGATAGCGCCACGCCAGGCCAGATAAGCCAGCAAATTTTGCGCATCAGCTTCGGCTTGCTCCAGCGATACGTCAAGCTGGCCGCGTAGTTCGACGGTGGCGGCAAAGCAGGCCATGGGCAGCTCGGGATAGTGCTGGCGCAAATGCCACCACGGCCGGGTGCAGCAGTCATCGAAAGAGTTGCCGCCTTGCTCGGTGGCGTAGAGTGTGGCTGCCGCGCCCATAAAGCCGGCCAGTGCCATGGCCTCTGCTTGCTGTTCGCTGTGCACATACAGGTGCAGTGCCGCTTCGCTGTCGCAGTGCAGGTCAAGTACCACATCGCTGACACAGGCGAGCGAAAACAGGGTGTGCTGCAGGCTTTGCAGCTCGCTTGCCGGTGGCTGTTTGGCCATCAGCGCCTGCATCGTGGCGCGTACAGTCTCCACGTCTTGTGTGGCGCCCTGGCCTAACTGGCCTGGCAGCTTTTGTAGCAAGGCCGGGGCAAGGTCGGGGTAGTGGCGGTTGAAGTTGAGACCGCTGCCCGCATCAAAGCGTCCTTGTGCCAGCCCCAGATGCTGCTGTGCCAGCCCGATAGGGTTGGCCACGGGCAGCAGCAGGATTTCTCCTTGTATCTGTCCGTCTGTTTCCAGTCTGGCCAGATGTTCGCGCAAGCGTGTCAGCGTCAGCATGCCGGGGATTTCGTCGGCATGCAGCGCCGCCTGCAGGTAAACGCGCGGGCGGGCGCCGGTGCGGCCAAAACGCCATAGCTGCAGCGTCTGTTGCTGGCCGGGAATCGGGCTGATCAGGGGAAGGGTCTCGATTTGCATGTCAGGCTCAGTCGTACTGGTTGTAATCGAAGTAACGGTCGTTGATCTTCTTATAGGTACCGTTTTTCAGTATGGTATCCAGCGCAGTGTTCACTTTTTGCAATAGCGCCTTATCCGTTTTGCGTAACGCGATGCCCGAGCCGGTGCCGAAATATTTAACATCGGAGAACTTGGGGCCGAATAGCGCCAGCTTATTACCGCCCGGTCCTTTGAGGAATTCGCTGCCGACGCCGATTTCAACCATGATCGCATCAACACGGCCGGCGTTCAGGTCCAGCAGCGCATTGGCCGGCGTGGTGTAGGTACGGATCTTGGCTCCGCCCTTGCCGAAGACGTCCTTGGCGTACTTTTCCTGGATGGTGCCTTGCTGCACGCCCAGCGTCTTGCCCTTCATGCTGGCTGGGGTGCCGGCGGGCAGGGGGCCTTTCTTGCCGAGGAACTGCGAATAGCCGCCCTCATATTTATTGCTGAATGAAACGGCCTTCTCGCGCTCTGGGGTAATCGCCATGGAGGCCACAATCAGGTCGAACTTGCGTGCGTTCAGTGCCGGAATCATGCCGTCGAAGTCGTAGCGCATGATCTCGCATTTGGCTTTCATTTCGGCACACAGCGCATTGGCGATATCGACGTCGAAGCCGGATAGTTTGCCATCGGGGGCTGCCACGCTATAGGGCGGGAAAGTGCCGTCGGTGGCGATGCGCAGGGTGTCGGCAGCCTGTGCCTGACTTGCTGCCAGCAGGCCGAAGGCCGCGATCGTGGTCCATGTCTTGAGCTTCATGTTTCTCCTCCTTGGGGATGACCTGCTTGATGCAGGTGCAAACTGTACTTTATTGCCCTGCATATCATCGCGAACAGGTACAGTCATGACCTAATACTGCCTATCCTGTACAGGTAAAAATGACTAGACAGCATGTAGCCAATATTTTAAAGCTGGATCCGGCGGCCGGTACCCTGGTGCGACAACTGATGGGGGCCATTCGTCATGCGGCAGCGCAAGGCCGATTGGCACCCGGCGAAAAATTGTGGTCCATCCGCCATCTGGCTCGCGAACTGGGCATCAGTACGTTTACCGTGGCGGAGTCTTACGACAAGCTGGTGTCAGAGGGCGTGGTTTGTGCGCGGCGCGGTGAGGGCTTTTATCTGGCGGCACAGCCAGAGGTGCGGCGCCATGAACTGGAGGCGCTGCAAGCGCTGCCGGTGGATGCATTCTGGCTGGCTGACAGTCTGTATGAGCCGCCACCCGATGCGATCAAGCCCGGCAGTGGCTGGCTGCCTCCGGCCTGGTTTGCCGATAGCGGGCTGGATGGCAATTTGCGTCAGGTGGCTCGCAGCGTATCCGGTGCCGAGCTGGCCAGCTATGGCGAGCCGCGCGGCCTGCCTGCCTTGCGTGACTATCTGCTGCGCGAGCTGGGAGAAGAAGGTTTACTGTTGAGCCGCGAACAGCTGGTGCTGACGCAAGGTGCAAGTCAGGCATTGACGCTGGCCGTGGCTTGCCTGACCCGGCCGGGGGATACGGTGCTGGTGGATGATCCCGGGTACTGCAATCTGGTCGTCGGCTTGCCTTTGCAGGGCATCAAGCCGCTGGGCGTACCATGGACGCCACAGGGGCCGGACCTGGCGGCGCTGGAAAGCTTGCTGGAGACGCATCGTCCCAAAGTATTTTTTACCAATCCACGCCTGCACAATCCGACCGGCGCCAGTTATAGCGCGGCCACCGCCCATCGTGTGCTGCAACTGGCGGAAAAATACGACTTCTGGGTGGTCGAGGATGATGTCTGTGCCGGCCTGAGCGTAAGCACGGTGCCCTCATTGGCCACGCTGGACGGCTTGCGGCGCGTCATCCATATCGGCAGCTTTTCCAAGACGCTGTCGCCCAGCTTGCGCGTGGGTTTTATTGCTGCCGATCGCAGCGTGGCCGATGCGCTGACCCATTACAAAATGGTGTACGGCCTGACCTCGTCCGAGCTGGCGGAAAGGGTGGTGCTGGCCGCCCTGAGTGATGGGCAGCAACGGCGGCGCCTGACGCGCTTGCGCAACCGCTTGGCCGCCGGGCGTAAAGAGACGCTGCAACTGTGCCAGCGTCTGGGGATGGCGGTGTTCGCCGGGGGTAGTGAAGGCATGTTCGTCTGGGCACGCCTGCCGCCGGGGCTGGATGCGGTGGACTTGTCGGCGCAAGGGGTGAGCGAGGGCGTCATGCTGGCGCCCGGTGCACTGTTCCGTCCCGGGCAGCAGGCATCCGACTACCTGCGCATGAATGTCGCATACAGTACCGAGGTACAGGTTGAGGCTTTTCTGGCGCGGCATCTAGTCCGCTGAGTGGCTCGGGGTTTGTCCTGCTTGCGTTAACCCTAATGGCATGGCAAGGTCGGGGCATGCATACATCCCGCTCTTCGCTGACTTCCGCCTATCTGCTTTTGGTGCTGACCACGCTGTTCTGGTCGGGCAATTTTGTGCTGGCGCGTGCCACCCATGCCAGTATTCCGCCGTTGACGTTGTCGTTCGCGCGCTGGGCCATCGCGCTCTTGGTCTTGCTGCCGTTCGGGCTGAAGCCTGCATGGCAGCAGCGCGCGCTATGGCGACCCTACTGGCGCCGCTTGCTGTTGCTTGGCGTGTTCGGTATTGCCGGCTTTAATTCGCTGGTGTATCTGGGGGTGCAGGAAACCACCGCCACCAATGCGGTGCTGATGAATTCGTTTATTCCCATTCTGATCGTGCTGCTGGGTGCGCTGTTTTTCGGCATCAAGGCCAGCGCCCTGCAGTTGCTGGCCATTTTGCTGTCGTTTGCCGGCGTGCTGACCATCGTCGCCCATGGCGAGCTGGCACGCCTGATCCGCCTCGAAATCAACCATGGCGATGTGGTGGTGTTTGCCGCCATGCTGGCGTGGGCCTTGTATACGCTGTTGCTGCGCGGCTTGCCGGCCGGGCTGAACCGCATCGGTCTCTTGACCGTGCTGGTGGTGATCGGTCTTGCCTGCATTACGCCGTTTTTCCTGCTGGAGTACGCCAGCGGCCAGCGCGCTCCCTTGAATGCCACCACCCTGATTACCTTCGCCTACGTCGGCACCTTGCCGTCGGTCGCGGCCTACTATTTCTACAACCTCGGCGTTGCCCGCATCGGGCCGGCCAAGGCCGGCAGCTTTATCCATCTGATGCCGATGTTTGGCGCCTTGCTGTCGGTGCTGTTTCTGGGTGAGGCCTTCCATCTTTACCACGCGGCAGGCATTGCGCTGATTCTGTCCGGCGTATGGCTGGCGGCGCGGGCGAGCCGCTGAAAACTACAGGGGAAAACCATGAGCGAACAGGATAAACAGGCGGGGCTGGCGCTGCGTACCCAGGTAATGGGCGAGGCCTTTGTCGAGCGCGCAATGGGTGGCGCCGACGCCTTCTCACAACCGTTGCAGGACTGGGTCAACGAGCACGCCTGGGGCAGCACCTGGCAGCGCGGCGGCATCGAGCTGAAAACGCGCAGCCTCGTTACCTGCGCCATGCTGGCAGTACTCGGGCGCAGCACCGAACTCAAGGGCCATCTGCGCGGTGCGCTCAACAACGGCGCGACCCTCAGCGAGATCCGCGAAGTGCTGCTGCACGCCGGCGTCTATGGTGGCGCACCGGCCGCGGTGGAAGCGTTCCGCGTTGCGCGCGAGCTGATGGCGGAGATGGGGTTGGAGATGGAGGCGGCAGGTTAGGCCCTAACGTCGGACTGCAACGCAAGTAGATTGCCTAACCCATCGCTGAGTAATGGTTTGCGTGATGCAGTTATTGCTGCGTTGCTACCCAGTTTTTCATTTTTTTGTCCAGTACCGCCAAGGGTAGGGTGCCGCTGTTGATCACGTTGTCGTGGAAGCTACGTAGATCGAAGTTGGTGCCGAGCGTTGCGCTGGCATCGCGGCGTAGTTTGCTGATGCTTAACTGGCCAACCTTGTACGATAGTGCTTGTCCCGGGTTGGCAAGATAGCGCAAGACCTCATACTGGACATAGTCTGGGGTGAGTGCCGAGCGATCAAGCATATACTGCTGTGCCTGCTCGATTGTCCAGCCCTTGGTGTGAAGTCCCGGTTCGACAACCAAGCGCAGCGCACGCAGCATTTCATTGTTGAGTCGGCCAAAGCGTTGTAGCGGGTCGTTAAGCAGGCCAAGTTCTTGGGCGATGGATTCGACGTATAGTGCCCAGCCTTCCTCAAAGCCGTTGTGCGCCATGTATTGACGGAATTTAGGCACATTCTGCTGCTCTTGCTTGAGCGAAATTTGGAAGTGGTGGCCGGGAGAAACCTCATGCACGAAGTTGGCTTCCATTTCCCACTTGTAGAGTCCGAAACCTGGTTTGGTATTGATGAAGAAGACGCCCGGCGTCTTGCCATCTGCGCTGCCGGCGCTATACCAGGCACCACCATCGGTTTTTTCACGCGCGGGTGGAATGGGCTTGATTTTAAGTTCAGTTTTTGGGCGCAGGCTGAACAGTGCCGGGAGTGCTTTTTCCACTCGTTCATTGATATGGTGGAAGGTTGCCATTTGAGCCTGACGGTTACGCCACTGATACTTGGGGTCATGTAGCAGAGCCTTGAAGAAAGCCTTCAGGTCTCCTTTGAAGCCGACTTCGCGGCGAATGGCATCCATCTCTGACAAAATGCGCGCGACTTCCCGCTCACCCGTGGTAAAGATCTCGTCGACACTAAGGTCAGATGTGGTTTGCTGCTGGCTAAGATATTGGTACCAGTTCTCTCCATTGGGTAACTGATGCCACCCTATGGTCGTGCGGGTCTGGTAATCCTTGCGGAGGAAGCGTTCCAGACGGCTGAGAGCTGGGTTGACGACGTTGCGGATTTTTTGCTGATAGGCGCTGGCGAGGCGCTTTTTTTCTGTTTGCGGGATGGTGGCAGGCAGGCGCAGAATGGGCTTGTAGTATTCACTTTGTCGCGGATTGGCAACGATCAAATTCTGGATCTGGTCCGCCGTTGCATTGGCAATTTCTTTGGGCAGAGCAATGCCTTTAGTGCTGCCTTTTTGCATGCATATTATTGCATGGTCTATCCACAGGCTTAAACCGTCAAGGCGCGAGAGAAAGTCATCGTAATTCTGAGTCGAGTTAAACGGGAAAATTAGGTCGCCACTAGCCTGCATCGCCAAATCATTGGCCTTATTGACCTCTTGGTTAAGCGGCAGATACCAGAATGGATAGTCGAAGGATTTCAGCGTCATCTCCCTGCCGTAAATAAAGGCGTCGTAGCTGATCTTGTCATCACTGCTTAATGTACTCCTATTTATTGCCTGCACTAGGTTTAGGTACTTTTTCTCCAGGGCCTGCTGGGCTTGAAGATAGTTGTCCGATAAATAGTCACCGAACTTGGCATTGCTGCTGTTGACCCCATACGCAGGTGCATTGAGCGGGTTGAGTGCCAGATCCTGCTGGAAATACTCATCGACCAGTTTGCGCAGTTGGCTGCTTGATACGGGTGATGTTTTTTCTATGCCTGTATTCGTGGTTTGTCCATTGGCCTGTGCAGGCAGGGCGATGGAAAAAATGAATGGCAGTAATAGCAGAGCCGATAGTGAGGTTATGTGCATGGTGTCTCCTTTGAGTTATTTAGAACCCGGCATCTTGATCCTACGGCGCGCGCTACTTGGCATCCATGTACAGAATGGTAATCGCAGTCATGGAAAAAAAACCTATACGGTCTATCCCTCAAATGGAATGCTTTCAGCCCCCCACTTCTTGCATGGTTAAATCTCGATGGCATGTGTGCAGGATGTGGTGTCAACCACAAGGACTCCATGCCTACCATCACCCTGCGCGGTAGCCTTATTGAAGCGTCTGGTGTTTTGCCTGCCGTCGGCAGCCTGGCGCCAGTTTTGAGCCTGAACAACGGCGATCTGGCCGAGGTGACGCTGGCTGACTTGGCCGGCAGCAAGATCCTGAAATTTTTCCCAGCGTCGACATGCCGACTTGCGCGCTGTCGGTGCGCAAGTTCAATGAGCAGGCCGCCGGCCGTACCTGCGTGAGCGTGTTGTGCATCTCGGCCGACCTGCCGTTTGCGCAAAAGCGTTTTTGCGGTGCAGAGGGGTTTGAGGGCGTGGTCAATCGGTCGACTCTCCGCCACCCCGAGTTCCGTGGTGCCTGGGGTGTCGGGTTCGCCAGCGGCCCGCTGGTCGGCCTGTTTAAACCAGCTCATCTCGCCCAGCAATAGCGCTGGGGCCTGATCCTGTCGTTGTGTCATCGGCGTGATGGCCATCCAGTTCTTTTTGCGCTCGACTATCAGGACGCCGACGCCATACAGGGCAACACGGCGGTAGTCACCGATGATACGGCCATCAGCATCAGGCAGACCGGTAATCACGCCGGACTTGCGCGCAGCCAGAATGGCCGGGGTGTAGGCATCTAACACGCTCTGGTGATGGCTCTTGCGGTACTTTTCCCCGATCTCTTTGACCATCGGATCGATCTTGAAGCCTAAGGCTTCCAGACCGTTTTCAACCATGCGCAGGCCGCCATTAGGCATGATGGCGCGCTTGAGCCGCGCACCGGTCTGCAGACCAACGATCAGTTCATTTTTCTCGTCGATATAACCGGCATCGTGTGCGGTGATGCTGGCACCACGCTCTGCGCAGACATCCAGCACGCCACGGGCGCGCTCTTCTTTTCGCAGTACGGACAGCGAGTCCCTGATGCCTTGGGTACGCGCAGTGGCACCGGCCAGCAAGGCTGCGTCGCCCTCGTAAGGGCTCATGTTGTGCTGGATAAATCGCGCACGTCGGCACGGCGGCAATCATGCTTTTTTCAGGGCTCTGCATCGCTTGCATTCTTTCGTGTCGATCTGCAAGGGGGCGAGCCGCGCAGGGCGGCCAAGTGTTGTCAACTTAGCTGCGACAGGAAAATTAGAAAATAACGAAATGTTATGGGTGGATAGCGGTGGGGCATTCGACGATCTGCCTACTGGCTAGGCATAGTTCGGGGCAAGGAAAGCCCGGATGCAGTACGGCGGGCAGAGGCTCGATTTATCCAGTTTTCAGCTAACGAGGGGGTTTTATGAGCAGCAACAGATTGCGGGCAACCATCATCGGCTCTGGCAACGCGGGCATTACCGCGGCGTACCACCTGTCTGCCATCGGCGTCGACGTTTGCCTGTACGGGGCGCCTGGCTACGCCCAGCCCTTGCAGGACATCCGCGAGCGAGGCGGCGTGCGGGCCATCGAGGAGCTGAACGGCGTCAAGCTGAGCTTCGCCGGCTTCCAGCCGCTGCACACCGTCACCGAGGACATCGCCGAGGCGGTCGCCTTCAGCGACGTGATCATCCTGCCGGTGCCGTCGTTCGCCCAGTTGCCGCTGTTCGAAACCATGCTGCCACACCTGAAGGACGACCAGATCGTGATGCTGATGCCGGGCAACTTCGGTGCGCTGGCATTGCGCCAGCGGCAGAAGGAATTGGGTTATCACCAGAAGCTGCTGTTCGTCGACGCAATCTCCATCCCGTGGGCTTGCCGCCTGAGCGGTCCGGCCGAGATCGCGATCATGGGCATCAAGGAGTACCTGCCGGTCGCGGCGCTGCCGGCCAGCCGGACCGGCGAGGCGATCGAGCGCATCGCCCCGCTGCTGCCGCTGCCGTTGTCGGCCCTGCCCAACGTGATTGCCGCGGGCCTGGAAAACATCAACTACGGCGGCCATCCGCTGCTGACCACCCTGAACATGGGCCTGCTGGAGAACTTCGAGGGCAAGTTCAACTACTACAAGGATTGCTGTTCGGTCGCCACTTCGCGCGCCGCCGAAGTGATGGAGCTGGAGCGCCAGGAGATCGGCAACGCGCTGGGCCTGCAACTGATGAGCGAACTGGAGGCGATGAACAGCCTGTACGCGATGCACGCGAGCACCGTGTACGAGCTGAACCGCACCTCGGAGACCCACGGCAAGATCAACTCCGCGCCAGACTCTTCCCTGCACCGCTACATCACCGAAGACATCGCCTACCTGCTGGTGCCCTGCCAGGCCCTGGCCCGCCTGCAGGGCGTGCCGACGCCGATGATTGATGCGTGCATTACCATCGCCAACGCCTACAACCGGACCGACTACGGCAAGTGCGGACGCAATCTGCGCGCGATGGGCCTTGCCGGCATGACTTACGGGCAGATTGCCGACTCTCTGGCTTAAGCCGACACCGACCTGGCCATGCCGCATACGCGGCATGGCCACCCCGATCCGGACATAAAAAGGAGTAAGCATGCTGTTCAAGAAATTCCCGAGTTCCTTCACCATCCTGTTCATCCTGATGCTGGTGATCGCGGCGCTGACCTGGATCATCCCGGCCGGTAGCTACGAGATGGTGAAAAACGAGGCGCTGGGCAAGATGGTGCCGGTCGCCGGTACCTACCATACGATGCCGGCCAATCCGCAGGGGCTGCTGGAAATCGCGCTGGCGCCGATCGACGGTGCCTATGACCATCTCACCAACGCCGCGCGCGCCATCGACGTCGGCTTCTTCATCCTGATGATCGGCGGTTTCCTCGCGGTGGTGACCCGCACCGGCGCCATCGACGCCGGCATCCAGCGCGTCACCACCCGCATGGCCGGGCGCGAGAAGTGGCTGATCCCCATCCTGATGGGCTTGTTCGCCGCGGGTGGCACCATCTACGGCATGGCCGAGGAAACCATCCCGTTCTACATCCTGCTGATCCCGATCATGATGCGCGCCGGCTACGACCCGATCACGGCCATTGCCATCATCCTGCTGGGCTCCGGCATGGGGGTGACCGGCTCGACGATCAACCCGTTCGCGACGGTGATTGCCTCCAACGCCGCCGGCATCCCGTTCACCGACGGCATGCTGCTGCGCGTGGTGATTCTGGTTATCGGCTGGATGATCTGCGTGGCCTACGTGATGCGTTACGCCGAGCGCGTGCGCCGCGATTACGGCCATTCGCTGGTGGCCGACCAGCGGGACGCCGACCGCGCCTACTTCCTCAGCGACAAGCTGCAGGGGAGCGAGCGCATCGAAATGACCGGCATGCACAAGCTGATCCTGACCCTGTTCGTCGCCACCTTCGGCGTGATGATTTACGGCGTGTCGGCGCTGGGCTGGTGGATGGGCGAAATGTCCGCGCTGTTCATGGTGATGGCCATCGTCATTGGCGTGCTGGCGCGCATTCCGGAAGACAAGCTCGCTTCGACCTTCGTCGATGGTGCGCGTGACCTGCTGGGCGTCGCACTGGTGGTGATCCTCGCGCGTGGCCTGGTGGTGATCATGGACAACGGCCAGATCACCCACACCATCCTCAACTACGCCGAACAGTTGATCGGCGGCTTGTCGCCGGTGGCCTTCATCAACGCGCTGTACTGGATCGAGAGCGCGCTGTCGGTACTGATCCCGTCGACCTCGGGTCTGGCGGTACTGTCCATGCCCATCCTCGCGCCGCTGGCCGACTTTGCCGGCGTTGGCCGCGATCTGGTGGTCACCGCCTTCCAGACCGCCTCGGGCCTGTCGCATATCGTCACTCCGACCTCCGGCGTGGTGATGGGCGCGCTCGCCATCGGCCATGTACCGTTCTCGCGCTGGGTGCGCTTCATGGTGCCAATGCTGGTCGTGCTCACCCTGCTCAATATGGCGGCGCTGAGTGTCGCCGTCCTGATGTAAACCTTCTTCGCCGGGCTCACGGGTCCGGCCCCCCCCCCCGCAAGCACATGGAACAGGCAGGGCAGGTCCCTGCCCGGGGAGACGTGCGACCGGTGCTGGCTGTCTTGCCAAGTCCTTGGCGCAAGGCCTTGGCAAGACAACTACCGATACGGATTAGAGGACGCAATGGCTATCACTACCCATGAAGAACTGCAGGCCCTAGTGGCACGGGTCAAGGTCGCGCAGCAGCGCTTTGCCGGTTTCGACCAGCAGCAGGTCGACCATATCTTCCGCTGCGCGGCCCTCGCCGCCGCCGACGCGCGCATCCCGCTGGCGCGCATGGCGGTTGCCGAGACCGGCATGGGTGTGCTCGAGGACAAGGTGATCAAGAACCACTTCGCCTCCGAGTACATTTACAACAAGTACAAGGATGACAAGACCTGCGGCGTGCTGGAAGAAGACGAGACCTTCGGCACGCTGACCATCGCCGAGCCGGTCGGCGTGCTATGCGGCATCGTACCGACCACCAACCCGACTTCGACCGCGATCTTCAAGGCACTGATCTCGCTGAAGACCCGCAACGGCATCATCTTCTCGCCGCACCCGCGCGCGAAGCGCTCGACCTGCGAGGCCGCCCGCATCGTCCTTGCCGCTGCGGTGGCCGCCGGCGCGCCGAAGGACATCATCGGCTGGATCGACGAGCCGTCGGTCGAGCTGTCGCGTGCGCTGATGCACCACCCGGATGTCAACATGATCCTGGCCACCGGCGGGCCGGCCATGGTTCACGCCGCGTATTCGTCGGGCAAGCCGGCCATCGGCGTCGGCGCGGGCAATACGCCCGCGGTGATAGACGAGACGGCCGACATCCGGCGCGCGGTCGCGTCGATTCTGATGTCCAAGACCTTCGACAATGGCGTGGTGTGCGCGTCCGAACAGTCGGTGATCGTGGTCGACGCCATCTACGACGCGGTGCGTGCGCGCTTTGCCGAGCACGGCGGCTACCTGCTCAGCGCGACGGAAGCGGAGGCGGTCCGTCAGGTGCTGCTGAAAAACGGTGCGCTCAACGCGGCCATCGTCGGGCAGAGTGCGCTGGAAATCGCGCAGATGGCCGGCATCTGCGTGCCGGCCGGCAGCAAGGTGCTGATCGCCGAGGTGACCGACCTGAGCGAGGCCGAAGCCTTCGCGCACGAGAAGCTGTCGCCGACGCTGGCGATGTACCGGGCGCGCGACTTCGATGAGGCGTGCGACATGGCCGAGGCGCTGGTCGCGCTGGGCGGCATCGGCCACACCTCGGCGCTGTACACCGATCAGGACCTGCAGCACGAGCGGGTGTGCCGCTTCGGTGCGCGCATGAAGACGGCGCGCATCCTGATCAACACGCCGTCGTCGCAGGGCGGCATCGGCGACCTGTACAACTTCAGTCTGGCGCCGTCGCTGACTCTGGGGTGCGGCAGCTGGGGCGGCAACTCGATTTCCGAGAACGTCGGCCCCAAGCACCTGATCAACAAGAAGACCGTGGCCAAGAGGGCGGAAAACATGCTGTGGCACAAACTGCCGAAATCCATCTACTTCCGTCGCGGCAGCCTGCCGGTGGCGCTGGAGGATCTGGCCGGCAAGAAGCGCTGCCTGATCGTGACCGACCGTTTCCTGTTTGAAAACGGTTACGTCGAGGACACGGTGCGCCTGTTGAAAAAGCAGGGCATGGAAGTCGAGTGTTTCTTCGAGGTGTCGGCCGACCCGACGCTGGCCGTGGTGCGCAAGGGCACTGCGCTGGCGCACGCCTTCCGGCCGGACGTGATCCTGGCGCTGGGCGGCGGCTCGCCGATGGATGCGGCCAAGATCATCTGGGTGCTGTACGAACACCCGGACGTCCACTTCGAAGACCTGGCGCTGCGCTTCATGGACATCCGCAAGCGCATCTACCGTTTCCCAAAGCTCGGCGAGAAGGCGATGCTGGTCGCGGTGCCGACCACGTCCGGTACCGGCTCGGAGGTGACCCCGTTCGCCGTGGTCACCGACGAGAAGACCGGGGTCAAGTACCCGATCGCCGACTACGCGCTGACCCCTGACATGGCGATCATCGACGCCAACCTGGTGATGAACATGCCCAAGTCGCTGACCGCGTTCGGCGGTATCGATGCGGTGACCCATGCGCTGGAGGCCTATGTGTCGGTGATGGCTAATGAATACTCCGACCCGCAGGCCTTGCAGGCGCTCAAGCTGCTGAAGGACTACCTGCCGTCGTCCTACCAGAATGGCGCACACGACCCCAAGGCGCGCGAGCAGGTGCATAACGCGGCGACCATCGCCGGCATCGCTTTCGCCAACGCCTTCCTCGGCGTTTGCCACTCGATGGCGCACAAGCTCGGGGCCGAATTCCACCTGCCGCACGGACTGGCCAACGCCTTGTTGATCTGCAATGTGATCCGCTACAACGCGGCCGACTATCCGACCAAGCAGACCGCATTCAGCCAGTACGAATGTCCTAAGGGCGCGGCCCGCTACGCGCAGATCGCCCGCCATCTGGGCCTGGGCGGGCGCGACGACCACGACAGCGTTGCGAGGCTGATCGTCTGGGTTGACGACTTGAAGGCGGTGCTGGGCATTCCTGCGTCGATCCAGGCCGCCGGTGTGGCCGAGGCCGACTTCCTGGCCCGGCTCGATGCGCTGGCCGAGGCCGCCTTCGACGACCAGTGCACCGGTGCCAACCCGCGCTACCCGCTGATCAGCGAGCTGCGCCAGTTGCTGCTCGACAGCTACTACGGGCGTCCTTACCGCGAGACCGCTGCGCCGGACGCCGGCGCGAAGGGCAAGCGCAAGGCGCACTGAGGCCCGCACCTTTCCGTGATCGGGGTGTTGCACCCCGCTTGGCTCCTGCCTGTGGCAGGGGCCTTTTTTCGGCGTCAGGCGCGGCCCAGCCGCTCCAGATAGGCGATGGCTTTGGGACTTTGTCCCTGTAGCTGGAAGACGATGCCTTCGTCGTCGACCTTGTCGAGGAAGGTGCGCAAGAAGCGCTCGCCTGCGCGCGACAGCGGACGGTTGCACGGGATCAGGATGTTGAACTCGAAAGGAATCGCAGGCTTGAAGGGCTTGAAATGGAGGCCGCGCTCTGCGTACAGGATGGAGGTGAACGGGTCGAGGATCGCATAGCCCAATCCCGCCTCGACCATCGCGCCGATGGAGTAGGCGAACGAGGCTTCCGCCACCTTGTTGTAGTGCAGCCCGTGGCGGGCAAATTCGGCGTCGATCTGTTTTTGCGGGAAATCGTGCTCGTAGCAGACCATCTGCTGTCCGGCCAGGTGCAGGGGGCTCAGACTGGGCACGTTGGCCAGTGGGCTGTTCTTGGGCAAGAGGCACAGGTACTCGCTGCGAAAGCTCAGCACGTCGGCGCCCGCCACTGGCTGGTCACAGATGCAAAAGCCGATATCGTAAGCCTTCTGCGCCCCGGGCAGGTTGATCTGTTCGGAACGGTAGTTGCGCAACACGAAGCGGGTATGCTGTTCTTCTGCGAAGGTGGCGAGCACCTGCGGGATAAAGGCCACCGACAGCAGTGGCAGGGCTGCGATGTACAGATCGCCTTGCGGCAATTCGCGCAGACGCTCGGCCGTGTGTTCGATCCGGTCCAGTGCCTGGAAGACGCGCTCCGCGTCCTTTATCAGGGCACGCGCCTCGGCGGTGGGCAGCAACTGCTGGCGGGTGCGTTCGAACAGCAAAAAGCCCAGATCCTGTTCCATGCTCTTGAGCAGACGGGTCGCCGCGGGCTGGGTGATGCCGAGAGACTGCGCTGCCGTGGTGATCGTCCCGTGGGTCATGATGGCGTAAAACGCCCTGATCTGTTGTGTCTGCATGTCTGAGCACGGCGTTATATTAGACATGATTATAAAGGACTGCTCGGACATAAGCCTTGTCCTAAAGCAAGCGGTCGGACATTTTCAAGGAGGGCGCAGTCAGACCATGGCGTGCACATGGTTGAATCTCGATGGCATGTGGCGCAGGATATGGCGTCAACCACAAGGAGTCTCCATGCCTACCATCACCCTGCGCGGTAACCCTATTGAAGTGTCTGGTGTTTTGCCTGCCGTCGGCAGCCAAGCGCCAGCCTTGAGCCTGACCAACGGCGATCTGGCCGAGGTGACGCTGGCTGACTTTGCCGGCAATAAGATCCTGAATATTTTCCCCAGCGTAGACACGCCGACTTGCGCCACTTCGGTGCGCAAGTTCAATGAGCAGGCCGCCGGCCGTGCCGGTGTGAGCGTGCTGTGCATCTCGGCTGACCTGCCGTTTGCGCAGAAGCGCTTCTGCGGTGCCGAGGGCATTGAGGGCGTGATCAATCTGTCGACTTTCCGTCATCCCGAGTTCCGTAGTACCTGGGGTGTCGAGTTCGCCAGCGGCCCGCTGGTCGGCCTGTGTGCGCGGGCGGTGGTGGTGCTGGACGCTGACAACAAGGTGTTGCACAGCGAGCTGGTGAGCGAAGTCGGGCAGGAGCCGGACTACGCCGCCGCGCTGGCGGTGTTGTAAGCACCATTTAGAGGGTGGGGCGCCATGGTTGGCGCCTGCCCTGCCTGTTTAAACCAGCTCATCTCGCCCAGCAATAGCGCCGAGGCCTGATCCAGTCGTTGTGTCATCGGCGTGATGGCCGTCATTTGCTGCTCGATGGCCTGGGCCTTATCCGACAGGTGGCGGCTGGTGTCGACAATCTGTCGCCCGCTGGCCTCCTGTTCTTCCCCCGCTTCGCCGATCTCGCCAACCTTGTGGCTGACTTCAGCCAGTGCCGCATCCACGGCGGCCAGCGTCGTAGCCAGCACGTTTTGTGCCTGCCGGCTGTCGTTGCCGGTGTTGCCGGCTTCGCGGATGGTGCCGTCCAGCACGCTGGTCGCGTTTTCGATCTGTATTAGCGCCTGGCCGATGCCGTCGGTGGCATCACGGGTGCGTTCGGCCAGTTTGCGCACTTCATCGGCGACCACGGCAAAGCCGCGACCGCTTTCGCCGGCACGTGCCGCTTCGATGGCGGCATTGAGCGCCAGCAAATTGGTCTGGTCGGCGATATCGCGGATCAGCGCACTAACCTGACGGATACTGTTGCTGGAGTGTTTGAGTTCCCCCATCTTGCCCGAGACCGCATCGATGCGTTCCAGCAGCCGGCCCATATTCACGGCGCCTTGTTCACATGCCGTGCGTGCATGGGCGGTACGCTGTGTGACATTCGCCATGCCGGATTCGATTACGGCCAGATGGCGGGCAATCATGCCAGCCGCTTCGTCGACGCGGCTGGCGGCATGGTGTGACTGCTCGGCTTGCTCGGTCTGTGCCGCACTGATGGCAATGACCTGTCGCGTCAGCCCGGAGAGTTGCGCATTTTCATGTGCACCGGTGGCGGCATGACTTTGCACGCGTTCAAGCAGCGTGGCCAGTTTTGCCAGAAAGCGGTTGATGCCTTGCGCCGCATGGGAGAGTTCATCGTGGCCTGCTGCGGGCAAGCGCGTGGACAGCCAGCCATCGGCCAGGGCGCCGGCAGCCTGATCGATGGCATGCAGGCGGCGTTTGAGCCAGTGGGCGAGCAAACCCTGCGAGAGCACTACGGCCAGAGCAGCCAGCGCCAGCGGGCCGAGGACGAGCAGCAGCAAGTGGTCGAGGGCGCGGGCAATCCGGGTATTGTCGCTTGATGTCTGTGCCTGTTGGTGCTGAATATCCTGATCCAGCTGCATGGCTAGCGGCAGCAGATGGCTGTTGTAGGCAGACTCCGGCATCGCCAGGGCGTCTTCCGGTGCGGTGGCGGCAATCTGTAGCGCCGAGGCCAGTTGCTGGTGGTATTGCTTCCAGTTGGCGCCAACTGCATTGCGGAACGTTTCGTGTTCGCTTGCCGGCAAGCGCGCAAGCACTGCCGGCAGTAGCCGGGAGAAGGTGGCGTCTGCGTGCTTGAGCCTGACGGCCGTTTCATCCAGTAGCGGATCGGCGCGGGAAAGTGCCAGCGCCTCGCTCTTGAGGGTGTATAGCTGGATGCCTAGCACCTGTTGCTGGCGATTGTGCTCCAGCTCGCCCAGTGTCCGCTCCAGCAAATAGGCGCTGCTGGCCATGACCAGCAGCAGGCAGGCGAGGGTAAACGCAACCGAGGACCACAGGCGCTGGCTGATCGTCATGATCTGTCACCGTTTCATTTAAACGGATGCAGATTAGTCATATTTGGTTAAGTAAAAATGACGTTTGCGTGAAGATAGTGTTTCATGGGTGTGCCACTCATGCGTTTAGCTGCTGGCGTCCGCGAGCCAGATAGGCCTCCATTTCTGCCGCTGGCAGCATGCTGCCGCCGGTTCCCCAGACCAAGTGGGTCGCGCGGGCCATATGTGCCGGGGTCAGGCCGGCACGCTTGCGGTAACCCTGTGTTTCCTGCAGCACGCGCACCATGCCGGGCACGCCAGCCAAGGCCGATGGCTCCATGCGGATGCCTTCCAGCTGTTCGGCCAGTGCCAGATAGCGGAACAGCGCGTCATCGCTGACGGTGTAGAAACCGTCCAGCAGGCGCTGCATGGCTTTGCCGACAAAACCGGATGGACGGCCGACGGCCAGTCCGTCGGCTGCGGTGACATTGTCGATGCCGAAATCCTGTACCGACACCGCGTCGTGCATGCCAGTGTAGACCCCCAGCAGCATGCACGGCGAGTGGCTTGGTTCGGCAAAGATGCAGTGCACCGCATCGCCAAAGATCAGCTTGAGGCCAAAGGCCACACCGCCGGGTGCGCCACCGACGCCGCACGGCAGGTAGACGAACAGCGGATGTTCGGCGTCGACGCGAATGCCGGCCGCCGCGAGCTGGCGTTGCAAACGCTCGGCGGCGACGGCATAACCGAGGAACAGATGGGTCGAGTTTTCGTCGTCGACAAAGTGGCAGTTCGCGTCGGATGCGGCCTGTTGGCGGCCTTGCGCCACCGCCACGCTGTAGTCGGACGCGTATTCGATCACGGTCACGCCATGGGCGCGCAGCTTGTCTTTCTTCCACTGGCGCGCATCGGCCGACATATGCACCGTGGCCTGAAAGCCCAGTTGCGCACTCATGATGCCGATAGACAGGCCGAGATTGCCGGTGGAGCCGACTGCGACCTTGTACTGGCCGAACAGGGCACGGGCTGCATCGCTATCGAGCAAGGCATAGTTGTCGCCTGCTTGTAGCAGGCCCGCAGCCATTGCCAGATCTTCGGCGTGCTTGAGTACTTCGTAAATACCGCCGCGCGCCTTGATCGAACCTGAGATGGGGAGTTCGTTATCGGCTTTGAGCCACAAGCTGCCGGGCAATTCCAGCCGGTTTTCTGCGGCCAGTGCCGCCTGCAGCTTGGGCATGGCCTGAATGGCGGACTCTATCACGCCGCCGCTCGCCTGAGTTTGCGGAAATACACGCATGATATAAGGCGCAAAGCGTGCCAGACGGGCACTGGCATCTGCCACATCGGCGGCTGTCAGGCCCACGTCGGCCAGTGCTTCGGCGCAGGGCGCGATGCCCGGATTGAACCAGCTGCTTTCTTGCAAGGCGATCAGCGCGCGGATTAGCGGGTAGCCGGCGCACCAGCTCTCAAGTGTCTTGTCCAGAATAAGCATGTGTGTGCGCCAGTCAGATGCGGTGCTTGTTCATCAGGCGCACATAGTGCTCGGCCGAGTATTTGAAATAGGCGATTTCGTCGCTGCTGAGGGCGCGTACCTTTTTGACCGGATTGCCCAGATACAAATAGCCCGATTCCAGCCGTTTGCCCGGCGGCACCAGCGAGCCGGCGCCCACCAGTACATGCTTTTCGATATGGGCGCGATCCAGCACGATGGAGCCGATGCCGACCAGTACCTCGTCGTCTATGGTGCAGCCGTGCAGCGTCACATGGTGGCCTATGGTCACATGCTTGCCGATGACGAGGGGAGCACCCAGCGGGTCGGATGCTTTCTTGTGGCTGACATGCAACATGGCGAAATCCTGCACATTGCTGCCTTCGCCTATGGTGATGCTGTTTACGTCGCCGCGTATCACCGCATACGGCCATACCGATGCGTCTTTTTCCAGTGTCACCTCGCCGATCACCACTGCAGCCGGGTCAACCCAGGCGCTGTCGCTGACAACGGGAGCGGTGCCGTCGAAGGCGCGGATATTGTGATTCATGGTCTTGTCCTCATCTGTAAGCGATCCGCGCCTATGATACAGGCGTGCCCCGAACAAGGATGACAAAACAATGAATGCAAACCCGCTGCTCGAACTTGAAGGCCTGCCCCGTTTCGATGAAATCCGCGCCGAGCATGTCGCGCCCGCCATCGACCAGCTGCTGGCCGAGGCGCGTGCCGCCGTTGCCGCGGTGACCGCCAATAGCGCGGCGCCCAACTGGGACAATGTTGAAGGCCCGCTGACCGATGCCACCGAGCGGCTGGGGATCGCATGGAATGCGGTCTACCACCTCAATAGCGTGCTGAATATGGAAGGCATGCGCGATGCGTTCAATGCCGCCTTGCCCAAGGTGTCCTTGTTCGGCACCGAGCTTGGGCAGAATCTCGAGCTGTTCGCCAAGTATCAGGCTTTGCGTGCCGCCGGCGATTTTGATGCCTGGCCACAGGCGCGCAAGACCGTGATCGAGAATGCGCTGCGCGATTTTCGTCTGGCTGGCGCCGAACTGCCGGACGCGCAGAAGGCGCGCTATGTCGAAGTGTCGACGCGCATGTCCGAGTTGTCGGCCAAGTTTTCCGAAAATGTGCAGGATGCAACCGATGCCTGGGTGAAAATCATTGCCGATGAAGCCGAGCTGGCCGGTGTGCCGGACGATGCGCGCGCCATGTTTGCGGCGATGGCCGAGGCCGATGGCAAAGAGGGTTTCAAGCTGACGCTGCAGTTCCCCTGCTACTTCCCGGTGATGCAGTATGCCGACAAGCGCGAACTGCGCGCCGAGGTGTACGAAGCCTATGCCAAGCGCGCGTCCGAATTCGGCCTGCCGGCACAGGACAACACGCCCATCATGCGCGAGAAGCTCGCGCTTGCGCGCGAAGAAGCGAATTTGCTGGGTTTTGCCAGCTATGGCCAGTTGTCGCTGGCGACCAAGATGGCCGAGTCGCCGGAGCAGGTGATTGCCTTTCTGCGCGATCTGGCGGTGCGCGCCAAGCCGTATGCAGCGCAAGACCGCGCCGAGCTGGAAGCCTTTGCCCGCGAAACGCTGGGTCTGGCGACGCTGGAAGCGTGGGACATTGCCTATGCCAGCGAAAAGCTGCGCGAACAGCGCTATGCCTTCTCCGAGCAGGAACTCAAGCAATACTTCCCCGAGCCCAAGGTGCTGGACGGCCTGTTTGGCGTGGTGAAAACCCTGTACGGCGTCGACATCCGCAAGGCGGAAGCGAAGGTATGGCACGACGATGTGGACTACTTCGAGATTGTGAAGGACGGCGAGCTGATCGGCGGTTTTTACCTTGATCTTTACGCGCGCGAAGGCAAACGCCCGGGTGCGTGGATGGCCGATGTGTTTGGCCGCCGCGCCAAGGCCGGCAAGGTGCAAAAGCCGGTGGCTTTCCTCACCTGCAACTTTACCCGTCCGGTTGGCGACAAGCCGGCACTGTTCACCCACGACGAGGTGATTACGCTGTTCCACGAGTTTGGCCACGGCTTGCATCATCTGCTGACCCGCGTCGACGAGCTGGGCGTGTCCGGTATTTCCGGCGTCGAGTGGGATGCGGTCGAGCTGCCTAGCCAGTTTATGGAAAACTTCTGCTGGGAGTGGGATGTGCTGCAGGGCATGACGGCGCAGGTAGACAGCGGCGAGCCGCTGCCCAAGCTGCTGTTCGACAAGATGATCGCGGCCAAGAACTTCCAGAACGGCATGATGACGGTGCGCCAGCTGGAGTTTTCGCTGTTCGACATGCGCATGTATCACGAGATGGCGCCGGACGGTGACTGGATGGCGTTGCTGGAAGCGGTACGTGACGAGGTGGCGGTCAACCGTCCGCCGGCGTACAACCGTTTCCCCAACTCGTTCAGCCATATCTTCGGTGGTGGCTACGCGGCCGGCTATTACAGCTATAAGTGGGCGGAGGTGCTGTCGGCCGATGCCTATGCGGCATTCGAAGAGGCTGGCGGCGCCAACCCGGAAACCGGCGCGCGTTTCTGGAACGAGATCCTCGCCGTCGGCGGCTCGCGCCCGGCGCTCGAGTCGTTCCGCGCCTTCCGTGGCCGCGACCCCGAGATTGATGCGTTACTGCGCCATGGCGGCATGGTTGAGGCGGTGCATTAAGCACACAGTTCGTTGCATGGAAAAAGCCACTGGTGCTAAACCAGTGGCTTTTTTGTTTCCATTTGGGATGCCTAAAACGGGAAAAATTATGTTGGCCTGCTATTTTGAGAAGACACGCGTCAATCAGACAGGAGCAGGACATGGGCAGCGAAGCCGGCGCAGCAGAACAGACTACAGGGCTGCATCGCAGCTTGCAGGCCCGCCATCTGACCATGATTGCGATTGGCGGTGCCATCGGTACCGGCTTGTTCGTCGCCTCCGGCGCTTCGGTTGCACAGGCAGGCCCCGGTGGCGCGGTGGCAGCCTATCTGGTGATCGGCATCATGGTGTATTTCCTGATGTCCAGTCTTGGCGAGATGGGGGCTTATATGCCCGAGTCCGGCTCATTCACCCTGTATAGCGAGCGTTTTGTCGATCCGGCTTTCGGCTTTGCCCAAGGCTGGAATTACTGGTTTAACTGGGCGGTGACCATCGCCGTTGAACTGGTGGCGGCACAGATTGTGATGGCGTTCTGGTTTCCCGACGTGCCCGGTTATTGGTGGAGCGGCCTGTTTCTGACCATTTTCGTGTTGCTGAATGCTTTTTCGGTCAAGAGTTTCGGCGAGGGCGAGTACTGGTTTTCCATGGTCAAGGTTGCCGCCGTGGTGGTGTTCCTGCTGGCCAGTGTCTTTATGGTCTTGGGCGTGCTGGGCAAGGGGCCGGCACCGGGGCTATCCAATTTCACCATGGGCGAGGCACCATTTGTCGGCGGCCTGGGTGCCATTATCGGTGTGGCGATGATTGCCGGCTTCTCCTATCAGGGCACCGAGTTGATCGGTATCACGGCGGGCGAGGCCGAGCATCCGGAAAAGACCATACCCAAAGCCATACGCCAGGTGTTCTGGCGTATTTTGATCTTCTATGTGCTGTCCATCCTGATGATCGGCCTGTTGCTGCCGTATAACGACCCCTTGCTGCTCAGAAGCAATGTCAAGGATATCGCGGTGTCGCCCTTTACCTTGGTATTCGAAAAAAGCGGAGTGCAGGCTGCCGCGTCGATCATGAATGCGGTCATCCTCACCGCCATTTTGTCGGCGGGTAACTCGGGCATGTACGCCTCCACCCGTACGCTGTACTCGATGGCGATGGATGGGCAGGCGCCCAAGGTGTTTGCCAAGCTCAGCAAGAACGGCATCCCGATTTACGCGCTCTTGATGACGACGGCGGTTGGGGCTTTGTGCTTTTTTACTTCGCTGGTCGGCGATCAGGTGATTTACCTGTGGTTGCTGAATCTGTCCGGGCTATGCGGCTTCATCGCCTGGCTGGGCATCGCCATTTCGCACTACCGTTTCCGCAAAGGCTTTATCGCTCAAGGACGCTCCTTGTCCGAGCTGCCTTATCGCGCGCGCTTCTTTCCGTTTGGTCCCCTGTTCGCCTTCAGCTTGTGCCTGTTTATCGTGTTGGGGCAAAACTATGAAGCCTTTTTCGAGGCCAATATTAACTGGAACGGCATTGTTGCCACCTATATCGGCTTACCGCTGTTTTTGCTGGTGTGGCTGGGATACCGCATTAAACACAAGACCCGGTTTGTGCGGATAGACGAGATGAAATTCCCGCCCAAGAGAGAGCCTGCGCGCAAAGCGGATGATAGTTGACTAAAACGTAAGAGGTTTGCACAGGATTGCGTGCAGCCCTGCATCAGGCTAGTCGTGCCGAGGCGGATCTGGGTTTCACAGGAGAGTATGGTTATGAAAAAATTAATGGTGTTGGTCATCGCTGCCTTGCCGGCAGCGGCCATGGCCGATGTGGAAATTTACGGCAAGATGACCGGCGAAATCGCGCGCAACAAAACGGCGACGGCGACTTACCCTAATAACAGTGTGGGGCAGGCTGCAGGTCCGTTCGGCGCCACGACCCAGATCGACAGCGCATCCGGTGTGAACTCGCACATCGGCTTTCGCGGCAACGAGGCGCTGGGTAACGGCCTGAAGGCGATCTGGCAGCTCGAGCAGGGCATAGACTTTACCAATGGTGGCGAGGGCAATACCTTTGCCACGCGAGACAGCTTTATCGGTCTGGCATCTGATGACTGGGGTTCGGTCAAGCTTGGTCACATCAGCACCTTCCAGAACTCGAATATGGAGTATGTCGACCCGTGGACCTATAACGCCAACACCCATGTTAACGGCAGCAGCATCTTTACCCGCACCGACGGCCGGGTTGACAGCGCGATCCGCTACGACAGCCCGACCCTGCTAGGCGGCCTCAACTTCGCGCTGCTATACGGTTTCAACGAGCCTGGTGGCGGCCAGCCCAAGCAAAACACCTTTAACTTTGGTGTGTCGTATAACTTGGGTGCTTTTACCGCTGCGTATAGCTATCTGAATTACCAAAATAGCAACGCATGGACCAATCCTGATGGGGATATCGTCAGAAATGGTGACTCTCCTGCCTTAGGTCAGCGTTTCGAGGTGATGTATAGCGAAGGACCGTTGTATCTGGCCGCTGGCTATCAGCAGACCAAGGGCTATGGCAACAATCTGTGGCCGGGAGCCAATCCATCGTTCGACAATCTGACTGTGGTTGGTCAAACACCGGATAGCCTATTGGGCAAAAACTTTAAAACCAAGGAAGCCGAGCTGACCGCGTCTTATAGCCTGGGCAACTTCACGCCGCGCCTGACCTACGCTTATGGCTGGGATGTTGACGCCAACGGCGCCAAGCAGTCGGACACCGGCTACAAGCAGTGGGTTGTGGGTACCGATTACCAGATTTCCAAACGCACTATGAGTTATCTGTCGTACGGTCGTGTCAAATATGGTCAGAACGTGCCATTTGATAGCGGTAGCGGCGACGATAATGAATACACCTTGGGGGTCGGTATTTCCCACTCGTTTTAAGCCGGCTTTGGCATAAGCAAAACCGCCCGGATCAGGGCGGTTTTGCATTATTAGCGGCTGGCTTCCGGCTCTTCCCGCTCGGGCGAACCCAGCGTATGGCGGTGGCGGAAGGTGGGAGTGCGTAGCGCGAACGACGGCGCAATCGGGGTCAGAGTGGTACGATTCGGATTCTGCGTCGGGCAAAGTGCCCGTGCATCGGTGTGCTGCAAACGCTTGTCTTGAGCTCGCAAAAGGCTCTCTCCGTTGATATGACGATTTGATTCTAGGCCGGAGCAGAGCTGACTGACAATGTTTCTTGCGGCGAGTGTTGTTTAATTGATTAAACGCGTTGTTTAACGGATTGGGTTTATTGATGAAATTGGCTACCTGGAACGTCAACTCCCTCAAGGTGCGCCTGCCGCAAGTCTTGCAATGGCTGCAGGATAATCCGGTCGATGTCTTGTGCCTGCAGGAGCTGAAGCTGGATCAGGACAAGTTTCCGCAGGAAGAGATCGAGGCGGCCGGCTATCGCGCGGCCTGGCTGGGACAAAAAACGTATAACGGCGTGGCGATTCTGGTGCGCAGCCCTTTAACCCTAAGCGATGTGGTCAGCGGGATTCCCGGTTACGACGATGTACAGCGCCGGGTGATCACCGCCACCGTGGGCGGAGTGCGCGTGATGTGTGCCTACTTCGTCAACGGCGAGGCGGTCGACTCGGAAAAGTACCCATACAAGCTGGCCTGGCTTGCGGCTCTGGAAGGCTATGTGGCAAGCGAAGTGGCCGCGCATGCCGATTTTGCCTTGCTGGGGGATTACAATATCGCGCCGGATGATCGCGATGTGTATCAGCCCGAAGCGTGGCAGGGCAAGGTCTTGTGCTCGGAACCCGAGCGTGCCGCCTTTTTCCGCCTGATTGCGCTGGGCCTGTCCGATTCCTTCCGCCTGTTTAATCAGGATGACAAGCAGTACAGCTGGTGGGACTACCGCGCGATGATGTTCCGCCGCAATCTCGGGGTGCGCATCGATCACATCCTGATCAGCGATACGCTTAAGGCGCGGGCGCTGGCTTGTGACATCGACAAGGTACCGCGCAAATGGGAGCGTCCATCCGATCACACACCGGTGGTACTGACGCTGGCTGCACAATAGTGCTGACTATTTGTCCTATATCAAGAGGATGTGCCATCCATATTGGCAGGGAGGCTGGCTTGCCGGATGATGCCGGCAGCCGAATGCCCGGGAGCCTGTGTGGATTACGCTTTTGACAACCGCCTCGACTTTACCCTGTTTGATAAGCTGCAACAGCAGCAGGACAGTGCGCCGCATTTTCACCCTTATAGCCAGCTGGTGTTTCCCCGTAGCGAGGGCGTGCTGGTCGCGATCGGCACGGCAGAGCCGGTCGAACTGGCTGCGGATGCCGTGTTATTTATTTCACCTTTCGTGCGCCATCATGTAACCGTCAAAACTGCCGATGCGTGCTGGGATTCGCTGGCCATCAATCTGGCCCGCCTGGGGCCGGAGTTTTTCAACTCGCACTACCTCACGCCCATTCAGGATCTGTTGCACCACGGTTTTTCCGGCCTGTTGTTTCATGGCGGCACGGCCATGCATGCACGGCGCGATTTTTTCATGATTCGCAACAGCTTTCGCATGGAGTATCTGATTTCCATTTTGCAGATACTGCATACGCTCAGTACGGCGCGTGAGTGGCACCCACTGGCCTCGGAGCAGAATCATCCGGTTGAACAGCGGGATATTCAGATGTGTCTGACCATCAGCGAATATATCCGCGAGCACCTGTCCGAGCCGCTGGATATCGCGCAGGCGGCCAGTCTGGTGCATATGTCGGAGTCCAGTTTCAGCCGTTTCTTCAAGCGCTTCTTTGGCAAGCCTTTTCATGCTTATCTGATCGACAAGAAAATGGAGGCGGCAGACTATTTGCTGTTTGCTACACGCTTGCCGATACAGGAAATTGCCGACCGTCTGGCTTTTAATTCGGCCTCGCATCTGGCCATGACTTTCAAGCGCCACCGGGGCATGACGCCGGGCGAATATCGCAGCCGGCAAAATGAGTGATGTGTCAGCCAGAGAAAAAGGCCGACCCTTTTGGGTCGGCCTTTTTGATGGTGTGCCGTAAGTTTCTGGCCGCAACTGGAGTCAAGGCTTGACTCAGTAAGATGGGCTTTGGCTAGCCATGCACGAAAGTGATCAGTACCATTCGATACCGGCTTTTTCGGTCGAGATTACGGTGCCGGCTTCGCCTTTAACAATCTTCTCGATGTCCTGCAGCGCGCCGATCACGGCTTTCTTGCCGGTCAGGCGGGCGAATTCGCAAGCCGCTTCCACTTTCGGGCCCATGGAGCCGGCAGCGAAGCCCAGCTTTTCCATTTCGTCCGGGTGAGCGTGCTTGATGGCTTTCGCTTCTGGCGTGCCCCAGCCGACAAATACGGTCGCTACGTCGGTTGCGATCACGAAGTAGTCAGCATCCACTTCACGCGCCAGCAGGGCGGAGGTCAGATCCTTGTCGATCACGGCTTCCACGCCAACCAGCTTGCCGTCCTGGTACATGGTCGGGATGCCGCCGCCGCCAGCTGCAATCACCACTGCGCCTTTTTCTATCATCCACTTGATAGGACGCATTTCGAAAATGCGCTTAGGCTTAGGAGACGGTACCACGCGGCGGAAGTATTCGCCGTCGGCCTTTACCGTCCAGCCCTTTTCTGCGGCGTGTTTATCGGCTTCTTCCTTGCTGTAAACCGGGCCGACAAATTTGGTCGGGTTAGCAAAAGCAGGATCGTTGGCATCGACTTCGGTCTGGGTCAGGATGGTGGCGAACGGCACTTCAACGGGCAGTTCGTTCCCCATTTCCTGCTCGATCATGTAACCGATCATGCCTTCGGTTTGCGCACCCAGTACGTCCAGCGGATACGGTGTAACCGAAGCATCGATATGGCGGGCGTAAGCATCATTCTGCAGACCCAGCAGGCCGACTTGCGGGCCGTTACCGTGGCACATCACCAGGTTGTGGCCCAGGCGGGTCACGGCAGCCAGTTGTTGTGCCGCTACTTTTACATTGGCACGCTGGTTGTCGGCGGTCATGGCTTCGCCACGCTTTTGCAGGGCGTTACCACCCAGGGCTACTACTACGCGCATGTCTGTTTCCTTGAAAAACGGGGCGCCGCCTAAGCGGCGCGGTGGAAGGGGGAAGTTCGTGCCGCCAGTCTATAGGCGCTCGTGTGGATAGCCTGTGTCGACAAGCGCCAATTGCTTGTCTGTGCATGCCACGACGACTAAAGTCGTGGCCGCGCATTCCCGCGATGCGCCCGGACAGGCCGGGCGCCCTTGCATTTTATTGATCGCCCAGCGTTGCAACCATGACCGCCTTGATGGTGTGCATGCGGTTTTCCGCCTGCTCGAAGGCTACGTTAGCGTGGCTTTCGAACACGTCTTCGGTCACTTCGATACCGTTGGCGAATTGCGGGTACACCGCAGCTACTTCAGCACCTACAACGGTTTCGCTGTTGTGGAAAGCTGGCAGGCAATGCAGGAACTTAACGGCCGGGTTCTTGGCG
>NZ_JAMFLI010000001.1 GCF_023502145.1 Craterilacuibacter sp. RT1T | reverse complement strand
GGGCCGCCCTAAAGCTTGTTTAGCACGGTGGGGAGGCTGGATGCTCACGATGGACATGCATATAGCAAAGCAGCAGAGCGGAAATGAGCGGGGTTTTGCAGCATGCTGCAAAAAAGGCGGCGCAAACAACAAAAAGCCCACCATATAGGTGGGCTAAATGCTTGAATCTATTGGCTCCCCGAGCAGGGCTCGAACCTGCGACCTGCGGATTAACAGTCCGTCGCTCTACCAACTGAGCTATCAGGGAATTGAAGAAAATAATTATAACGGTAAGATTTGGCTGCGTCAAACTAAAAATACAGAATAACGCAGCCGATACTTACTTTTAGTCGCGGGTTTCCACCTGCATCAACTGAACCGGCTCGCTGGAAACAAGCGGCTGGCGGCTACGCAACACATCGCTGCGACGCGGACCTTGCGGCACGACAGGCTCGGCAACCGGCTCGGCAGGCAGTGCACGCGTTGCAACCATCACCAGGCCGCCCAGATCGGCTGGCTCTTCACGCTCCACGGCTACCGGCTCAAGTGCCTTCACCTCCACTGCGACAGGCTCTGCCACAGGCAAGTCCGCCTGCACGATAGGCGTTGCTGCCGGCGCGGCAACCGCGACCGTCACGACTGCAAGCACCTGTTCAGGCTGCTCAGGCTCAACAGCAGCCTCAACGACCGGAGCTTCGGCCACTGAAGTAACCTGAACGAATACCGGTTCGGCAACAACAGGCTCCGCTTCTGGCTTAACCGCAACCTCGACCACCGCCTCTTCGACCATTTCAGCAACCGGCGCCGGCGCTGCAACTTCAGCCTTTACTTCGGCTTCATCCGCTTTGGTCACTACCAGCTCGGCTACCGGTGCCACGGCACCCACTTGCACCATTTCGGCAACGGCAACCACAGCGGTCTCGGCTAGCACTTCAACAGCCTGCTCAGCTGTCTGGGCTGGCACTTCAACAGCCTGCTCAGCTGTCTGGGCTGGCACTTCAACAGCCTGTGCATCCGTCTCGGCAACGACTGCTGCCGGAACTTCATCGCGACGACGGTCACGACGGCTGCGGCGACGGCGACGCTCACTGCGCTCCACCGTATCGGCGGCCTCGCCCTCAACCACAGGCATCTCGTTTGCCGGCTGCGCGTCGATAGCCTTAGCTTCTTCGCGCGGCACCACTGGCGGACGATTTTCCACTACCGGCTTGCTGCTATCGGTTTGCGGCTTTTCACGACGACGTGGTTCTTGCTGCTGACGCGGCGCTTCCTGACGCGCAGCCACTTCGGCGCCAGCCTCTTCCAAACGCAGCTCAGGCTGGCGATTTGGCTTCTGTTCACGATCGGCACGCGGTTCGCGTTCGCGGCGCTGACGCGGCTCGCGTGGCGGACGCGGCTCACGCGGCTCGCGCACTTCGCTGCGCACTTCATTGACTTCTGGCTGCGTACGGCGCTCGTCACCACTCTTGCGACGCTCATCCTGCTGCGCATTGCGATCGCGGCGCTGGCCATTGCCTTGACGACGCTCGTTCTGGTTGCGTGGCTTGCGCGGTTCGCGCGCTGCGGGTTTGGCAGGTTCGGCCGGCGCGGGTGCCGCTTGCGGCGCAGCCAGACCCTTGAACCAGCCAAGCAGACGACCGATCAGACCCGGCTCGGCAGCGGCCACGGCAGGCTTGGCCTGCGCCGTAGCAGCGGGCGCTTCTGCAACCGAAGGCGCCGGCTGTTGCGGCGTAATGCCCTTCACGGCAGCTTCCAGTCGCTCGACCTTAGGCTTTTTCTGGCCAAAGCTGGCTTCGGCTTCGTCTTCCGGCATTTCAACGCGACGGTAGCTTGGCGCATCGGACAATTCGTTCAGGTCGTCGTGACGCAAACGGACAATCTTGTAGTGCGGCGTTTCCAGATGCACGTTAGGAATCAACAGTACATTGACACCCAGACGCTCTTCGGTCGAATAAAGCTCGGTACGCTTTTCATTCAGCAAGAAGGTCGCCACATCAACCGGTACTTGTGCATGTACCGCGCCGGTGTTTTCCTTCATGGCCTCTTCCTGGATGATGCGCAGGATGTGCAAGGCCGAAGATTCGGTGCCGCGGATAAAGCCGATACCGTGGCAGCGCGGGCAAGGGATATGACTGGACTCGCCCAGACTTGGCTGCAGGCGCTGACGCGACAACTCGAGCAGGCCGAAACGCGACAACTTACCCATCTGCACGCGGGCACGGTCATGCTTGAGCACATCGCGCAGGGTGTTTTCCACATCGCGCTGGCTCTTCGGGTTTTCCATATCGATAAAGTCGATCACCACCAGACCACCCAGGTCGCGCAAGCGCAACTGGCGGGCGATTTCTTCGGCCGCTTCTACGTTGGTACGCAGCGCGGTTTCTTCGATATCGGCACCCTTGGTCGCACGCGCCGAGTTGACGTCAATCGACACCAGCGCTTCGGTGTGATCAATGACGATGGCGCCACCGGACGGCAACTGCACGCTGCGCGAATAGGCGGTTTCAATCTGGTGTTCGATCTGGTAACGGGAGAACAAAGGCACCGGGTCGGTATAGAGTTTGACACGGCCGACATTGTTCGGCATGACGTGGCTCATGAACTGGCGCGCCTGCTCGTACACGACTTCGGTGTCGATCAGGATTTCGCCAATATCAGGCTGGTAGTAGTCGCGAATGGCGCGAATGACCAAGCTGCCTTCCTGCAGAATCAGGAACGGCGCTTTTTGTGCACCTGCGGCCGCCTCGATGGCATTCCACAACTGGGTCAGGTAGTTCAGGTCCCACTGCAACTCTTCGAAATTGCGACCAATGCCGGCAGTGCGCGCAATCAGGCTCATGCCCTGCGTCACGTTCAGCTTGGCCATCAACTCCTTGAGCTCCTGGCGCTCTTCACCCTCGATACGACGCGATACACCGCCACCGCGCGGGTTGTTCGGCATCAAAACCAGATAACGGCCGGCCAGGCTGATATAGGTAGTCAGCGCTGCACCCTTGTTGCCGCGCTCGTCCTTTTCAACCTGAACGGCGACTTCCATGCCCTCTTTCAGGACGTCCTGAATACGCGGACGGCCCCCGTCAAAGTTCTGGAAATAAGAACGGGCAACTTCCTTGAACGGCAAAAAGCCGTGGCGTTCGGTGCCGTAATCGACAAAGCACGCTTCCAGCGAAGGCTCAATACGGGTAATGATACCCTTATAGATATTCCCTTTGCGCTGTTCTTTGCCAACAGTTTCGATATCAAGGTCGACAAGCTTTTGCCCATCGACAATTGCAACGCGCAGCTCTTCAGCTTGCGTTGCATTAAATAACATTCGTTTCATATAACATTCCTTGCGCAGCACTCACGCAAGGTCGCAGCAAGTATTTGACGGCCCAATGACTATGGATGGGCGCTTTCCGAAAGAAGTGTCTGACTAAAGAGCAAGGAATAACGATAGGCTAAGCCGACTTCTCGAATCAATTTCGCGCGATGCCCTTGCTGCCCGGGTTAGGGACAGCGTGTTGGTACGATGCCTGCCGACAAAGCTGTTATCGGCAAAGCAAGAAAGCGATGGGCATACGCGCCGGGTCAAACTTTACTGCATGACTCCCGGACTGGCTCGGCATCCGGAAATGGAATGCTCGTGAGTGCGCTGTACGATCAAATGCATTACCATCGCTTCTTTTCGGTGAGCGAGACAACCTTGGCTGCGTCCGGTAGAACGGGCATCAGGTCAGGGCTGAACCCTGCCGGCTCGATCTTCAATCGCAGCAGCGTCGGCGACCTATCCTTGCGGCGGCGCACAACCTTTTATATTCACCGGAACTTGCCTTTGCCGGCCAGGCCTTGAATGACAAGCCTGCATGACCGACAAAGCGCATCGAAGTATAAGCAATATGACAGATATACGCAAAGACTCCGTCTCATTTCACCTGATCGACGAATCAGAAGCGGGCCAACGCATAGACAACTACCTGACCCGGCAACTCAAGGGCGTACCCAAGAGTCACGTTTACCGCATCCTGCGTTCGGGCGAAGTCCGCGTCAACAAGGGCCGCATCGATGCCAGCTATCGCCTGAGCGCAGGCGATGAAGTACGCCTGCCACCGGTACGCATTGCCGTACGCGAAGAAAAATTCGTTCCGGCCGGGCATTTCCCAGTGGTATACGAAGACGAAGCCCTGCTGGTCATCGATAAACCCTCCGGCGTCGCAGTGCATGGCGGCAGCGGCGTGTCCTTTGGCGTGATCGAACAACTGCGCAAGGCACGCCCCGAGGCGCGCTATCTCGAACTGGTACACCGACTGGACCGCGACACCTCGGGCCTGCTGATGATCGCCAAAAAGCGTTCGGCGCTGGTCAAGCTGCATGAAATGATACGCAACGATGTGCCGCAAAAGCGCTACTTCGCCTTGGGCCTTGGCGCATGGCCGCAAGCCGAGCGCCATGTCAAACTGCCGCTACACAAATGGGACACGCCTAACGGCGAGAAAAGGGTACGCGTCGAAGAAGGCGGACAGTATGCGCACACCATCTTCAGCATCGAGCAGCGTTTTGCCGACTTCACCCTGGTCGAAGCCTGGCTCAAAACCGGCCGCACCCACCAGATCCGCGTGCACATGCAAGCCATGGGCTGCCCGATTGCCGGCGACGAACGTTATGGCGACTTTACCGCCAACCGCGACCTCGCCCGTCACGGCCTTAAGCGCATGTTCCTGCATGCCCACAACCTCAAGCTGCCCCACCCGCTAAGCGGTGAGCCGCTGGATCTTGAAGCGCCGCTCCCGCCCGAGCTGGCGAGCTTTATCGAATTATTGAGAAAAGAAAATGCAATTTGATCTGATCGTGTTCGACTGGGATGGCACGCTAATGGATTCGACCGCCCATATTGTTCGCTCCATTCAGCGCGCAAGCGGCGACCTTAAACTCCCCATCCCCAGCCGCGAGGCAGCCAGCCATGTGATTGGCCTGTCGCTGGGCAAGGCTTTGCGCACCGCCTGCCCCGGCCTGAGCCCGGAGCGTTATCACGATCTGGAAGATGCTTACCGCCATCACTATCTGTGCGGCGAAGAGACCGTTGAATTGTTTGATGGCGTCCATGAAGGCCTGGAGGCACTGCGCCAAGCCGGCGCCTTGCTGGCGGTCGCCACCGGCAAAAGCCGCAGGGGACTGGATCGCGCGCTTGAAGTCAGCGGCTTGTCCGGCTTTTTCTATGCCACGCGCACCGTGGATGAGTGCCACTCCAAGCCCGACCCGCAAATGCTGCTCGAAATCACCGAGCGACTGGGCATTGATACCCAGCGCACGCTGATGGTGGGCGACACCAGCCATGACCTGTTGATGGCCGTCAATGCCAAAGCACATGGCGTCGGTGTCAGTTATGGCGCACACCCGCTGGATGTACTGCAAGACTGCCAGCCGGCGGCCATTTTTCATGATTTCCCGGCGCTGCAGCAATGGCTGCTACCCAGGCTGGGATAAGCGCACAGCAAGCGGCTTTGCCATTCTGACTCGCACAGAAAAATGCCGTAAGTGTATGATCACCTCTCAACCCCCGACACCTGCGGAGACGCTGTGAACAATACCCCCGACTGGGAACGCGAACTCATCACCAAACTGGCCGGCAGCGCGCTGCTTGAACAGCGCCGCGCCCGCCAGTGGAAAATATTCTTTCGTCTGGCCTGGCTCTTGATCACGCTGATTATTGTTTTCAGCCTGTTCGTCAACCGGGACAAAAGCGGCAAGGATGGCAGCCTGATGGATGGCAAACACACCGCGCTGATCAGTCTGGACGGGGTCATCAATAGCGAAAACGATACGGCAGACCGCTTGGCTCGCGGTTTGGAAGCCGCCTACAAGGATAGCGGCACCCGCGGCATTATTATCCGTGCCAACAGCCCCGGCGGCAGCCCGGTCTTGTCGGGCATGGCTTATGACGAGATCCGCCGGCTGAAAAAACAATACCCGGCGATACCGGTGGTCACCGTAGTCGAAGAAGTCTGCGCCTCCGGCTGTTACTACATCGCGGCGGCAACCGATCGCATCTATGCCGACAAGGCCAGCATCATCGGTTCCATCGGTGTACTGTCCGAAGGCTTTGGCTTTACCGGCACCATGGAGAAGCTGGGCATCGAGCGCCGCCTGATGACGTCCGGCAACAATAAGGGCATGGGCGACCCGTTCTCACCGGTCAAACCCGAACAGGAAGCGATACGCCAGCAACTACTGGACACGGTACACCAGCAGTTTATTCAGGCGGTGCGTGACGGACGCGGCAAACGCTTGCAACAGGCGAATACCGAAATCTTCTCCGGCCGCGTCTGGTTAGGCAGCCAGAGCCAGCCGCTGGGCCTGATCGACGGTCTGTCCTCGGTACGCCAGGTGGCACGCGAACAGTTCAAGGCGGACAAGCTGGTTGAATTTACGCCGGATGAAGGCTTCGGCAAACGCGCAGCACGATTACTGGGCGTACAGTTCGCGCAGGGCATGGGGTTCTTGCTCGACACCCGATACTATTAAGCAAAGAGATCGCCGATGCGCCACCGTAGACGCCGACAGGAAGAAGAGCACGAAAACCATGAACGCTGGCTGGTTTCCTACGCCGACTTCATTACACTGCTGTTCGCCTTCTTTGTGGTGATGTACGCGATCTCCCAAGTGAACGAGAGCAAGTACCGCGTGCTATCCAGTTCGCTGGGGGATGCATTCGGCAGCAAAATCACCGGTAACCCTACACCATCGGGTAGCGCCAACACCATGGTGGAAGTGCCGAACTCCAAACCGGTGGCGCGGGCGATTAAAAGCGAGCAGCGTGTACTGGCGCAGCAGAAGATGCAGCAACTTAGCGATGCGCTGAGCAAGATCGTCCAACCCTTGCTGAAAAACGGGCAGGTCAAGCTGTATCAGTCGGAGGAAGGCATCCATATCGACATCAAGGATACCGCGCTGTTTGCCGTCGCCCAAGCCACGCCATCGTCCGAGTCGCAGCGCATGCTGGCCGGTATTGCCGGTGCACTCCGTAGCCAGAGCAATCCGGTGCGGGTCGAAGGCTTTACCGATAACGTACCGATCCGCAATGCGTTTTACCCGTCAAACTGGGAGTTGTCGGCGGCTCGTGCCGGCAGCGTCGTGCGCTTGTTTCAGGAAAACGGCATTGCTGCCGAGCGCCTGGTTGCCGTCGGGCGCGCCGAAAACCGCCCGGTGACCAGCAATGATTCGGCAGAAGGCCGCGCCCAAAACAGACGGGTTGCCATCACTATCCTCGCAGACCACAACGCAGGATTCGACATCACGCCGCAAGCAAGCCCGGCCACCGAGGCCAGCGCACCGGCCATACAAAACAAGCCGGCCCAAACATCCATGTGAGACAGAGGTGAACCATGAGTACGCCACTAGCCCAGACGGCACTTGACCAGTTATTCAACCATGCCCGCACCCATAGCCACTGGCAGGAAAGAGGCGTAAGTGAAGCCTTGCTGCAGCAGCTATACGCACTGGCACGGCTAGGCCCGACCAGCGCCAATGCCTGCCCTGCCCGCTTTGTCTTTATCCAGACGCCGGATGCCAAGGCTAAGCTCGAACCGCATCTTGCCCCCGGCAACCAAAGTAAAACCCTGCAGGCACCGGTCACCGTTATCGTGGCCTACGACAGCCGTTTTTATGAGTTGCTACCGCAACTCTACCCGCATACCGATGCGCAAAGCTGGTTTATCGGCAATGAGGCACTGATCGCCGAAACTGCGCTGCGCAACAGCAGCTTGCAAGGCGCTTATCTGATGATGGCGGCGCGCAGTCTGGGTCTGGACTGCGGCCCGATGTCGGGCTTTGATCAGGCCGGCGTAAACAGCACCTTTTTTCCCGACGGGCGCTGGCGCGCCAACTTCCTGATCAACCTGGGTTATGGCATCGAAGCACAGTTACACCCGCGCTCACCGCGCCTGGACTTCGACGCAGCGTGCCGCATCTTGTAATATCGCTTTTTTACGCACACCGCATGCGCAGTCAAAACCAAAGGTGACTGGGCAAGCCAACGGAGTTTCTGATGCTTTATCCACTGCTACGCCCGCTCTTGTTTCGTCTGGACCCAGAGGCCGCACATCAGCTGACCCTGAAACTACTGGACAAGGCGTACCAGTTGCAACTGAGCAGCCTGATGGGCAAGTCCATCCCGCGAACGCCAGTCAAAGTCATGGGGTTGACCTTTCCCAATCCGGTAGGTCTGGCCGCAGGACTGGACAAGGATGGCGAGCATATTGATGCACTGGCCGAACTGGGCTTCGGCTTTATCGAAATCGGTACCGTGACCCCGCGCCCGCAACAAGGCAACCCCAAACCGCGCCTGTTCCGCCTGCCCGAGCACCAGGCCATCATCAACCGCATGGGCTTCAATAATCTGGGCGTAGACAATCTGGTGCGCAAAGTACAAGAAAGCCGCTTTCAGGGCGTACTGGGCATCAATATCGGTAAAAACGCCAGCACGCCGATCGAGCGCGCCACGGATGACTATCTTGAGTGCATGGACAAGGTTTACCCCTGCGCCAGCTACATCGCCGTCAATATTTCCTCACCCAACACCAAAAACCTGCGCCAACTGCAGCAGGGTGATGAACTGGCACAACTGATCGCTGCGCTCAAGGCCCGCCAAAGCATGCTCAGCGACAAGCATGGCCGTTATGTGCCGTTTGCCGTCAAGATTGCGCCCGATCTCGATAGCGACGCCGTGCGCGACATTGCCCGCCTGTTGATGCAACACGAAGTCGATGCCGTCATCGCCACCAATACCACCTTGTCGCGCGAAGCGGTTGCCGGCCACAGCCATGCTGGCGAAGCGGGCGGCCTCTCCGGCGCGCCGGTCACGGCGCGTTCAACCGAGGTCATCCGCACACTGGCTCAGACACTGGACGGCGCACTGCCTATCATAGGCGTAGGCGGCATTCTCTCCGGCGACGATGCAGCAGAGAAAATCCGCGCCGGCGCCAGTCTGGTGCAACTCTATTCCGGCCTGATTTACCGCGGCCCCGACTTAATTGCACAGTGCGCCAGCGCCATTGCCAAGCTCAAGCAGGCATAACAGCGCCAAGGCGGCATGAACACGATAGAAAAGGAAATGAAATGAAAAAAGGCTTACTACTGGCCAGCGCAATAAGTACAGTCTTGCTGGCTACCGGCTGCAGCACGCCTTCAGACTCGGCTGTGGTATACAAGCGTGGCCAGCTGCAACAACCGCAAGTGGTCGAATTCGGCCAGATTGTTTCGGTACAAAACGTCAAGGTCGAAGGCGAGCAGAATCAATTGCTCACACTAGGCGGCACCGCACTGGGCGGCGTAGCCGGCAGCAGCATAGGTCAAGGACGCGGCTCTGCGCTTGGCGCCATTGGCGGCGCGATGCTGGGCGGCTTGCTGTCGCAATCGGCACAGCAAGGCTTGGGCACCAAAAATGCGCTGGAGCTGACCGTAAGACTGGATCGGGACGGGCGTATGGTTTCCATCGTACAGGATGCGGATATTCCGCTAAGCCCGGGGCAGCGGGTGCGCATCCTCAGCGGCAACAGCACCATGCGCGTGGTGCCGCTTTAAAACAGCGCAACGACCCAAGGGAACACCCTCCCCCTTGGGTCCAGTTAAAACACTCGCCACACCCCATTATCCAGCCGCTCCAGCGGCTGGTAACGCGACTTGTACTCCATCTTGCGGCAATTCTCTATCCAGTAGCCTAGATACAAATAGGGTAAACCCAAGCTGAGCGCCCAAGCGCGTAGCCAAAGTATGCTGTAACAGCCATAACTCGTGCCCGCCTCATCCGGCTCGAAAAAGGTATAAGCCGCAGACAAACCGTCATCCAGTTTGTCGACCAGACTGACCATTTTCAGCACACCCTGGCAGCTAAACTCAACCAGCACACTCTCCACCCTGCTTTTCAGAATAAATTCGCTGTATTGCTGCGAACCATCCTCGCTCATACCGCCACCGGCATGGCGGCTGGCCTGATAACGCCGGTACAACTGGAAATGCTCGTCGCGAAAAGCCAGAGGCAGGATATTCACTTCCAGATCGGCATGGCGGCGCAAGGCGCGGCGTTGCGACTTATCCGCCTTGAATGCAGCAACGCAGAGCCGCACCGGTTTGCACGCATCACAGGTATCGCAGGCAGGCCGATAGGTGTAGTGGCCACTACGGCGAAACCCCAAGCGGACCAATTGACTGTAAACCGTGGCATTAATCAGCTCAACCGGAATCGCCACTTGCGAGCGCGCAGTACGCCCATCGACATAGCTGCACGGATAGACGCCTGTCGCATAAAAGTGGACGACGGCCTCGTTAGGATCACGCTGACTCATTATTGTGCTGATAGCCCCATAACTGCTCAGGCTGACGCTGCACGGTCAAAGCCTGAATTTCGCTACAAAAAGCATCCCGTGCAATCAGCCGCCCGCCCAAACTGGCCAGATGCGGCGTATACACCTGACAGTCGATCATACTGAAGCCGTGAGCCGCCAGATGGCGCACCATATGGACAAAAGCAATCTTGGACGCATCGGTACGGCGATGAAACATCGACTCGCCAAAAAACATCCGTCCCAGGGCAACGCCGTACAAACCACCGGCCAGCTCACCGTCCATCCACACCTCGAACGAATGTGCCACGCCGGCCGCATGCAGGCGGCAATACGCGTCCACCATCTGCGGTGAAATCCAGGTTCCATCCTGGCCGGGACGCGGGCTTTGGGCACAGGCCTGCATTACACCGGCAAAATCTTGATCGCAACTCACCCGGTAAGCGCCATGACGCAGCGTCTTCTCCAAGCTTCGGCTGACTTTCAGCTCGGCTGAAAACAACACCATACGCGGTGCAGGCGACCACCAAAGAATGGGCTGCCCCACGCTAAACCATGGAAAAATACCGCGGCTATAGGCGAGGGTCAGACGCGCTAGCGACAAATCCCCGCCCGCCGCCAGCAAACCTTCCGGCTCAGCCAGTGCCCTGTCTACGGCAGGAAACTCTAACGCCGTACCGAGCCAGGGAATCATGCCGGTTTGCTACCATCGGCTTTCTGGCACTCGGCACACTCGCCATACAGATAAAGCGCATGATCCTGAATGGCAAAACCATGCTTCTCGGCAATGCGATCCTGCAGGCTTTCAATCTTGGGCTCGAAGAACTCGGTCACCTTGCCGCAACGCATGCATACCATATGGTCGTGATGACCGCCCTGATTAAGCTCGTAGACGGCCTTGCCCGACTCGAAATGATGGCGCACCAGAATACCGGCCTGCTCGAACTGGGTCAGCACGCGGTAAATGGTGGCAAGGCCGATATCGACCTCCTCGGTCAGCATTTTTTTATAGACATCCTCGGCTGACAAGTGGCGTAGCGTGCTGCTCTCGAACAGTTCAAGAATCTTGAGGCGCGGACCGGTAGCCTTAAGCCCGATATCCTTGAGGTGACTGGCTTTATTCATCGTGTTATAACTTGTTGGCGTGATTCTGTATCATAAAGCCTTTTAATAGTTTACCCAACCCGGTTTGCCCGGTATGAGCACGATGAACAAAATCCTGATGATTCCGGCACTGCTGTTTGTGGCAGGCTGCAGCAGCATGAACCCTATCAACTGGTTCACCCCGCACCGCATGGTGATCGAGCAAGGCAATGAGGTCAGCGAGGCATCGGTGCAGAAGGTCAAGCCCGGCATGACCCGCAACCAGGTTCGCTTCTTGCTGGGTACGCCTTTGCTGGCAGACCCGTTCCACGCTAACCGCTGGGACTACAAATACGTCCTCGAGCGCCAGGGCAAACCGACAGAAGAGCGTTTGGTCACCGTCATTTTCAATGCGGACAGCGTGGTATCGGTTGAAGGTCAAGGCCTGCCTGACAACTATGCGCCCGCTCCTATTATTCCTCCCAAGAACTGAACGCATGATGCAGCCACAGAATATTGTTATCGTGGGTGCGGGCGGCCGCATGGGCCGTGCGCTGATCGAATCCATTCTTGCCACGCCTGCCGCTCGCCTGCATGCGGCGCTTGAGCGTGAAGACTCCGCCTTTATCGGACAGGATGCCGGCCTTTTCATCGGCCAGCATACCGGCGTTGCCATTTCCAGTGATCTGCAAGCCGCTTTAACCGGGGCGGATATCCTGATCGACTTCACCCGCCCCGAAGGCACGCTGCAACATATGCAGGCTTGCATCGCAGCCAAAGTCGACATGATTATCGGCACCACCGGCTTTGACGAAGCGGGCAAGGCGGCCATTCGCGATGCCGGCGAACACATCGCCATCGTGTTTGCGGCCAACTTCAGCGTAGGCGTCAACCTGACCTTCAAGCTGCTGGACATGGCGGCGCGGGTACTGGATGACGGCTACGACATCGAAATCATCGAGGCGCACCACCGCCACAAGGTCGATGCTCCCTCCGGTACCGCACTGCGCATGGGCGAAGTCATTGCCGACGCGCTGGGGCGTGACCTTAAAAGCTGCGCCGTGTACGGACGCGAAGGCGTGACCGGCGAGCGCGACCCCGGCACCATAGGCTTTGCTACCGTGCGTGGCGGCGATATTGTGGGCGACCATACGGCCTTGTTTGCCGCACTGGGCGAGCGCGTTGAAATCACGCACAAGGCCTCCAGTCGCGCCACTTTTGCCGGCGGCGCCGTACGTGCAGCGCGCTGGCTGCAAGACAAACCGCATGGTCTATTTGACATGCAGGACGTGCTCGGTCTGCGCTAAACAAAGCAAGGCCCTGCCCCAGTAGCATGCGGGCAGGGCCTTGTTGCCTGACTCAATACGCCATCGTCTCGGCCGGCGCCTTGATTTCAAAGTGTTCGCGCACACTACCGTCGCTATCTACGCTTTCCAGCCTGACATCAAAGCCCCACAAGCGGGCAATATGCTTGAGTACCTCGCATGCGCTGCCCCTGTCCAGCGGACGGCGGTTATGCATGGTGTGACGCAGGGTCAGGCAACGATCCTTGCGCATATTAACCGACCACACCTGAATATTCGGCTCGCGCGACCCCAGATTGTACTGATCCGCCAATAGTTCGCGCACCTTGCGATAGCCCTCCTCGTCATGGATGGCCGAAATCTCCAGTTTGTCATCCCTGTCATCATCCCGCAGCGCAAAAAAATGGAAGTCGCGTATCAGCTTGGGTGACAGGTATTGCGCAATAAAACTCTCGTCCTTGAAGTTCTTCATGGCGAATTCCAGCGTATCGCGCCAAGGCATGCCGGCAATACCGGGAAACCATTCCCTGTCTTCATCCGTCGGTGCTTCGCAAATGCGCCGGATATCCTGGAACATGGCAAAACCCAAGGCGTAAGGATTAATGCCGCTATACCAGTTTGAGGTCACCGGCGGTTGCGCCACCACATTGGTATGGCTTTGCAGGAACTCCATCATAAAGCCATCGCTGACCAGACCCTTATCGTACAAACGGGTGAGGATGGTGTAATGCCAGAAGGTTGCCCAGCCCTCATTCATCACTTGCGTCTGGCGCTGCGGATAAAAATACTGGGCAATCTTGCGCACAATACGCACAATCTCGCGTTGCCACGGCTCCAGCAGGGGCGCGGCTTTCTCGATGAAATACAGCAGGTTTTCCTGCGGCTCGGACGGAAAACGCTGGGCGGCATGCGCGCCGGCATCACGCTCGCGCTTGGGAATGGTGCGCCACAAATCGTTTACCTGGGTCTGCAGATATTGCTCGCGCTCGGTCTGGCGCGCCCTCTCCTGCGCCAGCGACAATTTTTCCGGGCGCTTGTAACGGTCAACGCCGTAGTTCATCAGCGCATGGCACGAATCAAGCAACTCCTCGACTGCACTGATGCCGTAACGCTCTTCGCACTGGCTGATATATTGCTTGGCAAACATCAGGTAGTCGACAATATCCGCGGCATCGGTCCAGGCGCGAAACAGGTAATTCCCCTTGAAAAAGGAATTATGGCCATAGGCGGCATGGGCAATCACCAGCGCCTGCATGGTGGCCGAATTTTCTTCCATCAAATAGGCAATACAAGGGCTGGAGTTGATCACGATTTCATAGGCCAGCCCCATCTGCCCGCGTTTATAGCTTTTCTCGGTCGCCACAAAATGCTTGCCGAAGCTCCAGTGATGGTAATTCACCGGCATGCCGACCGATGAGTAGGCATCCATCATCTGCTCGGCGGTAATCACCTCAAGCTGTATCGGGTAGACATCCAGCTTGAACTCATCAACCGCAACCTCGCGAATCGCTGCATCGTATTCGGCGATCAGATCAAAAGTCCATTCGGACCCGGTGGAAATCGGCGTCATTTGCTCACCCCCTGCTGTTTCTTGAACAGCTCGCGGAACACCGGATAGATATCGGCGGCCGAGCGTATTTTTTGCATGGCAAAGTGCTTATGCGCGTCCTTGACCTTCAGATATTCGTACCACAAGTTCTGCGGTTCACCTTCGGTGATCTCGATATAGGCATAGTACTGGCACACCGGAATCAGGGCTGTCTCGAGAATGCGGGCGCAGTTAGCCGAGTCGCTGTCCCAGTTGTCGCCATCGGATGCCTGGGCGGCATAGATATTCCATTCACGCCCCGCGTAGCGTTTTTGCACCACCTCTTTCATCAGGTTCAGCGCCGACGACACCACCGTACCGCCCGACTCGCGCGAGTGAAAGAAATCATGTTCGTTCACTTCCACCGCACTGGTGTGGTGACGGATAAACACCAGCTCTATCTTGTCGTAGGTGCGCTGCAAAAAAAGATAGAGCAGGATAAAAAAGCGCTTGGCCATGTCTTTTTTCTGCTCATCCATCGAGCCGGATACATCCATCAGGCAAAACATCACGGCCTGACTGGAGGGCGTGGGCTGCTTGACGCGATTGTTGTAGCGCAAATCAAACGGGTCGATAAACGGAATGGCCGCCAGCTTCTCGCGCAATATATGGATGCGACGCCGGCGCTCGCGCATATCCAGATCGGCCTCCATGCCGGACTCCATCAACTCGTCCAGCGCCTCCTCCGACTCATCCAGTTCTGTCAGCGTGGGCGCGGCCATGGCGATACGCCGCGATAGCGCGCCACGCAAAGAGCGCACGATATTGATATTGGCCGGCGTACCGTCATTGGTAAAACCAGCCCGCACCGTCTTCATTTCGGTAATGCCGGTCAGCTCGGTCTTGACCAGATTGGGCAGCGCCAGATCATCAAAAAACACATTCATGAATTCTTCGCGCGACAGCTCGAACGCGAAGGCATCCTCGCCCTCCCCGTCCTGGCTGGCCTTGCCCGAACCGCTCCCCCCCCCACCGCCACCTTGCGGGCGCGGCAGGCGGTCACCTTTAACAAACTCCTGATTACCCGGATGGACAGGCTCCCACACCCCGCCCTTGCCATGACGAAACGCCGGCTCGGAAATATCCTTCACCGGAATGGAGATGGTTTCGCCACTCTCGATATCGGTAATGCTCCGACCCTTGATGGCCTTGGCTACCGCATCTTTTATCTGCCCTTTGAAACGGCGCAAAAAGCGCTCGCGGTTCACGGCAGACTTGTTCTTCCCGTTCAAACGGCGATCTATGATATTGGCCATGCTGGTCTCCCTTCGGCTCAAGGGGTCCGGGCTACCCGCAAGGGCAACCCGGCCTTATCCGTTCAGGACGACTTGCGTACGCGCAAATACCATTCGCACAACAAGCGTACCTGTTTCGGGGTATAGCCTTTCTCCACCATGCGGTTGACAAAATCCTCGTGCTTTTTCGAGTCCTCGACGCTGGCTTTGGCGTTAAACGAAATCACCGGCAATAGCTCTTCGGTGTTAGAGAACATTTTCTTCTCTATAACCGTGCGCAGCTTCTCGTAACTGGTCCAGGCCGGATTTTTGCCATGGTTATTGGCCCGGGCACGCAGGACAAAATTGACAATCTCATTGCGGAAATCCTTGGGATTGGAAATCCCCGCCGGCTTTTCTATCTTCTCCAGCTCGGCATTAAGCGAGCCGCGATCGAAAATTTCGCCGGTATCCTGATCGCGGAATTCCTGATCCTGTATCCAGTAGTCGGCAAAAGTGACATAGCGGTCAAAAATATTCTGCCCGTACTCGGAATAACTCTCCAGATAAGCGGTCTGGATCTCCTTGCCGATAAACTCAACATACTTGGGTGCCAGATACTCCTTAAGGAAAGTCAGGTAACGCTGCTCGGTCTCGGGCGGAAACTGTTCGCGTTCGACCTGCTGCTCCAGCACATACAAAAGGTGCACCGGATTGGCCGCCACTTCGGCATGATCAAAGTTGAACACTTTAGACAGGATCTTGTAGGCGAAGCGCGTCGATAGCCCATTCATGCCCTCATCGACCCCGGCATAATCGCGGTACTCCTGCTGGCTCTTGGCCTTGGGATCGGTATCCTTCAGGCTGTCGCCGTCATACACCAGCATCTTGCTAAACAAGCTGGAGTTTTCCGGCTCTTTCAGGCGCGACAACACCGCAAATTGCGCCATCATCTTCAGCGTGCCGGGGGCGCAAGGCGCAGACCCCAGCGACGAATTAACGATCAGCTTGTCGTAGATTTTCACCTCGTCCGAGACGCGCAGGCAGTAAGGCACTTTGACGATGTAAATACGGTCCAGAAAGGCTTCGTTGTTTTTATTGTTCTTGAACTGTTTCCATTCGGACTCGTTGGAGTGCGCCAGAATAATGCCCTCGAACGGAATCGCGCCAAAGCCTTCGGTTCCCTTGTAGTTGCCCTCCTGCGTTGCCGTCAGCAAGGGATGCAAGACCTTGATCGGTGCCTTGAACATTTCGACAAACTCAAGCAGGCCCTGATTGGCCAGGCATAGGCCGCCGGAGAAGCTGTACGCATCCGGGTCATCCTGCGCATATTTTTCCAGCTTGCGGATATCGACCTTGCCCACCAGAGACGAGATGTCCTGATTATTTTCATCGCCAGGCTCGGTCTTGGCCACCGCGACCTGCTTAAGTACAGACGGGTAGCGCTTGACCACGCGGAACTGCTCGATATCGCCGCCAAACTCGTGCAGGCGCTTGACGGCCCATGGACTGGGGATGGTTTTGAGATAGCGGCGCGGAATGCCGAACTCCTCTTCCAGCAGCGCACCGTCTTCCTCGACATTAAACAAGCCCAGCGGCGACTCGTTAATCGGGCTGCCCTTGATGGCATAAAACGGCACATCCTGCATCAGCGACTTGAGCTGTTCGGCAATCGAGCTTTTACCGCCACCTACCGGCCCCAGCAAATAGAGAATCTGCTTTTTCTCTTCCAGACCCTGCGCGGCATGGCGAAAATAAGAGACGACCTGCTCGATCACCTCCTCCATGCCGTAAAAATCACGGAAGGCGGGATAGACCTTGATCACCTTGTTGGAAAAAATGCGTGACAAGCGGGCATCGTGGCGGGTGTCGACCAATTCAGGCTCGCCAATGGCCTGCAGCATGCGTTCGGCGGCCGTGGCATAGGTACCAGGCTCGCGTTTGCACAGCGCCAGAAACTCCTGAATGGTGTATTCCTCTTCCCGGCTCTTGTCGTAACGGGCGGCATAGTGGCTGAAGATGTCTGCGGACATGGCGCTACTCCTTGCTGTTTGCAGGGAGGCACACGAATGCGCCATGCAACCGCATCCCCCTTGCATCTAGAGTGTCTGTTTCATATTGTTTGCTGTTTTTTTTGGTATAGCGAGAGAGCCCGGTTAAAGCAAAAAAATTGCAACAAAAAACCGGCACAATGCCGGTTGCCGGGTTTAAGTCACCACGCGACTGCATGCCTAGCCGGCCTTGCGCTCAATAATGGCAAAGCCAATATCGTACAAATGGCCCTGCACCACCTCGTTGCAACGACGCACCTCGGCCACAAGATACAAAGGCGCTGCAGGCAGTGCGCCCATGCCCGCCACCATCAGCACAATTTCGATTTTTTCGCCAAACCGCGGCACAAACGCGGTCCGCACCGATAAGCCGTGTACGGAAAGCTCGATACACTCGCCGTAAAACAGCTCACCGCTGGCCAGTACTTTCAGTCTGGCTTTGCAGCCCATCTGAATCCGGCGGGCATCGCGCCGGTCTATACGCGGATCAGCCGGGTTCATCTTGATAGCGTGCCGCCAAACGGGCGCGCAAAAAGCTCAAACCGACAATGCTTTTACTGTCGTTGATGCGGCCATCGCCAGCCATCGCCAACACCTCGTCCAGAGGCAAAGCGAGCACCTCGAGAAACTCCCCTTCATCCAGTTGCCGCTCGTTCTGCTGCAAACCTTCGGCCAGATAATAGTGGATCACCTCATTCGAATAGCCGATACACGGATAGGCTGAGCCCAGCCATGACCAGTGCTCGGCCGTATAGCCTGTCTCCTCCCATAACTCGCGTTTGGCCGTATCGGCATGGCTTTCATCCGCATCCATCTTGCCGGCGGGAATCTCGATAAAAGCGCACCCCAACGGGTAACGGTATTGCCGTTCAAGAATGAGTTCTCCCGCCGGGTTCAGCGCCAGAATGGCCACCGCGCCGGGGTGCTGGATATATTCGCGCGTCGCTGTTTTTCCATCCGGCAAGCGGACACAGTCCCGGTTGACCGACAGAAAATGCCCCTGATAAACCTGTGTACTGGAAAGTTGTTGTTCAGTGAGATCCACGCTTGCGCCTTCTTTTTTTGAACTGAAAAACCAGACAGGCCCGCCATATCAGGCGAACCAGCACATAGCCGCTCACGGCAAAGGTCAAACCCAATGCCGGCACACCCAAAAGCAAGGGCAGGCCGAGTGATTGGCACCACAAAATAAAGGCATGCAGCCACGAGGCGAAGTCCAGCCCCTGCAACTCGGGCGGAGGAATACTGATACTCGCCGCGCCATTGACATCAAGCAAAAAACGCCCGTACGCATAGGCCAACCAGTAAAGCGGCAGATAGGTGAAGGGATTGGTATACAGGGTCGTCGCCAGCGCCACCGGCAGATTGACCCGTAGCACCAGCGCCAATAGCGCCGCGGCCAACATTTGTGTCGGCCCCGGCATCAACCCGGAAAACAGGCCAACGGCAAAGGCTAACGCGACCTTGCGCCGGTTCCAGCTCCAATAAGCCGGCTTGTCCAGCCAAGGTGCCAATGGCCGCAAGCAGCGGTTGGCGAACACCGCATCCCGATCCGGCATATATTTATGCAAAAAATGTCGCACTTTTAGCTGTTCATCCGCATTGGCACACATCGAAAATAAAAAATTATCGGCACAGGGATTGCAAAACCGGCGCAAGTAATTTAAACATACGTTTGAATGCTGTTGGCAAATACTGGCAGCACAACAAAATATAACCCGGACAGCCCCGGTAGCGACACAAAAAGGAGATTTCCCTGATGCCAGCCTACAAAGCCCCCCTGCGTGACCTCGACTTCGTCCTTAATGAGCTGATCAAAGTTCAGGACATTATCCCGACGCTGCCGGGCTATGAAGAGGCGACTCAGGACATCTTCGCCTCCTATCTGGAAGCCGCAGCCCAATTCTGCGAAAACGAAATTGCACCGCTCAACCGCAGCGGCGATGAAGAAGGCTGCGAATTCAATGCCGCCGACCATAGCGTCAAGACGCCGGCTGGCTTCAAACAAGCTTACCAGCAGTTTTGCGAACTGGGCTTTACCGGTCTCGACTGCGACCCGGCTTATGGCGGCCAGGGCATGCCCAAGACGCTGGCCTTCCCGATTATGGAGATGCAGTGCTCGGCCAACGTCGCCTGGAGCATGTACCCCGGCCTGTCGCATGGTGCCTACGCCGCCATCCATGCACACGGCACCGCCGAACAAAAAGACACCTACCTGCCACATCTGGTCGATGGCAGCTGGACCGGCACCATGTGCCTGACCGAACCGCATTGCGGCACCGATCTGGGCCTGCTCAAGACCCGCGCCGAGCCTAACGGCGATGGCAGCTACAGCATTACCGGCACCAAGATTTTCATCTCGGCCGGCGAACATGACATGTCCGACAATATCATCCATCTGGTGCTGGCACGTCTGCCGGATGCACCTAAGGATGTGAAGGGCATTTCCCTCTTCATCGTGCCGAAATTCCATGCCGATGGCAGCCGCAACCCGGTCTCCTGCGGCGCACTCGAGCACAAGATGGGCATCAAGGCCAACGCCACCGCCGTCATCAATCTCGACAATGCCAAGGGCTATCTGATCGGCGAGCCGAACAAAGGCCTGTCGTGCATGTTCACCATGATGAATGCGGCGCGTCTGGGTTGCGGCATGCAGGGTCTGGGCATAGGCGAAGCGTCGTTCCAAGGTGCGCTCACCTACGCGCGTGACCGTCTGCAGATGCGCGCGCTCACCGGTGCCAAATTCCCGGAAAAAGCGGCAGACCCTATCATTGTGCATCCCGATGTACGCCGCATGCTGCTGACGCAAAAAGCCTACACCGAAGCCGGCCGCGCACTGACTGCACTGCTTGCGCTGCAACTGGATATTGAAGAAAAGCACCCGGATGCCGAGGCGCGTCAGGATGCTGCCGACCTGGTGGCGCTACTGACACCGGTCGCCAAGGCCTTTATGACCGACAACGGTTATGAAGCGGCCAATATGGGGGTGCAGGTATTCGGTGGCCACGGCTTTATCCGTGAATGGGGCATGGAGCAGCTGGTCCGCGATTGCCGCATCTCGCAACTGTACGAAGGCACCAACGGCATCCAGGCCATTGACCTCTTGGGTCGCAAGGTGCTGCTGGATCAAGGCGCCAAGCTGCGCAAGTTCTCCAAGCAGATCCACAAGTTCTGCGAAGCCCATGCCGCCAACGCGCAACTGGCCGAATTCGTCGGCCCATTGTCCAAACTGCTGAAAGAAATCGGCGAAACCACCATGGGCATCGGCATGGCGTCGATGATGGATAAGGATGAAGCCGGTGCGGCAGCGACCGATTTCCTGCGCCTGATCGGACACATCACTTATGCCTGGTTGTGGGCACGCATGGCGGAAGTGGCGTACAGCAAGCTGGGCAGCGGCGATGATGCGTTCTACAACGCCAAGATCACCACGGCGCGCTTCTACTACGCCAAGTTGCTGCCTGAAGTTGAAAGCCTCAAGGCCAAGATCAAAACCGGCGCCAAGCCGCTGATGAGCTTGCAGGACGAGCACTTCGCCTTCTGATTGCCCCACCCCGCAGGCAAAACCTGCACCATATGAAATGCAAAGGCCCTCCGACTGGAGGGCCTTTTTATGAACATTCAGATGCGCTCATGAGGCGGTTGGGCGCACAGCGTCGGAGTGTCCGAGCCACCGCTCGCCTGAAACCCGTGAACGATCAGAAGCGGTACTGCATGCCAACACCGATCAGGTGGCCGGTGATGGAGCTGTAACTACCCTGGAAACTCTTAGCATTGATATCGCGGTCACCCACGCCCATCAGATAGGTGTAACCGGCATCCACCGTCAACGCCTTATCGACCTGATAACTGGCCCCCAGACTCAACCACACGCGGTCTGTGTCAGGGATCAGCGGGTTACGGTGCTCCGCATCCGGCACCGGACTGGTTTCATAGGCCACGCCGCCGCGCAAGGTCAGCTTGTCGCTGTAGTTGTAATCGGCACCGACCGAAGCAAACCAGCTGGCCTTCCAGTTGTTTGGAATAATAGAAGGCTCGCCGATTACGGGCTTACCACTGTCGTTTTCAATCACTAAAGTCTCGTAACGGCTCCAATTACTCCAGCGCAAGCTGCCGGTCAGCGCCAGCTTGGGATCAATGCGATGGTAGCCGGACAGCAAGATTGATTCCGGTGTGGTCACACGCGTAGAGCCACCATACACACCATTAAGGCCAGTAAATGCAGGCAATCCCTCTACCGTGTAATCCCCCTCCGGCTCATGCTGAATCTTGGAACGGTAAGACAGACCCACGCGACTATCCGCATTGAACTGGTACATCAGCCCCAGGTTGTAACCGTAGTCCCAGCTATCTGCCTCGATTTCACCACTGGCACTACCTAGCGCACCTTTTTTCAGGTTGGCCTTGGTGTATTGTGCCGACACACCACCACCGATGCTCAACTTATCGTTCAACTGGTAGGCTAGCGACGGGTTCAGGTCGACGGTCATGATATGAGCTTCGATGCCGTCATTGCGCCCACCCCAGTTTTCGCCATAGCCGGAACCCAAGCCAAACGGTACGGTGACACCAAAACCGAAGCGGGTACGCTCGTTGATTTCATGCACAAAAAAGGCGTTAGGAATCGCTTCGCCACCGGCGCGGCCATTTTCAGTAAAACGCTTGCCCTTAGTGGTGACCCCTTCGAACGGCGCATCAATCTCGGCATAGGTAAAACCGCCCTGCACTTGCGTACCGTTCAGCAGCATCATGCCGGCCGGATTGTAAAATACGGCGGACAGGTCATCGCCGGCGACGCCGGCACCGGCATGGGCACGGCCCAGACCGACAATACTCTGCTCGGACAACTGAAAGCCGGCGGCGTGAACGGCAGGTGCCGCCGCAAACAATGCAGCGATCAACAAGGAGGTACGATTAAAACGGGTCATGCGGATCTCCGGGCGATAGGCTCGCCAAGTGGTGTATTGTCTGGCGCATCAGCGCAACAAGAGCATAAGAACTATGCGCTCGCTTTTTAGTGCGCAGAGTCTAAACTCTGAATACGCTTTTACACAAGAAAATTCCGCCATTAAAATCACAAAAAAATAACAACTGCGCAATAAAATAACGAATCGCCGAAAATTTTGATCAATGGCCGAATGCAAAATAGATGGCGCACGCCATGCGCAATACAAGCAGAAAGACAATCCCATTTAAATGTGCGGCGTATATAACAGGCGGCAAGCGGCAAAACCTTCGCCACGGCATTCGCCGGCAGCAATGCGCTAGAAGGCTGTGCTAAGGCCGCGCGGGTCAAAGCGTTGGGGCGCAAAGTTCGCGAATTGAAAAGGCGAATAAAATCTTGCGGCTGGCTGTGCGTATTTTGGCGCAGGTCAAGCCCCCCGCATCAAGCCATGCAAGCCTTCATTGATACGCATTGAAACAAGGGGGGATCGGGCCGGTTTGCCGAGTAGACGTATTCGTGCGTGACATGGTGAGCTGGCGGATCCGCCCCAGTTGCGCACGACGTTGATTCTGGACAGGCAAGAACAAGCACTGCAGTCACGCCTACCTGAGCGCGATGCACAGGCCCGTCACAGAAGTGCATGAAAAAAGTGGAAGCTCGCGTTGACTGGCGCCGCTCGGCTGCATTCTGCCAGCGAAAGGATAAGACCAACGACTCGCGCAGCCTGAGCAAGCGGGCCATGCCCGCCTGACTCATACAAAATAGCCCTCACCCAACCCGGTACGGGCTTAGGCTATGCGGCCATCGCGGCTTAAACTTCCCAGTATTCCTTTTCCCGGCCTTGAGCACCCGGGTTGAGCTGTGCATGCAGGCTGCGCAATTTTTCCGGCTCGCCACGCACCCGGAACCAGCTGCCCTCTTCCTCGGCACGCTCCTCCAAGACCTGACAATGGCTGTAGATTTCACCGCGCAGTTGTTGTGCCGACCACGGCAGCAGCAGCGCGTCCTCCACCAGATCCTGCTGAAAGAAGGAGACGATCATCGCGTGCAGGCTGGCGACTTCCTCCGGGCGACGCGCACTCATCACCACACAACCCGGATAACGCTGCTGCAGTTCGGCAGTCCGGGCCGCCTGCTCGCTTTCATCACCGACATGGTCGATCTTGTTGAACACGCGAATACGCGGCACTTCGTCGGCGCCGATTTCCTGCAGCACTTCGTCGGTCACCTCCAGCTGACGCAGGAAACCGGGATCGCTGGCATCAATCACATGCAGCAACAGCGCCGCATCCAGTGCTTCTTCCAGCGTCGACTTGAAAGAGGCCACCAAGCCGTGAGGCAGGTTCTTGATGAAGCCGACCGTATCGCTTACCAACACGCGCGGCACGCTTTCCGGATAAAGGGCACGCACCGTGGTGTCCAGCGTGGCAAACAGCTTATTGGCCACCAGCACCTCGCTACCGGTCAGCGCGCGCATCAGCGTGGACTTGCCGGCATTGGTATACCCCACCAGCGACACCCCGCCCAGTCCCTGACGCTCCAGACGGCGAGCGCGCTGGGTCTTGCGCTCCAGCTCCATGGCAATGATTTCGCGCTGCAGTTCGGCAATGCGGTCACGCACCTTGCGACGGTCCAGCTCGGTATGCGATTCACCGGCACCGCGCCCGCCCATGCCGCTACGCTGCCGGCCTTGCGGGCCCGCCAGCTTGGCCGCTTCACGCAGGCGCGGCGCCATATAACCCAGACGGGCAATTTCCACCTGCGCGCGGGCTGCACGCGAGCGGGCATTACGATGAAAAATCTCCAGGATGACCATGGTGCGGTCCATCACCGGGCAGCCTACGGCCAGCTCCAGATTGCGTGCCTGCGACGGGGAAATTTCGTGATCCACCAGCAAAGCGTCGAATTCGACGGTAGCGGACTCCAGTGCTTGCGCCCCGGCTTCCGGCCCGTCGCTGCGGACACCGCGATTGACGAACATGCTGACTTCTTCCAGCTTGCCTACACCCAGATAAGCCGTGCGGTCGAAACTGCTGCGCTTTTGCACAAAGGTCTGCACTACCTGAAAACCCAGCGTCTTGGCCAATTCGCTCAATTCGGCGAGCGAAGCCTCAAACTCGACATCACTGACATCCGGTAACTGAACCGATGCCACCAGGGCGTAACGGGGCTTATCTTTGACTTCTGTTTGCATGTACAGATTGCTTTAACTTAATGGCGAACCCAGATAGTACTCACAAATGCTTTCTTCCGTTGGCTAAATGCTTGACTCTCGCCGGCCTCTCGCCTACCCGAGCCACTCAGGGGGCAGGCAAACACGCGTCAAGTCTTACGCTTTACATCATGTGCCCATGCCATGGAGATGCCGGCAAAGCCGGACAAGCGAACGGCGTTCAGGATGGGGTGGGCGGTCATGATGGCTATGCTAGAATCCGTGTTTCGCAAAAACCCGTCATGTAACGAGAACTGCCCATGAAACGCTTGCTTACCTCTTTGTTGCTGTGTTCCCTGCCCGCCCTGACCCTCGCCGCACCGGTGGTGGATCTCGTGACCAATAAGGGGACGATTGAAGTCACACTGGATGCCGCCAAGGCACCCAAGACTGTTGCCAACTTTCTGGCTTATGCCAAGAGCGGCCAGTACAACAATACGATGTTCCATCGCGTCATCGATGGCTTTATGGTGCAAGGCGGCGGTTTCGAGATTAAGGATGGTTCGCTCTCGCAAAAACCGGCCAAGACAACCGTAGCCAATGAAGCCGACAACGGCCTGAAAAACCGCATCGGCACCCTCGCCATGGCGCGCACATCCGACCCGCACTCGGCCAGCAGCCAGTTTTTCATCAATGTGGCCGACAATGAATTTCTCGACCACAAAAACAAAACCCCGCAAGGCTGGGGCTATGCCGTATTCGGCAAAGTGAGCAAAGGCATGGACATCGTCAACCGCATCGCCAAGAGCCGCACCGGCTTCAAGGACGGCATGCAGGATGTACCGCTGGAGCCGACCATCATCCAAAAAGTCATTATCAAATCAGCGCAGTAAAACCCAAACGAGGACATAAACCATGATCAAACTGACCACCAACTTCGGCGATATCGTCCTGGAACTGGATAGCGAAAAAGCCCCGTTGACTGCGGCCAACTTCGAACAGTATGTAAAAGACGGCCACTACGACGGCACCATTTTCCACCGCGTCATCAACGGCTTCATGATTCAGGGCGGCGGTTTCACGGCCGATATGGATCAGAAGCCGACACGCGACAACATCAAGAACGAAGCCAATAACGGCCTGAAGAACCTGAACTACACCATCGCCATGGCGCGTACCCCGGCCCCGCATTCGGCCTCCAGCCAGTTCTTCATCAATGTGGCCGACAACGACTTCCTCAACTTCCAGTCCGAAACGTCCAATGGCTGGGGCTATGCCGTATTCGGCAAGGTCGTGGAAGGCAAGGATGTGGTTGACCGCATCAAAGGCACCAAGACCGGCCGCAAAGGCGGTCATCAGGATGTACCGGTAGAAGCCGTGGTGATCGAGAAGGCCGAGATTATCTAAAAAAACGGGAGTAGAGCGTGGGGAGCAAGGGGAGAAAAGACTCCACGCCCTATTCTCTACTCCCTACTCCCTACTCCCTACTCCCCACTCCCCACTCCCTATTCTCCCGACTGCCCATGCCCATCCACTTCATTTCCGACCTGCACCTGTCCGAAGACGTTCCTGAACTTGCCGCACTATTCGAGCGCACGCTGAATACGTGGGCAGGGCAAATCGACGCGCTCTATATCTTGGGCGATCTGTTCGAATACTGGGTGGGAGATGACGACACATCGGACTTCAACACCCGCATGACTGCTGCCATGCGCCGCTTTAGCGCCCACACGCCGCTCTACGTCATGCACGGCAACCGCGACTTTTTAATGGGCAGCGGCTTTGAGCAAGCCAGCGGTGCGGTGCTGCTAACCGACCCTAGCCTGTTATCGGTTAATGGCCGCCATTACCTGCTCAGCCACGGCGATGCCGCCTGCAGCGACGATAGCGCCTATCAGCAGTTCCGCGCCATGAGCCGCAATCCGCTATGGCAACAGGCGCTACTGGCCAAGCCCTTGGCCGAACGCCATGCGATTGCCCGCCTGGCACGCAGCCAGAGCGAAGGCATGAAGCGCGAACAGGGTTATACCGAGGCCGGTGATGTGACCGAGGTGGCATTACTGGAATGGATGGCCGCGCACGACTGGCCGGTACTGATACATGGCCACACCCACCGCCCGGGCTGCTACCCGATCAGCGACGGGGTGCGCCATAGCGAACGCTGGGTGATTGCCGACTGGCACGATGGTCGCGGCGGGTATCTGCGACTGGATGAAAAGGGACTGACAGCGCTGGAACTGGCGTAACTCGGGACTCGGGACTCGGGACTCGGGACTCGGGACTCGGGACTCGGGACTCGGGACTCGGGACTCGGGACTCGGGACTCGGATTTCAGTGTTTCGGCCAAGCACATTCACTTCAACACCGCAGATCCCGGTTCCCGGCTCCCCGATCCCGCCCACTATTCCCTACTCCCTACTCCCCATTCCACACCACTCAGAACAAATGACCCAGCTTGGCAGCCTTGGTATTGAGGTAATGATCGTTATGGCTATTGCGCCCGACCTTGAGCGGCACATGTTCGGTCACAGCGATGCCGACACGGTTCAGCGTTTCCAGCTTGCGCGGGTTATTGGTCATCACCCGCACCTGATGAATACCCAGCTCGGACAACATATCGCGGGCGATGCCGAAGTCGCGCATATCGGCCGGGAAACCCAGTTGCTCATTGGCCTCCACCGTATCGGCGCCCCCATCCTGCAACTTATAGGCGCGGATCTTATTGATCAGGCCGATACCCCGCCCTTCCTGACGCAGGTAAAGCAAAGCGCCACGCCCCTCTTCGGCGATGGCGTCCAGCGCAGCCTCCAGCTGGAAACCGCAGTCACAACGCAGCGAAAACAAAGCATCGCCGGTCAGGCATTCGGAATGCAGGCGTACCAGCACCGGCGCACCATCATCAACCACACCGAGAGTCAGCGCGACATGCTCCTGCCCGGAAGCTTCTTCGAAGCCGTGCATGGTAAATTCGCCCCATGGGGTCGGCAGTTTGCAGCTGGCAATAAAGCGCAAGGCGGGAACGCGGGACGGGGACAACATGCAAACTCCACACAAACTCATCAAGTGAGCGATGGTAACGGCCATCACGCACGCTGCAAAGCAGAAAATCACGCTTTGTCATCCTACCATGATGGTTCAGCTGCTCGTTTTTACGCCGTAGCCAATGCAATCGCCGCTGCCACCCGCGTGCCACATGCCTTAGAATACACCAATTGAATAATCAATAACCTTAACGTGCTTAGCAAATCCAGATGATCCATCGCCCTCCCGCCACGCAGGTCACACCATGCCGGCCATAGATGCCATACTGCCGGCGCACCCGATGCAATGCCCGCATTGCGACCTTGAGCTCAGCCTGCCGGCGCTACAGGCTGGCCAGCTGGCGCACTGCCCGCGCTGCGATGATGTGCTATGCCGCATTCCTTTGCATGCCACCGACAGCACGCTGGCTTACGCACTGGCTGCGATGATTTTTCTCTGCCTCAGCTTCGCCTTTCCGCTACTGGGCATGACGGTTGAGGGCGTACACCAGCAAATCACCATTTTCAGCAGCGCCGAGATTCTGTTTCACGAAGACTTTGTACTGATTGCCGATCTGCTGTTACTGGTGCTGCTGTTTGCCCCAACCCTGTTTCTGGCCGCCACCTTCTATGTTTATCTGGCCTTACGCCTGGGCTCACGCTGGCCGGGCTTGCGAGCAGCCGCCCAGCTGGCGGCATCCAGCCGGCCATGGATGATGGTGGATGTGTTTGCGCTGGCCATTCTGGTCAGCATGATCAAGCTGGCCTCACTCGCCGAAATCCATTTTGGCCTGTCCTTCTGGAGCCTGTTGCTGTTCAGTCTGTCGCTGACCAAAACCGCTTCACTGGTAGACAAGCACTGGCTGAACTTCAAGCTGGCGCAATTATATGGTGATGACCCGACCCAGCCATGGACCGATGGTGAGCAAAGCTGCCCGGCTTGTGACAAGCGCAACCCCAAGGATGCCCGCCGCTGCGTGCGCTGTGCGCACTGCCTCAGCGCGCGCCGGCCGCATAGCCTGCAACTGACGGTCGGCTTGCTGCTGACGGCAGCGATCTTGTATATCCCGGCCAACCTCTACCCCATCATGCTGACCGAAAGCCTGCGCAGCAGCGAGGCCTCGACCATACTCGAAGGCGTGATCATTATGTGGAACATCGGTTCCTACCCGATTGCACTGATTATTTTTATCGCCAGCGTCATGGTGCCCATCGCCAAATTCGCCGCGCTGTCTCTGCTATGCATTGCCGCCCAGCTACGCAAAGGCGCAGGTGAAGCCGTCAGTGCCCGCCGCTACACCCAGCTTTACCGCGTGACCGAGCTGATAGGACGCTGGTCCATGGTCGACGTTTTTGTCGTGGCCATTCTGGTGGCGCTCGTGCGCATGGGCAAGATCATGTCGGTCTACCCCGGCGTCGCCGCCCTCTCGTTTACCGGCGTGGTGGTCTTCACCATGCTCGCCGCCATGAGTTTCGATATCCGCCTGATCTGGGATAAACGCATCAATAAGGAAAACTCCGCCCATGACTGAACCTGCGGACAACAAACAAGCCATCGCCCGGGTCGCCAAATTGCGCCAGCTCTCGCTGGTCTGGATTGTTCCCATCGTTGCCCTGATCGCGGGCTTGTGGATGGTGTACACCACCTGGAGCAATCAGGGCCCGCAAATCACGCTGCACCTGCCCTCGGCCGAGGGTATCGAAGTCGGCAAGACCCAGATCAAGATTCTCGACGTTAATATCGGCAAAGTCAGTGAAGTCAGCCTGGCACCGGATCACACTGCCGTCATTATCAAGGCGCAACTGGACAAAAGCGCTGCGCCGCTACTGTATCAGGACAGCCAGTTCTGGGTGGTACGCCCACGGGTAGAAAATGGCGGCGTCAGCGGTTTGTCTACGCTGCTGTCCGGTGTTTACATTCAGTTTCAGCCTGGCAAAAGCGGCGAGCTTAGCCGTGAATTCAAGGTACTGGCCACGCCCCCCATTACCGCACCGGATGTACCGGGCCTGCGCCTGCAACTCAATGCCCGCGATGTCAAAACGCTGAATGTCGGAGACCCCGTGCTGTTCCAGCACTTTGAAGTCGGCCGCATCGAAAAAGCCGAATTCGACACCGCCGCGCGCGAAATGCGCTATCAGCTCTTTATCAAGCGCCCTTACGACCAACTGGTCACCGCCAATTCGCGTTTCTGGCTGACCAGCGGTGTCGGTTTTAATCTGTCGGCCAATGGTCTCTCGGTCAATGTCGGCTCGCTCGCCACCTTGTTGGGTGGCGGCATCTCGTTTGATGTGCCGACTGGACACGAACTGGGGGATCGCGTCGCCAATCAGAGCAAGTTCACGCTATACGCCAGTGAAGAGAGTGCCAGCAACCTTTATTACGAACAGCAGCTTCCCTTTGTCGCCCTGTTCGATGAATCGGTACGCGGTTTGCAGATTGGCGCACCGGTCGAATATCGCGGCATTCGTATCGGCACGGTCGCGGCCGTTCCCTTATTCACGCCTGCCCTCGCCACGAATACGACACACAAGCGCGCCATTCCGGTACTGCTGAAAATAGAAGTCGGCCGTTTTGACGACGAAACCGGCGAGCGTCCGCAAGCCTTCTGGCAAAAGCGCATCGATCAGGCCATCCAGAACGGCATGGTCGCCAAACTCAAGACCGGCAATTTGCTCAGCGGCGCGCTGTTTATTGATATCGACTTCTCCGGCAAGCATATCAGCACGCTACCCAAGCCTTACCGCGGCTACCCGATTTTGCCGACCAGCAATAGCGGCGGACTGTCGCAGATAGAAAACAAGGTCATCGCCCTGCTGGACAAGCTCAATGCCCTCAAGCTTGAGCAGACACTGGACAGCGCCAACGGCGCACTGAATGAAACCCGCAACGCGGCAGGTGAAGCAGGCAAACTGGCCCAGTCGCTCAATAGCCTGGTTGGCAGTCCGGACGCTCAGGCCCTGCCTGCCGAATTGCGCCAGACACTGGCCAAGCTGGGTACGGCGCTGGATGGCTTCTCCAAGGGCTCGGTCGCCTATAGCGAACTGAGTCAGACACTGGGCACACTGGGCGCACTATTACAGGAAACGCGGCCGGTGGTGCGTACCTTGAACGAAAGCCCGAATGCGCTGCTGTTTGATCGCAGCACCCCCGACCCGACCCCCAAGGGAGCCCGACCATGAAGCAACGCGCCCTCCTGCTCTCCTTGCTACTGATGCTTGGCGCCTGCGCCAGTGCCCCCAAGGTCAGCTATTACCTGTTGCAAAACCCGGCGACAGAGGCCACAACGGCGCTGCACGCGCCGCTGGCGCTCGAAGTCAAACTGCCCGACTACCTGTCCGGCCCCAGCATCGTCTATCGCGAAAGCCCGGTACAGGTCAATCTGGCGCAATATCACCAGTGGGCTGAAGCCCCGGACAAAATACTGGCCCGCCAGTTAGGCAGCCAATTGGCGGCCTTGCTGCCACCTGCTGCGGGCTCGCCAGCCGGTAAAGTTGAGATCGTATTCGATCAGTTCAATGGCAGCTATCAGGGTTACGCCCAACTGGCCGGGCGTTACAGCTATCTGGATGAGAAAGGCAAAGTGCGCTTAAGCCGGCCATTTGATATCCAGAGCCCGCAACGTGGTGATGGTTATCCGGCATTGGTTGAGGCTTTAAGTCGCGGCACGACGCAGTTGGCTAGTGAAATCGCCCAGCAGATCAGGCTATTGTCTTAAGCGCGCCGGAATAGACAGCAAAACAGGATTTTTCTGCCAAACAAGTAAGCGAGCAGCATCTTTCTTGAGTTATGTCATAGCAAGCAGCACAAGCAGCCATTATTTTGACCTGAGCAAGCGGCACTGGCGGATGCCAGACAAGCCGTTCTGCATCGCGGTCTTGCCTTTGCTGTCCGCAAGGACAGACATAAGAGTTCGACAGAACCAAAAACGGCAAGACCATATCTGCTCAAGAGAAATAGAGGACTTACTCCATGGTCTGGTTTGCCCTGTGCTGCGCCCTGCTGCTGGCAGGTTATTTTGCCTATGGCACCCTTGTTGAAAAAATATTCGCCATCAAGCCCGAGCGGCCGACCCCGGCCGCCAGCCTGGCCGACGGCGTCGACTATGTCGAAATGTCTACCGCCAAGGTCTGGCTGATCCAGTTGCTGAACATCGCCGGCATCGGCCCCATCTTCGGTCCCATTCTGGGCGCACTGTATGGGCCGGTCGCCATGTTGTGGATTGTCTTCGGCTGCATTTTCGCCGGTGCGGTGCATGACTACTTTTCCGGCATGCTCAGCGTGCGCGCCAATGGCGCCTCGGTGCCCAGCGTAGTCGGCACCCATTTGGGTACGTTTATGAAGCATTTCATGAACGTCTTTGCCATCATCCTGCTCTTGCTGGTCGGTGTCGTGTTTGTACTCAGCCCGGCCGGGCTGCTATCCAACCTGACCGGCAGCAATATCGTCATCTGGACCGGCATTATTTTTGCCTATTACATCCTCGCCACCATTGTGCCGGTAGACAAGATCATCGGCCGCGTTTACCCGCTGTTTGGCGCGCTGCTGCTGTTTATGTCGGCCAGCCTGATTATCGGTCTGGGATTCAGCAACAAGACCTTCTACTCGGCTGGGCTGGATCTTACGGCCAATATGCATCCGGGCGAACTGCCTTTGTGGCCTCTGCTGTTCATCACCATCGCCTGCGGTGCCCTGTCGGGCTTTCACGCCACCCAGTCCCCGCTGATGGCGCGCTGCATGCAAAACGAAAAAAACGGCCGCTTCGTATTCTACGGTGCCATGATAGGCGAAGGCATTATCGCGCTGATCTGGTGTACGCTGGGCCTGTCCTTCTACGACACTCCTGAAGCACTGAACGCCACCATGGCAGCCGGCGGCCCGGCCAAGGTGGTACATGAGGTATCCACTTCGCTGCTGGGCATGACCGGTGGCGTACTGGCGGTACTGGGGGTCATCGTGCTGCCCATCACCTCGGGCGACACGGCATTTCGTTCGGCGCGCCTGATCATTGCCGACTTTTTCAATATGCCGCAAAAAGCCATCGCCAAGCGCTTGCTGATTGCCATCCCCATGTTTGTCATCGGCTATGCGCTGACCAAGGTCGATTTCAATGTAATCTGGCGCTACTTCGGCTGGGCCAACCAGACCACGGCCAGCATTATGCTGTGGACGGCGGCGGCTTATCTGCTGCGCCACGGCAAGTTCCACTGGATTGCCACCGTGCCGGCCATCTTCATGACCTGCGTATGCGTGACCTACCTGGCGAACGCACCGATAGGCTTCGGCCTGGCACTGCCGATGGCAACACTCATCGGCATCGCGACCACCATCGCCCTGACCGTGCTGTTCTTTATCAAGATACGCCGTTGCGAACACGCCATCACGGCTGAACAACTCGCCTGATCCGAAGCTACACGCAGCAACGCCAGCCTGAGGCTGGCGTTTTGCATTATGCAGACAATATGTTCTGGTTTATGCACTCATGCGGTCACTGATCCGGCGCACTTTTTTGGTCACATTGGCAAACTTGCTGACATAGCGCGGATCGGTGGCATAGCCGCCTTTATGTAAGGCTTGGGCAAAACCCTTGGCATTGTCGCCCTGCCCCAAGGCCTTGGCGTAGCGCTGGTTATTGGCAAGCAAGGACGCGTAGTCCTCGAAGGCCGCCTGAAATGACGGGTAAGCGCGGAAGGTTTCGGTTTTCTTGACTTTGCGTCCGCCCAGATACTCGGTGGTGCGAATCTTAACCGTGTCGCCCGTCCACGAATCATACGCTTTCAGACTGAACAGATTGTAGCTGTCGCGGCCATCGGCAAAACGGATAGGCTTTTTGCCCCAGCCGCTTTCCAGACCGGCATGTGCAATGATAATCGCCGGATCCACGCCCAGCGTTTGTGCCGCATCTTCAGCGTGCGGCAGCATGGTATAGGTAAAAGCACCGATAGGATCGGAAGGTACGGCAGCGGGCTTGGCTTGTGCTACGGCAACACTGGCCGTTGGTGCACTGGCGGTAAAACGTGGCTGCAACTGGCCAGTGGCAGACTTTTCAGCCTGAGGCTGACTGACTGTACCGCCACAGGCAGCGAGAAATAAGACGACGAACGGGAAAAGAAGAATGTGCTTGCGCAAACTGACTCCTGTCAAACCCAAACAGCCGGGTGAACTAAAGGGAGCGCATACTACCTCACAAGCACTACTTAGTGCAACACCTCAAAAACACCGCAAAGCATTGATTCAAATAACTATTCAATTTACAAGCTTTGGCAAGCACCCAGCTGAAAGCCCATCAGACGCCCGATTCAGCCTCCGGCAACACTTGGCGCAGAGAGTCAGTCACCCTGATCAGTTTGCCCACATAAGCCGGGTCGGTGGCATAGCCGCCTTGCTTCAAGCCACAAGCAAAAGCCCGCGCATCCGGCCCCACTCCCCGCACCGCCTCATAACGCGACAAGCCACCCAGCAAAGACGCATAGTCGGAAAATGCCGCGCCAAACGAAGGATAGGCACGGAAGCGTTCGACACGCTTAAGCTTGCGCCCCCGTATAAATTCGGTCGTTAAAATGGACACTGTCTCACCCTGCCATGAGGGTGTCGCTTTCAGGCTAAAAAGATTATGGCTGTCACTGCCATCAGGGTGACGGATAGGCCGCATCCCCCAGCCACTTTCCAGTGCCGCATGCGCCACAATCACCTCCGGCGCCACACCCAACTGGCGGGCAGCGGGTGCCGCATGGGGCAGCATGGTCTGGGCAAACAGCTGCACGGGCACAAGCCTGCCCGGCAAGGCAGGCGGAGTATGACTGCTGCAAGCCGACAAAAAAGCCGCTGCGGCAACAAACAGGTAATGCTTGCTCATATCCGCTGGCCTGCATGCATCGCCATCAGCTCGCCGCTAGCCGTATACCGGGCAGAAGTCCAGCTGACAACGGCAAAGCACAGCGCAAGCGCCATCCCCAGCTCGCCCAGCTCTTCCAGCGGTAAAAACCACGACTGCCAGGCAAAACAGCCGGATTCAAACAGCTTGCTCCAGTTATCAAATACTTGGGCCAATGCGCCATAGGCAAACGCCAGCGCCAGCCACCACGCGGCGGCATTGCCATGGAAAAAAGCCCGCAGCAAGGCTGGCACCGCGCGCAGTAAGAGCAAAACAGCACACAGCGTCGTCCCCAGCACCAGCAAGGCGACAACTTTCAGCGACCAGGCAACGGCTGGGTCCAGATAATAGGCAAGCTCCGTGCCCTTGCCACCCAACAAAGCACTACGCAAACCCGCTTCGCGTACGGCCAGATGCAGCAAGGCAAAAGCGGCAGGCCAGAGGGCGTGCCACGAGAGGGGGCGCGCCCATAGCAGATAGCCGCCTGCCAGCAGATACAGCAAAGACGACAGCGCCTCCACCGGGCCGTCCTCTTGCAAGATCCAGCCAGCCAGACCCGCATCCAGCCTTGTCAGCACAAAGGCGCTCAGAAATAGCGCCGCCGTCAAAGCACACACACGAAGGAAAAATGACAAAGACAAAATTTACATCCGCATAAAAGCAAAACCGCCAGACTTTTCAGTCTGGCGGCGGAAAACACCCATCCATAAAAACTCAGGCCAGCGCAGGCTCACGCATCAGCAAGGTAGCCAGATCTGCCACGCGCTGCTTGAGTTCACGCCGGTCGACAATCATATCGACCGCGCCTTTTTCCAACAGGAACTCGGCGCGCTGAAAGCCTTCAGGCAGAGTTTCACGCACAGTCTGCTCGATGACACGCGGGCCGGCGAAGCCGATCAAGGCATTGGGTTCAGCAATCACCACATCACCCAAAAAGGCAAACGAAGCCGATACCCCGCCCATGGTCGGGTCGGTCAGGATGGAAATAAACGGCAGTTTCGCCTGCGTCAGCAAGTCCAGTGCGGCACTGGTCTTGGCCATCTGCATCAGCGAATTCAGCCCCTCCTGCATGCGTGCACCACCCGAGGCGGCCACACAGACAAAAGGCGCCCGCGCCTCGACCGCCGCTTGTACGCCGCGCACGAAGCGTTCGCCAACCACCGAACCCATCGAGCCACCGATAAAGCGGAACTCGAAAGCAGCCACGACAACCGGTACGGTCAGCATACTGCCCTGCATCACCACGAGGGCATCATCCTCGCCCGTGGCGGCACGCGAGGCGGCCAGACGGTCGGGGTATTTCTTGCTGTCCTTGAACTTGAGGATGTCTATCGGTTTGACTTCTGCACCGATTTCACGCCGTCCCTCTTCATCCAGCAGGATGTTCAGGCGCGCACGCGCATCCAGTGCATTATGATGGTTGCACTTGGGGCAGACCTGCAGATTGCTCTCCAGATCGGTGTAATACAGTACAGCTTCACAGGCAGGGCATTTGCTCCACAAGCCTTCCGGAACGGAAGAAGTCTTGTCGGAGCGGCTTTCCCGCTTGATCTTCGGTGGCAAGAGCTTATTGAGCCAGCTCATCGAGATTCCTTACAGTCTGGCCAGGCATCCTTGCGGACCCCGGGAACGGGTGTACTAACGGATGGCAGCCTTGAGGGTGGCCACCAGACGGGTCAACTGCTCTTTGGCAGTCTGTTCTGTTGCCGCCTCGATTTCCTGCACCAAACGACTACCCACGATAATGGCATCGGCTGCGGCCGACAGCGCACGGGCAGTCTCGGCATCACGGATGCCGAACCCCACCCCGATAGGCAGGCGGATATGGTGTCTGAGGGCGGCAATTTTACCTGCTACAGCGTCAATGTCCAGATGACCTGCACCGGTGACCCCATTCAGCGACACATAATAGACATAACCGGAGGCATGAGCCGCGATTTCCGCCACGCGCGCATCCGTGGTCGTGGGTGCAATCAGGAACACCGGGTCCAGCGCCGACGCCTTCAGCGCCGCCGACAACTCCCCCGCTTCTTGCGGCGGGCAGTCTACCGTCAATACGCCATCCACCCCCGCCTCGGCCGCCGCACGGGCAAACTCGGCATAGCCCATGGAGAAGACCGGATTCAGGTAGCCCATCAGCACCACCGGCGTCTCGCCATTACGCTGGCGGAACTTGGCCACCATGGCGAGCACGTCTTTTAACCCCACCCCGTGCGCCAGTGCGCGCTCGGAGGCTTTCTGAATAACCGGACCATCGGCCATCGGGTCGGAAAACGGTACGCCCAGCTCGATGATATCGGCGCCACCGTCCACCAGACCATGCATCAACTCGACGGTCAGGCCGGGCGTAGGATCGCCTGCGGTAATAAACGGAATCAGCGCCTTGGCGCCATCCAGCCTGGCAAAACATGCAGCAATACGCGACATGAACTTCCCCTTTACAGCGTCATGCCGACAAGGCCGGCCACAGTATTGATATCCTTGTCGCCACGACCGGACAGATTGACCAGGATCACCTGATCCTTGTCCATGCCAGGCGCCGCCTTGGCCGCCCAAGCCAGCGCATGGCTGGATTCAAGCGCCGGAATGATGCCTTCCAGATGGCAGCAGTCATGAAAAGCCGCCAACGCCTCGTCATCCGTGATGGCGGTATATTCGGCGCGGCCGATATCTTTCAGGTAGCTGTGTTCGGGGCCCACCCCCGGGTAATCCAGACCGGCCGACACCGAATGGGTTTCGATGATCTGGCCGTTGGCGTCCTGCATCAGATAGCTCTTGAAACCGTGCAGTACACCGACGCGCCCGGCCGACAAGGGTGCGGCATGGCGACCGGTTTCAACCCCGTCACCGCCCGCCTCAACGCCGACCAGACGCACGCCTTCAAGCGGAATATACGGGTAGAACATACCGATCGCGTTGGAGCCGCCCCCGACACAGGCGACCACCACATCCGGCTGGCGGCCGATGGTCTCGGGCATTTGCACCTTGGCTTCATTGCCGATGACCGAGACAAAGTCGCGCACCAGCATCGGGTAAGGATGCGGGCCGGCTGCCGTGCCCAGAATATAGAAAGTAGAGTCTACATTGGTCACCCAGTCGCGCATCGCCTCGTTCAACGCATCTTTCAGCGTTTTCGAGCCGGACTCTACCGGCACCACGGTTGCGCCCAGGAGCTTCATGCGGAACACATTGGAGGCCTGACGCTTGATATCCTCGGCGCCCATATACACCACACACTCCATGCCGTAGCGCGCGGCGACCGTCGCCGTCGCGACACCATGCTGGCCGGCGCCGGTTTCTGCGATCACCCGCTTCTTGCCCATGCGCCGTGCGAGCAGCGCCTGGCCAATGGCGTTATTGATCTTGTGCGCGCCGGTGTGATTCAAGTCTTCACGCTTAAGCCAGATCTGTGCACCACCCAGCGCCTCCGACCAGCGCCGCGCATGGTAGACCGGGCTTGGACGTCCGACATAGTGCGCCAGCTCGTAGTGGTACTCTGCCCAAAATGCCGGATCGGCCTTGGCCCGCGCATACTCGGTCTGCAATTCGTCCAGCGCAGCCATCAGTGTTTCTGCCACATACACGCCCCCGTGCAGGCCGAAATGGCCTGCCGCATCGGGCAGATCATAGTGATCCATGTCTTGCTCCTGAAATGAAGGCTGCCATACGGGCAGCGTCCTTGATCCCTTTTGCGCTTTCGACCCCACTGGAGACATCCACCGCTGCCGGATGCACTTGGCGCAGAGCCGCTGCAATATTGTGTTCATCCAGCCCGCCGGACAGAATCAAGGGCAGCGGCAAATCCCCGGCCAGCAAACCCCAGTCAAAGGTCTGGCCGGTGCCGCCATGCACGCCCTCGACAAAGGCATCGGTTAACAGTGCACGCGCGCCGGCATAGCGTGTGGCGATGGCGGCAAGATCGGTGCCAGCCTGCACCCGTACCGCCTTGAGATAGGGGCGATGAAAACCGGCACAAAACTCAGGGCTTTCGTCGCCATGAAACTGCAACACATCCAGTGCACACTCGGCCAGCACCGTCTCTACCCATTCGCGCGTGGCATCGACAAACAGGCCGACCACGCTGACAAAGGGCGGCAGCGCGGCAATAATGGCCGCGGCACGGGCGATCGACACATTGCGCGGGCTTTTCGGGTAGAACACCAAGCCGATCGCATCCACGCCCAGACGCGCCGCTTCCACAGCGTCCTCCACGCGGGTCATGCCGCAAATTTTCACGCGTACCGCCATAGCTACATCCCCTTAGCGCCACAAAGCCAGACGCGCCGGATCGGGCACGCTGGGCAGACAAAAATGTTCGGGATAGCCGACCCCGGTCAGATAGAGTCCGTCCGGCATAAAAGTCGGGGGCGCCTGGGTGCGATCGCCGGCATTCAGCAAACGGCTCATACCCTCGGCGTCCAGACTGCCCTTGCCGACATACACCAGGGCGCCGACGATATTGCGCACCATATGGTGCAAAAAGGCATCCGCCTTGAAGTCGAAACGAATCAGGCCGGCGCTGGCCGTAATATCCAGCACTTGCAAATCCTTGACCGGCGTCTTGGCCTGGCACTCGGCAGCACGAAAGCTGGAAAAATCATGCCGCCCCAGCAAGCGCAGCGCCGCTTGCTGCATCGCCTCTACATCCAGCGCGCCGTAGTACCAGCCCACCTTGCCGGCCGTCAGGCTGGGGCGCACCGGATGCGACAGCAAGAAATAGCTGTAGGCGCGCGAAAAAGCGGAAAAACGCGCGTGAAACACCTCGTCCACCTCGCGTGACCACACCACCGCCACCTCGGGCGGCAAATGGGCATTCACCCCGCGCACCCAGGCATTCAAGGGGCGCTGCGCCCGGGTCTCAAAATGCACCACCTGCATCGCCGCATGCACACCGGCATCGGTCCGACCTGCGGCAATGGTCGTAATCGGCTCGCCGGCGATCATGCTGAGCGCGGCGTTTAATTTGTCCTGTACGGTATTGCCATGCGGCTGGGTCTGCCAGCCGGCAAAGGCACGGCCATCGTATTCGAGGCCTAGCGCCACTCTCATGCCCAAACTTTCATCAAAAATCCTGTTATCAGCCATGCAGCCAGCACAAAAACATATTCGCGCTTACGCCAGCGGCAAAGTCTTAACTCTACCTGATCGGGGCCAACTGCTGCTACGCCCTGCTGCAACAAGCAGCGCATTTCCTGCAATAAAGTGCGAAATGGCAGACTGATCAGGCGATCGGCGTGGTAAAGCGTCAGCCAGAGACGCAAAGCCAGGGTTTTGGCCGGCAAACCCAGACGCGTCAGCGGCGCACAGAGCTGGTAAAGCGCAGCAAGCATGGCCTCACGCCCGGCAGACAGCCACAAGGCACGTACCAGCCATACGGCAAGCAGCAGACGCATCACCTGTACGGCGCCGGCCTGCAAGCCTTGCCAGGTCGGCGCCCACAGACTGTCAAAAACCGCGTCTCCGGGCAGCGTCCAGCCCATCAGCAGCAAAAGCGACAGCAAGAGATAACGCATGCGCCTGAAAACGGATAGCAGCAGGCCAGGGTTCAGCCAGAGCAAGGCGGCCGCCAGTGCGGCCGTCAAAATACTCAGCCACAAGGCCGGCATCACCGCCAGCAGCACAACCAGCGCCAGCCAGGCACATAGCCAGGCACCGGGTGCCAAGAACCACTCAGTCCGCTGCACGTATATCCCGCGCCAGATCCGCCGCACCGTCACGCTCACCCATTTCGGCAAACAGGCGTGCCAAAGCCTGTTCTGCCGAGTCGGCCTGTCTGGCCTGCCCAGATACATCCGGCTCACCCATGTGGTACAAGGCATTCTCAGGGTCCAGGCTCTGACCCATGCGCACCACGGCAGCCCACTCCTCTCCCTGACCCGCGCTATCGGCCAGCACGGCATGCGCCAGCGCAGCAAAAGCGGCGCGCTCCCCGTTTAACGCCAATTGCTGCATCTGCCGCAGCCGCGCCACAGGCGCCGGCTCAGGCGCTGCGACAACAACGGCCACCGGCGCTGCCGTGCGGGGCGGCGTGGCCTGAAGCGCGACCGGTGTACGGCCTGCCTGCCGGGCACGATTGCGGCGCACCAACTGCCAGGCCAGCAAGCTCATCACGGCCATGCCGCCCACGCCGCCGGCAAGCCAGCGGGTCAGCTCCTCGTCCAGTGACATATCCGCCATAGCGCCGCCATTTTCAGGCACAGACTGCGCCGACAGCCGCACGACCTCCTTCTCCAGCGCAGCCAGGCGCGCCTGTGCCTGTTGCAGCTGTGCCAGCTTATGCTCGGCCAAGACCCTGTCCGCGGCAACTTGCGCCTCAATGTCCACCGGCACCATCGCAGGTGCAGGTGCAGGTGCGGGTGCGGGTGCGGGTGCGGGTGGAGCAAGCTTAGGCGCAATAACCGGTGAAGGCCTCGGCTTGCGCGCGCCAACATCGGGCAGGCGCAATAGTGCCCCCGCGCGCAAACGGTTTGCATCACCCGCCACAAAGGCCTGTGCATTGGCCGCCAGCAGCGCGCGCACCGCCTTATCCGGCGAGCGTGCCGGATAAAAGCGTCGTGCCAGCGCAAAAGCGCTATCACCGGCAACGACACGGTAATGCAAAGGCCGCCCCGCAGCCCTTACCGGCAAAACCGAATAGCGGCGGCCAGCCTTCGCCCCCTCAAATACCGCATCCAGCTCGAACGACAGCACCTGGCGCCCCATAGGATGCGGGCTGGTCAGCAACAGAAAATGCTGTGCATCCTCCTGCCCGACCTCAAGGCGAACCCCGCTTAATACTGCATGTGCCGCAGCATCAAGTCCGCGCACGCTAAACACCGCCTGCTTGCGCGCCTTGTCGCTGGCCAAAGCGCCCAGCAACTCGATTTTCAGCGTCAACGCCTGCGCAGGTGCCGACAAGCGGAACAAACGACCCAGCGCCGGATGGGATGGGGTATCAAGAAAAGGCAGGAGGAAATTGGCCGGTTCAGTCTCCGCCGGCGGCGACCGTGCCGGCAGGTTGTAGCCATAAAGCCGGTACTCGCGCACCCAGCGCCCGCCCGGCCAGATATATTCGATGGCAAAACGCAGTACATCGGTGCCTGCCAGCGCAGGCCCGGACAGATGCACCACTTGCCGGCCATTGGCCATGCCCTTGAGTTCAAAGCGCAAGCGTGAAGCATGGGCGCTATAAGGCTGCAACAGCGGGTAGTCATTCAGGGCGGCTAGCCGGACGATGCCGCCCTCGCCACCTGCAGGCAGATCCAGTTCGACCTCTGCCTGCAAGGGTTCACCCTGAGCGGATAAAGCCTTAAGCGTACCCATTCCGGCCTGAGCCGCTGGCGCGGCCAACACACCCAGCGCGAACGGCACGGCCAGTGCCAGCTCAGAAAACGCCAAACGGCTCATAAGGTCGCCAGCAATTTCCCGGCTTCGTCACGCAACGCACCTTCGGTTTCGCCAAGCAGTTCCAGCAGCACTTCGCGCGCCCCCTCCTTGTCCCCCATATCGAGATAGACACGGGCAAGGTCAAGCTTGGTGGACTGCGGGTCATCCGATACGCTCATGCCCTCGGTCGACACCGGTGCAAACTCGGCTTCAAGGTCCGCCGTCAGTGCGTCAAACGCGGCATCCCCTCGTGCGTCTGTGCTCGGCCCGGCCTGGTCAAAATCGAACAGGCTGTCAAAATCGTCCGCCGCCGTGGCAGACGGCGCAGGCGCGGGGATCGGCTCAGGCGCCGGCATTCCCATCTGGAAATCAAAGTCCAGCAGATTGCCGCTGTCGGCATGATCGGGAGTCTGTTCCGCCTCGGCCTTGCTGACCGTCTCGGCCGCTGGCGCCGACATACCCAGACCGCCCAGCATGGCATCCATATCGAAGTCCAGCATATTGCTGTCGTGCCCGACGACCGGCTCCGGCTCGACGGCAAGAGGCTCTTCACCAAACAGCGCGGCGCGCAGCGGATCATCCGCATCATGCTCCGCCATTGTCGGCGCTGCAGGTGCTGCCACAGGGGCGACAAGGGGGGCTGGCATGGCAAAGTCAACATCCGCTGCCATTTTCGGCGAAGGCGGAACATCAGCCACACCTACACCAGACAATTCTGCATCCAGATCAATCGGCCCCGCCGCCATGCCAGGTGCGCTATTCAGCGCGTCGACGCTAGGCGCCGCATCGGCATACAGGCTGTTGTGCGGATCCAGCGCCAGGCCCAATGCGGCGGCCTTGGCCCACAAGGCACCCCGGCCATCCTGCGCCAGCTTGAGCTCACGGGCATGGTGCTCAAACGTCTCCTTATCGGCGCGCGTGGCGTAAATCTCGAGCAACTTAAGCCTGACCTCATGTCGGGTCGGATCTTTTTGCAAGGCATCCAGCAGAATGTCTTCGGCCTGCTGATCACGGCCATAAGCCAGATACACCTCGGCCTCGGCCACCGGATCCACCTCACCGGCATCAATCGACCCCATGCCGGAACGGGTGAAATCGGTCAGGAAAGAATTGCCGCCCGCGCCTTCGGTCTGCTGGGTACGCATCAAAGCGCCGTGCTGCAAGGCGCTGGCTGCGCCTAGCGGCCTTCCGGCCAAAACGGCATCGACACGACCGGACTCGCGACGCTTGCGCACCCAGGTCACGCCCAACAAGGCCAGCGCCAAAGCCGCCAGCGCGCCGCCGATCAAAGGCAGTTGGGCAAACACGCCATCCAGCATCGATGTCGTCTCGTCATCCTGATTATTCAGCTCTGTGCTTGCAGGCGCAGCCTGCATGGCTTTCAAGCGCGCCTCAAGCTGAACAATTTTCTCTTGCGTCTGGGCCAGCGTGCGATCACGCGCTTCAAGCTCCTGCTCCAGCACCGACAGGCGGGCATCCGCTTCAGGCACGCTAGACTCTGGCGCGCTTAATTTGACGGTCGGACTCGATACTGGTGCGGGCACCTCGGTCAGCGGCTTGGCTGGCGTACTGCTGGCGACATCCGGAGCGGCCTTAGGCTTAGGCGCCGGCGGCGGTGTCACGGCCGCAACCTTGGCCGGCGGGATACCTGCAGGCAGCTCAGAGGCGGCCGCCCCGCCCGCCAACAAGCGCGATGCTTCCAGCGGATTGAGCGCACGAATACGGGCCGCCCCCGGGATGGCCAAACGTGCGCCCGCCATCATCCGCTCCGGATTACCGGAAATAAACGCGTGCGGATTGGCCTTGAAAATCGCCGCCATGGCCTGGCTCAAGCTGGCATCGGCTGGACGCGCATTGCGTGCCAGCGACATCAGCGTCTGACCCGGTGCCACCTCGACCATGCCAGCCGGCACCGGTTTGGCCCGCGCCGCGCGAGGTGAAGTCTTGGCCAGCAATGGCAGATCCTGCTCCAGCACAGGCTGGCGCAAAGGATAATCGGCCGGATCCAGTAAAACGGTGTATTCACGCAGGCTGCGGCCGGCAGGCGAACGGGCCTCGATCACAAAACGCAGATACGGGTCATGAATAGCCTGCGAAGACATCACCCGGATATAGGGCTTGCCGCCCTGATTCACCACGGCGAAACGCAAAGAACCCAGCACCGGCGCATAGTCAATATTCAGATCACGGAAGGCATCGGGACTGGCCAGACTGACACGCAGCTTATCGGCATCCTGGGCATCAGCACCACTTAAGGCAATATTGGCGCGCAGGCTCTCGCCCAGACTGGAGCGGACCTGAATTCCGCCAAGGCCTGCCCAGGCCGATGAAGCAAAGACTAAAGACACCAGTACTACGCTTAGTTTTTTTGTATTACGCCTGGTCACAATCTGCCTTCCGGTCATTGAGTTTGGGTGCTTACGTTCAGGCACGACTTCCCCTTGCCTTGCCTGCCCGCCCCGATAAAATCAAACAGCATGCATGTTTGTCAAATATAACCCGAATCAATCGTTCAGGCCAAATACCCCTTGGCAAGCATAGACTCGGCCAATTTGACAATATTCAATGCCGCTCCTGCGCGCACATTGTCGGCAGCCAGCCAGAACTGTACGCGCGTGCCTTCTACGCGCAAGCGGCTGACCCAGACCAGATCATTGCCGGTTGCTTCCATCGGCGTCAGATAAGGGCCAAAACTGTCGCTTTCTGTCACCACCCGCAAGCCGGCCTGCTCCAGTTGCAGTGCAATTTCATCACGACTCATGGCCTGTTCCGTTGCCAGTGCGACCGACCAGCCATGACCGAAGAACACCGGCACCCGCACACAAGTAGCCTCGACTTCCAGCGCCGGCAGCGCCAGCACGCGGCGCAATTCGTCCCGCACCGAGCGCTCTTCCTCGCTGATACCGGCCGCATCCACCTCGCCGATTTGCGGCAGCACATTAAACGCGATGCGCTTGGCGAATACATTGACTTCGGTCTCGCGCTGGGCAAACAGCGAAGTGGTCTGGGTCGCCAACTCTTCCATCGCGGCCTGACCGCTGCCGGATACCGACTGGTAAGTCGATACCGTCACCCGCGACAAGCCCTTGGGCGTAAAAACCGCCAGCGCCTGCGCCAGTGGCGTCACCGTGCAGTTGGGCACGCTAACCAGACCGGTTTCGCCGGCATCCAGCTGCAAACTATCGTTAATGCCCGACACCAGCAGCGGCACGCCTGCGTCAGCACGGAAAGCCGCGCTAAAATCAAGCACTACACAGCCAGCCGTACGCGCATCCGGCACATAGCGGCGCGCCACTTCGCTACCGGCGACAAAAATCGCCAGCTGCACGTTTTCAAAGGCGAAATCCGCCAGTTGGTGTACTTCCAGCTCGCGGTTACCGAAGGCGGCGACATCGCCCTCATAGTCTTCACCATCGACCGCATAGACCCGCTGGGCTGGAAAACGGCGCTGGGCCAACAGTTCAAGCACGGCTTCGCCGATCAGATTTTTGGCACCGATTACGGCTACATTGATGGATTGTTGCATTTTCTGTCTTCCGAAATGACAAAAGGCGCCGCAGCGCCTTTTGTGGATAAATAGCGTTGACCGCCATTCTACCGTTTTATCGTTCGATCAGGATACGCAGCATGCGACGCAAAGGTTCGGCCGCGCCCCACAGCAACTGGTCACCGACGGTAAAGGCCGACAGATAATCACCGCCCATCGCCATCTTGCGCAGACGGCCAACCGGTGTAACCAGCGTGCCGGTTACGGCTGCCGGCGTCAGATCCTTCATCGACGCTTCGCGCGTATTCGCCACCACCTTGGCCCATGGATTGGCCCGCGCCAGCATGTCCTCGATCTCGGACAGCGGAATGTCGTTCTTCAGCTTGATGGTCAGCGCCTGGCTGTGGCAGCGCATTGCGCCGATGCGCACGCACAAGCCGTCCACCGGCACCGGGTTGGCCGAGCGGCCAAGGATCTTGTTGGTCTCGACCCCGCCCTTCCATTCTTCCTTGGACTGGCCGTTGCCCAGATCCTTGTCTATCCACGGAATCAGGCTGCCAGCCAGCGGCACGCCAAAGTTCTGGCACGGAAATTCTTCCGAACGCAAAAAGTCGGACACCTTGCGGTCGATATCGAGAATGGCGGAGGCCGGATTGGCCAGCAGATCACGCACTTCGGCATTGACCGCGCCCATGCCGGTAAGCAGTTCACGCATATTCTGCGCGCCGGCACCGGAAGCCGCCTGATAGGTCATCGAGCTCACCCACTCGACCTGATCGTTCTGAAACAGGCCGCCCAGCGCCATCAGCATCAGGGAGACGGTGCAGTTGCCGCCAACATAATCTTTCACGCCGCGCAACAGCGCGTCGTCAATCACCTTGCGGTTGACCGGGTCGAGAATGATTACCGCGTCGTCGGCCATGCGCAGCGTGGAGGCTGCATCGATCCAGTAGCCCTTCCAGCCGGCCGCACGCAGTTGCGGATAAATTTCGCTGGTATAGTCGCCGCCCTGGCAGGTGACGATCACGTCCATCGACTTCAACTCGTCGATGTTTTTCGCGTCCTTCAGTGCCGGCACGTCGCGGCCGATGTCAGGGCCTTTGCCGCCGACATTGCTGGTGGTAAAAAACACCGGCTCGTTAATCACTGCAAAGTCGTTCTCTTCGCGCATGCGCTGCATCAGCACCGAACCCACCATGCCGCGCCAGCCTACAAAACCTGCTCTCATCGTCGTTCTCTCTCTATCTCAATGAATTCTTGTGTCGTGCCAGTGACCTGGCTACGTACTGCGGCGGGTTACGGCGGCGTTGCCGCCTGACCCACCTGCCCGACCCAACAAGGCCGATCAAACCCGATCTTTACAGCGCCGCAACCACCGCATCACCCATGGCCGAACAGCTCACCTTCTCGCAACCGGCTTCATAAATGTCGGCGGTACGCAAACCCTGGGCCAGCACTTTTTTGACCGCGTTTTCGACACGCACGGCTTCGGCCTCTGCCCCCAGACTGTAACGCAGCATCATCGCCACTGACAAAATGGTCGCCAGCGGGTTAGCCAGATTCTGCCCGGCAATGTCCGGCGCCGAGCCATGCGACGGTTCGTACAGACCCTTATTGTTTTCGTCCAGCGAAGCCGAAGGCAGCATGCCGATCGAGCCGGTCAGCATCGATGCTTCATCCGACAGAATATCGCCGAAAATATTGCCGGTCACCATCACGTCAAACTGCTTGGGGCGGCGCACCAGCTGCATGGCGGCATTGTCGACATACATATGCGTGAGCTCCACTTCCGGGTACTCGCGCGCCACGTCTATCATGATTTCTTTCCAGAACTCGGTGGTCTCCAGCACATTGGCCTTGTCGACCGAGCACAGCTTCTTGCCGCGTTTCATCGCGGTGGCAAACGCCACATGTGCAATGCGGCGGATCTCGCTCTCGCTGTAGCGCATGGTGTTGTAGGCTTCGCGTTCGCCCAGTTCGTTCACCGCGATGCCGCGCGGCTGGCCGAAATAAATGTCGCCGGTCAGCTCGCGGATAATCATGATATCCAGCCCCGCCACCACTTCGGGCTTGAGCGTGGACGCATTGGCAAGCTCGGGGTAAAGAATGGCCGGACGCAGATTGGCAAACAGGTTCAGATCCTTGCGGATCGCGAGCAAGCCGCGCTCGGGGCGCAAAGGGCGCTCCAGCGTGTCGTACTGCGGGCCGCCAACGGCGCCCAGCAGGATGGCATCGGCCTCGCGCGCGAGGTTCTGCGTCAGCGACGGATAAGGCGAGCCGAATGCGTCCACCGCGGCCCCACCCAGCGGCGCAAAGTCCCATTCGATGGCCAGACCATCGCGCTTGAGCACCTCGAGTACGCGCACCGCCTGCGCGATGATTTCCGGACCGATGCCGTCACCCGGCAATACTGCGATTTTCTTCATGATTTCTCTCTTGTCTTGTTATTTTTTCAGGCAAACAGCCATGGCTGCGCGGCGCGGCGCTTCTCTTCGAAAGCGCGGATCTCGCCGGCGTGCTGCAAGGTCAGGCCGATTTCGTCCAGACCGCCCAACAGGCAATGCTTGCGGTGCTCGGTAATCTCGAAAGCGAAGGCCGTACCGTCCGGCGTGGTCACCGTTTGTGCCGGCAAATCGATATTCAGGCAATAGCCCTCGTTTGCCTCGCACTGGGCAAACAGCCGCGCTACCACATCGGCGGGGAGCACAATAGGCAACAGGCCGTTCTTGTAGCAGTTATTGAAAAAAATATCGGCAAACGACGGCGCAATCACCACCCGGAAGCCCTGGTCTTCCAGAGCCCACGGCGCATGTTCGCGACTGGAGCCGCAACCGAAATTCTCGCGCGCCAGCAGCACTTCGGCGCCGGCATAACGCGGAAAATTCAGTACAAAGTCGGGGTTAAGCGGGCGCACGCTATTGTCCATGCCCGGCTCGCCATGATCGAGATAGCGCCATTCATCGAACAAATTGGGGCCAAAGCCGGCGCGCTTGATCGACTTGAGAAACTGCTTGGGAATAATGGCGTCGGTATCGACGTTGGCCCTATCCAGCGGGCACACCAGCGCGTTCAGGCTATTAAATGCTTTCATTTCGTATCCGTCAGAATTTGTTGGCCACATCGCGGGCGGTATTGCTGATCACCTGCCCGCCCTTCTGGATGTCCTGCCCCATGCCCTGCATGGTATTGCAACCCGCAAGCAGGCCCAGCGTCAGGACAGTCAACAGTGCTCTCATACCGCCTCCAGCTTGCGTACATCGGCAAAATGCCCGGTCACGGCCGCGGCCGCCGCCATCGCGGGGCTGACCAGATGGGTGCGTCCGCCCTGCCCCTGCCGGCCTTCAAAGTTGCGGTTGGAAGTCGATGCGCAGCGCTCGCCCGGCAACAGGCGATCGGCATTCATCGCCAGACACATCGAACAGCCCGGCTCGCGCCACTCAAAGCCCGCCGCGACAAACACTTTATCCAGCCCCTCGGCCTCGGCCTGCTGCTTGACCAGACCCGAGCCTGGCACCACCAGCACCTGCTTGACATTGGCAGCCTTGCTGCGGCCACGCGCCACGACAGCCGCCTCGCGCAAATCCTCGATGCGCGAGTTGGTGCACGAACCGATAAACACCACATCCACCGCGATCTCGCTGATCGGGGTATTGGCAACGAGGCCCATATACTCCAGCGCACGGATGGCACCGGCTTTTTTCACCGCATCGGTTTCCTGTGCAGGGTCGGGCACGCGGCCGTTGACATCCACCACCATCTCCGGCGAGGTACCCCAGGTCACCTGCGGCGCAATGTCTTCGGCCCTGAGTGTCACCTCGGCATCAAAATGCGCCCCCTCGTCCGAATGCAGCGTGGCCCAGTACGCCACGGCCGCATCCCACTGCGCCGCATTGGGCGCGAGCGGACGGTCTTTGACATAAGCGATGGTCTTGTCGTCAACCGCCACCAGACCCGAGCGCGCACCGGCTTCAATCGCCATATTGCACAGCGTCATCCGTCCTTCCATGGAAAGGCCGCGAATGGCGGAGCCGGCAAACTCGATGGCGTAGCCGGTACCGCCGGCGGTGCCGATCTGGCCGATAATCGCCAGCGCCACATCCTTGGCTCCCACGCCAAGGCCCAGCTGTCCTTCGACGCTGACGCGCATATTCTTAGACTTCTTGGCCACCAGACACTGGGTTGCCATCACATGCTCGACTTCGGAAGTGCCGATGCCGTGCGCCAGCGCGCCGAAAGCGCCGTGGGTCGAGGTATGGCTGTCGCCGCACACCACGGTCATCCCCGGCAAGGTCGCCCCCTGCTCCGGCCCCATCACATGCACCACGCCCTGACCGATATCCTTGAACGGGAAATAGGCCAGCGCACCGAAAGCCTTGATATTGGCGTCCAGCGTCTCGACTTGCAGGCGCGAGATCGGATCCTGAATACCCTGATCCCAATGATCGGTCGGCGTATTGTGGTCAGCGGTCGACACCACCGAATCCTTGCGCCACAGTGCGCGGCCCGCCAGTTTCAGGCCTTCGAAGGCTTGCGGACTGGTGACTTCATGCACCAGATGGCGGTCGATATACAAAAGGCAGGTGCCGTCGCTCTCTTCGCGCACCACGTGGGAAGCCCACAACTTGTCGTACAGGGTTTGTGCCGTCATGGTTTTTTTGCCAGTGTTTGCAATAGGGGTGATTCCATTCTGTCATATCGTCCGACCTTGTTACAAGCGGTGCATGCTGCAATGCGAAAGCTGCGCCTAAAAAACAGCAAAGCCTCGCAGCACAAGGCTTGCGAGGCTTCGGACAGAGCGTCCAATTATCGGACAAAGCGTCTAAACGGCGGCCGCTTGTTTAGGCGAACGCAAAAACAGCAGAGCCAATATCACGCCACCTAGCGCGGCCAGTGTCGACATGCCGAACACGGCCAGCGCCCCGCCCATGGGCCAGAGCAAGCCGCTGATCAGCCCGCCGCTACTGCCGCCCAGCCCAAAGCCGGCAATAATGTAAAAGCCTTGCGCGCGCGCCTGGTGCGCCGGCGCAAAATAGCGGTGCAACAAGGCCACGGCCGCCGCATGATGCACACCAAACGTGAGGCCATGCAGCAATTGGGCCAGCACCGCCAGAGCCGCCGTTTGCAGCGCCAGCGCCAGCAGGGCAAAACGCACGACCGCAGCCAAAAGCGACACCAGCATCAGGCGCTCGGCCGAGGCGCTACGCATCAGGCGCGGCATAAACCAGAAGGCGGCAACCTCGGCCATGACCCCGATGGCCCACAACCAGCCTATGCTGTCGCGCGCATAACCCGCGTTTTTCAAGGCAATCGAATAGAACACATAATACGGCCCGTGCGCATACGCCATTAAAAAGCAGCAGCCAAACAGCGCCAGCACCACCGGCTGGCGCAAAGTCGCCATTATCGGCAGAGATGCCTCCGCCGCCCTTTCCGGCACCACATCCGGCACGGCCAGCGCGGCAAACACGATCAGCACCAGCGTCGCGGTCACCACCCAAGGCATGATGGCTATCGACAGCCAGTCAAACAGATAGCCGCCGGCGACCGACGTCACGACAAAGCCGATCGAGCCCCAAAGCCGAATACGGCTATAACGCCCGGGGCTTGCGCGCGTCAGGTGGGCGCTACTGGCTTCCACCAGCGGCAATGCTGCGGCCCAGAAAAAATGCGATAGCGCGAGAAAGGCAAACATCCACCAGAAAACCGGGCTAAGCCCGACCATGGCAAAAGCCGCCGCCGACACGATGGAGGTGCCAATCACAATGGGCCGGCGCCGGCGCATATGGTCGGCCAGCCAGCCCCACAAGCCCGGCGCGGCAATACGCGCCAGGGTTGAGAGCGACATCAGCAGGGAAATTTGCCAGGGGCTAAACGACAGCGATTCGAGATACAGCCCCCAGAACGGGCTGAACAGGCCGAAAAAAGCGAAATAGCAGAAATAGAACGCCGCCAGCGGCGCGAAGGGAACAGAAGTTTTCATGGGGCTGGATTATACGGAATCGCCGCCCGCCGCGTATTAGCACCGGCTCACACCAGCTGATTGCGCTGCAAAACCTTGTAGACCTTGCCGCTCAGGCGCGCGAGTTTGTCGATTTCGCCAAGCTTGGGCGTTTCGCCGGCATCCAGCCGCGCCTGCCAGTCCAGCAGCTCGACATCGAGAAACTCCAGCAGCTTTTTCGAGCAGCCATTGCATAGCCCCTGACAGATGGCCGCCACCGGCAGATGAAACGGCATGGCGGCGCGCACCTGGGCAATCAGCGTGTACATGGCCGCACGGGTATCGGGTTTACGCATAGAATGTGCGCCGCCAGGCGGCGCATAAGGGTAAGCTTATGAAGCGGCGCAGAATAAACCCGCCACGCGCCGCAAGCAAGCGCGCCTCAGCCGCCGCGAAACTTGTCGATCTCGCGCCGCGAGCGCTTGGTCGGCCGCCCCTCGCCATGCGGAAAGCTGGCGTGCTCGGCCTTAAGCAGCAACATCTTTTCCTCGCGTGCCGCCTTGATTGCGGCGTCTTCGGCATACATCAGCTGCGCTTCCTTGGCAGGCCTGCGCTGGCCGGACAGTTGCAATACGGTGACCCGCCACGGCAATTGCTGGATTTTCATATCCAGCACATCGCCCTCGCGCACCACGCGCGACGCCTTGACCCGCTCGCCATTGACTTCGATGCGCCCAAGCTCGATCGCCTCGTGCGACAGCGCACGCGTCTTGTAAAAACGCGCGGCCCACAGCCACTTATCCAGCCGGAGCTTATCGTCGTCTTCGCTCTCTACCGCCTTGCCCTTGCCGCGCGCCATTACGCCACCCTCCAGGTGGCACTCACCAGCCCATCCAGCTGCACGGCGACCGTGTCACCCGATGCCAGCGCCGACACGCCCGCCGGTGTGCCGGTATAGATCAGATCGCCCGCGCTCAGGCCGTAAATACGCGACAGCGTGCTGACAATATGAGCGACCGAAAACAGCATCATGGCGGTATCGCCTTGCTGCCGCGTTTCGCCATTTACCGTCAGCGAAAAATGCAGGGCTTGCGGGTCCGGTACGCGCTGCGCCGCCACCAGTGCCGACACGCAGGCCGCCGAGCGAAAGCCCTTGGCCTTCACCCAGGGCAAGCCCTTGCGCTTGGCCTCGGCCTGCACATCGCGCGCAGTCAGATCCAGGCCGATGCCGTAAGCGGCGACATGAGCCAAGGCATCGGATTCGGCAATATCGGCGCCGCCCTTGCCTATCAGTACCACCAGTTCGGCCTCGTGCTGCACATCCTGCGAATAGGCCGGCAGTGTGATGGGCGCATCCTCGCCGATCAGCGCCGAGGTCGGTTTGAGAAACACCAGCGGTTCTTCTTCCAGCGCATTGCCAAGCTCGGCGGCATGAGCGGCGTAATTGCGCCCGATGCAGAAAATATTGCCCACCCGCAGCGGGACGCCATTCACATTCAGTTCCGGCATGGTACTTACCTATTGTGTAATGCGCCGATTATTCCACGAAGTGCCACTGTTTTCGAGCCTTGCCCTGCCCCCACAAGGCCGAACTTGCGCATGCGCCGGACAAAAAACCGAATAAGCGCGACCAAGCGTTAATAGGCAATGACAGTCATGCCCCATTCCAGAAGCCAAGCCAGCCTATCCGCACCAAAATCGTATATTCCCCACCCATACGACGATAGCTACAGACTGATCCTTTGCCTATGGCACTCATGGTCATGATGAGAAAGGCCACCAGAGCACAAATGACCCAACGTAGCGAGTTGTACAAATTCGCAGTCACCCTCAACACGGAGTACTGACACACGGCTTGGGCTGACAGGAAAAAAAGCAGCGCATATGGCCTCACTCCCCGCTTATAGCTGACCCGCCCCATTTTAAGCGGCATGCCGGCTCAATGGATCACGAATACTCTTTTAGAGAAATCAATGCATCCCGCGCGCAACTTGCAAAGCAAATACTTACGGCCCATAGACCTTTCGACCCGCGACATAAGTGGAAGCGACATTTCTGTCATCCCCTATTGTCATCAAGACAAAAAGTTTCTCTTCCAGCGTTTTGGAAGTAGAGAGTCGAAGCCGTCCCAAGTCACTGGCTGCAAGATTAAGAATGACAAAATCGGCCTCTTTACCTGACTGCAGATTGCCGATTTTGTCTTGCAGATCGAGTGATTTGGCACCACCAAGTGTCGCGAGATAGAAGCTTTCGTAGGCCGAGAGCTTCCTGCCCTGCAATTGCATGATCTTGTAGGCCTCACCCATGGTTTCAAAATGCGAGAAACTAGTCCCAGCACCGACGTCTGTGCCTAAGCCCACCTTGACTCCGGAGGACTTGGCTTTGTCGAATTTGAATAAACCGCTACCGAGGAACAGGTTAGAAGTCGGGCAAAAAGCAATGGCCGAATCGGTTTTGGCCAACGTGGAGAATTCCGCATCCGTCAGATGAACGCCATGCGCAAACACCGCACGACGGCCGGTGAGTTGATAATGGTCGTATACGTCAAGATAGCCACTACGTTCCGGGAAGAGCGACTTGACCCACTCCACCTCGCCAAGATTTTCTGAAAGGTGGGTATGAACATAGACATCCGGAAATTCTTGCTTGAGTTTCTGCGCCATTTCCAATTGCCCGGGCGACGAGGTCGGTGCAAAGCGTGGCGTAATGGCATAGAGCAGCCGGCCACGATGATGCCATTTCTTGATAAGCGCCTTACTGTCCTCATAGCTGGAGGTGGGTGTATCCAGCAGGTAATCGGGCGCATTACGGTCCATCATGACCTTACCGGCAATCAGTCGCATATCTAGGTCAGACGCCTTTTCGAACAGTACATCGACTGACTCCTTGTGGACAGTGCCAAATACAAGTGCCGTTGTGGTGCCGTTCTTCAACAGTTCTTTCAGGAAAATCCCCGCGATTTTTCTTGCATGCGTACGGTCTTTGAATTGCCCCTCGGTAGGAAAGGTGTACTTCTTCAACCAATCCAGCAGTTGCTCGCCATAGGCGCCAATCATTTCCGTTTGCGGATAATGGATATGGGTGTCAACGAAGCCTGGGAGCAAAAGCTGGTCTTTGGCGACCTTTTCAATGGCCACGCCAGCCGGCACACTGGCTTTTAAAGTCGAGGCCGGCCCAAACTTCTCAACAACCCCGTTTCGCACGATGAGCATACCGTCTTCGAAGTACTGTACCGCATCTTCAAGCCGCGGCGTCTGACTCGGATCAGCCAAAAAGTGCAGCATGGGGCCACGCAATACTTTTATGGCCGGGCTTTGCGCAGCAAGCCTTGCCGACATGGGCGACGCCTCGGCCGGAGCGGCTTGCACGGCAGTGATGAGCAGCAAGCTCATCAGAAGAGCCAAACTTGCCCACAGTAAGACTGATATACCCGATTTGTTCATGCTTACACCCTTATGAATTGTGTCAATCACCTGGCAGCACATCGACGATGCGCCTCTGTACCTTGATTTTTCCCGCTCAGACCCGGGGTCAGTAAGGCTCAAAGCAAATACCGCGCCAGTCATGATGGCAACAGGAATACATCAGCCGATTGACCTAGAACACACGGGCAAAAAGAAGCGGATAGGCCATGCAGAAGGTATAGGCAGAGAGAAGGCAGCCGCACCATACGCTGGCGCGCACTATTTTTTCAGGCTAATGGGTCACGAACGTCACCACTGAACAGCACGCTAGACCCCGCCCTGACGGCAAGGTCTAGTCGGTTAACCTCCGCCGGAGATTTCAGTTTTCCCTGATTTCGAAGTCGTGCGTAATGTCGGCACTCTTGCCCAGCATGATGGAGGCCGAGCAATATTTTTCCGCCGACAGGCGGATCGCGCGCTCGACGGCCTCGCTTTTCAGGCCGCGCCCGGTGACAACGAAATGGAAATGAATTTTGGTGAAAATCTTGGGCTCGGTGTCGGCACGCTCGGCCTCCATCTCCACCCAGCAGTCCGTCACCTCCTGCCGTGATTTTTTCAGGATGGACAAGACGTCATAGCTGGTGCAGCCGGCCGTGCCGACCAATAACAGCTCCATCGGACGCGGTCCCAGATTGCGCCCGCCGCCCTCGGGGGCGCCATCCATCACCACCGCGTGCCCGCTACCGGTCTCCGCCATAAAACAGACACCGTCCACCCACTTCAGCCTGGCTTTCATCTTTTCCCCTTTTTGACAGGCGCAAAACCTGTATTTCCCCGTATTTTACCGGCCAATATGGCCACCCGAATCGAATAGCCTATCACTCGGATTTGGGCTGGCAAAGAATCACCGGTAAAATGCTTAGATTGTTTTATCAAGAAGCCATCATGCTGGTATTGGGAATCGAATCGTCTTGTGACGAAACCGGGGTTGCACTGTACGACCTCGAAGCCGGGCTGATCGCCCAGCAACTGCATACGCAAATGGCGATGCATGCAGAGTACGGCGGCGTGGTTCCCGAACTGGCCAGCCGCGACCATATCCGCCGCGTCGTGCCGCTGACCGAAGCCTGCCTGAAAGAAGCCGGCAAAACGCTGGCCGACATCGATGCCGTGGCCTACACCCAGGGGCCCGGCCTTGGCGGTGCCTTGCTGGTGGGCGCAAGTTTTGCCAATGCGCTGGCCTACTCGCTGAAAAAGCCGGTGATCGAAGTCCACCATCTGGAAGGCCACCTCTTGTCGCCGCTGCTGGCCGAATCGCGGCCCGAGTTCCCGTTCCTGGCGCTACTGGTGTCCGGCGGCCACACCCAGATCATGGCGGTGCGCGGCATCGGCGACTATGAAATTCTGGGCGAGACGCTGGACGATGCCGCCGGCGAAGCCTTCGACAAGACGGCCAAACTGCTGGGGCTGGATTACCCGGGCGGCCCGCGCCTGTCGCAACTGGCCGAATCCGGCGACCCGGACCGCTTTACCCTGCCGCGCCCCATGCTGCACTCGGACAATCTGGACATGAGCTTCTCCGGCCTGAAAACCGCCGTATTGACGCTGACCCGTCAGGTGGAAGCCAGCGAAGGGGAGATCAGCGAACAGGCACGCATGGACATCTGCCGTGCTTTTCAGGATGCCATCGTCGATGTGCTGGTGCATAAATGCCTGAAGGCAATGAAAAAAGCCGGCATGAAGCGCATCGTGGTGGCCGGCGGCGTCGGCGCCAACAAGCAGTTGCGCGCCGGCCTGAATGCCGCGGCGACCAAATACCGCTTCGCCGTATTCTATCCGCCCATGGCGCTGTGCACCGATAACGGAGCCATGATCGCCTTTGCCGGCGCCATGCGCCTTAAGTTTGCCCATGATGCCGGCGGTTTCAGCGTCAAGCCGCGCTGGGATCTGGCCACCTTGCCCAAAGCCTGAATGTCCTGACCTTTATGCCGCCGCGCGCCCTGCTAGCATCACCGGGATGGGCGGCGCTGCAGAATCTCTGCCGGAAACGGCATAGCGGAAACCCATGATCCAACTGAAGAACGTCAATCTGCGTCGCGGCCTGAAAGAGCTGCTGATCAACGCCAGCCTTACCCTGAACCCCGGCAACCGTATCGGCATGGTCGGCGCCAATGGTGCCGGCAAGTCCAGCCTGTTTGCGCTGCTCATGGGCCAATTGCAGCAGGATGCCGGCGAAGTCGAAGTGCCGGCCCACTGGACGGTAGCCCATGTGGCACAGGAAACACCGGCACTTAACAGAAGCGCGCTGGATTATGTGCTCGATGGCGACCATGAGCTGCGCAATTTGCAGGCGCAACTTACGCAAGCCGAGCAGGCCAACGACGGCGTCGAAATCGGCCACCTGCATGGCGAACTGGAACATATCGATGCCTATACCGCCGAGTCGCGCGCCGCGCGCTTGCTCACCGGCCTGGGTTTCAGCCAGGAAGGCCAGGCACGGCCGGTATCCGATTTTTCCGGCGGCTGGCGCATGCGCCTGAATCTGGCGCAGGCACTGATGTGCCGCTCCGATTTGTTGCTGCTGGACGAACCGACCAACCACCTCGATATCGAAACCGTGCTGTGGCTGGAGGACTGGCTGGTCGCCTACCCCGGCACCTTGCTGGTGATCTCGCACGACCGCGATTTTCTTGATGCGGTCACCACCCATATCGTCGAAGTGGCGCAACAAACGCTGACGCTATACACCGGCAACTACAGCAGCTTTGAAGTCATGCGCGCGGAAAAACTGTCGCGCCAGCAATCCGACTTTCAGAAGCAGCAAAAGCAGATCGCCCATCTCGAATCTTTTATTACCCGCTTCAAGGCCAAGGCCAGCAAGGCGCGTCAGGCACAAAGCCGGGTCAAGGCGCTGGAAAAGCTGGAACGCGTGGCGCCGGCACATACCGACTCGCCCTTCGATTTTTCCTTCGCCCCGCCGGACAAGCTGCCCAATCCGCTGCTCAAGCTGGAAAACGTCAGCGTCGGTTATGGCGATACCCCCATACTGCGCAATCTGACGCTATCGGTCGAGGCCGGTGCGCGCATCGGCCTGTTGGGTGTCAACGGCGCGGGTAAGTCGACCCTGGTCAAACTGCTCGCGGGCGAACTCAAGCCGCAACAGGGCGATCTGATCGGCGCACAAATGCTGCAAATCGGCTATTTTGCCCAGCACCAGCTAGAAACGCTGCGTCCGGACGAGTCGCCCTTGTGGCATTTGCAAAAACTGGCTCCCACCGTACGCGAGCAGGAGCTGCGCACCTTTTTGGGCGGCTTCAATTTCCGTGGCGATGAAGTGTCCGCGCCGGTCGGGCCGATGTCGGGCGGTGAAAAGTCGCGCCTCGCGCTCGCGCTCATCGTATGGCAAAAGCCCAATTTGCTGCTGCTGGATGAACCGACCAACCACCTGGACCTGGAAATGCGCCATGCCCTGACGCTGGCGCTGCAGGACTTTGGCGGCGCACTGATCGTGGTGTCGCATGACCGCTCCTTGCTTGAAGCCACCACCGATGTATTCTGGCGCGTAGGCGGCGGCGCAGTCACGCCGTTTGATGGCGATCTGGAAGACTACCGCCAGCAGCGCATCGCCGAACTGGCTGACAGCGGCAAGCCCAGCAGTGCCGACAGCGGCAGCGGCATCACGCGCAAGGAAGAAAAGCGCCTGCAAGCCGACGAGCGCAAACGGCTTAATGCGCTGAAAAAGCCGCTGACTACGCGTCTGGACAAACTGGAAAAGGAGATGGACAAGCTTAACCGCGAGAAAAACGAGCTGGAGGCTTTTTTGGCCAGTGAAGACGCGTATAGCGCCGCCAACAAGAGCCTTCTGACCGAAACCCTGCAAAAGCAGGGCGAAACCGTCGCCCGTATCGAACAGGTCGAGGAAGAGTGGATGGATGTGCAGGAGCAGCTGGAGCAGCTATCCACAGAAATACAGGGATAATCCTGTGGATAAATGAAATTAACCCAGTCAAACCTATTAAAAAACAAGGGCTTGACCGGGTTGCACATTTAAAAAGCAGCACACCAGCGCCAACGCCGCAGTCAGCCGCGCCGGCGGGGCCAGGCCCGGCAAAACCGTCGTCAACACCTTGTTTTGACGACGGTTTTTTCATGCCCGCAAAAACGGCAGCCCCTTCCACACCGGCACAAAAGCCGAGCATCCACTCTAGCCAAGATGGGTGTGACGCCCGTTTTTCTCTCCGGCATCCATCTGCACCAATCCCTGCAAAATTCCGCAGGCGGCAACCGACTGTTCGCTCTGGCATTGCCGGCGCACATCCGTCAGTTGCACCCTCAGTTCGGTCAGCTCCTGTATGCGGGCATCGACATGGCCGATATGCGCATCCAGCAACTGATTGACCTCGCCGCAAGCTGCCGCCGGCGTATCCATCAGCCCGAGCAAGGCGCGGATTTCCTCATGGGTCATATCCAGCGCCCGGCAGTTGCGGATGAAACGCAAACGTTCGACATGCCCCGCGCCATAGTGGCGGTAATTAGCCGCATTGCGCTCAGGCATGGCCAACAAGCCGGCCTTCTCGTAGTAGCGCACCGTTTCTACCGTGCAGCGGGCAAGCTGTGCCAATTCACCTATTTTCATCCTCGACCTCGATTCGTGCTTGACCCTGTAGTCACTTCAGGGTGTGCAATACACCATAACAGAATTCAACGGATGTCATCATGCATTACCGTACCCACCCCCACAGCGCCCAGCCGCACCTTGCAAGCGACACCGCGCATCCCAAGCCCGCCACCTGCTGTAGCGGCGCCTGCCATAGCGCGGTGCCAGAGGAGCCCGACACTCAGCCCGCCGTTTCATCCGGCCAGCAGCGCAGCCGCTTTTATATCGCGGCGATGGATTGTCCGGTTGAAGAGGCGCTGCTGCGCAAGAAACTGGAGGGGATGAGCGGCATTGCCACGCTGCACTTCAATCTGATGCAGCGGGTACTGACCGTGGTGCATCGCGACGAAATGCAGGACGCGATTGTGCAAGCCATCAACACCTTGGGCATGCAGGCCCAGCCATTGCCAAACGATGCGCCCGCACAAGAGCGCCCGCTAGCGAAAACCGCCTGGTGGCCGCTGGCTAGCGCCGCCCTGATGGCGCTATTGGCAGAAGTGGCCCACTTCACCGGGCAAAGCACGCTACTGGCAGCCGCCTGCGCCAGCGCGGCCATCGCCCTGTGCGGCCTGTCGACCTACAAAAAAGGCTGGATTTCGCTGCGCCATGGCGAACTCAATATCAATGCACTGATGAGCATTGCCGTCACCGGCGCCGCAGTGATCGGCCAGTGGCCAGAAGCGGCCATGGTGATGGTGCTCTTCACCCTGGCCGAACGCATCGAGGCGCTATCGCTGGACAAGGCGCGCCATGCGCTGCGCGCACTGATGCAACTGAGTCCGGACACCGCCACCGTACAGGACGAAAACGGTCTATGGCAGACACGCGACGCCAAAACACTGGAAGCGGGATGCCGGATACGGGTACGCCCCGGCGAGCGCATCGCGCTGGATGGCATCGTGACGGCCGGGCAGTCCACCCTCAACCAGGCCCCCATCACCGGCGAGAGCCTGCCGGTAGAAAAAGGCATTGGCGACCATGTGTTTGCCGGCACCATCAATCAGGCCGGCGAGCTGGAATACCGCGCAACAAGCCGTGCCGAGCATTCGACACTGGCACGCATCGTGCACGCCGTCGAACAGGCACAAGGCGCGCGCGCGCCGATGCAGTGCTTTATCGACCGCTTTGCCCGCGTTTACACCCCGCTCATCTTCGCGCTGGCACTGGCCACCGCCCTGCTCCCGCCGCTGCTGCTGGACGGCAACTGGCATGACTGGATCTACAAGGCGCTGGTCTTGCTGGTGATTGCCTGCCCGTGCGCGCTGGTGATTTCCACCCCGGTCACCATCGTCAGCGCACTGACGGCCGCGGCGCGTGCCGGCATCCTGATCAAGGGCGGTGCATTTTTAGAAGCCGGGCGCAAGCTTCAGTGGCTGGCACTGGACAAGACCGGCACCCTCACCCACGGCCGGCCCGAGCTGACCGATACCCTGTTTTTCCATGCACACGACACAGCCGCCATTCGCAAGGTGGCGCTCAGCCTAGCCGAGCGCTCCGATCACCCGGCCTCGCGCGCCATTGTGCGGGCGTTGGCGCACACGGGTACGTCCGCGCTTGAGGTCAGCGATTTTACCGCCCTGCCAGGCCAAGGCATCCGCGGCTCGCTTGCAGGTACAAACTATACGCTTGGCCAGCACCGGCTAATGCAGGCGCAGGCACTGTGCCATGCCACTCTCAACGACGAAATCACCCGCCTAGAGCAGCAAGGCAAAAGCGTGACCCTGCTTGCCGATGAAACGCGGGTGCTGGCGCTGTTTGCCATGGCCGACACGATAAAACAAGGTAGCCGCCTGGCCATTGCCCAGTTGCATGACTTGGGTGTCAAGACGGTCATACTGAGCGGCGACAATGCCCACACCGTACGCACCATCGCCGACATGGCCGGCATAGACGACGCCCGCGGCCAGTTGCTGCCGCAAGACAAGCTGGACGCAGTCGCCGCCTATTGCGCACAAGGCGTGACCGGCATGGTGGGCGACGGCATTAACGACGCCCCGGCGCTGGCGCGTGCCGATATCGGCTTTGCCATGGGGGCCGCCGGCACCGACACCGCCATCGAAACCGCCGACGTGGCACTGATGGATGACGATCTGGCCAAACTGCCGGCCTTTATCCGTTTGTCGCGCCGCTGCCATGCCGTGCTGCTGCAAAACATCGCACTGGCGCTGGGCATCAAGGCGGTGTTTTTGCTACTCACCCTTGCCGGCATGGGAACGATGTGGATGGCAGTCTTCGCCGACATGGGGGCAAGTTTGCTGGTGATCGCCAACGGTTTGCGCCTACTGCAACAGCAGGCGGAATAAAACCGTCACGCTATCCACACTCACCCACAAAGACAGCGCACAAAGCTGGGGGCAGGCTGTGGATAAACGCGGCCAGGCCTTGCCCGGTCAAGGCCTGGCCGCCGCTGACTAAAAAACAGGCAGATCTTTAAAACAACCCCGCCACGGCGCCAGCACGCCCACCGGACAAAGCCGATATTTTTTTGCATGGCCGAGCGGATGCGCTTTGGGCATGCGGTGTGTTTCAAGCCGCGCAATCATGCACTTGCCGCTGGCGCACTCGAACTGCACGCCAACCCGCATGTCGAACCCTCCCGCCAGCAGCAACCCCGTCAGCCATAGCGCCGGCGCAGTAGCGGCATGCCCCAGGCCAGCGCCCCCAGCACCAGCATGACGCCTCCCAGCCAGTCAGGCGGCACGACATCGCACGCACGGACAGCGCTTGGCGGCAAATACGGCATCAGCCATGCCGGCAGCGAGACGGCCAGCGCCAGCAGCCGGTTAAGATGCGGCCGCTGCAAGGTCAGCAAGGCCAGCGCCAATAGATAAAGCGGTGCAAACAGCAGCAACTGCAACAACAGCGTCAGCGTACCCGGCCCGCCGCAATCGGCGGGGGTAAACATCAACCCTACCCAAAGAGCACAAGCAAGACACAGAAGCAGGCATAGCGCATCCAGCAACATGCGCGTGCTCATGACAACACCCGCAGCTTGAAAAAACCGAGTCGCCACAAAGCACGCCCTGCCATCGACACCCCAGCCCGCCGCATCGCCAAAACCAAGCTCATTTTCATGACCACGCATCACCCGGACAAAATCCGGGATAGTAGACGTTTTTTTGGACGAATTCAGGCACGCTTGATTTTGTTGATGGGCAAAAGCGCCATATGGCGTTCACGAATGCTTGCGCACGCGCACCGGTACCGATTTGTAGCCAGGTGTACCGCTGTCTTCATCGAAGTAATCCAGCGGGATCAGGCAATTGGCCTCCGGATAGTAGGCCGCAACCGTACCGGCGGCGATGTCGTGACGGATCACCGTCAGCCCGCTATAGATGCGAGCCTGCCCGGCCAACTGTGTTTCGATATCGACCAGATCGCCATGTTGCAGGGCTAGTCGCGCCAGATCATCCGCGTGCATAAACAGCACATCGCGCCGCCCGAATACGCCGCGATAGCGGTCATCCTGGGAATAAATGGTGGTGTTGTACTGGTCGTGACTGCGTAGCGTAATCAACCGCAGCCCCTTATCTCCATCTAGCGGTGCATCTTCGGCCAGCCCGCTAAAGACAAAGAATTCGGCTTTGCCGGAGGGCGTATTCCACACCCGCTCGCACGCCGGCAGCGGCAAACGAAAACCGCCAGGCTCGCGGATGCGGGCGTTGTAGTGCTCAAAGCCGGGAATGACCTGCTCGATCAGTTCGCGGATAGTGTCATAGCGGGTAGAAAGCGCAGCCCAGTTGATCCGGCTATGCGGCAAAGCTGCCTGCGCCATTCCCGCCACAATCGCCACTTCCGAAACAAGATGGGGCGATGCGGGCGGCAGTTTGCCGACCGAGGCGTGCACCATGGACATGGAGTCCTCGACCGTCACCGCCTGAATTTCGCCGCCCTGGCTGTCCTCCTCGGTGCGCCCCAGGCAGGGCAGCAAAAAAGTTGCCCTGGACACCAGCAAGTGGGAACGGTTCAGCTTGGTGCCCACATGAACGGCCAGCGCAAGCCCGGCCATGGCCGGATAGCATTGCTGCGGGTCGGGCAAGGCAACGGCCAGATTGCCGCCCAGACAGATCAGCGCCTGGCATTCACCGCTGATGATGGCCTGCATGCTGCGCACCGCATCGCGTCCGGGCTGCTGCGGCGGCGTAAAGCCGAAAGTCGCGGCCATTTTTTGCAAAAATGCCGCGCCAGGCTTTTCGGTAATTCCCACCGTACGGTTGCCCTGTACATTGGAGTGGCCGCGCAAAGGGCAGATACCGGCACCGGGCTTGCCGATATTGCCGCGCAACAGCAGCAGATTGCATAGCAGGCGCACATTGGCAGTGCCGCGACTGTGCTGGGTCAGCCCCATGCCATAGCTGACAATGGTTGCATTGGAGCGGGCATACAGCACCGCCACCGCCTCCAGTTCAGACTGCGAAAGACCGCTGGCCGCTTCGATTTCCGGCCAGCCGGTGGCCTGCAGATCCGCGGCCAAAGCGGCAAAACCGCGGGTATGCTCGGCGATAAAGGCGTGATCCAGCACAGGGCCTTCGCCGGCATCCAGCGCCAGCAAGGCTTTCATCATGCCCTTAAGTGCAGCGGCATCGCCGCCGGCCTTGACCTGCAGATAGTTCGACGCAATGGCCGTGGCACCATGGGTCGCCATTTCCAGCGCGTCCTGCGGGTCGGCAAAGCGCTCCAGCGCCAACTCTTTGAGCGGGTTAAGCACCACGATGGGCACACCGCGCCGCGCCGCAGCATGCAGCACGCCCATCATGCGCGGGTGGTTGGTGCCGGGGTTATGCCCGATCGAGATAATCAGTTCGCAGTGTTCGAAATCATCCAGCGACACCGAGCCCTTGCCCATGCCGATGGAGCGCGGCAGGCCGACACTGGTCGGCTCGTGGCACATATTCGAGCAGTCGGGAAAATTATTGCTGCCGTATTCGCGCGCGAACAGCTGGTATAAAAAAGCCGCCTCGTTGGAAGTACGCCCGGAAGTGTAAAAATCGACCGCATGCGGTGGCAGCGTTTGAAGAATCGCGCCAATCCGGCGAAAGGCCTCGTCCCAAGGCAAGGCCTGATAGGTATCGCTGGCGGGGTCGTACACCATGGGCTCGGTCAGCCGGCCAAAATCCTCCAGCTCGTGGTCGCTTAAGCGCAGCAAGTCCGCCACGCGGTGACGGGCAAACAGTGCCGGCGTCGCCCGTTTGCGGGTGGCCTCCCACGACACGGCCTTGGCACCGTTTTCGCAAAACTGAAAGGTGGACTGATGATTCTTGTCCGGCCAGGCACAGCCGGGACAATCGAAGCCTTGCGGCTGATTGGTGCGCAACAAGGTGGTGGCAGCTTCAACCGCATCCATCTGCTCGCGCACGACACCGGCAACCGCCTTAAGCGCCCCCCAACCACCGGCGGGACCGCGATAGTCCCGGATGCCGATCACCTTGCGTTCCTCCATCTTTTCTCTCCCTTCGCTATGGCTGATCCAAAGCAATCTCGACCGCCGTAACCTTGTACTCCGGGCAACTGGTCGCCCAGTCCATATTGGCGCTGGTCAGCACATTGGTCGCCGTTTGCGGAAAATGGAACGAGGTATACACCACGCCCGGCTGCACCACCTCGCTCAAACTCACCGCCAGCACCGTCTCGCCGCTGCGGCTACGAACCCTGACCCTGGCGCCGTCATCAATGCCGCGGATGGCTGCATCCTGCGGATGCATCTGCAGGCAATCTGCATCCACCCAGTCCAGATTATCGGTGCGCCGGGTTTGGGCGCCGACGTTGTAATGTTGCAGGATGCGCCCGGTGGTCAAAATCAGCGGAAAACGCACATCGACCTGCTCGCCGCTCGGCACATAACGCGTGTTATTGAACTGCCCGCGACCGCGGCTGAAGGTCGTGCGGTGCAGCACATCGGTACCCTCGGGTGCGTCGGCATTGCACGGCCATTGCACGCTGCCCAGACGTTCGAGCAGATCGTAGCTGACACCGGAAAACGTCGGCGTCAGCCGCGCAATCTCGTCCATGATTGCCGATGGATGCGGATAATCCATCGGGTAACCCATCGCCTGTGCCAGCGCCTGCGTAACCTGCCAGTCGGCCAGGGCCGCCCTTGGCGGCATCGCACGGCGGATGCGTGAAATGCGCCGCTCGGCATTGGTAAAGGTGCCGTCCTTTTCAAGAAAGGTCGCACCGGGCAGCAGCACATGGGCAAACTTCGACGTCTCGTTATGGAAGATGTCCTGCACGACAATAAAATCCATGGCCTTAAGCGCAGCATGCACATGCCGGCTATTGGGGTCGCTTTGCGCGATGTCCTCGCCCTGACAGTAAAGCCCCATAAAGCGCCCTTCGAGCGCCGCGTCGAACATCATCGGAATGCGCAAGCCGCCATCCTCGGACATGGTAACGCCCCATGCCGCCTCGAAACTGGCACGCACATCGGCCAAGCCGACATGGCGATAGCCGGTAAATTCGTGCGGCACCGCCCCCATATCACATGCGCCCTGCACATTATTCTGGCCGCGCAAAGGGCTGACGCCGGTGCCGTCCCGGCCGATATTGCCGCTGGCCATGGCGATATTGGCTAACGCCATCACCCCGGTCGAGCCCTGACTATGCTCGGTCACGCCCAGACCGTAAAAGATTGCCGCATTGGCCGCCTGTCCGTACAGCCGCGCCGCAGCCCGAATTTGCTCAGCCGGCACCTGGCAGACGGCGGCCACGGCCTCGGGCGCATGTTCCGGTAGCAGGATAAAGTCATGCCACGACAGCCAGGACGTCTCGTCGCAGCGTGCCGCAATAAAATCGCGATCGACCAGTTTCTCCTCGATCAGCACATAGGCAAAGGCATTGAGCAGCGCGACATTGGTGCCGGGGGTCAGCGCCAGATGCAGCCCGGGTTGGGCATGCCGCGTATCCAGCAAGCCGGTATGGCGCGGGTCGATTACGATCAGTTGTGCGCCCTCACGCAGACGCTGCCTCAACTGCGACGCGAACACCGGATGAGCATCGGTCGGGTTGGCGCCACAGACCAGAATCACATCGGCGTGGCGTACCGAATCGAAGTGCTGGGTACCGGCGGCCTCGCCATACGCCGCCTTGAGGCCGTATTCGCTGGGCGAATGGCAGACCCGCGCACAGTTGTCGATATTGTGGTTGCCGAAAACGGCCCGTACCAGTTTTTGCACCAGATACGCTTCTTCATTGCTGCAGCGACTGGACGCAATGGCACCGATGGCATTGATGCCGTGCTGTGCCTGCACCTTACGAAGACCGGCGGCGGCGTAGGCAATTGCCTCGTCCCAGCCCACCGCCCGCCATGGCTCGTCAATGCGCTCGCGGATCAAGGGCTGTGTCACCCGTTCGGGGTGGGTGGCATAGCCCCAGGCGAAGCGCCCCTTGATACAGGCGTGGCCGTGATTGGCTTTGCCGGCACGCGACGGAGTCATGCGCACGACTTGCCCGCCCTTGACCTCGGCTTCCAGCGAACACCCCACACCGCAATAGGCACAGGTCGTCGTCAGCGCATGGGTTGGCTGGCCCAACCGGATCAGCGATTTTTCCACCAACGTTGCCGTCGGACAGGCTTCAACGCAGGCGCCGCACGACACGCATTCGGACGCCATCATATCCGGCCCGGAAAAGCCAACCCGGGAAGCAAAACCGCGACCGCTGATGTTAAGGGCGAAAGTGCCTTGCACATCGTCACAGGCACGCACGCAGCGCGAGCAGACAATGCAGCGCTCGGGGTCCAGCACGAAATACGGATTGGAGGTATCGATAGGCTCGCCCAGATGGCTGGTCCCCTGGCCAAGGCCGTAGCGGATTTCGCGCACGCCCACTTCCCCTGCCGTATCTTGCAACTCGCAATTGCCATTGCTGGCGCAGCTTAGGCAGTCGCTTGGATGATCCGACAGATAAAGCTCCATGATGCCGCGGCGCAAGCCTTGCAGGCGCTCGCTTTGCGTATGCACCACCATGCCCTCGGCACATGGCGTGGTGCAGGCCGCCGGCGTGCCATGCTGCCCGTCGATCTCGACCAGACACATCCGGCAGGAACCGAAAGCGGTCAGGGTATCGGTGGCGCAGAGTTTGGGGATGGGCGAGCCCGCCAGTGCAGCCGCCCGCAATAGCGAGGTGCCGGCCGCCACACGGATGCTATTGCCATCGATCAGCAGGCTTAGCTGCTGATCGCTCTGCACGGCAGGCGTGCCCCTATCCTTTTCCTGACGGCTTTTCATTTGGCTCTCCACTTAGGGAAGGCATCCGGGAACAGGGTCAGCGCCGAGCGCACCGGATAGTGCAGCATGCCGCCCAAGGCACATAGCGAGCCGTCGCGCATGGTGTCGCACAGCTCCAGCAATAAGGCGACATCCTGATCATGCTGCGCGCTACCATCACGCAAACGGTCGATGATTTCGCCACCGCGTACCGAACCGATGCGGCAAGGCGTGCATTTGCCACAGGACTCGGCGGCGCAAAAGGTAAACGCCAGTCGCGCCATGCCGGCCATATCACACGACGCATCGACCGCCACCACGCTGCCATGCCCCAGGATGGCACCATGTGCCGCGAAGGCCTCATAATCGATCAGCAGATCAAAATCGCTGGCCGTGATCCAGGCACCCAGCGGCCCGCCCACCTGTACCGCCTTGATTTCGCCGTTTTTCGCGCCCGCGCCAAAGTCGTATAGCAAAGTACGCAAAGATAAACCGAAGGCCGTTTCCACCAAGCCGCCATGCTGCAAACAGCCGCCCAGCGTCAAAGGCAAGGTGCCGCGCGAACGCTCGCGGCCGAAATGGTAGAACGCCGCACCGCCGTCACGCGCAATGATGGGAATGGAAGCCAGCGACAAGACGTTGTGTACCAGCGTCGGCCGTCCGAACAGGCCATGGCTGGCCGGCAGCGGCGGGCGCGCGCGCACCTGGCCGCGCTTGCCCTCGATCGATTCGAGCAGGGCCGACTCCTCGCCGCAGATATACGCGCCGGCACCTTGCCTGACTTCAAGCTCGAAGGCCTGCCCGCTGCCCAGCACATCGTCTCCCAGATAAGCTGCCGCACGGGCATGGCCGATGGCGGCCTGCAGCTTGGCAATTGCCTGCGGATATTCGCTGCGCACATAGATATAACCGTGCCGGGCACCGACACAGAGCGCAGCTATCGTCATGCCTTCGATCAGCGCATACGGGTCGCCCTCCATCAACATGCGATCGGCGTAAGCGCCCGAATCCCCCTCATCGGCATTGCACACGACAAAACGCTCACCGCTGGCAGCGCCCCGCACCGTAGCCCACTTGAGATGGGCCGGAAAAGCAGCACCGCCGCGCCCGCGCAGGCCGGATGCTTCCAGTTCGGCCATAAACGCGTCACCGCCCGCAGCCAGCACCCGCTTGAGTCCGGCATAGCCGCCACTGGCCAGATAATCGTCCAGCGACAAGGGCCGGGTTTTGCCCGCGCGCGCAAACAGCAGCCTTTGCTGGCGCTCAAGAAAGGGCAAGGACTCGACCGGCCCTAATGCCAGCGGATGCGCCGCACCTTGCAAGAAGCCGGCGGCCAACAGACTCTCGACATCGGACACCGCCAGCGGCCCGTAGCCGAAGCTACCCTGCCCTGTGTCGACCTCGATCAAAGGCTCCAGCCAGTAAAGTCCGCGACTGCTGACGCGGATAATTTCAAGCGACTCGCCATGCTGCGCGGCAGCTTGCGCCAAGGCGGTGGCAAGCGCATCGGCACCCAGCGCAATGGCGACCGAATCTTCGCTGATGCGGATACGTACGCTCATGATGCGTCCTTAAGCAAGGCATCCAATTGCGCCGCATCGACCCGGCAGCATAAGCGCCCGTCAAACTCGATGGCCGGCGAGGCGGCGCAGGCTCCGAAGCAATACACCGTCTCGATGGCCGTTTGTGCGCCATGACCCGCGCTTGCCTGCTGCCACAAGTCCTCACTACCACAGGCGCGGCATGACTCGGCACGGCAAATACGCAGGCGATGAAGGGGCGGCGGTTCGCGGTAAAAATCGGCGTAAAAACTGATCACGCCCTCGACTTCGGCGCGAGAGAGGCGTAATGCAGCCGCAATTTCGGGAATGGCAGGCGCAGGAATGAAAGTAAATCTTGCCTGAATGGCATGCAACAAGGGCAGCAAAGCGCCCCGCTGCTGGCCATGCGCGGCAATCAACTGGCTTATTACATCGCTATCGGCAGATGGTGGCATCGGCAGGCTCCGACCGGACAAGACTCTTTACGCTAGCCAAGCGGCTCGGCATTTGCTCGAAAAATGGCATACAACGATGAGGGCAGCACACCATGGGCATGCCAACACCGCCGTATAGCGGCGCGCCATCCGCGCCTATTTACGCCATTTCGCACAGGAGCATCCAAATGCCTAAACTGGCAATCGTTTATCACAGTGGTTATGGCCATACCGCCAAGCTGGCTGAGGCTGTCGCAGCCGGTGCCGCCAGCGTGGCCGGCATCGATCTTGAACTGCTCGCGCTGGATGCACAGGGCGAGTTAAGCGATGAGGCCTGGACGCGGCTTGACGGCATGGACGGGATTATCTTCGGCAGCCCGACCTATATGGGCGGCGCATCCTGGCAGTTCAAGAAGTTTGCCGATGCCAGCAGCCGGCGCTGGTTTGGCCAGGCGTGGAAAGACAAGCTGGCCGCCGGTTTTACCAACTCGGCCAGCGTCAACGGCGACAAGCATTCGACCTTGCACTACTTCATTACGCTGGCCATGCAGCACGGCATGCTGTGGGTCGGCACGGGCATGCTGCCCTCCAATAGCAAGGCAGCCCAGCGGGACGACATCAACTGGCTGGGCGCCTACGCCGGTGCCATCGCCCAGTCGCCCTCGGATGCCAGCCCCGACGAAGGACCTTTGCCCGGAGACCTCGCAACCGGCCACCAGTTCGGCATCCGGGTCGCGAATGCCTTGTTGCGCTGGCGTCCTGCCTGAGGATAAGCGTTAGCAGAAAACGGCGCAGGCCCGGCAAATCAAGACCCGCCTGCCGCTAGTGGCTGGCGGTGGCGATACTGCTGGCAGCGCCGTTTTTCAGTTGCCCGATATAAACCTGGGCGACCTGAGCCGCTGCCAAGCCCTGAGCGGGATCTTGGCGCATCAGTTGCAGCGTTTCCGCCACCCAACCGGGGGATACCGCATTGATGCGCACACGTGGACCAAGCTCCAGCGCCGCTGCGCGCACAAAACCCTCGATAGCCGCGTTCACCGTGCTGACAATGCTGCTACCGGCAACGGGATATTGCGCCAGCAGACCACTACTGAGGGTAATGGCGCCCCCATCGTTAACATGGCTCACGCCTTGCCGCACCAGATTCACCTGCCCCATCAGTTTATTGGCCAGACTGAATGCCCAGTCCTCATCTTCTATCCTGTTCCAGCGCTTAAAACGCACCATCCCGGCTACGCACACCATGCCGTCCACGCGCCCGACCGCATCCAGCAAAGCACCCAGCGAGGCGGGATCGCTGATATCGACCGGATACGACGCATCATGACGGCTCGCCTTAAGTAATTCATCCTGCCCGGCAAGCTGAGCACAGATCTGGCTACCGATCAGGCCGCTGGCACCGATAATCAGTATTCTCGGCATGGAACACCCCTGAAGAATCGTCAGGCAAGATAGCCTGATGACTTTCTAGGTGCTGGCAAGCAAAACAGCCAGCCGCAAGCTCGCGGCAAAAAACCAGCCGAACGCTTTTTTGCTTTTTGCGAGCGTAACAGCCATGCTGATGGCTGCCATTTCCGTCAGCAGATGAATGCTTCTGGCTTGCCGGCCACCGCGCCAAGGAGGACAGCATGATCGAATTTCGACGCGCCAAAATGCGCGGCCTGTCGCAACTGGGTTGGCTGCATTCGCACCATACCTTCTCTTTCAGCCACTACTACGATGCGCAACAAACTGGTTTTTCCGACCTGCTGGTGATTAACGACGATACGGTCGAGCCGGGTCAGGGCTTTGGCACCCACCCGCACCGCAATATGGAGATTTTTTCCTATGTGCTGTCAGGCGGTCTGGCGCACAAGGACTCGGCCGGCCACGAAGAGGTGTGCCGGCCGGGCGATGTGCAGATGATGAGCGCCGGCAGCGGTGTGTTTCATAGCGAATACAATGCCTCGGATCATGAGCCCGTGCATTTTTTGCAGATCTGGATCGTGCCCGACCGTCAGGGCGGGCCGGTGCGTTACCAGCAGCGCCACTTCCCGCCCAAGGCGCGCCGTGGCCGCCTGTGCCTGATCATATCGCCTGACGAGGCCGACGATGCATTGCCGGTCTGGCAGGATGTGCGGGTGTATGCCGGACTATTTGATGGCGGGGAGACGGCCAGCCTGGCGCTTGAGCAGCGCTATGCCTATGTTCACGTCGCGCGCGGCGCGCTCAGCGTCAATGGCCAGCCTTTTGCCGCCGGCGACGGTGCCCGCATCCGCGATGAAACCTTGCTGACTTTTAGTGACGGAAAAGATGCCGAAGTGCTGGTATTTGATCTGCGCCCGCACGAAGGCCCAAAGCGCTAAGCACTAAGCACTAAGCACCACCATTCAAGAGGAAGGGCAGCATGCATCAAAATTCTTCTGTCTCGCCCGGCTCCCGTGAAGCCGAGCCGCGCTACCGCATCGTTATCCTGAAAAACGGCCCTTATCTGGTGTATGGCCAGCCGCCGCTCATTCAGCAATTCATCTGCAACAATAGCGAGCGCAACTCGTGGACCTATGCCGAAGGCGCCGCGTATGCGCTAAGCGAGCCGGCCGCGCTATGCCGCTGCGGTGCATCGAACAATAAGCCGTTCTGCGATGGCAGCCATGCCGACATCGGCTTTGACGGCAGCGAAACGGCCAGCCGCGCCCCGATACTGGAAGGCGCACAGCGCTTTGATGGCCCCGCGCTCGCATTGACCGACAACCCGGACTACTGCGCCTACGCCCGCTTTTGCGACGGCAAAGGGCGGGTATGGAATCTGGTCGAAAAAAGCGAGGCGGCGCAAGCAGCCGAATATGTGAAGTACGAAAGCCAGCATTGCCCGGCCGGGCGCTTGCTGGCATGGGACAAGGCAAGCGGTACCCCGCTGGAAGATGTGCTGCCGCCTTCACTGGGGCTGATCGAGGACACGCCGCTGCATTGCTCCGGCCCGCTATGGGTCAAGGGCGGCATCCGTATCGAGTCCAGCGACGGCAGCAGTTACGAAATCCGCAACCGCGTCACCCTGTGCCGCTGTGGTGCCTCGCAAAACAAACCGTTCTGCGACGGCAGCCATGCGGCTAAAGAGTGGAACGGCAAGCGCTGGCAAGACGGTCTGCCACCCAAAGACACACCGAGTGAGCAAGGATAGTCAAAGCCGGCAGACGGCTTGCCTCAGCTGCGACTACGCCACAACAGGAGCAGGGTAAAGCCCAGTGCGCCGGCAAAAAACAGGCCGCTCCACATCGGCATCGACAGGCCGAACAAGGTCCAGTCGACAACGGCGCACTCGCCCGAGCCCTTGAGCACCTTGGAAAACACGCTCCACAAGGGCATGGTTTCCAGCATATAGTCCAGACCCGGCCCGCAAGCCGGCACCTGATCCCACGGCAGTTGCTGCAACCACACTTGGCGCGCGGCCACTGCGCCGCCAGACAACGACGACAAGAACGCCAGCCCCCCGGCTACCCGCGCCTGGCACAAGGGCAACAAAGCCGCCAGCAGGGCAAAGATGCCGGTTGCAATCACCGCGATGCGCTGCATGATGCACATCGGGCAAGGCTCCAGCCCCAACACATACTGCGCATAAAGCGCAAAACCCATGGCGCCGGCACAAGACAAGGCCAGCAACAAGAAGCCGGTGCGCCGGCTGAACAAATCCAATTTCATACCCCCTCCCAACACAGAAAAGCCGGCTCGCGCCGGCCTGATATTTTTTATTTGCTCATAAGCGGCAGCATTTACTCGCTGCCGGCCACCATCATGCGTTCCAGCAGGATCGAACCGCAATGCTTGCCGCCGCGCACCATCACATCGCTACCGATGGCGCTGATGTGCTTGAACATATCGGCCAGATTGCCGGCAATGGTGATTTCTTCCACCGGATAGGCAATCACGCCGTTTTCCACCCAGAAACCGGCCGCGCCGCGCGAATAGTCGCCGGTCACCAGATTCAGGCCGTGGCCCAAAAGCTCGGTCACCAGCAAGCCCGTGCCCATATTGCGCAACAACTCGTCAAAGCTCTCGCCTGTGGTATGGACCAGCAGGTTATGGCTGCCGCCGGCATTACCGGTGCTTTGCATGCCCAGCTTGCGCGCCGAGTAAGAGCCGAGGAAGTAACCGTTCAGCACGCCCTGATCGACCAGACGGCGCGCACGGGTCGCCACCCCTTCGCTGTCAAACGGGGTCGAGGCAAAGCCGCGCATCACAAACGGGTCTTCATCGATGGTGACGCAAGGCGCGAGCACCTGGGTTCCCAAAGAGTCCAGCAGGAAGCTGGATTTACGGTACAGGCTGCCGCCGCTGACTGCACTGACCAGATGGCCGATCAGCGACGAAGCCACTGGCGCCTCGAACAACACCGGATAATTGCCGGTCTTGATGCTGCGCCCGCCCAGACGGCGTACGGCGCGCTCGCCGGCGATGCGCCCGACGGCATCGAAAGCATCCAGATCGCTGGCATGACGCGCCGAGCTGTACCAGTAGTCGCGCTGCATCGCGCCCTGTTCACTGGCAATCACGGCGGCGGAGATGCTGTGGCGCGAGCCGGGGAAGCCGGCCATAAAGCCGTTGCTATTGGCGTAAACAAACTGGCTGACCTGGCTGGAAACACCCGCGCCTTCGGAGTTGCTGATGCGCGCATCCACGCCGCGGGCGGCGTTTTCGCAGGCCAGCGCATGGGCAATGGCCTGCTCCACCGGCAGATTCCACGGGTGATACAGATCCAGCTCGGGAAAGTCGCTGGCCAGCAAGGCCGGATCCGCCAGACCGGCACTTTCATCCTCGCCGGTAAAGCGCGCGATATTGATGGCGGCGGCGACCGTATCGGCCAGCGCCGTCTCGGAAAAATCGGAAGTGCTGGCGTGGCCTTTTTTCTGCCCCAGATACACGGTGACGGTTGCCCCCTTGTCCTGGTTGTATTCGATGGTTTCGACTTCACCCAAGCGGACATTGACCGACTGGCCACAGGCTTCGGATACATCAACCTCGCAAGCACTCGCGCCTGCCTTGCCGGCCAGATCAAGCACACGCGCACTCACGGCCTCCAGAGCCGCACGACTGAAACTGAACGCAGAGTCTGCCATATTAACCTTTGTGTAGTGGGAGCCGGCACCACGGCGAATCGGGCGCCGGTATTTTCGGGTATCATACCAGCCTTGAATGGAATCACAGCGACAAGCATGACTAACCTTTACAACGATAGTGCAGACGAAGGCCTGACCAGCAAATCCGAAAAAAAGCGCCAGATGGACGCGCTACAGGAACTGGGCAAGGCACTGACCGAACTCTCCACCGACAAGCTCAAGAAAATCGAGCTGGACGAAGACCTGCGCGTAGCCGTGCTCGAGCACAAGCGCCTCACCAGCCATGGTGCGAAAAAGCGACAGGAACAATATATCGGCAAGTTGATGCGCAGCATCGACCCCGAGCCTATCCGCCAGCAACTGGCCATCGTACGCGGCGACTCTTCGCAGCATGCGGCCTGGCTGATGCTGCTGGAACGCTGGCGCGACCGCCTGATGGCGGACGATGCCATGCTGGCCGTGTTTATCACCGAGCACCCGGAAGCCGATGTGCAGCAGATGCGCACCACCATCCGCAATGCGCGCAAGGAGCTGGCCGAGCAGAAAACGCCCAAGGCCTACCGCCAGCTGTTCCAGACCCTGAAAGACTTCCACCCGGAACCGGGCAAGAAGATTCTCAAGGAAGAAAACACTTAAACCCGACCATGACCGCTCCTCTGCCTTATCACGCTCCACGCTGGCTGCGGGGCGGCCATGCCCAGACTATCTGGCCGGCGCTCTTCATGCGCCCGCCCCGCCCTGCCTACCAGCGCGAATTGTGGCCCACCCCGGATGGCGCTCAAATCGCCGTAGACCGCATCCATGGCCAAAGCGGCCAGCCCTTGGTCGTGCTGTTTCACGGACTGGAAGGCAGCAGCGACAGCCACTATGCGCGCGCGCTGATGCTAGCAGTTGCCGCGCGCGGCTGGCATGGCGTCGTGCCGCATTTTCGCGGCTGCGGCGGCATGCCCAACCCCCTGCCACGCGCCTACCATGCCGGCGACTCGGCTGAAGTCGCCTGGATACTGGCGCGCCTGGCTCAAGAGCCGCACCCCTTGTTTGCTGCCGGCGTATCGCTGGGCGGCAATATGTTGCTCAAGTATCTGGGCGAGTCCGGCACGGCGGCACTGGCTCAGGCCGCAGCGGCCGTTTCCGTGCCGCTGGACTTGGCTGCGGCCAGCACCTGTCTGGATCGTGGACTGGGGCGCGGCATCTATACCCGCATGTTTCTCGATACGCTCAAGCCCAAGGCGCTGGCACAATTGAAGGCGCACCCGGGCCTGTTTGACGCGGGGCGCGTCAAGGCTGCGCGCACTTTTGCCGAATTCGACGATCTGGTCACCGCACCGCTGGCCGGCTACCGCGATGTGCACGACTATTGGGCACGCGCCAGCAGCAAGCCTTTGCTGCCGGCCATCTGCCGCCCGACGCTGATTATCAATGCCAAAAACGATCCCTTTTTGCCGGCCAGCGCCCTGCCCGACGCGGCACAAGTCAGCCCTTATGTCACGCTGGAGCAGCCCGAGCACGGCGGCCATGTCGGCTTTGCCAGCGGCCGCTTCCCCGGCCATCTCACATGGCTACCCGAACGCCTGCTGCGCTTTTTCGAACACGCACACACCCCAGAATAAAAAACAACAGACCTTGCAGGAGAAACCATGTCCGATATTCTGAACCAGATTCTGGCCACCAAAGCCGAAGAAGTCGCCCGCGACAGCGCCCGCCGCCCGCTCGCTTCACTGCGCGCCGAGGCCGAAGACCGGCGCGAAGAGCGGCGCGACTTTGTCGCCGCCATCCGCGCCAAGCACGCAGCGGGCGACGCGGCGGTGATCGCCGAAATCAAGAAGGCCAGCCCGAGCAAGGGCGTGATCCGCGCCGATTTTCGCCCGGCGGATATCGCCCAAAGCTATGCCGAGCATGGTGCGGCCTGCCTGTCGGTGCTGACCGATGTACCCTATTTTCAGGGCAATAGCGCATTTTTGCAGCAGGCGCGCGCAGCATGCGCCTTGCCGGTGCTGCGCAAGGATTTTTTGATTGGCGACTACCAGATCTATGAAGCCGGTGCCATGGGCGCCGACTGCATCTTGCTGATCGCCGCCGCGCTTGAGCGTGCCCAGATGCGCGATATGGAAGCGCTGGCGCAAGAACTGGGCCTGGCCGTGCTGGTGGAAGTGCATAACGGTGCCGAGCTGGACGATGCGCTGACGCTCAAGACACCGCTGATCGGCGTCAACAACCGTAATCTGCGTACTTTCGAAGTCGATCTGGCCACCACGCTTGCGCTATTGCCGCAAATCGGCAGCGAACGCATCGCCGTGACCGAAAGCGGCATCGTCAATGCCGGCGATGTCGCGCGCATGCGCGAGCATGCCGTGCATACCTTCCTGGTCGGTGAAGCCTTTATGCGCGAAGCCGATCCCGGTGCGGCGCTGACGCGGGTGTTTGCCGGTTAAATCACCGCGCACAAACGATGGCGCGCTACGACGTGAAAAGCGGCCTCAAAAAATATTCATTAACACTTGGCTGAATGTGGCTTTTACCCAAAAATGATATGCTGCTAGCTATCTATCCCTGAACACAATGGAGCCTGATCTATGAATGCCGGAAAACTGCTGCTAAGTGCTGTCCTTGCCGCGAGCTGCTCGCTGGCCTTCGCTGCCGACCCCGTGACCCAGCGCCAGGACGTTTTCAAGGACTACAAGAAAACCTTCGGCCCTATGGGTGATATGGTCAAAGGCAAGACCGCCTACAATCAGGCCGAATTTGCCAAACTGGCTGCACATCTGGAAGAAATTTCCAAGCAGCCATGGCAGTACTTCACCCCGGGCACGGACAAGGGCAAGACCGAAGCCAAGGGCGAAATCTGGTCCAAGCCGGCCGAATGGAAAAAGCAGATCACGGCACATGAAGCGGCAACGGCTGAACTGGCCAAGGTTGCCGCCAGCGGTGATATGGCTGCCATCAAGCCGGCCTTCGGCAAAGTCGGCCAGAGCTGCAAATCCTGCCACGACAGCTTCCGCAAGGCCGATTAAGCGCGCGCCAGACGCAAGCTGCCCTGCCCTTATCCGGGCGGGGCTTTTTTATCCCTACCATTAGCCAAGCCATGAAACCCAGCCTTATTTTGCTTTGCACCTTGCTATGCGCCCAAAGCGCCTTTGCCGACACGCCGGCACAAACCCGCGTCAAGGAATTCAAGACCCTGCTGCGCAGCTTCGAATCCATGGGCACGGTCGTGCGCGGACGCGATGCTTACCGGCCGGATGTTTTTGCCCGCCAGGCGGCCACCCTCAAAGCCGATGCCGGCAAGCCCTTTGCCAGCTTCCCTGCCGGCAGCCAGCAAAACAGCCGCGCCAAAGCCGAAATCTGGAGCCAGAGCGCGCGCTTCAAGCAGGAGCAAGCCACCTTTTTACAACGCGTGGACACGCTGGACGCCGCTGCCCGCGCCAAAGATATGGCCGCCATACGCATCAGCTACGGTGCCGTCGCGCAAAGTTGCAAAAGCTGCCACGACGCATTCCGCGCTCCTGTCCGCTAATCTCCAGCCAGCACCGAATGGAACACATCATGAAAGATGTCTTTACCTGGCGCTTTGCCGTTCCCGCGCAAGCCATCGACTTTAACGGCCACGCCAACAACGTCGAATACCTACGCTGGATGCAGGATGCCGCGCTCAAGCACTCTACCCACCGTGGCTGGGGCATCGCACGCTATCTCGAGTGCGACCACTCTTGGGTCGTGCGCAGCCAACACATTGAATACTTGCGCCCCGTATTCGCCGACCAGATGCTCGCGCTGCACACCTGGATCGTCGACTTCGAAGGGAATCACTCGCGCCGGCAATACCTGATTGAATGCACACACAGCGGGAAACCCGTCGCCCGCGGCGAGAGCCTGTTCGTTTGCGTCGACACCCTGCGCGGCCGCCCACGAAGCATCAGTCCCGACTTTATCGCCGACTTCGACACCGTCCCTAGCGAAGTAGCCGCCCTGAAAATCTTGCGCCAACGCCCGCCCGCTACAGTCTGAGCGGGTAACAACGATTTACGCCGATCTTTCCGGCTTGCGCCGTCGCCATCACCACGAAGGGGTATAGGTCGACAGCCTGACTGGATACGCGCTCTTCGAGCAGATTATGTGCGCCGGACACAGCGCCCAGCGCGCTGGCGCTGCTTGACTCACCCAAGCAAGCCGAACATGCGTTCGTGGCAACCATCACTATCGGAAAAACCCGATGCTGCGGCATACGCGTGGCAATAGCATGGCGCCCATGCATCCCGTACCACACCAGCTTAAACCCATCGCACAGACGAATGCAGCACCCCCTGCCATTCGCACCTGGCCATGCATAAGCATAATCCGCCTTTACAAACAAACCCGGCATCGCTGTGCTGACCAGCCTGGCTGACGCCCGGGTCAGGCCAGCGGCCACACCAATGCGCCTCCTGTAGCCCGTGGCACACCCGCCACAGCTCTCTTCCTGCCTGATGGTCTATACGTTTTCACAGTGCTTTACCTGCGCATGCAAGACAGGTGCTAGCTTTGTTTCTTTTTGTACTATACAAAAACTTGACTAATAAGGTCGACTACAGGATAAAGACAGCAAACCCATCGAGGTAAACCGCTATGAAGATTGCCATTGTCGGGTCTGGTATTGCCGGACTGTCCTGCGCCTGGCTACTGGAGCGTGCCGGGAATGCGGTGACGCTGTTTGAAGCAGCCAACTATGCAGGCGGCCACAGCAATACGGTCGACGTCACGCTGGACGGCCTCACCCACCCGGTCGACACCGGCTTTCTGGTGCACAACACCCACACCTACCCCAACCTGATTGCGCTGTTTGCCGAACTGGGCGTGCAAACCTGCCCCAGCGAAATGACCTTCTCGGTTACGCATGAAGCGGACGGTGTGGAATGGGCCGGCAGCAATCTCGCCACCTTGTTCGCCCAAAAGCGCAACCTGCTGCGCCCGCGCTTTTGGGGCATGCTGCGCGACATTCTGCGCCTGCACCGCCTGGCCCCCGCCTTGCAAGCACAAGCCAGGCAAGATGGTGCGACTCTGGGCGAGATACTCGACCGCCACCACTTTGGCGACGCCATGCGCCGCTGGTATCTGTTGCCTATGGGGGCGGCAATCTGGTCAACATCGACCCGCGGCATGCTGGATTTTTCTGCGGCCGCCTTCTTCGAGTTTTGCGCTAACCACAGCCTGCTGCAGGTCAATGACCGGCCCCAATGGCGCACGCTGGTGGGCGGCTCGCGCCAGTATGTGCAAAAAATTTGCGCCAGCCTCTCCGATTTGCGCCTGAACTGTCCGGTCATGCGCGTGCGCCGTGAGCACGATGGCGTATGGGTCGACAGCCGCTGCGGACGCGAGCACTTCGACCAGATCGTATTCGCCTGCCACACCGACCAGACACTGGCGCTGCTTGAATCCCCCAAGCACGCCGAACACGCGCTGCTATCCGCCATCCGCTACCCGAAAAACCGTACGCTGCTGCACACCGACCCCTCATTTTTACCGGACAGAAAAGCGCTATGGTCGGCGTGGAATTACCGCATGGCGCGTCATGGCCGCGACAGCGATGCGGTCACCGTCAGCTATCTGATCAACCAGTTGCAGCCGCTGCCCTTTAGCAGCCCGGTGATTGTGACGCTCAATCCGCACCGCGAGCCCAAAGGGGTACTGGCTGAGTTCGACTATGCCCACCCCTTGCTTGACCAGCACGCCAGCACAGCCCAAGCCCGGCTGGACAGCATTCAAGGTCAGGGCGGCGTCTGGTTTGCCGGCGCGTGGACCGGCAACGGCTTTCACGAAGACGGCCTGAAAGCAGGCATGCGCGTCGCGATCGCACTGGGCGCCAGCGTCCCGTGGCCACACCCGCTCAAACCCATCGCACAGGCAAGCGCGCCGCAAAACCTTGAGGCCACGCCCGCATGAAAGCGCAGGCACAGCTCTTTGTCGGCCATGTTTGGCATGGCCGGACAGCACCGGTCAAACACAGCTTTCGCTACCCGCATGCCTGGCTTGCGCTGCCTTTGCCCGAATGCGATGTCGAACGCCTGCCACTTGCGCCCGGCATTGTCTGGCAGCGCCAAAACCATGGCCCGCGTGACGGCAGCCCCTTGTTTCCGTGGCTATGCGCGCGCCTGGCCGAACACGATATCCATGGCGTCGCCCGCATCCGGCTGCATACCCTGCCATCCGTGCTGGGCTATGTATTCAATCCGGCCAGCTTTTATCTGGCCGAAGACACGCAAGGCCGGCTCTTGGCCGCATGGGTTGAAGTCAACAATACTTTTGGCGCACATCACGATTACTGCCTGCCGGCACCGGTCACTCCCAGCGCGAGCGCACTTTACGGGCGTGCCGCCAAAGCACTGCAGGTGTCGCCGTTTTACCGCATCGAGGGGCAGTATGACTTCCGCTTTTTGCAAACCGGCCAGCAGCGATTCTTTGTGCGTATCGATTACAGCCCGCAAGAAGCGACACCCACCTTCTCCGCCTTGCTAAGCGGCGAAGCGCGCCCTGCTTCGGCCACCAACTGGCTGCGTATCGCCCTGGCCTGTTCTTCGCTGACCTTTGCCGTCTGGCTGCGCATCCACTGGCAGGCTTTTCGCTTATGGCGCAAGGGCGTGCCTTTTATCGGTAAAGACGGGCATTGCCCACCCCAAACCCACGAGGAGTGAAGCATGAACACAGCAAGCGAGAGCCTGACTCGCCAGACACCCAGCCTGCCGCTTGCGGCCCGCCCCTTGTTGCTCGCGTTGCCGCGCATCAGCCACGGCACGCTGACCCTGATCGACCCGCAAGGGCAAAGCCAGCATTACCGCGGCACCGAGGGCACGCTGCACGCCACCTTGCAGGTACACGACTGGCAGGCACTGGCCCGTATTGCGCGCAGCGGCGATATTGGCCTGGCCGAAGCCTATCGTGACGGGCAGATCGACAGCCCGGACTGGGTCGCACTGATGCACTTGGCCACCGTCAATGAGCATGCGCTGGAACAGGCCATCCATGGCAGCTGGCTGGGGACGCTGGCCTACTGGCTGCGCCACCTGACGCGCGCCAATACCCGCGCCGGCAGCCGACGCAATATCCACGCCCACTACGACTTGGGCAATGCGTTTTACCGGCTCTGGCTGGATGGCAGCATGAGCTACTCGTCGGCCTTGTTCGCAGGGGACTACAGCCGCTCGCTGGAAGACGCACAAACCGCCAAATACGAGCGCATTCTGGCGCGGCTGAATCCGGCCCCCGGCGCGCGCATCCTCGAAATCGGCTGCGGCTGGGGCGGTTTTGCCGAGTATGCGATCCGCAGCCGCGGTGTCCACGTCACCGGCGTCACGCTGTCGACCGAGCAGCTGACCTATGCCCAAGCCAGGCTGGAAGCGGCAGGCATCGCGCAAATGGCCAGCCTGAGCCTGACCGATTATCGCGATGTGGGCGGCCAGTTCGACCATATCGTATCGATTGAAATGCTGGAGGCAGTGGGCGAGCGCTGGTGGCCCAGCTATTTCGCCACTTTGCGCGAACGCTTAAAGCCAGGCGCCAGCGCACTGGTGCAGGTCATTACCATAGGCGACGAATACTTTGCCCGTTATCGCAAAGGCACCGATTTTATCCAGCAATACATCTTCCCCGGCGGCATGCTGCCAAGCCCCGCTGCACTCAAGCGTGAAATTGGCCGCGCCGGGCTGAACCTTACCGACGACTACCGCTTCGGTGCCGACTACGCCGAAACGCTGCGCCGCTGGCATACGCAATTCGAGGAGCAGTTGCCGCGCATACATGCCCAGGGTTTTGACGAGGCATTTATCAGGCTGTGGCGTTTTTATCTGGCTTATTGCATTGCAGGATTTGATACGGGGCGAACCGATGTCTGCCAACTTGAAATTCATCGTTCTTAGTGCGCTGTGTTTGGCTATTCCCCTCGCACAAGCGCTACCTGCCAGCGTAACGCAGGCACTGCCTGAACTGGAGGCAAGGGGGAGCGGCAATATGCGCTGGTTCGGCCTGCGCCTGTATCAGGCTACGCTCTATACCCCGGGCGGGCGCGAGTTTGCCTGGCAAGCGCCGTTCGCACTGGAAATACGCTATGCGCGCGCCTTTAGTACCGACGAGCTGGCCGCCTCCAGTCGTGATGAAATGGCACGCCTGGGCACCCCAAAAGCGGAACTGCCACAGGTGTTTAGCACGCTGCGCCGCGTTTTCCCCAGCGTCGCACAAGGCGATGTGATCGTCGGCGCGCAGGACGCCAACGGCCATACCCGCTTCTGGCACAACGGCCGGGAAACAGGGCAAATTACCGACCCGGGCTTCGGGCGCCGCTTTTTCAGCATCTGGCTCAGCCCGGACACGCGCGAGCCGGCGCTACGCAGCGCGCTACTGGCCAAGGCACGCTGATGCTTGGCACGCGCGCGCTACTGAATGCAGGCCTGCCCGGGCTGCCGCTGGCGATGGCGGCGCTGCCGGTTTATGTGTTCACCCCCATGCTGTATGCCAGCGAATACGGCATGTCGCTGAGCCTGATCGGCGCCTTGCTGTTTGGTGCCCGGCTGATCGATACCGCGCAGGATCCGCTGCTGGGCGTGTGGCAGGACAAGCTCTCAAGCACGGCCTTGCGCCGCGTGACCCTGTTGATGACGGTGCTGGGGCTGGCCGGTTTTTTCTGGCTGCTACTCCCCGAGACCGGCCTCCCGCTGGCCTGGCAGATGGCGGCGTCCTTGCTGCTGGTTTACACCGCCCACGGCTGGATCAGCATCGCGCTTTTACGCTACGGCGCGGCCTTAAGCCGCCACAAACACGAGCGCGAGCGCATCGTGGCCTGGCGCGAAGGCTTGTCGGTGATCGGCGTCTTGCTGGCGGCCGCACTGCCGGCAACATTAAGCACCCGCTACGGCATCAAGACCGGGCTGGCCGCTTTCGCCGCCTTGCTGGTGCTGGCAAGCTTGCTTGCACTGTGGGCTTTTAACCGCGCCCCGCTTGCGCCTGCCGTGCCCGCCGCCCATCCCGACTGGCGCATTGTTCTGGCCGACAGGCGCTTTCTCGCCCTGTTGCTGGTGCTGCTGCTTAACGCCATGGCGATGGCGCTGCCCGCCACCTTGTTCAATTTTTATGTTGCCGATGTGCTGCACGCCCCCGAACTGGCGGGCGGATTTTTACTCAGCTACTTCTTGTGTGCGGCGGCCAGCCTGCCCTTATGGCTGCGCCTGGCCGTCCGCTTGGGCAAGGTGCGCGCCTGGTATGTCGGCATGGCGCTGGCGCTGGCCGGCTTTGTGCTGGTGCCTGGGTTAAACGAAGACAATCGTGCCGCCTTCTGGCTAGTCTGCATCGCGACCGGCAGCGCACTGGGCGCCGATCTGGCCTACTCCACCGCCATGGTGGCCGACATTATCGACGAGAAAGTCCATGGCAGCGGTGGCGCCTATTTCGGCGCCGTCAGCCTGGTCGGCAAGCTGGCGCTGGCGCTGGCAGCCGGCACCGCCTTGCCGCTGGCGGCATTAGCCGGCTACACCCCGGGCAATAGTGCCAACACCAGCGCCCTGATCCTGCTCTACGCCGGCCTGCCTTGTGCGGTCAAGCTGATCGCCTGGGCCTGGCTTGCACGCTTGCGAACCCAACTGGAGGGCATGCCATGATCCGCTCTTTTACCCTGCTGCTGTGCGCGCTGCTGCTTGGTGCTTGCAGCAGCCCGAAACTGGCCGACTACCAGGCCACTACGCCCGCACTCAAACTCGAACAGTTTTTTGCCGGGCCGCTACGCGGCTGGGGCATGGTGCAGGATAGAAACGGCAAGGTGCTGCGCCGTTTTGTCGTGGATATCGACGCCAGCTGGCAAGGCACACGCGGCCAGCTGGATGAGCGCTTTGTGTTTGATGATGGCGAGCGCCAGCGCCGCGTCTGGACACTCATGCGCCAAGCGGATGGCCGCTATCTGGGCCGTGCCGGCGATGTGGTGGGCGATGCCCGCGGCGCGGGTGCCGGCGCGGCGTTCCATCTGGCGTATACCCTGCGCATCCAGGTCGACGGGCGCGAGTGGGATGTGGCGATTGATGACTGGATGCTTCAGATCGACGACAAGCAGTTGCTTAATCGCTCGGTCATGCGCAAATTCGGCATCGAGGTCGGCACCATCACCCTGATGCTGCAAAAAGGAGCGGCACCATGAGTCTGAACCCGCGCATAAGCAACTGGCAGGGTAAACGCGTCTGGCTGATTGGCGCCGGCCACGGCATAGGCGCTGCGCTGGCGGCCAGACTGCAAAGTGCAGGCGCGACGCTGGCGCTGTCCGGGCGCAACCCGAAAGCACTGGCGGAAGTAGCCAAACAAAGCGACATCATGTTGCCATTCGATGCCACCGATGCGGATGCATGGCAAGCTGCTTGCGACACGCTGGCCAGCCAATGGGGCGATATCGACCTGGTGATTCTGCTGGCCGGCGACTATCAGGCGCTACGCGCTTGGGAGCTGACGCCGGACAGCGCGCGCCGCCTGACCGACATCAACCTGATGGCGCCGTTTTACGCCGTTGCCGCTTGCGTGCCGCAACTGCTGCGCCAGCAAAAAGGCGGCATCGCGCTGGTAGCCAGCGTCGCCGGCGCCGGCGGCATGCCCAATGCGCTGGTCTATGGTGCGACCAAGGCGGCGGTCAATCATCTGGCGCAAACCCTTTATCTGGATCTGGCCCCGCGCGGGATCGGGGTGTGGGTGATCAACCCGGGCTTTGTCAAAACCCGGCTCACCGCCGGCAACGCCTTTACCATGCCGGCGCTGATCAGCCCGGAACAGGCGGCAGACGAGATTCTGGCCGGCTTTGCTGCTGGCCATTTCGATATCCACTTCCCCAAACGCTTTACCCGCTGGGTCAAACTCGCCGCACATCTGCCTTACCGCGCCTGGTTTTACCTGATGCACAAGGTCACCGGATTATGAATGCGCTTTTTGCCGCCCATCTTGATTGGTTTAGCCGTTTAAGCCCTGAAAGCCTGACCGATATCGGCCGCGTTTACGCCGCCAATGCCCACTTTAGCGACCCGTTCCAGCGTATCGAAGGGCGGGACGCCATCGCCCAGCTTTATACGCGCATGTTCGAAAAACTGCAGGACCCGCGCTTCACGATGATCGAGACAGTGTGCGAAGGCAATCGTGCCTTTGTCACTTGGGATTTCAGCTTTTCGCTGTTTGGCCGCGCCCGCCTGATTCATGGCGGCAGCCTGCTGCAACTGGACGAGGCCGGACTGATTGCCGAGCATCGCGACTACTGGGATGCCGCCGCCGGCGTCTACGAAACCCTGCCGCTACTGGGCATGCTATTGCGCTGGCTCAAGCGGCGCATGGCATAATCCGCAGCCTTCAGATCAAGGACAGGTCCATGAGTATGCCAGGCTTGCCAATTGCAGCCGTCGAGCGCGAAACCGGCATTGCCCGCCAGCTACTGAGAATGTGGGAACGCCGCTACGGCTACCCGATGCCCCTGCGCGATGCGCAGGGCGACCGCCTTTATCCGCCCGAGCAGGTGACGCGCTTGTGCCAGATTCGCCGGCTGATAGATATGGGCTTGCGCCCGGGACGGCTGATGGCGCTGACGCCGGCACAACTGGAGGAGATGGCCGAACTGCATCTGCCCAAACGGGAAACCCCGCCCTTATGCGATGGCCTACTTGACCTTTTGCGCCATCAGGATGGCCAAGCCCTGCGCCAAGACTTGCAACAGCGGCTGCAAGCGATGGGACTGGCGCACTTTGTTTGTGTTTTCCTGCCGCAAGCCAATGCCCTGATAGGCGATGCCTGGTCACGCGGAGAAATCCGCATTTATCACGAGCACCTTTATACCGAAGCGCTGACCCGACTGCTGCGCGAAGCGCTGTCCGCCCTGCCCTCAGGCACAGGCCGGCCGCGCATCATGCTCACCAGCACCCCGGCCGAGCCGCACACGTTGGGGCTATTGATGGCCGAAGCCTTGCTGCGACTGGCCGGCTGCGAATGTCTGGCATTCGGCCCGTGCATGCCGTTTGCCGAGATGGGCGAGGCCATGATCCAGCACCGTATCGATGTGTTGGCCCTGTCGTTTTCCGTGGCCTACAACGGGCCGCTGGATGAAGAAATCGGCCAGTTAATGGCCAGCATCCCGCCCGCGAGCCAGTTATGGGTCGGCGGTGCCGGCACCCGACGCCTGAAGCTGCAAGTGCCCGGACTGCACATCATGCAAGGGCTGGAGCAGATTGAGCGACAAGTTGCGCAGTGGCGCAGCGCGCCCCCCGTCTAAACGGCCCCGGCCATCATTCAGCACGGCAGGCTCGCAGCGTCAAAAGCGCGTCAGCACGAAATACACAGCGCCGCAGGCCACCACCAGCGTCACCAGCGCGATGACCGTCGGGGCAAAATACAGCGTCGGCGCCTCGCCCTCTATGCTCTTGTAACCGGTAAGCATGGCCTTGACCAGATTCTGCTTTTTCAGCACGCGGTAAAGCACAATCGCCGTCAAATGCAGGCCGACCAGAGCCAGCAGCAGATTGAAGTTCAGGCGGTGCCAGCTATTCATCTGCTCGGCCAACTCGCTGCTGATGCTGCCAGCCAAGGGGCCGTCATACAGATAAGCGTTCACATCGGCCGAAAACAGGCCGGTGACCACTTGGGTGCCAAGCGCGAGCAGCACCACAAGCACCATCCAGCCGCCCATGGGATTATGCCCGGGCTGCTCGCTTTCCTTGAGTTCGCCTTTGAGGTAACGGCGTATCGCCTGCGGGCCCTTGATAAAATCGCTGAAGCGGGCCGTTTCACTCCCCAGTACGCCCCAGATCACGCGATACAGCAGCAAAGCGGCCAGCGCCACACCACCGCGCAGATGCCACTCCATCCAGTTGCCGGACTGGTTACCGCTAAACCACATGCCGGCAAACAGCAAGACCAGCACCCAGTGGAATACGCGGGTCGGTACATCCCAAACCTTCACTAATTGCCTCATATGAAACCCCCTGCTTTCTAATGCCGTTATTCTACGCCAGCCGCGCTGCGGTCAAACAGGCACTTTTCGGGTAAGATTGTTAATCTTTTTTAGTCATGGCTGGCATAGCCGGCGGCAGCGCACGGTTTTCAACCATCGCGCCACACCCAAGAATTGGAGAATCAGCAGATGCACCCGTCCACCCTGATCCAGGACATGCAGGCCCGGGGCCTGATCGCACAGGTTACCGATGCCACCGCTCTGGACGAAATACTGGGCCAAGAGCAGGTCACCCTGTATTGCGGTTTTGACCCGACAGCCGACAGCCTGCATCTTGGTCACTTGGTGCCGGTGCTGGTACTCAAGCGTTTCCAGATGGCCGGCCACAAGCCTATCGCCCTGGTTGGCGGCGCCACCGGCATGATCGGCGACCCGAGTTTCAAGGCCAATGAGCGCAAACTCAACACCCCGGACATTGTCGCCGACTGGGTCGGCAAGATCCGCAAGCAAGTCGAGCCGTTTTTGAGCTTCGAAGGCGAATCCGCCGCCATTATGGCCAACAACCATGACTGGTTTGGCAAGATGAATGTACTCGACTTCCTGCGCGATATCGGCAAGCACTTCTCGGTCAACGCCATGATCAAGAAGGAATCGGTACAGCAGCGCATCAACCGCGACGACGTCGGCATCTCGTTCACCGAGTTCACCTACAGCCTGTTGCAGGGCTATGATTTTGTCGAATTGAACCGCCAGCACGGCTGTCGATTGCAGATCGGCGGCTCCGACCAGTGGGGCAATATCACGGCCGGTATCGACCTGACCCGCCGCATGAACCAGCAGCAGGTATTCGGCCTGACCCTGCCGCTGGTGACCAAGAGCGACGGCACCAAATTCGGCAAGACCGAAGGCGGCGCAGTGTGGCTGGATCCGAAAAAGACTTCGCCCTATGCCTTCTACCAGTTCTGGCTGAACACCGCCGACGCCGACGTCTACAAATTCCTGCGCTTCTTTACCTTTATGTCCGCAGCAGAAATCGATGCGATCGAAGCAGCCGACAAGGCACGCGAAGGCAAGCCGGAAGGCCAGCGCATTCTGGCCGAACAGGTCACCGCACTGGTACACGGCCAGGCCGCCGTGACCGCAGCGCAGCGCATCAGCCAGTGTCTGTTCAGCGAGAATCTTGACAGCCTGACCGAAGACGACTTCGCCCAACTGGCACAGGACGGCATGCCCTCGGTCCAGATCGACCGCAGCCAGAACAATCTGATCGAAGCCTTGTTCGCCGGCGCGCTGGCCAAGAGCAAGAGCGAGGCGCGCACCTTTATCCAAAGCGGCGCGGTCAGCATCAACGGCGTCAAGGGCGCCAGCCTTGAACATGTGTTTAGCGATGCTGAACGCCTGTTCGGCCAGTACACCCTGCTTAAGCGCGGCAAGAAAAACTACTGTCTGGTGCGCTGGCACTAAGAGCGTGTTCACGCTCTCGCGAGCGAGGGTGAGACAAGGCGAAAACGGCTGAGAAAGCGGAATGTACAGGTGGTACATGAGCATTTCGAAGCTGTTTTTAACGCCGTATCGCCGATGCGCAGCAGATCGTGAACAGGTTCTAAGCGTTACAGCACAAAAGGCCGCGCCCCATGCGCGGCCTTTTTTATCACGTCCCCGCCTTTACTTCCCCGCCCAGCCTCGCCCCCGCTGTTAAATTGCCACATTAGGCAACGAATGCATGGAATTTGATACGCATCATCCAAATTTAATCATATTGCGATATCATCTGATCGCTTAAGCGCTGCAATCCAGCGTGCTGCGGCGATTGATAGCAAATTACAATCAATATTATATTGATATTTAATTTGTTAAATGTAGGCTCCAAGTTTAAGATTCGTCTGTCTTCACCGCCAACATAAAAGGAAAAACCACATGTCCATCATCAACACCGTTATCAAGCCATTTACCGCTCAGGCCTACCACGAAGGCAAGTTCGTAACTGTTTCCGATGCTGACCTGAAGGGCAAGTGGTCGGTTGTGTTCTTCTACCCGGCTGACTTCACCTTCGTTTGCCCAACCGAACTGGGCGATCTGGCTGATGTTTACCCTGAGTTCCAGAAGCTGGGCGTTGAGTGCTACTCGGTTTCCACCGACACCCACTTCACCCACAAGGCTTGGCACGACGCATCCGACACCATCAAGAAAATCAACTACCCGATGATCGGTGATCCAACCGGCACCATCACCCGCAACTTCGATGTAATGATCGAAGAAGAAGGTCTGGCACTGCGCGGCACCTTCGTGATTAACCCGGAAGGCGAAATCAAGGTTGCCGAAATTCACGACCTGGGCATCGGCCGTGACGCTAAGGAACTGCTGCGCAAAGTGCAGGCTGCCCAGTACGTTGCAGCGCACCCGGGTGAAGTTTGCCCAGCCAAGTGGACACCAGGCGAAGCCACGCTGGCTCCATCGCTGGATCTGGTCGGCAAGATCTAATTAGCGGCCCACAAACCGCCCCGCCCGGGGCGGTTTGGATTTCAGCGGAAAGCCCCATTCCGCCTTTCCAGTGAAATTCATTTAAGGAATACCGACATGCTCGACGCCAATATTCAGACCCAACTCAAAGCCTACCTCGAAAAACTGCAGCGTCCGATCGAACTCGTTGCCAGTCTGGATGACAGCGCAGCCGCACAGGAAATGCACACCCTGCTGCAGGATATTGCCGCGCTTTCGGACAAGGTTAGCCTGCGCGACAACGGCGAGGCGGCACTGCGCCCATCGTTCAGCGTTGGCGCGATCGCTGACAGCGCCCGCATCAGCTTTGCCGGCATTCCCATGGGGCACGAGTTCACCTCGCTGGTGCTGGCCTTGCTGCAAAGCGGCGGTCATCCACCCAAAGTGGATGCAGCCATTATCGAGCAGATCCGCGCTCTGCCTGCCGGTGCCCATTTCGAGACTTTTGTTTCCCTGTCCTGCCACAACTGCCCGGATGTGGTGCAGGCGCTGAACCTGATGGCCGTACTCAACCCCGGCATCAGCCATACCATGATCGATGGCGCACTATTTCAGGATGAAGTAGCCCGCCGCAAGATTATGGCGGTGCCAACGGTGTTTATGAACGGGGCCGAATTCGGCGCCGGACGCATGACGCTGGAAGAGATCATTGCCAAGCTGGACACCGGTGCGGCCGCACGCGAAGCAGACAAAATCAAAAACAAAGACGTGTTTGATGTGCTGGTCATCGGCGGTGGCCCGGCCAGCGCTTCGGCCGCCATCTACGCCGCCCGTAAAGGCATACGCACTGGCATCGTAGCCGAGCGTTTCGGCGGTCAGGTACTGGACACCATGGCCATCGAGAACTTCATCTCGGTCAAGGAAACCGATGGCCCGAAACTGGCCATGGCACTGGAGCAGCACGCCAAGGAATACGAAATCGACATCATGAACCTGCAAAAAGCCAATGCACTGGTGCCGGGTGAACTGATTGAGATCCAGCTGGAAAACGGCGCCTCGCTCAAGAGCAAGACGGTGATTCTGGCCACCGGCGCGCGCTGGCGCGAGATGAACGTGCCGGGCGAGAAAGAGTACCGCAGCAAGGGCGTAGCTTACTGCCCGCATTGCGATGGCCCCCTGTTCAAGGGCAAGCGTGTCGCCGTCATTGGCGGCGGTAACTCCGGCGTGGAAGCCGCCATCGATCTGGCCGGCATCGTTGCCCATGTCACCCTGCTCGAGTTTGATGGCCAGTTGCGCGCCGATGCTGTGCTGCAGAAAAAGCTGTTCAGCCTGCCTAACGTGACCGTGATCACCAAGGCGCTGACCACCGAAGTGACCGGCGATGGCCAGAAGGTGAACGGTCTGTCCTACAAGGACCGTGACAGCAACGAAATCAGGCATGTGGAGCTGGAAGGCATCTTCGTACAGATCGGCCTGCTGCCCAACACCGACTGGCTCAAAGGCACAGTGGAATTGTCGGCCCGCGGCGAAATCGAGATTGATGCCCGTGGCCAGACTTCGGTACCCGGCGTGTTTGCCGCGGGTGACTGCACCACGGTGCCATACAAGCAGATCATTATCGCAATGGGTGCCGGCGCAACCGCGTCGCTGGGCGCTTTCGATCATCTGATCCGCACCTCGGCACCGGCCTGATTGATTCCGTCGGCAAAACAAAGCCCCCGTCGCCAACACGGGGGCTTTTTTATCTATGCCCAAACCGCGTCAAGGCTTGAGTGCCGAAATATCCCTGGCATCCCAGTGCGGGAAATAGCGCCGCACCAGACTATTGAGCTCCACTTCGAAAGCACGATAGTTTTCCAGCTCGTCAAAGCGGGCTGCTTTGGCCTCTGCCAGCACGCCCTCGACCATGCCGCCGCCTGCGGTGGCATTACTCAGGCGGTCAATCACGATAAAGCTGCCGGTTGCACGGCAATCGGCGTAGGCATCGACCACGACCGGTGCATTCAGGCTGACCTGCACGCGCGCAATTTCATTGAGTTGCAAGCTGTCGGCGGCCACCATTTCCAGCGTATTCACATCCTGGCGTGCCAGAATGCGGCTGACGCGCCCGGCGACCGTCTTGCCGGAAAACTTGAACAGATACTCGCGCCCGCAGTGCAAGGGAGACTCATCCATCCATACCAGTTGCGCTTCCAGCTCGCCTCCCAGCGCCGGTGATGGCGCATCGGCATGCACAATCATATCGCCGCGCGACACATCGACTTCATCTTCCAGTGTCAGCGTGATGGCCTCGCCGGCCTGCGCCGAGGCCAACTCGCCGGCGTAGGTCACGATGGCCTTGACGCGGCTGGTTTTGCCCGAGGGCAAAATACGTACTGCATCGCCCGGTGCCACGCTACCGGCGGCAATCGTGCCGCAGAATCCGCGAAAATCCAGATTGGGCCGGTTGACGTACTGCACCGGCAGGCGCAGCGACCCAAGACCGGTGTCGTGCGCCACTTCCACGCTTTCCAGCAACTTCATCAGCGTCGCCCCCTGATACCACGGCGTACGCGTGCTGGCTTCGACCACATTGTCGCCACGCAATGCCGAAATCGGCACGAAGCGGATATCGGGAATGGCGAGGCGCTCGGCAAAATCCAGATACTCGTCACGGATACGCTGGTACACCGTCTCGTCGAAATCCAGAAGATCCATCTTGTTGATGGCGACGATCACATGCTTGATGCCCAACAGACTGACGATAAAGCTGTGACGCCGGGTCTGCGTCTGTACGCCATAACGCGCATCGATCAGGATGACGGCGAGATTGCAAGTCGAAGCGCCGGTGGCCATATTGCGCGTGTACTGCTCATGCCCCGGGCAGTCGGCAATAATGAATTTGCGCTTGTCGGTGCTGAAATAGCGGTAAGCCACATCGATGGTAATGCCCTGCTCGCGCTCGGCCGCCAGCCCGTCAACCAGCAGCGCCAGATCGATGGCGTCATCGGTGGTATTGAATTTTTTCGAATCGCGCGCAATGGCCGCCAACTGGTCTTCAAAAATCAGTTTGGAGTCGTGCAGCAAACGCCCGATCAGGGTGGACTTGCCGTCGTCGACATTGCCACAGGTAATAAAGCGCAGCATATCCTTGTTTTCATGGGCAGCCAGATAAGCATGGATATCGCTGTTAATCAGTTCGGACTGGTGGCTCATACTGTGTTCCTTAGAGGGCTTAGGGCGTCGTGAACGGAGGCGCAGCAAGGACATGCCCAGCTTGATGCCCGACTCCGACTCGCTACGGCCTGAATGTCAGAAATACCCTTCGATCTTTTTCTTTTCCATGGAGGCGCTTTGGTCGTGATCGATCACGCGCCCCTGACGCTCGGAGGTACGGGTCAGCAGCATTTCCTGAATCACATCGGTCAGGCTGTCGGCCTCGGACTCGACCGCACCGGTCAGCGGATAGCAGCCCAGCGTACGGAAGCGCACCTTTTTCTTGTGAATGCGCGCCTTTTCCTCATCCGTCAGATAAGTCAGGATGCGCGCGTCGTCTATCATAATCAGCGTACCGTCGCGCTCGACCACCTCGCGCTCGGCGGCAAAATACAGCGGCACGATGTCGATGTTTTCCAGATAGATGTATTGCCAGATATCCAGCTCGGTCCAGTTGGAAAGCGGGAACACGCGTATGCTCTCGCCTTTGTTGACGCGGCTGTTATAGATATTCCACAGTTCGGGACGCTGGTTTTTCGGATCCCAGCGGTGCTTGCTGTCGCGAAAGGAATACACCCGCTCCTTGGCGCGCGATTTTTCCTCGTCGCGGCGCGCCCCGCCAAAAGCGGCATCAAAACCATACTGGTCCAGCGCCTGCTTCAGGCCTTCGGTTTTCATCACGTCGGTATGCTTGGCCGAGCCAACGGTGAACGGGTTGACGTTGTTGCGTATGCCTTCCTGATTGATATGCACGATCAGATCCAGACCGAATTTCTTCGCCACCTGATCGCGAAACGCCACCATCTCGCCAAACTTCCAGGTGGTGTCCACATGCAGCAAGGGGAAAGGCAGCTTGCCCGGATGAAAAGCCTTAAGCGCCAGATGCAGCATCACGGCCGAATCCTTGCCGATCGAATACAGCATGACCGGATGGTCAAACTCTGCCGCGACTTCGCGCAGGATATGAATGGACTCGGCCTCGAGTTGCCGCAGATGGGTTAAGCGTGCGCTATGGATCTTCATCGTATTCTGCCCTTACAGCCGGTTGCGGGTCACATCACCCTGTCATGACAAGTAATCTACCCAAGCCTTGGCCGTGCTGCAAAATCAACTGGATATATCGTTATGCTGTATTTTTTTGAAAGCTTAGTGCATTACGGAATAACAGCATTGCGGCAATTCGCATCTAGACTGTTATCATCCTGTCTGCAAGCAACACGCCCATCATCATGCCCAAGCTACCCGATCCGACCCGACGCACCCTGATGCAGGCACTGGCCGTTTTCGGCACACTGGGGCTCTTGCCAGGATGCAGCACCCGAGTGAAACCGACGACAGCCCCCCTCCCTACACCCGCGCCGATTCCGTCCTTGTCCATCACGCCACTGATTCGCGTCGTTGCGCCCTCCGGCTTGCTGCCGCAAAGCATACGCGCCGAGTACGGCGTACAGCGCCTGAGTCAGGCCGGCTACCGGCTGGACAACCTCGCCTGCCTAAGCCGCCGCTTCCAGCGCTTCGCCGGCACCGATGCCGAGCGTCTGGCCGACTTCAACGGCATCAGCCATGCCGCGCCGCCCAAGATCGTGCTGTCGGCACGCGGCGGCTATGGCGCCATGCGCTTGCTGCCGTTTATCGACTGGGCCCGTTTGTGCCCGCTATTCAAGGAAGCCGGCACACTGGTCATGGGCTACAGCGACTTTACTGCCATCCAGCTGGCGCTACTGGCACAAGGCGGCGTCACCAGTTTCGCCGGCCCCATGCTGTACAGCGACTTTGGCGCGCCGGTGCCCAGCATAGACACCATGAATGCCTTTACCCGCGCCAGCACCAGTCGCCCGCTCAGCATCCGGGTCGATGCGGCCCCCATGCATGCGCTAAAGACCGACGGCCTGTTCTGGGGCGGCAATCTGAGCGTGCTCTCGCATCTGGTCGGCACACCCTATTTTCCGGCTATAGAGGGTGGCATCCTGTTTCTGGAGGATGTAGGTGAACAGCCTTACCGTGTCGAGCGCATGCTGCAGCAACTGAATCTGGCCGGCGTACTCAAACGCCAGCGCGCCATCGTACTGGGGGATTTTTCGCTGGAAAACACCAAGGATTACTACGACCCAAGCTATACGCTGGAAACCGTGGCCCAACATATACGCAAGGTCACCGGCGTGCCGGTATTCACCGGCTTCCCGTTTGGCCATATCCGCAACAAGGCCACTTTCCCTCTGGGCGCAATGGCCACGCTTGCAACCGACACCTGGGGCTATAGCGTCACCTTCCCCGACTACCCGACCACCAGCGCAAGCGGTCTGGATTTTGCCGCACTGACCACCGTACTCTGAACACTAAAACAACAAGGACACGCCATGCCCAATCCTGTGATTCAACAAATGCTGGAGCGCCGCTCCATCCGCAACTTCTCCGGTGCACCGGTGAGCGACAAGGATCTGCAAATCATTCTCAGCGCGGCGCAGCAGGCGCCGACTTCGGTCAATGGCGAACAGATTTCGCTGATTGTTACCCGCGACAAAGACACCATACGCAAGATTGCCCAGATCGCCGGCGGCCAGCCGCAGGTTGCCGCGGCCGATGTCTTTATCACCATCCTGATCGACTTCAACCGCACTGCCAACGCCGTGGCCATGGCCGGCGAAAAACAGGTGATAGACCAGTGTGCAGAAGGGCTAATCGTAGGCGCTGTCGACGCCGGCATCATGCTGCAGGCACTGCAAATGGCAGCAGGCTCGCTGGGCTACGGCACCACCGCCATCGGCGGCATCCGCAACAATCCGCAGGCACTGATCGAACTATTCGGCCTGCCTGCGCGTACTTTCCCGCTGGTCGGTACCACCTTGGGCGTACCCGACCCGGACAAGCTGCCGCGCATCAAGCCGCGCGTACCATTGGAATCTTTCGCCCTGAACGAGCGCTACGACAGCGACAAGGTGAACGCCGGCATACGCGACTACGATGCCGCCTTACGCCACTGGTGGGACGCACAAGGCCAGTTCGATATGCCCTCCTATATCCAGGCCACCACCAACTACTACAAAGTTGACTACTTCCCGACCGTGGGCGATGCGCTGCAGCGCCAGGGCTTTGGCCTGATCGATATCAAGAACTAAAACGCAAGACCGATTGACGCCACATACAAAAGACGGGATGCTCAAATCATGAACATCCCGTCTTCCCTTTTGCTTTTGCTGCTGGCCGAACTGGCTCTGGATAGCGCGCTGATTCACCATCTGGCCGACACCAGCCTGATGCACACCCTGCTGCTGGCGCTCTTGGCCATGCTGATGCTGCGCATGCTGACCATGGCTTTTATCTGGGTTTTCTCCCGCCGGTACGCCTCTGCGGCCGCACCGCTTGGCCTGATGCGCTGGCTAGGCATGCTGCTGCATGAATATCTGGCCTATGTCTTTACCTTCAGCCTGCTGCTGCCGTTCGAGAAACTATGGATGCGCCCCGACCGTCTGCGCGCCAGCCACAGCGTGGTTTTGCTGGTACACGGTTATGGTTGCAGCCGGGGGGTGTGGTGGAAGATACGCCGTGAACTGGAAGCCGCCGGCCATGTCGTCGCCACGCTTAGCCTGACACCACCACTGGCCGGCATAGACACACTGGAAATACAACTGGATCAGCGCATACGCGAAGTCTGCGCTGCCACCGGTGCCCAAAGTGTGCATTTGATCGGGCACAGCATGGGCGGACTGGTCAGCCGCGCCTACCTCAAGCGTCATGGAGCCGGCCCTGTCACCCAACTGATCACGCTGGCCAGCCCACACCGCGGTAGCAAACTCGCCTGTCTGGGCATGGGCGAAAACGCGCGCCAGATGCAGCCGGACTCGGCATGGCTCAATGCACTGGGCGAAACGCTGCCTGCCATTGCCGTGACCTCGGTACGCACCAGCCACGACGACTTTGTTACGCCACAAGACAAACAGCGCCTGAACGGCGCTGTTGATATCGAGATGGCGGCGACCGGCCACCTCGCCCTGCTGTACACCGGGCAAACCTCGGCACTGCTGTGCCAGTTGCTGGCCGGCAACACCTGCCCGGCCAGCACGGATAAAGGCACCGAACAGCGGCGCCGTCTGGCTTAGAACCTGTTCACGATCTGCTGCGCATCGGCGATACGGCGTTAAAAACAGCTTCGAAATGCTCATGTACCACCTGTACATTCCGCTTTCTCAGCCGTTTTCGCCTTGTCTCGCCCTCGCCCTCGCTCGCGAGAGCGTGAACACGCTCTTAGAAGTAAATCCCGCGCATCATCTCGGACAAGGCCGTCTGATTGCCGGTAGGACGTGCCGCCTTGCTGCCGTCTTTCGACTTGGGCGCATCGGCAAAGGTGCGGAAGCTCGTGTTCATGATCACCTGCGCCACGCGTGGCGCCACGGCATGCAGCACCTGCCCCAGTGTGCCCAGACGGGTCGCCAGACGCACCTGCTTATTGATAATGGTGTCGCAGATCATGTCGGCGGCCTCTTCCGGCGTCAGCGTCGGCACCTGATCGTATAGCTTGGTCGGTGCAATCATCGGCGTTTTGACCAGGGGCATATTGATACAGGTGAAGTGCACGCCCTTGTCGGCAAACTCCGATGCCGCCGTACGCGCCCAGGCATCCAGCGCCGACTTGGATGCAACATAGGCAGCAAAACGCGGTGCATTGGTCAGCACGCCAATGGACGAGATGTTGATGATATGGCCGCGCTTTTGTTCGATCATCCCGGGCAACACGCCCATGCTGACCTTGAGTGCGCCAAAGTAGTTAAGCTGCATGGTGCGCTCAAAATCATGGAAGCGGTCGAAGGAATCCTCGATCGCGCGCCGGATCGAGCGCCCGGCATTATTGACCAGAATATCCACCGTGCCATGATCCGCCAGAATCTGGGCGGTCAGCGCCTCGGCTTCGGCCATATCGGCAATGTCGCCCTGATAAACATGCAGGGTGAATCCGGCCTCGGCAAACTCGCGGCATGTTTCTTCTATCTTTTGCGGGTCGCGCGCAATGGTCAGCACAATGGCACCGGCTTCCAGCAGCTTGAGTGCGGTTGCCTTGCCTATGCCCGAAGTCGCCCCGGTCACCAGCACCACGCGCCCTTCGACCTGGCCTTTGAGCGAGCGGTCGACAAACAGCGCCGGATCCAGATGGCGTTCCCAGTAATCCCACAAACGCCAGGCATAGGTATCCAGCGGCGGCACGCTGATATCGGTGCCTTTAAGCGCACGGCGGGTCTCGCGGCAATCAAAGCGCGTCGGGTAATTAATGAAGCCGAACACATCTTCCGGCAAGCCCAAGTCCTGCATCAGCGCATCGCGCACGCGGCGTACCGGCCCCAGCGCCATCACCATTTTCACCAGATGGCGCGGAATAAAGCCAAATAATGCGGCATTGATCCTGAGCGCCATTTCCGGCGCATGCGCGGCACGGGCAAAGGTATTGAGCAGATCGCCCACGCGCATAGGCGACGGATCGGTCAGGTGGAAACACTGGCCGTTTTCACCCTCAAGGTGGGCGATATGGTCGACGGCATTGACGACAAAATCGACCGGCACCACATTGATGCGCCCCCCCTCCACCCCTATGGTCGGCATCCACGGCGGCAGCAGGCGGCGCAGCTTCTGGATCAGCTTGAAGAAGTAATAAGGCCCGTCTATCTTGTCCATCTCGCCGGTTAGCGAATCGCCCACCACCATGCCCGGGCGGTAGATGCGCCACGGCAATGTGCACTCGCGCCGCACAATGCCTTCCGAGTCATGCTTGGTGCGGAAATACGGATGATCGAGATGCTCGGCCTCATCGAACATGTCTTCACGGAACAGCCCTTCAAACAGGCCGGCCGCAGCAATCGAGCTAAACAAATGGAAATGGCCGGCCGCGATGGCTTCGGCAAAGCGCACGGTCTGGCGCGTGCCTTCTACATTGGTGCGCTGCTGGGTTTCGGCATCAGCACCGAGATCATAAACGGCAGCCAGATGGAAAAAGTGATCGACTTTATGTTGCAAACGCACAGCATCTTCGGTACTCACGCCCAGAAGCGGCTGGGTCAGGTCACCGGCAATGGCAATCGCCCTGCTTTCGTCCACTCCCCAATACGTTCTGAGTTCCTCGACACGCGCCGGATCACCCTCGCGCATCAGGAAATGTACCACGCTGCCCTCGCGCTGCAGCAGCTTGCGCACCAGACGTTTGCCGATAAAACCGCTGGCACCGGTAATAAAATACTGCATATTGTTTTGACTCCTCGTGTCGTATCTAGCCACTTACACTGCCACCTCTGTATGCGGATGCAATATGCCATAGTTTTTATCGCTTGTGCTGATTAGGCTGATCCCTCTAATTTTCCGCCTTACACTGTAAGTACAGACAAAGAACTCCCCCAACAAACAATGCACCTAGGAGGTCATCATGGCCAAGAAACTCAAAGCGCTCGCAAGCTCGGTAACCGAAAACCAACTGGCTTCGACCATTCGCGAATCTGCCCAGCAGATCTGGCTGGCCGGTCTGGGTGCTTATGCCAAGACCCAGGAAGAAGGCGGCAAGGTCTTTGACGCGCTGGTAAAAGAAGGTGAAGTACTGCAAGCCAAAACCCGTCAGGTCGCTGACGAGAAAATCGCCGAAGTGGCCGACAAGACCGTCGGCACCTGGGGTCGCCTGGAGCAGGTATTCGAAGACCGCGTTGCTCGCGCCGTGTCCAGCCTGGGCATGCCGACCCGCAAGGATGTAGAAAAGCTGAGCAAGCGTGTTGCCGAGCTGACTGAAGTCGTACAGCAACTGACCGAAGCCCAGCAAGCAGAAGAAGCGCCTCGCGCCAAGCCGGTCGCAGCCAAAGCCGTACGCGCCAGCAAGCCTGCCGCCACCGCTGTTGCTGTTGCTGCGCCTGCAGAAAAAAAACCGGTTCGCGCTAAAAAGCCGGCCGCTGAAGTTGCTCCTGCCGCCGAGGTAGTGGCTGAAGCAGCAGCACCAGCCAAGGCAGAAGACAGCAGCACCGACAAGACGGAAGCCGCAAGCGCTTAAAGCGCGACGGCACCACAGTGCACAAGCCCGGCCTTCGTGCCGGGCTTTTTAACGGAAGGGGGAACAGATGAGCAAAATCGGTATTGCCTTGGCAGGCGGCGGACCATTGGGCGGCATCTACGAGGTGGGTGCCTGCGCCGCACTGGCCGAAGCCATAGACGGCCTGGACTTTGGCCATGTCGATTTTTATGTCGGTGTAAGCTCGGGCGCACTCATCGCCTCCATACTCGCCAACAACATTCCGCCTGCGCGTCTGGCCCGCATCCTGATCAATGATGACGCCGCCGTGATGTTTGACCCCGGCACACTGCTGCACCCGGCCCTGAGCGAGTACCTGAGCCGCGTTGGCATGTTGCCTGGCCTGCTGGCCTCTTCATTGCAGCACTATCTGGCTGCGCCTTGCCGCCATGGCCTGTTCGAGTCATTACAACAACTCAATCAAGCCATCCCGACCGGACTGTTTGACGGTCAGGGCATAGACCGCATTCTGGCCGAACTGTTCAGCAAGGACGGCTTTAGCAATGACTTCCACGCCCTGCATCACCGCCTGTCCATCATCGCGACCGACCTTGACTCCGGTCAGGCCGTTGCCTTTGGCTCGCCCGGTTTTGACGACATCACGGTATCCAAGGCGGTACAAGCCAGCACCGCCCTGCCCGGCCTGTTTCCGCCGGTCAAAATCAGGGATCGCTATTATGTGGACGGCGCCCTGATCAAGACGCTGCATGCGTCGGTGGCGCTGGAACAAGGCGCCGATCTGGTGCTCTGCGTCAATCCGCTGGTGCCTTACCGCGCCCCCAAAGAACAGACCAACACCCACAAGCTATACGAGCGTGGCCTGCCTGGCGTCTTGTCCCAGACCTTTCGCGCCATCATCCATTCACGCCTGCATACCGGCATGAGCCGCTACAAACACGAATACCCGCACGCAGACGTGCTGCTGTTCGAGCCGGCCCGTGACAACGAGGCCATTTTCTTCGCCAATGTATTTAGCTATCGCGACCGCCGCAGCTTGTGCGAGCACGCCTACCAGCACACCCGCACCGACCTGTACCGGCGGCACCAGACGCTGTCTCCGCTACTGGAAAAACACGGTCTCAAGCTGAATATGGCGGTCATCACCGATAAAAACCGCAGTTTGCTGTTGCCGAAAAAAAAGGGGCTAAGCGGCACCTTGCAAAATCTGGAGCGCACACTGGATAAACTTAAATATAAGCTGGGCGACAAAATACCCACATAGGGTATGCTTGTAGCGTCAATCGGCTCCCGGAAAAAGCAAATGGAGAAAAAACCCAGCCGCCAGACGCGCGAGCGCATTCTCGCGACGGCTTTGCGCCTGTTCAATACGCTGGGCGAGCCTGCCGTTACACCGGCCGCGATTGCTGTCGAAATGGAAATCAGCCCGGGCAACCTTTATTACCATTTCCACAGCAAGACCGACATCGTCAACGCCCTGTTCGCCCGCTACGAAGAGGACATCGGCCGTTTGCTGCTGGCCGTCGATGACCATGCACAGGAACCGGAAGACATCTGGCTGTTTCTGCATCTGTTATTCGAGACCATCTGCCAGTACCGCTTTTTTTATCACGACATCAACAATCTGTTGCTATCCAACCGTCTGGTCGAAACCCACTTCACCCGCATTTTACGGCGCAAGGAAGAAGCCGCTGCCACCTTATGCCACAACCTCGCCCGCGCAGGCGTACTGCAGGCCGGCGACGGTGAAATCCAGGCGCTGGCCGTCAATATGGCGCTGGTTTGCACCTTCTGGATTTCCTATGAACATGCACGCAGCCCGCGAACCGAGCCGGATATCGGCCGCGGGGCCTATCAGGTCATGCAGCTGGCCGCGCCTTATCTGCAAGGCGAGGCGCGCACCTTGCTTGAGCGCATTTCACACCATTATCTTGCCCGACAATAAAAGGAGACAGCAATGCCCAACTGGAATGCCTTTCCCTATGCGGAACCCGCCTACACTTACACGCTGGCCAGCCTGAAAAAGCACTGGCCGCGCCTGCATCAGGGCGACTGCGAGCCCTGGCCGGAAGACAAGGCGGCACAGGAAGCCTGGCGCGCCTATCATGCCGGCGACTTTGCCCGCGCTTACGACACAGGCCTCAAGGCAGGCCCCTCGGGCATCAATGCCGCCAACAAGGCCGCCATGATCTACTTCACTTATCTGGACGAGGACGAAGAGCGCAAGCTTGAAGGCTTCCAGGACATTGCCAAGCGCTGCGAAACCCTGCAGGCACAAGCGCCGGACAATGCCAATGCCTGGTATATCCACGCTTATGCGCTGGGGCGCTATAGCCAAGGCATTTCGATTGCCCGTGCCCTCGCGCAAGGCTTGGGCGGCAAGGTTAAGGCCAGCCTGGAACGCACGCTCACACTGGCGCCGGAACACGCCGATGCCATGATCGCGCTGGGCACCTGGCACACCGAGATTGTCGTCAAAGTCGGCACCATGATGGCCGGCATCACTTATGGCGCCAAAAAAGACGAAGCCGTGCGGCTATTTGAGCAGGCACTGGCGCTCAACCCCGAGTCGGCCATTGCCCGTACCGAGTTCGCCAATGCGCTGGCCGCCCTGTATGGCAAGAGCCGGCTGAAAGACGCGGAAAAATTGTATGAAGAAGCGGCCGCCTGCCAGGCGGCCGATGCGATGGAGCGGCTGGACATCGAAGCCGCCCGCGCCGAGTTGGAAGAGTAAAAAATCAGCCGGCCCTGAGTGCAGCTTCCACCGCCTCGGGGTCGGTGAGCCGCTCTGGCGGCTCCATCAGCACCAAAAGCAGAAGCTGGCTGAATTCGTCGTTAAAACGGTTGGCGATATGCTCCGGGTCGGGTATCAGCCCCTTGTCGGTAATCAGACCAATCTGCACATTGCCGTCGTACGACAAAATGGACACGCCCACGCCGATATTGCCCGACTGCGGCACCCAGAACATGGGCTGAGCCAGCCGTGCGCCGCCCAGATACAGACTCTTTTGCGGCCCCGGCACATTGGTCATCACCGCGCTGGCCTTATTCGCCAGCAAATCGAGGATCTGCTGCTGCACCAGCTTAGGCGCCATGCCCACCACGCCCAGAATGCCCAGTGCCAGCACCGCCTGATAAGAGCCTTTCAGCGCCTCCATGCGCTCGCGCACCGTATACAGGCGGGTCAGCGGGTTAGCGATGCCGACCGGCAACTCCAGCGCCACCAGACCAAAGCGGTTGCCCAGCGTGCCCCGGTCTCCCTCGCCGCGCAGATTGACCGGTACCATCACCCTCACCTCCAGCCCTTCGACCGGATCGCCCTTGGCCAGCAGATAAGCACGAATCGCGCCGGCGGCGGCCGAGAGCAGCATATCGTTGACCGAACAGGACAGCACCCGCCCGACCGCCTTCACTTCGGGCAAAGGCAAAGGCTCGGACCAGGCCACACGCTTGACCGGGCCGGGCTTGCCCTTGAGCCGGGTCGGCGAATCATTGCCCATCAAGGCCAGCTTGGCCGCTTCGGCGGCAACATCATAGCCAATGCCGATATAGTCCATCGCCTTGCGCGGATTGCTGACCAGCTCCATATATTTGAGCCATAGATTGCTCGACACTTTCATCGAGGTCAGCATCGCGGTACTGACCGGTGCCCAGATCATATCGAGGAAATGGCGCCCCCCCTCCACCTTGTGCTTTGCCGGCAATGCGTGTGGCTTAGCACCGCCGCCGGGCACGCCGCTTGCGTCGTCCATCATCGACAGCAGCACATCGACCAGCGCAATGCCGTCACCGATGGCATGGTGGATGCGCACAATCAGCGCCTGCCCGCCCAGCGAGGTATCCACCAGATGCCATTCCCACAGCGGGCGGTGCGGATTCAATGGCGTGGCACACAGATCGGCGGCAAAAGCCTGCAGCGCCTCTTTTCCGCCGTCGCCGGGCAAAATGGCCCGTTTCAGGTGATGGTCCAGATCGAAATCGGGGTCATCGCGCCAGAAATAACTGCCGTTTTCCAGCGTCGCGATCTGGCGGAAACGGTCATAACGCAACATGCGCTCGCTGATGCTCTGGCGCAGACTGGCCTGATCCAGCTCACCGTCAAAAACCATGACCCCGACAATCTGCATCAGATTATGCGGGCTATCCATGCGCAACCACGCGGTATCGACATGGGAAATAGGGCAACACATTGCCATTAGCAGGCTCCGGCGAAATTCAAGCAATAGCAACTGGCAGACACTCAGTGCTCGCTAAAGTGTTGATCAAAATAATCGTGGATGGCGCCTTCCAAAGAAGACTTAAACGGAATAAGCAGCCAGCCCAGCCGCACACGGACTGTCACCTGCCCTTCGTCCAGCGACAAGGAACCATTCACGCCGCTACGCACAAAGTGCAGGACCACTTCGTCCACCCACTCGTATGCCAGCGCATGCTCATCGGCCAGCGCCTGCGCAATCGCTTCGGCCGCCTGCTTGGCGTCTGCCCGGCTTAAACCGTGACGACGAATAACCAGAATTTCGCTCATTGGGGCAGTATAATGCGGCGAACGGGCAATGGCAAAAGCATAAATTTAAGCCTGGAAATTTCCAAATCACGATAGCGGGCAGGGTTATGAGCGAGCACTCACTGGACACTCATCACGAAGACGACAAGGCTTTTTGGGTCGCACAACTGCAAGGCAAGCTGATGCTGGCTCGCAGCTTGCGCGAGGCCGCGCAAAGCCGCGCGCCACACGCGCAAGCCCGTCTGGCATTACGCGCCTGGCAGTCCGAACGACTGGCTCGGACCTATGCCGATTTACTGGACAGCGAGCGCTATGCGCCGGCGGCCAGCTTTTTCTTGCAGGAGCTTTACGGCACCCATGATGCGACGGAGCGCGACAATGAAGTCGAACGCATTATGCCGACGCTGGAAAAGCTGCTGCCGGCCTCGGGCCTGCGTGTACTGGCGTATGCGCTGGAAATGGATGCCCTGTCCGAAACGCTGGATAACGCCATGCTGGCACAACTGGGCCATGACACGGCACTGAATGCGGCGCGCTATGCCCGCGCCTACCGCGACTGCAACAATCCGGCCGAACGCGCGCGCCAGATCTGGCTGATGAGCGAAATCGGCCACACGCTGGACCACCTCACCCAAAAGCCGCTATTGGGTCTTAGCCTGCAGATGATGGCCGGCCCGGCCAAACTTGCCGGCCTTGCCGACCTGCACCGCTTTTTAAGCCGCGGCTACCAGAGTTTTCGCCATATGCAAGGCGCCACCGATTTTCTCGCCACCATTGCCGCACGCGAAACGGCGCTGATGGAGACGCTATTTTCCGGCGGCAGCGACGGCTTGTAAGCGATAGGGCAAAGCGCCGGCCTGCGCTGCTATAATCGCCGCCTTAGTCCATCCCTACCGATAGAGCGCATGCCTGCCTTAGCCCTTGTTGCCGAACTGAAAAAATCCCTTGCCGACTGTCTGATCCGCGATCGCCACGGCCTGCGCCGCAAGCTTGCCGACGCCGAACAGCGCCTGAAAAAGGGCCAGGACGCAAAACGGCTACTGGATGACAGCAGCGCCGCTATCGCGCGCTCGCAGGCCAAGGTGGCCAGCCGCCGCGAACATCTGCCCACGCCGCGCTTTGACGACGCACTGCCGGTTAACCTTAGGCGCGATGAAATCCGCAGCGCCATCGCCGAGCACCAGGTCATTATCCTGTGCGGCGAAACCGGCTCGGGCAAGACCACCCAGCTGCCCAAGATCTGTATCGAACTGGGGCGCGGCGTCCACGGCCTGATCGGCCATACCCAGCCGCGCCGCCTGGCGGCGCGCTCGGTTGCCAGCCGCATCGCCGACGAGCTGGGCACGCCCTTGGGCGAGCATGTCGGCTTTAAGGTGCGCTTCAACGACAAGCTGTCCGAGCGTAGCGTCATCAAGCTGATGACCGACGGCATTTTGCTGGCCGAGACCCAGACCGACCGTTATCTGGAAGCCTACGACACAATCATCATCGATGAAGCGCATGAACGCAGCCTGAACATCGACTTCCTGCTGGGTTACCTTAAGCAGATGCTGCCGCGCCGGCCCGACCTCAAAGTGATCGTCACCTCGGCCACCATCGATGCCGACCGCTTCTCGCGCCATTTCGACGGCGCACCGGTCATCGAAGTCTCCGGCCGCACCTATCCGGTCGAAGTGCGCTACCGCCCGCTCAAGGAGCGCGACGAAGACGAGCGCGAAGTCGAGATGGAAGACGCCATCGCCTCGGCCGTCGATGAAATTTCGCGCCAGGGGCCGGGCGATATTCTGGTCTTCCTGCCGGGCGAACGCGAAATTCGCGATACGGCGGAAAAGCTGCGTAAAGCCGGCATTCGCGGCTATGAAATCCTGCCGCTGTTTGCCCGCTTGTCGAATGAAGACCAGCAAAAAATCTTCCGCCCCTCGGGCGGGCGGCGCGTGGTGCTGGCCACCAACGTGGCCGAAACCTCGCTCACCGTGCCCGGCATCCGCTATGTGATTGACACCGGCCTCGCCCGCCTCAAGCGCTATAGCCCGCGCGCCAAGGTCGAGCAATTGCTGGTGGAAAAAATCTCGCAAGCCGCCGCGCGCCAGCGCGCCGGGCGTTGCGGCCGGGTCGAAGCCGGTATCTGCGTGCGCCTGTACTCGGAAGACGACTTTAATGCACGCGCCGAATTTACCGATCCGGAAATCGTGCGCTCCAACCTCGCCGCCGTCATCCTGCGTATGGCGTCTTTGCGTCTGGGCAAGGTCGATGCCTTCCCCTTTATCGAAGCGCCATCCAAAGGGCTGATCGCCGACGGCTATCAGGTGCTGCAGGAGTTGGGTGCCGTCAACGACAAGAGCGAGCTGACGCCGGTCGGTCAGGAGCTCGCGCGCATTCCGGTCGACCCCAAGATAGGCCGCATGCTCCTGGCCGGGCGCGACTACGGCTGCGTACGCGAAGTGCTGATTATCGCCGCCGCCCTGTCTATCCAGGATCCGCGCGAGCGCCCGTTCGATGCGCGCGAAGCGGCCGAGCGCGCGCAGGCGCGCTTTGCCGACGACAAATCGGACTTTTTGTCCTTCCTCTATCTGTGGGATTTCTTCCAGGACGCGCTCAAACACAAAAAATCCAACCGCCAGCTGCTGGATGTGTGCCACAGCCACTTTCTGTCCCATCTCAGGATGCGCGAGTGGCGCGAGCTGCATGCCCAGCTGGCCGAAATCGCCAGCGATATGCGCTTGATTACGCGCGAGGCGGCGCACAGCCACGCGACCGTGCCTGATGCCCAGCTCTCCGACAAGAAGAAAAAACAGCAAGATGCCATCGCGTTTGAACAATTGCACAAAGCCCTGCTCACCGGCCTGATCGGCAATATCGGCCAGAAGGCGCTGGAAGGCGACGACTACACCGGCACGCGCGGCGTGCATTTCCATGTCTTCCCCGGCTCGGGACTGAAAAAGACCAAACCCAAATGGGTGGTCGCGGCCGAGATTGTCGAAACCAGCCGCCTGTATGCGCGCTGCGTCGGCAAGATAGAGCCCGAATGGATAGAGGGTCTGGCGCAGCACCTGGTGAAATATCATTATTTCGAGCCGCACTGGGACAAGGCGCGCGGCGAAGTCGTTGCCAGCGAACGCGTCACCCTGTACGGCCTGACCCTGGTTGCCAAACGCCCGGTCAGCTATGGCCGCATTGCGCCGGAAGAAGCACGCGAGCTGTTTATCAAGGGCGCGCTGGTAGCGATGGAGTACAGCAGCAACGCTCCCTTCTTCCAGCGCAATGCCCAGCTGATCCGTGACGTAGAGCAACTGGAGCACAAGGCGCGGCGTCAGGACGTGCTGGTGGACGAGGACGCACTCTACGACTTTTACGCCGAAAAGATTCCGCCAACGGTCACCGATGCCGCCAGTTTCGAAGCCTGGCGCAAGCAGGCCGAACAGGCCGAGCCCAAGATACTCTATCTCACGCGGGAAGAACTGATGCGCCATGCGGCGCAACACGTAACCGTCAACCAGTTCCCCGAATGGCTGGAGCATGCGGACGGACGCATGCGCTTAAGATACCGTTTCGAACCCAACCATGTACTGGATGGCGTCACCGTCGATGTGCCGCTGGCCAGCCTCAACCGGCTGGAGGGTGCGCCGTTTGAATGGCTGGTGCCGGGCATGTTGCGCGACAAGCTCACCGCCCTGATCAAGAACCTGCCCAAGCAGGTACGGCGCAACTGCGTGCCGGTGCCGGATTTCGTCACCCGCTTTTTGTCGTCGGCACCGGACGAGACCCAGGCCATCGCGCCGCAATTGGCGCGCTTTATCCTGCGCGAAACCGGCGGCGTCAAAGTCGAGCCGCTTGATTTCGATGCCCATCCGCTACCGGCCCATCTTCTGTTCAATTTCCGCATCATCGATGACGGCAAACAGGAAATCGGCATGGGCCGCGATCTCGCAGCGCTGCAAAAGCAGTTTGGTCAGGCGGCGCAACTCACCTTCCGCGACACCAGCGCCGAGTTCGAACGCGACGATGTCTCCACCTGGGACTTCGGTGATCTGCCAGAGTGCATCCAGTTTGCCCGCGCCCGCCAGCAGCTCACCGGCTACCCGGCCCTCACGCTGGAGGCCGAAGGCAAGGTGGCCATCCGCCTGTACGATACCGAGCTTGCCGCCCGCCGCGCCCATCGCAAGGGGGTAGTCCGCCTGCTGCAACTGCAGCTGAAAGAGCAGATGAAGCAGCTGGGCAAGGGCCCGTCCGGTTTTACCCAAGTGGCACTGCAGCTGCGCGGCGTCGCCAACGCCGACGATCTGCTGCAAGATGCGATTGCGTGCATTTGCGACCGGGCTTTTATCGGCGACGACGAGGCGCCGCGCAGCGAAAAAGCATTCAACGAGCAAAAGGCACGCGCGCGCACCCGCTTGCCGGCCGTCACCCAGGCGGTCATGTCCTATCTTAACCAGATCGCCGGCGAATACCTGCCGCTCACGGCCCGTCTGGCCAAGCACAAGCTGGGCAACGAGCTTAAGGGTCAGCTTGATGCACTGGTTTACAAGGGTTTCCTGCTGGCTACGCCCTGGAGCCAGCTGTCGCAGATTCCGCGCTATATGAAGGCGATGGGGCTGCGCATGGACAAGCAGGTCAGCAATCCGCAGCGCGATGGCCAGCGTGGTGCCGAAGTGCGCCAGCTGCTGCAGCTATGGCAAAGCCGTGTCGCCGAAGACAGCGACAAGGGCGAAGCTTCGGAAGCGCTGCTGCTGTTCCGCTGGAAAATTGAAGAGCTGCGCGTCGGCCTGTTTGCGCAGGAACTGAAAACCCCGTATCCGGTTTCGCTGAAACGCCTGATGAAAGACTGGGCCAGCTTGCCGGCGAACTAAGCCCTTTAACCGCAAACAAGGCAGGCCGGTCATGACCGTGCCCGCCTTAGGAAGTGCAAGATGGAACAGGCAAGTAGCACTAAGCTGCTGGAGTCGGCTGTCAAGGTAGGTGAAGCCCTGCCCTTCAATATGTATGCGCAAAACGGCATGCTCTTGCTTGGCCGCGGCCACTATGTCCTGACCGATGCGCAGCGTGCGCGCCTGTTGCTGCATGCGGCGGCACAAACCGGAACGGCGGCAGCGCCTGCGCCGCCTCCGGCCCAGGCACGACCCGAGGCGCGCGAAATCAACCCGTTCGAAGAGCTGCTGCATGCGGCCAAACGGCTGGATTACCTGCAGCAACAGGCGCTGCAGATACCGGATTTTACTGCCCGCGTGCGCAAGCTGGCAGCCGAACTGGCCGATCTTGCCGCCTTCATGCCGGACGCCATGATTGCTGCCTTGCTGCTGGCTCCGGTCATCCGCTACAGCGCCACGCACAGTGTGCATGTCGCCATTTTGCTGGCCCTGCTCTCGCGTCGTCTGGCGCTGCCAGAGGCGGAAGCCAATACCTTGCTATGCGCCGCGCTGACCATGAATATCGCCATCGCGCCGTTGATGGACAGCCTGCATAGCCAGGAAGCCCGTTTACGCCCGGAACAGCGTGAACAAATCGCCATCCATCCGGTATTGGGTTCGGCCATTTTGCGCGCCGCCGGCGTGACCGATGAGCATTGGCATACGCTGGTGCAAAGCCATCACGAGCAATGGGATGGCAGTGGCTATCCGCTCGGCCTGGTTCGCCCCGATATTCCAGCCCAGGCCCACCTGATCCATCTGGCCGATCTGACCGCAGCCAAACTCACACCGCGCAGCTACCGTCAGGCGCTCTTGTCGCAGCAGGCCCTGGCGCAAATTTTCCGTGACCGCGAAATTCTGCTGGATCCCCAATACACCGCCTTGCTGGTCAAGGAGATGGGCATCTATCCGCCGGGCAGCTTTGTCCGCTTGGTCAATGGCGAAATCGCCGTCGTTGTCGCCCGCCGTGACAAGGCCAACGAGCCTTATGTCGCCGCCTTGCGTAAAGAAGATCAGGCTCCTTATGCCGCCCCGCTGCTGCGCGAGACCCGTCTGGCGCAATTTGCCGTCAGCACCAGCGTCAGTGCATCTTGTGCCGGCGTCCGTACCGCTTATCTCGCCACTTTATGGCGCTGCCGCCGCGAAGAGTGAAGCGGGTTTGACGCAGGCGATGCCGCCCATAACAGTGTGCAAGTGCACAAAACCAACACTCGGGGTCAGCAATACCCCTTGCACGCGTACGGATGTGACTTTGTCATAGCTAGTTGTTACCCTGTAAGCAGCAATGGCTGTTCCTTGCCATGTAAAGCAACAAGAACAGGAGAACAAATGACACAAGAGAACCCGGCTGCACTGGACCAGTTTTTTAACGGACTGACCGAAGCCAACCAGAAGTGGATGCAGCAGTTTGTCAATGCCGTGTCCGGCACCCAGGCGCAAGGCATGGACATGTCCCAGCTGACCCAGAACTGGCAGCAAATGATGACCGGTGCCAACCAGTTCATCGAAATGCAGACCAATCTGTACCAGCAACAGCTGAATATGTGGATGCAGTTTCTGGGGCAAGGCGCCGCTAGCGCCGAAGCGGGCAAAAGCAGCGACCGCCGCTTTGCCTCCCCAGAGTGGAACGACCATCCCTTTTACGGCTTTATCAAGCAAAGCTATTTGCTGACCTCCAAATGGATGACCGAACTGGTCGACAAGTCGCAGATGGCGGAAGATGAAAAAGAAAAGCTGGCTTTCGCGACCCGCCAGTATATCGATGCCATGGCACCGACCAACTTCATGCTGACCAACCCCGAGGTGATCAAGCGCGCCATCGAGACCAAGGGCGAGAGTCTGGTCGAGGGCATGAAGAACATGATGTCCGATATCGAAAAAGGCCATATTTCGATGTCGGACGAGAGCAAGTTCGAAATCGGCGTCAATATTGCCACCACGCCGGGCAAGGTCGTGTTTCGCAACGACTTGATCGAACTGATCCAGTACACACCGACCACGGCCAAGGTGCATGAAAAGCCGCTGCTGATCGTGCCGCCTTGCGTCAACAAGTACTATCTGATGGATTTGCAGCCGGAAAACTCCATGGTGCGCCACTTTGTCGCCCAGGGTTACCGCGTCTTCCTGGTGTCCTGGCGCTCGGCCAATGTGGAGATGAAGCACTTCACCTGGGATGACTATCTGGAAAAAGGCATCTTTGCCGCGACCGACACGGTACGTGAAATCAGCAAGCAGGACAGCATCAATGCGCTGGGCTTCTGTATCGGCGGCGTACTGCTGACCACGGCACTGGCGGTGATGAAAGCCAAGGGCATCAAGACCATAGACAACGCCATTTTCATGACCAGCCTGATCGACCACGCCGAGCCGGGCGAAGTCAAAGTCATGATCGACGAAAAACTGGTCGCCAAGCGCGAAGCCCGCGCAGCACAAGGCGGCATCATCAGCGGCAAGGAAATCGGCCGTACCTTTGCCTCCTTGCGCGCCAACGATCTGATCTGGAACTATGTAGTCAATAACTACATGCTGGGCAAGACCCCGCCACCGTTCGACCTTTTGTACTGGAACAACGACTCGGTCGATCTGCCGCTGCCTATGCACACCTTCTTCCTGCGCGAGTTCTACCTCAATAACGCGCTGACCCGTCCGGGCTCCATCACCCTCCTGGGCGAAAAAGTCGACGTCGGCCAGATCGATATTCCGGTCTACATCTTTGCCGCGCGCGAAGACCATATCGTACCGTGGCAATCCGCCTATGCCGGCCTGCCCTACCTCAGGGGCGTGGCGGAAAAACGCTTCGTACTGGGCGCCTCCGGCCATATCGCCGGTGCCATCAACCCGGTCACCAAAGACAAGCGCAACTACTGGGTGAACGATAATCTGGCACAAGACGCACAAGCCTGGTTCGATTCGGCCCAAAGCCTGCCGGGCAGCTGGTGGAAAGATCTGGATGCCTGGCTCACACCCAAATCCGGTGAAGACATTGCCACACCCAAGACGCTGGGCAGCAAGGCTCACCCGGCTCAGGAAGACGCACCGGGCAGCTATGTAAAGGCCAAGAGCCTGAAGCCGCTGGATGCCCAGTTGCAGCACTAAGCATCAAACCCTGCGCCTCACCCGGGCGCAGGGCGTAAGCCCCACCCGACGAAAATAATGGAGAATCCTATGCAAGAAGTCGTGATCGTTGCTGCAAAACGTACTGCCATCGGCAATTTTGCCGGTTCGCTGTCCAAGGTATCCGCCCCGGAGCTTGGTGCAACCGTGATCAAGGCGCTGCTGGAAGAAACCGGCGTGGCCGCCGAACAGGTGTCCGAAGTCATTCTGGGCCAGGTGCTCACAGCCGGCGCAGGCCAGAACCCGGCACGCCAGGCACTGATCAAGGCCGGCCTGCCGGTCACCACCCCGGCCACCACCTTGAACGTCGTCTGCGGCTCCGGTCTGCGCGCCACCCATCTGGCAGCTCAGGCCATTGCCAATGGCGATGCCGAAATCGTCATCGCCGGCGGTCAGGAGAATATGAGCCAGAGCCCGCACATCCTGCCGGGTTCGCGTGATGGTTTCCGCATGGGCAACACCCAACTGGTGGACACTATGGTGTTCGACGGTCTGACCGACGCCTACAACCACTACCATATGGGCATCACCGCCGAAAATATCGCCGAACGCTATAGCATCAGCCGCGAAGAGCAGGACCAGCTGGCACTGTCCTCGCAAAACCGTGCCGAAGCCGCACAAGCTGCCGGCAAGTTTGACGCCGAAATCGTACCGGTTCTGATTCCGCAGAAAAAAGGCGACCCGGTCGCTTTCGCCCGTGACGAATTCGTCAAGGCCGGCTCCACCGCCGACAGCATCGCCAAGCCGCGCGCCGCCTTTAAAAAGGATGGCACCGTCACCGCCGCCAATGCCTCGGGCCTGAACGATGGCGCCGCTGCGGTCATGATGATGTCGGCCGCCAAGGCCAAAGAGCTGGGGCTGACCCCGCTGGCAACCGTACGCAGCTATGCGCTGACCGGCTGTGCACCGGAAGTGATGGGCCTGGGCCCGGTTGCCGCCACCCGCAAGGCGCTGGCCAAGGCTGGCTGGGCGATTGAAGAGCTGGACCTGATCGAAGCCAACGAGGCCTTCGCCGCACAGGCGCTGGGCGTGGCACGCGAACTGGAGTGGGATCTGGCCCGTGTTAACGTCAATGGCGGTGCCATCGCACTGGGCCACCCGATTGGCGCATCCGGCGCCCGCGTACTGGTCACCTTGCTGCATGAAATGCAGCGCAGCGATGCGAAAAAAGGTCTGGCCACGCTGTGCATAGGCGGCGGCATGGGCGTGGCACTGGCCGTCGAGCGCGTGTAAGCCTCATCACCCCTGACCCGGAGCCTGCCGGGCAGGGGCACTAAGCCGGCAGTTTTTACCGGCTTAGTGCCCCTGCATTTCGCACAGAAAATGCACCACATGCACGACATCCTCCTGCGCCGCGCCCGAGTCGAAGATGCGGTCCAATTAAGTGCTCTCCATACGCCTGCATCAAGCTATGAAGCAATGTTGCAGCTACCTTTCCCTTCGCCGGCGCTATGGCAGCAACGCATCACCACCTGCCCTGACAATCAACACCAACTGGTCGCCGAGCGAGCAGGCGAGATCCTCGGCCTGATCAGCCTGACGCAAGAAACAAGGCCTCGGCGCAGTCACACAGCCAGCATAGGCATCATCATCAAAGACAGCGCCCGCGGCCAGGGCATAGGCTCAGCCTTGCTGCGCGCAGCGATAGATTTGGCAGAAAACTGGCTGCGCGTACGGCGCATCGAGCTTACTGTCTACACCGACAATGAGCATGCTCAAGCGCTGTATGCTAAACATGGTTTTGAGATCGAAGGCCGGTTCAAAAACTATGCTTTCCGCCATGGCCACTATGTAGACGTTTACAGCATGGCACGAGTGGTCTCGCCCGAGTGATAGAAAGGACGCATGATGCAACAGACACCCAAGCGCGCACTGATCGTGATTGATCCGCAAAACGAATACGTTACCGGTAACTTAAAGATCGAATACCCCGACGTTCAGCACTCGCTCGCCAATATCGGCCGCGCCATGGATGCGGCACACGCAGCCGGTGTGCCGATCGTCATGGTGCAGCAGTTTTTCCCGGCCGATTATCCGGTGTTTGCACGCGGCAGCGCAGGCGCCGACATCCACCCCTCCATTGCCAGCCGCCACTGGGATCACCTGATCGAAAAAGAAATGGCCAGCGCACTGACGCCGGACACCGGGCTGGCGGCGTGGCTGCGCAAGCATGAGATCGATACGCTGAGCGTCGCCGGTTATATGACCCACAATTGCGATGACTCGACCATACGCGCGGCCATGCATGAAGGCTGGAAGGTTGAATTCCTGCACGATGCCGCCGGCTCCCTGCCCTATAAAAATGCACTGGGTGCGGCGACCGCCGAAGAAATTCACCGCGTATTCACCATCGTTGCCCATACCGCCTTTGCTGCCGTCATCAGCACCGATGCGTGGATAGCCGCCATGCAAAAGGGCGAGCCACTGGAAATGGATAATGTGTTTCTATCCAACCAGCGGGCACTTGGCCGGCTTTAAACAGAAAATAGCGCGCAGGAACATTGCTGCCTTGCGGGAACTTGGCGCGCCTGCCAGACTCTCTGACTCACCATAGACTGAAAGAAAGAATGCCATGCGCCGCCTGCTGATACCCGCCCTGCTGATCCTGCCCTTGCTGTCAGCCTGCAGCGGCGAGCAGACCACCCAGTTGCAACAAGCCGCATCCAGCGCCATCGGTGCACTGGATGGCAATGACAAGCAGTCACTGGAGCAGTTGAAAAACCAGGCCAGTGCCGCCATCGGCGACGCCAAGCAACAACTGAAAGACAGCAGCGCACCTTTGGGACAACTCAAGCAGCAAGCCAGCGCCGCCATTGGCGTGGCCAAACGCCTGGGGGATGCTGCCATCATCCTCAACCCCGAGCTGAAAGGGCAGGTTGACGAGCTCAAACAGCAAGCCTCTGCCGTGAAAGAAGCGGCTGCGGCACTGCAAGGCAAGTAAAGCCAATCCATGCTTAAAAACGGCAGCCTGCAGGCTGCCGTTTTTATTGGCGATGCCCCGTCTTGCGTGGCTGTCACACAGATAGCCTGTATCGCAGCGAATCAACACCAGCTTGTGGCGGATATCGCCTTTTTACGCCGCCCGCTACTGCGGCGCATGATCGGCGAAGCGCTCGGCAATCGACTGGAACGCATCTTCACAGGCAGTAAAAGCCTCGACCACTTCGGGGTCGAAATGGTGGCCGGCACCATTGACGATAATGCCGCGCGCCACCGCATGCGGCAGCCCGGTCTTGTAAACGCGCCGGCTGATCAGGGCATCGTAGACATCGGCCAAGGCCATCAGTCGTGCCGACAAGGGAATCGCTTCGCCCGCGAGGCCTTGCGGATAACCAGAGCCATCCCATTTTTCCTGATGCGAATAGGCGATTTCCTTGGCGCACTGCAAGAAAGGCACGCGCATGCCCAAGCGTTCTTCGGCATGCACAATGGCATCGCGCCCCAGCGTCGTGTGCTGCTGCATAATGGCGAACTCGGCCGGCGTCAAGCGGTCAGGCTTAAGCAAGATGGCGTCGGGAATGCCGACCTTGCCGATATCGTGCAACGGCGCCGACTTGAACAGAATATCTATCATGCCCTCGTTTAGTTGTGCGCTATAGCGCGGATGGCGTGCCAATTCCGTGGCCAGTGCCTTGACGTAAAACTGGGTACGGCGGATATGGCCGCCAGTCTCGTTGTCGCGCGTTTCAGCCAAGCTCGCCATCGCATGAATGGCAACGTCCTGTATGGCCTGCACTTCGGCCGTGCGCTTTTGCACCTCTTGCTCGAGAAAAGTATTCTGGTCGCGCAAAAAATCGGCGGATGCCTTAAGCAAGAGATGGGTGGCCACCCGCGCCAGCACAATAGGCGGGCTGATGGGCTTGGTGATGTAGTCGACCGCACCCAGTTCGAAGCCGCGCGTTTCATCCTCCTGCCGTGACAAAGCGGTCAGGAAAATCACTGGAATATCGCGCGTCGCCGGGTTAGCCTTAAGCCGCTCGCACACTTCGTAACCGTCTATCTGCGGCATCATGATATCGAGCAGCACCAGTTGCGGTTGCGGTGTACTGTTCGCAATTTGCAGCGCTTTTTCGCCGCTAATCGCCAGCTTGACGCGGTAATGTGGCTGTAGCAGTTCGCTCATCAGCAACAGGTTATCCGGCGTATCGTCGACCACCAGCACCAGTGCGCGCGTATCGTTCTCACTCTTTGCTTGCATGTTTTTCCCCGTAAGCACTGGCCAGACGGCGCAAACAGCGACCCGCCTCGTCAAAATCAAAACTCGCCAGTGCAGCCGCCACCTGATCGACACCGCGACCCAATGCCTGGCGCAACTGTGGTGCCAGCGCAGTAAATTCGCTGCGCGCAGATGCGTCACTGCCCTCGATCAATGCCAGCAAAGACGCGAGCGCGGCTTCATCCAGTGGCGCAGCCGGCTCGGCCAAGCTTGCACTGGCGACATCCGGCAAGGTACTGGATACATGCTGACACAGTGCGGCCAAGGCCTCGGTAAACACCGTCAGCGCGCCCGCCCCCGCCCCTTTTTCGATGGCACTTTCCAGTTGCGCGGCCGCCTCTTGCAAAGCGTCCGCCCCCAGATTCCCGGCCACACCGCGCAGGCTATGCGCATGCAAACGCGCACGCGCGGCATCACCCTTCTGCAACGCCTGCGCGATTTCAGCGGCGGCACCCACTTCTTCACGGGCCAAGCGGTGCAACAGATCCAGATACAGCGCACTATTGCCACCGCAACGCCGCAGACCATCCTGCGGCGAAAAGCCCGCATAGCCAGCCAGTGGCGGAGATGCCGGGCGCGGCGCAAGCCAATGACTCAGCGTCGCGTATAAGCTGGCCGGCTCTATCGGCTTGGCGATATGGTCATTCATGCCGGCGGCCAGACACTGCGCCTTGTCGCTGGCCATGGCACTGGCGGTCATCGCCAGAATGGGTAGCTGCGCCATACCGGGCAAGGCGCGAATCGCACGCGTAGCGGCCATGCCGTCCATCACCGGCATCTGCATATCCATCAGCAGCAAATCGAATGGTGCCTGCTGCACGCGCGCAAGCGCCTGGGCACCATCGCCCACCACCTCGACCACGGCACCGACGCGCGCCAGCAATTCGGCCGCCACTTGCTGATTGAGCACATTGTCTTCGGCCAGCAAAATACGCGCGCCGGCCAGCGTCTTAGCCGTATCGGCCACCTCCTGCGGCAGCGCATGCTGCGTATCCGCAGGCGCACGCCCCAGCCAGACCCGCGCCCAGAAGGTACTGCCTACGCCTTCACGGCTGTCGACACCGACTTCGCCATCCATCAAGCTGGCCAAACGATGCGAGATGGCCAGGCCAAGGCCGGTGCCGCCATACTCGCGCGTAGTCGAGACATCGGCCTGCTCGAAAGGCTGGAACAGGCGCGCACGCGCAGTTTCACTCAGGCCGATGCCGGTATCGCTGACCGACAGCAGCAACGCCACCTTGTCGCCTCGCTCGCCATCCAGGCGCACGCGGATCACCACCTCGCCGCTGGCGGTAAATTTGATCGCGTTACCGGTGTAATTGATCAGAATCTGCCCCAGACGCAAAGGGTCGCCCAGCAGCATGGCCGGCACCTCGGGCGCCACCTCCAGACGCAGAGCCAGCTGCTTGCTTTGGGCACGCTCGGCCAGCATATTCTGTACATTGTCCAGCACCGATGCCAGCGTGAACGGCACCGACTCCAGCACCAGCTTGCCGGACTCGACACGGGAAAAATCGAGAATGTCGTTGATAATGGCCAGCAAATGGCGGCTGGAGAGCGCGATCTTGTCCAGATAATCGCGCTGGCGTGCAGAAAGCTCGGTTCCCAGCGCCAGATGGGTCATGCCGATAATGGCGTTCATAGGGGTGCGGATTTCGTGGCTCATATTGGCCAGAAAATCGGCCTTGGCCCGCGCCGAATCGCGTGCCGCCTCGCGGGCGCTGACCAGATCATTCACATCGACATTGACACCTATGGCGCGTAGCGGCAGACCGGCACTGTCGCGGATAATGCGCGCATTCACATGCAGCCAGCGCGCCGCCCCCGAGGGCAGCAAGATGCGCCAGTCATCTTCGAAATTGCTCTCATGCCCCTCCAGCGCGCTGACAAAATGGCGCATGGCTTCATCGCGGTCGGCAGGATGCAGCAAGGCCTGCCATGCGGCGAGCGTGCCGGAAAAAGTGCCCGGCGCCAGGCCGAACATCCGCTCAAGCTCAGGTGTCCAGTAATTGTGGCCACTGGCCAGATCCAGATCGAACACCCCGACCCGCCCGGCCTCCTGCGCCAGAGCCAGACGTTCATTGGCCTGACGCAAACTGGCTTCCATTTGCTTGCGTTCGCTGATATCGACAAACGTCCCCACCAGACCGCCGGGTTTGCCGTCGCTGCGGGCAAAGCCCGATACCCAGTACAGGGTGTCGTGTAGCTGGCCATCGGCATAGGGCATGGCCATTTCCGTCTGCAACTGGCCCAGCGTGCTGATCATTTCCTCATCTTCACGCTGATAGCGCAGCCGGTCAGCCTCGGGCAGAAAATCCAGCTCCAGCACGCGCTTGCCCACCAGACTGGCGCGCAAAACGCCGAATGCCTGTTCATAAGCGCGGTTAAAGCCGAGAAAACGGCTGTCTTCGCCCTTGTAGAACAAGGGGTAGGGAATGGTATCGAGCAAGGCGCTTTGAAATGCCAGCTGGTCATCCAGCCGGATGCGCGCCTGATGCTCGGCACTGACGTCGCGCACCGCCACACACACCACCCCCTTCTGCCCACTCAGTCGTGGCAGGCGACTCAGGCCCAGCTCGGCGCTAAAACGGCTGCCATCCAGACGCAGGGCGGGCAAATCCCGCCCCAGCACCGCGGCGCCGGCTTCACTGCTCAAACGCGCATACAACACGCCATATTCGCCGTCCAGCAAACTGGCCAGGCTGGTGCCAATCAGGCTGCCATCGGTGCAGGCAAACAAGGCATGTGCCCGCGGGTTGGCCAGTGTTATTTTTTGCTCATCGTCCAGCACCAGCATGCCGTCAGGCGCGGCCTCGATCAGGCTGCGATACCATGCTTCCGTCTGGCCAAGCTGTACTTGCTGTGCCTGCAGCGCCGCCGTCTGCTGCTCCAGCCGCTTAGCCTGCTGCTGCGTCGCCTCCAGCAGATAGCGCGATTTTTGCACCCGCTCGAGAATCTCCAGATTGAGCGCCAGCAAGGGCAATAAGGCATCCAGCAAGACTTGCTGGCGCACATTGAGCGGCGCGAGCAGCGACAATTCCAGCACCGCCAGCAGGCGCTGGTTCAGACACACCGGCAATATCCGTACTTGAGCGGGATGCATGGCGCCGGCCGCCCAGACGATGCGCCCTTCGGCGGGCAAGCTTAAAGTCAGGGGCGCACGATCCAGCGCACACTGGCCGACCAGCCCTTCACCATAAGCCAGCCTGTTTTTTACTTCGCCATCCGCCGCACGCCCATACGTCCCCACCAGTGTCAGGGCCTGCCTGTTTTCCCGATGCAGATACAACAGTGCGCCGCCCAAGCCCAGCAAGGGTGCAAGACGGGCCAGCATGCGCTGCGCCAGCTCGCTCAGGCTGGCCGACTGCTGCATCGCGCTGGCAATATGCGCCGTCTCCACCTTGACCCAGCGCTGCAACTCCATCACCCGGTACACATCGCGCAAACGGGCCAGATGCCGCGCCAGCACCCCGCTTTCATTTTGCAAGCCCAGCGCCGGAATCGGCGTATCCAGATGCGCGTCGGCAATGGCTGCCATGGCCTGAGTCAGGGCATCCAGCGGCCGGCGTATCGCCCGCGTCACCCACCATGCACAGCCCAGCAACAAAACGGCCGCCAGCACAAACCACAGCAAGGTCGCACGGACTTCTTGCCGGTAATTTTGCATCATGCCGCGCCAGGTATCGCCGGCGCGCACATCATCCAGACGGCGGATCTCACTTAGCGTGTCATCCAGTTGCTGCTCGGGGCTTTGCGAAGACGTCAGCAAGGTCAAAGCCCAGGCTTCATCGCTGCGTCCGCGCTCTGCCAGCGCCAGCACCGTGCTTCTTTGTGCCATAAACTGTTCGAACTGCACCTGCGCCGATTTTGCCAGTGCCGGAACGGTGTGCGCCTCTTGGCCTAAACGACCCAATGCCTGCAGGCTAGCCAGCACGCGCGCATCGCTGCGTATCAGCGCCTGCTGCAAGCTCGCGCGCAGGGCGGCATCCGGTTCCATAATGATGTCGCGTAGCAGTCGCCGCCCCAGAAGCACCTCATAGCGCGCCTCGGCCGACAATTGCGTACTGCGATAAAGCTGCTGATAAAAGTCATCCGACAGGCGTGCCATATGTGCAAGGCGCGGCAAGGCGGTCAGACTGGCGCCGGCCAGAATCAGCAAGGCCATGCAAGCGAAGGCAAGCATGTATTGCCAGATCGTGCGGTTGGCGGAAAAACGCTGCAGGGCTGGCCACATACCGGGATGATCCATATCAGGGAAGCGGGTTGTCCTTCCTTTATAGGAAAAAATGCCATTCAAAAATACAAAACAAGGCAAAACAACAAAAGGCATAACAAACATGCGCAACTCACTGGATGAACTGCTACTGCGTATCCGCGCCTGCCGGGCCTGTGAGCCATTTCTGCCGCTGGGCGCACGCCCGGTAGTTCAGGCCGCATCCGCTGCACGCATCCTGATTGCAGGACAAGCACCGGGGCTGAAAGTCCATCAAAGCGGCATTGCATTTGACGACGCCTCGGGCGAACGCCTGCGCGACTGGATGGGTATCCCGCGCACGCTGTTTTATCAGCCAGGCACGATTGCCATCGTGCCGATGGGGTTTTGTTATCCGGGCAAGCAAGGCCATGCCGATGCGCCGCCCCGGGCAGAGTGCGCGCCCTTATGGCGCCTGGCGTTGCTTGAACAGCTGGGCAGTATCCAGTTAACGCTGGTCATCGGCCGCTATGCGCAAGTCTGGCATTTGGGCGCGAAACAAAGCCTGACCGAGGCGGCACAGGCATGGCGCGAGCATGCGCCGGGGCTGTTTGTCCTGCCCCACCCCAGCCCGCGTAACCGGCCCTGGCTTGCCCGCAACCCCTGGTTCGAAGCCGAAGTCGTGCCGGCACTACGCCAGGCCGTCGCGCGGGTACTGGCGGCGTAAGCGGACAGTGCAAATAAAGCGCGGACAATGCTTGCGTATTGGATACAGGCTCTTTAAAGTGCGTCCGACCATTTGCGAGCGCGCACTTGCACCTAAAAAAGCGCAAACAACAATAAACGGAGATATTTATGGCTATCAGCGTGTTTGATCTGTTCAAAATCGGCATCGGCCCATCCAGCTCCCACACCGTGGGACCGATGCGCGCGGCGCGCACCTTTGTCGGACGCTTGCAGCGCGACAAACTTCTGGCGCGCACCGCCATGGTCAAGGCCGAAATGTTTGGCTCGCTAGGCGCCACCGGCAAGGGCCACGGCTCGGATATCGCCGTTCTGCTGGGCCTGTCCGGCGAAGAGCCGCAGCTGATCGATCCGGACACGGTACCGGCCAAGTTGGCCCGCATCCGTGAAGGCAAACAGATCAATCTGATGGGCAAGCACCCGGTGCGTTTTATCGAAGATGAACACCTGATCCTGCACAAAAAAGCCAGCCTGCCCTACCACCCGAACGGAATGACATTCGAAGCCTTCGACAACCAGGGTGTCTTGCTGTCCAAGCGCGCCTATTACTCGGTCGGTGGCGGTTTTGTCGTGGACGAGGCCGCTATCGATGCCGGCTTCACCCCGCCCGGGGCCGCCAGCCTGACCCATCCGTTTAGCAGCGGTGCCGAATTGCTGGCGCTATGCAAAACCCACAATAAATCGATCAGCCAGATCATGCTGGAAAACGAGCTGGCCTGGCGCGACGAAGCGACCATACGCGCCGAGCTGTTAAAGATCTGGCAGGTAATGCAGGCCTGCGTGAGCAAGGGCTGCGAAAGGGAAGGCATCTTGCCTGGCGGCATGAAGGTACAGCGCCGCGCCGCCGCCTTGCACCGCCAGTTGCTGGCCGCGCCCGAGGCCGCACTGCGTGACCCTTTGACCGTACTGGACTGGGTCAATCTGTATGCGCTGGCCGTCAATGAAGAAAATGCCGGCGGCGGGCGCGTGGTCACCGCGCCCACCAACGGCGCCGCCGGCATTATCCCGGCCGTCATGCACTACTATGCGCGTTTCGTGCCCGGCGCCAACGACGACGGTATCGTGCGCTTTTTGCTGACGGCCGGCGCCATCGGCATCCTGTTCAAGCTGAATGCGTCGATCTCGGGTGCCGAAGTCGGCTGCCAGGGCGAAGTCGGCTCGGCCTGCTCGATGGCCGCCGGCGCGCTGGCCGAAGCCCTGGGCGGTACGCCGGAGCAGGTGGAAAACGCCGCTGAAATCGGCATGGAACACAATCTGGGGCTGACCTGCGACCCGGTGGGCGGACTGGTACAAGTGCCGTGCATAGAACGCAATGCCATGGCCTCGGTCAAGGCGATCAACGCCGCACGCATGGCGCTCAGGGGGGACGGCAAACACTTTATCTCGCTGGATCGGGTGATCCGCACCATGCGCGACACCGGTGCCGACATGAACAGCAAGTACAAGGAAACCGCGCGTGGCGGCCTCGCCATCCACTTTATCGAGCTGCCGGTCAATATTGTCGAGTGTTAAGCCGCAACAGGGCTTGACGAACGAGCCGGTGGACTTTATAGTGCGCCCTGTCACTGCAACACAGCGCAGCGGATACGGGGGTATAGCTCAGTTGGTAGAGCGCTTGCATGGCATGCAAGAGGTCAGCGGTTCGATCCCGCTTACCTCCACCAGAATTAAAAAAGCCGAAGCAGATGCTTCGGCTTTTTTGCGTCCGGCAAGCCCCTCTTGGTTACAGGCCTTGCAAGCATTAAGATGGCGTCATTCACTATTGCGGTGCCAGGCCATGCCCCACTCCATCCTGTTTGTCGAAGACGATGCCGAACTGGCCGAACTGATCGCCAGCTTCCTTGCCCGCCACGACTTGAATGTACAGATAGAAGCACGCGGCGACACGGCACTGGCGGCCATTGCCGCCGCCCAGCCGGATCTGGTGCTGCTGGACATTATGCTGCCCGGCAAAGACGGCTTAACCATCTGCCGCGAACTGCGCCCGGTCTTTGATGGCCCCATTGTGCTGCTGACTTCGCTGGATAGCGATATCAACCAGATTATGGGGCTGGAACTGGGTGCCAACGATTACATTCTCAAAACCACCCCGCCCTCCGTCTTGCTGGCCCGCCTGCGCAATCATCTGCGCCATGCACGCGGCAGCACGGCAAGCCCCCCGCCCCCATCCGCCAATCCCGGCCATGGCCGGCTGGGCTTCGGCCAGCTACTGATAGACCCGCTTAGCCGCGATGTCAGGCTGGACGGGCACGGCATCGTCCTCTCTACTTCGGAGTTTGATCTGCTATTGCAACTGGCCCAGCATGCCGGCAGTCCGCTTAGCCGGGAAACCCTGCTGCAGGCAACGCGCGGCGTAGGCTACGATGGCCTGGATCGCAGCATCGATGTGGCCATCTCGCGCCTGCGCAAAAAACTGGGCGACAACCCGGACGAGCCGTTTCGCATCAAGACGGTGCGCAACAAGGGCTATTTATTCGTTCCTTCGAGCTGGTAAACCATGCGCAAGCTCTTTATCCAGTTCTACTTGCTGCTGATAGGCTGCTTTCTCACTGCGGTGGTACTGGTCGGCTCCATTTACGAGCAGGCGGTCGATAAGGTCGGAGACCGCTACCTGACTGACCTGCTCTCTACTTCCTTGTCGCTGATCAAGACCGAACTAAAAGGGGTTGCGCCGGAGCGATGGCAGGCGACACTGGCCGCCACCGATCACCCGCTATCATTTCCGGTCAAAATTGAGCGCATCGGCAACTATTCACTAGGCCAGACCGAACTGGATGAGCTGGCCGCCGGCAATATCGTCATGCTGGAAGACGACTCGCTATTTTTACAAAGCCTGCCGGATCCGGGCTATGTGCTGGTTGCCGGACCTTTACGTTATTTGTTGTTTTTACATCAGCTCAAATGGCTGGACTATGCGCTGATCGCCTTTATTGCGCTGTCGCTGGCGGTGCCGGTGTTTTTATGGATGTACCCGCACTGGCGCGACCTGAATGCACTGGAAAACGCGGCGCGGCGCATGGCACACGACAGACAGGATGCCCATGTCTCGCTGCGTCCGCGCTCCGGTGTCTGGCGTTTGGGCCAGGCATTCAACCGCATGGTCGACCATATCAATACCCTGCTGGCCAGCAAGAAAATGCTGACCGATGCCGTAGCCCATGAACTGCGCACCCCGCTTGCCCGATTGCGCTACCGTCTTGCCCTCTTGGACGGAGACAGCCAGAGCAAGGTGTATCGCGCCATGGAGCAGGATCTTGACCAGATTGATGCGCTGATAGACGAATTGCTGCTGCATGCCCGTCTGGATCAGCCCCAGCACCAGATACAAAACCAGGCACTGGATACCGTGCCTTGGCTGCGCATGCACATGAACGATATTCAAGCCCTGGCACCGGATCTTGCCTGGCAACTGGCGGCGGATGCCCACACCCCGATACAGATAGAAGCCGACCCCCACCTATTGGGACGCGCGCTGGACAATTTGCTGGTCAATGCCAGCCGCCATGCGCATGGCCAGATCCGCGTGCAGCTACAGGAGCGCGCAGATAGTTGGACTCTCATGGTCGAAGATGATGGTCCGGGCATCGCCAAAGCCGACCGCGAACGCGTATTCGAGCCCTTTGTCAGGCTGGATGCCAGCCGCAGCCGCCACACCGGCGGACACGGGCTGGGCCTGGCCATCACGGCCGGCATTGCCAAAGCCCACGGCGGGCAGATACATATCGACAGCAGCGTACTGGGCGGGGCGCGCTTTAACCTGAGTTGGCCACGCAACGGCAAATTACAAATGGTTACAAAGCGTCACCAATCACACACAGACGACATATCCCTCTCTCCGTAACATGCAGCACATGGAAACGCCGCAATTCTGCGGTCGCAACTGCTCACTGCCACCCGTCTCAGGAGAGATACACATGAAAAAACTGTCCGTACTCGCTATTGCTGCCGCTTTCGGTCTGGCCTCCACCGCCGGTTTCGCCAGCGAAACCAAAGCCGCAGCCGCACCGGTTGTTGCCGCCAAAGCTGCAGCACCTGCCGCCAGCGCCAAGCCGGTTGCCCTGAAAAAAGCGGCCAAGCCAGCCGCCAAGCCAGTGGTTGAGCAAAAAGCTCAGGCTGCCAAAAAGAAAGTCGTTAAAAAAGCCGCCGCCCCTGCAGCGGACAAGGCCGTAGAACAAAAGGCTCAGACCGCCAAGAAAAAAGCCGCCAAGCCCGCTGACAAAGCAGCCGCTTCCGCTGCCAAGTAATATCTGAGTGTGGGGATGTAATAAACAGGGTGCTACGGCACCCTGTTTCTTTTGGCCACACCCAAGACATACTGATATTTTTGAGATGCGATGCCGGCTTTTCATGTACCAACCACCCCTCCTCGTCAGGCTCACGCAAAGCAAAAGACATGGGCAACGTGCCTTAAGCTGACCGCTGTTTGAGCGTTTTAACGCCAGCAAATATTTTGGTAGAAGCTTTGATGAAACGCTTGTTGGTTTTACTGGCTGCGCTTGCCCTGAATACGGCCTACGCGGATAGCGCCAAGCAGCAGCACGCCCTGTTTTTCGGCAAGGATGACCGGGTCAAAATCCGCCCGCATGCCCAGCCTTGGCGCGCCATCGGCCAGATAGAAACCGCCTCCGGCCAGATCTGCACCGCTAGCCTGATCGCAGCCGATCTGGTACTCACCGCCGGCCATTGTTTTTTGAATGAAGCGGGCAAATTAGATGCGGCCACCTTGTTCAGCCTGGCTCTGGATGGCGAGCAGGCCGCCATTCGCGTGCGCCCCGCCCGCGTTTATGTTGCGCAGCGCCTGTTTGACGGCATCAAGATCCGCGCAGACGGCATGATCATCGCCCCCGAAGTGGCTGCCCTGGATTACGCCTTTGTCAGGCTGGCACAGCCCTTAGCCCCACACTTCAAACCGCTGCCGGTATTTCAAGGATCCAGCCAGGCACTGCGTGCGGCCTTGCAAGGCAAGCATTGGCGCGTTTCGCAGGCGGGCTATCCGATAGACGACGACAGCCACTTAAGTGCACACCTGAACTGCCGCGTCAGCGCCCAGCTATCCGATGGCCGCTTAAGTCATCAATGCGACACCCTGCCCGGTGACAGCGGCTCGCCGCTGCTGCTTATGCATGGCGAACAGGCAAGCATCATCGCCATCCAGAGCTCCGCGCCCGATGCCGCCCATCGCGCGCAAGCCGACAATATGGCGCTGAGCACCCCTGCTTGGCAGGCTGTACTGAAAAAACTGCAGCGCCGTCGGCACTAAACGCAAAAAACCCCGCACAAGGCGGGGTTCTCGCAGCAAGGGGGCAGGTTTAACCACAAGCACCCACATGACCGCAGGCAGTGCAGAATTCGCAACCGTCTTTCTTGATCAGCGCGTGGTTGCCGCACTCAGGGCAAGCCTTGCCGGCCAGCTGTTTCATTGTACTGCCGGCTTCAGCCACAAACAGATCGCTCTGCTCGGGCACCATCACACCCATTTCTTCGACCGGCACGCCTTCTTCGGTCAGAATGCCCAGCATGGCAAAGCGGTGGATCAGCAGACGCGCCACATAGGCGATGGTCGACGGCCAGCTTTGCGACTTGTCCAGCCCCGGAATGCGGGCAAAGAAGTCTCCCTGCGCTTCGGCGTACGACATCAGTTTGCGCAGCTTCATGCCGATCCAGGCCGGATCGATCACGCGCATATCGAGGCTGAGCATCTTGCACAGGCCATCGAATTCGCTCGGATAATTGCCTGCCAGCCACATCGAGTAAGGACGGCGCTGGCCATTAGGCAAGACCAGCTCCTTCACGAACAGCACAAAGTCGTCGCCGGTTTGCGGGTTGACGATATCGACCGACCAGCTCATGGTGCCGTCGGTGCCGGATTTCGGCTCTTTGCGGGCAAACAGCGCATCCATGACCGGTGTCGAGTCCCCGGCTTCGGCTTCCAGTGCGCCCAGTTGCATTACGCGATGCTGCACCACCTGACCCAAGGCCGCCGACGCCGAGGTGGCGTAAATCATTTTTTCGCCCAACTCGAAAGCATAGCGCTTGTCGCCACTGGTGCGGGCCAATACGTCCAGCTTGGCCGCCAGCCAGGCACGGTCGCGGCAACGCATATCCATGGACAGGGTTTTGGCAATCGCGCCCAGACCACGCTGCTCTTCGGTCGCATTCACCCAGCACTCGAACGGGCTGCTACGGCCGTTTTCCACATGACCGACCACCACGGCAAAGTTGCCGGATGCGCCTTCGACCATATAGGTCCACGACGGATTGCCCTCTTTCATTTTCGGGCGGTGCGGCCACTTCAGCGAAGCCAGCGCCGGGCTAGGCGCGGTATTCAGCGTGATGCGGCGATCCGGATCCCCGTCCTGGCTCGCCGACAGGTCTTGCGGCGTTTCCTTGGTTGGCTCGACCGATAGTACCGAACCGATCACGCTGTTCGGGCGATAGGTGGTAATACCCTTCAGGCCGGCCTTCCAGGCTTCGAGGTAAAGGCTCTCGAAGTCGGCAAACGGGTAGTCGACCGGCACATTGACGGTCTTGGAAATCGCGGTATCGATAAATGGCGCAACAGCCGCCACCATCTGCATATGGTCCAGCGCACCCATGCTCATGGCCGAGACGAAATAGTCCGGCAACTGGTCGGTGTCGCCACCTAGCATGCGGTAAACGCGGTAAGCGTGGTCTTCCACCACATAATCCTGCGTCGTGCCGTCGGCCATGCGCTTCTTGCGGGTATAGAACCACGAGAATGGCGGCTCGATACCATTGGAGGCATTGTCGGCAAACGCCAGCGAAATGGTGCCGGTCGGCGCAATCGACAGCAGGTGCGAGTTGCGGATACCGTGCTTCTTGATGCGCGCCTTGATGGCATCCGGCAGGCGGCTGGCGCAATGCGGCGCGGCCAGATACTTGTCGGCATCAAACAGCGGGAAGGCACCCTTCTCGATCGCCAGATCAACCGAAGCGTCGTAAGCGGCATCGCGCATCGCTTCGGAAATCTTGGCGGCAAAACGGCGGCCTTCGGCGCTGTCGTAACGCACCTTGAGCATAATCAGCGCGTCACCCAAACCGGTAAAGCCCAGACCCACGCGGCGCTTGGATTGCGCTTCGTTTTCCTGTTCCTTGAGCGGCCATACGGTCAAATCGAGCACATTGTCCAGCATGCGCACCGCCATGCGCACCACTTTCTCGAACGCTTTGAAGTCAAACGTCGGCTTGTCGCCAAAAGGCTGGCGCACGTATTTGCACAGATTGACCGAGCCCAGATCGCAGCAACCATAATCCGGCAAAGGCTGTTCGCCGCACGGATTGGTCGACTCGATCACTTCGCAGTAGCTGAGGTTGTTGTCCTGATTGATCTTGGACATAAACAGCACGCCCGGCTCGGCGTGATCATAGGTGGAAACCATGATCTGGTTCCAAAGATCGCGCGCACGCACGGTGCGGTACACCCACAGGCCGTCTTCGCGCTGATAGTTGCCGGGGAATGCATCGGAAGCCGGCTCGACCGCATGGGTCAGCGCCCACTCGCCGTCGGCATCGACGGCCTGCATAAAGGCATCGGACACACCCACCGAAATATTGAAATTCTTCAGGTCGCCCTGGTCTTTGGCATGGATAAAGTCTTCGATATCCGGATGGCTGACATCGAGCACCCCCATCTGGGCGCCACGACGGGCACCGGCCGACTCGACCGTCTCGCAGCTGCGGTCAAACACACGCATATACGATACCGGGCCGGAAGCGCGGCTATTGGTACCCTTAACGCGCGCGCCTTTAGGGCGGATGCGCGAGAAGTTGTAGCCGACACCACCGCCACGGCGCATGGTCTCGGCCGCCTGCAACAGCGCCTCGTAAATGCCGACCTTGCCCAGTTGCGGCTCGGACACCGAGTCGCCTACCGGCTGCACAAAACAGTTGATCAGCGTGGCTTTGAGATCGGTACCGGCGGCGGAGTTGATGCGCCCGCCCGGGATAAAACCGTTATCCAGTGCTTCGAAAAACAGCGGCTCGAAACGGGCAGGCTCTTTTTCCAGCTGCGCCAGTGCGCGCGCTACACGCTGGCGTACCTGGCTTACCGAGGTCTCGCCGCTCTTGGCGTACTTCTCCAACAACACTTCACGCGAGATGTCCTGCTCAGCCATCAAGGCCACATTTTCCTGTTTCACCGCTACCCCTCCCATTCACCCGCAATATCAATATATACGCACTCGGCGCGCAGTATGACACAAGCTGTTGATGATTTAAACGTTGACAAACCGCTCAAAACAGCCATCAGCAACGATTCATTCCGGCCGTCAAAATTCGGCAAGGGCGCGAGTCTCGCGCAAAGCACCAACGGGGGCAAGGGAAAACCCGGTGGAAAAACTGTGGATAAAACCAGACACCCTCCGCCCAGGCCAGCCATGCCGCGCCCTAGCTGGAATAGGCGAAAAAAACGACTGCTTACGATCAGATGCCCATTTATAAAAAATGGCCACCCAATGGCTATGACATGTAGGATTAACCTATCTAACACATCACACCCTCTTCCCGACACAGGACACTTAAGCCATGAACTTTCTGACTACGGATCTGTACGACGCCAACGAAGGCCAGGTACAGGTGATGCTGCCCCTATTGCAAAGCTATGGCGGCCGCCCACGCTTTTTCGGGCAAATCGTCACCCTCAAGCTGTTCGAGGACAACACGCTGGTGCGCGAAGTACTGGGCACACCAGGCGCAGGCAAGGTGCTGGTCATAGACGGCGGCGGTTCGCTGCGCTGCGCACTCTTGGGTGACCAGATAGCCGAACTGGCCGTGAAGAACCAATGGGAAGGGGTGGTGATCTGGGGCTGCATCCGCGACTCGGTCGCCATCCATCAGCTCGACATCGGCGTGCGCGCACTGGCAACGAATCCCAAAAAATCGGTCAAGCGCGGCGAAGGTCAGCAAAGCCTGACGCTGTGCTTCGGCGATGTCAGCTTCACGCCCGGCGAATGGCTGTATGCCGATGAAGACGGCGTGTTGCTATCGCCCACTCCGCTTCTCTGATTGGGCAGTACCCCGCAGCGACAGAGGAGCACTCCGCGACGAACGGCCGAATTCAGGCGATGCTAAAGCCGTACAACACCGCGTAGTGCTGATCAAAGGGATAGTGCGCAGTTTACGCAGCACGTGATAGCCGTACTCACGTGCACCCAGAAACTGGTGCCGCGTAACGATAAGGAACTAGCGATACAAGGCAATGACTTCGCAGCGCTTCCCTGTTGACAGGGAAGCCATATCAATACTGATCGACAGACTAATCAGCCCGGCACAAATCTCGCGATTCAGAAACACGTTTTCAATCACGAAACAACCACTGGCTTCGCATTTCTTATCGAATGCGATATGTTGCTCACCATGCAGGCCAATGCCATAGCTATCGACAAGGATAAATGCGGGCCCCATCTCCAACAACTGCTCTAGCACACGCTCTTCCAGACAAGTCAGCATCTTGCCGTAGGCCGGGGCACCATAACCGTTGCGCTCGACATTGGCCGTATACAGCACCAATGCCCGCCCCTGCAAATCAAGCCCGGCCAGAGCCCCCGCCTCAGGCATACCCTGCGTACAGTCGATTACGACCGCATCAACCTCGTAACGGCTGGCATCCGGGCTGCGTTCATAGCAGTCTATGTGCGTCCCAATATGCCCAAATGCACCAACTGAGTCAGATTGCCTTTTGGCCCACTGGTAGGCAGGATGACTCTCTCCAACCTCAAGACTAATACACTCTGTTTTCAAAATACCCTCCGGGCGACCCACAACGGGTCTCACAAAAAAGTGCCCTGATTGCGGAATCAATCCGCCTAACCACCAGGGCAGTAATAACGACAGACATTCCCGGGATGCGAGCAAACCCTGCCAAGGGCGCCAGAAAAACCGCTTTAAGCCACCGCAGGCCCAATACCAAGCATGTCACAAGCCAGCGCTTCGGCCACCTTGATGCCATCCACACCCGCCGACAGGATGCCGCCCGCGTAGCCTGCACCCTCGCCCGCCGGATACAGACCCTTAACGTTCAGGCTTTGCAACACGTCATTACGCTTGATGCGCAAGGGGCTGGAAGTGCGCGTCTCGACCCCGGTCAGCACCGCATCATTCATATCGTAACCGCGGATCTTCTTGGCAAAGGCCGGAATCGCCTCGCGCATGGCGGCAATCGCATAGTCGGGCAAGGCGCTGGCAAGATCGGTCGGCGTGACCCCCGGCTGATAGGACGGCGTGACCGAACCCAGCGCGGTCGATGCCCGGCCGGCGATAAAGTCTCCCACCAGCTGCGCCGGCGCATTGTAGTTGCTGCCGCCCAGCACATAGGCGCGCGACTCCAGGTCACGCTGCAGACGCATACCGGCCAAGGGATCGCTACCCGGAAAATCCTTAGGCTCGATATTGACCACCAGGCCTGCATTGGCATTGCGTTCGGCGCGCGAATACTGGCTCATGCCATTGGTCACCACGCGGCCCGGCTCGCTGGCTGCGGCCACCACCTGCCCGCCCGGGCACATGCAAAAACTGTATACCGCACGGCCATTGCTGGCCTGATGCACCAGTTTGTAGTCGGCCGCACCCAGCATTTCATGGCCGGCATACTTGCCCCAGCGCACTTCATCGATCAGCTTTTGCGGGTGCTCGATGCGGAAACCGACGGCAAACGGCTTTTGCTCCAGATAGACGCCGCGTTCATGCAGCATCTCGAAGGTATCGCGCGCACTATGGCCCAGTGCCAGTACGATATGGCGCGAAGCAATCTCGTCGCCGTTTTCCAGACGCAGGCCGCGCACCTGCTTATTGCCATCCGCCATCTCGTCCAGCAGCAAGTCGCTGACCTTAGCCTGAAAACGGATCTCGCCGCCCAGGCGTTCGATCTCGGCGCGCATCTTCTCGACCATGCTCACCAGACGGAACGTGCCGATATGCGGGCGGTTGACATAGATGATCTCGTCCGGCGCACCGAAACGCACAAACTCCTCCAGCACCTTGCGCCCCAGATGGCGCGGGTCCTTGATCTGGCTATAGAGTTTGCCATCCGAAAACGTACCGGCGCCGCCTTCGCCGAACTGCACATTCGATTCGGGGTTGAGCTTGTTATTGCGCCACAGGCCCCAGGTGTCCTTGGTGCGCTCGCGCACCTTTTTGCCGCGTTCAAGCACCACCGGCTTGAAGCCCATCTGCGCCAGCACCAGCGCGGCAAAAATGCCGCACGGACCAAAGCCGACCACCAGCGGGCGCTCGGCCAAATCCTCCGCTGCCTGACCGACAAACTGGTAGCGCATATCCGGCGTCATGCCTATATGCGCGTCTTTGGCAAATTTTTTCAGCAAGCGCTCTTCGCCGGCCACCGTGATATCAACGGTGTAGGTTAATGCCATCACCGAGCGGCGCGCATCGAAGCTGCGCTTGTAAACGATAAAATCCTGCACATCGCCCGCGGGCACGCCCAAGCGGGCAATAATGGCGTCACGCAAAGCGTGTTCGGGATGGTCAAGGGGGAGCTTGATTTCAGACAATCGCAACATGGGGAATCGGGGTCCTGGGCTGGGCGCACACTACGGCGCAGAAGCCATTACAAATCAACAAGGTGCGCATTGTAAGAGAGGCAGCGCTTTCGCGGTAGCCGCCAAAGGAAAAAACCCCGTGCGCAAGGCCGTGTTCAAAGCGCCTGCCGCCGCGCTTTGCGCCGCTGCCAGGCCCAGGCCGAACTCAAGCGCCACAATGTACTCACCGCCAGATAGACCAGAGGCGCCAACACCAAGGCAATCAACACCAGCCCCAAGAGCAAAGGCTTACCCACACCGCTCAAATCCGACCACCAACTGGCGTCACCACTAAACGGCACCCCGGCCCCACCCTCGTTACCCAGCAAAAAATTGCCTAAGCGATAAGCCAGATAATAAATGGGTGCGAAGGTGAGCGGATTGGTCACCAGCGTAGACAAAGCCGCCGCCGCCACATTGGCGCGCAGGGCAATGGCCGCCATCACCGCCAGAAATATCTGGGCAAACGGGGTCAGCAGACCGAAAAACACGCCCAGCGCCATACCCAGCGCCACGCTGTGACGGCTCAGATACCATAACTGCTCCCGCCCAAGCCAGGGCGCAAGCCAGCCCAAACCTTTGCGCTGGCGCAGGCTTTGCGCATCAGGCAACAGACGGCGCAACTGTTTTTTCACGAACACACTCCGCTCTCAACAAAAAACAAGGTGATAAGCACGGCAAGCAGCGCTCAAGGCTTTTGCACGGCAGCCAAACCCAGGCACGGGTCTTCTCTCGGCGTAGCCGCCACCGCGACGGCCAGATCATACCCCGAAGCGGACTGCCCCTGCTCGATAAAGCCGACCACCCACAAGGGCACAGCTTCAGGCAACCAGCGCGGCACGCCCACTGCCCGCCCGACATGGCCATTACCGGCAATCAGCACCGCGCCCTGACTTCGGTGTTGCAGCAAGGTATCCGCCAGTACAACATCGCGCGCCACCTGCGCGCGCACCATGGCCGGCATGGCCTTGGCCGGCAGCATGCCGCAGTGGCCCTGATCCAGCGCTTGGCGCTGACCTTCTTCCAGCGCCGCCGGCAAAGGCTGATCCAGCCGATAGCGCTGGCGGGTGGCCTCATCCAGCACCGCCGCGTAGCCGTTTTTCATGACCTGGCGTGCTTCATCACGCGACAGATTGCCGGCGATCAGTGGCAACTGGTACTGCTGCGCCAAGGCCAGCACGGGCTGGTACAAGGCCCAGTTCCAGCCTTCTGCGCCGGCCCGCTGCGCAATACATGCGCCATCGAGCCGGCAGTGCTGGCGCGCCGCATCCAGTTCTGCCTGCCGTTCGCGATCGAACATTTCCATCACCAGCGCCGGCCGCCAGCCCGCGTGCAATGCCGTCTTAAGCAAGGCCAGCCTTTGCGCATGGCCATCCGGGTTGTCATGCACCTCGCCCAGCAACACCACATGGTCAGCACGCATCCAGACCTTTGCCTGCCGGCCAAGTTCATCTGCAGCTGCTGGCAAAGCGCATAACAGACCCAGTAGCGCCAAGCGCCAGCGGTGCGAATTCAAATTCAACATGGCGCCTCCCCTAAAACCTGATCCAGCTACACACGATACAGGCGGGCAAGCCATGCGCCAATGCCCGCCATGCAGTACGATTTCAGGCGCGGCCACCCATCATGCAAACAGGGCATCCTGACGATGCCCTGTTGATGAAAAAGCGCCTGCGCTCAAGTGCAAAGCCGGCATGGCTCAGCCGGTCAGACTCACATTTTTTCTTTTACATCATCCGCCGCTTTAGTCACCCCCTGACCTGCCGCCTTTACATCCTGCCCCATGCCGGCCATGGTATTGCAGGCGGCGAGTAAAAGCGTCGTCAAAATCACGGCAGCCGCCGTTTTGATTCCCTGTTTCATCTTAATCCTCCTTAGCTGTGAGATCACCGACGGGTGATGCTCTCAGGATAGGCATCCGATCGCCTGTTTGCCGGTGAGTCGCAACGAGACTCAGACGCTGCCCGCCCTCATGCCCACCTTCTCCAGCCGGAACTAGCCCCGCTGCGCCCACAGCTCTACAATGCGCGGATGACTACACCACGCTTCGTCCACCTTCGTGTGCATTCCGAATTTTCCGTCAGTGACGGCATCGTGCGTCTTGGCGACGCGATCAAGCGCGCACGCGCCGATCAGATGCCGGCACTGGCCATGTCCGACCTGATGAACCTGTTCGGGCTTGTCAAGTTTTACAAGGGCTGCCGCGATGCCGGCATCAAGCCGATTATCGCCTGCGATATCTGGCTGGAAAATGAGGCGGACCGGGACAAACCCAGCCGCCTGATGCTGATCGCCAAGAACCGCGCCGGTTACGGCCGCCTGTGCGAGCTATTGGCCGCAGCCTTTACCGGCAATCAGGTGCGCGGGCGCGCCGAAATCAAGCGCGAGTGGCTGGAGCATGGCGACAATAGCCAGCTGATTTGCCTGTCCGGCGCGCAGCTGGGCGATATCGGCGTTTCGCTCAGCAATGGCAACCCGGAAGAAGCGCTGGCACGCGCGCAAAGCTGGGCGCGCCTGTTTCCCGACAGCTTCTATCTGGAAATTCAGCGCGTGGATAACCCGCAGGTCGAGGCCATCGTGCAGGCCAGCTTGCGTCTGGCCGGCGAAGCAGGCCTGCCGGTGGTGGCGACCCACCCCATCCAGTTTATGGATGCGGACGACTATATGGCGCACGAGGCACGGGTGTGTATCGCCGAAGGCTTTACCCTGTCCGACAAGCGCCGGCAAAAGAAATTTGCCGACTGCCAGTACTTCCTCTCCAGCGCGCAAATGCTGGAACGCTTCGCCGATGTCCCCGAGGCGCTGCAAAACTCGGTCGAAATCGCCAAGCGCTGCAATTTCACCGTCGAGCTGGGCACCAACTACCTGCCGGACTTCCCGACGCCGGACGGCATGAGTCTGGACGATTTTATGGTGCAGGAGGCGCAAAAAGGGCTGGAAGAGCGCCTGATCGAGCTGTATCCGGATGCCGAAGAGCGCGAAAAGCAGCGTACGCGCTATGTTGACCGCCTCAAGTTCGAAACCGACACCATCATCCAGATGGGCTTTCCCGGCTATTTTTTGATCGTGGCCGACTTTATCAACTGGGCCAAGCATAACGGTTGTCCGGTAGGGCCGGGACGCGGCTCGGGTGCGGGCTCGCTGGTGGCCTACAGCCTCAAAATTACCGATATCGATCCGCTGGAATATGCGCTGCTGTTCGAGCGTTTCCTTAACCCGGAGCGGGTTTCCATGCCCGACTTCGACGTCGACTTCTGTCAGGACAACCGCTACCGCGTCATCGAATATGTGCGCCAGACCTATGGTCAGGAGGCGGTGTCGCAGATTGCCACCTTCGGCACCATGGCAGCCAAGGCGGTGATCCGCGATGTGGGGCGCGTGCTCGACCTGCCGTATATGTTCTGTGACCAGCTGTCCAAGCTGATTCCGGCCGCACCCGGCAAGCAGTACTCGCTGGACGACGCCGTCGCGATGGAGCCGGTCCTGAAAGAGCGGCTGGAAAACGAGGAAGAAGTCGCCCAGTTGTGGGTGCTGGCCAAGAAGCTGGAGGGTCTGACCCGCGGCATCGGCATGCACGCAGGCGGCGTGCTGATCGCACCGGGCAAGCTGACCGATTTCTGCCCGCTGTATCAGGCCTCCGGTGAAGACGCCGTTTCGGTCTCCATGCTGGACAAGGACGATGTCGAGAAAATCGGCCTGGTGAAGTTCGACTTTCTGGGCCTCAGAAACCTGACCATCATCGATCTGGCCGCACGCTATATCAAGCAGCTGGATCCGTCCTTCGACACCGACCTGAATCTGCTGGAGTTCACCGATCCGGCGGCCTACCGCATCTTGCAGACGGCAAATACCACCGCCGTGTTCCAGCTGGAATCGGACGGCATGAAGCGCCTGCTGGAGAAGCTCAAGCCCGACCGTTTCGAAGACATTATCGCGGTATTGGCACTGTATCGTCCGGGCCCGCTGGGCTCGGGCATGGTGGACGACTTTATCCTGCGTAAAGCCGGCAAGCAGGCGGTGGACTACTTCCACCCCGACCTGACCGCCTGCCTTGACCCGACCTATGGCGTGATCGTGTATCAGGAACAGGTGATGCAGATTTCGCAGATTATCGGCGGCTATACGCTGGGCGGCGCCGACATGCTGCGCCGGGCCATGGGCAAGAAAAAAGCCGAGGAGATGGACAAGCATCGCGGCATCTTCACCGAAGGCGCAGAGAAAAAGGGCTACACCAAAGAGCTGGCCACCCATTTGTTTGACCTGATGGCGATGTTTGCCGAATACGGCTTTAACAAATCGCATACCGCCGCCTACGCCGTGGTGTCCTACCAGACGGCATGGCTCAAGGCGCACCACTGCGCGGCCTTTATGGCGGCGACCATGTCGAGCGAACTGGACAACACCGACCAGCTCAAGATTTTTTACGATGATGCATTGGCCAACGGCCTCACCTTCCTGCCACCCGACGTCAATCAGGGCTTTTACCGTTTTGTGCCGACCGACCGCAGCCATATCCGCTATGCGCTGGGGGCGATCAAGGGCACCGGTGAGGCGGCGGTCGAGCATATTATCGCGGTACGCGAGGCCAGCGGCCCGTTCAAGGATCTGTTCGATTTTTGCAGCCGTACCGACAAGAGAATCGTCAATAAACGCACAGTTGAGGCACTGATCCGCGCCGGCGCATTCGACGCACTGGATAGCAACCGCGCCAGACTGTTCGCCAATGTCGCTCTGGCACTGGAAGCGGCCAGCCAGGAAGCCGCCAACGCGGGGCAAGGCGGGCTATTCGATATGTTCGGCGACGATGTGGTGCCGGCCGTGCCGATGATAGAAGCTCGCGCCTGGACGCCGGCGGTGCAACTGGCCGAAGAAAAACAGGCCATCGGCTACTATCTGTCCGGCCACCCGTTCAAGTCTTACGAAAAAGAAGTGCGCGGCTTTATCAAAACGCCGCTATCGCGTCTGGTGCCGCGCAAGGAGCCGCAACTACTGGCCGGCTTTGTTACCGGCATCCGCGTCAAGGTGGGCAACCGCGGCAAGATGGCTTTCGTGCAGCTGGATGACGGCAGTGCCAAGCTGGAAGTCTCGCTGTTTGCCGAAGGCTTTGACGCCAATCGCGACCGCTTAAAAGAAGACACCGTGCTGGTAGTGGAGGGCAAGGTCAGCGAAGACAAGTTCTCCGGCGGTCTGCGTATTATCGCCGAACATGTCTATCAGCTGGGCGAAGCGCGCAGCCGCTATGCGCGCTCGCTGGCCATCCAGCTGGATCACACCGCCGATGTGGGCAAACTCAGAAGTACGCTGGTCGATTACAAAAGCGAAGAAGCCGGCTGCCCGGTACGCCTGCACTACAACAATGGTCAGGCCAAGGGCGAATTGATGCTGCCGCCGGCATGGGGGGTAAGACTGGATGATGCACTGCTGCTGGCGCTAGCCGATACGCTGGGCGAGAGCCGCGCCAAAATCATCTGGTAAGACCTACATCGGCAGGTGCGGTGCCATCACATTGATGGCCTGCACCGCGCGCCGGTAACGGGCGTGGGCGCGCGACACGGTGGAGACGGACAAATCCATCTGCCGAGCTGCCCCGCTGCAAGTCATGCCTTCGATCTCGATCAGCCATACTGCCTCGCGCGAGCGCTTTTTCAGCCCGATCAGGTTGGCAACCTGATTAAAGAGTTCCAGTCTCATTGCATGCTCCCTTTTTTTCCAGCATAGTGGCTTGCAAAAAAAGTGCATATATTTGCGCCCGCCAGCCTCAGGCAAGGAGCCCTCGTGATTACCGTCTACCATTCGGAACATGCGCAAAGCTATATCGCCGCCCTGTCCCGCCTCTTACCCGGACATCGCGTCAGCGACCAGCTCGAACCTGACGCACGCTATGCGGTGGCATGGAACCCACCCGAGGGCTTTTTTAGCAACCTTTCCGGCTTGCAAGGGGTGTTTGCACTGGGCGCGGGGGTTGACCGCCTGCTGGGCCGGCAAGACCTCTCCCCCGACATCCCCATCTACCGCCTGACCGATGCCGGCATGGCCGAACAAATGGTCGAGTATGCGCGCTATGGCGTGCTGCACTGGCAGCGCAGCTTCGACGTTTACCGTACACAGCAGCAGGCACAGCAATGGCAGGTTAGACCGGACAGACGCAAGGCCGACACCCGCATCACGGTCCTCGGGCTGGGTGAAATGGGCGGGCGCGTCGCGGCGGCGCTGGCGGAGGATGGTTATTGCGTCAGCGGCTATAGCCGCAAGAGGCACGCCTTGGACCGCGTCAACTGCATCTCTGGCGAAGCGCAGCTAAACGCCCTCTTGGCCCAAACCGATGTCCTGATCAACCTGCTGCCCTCCACCGCGCTGACCCGCGGCCTGCTCAGCGCAAAACGGCTGGCGCTGCTGCCAGCGGGCAGCGCGCTGATTCATGCCGGACGTGGCGATCAGCTCGATGAAAATGCCCTGCTTGCGGCACTGGACAGCGGCGCACTGCGCTTTGCCCTGCTGGACGTATTCGCACTGGAGCCGCTAGAAGCCGGACATCGTCTATGGGGCCACCCGCGCGCCATCATTACGCCGCACAGCGCAGCCCAGACGCTGATCGGCGAGGCCGCAGCGCAGATCGCAAGGCGCATTCAGGCACTGGAGCAAGGGCAGGAAGTAACGGGCAAGGTCGAGCGTAGCCGCGCCTATTGACGGGCAAATAAAGCGTCAAGCAGAGGTTGCGCACCGGCCGGAATGGCGGGCGGCAGAAATACGAAGGGAAGTTCGGGCACGGAGGCTAAGGCCTGATCCGCGCCCGCAAGTCTTGCTTAGCGGCGGAACGAAGGTGCCGACGACGGGCCGCGTTCTTCCTTGTGACGGAAGCTGATGCGCGCCTTGGTCAGATCATACGGCGACATTTCAACCGTCACCTTGTCGCCTTCCAGAATGCGGATGCGGAATTTGCGCATTTTGCCCGAGGCATAGGCCACGACTTCAACGCCATTCTCCAAACGCACTTTAAATCGGGTATCCGGCATGACGTCGACGACGACGCCTTGCAGTTCCAACAGTTCTTCTTTAGCCATAACCTATCTCCGATAGCCCCCCATCTGATGGCGGGCATCCGTGTCTTCAACAATGCTCTGACTGCCCCCTCATTAACACTCCAGCGCCGACCCGGTTCAACAAGGGCTGGCGGAGATGTCCGTCAGGATAATGCCGAATCCGGCAGATATTCGTTACGGGAAACGAGGCGAGAATGAGGCGGGCGGAACCCGGATGAGTCCAGGCGAACGCTCTCAGCCAACGGGCAGCACAGCTTTCCTGCGCGCAGTATACCTGATTACGGCAAACAAAACCCTTGCCTTATGGTAAAAGATGCGCCCAAGCAGCCACTTGGCTTGCATGATGCCTCAAATCTGCCGCCGAACGCGCCGGCGCAGCACCTTTTGCAAATGCTTCTCCCGCCCTGCGATGATGCGCCGCCAAGCCTTGGCGAGTGCCCCTTCTGCCTGCAGGCGCTGCACCAGTGCTTGCCAATCATTCAATTCGCCCAGCAAACCCTGCACGGAGAACAAAGCCTTCACCCGCTTGCGGGTACGCCGCTGAAGTAGCGGCGCAAACTGTACGCCCCAGCCGCGATAGCGCTTGATAGCCAGCCGCGCCGCATGCCAGTGGGCAGGCTTGCCGCTACCCAGCGCCCGTTGCAGCTTGGCTTGCACTTTTTGCCATAAAGACTTGGCCTGCATGCGTGCCAGTTTGCGCAAGCGCAGCTTATCCAGCAGCGCATCTGCGCCGGCAAGAAAAGGCAAAAGCAAAGCCAACGCCGCCACTAAATCAGGCTGCAGGCGCGGCAACAAGCGGTTGCGCGCCTGCTGTAAGGCACGTGCCCACGCAAGATCCACGCTTAATGCCCGCGGATGGCATCGCTGCAACAAGGCCAGCGCGTCCAGCGCCACTTCCAGCTCGCGCGCCTCGCGGCTTAGGCGGTAACACCCGGCCAAGTGCCGGCGCAACGCATCAGCCGTCTCGCTACCGCGAAAAAACAGCAGCACCGTACGCAAGGCCCGTAGCGCAAGACGCAAGTCATGCACCGCCTCGGCGCGCTGCGCGCCATCCGGCCCGGCCAATGCCCGACAAGCCAGCTCAATGCGTGCCGACTGGGTGATGACCACCTTGGTGAAATACGCTGTGCTCATTCGCCGCTTCCAGACAGACCCAAAACGCAGCATAGGCGATTTTCAGACACAAAAAACGGCACCTGTTCAGGTGCCGTTGGCTGCATCCGCTCAAGCTTACTTCCAGTTTTGCGGCAGCTTGTAACCCGGATACTGTTTTTGTGCCCACGCCTTGAAAGCAGGCGAGTTGTAGGCGGCGATCACATCCTTGGCCCATGGTTTGGCCGCGTCAGCGCTCTTGACCACACCCCAGTTCACATAGGCGTAGCTCTTTTCCTGGAACACGGCCTCGGTCAGCTTGATGCCGGAGCTGGTGGCGTAGTTGCCATTAATGATGGCAAAGTCCACATCGCCACGGGCGCGTGGCAGTTGCGCCGCTTCCAGCTGGACGATTTTCACCTGCTTGACGTTCTGGGCAATATCGCGCTCGGATGCAGTCAGCGGATTGACACCCGGCTTCAGCTTGATCCAGCCCAGATCGGCCAGCATCACCAGCGCACGGGCGAAGTTGGACGGATCGTTAGGCGTGGCGATCGTGCTGCCAGCCTTCACGTCTTTCAGCGCCTTAAGTTTGCCCGGGTAAACACCCAAAGGCGCGGTCGGCACCTGGAACACCGGCGTCAGGCTCAGCTTGTGCTCTTTGCTGAACGAGTCCAGATACGGCTTGTGCTGGAACACGTTTACATCAAGCGAGCCTTCGGCCAGACCCAGATTGGGGCGTACATAATCGGTAAACTCGACCAGTTTGACGCTATAGCCCTGCTTTTCCAGCTGCGGCTTGATATTGAGCTTAACCATGTCGCCAAAGTCGCCCACGGTGGTACCGATCACGATGTTTTTCTTGGCAGGATCCGCAGCCACAGCCGCGCCGGTAAAGCTCAGGCCAACCGCAACGGCTAGCAGTGTTTTGATAAAGCTTGCACGCATCTTGTTTCTCCTTGGTATGGATGCTTGATAAAAGGGTTAACGCTTGTCCAGACGCGCGGCCAGATAGTTGCCGCCCAACTGGATAATCTGCACGACCACCACCAGCAGCAGCACCATGGCCAGCATGACTTCACTCTGGAAACGGTAATAGCCGTAGCGGATGGCCAGATCGCCAATCCCCCCGCCGCCCACGACACCGGCCACGGCGGAGTAACTCAGAAAGCTGATGGTCAGAATGGTCAGCGCATTCACTAGGCCGGCACGCGCTTCGCGCAACAAGACCTTGAACACAATCTGCAAGGGGCTCGCGCCCATGGCTTCGGCGGCCTCGACCACTCCGCGCGGTACTTCGCGCAGCGTCTGCTCGACCAGACGGGCAAAATACGGAATGGCGGCAAACGACAAAGGCACGGCTGCGGCGACCGGGCCGATGGTGCTACCGACGATCAGCCGGGTTAAGGGCACCAGCGACACCATCAGGATAATGAAAGGGAAAGAGCGCACCAGATTGACCAGCCAGCCCAGCAAACCGGCAACAAAACGGTTGGCCAGAATCTGCCCCGGCTGCGCCAGATACAGCCACACGCCCAAGGGGCCACCCAAGAGGACGGCAGCGGACAAGCCTATGCCCAGCATCAGTGCGGTTTCCAGACAGGCCTGCCAGATTTCCGGCCCCAGCAGCACCAGGTTGCTCCATGCCTCGGCAAAAGTGATCGCTTCCATTACGCGGCCTCCAGCATATCGCGCGCAGCAGACGACAACGCCTGCACCTCGCCTTGTTTAACATCCATCACTTCAAGCAGCGCCCCGCCCTCAAGCAAGGCTGCACGCTGGCAAATTGCCCGCACCACGCCCATTTCATGGGTGACCAGTACAATGGTGACGCCAAAACGCGCATTGATATCGGCCAGGCACTGCAACACGCTTTGTGTGGTTTTCGGGTCCAGCGCCGAAGTCGGCTCGTCGGCCAGAATGACCTTGGGGCGCGGCGCCAGCGCGCGGGCAATCCCGACCCGCTGCTTCTGCCCGCCCGAAAGTTGGGCCGGATAATGTTCGGCGCGGTCAGAGAGCCCCACCACTTCCAGGCATTCGGCTACGCGCAGCGCAATATCAACGCGGCTCCAGCCGGCGATTTCCAGCGGGAAGGCAATATTTTCCGCCACGGTGCGGTTAGACAGCAGATTGAACTGCTGAAACACCATGCCGATATTTTGCCGCGCACGGCGCAGTTCGCTAGCCGACAAGCGGGTCAGATCCTGACCATCCACCAGTACGGCCCCCGCCTCGGGGCGTTCCAGCAGATTGATCAGACGCAGCAAGGTGGATTTACCGGCACCGGAAAAACCGATCAGACCGAATATTTCGCCCTCGGCGATGGAAAGCGTAGTCGCGCGTACGGCATCAAACCAGCCCCCGTCGGGATGGCGAAAGCGCTTGCTCACGTTATTGAGATGTATCATCGAAGTCCCTAGAAATGCAAAAAGCCCGCCACTTGCGGCGAGCTTAAATCATGGAACTTCGGTATTACTGAAGTGCGGATTGCGAGCTGCAGTCCGTCCACGCTTTAGCTGTTTTACGCCCGCAAGCTGTATCAAATCGGCGATGTATCTGGGACAAAATCTACCAGCCGCGACCCGCAACTGTCAAGTGATGTATACAAAATATTATCTTCCAATGGCACTGTTTTATAGTGGCAACAATTGTGCACTTAATGGCAAATGATCGGATAACTTGGCCCAGGGCAGGCCGCGATGCACTTCGACCGACACCGGCTGCAAGCCGCGCACATAGATGCGATCCAGCGGCAGCATGGGCATGCGCGCCGGAAAGCTTCTGGCACACTCGCCATTGAGCAGGCGGAACACTTCATCCAGACCGGCACGCTCGCGCAGGATGGCGCTGGCCTCGTCGCGCCAGTCATTGAAGTCGCCAGCCAGAATCAGCATGGCCTCCGGCGGCACATTGCTGTCGATATAACGCGACAGGGCCTCGAATTGCTTGCGCCGGTCGCGTGCCAGCAAATTCAGGTGGGCGCACAGCGTGACCACCGGCTGCGTCCAGCCCTGCGGTTGCAGCAGGCAATGCAGGATGCCGCGGCTTTCCAGCCGGTTGACGCTGATATCAAGATTGCACCACTCGGTAACGGGAAAGCGCGACAACAACGCATTGCCGTGATGGCCGTGATCATAGGCGGCGTTCAAGCCATAAGTGACCTTGCTGCCCAGATGGCGCGCCAGATAATGATGCTGTGGCAAGCTTGGCCAGTTGGGGTGGCGCAGGGCGCGCAGGGCATTGCGCCCCTGCACTTCCTGCAAAAAAACCACATCGGACGACAAGGTATCCAGCGCCCGCGCCATCGCCGGCACCATCACCTTGCGGTTCAGCGGCGACATGCCCTTGTGGATGTTGTAAGTTGCAACGGATAGCGGTTTCATCGCACGAACTCAGGCTAGACCCGGTGATGCGCAGCATACGCCCCGATCATCAGGTAAACGGCACCATGCACGCTTGTGTCCATTATGCACCGCATGATTCGGGCTGGGATAGCACCGCGACCAAGACTGTTTGCTTCTTAGCCCTACGCGCTATAGGATATTTGCCTAAAGCGCCGTCAACGGCGCAATACTCACGAGGAGAAAGCAATATGGGCACTGCACGCCAATGGATATGGGACCATAGCCAGGATACGTTCAAGCCCTATGGTGGCGATACACCGTACAGCATAGAGGACCTGGAAGAGCAAACTTTGCAAGGCGGCGTCTTCGTCCATCAGGATGAGCGCGGCCGGCACTGGTTTATCAGCGAAGGGGACTCCAGCCGCTGGCATGATGGTGAAGAGCTGAATATGGGCGGCGAGTATTACGACAAAGCCCGTCTGGCGGCCATCGCAGGCTAACGCGCCAGGCTCAATCGCTGAGCTTGGCCGGATTGCCCTGCAGCAGCAGGTCGGTAATGGTGTCTTTGTCCATGGTTTCACCATTAAGCAGGCGCGCCAGAATCTCGCTCCCCAGCAACTGGGGGGCAATCAGCACATCCGGCTGGCAACGCTTGATTTTTTCCAGATGACGGTTGTCGTTGAGTAAAACCACCGTACGCACATCACTGGCCAGATCCTTCATCGCCAGCACTACAAATGCATTATCGGCATCATCCCCCCCCAGCGCCAACACCGAGCGCGCCAACTCCGCGCCCGCTTCCTTGAGAACGCTGGTATCGGAAGTCTCTCCGACCACGATATCCGCATCATCAGGCAGGCTATGCTGCTGCGCACTCTCGGGGGACAACAACACCGTCACTTTAAGGCCGCGCTGGCTCAAACTCTCGTACAGATTATGTGCCAATGGTGATGCACCAACGATCAGAAAATGACCGGAGCGTTTCATTTTACGTCCCTTCCCTTTAATAATGCGTTGCATGCTTGAGTTCAGCATGGGGCCTACCAATGTACTCAACGCTGCGGCAAATACGGTAATACCCAGAATGATGATGGAAAGAGTAAACAGCCGTGCGGCATCGGTGTGCGGGGTAATATCGCCATATCCCACCGTCGTCATGGTCACCAGACTGAAATACAGCGCCGTCATCGGATTCAGAATGGGCGGGATAAAATCAGCCCCTAACGATAATGAACCGACCATGGCATAGCACAGCAAAGCGCTGACAATCAGCAGGGTCACCAAGGCCCCGGCAACGACACTCGAACCCTGAAAGCTATCGCGAAACAGCACAAGCAACACAAGCAAGGCCCACGAAAACGCCAGCGTACCATGCTGCACCAACCCGGAGCGCCACAACAAGGGTGTCACCAGCAGCACCAGCATCAGGGCAAAGAACCAAGCCGCCCGGGCACGCAACAGCAAGCCTATCGCCATGAGCACCAGGCCACTGACCAGCAACAGGCGCGGCAGCATGAACCAGTTGAACTCGGCCAAGATGGCCGACTCGGCATGCCAGAAATTGCCGGGCAGCGTTCTGGGCAGCTCGGTCACCAAGGGATAACCCAGCAACAGTGCTTCGATCAGCAATAGCAGCGCCAGCGGCACTTGTGGCAGCAGCTTGCGCCATTGATGCAAACGGTTAACAACCATGGTGACTTCCAATGAGATTCAGGACAAAGGCGACAGCCGACGGCCCAATTCCCGGATAGCTACCGCATTGGAAGGGGAAAATACGCGCTGTGCCGCCTCTTGCCAGTCTAGCCAGACATACGCGATATGCTCGCGGGCATTAAGCCGGGGCGTCGCTTCGGCTGACAATTCGAAAGCAAACACATGTTCGGTGTTATGCGTCACCCCCTCGGGGTAACGGTGACGCCAGTGCGGATAGATTTCATAGACCGAGCTTTGCGCCCAGTCATGCATCACACCGTCAGCAGCAGAAAAACCGGTTTCCTCGCCCAGCTCGCGCCAAGCCGTCGCCAGCAGCGCCTCCTGCCCCTCCCGGCTGCCGGTGACCGACTGCCAGAAGCCGGGCTTGTCGGCGCGCTCAATCAACAACACCCGGCCACAAGCGCTATACAATAACACCAGCACCGAAACCGGCTGCTTATTGCCAGCCATTCAAGCCTGCCTTTCTGCCAGACGGCTGGCGAGTTCGACGGCCGACTTCACACCCATTTTGTCAAATACGCGTGCACGGTGCACTTCAACCGTCTTCATGCTGATCGCCAACTCGTCGGCGATCTGTTTATTCAGCTTGCCCATTAACACCAGCTTCATCACCTCGCGCTCGCGCTCGGTCAATGAAGCCAATGTTGCCTCGACATGCCGCTTGCCATGATAGTGCTTGCGCTGCGTCTCATCCCGCGCCAGACACTGCTGCAACAAGGCAATCAGATGCTCGTCGTTAAACGGCTTTTCCAGAAAGTCGACCGCACCCAGCTTGAGTGCGGCCACCGCATGCGGCACATCGCCATGCGCCGTCAGCATAATAACCGGCGGGCAATAAGGCGCCAGCGCCAGACGCTCCAGCAAAACCAGACCGCTCATGCCACCCAGACGCAAATCGACAATCAGGCAATGAAAGCGTGCCGGATCGCCGCTTTGCAGCAGCGCCTCGGCGCTCTCGAAAGGATGGACGGCAAAAGGCTGGCCGTCCAGCAACCAGAGCAGTGCATCACGCACTGCTTTGTCATCATCAACAATGGCCAGCTCTTTTGCGCTCATACCATCCTCGCGTTTCAGGCTTCGTCTTTAAGGATACGGATCTCGCGCTGTGGGAACGGAATCTGGATCCCGTTTTCCTGGAATTTGCGCCAGATCGCCAGATTGATCTCGGACTTGAGCCCCAGGAAACCGTTCTCCGGATCGGATACCCATACGCCCAGCGACAGATTGATGCTGGAATCGGCAAACTCGAGCACAAACGCCGACGGGCCCGGTTCCTTGAGCACGCGCGGATGGTTGGCGGCTTCTTTGAGCAAGCGCAGCGCCAGATCCAGATCGGTGCCATAAGCCACACCGATAGGCAGGCTGGTCCAGATCGCCTTGTCCGAATACGAAGTATTGATCACAGTACTGCTAATCAGCGCCTCGTTAGGCACCAGCGCCTCCGAGCCGTCGGCACTCTTAAGCACGACAAAGCGCGAGGTAATCTTGGTAACGACCCCCACCCGCCCTTCGACTTCCAGACGGTCGCCGATGCGGATGGAGCGGTCCAGCAGAATGATAAAACCCGACACATAGTTGGAGGCAATCTTCTGCAAGCCGAAACCAAGACCCACACCCAAGGCACCACCGAACACCGACAAGACGGTCAGATCAATGCCGACTACAGGCAGGGCAATCAGCACCGCACCGACCAGCAAGGCAGTACGCGCAATTTTGGAGAACACGATACGCAGCGAAAGATCGAGATCTTTCAGGCGCATCAGGCGCGACTCGATGGCGCGGCTCACCCACAAGGCACCGATCACAATGACGGACACCCACAAGATGGCGCTCAGCACCATCAGCAAATCCAGACGGGTGCTGCCAACGGTAAAGGCAATCGACTGCATCCACTCGATCGCCAGCGAGTCGACCCCTACCGCCCAGCTGGCATACATCAGCCACAGCACCATGGCCATAAAGTGTTCGCTACCGCGCTCGAACCTGCCGCGCGGCAAGGCCTGACGCACCACGGCGGTGATGATGCGTATCATCGACAGCCAGAACATCAGCGTCGCCATGGTCACCAGCACCTTGGCCGGGGTCGAGGCAAACAGCTTCCAGGCAAAAACGCTGATCACCAGCAGCAGCATGGTGCTCAGCGGCATCGCCAGACGCAGGCCGATATAGGGCAGGAAACGCTCGGAACGCTCGGGGTGAGTACGGTAGAAATGGCGGTATACATAACCTGACCACAACCAGCCCAACACGCCACAAGCCAGGCCAATCGCCAACTGAATCAGGCCGGGTGTCGTCTGCAAAATGGCAGACAGCGAGTCAAAGATCAATTCATCACGTTGCAACAACAGAACATACTCCGGTAAAAACACTAACAAAAAACACACTACAGGCCAGACAAACAGCCGGCAGCGCACTACAAAAAATCCTTTAGCCCGACAAGCCCTGCCCGTCCAGATGCAGCACGCGGCCGGTATGCGCGGCAAGCTCGGTGTCGTGCGTCACGATCACCAGGCTGGTTCCCAGATCCGCATTCAGCGACAGCATCAGATCGAATACTACGCGAGCATTGGCGCGGTCCAGATTACCGGTTGGCTCGTCGGCCAACACACAGGCCGGACGTGTGACCAGCGCGCGTGCAATGGCGGCACGCTGGCGCTCGCCACCGGAAAGCTCGCCCGGCTTGTGCCCCAGCCGGCTGCCCAAGCCCACCTTGGCCAGCATGTCGCTGGCCGCGGCTACGGCCTGCGCCCGTGGCTCGCGCCGGATCAGGAGCGGCATCATCACGTTTTCCAGTGCAGTAAACTCGGGCAGCAGATGGTGGAACTGATAGACAAAGCCCAGCTTTTCATTGCGCAGCATGCCGCGCGCCGCTTCACTCAACCCGGACAGGCGCGCACCGGCCACGCTCACCTCGCCCCGGGTCGGCGTATCCAGCCCGCCCAACAGATGCAGCAAGGTGCTTTTACCGGAACCGGAGGCGCCGACAATGGCCAGACGTTCGCCCACCGCCACATTGAGGTTGATACCGGACAAAACCTCTACATTCAGCCCGCCCTCGTCGTATACCTTGGCCAGATTGACCGCTTCGATCACATTACTCATAACGCAGCGCCTCGGCAGGCTGGGTACGCGCAGCGCGCCAGCTTGGATACAGGGTGGCCAGCAAGGACAACACCAGCGAAATCACGGCAATCGTACCCACATCGGCCAGTTGCACATCGGATGGCAAATAGTCGATCAGATAGACCTCGCTTGACAGCAGCTTGACGCCCAGCAGGCGTTCGATAAACGGCATGATGACATCAAGGTTCCAGGCCACGGTCAGCCCCGCCGCGACGCCGGACAACGTCCCCAGCACACCGGCGACCGCCCCCTGAATCATGAAAATTTTCATAATACTGGCCGGACTCGCACCCAGGGTGCGCAAAATGGCGATATCGGCCTGCTTGTCGGTCACCACCATGACCAGCGTGGACACCAGGTTGAATGCCGCCACCGCCACAATCAGCGTCAGGATGATGAACATCATGCGCTTTTCTATCTGCACGGCGCGGAAGTAGTTGGCATTCATGTCGCTCCAGTCCGAGACCCAGACTTCCGGCAGCTTTTGCTGCAGATCGCGCTTCACCTGCGGCGCCTGAAACAGGTCAGCCAGCTTCAGACGCACGCCCGACACATTGTCGCCCATGCGGAACAGCGTCTGCGCGTCCTTCATGTCTATCATGGCGAAGCCCGAGTCGTACTCGTACATATCGACTTTGAACAAGCCCTTGATGGTGAACTGCTTCAGGCGCGGCATCATGCCCGCCGGCGTGACATTGCCCTGCGGCGTAATCAGCGTCACCTTGTCCCCGACCCCGACCCCCAGCTGGCGGGCAAGCTCGGTCCCCAGCAGCACGCCGAATTCACCCGGTTTAAGGTCGGCCAGTTGCCCCTTGACCATATGCTTGCCGACATCGACCACCTTGTCCTCAGCCTTGGGTTCGATGCCGCGCACCATCACCCCGCGCACGGCGCCGCCATAAGACAGCAAGCCCTGTGCCGACACAAACGGCGCCACCGCCTGCACGCCGGGCTCGGCCGCCGCCACCTCGGCCACCTGCGGCCAGCCGGCCATGCCGCCTTGCATGGCCGACACCTCCACATGGGAGGCCACGCCCAGAATGCGGGTACGGATTTCCTTCTGGAAACCGTTCATCACCGACAGCACGATAATCAGCGCCGCCACCCCCAGCGCAATGCCTATCATGGAGGCCAGCGAAATAAAGGAAATAAAGCCGTTACGGCGCCGGGCGCGCAAATAACGTAAACCGATCAGGGCTTCGAAAGGCCATTGCATCGGGGGTTTACCTCTAAAGTCAGGATGTGTAGGGATTGTCCAGCGCCTGCATCAGGCTGACCAGGTAGGCCTTGATCTGCGCCTCGTCGCACCCCATCAGGATGGCATCCTCATAGGCGTCCTGCGCCATTTGTGCGAGTTCTTCCAGATTTTCGCGCATGACCTTGATTTTCTCGACGCAAGCGAGTGTATTCCCCTCGGCATCGCGCCATACCGGCATATCCAGTTGCATGGGTATCCCCCATAAAGGCAGATGCCCGCCTAAGCGGGCATCGTACGGTTGATCTTGAAGCGCCTAGCTGCTTTTCTTTTGACTGCTTGTCTTTTTGGCCGGTGCTTTTTTGGCGCTCGCCTGCTTTTTCGTGCTGCTAGCCTTGCTGCTTTTGGCGCTGGCACGAGTCGATGTCCGGCTTTTTACGCTACTTTTTTGCGCTGTGCTTTTCTTGCCAGCAACGACCTTGTTACGGCTGTTCGCCTTACTTTTACTGGTGGCACGAGCAACAGGGGCAGCAGCCTCGCGGCTACGTACCGGATGCTCAGCCGCCGCCTCCAGTTGCACCGGTTGGCCACGCTGCACACGTCGAGCGCCATTATACCGGCTAACCCAGTAGCTGCCGGTCATATTGGAAACTTCAATATTCTTGCCGCTACGCGGCGCATGGATAAACTTGTTGCCGCCCAGATAAATGCCGGCGTGGGAGTTGCGAAAGCCCCGGGTATTGAAAAACACCAAATCGCCCGCCGCCAGCTCGTCGCGCTCGACCGCCCGGCCGGCACGCGCCATTTCGGCCGCCGTGCGCGGCAGATTCACCTTGAGCGACTTTTCAAACACATATTTGATGAAACCGCTGCAATCCAGCCCCGATGCCGGCGAGTTACCGCCAAAGCGGTAAGCCACACCGATCAGGCTCATGGCCTGCAGCAATAAGTCACCCACGGCCTCTTCGCCCGGTGCGGAGGCAAAACGGGCAATAGGGTCGGACTGTTCTTCACTTGTTGCGAATCCCTTGACTTGCGCCTCCGGCGCTGCATAAGCAAAAGTCATGAAAAATGCAAAAAACAGAGCTGGTAAGAATAAAGGCAATTTCATACACTGCACTCTATCGAACGTGACCTGCAGTGTAAAGTCGAAGTCCCAAACATCTGGATAGCCATGTTAAGAGAAACGCTGGTTGCCATGCGCGACCTCCCCCGCCTGCGCGAAATCAGTGCGATTCTGGTACGTCATGGACTGGGGCGCTTTGCCGAACGCCTGGGTCTGCCCAGCGCCATGGCGCAGATGGCCAAGTTGCTACGCCATGAGACAACGGAAACCGTCACCGCCATTCCCACCCCGATACGCCTGCGCCTCGCTTTTGAAGAACTAGGGCCGACCTTTATCAAGCTCGGGCAGATACTATCCACCCGCGTCGATGTGTTCCCGCCCGAATGGATTGCCGAGTTCGAAAAACTGCAAAACCGCGTGCCGCCCATCCCTGCCTTGCAAGTTGCCCCGCTGATCAGCAAGGCACTGGGCCGGCCGCTGGACGAAGTATTCGATGCCTTCGAAGCCCAACCGATAGGGGCAGCCTCCATCGCCCAGGTGCACCGTGCCCGCCTGAAAGATGGCACGGTGGTTGCGATCAAGCTGCGCCGCCCTGCCATTGTCGCCAAGGTCGAAGCCGATCTGCGCATCCTCGACCATATCGCTTACCTGATCGAGATGGAGTTCCCCGAGACCCGCCACTACCACGCGCGCGAAATCGTCGCCCAGTTCGCCCGTTCGCTAAAGCGCGAGCTGGATCTGGCGGCCGAAGGACGCGGCATGGATCGCTTCGCCCACGACTTCAAGGACGACCCGCATATGGTGGTACCCAAGGTGTACTGGGACTTCAGCAATAGCGAAATCAATGTACAGGACTATATCGAGGGCATTCCGGGCGGACGGCTCGACCTTCTGCCCGGGGCGGGGCTGGATGCCAGCCTGCTGGCGCGGCGCGGCGCCGATGCCGTACTGAAGATGATCTTGATCAACGGCTTTTTCCATGCCGACCCGCATCCGGGCAATGTGTTCTACCTGCCGGACAACCGCATCGCCTTTATCGATTTCGGCATGGTCGGACGCCTGTCGCATGTCAGACGCGACGAGATTGTCGATTTGCTGTCGGCGCTGGCACGGCGCGACGAGCGCGCCATGGCCGAGGCGCTGATCGAATGGACCGGGCGCAATCCGGTGGATGAACAGCGCTTTGCCTATGATGTGTCCGAGCTGATGTTCCAGTACGAACATGTGCCGCTGGGCCAGCTGAATATCAGCCAGCTGATTAACGACATCATGGCGCTGATTCGCGATCACGGCATTGTCTTGCCGCCCGACCTTGCCATGCTGTTCAAGGCACTGATCACACTGGAGGGGCTGGGGCGGCAGCTTGACCCCGAATTTTATCTGGTCGACCAGCTCACCCCTTTTGTGCGCGAGCTGATCAAGGCGCGTTACCACCCCAAAGCCATCGCCCGCAAAGGCAAACAAAGCCTGCTGGACGGCATAACCATGCTGGCCGGCCTGCCGCACGACATGGTGCGCATGGCGCGCGATGTGCGCCAGGGCAAGTTCCGCATTAATCTGGATTTGGCGCGGCTGGACAGTTTCGGCCGCCAGATAGACAAAAGCGCCAACCGCCTGACCATGGGCATCGTGACCGGCTGCCTGATCATAGGCTCCAGCATCGTGATGACGGTCAATGCCGGCCCCATGCTGTTCGGCCTGCCGCTATTCGGCTTTCTCGGCTTTATGGTGGCCATGCTCAACAGCCTGTGGCTGATTTTTTCCATCTGGCGCGCCGGCAAGGAATACTGATGAAACCCGCACTCTCTGCGCTCTTGCTGCTTCTGGCCCTGCCCGCCCATGCCTTGCAGGTGCTGACGCTGGACTGGGCCAATGCAAATGAAGTCGCCGCAGCGCTGCGCCCGACACTGCAGCCGGGCGAATCGCTGTCGGCCTTCGATGGCAAGCTGATCATCAATGCCAGCGCAGCGCGCGAGCAGGTGCTGGCACAGGCGGCGCGCGAACTTGACACCCAGCCGGCCATGCTGAACATCGAAGTCGCGCAGGACAAATCGGCACAAGGCTTTCGCAGCGAAATCAATCTGGGCAACGCCACAAGCAGCAATAATGGCTGGTCGGTCAATAGCAGCAGCCGCCACAACAGCACCCTGCAAAGCTTAAGCCTGCTCTCGGGCAAAAGCGGCAGCATCAGTCTGGGCGTCGAGCGCCCGCTGCCGTGGTGGTTTAACGGACAGAACAGCCAGCGCGCCATCAGCGGCTTTCAAGTCACGCCAAGGCTGAACGGCCAGCAGGTGTTGCTGGATATTTCGGTCAGCGACGAAGCTTTGGGCAAGGGCTCAAGCGTGCGCAAACAATCGCTGGTCACCACCTTGAGCGCGCCTTTGGGCAGCTGGGTGACGTTGGGCAGCATCCGCGAGGACGGGCGCGGCGGGCAGCTATTTATATTCGGTGCACAAGGCGGCAACAGGCAAAGCCTGAGCACGGTGCGGCTACGCGTCACCCGCGCGCCTTAGCACCGGTTCACGATCTGCTGCGCATCGACGATACGGCGTTAAAAACGGCGGCGACAGGCGCTTAACGCTCAGCAATAAACGCCACCGCCTCGGACAGGCGCTCGATACCGATGATTTCCAGCCCGGCAATGGGCTGGCGCGGGCGATTGGCCGTGGGCACCAGCGCACGGGTAAAGCCCAGCTTGGCGGCTTCTTTCAGCCGCTCCTGCCCGCGCGACACCGGCCTCACTTCACCGGCCAGCCCCAGCTCGCCAAACACCACCAGTTTTTCCGGCAAGGGCTTGTTCCGCAGCGAAGACACCATGGCCAGCACCAGCGCCAGATCGGCGGCCGGCTCGATAATCTTGACCCCGCCCACCGCATTGAGAAATACATCCTGATCGGCACAGCTCACACCGGCATGACGATGCATCACCGCCAGCAATAGCGCCAGCCGGTTCTGGTCCAGCCCCAGCGCCAGACGCTTGGGCTGAAAGCCGTGCGCGTTGTCCACCAAGGCCTGCACTTCGACCAATAGGGGGCGCGTGCCGTCCTGACTGACCAGCACGCAAGAGCCGGGCACATCATCGCGGTAAGACGACAGGAAAATAGCCGACGGATTGGACACGCCCTTGATGCCGCGCTCGGTCATGGCAAACACGCCCAACTCGTTGGCGGCACCGAAGCGGTTTTTGATCGCCCGTATCATGCGGTAGTTGGAATGGCTGTCACCCTCGAAATACAGCACGGTGTCGACAATATGCTCCAGTACGCGCGGGCCGGCGATCGCACCTTCCTTGGTGACATGGCCGACCAGCACGATGGTGATGCCGGACTGCTTGGCAATACGGGTCAGCTGCGCCGCACATTCGCGCACCTGCGACACCGAACCGGGCGCGGAGCTGACCTGATCCGAGTACAGTGTCTGGATGGAGTCGATCACCGCCACTGCCGGCTGCTCGTCCTTGAGCGCGGCAATTACCGCCTCCAGCCGGATCTCGGCCAGCAGGCGCACATGGCTGGCATCCAGCTGCAGGCGCGAGGCGCGCAGCGCAATCTGCTGCGGCGACTCCTCGCCCGACACATACAAGACCTTGCGGTTGGCCCCCATGGTGGCCAGCGCCTGCAATAGCAGCGTGGACTTGCCTATACCCGGATCCCCGCCCAGCAAGATCACGCCACCTTGCACCAAGCCCCCGCCCAGCACACGGTCGAGTTCTTCCATGCCGCAACTCTCGCGCGGCACTTCTTCGGCCTGCACCGAAGACAGGCTTTGCACGCGGCTGGTCTGGCTGGTCCAGGTTTCAAAGCGCGGCGCGGCAGCGGGCGCGTCAACCGCCTCGACCAGGGTATTCCAGGCATTGCAATGCGGGCACTTGCCCTGCCATTTGGGCGAAGTGCCACCACACTCGGTGCAGCTATAGATGGTTTTGGCTTTGGCCATGATGATTCCGCAAGAACAGCAATAGCCAGCCTTCCCCCTATTTTTGGAAGCTGGCTGGACATTGTTTGAATGAATGTCGGCTAGGTTAGCGCAGAAAGACTTAGCCGGGTGCCGCACTCGCGCCAGGCTGGGACTGGCGAATGATATCCAACAAACGCATCTGATCGGCTTCTGCACCACTGCCTGCCTTGACCGCACCGCCCTTGCGCTCGCGCATGGCAGAGAGCACCGCCTCTACCTGCGGATCGCTTTGTGCCTGCTTGTCTGCTTCTTCACTACTCAGATGTGTCGGCCCCAGTTGCACCACTGCCGGCGCCGCCTTGCTATGCGACGGGGTCGCCTTAGCCGGCAAACCGGTCGCGGGTTTGGCGGGGGATGCTGGAGGCGCCATGGTGTCCAGCTTGTTTTTCACCATGTACTCATTCATTTCACGCCAGCCGGCGTAAATCTGCGCCTTGTCCGCGTCCTCGTTGCGCAAAAAACACTCTTCCAGCGAACGCCCGGTCTGGCGACAGGCCGCACCGATGGCCTTATTGGCATCATGGGTGAGGCCGGTCAGATTGCCTATCCAGTTACAGCCGGAAAGCAGCACGCATAGCGGCAGCCAGAACCCTGTTTTCATGCGCCACTCCTTCAAGCAGTTTGGGTACGCAGATCCAGATGGATGATTTCGCCACTGCGCCCTGCACTCGCCGCACTGAGCCAGTACAGGAAATGCGGCATCAGATCGGCCAGTTCGCCGCGCTCACAGCGCGCCTCGCCCGGGTGGGTGCGCAGGCGCTGCGGCGAGTTGACCGAACCCGGGGTCAACAAATTGACGCGCAAATTGGGGAAAACATCCCACTCGCTGGCGGCCACCTGCATCAGATAGCCCAGACCGGCATGCGACGCCCCGAACGCGCCCCAGAAGGCCTTGGCCTGCTGGCCGTGCTCTTCGCCGACAAACAGCACCGAAGCATCCGGTGCGGCTTTCAGAAGCGGCAGGCAAGCGCGGGTCAGCGCGAACGGCGCCACCGTATTGATGCGGTACTGGTTCATCCATTCATCTATGGTCTGGTTGGCCAAAGGTGACAGGGCATACATATGCGATGCGCAGTGGACGATGCCATCCAGCCGACCCAGCGACTGCCCCAGCTGGAAAGCCAGATTATTGAATTCTTCGTCGCTGGCCTTAAGCAGATCCAGCACGATGGCGACCGGCTCGGGCAAACCCTCGGCCACGATCGCGTCGTACAGTGCTTCCAAACGCTTGGTATTGCGTGCCAACAGCACCACGGTCGCGCCGTGACGGGCGTAATGCCAGGCTGCCTGCTCGCCTATGCCTTGGGTGGCGCCGGTTACCAGAATAACGCGCCCGTTCAGGCAGTCTGCTGCCAAGTCTTGTGTAGTCATAAGATCAATTCCAGTCGTGCATCACGGCAGATGCCGCAGCCGCGCCGCTTCTGACGGCGCCTTCCAAAGTCGCCGGGTAATCCGGATTCACCCAGTCCCCGGCAAGATAGCCATAGTTTACCTGCATGCGCGGCCCCGGTCGCGCCAGCGCCACGCCGGAGGCGAAAGTCGCGCGCTTCTCGCGCACCACCTGCACCGACAAAGGCGCGTCCAGCGGCCCGCAAATAGCGGCCAGATCGGCCAGCACCTCGGCAATCAGCGCGCCTTCCTCCCCCTCGCCCGCATCACAGCTGATCACCGCCGCAATCTGCCCTGTTTCGCCGCACAAGCGCTCGCGGTCAAAAAACCAGTGCACCCGCCCGTGGGTCAGGCCGGTCATCTGGCGCGGCAAGGCCGGCAGGCGGGCAAAGCCAAGGTATACGGTGGTTATCGGCTGCGCTTGAAAAGCCTGAAGGGCGACACCGGCCATTTCACTGGACACCAAATGCGCCGCCTGCCACGGCGGCAGCGCCACAATCACCCGGTCAAAGCGTTCGCCATCAACATCCACCCCATCCGCAGCAAACGCCAGCGATCGCACCCGCTGAGCGCTGCGGCAGTCTGCGCCTTGTGCCTGCAGATAGCGCCAGGCCGGTTCGGGCAAAAGCTGCGACAAATCCACCCGCGGCAGCATCAGATCGCTGTCGGCGCGCGCCCCGCCCACGCTATCGCCCAACACCCGGGCCAGCGTCTGCATCGAAGCGCGTTCCAGCGGGGTATTAAGCGCCGACAGCACCATGGGGCGCCAGAAGCCCTGCACCAGCGCGGCGCTTTGCCGCTTTTCTGCCAGCCAGTCGCTGACACTGCCATCGTGCGCCACACGCCAGTGACTCAGGCGCAGGCCCGACAGCGCGCGCAGTAAAGATAATTTTTCCCGCCAGCGCAAACCATGGGCACCCAGCAAGCCGGCCAAAAGATGCAAGGGCGCGGGCAGGCGCGGACAGGCAAACGACAAACCATCGGCCATGGACCAGCTCAGCGGCTGGCGCAACAACAGCGCCTCCGGCTCGAGCCCCACGCGCCGCATCAGGGCAAAGGTGTCGTGATAAGCGCCAATCAGAATATGCTGGCCGTTGTCCAGCGTACAGGCCGGCCTTTGCAGGCGCCGTGCCCGCCCGCCGGGCGCGCGCCCGGCCTCGATCAGGGTCAGCTCGGCCTGATCCGCCAGCGCGACGGCCGCCGACAGCCCGGCCCAGCCGGCACCGATCACCGCCACCCGTGGCTTGCGTTTCATGCGCGGTAGCCGAAGGCCCAGGTACGCCAGGCCAGCCACAGCTTGCGCCCCGGTGGCAGTGACAGGCGCTGGTTCAGCACTTTACCCGGTCCATCCAGCGACAACTCGTGCAAGGTTGCGCGGTAAATCGCCGCCATAATCAGCCCCGGGCGCTGCGCCTTGCGATCGGCCTTGGGCAACAAGGCCCAGGCACGCCGGTAATAGTCGTCGGCCCGCGCAATCTGGAAGGCCATCAATTCGGTAAAGGCCGCGCTTTCGCGGTAGGCCATAATATCGGCCGCCGGCACATTAAAGCGCTGCAAATCCTCCACCGGCAGATATAAGCGGCCACGGCGTGCATCTTCACCCACATCGCGGGCGATATTGGTCAACTGAAAAGCGATGCCCAGCTCGTGCGCATACTTGAGCGTCGCGCGGTCGCTGTAGCCGAAAATCTGTGCCGACAGCTGCCCCACCACCCCCGCCACGCGGTGACAATACAGCAACAGATCGGCAAAACGGTTGTAGCGCGCCACATCCAGATCCATCTGCATGCCATCGATGATTTCATCGAACAGGCCGCGCGCCAGATCGAATGCATCCACATGCGGCAGCAACGCCTGCGTCACCGGATGCTGCGGTGTGCCATCAAACAGGCGCCCGATTTCCTCGCGCCACCAGCCAAGCTTGGCGCGTGCGACCGCCTCGTCGTGAATTTCATCCACCACATCATCCACCTCGCGGCAAAAGGCATACAGCGCGGTAATGGCCAGGCGGCGCTTGGCCGGCAAAAAGCGGAAGGCCGAGTAAAAGCTGGAGCCGCTGGCTCTGGCCTTATCGGCGCAATACTGGTCTGGCGTCAAACGCGCCTCCTTGCAACGGGTGGCGCCCCCATCCGGCGCACCACCCTAAAATTTGGAAATTCAGGACGCCTTGAGCGCGCGCCAGAACATATACAGCCAATCCTTGCGCGTGAGCACCGGACGCGCCTTGAACACATCGCCGCCACTGGCATGCAGCTTTTGCAAAATGCGCTCGCCGCCGAGTATGGTCATGCGGATTTCAAAACCAAAACGCCCCTTCAAGCGCCGGCCCAATGGCGCACCGGCTGCCAGCATGGCGCGTGCGCGCCCGATCTCCTTCAGCATCAAAGGCGTCCACAAGCCGGAGGTATCGCCCGCCGCAATCTGCGCTTCGCTGACACGGAACTTGGCCATATCGCTTTGCGGCAGATAGACCCGCCCCTTATCCCAGTCGATGGCGACATCCTGCAGGAAATTAATCAGCTGCAAGGCGGTACAAATGCCATCAGACATGGCCAGGCTTTTACTATCGTGCTCGCCATACAAGGCCAGCATCAGACGGCCGACCGGATTGGCCGAACGGCGGCAATAATCGACGATTTCGGCAAAATCCTGATAACGCGTTTTGCTCACATCCTGGCTAAAAGCCGACAACAAATCGTAAAACGGCGCCAGCGGCAGCTGATGCACGGCAATGGCCTGCGCCAGATTCTGCATCATCGGGTCTTGCGGCAACTGGCCGCGACCGATTTCGTCCAGCGCAGAAGACAAGGCGGCAAGCCCCGCCAGCCTGGCGTCAGCACCGGCATCGCCCTCATCGGCAATATCATCGGCAGTGCGGGCAAAATGATAGATGGCATGCACGCCCCGGCGCATGCGCCGTGGCAATAAAACCGAGCCTACCGGAAAATTTTCGTAATGCCCGACCGACATGGCTAGACCGCCGTCACAGGATGTAAAACGGCGATTATAAGGCCAGAGCGGAACAAACGGCGACCCGGCAGCGCCGCCCCTCATGCCTAACAACACACCATGCCCCAAGATAAATCGGCAAATCCGCCTTTTTCACAAAAACAATACAAAAACGCCTTGACGGAAAAAAAAGCCCTCTGTATAGTTCCGTTCTCGTTGCAGCACACAAGGCAACGGACGCAGTCAAACGTGGGGGTATAGCTCAGTTGGTAGAGCGCTTGCATGGCATGCAAGAGGTCAGCGGTTCGATCCCGCTTACCTCCACCAAAAGATTCAGGCCAGAAGCCGCAACATCGCTTCGACCGACCATTAAGGTCCCCATCGTCTAGTGGCCTAGGACACCGCCCTTTCACGGCGATAACGGGGGTTCGACTCCCCCTGGGGACGCCAGCAGTTTTGGGGGTATAGCTCAGTTGGTAGAGCGCTTGCATGGCATGCAAGAGGTCAGCGGTTCGATCCCGCTTACCTCCACCAAACAACAAAAAGCCTCGACTCCGGTCGGGGCTTTTTGCCTTGCTGCACGGATGTCATGCAGCGTTTACACTAGACACACCTCCATCCCGCCACCCACACCATGCTCAGCACGCTAATCGACCAGTACGGCTACTACGCCCTGTTTGCCGGCACGGCCATAGAGGGCGAAACCGTTTTGCTAGCCGCCGGCTTTGCCGCACACCGCGGCTGGCTGAGCCTGCCCTGGGTGATGGCGGTCGCGGCGGCCGGCGGCTTTTGCGGCGACATGCTGGCTTTCAGCCTGGGACGCTGGCGCGGCCCGTGGCTATTGGCCCGCTTTCCGGCACTGGCCCGCCATACGCCGCGCATCAACACCCTGCTGGACAAATGGCATGCCCCGCTCATTATCGGCATCCGTTTCATGCTGGGCCTGCGCACCGCAGGCCCGGCCATTATGGGCATGAGCCGCATCCCCTTTGCCACCTTCGCCTTTTACAATGCCATCGGCGCCGCCATCTGGGCCAGCCTGTTCGCGAGCCTGGGCTATGCCTTCGGCAGCGCGCTCGGCTTGCTGCTGGGCGAACTCAAGCAGCTGGAAGAGGCCGCCTTTATCGCCATTGTGTGCGCCGGCACCCTGTTCCTGCTTTGGCGCAAACACCGCCAGCACGCTTAACGCGGCACGCGCGCAAGGCAGGTTTGGTAACGCCAGTCGACGCGCCCGGCAAACCATTCGGTGGTGAGCTTGCGGCTGATCTTGGGGCTTTTCAGATCGATCTGCGGCATGATGGCGCGCGGCAAAGCCCGGCCCTGCTCGCGCGCCGCCAGTTCGAACACCTTGCGGTACAAGGCACTCTGGCCAAAACCGGCCAGCTTTTCCATTTTCAGGTCACGCGCCATCGCGTCAGGGCTCATGCCCAGACGGCCGGCCAGCGCCTGCAATACCTGCGAGGTTTCGCTCTGCGCGCCACCGGCACGGTAATTCAGCAGATCGCCATCCAGCGTCAGGCGCTGACCGGACAAGGATGACAAGGCGGCCTGAAAGGCGGCATTGCGGCTGGAATAGCGCCCGGCGTTAAAGTCGGCAAAACGGTATTTCATCTCGCTATACGGTGCAGGGTACTGCAAGAGATTGGCAATGCCGAAATAAAGCCCGCCACGGCGGCTGAACACTTCGCTGCGTATGCTGCCACGGCGGATATAAGGATAAGGCCAGGCCTCGACCTGAGACTCGGCAAAAGCCACGCTCACCTGCATCGGCCCGCCGGTACGGATCGGGTTTTTCATCCCGACCGGCAAGCCGTAACGCACGGCATCGGCCGCCATATCGTCAAACAGTTCGCTCACTTCCCTTTCGGTGCGCAGGCTGTCGATACGCGCCTTATAGCTGCGCCCATCGGGCGACCCCTTCAAAAAAGCGGTCTTGGCCAATGCCAGCGGCACATGGTAGCGAGCGGCCCGCTCCTCGATCGCGCCCCATACCATGCCGGGCAGGCCCGGCACCGTCGGGTCGGCCTGCCAGCTTGATTCCTGCTCGATCACCGCCAGTGCCGCACAAAAGTTTTGCGCCGTATACGGAATTTTTTGCGCACTAAACGCCGACAAAATATCTTCACGCCAGCCGGCACGCGGCGACACCTTGACCGGCAACAAGCGATCCAGCAGCGCCCGCCCTTCGGCCTCGCTCATCTGCGGCAGCACTTTCACCACAGGCTTAGGCTCGGCCACCGGCGCAACGACCGGCACGACAGTGGGCGTCACCGCTAACGGCGGCGACTCGGGCACTACCGCCGGCGCAAGCACGACCGGTACCGGCGCCTGTTGCGTGGCGCAGGCAGAAACAAGCAGGGTACAGCCAAGCAGGGTCAGAACACGCGACACGAGGTACCCATCTTCAATATTTGAAAACGCGAGCATAGGCGATCGCCTCGTTGGCGGCAATGTATTGCACCGCAATAGCGCTGCAAACCGCTACGACTAAGAGCGTGTTCACGCTCTCGCGAGCAAGGGCGAGACAAGGCGAAAACGGCTGAGAAAGCGGAATGTACAGGTGGTACATGAGCATTTCGAAGCTATTTTTAACGCCGTATCGCCGATGCGCAGCAGATCGTGAACAGGTTCTAAGCGCCGGGCTGGGCCTATTGCGGGCAAGGCCTTAAGCTCTCTAGCGTTTTTTTTGCTGCGGGGTTGCGCGAGACTTGGAGACACCGGGCATGCAAGGGCGTGGACGCGCCCGCCCCTCTCACCGCACAGAACAGCACGCAAAACGGCATCGGGACAGCAAAAAGGGGCAAGGCCTCATGGCCCTGCCCCTTGCGGACAAACGCGGCACCCTGCGCTTTACTTGGCCGCACCCATCAGATGCTTGGCCAGCATATGATAAGCCGGCAGCGAGGTCGGATCATTGGCGGCATTGCCGGCCACCGGATTGGAGGCGTAGCGCGCAATCACCATCTCGGCCTTGGGGTCGATATAAAGGGTTTGCCCGTACACCCCGCGCGCGGCGTAAGCGCCGTGCTCGTTATGCGAGACCCACCACATATTGCGGTAGCTCCAGCCCGGCAGCAGCTTGTAGCCGGCCTTGGCAAAATCGGCCGGTTTGCCGCCATGGCGGATATCGTCGACCGCCGCGCGCGGAATAATCTGCTGGCCGTTAAAGCGGCCGTTATTGCGCATCATCTCGCCAAACCGCGCCAGATCGCGCAAGCCGGTATTCAGCCCGCCACCGGCAAACGGGGTGCCGGTCGAGTCAACGGTAAAGTAGGCATCCTGCTCCGCCCCCATGCGGCGCCATACGCGCTCGGACAAGAGTTCAGCCACCGAACGGCCGGTCACGCGGGCGATTATCCAGCCCAGCGCATCGGTGTTGGCGGTCTTGTAGCCGAAAGCCGCACCATGCTCGCCCTGCTTTTTCACCGTCTGCAAAAACTCGTAATAGCTGCGCGGGCCGGTGTAATCCTTGGCCTTGGGCAGCGGGCTGCCGGCGGCGGCATGTGCCCATACCTCGGCCTTGGGGTTGGCATAGTCTTCGCTAAACTGCAGGCCAGTCGTCATGTCCAGCACCTGGCGCACGGTGGCATCGCCAAAAGCCGAACCGGCCAGCTCGGGCAGATAAGCCGACACCGGCTTGCCCGCATCCAGCTTGCCCTCGGCCACCAGCATCGCGCCCAGCGTACCGACCAGCGACTTGGTGACCGACATCGCGCCATGCTGGCCATCATCCTTCAATACGCCAAAGTAACGCTCGTAAACAACACGTCCCTTGTGCAGCACCACGATGCCGTCGGTGTAGTTGGCGCCCAGCGACTCGCCCCAAGTCATGGTCTCGCTCGCGCCCAGGGGGGTGAAGCGCAGCGCATCAATCTCGCTGCGCAGCTTGTACGGCAAAGGCACCGGCGCACCCAGCCCGCGCGACACATTCACCGTCGGCATCAGCTGGCGAAAATGGGACACGCTCCAGCGCATGGCCGGAAATTTGAAATAGCTGCCATCCTCAAAGCGAATGATGCGCTCGGGCGGTGGCGGCGAACCCACCATCCAGCCCAGGGAAGCGGGGTCGCTCGCTGCCGCATCCGGCACGGCTGGATTACCCGCCGCCTGTGCCGGCGCGAAGGCAGCCCACACCAGCAGCGCGCCTAAGCCGGCACGAAGGGGTCGGAGACAAAAAGACATGCGGATTACTCCCAAATAAGTCCATGCCCGCCACAGCCAAGGATGCAGCAGGCAGCAAAGACGGCGAGTTTAAACACGTTTACGCCTTGAAAGGTAGTGCTCAATATCAAAACAGCAAAAAACAATGACTGCGCGACAGGCAAAAACCCGATCGAGCATACAGCAACAACATGGCAAAGCAGCGCATTGCCCCTGAGGCAAACAGGGCTATGTCAATGAAAATCAACAAAAAACCATGAAAAAAACCGCCATTTCTGGCACAATGCGCGCCTTGCCGAATTGAAGCCCAGCCATGACCGACGTCACCACCCCCCCCATCCACGCCCTGCGTTCCAATAAAAAACACAAAAGCGCCCCCTTCCTGCCTATGAGCCGCATCGAGATGAAGCAGCTGGGCTGGAATGCGTGCGACATTATTCTGGTGACCGGTGACGCCTATATCGATCACCCCAGCTTCGGCATGGCGCTGATAGGCCGCCTGCTAGAAGACCAGGGCTTCAAGGTCGGCATTATCAGCCAGCCTGACTGGCATTCGGCCGAAGACTTCAAGGCACTGGGCAAGCCGCGGCTGTTTTTCGGCGTCTCGGCCGGCAATATGGATTCGATGGTCAACCACTACACCGCCGACCGCAAACCCCGTTCGGACGATGCCTATACCGCCGCCGGTGTGGCTGGCAAGCGTCCCGACCGCGCCGTGGCCGTCTATGCCCAGCGCTGTCGCGAAGCCTATCCCGGCACCGACATCATGGTCGGCGGCATCGAAGCCTCCTTGCGCCGTATCGCGCAGTACGACTACTGGAGCGAAAAAGTGCGCCAGTCGGCACTGGTCTACTCCAAGGCCGATATGCTGCTGTTCGGCAATGCCGAACGCGCACTGGTTGAAGTGGCCCACCGCGCCGCCGCCGGCGAGCGTCTGGCCGATATCCGCGATGTGCGCGGCACCTCGTTTATGGCGCCTTATGGCTGGCTGCCCGAAGGCTGGAGCGAAATGGACTCCAGCACGGTCGACGTGCCCGGCCGCATTGACAGCCATATCAACCCCTATATCGACACCACCCAGGCAACAGAAGCCGCCTGCGATAGCGCCGCCGCGCCGGATGCGCCCAAAACCATCCGCATCGTCAGCCGCGAAGAACGCCTGGCGGCACGCCGTGCCGAGCGCGCCAAGACTGTGATCCGCATTCCGGCCTATGAGGCCGTGGCCTACGATCCGGTGCTGTATGCCCACGCCAGCCGCACCCTGCATCTGGAATCCAACCCCGGCAACGCGCGCGCACTGGTGCAAACCCATGGCGAGCGCGATGTGTGGATGAACCCGCCGCCCATTCCGCTAACCACGCCGGAGATGGACTACGTTTACGGGCTTAACTATGCCCGCAACCCGCATCCGGTCTACGAAGGCGCCAATATTCCGGCATGGGAGATGATCCGCTTCTCGGTCAATATCATGCGCGGCTGCTTTGGCGGCTGTACCTTCTGCTCGATTACCGAACACGAAGGCCGCATTATCCAGAGCCGCTCGGAAGCCAGCATTCTGGGCGAGATCGAGGAAATCCGCGACAAGACCGAAGGCTTTACCGGCCATATTTCCGATCTGGGCGGCCCGACGGCCAATATGTACCGCCTGACCTGCAAGGATGAAAAGATCGAGGCCTCGTGCCGGCGCCTGTCCTGCGTCTATCCGGACATCTGCGAGAACATGAATACCGACCATGGCCCGCTGATCCAGCTCTACCGCAAGGCGCGCACCCTGCCTGGCGTCAAGCGTCTGACCATAGGCTCGGGCGTACGCTACGATCTGGCGGTGCGCTCGCCCGAGTACGTGAAGGAGTTGGTCACCCACCACGTCAGCGGCTATCTGAAGATCGCGCCCGAGCACACCGAACAGGGCACGCTGTCCAAGATGATGAAGCCGGGCATAGGCAGCTATTACCGCTTCAAGGAATTGTTCGAGCGCTACAGCAAGCAGGCGGGCAAGAAGCAGTATCTGATCCCCTACTTTATCGCAGCCCACCCGGGCACCAGCGACGAGGACATGCTGAATCTGGCTTTATGGATCAAGGACAACGGCTTCCGTCCGGACCAGGTGCAGACCTTTACCCCGACGCCGATGGCGCTGGCCACCACCATGTGGCACACCGGTCGCAACCCGCTGAAAAAGCTGGCGCGCAGCTCGGAAAAAGTCGATGCGGTGCGCGACCCGGCACGGCGCCGCCTGCACAAAGCCTTCCTGCGTTTTCACGACCCGAAAAACTGGCCGACGATACGCAATGCACTGGAAGACATGGGCCGCGCCGATCTGATCGGCAATGGCCCGCAGCATCTGGTGCCGCCATGGGGGGCCGAAGACAAGCCAGGCTTTGGCAGCAGCAGCCCGCGCCAGAGCCCTGCCGGCAGCCCGCGCCGCGCGACAAGCCATGTCCGCAGCCATGGCCAGACGCCGAACAAAAAACCGGCCGGCGCACGCCACACCAGCAAACCGGCAGGACGACCACCCAAAAGCGGCAAGCGCTGATCGGCCGCCTTGCATAAACAACAGCCCGGCAAAAGCCGGGCTGTTGTTTTATCCACAGATACCGCGACACTTTGCCAGTTAAAGCACTGCGCCGGCGCCGCCATCTTCTGCTGCGCGCGCGCTCACACACAAAACTTTGCCTGCGGTTGCCACATCGGCCAATAGCGCAAGAATGGCCAGGGCCAAATCGGCACGGGCTAGCGTCGCGCCGCTGCCATGGCGGCCATCATGCAACTGCCAGCGGCCGCTGCCTTCTGCGTGGCTCAGCGCGCCCGGGCGCAATATAGTGACAGCAAGCGGGCTTTGTTGCCAGCGCACTTCGGCACGGCTTTTGGCAGCAAGCGCCTCTCCCAGCAAGCTGGCGGCCTGAGCCGAGAGCAAAGGCGCGAGATCACCGCAACCAAAGCTGCTCACCAGTAAGGCACGCTCAACGCCATGGTGCTCGCACGCGGCAATCACATTGATATTGCCCATCTCGTCAATTCTCCGGCCCGTGCCATCCTTGCCGCCCAACAAGCTGACGACTTGCCTTGGCTGCGTCAAAGCCAGTGCACGCAGACAATCCTCGGCATGAAAAGCATCCCCCTCTATGACGGTAACGCCCAGCCTGGCCAAGTCTGCCCCCCGCCCCGGACGAGCCAGCGCGGCAACCTGCAAGCCCTGCGCACGCGCCTGCTGTGCTAGCAAGTAACCACTATTGCGGCTGGCACCAAAAATCAGCAAATCGTTCATAGCGACGCCCCGCACAGCTGGCGTAACGCAGCGAGCTGCAGCGGATTCAGCGCCCCGTCGGCATTTCGCCCGGCAAAGACCTTGAACATGATGCCGCCCTCCTGATTGGTAAACAGCAGGCTTGCGCTATCGCGCCCCATAAACTGCCGCTCGACCAGATAAATGTACTGGCAGCGGTTGACGCGCAAATGGCCATGCAGCCCGCCAGGGTTTTTGAGGTTGTAGAAACCATGGCCCATCTCCCCTTCGGGGAAACGCCCGCCAAACTCGAAAATGCCATCGGCGGTATGCACAATCACCGTCACATCGCCCAATGCAGGCAAAGCCTGCAAAACCTCGACGCAATCACTGCCGGCGCGCTTTTTCCACATGGACGCCGGCAGACACTCGATCACTTGCGCCGCGCTCAAACCGTTTTTCTCGGCGAGGGCTTCCAGCACGACGCCGGGGTTAGCGGAAAGACGGTCTTTGATTTCGATCAGTTTGGTATTGCTCATACGGTTTCCTTACGTGTGCAATGAGGGTGAAGTGCCACGGTATGGCCGGCATGATTGTCCGGCTGCAGGGTATCGGCGAGGTGCCGCATCATGGTGGGGCCCCAGAAACGACCTTCCGTTGTCAGGCGGGCATATGTGCCATCCAGCAACAACAGGCCCTGCCCTGCCCAATGCTGCAAGAGCGGCAGAGTCAGTTCGGGGCGAGGCAAAGCCGCCAGCCTGAAGCGTCCGGTTTCGATTTCGCCTTGCAAGACCGGCAACCAGTGCTTACCGGTGGCCGCACACGCCATGCGGGCCAGTGGCTTTTGTGCCGGCGGCGTCTCAAGGTAGCGCGCAAGATCAGGCTCTAGCGCATAACTGATACCGGCCAGATTGCCGCCTGCACCAGCACCAAAAGCCAGACAGGACGCACCCGACTTGATGGCCAGGTTGTAACGGTTACGCTCGCCACCATCCGGCGTGCCGAAATGGCTATTCGACAACTGCGCCCAGCCGGCATCTGCAAATAGCTGGCATGCAATGCGGTATTGCTGCAATTGCTCGGCAAGCCCGGGCGCGGGCGGGAAGGCACCTTTTTCTATCATGCGCACAATCGGCAATTGCGGCATCAAGTTGAAGGCGTAAACATCCAGCCCGGCAAGGCCAAGCCCGAGGGCGATTTCAAGATCTCGCCGCCAGATTGCTTCGCTTTGCCCCGGCAAACCGAAAATCAGGTCGGCAACGACAACCTGCCCGCTATATGCGGCCAGCCAGGCAAGATAATCAGCCGCTTCATCCCCCGGATGTTTGCGGCCGAGGCGACGGCGGATGGCCGAGTCAAAGGTCTGCACGCCAATAGAGAAGCGGTTGGCACCACTGGCAAGGCAAGCATCCACCTTCTCCGGAGTGAAATGCGATATGCGCCCCTCGACCGTGATTTCGCAGTCATCGCTCAAGGGCAGCGTCGCGCGCAGTGCGTCCAGCAAGCGCGCCAGATCTTCTGCGGCAAGCAGGGTCGGCGTGCCGCCTCCCAGATACAGGGCCTGGATGCTGCCACCGGGCGCACGCCTGGCGGCATCCGCTTCCAGCTCGGCGATCAGGCGGTCGGTATAACGGCGAGCCGACTCGGGGTTCCAGCCATTGCGGTAAAAGCCGCAGAAAACGCAGTGATTGGCGCAAAAAGGAATATGAACATAGGCAAGAGCCTGCTCCGGCAGGGCTGCCGCTTGCAGTTGCGACCAGCGCTCCGGCCACTGGCTTGGTGCCAGCGGATTCTGCCCCCACATCGGCATCAAGGCACGGCGGGTGGAAAACGGGTGTACAGCAGATGAGGCGTCAGCCATGAAGTCTCCAGTTAGACGGAAAAATGATGTGCTGGCGGTGGCTGGCCTTTCTAGGCTAAATGATAATGTGTCTCATTTGCAACAACAGCAACTAATAATTGCGCTTCTTACTGAGAATCATTATCATTTACGAAATCGAAATAAAGGTCGCATCATGAATAAACCGCGCACTAACCCGGCCCCGCCCGTCCCGACCGGCACACCGGCTTTGCAAAGCCAGCAGCTGTTCAGCCATACCAGGGAAATCAAAATAGAACATGCCGGCGAGGTCTACCGCCTCAGCCTGACCAGCAATAACAAGTTGATTCTCACCAAGTAATTCTCGCGGGACGCTCCCGCCCTATTCACCCAGCCAGCCCGCGTTTGCGCCAGCCAGCCAACAACCCGTCAGGGAGTTTGCATGGCCCGCTTTCGTCTGACCCCATTACTGATAGGCCTTGCCTCGGCATGGCCGGCTTTTGCCGAAACCTCGGTCCAGTTGGATAGACTGGAAACCGTCGAAGTCACCGCCCACCGCAGCGCAAAAGCACTGGCAGAAACGGCCCCCAATGCAGTGGTGGTATCGCGCCACAAGCTGGATGCCACGCTGGCAGGTGATATTGCCCAGGCCGTCAAATACGAGCCCGGTGTCGAAGTGGCCAGCGATCCTGCCCGCCGCGGCAATGCCGGCTATACCATCCGCGGCATTGACGGCAACCGCATCCTGATGCTGGTCGACGGCATTCGCCTGCCGGACGCCTACGCCGGCGGCGGCAATACCAACGGTTTTATTGCCGGCCGCGACTACCTCGATCTGGAAACCTTGCGTGCGATCGATATCGTCAAGGGGCCGTTCTCCAGCCTGTACGGCTCGGACGCCATCGGCGGCGTAGTCGGCTATCGCACATTGCAAGCCGAAGACTTGCTGCAAACCGGTGAAAACACAGGGGGTGACGTCAAACTGTTTGGCAGCAGTGCCGACAATTCGACCGGACTGAGCGCCAGGCTGGCACTCAAGGGCGAGCGCAGCGATGCGCTGCTGGTCGCGACCCACCGCCGTGGCCATGAAACCCGCAATCAGGGCGGCCAGGATGCCAGCGACCCAAGTCACGCCAAAAACCGCACCACGCCCAACCCGCAAGACTGGACGAGCGACAGCGTATTGGCCAAACTTGGCTGGCAGCCGGTAGCAGGCCAGCGGCTGGAGCTGGCGCTGGACCACTACCGCCGCCAGACCGATACCGATGTAATCAGCGCACGCACTGCGCCGCGCAAGATGGGGCCGATGACTGTCGCCGGCATCAACCGTCTGGACGCAGCCGACCGCGTGGCGCGCGATCGCATTTCGCTTGCCTGGCAGGCTGATGATATCGGCGCATTCGAGCAGCTGTCGGTCAAGCTCTACACCCAGAAGCTAGACAATAGCGATGACAGTATTGAATGGCGCAGCGATGGCGCACGCCGCATCTCCGACTACGGCTTTGAACAACACAGCAAGGGCCTGACACTCGACGCCCGCCAGCAATTCGATCTGGCCGGCCTGAGCCACCAGTTGGTATGGGGGCTAGATGCCAGCCGTACCGACACCCGCCGGCCGCGCGAAAAAGTAGAAATCAAGGCTAACGGCAGCAGCAGCAACGTCATCGCCGGCGAAACCTTCCCCAGCAAGACCTTCCCGGATAGCACATCCGATCGGCTGGGCGTGTTCGTGCAAGATGAAATCCGCTTCGCCAGCGGGCTTGTCGCCTCGCCCAGCCTGCGCTGGGACTACTACCGCATGCGCACCCACACCGATCAGGCTTATCTGAATGCGAACCCCGATGGGGCGACGCCTGCGTTCAGCGACAATGCCTTTTCTCCAAAATTCGGCTTGGCACTACCATTTGCCGAACATTACACCGGCTTCCTGCAGCTCTCTACCGGGTTTAGAGCGCCACCATTTGACGATGCCAATATGGTGTATGCCAACCATGCTCACGGCTACGAGGTCGTGGCCAACCCGAATCTAGGCTCCGAAACCAGTCGCGGCATCGAGTTGGGGCTCAAGGGCAATTGGCAGCATGCCGACTTTGGCCTGACCGCTTACGCCAATCATTACCGCGACTTTATCGAGCTGGTCACCTTGCAAGGCGACAGCAACGGCAACGGTATCGGCAGCAGCACCCGCCCGGGCAGCTTTGAATCCCAGTACCAGAATATCGGCAAAGTCCGCATCCATGGCGTAGAAGCCAAGGCGAGCTGGCGCTTTGCACCGGCCTGGCGCCTGGCGGGCAGCGTCGCTTGGGCACAGGGCCACAATGAAACCGACGATCAGCCCCTGAACTCGGTCGCCCCGCTCACGGCTGTTGCCGGCCTGCGCTACGACAGCGAAACATGGGGGGCAGAGGCATTTGTCAAAGCCGTATCCCAAAAACGCCGCGTCGCAGAAGCGCACCAGTTCAAGACACCCGCTTACGCAACACTGGATCTGACCGCCTATTGGCAAGCGAATAAACACCACACGGTACGCGCCGGCATTTTCAATCTGACCGACCGCAAGTACTGGAATAGCGCCGACGTACGCGGCCTGAGCGCAGGCGATGCGGTACTGGATCGCTACACCCAAGCCGGGCGCAACTTTAGCGCCAGTTACAACTACAGCTTTTAAGCAGCCACAGCGGCCTGCCCGAAAAACAAGGAGAACCCCATGGAAATCACACCTCAGGACCTGATGACTCAACTGACGCAGTTACGCGCACAGGAAGGCGTACTTTACCCGCGCGACACCGCGGCACAACTGGGCATCACCGAATGCGAACTCGTGCATGCCGATCCGGCCGCCACGCGGCTGGATACTTCAGACTGGCCAGCCTTGCTATCCGCTATCGCGGCGTTGGGCGAGGTGACCGCACTGGCACACAACAGCGCCTGCGTTCATGAGTTGACCGGCCACTACGGCAATGTAACGTTCGACGGCAAAGTCGGCCTGGCCATCAACCCGGTGATAGACCTGCGCTTTTTCCTGTTCGGCTGGGCGCATGCTTATGCACAAGTCACGGCGGGCACAGCGGGCATCAGGCGCTCGCTGCAGTTCTTTGACCGCAGCGGCCGGGTCATCCAAAAGGTGTTGCTGAATGAGGGCAGCGATGTCGCCGCATTCGATGCACTGCGTGAACGTTTTGCCTGCCCGCGTGCGGCGCTGCAGCTAGACGCGGCCAGCGTGGTGCAGCATAAGCCAGCCAGCAGCGATATCGATATTCCGGCATTCCAGCGCGACTGGCTGGCGCTTGGCGATGTACACGCTTTTCACCCCTTGCTGCGGCGCTACGGACTATCGCGCCAGCAAGCTTTCCGGCTCGCGCCGCCGGGCCAGGCATGGCAAGTCCGCACCGATGCCGTAGAGATGTTGCTGCGCCGTGCCGTGGCCATTGCCCTGCCGATTATGGTCTTTGCCGGCAATGGCGGCATCATCCAGATCCACACCGGCCCGATACATGAGGTCAAGCTTGTCGGCAACTGGCTGAATGTACTGGATGCACATTTCAAGCTGCATCTGCGCACCGACCTGATTAGCGAGGCCTGGGTCACCCACAAACCGGGCGACACGGGCGCGGTGACCTCGCTGGAGTTATTCAACGAAGCGGGCGAGTCGCTGGTGACATTCTTTGGCGAACGCAAACCCGGGCAAAGCGAACGCATCGAATGGCGCAAACTGCTGGGCGAACTGCTGCCGCTGGAGAACGATGATGCATAAATGGATCAACCGAACTCTGGCACTGGCGGCCTTTGCCTTCGCCCTGCCCTTACAGGCGGCTGAGCGTCTGGTCGTCGTCAGCAGTGATATCGCCGAAATCGTGGTCGCGCTGGGCGCGGCGGGCGAAGTCGTCGGACGCGACCGTTCAAGCCGCATGCCGGAACTTGCGCATGCCGGCGAAATCGGTTTTGTCCGCTCACTCTCGGCCGAAACCATTGCCCGCGCCCGCCCGACCCTGGTACTGGGTAGCGCCGCCGCGCAGCCGCCGGGCATATGGCGACAATTGCAAAGCCTAGGCCTACGCGCCGAAGAAGTCTCGCTGGCCGAGGATGGCAGCGACTTTGCCCAAGCCATACAGCGGGTCGGCACCCTGGTTGGCAAACCGGCCGCAGCCGCGGCACTGGCGCGCGACTGGCAAACAAAAATGGCGGCGCAACCAGCCAGCGCGCGCCGCTATCTGATCAGCTACGACGGCACCATGGTCGCCGGCAGCGGCACACCGGCCGACACGCTGATCCGTGCCGCCGGTGGCGTGAATGCAGCCGGCCAGATCAAGGGCTACAAAACCCTGTCGCGCGAGGCATGGCGCACGCTGGCACCGGATGTGATCATACTGGCCGCACACAATACGCCGGTGCATGGCGGTGCAACGGTTTTCGCACGCCGTCCGGAAATAGCGGCCACGGCGGCAGGCAAAACCGGCAAGGTCGTTGAGCTGAGTGCGCGCGATGCCATGATGGTGACGCTGGATAGCCCAGCCGTCGTTAAGCGCTTGCGGAGGCTTTGACATGGCCGTTATCGAGGCAGGCGCTGCGCCTGTCGCCACCCACCCCATGCACCGCCTGATAGGCCTCTTACTGGCCGCCACGCTATTGCTGCCGCTGCTGGCGCTGGCAAGCCAGGGCGATGCGCTGGCCTGGCCCGACTTGTCCGATCCCTTAACCCAGGCGCTGCGGCTGCCGCGCATCGCCACGGCGCTTCTGGTCGGCGCGGCGCTGGCCGCCAGCGGCGCTGCACTGCAGGCGCTGTTTCGCAACCCGCTGGCCGACCCGGGCCTGATCGGCACCTCGGGCGGCGCAGCCCTCGCCGTCGTCGCCGTACTGGCGCTGGGCTGGCATACCCTGCCGCTGCCACTGGCCGCATTTGCAGGCGGCTTAGCGGCGACCTGGCTGATTCTGGCGCTGACGCGGCTGGTACGCGGCGGTCTTGCCGGCCTGTTGCTGATGGGGCTGGTGGTCGGCGCATTTTGCGGCGCCCTGATCAGCCTGCTGCTGTTTTTGTCTGATGATCTGACGCTGCGTGCAGCCAGTGCCTGGCTTGCCGGCAATCTGGCCGCAGCGACACCCGAGCGGCTGGGCGCGTGCGCGCTGGTCGCGCTCACCGGCATCGCCCTACTGCTGTGGATCGCGCGCGATCTGGATTGCCTGCTGTTGGGCGAGGATGCCGCGCGCGCGCTGGGAGTCGATGTGGTGCGCACCCGGCATCTGGCCGCCATTGGGGCGGCGCTGGCGACCGGCGGTGCGGTAGCCTTGTCGGGCGTCATCGGCTTTGTCGGCATGATGGTGCCCAATCTGGTTGCCGTACTGGTCGGGGGTTGCCGGCGCCGCATGATCCTGCTCTCGGCCTGGGGAGGCGCATTATTTCTGCTGGCGGCCGACACGCTGGCACGCACTATCGTGTGGCCTATCGACATACCGGTGGGCCTGATTGCCGCCTTTGCCGGCCCGCCGTTTTTCGTCTGGCTATTTGCCCGCCAGCAAAGGAGCCTGGTTAATGGCTGAAATGGTGTTTGATCTGAATGAAGTCAGCCTGCAGCGGGGGACGCAGACCGTCATCGACAATCTGTCGCTACACATCCCCGCCGCACGGGTATGCGCCCTACTCGGCCCCAATGGTGCCGGCAAAACCACCCTGCTGCGCCTGATGGCAGGGCTGGCAAAGCCCGTCCGCGGTCAGGTATTACTCGGAGGGGACGATGTCCATGCCCTAAGCGCCGCCGAACGGGCAAAGCGTATCGCCTATGTACCGCAACACATACCGGCCGGTTTACCGCTGACAGTCACCGAGTTCGTCTTACTGGGCCGGATACCGCATTTGGGGCCGTTTTCCCAGCCACGCGCCGCCGATCGTGCCGTACTGGACGAGGCGCTGGTGCGCTGCGAGCTGAAACAACTGGCAAGCAAGCGGCTGGACAGCCTGTCCGGCGGGGAGCGCCAGCGGGCAGCCATCGCGCGCGCGCTGGCACAGCAGGCTCGGGTGCTACTGCTGGATGAACCGACCAACCATCTGGACCTGCGCCAGCAATTCCGTTTGCAGCGCTTGCTGCAAACCCTGGCGGCTTCTGGGCATACGGTTATCGAAGTACTACATGACCTGACTCTGGCGGCCAACCACGCCACCTGGCTGGCCTTGCTCGATGCAGGCAAGCTGGTCGGCGCGGGCAGCCCGGATAAGGTACTGGAGCCGGCCGCGCTTTCACGCGTCTATCGCTGGCCGCTGACGGTCAGCCAGCAGGCGGGCGGATGGCAGTTATCCAGTGCGGCAAGTGCCGCCCTTGCCTAAGCGCCAAGCCATAGACCCAAGCGCCATCGGGCAGGGCTTTTCTACCACAAAGAACCCGCCAGCTTGCCGCTGGGCACGACAAGGCAGGCAACTGCGCGTAGTCTCGACACAGGCAAACACTTGTTTGCTCTGGCGTTTCTAGCGAGTGAGCCCACCATGCCGACACCCCATCACGTCAAGCCGGGCAAGCACTGGCGGGCAAGCGATTTGCGCGGACTCAGCCAGTTGGCGGGTCTGGCAGTCACCCATAGCAGCCATATTGTCGAAAACGTCCACCAGTCGATCAGGCAGACATTGGGCATGTCAGGCGGCGCGGCGCCCGGACAGACCGCCGGCATTACCGGCTTTGTCTACCAGAGCGTACGCGGCGTAACCCGCCTGCTTGACCTGGGCCTGCAACGGCTCTTCTCTGGTCTGGAAACACACGCACTGCCGCTGAACGAGGCGGAGCAAGACAGCCGGGAGCGGCTGGCGCTGCTGGCGGCACTGAATGGCGTGATGGGTGACAAGCTAAAAGTCCATCACAGCCCGTTTGCCCTGGATATGAGCTTGCGCCATCAGGGTGCGGCGCTGGACATGGCATCGCTCCCAGTGGATCAGGGTAAGGTTTTGCTACTGATACACGGCTTGTGCATGAATGAGCTGCAATGGCGCAGCGGCCCGCCAGAGGCGGGTTTCGATCATGGTGCCCGCTTGGCTGAGGCGCTGGGCTATACCCCGCTTTACCTGCGTTACAACAGCGGCCTGCATGTCTCGCAAAACGGCCACATCCTCGCCGAGCTATTGGAGCAGACACTAAGCCAGTGGCCGCGCCCCATTACCGAGCTGACGGTGCTGGCACACAGCATGGGTGGCTTATTGATTCGCAGCGCCATCCATTATGCGCGGGCTGCGGGTTTTTCCTGGCCGGACAAGTTGCAGAATATCGTGTTTCTGGGCACGCCGCACCACGGCGCACCCCTGGAGAAAGCCGGCAACTGGATAGATGTCATTCTGGGCAGCACGCCCTATAGCGCGCCGCTGGCCAAGATTGGCCAGTTGCGCAGCGCCGGCATTACCGATCTCAGGCATGGCTACGTGCTGGATGAGGACTGGCAAGGCCATGACCGCTTCCGGCGCAAGCCGGACGACAGGCAGATCCTGCCCCTGCCCGAGGGGGTCAATTGTTACACCGTCGCCGCAACAAGCAGCAGCAAGCGCAGCGTACTGGCCGAGCATATTGTGGGGGACGGCCTCGTGCCGCTGCAAAGCGCGCTGGGGCTGCATAAAGAAGCGGAACGCTGCTTGCACTTTGCCGGGGAAAACCAGTACATCGTCTACCAGAGCGGCCATATGGCCTTGCTGCGCGACCCGGCGATTTACCGCCAGTTAGTGCACTGGCTGGACAAGCCCAAGCTCGCGCCCTAAAAGCAAAATCCCGCCAGCGGCGGGATTTTGCTCGATACCCAAAGACACACGCTACAGCGCTTGCACCGGCGTCGCGCCGTACTTGACTTCGGTAATGCGGTTGTCGCCATCGACAAACACCTGCGCCGGCTTATTGGCGGCGACTTCCTGCTCGTTCATCTGGGCAAAAGTCGCGATGATCAACAAGTCGCCCGGCGCAGCGCGGCGTGCTGCCGAACCGTTAACCGAAATAATGCCCGAGCCGCGTTCGGCGCGAATGGCATAGGTCGCAAAGCGCTCGCCATTGGTCACATTCCAGATTTCGACTTCTTCGTATTCGAGAATATCGGCGGCTTCCAGCAGGTTTTCATCAATGGCGCACGAGCCGATATAGTGCAGTTCCGAATGCGTGGTCGTCACGCGGTGCAGCTTCGATTTGAGCATGCTTCTGAGCATGAGGTGTTTCCCTTTTTGTCCTGACAATCAAACCATAAAGCCCGCTGCGAACCTGCGGCGGGCTTTATGCGGGTAGAAGACAGGCCGCTTAACGCGCGACTTCTACATTGTCGATGAGGCGGGTCTTGCCCAAACGGGCCGCGACCAGCACCACCAGATTTTTTTCACCGGCATGGGCGACTTCCAGCGTTTGCGCCTGACGCACCTCGACATAATCGACACGCCAGCCATGCGCCTCCAGATCCTGGCGCGCACGCGTTTCCAGCGCCGCATAATCGCTGTCGCCGGACAGCAAAGCCTCGCGCATCAGCGCAAGATTGCGGTACAGACGCGGCGCTTCGGCACGCTCTTCGCTGGTCAGATAGCCATTACGCGAGGACAAGGCCAGGCCATCATCGGCACGGCCGGTATCCACCGCCACCAACTGCACCGGGCTATTGAGGTCTTCCACCATGCCGCGGATAATCGCCAGCTGCTGGTAGTCCTTCTTGCCAAAACAGGCGAAATCCGGCTGGACAATATTGAACAGCTTGGCGACGACCGTCGCGACACCACGGAAATGCCCGGGGCGGAAAGCCCCGCACAACTCGTCCTGCAGATGCGGCGGCTCGACATTGAACGACTGGCGTACATGCGGATACAGTTCGGCTTCCAGCGGGAAGAACAGCACATCGACACCGGCGGCTTCCAGCTTGGCGCAATCGTCGTCGAAAGTGCGCGGGTAGGCATCAAAATCCTCCCCTTGGCCAAACTGCAGGCGGTTGACGAAGATGCTGACCACCACATGCGCGGCATGCTGATGCGCTTCGTTTACCAGTGCAATATGGCCGGCATGCAGATTGCCCATGGTCGGCACAAAAGCAACGCTAGCGGCTTGTTTACGCCAAGCGCGCAGCTCGGCAATGCTACGAATGATTTGCATGGTTCACCCCTTAGAAGGTGTGTTCGGCGGCAGGGAAACTCTTGTCCTGCACCGCCTTGACATACGCTTCGACCGCACCCTGTATGCTCTGGGCGTCAGCCATGAAATTCTTGACGAAACGCGCCTTCTTGCCCGGATAGACACCCAGCGCATCGTACGACACCAGCACCTGACCGGACACATCGACACCGGCACCAATGCCTATGGTCGGCACCGCCACGGTTTCGGTGATTTCACGCGCCAGGGCGGAAGGTACACATTCCATCAGCACCATGCTGGCACCGGCCTCGGCCAGCACCTTGGCATCGTTGACGATGCGGCGCGCATCGTCTTCGCTCTTGCCCTGCACCCGGTAACCGCCAAAGGCATTAACGAATTGCGGGGTCAGCCCGATATGGGCACACACCGGAATGCCGCGCTCGGACAGGAAACGGGTGGTTTCCGCCATATAGGCGCCGCCTTCGATTTTCACCATATGGGCACCGGCCTGGATCAGGCGCGACGCATTGGCAAAGGCCTGCTGCGGGCTTTGCTGGTAGCTGCCGAAAGTCATGTCGCCCAGCACCAGCGCACGTTTAGCGCCACGCGCAACACAGCGCACATGGTATTCCATCTCTTCTTGCGTCACCGGCAAGGTTGAGTCCACGCCCTGAATGACCATGCCCAGCGAGTCACCCACCAGCAGGATATCGACACCGGCATCCTCCAGCAGGCTCGCAAAACTTGCGTCGTAGCAAGTCAGCATGGAAATCTTGCGGCCTTCGGCGGCCATCTTGTTCAGGGTATTGACAGTGACTTTCATGACCTAGGTGTCTCCTTAGGGTCTTTGGAACTGCGCACAAGCCTGGCTTGTGGCCAGACGCATCAAGCGCTCTTGTTAAAGTAACTGCGCTGCCCGCGCATCTCGCTAATGCAGCGCAACAATAATTCAAAATCTTCATCCCCCTCAAGCAAGTTGAGGTGGTCGGTGTTCACGGTCAACAAAGGCGCGGCATCATACTCGTAAAAAAAGTTACGGTAAGCCTCGTGCACCCGTTTGAGATAGCCGTCAGGAAAATTGACCTCATACTCGCAAGCGCGCTCGGCAACTCTGGACAGCAGCACATCTTCCGATGCCTCCAGATAGATCACCAGATCCGGCGACGGGTACTCGGGCAAGATGCGCGGCGTCAATTGCCGGTAGAGCGCCAGTTCTTCTGCATCCAGATTGGCGCGGGCAAACAGGCCATCTTTTTCAAACAAAAAGTCTGAAACCACCGGCCGCCCCTTGAACTCGCCTTCTATCATGCTGCGCGCGGCAGCACTGCGCTGCAACAAAAAAGAGAGCTGGGTAGACAGTGCGTGATGCGGCATGCTGCGATAAAAACGCGGCAAAAAGGGATTGTCCTCGGGCGCTTCGGCCAAAAGATCGACTTCCCAATGCTCGGCCAGACGGCGTGCCAAGGTCGATTTGCCGGCACCTATCGGCCCTTCTATCACCACATAACGCAAAGGATTCATGCACGCTCTCCAACAATCGGACGGGGGTTTAGTCGTTCAGACGCTCGATACCGGCCGAGCCCAGACGCTCAGCCAATTCTCGTGCCGACCCGTAATGCCCCAACTGGTAGTCGGGTGCAATCTGGGCCAAAGGCTGCAACACAAAAGCGCGCTCATGCATGCGCGGGTGCGGCAGGGTCAGCACCTCACTATGCCTGATCTCGTCGCCATACGTCAGCAGATCCAGGTCCAGTACGCGCGGCGCGTTGCGAAAAGAACGCACACGGCCATGCACACGCTCGATTTGCATCAGGGCATCCAGCAATGCATCCGCATCCAGCGCGGTGTCCAGCTCGGCCACGGCATTGACAAAATCAGGCTGCGCAATAAAGCCGACCGGCGTGGTGCGGTATAAGGCGGAGCTGGCCAGCAAAGCGGTGCCGGGCAAGGCAGCCAGTGCCGCCAGCGCCTGCTTTAACTGGGCGGCCGGGTTATCCAGATTGCTGCCCAAAGCAATAAAGGCGCGGGTCAAGCGGCATCTCCGGCAGCCGGCTTTTTACGCGGACGGCGGCGGCGCTTGCGTGCAGGCGCACCATCCTCATCCTTGACCGCCGCAATCAGCGCCTGACGCGCGTCATTGTCGCCCTTCTGGAAGTCAGCCCACCAAGTCACCAGCGACTGCGGCACTTCGCCAGCGGCAGCGCGCAGTGCAAGGAAATCGAAACCGGCGCGGAAACGCGGCTGCTCCATAAAGCGGAACGGACGCTGGCCACTACGCGCATCGAAGCGCGGCTGCTGCATCCAGATTTCACGCATGGTGACGCTAAAGCGGCGCGGAATGGCAAAATCATTGTCCTGCGTTGCTTCCACATCGGCCATGGCCTGCATCAGGGCCGGAATCGGTTTTTCACCGTCCGCCTGCAAAGCCTGCCAGCGCTGGTCCACCTGACGCCACAGCAAAGTGGCCAGCAAGAAGCCGACCGAAATCGGCCGCTCGTCGCGCACGCGCGCATCGGTGCTATCCAGCGCCAGACGGATAAAACTGTCATCGGCCGCCTCGCCCATCACCACATCCAGCAGCGGGAAGGCGCCACCGGACAAGCCCTCATCACGCAGCTTGGTCAGGCAGTCCCAGGCATGGCCGGACAGCAAAAGCTTGAGCAACTCGTCAAACAGGCGTGCAGCCGGCTCATCTTTGAGCAGCACGGCATGGGAGGCAATCGGCTTGCGCGTTTTTTCGTCGATCGCGAAACCCAGCTTGGCCGCCAGACGCACGGCGCGCAGCATGCGCACCGGGTCTTCCTTATAGCGCTGCACCGGCTGGCCTATCATCACCAGCTTTTTAGCCTTGATGTCGCGCATGCCCTGATGAAAGTCGACGATGGACTCGTCGGACGGATTGTAAAACAACGCATTAACGGTGAAGTCGCGGCGGTGCGCGTCTTCTTCCTGCGAGCCGTAAGAGTTGTCGGCCATGATGCGGCCCGAGTCGTTCTTGCGGCCGATATTGCCGCCACGGAAGGTGGTGACCTCGATGGTTTCCGGCCCCATCATCACGTGGACAATGCGAAAACGCTTGCCGATGATGCGCGAGCGGCGGAACAGGTGATGCACCTCCTCCGGCGTCGCATTGGTGGCGACATCGAAATCTTTGGGTGACACACCCAGCATCAGGTCGCGCACGGCCCCCCCGACCACATAAGCGGAAAAACCGGCTTCCTGCAAGGTGGAGGTTACACGTTGGGCGCCGCGACTGAGTTCGTCACGCCGGATTCCGTGCATGGCAAACGGAATGACTTTGGGCTTGCCACGGCGGCTGCCCAACTCTGCGGGCAGTTCGAGCACGCGTCGGATTAACTTGCGGATCATGGGAATGGGGTAGCGGATTCTGGTTTTGGTCGCGGGACGCCGCGACAGACATGAAGCGGATTATATCGCGAAACCGGCCGCTGCACACCTCGCTTGACAAAGGCAGGGCACACACCCTACGCTGAGCCCTCTTGAGTACAGTGCAATATCTGCCATTCAAGTACCGGGGTTTCGACCCCAGCGCCGATTTAACCGACAACTTGCAGGGCGCCCATATAAATCCTGCTAAAGCGACGCCTGGCTGCGACCGGGCCCGCATAAGGCGACCCGCGCACGACAAGGATAGAACCATGTACGACTGCCAGACTGATAACTACACCGACTTTGACGCTCCGGCGCCGACCACTTTGCGTACTGCTTCTTGCCTCAATGGCGTGTTGCATGCGCACTCGCTGCATCCCGATACCCATGGTGCACTGGCCAGCCTCGCGGCCCACGCCGCCGTGCTGGGCTACATCCCGCGCCACAAAGGCACCAGCTTGCTGATCGCCGGTGTTTCACTGGATGACGCACTGGCGATCAACAGCCGTTTTGCCGCCCAGCTGGTCATCAGTTGCGAGCTGCGCCAGGACCCGCCCGCCCGCCACCGCTAAAGCACAGGCCGGACAGGAGCAGGCGTTTGCCGCTACAATAGCGCGCTTACGCCTGTTTGCTCTGGATAACCATGCTGTTCGAACTCAATCGTGCGCCGCGCGGCGCTATCAGCCGCGAAGCACGCTCCCTGATCCATCTTGCCTTGCCCATGATGATCGCCCAAGTCGCCCAAGTCGCTACCGGCTTTGTCGACACGGTGATGGCCGGCAATGTCAGCACCGATGATCTGGCTGCCGTATCACTGGGCTCCAGTATCTTCGTAACCGCCTACGTGACCCTGATGGGGGTGGTGGCGGCGCTCAATCCTATTTTGTCGCACCAGTTCGGCTCGGGCGAACATGGCGATATCGGTGAAACCGGCCGCCAGGGTCTGTGGTTCGGCCTGTTTGCCGGCATCTTGGGCATGGTTGCCATGATTGCAGTCGAGCCCCTGCTCAGGCTATGGCTGACACTGCCAGAACATGTCGAAGACATGACCATGCTTTATATCACCGGCGCCGCGCTTGGCATGCCGGCGGCACTGCTGCACCGCAGCCTGCACGCCTACGCCTCCAGTCTTAACCGGCCACGGCCCATTATGCTGGTCAGCCTGATTGCGCTGGCGCTCAACATCCCGCTTAACTACATCCTGATTCACGGTCTGTACGGCATGCCCCAAATGGGCGGTGCCGGTTGTGGCTGGGCCACCGCCATCGTGTTCTGGTTTAATGCCATCGCGCTCTATATCTATATCGCGCGCGCCAAGCACTTCAAGCCCTACGGCCTGACCGAACGCATGAGCTGGCCCGATTTCAAGCGCTATGCCGGCTTTCTCAAGCTGGGCATTCCGATCGGCCTGTCCTTCTTTGTCGAAGTCAGCCTGTTTTCCTTTATTGCGCTGCTGGTTGCCAAACTGGGCACACTGGTCGTAGCCAGCCATCAGGCGGTACTCAACTTCAGCAGCATCATCTATATGCTGCCGCAAAGCCTGTCGGTGGCGCTGTCGGTGCGTGTCGGGCAAGCCGTGGGCGCGGGTGACTATCTGCAGGCCCGCTTCGTCTCCGGCGTAGGACTGGTGACCGGCCTGATCGCCGCCATTATCACCATGGTGCTGGTCTTGCTGCTGCGCGAGCCCATCATCCGCATGTATACCAACGACCCGCAAGTCATCGCCATCGGCCTGACCCTGCTACTGTTCGCGGCAGTCTATCAATTGACCGATGCGGCACAGACCATCGCCTCGGGCGCACTGCGCGGCTATAAACTCACGACCATTCCGATGTTTATCCATATTGTGTCGTTCTGGATACTGGGCCTGGGCCTGGGCATTGTGCTGGGCTTGACCAATTATCTGGTACCGGCCATGGGCGTGAACGGTTTCTGGGCCGCGCTGGTGGTCAGCCTGTCGGTCGCCGCCTTTTTTCTGGTCTGGTATCTGGCACGCGAAAGCCGCCAGCGCCTGCATCGCCAACATTTAGCAAAGATTGCGCCATGAGTCTGACCCTGCATCAAGAAATCTCACTCAAGCCCTACAACAGCTTCGGCTTGAATGCCAGCGCACGCCATTACGCCGAACTGGAAACACTGGCGGATTTGCCCGCCCTACTTGCCTGCGATGCTTACCGGCAGGGGCCGGTGCTGTGGCTGGGCGGCGGCAGCAATATGCTGTTTACCCGCGACTACCCGGGTCTGGTCGTGCGCATGGCCACGCGCGGCATACGCATCATCGCCGACAGCGACACGCATATCGAGCTTGAAGCCGCAGCGGGTGAAGTCTGGCACGACTTTGTGCTGCATACGCTAAAGATGGGCCTGTCCGGCCTGGAGAACCTCAGCCTGATTCCGGGCACGGTTGGCGCCAGCCCGGTACAGAACATCGGTGCCTACGGGGTAGAAGTAAAAGATGTGATCAGCGAGGTGGTCTGCGCCGATCTGGCCAAGGGTGGAGCCGAAGTGGTGCTGCCAAACAGCGACTGCCGCTTTGCCTACCGCGACAGCATCTTCAAGCGTGAAGCCGGTGCACGCCTCTTGGTCACTGCCGTGCGTTTCAGGCTGGCCAAGGCCGCCAGTCTCAAAACCGCCTATGGCGATATTGCCCGCGAACTGGACAGCCGCGGCATCAGCACGCCTACGGCGCGCGATGTCAGTCAGGCGGTGATCGCCATTCGCTCGCAAAAGCTGCCCGACCCCGCACAGCTGGGCAATGCCGGCAGCTTCTTCAAAAATCCTATTGTCGACGCATCCCAAGCCGCAGCACTGCTGGCACGCCACCCGGCATTGCCGCACTATCCGGCTGGCGAAGGCCGGGTCAAGCTGGCAGCCGGCTGGCTCATCGATCAGGCCGGCCTGAAGGGCTACCGCGAAGGCGATGCCGGCGTACACGCCAAACAGGCGCTGGTACTGGTCAACTATGGCACGGCCAGCGGCAGCGACATCTGGGCGCTGGCAGACAAAGTCAGGCTGACGGTCGCCCAGCACTATGGCGTCGATATCGAGCCTGAACCTATCGTAATCTGAACTAGCCGGCCGCCCGCGCTGCGGCAATATACAGGCTGACCATGGCGGCAAAACCCAGCAGCCAGGCCAGCGAGCGCAGTGTGGGCCGGTCGGTGATGTAAAACACGCCATGTGCCAGACGGGCCGCGATAAAGATCAGCGCCGCCACATCCATGGTCATGGGCGAAACCCCCATCAGCTGCGCCACCAGCACCGCAGCCACCCAAGGGGTCAGCGCTTCCCAGGCATTCTGCTGGGCCCAGTTAGCACGCAGGCGATGGCCGCTCGCTTTCGCCAGCACGGCGCGCGGCTGGCGGTTATCGTACGGCGCCCCGGCCTTGGCCAATACCGCCCACAACAAAGGCAGTAGCGAGGCCATCAGCAAACTCCACAAGGCAAAACTCATCATCACGCTCCTCACGGCTGCAGCCGCATTCAATCCCCACGCTTGCCCAGATAGGTCGCATCATCAAACGACACCACCCATGCCGGCCGGTACACCGTCAACACGGCCATCGCAAGGCCCGTGGTAAAGGCCTCGGACCACGACAGCAAGAAATAAAACGGCAAGACTTCGTTCAGCAAAAAGTCCGTTGCATAAGCCCCGACCAGCATCAGCGCCACACATGAAGCCAGCGTTGACAGCAACAGGCTGGCACCGCCAGCGGCAAAGGCACACACAAACAGATAGACAAAATAATTCGCCGGTAGATAGCGCCGGCTTAAGCGCCACACCCCGTGCACCAGACCCACCGGCAGCAAAGCCATGGTCAGAAAATTCATGCCGAAAGCCTGCCACTGCCCCAGGCCCAGCATAGACACCGCCAGCAGCACCAAAGCCAAAGCCGGCAAGGCCAGCCATGGTCCCAGCATCAGCGTCAAAATGGCTGCACCCAGCAGGTGAAAAGACAGGCCGTCATGGAGCCCGCCATGCAAGAGCCACAAAGCCAGCACCACCAACGTCGCCCCCATACCCGCATTAAGCAGACGGCTATCGAGCTTGCGCCACGGCGTGCGCCACAGGCAAAACAGCAAGACCAGCAGCGACAACAGCGCCGACAAGCCTAGCCAGTCACGGGGAAACAGGTCGGCAGTAAAATTCATCACGGACACAGACAAAGCAATATGCGCGAATCATAGCAGAATACGAGTCCACTTCCCTTAAGCATTGCAATGCGGCATTCTGCTAGAATCGCGCTTTTGTCGCCTGCCACGGAGAATGCCATGCCCCGCCTGCCCGCCCCTCATCTGATTGCACAGGACGTTGCCCGCGCGCTGGCCGAGGACATCGGCTCTTGCGACTGGACGGCACAGCTGGTTGCGGCCGAAACGCAAGGCCAGGCACGCATTATCGTGCGCGAGGAAGCCGTGATCGCCGGGCAAGCGTGGTTCGACGAATGTTTCCGCCAGGTTGATGCCAGCTGCCAGACTCTGTGGCTAGTCAAAGAAGGGGAAAATGTCGCAGCGGGACAAACGCTATGCGAAATCACCGGCCCGGCGCGTGCCTTGCTCAGTGCCGAGCGTTCGGCGCTGAATTTCCTGCAGCTGCTGTCGGCCGTCGCCAGCGAAACCCGCCGCTACAGCACGCTGATTGCCGGCACGCACGCACGCATTCTCGACACCCGCAAGACACTGCCCGGCCTCAGACTGGCACAGAAATACGCGGTACTGGCCGGTGGCGGCTGCAATCAGCGCATCGGTCTTTACGATGGCATTCTGATCAAGGAAAACCATATCGCCGCCGCCGGTTCGATTGCGGCCTCCTTGCAAAGCGCATTCGCACTGGCACCAGCCGGGGTCAGCATACAGGTGGAAGTCGAGAATCTGGACGAGCTGCAACAGGCGCTCGACGCCGGTGCCACGCTGGTGCTACTGGACAATATGTCGCTGGAAGCCATGCGCGCAGCCGTCGCGCTCAATCAGGGACGCGCCGAGCTTGAAGCTTCGGGCGGGGTGGACTTTGACACGGTACGCGCCATTGCCGAAACCGGCGTTGACCGCATCTCGATCGGCAAACTGACCAAGGATATCCGCGCCATCGATTTATCGATGCGCTTTACCCAGGCTTAAGCATTTGCCTGGCGATATCCCCGTTACGGGTTGGCACAGAGGGCTTGTAGGGTTTGTGTCGCGGACCTGTTGCGCTGGCCGCGTCCGCGCGGCAAGCGCGCGGGCACTACGCCAGACGCACTGCCAGCTGGTGCAGCATGCCGGCGGTCGCCCCCCAGATGAAATGTTCTTCATGGGTGAGCGAGTAATACTCGCCCGTCACACCGCCACGATTAAAAGCATGGCGCTGATAGGCTGACAGATCGAGCGCGCGCGCAAGCGGCAGCTCGAAAATCTCGGCCACCTCCCCCGGCTCGGGCACCAGACTCACCGGCACCGTGACAATGCCGACAACCGGATGGATGGCAAACCCGCTTAAGGTCGGGTAAACCTCCATCTCGCCGACCACGCTGACCCTGTCTTGCGCCAACCCCACTTCCTCCCAAGCCTCGCGTAATGCTGCATCGACCACACTCGCGTCGAGCGCATCCACTTTGCCGCCGGGAAAGCTGATTTGCCCGGCGTGGCTTTTCAAGGCCTCGGTGCGGCGCGTCAATAAAATGCTCGGTTCTTGCTCATGCCACAAAATGGCGATCAGCACTGCCGCCGAGCGCAGCTCGACATGCGCAGGAAAACCCTGGGCAAATTCGGGACGCACCGGCCGCGCCGCGCGCGCCATACACATGGACAACCAGCCATGGGCATCCTCAGCCGTGGCGGGAAAGTCGGGACAAAGACCATGATGGGCAGGGTTCATTTGCATATCATGTCTGCTTGCCATAAAAAAAGCCAGCGCAAAGGCTGGCTTGTTGCGGCGAACAGATTTTAGCGGCGCATCGAATCGAAGAAGGCTGCATTGGTCTTGGTCGCGCGTATCTTGTTCTGCAAGAACTCCATCGCCTCGATATCGTCCATCGGGTACAAGAGTTTGCGCAGCACCCAGATGCGCTGCAACTGGTCTTGCGGCACCAGCAGCTCTTCGCGGCGCGTGCCCGAGCGGTTGATATTGATGGCTGGGAAGATACGCTTCTCGGCCATTTTGCGGTCAAGATGCAGTTCGCAGTTGCCGGTACCCTTGAATTCTTCGTAGATCACGTCATCCATGCGGCTGCCGGTGTCAACCAGCGCGGTGCCGATAATGGTGAGCGAGCCACCTTCTTCGACATTACGCGCGGCGCCGAAGAAACGCTTGGGGCGCTGCAGCGCATTGGCGTCCACACCACCGGTCAGCACCTTGCCCGAAGCCGGCACCACCGTGTTGTAGGCGCGCGCCAGACGGGTGATGGAGTCCAGCAGAATCACCACGTCTTTTTTATGCTCGACCAGACGCTTGGCCTTTTCGATCACCATTTCGGCAACCTGCACATGGCGCGTGGCCGGTTCGTCAAAAGTGGAACTCACCACTTCGCCGCGCACCGAACGCTGCATCTCGGTCACTTCTTCCGGACGTTCGTCGATCATCAGTACGATCAGAATCGCTTCCGGATGGTTGGCCGAAATGGCATGGGCAATATGTTGCAGCATCACCGTTTTACCCGACTTGGGCGGTGCCACCAGCAGCGCGCGCTGGCCTTTGCCGATCGGGGCAATCAGGTCGATGATGCGGCTGGTAATATTTTCTTCCGCCTTGATCTCGCGCTCCAGCCGGAACGGCTCGGTCGGGAACAGCGGCGTCAGGTTTTCAAACAGGATCTTGTGCTTGGAGTTTTCCGGCGGCTCGCTATTAACTCGGTCCACCTTCACCAAGGCAAAGTAGCGCTCACCGTCTTTAGGCGTACGGATCTCGCCTTCGATGCTGTCGCCGGTATGCAGGTTAAAGCGGCGAATCTGGCTGGGGCTGACATAGATATCATCCGGACCGGCCAGATACGAGGTATCCGGGCTACGCAGGAAGCCGAAACCGTCAGGCAACACCTCCAGCGTACCTTCGCCGTAAATGCTCTCGCCTCTTTTGGCCTGGTTTTTCAGCAGGGCAAAGATCAGGTCTTGTTTACGCAAGCGGTTGGCGCCGTCAATTTCATTGGCGATCGCCATTTCCACCAATTGGGTGACGTGGAGATGTTTGAGGTCAGATAAGTGCATAGCAGCCGTGTGTCGACTTTTGATGAAGTGAAGGGCAACGATTGACTTCAAAAGCCGGAAGTATGAGGAAGAAATCGGGAGAACAGGCGGCGGAGGGGCCGCCCGTACATGAAACTGCAGGAAGGATAGTCTTGATTAGATGTGGCTGTCAATAAATGCCGTCAGCTGACCCTTGGCCAGTGCGCCAACCTTGGTCGCCACCACTTCACCATCCTTGAACAGCATCAGGGTAGGAATGCCGCGGATACCGAACTTGGGCGGAGTCTGCTCGTTCTGGTCGATATTCAGCTTGACCACTTTCAGGCGACCTTCGTAATCGCGCGACACATCGTCCAGAATCGGGGCGATCATCTTGCAAGGACCACACCACTCGGCCCAGTAATCAACCAGAACCGGGCCTTGTGCCTTCAGTACATCCTGTTCGAAGGAGTCATCGCTAACGTGCTGGATAAGATCGCTCATGGTTTCCTCTGGGTATGTATGCGTTATTCGCTGTTTAAGCGCTGATGGTAGCAAAGCCTCAAGCCCAGCGGCAAGCCCGAATCCGGCAAGGCTTTGTCTTGGAGCCGGCGGCAAGCCTGCATGACAAAATAATAGCAGGGCGTATAGTACAGGCATGACTTTCCCCCTCTCCGCCTTACGCGCCCGCCTGTACCGCCTGATGCCGGGACTGCCGGCTTTCGTCCACTACCGGCGTCAGGATTTACCGGCTGACCTGTACGCCGGCCTGACCGTGGCCAGTATTGCCCTGCCGGTGGCGGTGGCCTACGCACAAATGGCCGGCTTTTCGCCCGAAATCGGCCTGTATGCCTGCATGCTGCCATTGCTGGCCTATGCACTATTCGGCAGTTCGCGCCTGCTAATTCTGGGGCCGGATGCCGCCACCTGCGCCATGGTCTCCAGCGCCCTGATTCCACTCGCCGCCGGGCAGCCGGACACCTATCTTGCGCTGTCGGCGCTGCTGGCTTTTTTTGCCGGCGTGTTTTGCCTGCTGGCCGCCCGCTTGCGCCTGGGCTTGTTGGCCGATTTTTTGTCCCGCCCCATCTTGGTCGGCTTTCTCAACGGTGTGGCACTGAGTATTTTCATCGGCCAAAGCGGGCCGCTGCTGGGTTTCACCCTGGACAGCCACCGCATCTTGCCGCGCCTGGCCGAGCTGGCCGACAAACTGCCGCAAACCCATATGCCAACACTGGCCATCGGCCTGTTTACCTTCGCCATCATGCTGCTGTGCGCCCGCCTGCTGCCGCGCCTGCCGGCTGCACTTGTCGCCATCATCAGCAGCAGCGCCGTAGTCGCTGCGCTGGGTTTGCAAAACAAAGGGGTTGCCATACTGGGCTTTGTACCGGCCGGCCTGCCCATCCTGCATCTGGACTTTAGCCATGTGTCGGCTTACGAGTTGGGCGGGCTGTTAACAGCGGCTGCCGGCGTTGCCCTGATCAGTTTCTCCAATGCCATCCTGACTGCCCGCAGTTTTGCCGCCAAAACCGGCGAACAAATCGACCCGGATCAGGAGCTCAATGCGCTGGGCGCCGCCAATATTGCGGCGGCCCTGTCCGGCAGCTTTGCCATCAGTGCCGCCGACTCGCGTACCGCCGTCAATCTCGCGGCCGGCGGGCGCAACCAGATGGTGTCGGTTGTCACTGCCGGCGTCATCGCACTGGCCATTGTGTTTCTGACACGCCCCTTGCAATTTGTCCCGATCGCGGCGCTGGCTGCCATTTTGATGCATGCCGCCTTCGGCCTGATCGATCTGGCGACACTGCGCCAGTTACGCCAGATCAGCCGCAGCGAACTGGGCGTTGCACTTTTGACCACGCTGGGGGTGGTCAGCGCCGGCGTAATGCAGGGCATCGCCATTGCCGTCGGCCTGTCGCTCTTGCGTTTTATCCGCACCACCGCCCGCCCCGATGACGAGATTCTCGGCCGTATTCCCGGCGTACCCGGTTTTCACGACAGCCGGCGTCACCCTGATGCCGTACTGGAGCCCGGCGTGCTGATTTACCGCTTCAATGCGCCGCTGGTTTTTTTCAATGCCCCCTACTTCAAGCACCGCGCCTTGCAAGCCTGCCAGACACAAACCGGCTTGCGCTGGATGATCATAGACATGCTGCCGCTGACCCGTCTGGACGCCACCGGACTTTATACCCTGCACGAACTCAAACACGAACTGAGGCTGCGCGGCATCCATCTGGCGCTGGCCGGACGCCGGGCCGAGCTCCTGCAATGGCAGCAAAGCCATGCCCAGCAGGACTGGGGCAGCGCCGATCATCTTTACCAGACACTGAAGCAGGCACTGCGTGCTTTTCAGGCGACAAAAACCACAAGCCCGCCTTTGTCTGCCACGGGGCATTAGGCGAACGGCACGCATCGGGTATAATGCCCGCTTGTTCCATGTACAAGGACTCGAAATGGGTTTCCTGCAAGGCAAGAAAATTCTGATCACCGGCATGATTTCCAACCGTTCGATCGCTTACGGCATCGCCCAAGCCTGTCACCGTGAAGGGGCAGAACTGGCGTTTACCTATGTAGTCGACAAGCTGGAAACGCGTGTCCGTGATATGGCGGCCGACTTCGGCTCCAAGCTGGTCTTCCGCTGCGATGTGCAGAACGACGACGAAATCAACGCGCTGTTTGCCGATCTGGGCAAGGAGTGGGAGGGGCTGGACGGTCTGGTGCACGCCATTGCCTTCGCCCCGCGCGAAGCGCTGGAAGGCGACTTCCTCGACGCGCTCAGCCGCGAAGCGTTCCAGACCGCACACGACGTATCGGCCTACAGCTTCCCGGCACTGGCCAAGGCGGCACGCCCGATGATGCAGGGACGCAAGGCATCGCTGCTGACCCTGTCCTATCTGGGTGCGGTACGCGCCATGCCCAACTACAACGTGATGGGTCTGGCCAAAGCCAGCCTGGAAGCGTCGGTACGCTTTATGGCGGCCAGCCTGGGCAAAGAAGGCATACGCGTCAACGGCATCTCGGCCGGCCCGATCAAGACGCTGGCAGCCGCCGGCATCTCCGGCTTCTCCAAGCTGCTTAGCGCGGCGGCCGATCAAGCCTGCCTGCGCCGCAATGTCACCACCGAAGAAGTCGGCAATACCGCCGCCTTCCTGCTGTCCGACCTGTCGTCGGGCATTACCGGTGAAATCACCTATGTGGATGCAGGCTTCAGCATCAATGCCATGAATGCGGCAGAAAACTAAGCACGCACCACCTTAGGCAAAGGCGTCCGCTTGCGGGCGCCTTTATTATTTTCACCGACCGGATCAGCCCCGTCATGCTCAGCCATAGCCAGAAAATCCGCTTTTTCCGCCACCATATCCCGGCATTCGCCTGCATTCCCGGCTGCCACGATTGCTGCGGCCCGGTCACCACCTCAAGCGAAGAGATGGCCAGACTGCCACGCAAAAGCGCCGCCGAACACGAAGCGGCGCTGACGGCACTGAGTTGCCCGCATCTGGGCGACAAGGGCTGCCAGGTCTATGGCGAACGCCCGCTGATCTGCCGCCTGTTCGGCACCACCGAGAGCCTGCCCTGCCCGCATGGCCGCCGCCCCGAAGTGCTGACCGATCCGGACATCGAGGCGCAAATCCATCAGTACATGCGCGACACGCGCCAAGTGCTGGTTTAAGCCCTCTCCATAAAAAAGCCCGGCCTAGGCCGGGCGCGGTCAATGCTGGCTTCAGGCTCAGAAGCCTATCGTGTACAAAGCCCAAATGCTAAGCAGCGTGCCGGCTAAGGCCGTGCCGTAACACAGCAGCCGGGCACCCGTGCCTGCGTGGATGCCTACATCGTGCAGGCTATGGAAGATGCGGTGTACCGCATGCCAGAAGAACAGGGCCACCACCGCCAGGATAAAGGCCTTGCCGAACAGGTTCTGCGCAAAGGCCAGCATCTTGGCGTAGGAAAAGGCATCTGCCGGCAACAGGCCCAGCGGAACGGCAAAGGCCGTGATCAACACCAGCATGGTGCCGATCAGGGCCGACAACATACCGCCGGCGCCAAACAGCAGCCAGAAGACCGGCTCATGGCTACGCTTCAGGCTTGGCTTCATTGTGCACCTCCGCTCGTCAACATCCATACGATCCCGAATAGCAGCACGCTGGCCACCAGTGCGGCGCCCAAACCCAGCGCGGTAATGGTGGCACCGGCCACCCGCCTGCCACCGAGCTTCATCGGCGGCAGGGTACGCGGCATGATTTTGAACCAGGTGTAACCGTGGTACGCCATCATGGCCAGAATCACGCTGTTAGCCAGCAGCAGCGGCACGCTGCCAAGCAGTGCGCGATAAGCCTCCCACGCGGCCTCACCTTGCGCCAGACATAACACGCCCGCCAGCAACTCCAGCGCATACAGCCAGACAAAAAAGGCCGTGCCTTCGTGCACCATATACTCGACAAAAAACGGGTCGCGCTTCCACCAGCCAGCCATAGGCCGGATATAGGGTTTTCTCGCACTCATCGGCACGCTCCTTTTTCGCCGGCAGGACGCATAAAGCGGAAGAAATAGTCGCGCGCACTGGCGACCTTGTTGACGTTGACCGCATTAGCCGGATCCACCATCTTGGGGCAGACCTCGGAGCAATAGCCCACTGCGGTGCAGTTGAACACCCCCAGTTCGCTATTGATCAGCGCCATGCGCTCGGCGCTGCCGCCGTCGCGGCTGTCGAGGTTATAGCGGTGCAACAGGGCAATGGCACCCGGGCCGATAAAGTCGGGATTCAGGCCGACCTGCGGACAGGCGGCATAACACAGGCCGCAGTTGATGCAGCCGGCAAACTGGGCATACAGATCCATTTCTTCCGGTGTCTGCAGATACTCGCCCTCATCCAGCGCACGCGCCTGTTTGGGGATGATGTAGGGTTTGACCTTCTGCAGCTTGTCCATAAAGCCATCCATCACTACCACCAGATCGCGCTCGATCGGGAAGTGGGCCAGTGCCTCGACCCGGATGCCTTCTGGGTAGTCGCGCAAGAACGTCTTGCAGGCAAGCGCAGGCTTGCCGTTGACCATCATGCCGCAACTGCCGCAGATCGCCTGACGGCATGACCAGCGCAGGCTGAGTGTGCCGTCCAAATCGTCCTTGATGTAGTTCAGCGCGGTCAGCACCGACATATCGTCGCTGTACGGCACCTGGTAATCCTGCCATACCGGCACCGCGTCCTGCTCGGGGCGGTAACGCAATACCGAAACCTTAGCCATTGCTGCGCTCATTGTTTAGCCTCCTGCCCTGCCTGTTGTTTTTCTGCGGCCTCGCCTGCCGCACCATAGGCACGCACGCGCGGCCTCGAACGGGTGATTTTCACGTCGCCATAGGAAATGGCCGGGGCGCGCCCCGCCTGATAGTGCGCCAGCGAGTGCTTAAGGAAGTTGACGTCGTCGCGCGCTTCGTAGCCATCCAGACGCTGGTGCGCGCCGCGCGACTCGCGCCGGTTCAGTGCCGAATGCGCCATGGCTTCGGCCACATCCAGCTGGTAACCCAGCTCGATCGCCAGTAGCCAGTCGCTATTCCACACCGAGGAGCGGTCTTCGATATGCACGTTCTGGTAACGCCGCTTCAGTTCGGCCAGCTTGTCGCAGGTGGCCTGCATGCTGTCGTGCAGGCGGTAGATGCCGCAGCCCTCTTCCATGGTTTGCGCCATTTCGCGGCGGATATCGGCGATGCGCTCGGAACCGTCGCGGCGCAGCAGGTTTTGCGCCGGCAAGGCGGCCGCTTCGGCCAGACGCAGCAAGTTCGCACTATTGCGCGCCTTGGCAGAGCGGGCGTAACGGGTGGCGGATTCGCCGGCGACCTTGCCGAATACCGACAGTTCGGCCAGCGAGTTGGAGCCCAGACGGTTGGCGCCGTGAATGCCGACGCTGGAGCACTCGCCGGCGGCGAACAGCCCCGGCAAGGATGCCGCGCAGTGCACATCGACCGGAATGCCGCCCATGGTGTAATGCACGGCCGGGCGCACCGGAATCGGCTCGGTGACCGGGTCGACTCCCATGAATTCGCGTGCCAGCTCGCAAATTTGCGGCAGGCGCTCATGCAGTTTTTCCGCGCCCAGGTGGCGCAAATCCAGATGCACCACCGGCCCGTAGCGGCCGTCTATGGTGCGGCCCTTCTGCATCTCGTACCAGAATGCCTGGCTTAAGCGGTCGCGCGGCCCCAGCTCCATCGCCTTATTGCGCGGCTTGTCCTCGGCCGGGCCCAGACCATAGTCCTGCAAATAGCGGTAGCCATCCTTATTGACCAGCAAACCGCCCTCGCCACGACAGGCCTCGGTAAACAATAGGCCGGTGCCCGGCATACAAGTCGGGTGGTACTGCACGAACTCCATATCGCGCAAGGGCACACCATGGCGGTAGGCCACGGCCATGCCGTCGCCGGTGACGATGCCGCCATTGGTGTTCTCGCGAAATACGCGCCCGGCGCCGCCGGTAGCAAACACCACCGCACCGGCTTCAATCAGCACCATCTCGCCGCTGGCGATTTCCACCGCCAGCACGCCTTGCGCGCGGCCGTCGTCGACAATCAGGTCCAGCATGAAATATTCGTCGAAACGACGGATGGAAGGATATTTGAGCGAGGTCTGGAACAGGGTGTGCAATATATGGAAGCCGGTCTTGTCGGCGGCAAACCAGGTGCGTTCTATTTTCATGCCGCCAAACGGGCGCACATTGATATGGCCGTCTTCCTTGCGGCTCCACGGGCAACCCCAGTGTTCGAGCTGTACCATTTCGCGCGTACATTCGCCGACGAAATAATCGACGACATCCTGCTCGCACAGCCAGTCGCCACCAGACACCGTATCGTTAAAGTGATGCTCCAGACTGTCATGCGCCTGCACTACGCCAGCGGCGCCCCCCTCGGCAGCCACCGTGTGGCTGCGCATAGGGTAAACCTTGGACAACAGCGCCACCGTCTGCGCAGGATCCAGCTCGGCGGCGGCAATCGCCGCCCGCAAGCCTGCCCCGCCGGCCCCCACAATCACAACATCAGCCTTGAATACCTGCATACATGCTCCTGTGGCCGGCCCGCCTGCGGGTCAGTCGGATAATCATGTCATTAATATAAAGGTATTCTTATTCAGTTGATTTGATCCCGGTCAGATGCGCACTAACTGAAGAAAGCAATCAAGTGCTAAATCACAGCCTCTGGCCAGTGCTCGCACACCGCCTTGCCTGCGGCTTGCGGATATGGGGCGAGTAGCTCAAGCAGCATGCGCTGTGTCGCTTGCGAGCTCTGTCCGTAACGCGGCAAGCAAAGGCTGAAAGCGGGGAAATAATCCAAGGCAGGCAAGTCCAGTGCTCGCAACGCACCAGCAGCGACCCAGGGCACGGCATAATGCTCGGGCAAATAACCGATTTGCTCACCCGATAATAAGAGCAAGGCCGTGCCTTCCATATGGGCCGAAACGGCACGCGAGCAAAAACCGTCGGCCTCGTCCAGCGGCGTCACGCCGGGCTTGCCGCGCCCGGCAATGGCAAACGGCAACAGATCTTTTTTGCGCGACGCAGGCGGATCCAGCCGGAACACCGGATGCGAGGCGGCAGCATACAGGCGCTGGCGCTCGGAAAACAGCGGGATGTACTCCAGACCGGGCATTTCGTAATCGCTGGAGCACAAGCCTATGCTCAGCTTGCCCTGCAGCAGCAAGGCCTCGATTTCATTCGATTCCATCACATCCAGCGTCACACTGACTTCCGGATACTTGCGCGTAAACTCGCGCAGGCTGGCCGGCAGGCGGCAAGCCGGATTCATGGCGATGGTGTCGACCACCCCGATGCGCACATGGCCGAAAATCTGTTCGCGTATCAGGCCCAGCTTGTTCTCGTACTGCCCAAGCTGGGATAGCAGGCGCAGCGTTTCTTCGTACACCTGCTCCCCTTCTACCGTCAGCTTGAAACCGCTGCGGCCGCGCAGACACAAGCACATCCCCAGCCGGGTTTCCAGGTCGTGCATTTTGCAGCTGATGGCCGACTGACTCATGCCCAGCTTGGCCTGGGCAGCGGAAAATCCGCCACTCTCGACAATGGTGATAAAGATGCGCAACAACCTGAGATCGAAATTATCCAGACGCACGGCCAGCCTTCCGTTTTCGTTTTCCATGGCCGGCAATCAAACCGCCGCCAACAAGGTAGCGAAAACTACCGCCAACCCATCCGCGCCGATTTGACCTTAATCAAACACGCATAAAAAAGCCCCCGCAGCGCGGGGGCAATAGGGTACATCACGGAAAACATGGGTTTACAGCGACAGGGCACCGGTGGCCAGCTGCCAGGCGGCAAACACACCCAGTACGACGGCAATTGCGGCCAACACCATTTCGTTACGGGTAAAGGCGGCCAGCTTCTGCTCGCTGCGGGCCTTCAGGTAGAACAGGATGCCCGGGGCGTACAGCACCATGGACAGCAGCAGGTATTTAGGGCCTGCCGCATACAGCAACCAGCAACCATAAACCGAGGCGAGCACACCAATGGCCAAGTCTTTACCCGCCGCACCTTCCTCCCCCTTATAGCCATCCTTGCGCACGGCGATCATCGCAGCATACAGCGCGCACAAGAGGTACGGGATCAGGATCATCGACGTAGCAAGGTACAAGAGGTCGAGGTAAGCCGAACCGTTGAACAGGGTGATGATCAGGAACAACTGCACCAGACCGTTGGTCAGCAACAGTGCATTCACCGGCGCACCCTTGGCATTGGTCTTGCCCAGGAAAGCCGGCATGGTGCCGTCTTTACCAGCAAGGTAAGGCACTTCGGCAGCCAGCAGCGTCCAGGCCAAGAGCGCACCGCCCACCGAGATAATCAGACCGGCATTCATCAGCGTGGCACCCCAGTCACCCACGGCCGCCTTGAGCACACCCGCGGTCGACGGGTTCTTCAGCGCAGCCAGTTCAGGCTGGGACAGTACACCCAGCGACAGCAGCGACACCGCCACGAACATCATGATGGACAGTGCAAAACCGATCATGGTGGCCTTGCCTACATCGGCCATCTTCTCGGCACGGCTGGAGAAAATCGACGCGCCTTCGATACCGATAAACACCCAGGTGGTCACCAGCATGGTGCTCTTCACCTGATCCAGCACGGAGCCCAGTTCAGGACGTCCCCAGAAATCCAGCTGGAAGGTCTCGATCTTGAAGGCGACAAACACCAGCACCAGGAACAGGCCCAGCGGGATCAGCTTGGCCACGGTGGTGATGATGTTGATCATCGCCGCACCCTGAATGCCTCGGCAGATCAGGAAGTGGTAAGCCCACAAGAGCACGGACGAGCACAGGATGGCCGGCAGGGTATTGCCCTCGCCGAAAAATTCCAGGCCGGAAAACGAACTGAAGGCAGAGAAGATCACCACGTAGTAGGACACGTTGCCGATCCACGCCGAGATCCAGTAGCCCCAGGCCGAGTTGAAACCCATATACGGGCCAAAGCCGGCACGGGCGTAGCCATAGACGCCGCCTTCGATATCGGGCTTGCGGTTGGCCAGCGTCTGGAACACGAAGGCCAGCATCAGCATGCCGACAAAGGTAATCGCCCAGCCTATGATGATCGCGCCGGCGCCGGCGGACGCCGCCATATTCTGCGGCAGCGAGAAGATGCCGGCGGCAATCAGGGCGCTGACGACCAGCGCAGTCAGCGCGCCGAGTTTCAGCTTGGGTTCGGCCGCGGGTGCAGCCCCTCCTTGTACGACTTCAGTCATGTTTTACTCCATTTCGATGAGTCGGAAGCCCATATGGCTTAGTGCAAGTATTCTTTGCGTACGTATTCGGAAGTCATGCATTGCAAGGCGCCGCCATAGCTCAGCGCAAAATAGATGGTGTCGCCCACCTGATAAGGTTGCGCCGTATCGGTCACATCGAGAATCAGGTGGTCAGAGCTGCCACCGATAATGCGTAGCGCCGGATCCAGTGCAATCAGGTCGTCGAAGTTCACATCCTGTTTGCCAATCGCGCAGATGGCGCGCCGGCGGATACCCAAGTCCTCGAATACCGGCTTGTTGCCAAAAGCATCCAGCGCGGTCGAATTGACCGGCACCGACGGCTTTTCCTTAAGCTCGATAATCTCGACCCCCAGGCGCATGGTGTCCTGGCTCGTACCCGGAATCGGGTCGTCATTCAGACCGATACCCATCAGCAAAGAAGCCCCCAGACGCAGCTGATTGATGCCGTCCGGCAAGCCGCCCCTAAGCAATAAAGGCAATGCGGCGGAGCTGGCACCGGAAACCACATGCAGCTTCACGCCCAGCTCTTGCTCGATACGGTGTGCGATATCGACCAGTTGCTGCTGGTTGTCGGTGGTCGGTTCGACCCCGCCATAGCAGGCAAGATTGGTACCCAGACCTTCGAGTTCGAGACCCGGCAACCGGCTCACCAGACGCGCCAGCGCCACGGTGTCGTCGACATTGAAGCACCCCTCGCGCAAGTCGCCCAAATCATGCATCACGATGATTTTGTGCACCCGCCCTTGTGCTACGGCTGCAGCAGACAAGGCGCGTATCGTGTGCTCTTCGGAGTTAAGCGAGATATCGGCGTAGCGCACTACATCCATCACATCGCTTGCGGCGGGAATGCGCAGCAGCAGTTTTTGCGCCGGCAAGCCCTGCAGTTTTTCCAGATTATGGATACGCGAGTCACCCAAGATACGGATGCCGCCATCAAGATAGGCTTCGGCCACTTCATGCGCACCGCAAGCCAGCTTGGTAATGCCGACCGGGTGAATACCGGACGCCTCACACAACTGCACCATGGCTTCGGCATTGGCGCGCACCAGCGGCAGATCAACAAAGAGACAAGGCAAACTTTGGGACATGGTTTCCTCCGGATTCCTGATTCTCAAGGCCGGGCCTCATCCAACAGGCCGCGGTCTTTGCTTAATCCGGAATGTACAGAGGAGCACATAATGAATAAATTACTATGTAATCATATTCACTTTAGAAAAATGCAATGTATCGCCCGTGAGCAAGGCGATAGAAGATCAAGCCGCGGCAAGCAGAACGCTCACCGCGGGTCTGGGTTCATTTACAGCGGACAATCCAGAGCGCGCGCCTGATACGCGGCCGCCAGTTTTTGCTTCAGGCAGTCCGGGCACAGGCAGTCGGCCACGCCCGGGGTGGGCGGCAGTACATTGGGCAAATCATTGCACCAGCAAGACCCATCCTTGCCGCCGTTGCCACAGCCAAAGCCTGCACCGCACGCCTCGCAGACCTTTTGCCGCACGGCCGGTTTGAGCGACAGCAGGCGCGCCCACACTGCCTTTTTGCCGGCATCACTCATGCCGCTCCAGGCACCGATTTCATCGCGCGTGCGCTGGCAGCCGGTGCAGTAATGCCCGCCCTCATCCAGCTGGCACTGGCCGATACAGGGCGACACCACGCTCATGCTTCACCCTTCCACGCCGCCAGAACGGCATCGCATTCAGCCAGCCAGCCGGCTTTTTGCTCAGCAGGTAGCCAGCTGGCTTCAAAACCGTTCTTGACCAGCTGCACCACATCAAGTGCCGACAAGTCCAGCGCCTGACGGCAAGCCAGCAAATTCTCCCCCAGATAACCACCGAAATAAGCCGGGTCATCCGAATTCACCAGAGCACACAAACCGGCATCGAGCATTTTTTTCAGCGGATGCTCGGCAAGCTTGTCTACCACCTTGAGCTTGAGATTGGACAAGGGGCAGACGGTCAAAGGCATGCGCGCCTTAACCAGACGCGCGACCAGTGCCGCGTCTTCCAGCGAACGCACGCCGTGATCGATGCGGCACACCTGCAAACCGTCCAGCGCCTGCCATACATAGTCCGGCGGCCCCTCCTCCCCGGCATGCGCCACCACCGGCTTGCCCAGTGCGCGGCAACGGGCAAACAGGCGCGCGAATTTTTCCGGCGGATGTCCAAGCTCGCTCGAGTCCAGACCGAAGCCGTCTATCTCGTCCAGAAACGGCAAAGCCTCATCCAGCGCAGCAAAACCCTCGTCTTCGCTCAGATGGCGCAAAAAAGACAGGATCAGACGCGAGCTCATACCCCACTGCTGCTGCGCTTGGGCGAGCGCACGACGCAGGCCGCGATGCACGGTGGCGTAGGCAATGCCGCGTGCGGTATGGGTTTGCGGGTCGAAGAAAATCTCGGTGTGCACGATATGGTCGGCATGCGCGCGCTCAAGATAGGCCCAGGCCAGATCGAAAAAATCATCCTCGGTCAGCAACACGCCGGCACCGGCGTAATACAGATCGAGAAAGGACTGCAGATTGGAAAAATCATAGGCGGCACGGACGGCTTCCACGCTGGCATACGGCAGGGCGACGGCGTTTTTCTGTGCCAAGGCAAACATCAGCTCCGGCTCCAGCGTGCCTTCAATATGCAGGTGCAACTCGGTTTTGGGCAGGCGGGCAATCAATTCATCAACAGAATGGGGCATGGCATCACAAAGACAGATGGGCGAGCGGCGATGATACCGTAAAGCCTGCCGCCTGCGCGCCATGCAAAAAAGTCTAAAAATGCGTCTATGCTGGCACGGTACATCATCATTCACCGGGTACTGACAGGAGGAGAACATCATGGGATGGATTATCACCCTGATTGTGGGTGGTCTGATCGGCTGGCTGGCCAGCAAAGTCATGGGCACCGATGCCCAGCAAGGCATTATCGCCAATGTCTTGGTCGGTATTGTCGGCTCGGCGCTTGGGCGTTGGATATTCGGCAGCGTACTGGGCATAGGCGCGGCAGACAATGCCGGCGCATTTTCGCTGACCGGCCTGGGCTTTGGCATACTTGGCGCCGTGATCTTGCTGTTTGTGCTAAAGCTGTTAGGTGTATTCAAGTAAGCGCCGTATCCACGAAAAGGATAGTCTATGAAATACACGACGCTTGCCGCTGGCATGCTGCTTTTGGCCTCATTTTCCAGTCATGCAGAAACGGGCAGCAATGACATTTGCTGGCCAGCCAAAGCCGGTAGTCAATGCTTTGCCCTTAAAAGCCCGGCGCTTACCGAAGGCAAACCGCTGGATACGCGTTTTGCTTTCAACGGTTGGGGCTGCACCGGCAAAAATATCTCGCCACCGCTAGTCTGGAGCAATGCACCGGCCGGCACCAAAAGCTTCGCCATTACCCTGCATGACCCGGACGCGCCGACAGGCGGTGGCTGGTGGCACTGGTTGATGACGGATATTCCGGCATCAACGACTGCTCTGGCTGAAGGTGCAGGCAACCCCAAAGGCGCCCTGCCCAAAGGCGCACAAATGCCAGGCAACGACTTTGGTACCCGTCAGTACGGCGGCCCCTGCCCGCCACAGGCGGATGGCATGCACCGCTACCAGTACACCGTATGGGCACTGGATATCGACAAGCTCCCGGTCAAGGGCGAGGTCACGCCGAATATGATAGGTTTCCTGCTGCATGCGCATAAGCTGGGAAGCGCCATGATGACGATTCCGTACACCCGCGACTGAAACCCAAAAAGATAGCGCCCGGTATGTGCCGGGCGCTATCTTTCGCATCGGGCACGCTATTAAACTTGGGCTTCAAGGCGTGGAGCCAGATCCTGTCCCGATACCATTTCCAGTTTTCTCAACTGATTCTGCAATGCCGCATGCTGCTCTTGCAACTCTTCGATACCGGCATCCACTTGCGCTTGCAAACCCAATACCCGCCATTCGCACAAACGCGCAGCTTGCGCATGGACTTGCTCGTGCAAGACCGTCGCATGGGTCAAGGCCGGCGATGCACCGTAACGCAGCAAGCCTTCGCGACCAAGCCACAAGCCCAGACGACAACGCTGTGGATCCAGTGCAGGCTGAGCCATTTGCCCGCCGCGAAGATAGCGGACCATATGATCCATCCACGCCTGATGTTCCACCTGGGCAAACAGCAGCGGTAAATGATGGCGCGCAATCACCGCCACATCTTGCCAGGCCGGGTCGGGTTGCCAGTGAGCGGCCCAGTCCGGCAAGGCAGGCCCCGGCATAGGCCGCGCAATACCATAGCCCTGCGCCAGCTCGCACCCTAATTGCAACAAAAGTTCGCCATGCGCGACGGTTTCCACGCCTTCGGCAATAAGCTGGCGCCGGAAAGTCGCAGCCAAACTGATCACGCCTTCCAGAATGGCCAAATCATCAGCATCTTCCAGCATGCCACGCACAAAACTCTGATCCACTTTAAGCAGGACAACCGGCAAGCGTTTCAGATACGTCAGCGAGGAATAACCGGTACCAAAATCATCCAGCGCAAACACCACGCCGATCTCGCCGCATGCCGCAATCAGCTGCGACACGCCGTTCAGATCCTCCATGGCACTGGTTTCCAACACCTCCAGCTCCAGATCGCCTGGCCTGACTGCCGGCTGCGCCGCCAACAATGCCTGCAAGCGCGTGGCGAAATCGGGCTGTTGCAACTGGTAGGCCCCGATATTGACGCTCACCGGTATCTCCAGCCCGGCCTCCCGCCACGCCAACATCTGGGCCAATGCTGTCGCAATCACCCACTCCCCCAGCTCAATGGCCAAGGGGTCATTCTCGATGGCAGGTAAAAATTCGCCCGGCAGCAACAAGCCTTGCTCTGGATGCTGCCAGCGTATCAGTGCCTCGGCACCCACCACCGCGCCGCTACGCATATTGACCTTGGGCTGGTAATACAGCACAAACTCGCCATCACTCAATGCCTGACGCAAACGCTTCAGGCTGGCATGGTGATGGCGGATATTGCGGTCTTCCTCTGCATCAAACAGGTGAAAGCGGTTGCGTCCGGCCAGCTTGGCCTGATACATGGCCTGATCGGCCTGACGCAAAAGCTGGTCGGCATCCACGCTCTCCTGCTGCTGCGGATAAAACGTCACTCCCACACTGGCCGAAACCTGCAAGGGCTCTCCATTCACCATCACACGCTGGGCTGCGGCAGCCAGCAAACGGGCCAGAATGGGCTTACAGATGGCAATTTCTGGCAACGCCGGCAGCACCGCGACAAACTCATCGCCGCCCAGGCGGGCCAGCGTATCGCCATCCCGCAGGGCGTTGCGCATGCCTTCGGCGAGTGCCAGCAGCAACTGATCGCCCGCAGCATGTCCATAACGGTCGTTCACTTCCTTGAAGCCATCCAGATCCAGATAGACCACAGCCAGCGCATACCCGCTTCTGGCACTCTGCCTCATGGCCTGCTGCAACCTGTCCGCCAGCAAGATGCGGTTGGGCAAATGAGTCAACGCATCATAATGCGCCATGTATTCAAGCTGGTTTTGATGCGCCTTCAACGCGGAAATATCGGAAAACAGCGCCACATACTGCCGGGTGTCGCCTGCGCTATCGCGTATGGCGCTAATGGTCGCCATCTCGGCACAAATCTCGCCACTCTTGTGCCGATTCCATAGCTCACCCGACCAATGGCCGCATGTGATCAATTTTTGCCACATCTCGCTATAAAATGCATCCGGATGCCGGCCCGACTTGAACAGACGGGGCTTTTGCCCCAACACTTCCGCGCGGGAATAGCCGCTAATCTGGCTGAATGCGGCATTGGTATCGATGATCGTGCCATCCAGACTGGTAATCATGATGCCTTCACGCGCATGGGTGAACACGCTCGCCGCCAAATGCAGCTTGTCCTCCGCCTGCTTGCGCTCAAGCGCGATGCTGACCAGATGGGCAGACTGTTCAATAATCGCGATATCGTTGACGCTAGGCTGGCGCACTTCGCGCGCATAGATGGCAAAAGTCCCCAGCACCTTGCCGGCAGGCGACACGATGGGCTGCGACCAGCAGGCCGCCAGCCCTGCACGTGCGGCCAAGGCCTTATAGGGCGCCCAATAAGCATGCTGCTGTATATCCTCGACGATCACCCGCTGCCCGGTGATCGCCGCCGTTCCGCAAGAACCTACACCGACGCCGATCTCAATGCCGTCAACAGCCGCCACATAAAACTCAGGCAGGCTCGGCGCTACGCTTTGGCCAAGATGGCGACCGTCCTCATCCAGCAACAGGACGCTGCACAACATGGCCGGGTCAACCTGCTCCACCCCCTGCACAATGGCCTGCAGCAGCACCGGCAAGGAAGCGCCCTTGACCAGCAACTCCAGCGTATGACTGCGGAACTGTTCATATTTCTCAATACGCTTACTTTCGGTCACATCGGTAGAGATGCCGCACAGGGCATAAATCTCACCGGCGGCATTGCGTAGCGGCAACTTGACGCTCCAATAGGTTGCCAGGCGCCCCTGTACCTGCAAATTGCTCTCTTCCGTGCGCAGCACCTGCCCCTGCTCCAACACCTTACGGTCATTCAGGCATAAGCGGGCGGCCGTATCCGGGTCGAAAAAGTGCTCATCCCGCTGTCCGACAACCTCCTCCAGCGAGGCACCAAACAAGGTCAGCACCGGACGGTTGGCAAAGAGATAACGTCCCTCTGTATCCTTCAGATAAATACTCGCATCCACATTGGCCAGAATTTCCGACAACATGCTCTGGCTTTCCTGCAGGGCACGTTCACGCTGGGCCAACTTGGCGAGCAGGCTGTTAAAACCGGCAATCAAACTGCCGATTTCATCATGGCGCCGGATAGGCAAAGCACACGCGGTGGGTGGCTGCTCCGCCAATTGCGTCAACATAACGGCAGCCTGTTGCAAAGGCGAGAGCTGACGCCGCAATAGCCACCAGATAAGAATGCCGGCCAGCAAAGACAACAGGCCGGCGGCCAGCAGCATGCGCTGCTGCATGGCATGGATAGGGGAAAAGGCTTCGTCTATCGGGAGCGAAGCCGTCAACACCCAGCCCGCCAGCGGGATATCTTTGCTGGAAACCAGCTCCTCACGTCCTTGCTGACTCGTGCCAATTACCGAACCTGCATTCTGGCGCAATAAACGATCGGTCAAGACATGCGTGCCAGGCACGGGGAGCGGCTGCATGATGCGCAACTTGTCGGAGGAGGTGACCACCAGGCGGTGGCGGCGATCGACAATGGCGTAATGGCCGCTTTTGCCGTAATTGCTGCCGGTAATTTGATCAAGAAAATTGGGCTTACCCAGATGGGTCACGCCGGATAAAGCCCCTACTACCCGGCCTTGTGCATCACGGATGGGCACACTCATGCCGAAGACTGGAGCACGCAGGGCTTTGCCCATGATGGGCCGGCTAAAAGTAGCACGCCCCTCGCGCAAGGCGGCGGCAATCGTGTCGATATACAAGTGGTTGGTGCCGACACGCCCGACTGAGCGCGGCGTCTCGGCGATGGAGACACCGTCGGTGCGGTAGGCAAGTACGCCGCCGTTAAACATCGCCAGCAGCAATGTTTGTTTATCAAGCAGTGCCTGCATTGCACGGTCATCGGCCAATTGTGCCGGCTGTACACTCGCCGCTAGCGCATGCAGCACCTGCATGCGCTCATCCAGCTCATGATTGACATGATTGGCCATAAAACTGACCGCAGCGAGCTGCTGCTGGCTCAACTGCTGCTGCATATCCTCACGCAGCATCCGGCTGACGTAAAACGTCAGCAAACAGATCCCGGCCATCACGACAAATAGTGCCGTAAAAGTGACCCGTGTCTTGAGCGAGCGCCACTGAAGGCGACCTAAATTCATATCGGCTTTCTACCGGCCAGCGCAAGGACGGCAACATCAAAAACATGACGATCAGGCCATGCATCAGCAAGAGCATGGCCAATTTATACATATGTTTTTTATTAAACAAGCAAATAATACCATACGCATCATCGATAGGTGCGCGACAACACAAATCCCTTGCCGGGCTTCAGATCATGGCTGACATGCCTGCATAAAATCATCCGCCCGCGATAAACCGCGCTGACTTGCTGCGCGAGAATAGCCTCAGCAACATCTTGCGCGCCTCCTCCAATAGCAGCGTACTGGAGGCCACCGCCACCGCCAGCGCCCACTGGCTGGTACTCAGATCGACCGTGTCGAACACCGCCTGTGCCGGCGCCCAGTGCACCACCAGCACCTGCAGTGCGACCACGCCGCTTAGGGCCAGCCACAGCTTGCCATTGCTGAAAAACTGGCGGTTGAATGCCGAACCGTACTCGGCGCGCGCATTGAAAATATTGAAAAACTGGAACAGCACAAAGGTGGTGAACGCCATCGTCGTTGCCGAGGCAGCAGCAGCATGCGAGTCCAGCGTCCACAGATAAACCGCCAGCGTGCCGCTCGCCATCGTCGCGCCATAGAGCACGATGCGCCATAGCCGCTGCCATGACAGGATCGCCGCGTCGGCGCGGCGCGGCGCATCCTGCATCACCCTCTCGCGTGCCGGCTCAACCCCCAGCGTCATCGCCGGCGGCCCATCCATGATGATATTGACCCACAACAACTGGATCGCGGTAAACGGCGTCGCCAGCCCCAGCAAGGGTGCGGCAAGTACCGTGAAGATGGCGCCGACATTGGTCGACAACTGGAAGCGGACAAACTTGATAATGTTGTCGTAGATGGTTCGCCCCTCTTCCACCGCACGCACGATGGTGGCGAAATTGTCATCGGTCAGCACCAGCGTCGCCGCCTCCTTGCTCACCTCGGTGCCGGTGATGCCCATCGCCACGCCGATGTCGGCGCGCTTAAGCGCCGGCGCATCGTTTACCCCGTCGCCGGTCATCGCCACCACATGGCCGCGCGCTTGCAGCGCCTTGACGATGCGCAACTTGTGCTCGGGAGCGACGCGCGCAAACACGGCACTGTTTTCAACCAGTACGCCCAAGGCCTGAGCATCCAGCCCTTCCAGCGCACGCCCCTCATGCACATCGCCCTTCAGCCCCAGCTCGCGGGCAATCGCCGCCGCCGTAACCCGGTGGTCGCCGGTAATCATTTTCACCGCTATGCCTGCTTGCTGGCAGCGCGCAATCGCCGCTTTCGCCTCAGCGCGCGGCGGGTCGATAATGCCGACCAGTGCCAGCAAGGTCAGCTCATTCACCCACTCCAGCAACGCGCCGTCAGGGTCGAATGCATCGGCCGGAATCATACGCTCGGCCAACGCCAGCACGCGCAGCGCCTGATTCGCCAGCGCATCATTTTCGCCGGCAAAACGCGTACGCTCCATCGCATCCAGCGGCAATATTCCGTCTTCGCCACGCCATGCGCGCGCACGCTCAAGCAGCACGTCCGGCGCCCCCTTGACACACAGGCGCACATGGCTGCCCTCATGGTGAAAGGTCGCCATAAACTTGACCGCAGAGTCGAACGGAATCTCGGCGATGCGCGGCCGATGTTCCCGAAGCTCGCGCCCATCCAATCCCGCCTTGGCGGCCAGCGCCAGCAGTGCACCTTCGGTCGGGTCGCCTATCAGTACGCCATCGCGGATATGCGCATCGATGCACAACACCGCCGGTAGCAACACCTCGCGCAAGGCTGCAGCAGGCAAAGGCCCGTCTATGCTGCCGCCCCCGGCATAACCCTCGCCGCTAACCGCGTGGCGTGCGCCCGCAGTGTAAAGCGCACGCGCGGTCATCTGGTTAAGCGTTAACGTACCGGTCTTATCCGAACAGATCACCGTCGTGCAGCCCAGCGTCTCGACCGCGGCAAGCCGCTTAACGATAGCCTGATGCCTGGCCATGCGGTGCATGCCCAGCGCCAGTGTCACCGTCACCACCGCCGGCAGCCCTTCGGGGATCGCCGCCACCGCCAGCGCAATCGCGACCATGGCCGTCTCGGCCAGCGGCTCGCCGCGTGCGATACCCGCGATAAACATCAGCGCGACCACCACGCAGGCGATCAGGCCCAGACGTTTGCCCAGCGCATCGAGCTGGCGTTGCAAGGGCGTTGCGCCCTCCGCCGTTTGCGCGAGCAGGCCGGCGAGCTGACCCATTTCGGTCTGCATGCCGGTCGCGGTGACCAGCGCCTCAATGCGGCCACGGGTGAGCACCGTATTCATAAACACCATATTCGTGCGCTCGGCCAAAGGCGCGGCCGCATCGACGACGCCTGCCAGTTTGGCAACCGCGTGCGACTCGCCCGTCAGCGCAGCCTCGGCCAGTTCGGCGCCATGCGCCGACAGCACGCGCGCATCAGCCCCGACCCGGTCACCCGCCTCCAATAGCAGCAAATCGCCCGGCACCAGTTCTGCCGCATCAATCTGATGAACCTCGCCGCCACGGCGCACGCGCGCGACCGGCGCGAGCATGCCTTTAAGCGCGGCAAGCGCAGCCTCGGCGCGGTGCTCCTGCATAAAGCCTAGCGTCGCATTTAAAATCACGACCAGCACGATCACCACCGCATCCTTCAGCTCTCCCACCACCCCGGCCAGCAGTGCTGCGGCAAGCAGGATCAGCACCAGCAAGCCGCGAAACTGGTCGGCAAACTTGCGCCATGGGGCACGCGCCGGCGCTTCGGCAAGGCGGTTGACACCGAATTCGCGTACGCGGTGCGCAGCCTCGTCCGGCGTCAGGCCGGCAACGGAATCACTTTTCAGCGCTGCGGCCACCGCGGCATCAGGCTCGGCATGCCATAGCGTTGGGGATTCTCGGGTTGTAGCCTCTGTTGTTTCACTCATTGCAAACTTCCCCAGACAAAACCGGCATACAAAATCAGCAACAGCACGCCGCGGCCGCGGCCGATCACGCCATCTGACCTCGGCGGCAACAACAGCAAGGCTGCTACACCACAGGCAAGCGTCAGGGCGACCTCGGCGCGCGGTAGCGCAATCGGATGAATCAGGCCGGCGACGCCGACAATCGCCAAGCCGTTAAACAGGTTGCTGCCGATCAGGGTGCCAACGCCGATATCATCATGCCCGCGCAAGCGCGCCAACAGCACGGTGACCAGTTCGGGCAAAGAGGTGCCAAACGCCAGCAACAGCACGCCAACCACATAAGCGTCGACCCCCAAGGCGGTAGCGACTCCACTGGCCCCCATCACGAACAAGCGCCCTGCCGCCAGCAGCGAAACCAGCCCGAATACCCCAAGAAAAATCAGCCGGCCAGGCGTAATAGCCGGCCGGCTGATTTCACGCGTCCCCGGCCGGGTTTTCAAGGTACGGTGCACCGTCCACACCAGCCAGATGAAAAACACCGCCAGCAATAGCGCCGCCTCGACACGCCCGATCACGCCATTAAAGACGAAAGCAAAGGTCAAAAGCGGCACAAACAACGCCAGCGCGTAATCGCGCCCCAAACCGCCCACACCGGCGCGCACCGGACCAAACAGCAGCGCAAGACCAAATATCAGCGCGATATTGGTGACGTTACTCCCCAGCGCATCCCCCAGTCCGAGCTGCGGAGTACCGGATAAGGCCGTGATCGTAGAAACGGTCAGCTCGGGGCTGGAAGTTGCAAATGCAGCCAGCGTGCTCGCCACCACCGCCTTGGGCACCCCAAGCACCCCTGCCGTGCCGACGATGGCGCGCAAAAAGGCCTCGCCGCCGGCCGCAGCCAACAAGACTGCGCCCAGCAAAGCGAGGCCATCAGCGACAGACATCGAAGCCCTCTTGCGGGTATGGCATTAGCCCTTTAACACACCAGCACATCACACGGCGCATAGTAGGCCAGAAAGCGCGGCACGCTGCCCATGATCGCTTCTTCCACGCGCGTGCCGCCATGCTTGCCCACCGCAATCAGATCGGCGCCCAGTTCGCGCACGGCCTCGGGCAAGGCCGGATTGATATCCCCGTACACGATGCGGGCGTCCGCTGTCAGCCCGGACTCGGCAAGCAGCGCAGCCATGCGCGGTTGTGCGGCCTGCGCCTCTTTTTCCACATAGTGGCGGATGTCTTCTTCGGGAAAACCCTTGTAACGCAGCGACGCCTCAAAAGGCGCCGTATACGCGTATACGGCAGTCAGTTGCGCGCGCCCGCCAAGCCTATGTGCCGCAGCGAGTACTACCGGTGAGCGCGGTCCCAGATCAACTGCAGCCAGCACATGCTGATAGTCCGCCCCGGCCAGCTCGCGCACAACCAGCACCGGGCAGGTCGACTGGGCAAGAATGCGCGCCGCCGTCCCCCCGAGGAAAAACTGCTGCAGCAAGCCCTTGCCGTGGGCACCAATCACCACAAGATCAGGATGGAAAGTCTCGAGTGCATCGGCTACGACACGATGCGCGGCGCCCTCACCGATCTCGGCACGCACATCCACAACGCCGGCCGCATCGGCCTCGGCCAATAGTGTGCCGATATGCGCCTCGGCGGCGGCACGCATCTGCTGCGCGACTTGGGCGTGATCGCCGAACACTGCCTGCAAAGTGGGAAAGCGCGGCAAGGCATGCACCAGCAGCAGCTGTGCGCCATCGCGCGCGGCAAGACGGGCGGCACGGCGCACCGCAGCATTACCCAGCGGGGAAAAATCGGTGGTCACCAGAATACGTTCGAGCGCAGGCATCATGTTCTCCGTAACGACTTTGTCATACCGGTTCGTCTACCGGCAATCAGATTAGTTCCCGATAGGATTCAGCTACTTAGAGTGTATTCACGATCTCGATAGCAAGGGCGAGACAAGGCGAAAACGGCTGAGAAAGCGAAATGTACAGGTGGTACATGCGCATTTCGAAGCTGTTTTTAACGCCGTATCGTCGATGCACAGCAGATCGTGAACAGGTTCTTAGCACCATCAACACTAGCGTACCCATGCCCTGCATGCATCCGGTGCATCCATGCGCCGGCCATGCCCTCTATTTACCGGATCTGGACTGCTACACCATCAGGTGTACACCGGATACAGCCAGGACGGGCCGGACGGAAACTGCGGGCCTGCCGCGATGACTGACTGTTTTTTTAATCAGACATGCGCAATACGACGCCAGCACGACGTCTGCAGCAAGGTGTCCACAGCCTATCCACAAGTTTGTCCGCCATAACTGTGAAAATTCGCACCACCGGCAGGTATGAAGCGCCAACGCAAGCCATAGCGCGGTATATGGGACGGTACAGAAGCAATAACACTACAGGAGAAAACCATGATCAAGCGCATTTTGCTGGACCTGAACGACTCGCCCTTTGCCTACGAGGCCCGTGCATATGCGCTCAAACTTGCCGGCGAGCACCGCGCACACCTGACGGCGCTTGCGCTGATCGATCTGGCCCGACTGACTCAAGGCGAGGCGATACCCGCCGGTGCACTTGCCTTTCAGCAACAGCGTAACCGAGTCTGGCTGAATGCATGGCGCACGCAGGCCGACATGCTGATCGATGCGTGCCGGCAGCAGGCGCTTGTCGCCGGCGTCGGCTTTACCGGCTTGTGCATAGAAGATGAAGCACCGGCTGCCGCACTCGTGCGCGAGGCGCGTCACCACGACCTGCTGGTCAGCGCGACCGATGCTCAATTAGGCTCGGCCGGCGCATCTGAAGATAGTTTGCAACTTGCGCATTATCTGGCCGATGCGCCGCGCCCACTCTTACTGCTAGCCAAGACAACCAGCAACCACAGCAGCCATCCGGACGGCCCTATCCTGATCGCCTACGACGGCAGTGCATGCGCCGCACGCATGCTGCAGCAACTGGCATTTATGCAACTATGGCCACGCTCGCCCAAGCGGCTGATCGTCATCCACCCCAGTCAGGCGGATGCCGAAACACTGGCAGCCGAAGCGGCCGGCTATCTCGCCAGCCATGGCATCAAGGTCACAGCAGTGGCCATCGGCAGCACACTGGCTGCGGCCGATATACTGCTAGCCGAATGCGCAGCCCACCATGCGCAAGCACTGGCGATGGGCGCTTTCGGCCACAACAGCTGGCGCGAACGCCTGTTCGGTTCGGCCACCCGCACTTTGCTTGCCAGGGCCAACTGCCCGCTGCTGCTCGCGCATTGACGCGCGCACGACAAACGCCCCGCAGGCCAGCCTGCGGGGCGTTTGTCGTGTCGGCCCGCCTCCCTTACAGGGTGAAACGGTCCGTCGTCTGCTTCAGTTGCTGTGCGGTGGCGCGCAATTGGCCGGCCGCGACGTTTGTATACTCGGATGTCTGCCGTGTTTCCTCGACCACCCGCACCACGCTCTCGACTTCGCCCGCCAGTTGGCTGCCCGCCTGGCTCTGCTCGGCCATCGCATGTGCGACCACCCGGAACTGGTCGACCATCTGCTCCATCTTGCCGGCAATCTCGTCGAGCATGTGCGCAGTCTTCTCGACCTGCTCGACGCCGGTATCGACCCGCGGGCCCATCCGTTCGACCACCGCAGAGACTTCGCCCGTCCCAGACAGCACATGGCCGATGATCTCGCTGATTTCATTGGTCGCGCTGGCGGTACGCTCGGCCAGCTTGCGCACTTCGTCCGCGACCACCGCAAAACCGCGCCCGGATTCGCCGGCCCGCGCCGCCTCGATCGCCGCGTTGAGCGCAAGCAGGTTGGTCTGCTCGGCGATATCGCGGATGGTGCCGGCAATCCCGCTGATATTGTTGGTCCGCTCGGACAACGAACGCATCTGCCCGTGCACGGCCTTCATGTCGACGCTCAGCGTCTGGATACCGGTCGCCGCCTCTTGCGCCAGCTGCTGGCCGGCAGAAGCCAGACCGGCGACGCTGGCGGAGACCTGCTCGGTCTGCTGCGCGCTGTCATTCACATGGTCGATGCTGACCGACAGCTGTTCGATCGCGGCGGCGGCCGAAGTCGCGGCGTCTGCCGCCTGGCATGCACTGCGGTCTAGCCCCGCCATCTTGTCCTGCATGCCGACTGCCAGCTGGTCCAGTTCCTCCGAAGAATCCCGCACCTTCCCCAACACCGTGTGCAATTCGCCCTGCATGCGGGACATGGTCGAGAGCAGGCTGCGCTCGCCGCCCTGATATTCGACAGGGCAGGTCAAGTCCCCGCCGGCGATCGCTTCGACCGCCCGGGCGGCCGCCGCAGGTTCCCCCCCCAGCGTCCCCAGGATCTGCCGCGCCAGCGTCACGGTCATGCCGACGAGCAACAGCAGCGCAAACGCACCGCCGCCCAGCAGCTTCAACGCAGCCGAGTAAAAGGTAGTTTCGATGTCGTCGACGAAGATGCCGTTGCCGACGATCCAGCCCCAGGGTTTAAAACGGTAGACCCCGTTCAGTTTGGGTATCCGCTCGCTTGTCCCCGGCCGCGCGACCTGAGTTTCCACCAGAGCGTATTCGCTGTTTGCCAGCTCGTCGCGGTAGGTCTGCGCGGTCGACCGCCCGTCAGCCAGCGCGGCGCCGGGGTCCACCTTGCCCAGACGGCCCGCATCGCGATGGATCACCCACGCATCACTTTCGTTGCGGGCAAAATAGTAGGTACCCCCGTCTTTGAAGCGGGCCAGTGCTTCGGCGGCCCGGGCCTGCGCCTCCTGGCGCGTCAGCCGCCCCGCTTGCTCCTCCCCTGCGTAATGGCCAAGCACGCCATCGGCTTGCTTGAGCAAGCTGACCACGAAAGCCCGCTTCTCGGCCAGCAAAGACGCATGCAATGTAAACAAGGCAAATCCTGCGATCAGCGCACAGGCCACCATGCTGGCCGCAAGCATCAGGTAAAGCTTGGTCTTGAGTTTCATCTAGCCCTCCCCGGGTACAAACCAGCAAACCATAACTTGTCTTGTCCGGCTTCAATATTCAACAAGCACAATCAGATAAGCATCCTATCATCAAGCAAAAGAAATGACAATGGCAAATGCCTGCATGCTACTTATAAAATACAAGGGATGGCTATAACGATTCATAGTCAACCGTCTGAAAACTAGTAAGACCTATAAAAATTAATACGCTAGCAAAATGTCCCTCCCACCCTCCTCTGCGCTGCTGCTGACGCTCGGCGCTGCTTACTGCTGCAGAGGCCGCAATCGGCCCTTTGCACACGCTTGACGCGCCCGAAGGGCAGTTGCGCACCTATGCGCTCGCCGGCCCGGCCGATGGTGGCGGCGCCTTGCCTGCGGCAAAGCTCATCGACGGCGCACGTTACGGTCTCGCCTCGCAAAGCCCGGCTGCCGGCAAGTTGGCGATCAGTGTCAACCCAGACGCGGACGGTTTCTGGCAGCTCGGCGTCGAAGGGCCGACGCCGGCCACGGGCGAGACGCTGCGCTTCGCGGTAGAACTCAGTTGGGAAGGCGGCCGCTGGGTACGCTCATACACGGTGCGTACCCGCGGCACACCCCGCGCGGGCGGCACGTGCGATCTTCCTTGCCAATCCGCACGCGTTCGCGGGTGACAGCCCGGACATGCTGCTCGCCGGGGCGACGCTCAAACTGCCGGCAGATGCTGCCGCCCAACAAACCGCCGCGAAGGCTGCCCGGCCTGCCGCCCGCCCCGTGCCAGCCCAGCCGCCGCGCGCGGCGGCAAAAACCACGCCAGCAGCGCCGCGGCCATCTAGCCCGCCCCCGGTGAAGCCCGCGCCAGTACCCGATGCACCGACGACACCCGCCCAGCTGCCCCAGGCGGCCGCGAGCGACGCCGCCGGCATTCAGGTGACGGAAAGCGGCGCACGGCCGGTTGCCGACGCCCAGGCCGCCGAACGCCGCCAGGCCATGCTCAGCGAAGCCAAGCGCCGGCTCGCCGCGCAGGAAATCGAGGTCGTGCGACTGCAGGCTGCGCCTGCCACCGCCCTCGCCCGAAACGGACGACGTCGCACTCGACTCGGCGGTGATCGACTACGTCACCACCGGCACGGGCGGACTCGCGGTGCTCTCGCTGCTCGCCTGGCAACTCGCCCGCCGCCCTGCAGCCTGAAGCCAAAAACAAAAAAGCCGCCAGGGTTGCCCCTGCCGGCTTTTTGCCATGTCGTACGCTTACTGCGCGGCAGAAGCGTCGGCCGGCTTAGCACCGCCGCCTACGGTTTCCAGTACCACCCAGTCACCGTTCTTCACCTGATAAACGGTAATGCCGCCATCTTTCAGGTCGCCCTTGTCGTCGTATGCCCAGTTGCTGGTGGTCACGCCATCGGTGTAGGCATTTTTCGCCAGCTCCGGCAGATACTTGGCAGGCTCGGTGGAGTCGGCCTTTTTCATCGCGGCAATCATGGCGCGCGCCGCGTCATAACCATATGGCGAGTAGGTGGCCACATCGCTCTGGAAACGCGCCTTGTAGCGGGTCTCGTAATCCTTGCCCTTAGGCATATCGGATAATGGCAAACCAGCCAGCGAAGCGATGGTGCCTTCGGCTTCCTTGCCGGCCAGCTTGACGAAGTTCGGCGTCTTGGTCATCTCGCCGGACACCAGCGGCGCCTTCAGACCCAGGCGCTTCATTTGCTTGGCCATCGGTGCCGATTGCGCATCGGCACCACCGAAGAACACCACATCCGGGTTCTGCCCCTTGATGCTGGTCAGAATCGCCGCAAAATCGGTGGCCTTGTCATTGGTAAACTCGCGCTTGACCACCTTGCCACCGGCAGCCTTGACCGCTTTTTCAAACTCGTCGGCCAGACCCTGACCATAGGCGGTGCGGTCATCAATAATGACGATATTCTTGGCACCCAGCTTTTCAACGACGAACTTGCCCATCACCGAACCTTGCTGGGTATCGGACGTCATCGAGCGGAAGGTGTTCTTATAGCCCTGCTGGGTAAACGTCGGCGCGGTCGCCATCGCCACCATAGGAATGCCGGCATCGGCATAAATCTTGGATGCTGGAATCGAGGTACCCGAGTTGAAGTGGCCGACCATGCCGCTCACTTTGTTATCCACGAACTTCTGTGCAAGCTGGGTGGCCGTTTTAGGGTCGGCCTGATCATCTTCCGCCACCAGTTCGAACGTAACCGGCTGCCCGCCAATCACCGGCTTTTCAGCATTTGCGTCTTCAATCGCCAGCGTCACACCATTCTTATACTCTTCGCCATAGTGTGCCTGCGGACCGGTCAAGGGCGCGGCAAAACCGATCTGAACCACGGTCGCACCCGCAGCAGCCGTCGCGGCCGAGGCGTCAGCTGCCGGCGCAGCTGCTTCGTCTTTTTTACCGCAAGCGGTCAGGGCCAGTGCGGCCGCAACGGCCAGGGTCAAGGTCGAACGTCGGGTGAAATGCATGGTGTTCCTCTTTGTCTAAATGCAGGTGTCTGTTATGCAGACTTTTATAGGGTTGCAGCGCCGATAACGCCGCCGGCATATTGCGCCGGCCGGCGGCAAAAAACAAGATGCGATTTACTCGGTCAGGCTCATCAGGCTGGCATTGCCCCCCGCCGCCGTGGTGTTAACCGACAAGGCCCGCTCAAGCAGCAGGCGGTAAAGGTTGCAAACACCCGCTTTAGCTTCGATCAGCGGGATAATCGCACCTTCGCGTGCCGCCAGTTCAAGGCGCAAACCACTTGCCCGGGCGCTGTTGCCATCATGCAACACCGCATCGATTTCCCCTTGTTGCGGTGCATCCGCTAGCCCCAGCCACGGTGCCAACACCTCGGCCAGCACCGCATTCTCGGCCTGACGCGCCACCAACACCCGGTTGCCGCAGGCAAAGGCTGCCACCAGCATGCCCAGCAGGCTCTCGCGGTCATCACTCAGACAAGCCACCACTCCACGCGGGGCAAAGCGCAGGGTATTGTGCTCGCCGGTCGGCCCGGGCAGGACACAGGTCAGGCCCAGCGGGCTATGCGTACGCGCCCAATTCAAGCGTGCGCGCAAAGCCGTCAGCGCCTCGGCCGGTGCCAGTGCCGGCAAGGCCGCTTGCAATGCGTCCAGTGCCGGCAAGGCAACAGGGGCCGCCTGCCCCAGAGCAGGGCTCCACGCGCCACGCGTCAGACGATACAGATAAAGCGGGCCGCCCGCCTTGGGCCCGCTGCCGGACTTGCCCTCGCCGCCGAAAGGCTGCACGCCGACCACGGCACCGACAATATTGCGGTTGATATAGATATTGCCGGCCTTCACGCCGTGCGCGATGCGCGCCATGGTTTCGTCGATACGGGTATGCACGCCGTGGGTCAGGCCGTAGCCGGTAGCGTTAATCGCGCTGATCACCCGATCCAGATCGGCCGCGTCATAGCGCAGCACATGCAACACCGGCCCGAACACTTCGCGCTTGAGCTCGGACAGATCGTTAATCTCCAGCAGCACCGGCGCAACAAAGCTGCCATTCGCACATGCCTGCGGCAGTGCCAGCTGATGCACATCGCGCGCCACGGAACGCATATGCTCGATATGGGCAAGCAAACCGGCACGCGCCTCTTCATCGATCACCGGGCCGATATCGGTATTGAAATGTGCCGGATTGCCGATGCAAAGCTCATTCATCGCCCCCTTGAGCATGGTGATGACTTTGTCGGCGATATCATGCTGCAAATAGAGCACGCGTAGCGCCGAGCAGCGCTGGCCGGCCGAATCGAAGGCCGAGTTCAATACATCGCTCACCACCTGCTCGGGCAAGGCCGAGCTGTCGACGATCATCGCGTTCTGGCCACCGGTTTCGGCAATCAGCGCCACTTCATCCTCGCGCCGTGCCAGCGTGCGGTTAATCAGCTGCGCCACCTCGGTCGAGCCGGTAAAGATCACACCCTGTATGCGCTTATCGCTTGTTAACGCCGCCCCGACCACTTCACCGCGCCCCGGCAGGAACTGCAGTACATCGCGCGGCACACCGGCTTCATGCAGCAGGCGCACGGCGAATGCGGCAATCAGCGGCGTCTGCTCGGCCGGTTTGGCCAGCACGGTATTGCCGGCGGCCAGAGCCGCCGCCACTTCACCGGTAAAGATCGCCAGCGGGAAGTTCCACGGACTGATGCACACCACCGGACCCAAGGCCGGCTGGGCGGCATTGTCGAAATGGGCAGTCATTTCGCTAGCGTAATAGCGGCAGAAGTCCACCGCCTCGCGCACTTCGGCGATGGCATTGGCCAGCGTCTTGCCTGCTTCGCGCACCGCGAGCGCCATCAGCGCCGGCATGTTCTCTTCCATCAGCGCCGCCATGCGCATCAGGCAAGCGGCACGTTCGGCCGGCAACTTCGCGGCCCACTCCGGCGCCGCCGCCGTCGCAAACGCCAGCGCACGGCCGACATCGGCCACGCTGGCTTCGATCACCGTCCCCACCGTATCCGAGTGATCAGCCGGATTCATCACCGCCAGGCGCGCGCCCTCGCCCACATCGCCATCGGCCAGCATCGGGCAGGCCTGCCAGCTTTGCGCTTCGGCGCTGGAGAGCGCGATCTGCAAGCTGGCCAACACCTGTTCATTGGCCAGATCCAGCCCGCGCGAGTTGGCGCGCAGCGGCGCGAACAATTCGGACGGCAACGCAATCTTGCCATGCGGCACACCGGCAAGATCGGCAGCTTGTCGCACCGGGTCGGCCACCAGCTCGGCAATCGAGACATTCTCGTCGACGATGCGGTTAACAAAAGACGAGTTGGCACCGTTTTCCAACAGGCGGCGCACCAGATATGCCAGTAGCGTCTCGTGCGAGCCGACCGGCGCATAAATGCGGCATGGCTTGTCCAGATGATGCGAACCGACCACCTGGTCGTATAAGGTTTCACCCATGCCGTGCAGGCACTGGAATTCGTAATCCTTGCCGGCGGCCAGATGGTAGACGGCGGCTAAGGTGTAGGCATTGTGCGAGGCAAATTGCGGATAAATCGCATCCTGTGCCGCCAGCAGCTTTTTGGCGCAGGCAAGATAGGACACATCGGTGTAAACCTTGCGCGTATACACCGGAAAACCGGACAGGCCGTCAACCTGCGCGCGCTTGATTTCGGCGTCCCAATAAGCGCCTTTGACCAGACGCACCATAAAGCGGTGGCCACTGCGGCGCGCCAGATCGACCAGATAGTCAATCACATAAGGGCAACGCTTCTGATAGGCCTGCACCACGATGCCGATGCCGTCAAAGCCGGCGAGGTCGGCATCATTGGCCAGCGCTTCGACCAGATCAAGCGAAATCTCCAGCCGGTCGGCTTCTTCGGCGTCGATATTGAGGCCGATATCGTACTGTTTGGCCAGTAAAAACAAGCCCTTCAGGCGCGGCAACAGTTCGGCCATCATGCGCGCATGCTGCATGCGGCTATAGCGCGGATGAATGGCGGAGAGCTTGACCGAAATCCCCGGCCCCTCGTACACGCCGCGGCCATTGGCGGCGCGGCCGATGGCGTGAATGGCGGTGACGTAGTCGGCCAGATAGCGCTGGGCATCGGCCTCGGTCAGCGCCGCCTCCCCCAACATATCGTAAGAAAAACGGTAGCCGCGCGCTTCGCGGGCACGACCGTTTTCCAGGGCCTCGTCTATGGTCTCGCCGGTGACGAACTGCTTGCCCAGCATGCGCATCGCCATATCCACGCCCTTGCGGATCAGGGGCTCGCCGCCCTTGGCGATCAGGCGCGTCAAGGCCGAACCCAGGCCCTGCTCGCTATGCGAACCCACCAGCTTGCCGGTCACCACCAGCCCCCAGGCGGCGGCGTTGACAAAGAGCGAGGCGCTATTGCCCAGATGACGCTTCCAGTCGCCCTTGGCAATCTTGTCGCGGATCAGGCGGTCGGCTGTGGCTTTATCCGGAATGCGCAGCAGCGCCTCGGCCAGACACATCAAGGCCACACCCTCTTCGGAGTCCAGCGTGAACTCGTGCATCAGCGCATCCACCCCGCTGGCCTTGCTCCGCTCGCGCCTGACCTCGCTCACCAGCCGGCCGGCCATCTCCTGTACCGACTCGACCATTTCGCTGGCCATGGCCGCTTGCGGCAACAGGCTTTGCACGCACTCACGCTCGTCGCGGCGGTAGGCGGAAGTAATGGCAGCGCGCAACACGCTCTGGCCATGGGCAAACGGCAAAAATTGCATGGTATGTCCTTATGTGTTCTGGCCTGACATCGGCTCACAATGCATATTGTATCCAAAATCAAACCAAGCACTGGTTTTTGTCATATCCAGACACGCTTAAATGCTGGCGAATGTCGTACGCAGGCAACAAGCCCTAAGGCTACAATAGCCGCAGCCCCTGCCGGGCAAGGACACTGTATGCACAGCCAGCGCTGCCCATGGTGCGGCACCGACCCCTTATATATCGCTTATCACGATAGCGAATGGGGCGTGCCCAGTCATGATGACCGTCATCTGTTCGAGATGCTGCTACTGGAAGGCGCGCAAGCGGGTCTGTCGTGGATCACCATACTCAGAAAGCGCGAAGGCTACCGCCGCGCCTTTCACGGCTTCGATCCGCAGCGCGTAGCGGCGATGAGTGACGAAGAACTGCAAGCGTTGCTGCTGGATTCATCCATCGTGCGCAACCGGCTGAAAATCGCCAGCGCCAGACGCAATGCCCGCATTTTTGTCTCCATGCAGCAAACGCACGGCAGCTTCGCCAGCTGGCTATGGGCGCATGTGGATGGTCACCCGCAAATCAACACGCCAAAGAGCATGACCGAGGTGCCGGCCAGCAGCACGCTATCGGATACGATCAGCCGCGAACTGAAACAGGCGGGCATGAATTTTGTCGGCAGCACGGTGATCTACGCTTTTTTACAGGCAACCGGTGTCATCAATGACCACCTGATGAGCTGCCCGCAACGGAACAACCGGGGTCAAGCCCATGCTCTCCCGCCCTTCTCCTATACTCAAGAGCCACCTCAGGCATAGCCGCGACTTAGGAGAAAACGGATGAATAACCATCTGGCAACGCGCATTAAACAATGGGAGCAGAGCCTTGTGAAAAATGCCGCACACTGCGACATCAGCAGCTCGTCCGTACGCATCATTAAAGTGCCACTACCCGTTGCCCTTCAGCGTGAGCTGGATGCGCTGGCCGGAGTGTTGAAATACGATGCCGGCTGTCTGGCGGGCGAGCTTTTGGCTGCGGCCTTGCAAGACACCCTGGCGCAATTACCCGGCGCGCTGGCACAGCAGCTTGAAACGGATAAAGCGGAGCAGGCACGCCGCCATGCCGAGGCTGAGGCTGAAGCGCTGCGTTTTGATCCGGGTCGTACCTGAGCCTGAAAAGAGCTTGGCAGCAGGCGGTCCATCCGCCGGGCTGCCGGCATAAACTGATATTGCATCCCGGCAAAAAATTGCCGCCAGCCATACTACAAAACCCCAGTCCCCACAGTGACTTACCACCGCATCTAGCTATTCAATACGGGTTAAACACTAAATACAGTAAAAACCCGCTTGCCCAGCACAAGGGCGATGCCGTAAATTACGCCTCCTAATCCGGTGCCCGTCCCGCAAAACAGCGGGCGCCTCCCAACTTTGCCATACCGCACACATGCGGTGCCCGGCACAATGAAAGCACACCCGAATGTTGCAAGTGATCAAGCGCGATGGCGCCATCGTGTCCTACGACAGCGAAAAAATTGCCCATGCCTGCCTGCGTGCAGCGCAAGCTGCCGGGCATCCACACGCTCAAACACTTGCCATGGCGACCGCCAGCCAGGTGGAGACGCTGTGCCGTGCCCAGCAACAGGACAAACTGGATATCCCGGCCATCCAGCAAAGGGTGGAAGATGTACTGATGCATAATGCGCCGGATGTAGCACGGGTCTATATCCAGTACCGCCACGAGCGCGACAGCATCCGGGCGCAGGGTTCGGAGCTGCACGCCAAGCTGATGGGGCTGGTGCACAAGACCGATCTGGAAGTCACCACGGAAAACGCCAACAAGGACGCCAATGTGTTTCCGGTGATGCGCGACCTGATGGCCGGCATCGTGTCCAAGCAGTTTGCCAGCACCTTTTTGCCCAAGGACATTCAGGAAGCCCACCGCGACGGCGACCTGCACTACCACGATCTGGACTACGCGCCGTTTCTGCCGTTTACCAACTGCTGTCTGGTCGACCTTAAGGGCATGCTGGAAAACGGCTTCCGTCTGGGCAATGCCAAGATAGAAAGCCCGAAATCCATCGGCGTCGCCTGTGCGGTCACCTCGCAAATCATCGCCCAGGTCGCCAGCCACCAGTATGGCGGCACCACCATTCCCAATATCGACCAGACGCTGGCGCCCTATGTCGCCAAGACCTATCGCAAAAATCTGGAACTGGCGGCGCAATACCGTATTCCCGAGCCGGAAAACTACGCGCGCGAACGCACCGAAAAAGAAGCCTATGACGGCATGCAGGCGTGCGAATACGAAATCAACACCCTGTTCAGCTCCAACGGCCAGCAGCCTTTTGTCACCTTCTCCTTTGGCATGGGCCTGAGCTGGGAAGAGCGCATCATCCAGCAAGCCATTTTGCGCATCCGCATCAAGGGGCTGGGCAAGGATGGCATTACGCCAGTCTTTCCCAAACTGGTGTTCTTTATCGATCACGGCATCAACCTCGCGCCGCAAGACCCCAACTACGACATCAAGCAGCTGGCGCTGGAGTGTGCGTCCAAACGCATGTATCCGGACATTATCTCGGCCGCGCTCAACCGCCAGATCACCGGCTCCAGCGTGCCGGTGTCGCCGATGGGCTGCCGCAGCTTTTTGTCGGCATGGAAAAATGCAGAAGGCGAGGAAGTGCTGGACGGGCGCAATAATCTGGGCGTGGTCAGCCTGAACCTGCCGCGCATCGCCCTGCAAGCAGCAGGCGACCACGCCGCCTTTATGGCACTGCTGGATACGCGGCTGGCGCTATGCCGGCGCGCGCTGATGACGCGCATCGAACGCCTGCGCGGGGTCAAGGCCAGTGTCGCCCCCATTCTTTATACCGAAGGCGCATTCGGCGTGCGCCTGCAGCCGGACGACGACATCACCGCCTTGTTCGAACACGGCCGTGCCTCGATTTCGCTGGGCTATATCGGCCTGCATGAAGTCGGCAGCCTGCTGTTTGGTCAGCATCCGCTGGACAGCCCAGCCTGCCAGCAGTTTTTGCAGCAAATCGTGGCACATATGAGCGCCGCGACCAAGGCCTGGAGCAAGGCGTCCGGTTACGCCTTCTCGCTGTATTCCACGCCGAGCGAGTCGCTCTGCCACCGCTTCTGCAAACTGGACCAGGCGCGTTTTGGCGACATCGCCGGCATAACCGACAAAGGCTATTACACCAATTCTTTTCATCTGGACGTGTACCGCAAGGCCAATCCGTTCGAGAAGCTGGACTTCGAGGCCGGCTATGCCCGCCATGCCAGCGGTGGCCATATCAGCTATGTCGAGCTGCCCAATATGCAGCACAACCTCAAGGCACTGGAAAGCATCTGGGACTATGCGCTGGCGCGCGTACCCTACTTCGGCACCAACACGCCGGTGGACTCCTGTGGTGCCTGCGGCTTTATGGGTGAGGCGCTGGCAACCGAAACCGGCTTTTGCTGCCCGGCCTGTGCCAACACCGATAGTGCTTCGCTCTCGGTCACGCGCCGTGTCTGCGGCTATCTGGGCAGCCCCAATGCGCGCCCGTTCAATGCCGGCAAGCAAAAGGAAGTGATGCGCCGGATCAAGCACCACGCAAACTGAGCGCAAACATGCATTACGCCCGCTTTTACGGCTGCGATCTTGTCAACGGCGAAGGCATACGTGTCACCCTGTTTGTCAGCGGTTGTCTGCATGCCTGCGCCGGCTGCTACAACCGCAGCACCTGGGACCGCAAATCCGGGCAACCCTTCACCGCGGCAGTCGAGGCCGAGCTGCTGGATTTATGCGCCAGTCACGACGGGCTCAGCCTGAGCGGGGGCGACCCGCTGCATCCGCACAACCGCGCCGCTATCGAGTCGCTGTGCCGCGCCTTCAAGACGCGCTACCCGCACAAGGATATCTGGCTGTGGACCGGCTACCGCTATGAAGACATCAGCACGCTGACGCTGCTGCGCTATATCGATGTGCTGATCGACGGCAAGTATGAACAAGACCTGCCGACAAGCAAGCCGTGGCGCGGCTCGGACAACCAGCGTCTGTTCCGCCTGACAAAACAGCCAGAACCGGCCTGCGCCTGAAATCGCGCGGGTTCTATCCGGCCATGGCGGCAAGGCTTTTCGGCTGCAGCGCCATCAAGCGCCCCGCTTACCAAACTCAAACATCGGCTCGCCCATTACCCTGCCCCATACGGCCCATGGGCTACGCGCTTGCGCGCACGCTCGCCGGCAAGTAGCAAAGCGTCAATCAGCACAAATGAGCTCTAAACAGGGAGAAAACAGGCGCAATATCGGGGCGAGCATCCTAAAGATGTGCACCATGGGATACGCAAAGACAGAACAAAGGAAGTATCGCGAGAAAGGCAGGCAAAAAAAATGCCCCGGGAAAAACCCGAGGCACACAATGCAAACAACAAAGGAGAAACCATATGAAGCAAGTTAATATTAGCAAATGACTATATTTGATACAATAGCCATAACCCAATATCGACATTCAATGTCGCAAAAGGCCAAGTCATTCTCAGCAGCAAGCGACCCGCCACACCGGCAGTGCAGCGCGGGAAAACACACAAGTCGCGCCATCTGCGGCAATCACGTGTAAAATGGCGCTTTCCCTATCGCTGGCGCTGCTGGCGACAGGCGTATTTTCTAGCAAAAGGCAACAAGCATCACCATGGCTCAAACCAAAGAAACTGCACTGGGTGAAGCCCTGAAGGCTGCCGTGCAATCCATTAGCAAGAAGAAGCAAACCGAGATGATTGCCGGCCACCTCTATACCAGCTACCCGGTTTTCAAGCAGTTCAAGCCGCTGGCAATCGGTATCCATGAGGCACTGGGCGCGGCACTGCCCCAGTACGAAGCCCAGCTGATCGGCCGCGTGCTGTCCAATCACTGCCGCAAACCACGCTACCTGAAATCGGTTGCCCGTGGCGGCAAGCGCTTTGCGCTGGATGGCAAACCCGCAGGCGTGGTCAGCGACGAAGAAAAAGCCGCCGCCCACAAGCAGTGCGAAGACTTAGAAGCGCGCGCCCAACTGGCCGCCCAGACGGCCAAACCGCTGGCAAGCAAGCCGGCCGAAGAAAGCACGACAGAGGCCGCACCACCAGCGGCGGAATAAAGCGCTTTATTCTGCTCTTTAAGCAGCACACACCACGCCGCCCGCGTTTTTTCGCCGGCGGCGTTGGTTTTTTGCGACACTCCAAAATCCGGCGCCCAGCCTTGTCGCGCCTGCTTCTCCCGTTTCCCTGTTGCCCTATTTAACCTGCCCCAACATACCTACTTGTCACCTCTTGATTTTTGGTGCAATATTCAAGATATGGAAAACAACGACACCCCCCCCCCTCCCCCGCCGCATGGCGGTGCTCGCATAGGGGCTGGACGCAAAAAAGGCAGTGGCCGCTTTAGTACCGATGAGCCCTTGGTGCAGATACGCGTACCCGCCTGCGACAAACCGGCAGTCATCAATTTTGTCGAGCGCCGTCTGGCCGCCCGCTTGGCGCAGATGCTGTCGCCGGCCGAGTTGGCCATGCGCTATCCGGGCGTAATTTTCCTGCCGGATCCGCAGGCGCAAGCGGCCGAAGTGCCGGTATTCGCCAGCCGGGTGCGCGCGGGTCTGCCCTCGCCGGCCGATGACCAGATTGAAGATATGGTCGATCTGAATCGCCTGCTGCTGGACGATGCACGCGAGCGTTTTATGGTACGGGTCAAGGGTGACTCGATGATAGAAGCCGGCATTGCCGAGGGGGATTTGCTGGTGGTGGATCGCAAGCGCGAAGCCCGCCACGGCGATATCGTACTGGCGGCGATTGATGCCGAGCCGACCGTCAAGCGCCTGTTCCGGCGCGACGGCCGTCTGGCGCTGCTACCCGAAAACAGCAGTTATGCCCCTATCGAGCTGAACGACGGTCAGGAGTTACTGATCTGGGGTGTGGTGACCAGCTGCGTCAAACAATTCTGAAGCCTAGCCGGACGAAAGGAAATGCGATGTCCTACAGCCTGTCTTATTCTGCCCGCCTTGCCCGCCGCCAGGCGCGCGATGACCTGCCGCAACGCCGCCGCACCCTGCTTGGGCTGGCCATCGTTGCCGCCAGCCTCCTGCTCAGCGCCAGTCTGTTACTGGCTGCCGGCCTGCCCAAGGCCGGCCAGCAGCATGTGACGGCAATAGAATACGGCAGTGAATGGCCGCTGACCCTATCCGAAGGCGATCTGGCCTGCCACGACAATGGCGCCATCACGCTCAAAAGCACAGAAGGCACCGAGTATGCACTGAACGACAAAGCCTTGGGGCAAGGCTATCCGGCACCGCTGGCCGTATGGAAATACGACGAAAACATGGCCAGCGGCGTTAATCTGCCACTGACGCCACTGATCCAACACGGTGCCCAGCTGTGCCGACCCAAGCCGGCCTGATCAGCGCCACTCGATTAAGGAGATTCCCAGTCCGATGCCCTGATTGTGGAAGTTGTAGTTTTGCAGCGAATCGCCCCAGCCGTTAAAGGCTTGCACATAACCATGCAGATTGCCGGAAATCGGGAATGCCCACTCGAGCTGGAAGAAGGAACGGTTAGGCGTCCCGCTGCCAAACTTAAGATTATTGCGCCAGGTCAGCGAAAACACATTACCCCGCCAGGGATAGACGGCAACCGTTTCCATGCGCCCGACAAAATCGCTGACATCCGGATTATTGTCGCCTGTTGCACTCTCCGGAATGCGCCACCATGGCTTGACCACCACAGACAAGTCTCCCGAACTCAGACCGAAGCTGGTATACAGCCGGTTCCATGAGCGCGACAGCGGATTGGTTTCGCCATTTGACTGATGCACGGCGCCCACATTGATCATTTTAAGCTTGAGCCAATCCGGCCCGGCATTCAGCGGGAAAGTAGCCCAGAGCTCGGGCTGGTAATCGGTCTCCCTGAACGGTGACGAATTACGGCTATCGTAGGACTGCCAGAAGCTTTGCTGGGTATAGGCCCCCCACAAATCCACATCCGAACCCAGGACGTCCTGCCAGAGCTTGGTTTTGAATGAAAGCTGGATTTTGGTTTCCAGACGGTCGTAATCCTGACTGCCACGACGCGAACAATTGAGCGGATTAGGAGAGCACGGATCATTGTTGATGTTTTTACGCCATGACAAAGGCAGGATATACATCGGCTGATAAGGCTTGATGCGGAAGGTGCCGTCCTGATATTGCGGCTCCAGCTCCCACCGCTGTGCCAGCGTCTGTGCCCCCAGCCCGCTGGTATCCCCCCAGCCATCCTCATGTAGTGCCGGAGACGGGGCCGCCATCGCGAGCGGCAAAGCCTGCGCCGCCATGGTTGATGCAGGCACAGACACCTTGGAAACCGGCTGAACCACACCGTTTAGCCGGTCATAGCAGGCGAGCCGCCCCTGATCATCGGCAATAGCCCGACACTCGGCCATGTCGCCTGCCCATGCCACCCCATGCCCAGCCAAAGCCAGCAAAACCCACCACGGCTGAATATTCATGCACCACCTTTAAATAAACGATAACTTGTCGATTATTCAGGATAGCAATTGAAATACAAAAACCATGCTGGGTGGCACACAAAAAACATAAAACTAGATATCTTCGGACATAAAATCGACACGCCCCAAGCGGGCTGCCTCACGCAAAGCAGCAAAGTCGCGTTCATTCTGAGCGGCATAATCAAGCGCAAACTCAGCAATCGCATCGGCTAGCACAGCACTTTTACCGATATAACCGGCGATCACCGCCGCATCACCCGAACGGGCATGGGCGCGTGCCAGCGCCCAGCCGGTATTGCGTGCAAAACCCAGCATATTGCCCGGGCTAAAGATTTCCACCATCGGCTTGACCTTAACATCGCGCAATTGGCGGATATACATCTGCCGGCCTTGCACCCCCACCAGATGACCGAGAAAGACATCGGATGCGGCTTGCATCAGGCGCTGACCAAACACCACCCGCTCGCCATTGCTGGCAAAAGGTTCAACATCGACATACGGTGCCAGCACCGATGAACGCGCCTCCTTCACCTGCAAAAAAAGCGCATCCTCCTCGGCGGCAAAAAACAGGGCAATCGCGCATAGCGTCCCTACACTACCGACCCCAACCACCTTGATCGCAATATCGGCCAGCTCGTAACGGTCAAACAGCATCCGTCGCTCCGGCGGCAAAGACTCGCGATAGCGCCGCAGGTTTTCACGCACGGCCTCGTCCATCGCCGCTTCGCGCATGGTATCGAGGTGGTAAATCAAAGGCGGCATATCCTTGATGCGCGGCTGGCCTTTGTCCATATGCGCAAGTTTGACGAACTCGGTCGCCGAATCCCGCGCCAGCGCCTTTTCCAACAGTTTTTTACGCCGCCGACGAAGTGCAGCATCTTCCGTTTGGGCGATCAGTTCCTCGTAATCGAGATAGGCATACCAGGCGTTTAATGTCGACATCTGCGCCAGTTCGCGCAATTTGTCACGATAGCAATCGACCACATGGGCCGCAGCGGCACGGCCATCCGACGACTTGTGCCCATTGTGGTGACTGGCAATGGCAAAGCTTGCGGCTAAACGCTTGAGATCCCACTCCCAGGGAGCCGGATATGTTTCATCAAAATCATTGATGTCAAAAACAATGCGCCGCTCCGGCGTTGCAAAGGCACCGAAATTCATCAGGTGACAATCCCCGCATGCCTGTACCGCCAGCCCCGTCGCTGGCGTCAGCGACAGATCCGATGCCATGATGGACGCCGCACCGCGATAAAAAGCAAAGGGCGAAGCCAGCATGCGCCCATAGCGGATAGGCAATAAAGTAGGATCCCGCCCCTCGCTGGAGGCGATCAAGATATCGACCGAGTCAGGACGATCGGCCGACGGCGTAAAGCCGGCATGCGACTCGCGCGGACAACTCACCCGCAATGCACGCCCTGCCTCGTATCGCTCTTCACGCGTACGCAAATGTGCCGGCTTTCTCAAGTAGGCAGCATCAATCGGGGTACGGTAAGGTCCGTGATGGCTTCCTGCCGTATCGTGCCGGCTGGACTGGCCTTGTTGCCTTGGCTTGTGATGTGCGGTCATGACGGGGCTTTCTGTCAAAGAGGTAAGCGGCAAATTGCCTGGGTTCAACCCATTCACTGTAGGCAATCACCGGTACAAAATTAACTCCCTGTCCGCGCATCACCACCAGGCATGAAAATGATGCACCGGGCCTATGCCCCGTCCCAGCTGCAACTGTTCGGCAGCAGCCAGCGCCCCATCCAGCCAGGCTTTGGCATCGACAATACTCTGCGACCAGCCATCGCGCTGCGGGCGTAGCGCACACAAGGCGGCCGACAGGCTACAACCGGTGCCATGGGTATGGCGCGTCGCCACACGTGCCGAGCAAAAGCGCAACGCGCCCGCCTGCGTCACAAGCCAGTCCGGACTCTCCTGCGTATCCGCCAGATGGCCCCCCTTCATCAATACCGCCTGTGCACCCTGTTGCAGCAACTGTTCACCCTGACGCAACATTCCCTCTTCATCGCGAGCGACGGCGCAACCCAGCAAGGCCGCCGCCTCGGGCAGATTGGGCGTCACCAAGGACGCCAGCGGCAATAAACGCTCGCGCAGCGCACCGACCGCCTCGGGTGCGAGCAAGGCATGGCCGCCCTTGGCAATCATGACCGTGTCCAGCACAAAATGGCGCGGCTGCCACTGCGCCACCACCTCGGCAACCGCATGGATAATGCCGGCATTGGCCAGCATGCCGCACTTCATGGCGTCGACCCGGATATCGTCAAATACGGCGTCACACTGCGCACGCACGAAATCGGGCGCCACGGCACTCACCGCATGTACCCCCTGGGTATTTTGTGCGGTCAGCGCGGTAATCACGCTCATGCCGTAAGCGCCCAGCGCGGAAAAGGTTTTCAGATCGGCCTGTATGCCGGCGCCGCCGCTACAGTCCGAGCCGGCAATCGTTAAAACACGGGGAATCATGCATTCACTCCAAACAGGGAAACAAGCTTGCGGGTCGCATCCTCGGGATGCGCTGCCGCGCAAATGGCGCTGATCACGGCCAGACCATCGACACCACAGGCGACGACATCAGCGGCGTTATCCAGTCCGATGCCCCCTATGGCCACCAAGGGCACACCGGAGCCCGGCATGAGCTGCGCCAAGGCGGGCAAACCCAGCGCTGGCGCGGCATCGGGTTTGCTGGTGGTCGCAAACACCGGCCCCACCCCCAGATAATCGATAGCCGTGTCCTCAAGCGCAGCCAGCTCGCTTGCATTGCTGACCGACAAACCAACGATCGCATCCGGCCCCATTAACTGGCGCACCCACGCCGGCGGCAGATCCTGCTGCCCCACATGCACACCATCGGCCCCCACTGCCAGCGCAACGTCCACATGGTCATTGATAATCAGCGGCACATTCGCCGCGCGGCATAGCGGCAGCAAGGCCAGGCCGGCTTCGACCCATTGGCGTTTTTTCCACTGCGGCGCACGCAGCTGCACCACACCGACCCCTCCGGCCAGCGCCGCCTGCGTCACGCTTAACATGCCGGCCAGACCGCCGCACAGATCGGGGTCCAGCACCAGATACACCCGGTAATCGACAGGCTTCATGCCGGCCACCGTGCGCGCAGCATCGCGCCGTCTATCGCCGACAAGCCATCCAGCAAGGCTACGGAAAAGCTGCCCGGCCCCCGACTGTGCTGCGCCGCCTGTTCGCCGCCCAGCTTCATCAGCGCACAGACGGCAGCGGCGGCATCAAGGCGGCTCTCTTTAAGGGAACAGGCGGCGGCCACCAGTGCCGACAAGGCACAGCCGGTACCGGTCACCTGCTGCAAGCGCACATCGCCGCCATGAATGGCCCGCACCTGCCCACCCTGGCACAAGTAATCCGTCGCACCGGTCACAATCACCAGCGTGTCGTACTGCTGCGCCAGCTGGCAGGCACACGCCAATGCCTGCTCGCTGGCATCCAGACTATCCACCCCGCGCCCCTGTCCGGCTTCCCCGGCGAGCGCGCGAATTTCGGCGGCATTGCCACGAATGGCCGCCGGGCTCTGCGCCAAAAGCGCATGGCAAAAATCGCGACGGAACGACAAGGCCCCGACCGCGACCGGGTCCAGCACCCAGGGTGTACCCGCGCGGCGCGCGGCAGACACTGCCAAACGCATGGCCTCAGCCTGCGTGCAGTCCAGCGTGCCTACATTGACCAGCAAAGCCGAGGCCAGCGCGGCAAATTCGGCAACTTCTTCGCGGGCCACCACCATGGCGGGGGCTGCACCGCTGGCCAGCAAAACATTGGCGGTAAAATTGGCAACGACCTGATTGGTCAGGCAATGCACCAGCGGCGTAGCTTCACGCAGGGCATTCAGTGCGATGGCCGCTGCGCGGCTATCAAAAGGCAGGCTATTCACAGACTACTCCCCGGCCATGCCGCAAGAGCAGACGACAGGCAGGCGAGCGCCGGCCTGATCGTGACCTCCCTACGCTGGCATAACCCAGATCAGGTACTGCGGGTTTCTCTCAGCCACGCCAGGCGCGGCACCCCGAGTCACATTCAAAAGAAAGACGGATTATGCTAAGCATGGTCCGTACCCGTCAATGCGATACGACAACAGCCTTGCATCAGCGAAGCCATCCGCACGCTCAGCCAGCGCCCCCCCGGCTCCCGATCCCCGATCCCGAATCCCGAGTCCCGAGTCCCGAGTCCCGAATCCCAGTATTGAGCACACCAGCCATTCGGGCGATCGGCAGCAAAATGCCCCCCATCGTATATGATTTAAACCATGGTGCTGCACAATGCACGCAACACATCCTTATTGCATAAACCGGACTCACCATGGCGCAAACCTCTCCCGAAAAAATAAGCTGGGTCACTCTGGCACTGATGATCGTCGCTGCCGTAGCCAGTATTCGTGCGCTACCCGGGATGGCGATCTACGGTTTAGGCTCCATCCTGCTTTATCTGCTGCCGGCGCTACTGTTTTTCCTGCCGGCGGCACTGGTCACCACCGAGCTTGGCACCACTTGGCGCGGCGGCATCTATGGCTGGGTGCGCCAGGCTTACGGCGACCGTGCCGCCTTTTTCTCGGCCTGGTATTTATGGTTGCAAGTCGCCATGCTGCTGCCGGTGGTACTGGCGTTTGGCGCCGATACGCTGGCCTATCTGATCGACCCGCGCCTGGCGGGCAATGGCATTTTCACCGCCTGCGTCATCACGCTCCTGGTCTGGAGCATCACCCTGATGGCGCTACGCGGCGTCGGCGCGCTGGCCCGACTGTCATCGCTATTCATGTTGCTGGGCACCTTGCTGCCGGCACTCTTGCTGATGGTACTGGGCGCATGGTGGCTGCTGCGTGGCCAGCCTTCGGCCAGCCCGCTTGACTGGCATGCGCTGCTTCCCCATGTCTTTAGCCATGATTCAAGCGTACTGGCCGGCCATGGCAAAACCCACACCGGCATCTGGCAACGCTTCGATGGCGAGCTGTCGGGTCTGGTGCTGATTGTCAGCAATTTTCTGGCCTATGCCGGCATCGAAATCAATGCCGTTTACGCCCGCAACCTGCCCAACCCCCAGCGCGACATGCCGCGCTCGCTGATCTTGTCGGTGATACTGATCCTGCTGATTTTTATCCCGCCCACGCTGGCCATTGCCCTGGTCGTTCCCTCGGACAAAATCAGCCTGACCGTCGGCGTGATGCAGGCCTATAGCGATTTTTTCAATGCGCTGGGCGTGGGTTATCTGACCCCGGTGATGGCACTGTTTCTCATCATCGGCGTGTTAGGCGGGGTGCTGACCTGGATTGCCGGTGCCTGCAAGGAAATCCAGTATGTCGGCAAGGCCGGGCTGCTGCCGCCCTGGTGGCAACAAACCAACCGCCACGATATGCCCGCCAATGTAATGCTGCTGCTGGCGGCGCTGGTTTCGCTGTTATCGCTCATCTATGTACTGGTGCCGGACGTGTCCGCCGCCTTCTGGATGCTCAGCGCACTGGCCGCGCAAATGTATCTGGTGATTTATCTGCTGATGTTCATGGCCGCCATTCGCCTGCGCCAGAGCCAGCCGGCCACCCCGCGCGGCTACACGCTGGCACGCCTGCCCCTGGTTGCCGGCATCGGCATGCTGTCATCGCTGCTGGCCCTGCTGCTGGGTTTATTGCCGCCAAGCGGCGAAACCTTCCCGCTGTCCAGCGGGCACTATATGCTGCTGCTGGCCAGCGGGCTGGTGCTGGCCGCGCTGCCCCCCTTTGTTTTCAGCGCCTTGCGCAAGGCACACTGGCAGCAGGTCAGCGACGAGGAAGCCGCCTCGTATAGCGCGCCACTGACGATATCTCCTGCCGGCGCACACGGCCCAAGCCGGCATGATGAATAAAGACGGGCCCTGCCGATTGCCTTTGCCGGCCATGCACGCTAGCCTAACGCGCATGGCCACCTTCCCCCGCCGCCACACAAGCGGCCATCTCTTGTGAACGACCTTTTTGCCCGCGAACCGGAAAAGCCGCTCGCCGAAACGCTGCGCCCAACCACGCTGGCCGATGTCATCGGCCAGCAACACCTGATCGGCCCCAACAAGCCACTCAAGCTGGCCATCGATGCCCAAACCCCGCACTCGATGATCTTGTGGGGCCCGCCCGGCGTCGGCAAGACCACGCTGGCGCGCATTCTGGCGGCCAGCTTCGACGCCGAATTCATCCCGATCTCGGCGGTATTTGCCGGCATCAAGGATATACGCGAAGCCGTCGAGCGCGCCCATGCGGTGCTATCGGGCTCGGGCCGGCGCACCATCTTGTTTGTCGACGAGGTGCACCGCTTCAACAAGAGCCAGCAGGATGCCTTCCTGCCTTTTGTCGAGTCGGGGCTGCTGACCTTTATCGGTGCCACCACGGAAAACCCTTCATTCGAGGTCAACCGGGCACTGTTGTCGCGCGCCCAGGTCTATGTGCTCGAGTCGCTGTCCACGGCAGAGCTGCACGCCCTGTTCCAGCGCGCCAAGGCACAGGGCGCACTGGACGGGCTGGTTTTCGACGAAGCGGCCATCACCATGCTCTCGGGCTACGCCGACGGGGATGCGCGCCGCTTTCTTAATCTTTTGGAGCAAAGCCGCACCGCCGCACGCGCACGCGCGCTCACCCGGATAGGCAGCGACTTTCTGGCCGAGGTGCTGACGCTGAATGCACGGCGCTTTGACAAGGGCGGCGACGCCTTTTACGACCAGATTTCGGCCCTGCACAAATCGGTGCGCGGCTCCAATCCGGATGCGGCGCTGTACTGGCTGACGCGCATGCTGGACGGCGGCGCTGACCCAAAGTATCTGGCGCGCCGCCTGATCCGCATGGCGTGGGAGGATATCGGTCTGGCCGACCCGCGCGCCATGCAGATCGCCAACGATGCCGCCACCACCTATGAAAGGCTGGGCAGCCCGGAAGGGGAACTTGCGCTAGCGCAAGCAACCCTGTACTTGGCCATCGCCGCCAAGAGCAATGCCGGCTACAAGGCGTATAATGCCGCCCTAGCCTTTGTAAAACAGGACGCGTCACGCGCCGTACCGGTACACTTGCGCAATGCGCCGACGCGCCTGATGCAGGACTTGGGCTATGGGCATGCCTATCGCTATGCCCATGACGAGCCCGACGCCTACGCCGCAGGAGAACACTACCTGCCCGATGGCATGGCAGAGCCGCACTGGTACCAGCCGGTGCCGCGCGGCCTGGAAACAAAAATCGGTGAAAAGCTCGCGTTCTTGCGCGAGCTGGACAATCAAGCAAAAAAACAGGACTGACACATGCTGGACATCCAACTTCTGCGCAGCAATATCGACGACGTCGCCGCCCGTCTGGCGGCGCGCGGTTATCAATTCGACGTGCAGGCTTTCAATGCCCTGGAAGCCGAACGCAAGGCACTGCAAACCCGCATGCAGGAACTGCAGGCCAAGCGCAATGCCTCCTCCAAGCAAATCGGCATTGCCAAGCGGAACGGCGAAGACGTCAGCGCCATCATGGCCGAAGTCGCCAGCCTGGGCGATGAGCTGAAAAATGCCGAAACCGGCTTTGATGCGGTACAAAAGCAGCAGGATAACTGGCTGCTGTCCATTCCCAACCTGCCGCACGAGTCGGTGCCGGCCGGCAAGGATGAAAGCGACAACGTAGAAGTACGCCGTGTCGGCACGCCGCGCAGCTTCGACTTCGAGATCAAGGATCACGTCGATGTTGGCGCCCCGCTGGGTCTGGACTTCGACACCGGCACCAAGCTCTCCGGCGCGCGCTTTACCGTACTCAAGGGCGACATCGCCCGATTGCACCGCGCACTGGCGCAATTCATGCTCAACACCCATACCGGCGAGCATGGCTATCTCGAGCACTACACCCCGTATATCGTCAACGACAGCGCCCTGTTGGGCACCGGCCAGCTGCCGAAGTTTGCCGAAGACATGTTCAAGGTTACCAAGGGCGGCGAAGAAGGCACGGTCGACCAGTACCTGATCTCGACCTCGGAAATCACCCTGACCAATACCGTCAGCGGCGAAATCCTCAAGGCGGAAGAGCTGCCGCTGAAATTCACCGCGCACTCGCCTTGCTTCCGTTCCGAAGCCGGCTCCTACGGTCGCGACACCCGTGGCCTGATCCGCCAGCACCAGTTCGACAAGGTCGAAATGGTCCGCATCGAAAAGCCGGAAGACTCGTACGCTGCACTGGAGGAAATGGTCGGCCACGCCGAGAACATCCTCAAGGCACTGGGCCTGCCCTACCGCGTAATCACGCTGTGTACCGGCGATATGGGCTTTGGCGCGGCCAAGACCTACGACCTCGAAGTGTGGCTGCCGGCACAGGACACTTACCGCGAAATTTCCAGCTGCTCCAACTGCGAAGCCTTCCAGTCGCGCCGCATGATGACCCGCTTCAAGGATGAAAACGGCAAGAACCAGCTGGTACACACCCTGAATGGCTCCGGTCTCGCCGTGGGCCGCACCCTGGTTGCCGTGCTGGAAAACTACCAGAACGCCGACGGCTCGGTCACCATCCCCGAAGTCCTGCGCCCGTATATGGGTGGCAAGGACAAAATCGGCGGCTGATGCCTCTGGATTGCGACACCCTCGATGCCCGGCACTGCCGGGCATTTTTGCGTCCGCTGTCCGCCAGCGCCCCTCTATCTCCGATTTAATTGCCCGTCGCACACGCCTCACCACGCCCCAAGCCACTGTCACGCTCAGACCGGTCAACGCCATGCCAATGGCCAAGCGTTCACGCTGACCATTGGCAAATGCAGCCTTACTCCAAATTAAAAAGCCTTTGATCTCTATCAAAACAGAATCTCTACGCCTATGAAGTAATAAAAAGGCACTGAAAATGCATTCTATATAAGCGGCGGTTAATATTTATAAACAAGCCGCACTACAAAGGACTACTCCCATGCACTGCCTAAGCAACGCCTTCGAGCGACGATGGACCGCCATTATTCTGGCTCTGTACGGGCTGATCATGTTGCCCTTACCGTGGTATTACAACGAAAGCTACCTGCCCGGTCCGCTGGGCGTACCGATGTTTCTGTGGGGCTGGATCGGTCATGGCTTCATCGTGCTGATCACCATCGTGATTTTTGCCCGCCAGTGTCTGGCTCGCCCCGAATACCAGAGCCTTGACGCCAGCACGGGAGACGAACAATGAGCGCCCCCGTTTCCGCACTGATTCAGCCAACGCCGCTGCCGTTCTTCATGACATTGCTGGTCTACTTCGCCATTATCGGCGGCATCGGCTGGTATGCGGCCAAGAGCACCAAATCACTCAAAGACTTCTTCGTAATGGGCGGCAAGGCCGGCGCCGTGGTCAGCGGTATCGCCTACTTTGCCACCCAGTACTCGATGAGCACCTTTATGGGCGTGCCGGCGGTGGCCTACGCCAACGGCTATGCCGGCCTGACCATTTCGGTGCCGGGCCTGGCCTTCTCCATGATCATTCCGGCGCTCCTGGTCGGACGCAAGCTGATGCAGCTGTCGCACCAGCATGGTCTTTTGACCATGACCGACTATCTGGCCAGCCGTTATGACTCGCGCAAGCTGGGTATCCTGCACGCCAGCATGATGGTGGTGTTTCTGATCGGCATGATAGGCGCACAGACGGTTGGCGCCGGCGTGATTGTGCATACCTTTACCGGCTTGCCCGAGTGGGTGGGCGTGGTCGGCATGGGCATCATGGTGATTCTGTACTGCATGACCGGCGGGATGAAGGGCGCGATGTTGACCGACGTGCTGCAAGGCGGCCTGATGGTGGTGACCGCCATCGTGACCTTTGTCGTGTCGGTACAGGCCGGCGGCGGACTGGAAAACATTAACGCGGCGCTGTTGGCCAAGGGCGAGCAGTATCTGGCTCACCCCGGTGCTGCCGGAAAATACCCGTGGACGGCCTACTTCTCGATGATTGTGATGTGGAGTTTCTTCACCATCGGCCAGCCGACGCTGTTCACCAAGTTTTACGCCATGCGCGACTACCGCACCATGTATAAGGCAGTGATTCTGGGCACGCTGGGCATGCTGGTTTCCGCCACGCTGATCGAATGGTCGGGCGTGATGGGCATCGTCAGCCTGCCGGGGCTCTCCGGCAAGGAGACCGACTTTATCGTGCCGATGCTGCTGCAACAGAACCTCAACCCTTACCTGGCCGCCATCCTGATCGCCGGCATCGTCTCGGCCGGCATGTCGACGATTGACGCGCTCTTGGTGGTCGCCACCGGCGGCATTACCCGCGACATCTACCAGCACGGCATCAACCCCAAGGCGAGCGACGAGCAGATTTTCCGCCTGTCGCGCTACGTGACAGTCATCATCGGCGTCGCCGGCATCATCGTCGGCATCACCAAGCCTGCCTCCATCTTCGAGCTGATCCGCTTCTCCTTCGGCGGTCTCGGCATCTGGGTGGCACCGGTCATTCTGGGCATGTACTGGAAACGGGCGACGCTCGCTGCGGCCTTTAGTGCAGCCATCATAGGTCAGGTGATCTATGTGTCGCTGGCGCTATGGGGTCAGGGACTGACCATGGGCTTTGATCCGCTGATCATCAGCTGGATGGCCACCATGGTGCTGATGGTTGCGGTCAGCCTCGCGACCCAGCCGGTCAAGCGTGAAGTCCTGAACCGCCATTTCGCCTTTGCCTGACCAACTGACAACAGGCCAGCCCGCCGGCGCGATCAGCCCTGGCGGGCTTTTGACTCCAGACAAAACATTAGGAAGCGCTATGCAACGCCCAGAATTCGCGCTCGCCATCCATGGCGGCGCAGGCACCCTCACCCGCAGCACCATGACGCCCGAACAGGAAACTCAATACCGCACAACACTGCATCTGGCCATGGTCGCAGGCCAAGCCTGCCTGGCCAGTGGCCAGCATGCGCTGGATGCGGTCTGCGCCGCCGTGGCGGTCATGGAAGACAGTCCCTTATTCAATGCCGGACGAGGCGCCGTCTTTACCCATGAAGGGCATAACGAGATGGACGCGGCGGTGATGGTCGGCCAGGGGCGCGATGCCGGTGCCGTCTGCCAGCTCACCGGCATCAAAAACCCGGTACTGGCGGCTCGTGCCGTCATGGAAAAATCCAACCATGTCATGCTTGCCGGTGCCGGTGCCCGTGCTTTTGCCGAAAATGCAGGGCTGGAAACCGCACCCGCCGAATACTTCCACACCGAAGCGCGCTACCAGCAATTGCTGGCCGTGCGCGACAGCAACGCCGCCGTGCTCGACCACGACGGCGCACACAAACTGGCCTTTGCCGACAAGAAGTTCGGCACCGTCGGCGCCGTCGCACTGGATCGCTTCGGACAGCTGGCCGCAGCCACCTCGACCGGCGGGCTGACCAACAAACGCTGGGGCCGGGTCGGTGACAGCCCGGTCATTGGCGCCGGCACCTGGGCGGATGACAAGGTGGCCATTTCCGCCACCGGCACCGGCGAAGTCTTTCTGCGCGCCAGCGCCGCACACGAAATTAGCGCGCGCATGCGTTACCTGAACGAGGATGCCGCCACCGCTGCTGCTGCCGTGATGGCGGAACTGGGCGGGATGGGTGGCCAGGGTGGCCTGATCGTGGTGGACGCGGAAGGCCGGATCAGCCTGCCTTTCAACACAGAAGGCATGTACCGCGGCCAGGTGGTCGCCGGCGGCGAGATCGAAGTCGCCATCTACCGCGACTGAGGACAGAAGATGAAGATTGCCGACATGAACTGGATGCAGGTAGAAAGCTATCTGCAAAACGACGACCGTTGCATCTTGCCCTTGGGCAGTATCGAGCAGCACGCCTATCTGAGCCTGGCCACCGATGCGCTCCTGGCCGAACAGGTGGCGCTGGATGCGGCCGAGCCGCTGGGCATCCCGGTGTTTCCGGTGGTGAATTACGGCATTGCCCCCTATTTTTCCGCCTTTCCCGGCACGGTCACGCTGAAGCTCGCCACCTACCTCGCGCTGGTGCGCGACCTGCTGGACAGCCTGGCCCAGCAGGGCTTTCGCCGTATCGTGATCGTCAACGGCCACGGCGGCAATTCGCCGGCAGCGGGCCTGGCGACCGAATGGATGGCGGCCAACCCCGAGGTGCAGGTGAAATTCCACAACTGGTGGAACGCCCCCAGGACGCTGGCCTGTGTCAGGGAAACCGATCCGCAAAGCTCGCATGCCTCATGGATGGAAAACCTGCCGTTTACCCGTGTCGCCGGCGCGAACCCGCCCGCCGGCGTCAAGCCGCTGATCGATTTCGCGCACTACGCGGTGCTGAACCCTGCACTTGCGCGCGAATACATCGGTGACGGCAACTTCGGCGGGGCCTATCAGCGCCCGGATGAAGAGGTGCTGAAGATGTGGGCGATTGCGGTCGAGGAGACGCGCGCGATCATCGAAGGGCCATGGCGATGAAGCAAGACACCCCCATTCTGATCTGGGGTGCCGGCGCCATGGGCGCGACGCTGGGGGCCTATTTGCTGCATGCCGGCCATGCCGTGCGCTTTGTCGACGCCAACCCGACCCATGTCGCCGCCTTGCGCGACGCGGGTTTGCATATCAGCGGCCCCATCCTGCAGCAGCGCTTCGATGTCGATGTCTGCCTGCCCGGGGAAGTCAGCGGCCGCTACCCGCTGGTACTGCTGGCAACCAAGGCGGTGCATACCCGCGCGGCCTGCCGCCAGATCCAGCCACATCTGGCCGAAGACGGCGTGGTGGTCAGCGTACAAAACGGGTTGAATGAACGGGTGATCGCCGAGGTGCTCGGCGATGAGCGCACCTTCGGCTGCTTCGTCAATTTCGGGGCCGATCTGATGGTGCCGGGCGAAGTGATGTTCGGCGGCTGGGGCGCGACGGTCGTCGGTGAAATCGACGGTCATCTGACCGCCCGTGCCCGCGCCATCCATGCGCTGTTCAGCCAGTTCAATCCAGCGGCCGTGCTGACCGGCAACATCCACGGCTATCTGTGGGGCAAGCTGGTTTACGGCGCCATTTTGTTTGCCAGCGCCACCACCAACGAGGGCATCTACCCCTTGCTGGAAAACCCGCGCTACCGTCCGCTTCTGGTCGAACTGGCACGCGAAGTATGCCGCGTGGCCCGCGCCCACGGAGTCCGGCTGGAGGGCTTTGACGGCTTTGATCCGGCAGCCTTCGCGCCCGAAGCCACGCAAGCCGAAGGTCTGGCCTCGCTGGATGCGCAAGCCGCACACAACCGCAAGTCGGTCAAACTGCACGCCGGCATCTGGCGCGATCTGACCGTGCACAAGCGCAAGACCGAGGTCGACGAAATTATCGCGCCCATTGCCACCATCGGTGCGCGCCATGGCGTGCCTACGCCGCTGACGCTGGCGCTGGTCGATGCCATTCATGCCGCAGAAAACGGCACGCCGCTGGGACTGGCCTTGCTCGAGCGCGTCGCTGCCGCCCTGCCACAAGGAGAAAGCGCATGATGCAGTATGATTTTACTGGCCAGACCGTGCTGGTGACCGGCGCCGCCCAAGGCATAGGGCGCGAAATCGCCTGCCAGTTCGCTGCCCTGGGCGCGCGGGTTGTCGCCTGCGACATCGACGCTCAGACACTGCAAGAAACCGTTGCCGCCTGTGGCGGGCGCTGCGAGGCACAGGTGCTCGACATCACCCGCCGCACCGCCGTGCAGGCCATGCTCGAAAGCATCGGCACGGTCGATATACTGGTCCATAGTGCAGGCGGCGTGTGTGGCCAGGCGGGCCGGCCACTGGAAGAGATCAGTGAAGAGGACTGGCGCAGCATCTATGCGGTCAATACCGACGGGGCGTTCTGGTGTGCACAAGCCGTGGCACCGGGCATGAAAGCCAAGGGCCGCGGCCGCATCATCCTGATTTCCAGCGGGGCCGGCCTTGGGATCAGCCTGACCGGTATCCAGGCCTATGCCTCGGCCAAAGCGGCCGAAATCGGCCTTGCCCGCCAGCTCGGGCATGAGCTGGGCCCTTTCGGCATCACCGTCAACAGCATCGCGCCCGGCTTTATCCGCTCCAACCCGGCCACCGAACGCCAGTGGCAGGCGATGGGCGAAGCGGGACAGCAGCGGCTAATGGACAATATCGCCATGCGCCGCCCCGGCCGGCCGGACGATATTGCCCACGCCGTGCTGTTCTTTGCCTCGGATTACGCCAGCTGGATCAACGGTCAGGTGCTGTCGGTCGACGGTGGCAAATAACAGCGAAAGGATACGTCCATGGAGCAGCTAGCCCCCTTGCTTTCTGCCACGCTGAGCGCGCGTGAACTGGAGATCGCCCGCCATGCCCGGCATGAGCCGGCGCTGCTAAGCGGCGCGCACGAAACCGGGCATTGGGATGCTCGATTCGAAGCCTGGCTGGGGCGCGGTACGGCGCGTGCCTTTATCGGCGGGCGCGCCGCACTCCTGGCGGTGACGCGGGCACTGGGTTTGGGGGCGGGCGACGGCGTGATTATTCCGGCCTTTACCTGCCAGTGCGTGGTCAATGCCCTGCGCTTTGCCGGTACGCAGCCGCAATACGCCGATATCGAAACCGTCGGTTTCGGGCTGGATGTGGCGGCGGTTGAACGCGCCATCACCACGCAGACGCGGGCGATCATGATCCAGCACAGCTTCGGTCTGGTCGGACGCGATTTCGAGGCCTTGCTGGCGCTCGCGCGATCGCGCGGCTTGCTGATTATCGAAGATTGCGCCCATGCGCTGGGCGCGCGCTATCAGGGGCAGAAGCTGGGCACCTTTGGCGACGCTGCCGTATTCAGCTTTGAGCGCAGCAAAATCATCACCACCATCCATGGCGGCATGGCGGTGGCGCATGGTGCAACGGCTGGCGCGCGCTTGCAGGCGCTGGCCGCGCAAGCACCGCTGCCGGCAAGCGAACACACCTTGTCGCAACTGGACAGCGTCGAGCATGACTACTGGGTGCGCGTGGCCAACGATCCGGCCAAGGCGGCATGGGCACGCGAGCATTTTGCCGCCACCTTGATGCCGCAGATGTGGCCGGAAGAGTTTCGCGGCATCCATTTTTCCCGCTACGAAGAGCGGATGCCATCGGCCATCGCCAGACTGGCGCATAGCCAGTTTGACCGGCTGGACACCATTCTGGCCGCGCGGCGCCAGCAGGCTGCACGCTGGCAGGCATGGGCACAGCGCGCAGCGTATGCCACGGCCGCTGTCGTGCCCGGTTCGGAGCCGGTCTGGCTGCGTTTTCCAGTCTGGCGCGATGCTGCACTCAAAGCGCAGCCACATGCGCTGGCGCGCGAGTTGGGCGTCGAGGTCGGCGTATGGTTTACCACGCCGGCCCATCCGCAGCCCTCGGTTCAGGCGCATTGCCCGCAGGGCATGGATGCCTGCGCGCGCGTATTGAACCTTCCCACCCTGCTGCCGGCCGGTCACCGCTACGCCGGCGCGTAAACACTGCGATGCGCCATGGCAGGCGATAGCGCTGCAACAGGATGCCACTTGCCGGACCGGGCATCCTGTTACCCGGCTTTAACGCATGCTAAAAGCCTCGTGATGAAAGACCGGTGCCTGCTCGCGCGCAGATAATTGCTGCGCCAGTGCCGTACCGAGACTGGCCGGACCGCAGAACCAGACATCATCGACCTCGGGCAGCATGGACGCATCCAGCCGCATCCCTTGCTCGCTTTCAATCAGGTGTAAGCGCACCCCGGAAGCGGCACAGGCCGCGCGAATCTCCGCCAGCCCGGCCGCTTCGGCCGCATTGCGCACGCAGTAGTAAAAATCGACGGTGCCGGCCCCGCCTTGCAAAGCACGCGCCTCCAGCCAGGCCAGAAAAGGAGTGACGCCGATACCGCCGGCAACCCAAGCCTCGTGCGCATTCGCGCCGTGATGGAAGCCGCCATACGGCCCCTCGACCTCAACCGGCGCGCCAGGCTTGAGCGTATCCGCCAGTGTGGCGGTGTAGTCGCCCAGCGCCTTGATGATAAAGCGCAGCTCGCCCCCTTTGCGTGCGGCGCTGGCAATGGTGAAGGGATGCGCGCCTTCCTTGCGCGCAAAACTCAGTAGCGCAAACTGGCCGGCCTGATGACCGGGCCAGTCACGCACCGTGCACAGCACTTCCAGTTGCCGGCCGGGCAAAGGCCGGATGGCAGTGACCTGACCGGAGTAACGGCGCGAATGGCCAATACGGCCAAACAACGACCATAAGGCGCTGAGCGTGCAAAGCAGCAACACTGCACCAAGCAGCAGCCCGGCCGGCGTCAGCCATAACGCCTTGTCCGCCAGCATCAGGCCGTGAAAAACACCGGCCAGGGTCAGCACCCCGAACAATTTGTGCGAAGGACGCCAGATGCGGTAAGGCAAAGCGCGCAACAGCGCAAACAGCACCATGGCCAGCATCGCCCATCCCGCCCACTCGCCCATATCCTTGGCCAGGCTGACCAGCGGATCACGGGCGCCGCCCCCGCCCGCACGGCGCAGCTTGGGCTCGACCCACTGCATCGCAACAAACAGACGCGGCGACAACTCGATCAGCCAGTGCGCCCCCAGCAGCACACCGGCGGCAATGCCGAAACGCTTATGCTGCGCATACAGCTTGTCCAGACCGCCCAACGCACGCTCCAGCCATAGCGGACGCATCGCCAGCAACATGGCACCGGCCATCACCGCCATCAGCACTATGCCGCTAAGCAAGCGCAACTGGCTGCGCCAGGCCCAGTAATTGTCAGGCCAGCCATGAATCCAAACGCTGCATACGCCATAAATCAGGGTTGAGGCCAGCAGAATCAGGCCTAAGGGACTTTTTTTCATCATCGCACTCCGTGTATTGCGGGATGCGTCCATTACAACACGGCACCAAGACCAATCGGCCTTGTGCCGCCATCCGCTTTGTTACCGCTTGTTGCGCTTATGCCATGCGGAAACAATTCTTAACAGGATGCCAGCCACGATGCCCCCGGCCCTTGACTGGCGGCTGCTGACGCTTCAAATCAGGCATTCGGTGTAACAGTGTGCGAAACCGCGCAATGAAGGTTGCGACAGCCCCCATTGGCAATGCCATCATGGGGGCTCACAGGCTAGCCTTGATCGAAGCCGGAAAACTTTGCTGTCGCCAGGGCAGACAAATGGCTCTGCGGTTGGCTCAAGTGTTGTAGGCTCGGGGCTTGATGCAGACCCGGCAACCATGTGCAGCGGGAAGTCACGCCTACCGCGTGCACCGGGATAACCTGCCGCGGCTATGCGTTGATAAGCGAGAGGAAAAGTAAGTGGCGGAATTCGCGTTGATCAACCCCTTGTGGCTGCGCTCTTTGCTGGCCGTGGTGGCAAGCGGCAGCTTCACGCGCGCGGCCGAAGCGCTGGATATTACGCAGGCGGCGGTCAGCCAGCATATCCGCCATCTGGAAGACGACTACGGCCGGGTACTGCTGCGCGAGCGCCGCCAGATCGAGCTGACGCCACAGGGGCGGCTGCTGTTCGAATATGCCGAGGAGGTGGCAGCGGCGACCGCCCGCCTGCACGCGCGCCTCGCCGACGATGACCCGACGCGCGGCGCGGTATCGCTGGCAACGCCCGGCAGCATCGGGCTCGCGCTCTACCCTTGCCTGCTCGACTTGCAGGCGCGCCACCTTGATCTGCAAATCAGTCACCGCTTCGCCCCCAGCGCACAGATTGCCGCCCTGCTGCTGGACGGGAAAATCGAATTCGGCCTCTCCACACGCCCGCCGGAGGATGAGCGGCTACAGGCGAGCGAATTCGTTGACGAGGCGCTGCGCCTGGTATTGCCGGCCGGTCACCCCCAGCCCGACTGGGATGCGCTGATGCATCTGGGCATGATCGGCCACCCGGACGGCGCCGACATGGCCGCGCGGCTGTTGGGGCGCTGCTACCCGGGGCAGCGGGTGTCGACGCTCCCCGAGCGCGGCTTCGTCAACCAGATCGGCCTGATCCTCGAGCCGGTCGCCCGCGGCCTCGGCTTTACCGTGCTGCCGCAGTTCGCCCTCAGCGCCTTTAGCCGCCCGTCCGAGCTTTATGTGGCCGAACAAGACCCGCCGGTGGTCGACACGCTATGGCTGGTCACGCGGCGCGAGTGGCCGCTTAGCGCGGCCGCGGCGCACGCGCTGGAGGCGATGCGCGCGCATCTGGCGGCCATGCAAGCGGGCGTGAAGTAGGCAGGTGCTATGACAGCTTCAATGCAGGCTGTCTAAGGCCAGCACCTGCTTGCCGCGTACCCTCCCGGCCAGTTGCCGATGCAAGGCGGCGCTCAGTTGCGCGGCGTTCGACGGGATGACTTCGATTGGCAGCGGAGCAATTCTACCCTGCCGCAACATCGCCAGCACCTCGTCGCCCATCCGCGCGAGGTCCTGCTGGGCGGCAAGGTCGCCGCTGCTCCACGCACCGCCCAGTGCGATCATGTGGATGCCTGGCGCACACGCAAAGAGATCAATGCCAGCCGTATCGGGCAAGCCCAGCAGGCTGGCAAACTGCCCGCCGAATTTCATCAGCTGTAGGTCGCGATGCGCGGTCTCGCCACCGATACCGTCCAGTACCGCGTCAACGCCAGCGCCTTGCGTCAGTTCGCGCACCCGCGCGGCCACGTCTTCGTTTTGATAGTCGATCACTGCGTCGGCGCCGAGTGAGGCGACGTAATCTGCGTTGCGGAACGACGCGGTGGCGATCACGCGCGCGCCCAGTGCCTTGACCATCTGTACGGCAAAGCCACCGACGCCGCCGGCAGCCGCCTCGATCAGAAAGGTCTGCCCTGCCTGCAGGCGCAGTCGGCGCGACAGCGCCTGCCACGCGGTCAGTGCCGCGCAGGGCAGACTGGCCGCGGTGACAAGGTCGATTTCGTCAGGTACCACGCTCACGGCATGTGCCGGCGTCACCACCCACTGGGCAAAGGTGCCGGGGCGGGCGAGCGCGGTGTGCGCGATGACTCGCCGGCCCAGCCAGATGGCGTCCACCCCGTCGCCGACCGCGTCGATCACGCCGGCGGCGTCGACGCCGGGCACATGCGGCCAACGCCAGGCCGGGTGGCCACCCACGCACAGCTTGGCGTCGACCGGGTTGAGCGCTGCGGCGGCGACGCGCAGCCGTATTTCACCCGCAGCGGGCGTTGGGCGCGGTAGCGTGGCGGCCTGCAGCGCGAAGTTCTCTTCAGCGCGGGGCAGCACGAAGGCCTGCATGGTGGGGTCCGTCATGGCGGGCATCCTTTCAGTCATCCCACGCGGAAGAAATCTCGGGCGGGGTGGCCAGCCTTGCCTGACGGTTGAGGCGGGCGATGGCGGCCATGTCCGAGTCGTCCAGTACCAGCTCGCAGGCGGCCAGGTTGCTTTGCAGGTTGGCTGCGCGGGTGGATGAGGGGATCACCGAGAAGCCCTGCTGCATGGCCCAGGCCAGGGAGACCTGCGCGACGTTGGCACCGTGCTTGGCGGCGACGCCTTGCAACACCGCATCCTGCATCACCTGCCCGTAGGCGAGGGTCATGTAGGAGGTGATATGCACGCCCTGGCTTTGCAAGAAGCGCACCAGACGCGGGCTCTGTACATACGGGCTCAGCTCAATCTGGTTAGTGGCGAGGCCTGCTGGGCCGACCACCGACAACGCGCGCGTGGTGTCGGCGATATTGAAGTTGGACACACCGATCAGCCGGGTCAGCCCCTGCGCCTGCGCGTCAGCCAGCGCTTCCACGCTGTCTTCCAGCCTGGCCGGGTTGTTCGGCGCCGGCCAGTGGATCAGCGCGAGGTCCAGCCGGTCGACGCCCAGCTTGTCCGCGCTCTCGCGCAAGCTCGCCTGCAACTGGCCCGGCGCCATGCTCTCGACCCAGACCTTGCTGGTGATGAACAGCGCGTCGGGCGAGAGCCCGGATGCCTTGATCGCCTGCCCGATGTCCGCCTCGTTGCCGTAGATTTGCGCGGTGTCGATCGCGCGGTAACCCAGAGACAACGCCTGCGTCACCGAATCGATGACTGTTTGCCCCTTGAGGCGGAAGGTGCCGACTCCGATCGCTGGAATGCTCATCTGAAACCCTTGTTGAGTTGCGTGGCAAAGGACGCCGGCCAGCGGCCTGTGGCTTGTCGCCGAGGCGGCTGGCGGGTCGGTTATATCTTGTTTTAGCCCTGATAGGCGCCGGCCGAGTAGGTCAGCTCGTAGCTGTGGCTGTAGATCTCGACGATGTTGCCGAACGGGTCTTCCATATAGACCATGCGGTACGGCTTCTCGCCCGGGAAATACTCGCGCACCGGCATGCGCTGCTTGCCGCCGGCGGCGACGATCCTGGCGGCCAGGCCTTCGACGTCCGGGTCCTGCACGCTGAAGTGGAACACGCCGGTCTTCCAGAATTCGAAGTTGTCCTCGCGGCGCTCGCTGTTGGGGAACTCAAACAGTTCGACACCGATCTTGTCGCCAGTCGACAGGTGGGCGATACGGAACGAGCCCCAGCCCGGGCCGAACACGTCGTTGCACATTACGCCGATGGCCGAGTCGTCCTCGGTGATGGTGGTCGGCGGCATGATCAGGTACCAGCCCATCACTTCGGTGTAGAACTTGACGGCGGCGTCCAGATCAGTGACGGTAATGCCGATATGGCTGAAGTTGCGCGGGTAGCTCATGCTGTTTCCTGCCAGGTATATTTGGAAGCGGCCATTCTAGCGAGCCAGCAACATAAGCTAAACAGACTTTAGCTTATGGCTTCAATAAAATATTCTAATGCAAATAAGGCATGGGAAACGAAACCCGGCAAGCCCCCACTTCGATGGCCAACAGTTCGAGAACCCGAAGGCACCGATGCCGGAGAGGGTCTGGGATTTCGTCAAATGGCGGCTCACTACCAAGCCCGGCACTTGCCCCGAGTCGGTTAAGGTAACGGCTACGATACCCCCGCAACGGATGACGGGCAGCGCATTCAGGCCTTGCTCGCTGCCATGCAGACAGAAAACATAGCGCCGGAGCACTTCAGGCAGCCCAAGGTCGGTGGCGTGTTGATGACGCCGCCACTTGGCCAGCACCATGACAAGCCAGAGGCGAGTGCGGCAAACTGATCGCCAGAACCGACAACGGCTATCACGGGAGACACGGATGGGCTTCACTTCGCTACGCATGTACTTGCCGGCAGCGTGCGTTCTGGCGCTAAGCGCATGCTCGACACTGCCGCCACCGGGCATCACAGCGGTGACTGGATTCGAGCCGGCACGCTACAGCGGAAAATGGTATGAGATCGCTCGGCTTGACCATCGCTTCGAGCGCGGGTTAACCGACGTGAGTGCGGTGTATACACGCGAACCGGACGGCTCGCTGCGTGTACTGAATCGTGGCTACGACCCGAGTGCCGCACGCTGGAAAAAGGCCATCGGGCGGGCACTCTTTAACGGTGCGCCAAGCACCGCTTCGCTCAAGGTCTCTTTTTTCGGCCCGTTCTACGCCGGCTATCACGTGGTGGCGCTGGATGCTCACTACCAGTGGGCGCTGGTGGCCGGCAATAACCGCGACTATCTGTGGATCCTGTCGCGCGACAAGACGCTGCCACCCCAAGTAAAAGCCGCGCTGCTATCAAAAGCGGCCGCGCTGGGATTTGCGACCGACCAGCTGATCTGGGTGGCGCAGACGCGACCGGATGCTTGAGTGACCGCCTAGAAAAGGTCTAAACGCAAAAAAGCCCCAGCTGTATAACAGCTGAGGCTTTAATGTGTGGCTCCCCGAGCAGGGCTCGAACCTGCGACCTGCGGATTAGCAGGGCATTCAGAATTTACCCAACTAATTGACTAAAAAGGTTGTCTTGCAAATGAAAAACTTATACGCGCAACAGCCCGCAAGCAATACGAGCCTAACGCAAGCATCAGACTAGCGCGAGGAGCAAATTGGGGCAAGCTTGCTGTCGGAATCATCGTGTCGATGCTTGAAGTCTAAGCTCATGAGCACCGTCTCCTGTTCGGCCATAGCTGTCAATCGTCGTATGGCTATTGTGCGGCTGGTTTACACTGAGTTCCGGACATGCCATTTATGATTTAACTCCCCTATTTCGAATTGTATTCCTCACTTGCGACCTACGCCGACGTGGAGCATGCGGGCTACTTACGACCGGCGTTCTCTTGTCCAAATCCAGCGTCATTTCTCTAGCCTGAGGCATGTTGTACTCGAGCATGCGCTCGAAAAGAACTGATCCGGCCACACGCTCGTCCGGCCCCATGTCTTGCAGTTGCAGCGCTATGTCCAGCAACCATTCGGTGCTCAAGTACCAGGATGTCGCGATGTTGCCCATCTGATCGCCAGCCGCGTCGAGTAGTGCATGGACCACTTGGCAGACACGAGCCGGTTCGGACGCTACCAGCTTGACCAGCATTTCAGGCAGGAGCTCAACTCGCCTGTTCTTCAACACGCTGGGGTAGGCCACTAAGGCATCCAACAACTCTCTGGTCTCGGCATCCGCAGCGAACCCATCATTCATGAATGATCGCAGACAACGCGGTTAGCACTCGCTCGTCGTTGCTACGTAGGAGCAGAAGCAAAATGGGATGAACCACTGGCCGAGTCATCGGCTCATGCCACAAGTAGGCCACGGCGTGCGCCACGCCTAGCGCCCTTGCCTAGTTCAAGCAGCACTTCTTGTACTTGCGTCCGCTGCCACAGTGGCACGGCTCGTTCCTCCCGAGTTTTATGCGGCTGACTCCTTGTGTGTTTTGAGTAAGGACATCGAGAACCTGAGCGGCCGGCTTCATGTTTTCGGTTAGCCGCTCCATCTCCTCCGAGGGCTCCCACGGAAAGTCTAACGTGACACCGAACTGGACTTGCCCATCTGGGTTCACGGAGACCCCAAACCACTGCCTCGCACGTTGCAGGTACTTGCGTTTGACGCAGTGGGCTTCCAGCACGTCAATCGCTTCGGAAGACATCGTTGGATTGCAATGGAAGCTCACCCCGCCCGGTTGTGTGCTCGTCGCGAGCGTCACGTCGTGTCGCTTCCCGTCGCGCTGTGTTTTCCGCGTGATGGTCTCGAGTACGCGATGGACGTTATTGCACGAATCTTCGTTCATCGAAAGCAGGTGGAACCCGAGTTCAAGAGTTGCTGGGTCGGACCTCGCCTCTATCTCTTTGATGAGGCTCTCGTAGCGAGTTCCGCGCATTTTCGTGAGGATGCCCACCGGCGTATCGTCGCCAGGCTGGTTGTCCCTACGGACCATCATTGCCGCGTCCAGGTCTTGCGCGATGGAGTCCTCGAGCATGACTCTATCGTACTTCTCATCCAGCCAGAGGTTCTGCCTCAGGTGGTATCCGAGCACGGTCAGCTCGTGTCCGCTCATAAGTTTGTCCGCGACGGCTACACGCAATTTCACGTAGCTCAGAAGCCGCAGAGGCGTCGTCAACATCTCGGTCAGCGTGTCGAGAAGGAAAACGTCCATCACGAACGGGGGCCGTATGACATCGGTGGTCTGAAATCTCAGCGACTGGCTCGCCTGAAAGGCAAGTGCAGGATAGTGTTCCGATACGAGGCTGAACAAGAAGACCTCTTTGATACTCGGTGGAAGCTTGACTTCGTTCCCATCGTCGTCCACCAGCCGGCATCCGCGGGCGAGCATCTCGTTGGCGCACATCCAGCCCTGGTCGTAGGAGTCTTGGATAGCGGCAGCGAAGTCCTCCTTCAACTTGTTGTCGTTCCCCTTGCGTGCGGCTATGGTCAGCTTCTTAGCCTTCGCCTGCACGATGATGAGTCTGTCCCCGTAGATGACCAGAACATCGGCCTCACCCACGACTTCCTTGCCACGATGCAAGTTCACATTCGTATGGACGTGCTCGCGTCCGAAGACTCCGGCCAGTCGGCGCGCAGCGAACTGCTCGGTGAAGGCACCGCGATGCTTGGCTGCCGTCGGCCGGTAAGGCTTTTCGTCCCACATCCAGAAAAACGGAGATTCGTACAGAGCTTCGTAAATGGCGTAGTGTGAAAAGAGCAGAACTGTCCCACGGTCGGTCGGAAGCAGAGGCCAAGCGGCGACCTCGTTGAAGTCCCCCACCTCTTTGAATGATGCGTTGTCACCCACAAAGAGGAACGCGCGGAAGAACGCTTCAACCACGTCCTGCGCAACACCGCTGCGAAGCGCCACCTCATCCAGCGAGAACTCGAATGCGGGCAGAAAAGTTGCAGGTGGAGCCTTCGCCGCTCGGGCATTCGCTAAGAGTCGCGTCCCCTTTTCGTCCATCAAAGCGCACATCGTCTTTGCGATGGACCTCGCCTGGCCTGAGGTGAAGCCTTTAGTCTTGAGCATCCAGTCATCATCGGCCCCGTACTTCTCGGGTACGAGGTCCCTGTATTGGAAGGCGTAGGCCGACTCGGTGCCATAGAAGATGGGCTCTCGCATCCCCGGGCCGCACCACGGGTCCGGCGGCTCTGCGCCCGTTATCACCGCCTCGAACATGGCCGCGAACATGGGGTAAGACATCGCGTCGTGCAGTTCCCGCAGAAGGGCATCTGTACACTTTACGTAGTCCTCGACCACATCAGTCGGCTGCAGAGAAAGGTCCAATGGCTTCTTCGCCATCAGGCCAATCAGCGTCGTCAATTCCGTCCGAATGAGGCGTTCGCTGCTGAACAAACGGCCCATGTCGGACGGCTTCAGCTTGCCCTTGATGTGGATGACGTTGTCGCGATGGCAAATGTGTGCAACCGCATGAGCGTATCCGGGCGACGCGGCTAGAGTGGCTAGGTCCTCCAGAATCTGGGATTCCTCCCGCGGCTTATCCATAGTCCCTCCTTTCAAGTTTGCAATCGGCTGTGCGTTTGTCTCGCTAGCCGCCTCCAGTAAAGTTGGCGGATTCAGCGAGTAAGTGCAGCAGGAATGGTGTTGGGCGAAGGGCGGTGAGATGAGGTAATTTCCCCGACTTTTGGCCGGCCAGCCTGGAGTACGGAGAATGTCTTACCACCACCTCACCGAAGGTGAACGATACCAGATTCAACTGTTGGCGAGTGAAGGATACGGGCCGACCGCCATCGGGCAGCGTGTCGGCCGCTGCAAGAGCGTCATCAGCCGCGAACTGCGGCGTAATCGCTCAGCCTCCGGCCGCTACAGGGCATCAGAAGCGCAGCGCACCTACCGCAAGCGCCTTCGCGCCAAAGGTCGGTCACGGCAACCGTGGCACCGTCTGTTCGACGAGTTCGGCGTGCCTTTGCTGCAGGAAGGCTGGAGCCCGGCGCAGATTAGCGGCGTCTGCAGCCAGGATCCCGCACTGGCAGTCAGCCATGAATGGCTGTACCAGCGCATCCTGCGTGCCAAGGCGGCCGGCGGCACGCTTTACCGCTTCTTGCGTTGCCAGAAGGTGCGCAAGAAGCGCTACGGCCGGCCCGATCGCCGTGGTCAGTTGTCTGGGCGGCGCTCTATCCACGACCGCCCGAGCGAGGTTGCTGATCGTCGTCGAATCGGCGACTGGGAGGCCGACACCATCATCGGCACCGGGCATCGTGGTGCAGTGGTCAGTCTGGTCGAACGGGCCAGTGGGTTCTCCAAGCTGGTCAGGGTGCCGACGCGGGAGGCCAAGACCGTCACGGCGGCGATCGTGGAAGCGCTACGTCCGTACCGGAACCGTGTGCTGACGATCACCTTCGACAACGGCAAGGAGTTTGCCGGTCATCAGGAGGTGGCTCGCCAACTGCAGGCAGACTGCTTCTTCGCCGACCCGTACAGTTTCTGGCAGCGGGGCTGCAACGAGCATTTGAACGGGCTGGTGCGGCAATACTTCCCGAAAGGGAAGACCGATTTTACGAAAGTGACGCAAGCGGAGCTGGACGAGGTCGAGCGGAAGTTGAATCATCGACCGAGAAAGAGGCTTGGCTGGCATTCGCCAGCCAAGGTCTTCAACGGGGGCAAGCCCTTGAATTGACTGGCTTGCAGGGCGTTGCACTTACTTTTTGAATCCGCCTTGTTTTCGGGAAATCTGGCGTAAATGCCAATCACGGTTAGAGTGCCAATCTCAGCTAATTGCTGAATGCCACACCTTTACGCAACGTGGGAAATGATGCGTATTGCTAGAAAACCTTGTCAGTCAATGCTTATTAGGCATACGCAACACAGTGTTGTTGGGAGAACTCGTGCCGCGTGTCGTGAAAGCGCAAATCTTCAATACCGAGGCGGTCGCAAGCACGGCGGAAAGCACGCGTGATCGAGTCCGGCTCGACATCGAAAATAAGCTCACCACTACGCGGTAAGGCTTCGAGCAATTCAACTGCACGCGGCGACAACGGTACAACGCGCGAGCTGCCGTTCTTCGACATCTGGATCTTGAGTGCCGGAATCGCCGGCTTGTAATCCAACCAGTGCAAGGTACACAGCTCACCACGGAGCATGCCGGTTTCTATCGCCAGTTGCAGGATGGCCTGCAACATTTCGGAGTCGGTTTCATCGAGGATACGTTGCAGCTCATCCCCTTCGAAGCGACGCTCACGGGGAGCGCCCTGCTTGGGCTTACTGATATCGTCGCAGGGGTTGCTGAGACGCTCGTAGCCCCACTCCTTGCGTGCCACGTTATACATGTGACTGAGCAAAGCAAGGTGCAGCCGTACAGTATTAGCGGCGAGCCCATCCTGCAGTAGGCGGTCGCGGAATCGAGCAAGGTCGAATCCCCGAAGTTCAATGATATCAAGCGTGGAAAACGGCTCTGCTTGCAGTCGCTTGATCCGGCTGATCTCCTGGCGAGCGCCTTTTTTCTTGCTGCAGACTTCTTCCGCATAGCGCGTCAGCGCCTGATGTACGGAGAGTACAGGTCGGGATAGTGAGGCATAGGGCCCACGCTCCATCTCGGCTTCAACCTGCTGCGCCCAGCGGACTGCCTGATCCTTGCGGGGAAAGTGTTTGGAAATGTGGGGGTGGCCTTTGCGGCGGACACGCGCCTCCCAGCCTGCTCCGTGTTTGCGAATAGTTGCCATGTCCGACTCCATAATTGTGTTGGAGTCATGAGTAGGAACCGGTTTTATACCGCCTGCTCGGAAGGCCGTTTGCCCACGCATTGGGGCAAAATTGGGGCAAAACGCAAAAAGGACCTAGCCAAAAATGGCTAGGTCCTTTTGAATATTGGCTCCCCGAGCAGGGCTCGAACCTGCGACCTGCGGATTAACAGTCCGTCGCTCTACCAACTGAGCTATCAGGGAACAAACTTTTAGATAATCGCGATGCGCTTATCAGTAAACTGGCGGAGAGAGGGGGATTCGAACCCCCGTCAGGATATTATCCTGAACACGCTTTCCAGGCGTGCGACTTCAACCACTCATCCACCTCTCCAGTTCTCTGCTAGTGATTCGCGTTGCGTTTCGTTAGCAGAGGCTGCGCATTGTATAGACGGTGATTGGTTTGCGCAAGCCGTTTTTTAGAAAAATTTCAAAATAAATGCACAACAGCGTTAAGCGGCCGTCAGCAAACGCAACAGCGGCGCGCTATCGGGTAAAATCGCCCTTTCCACAGACTACGCTGCCCACTTCGTCATGCGCATAGCCCTTGCCCAGTTCAACCCGGTTGTCGGCGACATTGCCGGCAATACCCAAAAAATTCTGGACTTCGCCCGACAGGCCATCGCCGCCGGTGCCGATGTACTGGTCACGCCCGAGTTGGCGCTGACCGGCTATAGCCCGGAAGACTTGCTGTTGCGCGACCATTTTTACCGCGCCTGCGCTCAGGGCATGGACGAACTGCTGGAGCTGGACGGCATTACACTGGTGATCGGCCACCCGGTCAGGCTGGGCAACGAGACATTCAATGCCGCCACCGTGCTGCGCGACGGCAATCGTCTCGGCCAGTATCACAAGATGCTGTTGCCTAATGATGAAGTCTTTGATGAGTGCCGCTACTTCACCCCCGGCGCGGCGCCCCTGGTATTCGAGCAAAACGGCGTCAAGCTGGGCGTATTGATTTGCGAGGATGTATGGTCGGTCGAACCGGCCGCCGAAGCACAGGATGCCGGCGCCGAGGCCCTGCTGGTACTCAATGCCTCGCCTTTTCACCGCAACAAGGTGGCGGCGCGCCAGGAGATGGCGCGCTACCGCGTGCAGGAAACCGGCCTGCCGCTGGCTTATGTCAACCTGAACGGCGGGCAGGATGAGCTGGTATTTGATGGCGCTTCGTTTGCGCTGGATCGCGACGGCGAAGTCTGCGCACAAGCCGCCGCCTATTGCGACGAATTGCTGCTGATCGACTATCTCGACGGCGACTTTGTCAGCAGCCGCCATGCCGCGCTGCCGGATGCGACCGCCAGCGTCTATCAGGCGCTGGTAACCGGCGTACGCGACTACATCGGCAAGAACGGCTTCCCTGGCGCCCTGCTTGGCCTGTCCGGCGGGGTGGATTCGGCCTTGACGCTGGCCATCGCGGTGGACGCACTGGGGGCGGACAAGGTACATGCAGTGATGATGCCTAGCCGCTATACGGCGGACATTTCGCTGACCGACTCGCGCGATATGGTGGCGCGTCTGGGCGTGAAGTATGACGAGATCGCCATCTGGCCGATGTACGAGCGTTTTAGCGAGGCGCTGGCGCCCTCTTTCGCCGGCCTGGCGCTGGATGCCACCGAAGAAAACCTGCAGGCACGCATACGCGGCACGCTCTTGATGGCGTTGTCCAATAAGGGCGGCAAGCTGGTGCTGACCACCGGCAACAAGTCGGAAATGACTACCGGCTACTGCACGCTCTATGGCGATATGGCCGGCGGCTTTGCCGTGCTGAAGGATGTGGCCAAAACGCTGGTTTACCAGTTGTGCCAGTGGCGCAACCTGCAAGGCGCGGTCATTCCCGAGCGCATCATCACCCGGGCACCGTCGGCCGAACTGCGTCCCGACCAGACCGACCAGGACAGCCTGCCGCCTTACGATGTGCTGGACGCGATTATGCAGCGCTATGTGGAGGGCAATCTGTCGGCGGCCGAGATTATCGCCGACGGCTACGCCGAAGCCGATGTGCTGCGCGTGGTACGCTTGCTGAAAATCAATGAATACAAACGCCGCCAGGCGCCGGTAGGGCCACGCATTACGCGCCGCGCTTTCGGCAAGGACTGGCGCTACCCGATCACCAACCGGTTCAGCTAATGAAAATCCTGTTTATTCCGCTTCTGGCCAGTCTGGCGCTGCCGGTTCATGCTGCCGCCATCGCCCAGCTCAAGGCCTTTGTCGCCGGCACGCAAACGGTGTCGGCCCAATTCGAGCAGACCGTGACTAACCAAAGCCACCGCGAACAGGCTCACGGCACGCTGGAAATCTCGCGCCCGGGCAAGTTTCGCTGGAGCTACGCCAAACCGTTCGAGCAGGTGATTGTCGGCGATGGCAAGCGGCTGTGGATTTACGACAAGGAATTGGCGCAGGTGACCAGCAAGCCGCTGGACAGCGCGCTAGGCTCCAGCCCGGCGGCACTCTTGGCCGGCAGCAATGCCATCGAGCGCAACTACACGCTGAAAGAAGCGGGCAAGGAAGGCGGCCTGGAATGGCTGAGCGCCACCCCGCGCCAAGCCGACAATACCTTCCAGTCGCTGAAAATGGGCTTCTCCGGCAATACCCTGCAAGAGATGCGCCTAAGCGACAGCTTCGGCAATACCACGCTGATCCGCTTTGTCGCGGTCAAAAAAAATCCGGCCATTCCAGCCGGAAACTTCAACTTCACCCCGCCTAAAGGGGTGGATGTGCTGAGCGAGTAAACCCGCCATGGCGGCAGGCCGTGCTTGCCGCCATCAGCGCAGGGACAGCAGGGACAACACGCGATACCGGCTGACGCCGGACAGCGCCGGCAGAATTTCGTAATAGCCCTGATAGGCATCACGCTGGTTGAGCCTGGCATTGAAATCCGCGACAAAACCCTGCGCCCAGCTTTGCTCGTCCATGCTCACCAGACGGGAAATCGAGTGTTCGGCCTCGGCAATCGCGCTTAAGATCGCAGCGCGCGACTGCTGCACTTGCGCAATGATGCTGACGACGCGCTGCAAACTCTGGCGGACACCCGCGTGATCATCCAGCTGCCAAGGCAGCTGAAACGGGCCGGACTCGGTTTCCAGACGCACGCGCTGTGGCGAGCCGGCCGGAAAGCGCACGCCTTCGCCACGCACCATCAAGCCCTCGCGCAGCCGCGCGAGCGCGGTCTCCTCGACGCTGAATGCCAGCGCCCCGCCATCGTCCACCTCGGCGCGCACCCCCATGCCGCCCAGCGCGCGGTTAAAGCGTTGCAGCAGGGTTTTCTCGTCGACCCCTTCACCAACGGCAACCACCGCAGGCGGTACGCCGCGCTCCGGCCCGATCAGCACCAGCGTTTCCGCCTTGCCCTGGGTCAGCGCAGACAAATCCATGCCGCGCAGCGAAAAACGCTGGCGCACTTGCCCGGTCACCTGAAAATGCAGCTGCCCGTCCAGCGTGCCATCCGTTTTGGCCTCACGCTGCGCCCATTGTGCCCCGACTTCATCGGCTCTGGCCTGCAGGGGCTCTTTCTCAATGCGCCGGCTGCCCAGCTCGCGTCCCAGATCGGACTTGAGCAGCTCCAGACGCCGCAATAGCTGATCGACGAAATCCAGCGACTGCTGGGCGCTCGTCAATTGCTGGTTCAGCTGCGTACTATAACGCCAGCCCGACACCGCCGATTCGCGCTGGCTGCGGTTTTCCGTGTCGCTAGCAGCGGCTAGCGATCCTGTGCGCGCAGCCGCGACCACGGGCTCGGCCAGGCGGCCTTTCTTGCCAAGTGCGGGCGTATCCAGTGTCGTCAACAAGGGGCGCATATCCGTCCTCAGATCGCATTAAACAAGGTCAGCTGGCTCACCTTGCCATAGGCCTTCTGGCTTGCCTGCAGGGCAAGGGTGTAGGCATTCATACTGATAAAGGCCTCTGCATAGTCGAGCCGGCCAATATCGATTGCGCTTTTCTGGTTGGCAAGACTGACGTTGCTGTGATTGTCGGCCATCATTTTGATAATATTCTGCGCCCCGCCCTGCTCGGCAATCTTGCTGCCTATCATCTGGTGTGCGCTGTCCAGCACACCCAAGGTTTGGCGCACATCATCGCCCACCGCTGTCGCGGTCAAGGCCGGATCATCCAGCTTCACAATCAGCGCGTCCAGCTGGTTAAGCATGCCGGGCAATTGCGCTAGCGTGGCATTCGACACCTGACTGACGCCATGCCCCACAACCACCGAGATCGTGTCCTCATTGCCGGCAAAACCATACACACCGGTCGTGGCATCACGCTGAATGGCAGGCTTGTCATTGGCGGTACCGGAAAAAAGATAACGCCCTTCCTGATCACGGATATTGGCGGAAAACACCAGACTGTCGCGCAGGCTTTTAAGCGAGGCGCCCATGGCGCGCAGATCGGCCGCGGTATTACTGCCATCGGCCGCCCACACCAGCAAGTCGCGCATCTGCATCATGTCGTTGCTGATACTGTCCAGATGCGCCTCGTTCAGCGACAAGCGCGTACTAAGCGCCGTGATATTGGAGCGATACTGGTCGATCGCCGCCTCCTCGCGCTGCAGACGCAGCAGGCGCACGCTGGCGATCGGGTCATCGGAAGGCACATTCAGGCGATTGCCCGATGACATCTGCTGGCCAAGTGCCGCCAATTTGGCGTTATTGTCCTGTAGCACGGCATTCATGGCGCTGTGGTACTGGGTGCTGGCGATACGCATCTTCAACTCCTTACAAAATGGCCAGGGTGCTGTCGAACAGCTCACCGGCCACGGCGATCACCTTCATATTCGCCTGATACATTTTCTGGAACTCGATCAGGTTGACCGCCTCTTCGTCGCTATTCACGCCGCTGGTCGATTTCCATGCACTCTCAGCCTCGGCACGCACCGCGGTAGCAGTCCCCAGCGAAGCTTTATTCTGCTGGCTGGCAATGGCTAGCTGTCCGACCAGCTGTGCATAGGCATCACCAAAACTCACCCTACCCAGCGTTGCGACATCCACCTTTTCTTCACGAATGGCAATCAGCGCATTCAGATTGCCGCTATTGGCCGGCGAGCCCGCAAGAGAGGAAAAAGCCAGCGCCTCCGCCGTCAGCGGCGCCAGCCTGACCGCACCATCAGACGCGCCGATCATAAATAACGGCTTGCCGGCCTGACCCTGCAAATCAAAACCGCCGGCCAGCACTTCGTTGGTCCGGGTCGCCAGCTGCCCCATCAGGCTTTGGACAGCCGCCAGCTGCGGGCGCAATACATTTTTTTCATAGTCGCCCAACCCGCCCAGCGTGCCACCGACGCGCTCATCACTCAGCACAAAACGCTCATTGGCAAACTGCAAGGTCAAGAGCTGGGAACCATTTTGCTGCGCCTCGACCGATAAGGCTGCCGCCGTATCGCCCACCACCAAAGGCGCACCCCCGGGCAAGCTAATGCTCTTGCTGCCATCTCCCAGCGTACTTACCCGCACATCAACCAACTCAGCCAGGGCATCGATCCGGCGGTCACGCTCATCCAGCAAGCCGGCCACATTGCTGTTCATCGCCTCGGCTGCGGCCACTTTCTGATTTAACTGTGCCACTTGCTGCGACAGCACATTGATCTGACCAACCACGGCCGCGCGCTGCTCGCCCACCGATGCCAGCTGTACGGCAAACACCCGGTTAAGGTTGTCGCTGCGGCGCACCAGTGCATCGGCCTCGCTAATGACCTGCTGGCGCAAAGGCAGGGATGCCGGCTCGACACTGGCGGCATTCAGCGCGGCATAGAACTTGTCCAGCCCGGCCGACAAACTGGTGCCGCTACTGCCCATGACTTGCTCTAACTGTTGAAAATACTCGCGTGAAGCCGCGAGCTGGCCCTGTTGTGATTGCGCCTGCCACATCTGCAGGTTTTTATAGGTGTCGCTGTAACGGCGAATGGCAAGCACATCCACGCCGGAGCCGGCGCTCAGGCGATCGCCGCTAGCGGCGGCCAGCGGCGACAACACCACGCCCTGACGCGAATAACCAGGGGTCATCACGTTGGAAATATTCTGGCTGATGGTATTCAGCGCAGCCTGGGCCGCACTGGCACCGGACAGCGCATTGCTGGTCATGCGCATAATATGAACTCGTTATCGGATAGCTGTCATGGCAAACCGGGCCGCAGATGCCACGCCCTGCCCATCAAGAGCGACCAGAAGGGGTTAATTCTTAAGCGCTGGCCCCGCAGAAGCCGGCGTTAACTGACGCAAAATGGCATCTGCCACACCAAAAGCACGCGAGCGGGCGATCTGGTCGGCCACCGCCATCTGCGCAATGCCGGACAACTCACTGCCGCTACCCTTGTTGAACAAACCTTGTTCGCCGGCAATCGCCTGCGTGCCCTTATCCATGTCTTTGAACATTTCGCGCACGAATACCGCCTCGAACGCTTCGGCCGCTTGTGCCGCTTTTTGCTGCCATGCTGCATCGGCTACGGCAGGTGACGTATCGGCCACGACTTCGCTCGCAAGCGGGAGAGCGCTCTGCATCTGCGTTTTAAGCATGATTTTTCCTTAAATGACTATCAGCTCGCCATCTATCGCGCCAGCCTGATCCAGCGCCTGCAGGATGGACATGATGTCGTCAGGCGACGCGCCTATGCTGTTGACGGTATCGATAATGCTTTGCAACTTGACCCCGGCCGGCCAGCGGAACATGCGGCCATTGCCTTCTGCCACCTGCACCTGGGATTGCGGCACCACTTCGGTACGTCCGCCGGCAAAGGCATTGGGCTGGCTGACCGCATCCTGCTCACCGATAATCACGCGCAAGCTGCCATGCGATACGGCAGCGGCGCGCACGGTCACGCCCTGGCTGATGACCACGGTACCGGTGCGCGAATTGAACACCACGCGCGGCAACTCGTCGCCGGTGGTGATATTCAGCCGCTCCAGGCGGGCAACAAAAGCCACCCGCTCGGTCGGGTTAAGCGGTGCCAGCACCTCGATCGAGGTCGCATCGCGGGTCGAGGCCAGCGTGCCGAACTGGCGGTTGATGGTGTTGACGATATTGGTCGAGGTCTGGAAATTAGGCCGTTTCAGGCTCAGGCGGATGCTGGGCCCGCTGTCAAAATCGCTGCTGATCTCGCGCTCGACCGAAGCGCCATTAGGAATGCGCCCGGAAGTCGGGGTATTAACGGTAACACTGGAGCCGCTCTTGCCCTGCGCCGACAAGCCGCCCACCACCACGCTACCCTGAGCCAGCGCATAGACCTCGCCATCGGCCGCCTTCAGCGTCGTCAATAACAAGGTGCCGCCCCTAAGGCTCTTGGCATCGCCCAGCGACGACACATTCACGTCTATCGTTTGCCCCTTGCGGTAACCGGGCGGCAACACTGCGCTCACCATCACGGCGGCCACATTTTTAACCTTGGCACCACCACTCTCCGGCTGTTTGAGGCCGAACTGGTTCAAGAGGTTGGCAACCGACTGACCGGAAAATTTCACTTGGGCATTGTCGCCCGAGCCATCCAGCCCGACGACAATACCGTAACCGATCAACTGGTTCTCGCGTATGCCTTCGATACTGACAAGATTGCGCAATAACTGCGCCTGTGCCAGCACCGGCACACAGAGCAGCAACAGGCGCAGCAGGGGAAAGAACGGCATCAACTAGCCTTTCAAAACGGCATCCATGGACTATTGAACACGCGCATCAGCCAGCCGGCGGCGTTGGCATCGCTCAAAGCACCACGCCCGGCGTAACCGATACGGGCATTGGCTATGCGTTGCGAGGAAATACGGTTATTGCTATCCACATCATCGACGCGGACATAGCCGGCCAGGCGCAAATACTCTTCGCCCTGATTCAGGGTCAGCTGTTTTTCACCCTTGACCAGCATCAGACCGTTGGGCAAGACCTGCTGCACCACAACCGTCAATGAGCCGGACAGGCTATTTTGCTGCGATGACGAGGCGGCGCCATTGAAATTACGTCCGGCATCTATGCCGACATTGGTCTTATAACTATTACTGCCAATCACGGCCGGGCTGATTTCCACCCCGGACTTCTTATCGAACTGGGTACCGGCACGTTTGCTCGCCTGGGTGGTTTCTTCCAGCACGACCGTCAGCACATCGCCCGGACGAAACGCGCGCTTATCCGCCACCAAAGATGCCGCGCCATAGGCCGAAAACACGCCACCACCGCTACCCTTGGCACTAGCCAAAGGAACCGGTGGCAGTTCGGGCTCGCTTTCCCTGACCTGCGGTATCTGGGCACAACCGGCAAGCAAAACCAGGCCAAGCCAGAATACGGATCTCATCGTGCCGACTGAGCCAGGTTCTGCATCATATTGTCGGCAGCCGACAGCACCTTGGTATTCATTTCATAAGTGCGCTGCGCCGCAATCATTTCAACCATTTCTTCGACCACCTGCACATTCGAGCCCTCCAGCGCACCCTGCTTGAGCTTGCCCATGCCATCCGCGCCCGGATTACCCTCAACCGGCGCGCCGCTGGCGTCGGTTTCCTGAAACAGGTTGCCGCCCAAGGCCAGCAAGCCCGTCGGATTGACGAAGCTGGCCAGCGTCAACTGACCCACGGCCTGCAACTGGGTCGAGCCGGGCACACCAACAGACACCTGGCCGCTTTCGTTAATGGTGACCGATGTGGCATTGGCCGGCAGTGTCATGCCAGGCACCAGCGGCAGCCCCTGCGCAGTCACCAACTGCCCTTCGGCATTGACCTGCAACTGTCCCGCACGGGTATAGCCGGTATTGCCGTCGGCCATCTGCACCTGCAAAAAACCCTGACCGATAATCGCCACATCCATGGCTTGTCCAGTCGTGGAAATCGCGCCACCGGTAAACACCTTCTGCGTGCCGGCCAGACGCGTGCCATTGCCAAACTGCACCCCGGAAGGGGCCAGATTATTGGCATCGACCTGCGCGCCAGGCTGACGCTCGACCTGGTAGAACAAGTCTTCAAACACCAGGCGATCGCGCTTGAAGCCCACGGTATTGGCATTGGCCAGATTGTTGGCAATCGCGCCCAGGCGCGCATCCTGCGCCTGAATGCCGGTCTTGCTGATCCATAAAGCCGGATTCATGATCTTCTCCTTGGCTTAGCCGCGTACCAGACGATTGCCGGCATCGGCCATTTCGCTGGCGGTATTGAACATTTTCATCTGCAATTCAAAATCGCGCCCCAAAGCCATGGTCGCAATCATTTCCTCGACTGCCGACACATTGCTGCGCTCCAGATGCCCGCCCTTGACGCGCACGGTATCGTCGGCCGGCAAAGCCCCGCCGGCACGGCTGATAATGAAGCCGTTGCCATTCTTGCTGAGCTCTTCCGGCACCGGCCTGACCAGCTTAAGCCGGCCCACCGGCTGCATCAGCGCCTCACCCTGCGCCTGCACCGATAACGTGCCATCGGCGGCAATCGCCAGCTGGCTAAATGGCGGCAGCGTGATCGCACCGCCATCGCCCAGTACCGGACGGCCCTGCACGCTCAACCGGCCATCCGGGCCGACATCCAGACTGCCGGCGCGGGTATACACTTCCTGCCCGCCATCCAGCACCGCCAGAAAGCCCTCGCCCTCGATCGCCACATCCAGCTCGCGCCCGGTCGCATGAATCGCTCCGGGGCGGCTATTGACCGCGGAGGGCTCCAGCCTTGTTACATGACGGGCATCAAAACCGCTACCGGCGACCACCTGACTGCGCGCCACGCCAAAATCGGCACGAAAACCACCGGTTTCGCTATTCGCCAGATTATTGGCATGCACCTGTTGCGCCTTGAGTGCACGGTTGGCTCCGCTCATGGCGGTAAAAATCAGCGCGTCCATAATCGCCTTAGATTGCCTGCATCAGGGCTTGAATCGCCTGACTCTCGGCGGTAATCACCTTGGTGTTGGCCTGATAGCTGCGCTGCGCACTCATCAGTTTCACCAGCTCCCCCGTCATATCGACGTTGGAGCCTTCCAGTACACCGGCCGCCAATACGCCAGCCTTGCCATTACCCGGCACCGACACCACGGCGGTACCGGAAGCAGGCGAATCTATCCAGCTGGCACCGGATACCGGCGACAACCCGGCTTCGTTAGGGAAGTTGGCAATGGCCAAGACCCCGACGGCCATGCGCTGGCCATTGCTGTATTGGGCGACCAGTTCGCCATTGCTTTCGATACGCACACCGGTCATCACGCCCGAGGCATAGCCGTTCACGCTATTGGCCAGGGTGGTGCTTTCGCCGGCGAACAAGGTGGTACCCGAATAGTCGACATTGACCGTCAAGGGGGCCGCCCCCACAGGCGTACCCAAGTTCAATGAGTTGATGGCCGGCACGCTCAATTGCCCATCCGCACCAAAAGTCAGCGTAGCGGGCGCCGCTGCAGGCTTGCCATCCAGCGTATATTGCACCTGGACTTCATTGTCGCCCGTACGGACAAAATACTGGGTCAGATTATGCTTGTCGCCACGCGAGTCATACACCACCGACACCGTCGAAGCATTAAAAGTCGAGGGGTCGTTCTTGTCGAAAGTGCCGCTCATCTTTGTCCACGCGGTAGACAGGTTACCGGTGTACTTGAGCGCAGTACTGGCCATAGCCGGGATCTGGCCCGACGGAATCTTAAGATCGCCCAGCGCGCCCAGTGCACCATTGGTCGCATTCATGGCATAGCCCTGTACACGGCGCGCCGAACCATCGACCAGAAAACCGTCTTTGTCGGTATTAAACATGCCGACCCGCGTGTACTGGTCCGAGCCATCGCTGCCACGGGTAATAAAGAAGCCGCTGCCGTCAATAGCCGCATCCAGCAAGCGGCCGGTCGACTGCATCCCGCCCATGCGGGCAATGTCTTGCGTCTTGGAGGAAATACCGACCCCCATCGCCTGCGAGCCCACATAGAGCGAGGCAAAGTTGGTGCGACCTGTCTTGTAGCCATAGGACGAGGCGTTGGCAATATTGTTACTGATGCTGTCCAGCTGGCTGCTGACTGCGTTAATGCCGGAAACTGCGATTTCTAGACTCATGACTATCCTTGAGCATCGCGGCTAGCAGCACCGCGCAGCTGGGTAATGGAAGAAGCAGGAAATTCGCCCAGACCTGCCAGGCGCAGCAAGGGCTCACCACCGGACACCGGCAGACGCACCCCCTCGATACGTGCTTCGAACTCGAGCATCGGTTTTTTGCCGGATGCGGTTTGCACGCTGACTTCATAATGCCCGGCAGGCAATTTCAGCGCCGCCGGATCAATACTGAAAGCAAACGCCCCCTCCGGCTGCGCCCCAAGATCCACCTTGGTCTGGCTGCCATCAGCCGCAGTGAGCGTCACCGAAACCGCTTTTTCCGCACCGGAAAGCGTCAGATGGCCGCTCAGCGGACCCGAAGCGGTCGACAGTTCAAGCCTATAGGTAGAAACCCGCGACAAATGCCCGACCTGCCCCCCCAGCGCCAAACCCTGCAACTCGCGCAACATCAAAGCATTGCCCTTGAGCTCGGACAGCATGGAAAGCGAAGTCTGCATCTGGTTCATCTGCACCAGTTGATTAACGAACTGGGCAGGGTCGCTGGGCGACAAGGGATCCTGATTCTTGATCTGCGCCATCAGCAAAGTCATAAACATGTCAGCATCGCCCAGGGCTTGACCGGCGGCCTTGGCAACCGGTGTCTCCCCCTTGGCGCCGCCAGTGTGCCGCTCCTCGACTGTCACACCCGAAACTGCCATCACCCTTCTCCCAGCTTGAGCAGGTCACCCTGCATGGAACGCACCCGGGTCATCACTTCGACATTGGTCTGAAAAGCACGCGAAGCGGCCATCATGTCGGTCATTTCCTCGACCGGATTCACATTGGGGTAGAACACATTTCCGTCAGCATCCGCCAGCGGGTTGCCCGGTTCATGCAGCTTGCGCAATGGCGCCGGGCTTTTGACAACATCCAGCACCGCCACTGTCGCGCCCTGCCAGCCATCCGCGCCCCCTTGTGCCATGGCGGCAAACACCGGCTTGCGCGCGCGATAGGCCACAGCCTCCGAACCCGAGGCCGACTCGGCATTGGCCAGATTACTGGCGATGGTATTCAGGCGTATGGTCTGCGCCGTCATGGCCGAACCCGCGATGCGGGAAATATCCCTGAAAGACATGATTTATTGTCCCGAAATGGCTTTGGCCAAACCCCTGAATTTCATATTCAAAAAAGTCAGGCTGGTCTGGAAGTCGCTGGTATTCTGGGCAAACTCGGCTTGTTCGACCCCCAGCTCCACCGTATTGCCATCCAGCGAGGCATGATTGGGCGTACGATATTTTGCCGCCGTATCCAGCGCCATTTCCATATCGCCTTCGCCGCTCGTCGCCTGCTCCAGCGCGGCAGAAAAATCGATATCGCGCGCCTGGTAACCGGGCGTACTTTCATTAGCCAGGTTCGACGCCAGAATGCGCGTACGCTCCGCCCTTAGTTTGAGCGCTTCCGGATGGATACCCAGCGCCTTGTCAAAAGCTATTCCCATTGACACCCCTAGCCATGTTCAATACCGTTGCTATGACTCAAGATACTGGTTAAGAATAAACCGGTAAAATTGATAGGGGATATTAATAAGCCCCCCGAGATACGTACATGTAATAATTACCAAGACAGCCAGAATGGCAATATTCACGAACCCCTGCCGCCAGACGCTGATGCTTGGCTTGTTATGTCTGGCCAAGGGCGCGCTCGCCAGCACGCCCGCCATACAGCAACAACTCGATATCGCGGTCAAGCAGGCACTGCTGTCGCAAGCAAAAGCCGGCGACAAGCCGCCAGATGCGCAACTGAGCTTTATCCCGCCACGCGAAGCCGATCGCCTGCCGCCTTGCCCGTCAGCACTGCAAATACGCGCTATCGATACCCGCAACCCCGGGCGCATGCGTTTTGCCGTGAGCTGCCCTGAGCTGTGGCAAAACATATGGACCGTACGCGCCCGCCTTCCCGCGCCACCGACGCCAAAGACAGAAGCCGCACCCAGCAAGGCTCAACAGGGTCGTCACAAAGAGGAAGTTGCAGAGCAAGGCCGCAAACAGGATGCCGAAGTGGAATCGCCCCCTCCGTCAACGCCAGTCAGCCAAGGCAATGGGCGCGTGCTGATCCGGCGCGGCGACAAGGTAGACATTATCGCCAGACGCCCGGGCATCGAGGTCAGGGTTAACGGAGAAGCACAAAATCAGGGCAAGGCGGGGGATATCATACGGGTGATGAATCTGGCCAGTGGCCGGATTTTCCTGGCCAGGGTCAATGCGGCGGGAAGCGTTAGCCCGCTGGCGTCGTTGCACGCGCCTGACGCTGGCGCAGAGACGCCACCACACTACTGAGTTTGGCGGCGTAATCCGGATCGGTGGCATAGCCGCCTTGTGCCAGCGCACGGGCATAGGCTGCACCATCACTGCCTACTCCTAAAGCGGCACGATAGCGCGGGTTGGAGGAAATCAGGCGCGCATAGTCGTTAAAAGCTGCTGCGTAATCGGGATAGGCACGAAAAGGCTCAACGCTTTTGCGCATCTGCCCATCGACAAACTCATGGGTCACGCTGCGGGTGCGCTCACCCTGCCAGCCCTCACCCGCTTTGATACCGAACAAATTAAAGCTATGCGAGCCATCCTCGCGCACGATGGGCCGGCGTCCCCAATCGGACTCCAGCGCTGCATGAGCCGCGATAATCTCCGGTGCGACACCCAGCGTGCTGGCGGCCTGACGCGCATAAGGTAAAACGGCGTTGGCAAAATCTTCCGCCGAGCCCGCCTGCGAAATGGTGCGCGCAGCGCCAAGCGCCCCCTGCATGGCAAGCCGGCTATGCAGCCAGGCACCATCAGGCGAAAGCGCCGGCATCGCCTCCGATTCTCCGTGGCGGATATAGTCGCTGACCTCCTGCCGGGTTTGCCGGTAAAGCGCGGAAAACGAATGACCCGCACCAGAGGCTGGCGCAGGCAAAGTGGCCGCAGCCGGCATCTCCCCCGCCACCAAAAACGGCAAGCGCCGGGATTCAGGCAGAAACATAGACATCCTCGTCACCGAACATCACCCGGGTCAACAAGCCATGCTGCTCGCTCATCAGCCGGCCATTGCGCGCATTGAGCGACTGGCAATGCTGCACAAGGCTTCCCAAGGCTTCCCAATGTGCCCGGCAGCGCGTGGCGATATCGACGGGCAAACGCATAAACAAAGCTTCTATCGAAGTCAGCCTGACCACACCCAACGCTTGCAGCAGCAAGCGCTCGCGCTCACAGCGGCTGCTGTCCAGCGTCGCACTCAGCTGCAGTATGCTTTCAGCAAGCGCAGCCAACTGGGACGCATCGCAGCGCACGATAGCGCCAAACTGCGCTTCCAGCAGGCGCTCAAGCTCGGCGTAAGCATTCCGATCAGCCTGAATGCCAGCCATCAGCTGCTTGAGCATTGCCGCGTTCATCATCCCTGATTGCCATGGTAGCGGGCGATCAGCCCGGCCAGCTTATCCGCATCAAAACCGATTTCACCGCGCGCGAGCGCCTGACGAATCGCACTGACCTTGTCCATGTCTACTTCTGCCATGGCAGAAAGCGCATTCATCGCAGGCGCGATATGCGCAGACTCCGCACTGGCTTGCTTCACCTCGGCAGGCGAAGGAGAAGCGGGCGCACCGGTACGCTTGCCGGCAGGCAATTCGCGCAGTTCTGTTCTTTGTGGTGTGATACGCATCTCTTGCCTCGTTTATCCTTGAACCCGTTACTCTAGATAAGGCGGCAGCAACCGGTAAAAACTTAAAACTGTTCCGGCAAAGGTTTAAGCAAGGTGATGCGGCGGTTATCCAGACGGATGTAATGCCCGTATACCAGCTCTTTAAGGATGCGCGCCACCATCTCGCGCGAGGAACCGATGCGTTCGGCAATTTCCTGTTGGGTAAAGGCTTTTTCCAGCTGCAAGACGCCATCCGTTTCGACCATCACCTCGCCGAACAGGATACGGATACGGCCGTAGACATCGAGCAAGGCCAGATTGCGGGCCACCAGCGACATGGTTCGCACCATGCCGGCCAGACGCAAAAGAATCTGCTGCCGGCTGACGGCACAAGGCAGACCGTCCTTATCGTCGAACACTACCATTAAGTCCTGACGACGAAATCTCAGCAATTCGCACTCTTCGTCGGCACAGCATCCCCATGCGCTACCACCACCATCCAGGTAGGACACTTCCCCTAATACATCGCCAGGCTTACTAAACAGAAAAACAAAGCGCTTGCCACTCCCATCTTCGGCACAGCATTGAATGCGGCCGGACAGTTGCACATAGATAGCATCCAGCACATCGCCTTCACGGAATAGGGTCTCCCCCTTACGCAAGCGTAACGGCACCCCCAGCTCCATTAAGCGCGCCTGTGCATCTTCGTCCAGCTCGGCAAAAAAATCGCATTGCGCGACTTGTTGCCGGATATTGTCATTATATTGGGTCACGATCTCTGCTTCACACTTGCCTAACACCCGAATACAGCAGCAGACACTATTAATAAATCTGGCAGTAATCAAGCGGCTTTTCACTAACATTGTTCAATAACAATGAGTATTGATAACCAATGCGCGATAATACCGCATGGGATGACATGTGTGTAACAAAACGCTTAAAACTGCTATTTTTTATTGCACCGCAACAACACCCTTAGCCTGACATTATTGCACCTTGACCAAGCGCTCTTGCAGCACGGTGGCCGGCGCCACATCCGGCCGCGCCGAGTTCACACCCGGCATTAACGCTTCAGTCCGGCCGGGCATGCCGAACATGGAAGACACCTGGTGTGCCTGCTCGGTGGTCAGCACCAGCATCTCGATGCGCCGGTTGGCTACCGCCGCCGGGTTGGCACGGTCCAGCGGCGCCCTATCCGCCATACCGACCACCTGCAAGATGCTGTCTTGAGGCATACCGCCATCCAACAAATGGGCACGGGCGGTCATCGCCCGATTGCTGGACAAACTCCAGTTGGAAAAAGCGGCATGACTCTGATTACGAAACTGCAGCGAATCGGTATGCCCGACAATCAGCAACTGGTTTTCGATGCCACGAAACATCGTCCCCATCCTGACCAGCAACAGGCGAAAACGCTCATTGATCGCGGAGCTGCTGCGCTCAAACATGCCCTGCTCATCGGTGTCATGCAGTAAGATGCGCAAGCCATAAGGCGTAACGACCGCCTGCATATTGCCGGCTAATCCGGCTTCGATCGAAAGCGTCGTCATCATGCGTGCCAGTTTCTGCATCGCCTGCTCGGAGTCGACGCGCTGGCGCGCACCCGCAGAATCATTCAGTGCCGAAGGCTGGCTGCTGCTCTTGACCTGGGTCTGGGCACGACTGTCGCTTTGCGGCTGACCGGGAATCGGATCACGCGGAATCAGACTGCCTTTGGGACTGCCCGTGTGATCCAGCCGCACCGAGCCTCCTTCCGCCGTCATGGTCGCGCCGCCTGCATTCAAAACCTTTTCCAGGTTTTCCTGGTCACGCGCCGCCAGCACCCACAACACCATAAACAGACACATCAAGGCCAGTACGAAATCGGCAAAAGCCACCTTCCATGCCCCGCCATGACCGGCGTCGCCACCGCGCTTGGAGACCTTCTTGATAATGGTGCTTTCGTGGTGCACGTCTTTTCTGGCCATCGCCGCTCCTTAGCTCACGCCTTCGAGCGCATTAATCCACAACTCCAGTTGCGAGAAGCTGGGCTTGGTATTGAGCTGCACCAGACGACGACCGGCGTCGATAGCCAAAAGCGGTGGTTTGCCCGCCACATGGGTGACCAGCACCACTTTGACTGATTCGAAATTGGACATTTCTTCCTTCACCTGCTGGTGCATCATATTGCACAGCGGATCCAGCACGCCGTAACAGAAGAAAATACCGATAAAAGTTCCCACCATCGCCGCGCCAACCTTGGCGGCGATATCGCCAGCCGTCGCCCCGGCACCCACGCTATTCATCGCCATCACGATACCCAGCACCGCGGCCAGAATGCCGAAGCCTGGCATGCCTTCGGAAATTTTGTGCAACGATTTGGACGGCTGCTCCAGCTCCTCCTCGATGGATTCGATTTCGTGATCCAGCACGCCTTCAAGCTCGTGGGCATTGATCTTGCCCATGGCCATCAGGCGGAAGTTATCAACGATAAAAGCCATCAATTTCGGCTCGTCCAGCACCAGCGGATAGCGGGTAAACAGCGGGCTTTGCGCCGGATTTTCCACATGCTCGTCCAGCGCCTTCAGGCCCTGGCTGGCGGTAATCAAGAGCTCATACATCAAGAGCAACAGCTGGCGCTGAAATTCGGCACCCTGCTTTTTGTGCAGGATGACACGCTTGAGCTGGCCGACCATCTCCTTAAGCACATGACCAGGATTGCCCAGCACGATGGCTCCCAAAGCTGCACCGCAAATAATCAGCAACTCGATCGGCTGCCACAACACCGCCAAAGAGCCGCCATGGATCATAAAGCCGCCGAATACGCAGGCGAGGACGATGAAAATACCGAGTAGTTGCTGCATGTTTTACTTTCAGGGGGTCAGGCGGCAAGCCGCATTTTCATTTTTTTCAGCGCGGCCTTGTTGATCTGGCATACACGTGCCTCGGTCAGATCGAGCACCAGCGCGATCTCCTTGAGGCTCAGGTCGAATTCGTAATACAGCTGGATCACGCGCTGCTCGCGCTCATCCAGCAAACGCAAGGCTTGCGCCAGGCTTAAACGGTCCAGCAAGGCCTCATCCGGACGCGACATCCCCCCCGGCTCATGCCCAGCCGCCAAAAGTTCGTCCAGGCTGGCCATGGCCTCGGCGCTCTCGGCCTGCATGGCACTCCCATAGGCCTGCGCACTCAGGCCCAGCAAGGCGCAAGCCTCGGCTTCGCCAGGCTCGTGCCCAAGCTTGCGCGTCAGTTCGCGCAAACCATCGCGCACCCGGTGCGCATCCTGACGCACCGCACGCGGCCGCCAATCCAGACGGCGCAACTCGTCCAGGATCGCGCCGCGCACACGTAAAATGGCAAAGCCGGCAAAGCGCTCATCCGGCACGCCATAACGCCGCAGCGACTCCAATAAGGCCATCAGCCCTATCTGCTCCATATCCTCGCGCTCGATTACGGCAGCGCACTGCGAAGACAGCTGGCGCACGATGCGTTTGACCAGCGGCAGATAGGCATCCAGCTGGCTGGCTTCATCCTGCAAGGCCGTATCGGCGTAGTCGGCGTACATGCGCGCTACTCGATAATCAGCTTGGCAACCATGACTTCGGAGAACGGCATCGCTCGCCCCTCGCCGGCAAACGTCGCCTTATATGCCTGCGCCAAGCGCTGCTGGAATGCGTCGACACTCATGGAGCTGGCTTGTGCAGCGCCCAACTGCGACAGGGAGCGCACGGCAATACTGCGGAAAAACGGCAATTGCGCCTTGACTTCGGCTTCCTGCTTGTCCGAGGTGCGAAACACCAGATCTATCGCCATAAACTGCTGGCTAGCCCCTTCGTGCCCCTTGAGCATGACGATAACCTTGTCCAGACTGACAAAACGGCCATCCTTGACCACGGGGGCCGCGACCGGCTCCGCCGCTTTGGCATGCGCAGACTGGCTCATCCAGAAATACATGCCGCCACCACCTGATAGCACCGCGACCAGCGCGGCCACTACGCCGATTACTACTGATTTATTCATGAAAAACCTCAGACCCTGCTAAAACCCTGCCCCAGCTCGAACACCTCACCGGGGATATCTGCCTCGGCCAGCGCCTTGCCTGGCGCCTGCCCGCTGTGCTGCTGGCCACCTTGTCGTCCCTGGCCCTGACCTGCACCGGCCTGACCTTCACGCACATCAACGCTGACTTGGGAGAACTGGCGCTGCGCCAGATCCTGACGCAAGCCCTCGCCTATGGCCTGCAACTGCCGCACCACATCGGGGTTGGAAGCCGTCAACTGTACCGACAGTCCGCCTCCTTCATGCCGTATGCTGATTTCCAGCGCACCCAGCCTTGGCGGATCCAGCCGGATCAGCGCCTTATCCATGCCGTGTGCGCTTTGAAGCTGCAGCCGCTCGCCCAATGCACTACGCAACGATTCGCCCCAGCTGGCGCTCTTGCCCGCATCCAGCGTCAGGGGCGCCCACTCCGGCAACGGTGCCGCGCCAGCCTTGGTGCCCGCCGGCCAGGGGACGCCCATCCCGGCATCACTGGCGATAGCCAAGCGGCCAGTCTCGCCATCGGCCTGCGCCAGCGGCGAGGCAGGCGAAAAGCGGGCCGCAACTTCGCCAGACAGTACCGCTGACGTATCCGCCCCCCGTGCCGGCATACTCTCCGGCCTTGCTGGCAGCTGAGCAGGCACGCCCGCCTGACGCAATAGAGGGGAAGCCAAATCAACTACCGGCAGGCTGGGCAATACGGCCGCGGCCAGCACCGCCTCACCGGCACGCATAGGGAGCACGACGTGCACAAGCGCATGCCGGCTCTCGACAGCGATACCGTCACTACCCTGATCTACCGGCAATACGCCTAGCTCTACCTGCGCATCCTTGGCGGGCATCATAGCGGCCGCCAGCATGCTCATGACGGGCAAAGCAGGCGTCGGTGCGATCACAGCGGCAGCCGTATCAGGCAGGGGAGACTCCGGCTGACGCTCGGCCTCTTCGCCCGGGACCTGCTCTTCCTGCGGCAAATGGGCTAACAAACTGGAAAAGAGCAAATCATCCGGACTCGCGGCGTCACCCGCCGCAACAGGCGGTGTAGCGGGTGCGGTTTCGGTACGCGAGGGCACGACAGGCAAGGCTGGCGAAATCATAAAAGCTCCGGCTCACTGAAAAGTGCATACGCCTGCTGTCCCTCGCGCGCCGAGGCCAGCAATGCCATTTCCCGCGCCAACTGTGCGCGATGGGCACTGCAAATGGCGACGGCTTCGCCATATGCCTCGCGCAAAGCCAGCAATAAGGCACGCTCGTGTGTGACATTGGGTTGCACAAGATAATGCTGCAGCTGCAAGTCCAGCTGCGCCAGCCGCGCCCAGTCGCACGCTTCGGCCGCATGGATCAGGGCGCGCGGGTCAGGGATGGGTGGCTTCATGCTGATCCCTGACGCCGATCCAGCCGCCCTTAAGCTGGGCCAGCAAAGCCAAAACCTCATCAATCGAACCCACTTCCAGCTTGACGCTAGCGTCATACAAGCGGTAGGCGCAGTAGTCATAAAGGCGGGCCAGATTGGTCACCACCTCGCCACCGCTATCAAAATCCAGCGCACCGGACAGGCCATTCAGGATATTGATGCACTTGGTGATGCTGTCGCCTTTTTCCTCGTAGCGGCCGTGTTCGATGTGGGCCCGCGCCCGCGCCAGCTCTTCCATCAGGCCGTCAAACAACACCAGTACCAACTCCACCGGAGATGCCTGACTGGTCTGCGACTCCAGATTCACTGCGTGATAATTGCGATACGCTTCGTAATCCATTTTCCCGCCCCTTGCCCCTGGCGCATCAAACGCCCAGATTGCTGTTCAACATTTCCATGGTTTTCGCCATCTGCGTCTGCAACTGCTGCAACTGGCTGTACTGCTTGAGATAGCGCTGGTAAGCCTGGTCGTAATCCTGATCAATGCGGCCCTGGCGCTTGTCCAGATCGGCCTTGAAGCCGGTTTCGGAATCCCTGCGCTGCTTAAGTACCCCCTTGGTCGAGCTCAGCCAGGTATCCAGATAGCCGCTGCCGGCCTTAAGCAGGCCACCCGCGGCGGTCGTGCCGCTAAAAAAACTGTCCAGCGCATCCGGCTTGCTGTCCAAAAGCTTGCCCAACTTGCTTTTATCCAGTGTCAGCGTGCCGTCACGGGTGGCAGCGATGCCCATATCGGACAACTTGACCCCGCCAAAATCCTGACGAATCAGGCTATTCAGGCGCTCGCGCAGCGCCCGCACACTGGCATCCGAGGCAAAAGCGCCGGCGGCCTGCCCCTTTTCGGCATTACCGGCCACCGTCAGGCTATTGATGCTTTTAAGCAGCGCGTTATAGCCATCGACAAAGCCCTGCACATTGGCTGCGGTATCGGTGTCGCTGCGCGCAACATTCAGTACCAGCGGCGCATCAGTCGCACCCTGTGCCTTGCTCAAGTTCAGGGTCACGCCATCCACCACGCTAAAGGCATTGCTTGCCTGAGTCAGCTTGATCCCGCTATCCTTCGCGCCCATCCATACCACCGCATCCCTGGCCTCGGTCAGCGGCTTGAATGCCGTCACGGCACCGCTCAGCGCGGTATTGCTTGAACTGAGCGTGATCGTATTGCTGGACCCGGTCTGACCGGCCGACAAGACCAGCGTGCTGCTGCCATCCTGCCCGGTCACCACACCGACACTGAGCTTGCCGGCATTGTCCTTATGCTGGTTAATGGCGCGCGCAATCTCGGTAGACGACAAACCAGCCTGACCATCGGTATCCGCATCCTTCAGCGAAATCGAAAAGCTTTTTGTCCCCACATTCACAGTCAGGGTTTCACCGGTCGCGACCGCCAGCCCATTGGGCGGTACAAAGCTGATCTGGTGCGCACTGGCTACTTGCTCGACAAACAGCGAATAGCGCCCGCCCTGAGCCTTGCCGGTGGCCGTAGCCGTGGCAGCGCCGTCAGGCGAGACCGTTGCGCTCATCGCCAGCATATTTTTTTTGCTGCTTAGCCCATCCAGCGCATTACGAAAATCCTGCAGCGATTTTTGCAAGCTGGCGAGGGCATCGCTGCGCCCTTTGCTGGCCTTATTTTGCTGATCCAGCTGCAGGCGTGCGCCTTGCACATAGATCGAGGCCATCTGGCTGGCCATCTGGGCGGGATTGAAGTCGGTCATAGCAATATCCTGTTCGGGCAGTCCACCATAGTGATGACTAGCGACCAAACACACTGTTTTCTTGAATTTTTACCAAAACAATGGCCCGCTTGATAAAACCATCCTGTTTATTCAGTGGCTTAGCGGCTAAAAACGCTGTGCTTGGCGCTGCCAGCTCTGTCCGGCCGCTTCGTCCGTGTGCTTCTGTTCGCGTCGCTCTTGTTCGCGCAACAGATGGCGTGCTGCCGCAGCATGAACCTGCGCCATCGCCTCGCGTTTTAAGCGCGCCGCCAGCAGACTCTGACGACTCAGCTCGGCATCGGCTTCCGACAAGGCCAGATCCTGCTGCTGGCTGAGCTTGATCTGGCTAAGCTGCCCCTTATAGGCCGACATATTCATCGCCTGCGAGCTATTGAATACGGTTTGGCCTGTCGATGGCGGTGCACTCAACTGCTCCAGCAGGCTGATATTGTTGCGGTAACGCTGCAGCAAGGCATGCTTGGTTTTAAGCTCATCCGCCGCACGCTCAACCTCACGCTGGCGCACCCCGACCATCACGTTCAAGGCCTGCAAACTGCGTGGTTTACTCATGCGACAATCTCCTGCAACTGTTGCCAGCTAGCGGCAAGCTTCGCGCCAGTGTCAGCATCCTGGCGCAATAAACCCTCTATCGCCGGCAGCAAGGCTAGCGCACGGTCGGTATCGCGGTCGGCACCGGCGACATAAGCCCCCAGCGGCAGCAGCGCCCTGACTTCCTGATAACGCGCCCACATCGCTTTGAGCGCTTGTGCCGACAGTTTCACCTCGCGCGGCACCACCTGCCCCATGCAGCGGCTGACCGACGCGGCAATATCGATGGCCGGATAATGGCCGCGCTCGGCCAGCTCGCGCGTCAGCACGATATGGCCATCCAGAATGGCACGCGCGGTATCGACCACCGGGTCCTGCTGGTCATCGCCCTCGGCCAATACGGTGTAGATCGCACTCATGCTGCCACGCTCGCCCTCGCCATTGCCGGCACTTTCGGCCAGCGCCGGCAACATGCCGAACACCGACGGCGGATAACCGCGCGTAGCCGGCGGCTCGCCCAGCGCCAGCGCGACTTCGCGCTGCGCCATGGCATAGCGGGTCAGCGAATCGACCAAGAGCAGCACGTTCTGTCCCTGGTCGCGAAAATGGGCCGCAATGGTGTGGCACAACTCGGTCGCCTTCAGGCGCATCAAGGGCGACTCGTCAGCCGGCGCGACCACCAGCACCGCCTTGGCTAAGCCTTCAGCGCCCAGCGCATGTTCGACAAACTCGCGCACCTCGCGCCCGCGCTCGCCGATCAGGCCCACCACCACCACCTCGGCTTCGGTGTGGCGCGTCATCATGCCCAATAGCACGCTCTTGCCCACCCCGGAGCCGGCAAACAGGCCAACGCGCTGGCCGCGCCCCAGCGTGAGCATGGCATTGATGGCCCTGACGCCGACGTCCAGCGGCGTATCCACCGCACGCTTTTTCAGCGGATTGATGCGCGGCGGGTGGGCCGCCAATGGCAGCTCGCCCCCCAGCCTTCCCCGCTCGTCCAGCGGCTCGCCCAGACCGTTGACAATGCGCCCAAGCCAGGACGGCCCTATCATCAGGCCGCCAGCGTCCGGCGCCGGCTTGACCCGTGCGCCGGTCATCAAACCGACCGGCTTCTTGAACGGCATCAGATAAGACACCTCGCGGCGGAACCCCACCGCCTGCGCGTCCAGCCATTCGCCGCGTGCCGTTTCAATCAGGCAGCGCTGCCCGGTTTCCAGCGGGCAGCCCACGCTCTCCAGCAGCAGGCCAGATACGCCGATCAGGCGGCCGGTCACGCTGGCCATCGGCACGCTGGCGAGGTCTAGCTGCCCCAAGGCATCACGCAGCATCGTCCGCCCCTGCTTGCGTCTTGCTGCGGGCCTTGCTGCGCTTGACCGGCGCGACCGTTACCTCGGCTTCGGCCTGCGGTTTGGCTTTTACCGGCGCACGCTTACGCGTGGCGGCGGTATCGCTGGCCGGCTCCGAAGCGAGCGCCTCTGGCGCCAGCGCCACCGGACGCAACGCGCCACCGTCGGACGGCAAGGTGGCCAACTGCGTACGCACCTTGTCCAGACAAGCATCCAGCCGCTGGCGACAGCCGGCATCGGCTTCGATTTCCGGGGTCCGGATACGGCATTCGCCCGGCGGCAGTTTGGCGTCCGCCAGCAAATGCCACTGGCTGGCCCGCTCCGGCGCCAGCTCGCGGATGCGCTCGTACTCTTCGCTGTTTAAGGCGATCTCCACCTCGCCCTTAACCAGGGGCAAGGCGGCCAGTGTTTCTTCGACCAGCACCAGAATCTGTGCCGGACGTAAAGTCAGCTCGCAGCGGATGACCTGGCGCGCGACCCGGTCCACCAGATCCACGACGCCTTCGCGCAAAAAAGCCTGATAGTCGTCACAGGTGTGGCGCAATGAGGCCGCCGCCGCATCCAGCGGCGCGGCCAGCGTCAACAAGCTGGCCAGCGCCTGCTGGCGCCCCTGTTCCAGCCCTTCCTGATAGCCGGTGCGCTGGCCGGCCTCGCGTCCGGCGGCCTCGCCCGCGGCCAGCCCCTCGTGGTAGCCGGCATCCATACCCTGACGGAAGCCGTCGGCCACCGAGGCCTGCACCTGCGCCACATCGCCGCCGGCAAAAGCGGCGGGTAACTCGCTCTGCACCAGCGGCGGAAAGCGGAAAGAACGCCAGCTCTTCACTCGACCACTTCCTCGGGAAACAGCTGCAGGTCGATTTCACCATTGGCGGCCATTTCCTTGACCAGTTCCATAATCTCGCCCCGCACATCTTCGATGCGGCTCTTGGGTACCGGCCCCAGGCGGCGCATCTGGCTCTCGAAGTTCTGAGCCTGACGCCGCGGCATGGTCTGGATAATGGCGTCGCGCACCGCCGGTTCGGCCCCCTTAAGCGCAATGGCCCACATTTCAAGCGAGACGTCTTCGCAGATGCGCGCAATCACCGTTTCGGTCTGGCGCGACAAGACGAAGAAGTCGTACATGCGCGACTCGATTTCGGACACAATCTTCGGATCATGTGCGCGCAATAGCTCAATCATGCGGCCGCGATCGCCCGACATGCGGTTGATGATATCGGCCGTCTGCTGCATGCCCTCGACACCCGTGCTTTGCGTATGCAAGCTGGCCAGACAGCGGTTCACCAGCTCCTCCAGCTCCAGCAGCAGTTCCCTGTCCACATCTTTCAGACGGGCAATATTGACCAGCACCCGGTCATGGCAGGCTTCGGGCAGTGCATCCAGCACTTGCCCTGCCAGCGCCGGCGGCAAAAAGGCCAGAAACAGTGCCTGCATGCGCACATGCTCATGCGCGATGCGGTCGGCCAGCCATTGCGGCGACACCCATTGCAGGCGCGCCATCTTGGGGCGGATGGCATCGCCGTAGATCTGGTCGAGTACCGAGTTGGCGATATCGCTGCCCAGCGCCAGATCCAGCGAACGCTTGAGGAAGGAGCGGCTGGCACCGTGCACGCCGCTTTGCTCGCGGTACTCGTCGAAGAATTTCTGGATCGAGGTTTTCACGGTATCGACTTTGATCCCGCTTAAGCCGCTCATCACCTGTGTCACCTGCAGCAATTCCTCGCGGTTCAGGCAGCGCAATACCGCCGCAGCCGGCTCTTCTCCCATGCACAACAAAAGAATGGCGGCCTGCTCGACCGGCGACAAGGCATGCTCCTGCGCCTCGGCTGCAGCCAGAGCCACCGTTGCGGCATTCATGCCGCCATTAAGACTGCTGTTGTCCACTTTTTTGCACCCATTGTTTCACCACTTCGGCCACCCGCTCCGGCTCTTTGGCCGCCAGATCCTTCAAATGATCGACCAGTACATCGACAGAGGAGCCCGCCGGTGGCAGATCATAATTTTCCAGCAGCGGCACGACCGCGCCGACCCGCCCGGGCGCGCCCGCCAGTGCCGCTCTTTGTCCATCCGGCATCACCCCCAGCGCAGCCGGCGTCTCGCCCGGCAATTCGCGTTCGGGCGCACTGCCGGCCTGCGGCGGCGCCTGACGGCGCAGCAATGCAAGCACGGGCTTGAGCAGCAGCAAATAGGCCAGCAAAGCCGCCAGTGCCCAGCCCAGCATGCGCAGACCTTCATACCACACCGCCGGGTCCATCCAGAACGGTTCGGCCGGCACTTCAGGACGGAAATCCAGACTGCTAACCAGCAGGGCATCGCCGCGCCGGGTATCAAAACCCAGGCCGTTTTTCAGTACCGCTTCGATATTGGCAATTTGTGCCGGCGTCCAGCGTTTGCCATCCGGCGCCGCGCGCTGGTTCAGCACCACCGCGACATTCAGCCGGCGCAACTGGCCACGGGCACGTTTGACCTGGGTGACGTTGCGGTCATATGCATACTGGCGCGTGGTGGCCTGACGACTGGCACCCAGCTTTTCGCCGGCCGGCGCAGAAGCGCTGGTATCGATAGGCTGGTTGCTTAGCGAACCGGGAATCCCGACCATGGGCGCATTGGCCGAGGTTTCGGCACGCGAAGCTTCATTGGTGACCTTGGGCGCCTCGCCATACTGCTCGCGCGTCTCCTCCACCCTGTCGTTGTCGACATCGGCCGTCACGCTCAAGCGGTAATTGTTCTCACCCAGACTGGCACCCAGCAAGGCGCGCACATTCTCGGCAACCTCGCCCTTGATGCGCCGTGCCGCCTCGCTATCCTTGCCCTGCACCAGCCCTTCGGACAGGTCCACCCGCGCCGACAGCAAATTGCCGGCCTGATCGACCAGCGTCACGCTGCCTTCGGGCAGCGTCGATACACTGCCCGACACCAGCTTGATCACGGCAGCCACCTGCTCGTCGCTCAGGGTCTGGCCGTTTTTCAGTGTCAGCACCACCGAGGCCGAAGCCTTGCTATCGGCGGAACCGACAAAAGACGTGGTTTTAGGCAGCGACAGGTGTACCCGTGCCGCCTTGACCGGCTCCAGCGCCAGCATGCTTTGCACCAGTTCGCCCTCCAGGCCGCGACGGAAGCGCACATCCTGCACAAACTGGCTGACGCCGAGCGGGTCTTGCTGATCCATGATTTCCAGGCCGGATGGCAGGCGCGCCACCACGCCCTTGGACGCCAGCGCCATGCGCGCATGTCCCAGCACCGCATCCGGCACCAGCACCTGCCCGCTTTGCGGATGCAGACGATAGGGAATTTGTTCGCCATCCAGCACCGCCATCATATCGGCGGCGGCGATTTTTTCATCGGCGCCAAACACCGGCTTATAACTGGCGTCGTCGCGCCACAACCAGAACACCACCGCCAGCGTCACCAGCGCGCATAGCGCCAGCATGGGCAAGGCATAGCGCAGGGAAGAGGCAGATAGCGACCATGCCGGCGCGCGCGCGCGCCAAGCTTCAAAACCGTTACGCAATCGGGAAATCAAGGCAGGCTCCACAAAGAATCAGACCGGCATCTTGATCAGGTCATCCACCGCACTGACGACCTTGTTGCGAACCTGGGTCAGCATGGAGAACGACAGCCCGGCCTCCTGGCTCAGAATCATCGCGCCGACCAGATCATTGCTGCGGCCGCTGTCCACCTCGGTCATTTTGTCCGAGGCTTCGCGCCCCTGTGCGTCCACGCTATGCAGCGCCGCCATCATGGCATCGGAAAAACTGTGCGAATCCGTCGCGCTGTCCGGCTGGCTGGCGATATGGGCCGGCTGCGCCAGTGTCGCCATATCGTCGCGCAAGATAGCGGACTGTCCGCTGAGTAACATCAAGCCCGGATTGGTGAGCATGCGCATCCTTACAGACATGAAAGAGAGAAGTTTGTCACGCCACCTTTATGACGGCATGGTTTACTGCGCCGCAGTTTAAACTTACTTCTATCTTCTATATGCGTGAATTTTCACAGACCCTTACGTGAATTTTCACCTCATCTACCCGCTCTGCATTCAGTAAGATGCTCATCCATGTGACACGCCGCGCCCGCGAGCCTGACTGCCCTCTCCTGCCAACTTGAAGAAGCCATGCCCAAAGCCAAGATCCTGAGCCCGGAACAAGCGGCACGCGTCCAGCCACTGGACGCCACCACATTAGGCCGGCCTTTTCATCAGCTCCCGCTGCTGATGCCGCTGATTGAAGCCCGGGTCCACGAATTTGTCAGACGCGAACTCAGCCTGCGCTATCGCGCCACGCTCACGCTGGGCAGCATCGGCTATACGCGCGAAGTCAGTACCGGCCCGCGCTGGAGCTGGCATCAGGTTGGCAACAGCAGCATCGGGGTTCATATCGAACGCCCCCTGCTGCTACGCATACTCGACTGCCGCTATGGCGGACGCACCGCGCAAGTGGACGCCCCCCAGACCGAGCAGCCCGAGACCGAAACCGAATTTCGTCTGGCGCGGATGCTGGGGACGACACTGGCACCCCTGCTACCCGAATTCATTGCCCAGTCCTGTGGCGATACCCCGCTGCCGCTGCCTCCCACCCAGCACCTGCCGGTCGCCCCAGGCAGCACCCCCGTCTTTGCATTGATCCTGCAGCTGAGCGAAAGCGATGGCAGCCCTTGCGGTGCCATCCGTCTCAGCCTTGACCGCGACAGTCTGGACCGCCTGCTCAGAGCCAGCAGCACGCACTTGGCGCCGCGCCCGGCATCGGCGCAAGGAGCGCAAGGCCCGCACTTTGGCGAGACCCTCAGGCTGCGCCTGCAAGCCCGGCTCCAACCCCAGAGCCTGAGTCTGGGCGAAGTCCTTGATTTGCAGGTCGGACAGATTATTCCAGCCTTACACCCGGGCTTGGCCCATGTCCATATCGGACGCAGCCGTCTGTTCCGCGCCAGCGTGGTCGAACACGAAGGCAGGCTGTGCCTGACCTCCTTTACCGATGAAGAATGAAGCCCACATGATGGAAAAAAACGATCTGGAAGAACTCGATAACCTGCTGGACCGACTGGATACACCACCAGCCGCAGCGCCCGTGGCGTCGCCTGCGCCACGCGATATGAGCGGCTTGCTGCGGCGCATACCGGTGACGCTGACTCTGGAAGTCGGTGAAGCCGAGATCTCGCTGGCAGACTTGGCTGCAGTGAATACCGGCTCGGTGATCGAGCTGGACAAGCAGGCCGGCGAAGCGCTGGACATCCGCGTCAACGGCACCCTGATCGGCCGGGCCGAGGTGGTGATCTGTGGCGAAAATTACGGCTTGCGCATTACCGAACTGAACAATCTGGGTCTGGACGCGCTCTCTTCATGAAGCTGCTATCCGCTACGCGCCTTCTGGCTTGTGCGCTTGCGCTGATGCCGCTGGCGGCCAGCGCCGCCGGCACGCTGGACTTGCTCAGCGCCAATGCCGCCGGCACCCAGATCGACTTTACGGTCAAAACGCAGATCCTGATTCTGCTGACCCTGCTTGGCCTGTTGCCGGTGCTGGTGCTGATGATGACCAGCTTTACCCGCTTCGTCATCGTGCTGTCGCTGCTGCGCCTGGCGCTGGGGCTGCAGCAGGGCCTGCCCAACCGCATCGTCACCGGGGTTGCGCTGATCCTGACTTTGCTGGTGATGCGTCCGATCGGGCTTGAAGTCTGGGACAAGGCCATGGTGCCGTTTGATCAGGATAAGATCACCATGCAGCAGGCGCTCACCATCGCCCAGGAGCCGATGTCGCGCTTTATGCTGGCGCAAACCAGCAAGACGGCGCTGGCGCAAATCGCCCGCCTGTCGGGCGAGGCGCATATCACCGAGCCCAGGCAACACGCTTTTGTGGTCAAGCTGGCCGCTTTTTTACTGTCCGAACTGAAAACCGCATTCCAGATCGGCTGCATGCTGTTTATTCCGTTTCTGGTGATCGATCTGGTGGTGGCCAGCGTGCTGATGGCCATGGGCATGATGATGCTGTCGCCGCTGGTCATCTCGCTGCCGCTTAAGCTCTTGCTGTTCGTGCTGGTCGATGGTTGGTCGCTGACGGTGAATACGCTGGTTTCCAGCATACAGGCCTACTGATGCTGACCCCGGAAATCGCCGTCGATCTGGTGCACGACAGCCTGGCCGTCATTGTGACGCTGGTGGTGCTGCTGGTGCTGCCTTCGCTGCTGGTCGGCGTACTGGTCAGCCTGTTTCAGGCGGCGACCCAGATCAACGAGCAAACCCTGTCTTTTCTGCCGCGCCTCTTGGCCACCTTGCTGACCATTGCACTGGCCGGGCACTGGATCACGACCTACCTGATGGATTTCTGTGTAGATATGTTCAATCGTGCCGCCACCTTGGTAGGCTAGATGGAAGGTCTGTTTCCCAAACTGCTGCAATGGCTGCCCATGCTGTGGTGGCCGTTCTGCCGCTTTATCGCCACCTTGTCGGTCGCCCCCTTTGTCGGGGAAACCGCCACGCCCATGCGCGCCCGCGTCGCCATCGCGCTGGTGCTGGCAATGATTAGCGCGCCGGCGATGCGCGATATGGCGCCTATCGATCCGTTTTCGCTGGCCGGCATCGCCGCGGCGCTGGGTGAAGTCATTATCGGCCTGCTGTTCGGTTTGTCGCTGCAATTGGTGATGGTGGTGCTGTCGCTATTGGGTTTTTTGCTGTCTTCGCAGATGGCTTTGTCCATGGCCACGCTCAACGACCCGGGCAATGGCAGCTCCAGCGATGTGCTCTCCACCCTGCTTTATCTGTTTGGGGCGCTGCTGTTTTTTGCCATGGATGCGCATCTGGTACTGGTGGAAGTCATCTACCGCAGTTTCGCCTTGTGGCCCGCCGGCGGCGGCATCCCGCCACAAGCCATGCTGCAGGTGGTACTGGGCGTAGGCTGGGCGATGTCGGCGGCCCTGCTGCTGGCACTGCCGGCCATCTTCGCCACCTTCGTCGTACAAATAGGCTTTGGCCTGATCAACCGTGTCGCACCGGCACTTAACCTGTTTTCGCTGGGCTTTCCTCTGGTGACCCTGTTCGGGCTGATGACGCTCACCCTGGTGGCCACCTTATTGCCCGGCCACTATGTGCGCCTGTGCCAGCAGATCTTCGGACTGTGGGAGCGCATGCTGACAGGAGGCGCGCTTGGCTGAAAGCAGCAGCGGCGACAAGAGCGAAAAGGCCACCCCGCACAAACTGCGCGAGGCGCGCAAAAAAGGCCAGGTACCGCGCTCGCGCGATCTGGCCAGCGCCATCGGCTTGCTGGCGGCGCTCAAGCTGTATGCCTTGCTGATGCCCGGCTGGCTGAAGGATTTTCACAGTCTGTTTGCGCTGGCTTTTGCCCCTTTGTCCGGCAGCGGCACACTGGACAATAGTTTCTCGCTGCTGTTTTCCGGCTCGCTCACCTTACTGGCCGGCATGCTGCTGCCGCTGGCGGCCATCCCGCTGGCCATCATGCTGTTTTCCATGCTGCCCGGCGGCTGGGTGTTTGCCGCCACCCACTTCTTCCCCAAGCTTGAGCGCATGAATCCGCTGGCCCATTTCGGCCGTATCGCCTCGGCCCAGCACGCCAGCGAAACCGGCAAATCCATCGTCAAGGCGCTGGTGCTAGGCGCGGTATTGTGGGGTGTCGCCCATCGCGCCATGAACGATTTTTTCGCGCTCAAAGGCGCCACGCTGGACGCGACCCTGACCTATAGCCTGGCCGTATTCAGCGATGCACTGATGTCACTGATCCTGTTGTTTGTTGCCTTTGCGCTGATCGATGTCCCGCTGCAAAGCTGGCTGTTTGCCCGCCAGCAAAAGATGAGCAAGCAGGAGATCAAGGATGAATACAAAAGCACCGAAGGCCGTCCCGAAATCAAGCAGCGCATCCGTCAGATCCAGCAGCAAATGGCACAGCGCGGCGTGCGTAAAAGCCTGCCCGGTGCCGACGTGGTCATCGTCAACCCCAGCCACTATGCGGTCGCGCTCAAGTATGAAGAGACGCGCGCCGAAGCGCCGTTTTTGATTGCCAAAGGCATGGATGAGATGGCGCTGTATATCCGCGCACAGGCGCACGAGCTGGGCATCGAAGTCATCGAAATTCCGCCGCTGGCGCGCGCCTGTTACCACACCACCCAGGTCAACCAGCAAATCCCGACGCCGCTCTACCGCGCCGTCGCCCTGGTGCTGAACCATGTACTGCAACTGAAAGCCTTTCGCAGCGGCAAACGCCGCAGCGCACCCGTCCTGCCGGACAGTCTGCCCGTACCACGCGAAATGAGCGAACCGCGAGAACCGAAATGAACCTGCCTACCCGCATCATCAACGAGCTCGGCCGCCTGAAGGTAGCCGCGCCGATTTTCCTGCTGGCCATCCTCGCCATGGTGATCCTGCCCTTGCCGCCGCTGGCGCTGGACATCCTGTTCACCTTCAATATCGTGCTGGCCATTCTGGTGATTCTGGTCAGCGTCTCGGCCAGACGGCCGCTGGACTTCTCGGTATTCCCCACCATCATTCTGGCGACGACGCTGATGCGCCTGACGCTGAACGTCGCCTCGACCCGGGTGGTGCTGCTAAACGGCCATGAAGGCACCGATGCCGCCGGACGCGTGATCGAGGCCTTCGGTCATGTGGTGATAGGCGGCAACTTCGTGGTCGGCCTGGTGGTATTCGTCATCCTGATGATTATCAACTTCATCGTGATCACCAAAGGTGCGGAACGCATCTCGGAAGTCTCCGCCCGCTTTACGCTGGACGCCCTGCCCGGCAAGCAGATGGCGATTGACGCCGACCTCAATGCCGGCCTGATCAATCAGGAAGGCGCACAGCAGCGGCGCAAGGATGTGGCGGCCGAGGCCGATTTTTACGGTGCCATGGATGGCGCGTCCAAATTCGTGCGCGGCGATGCCATCGCCGGCATCCTGATCCTGATCATCAATATGGTGGGCGGGGTCGCCATCGGTGCATTGATGCACGATATGGGATTTGCCGATGCCTTCCGCCAGTATGCACTGATGACCATCGGTGACGGTCTGGTGGCACAAATCCCGGCGCTCTTGCTGTCGTCGGCCGCCGCCATTATCGTCACCCGCGTCAGCGACGACGGCGACATGCAGCAGCAAATCGGCGGCCAGTTGCTGGCCTCGCCTACGGTGCTGCTCAGCGCCGCCGGCATGATGTTCGTACTGGCCATCATCCCCGGCATGCCCTGGCCCACCTTTATCGCCTTTGCCGCCCTGCTCGCCTTTGTCGGCTGGCGCATGCAGAAAAACCGCCAAGAACCGCCGGCCAGGGCCGATATCGCTGAAATCCGTCAGGCGCTCGCCGGCGATGCCGAGCCGCCACTGGACTGGCATGCCCTGCCCTACACCGACATGCTGTCGGTGATGCTGGGCTACCGTCTGGTCAGCCTGATCGACCAGGCGCAAGGCGCCCCGCTCAGCAAACGCGTGCGCGGCGTGCGCCAGAGCCTGAGCGAAGCCATGGGCGTGCTGCTGCCGGCCATTACCCTGCGCGACAATCTCAGGCTCAAGCCCACGCAATACGCCATTTTGATCGGCGGCAATACCGTAGCCGAGGCCGAAGTCCACCCCGAACGCCTGATGGCCATCCCCTCGCCCCAGGTCTATGGCCAGCTCGACGGCATCCCCGGCATCGACCCGGCTTATCTGATGCCGGTCACCTGGATAGAAAACAGCGACAAGGCGCATGCGCTGGGCTTGGGCTATCAGGTGGTCGACTGCCCGAGCGTGATCGCCACCCACCTGAACAAGGTCATGCGCGAGCAGATGAGCGAGCTGTTTACGCTGGATGATGTGGCGGCGCTGAACGAACGCCTGTCGGCGCTGGCCCCCAAACTGGCGGCGGCGCTGGCGCAAGCCTTGACCCAGGGCCAGCAATTGCGCGTCTTCCGCCAGTTGCTGACCGAAGGCGTGTCGCTCAAGGACATCATACCGGTCGCCACCACTCTGACCGAGGTGGCGGAAAACGGCAAGGATCCCATCTTGCTGGCCGCCGAGGTGCGCTGCACCCTCAGGCGCCAGATTGTGCAGGCCATTCTCGGCCCGCATGCCGAAATGAAGGCTTTCAACCTGACCCCCGAGCTGGAAAACATGCTGCTCTCCTCGCTCACCCAGTCGCAGCAAAGCGGCAAGGCGGCGCTGGACAGCTTCCCGGTCGACCCTAATGTACTGCAACAGCTACAGGTCAATATGCCGGTGATACGCGACCAGATGAAACAGCACGCCACCGCTCCCATCTTGCTGGTCATGCCGCAGATCCGCCCCATTCTGGCGCGCTACGGCCGCCTGTTTGCCCCCGGGCTGAATGTGCTGTCCTACAACGAGGTGCCGGAAAACCGCGAAGTCAGTCTGATCGGCACGCTGGGCTAAGCGCCGACAGCGCCGGACTGCAAGCCAGCAACGTCAGCACCGCCACCTCGAACAAGGGCAGTGGCAAAGGACGGGATGCCATGGCCGGCAAACGGCAGCCGGGCAACAGGCGCGGCGGCGCGCTTTGCACGATATGACAGGCCAGCAGGGCAAGCCCCGCCTGCTGCAAGGCGCTGCGAATGACCGGCACGCGCGACTTGAGCCAGACGCAAGCCGGTGCCGACGCCGCCAGCAACAGCGCCACGCCCCCCTCATGCGCGCGCAACACCAGACGCACCCGCCCGGCCTCCTCCAGCTCGATTTCCAGCACCAGATCGGCCAATGCCAGCGCCAGCGCACCCGAAGCCTCCGCCTCGCGCTCGGCCAAATCAAGATACACGCGCGGCCCGCCCCATAGCCAGAACGGCAGGCTAAGCGGCAACGCCGGTGCCGCAGGCGTCTCGGGCAAGCCGCCCCCCGCCTGCAGCCAGGCGGCAGAAAAATGCCGCTCTTCGCGTAAAACCTGACGCTGGCTTTCCGCCAGCAGCGCACCGGACAAGGCCGTTTGCCAGCCTTGTGCCAATTGCGCCGGCGCCGGCATCTTGCGCTGCAATAACGGCGCGCTGGCGGCATCCTGCGCCCAAGCGCGCCCTACCGTTTCGGGCGCCACGACAGCAGCCTGATCGCTCGCGCGCTGCGGCCAGGCCAGCTCCAGCCGCGGCGACACCGCACGCACCACAAACGGCCATAGCGAACCTTGCGCCGGCGCGGGTAAATAAGCCGGCCAGCGCAAACTCACACTCACCCCCTGCCCTTGCAACAAAACCGTCCCGTCGGCCTGCTGCGTCATCAACATCAGCTTGAGCAGCTCGCCCGGGCGCAATAACACATCGCCGTCGCGGCTACGCACCGCAATCGGCGGCAAGGCGGCACTGACTGCCCTGATGCGTTCACCCATACATTCCCCACATGAAAAAAGCCGGCGCCCGAAGGCTGCCGGCTTGATCAATCAAGACGCCAAGCGTCTATGGCTTACTGCAGCAGCGACATCGCCAGCTGGCTCATCGAGCTGGACTGCTTCAGCATCGAGGTGCCGGCCTGCATCAGCATTTGCTTGGAGGTCATGCTGGCGGATTCGGACGCGTAGTCGGTATCCATGATGCGGCCCTTGGCGATCTGGGTGTTGTTGTTCACGTTACCCAAGTTGCTGTACACCGACTGCAATCGGGTGGCAGCAGCGCCCATCTCACCGCGAGACTTGGAAACAGAAGCAATCGCCTTATCCAGCTTCGTGATGGTGGCAGCGGCGCCAATCTCGGTGCCCGCTGCGGGTGCCGCGCCATACATCGTTGTAGCAGCGCCGACATCCGTGTCTACATCCCCCAGTGTCGTCTTCAGATCAGCATCCATGACTTCAGCCGCAGATGCACCGATCTGGAACTTAATTGCAGCCTTGCCCAGCGTACCTGCAGTCTTGTCCAACACCTCAGTACCGCCGAAACGGGTGTTTTTCATGATGTTGCCGATTTCTGCCCCCAACGCATCATACTCGGCCTGCATCGCCGCCTTGTCTGCAGTGGTGGTCGTGGCGTTGGCACCCTCGGTCGCCAGATCCTTCATGCGCAGCAGGATGTTGGACACTTCGTTCAGTGCGCCTTCCCCGGTCTGCAGCAGCGAGATGCCGTTCTGTGCATTTTTCATCGCGGCGCCCATGCCGCGGCTTTGTGCATCCAGACGGGTCGCAATCTGCAGGCCGGCAGCGTCGTCCATTGCGCTATTGATGCGCAGACCGGTACCCAGACGGGTCATCGAAGTGGACAGACCGCTCTGGTTGGCATTGAGGTTGCTCTTGGTGAACAGCGATGCGGCGTTGGTGTGCAGGCTCAGCATGATAGATTTCTCCGGTTTTGGTATCAATTGAGGCACTCATTCCAGCGCCTTCACTGATACAAGACGACCGCCTTATCGCAACACTTAAATCCGGCAACTAAATTTTTTATTCGCCCCGCACACGGCCAGACAAGTACGGCTTTTAAGTACCCACTACAAAATAATCGCATACTTTACCAACACAACACTGCAGCCCGCATAATGATATGATTTCATCATTACCAGCCCCGCAAGCCTGCCGTGACCGACCTGACCCTGCCCTCGCTGCCTGTTTTGCTGTCACCGGCCAGCCCCGAACCGCTACTGCCCCGCTTTCCGTCCACCACTGCACTGGATGCGGATGAAGCGGCGCGGGTTTTGCTGCTCTGGCTGGACAAGGTCGGTCATAGTCCGCTGTCGGCCGATACTTTGCTGCTGTCGCTACAAGCGGCGCGCACCACCGGCAGCCGTCTGCAAAACCGGCTTGACGCGCTGGCACGCGAACGCAGTCCTGACGATGCCGGCGCCGGCAGCCAGTTGCAGGCGCTGGCCCTACAGCTTGAAATCGCCCTGCATCAGGGTTACAAGCGTCTGGCCATGCTGCGCGACCGTAGCAGCGGCGGCGGCTGGCTCTCCAGCAGCAAGCCGCGCATGGAAGCGCTGGCGCTGGCGCTGGATAGCGCCTGGCAGCTGCAGCTTTATTTCACCCGCCATCACGCCCAACTGCCTGATGGCTTCTGGCTGGATTGCCACCAGCTCTATGCGCATATCGCGGCCAAGAACTGGGCACAAAAAACGGTCGGGGAGCCTGCCATCACGCTGGCCGCCCGCTACGCGGCCATTTTGCTGACCGGTTTGATCGCCAGTAACGGCATGGATCAGGCTTCGCTCAATGCCTTTATTCCGTTAATGCAGGAAGAAGCCCGCCACCTGCAACTGCTGGCCGCGACAGGCGAGCTAGCGGAAGAAGGCGGTTTTGTTTTCAGCAGTGCCGGCGACACCCCGCCGCGCTTTATCACCGACTGGCCGGCGCGCAAAGGCCCCGGGCCATGGTGGCAACTGGATTTGGCCGTGCTGCTGGAGCGCTTGCAGGCGCGACTACAAGCCCTGCCCGAGCCGGTGTCGCAAATCGAGCTGCAGTTACTGCTGCAGTTGCAGCAAAACTGGCGCCATCCGGCACGGCGGCGCCACCGCCGGCGCCGCCGCTTGGAAAGCAATAAGCTGCGCCTGTTAAGTTCACTGCCCGACTGCTGGGCGGCGCTGGCCGCAGAAACCAAGGCGGCAACCGGTGAAGACGCCACCGTGCCGGCCCCGGAGCTGCATATAGTCGACTTGAGCCTGTCCGGTGTGCAGTTGCAGGGCGAAGGCCGGCTCTACCATATCCAGCCGGGCGAGGTGGTGCTGATCAGCAGCAAGCCGCGCCACTGGCGCTGCGGCATCGTGCGCCGCATCAACAGCCACGATGCGCAAACCTGGTATGGCATCGAATATATGGGCAAACAGCCGCAAGCCGTGGAAATACGCCCCGACAACTCGCTAGGCACCAGCTGGCAGCAGGCCATCATGCTAAAAGGCAGCCTGCGCCATAGCGGCTGTGGCGTATTGCTACTGGAAGGGCGCGCCTTCAACACCCTGCGCCCGTTCATTATTCGCCATGGCACACAGGAAACCGCCATCCAGGCCACCCGCTTGCTGATGCAAAACAGCCACTACCAGCTATTCGAATACAAAAACCAGTAGGCGGCAGCGCCTGCCCAAACTCTCTGCGGACCTTAAGCCATGCCCGTGATTACCTGTGTGGAAGACCTGCGCCAACTGGCGCAAAAACGCGTACCCAAAGCCTTTTACGACTACGCCGACAGCGGGGCCTACACCGAAAGCACCTATCGCAGCAACAGCAGCGATCTGGCGGCGATCAAGCTGCGCCAGCGCGTCGCCATCAATGTGGAACAGCGCTCCACCCGCACCAACTTGCTCGGGCAGGAAGTCAGCATGCCGGTCATTATTGCGCCGACCGGGCTGGCGGGCATGCAATGGGCCAATGGCGAGATTCTGGGCGCACTGGCCGCCGAAAAATTCGGCATTCCGTTTACCCTGTCGACCATGAGCATCTGCTCGATTGAAGACGTGGCCGCCGCCACGCGAGCGCCATTCTGGTTCCAGCTGTATGTAATGCGCGACCGCGGCTTTATCCGTGCGCTGATCCAGCGCGCCAAGGCCGCCGGCTGCTCGGCGCTGGTGTTGACGCTGGATCTGCAAATTCTCGGCCAGCGCCACAAGGATCTGAAAAACGGCATGTCGGTGCCGCCCAAGCTGACCCTGGCCAATATTCTGGACATCGGCTCCAAACCGGCGTGGGCGCTGCGCGCACTGGCCGGGCGCAAGACCTTCGGCAATCTGGCCGGTCATGTGACCGGCGGCAGCGACATCGTGTCGCTCAGCCAATGGACGGCACAACAGTTTGACCCGACACTCAGCTGGGATGATGTAGCTTGGATCAAGCAGGAATGGGGCGGCAAGCTGATCTTGAAAGGCATACTGGATGTAGAAGATGCCAGGCTGGCCGTCGCCACCGGCGCCGACGCCATCGTGGTCAGCAATCATGGCGGGCGCCAGCTCGATGGTGCCATGTCGTCGATTCAGGCGCTGCCGGCCATTGCCGAAGCCGTCGGCGATCAGATCGAGGTCTGGTTTGATGGCGGCATCCGCAGCGGTCAGGACATACTCAAAGCCTGCGCCCTCGGTGCCAAAGCCAATATGATAGGCCGCGCCTTTTTGTACGGGTTGGGTGCCATGGGCGAAGCCGGCGTCAGCCAAATGCTGTCCATCTTGCAGCGCGAGCTCGATGTCAGCATGGCGCTGACCGGTAAGCAAACCATCCGCGACATCGGCCCGGATATTTTGGTGCGCTAAGCGGCCAGGCGGTGCGCCCGGCCACTGTCTGCTGCACGCAACACAACCCCACCCAAGCCAGCCGCCCTGATCCGACAACGATCAGGGCTTTTTTATGCACGCCAAAGCCGTATTCGGCAGATTTATTGCACAAACCAACATGGCAGCAAGGTTTTACTGCATAGCACGCCAACGGCTGGGCATAGCTACCACCGTCCGCCCACCCAAAAAGCAAACCTTACGTCATAAACTGTATATCCTGATTGTGTAAAGTTTTGGCTCGCGTCGTCAGGAGATATTTTTGGAACACACCAGACATCAGGTGCGCCCGCGCACACTGCTCTGGCTGGCCTTGCTATGCCTGACCGGCACGGCGCAGGCAGCCGACAAGGTAGGCAGCATTCTATTCAGCCAGGGCACCGTCAGCGCGCAAGCGGCCAACGGCCCCTTGCGCATCATTGCCAAAGGCAGCCCAATCGAGGAAGGCGATACCGTCAGCACCGATGCCAAGGGCTTCGCCGTTATCGAATACACCGATGGCGCGCGCAACACCCTGCGCCCGGCCACCCGCCTCACCATCAACCGCTACCGCAGCGACGGCACCTTGCAGACCCTGGTCGCCGGCGGCATCCGCAGCATCTCGGGCGGCATCGCCAAAGCCCGCCCCGAAACCGTGAAATACCAGACGGCGACCGCAACGCTGGGCATCCGCGGCACCTCCTTTGATGCGCGCCTGTGCACAGACAGCGGCGACTGTCAGGATACGCTTTCCAATCCGGCAGCACGCGCGCTGCTCATCAAGGGCCAGGTCAACGCCGGCGGCCGGGTACTGGTGAAAGGCGGTGCCGTCGCCGAAGGCGATACGGTAAGCACCGGCGCGGCATCGATTGCCGTGCTGGCCTTTGCCGATGGCAGCCGCGCCAGTCTTGGCCCCAATACCCGGTTTTCAGTCAAGGAATGGCGCTATGCCAAAGGCCAGGGCGGACAAGCCGCCCTCAGGCTCATCGATGGCGCCGCACGCATCGTCACCGGCGCGATCGGCAAGGCCAACCCGCAGGCGTACAAGGTACACGCCGCCACCGCCGTGATCGGCATTCGCGGCACCGGCTTTGACCTGAACTGCCGCGACAGCTGCGCGCAAACCGAAACACTCGGCAGCGAGGCACCACCGGCCGAGGTCGGCACCCGCACCGGTGCCAGCCCGGCCGAGGGCAGCCGCCTGTTCGCCCATACCTGGCAAGGCACGATCGAAGTGGCGGCCGGCCCGTACCGCGTGCCGGTCAGCGTCGGGCAAACGCTGGCGGTGAATGTGGCCAATGGTGCCAGCGACTACCTGAGCGGCGTCCCCGCCTTTATGCAGGACGATGCGCTGCCGCGCCCGGACAGCGTCGCCGGCAGCTTTGACGACAGTCTCACCCCCGCCCGCCCCGGCCTGTATAGCTGGGTACGCAGCGGCCGCGTCGCGCTCGCGCAAGGCGGCGGCGAAGTGGCGCTCGCCCCGGACGAGGCAGGCTACGCCGACTTTGCCGGCCATGTTCCCGAGAAGCTTGCGGCCATCCCGGCCTTTATGGCCGACGACACCACACCGCTGCCTGACGACTTCGACGAAAGCCAAACCCGACTGCAACTGCGCGCCCAACTGCGCGCCAGCCTGATAGAGGCACCCGCCCAATGCACGATACGCTAACCCTGTCCATGCGGCCGCTGCTGCTGGCTTTTGCACTGATGCCGGTCGCGGCGCTGGCGACCCAAGCCGGGCCCGGCTTTACCGTCACCGCCTATCAGCTGACCGACGCCAACCCGCTCACGCCGGACGATACCCGCCGCGTCCTCGCGCCCTACACCGGTGCGAACCAGACCATAGCCAGCCTGCAGCAAGCGGCGGCGGCCTTGCAAAAAGAACTGGCCGCCCGCGGACACGGTTTTTACCGCGTGATCCTGCCGCCGCAAACCGTGGACGGCACCGTGCGCCTGCAACTCATCCTGTTGCCGGTGGGCGATATCAGCGTCTTTGGCAACCAGCATTTCTCTACCCCGTCCATCCTGAACGCCCTGCCCGGCTTGCAAAGCAGCCAGTCGCCGGACACCCGCAAGCTGGCGCGCAACCTTGCCCAGTTCAACGACCATCCGGCGCACCGCGCGGTACTGACCCTGTCCGAAAGCCGCGAACGCGAAGCCATCGATGTCAAAGTCAGCGTCGAAGATGAAAAACCGTGGCTGGCCTTTGCCTCGCTGCAAAACAACGGCAACGCCAGCACCGGCAAATGGCGACTGTCGGTCGGCGCACAGGCCTCGCGCCTGTTCGATACCGACCAGCAACTCACCGCCTCCTATACCACCAGCCCGGATGAACACCGTCAGGATGTAAGCCAGTTTGGCGCCTCATGGAAGCTGCCGCTATATGCGCTGGCCACCGACCTGTCCGCCTATGCGGTCTACTCCAATGTCGACTCTGGCACCGTCGGCGGCTTTTTCGATGTGGCGGGTCAGGGCCATTTTTACGGCGTACGCGCCAGCTATCACCTGCCGCTACAAGGCAAGCTCAGGCAAAGCGTGGCGCTGGCGCTGGACAGCAAGTCGTTCACCAACCAAGTGCTGTTCGCCGGCGACAATCTGGGCAGCGATGTCGGCACGCGTCCGCTGACACTGGCGTGGAATGGCCAATGGCAAGATGCCGCCAGCCAGCTGGATGCCTCGCTGGACTGGGCGCACAACCTGCCCGGCGGGTCGGATAACGACGACCTTCACTATGGCGCCAACCGCGCCGGCGCAACACGCAACTGGCAGGCCTGGCATGGCGGCCTGAACGCCAGCATGCTCTTGCCGCGCAACTGGAGCCTGAACAGCCGCCTGCAAGGCCAGTACAGCCGCGATGCGCTGATCCCAGGCGAGCAGTTCGGTCTGGGAGGCAGCAGCAGCGTGCGCGGCTATCAGGAACGCGAAGTCTCAGGCGAGCGCGGCTATTTCGCCGCGCTGGAATGCTGGACGCCGCTGCTGCGCCCCACGCTCAGGGGACTACTGTTTGTCGATGCCGGCCAAGTCAGCCGCATCGACCCGCAAGCGGGTGAAGATGCCCGCTCGGCCCTCGCCTCGCTCGGTGCCGGCCTGCGCTGGCAGCCGCACAAACTGCTGGGCCTCTCGCTTGATCTGGCCCGTCCGCTAAAAGACGGCCCGAGCACCCGCGCCGGCACCTGGCGCGCCCATGCCTTAGCCAGCGCCCGCTTCTAAAGGAACACCCATGCCCTATGTGCCCCACTTCCGTCCGCGCGCACTGGTCATCGCGCTTGCCGCTGCCTTCGGCCCGGTTTACGCCCTGCCCGGCGGCCATACCGTCGTCGCCGGCAATGTCGCCATCAACGCCCCGGCGGCCAATGTGCTCAATATCACCTCGGGCAGCCACCGAGCCATCGTCAACTGGCAGCAGTTCGGCATCGGAGCCGGCGAACGCGTCCAGATCAACCAGCTCTCTGCCAACAGCGCCCTCCTCAACCGCGTCACCGGCGCCGACCCCAGCCGCTTGCTAGGCACGCTGCAATCGAATGGCCGCGTATTTCTGATCAACCCCAACGGCGTAATCTTTGGTGCCGGCGCACGCATCGACACCGCCGGCTTTATCGCCTCGACCCTGAACATCAGCGATGGCGACTTTCTGGCCGACCGGCTCAAATTCAGCGGTCTCGGCGCTGCCATCCACAATGAAGGGCTGCTGCAACTGAACGGTGACCTTGCGCTGATCGCCCCCCAGCTCAGCAACCAGGGGGTCATCAAGAGCGAACACGGCAATGTGGTGCTTGCCGCCGGACAAAGCGTCGAACTGATCGACCTGGCCAACCCCGATATCCGCTTCGCGCTGCAAGCCCCAGCCGATGCCGTACTCAACCTCGGCCGCATCGACGCGGCCAGCGGCGCGGTGGCGCTGTTTGCCGGCCAGATCCGCCACGGCGGCCAGATCAGCGCCACCCGCGCCGAAGTCGGCGGCGGCGGCAAGATCGTGCTGCGCGCCGGCACCATCCATGTCGACCAGGGCGCCAGCCTGAACGCGGATGCCCAAGGCAGCGGTCACGGCGGGCGCATCGAGCTTGTCGCCAGCGGCAAGGCCGCCGTACACGGCAGCTTAAGTGCCAGAGGCGGCGAGCAAGGCGGCGACGGCGGCTTTATCGAAACCTCGGGCGCGCAGGTGAACCTTGCCGGTGTCAACGTCGACACCCGCGCCCCCCAAGGCAAGACCGGCGACTGGCTGATCGACCCGAACGACTTCGTGGTGGCGCAAAGCGGCGGCGATCTGACCGGCAGCCAACTCTCCGGCCAACTGGCACAAAACAACATCACCTTGCAAAGCAGCGCCGGCCAAAGCGCGGGCAACGGTGACGTGCTGATCAACGACGCGGTCAACTGGAGCGCCGACACCACGCTAACGCTGCAGGCCGAGCGCAATATCAGCATCAACAGCGCCATCAGCGCCAGTGGTGCCAATGCAGGCCTGGTGCTCACCCCCAGCAGCGGCGGCCGGCACACCCTGGGCCCAAACGGCAAGGTCACGCTAACCGGCGCCAACGCCAAGCTCAGCATTGCGGGCAAGGACTACAAGCTGATCCGTAGCCAGAATGAGTTCACCACCGCGCTCAAACCCGCATCGGCCGGCAGTGACAGCGGATTTTTTGCGCTGGGCGATGATTTTGCTTTGGATGCAGGCTTCACCTCCCGCGCGGGGCTCGCCAGCGGCAGCGTATTCGACGGTCTGGGCAACACCCTGAGCAATCAGCAAGCGGCGCTGTTCGGCAGTAACGCCGGCCGGCTGCAGAACCTGACGCTGGCCAATGTCAACATCAACAGCAACAACACAGCAGGTGCTCTGGCCAATACCAACAGCGGCGTGATTGAAAACGTGCGCGTCAGCGGCAGCATCAAAGGCGGCATCCGTATCGGCGGGCTGGTTGGCTACAACCTCGGCGTGATCCGGGATAGCTCTTCGGCCGCCTCCGTCAGTGGAAGCGAGAAAACCGGTGGCCTGGTCGGTGAAAACATCACAGGCGGAAGCATCAGTCACAGCAGCGCCAGCGGCAAGGTCAGCGGCGTGACCGGCACGGGGGGGCTGGTCGGCAAGAACGAAGGCGTCATTGTAGAAAGCACTAGCGACGCTCAGGTCGACTCGACCTCCCGCTGGACAGGTGGGCTGGTTGGATGGAATCTAGGTGGCCGCATCAGCGGCAGCACCGCTTCCGGACGTGTTTCGGGTGATGATATCGTCGGCGGCTTGGTCGGCGCCAACCTAGGCACGCTGGAAAACAGCACCTTCAGTGGTAGTGCCAGCATCAACAGCACAAGCACCAGCACTGCGCGCTGGCTGGGCGGTCTGGTCGGCTGGCAGGACGACCAAGCCACCCTCCGCAACAGCTTCTACAACGCCGAAACCGTCACCCTCAACGGGCAGTCGCGTGTGTTCACCCGAGGCGCGCTGTATGGAAACCAGTATCAGGCCTGGCTCGCCGGCAACCGCAAGCTCGACATCGCCGACTATGCCACCACCCTCGCCACCGACGGCAACGGCGGCTACAAAGTCGGCTCGCTGCAGGGCCTGCGCGACCTGCTCGGCTTTGCCGACGCCGGCTACAGCTTCACGCTCACCGCCGATATGGACCTGGTTGGGGATGCCGGCTTCTTCCTGCCCTACTTCAAGGGTCGCTTCGACGGCGCGGGCCATACCCTGTCCAAGCTCAACATCACGCAGGACTTCACCGGGCGCACCGGCTGGGTTGGCCTCAACGAAGGCAGCCTTGCCAACCTCAAACTCGCCGGCGCCAGCATCCGGGGCTACGGCTACAGCAACAATGGCCTGCTGGTAGGCGAAAACCGTGGCAGCGTGCAGGGCAGCGTGGCGGCCGGCACGCTTGAGGCTGTCGGCGACAATGTAGGCTTCGACTGGGGCGGCAGCGGCGGACTGGTCGGTTTCAATACCCGAACCGGCAGCATCGACGCCAGCAGCAGCCACGGCAGCGCCAAGGGCCAGGACTACATCGGCGGTCTGGCCGGGATCAATAACGGCACCATCAGCACGAGCAACTCCGACGCCACCGTCAGCAGCACCGACGGCATCACCGGCGGTCTGGTCGGGCTCAACTCAGGCAATACCGCGCGCATCAGCAGCAGCAGCGCCAGCGGTGCGGTCACCTCTACCGACTACAACGTCGGCGGACTGGTCGGCTGGAACTACGACGGCGCCCGGATCGAGAACAGTGTCGCCAGCGGCGACGTCAGTGGTAATGCTCAGGTTGGCGGGCTGGTGGGCAGCAACAGCGCGACGATTACCAATAGCGAGGCGCGCGGCAAGGTCACAGGCACAAGCTATCGCGTCGGCGGACTGGTCGGCGCCAACTTTAGCAGCTACAACGTTGGCGGCGACATCAGCAATAGCAAAGCCAGCGGCAATGTCAGCAGTGGCGGCAACGAAACCGGTGGGCTGATCGGCTACAACAGCGCCGGGAAAATCACCAACAGCCAGGCCAGCGGCGCCGTCGCCGGCAGAGACGCAAGCGGTGGCCTGGTCGGCCTCAACAGCAACGGAACCATCGACAGCAGCGAGGCGAGCGGAGCCGTCAGCGGCCGCGATAGAACCGGCGGGCTGGTCGGCCTTCACCAATCCTGGAACGGCATTGGCCATATCAGCAACAGCTCGGCCAGCGGCGACGTGACCGGCAACAGCTTTGTAGGTGGGCTGGTCGGGGCAATTTGGGGCTATTCCGACAAACACGACATACGCGGCGGCGTGGCCCGCGGTAAGGTGATTGGCGATAACGAAGTCGGCGGGTTGGTCGGTAATCTGGGCCATAACGCCACACTGACCGGCAGCCGCTTCGAGGGTTCGCTCAATACCAAAGCGGGCGCCATGGCTGGCGGTCTGGTCGGGTCGCAGTCTGGTACGGCCATCCTGTCCAACAGCCACTACAACGCCGACACGGTGACGATCAACGGCAACAAGGTGGTGACCGCCGGCGCACTGTACGACAAACAGTACGCCGACTGGGTGGCCGACGGTGTGCTGGCGGCAGGCGACTATTTCGCGCCGGCCACCGCCGACGGCTACTTCGTGGTTGACAGCGTAGACAGGCTCAAGGCGGTGCTTGGCTTCGCCGCTGACGCCGACACCCGTTTCCGCCTCGCTGCCGACCTCGACCTCTCGGCGCTGAAAAACTTCAGCATCCCGCACTTTAATGGTGCCGACTTTGACGGCGCCGGCCATACGCTGAGCAACCTGTCTATCCAGCACGACATCACCCTCTCGACCGGCCTATTCGGCAATGTGGGGGCTGGCAGCCGGGCGCATGACCTGCGCCTGGTCAATGTCTCGATCAAGACCCAGAACAAGGCGGCAAGCGGCGGCATCGCCGGCACCAACAGCGGCACGCTGGAGCGGGTTTCGGTCAGCGGCAGCCTGTCCGACTCAGGGAACTACGGGCCCTACACGAACACGGCGGTAGGCGGTATCGCCGGCTACAACAACGGCACCATCCGGCAAGCCGGCGCGCTTATAAGCATCACAAGTACCAGCACGCAAGGCGGCATTACCGGCACCAACGCCTCCGGCGCCAGCATCAGCGACAGCTACAGTCAGGGCAGCCTGGAGAATGGTGTCAGCAGTGGAGGGCTGGCCGGTACCAACTTTGGCAGTATCAGCACCAGTTACTCGACGGCGCGGGTCAAGGCCGCAGGCGGCAATCAAGGTGCGCTGGTCGGCTACAACATCGGCAGCCTGAGCGACAGCTACTGGAATGCGGCGGCGTCCGGGCAAACACAGGCCGTCAGCGGTGGCAGTACCCCATCTGCACTCAGCGATACCCAACTGACGCAGCAGCCATCCTATGCCGGCTTCGACTTTACCAATAACTGGGGCATCGTCGATGGCAAGGGCACGCCCTACCTGAAATGGCAGTTCACGGCGGCGCCGCAACTGGTGTCGGGCAAGCTTACCGGCGGCGGCGGGCAGACGGTGCAGGTGATTTCGGGCGGGCAAGTGATCGGCCAGGCAGTAACGTCGGCCGACGGCAGCTACCTGCTGCAACTGGCGCAGGGCACCTTCCTCAGCGACGCACCGCTGCTGACCATCGCCCGCGACAGCAATAATGTGGTGACCGCCGCCGGCTACAGCGTCGCCAGCGCTGGCCTCGCCACCGGTTTTGACCTGAGCGCCGGCATGTTCAGTGTGTACGGCAGTGGCTCGGCGGCAACGCTGGGCGCGCTGTCGGGCGGCGGCAGCCTGTATAGCGCATCGGGCAACGACCTGACCTTCGCCAATTTGGGCTTCGAGTTAAAGTCGGGCGCCAGTTGGCTGCTCGCCGGCACGCTGAAAACCTCGGCCAGCCAAAACTGGCTGGGCACGCTCAATGTCAGCGGCAACGCCACGCTGGACGCCGGCGGCAATGCCATCAACCTGCCCGGCGGCCTCAATATGGGCGCCGGCAGCAGTCTTACCCTCAACGGCGGCGGCAACCGTGGCGGCGTGTTCGATCTGGGCGGCGGCACACTGACTTTTGCCGGCGGCAACCAGGTGTTCAACAGCGCCACCACCTTACAAAACGGCAACACCGAGTTTGCCGCCGCAGCCCGCTACAGCGGTACCGCCACCGTGAGCAATCTGGGCACGGTTCGCTTCGCCGACGGCGCACGTTTTGAAACAGCCTTTAACAATGCAGGACAAAGTACGCTGAACGGCAATATCCGCTTTGACAGCGGCTATACGCAAAGCGGCGGGGTAACCACGCTGGGCAGCAGCGGCAATCTTGCCACACTGACAGGCAATATGAATCTGGCTGGCGGCACGCTCGCCGGCAGCGGCACCGTCAGCGGCAATCTGCAAGTCGGCAACGCGACGCTGGCGCCGGGTTTCTCACCAGGCAGCCTGACGGTAAGCGGCGACCTGATGCTGGGCGCAGGCTCGATCATCAATAGCGAGGTCATGGGCAACGGCGCCGGCCAGTTCGACACCATTAATGTAGGGGGTACGGCAACGCTGGCAGGCACCCACAATGTGATCACCGGCAGCTACGCACCGACGACGGGCAATACCGACACCTTCAACCTGATCAGCGCCAATGCCTTGAGCGGCAGTTTTGCCAGCAGCAACCTGCCGGCCAGCGCCACGGCCGCCAGCAATGGCAGCTCCTACCAACTGGCGTGGGCAGGCTCGGCCCCCCCTCCGGTGACCCCGCCGGTTAATCCCCCAGTCACGCCACCCGTGACCCCGCCGGTGACACCACCTGTCACCCAACCCGGCGATAACAGTCAGGCAGGCACTTTCTGGCAGGCCAGCACGACGCAGGAGGTGATACAGCTATCGCAAAACTTCAGCAACCCAAGCCCGCTCACCACGGCCGGGGGCGAGGATGAAGAAAAGCGTCAGCGCGAACAGGGTGTGCAGGTTTGCCAGCCATAAGCGCGCTGTGGCGTCGCCATACGCGGCGCATCCTTGCCGCGTGGCTGCTATGCCTGCCTTTTTTGCTGGGTGCGCTCGGGGTGATTTCCCTGCCCGGGCTGGCCCGGCTGGAAGGCTGGCTGCACGATAGCCGGCTCGCGCTGACTGCGCCAGGCGGGGTCGATGCGCGGGTGGTGATTGTCGACATCGACGAGGCCAGTCTCGCCCGGCTCGGGCAATGGCCATGGCCACGGCAAACGGTGGCGACGCTGGTCGATACACTGGCCGGGCATTACCGCGCCCGCGCCATCGGTTTTGACGCGGTGTTTGCCGAACCCGAACACCGCGCCAGCGACGACTGGCTGCCCGCCCTCGGTGCGCGTTACCCGGCGTTGCTGCCCGAATTACGGCAACTGGCCGCCGGCGACGACCATGACCGGCGCCTCGCCGACAGCGTGCGCCGCGCGCCGGTGGTGCTGGGCTACTACTTCGATACCAGCGCCCGTGCAGCCCGGCAAAGTGGCCTGTTGCCCGAGCCGGTATTCGAGCAGGCGCTGGCCAGCGGCATGATGCCGGTCATGGCCGGTGGCTTTGGCGCCAATCTACCGCGACTGCAACAGGCGGCCGGTCACGCCGGCCATTTCAACGCGCTGGCCGATGCCGACGGTGTCAACCGCCGGCTGCCGGCGCTGCTTGCCCATCATGGCCAGCTCTACGACAGTCTGTCGCTGGCCATGCTGCGCCGTCTCGCCGGCGACATGCCACTGCTGCCCGAATATAGCGCCGGCGGCGAAATGGATGCAGTCTCTATCGGCCACTGGCGCTTGCCGCTGGACCGTAGCGGCACCCTGCTGATCCCCTATCGCGGCGCACGCGGCAGCTTTCCTTATATATCGGCGGCACGGGTGCTGGCTCACGAGGTCCCCCCCGCCCAATTGGTCGGACGTATCGTTCTGGTCGGCGCCAGCGCGCCGGGGCTGATGGATCTGCGCGCGACGCCGCTGTCTGCCGTCTACCCTGGCGTGGAAATCCACGCCAACGTGATCGCGGCGACGCTGGATGGCCGCCTGTACCGCCAGCCGGATGCGCCACTGATCGAAGCTTTGCTGGTACTGCTGCTGGGGGGGGGACTGGCGCTGCTGCTACCGCTGCTCTCCCCGCTCAGGGCTGCGCTGGCCACCTTGCTCTTGGCCGCCTTGCTGATCGCGGGCAATCTGGCCGCCTGGCAATACCAACTGCTGGCACTGCCGCTGGCCGCGCCGTTGACGCTGATCCTGCTGCTTTATCTGATGAATGCCAGTTGGGGCTATTTCAGCGAGGCACGCAAACGGCGCGAACTGTCCGGTGCGTTCGGCAGCTACGTGCCGCCGGCACTGGTGGCAAAGATGGCCGATGCACCGCAGCGTTTCCTCGCACAAATGCAGGGTGAGCACCGGGTGATGAGCGTGCTGTTTTCCGATGTACGCGACTTCACCCGCGTGTCCGAAGGTTTGCCGGCAGCTGAACTGGCCACGCTGATGAACCGTTACCTGTCGGCACAGACCACACATGTGCAAGCGGCGGCGGGAACGGTCGACAAGTATATCGGCGACGCGATCATGGCGTTTTGGGGGGCGCCGCTGACCGACGAGGCGCACGCGCGCCACGCCGTCGAAGCGGCGCTGGCGATGGTGGATGGCATGACCGCACTCAACGCGGATTTTGCCGTACGTGGCTGGCCGCAACTGGCTATCGGTGTCGGCATCAACTCAGGCGGGATGAGTGTGGGCAATATGGGCTCGGACTTTCGCCGCGCCTATACGGTAATGGGCGATGCGGTCAATCTGGCGGCACGGCTGGAAGGGCTGACCAAGGTCTATGGCGTGCCCATTCTATGCGGGCCGGACACCCGCGCCGCCTGCCCCGATAGGGTGTGGCGCGAAGTCGACCAACTGCGGGTCAAAGGCAAGTGCGAGGCGATCAGCGCGTGGCAACCACTGCCCACAGCCAGCCAAGCCGCCGCGGAACTTGAAGCGTGGCAGACCGTGCTGGCCGCCTACCGCGCGCGCGACTTCGCCGCCGCCCACACCCGCCTCGAGGTGCTGGCCGCGGCCGCGCCGCACGATGATCTCTACCGTTACTATCTGGCCCGCTGCGCACGCTATCTGCAACACCCGCCCGCTGCCGACTGGGACGGCATTCACCAACACAGCGAAAAGTAAGTAAAGCCGATGCCAGAGACCCTGGACAGACACCGCCGGCGCCTGCTTGAACGACCCGCACCCAAGGTGGGTGCATGATCGCCCTCCCCCATCTCAACGGGTGCAACGTGGCGATCGGCTGCGCGCTGCAGGCGGAAAGTCCAACACCCATCTGCGCCAACGCATAAGCGGGACATCGCCCAAAACAAGACCCGACCTCAGCCTGCCTGCAACAGGCTGCGGTTGGTTTCGTTCAGACGCACCGCCATCACGCCCACTACATAGCGGTGCAGGCGCAAGGCCAGTTGTGGTGCGTCCTGCTCCAGCCGGAGCAGCGCCTCCAGCGGCAAATGCCAGCCATGCACGGTTTCATCGGCAATGACCGATGCCACGGTCGGGCTGGCGCGATACAGGCTGATCTCGCCCAGAATCGTGCCATCACAAAAACGGCGCAGCCGTAACTCGGGTCCATCCGCCGGCTTAACCCGCACCGAGACGCTACCCGAGGCGATAAACAATAACCCGGATGGCGGTGCATCCTGCCGTATCAACACAGCACCAGCCGCATGCGTCATCGGCGCCAGATAAGGCTGGAGCTGCTCGATCAGGCCGGTATAGTCCGGGCATAAGGCGGCCGGTGCCGCTTGTTGTGCCAGTTGCCCGCTTTCCGCCGCTTCCAGCGCATGGTCAAGGTCGGGGTAATGCATCACGATGCCGGCCTGACCATCCAGCCGGGAAAAACTCACCCGCACGCCGGCCCGTCCGGCAGACAGCAGCATCTGCCCGCCGCTATCGCCCATGCGCTGCGCCATCTTGGCAAACAGCGCCAATGCCGTCGCATCCACCCCCTGCACCCGCGCAAGATCAAACACCAGCGTGCGCACCGGATACGCCTGCAATTGGTGCTTGACCTGATCGTACAGGCGCTGGGCTGCACCAAAAAACAGATAGCCTTCCAGCACATAAACCGCCAGCCATTGCGGCTCGCGGGTCAAGGCGGTGCGTTGGGCCGGCGCACGATTTACCCGGCTAGGGGCACCGGCTGCATCGTAATACTGTCGTACCGGATTCAGGCGGGCATAGTCACGCAAAAACAACAGGCCCGCCAGCAATACCCCGACCAGCGCGCCTTGCATAAAGCCCAACAGATTGATTGCCAGCGCCACCGACAGCAGCACAAAAAAATCGGCCCGCGACATCTGCTGCCAGCCTTCAAGCAGGGTTTCGCCAATGAGCCCCATGCCGAAATACACCAGCACGGAGGCCAGCACAAAAACCGGAATCCATGGGATCAGCTGCAAACCCAGACCGGCACCCAGCACACAGCCGCCAGCCAGCAACAGCCCCGCCGCGCGGCTCTGGCCGCCAATTTGCAGATTCAACAGGGTGTCGCTAAGAAAAGGGACATTCGGCAAGCCGCCAAACAGGCTGGCCCCCAGATTCGCGCCCCCCAGCACCGACAGTTCATGATCCATGTCCAGATCGTAACCGCTGGCCCGCTCCAGCGAACTGGACTCCAGCAAGGCCGCCATCAGTACCACAACCGGCACCAGCATGACCTGAGGCAATGCGACCAGCAGGTGCGAAGCCTGAATCTCGTGCCATGCGCCCCATACCCGGGTAAAGCCGATGCCATTCCCCATATTGGGCACCGACAGCCAGCCCGCGCTTTGCAATGCAACCGTGCCCTGCCCCGATAGTGCGGCAACCAGGTAAAACAGCAGCACGCCCAATAGCAGCGCCACAGGGACAAGCAACGGGTGCGAAATGCGATAACCGGCCAGCCATAGCACGAACCCTAGTAGCAAGGCCGGCAAAACCAGCGTAAAACGCCCCCCCAGCATCAGCCAGGAGGCCGGCTGCGCCAGCGACAATTCATCCAGCCCGCCCGCCAAGGCCATTCCGGCCAAAAGCAGCATCATGCCGGAGCCGGCCAGAAAACCGCAGATCACCGGATAAGGCAGGTAGCGCACCAGGACGCCCAGCCGGTAGCGCCCGGCCAGACACAGCAATAAACCGGACATAAAACTGGAAAGCGCAGTCAGTACCAGGATGCTCAGCGCGGCGGCCTCGGCACTGATGCCGGGAAAAAACAGGGTGGATGACAAGGCGGAAAACAGGCTGGCCAGCACAATCACCGCCGCCTCACTGGCACCGCCTATCATGCCAGGCATACGGCTGGAAAAGGCAAGCGCCACGGCACCTGCTGCCGAACCCAGCATCAGCACGCAATACCCCAGCGAAAAATAACTGGCTGCCACGCCCCGGTACAACAAGGCGGCGTAGGCAGCAGCAGCCGTCATCGCAACCAGACTCAGCAAGCTGGCGCTCATCACGGCTGACATTAAACCACGGTGGTTTGCTTTCATTAAGTGAAGTCCAAGTGCAGCATCCGCATACTCAGGCTGCCGCCTGTAGCAAGCTAAGATTGGTGTCTTGCAGGCGGTTAGCCATCACCGCCGCGATCTGGCGGTGCAGTTGCAAAGCCAGTGCCGGCGCACGGAATTCCAGTTGCGACAAGGCTGCCGGACTCAGTTGCAATACCCGGGTGGCCTCGTCGGCATATACGCTGGCACTGGTTGCCGTGCCGGCATAGAGACTGACTTCTCCCAGCACGGTGCCACACATAAAACGGCGCAAGCGGATGGTCTTGCCCGATGCCTGCATCAGCCGCACCGACACACTGCCTGCCGTGATAAACAGCAACCCCTGCGCGGTGTCTCCCTGACGGATCAATAGCTCGCCAGCCTGATAGGATCGCGGCTTCAGATAGGCAGCCAGCTCATCCAGAAGGCCTGGCAGCGGCTGTGCCTCATCGTCTGCTAAGCCCAGCCGCACCAGACGCAAGTCTTCGGCGTATTCAAGCGCGTGATTCAGATCCGGCTGGTACACGATGCCCACGCCCTGCGGCAACGGCAAACCTGCGCGCATATCACACAAGACCAGTACGCCTTGGCGCTCGGCCTGACGCTGCGCCAGCTTGTCCAGCATCGCGATGCCGGTTGCATCGATGCCTTGCACCCGCCCCATATCCAGTATCAGACACTCCGGATAGGTGTGGTTGAATGCCGCTTTAACCTGCTGGTAAAGGCGGTGGGCGCTGCCAAAAAACAGATAGCCTTCCAGCACATAGACCGCCAGCCAGTGCGGATCGACCTCCAGCGCGACATGTTGCGTCACCGGACGGCTCACCCGCCCGGGCGCATTGCCGGCATGGTATTGCTGGCGTACCGGCTGGAGGCGGCTGTAATCGCGCAGAAAAAATCCGGCGGTAAACAGCACGCCCAGCAGCGCACCTTGCATGAAGCCGAACAGGTTGACCGTCAGAGCCACCAACAACATAACGGCATAGTCTGCCCGCCGTGCACGGCCATATTCCTTGATCAGGGTGTCCGACAAGAGCCCGACGCCGAAGTAAATCAGGATGGCCGCCAGAACAAACTGGGGAATCCAGGGCATGATGGACAAACCGGCGATGGCACCCAACACACATAGCAGAGCCATCACCATACCGGCTAAACGATTGGGACCGGCAATATCCAGATTCAGCAAGGTGTCGCTGATAAACGGCACCATGGGCAAAGCGCCACAACAGCCACCCAGTAAATTGGCCGTGCTTTGCGCACGCAACTCGGCATCCAGCTCAAGATCATGCCCCAATACCTGCTCCAGCGCCGAGGTCTGCAACAGCATAGCCAGTAAAGCCACCAGCGCGACCAGCAACAACTGCGGCAAGGCAGACAGAAAAAAATCGGGCTTAAGCGTCGCCCAGGCGGCGGCAAAGCGGGCGTAATCAAAAGAATCATCCTGCACAGGAGGCTGATACAACCAACCCGCCTGCCGCAAGCCGCCCACATCGGCACCGCTTAACCACACCACACTGAAAAACAACACCACGGCGGCTAGCAAGGTCATCGGCATCAATAGGGAATGGGAAATATAACGCCCTCCTCTCACCAATGCGATGGCCAGCAATAAGGCCGGCAAGCAAAACTGCCAGCGTGGCAACAGTTGCAGGAAGGTTGCGGGGTGACTGAGTCCGAGATGATCGATGCCACCGGCCAAACCTAAACCTGCCCATAGCAGCAATAGGCCTGATCCGGCCAGAAAGCCGCTGATGACCGGATACGGCAAGTAACGAATCAACTGCCCCAAATGAAAGCGTCCGACCAGCCAGAACAGCACGCCCGCCAGCAAGCCGGCACTGCCCATTAAGATGATAACCATCAGGGCCGCGGCTTCGGGCGAGGTGGATGCACTAGAGCGCAAACCTGCGATTCCGGCAATGACAGAGGCCAACGCGATGGTGGCAGCCTCGTCCGGCCCGGTAATCAGCCCCGGCTGGCGGCTTTTAACGGCAACCACCATGGCACCGACGGCGGTTCCAAGCATCAGTATGCAGAAACCCAAACCGGTATAGGCGGAAGCCGCGCCCTGAAACAATAAAGAGGCATAAGCCGCAGCGATCGTCATGGCAATTACGCCAAGCAAGCTGCCACTGGAAATAGCCGGCAAGCGAGAAGAAAGGAAGCTCACGGTATATTATTTCGTATATGATATATAAATCATAATACGCAAATTTGGCAGAAGTTGCCTTGAAATCAGGTCTGATTCGTGTGGAAACCCGGCCTCAAAGCGATAGGCGCTTACGACAAGCTGGCCAGCAGAAATAATAAGCCTCTTTTTTGCACCGACTAAGGTTTGCAGCAATCGCTTTCGTGTGACTACTCCACGGTGTGCGTAACAATTCGTGCAGCCCATCGTTTTATCCACGCAAAAAAGCCCTGATTTCACAAGGAGATCAGGGCTTTAATATTTTTGGGGTGGATAATGGGGCTCGAACCCACGACAACCGGAATCACAATCCGGGACTCTACCAACTGAGCTATATCCACCACCGTAAAACCGTGGTGCGCCCGACAGGAATCGAACCTGTAACCCCCGACTTAGAAGGTCGGTGCTCTATCCGGTTGAGCTACGGGCGCAAGTCTATCTGTCAGGTACTGCGTGTTCTTGTGGTCGGAGTACAAGGATTCGAACCTTGGACCCCCTGGTCCCAAACCAGGTGCGCTACCGGGCTGCGCCACACTCCGCCAACTGAGGAGCAAACTATACTGGCTAGCCTTTGCCCTGTCAATACCCATTGAGAAAGGGGGCGTAATAATGCGAAAATGTCATTTTGATTCAGCCCTCCCCTAGGAATACCACGCATGTCGGCACAACTCATTGATGGCAAGGCAGTCGCAGAAACGCTGATCACTCAAGTACGCGAGGGTGTAGACGCACGCCTGGCCGCAGGTAAACGCGCGCCTGCGCTCGCCGTCATCCTGATCGGCGACGATCCGGCCTCCGGCGTTTATGTGCGCAATAAAAAGCGCAGCTGTGAAAAAGCCGGCATCCGCTCGCTGGCATGGGACCTGCCAGCCAGTACCACGCAGGATGAACTGCTGGCCATCATCGACCAGCTCAATGCCGACGACAGCGTAGACGGTATTCTGGTGCAACTGCCGCTGCCCAAACATATCGAACCGCAAGCCGTAATCGAACGCATTGACCCGAAAAAGGATGTAGACGGCTTTCATCCCTACAATATGGGCCGCCTGGCAATCAAGATGCCGCTGCTGCGCCCCTGCACGCCACGCGGCGTGATGACGCTGCTCGAGTCTTATGGTATCGACCCCAAGGGTAAAAAAGCCGTGATCGTTGGCGCCTCCAATATTGTTGGCCGTCCGCAGGCGCTGGAAATGCTGCTGGCGCGCGCCACCGTCACCGTCTGCCATAGCGCCACCGCCGATCTGGCGGCCGAGGTTGCTGCCGCCGATATCGTGGTCGCGGCGGTCGGCAAGCCCAATTTCGTCAAGGGCGAGTGGATCAAGCCGGGCGCGGTAGTTATCGATGTCGGCATCAACCGCCTGGAGAACGGCTCGCTATGCGGCGATGTCGAATTTGAAGCGGCGCGCGAACGCGCAGCCTTTATTACCCCGGTTCCCGGCGGTGTCGGCCCGATGACTATCGCAACCCTGTTGCAGAACACGCTGGATTCGGCCAATCTGCACGCCTGAGCTAATTCGCCCCAAGCACGCCACAGCCCAGGCTGTGGCGTTTTGCATGGGTTTTATGCATATGAAAGAGAAGCATGAGCCAAAACAAACCCTCGGCCACCTTGCTGGTCAGCTGTCCGGACAATAAAGGTCTGGTTGCCGCCATTGCCAATTTCCTGATGAGCTACAACGCCAACATCATGCATGCCGACCAGCATCAGGACGAAAGCGAAAACCTGTTCCTGATGCGCATCCAGTGGGAACTGGAAGGCTTTACCCTGCCGATGGAAAATTTCGAGGCGGCATTCGCCCCGATTGCCGCCCTGCACAATATGAAGTGGCGTACATCGCTATCGACACACAAGCCAAAAATGGCAATTTTTGTCTCCAAGTACGAACACTGCCTGGTAGACCTGTTGCACCGCTGGCGCATCGGCGAGCTGGGCTGTGATATTCCGCTGGTGATTTCCAACCATGAAGACTGCCGCCGCATCGTCGAATTCAACGGCATTCCTTTCCATGTGGTACCGGTGAGCAAAGAGAACAAGGCCGAGGCCGAAGCCGAGCAATGGCGTCTGCTACAGGAAGCCGGCACCGACTTTATCGTGCTGGCGCGCTATATGCAGGTGCTGTCGGAGAAATTCGTCGAACGCTATCCAGACCGCGTGATCAACATCCACCACAGTTTCCTGCCGGCTTTCGATGGTGCCAAGCCCTATCATCGCGCCTTTGCCCGCGGCGTGAAGCTGATCGGTGCCACCAGCCACTATGTCACGCAAGAGCTGGACGAAGGCCCGATTATCGAGCAGGAAGTCACCCGCATCTCGCATCGCGACAATGTCGAGGATCTGGTGCAAAAAGGACGGGATCTGGAAAAAGTGGTGCTGTCGCGCGCGGTGCGCTGGCATATCGACAACCGGGTACTCTCCTACAGCAACAAGACCGTGGTGTTCGACTGAGATGGATAAACTGATTCACGATGCCCTAGACCTGATGCGCTGGCGCGTACGCGAGGCGGCGCACTATCAGTACCCGACATGGCAGCTCGTTGTCACCTTGCTATTGCTGGGCATTATTGCCGCAGCCGGTGCGGGCAGCGTTGGCGGCGACATCGCAGGCAAGCTGCTGTTTTTCACGGTGTTCGGTGCGATGGAAACCCTGCTGATGGCGCAGTTCATGCAGTGGTGGCTGCGCCTGGCCAAAGCGCCGGTCGAGACGCCCTTGTTCAGCCTGCTGCTGGTGGCGGGGCTGGTGCAGGTTTTGACACCACTGACGAGCTGGTTACCGACCGATGTGGCCGAGATTGCGACGATAGCCATCGCGTTTTACGGGGTGACGGTGATGCTGCATGCACTGGCCACCGTCTCGGGCGCCAGCCGCATGCGGGTACTGGGCGGGATTCTGCTGTTTTCACCGCTGGCAGCCATGCTGATGGTGTTTGCGTTTTCAACCGGCAGCAATCTGGGACTGATAGAGCTGCCTGGCGAAACGCAAATAAGCAACAGCCAACCGGATCAAGCTTCGCCTGACGGCAAGCAAGATAGCTTGTACTAAGACTGTCCCTGCCAGAGTCAATAACAAAGGCGCACCCGACATACTGGCGTGCGCCTTTATTGCAGCTTCGCCCGTACACACCCCAGGCAGAGAACAGACAAGCTAGCGCGTCAATCCACCTTGGCGATATAGCGCGCCAAAGCCAGGAAAGCGCGTACCGCTTCGCTCTTTACACCTTCTTCACCACGCAACTTGGCATAGCGCCGCAAAATACCCCGTGTTTCCGTATGCAGATCCAGTTCGGACTCCGGCGAGGCCACGACAGCGATGCGGGCAATTTCGCCCTGCGGGCGCGCCGTCCCCTGACCGATGCACAGATAAACCTTGTGGGCATTCTGCGCGGTGATATGGTCAAACAGATACAGCATCGAGTTGACCCGCAGACCCGTTTCTTCGCGCAACTGTCTGAGCAGCGCCTGGGAGCGTAATTCACCCCGCTCTGCCCGCCCGCCGGGCAAACAATAACGCCCGCCCAGCACAGCCGTCACCAATACACCATCAGGCAATTCAACGATTGCAGTGGCCCGCCGTACCAAATCCGGCGACAAAGGCCGCTCCAATCTCACTTCTCTGGATATCTGCATGTATCTCTTTATTAATCTACTAATATCAAAGCCGTAGCGTAATACAGCTTTTTTCCAAAAGGTTGATTGTATACACGACTGGCCATACTCGCCAGTGCTCAGGCAACGTAAAACATGACCGAAACAAACTGGCACACACTGCCGGCCAGAACAAACAGGTGCCAGATACCATGGCCGTGACGGATTTTTTCATCGTTCAAAAACCAGTAAATCCCCACGCTGTAAAACACGCCCCCCAAGGCCAGCCAGAACAAGCCTGCCGCAGGCAGTGCCGCCATCAAGGGCTTGATGGCAATCAGGATCAGCCAGCCCATCACCACATACAAAATCATGGACAATAGACGGGTACGCTTTCCCAGCGTCAACTCCTGCACAATACCGAAAATGGCCAGCCCCCAACTCAGGCCAAACAGCGTCCACCCCCAAGGGCCACGCAAAGTGATCAGCGAAAACGGGGTATAGCTACCGGCTATCAGCAAGTAAATGGCAGAGTGATCGCACTTTTGCAAAATGGCTTTAGCCCGTCCTCGCGCGCTGTGATATAGCGTAGAGACCAGATACAACAAGACCAAAGACCCACCGTACAAGGAAAAGCTGAACAGCTTCCAGACATCGCCTTGCAAGCTGGCCTCAAGCAATAAGGCCGCCAACGCAGTGATGGCAAACAAAGTACCAAACAGATGGGTAATGCCGTTAAAACGCTCACCATGATACATATCGATACTCCAGCGCAGGCTTAGCAGGCAGACCTTCAATCCAGCCGGGTGCCATAGACAAAGGGCGGGGAAACATCCCCGCCCTTCACATTCAAGCCAGACTCAAATAAGCGCCGCCAGAACTGCATCGCGCACGGCTTCTACCTGCTGCGTGCCATCAATGCGCACATAGCGTGGCGCGCTGGCATCACCGCTAGCGGCCATCTTCGAGTAAAAGTCGACCAGCACTTCGGTCTGCTCGTGATATACCGCCAGACGCTTCATCACGGTTTCAGCCTTGTCATCCTCGCGCTGGATCAGCGCCTCACCGGTCTCGTCATCCTTGCCTTCCACCTTGGGCGGATTGTAGGTCACATGATAAGTACGGCCGGAAGACAGGTGTACGCGACGCCCCGACATACGGTCGATGATATTCTGGTCAGGCACATCAATCTCGAGCACATAGTCGATGGTCACGCCGGCGTCACGCATCGCTTCAGCTTGCGGGGTCGTGCGCGGAAAGCCGTCAAACATAAAGCCCTTGGCACAATCCGGCTCGGCAATGCGCTCCTTAACCAGGCCAATAATGATGTCATCACGCACCAGACCGCCTGCATCCATAATGGCCTTGGCTTCCAGCCCCAGCGGAGTGCCCGCCTTAACCGCCGCACGCAACATATCGCCAGTCGAAATTTGCGGAATACCAAATTTTTCCTTGATATAGCCCGCCTGGGTCCCTTTACCGGCGCCTGGCGCGCCCAGCAGAATCAGCTTCATGCAAAACTCCCGTGAAATTATGAATCGATGCAAATTGTTGCGTTAAATAGATGCCGTACCCGTTCCAGATCTTCCGGGGTATCCACACCGGCAGCCGGTGCCTCCTCTACGGTCGCCACCATAATGGGATAGCCGTGCCAGAGTACACGCAACTGTTCCAGCGCCTCGAACACCTCTGATGCGGCCGGTGCCAACGATGAATAGGTAGAAAGAAAGCCAGCCTGATAGGCATACATACCGATATGCCGCAAAACCGGTAGACCTTGCGGCAAAGTGCTTGCGTCGTGTGCAAACGCATCGCGGGCATAAGGAATGGGCGCACGACTGAAATAAAGTGCGCGCCCCGCGTGATCAAGCACCACCTTGACCACGTTAGGATTAAACATTTCGGCCGCATCGTGAATAGGGTGCGCAACCGTTGCCATGGGCACGCCGGAGCTGGCCATCAAACCGGCCAGACGATCGATCAGCAACGGGTCAATCAGCGGCTCGTCCCCTTGTACATTCACCACGATCTCGTCGTCAGCCAGCGCGAGATTGGCGACCACCTCGGCCAAGCGGTCGGTGCCGCTGGCGTGATCGGCACGTGTCATCACCGACTCGATGCCATGCAGCGTACATGCAGCCACAATATCCGCGTGATCTGTTGCCACAATGACACGATTGGCCGCACTGCGTGCGGCACGCTCCGCCACCCGCACCACCATGGGCTTGCCGGCGATATCCGCCAGAGGCTTTCCCGGCAACCGGCTTGAAGCCATGCGCGCCGGAATCACCACAACAAAACCACTCATTTCACCTCTTCCTCTGGCGGCAACTCACGCGCCTCGGACTCCAGCATCATGGGGATGCCATCCGTAATCGGGAAGGCCAGCCGGTCAGGCTTGCAGATCAACTCCTGCGCCGCCTTGTCGTACACCAAAGGCCCTTTGCACAAGGGGCACACCAGAATTTCCAGAAATTTTGCGTCCATTACCGTCTCTTTAATTGAACGATGATCCAGTCGGCCAAATCAGGCGTAAGCCGCGCGGCGACTGGCAGCGCCCATAGTCTAGCATGATTGATGCACTGCAACTTTACCGCATCTTTGGTCGTCACCAGTACCGCATCGGCATCATCCGGCACATCTTCAGCATTAAAGGTATGGTGATCGGGGAAAGCAATATTGCGCTGCGTGACAATCCCCTGCCCAGCCAAGGTCGCAAAGAAACGTTGCGGGTGGCCGATACCCGCCAAGGCAACCAGACGCTGGCCGGAAAAATCGGCAGCAGCGCGCGTTTGAGCCGGATCAGCCAGCGAAACAAAACGCCCCGGCTCCAGAGTCATGGCAAAAACCGGCAAGTCCGGCGGCAAATCCGGAAAAACAGCAGCGCGCCCGCCATTGACCACCAGTGCGTCAACACCAGCCAGACGCGATACGGGCTCGCGCAAGGGACCCGCAGGCAATAAGCGGCCATTACCGACACCACGCGCACCATCCATCACCACGATTTCCAACGCACGGCCCAAACGGTAATGCTGCAGACCATCATCCGACAGAATCAGATCCAGATCCGGCCTCGCCTGCAGCAAGCAGCGCCCGGCTGCCACACGATCCCGCCCAACCACCACGGGTACGCCGGATGCAGCAAACAGCAAGGGCTCATCACCCACCTCATTGGCACGACTCGCGGCATCCAGCAGCGTCGGTGCGGTATGGCTACCTCCATAACCGCGGCTGATCACCCCCACGCGCAAGCCACGCGCTTGTAAAGAGGCAATCAGCGACAAGGTCAATGGCGTCTTGCCGACACCCCCGACATTGATATTACCGATCACCACCACCGGCACGGACAAATACTGCGCTTTACAGAGCCCGAATCTGAATGCCCAACGCCGCATACCGCTTAGCAAGGCAAATAAGCATGCCAGCGGTGCCAACAACAGACTCAACCAGAGACGCGGCGCATACCAGTGTTTTTCTATGCTACGCACTGCATACGCTCATGGTGTCTCGCTACGCGTAGCGAATGTCAACTGCGTCAGCCCGGCTACCCGCGCCGCCTCCATCACCCTCACGACAGCCTGATGCTGGGCACGGGCGTCGGCACTGATCACCACCACCGGATCCTTGCGCCCGACAGCCTCCTGTTTGAGCGCATCGGCCAGTTGCTCGACCGATGGCGTTGCCAGACGCACCTTGCCTACCACAGCCTCACCTTCGGCACTGACCAATACATCCAGCTCGGACGACTTGGTTTCGGCCATGCCCGCTTCGGCCGAAGGCAAATTAATTTCAATTTCCGAATAGCGCGAATAAGTCGTCGTTACCATCAAAAAAATCAGGATAACCAGCAACAGGTCGATCAGCGGAATAAAATTGATTTCGGGCTCTTCCCTATGCCGCCCACGACGAAAGTTCATGATTTACCCTTGGTGCCCGTTACGCACGCCCTGCACGGCCTCAACCAGACGGATGGCTTGCGCCTCCATCTCGACCAGCAAACCGTCAATTTTTGCCCGGAAATGACGGTAAAACATCATACTGGGAATCGCGACGATCAAGCCAAATGCGGTATTGTAGAGCGCGACCGAAATGCCATGCGCCAACGCTTGGGGATTGGTGCCGCTTGGCGATTGAGAGCCGAAAATTTCAATCATGCCGATGACGGTCCCCAGTAGCCCAAGCAGCGGTGCCATTGCGGCAATCGTCCCCAGCGTGGTGAGATAACGTTCCAGTTGATGACCAACGAGACGCCCCTCATCTTCTATCGCTTCTTTCATGACTTCGCGCGAACTGGCAGCATTGCGCAAACCAGCCGACAATACTCTCCCCAAGGGCGAATGTGCGGCCAATTGCTCGACCAGTTTGCTGCTTGCACCGGCCAGGTGATAAGCCTGAATTGCATCATCAACCAGCTTGGGAGGCGCAACAAGTCGCCCCCGCAGGGAGTACAAGCGCTCAAAAATAATTGCCACCGATACGACGGACGCCAAAATAATGGTCCAGATCGGCCAGCCTGCCGCTTGAATGATCGACCACACCAGCATTCTCCCTCGGTTTGTAGACGCTAAACTGTATCGGTGAAACAGGCCGACCGCAAGCTGCAAGCCGCAATCTCGCAAGCATAAGCAAAGGCAGCCGAGGCCTGCTCTGCGCCTGAAAAAATAGACACAAACCCTGCGCCACCAGACAATCCACAACAACTGTGGGTAGTTCTGTGGAAAAGAATGGGAAAATACACATTAAAGGCTAAACAATAAGGCCTTAACCGCTTTGCTCACAAAATAAACAACTTCGCTTAGTTTTTGTAAAAATTGATTATTAATGCCAAAAAACACAAAACTGGTGCCGTTAGAGCATAGATATCTATTACACCTATCCGTGGATGATTTGACCAAGCATGCTTTTTACGACTCAAACCCAAGATGTCATTAGTGTGACCGCCCTCAACCGCATGGCGCGCAACCTGCTGGAAAACGGCATTCCTTCACTATGGGTCAGCGGCGAAATATCCAACCTCACCCTGGCTGCGTCAGGGCATGCTTACTTCTCACTTAAGGATGCTGGCGCCCAAGTTCGCTGCGTCATGTTTCGCCAGAAGGTCAGGCAGCTCGAGTTTATTCCACGCGAGGGCATGCAGGTCGAACTACTCGGCGCGGTCACTTTATACGAGGCACGTGGTGACTATCAGATCGCGGTGGAAAACATGCGCGAGGCAGGACTCGGGCGCCTGTACGAAGCTTATGAAAAGCTGAAAAAGCGCCTTGCAGCAGAGGGGCTGTTTGCCGAGGCACGCAAACGCCCCCTTCCCCCTCACCCGCGCGCCATCGGCATCGTAACCTCTCCCGCTGCTGCGGCTCTGCGCGATGTAGTGACGACGCTGGCGCGGCGCATGCCGAATATTCCCGTCATCCTCTATCCATCCCCGGTACAGGGCAATGATGCGGCACAGCAGATTGCCCACGCCATTCGCAACGCCAGCAAGCGGCATGAAGTCGATGTATTGATCGTCTGCCGCGGCGGCGGCAGCATAGAGGATTTATGGTCGTTCAATGAGGAACTGGTTGCGCGTGCAATTGCCGCCTGTCCGGTTCCCGTGGTCAGCGGTGTCGGCCATGAAACCGACTTCACTATCTGCGACTTTGTTGCCGATCGCCGTGCCCCGACCCCGACGGCAGCTGCCGAGCTGGTATCGCCTAGCCGTGACGTCATGCTGCAGCAACTGGAACGGGGAAAACGCGGACTGGAGCGGGCACTGGCCCGCCTGATCATAGATAAAGGACAGCGCCTCGATTACCTTGCCAACCGGCTCTCCCACCCAGGTGAACGACTGGCACGGCAACAACAGGAACTGGCACGCGCCCGCATCCGCCTTGAGGCGCTCATCAAAAACCAGCTCAGACAAGACGGCAAACAACTGGCAAACGCCAACGCACGGCTGGGACGGTTACGCCCGGCTCCCGCTCAAGCAGCGCGCACACTACAGCAACTGGCGCTCAGACTGGCTCGCGCCAGTGAGCACATGCAGACCTCGCGCAGCATGAGCTTGTTGCGACTGGAAACGGCACTCTCGGCCATGAACCCGGAAGCGGTATTGGCCCGCGGCTATGCCATCGTACAAAATGCACAAGGCAAGGCGATCAAGTCGCCCGCAGAGTTAAGCAATAGGGAGCTCGTTGTATTGCAACTGGCAGAAGGCAAGGTTAATGCCGAGATCAGCCTGCCACATGGCACTCAGACCCAGTTGCCATTCTGATCGCCAGCTATGGATACCATTGACAAGAGTGCGCCATGCCGCGAGCATGCCACATTTTAAAACAACCGTTTACATCCATGAAGATACGCCCGTCTTTTATCAAAGCACTCATCAACCTTTGGCCCCCGTTTTTGGGAGCGGGCATACGCGTCAAAGCCATCGCCCACGACTGGCAGCACATCGAAGTACGCATGAGACTGGGGATGACCAACCGCAATTATGTTGGCGTACACTTTGGCGGCAGCCTGTACGCCATGACCGATCCTTTCTTCATGCTGATGCTGATCAACACACTGGGAAAAGACTATATCGTTTGGGACAAGGCAGGCAATATTGATTACATCAAGCCAGGAAAAGGGGTCGTCAAGGCGGTGTTTTCCATCGATACGGCCATGCTGGAGAACATACGCAAGCATACCCAAAGCGGAGAAAAGCACTTGCCCGAGCTAAGTGTCGATGTATGCGATGAAAAAGGAGAGCTCGTGGCAAGAGTGCGCAAGACGCTCTATATCAGGAAAAAATTGAAGGTTTAAATAACAACGGCCCACAAGGCAGGCCGTTCAGGGGTGCACTCAAGCGCAGACGACTCTGGCAAGGCAGAGATATCGGATAAAACGATAGCGATGGCAAAATACATTGCCATCGGCAAGCACGGCACGAGCAAATAGCAGCGCGGGGCTCAATCACCAAAGCCGCAAAAAACTTCACGCATCATTTTGAGCACCTCCAGCGTGCGGATGTCCCCAACCCGGTAGTACACACGGTTGGCATCCTTGCGCGTGCGCAACACGCCTTTATCGCGCATGATGGCCAAATGCTGGGAAATATTGCTCTGCGAGGTCCCGACTTTTTCCACGATATCCTGGACACTTACCTCCTGATCCTCGAGAACAGAGATAATTTTCAGTCGCAAAGGATGCGACATAGCCTTCATCGCACGGGACGTCTGCTCAATCTGATCGTCATTAAACAACAAGGCACTACTCCTGAGTAGGTATTTTTATAATTAGCGTGGTTTTACGATTACAATAATACCTACAACTGCCTTCAGCATCAAGAAGCCCTAATATTCTGAACGTATATAACAAAATGCACGCACTGACTCCTGTACTCCTGCTTATCCTTGATGGCTTCGGTGAACGCGCCGAAAGCGACAACAATGCCATCCTGAATGCACGCACGCCAAACCTTGATCGCCTGCGTACCCTTTACGCCAGCGGCGCTATTGAAGCTTCCGAAGGTTATGTCGGCCTGCCCGGCGGGCAGTTCGGCAATTCGGAAGTCGGACACCTGAATATCGGTGCGGGACGCATTGTGCAGCAGGATATCAGCCGCATAGACAGTGATATAGAAAATGGGCTTTTTGCCAGCAATACAACGCTTAAAACGGCCTTCGACAAAAGCAAAAACCACACTCTGCATATTCTGGGCTTATTGTCGGATGGTGGCGTCCACAGCCATGAGGCGCAGATTCATGCTGTGATTCGGGCGGCAGAATCCGCCGGCATCAAGAAAATTTTATTACATGCCTTCCTTGATGGGCGCGATACACCTCCACGCAGTGCCGAAACTTATCTGCAGCGTTTGCACCATGTTCTGACCGAGTGCCCGCACACAAAACTCGCTACCGTTTGCGGACGTTACTGGGGCATGGACCGCGACAAACGCTGGGAGCGGGTCGAACCGGCTTACCGCCTGATCGTGGATGGCGAGGCAGAACATCAGGCAGCGGATGGCTTCACTGCGCTGGCCAACGCCTATGCACGCGGCGAGAACGACGAGTTTGTCGGCGCGACCGTGATTGGCGAAGCGCAACCCATCGCCGATGGCGACGTTGTGCTGTTTATGAATTTCCGCGCCGACCGCGCCCGCCAATTCAGCAGCGCACTGACCGATCCTGCATTTGACGGCTTTGTCGCCCGCCAGCCCAAACTCGCGTATTTCGCCACGCTGACCAGCTATGGCGAGGCCTATCCCAACCCGGTACTGTACGCACCGCAAACCTTGCGCAACGGTTTTGGCGAATACCTGTCCAGTTTGGGCTTAACCCAGCTACGCATTGCCGAAACCGAAAAATATCCGCACGTAACCTACTTTTTCAATGGCGGCGAAGAAGCGGTTTACCCCGGGGAAGAACGTATTCTGGTGCCCTCACCCAAGGTTGCAACTTACGACTTGCAGCCTGAGATGAATGCCCCCGAAGTAAGTCGCCAAATCGTTGAGGCCATTGCCTCGGGCCGCTTCAATGCCATCATCTGCAACTTTGCCAATGGCGACATGGTCGGACATAGCGGTAATTTCGATGCCGCCGTTAAGGCCGTCGAAGCACTGGATAGTTGCGTAGGCTTGTGCGTAGATGCCATGCTGGCGGCTGGCGGCGAAGTGCTGATCACCGCTGACCACGGCAATTGTGAACAGATGCATGATGCCTCGCATGACCAGCCGCACACCCAGCACACGCTGAACCGCGTCCCCTTCATCTACATCGGGCGTAAGGCCGAAATTCGCACAGGCGGCTCGCTGCGCGACATTGCGCCCTCGCTGCTGGCCATGATGGGGCTGGGCCAACCTGCCGAGATGACCGGCCAATCATTGATCGAATTCAAGTGAAAATCTGGGTATTACTGTTGTTACTTTCCGGCGCGGCACAGGCTGCGCCGGACAAGCCTCCTGCTGTTGCACCGCACCAGCAGGATTTGTCGTCTGTGCGCAAAGAAATCAGCACCCTGAAAAAGGATATTGCGCAAAAAGAAGCCATCCGCAAGGAGGCACAAAGCGCGATACGCGAGTCCGAACAGGCACTGCAAGCCACACGCCAGGCGCTTAACCAGCTGGACAGCAAACAGCAAATGTCCAGTCGGAAACTGGCGGAACTGCAAAGCCAGCTGCAAGAGACACACGACAGTGCACTGGATCTGAAAAGCCGCATTGCCGCCATCTTGCAACGCCAGCACCGTGGCGGCTCGCATGACGCGATGCGGCTGATGCTGAATCAGGCCGACCCCAACCAGAGCAGCCGCGACCTGACGTACTACCGCTATATCGCACAAGCGCAACAAGGCCTGATACAAAACCTGAGCGCACAGGAAAGCGAACTGCAGGCGCTCGCCGCGCAAGTCACGCTGGAACTGGAAAAGCTGGGGGCACAAAGCCACCGTCAGGAAAGCCAGCAGGACAAATTGGCACGGGAAAAAGCCACACAGGAACAACAAGCCAGTGCACTGGCCAGCGAAATCCGCAATAAGCAAGGTACGCTGAGCAAGCTGCAACAGGATGAAAAACGCCTGTCCAGCCTGATTGCCCAGATTAACCGCCAGATCGCGGCACAGCGTCAGGCTGCTGCCCGCAAAAAGGCAGAAGAAAGAAAAGCACGGGCACTCGCCCGCAAGCAGGAAAACGAGCGCCGCCGCAAACTGGCAGCGGACGCCAAGTTGCAAGGTAAAACGCTGCCGGCCGAAGCGACGCGCCCGATAAAAGAAGAAGCCGTCGAAGCGGTAGCGGATGCCAGCAGCAGTGGCAAAGCCTTCCGCAGCCTGCAAGGCCGGATGCAATTGCCGGTTTCCGGCAATATCGCCGGGCGTTACGGTAGCCGCCGTCCCGAGGGCAGCAGCTGGAAGGGCCTGTTTATCCGCACCAGCCCCGGCCAGGCGGTACGTGCCGTTGCCGATGGCACGGTGGTCTACGCCGATGCGCTGCGCGGCTTTGGCAATGCGGTCATCGTCGACCATGGCGGCAATTACATGACGGTTTACACCGGACTGGGTGGCATTAGCCGCGGCAGCGGGCAAGCCGTCAAGGGTGGCGACACACTTGGTAACACCGGCACGCTAGACAGTGGCGAAAGCGGCCTTTATTTTGAACTGCGTTATATGGGGCGACCCATCAATCCCCAATCCTGGATGCGCTAGCAAAGATACCCATTATGATGACCCCACCTTTCCGCAAAATTGCCCTGATCGGCGCCAGTGCACTGGCTGGCGCCCTCTTGACCGTCAGCCTGACGGCCAGCGCCGACAAGGATATCGGCTCGCCGCTGCCACTGAACGAGCTCAGAACCTTCGCCGAAGTATTCGGCCGCATCAAACAGGACTATGTCGAGCCGGTCGAAGACAAAAAACTGATCAATGACGCTATCCGCGGCATGCTCACCGGCCTTGATCCGCACTCCGACTATATGAACGCCGATGAATTCAAGGAACTGCGCGAAGGCACGCAGGGTGAATTCGGTGGACTGGGCATAGAAATCGGCGCAGAAGACGGGCTAGTCAAGGTTATTGCCCCGATCGAAGACACCCCGGCACAACAAGCCGGCGTCAAGAGTGGCGACCTGATCGTCAAGATCGACGACACACCGGTGCGCGGCCTGTCACTCACCGATGCGGTCAAAAAAATGCGCGGCAAACCCGGCAGCAAAGTCACGCTGACCATTGCACGCAAAAATGAAGGCAAGCCTGTCGTACTGACGCTGACCCGCGCCATCATCAAGACCAAGAGCGTCAAATCTCGCCTGCTGGAGCCGGACTACGGCTATGTCCGCGTAGCCCAGTTCCAGGAGCACTCGGCAGAAAACCTGGCACAAGCCCTGACCCAGCTGTACAAGGAAAACAAGACCCCGCTGAAGGGCGTGGTGCTGGATCTGCGCGATGACCCGGGTGGCCTGCTCAATGGTGCGGTCGGTGTATCGGCCGCCTTCCTGCCGAAAAACACGCTAGTGGTGTATACCGAAGGCCGTAGCGAAGACGCAAAAATGCGCCTGTCCGCCACCCCGGAAAACTATCTGGCGCGTGGCGATCGCGACTATCTGGCCGGCCTGCCGGCCGAAGTCAAGAAAGTACCGCTGGTGGTACTGGTCAATGGCGGCAGTGCTTCGGCCTCCGAAATCGTAGCCGGTGCCCTGCAGGATCACAAACGCGCCATCATCGTTGGCACCCAGACTTTCGGCAAAGGCTCGGTGCAATCCGTTCTGCCACTAGGCAGCGAGGGCGGCATCAAGCTCACCACGGCCCGCTACTTCACACCGAATGGTCGCTCGATTCAGGCTAAAGGCATCACGCCGGACGTGGAGGTGGAAGAGTCGACCGTCAATGGCGCCGCCGCATCCTTCCGCATCCGCGAAGCGGATTTAGAGCGCCATCTGGAAAACCCGGATCAGAAGAACGGCAAGGACAAGCCGCAGGAAAAGCCGGCAGACAAAACCAAGCCGGACACCCCGAGCGAAGCCAAGCCACAAGGCAAAGACGGAAAGGATGGCAAGGCCGCAGCAGACTTCCAGCTATCGCAAGCCTTGAACATTCTCAAAGTTCAGCAGATATTGATGCAGAAGCAGGCGCAAAAATAAGGGGGCGCACCATCGCCCCGGAGGTGGGGCGATGCGTGAACGCGAACTTTATAAATGCAGAACGCTGCAACTACAGGATGCGGCGGCCACCAAACAGGCCGTCGCCTGTCTGGCGGACATTGGCATTCGTAGCCTGCCACTTCCGCCCATGCACCGTCTGGTCGTCAGTTACAGTCTGCTGACACACACTTTGCAGCATATCCTGCAGCAACTTCAGGACTGCCAGATTCTGCTGGACGACAATACGCTACAACACTGGCATCTGAAGCTGCTGGTTTTCAGCGAAGAAGTGCAGCTCTCCAACCTTTCGATACCGGCGCCCGACACCAAGGGCGTGCAGGCCTTCAGCCGGCTGTACCAACATCACCTGCATGGCGATTACGACGATACGCCGGAAGAATTGCGTCACGAGCGCTGACACCTGCCATTACAAAGGCATTCCTGCTACCCTAAGGGGTTTACGCGTTCTGTGACGGAATTCCCCGCATGCTGAAGCCCGAGTTCGTGCTCGCCTTTCGTGAAGCCGCGCCCTATATCCACGCCTATCGCGGCAAAGTCTTTGTCATCGCCGTCAGCGGCGAATGCCTGGCTGCCAACCATTTTTCCCGTCTGGCCCAGGATCTCAACCTGCTGGTCAGTCTCGGAGTACGCATTGTGCTGGTACACGGTGCACGCCCACAGATTGATGCCCAACTGGCTTTGCGCGGCATTACGCGCCGCTTTCACGGCGCACGCCGCGTTACCGACAGCCACACCATGACCGCGGTGAAGGCGGCAATAGGCGAGGCCCGCCACAATATAGAAGCCCAACTCACCATGGGCATGCCCAACTCGCCCATGCATGGCGCCCACCTGCGTGTCGCCGGCGGCAACTATGTCACCGCCCAACCCTTAGGCGTGCTCGACGGGGTAGACATGCAGTACGCAGGACAAGTCCGGCGTGTAGACAGCACCTCGCTTAGCGCGCGCCTTGCGGCAGGCGAACTGGTGCTGCTCTCCCCCATCGGTTATTCGCCCACCGGGGAAGCCTTCAACCTGACCATGGAAGAAATCGCCTATCAGAGCGCACTTGCGCTTAAGGCGGAAAAACTGATCTTTCTGGTTGAAGATGGCGGTCTGGTAGACAAGACCGGCCAGCTCCATCCATCAATCACCATTACCGAAGCCAAAGCCCTGCTGGATGCAGGGCAAGGCAGCGCGGAAGTCAGTGTTTGTCTGCCGTGGGCCATCCGCGCCACCGAGCAGGGCATCAGCCGCAGCCACCTCGTCAGCGGCAGCGAAGACGGCGCCTTGCTGGTCGAATTGTTTACCCACTTCGGTAGCGGCACCATGATCGTGCGCCAGAGCCTGGTGCAGCTGCGCCAGGCCAGCATTGACGACATCGGCAGCCTGCTGGCGCTGATCCAGCCACTGGAAGAACAGGGCGTACTGGTCAGGCGCAGCCGCGAGCACCTGGAAATGGATATCCAGCGTTTCACCCTGCTGGAGCACGACAGCAAGGTCTTCGGTTGCGTGGCACTGTACCCGTTTGCCGGCACCGGCATGGCCGAGCTGGCCTGTCTGGTTGTCGCGCCCGAGCAACGCACCGCCGGCTATGGCGAGATGCTGCTGCAAGCGCTGGAAACCCAGGCCAAAAAAGACGGCATCCAGTCATTGTTCGTACTGACCACACGGACGGCCCACTGGTTTGTCGAGCGCGGTTTTATCGAGTCCGACCCGCAGGCGCTGCCGATAGAAAAACGCCAGCACTACAACGGGGAGCGCCGCTCCAAGGTCTTCATCAAAACATTATAAAACCCTGCTTGCATCAGGCTTGGAAGCCGGCACATGGCTGTGACACAATAGCGGCGTCGACTTCACTGCAACACTCAAGGAAATTCAATGGCTAGAATGGTCAACTGCATCAAACTCGGCCGCGAAGCGGAAGGCATGGACTTCGCACCGCTACCGGGTGAAATAGGCAAGCGCCTGTATGAAAACGTATCCAAAGAAGCCTGGCAGGGCTGGATACGCCACCAAACCATGCTGATCAATGAAAACCGCTTAAGTCTGGCGGATGCGCGCGCCCGCCAGTATCTGATGCAGCAGCTGGATGCCTACTTCTTCGGCCAGGGCGCCGAAGCACCAGCAGGCTACACACCGCAAGTCTGAGTCTGCTGCCAGTTTGGCAATAGATAGCCCGCCACAGCCTTGGCTTATGGCGGGCAATTCGGCCCTTGCCTGCAAGGGCGCACCGCACCCAAAAGAAAATCAAATGACTCAAGCACAAGAATTGCTACTCAATCGCGAGATGGGCCTGATCGAATTCAACCGCCGGGTGATGGCGCAAGGCGAAGACAGTAGCCTGCCCCTGCTGGAGCGACTGAAATTCCTGTGCATTGTGTCATCCAATCTGGACGAGTTTTTTGAAGTACGCGTGGCCTGGCTCAAGGATAATGCGCAGCACAATCCGGGGCGCATTTTGGCCGACGGCAACACACCCGGCAGCACGCTAGGCAACGTCACCACCGCCGCCCATGACCTGGTCGCCCAACAATACGCGCTACTGACCGACACCATGCTGCCTGCGCTGAGGGAAGAAGGCATTGTGTTCCTGCGCCGGCGCGAATGGAGCTTGGCGCAACAGGAATGGGTTAAAGCGTTCTTTTTCCGCGAGCTCATGCCTATCCTGACGCCTATCGGTCTGGACCCGGCTCACCCCTTCCCCAAAGTGCTCAATAAGAGCCTGAATTTTGCCGTCGAACTGGAGGGACGCGATGCCTTTGGCCGCGCCTCCGGCATCGCCATTGTGCAGGCGCCGCGCATCCTGCCGCGCGTCATCCAGCTGCCGCCCGAGGTCTGTGATGGCAATCGGCACAGCTTCGTGTTCCTGTCCTCCATCCTGCACGCACATGTGCACGAGCTGTTTCTGGGCATGACGGTTAAGGGCTGCTACCAGTTCCGCGTGACCCGCAACAGCGAATTGACGGTGGAAGAAGAGGATCTGAAAAATCTGCGTACCGCCTTGCAAGGCGAACTGCGCCATCGCCAGTTCGGCCAGGCGGTCCGCCTCGAGATTGCCGACACCTGCCCGCGGCATATGGAAGACTTCCTGCTGACCCAGTTCAATTTGCAGCGTGAAGATGTCTACCGCGTTAATGGCCCGGTCAATCTGGTACGCCTGATGCAGGTGCCCGACCTCGTAGACCGGCCCGACTTGAAGTTCACCCCCTTCCTGCCTAGCCTGCCGCCTGTACTGCAGCAAAAAGCCAATCTGTTCGAGGCGATCAGCAAGCAAGACATCCTGCTGCATCACCCCTACCAGAGCTTCCAGCCTGTCATCGACATGCTCAATCTGGCCGCCTTCGACCCGCAGGTAGTCGCCATCAAGATGACGGTCTACCGCACCGGCACTGACTCTGTGCTGATGGACTCGCTGATTGCTGCCGCACGCAGCGGCAAACAGGTGACGGTTGTGGTCGAGCTGATGGCACGTTTTGATGAAGAAGCCAATATTGGCTGGGCAAGCCGGCTGGAAGATGCCGGCGCCCACGTGGTGTATGGCGTATTCGGCTACAAGGTGCACGCCAAGATGCTGATGGTGGTCAGACGCGAGGACGGCGCGCTCAAGCGCTACGTCCATCTGGGCACCGGCAACTACCACCCGCGTACTGCACGCATGTATACCGACTTCGGCCTGATGACCTGCAACGAAGACGTCGCCAGCGACGTCAACGATATTTTCGTCCAGCTCACCGGTCTTGGCCGCGCCAGCAAGCTCAAACTCTTGCTGCAAAGCCCGTTTACCCTGCACAGCATGGTCATGCAGGCCATTGCCACCGAAACCGAGCACGCCAAAGCCGGACGGCCGGCGCGCATCATCGCCAAGATGAATGCACTACTGGAGCCGCAGGTCATTCATGCGCTGTATCGCGCCAGCCAGGCCGGCGTCAAGATTCAGCTCATCATCCGCGGCGTATGCGCGCTGCGCCCCGGCGTGCCCGGCCTGTCGGACAATATCAGCGTGCGCTCCATTGTCGGGCGCTTCCTCGAGCACCCGCGCGTGTTCTACTTTTACAACGACAAGGCAGAAAACCTCTATATCGCCAGCGCCGACTGGATGGGACGCAATTTCTTCCGCCGCATCGAGTCCTGCGTGCCCATTCTCGACCCTGCGCTGAAGCGTCGCGTGATCAAAGAGGCCTTGCGCATGAATCTTGTCGACAATTTCAATGCCTGGGAAATGCAGGCCGATGGCAGCTACCGCAAAAAAACAGCACGCGGCAAGGTCCATAGCGTGCAACAGACCTTGCTTGCCGATTACACCCGACAAATCTGACCACCCGGATACCAAACTTGGACACGATCCTTCTCGGCCATCTGGCTGCCGGCCTGCTGATCCTGATTGGCTTGGCCGGCGTCATTCTGCCGGCACTGCCCGGCCTGCCGCTGATGTTTGCCGGCATGCTGCTGACGGCCTGGCTTAGCGACTTCCAGCATATCGGTGCCTTTAGCCTGGGTCTGCTAGGCATGCTGACACTGCTTGGCATGTTTGCTGACTTTATTGCCGGCGTGCTGGGGGCCAAAGCCGGTGGTGCCAGCCGTCAGGCGCTCTGGGGTGCATTCTGGGGCAGCGTATTCGGACTATTGCTCGGAATTGCCGGACTGATTATCGGCCCCTTGCTGGGCGCGGCCATCGGGGAGTACTTAGCCAGACGCGATATGCTGCAGGCCGGCAAGGCAAGCGTGGCGACCTTTATTGGCCTGTTGCTGGGTACGGTAGCGAAAGTAGGCTGTGCACTGGCCATGCTGCTGATTTTTGCCAGCGCCTTGTTGCTAGGCTAGGCGCTGATCAGCAAACCACTTCCGGCACGCGGACGCAAGCGCCAGGCAAAACGCGCCATGAACTGGCGGCCACATACATGCCCGTTAGCGTAATCCTGCTCCAGAGCGGCCGCCGAGCTACCCAGCGCACGGCTCTTCAGCGCCTGCGCAGGCGCAAGCTCCAGCACTTTCACGCCCTTGGGCGGCGAATCGATAAAGGCCTGCGCCTCGCGATAGGCCACCTTGTGCCGGTTAACCACCTCGGCGGCAGCCCGCAGGCGACTACCTTGCGGCAAATGCACTATCGGTCGTGGAGGAGACTCGACATGACCCGCCGGCAAGGTACGCACCACCACAATCAAATCACAGCCCAGATCATGCGCGGCCTTGACTGGTAACGCATCGCTCACCCCGCCGTCCCAATAACACACCCCGCCCAGATTCACCCCACCACGGTACAAGACAGGAATGGCACTGGATGCCTTAAGCGAAGCCAGCCAGCCATGATGTGCAAACTGCAGGTATGCGGTGTCCAGCGTGTCGCTGCGGCTGGCACACATATAGAATTCGCGACCAGCCAGACGCAGCGCTGCCCGCGCCATATCCAGCGGACACTCGCGCATCGTCACATCCATAAACCAATCCAGATCGATCAGATGGCCACCACGCATAAAGCGCAGCGGGTTGTAGAACTCTTTGCGTGTACTGTAACGGCTGATCACATGGCGTGAATAGCCCAACTGGCCACTGGCATAGGCCGACAGATTCTGAGCGCCGGCCGAAGTGCCTATCATCAGGTGAAAGGGAAAAAAGCCTTCGGCCAGAAAAGCATCCAGCACGCCGGCGGTAAAGATACCGCGCTGCCCGCCCCCTTCGCACACCAGCGCCACCCGGCCAAACTCCAGCCATGGTGTCACTTCCTGTACGCCGGAAAGATGAATGCTATACGTCATACCCCTGTCCCTAGATCCGGTGTCTTATCAGACAAGCTTAGACGCACGGTGCTCAAATACCATAACGGAAAACAAAATAAGAAAAACCCGGTAATCACTAGATACTTTGTGGCCAGAAGGGTGAATTGAAAATTAAATTGAAAAAGGGTGAGCGGCGGCAACAAGAGGCCATAGCGGTATGGCTGCCGGATAGCAAGCCGGCAACGCACAGCCTGATCATGAAAGCGAAGCTGCAGACGACAAAAAAGCTGCTTTCGGATGGAAAGCAGCTTTTTTGTTTATTCTGGCGTCCCCACGGGGAATCGAACCCCGGCCGCCGCCGTGAAAGGGCAGTGTTCTAACCGCTAAACTATAGGGACTTTGGTGCACCCGGAGCGATTCGAACGCCCGACCCTTTGGTTCGTAGCCAAATACTCTATCCAACTGAGCTACGGGTGCAGTAGCTGGCGGAGAAAGAGGGATTCGAACCCTCGATACAGGTTTTGCCCGTATGCACCCTTAGCAGGGGTGTGCCTTCGACCACTCGGCCATTTCTCCGTCAAGCGAGTCGCCATATTAATGAACGACCGCTTTGCTGTCAAGCGTTATCAAGCAGAAATTTTCTGATTGAGGCCAAAAGCCTTATGTAATACACGAACAGCCAGTTCTAGGTACTTTTCATCAACCAGAACCGACACCTTGATTTCGGAAGTCGAGATCAGCTGGATATTGATCCCCTCTTCCGCCAGCGTGCGGAACATGGTCGAGGCAATACCGCAATGCGAACGCATGCCGACGCCAACGATGGAGATCTTTGCGACCTTGTCGTCACCCTCGACGCGAGCCGCGCCGATATGGGTCTGCACATCGCGCAGGATGGACAGCGCCTTGTTGTACTCGCCACGCGGCACGGTAAACGAGAAGTCGGTTGCGCCATGGTCGCCCACATTCTGGATGATCATGTCCACTTCGATATTGGCGTCCGCCACCGGCCCCAGAATCTGGTAGGCGATACCCGGACGATCCGGCACACCCTTAACGTTGATACGCGCTTCATTGCGATCAAATGCGATACCCGCTACAACGGCCTGTTCCATGCTTTCATCTTCCTCAAACGTAATCAGCGTACCCTCGCCCTCTTCCTCGAAACTGGAGAGCACGCGCAGCCTTACCTTGTACTTGCCGGCGAATTCCACCGAACGGATCTGCAATACCTTGGAGCCCAGACTGGCCAGCTCGATCATTTCTTCGAAGGTAATGGTCTTCAGGCGACGCGCTTCCGGCTCGACCCGCGGGTCGGTGGTGTACACCCCGTCCACATCGGTATAGATCTGGCACTCGTCGGCCTTGAGTGCCGCCGCCAGCGCCACGGCCGACGTGTCCGAGCCACCGCGCCCCAGCGTCGTAATCGCGCCGTTTTCGTCCACCCCCTGGAAGCCGGCGACGATGACCACACGACCGGCATCTAGATCGGCGCGCATGGCTTCATCGTCGATAGACGAAATGCGTGCTTTGCCATGTGCGCTGTCAGTCGTGAGTTTGACCTGCCAACCGCAATAGCTCTTGGCTTCCAGCCCGATTTCCTGCAAGGCCATGGCCAGCAAGCCGATGGTGACCTGCTCACCGGTGGACACGATCACATCGAGTTCACGCGGGTTGGGCGTTTCCTGAATTTCCTTGGCCAAGGCAATCAGCCGGTTGGTTTCGCCGCTCATGGCGGACAAAACAACAACCAGACTATGCCCCTGGGCCTTCCACTTGGCGATACGCCTGGCAACATTCTTGATACGCTCGGTCGAGCCCACCGAAGTGCCGCCATACTTTTGTACGATGAGAGCCATGCTGAATTGATCTTGGGGTTGAATATCGAGCCTTGATTCTGTCCATAGATCACACGCAAATGCAATACCAAATGCATGGTAAATACAGAAAAATTGCGCAGTGCAATACTGTAGCGGGCGACTAAGGCTGTATTCGGCAGCCGTGACTGTAAATATTAGCGCGCCCGGGACGGGCAAAGCCAATCAGGGTCAAACCATAGGCCTGGGCCATATTGACCGCCAGTTCGGTAGGGGCCGACATGGCCAGTAAAATCTCCACCCGGCTACTGACCGCCTTCTCGACCATTTCATAACTGGCACGGCTGGTCACCAGCGCCGCCCCCGCCGTCACCGCACTGCGCGCCCGCCAGCCCAGCAGTTTGTCCAGCGCCACATGCCGGCCGACATCCTCGCGTACCGCTTGCAAAACGCCATCCGTATCCAGCCAGGCGGCGGCGTGCGTGGCGCCGGTCAGCAGCCCCAGCTTCTGTTCGCCGCGCAAGGCAGATACGGCGGCGTCCAGCGCCGACACGGCCAGCGTCTGGCTAAACGGCAATACCGCTTGCTGAATAAAAACGGCGTCCAGCTCATCCACCCCGCACAGGCCGCAACCGGTGCGCCCCGCCATCTGGCGGCGCCGGGCCTTGAGTGCGCTAAAGCGGGCACTGGCCAGTTCGATATGGACTTCAAAACCGCGGCAAGCTTGCCTGACCTCGATATCGTAAAGCTCGGCCGGCGTAGTCGCGATGCCCTCGGCCAGGCTGAAGCCCAGCGCAAAATCCTCCAGGTATTCCGGCGTCGCCATCATCACTGCATGCGAGATGCCGTTGTACACCAGCGCCACCGGCACTTCACACGCCAGATCGTCTTCGCGCGCATCCCATGCAGGCAAAGCCTGCAAACAGACCGTACTGGATGTGTGACTAAGCGCCAGCACCTCGTCGTTAAGGGGTTTGAGCGGACGTTCAATGAATGTCATAATAACCGCACACGCATAGTGTTTATAAAGACCGACAATTATCTAATAAAAACATCAACAAGCTTCAATTTCTCTACCCTGGAGTCAAACCATGCAAGTCAGCAGACGACAGTTTTTTAAACTGTGCGGCGGCAGCATGGCAGGCACCACGATCGCGGCCCTCGGCTTTACGCCGGGCGTGGCCATGGCCGACGTCAGAAGCTACAAGCTTCTGCGCGCCAGCGAAACGCGGAACACCTGCCCTTACTGCTCAGTAGGATGCGGCATCCTGATGTATAGCCTTGGCGACGGCGCCAAGAATGCAAAATCCGACATCATCCATATCGAAGGGGATGCCGACCATCCGGTTAACCGCGGCGCACTGTGCCCCAAGGGTGCCGGCCTGCTCGATTTCGTACACAGCCCGAACCGCCTCAAGTACCCGGAAGTACGCGAAGCGGGCAGCAACGAATTCAAGCGCATTTCGTGGGATGAGGCGTATAGCCGCATCGCCCGCCATATCAAGACCGATCGCGACGCCAACTTCGTCGAGAAAAACGCTGATGGCGTGACGGTCAACCGCTGGCTGAGCACGGGCTTTCTTGCCGCCTCGGCCTCAAGCAATGAAACCGGCTGGCTGACACAGAAGTTTGTGCGCTCGCTGGGCATGCTGGCAGTCGACAACCAGGCGCGCGTTTGACACGGTCCGACGGTGGCAAGTCTTGCCCCTTCATTTGGCCGTGGTGCGATGACCAATCATTGGGTCGACATCAAGAACGCAGATCTTATCGTGGTGATGGGCGGCAATGCTGCCGAAGCACACCCGGTAGGTTTCCGCTGGGCGCTGGAAGCCAAAACCCGCAATAAAGCGAAAATCCTCGTAATCGACCCGCGCTTTACGCGCACGGCGTCGGTGGCGGATTACTACGCCCCTATCCGTACCGGTACCGATATCGCCTTTTTGTCCGGCGTAATCCGTTACCTGCTGGAAAAAGGTGCGTACAACAAGGAATACACCCTCGCCTATACCAATGCCGCGCTATTGGTGAATCCGGACTTCGCCTTTGACGAAGGCCTGTTCTCCGGCTGGGATGCGACGACCAAGAAGTACGACAAGGCCAGCTGGAGCTACCAGCTGGACGAGCAAGGCTTTGCCAAGCGTGACGACACGCTCTCCGACCCGCGCTGCGTGCTCAACCTGATGCGCGAGCATGTCGCACGCTATACGCCCGAGGTAGTGGAAAACATCTGCGGCACGCCCAAAGATGCCTTCCTCAAAGTGTGCGAATACATCGCCACCACCGGCGCGCATGACAAGACCACCTCGTTCCTGTACGCCCTTGGCTGGACCCAGCATTCGATCGGCGCACAGAACATCCGCACCATGGCCATGATCCAGCTGCTGCTGGGCAATATGGGCATGGCCGGTGGCGGGGTGAATGCGCTACGCGGTCACTCCAACATTCAGGGTCTGACCGATGTCGGCCTGTTGTCGCAGAGCCTGCCCGGCTATCTGCGCCTGCCGTCCGAAAAAGAAACCACGCTCGAAGCCTTCCTAGAAGCGACCACCCCCAAGGCGCTGGCCGATGGCCAGATGAACTACTGGCAGCACACGCCCAAGTTCCATGTGTCGCTGATGAAGTCGTTCTGGGGTGCCAACGCCACCGCAGAAAACAACTGGGGCTTCGACTGGCTGCCCAAGTGGGATCAGGGCTACGATGTATTGCGCTACTTCGACATGATGCATCAGGGCAAGGTCAACGGTTACTTCTGCCAGGGCTTCAACCCGGTCGCCTCGTTCCCGAACAAGAACAAGGTGGTCGCCTCGCTCTCCAAGCTTAAGTTCCTGGTGGTGATGGACCCGCTGGTGACCGACACCTCGACCTTCTGGAAGAACCACGGCGAGCAGAACGACGTCGACACGGCCAGTATCCAGACCGAAGTGTTCCGCCTGCCGACCACCTGCTTTGCCGAAGAAGAAGGCGCCATCGTCAACTCCGGGCGCTGGTTGCAGTGGCACTGGAAAGGTGCCGATGCACCGGGCGAAGCGCTGACCGACGTCGAAATTATCGCCGGCATCTTCACCCATGTGCGCGCACTGTACGCCAAAGAAGGCGGCGCCTACGCCGAGCCTATCCAGAAGCTGTCGTGGGCCTACCGCAATAGCCATGACCCGAAAGCCGAAGAACTGGCCAAGGAGTTGAACGGCAAGGCGCTGGCCGATATACCCGACCCGAAAAAGCCGGGCGAATTCCTCGCCAAAAAAGGCGAGCAATTGCCGGGCTTTGCCGCCTTGCAAGCCGATGGCAGCACCGAGAGCGCCTGCTGGATCTTTGCCGGTAGCTGGACACAAGCCGGCAACCAGATGGGACGACGCGATAACGCTGACCCGTCGGGCCTGGGTAACACCTTGGGCTGGGCTTGGGCATGGCCGGCCAACCGCCGCATTCTGTACAACCGTGCATCCAATAAGCCGGACGGCACGCCATGGGATACCAAGCGTACGCTGATCAAGTGGAATGGCGAGAAGTGGGTCGGCATCGACGTGCCTGACTTCAAGGCCGACGAACCGCCAGGCAGCAAGATGAGCCCGTTCATCATGCAGGCCGAGGGTCTGGGCCGTTTGTTTGCGCTGGACAAGATGGCCGAAGGGCCGTTCCCCGAGCATTACGAACCGTTTGAAAGCCCGATCGGCACCAACCCGCTGCACCCGAAAGTGGTGACCAACCCGGCTGCACGCATTTTCAAGGCGGACGCGGAACAGTTGGGCACCAAGGCTGACTTCCCGTATGCGGCAACGACCTATCGCCTGACCGAGCACTTCCACTACTGGACCAAGAACGTGCTGCTCAATGCCATTGCGCAGCCGGAACAATTCGTCGAAATCGGCGAAGGTCTGGCCAAGGAGAAAGGCATTACCCACGGCGACATGGTCAAGGTGTCAAGCAAGCGCGGCTATATCAAGGCGCGCGCGGTGGTGACCAAGCGTATCCGTACGCTCAAGGTCAATGGCCAGGATGTGCACCACGTCGGCATCCCGATCCACTGGGGTTACGAAGGCGTGGCGAAGAAGGGTTTCCTCGCCAATACGCTGACCCCGTTCGTCGGCGACGCCAATACGCAGACGCCGGAGTTCAAATCCTTCCTCGTTAACATCGAGAAAGCCTAAGGAGAGACGCATATGCAATCGCAAGACATTCTGCGCCGCTCCGCGAGCCCGACCCAGCCGCCGATCGCCCGCGCCCATCAGACCGAGGTCGCCAAGCTGATCGACGTCACCACCTGTATCGGCTGCAAAGCCTGTCAGGTGGCCTGCTCCGAGTGGAACGACCTGCGTGACGAGGTCGGTGACTGCGTCGGCGTGTACGACAACCCGGCTGACCTGTCGGCACAAAGCTGGACGGTGATGCGCTTTACCGAGCATGAGGAAAACAACAAGCTCGAATGGCTGATCCGCAAGGATGGCTGTATGCATTGTGCCGAGCCGGGCTGCCTCAAGGCCTGCCCGTCGCCCGGCGCCATCATTCAGTACGCCAACGGTATCGTCGACTTCCAGTCCGAGCACTGCATCGGCTGCGGCTACTGCATTGCCGGCTGTCCGTTCAACGTGCCGCGCATCAACGCCCGTGACAACAAGGCGTACAAGTGCACCCTGTGTTCCGACCGCGTGGCAGTCGGCCAGGAGCCGGCCTGCGTCAAGACCTGCCCCACCGGCGCGATCAGCTTTGGCAGCAAGGAAGACATGAAGCACCACGCGGAAGAGCGCGTGGCCGAGCTGAAAACGCGCGGCTACGAGCAGGCGGGTCTGTATGACCCGCAAGGCGTGGGCGGCACGCATGTGATGTATGTCCTGCACCACGCCGACCGTCCCGAACTGTATGCCGGCCTGAAAAAAGACCCGGCCATCAGCACCACGGTCGGCCTGTGGAAAGGCATACTCAAGCCGCTGTCGACCATTGGCCTGGCGGTATCGGTGCTGTTTGGCTTCTTCCACTACATCGGTGTAGGCCCGAACAAGGCCGACGAAGAAGAAGACGAAGCCAAACCGGAAAGCGCAGGCAAGGACAAGCCGGACAGCAAGGAGGACAAGGCATGAAGGAAAAGCTGATCCGCCGCTATAACGCGGCCGAGCGCGTCAACCACTGGATCGTCGCCGTATGCTTTATCGTACTGGCGATCTCGGGGCTGGCCTTCTTCTACCCGGCGTTTTTCTGGCTGACCGGCGTATTCGGCACGCCGCAACTGGCGCGCATTGTTCACCCCTTTGTCGGGGTGATCATGTTCGTCGGTTTCTTCGTGCAGTTTTTGCGCTACTGGCATCACAACTTCATCGACCGTGAGGACGTGAAGTGGATGAAGTCGGTGAAAGAAGTGCTGCTGGGTGAAGAAGTCGGTGACACCGGCAAGTACAACGGCGGCCAGAAAGGCATGTTCTGGATGATGACCCTGTGTATGCTGGGCCTGATCTCCACCGGCATCGTCATCTGGCGTCCCTACTTCGCCCAATACTTTCCGATCGAGCTGATCCGCATCGCGCTGTTTGTGCACGCCTGGGCGGCACTGGCGCTGATCGCCGGCATCATCATCCACGTCTACGCGGCGATCTGGGTACGCGGCACCATCCGCGCCATGGTCGAAGGCGTCGTCACCGAAGCCTGGGCCAAGAAGCACCACCCGCGCTGGTATCGTGAAGTGATGGCCAAACGCGCCAAGGAGCAGACAGAGAAACCATGAGCATCCGCATCGTCCCCGAGGGCGAGCTGACGCAAGCGGCGGGAGAGATCCCGCCGCTTTTGTTGCCCGACCCGAAAACGCTCTACCTCACCCGCGCCCGCAGGCTGGAACTGCTCGCGGCCGGCCATGCCATGGCCGACTACCTGAACTTTTGCGCGCGCATCGCCCACGCCCAGCACGCGCTGGTGGCCGAACATCCGCTGGCTCTGCCCGCGCGCGACGCCTACTTTACCGAGTGCGCACGCCACGGCCTGCCGCCTTTAGGCAGCGCCGCCTGGCCGCGTGACGCCGTATGGCAAGACCTGCTGGATGCGCTGCTGGGCAAACTGCTGCCCGGCACCACCGGCATCGTGGCCGACGCCATCATGACGCTGCAAGGCATGGAAAGAAGCGAGCGCGAAGCTCGCGCCAGCGCACTCTTGGCCGGCCGCTTTGACAGCGTTTCGGCGGCCGAAGCGCTGTTTGTCTGGGCGGCGCTGTCGGTGTATTTCAGCCAGCTTGCTGCGGCGCTGAAAATCAGCACCGTAACCGAGCCGGACGAAAGCCGCCACCAGTGCCCGGTGTGCAGCCAGGGGCCGGTCGCCAGCATCGTCAAGATCGGTGACAAGGCCGGCCTGCGCTACCTGCACTGCACCTTGTGCGAGAGCGAGTGGCATATGGTGCGCGTCAAATGCAGCAACTGCGAATCGACCCGCGACATCGGCTACTGGTCGCTGGAAGCGCAAGCGCCCGGCATCCGTGCCGAAAGCTGCGGAGACTGCCACAGCTACCTCAAGGTCATGGCACTGGACAAGGATATGGCACTGGAAGCGGTCGCCGACGATCTGGCCACGCTGATGCTGGACGCCGCCACCGAAGAACAGGGCTTTGCGCGCAGCGCAATCAACCCCTTCCTGTTTCCCGGTAGCTAAACAAGACCCCGGCTGCCGAAGGGTGGCTGGGGTCTTTCTAGGTTTGCGCCCTAATTGCGTGTTAGTTTTTATTTCATTGGCGATGCAAATCATGCATATACCAGCAGACATTCTCCGCCAGGCTCGCACAGATGAAAAAGAGATCGACCACACCGCACGCAAATCGATCACGCTGCTCTGCGAAGAATGGCATGCCTTTTTGGCAGGCTCCCAATCACCTGATTTATTAGTCAGTACAATGTTTCGCAATGAAAAAAAAATCGACTAAGATGACCGATGTGAAAATTTTCTGGACTGCGTGAAAAAAAATGAGACGCCTTGGATATGAATGGCTTCGGCAAACCCTATCACTCCCGACATTGCCGGTCTCTCCAGTTGCTATGGTTGGAGCAACTACCAGGATCATCGAGGTGGGTGCAGAACTGCTGGTGCCGGCCGCTGTTGCGCCTATAGTTGACTCCGTTCTAGCCCATGTCTTATTTGCCCTGAAACACGAAGGAACCAACCTTGGCGTACTCTCGCATGCATTACGCCATGTAGCCTCCACCGATCTAGAAGCGGAAATGTGTTCGCAACCAAACAGCCGCTTTGTACGGGTAGCTTCCTATCTTTGGGAGCACTACAACCAAGAACACTTATCTGACCCACCCAAAATATCCGGCCCCTACGTCGATGTGTACGATCCTAAGCTGTACTTTCCCGGAGACGAGGTTAGAGATCCACGTTGGCGAGTCAGGTTCAATGGCGTGGGGTCACTTGATTATTGCGTCACCATTCGACGCACTCAGGCTATTCAGGCGCTACAAGAAATCGACATTTTTGCCGAAATGGAGGCATTCATCGCTGAGGTTGGCCAAGGCATGCTTGATCGTGCACTGGCTTGGGCTTATCTCAGCGAAACAGAAAGCTCCTTCGAAATCGAGCGGGAAGCGCCAAGCGCAGCCAAAGCTGAGCGATTCGTCCAGCTGCTTCATCATGCACACGATGGCCGAGAACTGAGTGAAGAATACTTGGTTGAACTACAGCAAAGCGTCGTGACTAATCCGCTCGATCAAGCCGTTTCCTACCGTACAGAGCAAAACTGGTTGCGAAATCAGATGCGTGGCCCGCTCGGGGTCACCTATGTTCCTCCAAGCCCCGATCACGTCGATGATCTGATGGAAGCGTTCAACCAGTTCTGCAACCATCCTCCTGCACAACTGGATCCACTATTTGTAGCCAGCATTGCCTCGTTTGGCTTTGTATTCATCCATCCTTTCATGGATGGGAATGGCCGGCTCTCCCGATTTTTGTTCCACCACGCTTTGTGCCGATCCGGGCGCCTAGCCAAGGGATTTCTGTTGCCAGTGTCGATTGCCATCAAACGGAATGAAGTAGACTATCTAGCCACTCTGCAGACGTTCTCCAAACCGGCTCGCGATCTCTGGCACGTTCGACAGGCGGGTGACAATGACTTTACCTTTCAGCCCCAAACCAATGCCGACATTTATCGCTATTGGGATGCCACCCCCATTGTTGAGTTTGGGCTGCGGATGGCGAAGGAAGCGCTGGAGCATGACCTGCAGAAGGAAACCCAATTTTTAGGCGGCTACGACCGCGTTTTACGCATGATTAACGAGCAGTTCGACGTCCGAAACACTATTCTCCCTACGCTGATTAATGGCTGTTATGAGCAGGAAGGCCGGATATCAAAGCGGTTGCGCAAGAAGTATGAGCACCTTGTACAGCCAGAGGCCTATGACTGGATCGAGTCGTGTGTAAAGGAAGTCTTCTTTGCGAAAGACGATGAGGGTTAGGCCTGTGGCCTAACCCTCCCATCACTTCCCCGGCGGCGACATGCTGACTGGGGTACAGATTTCACCGCAGCGCTTGATCGCACCAACTAGTACTTCGAGCGGCGTCGTCATACCGCTTAAGGGCAGCATGCCGTAAGCGACACGTGCCCATAAAAACAAAGGGCCGCACGCGGATGCGTACGGCCCTTTGTTTGAGCGCTTATGGTGGAGAGCGGCCTGCGCCCCCACCCTGCCAGCTACGTTAAATCACGCTGACCCGCGCATCGCCGGCTTGCAGCTTGCCAATCACCGAGGCGTAGCCAAAGCCCGCTGCGCGGAACATGGCCAGCACGGCGTCGGCTTTTTCCGGCGCAACGGCCGCCAGCAAGCCACCGCTGGTTTGCGGGTCGACCAGCAGACGGCGTTTCCACTGTGCCAAACCTTCGGCAAAGTCGACATCATGGCCGAAGCTGGCCTGATTGCGCTCAATGGCGCCAGGGCCGATGCCGGCCTCGGCAAACGAGCGCGCCTCGGTAATCACCGGCACCTTGTCGAATTCGACTTCGGCCGCCAGCTTGGCGCCGCGACAAACTTCCAGCAGGTGGCCCATCAGGCCAAAACCGGTGACGTCGGTCAGCGCATGCACTTCAGGCAAGGCTGCCAGCTTGGCACCCACCGTATTGAGCTGGGTGGTCGAAGCGATCAGTGCCGCATAGCCGGCCTCGTCCAGTTCGCCGCGCTTCATCGCCTGCGCCAGAATGCCGACACCCAGCCCCTTGCCCAGAATCAGCACATCACCCTCTTGGGCGTCGTCGTTACGCTTGAGCTGGTCGGGGTGCACGATACCCATGGCCACCAGACCATAGATAGGCTCAGGCGCATCGATGGAGTGGCCGCCGGCAATCGGGATGCCTGCCGCGTGGCACACCGACTCACCACCGGCGAGGATGTCGCGTATGGTTTCCACCGGCAACACGTTCACCGGCATGCCGACAATCGCCAGCGCCATGATCGGGGTCGCGCCCATGGCGTAGATATCGGAAATCGCGTTGGTAGCAGCAATCCGGCCAAAGTCGAAGGCATCGTCCACAATGGGCATGAAGAAGTCGGTGGTGGCGACCAGTGCCTGCGACTCGTTCAGTTTGTAGACCGCTGCGTCGTCAGCCGTTTCGGTGCCGACCAGCAAATTAGGGAAGACCATCTTCTCGCGGGTACTGGCGAGTATGGTTTCGAGCACTGACGGCGCGATTTTGCAACCGCAACCACCGCCGTGAGACAATTGGGTCAATCTGATTACGGACACGATAAAGTCCTTCCAAATACTATGCTTTTCAAGCCCGCGACCGTAGCACAACTGGGGCAATTTTACGAGGTGATCGACGTGCGATCCCCCGCCGAATTTGCCGAAGACCACATTCCCGGCGCCATCAATTGCCCGGTGCTGGATGACGCGCAGCGCCACGAAGTTGGCACGCTGTATAAGCAGGTATCGCCGTTTGAAGCGCGCAAGGTCGGCGCGGCGTTGGTGTCGCGCAATATCGCGCTGGCGCTGGAAGAGCAGTTCGCCGACAAGCCGCGCAACTGGCGGCCGCTGATTTATTGCTGGCGCGGCGGACAGCGCTCCGGCGCCATGGCGACCGTGTTCGCCCAGGTCGGCTGGCCGGTTTACCAATTGCAAGGCGGCTACAAGGCCTACCGCCACGAGGTGCTGGCACAGCTGGAAAACCTGCCAGCCACGCTGGATCTGCGCGTGGTATGCGGGCCGACCGGCTCGGGCAAGAGCCGGCTGCTGGATGCGCTCTCGCACGCCGGCCATCAGGTGCTGGATCTGGAAGGTCTGGCCAATCACCGAGGCTCAGTCTTGGGCAAGCTACCCGGCTCGCCCCAGCCCAGCCAGAAATCATTCGACTCGCAACTGCTGGCTACCATGCGCAAGCTGGATCTTGCCCGTCCGGTGTTTATCGAGTCGGAAAGCAAGAAAGTCGGCCAGGTCACCCTGCCCTTGGCGCTGTTCGAACACATGCACCAAAGCCCTTGCCTGCTGGTGGATGTGCCGCTGGCCGAGCGCGTGCGCTTCTTGCTGGAAGACTACGACTTTTACGTGTCCGACCCGGAAAGCCTGATCAAACAGTTAGGCTTTCTCAAGGCGGTACACTCCAAAGAGCAGCTGGCCCACTGGTCGGCGCTGATCCGTAGCGGCGAATTCGGCCTGCTGGTCGGCGAGCTGCTGACCCTGCATTACGACCCGCTTTATCTGCGCTCGATGGATCGCCATTACACCCATCTGGCGCAAGCGCAAAAAATCGCGCTGCCTTCGCTCGCACCCGATGTACTGGCCGGCGTCGCCGCCACGCTGCAAGTGGCATGACGGCCGCGCCACTTCACGCCCGTCTTGCCTGGCAGGACGGGCAGCCCTCGTCGCTGGACTATGGCGATGTCTACTTCTCGCGCGACAGCGGGCTGCATGAAACACGCCATGTGTTTCTGGCCGGCAACCGTCTGGCCGAGCGCTTTGCCGCACTGCCGCAGCAAGCCTGCTTTACCGTGGGCGAAACCGGCTTTGGCACCGGCCTGAACTTTCTGTGCGCCTGGCAGCTATTCAAAGCCTGTGCCCCCGCCAGCGCGCGGCTGGATTTTGTCAGCACCGAAAAGCATCCGCTAAGCCATGCCGACCTTAGCCGTGCCCTGCAAGCCTGGCCGGAACTTGCCGGCGAAGCGGCGGCGCTGCTGGCGCTGTATCACGGCATGGAGGGCGGACACCAGCGCCTGTTGCTGGATAACGGCCGCGTCAGCCTGAGCCTGCTGATTGGCGATACGCTGGACACCCTGCCCGAGCTGGATACCCGCGTCGACGCCTGGTTTCTCGATGGCTTTTCCCCGTCGAAAAACCCGGACATGTGGCAGCTACCCTTGTTCGAACAACTCGCCCGCCTGTCCGCCGCCGATGCCACGCTGGCGACCTTTACCTGCTCCGGCTTTGTGCGCCGCGGCCTGAGTGCGGCCGGCTTTGCCGTCAAAAAAGTCCCGGGCTTTGGCAGCAAGCGGGAAATGACCGTAGGCACGCGCCTTGCCGCCGGCACCTTGCCCTGGCAAGCGCCCTGGCTCGCCCGCCCGCCAAAGGCCAGCGGCCGGCGCGCCATCGTGATTGGCGCAGGCATTGCCGGCGCCAGCGCCGCCGCCAGCCTCGCCCGGCGCGGTTTTAGCGTGACCGTGCTGGAGCGCCACGCGGCACCGGCGCAGGAAGCCTCGGGCAATCCGCAAGGCGTGCTTTACCTCAAACTGTCGGCCCACCTGACCCCGCAAACCCGGCTATTACTGGCCGGCTATGGCTATAGCCTGCGCACGCTTTATGCCTGCCAGCAAAAAGGGACGGACTGGGATAATTGCGGCGTGCTGCAACTGGCACACGACGACGCCACGCGCAAACGCCAGGCGCAACTGGCGGCAGCCTTTCCCGCAAGCCTGCTGTACCCGGTGTCGCCCGCAGCCGCGAGCCAGCTTGCCGGTTTGCCGGTGAGCGAAGAGGGACTGTTTTTTCCCGAAGGCGGCTGGATCCGGCCACCGCGTCTGGTCGCGGCCCTGCTCGCAAGCCGCGGCGTGATTTGCCGCTATCAAGTGCAAGCCAAGCAGTTGCAGCCCAGCGGCCACGGCTGGCAGGTCACGCTTGGCAGCGGTGAAACGCTCTACAGCGATCTGGTGGTAATCGCCTGCGCCAATGCCGCCAAAGACTTTAGCCAGAGCGCCCAGTTGCCGCTCAAGCCAATCCGCGGCCAGGTGTCGGTTGCACGCAGCACCGATGCCAGCTGCCGCCTGCAGACCGTGCTGTGCGGCGAGGGCTATATCGCGCCGGCGGCCGATGCGACCCACACTTTTGGTGCCAGCTTCAACTTTGACAGCATCGAAACCGACACCCGCGACAGCGAACACGCCGAGAATCTGGCCATGCTCGCCAAGCTCAACCCGGCGCTGTATCAGGCTCTGGGCGGCACCGACCTTGCTCCCGCGGCGCTAAACGGGCGCGCCGCGCTGCGTGCCACCACGCCCGATTATCTGCCGCTGGTCGGGATGCTGGCCGATGCAGCAAGCCTGCAGCAGGTCTATGCCGATCTTGCGCGTGACGCCAGCTTGCAGCTTTATGCACCCATGCCGTGGTTGCACGGCTTATATATCAGCAGCGGCCATGGCTCGCGCGGCATGGTCACCGCGCCTCTGGCCGGCGAACTGATCGCCAGCCTGGCCTGCGGCGAAACCCTGCCGCTACCCAAGAGCGTCGTCGATGCGCTCTCCCCCAACCGCTTTGTCTTGCGCGCGCTGGTACGCAGCCAGAAAAGCAAGTCGCGCTAAGCGGATCCCCCAAGCAAAACAGCCCGCTGCACTCAAGTGCTGCGGGCTGTTTTTGACTGCTTGTTTGTATGCTTACAACTTAAAGCGCTTAAATGCCGCTTCCATCATCTGCACCCGCTGCCCCAACTGCAGCAACGTTGCCCTCGCCTGCTGCAAATCGCTATCCGAGCTCACAATCTGGCTATTGATGGACTCGGTACTTTGCGCCATCGCCATGGTCGCGTTTTGCTGCTCCCCTGTCGATAAGGCAATGCCGCCGATGCGCTCTACAACCTGACGCATAGTATCGGTAATATGCTGCATACGCTCACGCGTTTCCTTGGTCAGCGTCACGCTGGCACCGACTGCGCCCTCGGTATGCTGCATATTGCCAACAGCGCGCCCGGTCTCATCGAGAATACTGCGTATCATCGCACTAATCTCAACCGTGGCGAGCGCCGTGCGCTCGGCCAACTTGCGCACCTCGTCCGCCACGACGGCAAAGCCACGTCCCTGCTCGCCGGCACGCGCAGCCTCAATCGCCGCATTGAGCGCCAGCAAATTGGTCTGGTCGGCAATATCGCTGATCACGCCGGTTATTTTGGAAATTTCCTGCGAGCGCTGCTCAAGCGAGCTCAATAAAACGGCAAGATCCGCGACCGACTGGCTGGTATCCGACATTTTTGCATTGATGTTCAGCATATCCGTTGCCCCGACATCGGCCGCCCGTCCCGACTCGCGCACCAGACTATCGGTTTCGCGGGTCGCATCGGCAATCTGTGCAATGCTGACACTCACCTCTTCGATCGCAGCGGCGTTGGCACTAGAAATATCGGCCAGAACATGCGAGTCATCAGCGACCTTATCGACCGTAGCGCCGACTTCGACCACGCCTTGTGCCAGCGCCACCGCTTCGGCTTGCAACTCACGGAACATCTGGTTGAGGCGGGACACAAAAAGGTTAAATGCTTCTGCCGTCTGTGCAACCTCGTCACTCCCCGACACACTGATACGATGGGTCAGATCGCCCTCGCCCTGCGAGATCTCGCGCATGGCATCTCGCACTTGGAACAAGCCCTTAAGCAAGCGCCCAAGATAAGCCGAACAAAATAGCAACACCAATACACACACCAGCGTCACGCCGGCGATGATCAGCCCGATCATGCGATAAATGGGGGCATCGACTTCGGCCTTGTCCATCGCTACGCCGAGCACCCAGTCGCTACCGGCAACCGCCTTCAACTCGATCAAAAATGCTTTATCATTGATGTCTAGCTCCATGACCTCATTGGTTGTGGCCATCCGTCCAAGTAGAGCTGCATTCAAGCCCGGGATCACATCGGTAATTGGCTTAAGCGCATAGCCCGCCTTGGGATAGGCAATGATTTTGCCATCCTTCGTCATCAGGAAGACATGCCCCTGCCCCGGCAGCTTGACATCAAGAATGGACTGCACAAGCTTTTCAATCAGGATGTCTCCCCCCACCACCAGCGGTTGCCCCTTCACACCATCGGCAATGGTAATCACCAGCTGACCCTTGGTCTCCGGTTCGGAATCGGGATATGGCTCGGTCACAATAATGCCGTTTTGCTGCTTGGCATATTGAAACCAGGGACGCTGAGACGGACGATAGTCTGCACTGGGTTTGGCGCGGCCAGGTACGGAGTATTGCATGTCCTCGGACGCCCCGTTACCCGCATAAATAATACTGAACCCCCCCGCCTCGGCCAGCTGCTTCAGGTAGTAGCTAACCTGCGGATCCGCCGCACGCTCAAGGCTGCTACTGATGATGCTTTTACGTACATTCAACCATTCGGCCACATACTGTTCTTGAGCATGCGTCAGCTGTTTCATCTCTTGTGAAGCCTGCAAATTCGCGCTGCGCAACAAGCTAAAGCAAACAATCATGGTGATACACAAGGCGGTAAACAGCATGGCGGCTGCTATGAGCAAGGTTAATTTGCTTCGTAGGGAGCGCACAATTATTCCAATTATTTATAGTATTAATAATGTTCGTATATTATCACTAACTTAAATAAAAAGACTGAAGGATATATCTGCGGCATCTACATGCTGATATACAGGCCCATTGCTCACCAGGCAGGGCCTCGGCTACCGGCCTGATACCCCCTTGAGCTACCCAGCCAACAAGCACTGTTGGTAATGGCAGACGAAATGCTTAAATAGCTGCGCGCTGAACCGAGCAGGCACCAAAGAACAGACCAATGCCGCGCGAACTTGATGCCATCACCGCCGCCACCCGTTTTAACGGGTATTTTTTAGTTCGGCAGCAGCGACGCGCCCTCCCCCCCCTAGACACCATAAAAAAATCAAACGGCAGATGGCCGAGTTTCCATTGCGGCCTGCAAACCCGTTTTGATGGCATCAGGCAAGGGCACGCTCTTGCCTGCGCGGTAATCCACCCACACCAGCGTCACCTCGCCCAGCGCGTACACCGTCTCACGGTCATCGCCGCAAAAGAAACGGTGGCGCAGCTTCAGGCTGCTGCGTCCCAGGTGCTCAAGCTCGATGGTGATATGCAAGGTAGCCGGATAGCTGATTTCACGCTTGAAATGGCAGGCGGTATGCGCGATAACCGGGCCGATCCCGTCCGGGGTAATCGGAAAGCCCGCCTCCTCCAGCCAGTCGATGCGCACCTGCTCCAGATAGCGGAAATACACTGCATTATTGAGATGGCCGATAGCGTCCATATCGCCCCAGCGCATCACCATGCTTTTTTCACTCAATACCGGATAATGCTTTTCCATTCACACCCCCACGATTAATGCCAAAAGGGTAGCGCAAATCTGTACCACTGGCCATGAATCCTGTCCGGATCTGTCCCCCACCCTGTCCATAAACGGCATCACGCAAGGCTTTGCCCGTGCGGCATCATGGCATCACGCCCAAACAAGGAGCTTTGCCATGTCGTCACACAGCGCCCTGATCGTGATTGATGTTCAACAGTCTTTTTTACACCGCCCTTTCTGGGACGAGCGCGCCTTGCCCGCCTTTCGCGCCCCCTTGCTGAAGTTGATTGCCGGTTGCCGTGCGCAAGGCGTGCCGGTCGTGCATATCCTGCACGAAGATGGCGACGGCCCATTTTCCGCCGCCTCGGGCCTGGTGCGCATCATGGACTGGCTGCCGGACAATGCCGATGCCACCTTTACCAAGCATGTACACAATGCGCTGACCGATAGCGGCCTGCATGAATGGCTGGAGCAGCATGCCATCACCCGGCTGATTATTGCCGGCATCCGCACCGAGCAGTGCTGCGAAACCACGGCCCGCGTGGCCTCGGACTTAGGCTATGCCGTCGATTTCGTGAGCGAAGCGACCCTGACCTTTGCCATGACGCACCCGCATAGCGGACGCACTTACACGGCACAAGAACTGCGTGAGCACACCGAGCTGGTACTGGCCGGACGCTTTGCCGCCTTGCACAGCGTCGCCAGCTGCCTTGCCGCACTGCCCGCACAAAACTGATGGCATAATCAGCAACTAACCGGAGTCCCCCCCCATGCCCTTTACCGACCGATTGATCGCACTGGCCATCGTGGCCGTGTGGGGCTTCAACTTTGTGGTCATCAAGTGGGGCGTTGCCGGCGTGCCGCCCTTTTTATTGGGTGCGCTGCGCTTTGCCTGCGCCGCCGGCGTCGGCCTGCTGTTCGTGCGTCGCCCCAAGCTGGGGTGGAGCACGCTGGCCGCCTACGGGCTGACCGTCGGCTTCGGCCAGTTTGCCTTCCTGTTTTCCGCCATCAAGGCCGGCATGCCGGCTGCACTGGCGTCCATCGTGCTGCAAAGCCAAGCCTTTTTTACCCTGCTGTTGGGGGCGCTGTGGCTGCGCGAACCATTTAGCCCGGCACAACTGATCGGGCTGAGCGTCGGCAGTGGCGGCCTGCTGCTGATCGGCTTAAGTAGCGGCCACACCCTGCCGCTGGCCGGCTTTGCACTGACACTGGCCGGTGCCGTGTGCTGGGCCAGCTCCAATCTGGTGGTGCGGCACATCGTCCGCCAAGGCCAGCAGCCCGACATGCTGTCGCTGGTGGTATACGCCAGCCTAATCCCCATTCTGCCCTTTCTTGCCATGTGGGCCCTGTTCGAGCAGGCCGATACCGACTGGTCGGCGGTGCTCACCCTCAATAGCGCAGCGGCGGTCGCCTATCTTGCGCTGGTCGCCACCTTGTTCGGCTATGGCCAGTGGAGCCGGCTGCTATCGCGCCACTCGGCCAATGTGGTCGCACCGTATAGCCTGCTGGTGCCGTTTTTCGGCGTATTGTCGGCCAGCCTGTTTCTGGGCGAGCGCCTGAGTGCCTTGCAACTGGCAGGCGGAGCGCTGCTGCTTGCCGGGCTGGCCATAGGCAGCCTAGGGCCACGCCTGCTGGCCCGGCTACGCGAGGTGAACACATGAATGAGGTCTTCTTCATCCTGACGCCGCATTATCTGGCGCTGGATCATGCCGGCCCGGCCGAGGCGATGCGTATCGCCATTGATGAAGGTGCGCGGCTGCGGCTGCATACGGTGGGGCCGGCAGCCGAATGCGTCAGCTCGCTGGGGCTGATCAGCCGCGTTTCGCCCCTGCCCGAAAAACTACCGGACCAAGCACTACTGGTACTGGTCGGCACCGTTGATGAAGACCACGATTACAGCACCGCGCCGGCGCAACAACTGGTCGCATGGCTGGCGCAAAATGTACGGGCAGATACCCGCATTGCCTGCATCTGCTCGGGCGCACTCCTGGCCGCGATGGCCGGGCTGCTGAACGGGCGGCGCTGCACCACCCACCACGCCTTGACCGGCAAGCTCGCGGCCCTCGCGCCTGCCGCACGGGTCGAACAAGACCGTATTTTTGTCGAAGACGGCCCCATTGCCACCTCGGCCGGCATCACCGCCGGCATCGATCTGGCGCTATGGCTGATCGAACAGCAGGCCGGTGCCGCGCTCGCGGCCCGCGTCGCACGGCGCATGGTGGTCTACGCACGGCGCGACGGCACGGCCGCCCAGCTGTCGCCGTTTATGGCACACCGCAACCACCTCAACCCGGCGCTGCACAAGGCGCAGGATCTGATTGCGGCCGATCCCGCCCAGCACTGGACGCTGGCGAGTCTGGCCGAACGCGTGCATGTCAGCGAGCGCCATCTGTGCCGGCTATTTCGCACCCACACCGCCAGCAGCGTGGTGGCCTACCGTCAGGCGCTGCAAATAGAAGTCGCCCGCGACCGGATCGCACGCGGCGCGACGGTGGAGACGGCCGCAGCAGCCGCCGGATTTGGCTCGGCGCGTACCCTGCGCCGGGTATGGAAGCAAATCGTTGGCGGCACACCGGCCAAGCGATAGCGTTCGCCTCCAATACAAGAGCATGGTTCAATCATGCGTTTGAACCTTGCCCGCCCACGGGCATATGGACGCGCTCATGCCCTACCGTGAACAAAGCCTGTATCTGCCGGTGTCAGGTGGTGACACCCTGCACCTGCGCCGTATCCGCCACGCCACACAGGATCATGGCGCGCCAGTGCTGCTCTTGCACGGGGTGATGGGTAACGGCCGCATTTTCTATAGCGACTCGGGCAAGGGGCTGGCTCCGTGGCTGGCGGCGCAAGGCTACGACTGTTTCGTGCTCGATTTGCGCGGACGCGGCCAAAGCACGCCAAAAATCAGCCGTGCCAGCCGCCATGGCCAGACCGAGACCATTACCCAGGATCTGCCGGCCGCATTCGAGCTGATTCGCCGCCTGCGCCCGGACCGCCCTATGCACTGGCTCGCCCACTCCTGGGGCGGCGTGCATATGAGCAGCGCGCTGGTGCGCTACCCGGCATTGCTGGCCCATATAGAAAGCGTGGTTTACTTCGGCAGCAAGCGCAGCGTGCACGTTAAAAACCTCAACAAGCTGATCGAAGTCGACCTGATGTGGAATCTGGCCTCGCGCCTGATTATCCGCACTTGCGGCTACCTGCCGGCCAGACGCATAGGCCTCGGTGCGGATAATGAAAGCGACAAGAGCCATCTGCACAGCAAGCTGTGGGCCAAGGTGGCGCCATGGGTCGATGCCGACGACGGCTTCGACTATCGCGCTGCGGCCCAAAAGGTGACACTGCCGCCAACGCTCTATCTGGCCGCCCTGCGCGACCCGTGCCGTGGCCATGTCGATGATGTCCGGCGTTTTCGCGCCGAATCCGGCCCCCACTTCTCGCGTGTCCATCTGCTGGCAAAAAAAACCGGTCATTGCCACGACTACGATCACGTCAGCCTGCTGACCCACCCCGATGCCATCCGCGACCACTTCCCCATGGTGGCTGACTGGCTCAGCGGCCGCCGCCAGGAAATTACAGAAAACATTTGATCCAGCTGCTTCACCTGATATGCAATACCGTGGTAATAAATGGCACCGATATTGCTAACAAGGTGCAGCATGGATTTGCCTGTCCAACAAGATGTAGCGCATGAGCTATCCGCTATCGCACAGCAACTGGCCGAACAGGGCTGGTGCACGGTACGCAACCTGTTCTCGCCTGCCGATATTCGCGCGCTAGGCAGCGCCTGCCTGAGCGAATGGGAAGACGGCCGCTTTCACCAGGCCGCCATCGGTCGCGGCCAGAGCGCGGCACGGCGTAGCGAAATCCGCTCCGACTCGGTGCTGTGGCTGGACGAAGATGCGGCCTCGCCCGCCGTCAGCCATTATTTCGCCACGATGCAGCGCCTGCGTAACGCAGTAAACCGCGAACTCTATCTGGGTCTGGCCGAGCTGGAAGCACACTTTGCCGTCTATCCGGCCGGCAGTTTCTACCAGAAGCATCTGGACCGTTTCCGCGATGACGACACCCGCACCTTAAGCGCCGTACTGTATCTGAACGAGGACTGGCCTGAAGCGTGCGGCGGCCAACTCAGGCTTTATCTTGACCCCGACTGCCAGCGCTATAGGGACATCCATCCCGAGGCCGGCACGCTCGTGCTTTTCCTGTCAGACCGCTTCTGGCACGAAGTGCTGCCGGCAACGCAGCAGCGCCTGTCCATTACCGGCTGGTTCCGCCGCCGATCATGACAATGCGATCGGTAATCGGCAGATGCCATGGTAGAATTGTGCGCAATAAACTGGCTGGCGCACCGCGCACTACGGCAAAAAACAGGGGAAATGCATGTCCGGCAATAGCATGGGGTTGTTGTTTACCGTCACCTCTTTCGGCGAGAGCCATGGCCCGGCCATAGGCTGTATTGTCGACGGCTGCCCGCCCGGGCTCGCCATTCACGCGTCGGATATCCAGCAGGAGCTGGACCGGCGCAAGCCCGGCACCAGCCGTCATGTGACCCAGCGCCGCGAGCCGGACAGCGTGGAAATTCTCTCCGGCGTGTTTGAAGGCAAGACCACCGGCACGCCGATTGCCCTGTTGATCCGCAACACCGACCAGCGCAGTAAGGATTACGGCAATATCGCCGACACCTTCCGCCCCGGGCACGCCGACTATAGCTACTGGCACAAATACGGCGTACGCGATCCGCGCGGCGGCGGGCGCTCCAGCGCACGCGAAACCGCGGTGCGCGTCGCCGCCGGCGCCATCGCCAAAAAGTGGCTGCATGAAAAATTCGGCATCGTGATCCGCGGCCACATGACACAGATAGGCGAGATCGCCATCCCGTTCAAAAACTGGGAAACAACGGCCAATAATCCCTTCTTCGCCGCAGACGACAGTGTGGTGCCGGCGCTGGAAGCCTATATGGACAGCATCCGCAAATCGCTGGACTCGGTCGGCGCGCGCCTGCGCGTAGTAGCGGAAAACGTACCGGTAGGCTGGGGCGAGCCAGTTTATGACCGTCTGGACGCCGATATCGCCTGGGCGATGATGAATATCAATGCGGTCAAGGGTGTAGAAATCGGTGCGGGTTTTGGCAGCGTGACGCAAAAAGGCTCGGAGCACAGCGACGAGCTCACCCCTGACGGTTTTGCCAGCAACCACGCCGGCGGCATCCTGGGCGGCATTTCCACCGGGCAAAACATCGAAGTCAGCCTTGCCATCAAGCCCACATCCAGCATCGCACAAAGCCGCCACTCGATAGACAAGGCCGGCCAGGCCATCCTGATGGAAACCCATGGCCGGCACGACCCGTGCGTCGGCATCCGCGCCACGCCGATTGCCGAAGCCATGCTGGCACTGACCCTGATCGACCACGCGCTGCGCCATCGTGCCCAGTGCATGGATGTACGGGTCGATACGCCGCGCATTGCCGGCCCGCAGCACTCTATTTGAAAGACCGGTTGAACCCGATATGCTGAAGTCTCTGTTTGCCAGCCTGCGCGCCAAGCCTGCCATCGCAGAACCCGTCGCTGCGATCGCCGAAACCGCACTTCCTCCGACGCTGGGCGTTCTCACTCACCAGCCGGTTTACGATGCCAGACATAATCTGGTCGCCAATGAGTTCTTACTCAGTCAGGCCATGCGTGCCGGCCCGGCGCCAAACAAAGAACCGGGTCAGTTCGACCGCTTGATGCTCAGGACGCTTATCAATCTGGATGTCTTTGGCTCGCTATCGCGCCGCGCCTCGGTCATTCACCTGTCTTCACTTGCTTCGCTGAGCGCACCCGAGCTGGCCGACTTACCGGCCGAACACATCATCCTGCTGCTGGATATCGCACCGGATGAGGTGCTTACCATGGATAGCACCGAACAACTGGCCATCCTCAAGACCCAAGGTTATCGCCTGGCGCTGGCGGCCGCGAGCCTGAGCCCGCAACACACCGCCACGCAAAGCCAAACCCTGCTGTCACAGGCCGATTTTCTGGTGGTGGATTTTTCTGCCTCGGCCGAAGGTGTGCTGGCGCCACTCCTTAACCATACCCTGCAGCAGCACCCGCATATCGCCGCTTATGCGCGCAATGTCAGCTCCTACGAGGATTACAACGTCTGCCGCCATAGCCGCAATCATCACTTCACCCTGTTTCAGGGGCCGTTTATGGCGCATAGCCGGCAACAAAACCCGGAACAGGCAAACCCGGGGCAAATACGGGTAATGGAAATCATGCGCCTGCTGCGCAGCGATGCACCGGTGCGCGAGCTGGATGCCCAGTTCAAGCTCGACTCGACCCTGCTGTTCAAGCTGCTGCGCTTTATTAATGCCTCGGCCAACGGCATCACGCGCAAGATCATGACGCTGGATGAAACCCTGCTGCTGCTGGGGCGCGAGGCTTTATTCAAGTGGCTGACCCTGCTCTTGTTCAGCTCGCACAAAGATGACGGACGCAGCCGCGCCCTGCTGGAACAATCACTATCGCGCGCCCGTTTCATGGAAAGCTTGGGCAAGGCACGCGGCGGCAACAAGATAGAGAACGAACACCTGTTTCTGACCGGCATGTTTTCCATGCTGGGCGCACTCCTGAAGCAACCGCTGGAGCAGGCGATTGCACCACTGGAGCTCCCGACTACCGTCGTGCAAGCCCTACTGGAGGGACGCGGCCTGTTCGCCCCTTATCTGGTACTGGCACAGGCGATGGAAAACCATAGCAGTCAGGAAATAAGACGGCTCAGTCACGCGCTGGGCATCCCGCTGGAGCAGGTCAACAGTCTGAGCATGCAAGCCATGCAGTGGGCTGAAAATATAAGCTGCACCGACGCTAGCCATTGAACCCTATCGTATCCCTGATGGACACACCCCGATGCTTAAAAACCTGTTTGGCAGCCTGACCGGCAAAACCGCAGACAAGACAGAAGACAGCAAAACAGCACAAGCTGAGCCAGATAACGCCGAACGCCTGCCGCCCTCCTTCGGTTTTATCACCCATCAGCCGGTCTACGATAGCCAGCAAAAACTGGTGGCCTACGAGTTCGTCACCTGTGATGCCGCGCAGCGTAGCGAGACCGGCACCAGCCAGTACGCGCAATATGATCAACTGATGCTGGGTACACTGCTGAATCTGGATGTATTCAGCCTGCTCGCCAAACGCCGTGCCTTCATCAACCTGTCACTGGGCGTGTTGGACCACCCCAAACTGGCGACTCTGGCCGCGCAGCGCGTCATCTGCATCCTCAACCCTTCGGTCGGAGAGCGCATCGGGCAAGCAGAACTGGCTCAGATACAGCAACTCAAGCAGCAAGGGCTGTGCTTTGCGCTGGAGCCGACACAGTTCGGCGAAGGACAACTGCCCCCCGCCTTGCAAAACGACCTGTTCGGGCTGATGGACTATCTGATACTCGATTTTTCCGCCTCGGCCGAAGAGGTACTGGTTCCGTTTCTGGACAAACTGCCCGCGCGTTTCCCGCGTGCGCGCTGGTATGCGCGCAATATCAACTCGATGGAAGCCTACGAAGTCTGCCTGCGCAGCAGTGCGGCGCATGAGCGCTTTGTCCTGTTCCAGGGGCCGTTCATCACCCAGGTGCGCAAGATAGAAGGCGTACCGACTGACGCTGGCCGACTGCGCGTAATGGAGATTCTGCGTCTGTTGCGCAGCGGTGCCGATAGCAAAGCACTGAATGAACAGTTCAAGCTCGACTCCATCCTGCTGTTCAAGCTGCTGCGCTTTATCAACTCTCCGGCCAACGGCTTAAACCGCAAGATCTCGACGCTGGACGAAAGCCTGCTACTGCTTGGACGGGAAAGCCTGTTCAAGTGGCTGACCCTGCTGCTGTTTACCAGCAACAAAGACGACAACCGCAGCCTGGTTTTGCTGGAGCGCTCACTATGGCGCGCACGCTTTATGGAGAACCTGGGCACGGCGGGCGGCAAAAACCGGCTGGAATGCGAGCATCTGTTTCTGACCGGCATGTTCTCCATGCTCGACGCCCTGCTACAACAACCGCTAAAAGAAGCCTTGCAGCCTTTATCGCTCCCGCCCACCGTCGCCAGCGCCCTGATTGACGGCCACGGTCTGTTTGCCCCCTACCTCAATCTGACCTTGGGTCTGGAACAGGAACAAGACGCACGTATCCGCACCTTGTCCGGCGAACTTGGGCTCGCCGTCGAACAAGTCAACCGCCTGCAACTGCAAGCCATGGCATGGGCAGAATCGGTGGCCAATGGCGATCAGCCATAAAAAAGAAATCAAGCAAATGAGCCAGCGGCCCGATACAGGCCGCTGGCGAATCTGGTTCAGTCGCAAATCAGGCTTGTTGTATAGCGTGCTGAAGCAGAATCTTCTCTAGCTTCAATCACGCCCCGGCACCCGCAGACGAATGGTATGGCCAAACACTTCAATAGCCGAATAGCCGATGTGCTGGCCACGCACCATTTTAATGGTGTCTTGGATCTGGCGCAGACACTAGAGCGTTATCTGTAACTCTACAACCAACAGCTCCCGCAAAAAGCCCTTGAGTACACGGCCCCAGTTCAGGCATTAAAACGCTGACAAACAAAGTACCCTGAATTATTCGTAAAACGCGTAAATAATCGTCCGGGATTTAACAGTTAGCGAGCAGTGGATTTGACCTGAATAGGCCAACAATACGACCGCTACACGGTGGCTACACTGCCGAAAAGTGGCGATGCGAAGCAGAAAACAAAAAGGCCAACCCTTGCGGATTGGCCTAAGTGCTTGATTTTTATGGTGCCGGTAAGAGGAGTTGAACCCCCGACCTTCGCATTACGAATGCGCTGCTCTACCAACTGAGCTATACCGGCGAACCAACTTGTAAAAAAGCCTTGATGATTAAAACGATCAAGGCTTTTGAATTCTGGTCGGAGTGAGAGGATTCGAACCTCCGGCCTCTACGTCCCGAACGTAGCGCTCTACCAGGCTAAGCTACACTCCGATTCTTACGATAAAGACTATTTATACAAGTCAAAATTTACCGCAAACTTATCGAAGTTTCAACACTGGCAAAACTTGAAGTAATGGTCGGAGTACAAGGATTCGAACCTTGGACCCCCTGGTCCCAAACCAGGTGCGCTACCGGACTGCGCCACACTCCGTCATGAACTTCAAAACAACAAGCTGCTGCGTGATGGTCGGAGTACAAGGATTCGAACCTTGGACCCCCTGGTCCCAAACCAGGTGCGCTACCGGACTGCGCCACACTCCGCCGAAAAATCATGCTGCTAACTTGTTAAGTTGTGGTCGGAGTACAAGGATTCGAACCTTGGACCCCCTGGTCCCAAACCAGGTGCGCTACCGGACTGCGCCACACTCCGCTTTCAACTTTATTTCCCCAGTTGCGACATGGCCCGTTTTGATTGCGGTACAATAATTGCTTCTGAGGACGAGCATTATCTATTAAATATGTGGTTTAAGCAACTCTCTTTTTATCGCCTAAGCGAAAATTCGATTCCTTCTACCGAAAAACTGTCGGAAGTACTGGAAAAACGCCCCTTCTCCCACTGCATGGGTCTGGATTGGTTCAGCGAAGGCTGGGTGCCGCCGGCAGGTTTTCTGGTCGATCCGGTCTATCCGGTACGCGATTGCCTGATGGTCGCGCTCAAGCGCGAAGACAAGGTGCTGCCGGCCGGCGTGATTCGTGACTTCCTCGATGCCAAGATCAGCGAGATCGAGAACACCGAGCTGCGCAAAATAGGCCGCAAGGAAAAGCTGGAGTTAAAAGAGCAGATTACCGATGATCTGTTGCCACGCGCCTTTACCCGTTCCGGCCGGCTGACTGCCTATCTGGATACGCGCCGTCAGTGGCTGATGGTCGATAGCGGCACGGCCAGCAAGGCCGAAGCACTGGTTTCGCAACTGCGCGATGCTCTGCCGCCCTTCCCTGCCGCCTTGCCGCGCACCAAGCTGGCACCGCATACCGCGATGACGAGCTGGGTGGCCGATGGCGAAGCGCCGCATGGCTTCGAACTGGATGCCGAGTGCGAGCTGAAGGATCCGGGCGAGAACGGCGCCATCATTCGCTGCACGCGCATGGATCTGACCAGCGACGATATCAAGCAGCACATCGCTAACGGCATGCTGGTCACGCGCGTCGGCCTGATCTGGCGCGAGCGCGTGCGCTTTGTACTGACCGATGCCTTGCAGCTTAAGCGCATCCAGTTCCTTGATGTCCTGCAAGAAGAAGCCAGCGGCGCCGGCGATGATATGGAAAGCCTGTTCGAGGCCACCTTCATTCTGATGAGCGAAGAGCTGGGCGATATCGTCGAAGCACTGGTCGAATCGCTGGACGGCCTGACTGACGAGCAGATGGAGGCGACCAGCCAACCGGCCGCTACACCCGCTAGCCCTGCCGCCAGCCATACCCCCTCCGCAGCGGGTAGCGGCGACGATGATGTGCCGTGGAATTGAAGCAGGATAAACAACAAGGAGGCTATGCCTCCTTTTTTATCGATAGTCAAAAGCTAACTATCGAAAACATATATTCAATTTAACAAAACTATAAAGCAAAGGCATAATCACTTCATCAACAGCAGGACACGACCATGAAACACGATGGCAACTGGCTGGATGGCTGGTTCGATCTATACGCGAACCTGGTCTGGCTGCAATAAACCCGATGGAGCGAAACATGAACAAACTCACGACCCAGGCCGGCGCACCGGTCCCCGACAATCAGAATGTAATGACCGCCGGCGAGCGCGGCCCGATGCTGCTGCAGGATGTGTGGTTTCTGGAAAAACTCGCCCACTTCGACCGCGAGGTGATCCCGGAGCGACGCATGCATGCCAAAGGGTCGGGCGCTTTTGGCACCTTCACCGTCACCCACGACATTAGCCGCTATACCCGCGCCAAGCTATTTTCCGCCATCGGCAAAAAGACCGAGCTGTTTGCCCGCTTCTCTACCGTAGCGGGCGAGCGCGGCGCGGCGGATGCCGAGCGCGACATTCGCGGCTTTGCGCTGAAGTTTTACACCGAAGAGGGCAACTGGGATCTGGTGGGCAACAACACGCCGGTGTTCTTCCTGCGCGACCCTCTGAAATTCCCCGACCTCAACCATGCGGTCAAACGCGACCCGCGCACCAATATGCGCAGCGCCAACAATAATTGGGACTTCTGGACACTGCTACCCGAGGCGCTACATCAGATCACTTATGTGATGGGCGACCGCGGCATCCCGGCCAGCTACCGCCATATGCATGGTTTCGGCAGCCATACCTTTAGCCTGATCAATGCCGCGAACGAGCGCCACTGGGTGAAATTTCACTTCCGCAGCCAGCAAGGCATCAAGAATCTGAGCGATGCCGAAGCGCAAGCACTGGTAGGCCGTGATCGCGAAAGCGCACAGCGTGACTTGCTGGATAGCATCGACAACGGTGACTTCCCGCGCTGGACGCTATTTATCCAGATCATGAGCGAGCAGCAGGCTGCCGAATGCCCGTTCAACCCGTTTGATCTGTCCAAGGTGTGGCCACATGGCGACTACCCGCTGATCGAGGTGGGTGAATTTGAGCTCAACCGCAACCCGGCCAATTACTTTGCCGAGGTCGAGCAGGCCGCATTCAATCCGGCCCATGTCGTACCAGGCATCAGCTTCTCGCCTGACCGCATGCTGCAGGGCCGGCTATTCTCCTACGGTGATGCGCAGCGCTACCGTCTGGGGGTGAATCACGGCCAGATCCCGGTCAACGCACCGCGCTGCCCGTTCCATAGCTACCATCGTGACGGCGCCATGCGCATGGATGGCAACCACGGCAGCACGCTCGCCTACGAGCCCAACAGCTACGGTCAATGGCAGGAGCAACCGGACTTCAGCGAGCCGCCACTGACACTCTCCGGCGCCGCACAGCGCTGGAACCACCGCGAGGACAGTGATTATTACAGCCAGCCGCGCGCGCTATTCCAGCTGATGAGCGCGGACGAGCAACAGCGCCTGTTCGATAACACCGCCCGCGCCATGGGAGATGCCGATATCAAGATCAAGCGCCGCCATATTGCCAACTGCACGCTGGCCGACCCGGCCTATGGTGCCGGTGTCGCCCGCGCACTCGGCTTGTAAACACGGGAGCCATGCCGGGCTGACATGGCGCGGGATTGACCAACTTGCAAATGAGAATTAATATCATTAAACACATCAGCAAGGAGACTCAACGCCATGTTTGCCTGGATCAGACGCCACCCACTGCAACGCAGCAGCGGTCTTGCCATCTTCACCGCCGGCTGGCTTAGCCTGCTCTGCCACTGAGGCAGATACAACAACGCCCCGCACTGCGGGGCGTTGTTGTATGCGCAAGCGGTTACGCTTACATGGTACGCAGCTTGCCGCGGAAGTCGGCGAGCTTGCTGTAACCCTTTGCCTCCATGATGGCAGCCAGCTCGTTCAGGATGCGCGCGAAACAATCCACGCCTTCTTCGTACAGGCAAGTTCCCACCTGAATCGCGGTTGCACCCGCCAGAATGTGCATAAACGCCTCGCGCCCGCTCTTGATACCGCCACAGCCGATCACATGCTTGTCGTCCAAGAGGCGTGAGAATTCACGCACATTGGCCAGCGCAGTCGGCAAGACATAATCGCCGCCCAAGCCACCCAGACCCGCCTTAGGCTTGATGACCACCGACTCCTGATCGATATCGATCACCAGACCGTTGCCAACCGAGTTAATACAGGTGACGTACTTGAGCGATGGGAAGCTATTGAGCACCGATGCCATCTCGGCAAAGTGAACCGGATCGAAGTAAGGCGGCAGCTTGACGCCAAAAGGCTTGTCGTACACTTTAACCACTTCGCTCAATACATGGCTGGATGCGGCAAAATCGTAACCGATCTGCGCCTTGCCCGGCAGGTTCGGGCAGCTCAGATTGAGCTCGACCAGGCACGGCAATTCGGCATCGCGAAACGCCTTAAGCATGGTCAGGTTCTCTTCCAGCGTCATGCCGGAAATCGAGACAAACAGCGGCTTACCGCTAGCGTGATCGTAAATTTTGGCGTAATCGAGATAGTATTCGTAGCCGGCGTTAGGCAGGCCCATCGAATTAATACTGCCAAATGGTGCCGTCGCATAACGCGGCTCGGGGTTCCCCTCGCGCGCAGACAGCGTGCAACTCTTGGTAATCAATGCCCCGGCAGCAGAGGCGGCGACGGCATCGAGCTCTTCACGCGAGCGGCACATCACGCCGGACGCGTTGTACAGGGGGTTCTCCATATTGACACCCAACCAGGAGACGGACAAATCGATGGCCATGCTTGATTTCCTCAGAATAAAAACCGGACTTAAACCCTCTTATTCTAATAGTCCGCACACCCTTAATGCACTGACCAAGATCAAGACCATGACAGCAATACCCCGCAATCAGGCCCTCAAAACAAAACACCTCCTCTGAAAAGCACTCACGCCGGCCCATGCACTCCATCAGCCTGACGGCCGATCAAAAGATAAAACAGACCGCCGCCCGCATAGGCCAGCGAAAACCACTCAAAAGACGATTGCCCAACCCTCAGATAAAGCACAACCGCCAAAGCCCCTCCCGCAAAGTACCCCGCCATCTCCATCAGACTGAACCAGACCTTCCAGCCCACATCCTTTTGACCACTCGCCAGATAACCCAAGTTAACCCCAAAATCCGTCAGATTTCCGGTCATATGCGTTGTGCGCACAACATTGCTGCGATACTGGATATACAAGGCATTCTGGCAGCCCATAGTCATGGTTAATGCATATAAAAAACTGGCCTGCTCATGCCCGTAACGCGACCAAAACCACAGCACCACCCCCATTCCCAACATCAAATAACCATACAAGGGACGATAGCCTCCTCGCCCCTCACGCATGAGCAATCCGGAAATAAATGCGCCCAGTGCAAAAAAACCGATAAGCAGCAAAATACGCCAACCCTGCTCCAGGGCATGCTTCAGCAAAATATCATCCGCGATATCCAGCAGATTTCCAGAAAAATGGGAAACCGAGTAGGCAAAACGCAGCAGCGTAAAAATATTAAGCGCGCCACTGAAGAGGCATAAAAGTGCAATCCAGATCAGCAACAAGGCAGGAGATGTAGAGCGAGTCATAAGCCAGCTTAGGTAGGTCACGCCATACTTGCTGCTCTAATTTATGCAATACTCGACCACTCCGCATGAAAACGCATGACAGTAGACCGGTTACCAACCTTGCCTTGTGTCCCTACCCTCCCACATCAAGACAGATAGCCGCACGATAATGCGTGCCTTGTTTCACATCTCGCAAGCAGCCCCCATCCAGACAGGGCAAGTGAGATGCCAGCCAAACACCCCGGCTTTCGGGCCCCATCAAGACCAGCCGGAAACATCAACAACAGTGAGGAAGGCGCGAATGGCACACCGGCCTTATGGCGTAGCGGCACTGCACATTTTAATGAGGGATGGTGATAAACAAATCATGCCGAAAAGCAAAAAGCCCGCAGATCATTGATCTGCGGGCTTTTATTGGAGGCGGGGGTCGGAATCGAACCGGCGTAGACGGCTTTGCAGTGTGCCGATTTGCATTAAAAGTCATAGATATATGCGGCTCGGCCACTCCAAAATATAAAAACAGCACAGCGGGCAAAAACGCAACAAGCCCGCTGCATACGTTTGGCTGCACGATTTTGCACGATTTTTCGTGCAGTAAAATGTGCCATTGAGCGCCAGTAACGGCGGGCAGCCGGGGTATTTCGTGCACCTGCATGTTTTCCGACCCAAGAAGCGGGCGGGCGGGGCGGGGTCCCGAGCGCGCGCCACGGGGTCGAGCGGAACTTATGGAGGCAAACGGGGAAAGGACTGAGGCAAGAAAAGAATCAGGCGGCCACGCAGGCCGCCATTGAGGGCGAGAAAGGGCTGAGAGGGCTAGGCCGGGTCGGCCAGCGCATAGTCGTCGAAGCGCACCACCTCTTCGCCCAGCCAGTCGTTTAGCTCGGCAAAGCGCGCCTGCAGCGGCTTGATTTCGTTGACCCAGAAAACCTTTGCCGCCTTCTCTACATCACCAAAACCGCCCACGTTGCCAGGCATGACGCCAAGCAGCTGGGGCGGAACGCGGTGCATGGCAAGCTGATCATCCCGGGTGATGTTCTTGATGCCGGAAAAATCATCCTTGGCCGCCACCTCGCTCACGGGGAGCAGCTGGATGCCGTCTTTCTTGCCGCCCGGCGCGTAGACGAAAAGATTGCGGAAGTTGCCAGGGCCCTTGCTGTCTTTCAGCGCTTTGCGTAGCGCATCAACGTCACCCTCTTGCTGCACGGTGTCGGTCATATACAGAATGAAGCCGGCGTGGCTGCCATTCTGGAAGTATTTGCGGCGGAAAAGCGTGGCAGATTCGTTAAGCCAGGCTGAATTAAGCGCGGCCAGATATTCGGGCATGCCGTAAAGCTCTTGGTTCACGTCGTATTCCATCAGGTGATAAACGCTGCCGCGAGGCATGGCAACGCCATCCGTACTGCTGCCGCAGTACCAATAGGTATCAGATTCAAGGCCGCGACGCATGTACTTGGCGGGCGCGGGGGCCAGCTCAATAGTGCGGCCGCCCTGATTCGTGCGCCGTTCCAGGTACGCATTGCCGAAGATCAGGAAGTCGAGCGCCAGCCGGGAGAACCCAGCACGCGACAGCAGCGGATGCGGCCGGAAGGTGCTGGCCAGAACGTTGCGCTTCACATACAGCGCAGAGCCATGATGCACCGATGCGCGGAACGACTGCGCCAAGCCATCCAGCGAAACGGGCGGTTCGTACCAACGCCCGCCAAACGTGGTGCAGTGCAAATAATCGAGCAGGCCGCGATTGCTGAGCACCGGCTCGGGGTCGCCAAAAGAAAAGGCCATCGGGCCATGCGGGGTTGCGGTGTCGGTCATTAGAAAAGCTCCAGGAAACTGCTGTTATTCGGGTTGCGGCCTTCGAGCGGTTCATGCTCAAGGGCGTGCATGACGGCCCATGCCACATCGGCATGACTGGACTCTTCCGAGCGACCCGCCACATAGGTGGCCTGACGACCGGACGGCGTGACCGTCTTTTTGATCTGCATGAAGCTGGCGGCAATGTCGGTATGGCCGGCGTCGAACTCAAGCCTGCCCCGGCTGATCACGTCATAGGCCTTGAGAACAAGCCGAACCTTGACCTCCACCGAGTAATTGATTGCCTTGGCCGCCGGGAAGAACTGCTTGACCAGTTGATGTACGCCCACGCCAAGGCCGGTGGTATCGATACCAATATGGGTGACGCGGTAGCGGTCACACATCTTGCGGATTGCATCGGCCTGCGCCTGAAAGTCGATGCCACGGAACTGATGACGCTCAAGCACGCGGAACTTCCCGCCGTCGACCAGCGGCGGAGCTACCACGGCGCAGCCGGCGCTATCGCCGGCATTAGCTGGATCGTAGCCAATCCAGACCTCACGCTCACCCAGCGGGCGGGCAGCAAATGGCTTGTAATCATCCCAGTCAAAGGCGTCGACCATGCAGCGCTGCATCATCGGCATGGTGAACACGCTTTCACCGTCATCGATAAATTCGCACATATACAGCTGCTCGAATTCGGTCGGGCTGTTTTCTAGTCGCAGCTGGTCCACATCAAACAGTGTGCAGCCGCCGCGCGCGGCGTCTTCAACCGTGACGATTTGCCGCCACTGGCCATCAGCACAACGCACGCCACCAGCAAGCGCGCCGTGTGAAATGTCCAGCGCGATATGGTCGGCCTTGGGGCGGCCCTTGTTGAATAGCTTGCCAGACCAGAACGGATACGCATCGTGGCTAATGGCAGACGGCGTGGAGAAGTAGGTGATGCGCCACTTTGCGTGCGAGGCCATGCCTGCAGCGACTTTGCGCAGCTCTTGAAACTTGGGGATCCAGAAATACTCATCCAGATACAGGTTGCCGTGGTACGACTGGGCTGTACGGCTGTTTGTACCCAGAAAGATCAGCTCTGCGCCATTGGGCAGAATGATGGGGTCGCCGCGCAGCTCGACGCCTTCGCTCTTGGCAAATGCGACGATGTAGGAGCGGAACTGATGCGCCTGGGCACGACTAGCTGACAGGAAGATCTGGTTGCGCCCGGTCAGCAGCGCATCGATAAGCGCCTCATGCGCAAAAAAGTAAGTTGCACCAATCTGGCGCGATTTGAGCAGGTTGCGGATGCGGTGCGTTTTGCCGGCCTCGTGCCAGTGCTTCTGATAATCAAACATACCATCCAGAAAACACTCTACCAGCCGCTCTTGCTGCTCTTCGCTGACGGCGTTCTTTTCGCTGGGCTTGCGCTCACGAGCGTTGCGGTTCGCCACGCGAGGGTTGAGATCTGCCTCATTGCCGCCGTGATTGAATTTATTGACCCGCGCCATGCGCTCCATCTGCCTGCCAAGCAAGTCAATTTCCTTGAAGTCGCGGCCGTCTTTCGGCTCTTTGGTGATCAGCTGCATTAGCCGCGCTTCGAGCGTGGCGTCCACGCGATCGATCGGAGAACTTGCATCCCAGCCATCGCGCCGCTTCCAGCTTTGCAGCGTGGCGGGGTTGACGCGCAGCTGCTCAGCAATGCGCTGGATGCGCCAGCCCTGCCAGTAAAGGCCACGGGCAATGCGGCGCGGGTCTAGGTCTTGGTGAATTTCCATGGCCAAAGCTTCAATGAAGCGCGCGCGCGAGGGAATGCGCGGCTGATCTACCAGCCTTCCAGACAACGAGCACACATAGCGAAGCCGGGCAAAGGCTGGACAATGTGGGCATCAATCACGCTAAAGGGCAGGCAATGCCAAGACCAAGCAAGTTTTTCAGGGTCGCCACCGAAGGGGCAACCACTGACGGCCGGCTGATCAATCGCGACTGGCTCACCCAGATGGCCGCCAGCTATGACCCGGCAAAGTACGGCGCGCGCGTCAACATGGAGCATGTTAGAGGGTTTTATCCGGACAGCACGTTCCGCGCCTACGGCGACGTGCTGGCCCTGAAGGCGGAAGAAGTAGACGGCAAAATGTGCCTGTTTGCGCAGGTTGACCCGACAGAAGACCTGATCAGCCTGGTTAATGATCAGCGGCAGAAGGTTTACACGTCGATCGAGATCGACCACGACTTTGCCGATACCGGCGCAGCTTATCTGGTCGGCCTCGCCATTACTGATTCGCCCGCCAGCCTCGGGACAGAAATGCTGAAATTTTGCGCAGGCGCTACCGAAAACCCGCTGCGCATGCGCAAGCAAAAGCCGGAAAACAGCTTTACCGCTGCGGAAGAAACGCTAATCGAACTGGAAGCAGAGAGCGCGCAGACAGGGGAGAGTTTTTTTGCCCGCATCAAAGCGATGATAGGCAAGAAGGACGCAGGCAGCGCCGAGCGCTTCGCAAGTATCGAGCAAGCGGTTGAGGCCATCGCAGAAAGCCAGCGCGAGCTGGTCGAGCAGGCAGGCAGCCGCCAGGGTGACGACACCAAGCTGAGCGAGCAGGCGCAAGAAATAGACGGCTTGAAGCAGCAAGTGCAAGACCTGAAGGCTGCGTTTGCCACGCTTGAGAAAGTGCCAGCAACCGAGCCGCGCCAGCCGGCCACCGGCAGCACCACTGCCCACCCTACTACGTTCTAACTGGAGACAAGCCCTATGCGCAAAGAAACCCGCCACGCTTTTGAGCAATACACCGCCAAAATCGCCGAACTGAACCAAGTCGCCAGCGTAGACAAGAATTTCACCGTGCTGCCATCCATCCAGCAGACGCTGGAAACCAGCCTGCAAGAGTCGAGCGAATTCTTGAGCCGCATCAATATGCCGGGCGTGACCGATATGGAGGGCGAGAAGCTGGGGCTCGGCACAACGGGCACGATTGCCGGCCGCACCAAGACCGCAAACAACAACCCGCGCCAGCCGCGCAGCGTAGCGGACATGGTTTCCGGCGCTTACAAGTGCGTCAAAACCAACTTCGACACCGCCTACCCGTATGCGCAGCTGGATATGTGGGCCAAGTTTCCGGACTTCCAGACCAAGCTGCGTGATGTAATTGTCAAGCAGCAGGCGCTTGACCGCATCATGATCGGCTTTAACGGCGTGTCGGCGGCAGAAAATACAGACCGCGAAACCAACCCGCTATTGCAGGACGTAAACAAGGGCTGGCTGCAGCAATACCGCGAGCACGCGCCTGAGCGCGTAATGAAAGAAGGCGCAACGGCGGGCAAGATTACGGTCGGCACCGGTGGCGACTATGTCAATCTGGATGCACTGGTTTTTGATGCCGTCAATACGCTGATTGGCGCGGCCTTTGCCGAGGATACCGAGCTGGTGGTGATTTGCGGGCGCGAGCTGCTGGCAGATAAGTATTTCCCGATTCTCAATAGCGACAATAAGCCGTCTGAAATGATGGCGGCCGACCTGGTTGTCAGCCAGAAGCGCATGGGCGGACTGCAGGCCGTGCGCGCGCCATTCATGCCGCAGGGAAAGATGCTGATCACCAAGCTATCCAACCTGTCTATCTACTGGCAGGAGGGCGCCCGCCGCCGCAACGTTGTTGAAGAGTCGAACTATGACCGCATCGCCAACTACGAAAGCACCAATGATGCTTACGTCGTTGAGGTGTACGAGGCCGGTTGCCTGGTCGAAAACATCGAGATGCTGTGATATGGCCAGCCCCGCACAGCGTCACATGATGCGGGCAACAGCCGCCAGGGTTTCCGCCTTGGCGGCTTTTGGCAACCCGCTTGCCAACGCATCAGGCTATGAGCTGATGCTTTCCCGCCTTGCTGGCGATAAGCGCAGGCTAAAAGCCATCCAGTCTATCGAGTCGAAATGCGCGCTAAAGCGCGAGCTATTGCCGGAATACGCGCCGTGGGTGGAGGGCGTGCTCAGTGATGGCAAGGGCGCGCAAGACGATGTCTTTATGTCGATCATGGTCTGGACTATCGATGCCGGAGATTACGCTGCCGCATTGCCCATGGCGCGCTACGCCTTGCAGCACAAGCTCACCCTGCCAGACCAATACCAACGCACCACCGCAACCCTGCTGGCCGAAGAAATCGCGGACGCCGGCATTCGGGCGCATGACGCCAGCGAGTCGATAGACCTGCAAAGCCTGATCCAGATGCACGATCTGACCGAAGGCGAAGACATGCCGGACGAGGTGCGCGCCAAGCTGCTCAAGGCCATAGGCTACGGATTGCGCGCAGGAAAAAAGCGGGAGCAGGCTTGCGCCGCACTCAAGCGGGCGCTGCAGCTGCACGACAAGTGCGGCGTAAAGAAAGACATCGAGCGACTGGAGCGCGAGATAAAGAACTTGGCGGCTGGCAAATCCATCCGCTGACACCGGGCGAACCCCGCACCACTGGACGGCTCGGGGCCGCGACTGACTTCGCGCCAGCTCAAAGCCCCGACCACCGTCTACCAAGGAACGCGCATGTTTGTAGCGACAGAGCAAAACCCAAGCGACGAGGACGAGCGCCCTATCGGCAACTCGGCATTTTGGCCGGACATCGACCCGACAGACGCCCGAGACGCCCTGCGCATCGATGGCACTATCACCATGCTGCGCCTGCGCCATGCGCTGATTGAGGCGATGGTCAGCACCAATGCCGACCTTGCAAACTGGCGAGCCATGATGCAGGCGGCGGGCTATGCAAGTCTGGGGGATGTACCGGCCGACGCTATAGATGGCGACAGCGTGCACATGGCGAGCTATCGCCGCGCCGTGTTTTGCGAAGCCAAGGCAAATTTGCTTGAGCGATACCGCGACTATGACGCAACGGGCGACGGGCAGCGCAGAGCAGACGAGATGGAAAGCCCGATCGACGATCTGAGGCGCGATGCGCGCTGGGCGTGCCGCAGCATTACCGGCGCCGGGAGAACGACAGTGGAGCTGATCTGATGCAGGTCATTGCACACCAGGGCGACACCGTCGATGCAATCTGCCATCGGCATTACGGCTTTACCGCTGGTATCACTGAGGCGGTATTTGCCGCGAATCCGGGGCTGGCTGAGTTTGGCGCCATCTTGCCGCACGGGGCGAAAGTTGAATTGCCGCAGGCCACACCACCAAAGCCCGTCAGCGGGCTGATCAATCTATGGGACTGAGTAATGGCTGAACCAATAAGCAGTACGGCGGTGACAGGGTCGGTTTTTTCTGTCGCGCTTTTATCGATGTTTCCGGGGGTGGAGGCCGCCGTGGTGCTGGGCGCGTTTGCCGGCGCAGTCGTTTTTGTGCTGTCAAGCAGCGACCTTGGGTTGGTCGCCAAGGCGGCATCGTTTGTCGTGTCGTTTATCGCCGGATGCATCGGGTCGGGGTTTATGTCGGGGCTGGTCGCAGCCCTCACGCCGCAGGCCGTACAAGTTCCAGAAGGCGTGGGCGCGTTGCTGGCGGCCGCGCTGGCCGTCAAGTTGCTGTTATGGCTGATCCGCAAGGCAGACAACCCGGAAGAGCTGATCGGAAGGGGGCGCAAATGATCGCGCTGCTGAGCAGTATCGATGCCATTTTGTGTGCGCTCATTGCCATTCGCCTGGTCATATTTCGCGCACGTGCCGGGCGCCATAAACCGAGAGCCAGCGCGGCGGCGTATGTACTGATCGTGGCCGCAGGGTCGGTGCCTCTGCTGCACCTGTTTGGGCAGGATGCCAGCGCGGCGCGCGTGGTGCTGGACGGCATGCTGTGTGCTGCCGTATTTGCAGCGCGCGGCAATGTATTCAAGCTATTCCGGCAAGCGGGACAAGCCGAGAGCCATCTTGCCAAGTGGATGGGGAGGCGAACATGGTTTTAAAGCATGGCAGCAAAGGAGCGGCAGTTACTGCGCTGCAGCTGGCGCTGTCGGATGCAGGGTTTTCCACGGAGGTGGACGGATGGTTTGGCGCGGCGACAAAAGACGCCGTGCGCCGCTTCCAGCGCTCGGTCGGGCTGGCCGCCGACGGCATTGCAGGCGTAAACACCTTGCGCGCGCTAGAGCTAGGCACCACTAGGCGCGCACTGACCGAGGCAGACATTCATGCAGCCGCCGCTGCGCTTGAAGTAGACGCCGCAGCCATTCGCGCCGTGCTGGATGTCGAGTCGCGAGGCAACGGGTTTGATGCAAGCGGCGCACCTGTCGTGCTGTTTGAGCGGCATGTATTTTATCGCCGTCTGCCGCCTGACATGGCGCAAAAGCTGGCCGCCAGCCATCCAGAGCTTTGCAGCCAGAAGCGAGGCGGCTATCAGGGCGGCAGTGCAGAGCAGGTGCGCATCAGTCGCGCCGCTGCGCTGTGTGGCAGTGAAGCGCCCGCTATTGAGTCAGCCAGCTGGGGGCTGTTTCAGATCATGGGGTATCACTGGGGGGCGCTGGCCTATGCGAGCGCAGAACAGTTTGAGGAGGCTATGAACCAGAGCGAGGGCGAACAGCTACGCGCCTTTGTCAAGTTCGTGCAGGTAAACCAGCCAGTCTGGCGCGCACTCAAGCGGAAAGACTGGGTCAGTTTTGCCAGGCATTACAACGGGCCGGCGTTTGCCGAAAACCTGTACGACACCAAGCTTTACCGCGCCTATCTTAGGCACAGCAAGGAGGCCGCATGATCAGGAATGCAGCCATTGCCAGCCTGTTTTTGATTGCCGCCGTCGCAATACTGGGCGCCCAGCGCGCGAACGAAAAACGCAGCGCATCCGAGCAGCAGCTAAAAGCCGCACAGGAAGCGCTGGACACGGAGAGCGCATCGGTCCGCGCCATGCAAAAGGCGGCGGAAGCCAGCGAGGCCGAGCGAATCCGCCTAATTGAGCGCATCGATGCCATCAACGCCACCACGACGGCCCGCGCCGTCAAACTAGAAAGGGCACAGCGTGAAAGCAAGCAAACTGCAGACTGGGGCCGCACTCGCCTGCCTGATGATGTTGCCGGCGTGCTCAACTACAGCGCCGAAGCAAATTAACGTGTCAAGCACCTGCCCCGCCGTAACGCGTTGCGACTTGCCCGCGACCGCGCCGCGCACCAATGCAGAGCTGGCCGCCAGCATGATTGAAAACAGGGCGGCGCTGGCGCGCTGCGCCGCACAGGTGGACGCCATTGCCAACGCCAAGGGGCAGCCATGACCGATGCGTTTGATCGGGCGCAAGCGCTGGAGGAAATGCAGCGCGATATCGCGTTAGCGGCGCAGGAGGCAAAGATGAAGGCAGGGGCAATGCTGATGCAGTGCGAAGACTGCGGCGAAGACATACCGGAAGCCCGGAGGCGCGCGGTTACGGGGTGCAGGCGCTGTGTTCCGTGCCAGTCCGAGCGGGAGCGCATGAGATGAACAAGCCCACCAGCCTGCGCGCCGCACTAAGCGCCAGCGTACCCAGCCTGAAAAAGCACCCTGAGCGGCTGCATGTATTCATCGACGAGGGCAGCATTGCCAGCACCATGGGTGGCGACTCGCTCAGTTTTGAATACCGCTACACCTGCAACATCATCGTCACCGACTACGCCGGCCATAGCGACGCCCTGATTGTGCCGGTGCTGGCGTGGATCAGGTCAAACCAGCCAGAGTTGCTGCTGAACAGAGAGCGCATGGTCGACGGATTCCGGTTCGAGGCAGACATTTTGAATAATGCCTCGTGCGACATATCTATCAAGCTGACGCTGACAGAGCGTGTCGGCGTGAAAGAGTCTGGCGGGAAGGTGGAGGCCACCCACTATGGCGAGCCAGCCATAGACCCCCATGCGGGCGTAGAGTGGGATCTGTTTATCCAGGGAAAGCCGGCCGCAGAATGGGAGGGCGTAATAAGTGGCAACGCTTGAGCACGCAGAGCAGGCTTTTGCGGCGCTCATCGCCAACCTGTCGCCGGCCAGTCGCAGAGAGCTGGCGCGCGAGATGGCAAAACGACTGCGCCAGAGCCAGCAAAAGCGTATAGCCGCACAGCAAAACGCAGACGGCAGCGCCTACGCACCACGACTGCCGCAATTGCGGAAAAAGAGTGGGCGCATAAAAAAGCAGATGTTCGCCAAGCTGCGCACTGCCAAATATCTCAAGGCAAAATCAAGCACCGCCAGCGCATCGGTCGAGTTCACGAGCAACGTGGCGCGAATCGCGCGCGTACACCAGTACGGCCTGCGTGACCGCGTAAGCAAAGGCGGACCAGAAGCGCAGTACCCGCGCCGAGAGCTGCTAGGCCTAAGCGATGAAGACCTGCGCACCGTTGAAGAGATGGTGCTGTCCGCGCTCGCAAAGTAAACACCGCCCTACCCCGCCAGCAGACAACGAGCAAGACAAGCCAAAGCAGCGCCAGCCGGTCAAACTCGCTGCATGGACATCACCGAAATTATCCGCCGCATAGAAAACCTGATCCGCCTGGGCGCAATCGCCGAGGTGGACGCAGGCGCTGCGCGCGTGCGCGTGACATCCGGAGGCATAGAAACGGACTGGCTGCCGTGGATTCATGCCCGTGCAGGCACAACGACAGACTGGGACCCGCCAAGCGTGGGCGAGCAAGTCATTATTTTTAGCCCGTCAGGCGATACCGCCGTCGGCATCGTCATGACAGGGCTGAACACGCACGCCGCACCAGCGCCATCGGCAAGCCTTGGAGAGTGCGTGCGCACCTATCCGGATGGCGCACGCATCGCCTACCGACACGAAACGGGCAGCCTGTCGGCCAGCGGGATCAAAACGGCAACAGTGCAGGCATCTGAAAAATGCACAGTGGACTGCCCTGCCAGCGAATTCACCGGAGACGTGCAGGTCATGGGGGCGCTCACGGCAAACGGGCTGTTTACTTATAAATCAGGCATGAACGGGAAAGGCGGCAGCGCAAGGGCAGGCGGAACGGTTATCAGCGGGCCTATACGCCACGAGGGCGAGTTCACCAACAGCGGCGGGCTAAGCAGTAACGGCGTCAGCTTGCCGAGCCACACGCACCCGGGCGACTCGGGCGGAACTACGGGGACGCCAAAATGAGCGCACGCTACATCGGCCTGTCCGCCGCCACTGGAACCCAGATCAGCGACCTCGACCATATCCGGCAGAGCATCGCCAAGATTCTCACCACGCCGATCGGCAGCAGAGTGATGCGCCGCGACTTCGGCAGCCTGATCCCGCAACTGATCGACCAACCGTTTGACGGAAAGACGCGCATGCGACTGATGGCTGCGTCCGTTATGGCCATCGCGAGATGGGAGCCACGCGCTAGGGTTGTGCGGGTTGACGTGCAGGCTGCGCACGACGGGCTAGCGACGGTGAGCATGGAGATTGAGACAGAGACGACAGCGCTCGCAGAAACAGCAACGGTGACCATTGGAGGGGCGAGATGACGATTGATCTGACAAAATTGCCACCGCCGCAAGTTGTCGAGCAAATCGACTATGAACTGCTGCTATCCGAAAGGAAAAGGCGGCTGATTAGCGCAGTGCCGGATGAAATGCGCCGCGGAATAGAGGCAACGCTCGCTATTGAGAGTGAGCCGCTGACAATGCTGCTGCAGGAATCAGCCTACGCGGAGTTCGTGCTGCGCGCCCGCATCAACGATGCCGCACGCGCCACTATGCTGGCGTACGCGCAAGGCGCGGATCTGGACAACCTCGTCGTGCTGCTGGACGTAGAGCGGCTAGAGGTTGCGCCAGCAAATCCAGACGCCACACCGCCAGCCGAGAAAGTCATGGAGAGCGACGAGCGGCTGCGCTATCGCGCGCAGATGTCGCTAGAGGGGCTTTCTGTCGCCGGAAGCATCGATGCGTACCGTTTCCACACGCTATCCGCCGATGCGGGCATTGCCGATGCAGCGGTAGACAGCCCGACTCCAGGCGTTGTGCGCGTCGCGATCCTGGGAGAGACAGGCGTGGCTACGCCGGCACAAGTAGCGGCCGTCGCCGCGGCGCTGAATGCCAAGCGTGTGCGGCCACTAACCGACACCGTCAAGGTCGAGGCCGCGCGAGTAGTGGTCTATTCGCTGCGCGCAACCGTCACCATTGCCGATGGGCCAGACCGCGACGTGGTACTGGCAGACATCAGGCAGCGCGCCGCACAGACCGCCATCGACTACCGTGCCATCGGCCGGGGCGTGCCGCGCTCTGCGCTCTATGCAGCGCTGCACGGCGCGGGCGTGCTGGGCGTCAGCCTGACCATGCCTGCTGCGGATATGGCGGCCGACCCGCTGGCCGCGTATCAGATTGGCAGTATCGAGATCGGGGTGGCCGCATGAGCGCCAGGTTGCTACCACCCAACCGCACGCCGCTTGAGGCGGCTGTTGCCAACGCTACCGATTTTGATGCCGACCCGTCAGTCATCGCAAAACTGTGGTCGGCAGATGACTGTCCGGCAGCGCTGCTGCCATGGTTAGCCTGGTCACTATCGGTTGACGGATGGGAGCTAGCTGACAACGAAGCCGAGCGCCGCGCACTAATCAAAACGTCTATCGATCTGCACCGCCACAAAGGCACGGTGTGGGCGGTGGAAGAGGCCATCAAGGCCGCTGGCTACGCCGACGCGCAGATCGTTGAGGGGCTCCCGATTCTCATTAGGAACGGAAGCGTCGGTCGATCTGGCGTTGAATTGCGTAACCGAGGTAGCTGGGCGGTTTTCAGGATTCTGCTGGACATTGGTGAGCACAAGGGCATTGGCGCGGCGGAAGCTGCACGCGTACGCGCCGCCGTCGAGAGATGGAAGCCAGCCCGATCCCATCTGAAGGATTTGCTCTACCAAGCAACCACCTCCGACCTGCAGGCCATTAAAGACACTTCCGCCAGCCTGTCGGTCGAGCTGGACGTAGCCGATGTTGGCGTGTTCGGGCTTAGGCGTAACGGCAGCATACGCAGAAACCAGACAACGCAGCAGCTCAGGGATGGAATCCTGAGTAGGAATTCTGGAGCTGTTCGTGTGCCGTGGATCATCTCTGGACTCACCCGGAACCAACAAACCGACACTGCCAATATTGCGCTGCAGGTATCTGATGCAGACTCGCCAGAGATCCGCCCGATTCGGGACGGGGGATTCAATAGAAATCACTGCGTACTCCGCGGGGCGAGGAACGCGTTTGCCGCTGATGCAAACATGCCCATCTCCATGGAAATAAGCCTGCGTAGAAGTGGAAAGATTCAGCGCGGAAGCTGGCGGCGCGATGGCACAACAGGCAGAGACGGCTCGGTCCGTCGCCAGCCGCCAGTAAGGCGCACAGGCACAATCATTTATCACATGGAGGCATGAAAATTGAGCGACGAAGATAGGGCATGCAGCTCGCCAGCGCGTATGGCAACGACGGACGCATCACCGCCGGCGACTGGCGTGTTCGAGCTAAGGGTGTATCGCCGCGGCGTGCTGGAGCATGAGTTTGCTGAGCCGAATCTGGTGGTCGATGCCGCCAAGGATGCCCACGCGAAGCTGATCGGCGGAAACGGAAGTGGCAAGCCGGTAAACAGAATTGGTTTTGGCGCCAACGGGACGCCTCCCGCGCCAGGCGACACGACACTGACTGGCGCGACGCTAAAGCCGGTCGGGCAAGTCAGCTATCCATCTGCAGGGAAAGTGTCATTCAGCTGGACACTAGCGGCGAACGAAGCGGTCGGGAAAAGGATTGCAGAGTTTGGACTGATCTGCTCAGACGGATCGCTTTACGCCCGCAAGACGCGGGCACCAATAGAGAAGACGGACGACATGACGCTGTCGGGCTCGTGGACGATCACATTCTAAGGACGACATATGGCAAACCTGCAAGAACAGGTCTTATGGGAATCTAGCATTTATCAGTGGGCCGACACTGACCCGCTTCAAGGTGGACCGGATGGCATTGACAACGTGCCGACCAGACAGCTGGCAAACCGCACGCAATACCTGAAGAAATTCGCAGACGAAGTTTCCGCCGCGCGCGGCAACCAGCAAAGTCTAAAGGCGCGGCTGGACGGCTACGACGCCTTCGCGCCAGAGTCTCAGGTCGGCATCATTGCGATGGCGCAGGAGGCGCTGAATCTCGCCGGTGCCGCCAACCGCCGCCTGGAGGGCATCCGCAACACCGAGCGGATCAGCGGTCGCGCCGTACTAAAGAACAAGTATGTGGTCAGCGGTGCCGTACTAACCAAGTCGGACATCCGCGCGTTGCACCTGTCCGCCAGCGGCACGGTCGGCAGCGGAACCAGCCGCGCGATGATCGACGGCGCCATCGTCGAGTTGCGCGACGACGACTACCACGTCTCGGTGCCAACCAACCCGTCTACCAACCAACTCACGCTGATTGCGTACTTGTGGAAAAGCCCGACCGGTTACCGCATCGACATTAGCGAGGCAGTGCCGGACGCTGGCATGGCGCTTTACCGACTGACGTTGCCCGCGCAAGACACGGCGGGAAACCTGTCTGCGGTCTCGCTTGCCGACTTGCGCACCGTACAGGAGGCCAACGCTTGGTACGTCAACAGCCGGCCGAGCGTGTACGTGCCGCTGCCGGTGACGCTACCGCGCGCCGACTACGCCGTGCATCTTGAAGTCGAGTCCGCTACTGACGTCAACGCCGTCGGCCTGCTCACCCTGTCCAGCCGCGCGACCAACGGCTTTGCCGTGCAGATGGAGGGTAGCGCCGACAACGTGGTGCTGCGCTACACCGTATCCAACCCGAACTACAAGTGATCGCCATGAATATCCAGACCATGACCGAGGGGCGTCTGCCGGGCGTAAGGCTAACCGGCAGCATGCTGACCATCACGCTGGGCGAAGCCGCGCTGCAGATCGACCTTGAGGCCGAGCAGGGCGATACCACCCGGCAAGTCGAGGTGCGCACCACGCGCCGCGGCGAGACGCTGTCCAGAACCGAGGGCGACACCTACGCAGCAGTCATTACGTTGCCGCGCCGCCGTTACCTGCCCGTCGATCCGCAGGGCGAAGCCGGAGAAGGCGTAGCGCCACCGCAGCCGGAGCCGCTCAACGCAGAAACCGTCACCGTGCAGCTGTGGGGCTGCGCTGAAACCATCGAACACCAGGGAGAATAAGCATGTCCATCGTCATTTCCGTTGTCGACAGTCTGCGCCAGTCTGTCGAAGCCGCTTCGGGCGGAAAAAATACCGTGCTGTACGACAGCAAGGGCTACCCGTCGATCATGGCGGTCATCCCAAAGTTTAACGTGCAGGACATCGACGCCAGCCTTGGCACCGGCGTGCATCCGGCCTTCGTGGTTGGCGGCGTTGAAAAGAGCGAAATCTTTGTCGGCAAGTTCCAGGCGACGCTGCATGACGGCAACGCGCTGAGCTTGCCAGGCATGAACCCGGCGCGCTCGCTGAACTACGACGCCGCGCACACCGCATGCCGCAACAAGGGCGCCGGCTGGCACCTGATGACCAACGCCGAATGGGCCGCGCTCGCGCTGTGGTGCTGGAAAAACGGCTTCATGCCGCGCGGAAACAACAACTTCGGCCGCGACACAGTGCAGACGTATGAAACCGCGCGCCGAGTCAATGGCGGACGTCCGGGCGACGCCACAGGCGATGGGGCGACGCTGACAGGTTCCGGCCCAGCGTCTTGGTATCACGACAACACCATGGCCGGCGTCGCGGACCTTAACGGCAACGTGTGGGAATGGCAGAGCGGTCTGCGCCTGAACGACGGTGAGATCCAGATCATCGCCAATAACGACGCCGCACTGGCCAGCGCAGACCACTCCGCCGGTTCGGCAGACTGGAAGGCGATCAAGGTGTCCGACGGTACGCTGGTCGCGCCCGGAACCGCCGGTACTGCTAAGTACGATTCGCCAGCCGCCGGCACCACCGGCAACCACGGCACGCCGCTCCTGTCGGACACGATCGTTAACCGCACTGGCACGGCAGGAGACAGCAGCAACACGCCAGGGCTCAACTCGGGCGCATTCGAGTCGTGCGGAATCAAGGCCGGCCTGACCGCGCCAGCCCTGCTAAAGCAGCTTGGACTGTACCCTGTCGCGGCAACAGGCCTTGGCGGCGATCAGTTATACCTGCGCAACTACGGCGAGCGGCTCCCGGTCCGTGGCGGCGATTGGTACTACGCCGCGGCAGCTGGCGTGTTTGCGCTCTACTGCAACAATCCGCGCACGACCGCGACCAGCAGCGTCGGGTTCCGCCCCGCTTTTGTGGCCTGATATCTGTAATGTGACATCTGACCGGGTGCGCGATAGCGCACCCTTGAGTGCCCATGAATCCAAACAACGATTTGCTGATACGCCAGCGATGTGAGGCGATGATCGAATATGGCTACGTGGCCATGCGCCAGTTTCCTAAAGCCGAGCGGCATGTGCTCAGTGCAGAAATCAGGCATAGCATGTGGCAGATACTGCGGCTGATTGTGGTTTGCAATAAGCGCTACCACAAAAAGACCACGCTGCAAGAGCTGGATGGCGAGCTGGAGTTGCTGCGCAGCCAGGTGCGAATGGCCAAGGCGCTAGGCTATCTGGATTTCAAGAAATACGAGAATTGGGCGCGTCACAATGATGAAATCGGGCGCATGGTCGGCGGATGGATAAAGTCTGCCAGCCAGCGCGGGACAACAGATTAACCAAGGGTATCGCGTTACTGGCTCCCGATCCGTGGCGGCAATTGGAACAACGCCGCGACAGCTGGCGTGTTTGCGCTCAACTGCAACAATCCGCGCACGAACGCGAACAGCAACATCGGGTTCCGCCCCGCTCTTGAGGAAAGCCAGAAGCGGCATGCCTACGGGCCCGCCGCCAGTGCGCCATCAAAAGGACGCGACATCCTCGCCTATTGGCGAAACATTAAACAAACCGTGCTGGCAAGTAGCAAAACGAAAGTCAGCGCGCACCCATGCCAAAAACTTATAACAATTTATTACCAAAGATTTACGACTTTGAGAACTTGCACCGCGCTTACTTGAAGGCTCGTGCAGGCAAGCGAACGCGACTGGAGGTTATGCGCTTCGAGCAGGACTTGGAGGGCAATCTGATCCAGCTGCAAAACGAGCTGATATGGAGGATGTACGAGACAGGAAAGTACAGGTTATTCGACGTGTTCGAGCCAAAGCACCGCATAGTCGCCGCACTACCGTTCCGTGATCGCGTTGTCCAGCACGCGATTGTTTCAGTGATTGAGCCGATATGGGAGCAGCGCTTCCACTTCGACAGCTACGCCTGTCGACCTGGCAAAGGCACGCATGCCGGCGCAGATCGGGCGCAAGATTTTCTGCGCCGTGTGCAGCGGCAGCATGGGCGCGTGTATGCGCTCAAGGCTGACATCAGCAAGTTTTTCGCCAGCATCGACCACGGCATTCTTAAAAAACTGATCCGCCGCCGCATCGCGTGCCAGCCGACGCTGGCGTTGCTGGACGCCATTATTGACAGCACGGCAGGCGACGGACTCGCGCCAGTCGGCCTGCCGATCGGCAATCTGACCAGCCAGTTATCCGCCAACATCTATCTGCACGAGCTTGACGACTACGCAAAACACAAGCTGGGGGAGCGGCACTACTGCCGCTACATGGACGATTTCATCATCGTTCATCACGACAAACAGCACCTGCACCGCGTGCGCGCCGACATCGAGGACTGGCTGTGGCGCGAGCTGAGGCTAAAAACCAACCATAAAACGCAGGTATTCCCGGTTGCTGTGCGCAACGGACGTGCACTGGATTTTCTGGGATACCGGATATACCCGACTCACCGACGATTGCGCGTGGATAGCATCAAGCGCATCAAAACTAAGCTGCGAAGGCTCAAGCGGCAATACGCAGCAGGCGAAATCAGCATTGATGACATCACGCCAAGCATCAAAAGCTGGGTCGCTCACGCCAGTCATGCTCAGACGTTTGGTTTGCGTGAATTTGTCATGAAGGCATTTGTATTTAAACGAGAAGCAATGCCGCCTCAAACCCCGCCGCACTTGCTGCGCAGTTAAGTATCAGCGCAGTAGAGGCATCGATATCAGGGCGGGACGCAGCATGGGTGAGCAGTTCGTACAGGCCAGCCAGCGTATCATCGCAACTGGAGCCGATAAGAGGATTAATCTGCATGGCGGCCTGACGGGATGTTGATTGCATGGTGCGACCTCAAAAAGCATGCACTATGAGTTCATGCACTATCAAACACATCGGCGTATGCGCCGATGCTAAACACCCAATAAGCGTGCAAGCAATTCCGTGCGGCTGCGCGTAAACAGCTTTTGATTCATCGCCTCAAGGTGCGCGCGTATCGTGCGCTCGCTCACGCCAAGACGCGCAGCCATCGCGCCATTCGATAGCCCAAGCTCAAGCAAATCGGCCACATCACGTTCGCGCGCGGTCAGCATCAGGCGGGCTGTGGCGCGCCGATCATGGCGGCCAGCACCCTCTATCGCAGACTGGCGCAGCAAGCCGGCCAGCGCCGGGCGGACGGAGGCCGATTTGACAGACAGCGCTAGGCTGCGCGCAGATACCGCGTCAATCACAGGCAGCATATCGCCATCCACCGCCGCTACCGCAACATCGCGCGCCAAGCGCGCCAGGTGAGCATTCATACAATTCCAAGGTGTGATCGGGTCAGTTACAACAAGCGCCCAGCGCGCAGGGGCGCTTGGGCGGGCAAAATCTAGCGGTATGCTCAACTCCGGAGAATGAAAGCATGGCGCAAGATTATCACCACGGCGTGCGCGTCGTAGAGATCAACGAAGGCACCCGCCCTATCCGTACCATCGCCACCGCCATCATCGGCATCGTGTGCACCGCCAGCGACGCGGATGCCGTGGCCTTCCCGCTGGATACGCCGGTATTGCTGGCGGGCAACGTGCAAGAGGCCATCGGCAAGGCCGGCACCAAGGGCACGCTCAAGCCCACACTAGAAGCCATCGCCGCACAAGCCAAGCCCATGGTGGTCGTGGTGCGCGTGGCCGATGGCGCTGACGAAGCTGAAACAACCAGCAACATCATTGGCGGCACCAGCGTAGACGGCAAATTTACCGGCATGAAAGCCCTGCTGGCCGCCAACAACACCCTCAAGGTCAAGCCGCGCATTCTGGCTGTGCCGGGGCTGGACAATGCCGCCGTCGCCACTGCCCTGGTCAGCATCGCGCAAAAGCTGCGCGCCTTTGCCTATCTGTCTGCGCATGACTGCAGCACCAAAGAAGATGCCGCCGCCTATCGCGACACGCTGGCCGCGCGCGAAGCGATGGTGATCTTCCCGAACTGGGTGTGCTGGTCCACGACAGAAAACAAGTCCGTCGAAGCGCCAGCCACCGCCTTTGCCTGCGGCCTGCGTGCCAAGATCGATGAAGAAACCGGCTGGCACAAGACCCTGTCCAACGTCGGCGTCAATGGCGTCACCGGCATCAGCATCGATCTGACGTGGGATCTGCAGGACCCCGCCACCGACGTCGGCTACCTCAACGAAAAAGACGTCACCGCCCTGATTCAGTCTAGCGGCTATCGCTTCTGGGGCTCGCGTACTTGCTCGGATGATCCGCTGTTTGCCTTCGAAAACTACACCCGCACCGCGCAAGTGCTGGCCGACACCATGGCCGATGCGCACATGTGGGCCATCGACAAGCCGATGCACCCAAGCCTGGTGAAGGACATCGTAGAAGGCATCAAGGCCAAGGGGCGCGAGCTGGTGGCGCAAGGCTACCTGCTGGGCTTTGACTGCTGGTTTAACGAAGAAGCCAACAGCAAAGAAGTGCTCAAGAGCGGCAAGCTGTATATCGACTACGACTACACCCCGGTGCCGCCGCTGGAAAACCTGATGCTGCAGCAGCGCATCACCGACCGCTATCTGGTTGACTTCGCCGCGCGCATCAACGGCTAACCCAAAAGGAAAACAGAATGGCCCTGCCCCGCAAACTCAAACACTTCAACGTGTTTTACAACGGTGAAAACTTCATCGGCCAGGCCGGCGAAGTCACCCTGCCCAAGATCGCCCGCAAGATGGAAGGCTGGCGCGGCGCCGGCATGACCGGTGAGGTCAAGGTCGACATGGGCATGGAAGCCATGGAGCTGGAGCACAGCTACGGCGGCATCATGGCCGAGATCTACCGCGACTTCGGCATTGCCAAGGTCGATGGCGTCATGCTGCGTTTTGCCGGTGCCTACCAGCGCGACGACACCGATGCCGTAGATGCCGTCGAAATCGTCTGCCGTGGCCGGCATGAAGAGATCGACCCCGGCAGCGCCAAGGCCGGCGACGATACCGAATTCAAGGTCAAGTCTGCGCTCAGCTATTACAAGCTCAGCATCAACGGCGAAGACCTGATCGAGATTGACCTCGTCAACATGGTCGAAAAAGTCGGCGGCGAAGACCGTCTGGCAGAGCATCGCAAGGCCATCGGCCTGTAACCACCCCATGCCCAAACGGCCGGCGCGCGCCGGCCTTTGTCACACAGAAAGCACCCCATGAACAAAATGACACTCGACACCCCAATCAAACGCGGCGACACCGAAATCACCGAACTGAGCCTGCGCAAACCGCTGGCCGGCGAGCTGCGCGGCATCGCGCTGACGGGTCTGATCCAGATGGATGTCGACGCACTGGCCAAAGTCTTGCCACGCATTACCACCCCTGTCCTCACCGAGCATGAAGTCGGGCGCATGGATATTGCAGACCTGATGCAGGCCGGCATCGTGGTGTCCGGTTTTTTGTTGCCGAATGCCAGCAAGCCGGATGCATCCCTCGCGTAATTGACGACGCAATGGCGGATATCGCGGTGGTGTTTCACTGGCCGCCGCGAGAAATGGACGGCATGACGCTGGTAGAGCTAATGCAATGGCGCGAGCGCGCCAGGCTAAGAAACGGAGCAGACGAATGAGCGGGCGCAATCTCAAGCTGGAAGTGATCCTGCAGGCGGTAGACAAGATCACCGGCCCGCTCAAGTCGGCCATGCAGGGCAGCAAAGGCTTGGCGCAGGCAGTAAAGGGCGCGCGCGACCAGATCAAGGGCATGGAGCAGGCAAGCGCCAGGATGGACGCCTTCCGGCAAGTCAGCCGCGACGCAGCCATCGCCGCCAACCAGCTAGCGCAAGCGAAGGACAAGGCGCAAGCACTGGCCCGCACGTTTGCCGCCACGGAAAACCCGACCAAGGTCATGGCAAGAGAGCTGGCCGCAGCCACGGCAGAAGCCAAGCGGCTGGGCGAGCGTAGCCAGACCCTCACTCAGAAACAGCAGCGACTGCGCGCAGAGCTGGCAGCAGCCGGCACACCAACCCGCAATCTGGCCCAGCACCAACGCGAACTGCGCCAGCGGGTCACAGAGGCCAGCGCCGCACTGGAGAGGCAAGAGCAACGGCTACGCGCCCATGGCGAGCAAATGCGCAAGCAGGCCGCCGCCCGCGCGAACTACGACAAAGCCCTCGCCACCCGCGATAAGCTGGCCGGCGCAGGGGCCGGCATGATGGCGGCCGGCGCGGCGGCCGGCGCACCCATCGCCATGTCGGTGCGCGAATACGCCAAAGCCGAAGACGCCGCCACCAACTTACGCGTGGCGATGATGCGCAAAGGCGGCAGCGTGCCGCCCGAGTTTGAAAAGATCAACGCACTGGCCGAGCAGCTGGGCAACCGCCTGCCGGGCACCACCGCCGAGCTGCAAGGCATGATGGCCATGCTGCTACGCCAGGGCATGAGCGCAGCGTCCATCCTGAACGGGCTGGGCGAGGCCACTGCCTATATCGGCGTGCAGATGAAAATGCCGTATGAGGACGCGGCCAAGTTTTCGGCACAGCTGCAAGACGCCACCCGCACCACCGAAAAAGACATGATGTCCTTGATGGATGTCATCCAGAAAACCTACTACACCGGCGTAGACCCAGAGTGGATGCTGCAAGGCTTCAGCAAGCTGGGTGCCGGTATGGACACCATCGGCAAGAAGGGCCTGCAGGGCGCTAAAGAGCTGGCACCCTTACTGGCGCTGGCCAATCAGGCCGGCATGACCGATGGCGGGTCGGCGGGCAACGCCTATCGCAAGGTGTTTCAGCTGGGCATGAGCAAAGACAAGGCCGACAAAGCCAACGCCGAGCTAAAAGACATGGGCGCGGGCTTTTCGCTGGACTTCACCGATGGCAAGGGCGAGTTTGGCGGGCTGGACAAAATGTACGCCCAGCTGGCGCAGCTCAAAAAACTCAGCACCCAAGACCGTGGATCGGTGCTGAAAGAGATGTTTGGGGACGATGCAGAAACCCTGCAAGTGCTCACCCTGATGATCGAGAAAGGCAAGGCCGGATACACCGAAATGCAGGCCAAGATGGAAGCGCAAGCCAGCCTGCAAGACCGCGTAGGCCAGCAGCTTGGCACGCTCAAAAACCTGTGGGATGCCGCCAGCGGCACCTTTACCAACTTTCTGGTCAAGATGGGCGAAGCCATCGGACCAGAACTGAAGGCGGTCACGGAATGGATGGGCGAAGCCGCCGCCACCGCCAGCAACTGGGCCAAGCAAAACCCCGCACTGGCCAATACCATCATGAAGGTGGCCGCCTTTATCAGTATCGCCCTGATCGCCACCGGCGGCCTCGCCGTCGCGCTGGCCGCCATACTGGGGCCGCTGGCGCTGGCCAAGCTCAGCATGAGCGTGCTGGGCATCAAGGCCTTCGCACTGGCGACGCCGCTATGGACGCTGGCGCGCGCCGCCCTGCCGGCGGTGGGTAACGCCATCCTGTTTATCTCCAGGGCACTACTGATGAACCCGATCGGCTTGGCGGTGACGGCTATTGCCGTGTCAGCGCTGGCGATCTGGAAATACTGGGGGCCGATCAAGGCGTTTTTTGCCGGGCTATGGCAGGGCGTACTGGCCAGCACCAACACGGCACTGGCATGGCTCACTGCAATGCCATCAAGGCTTAACACCATTGGCCAGCAGCTCATGCAAGGGCTGGTGAAAGGCATTCAAAGCGGGCTCAAATGGGTGATGAGTGCAGTGCGGGGCGTTGGTGACGTACTGCCGGAATGGCTACGCAAACGGCTGGAAGTGCACTCCCCTTCTCGGGTGTTTGCCAGGATAGGCGGCTACACCATGCAGGGCTTGGCGCAGGGGCTGAACGACGGGCAGGCCAGCCCCTTGCAGGCGGTAATGGCCACCGCCAAAAAGCTCACCGCCGCCGGCGCAGGCCTCACGCTGGGCGCGGGCATCGCCATGGCCGGCACGCTGCCGCTAGACAGTCGGCCGCCACTAAGCCGGCCCGGCGCAGCGGTTAGCCAGAGTGCCGCCGCCAGCCCCATCAATATCACGATCAACGCCGCGCCCGGCATGGACGAGCGCGCACTGGCGCGGCTGGTGGCGCAAGAGATCGACAAGGCCAAGCGCCAGCAGGCCGCGCGCGGCCGCTCACGCCTCACCGACAGGGATTAACCATGCAAGGCTTACCGATGATGACGCTGGGCATGTTTGTGTTCGCGATGGACACCCTGCCCTATCAGCAGCTGCAACACCGCGCCGGCTGGCGCTTGCCGGGCAATAGCCGCGTGGGTCAGCGCAAGAGCGTGCAGTTTTTGGGGCCGGACGATGAAACCGTCACCCTGTCCGGCGTGCTGGTGCCCGAGCTGACCGGCGGCGACACCGCCCTGTCCATGGTGCGGCTGATGGCCGATCAGGGGCGCGCATGGCCGCTGATCGATGGCGGCGGCGAGATCTGGGGTTTTTACATGATCGAATCGCTGGAGGCCGGCCGCACCCTGTTTCATAGCGACGGCAAGGCGCGGCGCATCGAGTTCACCCTCAGCCTGAGGCGGGTGGATGGCGACTCGCTATCCGACATGCTGGGCCAGATCACCGGCCAGCTATCCGCCATGGTGCCGGGCCTGCAAGGCTGGCTGCCATGAATATCGACTTGACCCGCACCGATAGCCCCGCCTTCAGCCTGAGCCTGTCAGGCCGTGACATCAGCGCCAACATCACCCCGCGCCTGATCTCGCTCAGCCTGACCGACGCGCGCGGCTTCGAGGCCGACCAGCTGGATATCGAGCTGGACGACGCAGACGGCAAGCTGGACCTGCCCACCCGTGGCGCCAAGATCAAGCTGGCGCTGGGCTGGAAAGGCGGGCTGATGGTAGACAAGGGCGATTACACCGTAGACGAGATCGAGCACAGCGGAGCGCCAGACAAGATCACCCTGCGCGCCCGCTCTGCCGACCTGCGTGCCGGCATTGCCCAGCGCAAAGAGCGCAGCTTTCACGGCAAGACCTTGGGCGAGATCATTCGCACGCTGGCCGAAGCCAACGGGCTGACCGCCGTGATCCCGCCCGAGCTTTCCGACCGCAAAGTGCCGCATCTGGACCAGCAAGGCGAAAGCGACATCGCGCTGGCGACACGGCTGGCCGGCGAATGGGATGCCATCGCCACCGTCAAGGCCGGCCGTCTGCTGTTTATCAGGGCGGGTGATGCCACCACCGCCAGCGGCCTGCCCATGCCGCCGGTGGCGATCTTGCGCCGCGATGGCGACAGCCACCGCTTTTCCATTGCCGACCGCGACAACTACACCGCCGTGCGCGCCTACTGGCAGGACATCGATAACGGCAAGCGCGGCGAAGTGCTGGTGGACAAGAACACCCAATTCGAGCGCAAGAACCAAGTCGGCAAGCGCGGCAAAGTGCTCAAGACCAAAAAGCTGACCGTCACCCAGCGCGAGGCCATCGAGGCCAGCGCCGACAACATCAAGCAGCTGCGCCACACCTATGCCAGCGAAAACACGGCATGGCAGGGTGCGCGCAGTGCCTGGGAAAAGTTGCAGCGCGGCGTGGCCAGCTTCGAGATCACCCTCGCCCGTGGGCGGCCGGAGATCATGCCGGAGCTACCGGCGACCGTGCAGGGCTTCAAGCCGGCCATCGATGCTTGCAGCTGGATCATCGCCAGCGTCACCCACACGCTGGACGATAACGGGCTGATCACCCGGCTGGCGCTGGAGATGAAGCTGGAAGACATGGCCAGCTGACGGGCTTGTCATTTGTATCTAATCGGATACAATGAGCGCATGAACACATTTGTTGCCACCGCCGAATTTGACCGCTGGCTGGCCGGATTGCGCGACCCAATCGCCAAGGCCAGGATTGTCCAGCGCATCCGGGCTGCATCACTGGGTAATTTTGGCGATTGCGAGCCTGTGGGCGAAGGCATCTCTGAAATGCGCGTCCACGTTGGGGCCGGCTACAGGGTCTACTACACACGGCGCGGCAGCGTGGTTTATTTGCTGCTATGTGGTGGCAGCAAATCCAGCCAGCAGCGTGACATTCACCACGCCAAGACCATGCTGGATAACTTGCCGGAGGACTAGCTATGACACAAATTGTCCCATTCGACGCTGCCAACTATCTGGACAGCGAAGAGGCCATTGCCGAATACCTGAACGCTGCACTAGAAGACGGCAATCCTGACATGCTGCTACTAGCCGTGCGCGACATTGCCCGAGCAAGAGGCATGGCGCAGCTGGCAAAAGATAGTGGCATGGGGCGTGAAAGCCTTTACAAGGCGCTGATGCCGGGCGCGAAGCCGCGCTACGACACCATGCTCAAGCTGCTGCGCGCACTGGGCGTACAGCTTCACGCCACGCCGACTGCACACACATGAAAAAATCTGAGCCGCTCACCCGTGAAGACGGCGAAGTCCGAGAACTGGGAACGCAAGACATGGCGAACATGAAACCCGCCGCCGAAGTGCTGCCAGCCAGCCTGCTGAAAAAGCGGGATGCAAAAATGCTGTTTCCAATCGCAATCGAGCCCGGCGACGAAGCCCACGCATTCGGCGTGATCGTGCCGGATATTCCGGGATGTTTTTCGGCGGGCGACACACTGAATGAGGCGCTTCGCAACGCAAAAGAGGCCATAGGCCTGCATTTGCAAGGGATGGCAGAAGAAGGGATGAAAGTTCCGGCGGCCAACAGCATGCAATCGCACGCTGCTAGCCCAGAATACGCAGGCTTTATCTGGAAAACTGTTGAGATTGACATGAGTCAATACCAAGATTGACCGTGCCGGCACACCCAGCAAAGCACCGATCAAACCACCGCCCGCAAGGGTGGTTTTCTATTGTGGCGCCCTGCCACAACCAGCCCGCCAGCCGCCCCACCCTTAGCGCGTGAGAAACTGAGCGCCAGCCGACAGCCGGCCAAGGATCTGGCCGGTCAATTCGTCAAAACGCTGGATATTAGAAGGGTTCACAATGACACCAGAGCAACAGGAAAAACAGCAAGTGTGGGAGCAGAGGCAACGTGAGCAGCAGCGCGTGCAAGAAATACAAAGTCACGTCGATTACATCATCAAAAATTCGCTTTCCGACCGTCACGATACCGGCACCACCACCCGCCTGCTGGAGCAGATGCTGCCAGAGGCCGCCGCAGACCCGAAGGCATGGGCAGCGGCGTTAGCATCGGCATTATGGAGCGCGGATGAAGTGGTGATGGAAAAAGCCCGCCGCTATCAGCTATGCCCGTGCGCCCGCCGCTAGCGCGGTTTGGTCGGGGCGGGCAGGTAGCGCCGCGTCATCGTGTCGCGCCGGCCGGATCGGGCGCGGGGGCCGGCCAGCAAGCGGGCGGTGCTGGGGCTCAGGCGCATGGGTCGGCCTCGCGCATGGCGGCCAGCAGCATACGCCGCGTGCGCTCATCCAGCCGGCCCCACAAGGCCACCACCTCGGCAAGCTCGGGCGATAACGCCGGCATGGCGTGCGCGCTGCCCAATACAAAGCCGACATCAAAACCGGCATCACCCAGCGCCAGCAAGGCATTAGTATTGGCGGCCCGTGTGCCTGCCTCCCACGCCGCGTAAGTCGAGGCCGACACGCCGGCCAGACGGGCCGCGCTCATCTGCCCCAAGCCAAGACGGGCGCGTTCGGATTGCAGGCGGTGATGTAGATTCATTGTCAGCCCTTTTCTATCTGTCTGAAGATCAGGATTGGCGTCATGCCGTAATGATTGAATGGGCGGCCGGCAGCAAGACGGACGGCATTGAGCATTTCAGCCATGGAAGAGGCCAGCGCTGACCCGATATCAGGTGGAGGCGAATCATCTTCAGGAAGCGCATCAACGCAGCCAAGAACATGCCAGTCGCCAGAAATATGGCCGCCATGCTTGAGTGCCAAATCATCTGGGTTGATTACCATGAATTCACTGTTCAGCGTCATCCATACTTGATCGCCATCATGATCGGTAAGATACATCTGCACCGATTGCGGCAATTTCTCGATCAGAGCGCCAATGGACTTGTATTCAGCTTTCAAAGCACCTATCTGTTTGGCGCTCTTTCCTGCTGCCTCTTGCCGGACAAAAAAATCGAGCAACGGGGTCCACATGTTCTGCAGCAGCTTGATATCCAACACCGATACCCTGCCGCACGTCAGGCGAAGCTGGCCGATACGGGTGTCAGCAAGGCCGCGACGGATAAAACCATACTGGTCGAGGCCATCCAGCACATTCAAAGGGAGCGTCCATGAAGAGTCGAACTGCATCTCTTGACTGGTGGTATTCGTAGACTGGGCACTACTGGCCCCCTTGAGTAGCTTGGGAATGCCGGCCTCGACGCCGTTATGGATGCCGTCGGCGGTTTGCTCGGTTTTCTTGACGGATGTAAGTACCCCGTCGTCAAAGACCTGCGCCATAAAGGCAGACAGTCTGCTGCGATCTAGGTAGAGAAAATCATAGAGTGAATCGATGCTTTGAAAGTCTTGCGCCACGTGCATGGTTTCCTTTGATATTTTCGCGCTCTGCTTCATGCGCGCGTGTTCTCGCCTCAAGAACGTCGAACACTTCTTTAGCGCCTTGCGTCAGCAGGGCATCTGCCTTTTCGCTTGCTTCGGCCAGCTTCTTCAGGCTGGAAAAAAATGTAGTGTTCATGACTTTGGCCTCGCCAGATAAAAACAGGGTTTAGTTTTAACCTGTTATACATTGCCAGCTCAGAAAAGCGACCGGTTTAGCCAGCTTTCTGCGGGTTGGTGTCTGTTATCGACTGCGATGTATTCATCAGGCGTCGGCTGCCTCTTTTACCATCAGCAGGAAATCATCTTCGTCAAGGATGGAAGCCCCCATCGCCTGCGCCTTCTCAAGCTTGCTGGCGCCAGCACGCGGGCCGGCACACAGCAGGTTTAGGTTTTTGGTGACATTTTTGCGCACGATAAAGTAAGACCCGGCCGCCATGTCTTCGAGCGATTCGCGCTTGGCCGAGGCAAAGCCGGTAAAGGCAATCTCCAGCGCGCCAACGGCTTTGAGTTCGGAAACGCTCATAGATGCCGAGGAAAAATCAGTCACATTACCAATGCTGGCCGCCGCCTTGCTGCGCGCCATTTCAGCCTGCGCATGGGCCTCAACGATGCCATCCGCCCAGCCCATGGCGTCAGCCACCTCGCCGGTCAGTTCTGAGGTCACCACGCCCTGCACCCTATCCAGGCGAAAGGTGCGATGCGCATTGCGCAGCAGGCAGCGACCGGCAAAGCGCTCGCCATCAATCATGCGCACCACCATTCTGCGGTCACTGGTTTCGCCCTTGGCATTCAGGTAGGCAAAATTGATCACATCCAGCTTGCTGCCTTCGATCGTGCGCCATGTTGAGCGGGTGCGCTTCGGGCGGCCCACCGGCTCCCAGTCGCTGAACGTTCCCGCCGGCACATTGCCGCCGATCGACTCGATCAGTGCGATCAGGTCAACGCTCTCGATGGGGTCGATCTCGCCATCCTGTAGCGACTCCTCCAGCAAGCGGGAGAGCTGGCCGATGCGCGGGTTGCTCAGCAGCCACGGGCTGGCGCGCAGCAGATCTTGCAACTGGAAAGCCTCGCCATCGTCTATCCAGCCATCGGCCGCTACCGCTTCGCAGCGGACAATAAACTGCGCCTCGGAAACAGCATCTGGATTGGGCGCGGGCACATGAGGCTTGTCGGGCGCTACAGCAGGCGGCGCGCACTCAATGGGCGCCAGAGGCACTGGCGAAGAGGCGGAGCGTCCTGCAGGCCGGCCGGCTAGGGCAGACGATGCAGGCGCTGGCTTTGCCGGCTCGGCAACCGGATCGGGCGCGGCAATGCGCCGGGCAAGATACCAGCATGCGGCCAAGCAGCCACAAGACACCGGATAGAGCCAGCCGCTGCCAGCGAGCAGACTGGTCACTACCACGACAGGGAGTAGCGCCACGCCACCAGACAGCGCGCCGGAAACATGCCGGGTGAAGATGCCGTATTTCTGGGCAACATCACAGCGACACACCGCCCGCCAGATCAGGATCGGACAAGCCAGCCAGACAGCCAGCAGCACCAGTACGGAAAGATCGGACACGACAACCCCTTTACAAACAAGAAATCAGCGGCCGCCAGTCGCGGCCGGGACGCGACTTAACCCGCCTTCTGCGGGTTGGTATCGGCTATCGACTGCGATGTATTCATTAGGATCGCCACCCCGCGCGCATCCATGGTTGCCATTTGTGCAAGCACTTGCGCTTGCTCGTTGGAAAGCGTCGTCTCGTTGCGCACGCCGGTGACGATGTACAGCACGTCAAAGCCGGCAGCGTATAACTTTGCCAGTGCGACAGCATCCGGAACGCGGTCATACCTCTCCCACGCGTGGTATGTGCTAAGCCCTGCTGAGGCGACTTCAGCGGCCTGTTTTTGGCTCAAGCCAAGACGGTGGCGCTCACTTGTAAGCCGATCTTGAAATCCCATTTTCGAGAAAGCCTATTGATATAATCCCGAATAAGGGATAAAGTGCCATCCCATAGAGCCGGAAAACTCAAACGGGACAAACAAAAATGAGTAGAGAATACCGCAAACACCCGGAAACGGGTACACCAAGCCCCGCCAAGATCGAAACCGCCGTGTCGCTGCGCCTCACGCCGGAAGACTACGTCACCATCCGCGAAGTGGCCGAACTGGAAGACCGCAGCGTGTCGTCGCTGGTGCGCCTGTTGATCCGCCGCGCCTGCATCGCCCACCGCGCCAGCGTGGCCGCCAAAATCCCCCCCCCTCAAGATCAGATTACCCAATAGCAGCGGGTTTCCCACGCAGCGCAATTTGTTTGTCATTGAGAAAGCGAGCAAGACCATGCAGCAAGCCATCGAGCAGCGCCACCCATCACGCAGCGGCTATCTGGCCAAGTATCTGGCCAAGGTTTACAGCGTGACCGGCATCCACGCCTACGCCTTGAAGTACCTGTTAAAAAGCCGCAACGAGCAGGAACTCGCGGCGGCGGTGGCAGAGCTAAAGGCCAGTGATCTCGGCTTATTCAGGCCGGTTGAAGGTGAAGCGGTTGTCGTAGCCTTCGCGTGAGGCGGGTTTGTTTGGCCCGATGAGGTCAATCAGCCCCATGTCGAGCAGGGCGTAAACACAGTTGAAGTAGCCGCCCATGCCTTCGGGCCTGATGATGCGATAAACCTGACCTTCGTGGTTTTCAATCGCAATCACCATGCGGCCGCCACCTTCAAAGCCTTTGGCATTGAGCATCTTGGTAATGGATTCGTCGTAGTCGGGGACAGTCACACCTGTCAGTGTTTTGCTTAGCATTGAGGCTCCAGAGTCATGCACAAAAACCAAAACAGTAGCACGGCAGCAGCAGGTTCAGCCATACAGGGGCGCGTTGAGCAGGCGCTGCGCGCTGCGCTCACCAGCCGCGAGCGCGGCGATATTGCCGAGGCGGTGGGCTGGGACGATAGCCAGGTGTCGCGTTTTATGTCAGGGCAGCAGGGCGTCACCATCACCAAGCTGGAGGCCTTGCTCAAGGCCGCCGGCTACACCATCGCCAACAAAAAATACATTGATGCACTGACCACCCTGTCGATCATGGGTGCCGAGTGCGCGCAGTGCGACCAGCAAAGCGACTGCAGAAAACAGAGGCAGAAGTAATGGCTTTTATTTGTCCGGCTTGTGGCCATGTGGCCCGCAAGCGCTCCAGCCGCATGCTGTCCCGCGAAGTGCGCGAGGGCTATTACAGCTGCACCAATGATCAGTGCTGCGGACAGTTCCGCACGCTGGAAGGCGATCCGGTGTGGACCGCCAAGCCGGCCAGCCTGGGCAAGCTTGAATACCGCCTCAAGCTGTCGCCACGCAAGTTCCCGCCGGTAGATAAGCGCCAGATAGCGCTGCCGATCCCGGAATAACCCACCCAAGCGCCACCCATGGCATGCCGTTTTGACGGCATGGCGGGGACGGCTTGGCCTAAACCCACGAAAACACAGCGGAGCGCACCATGAAAACAATGACCAAAACCCGATTCAGCAATGGCACTTGCTGCTATTCGCCCAACTGGCGCACCCGCCAGCCTTCGCAGATGCGCCTGTTTGCGCGCCAGTTGCCGCTGGCGCTGCTGGCGGCGCTGGTTATGGGCGGCTTGCCGCATCTGTTTCTGTCGCTGGGGTGGATGTGATGCAGGCCGCCAAAGACACCGCCGCCTATCAGGACTTCCGCCACGCGCTGGCGTTTCTGGGTGCCAGGGCCGGGGCCGCCAGCGGCCATGCCGCGATCAGCGAAACCCGCCCGCCACTGGAAACTGTCACGGCTTTGCAGGCCAAGGTGCTGACGCCGGCGCAACTGGATGCGATCAGCCAAGTGCAAAGCGCACTGGCCGGCATCCAGAGTCTGGGCGCGCTGGTGAATACCCTGATCGCACAGCAGGGATTGCCGCTGCAGCGCCCGTCCATCGCGGACACCGCCCGCCTGAGCGGCGACATCGAGGGCGCGCTATTCGATCACAGCCTGGCGCTGGCCAAGCTGGCCGCCGGCGGCCGCACCGCTACCCCATCCACCGACCGCCGCATTGCGGCATAAGGACACAACATGGCAACCCTGACCCTTTCCAGCCTGAATGCGCTGCTCAACACCATTCCCACTCCGCCTCGCCCGCAGGACATGACGGCGCTGGAAAATCTGGTGCATGCCATCGCCACCGCCGCCGGCATGGATGTGGCGCTGGATTTGTGCACGAACGCCGCCAAAGACAGCCCGGCGGTGAAGGCGGTCGACGCATGGGCGGCGCACACCGAAGAGGGTGCGATGTTTGATATGGCGCTGAAGAAGATGGTCGCTGTGCGCACCGCATTGGAAGGGCAGCGATGAGCGCAGCCAAGCCTAGCTTGCTGGACAAGCTGGATGACTGGGGGCGCGAGATGGTGGCGCGCTTCCCGTTTCATTTGCGCCAGGGTATTGCCCGGCGCTATCTGGCGATTCGCGGCCGCGCTTTGCGCCATGGCGCTGCCCGCATCGGCATTCTGGATGATGGCCGCGAGCGCGAGGCGAACTTGTGGCTGCGCAATCTGGCGCTGGAGTTCCCTGAGTACCGTCTGGCGCTGGGCGCGTCGGATGGTCAGCTATGCGAGTTTGCCAACGAACGCGCCAAGGAGTTCGACTTGATGTCGGCCCGTGGCGCGTCCGTTGACGATCTTGCTGCCCGCTGCGCCCATTACGGCGTGGAATTGCCTTACGGCGAGACGGAACACGCTGTCGCGCGCCGGCTGGGTCACGATAAGTGGTGGCGCCGTGCCTTGCGCCGTCACCGGGTGCGCGCCGGCGAAGCGCTGGCTATTGAGCTGGGCATGGTGTGCAAGCAGCGCCAGCTGTACGTCAGCAACGACACACTGGCGATCCGCACCGCACAGAAGGCGCGCAACAGCGCGTTGCTGGATGGCATGGTGGCGGTGAATGAGCTGGGGCAGTCGTTCACGCTGACCGAGCTGGCAGAGAAAGGGGTTTCCAACCCCAAGATCCGCCGCGCCGAACTGATTTGCCGCATGGCCGGCATGGAGACTATCGCGCAAAGCGTGGGGCTGGCCGGTGAATTTATCACGCTGACCACGCCCAGCCGCTTTCATGCGGTGATCGCCAAGACCGGCCGCGCCAACCCCAAGTACGCCGGCACCACGCCGCGCGATGCGGCCGATTATCTGCAAAAGGTATGGGGGCGCATTACGGCCCAGTTGGCGCGCGAAGGCATCCGCATTTATGGCCTGCGCGTGGCCGAGCCGCACCACGACGGCACCCCGCACTATCACGGCCTGTTTTTCATGCGTCCGGAGAAGGTGGCCCGTTTCCGCGCCATCGTGGCGTGCCATGCGGTGCGCGAAGACCGCGACGAGCTGGGCCTGAGCTATGCGCTGACCGACAAGCTGGCGCGGGCGCAGGCGCGCGAGATGAAGGCCGCCGGCAGCAGCAGGGCCACACTGGAGGCGCTGGCCCGCAGCATCGGCAACGAGCGCGCATTCTGGCGCGAGCCGGCCGCCGGCGTGTGGGCCGGCATCGATGCCCGTATCAACTTCAAGGCCATCGACTGGAATCGCGGCACGGCCACCGGCTACATCATCAAGTACATCGCCAAGAACATCGATGGCGAGCGCAATGATGGCGAGTCGGTCGGGATTGACTTTGACGCCAGCGACGACGGCATGGGCGGCAACGATGTCCGCGCCACCGCGCTGCGCGTGAATGCCTACGCGTCGGCTTGGGGCGTCCGCCAGTTTCAGCAGGTAGGCGGCCCACCGGTAGGCATCTGGCGCGAGCTGCGCCGCTGGAAGCACGACGGCGCCGAGACGGTGATCCAGCTGGCAGCCATGGCCGCCAACGATGGCAACTGGGGCCGCTTTGTCGAGCTGATGGGCGGCTGGGAAGCCCAGCGCAAGGCTATGCCGCTCAAGACGGTGAAGACCGTGTCCGGCGGCCTGAATATCTACGGCGAAGCCCGTGCCGATACGGTGGCTGGCGTGGTGGATATTGAGAGCGGGATGGTGGTCGCAACGCGTGCCCACGATTGGACGATAAGCAAGGGGGTTGACCTTAAAGCAGGCGCAGCCTGCACTTGGACTCGTGTCAATAACTCTACGGAAATGAAATTTTCCAGCCTGAAGCCGGCCCCGATGCCGACCGAAGCGGACTATGAGCGCTGGGCAGATGAGGCGGAGATGGACCGTTTGATGCGCGCCATCCAGCCGGAAGACGACGGATTCAAGCCGGCGGCCGAATTGGCCCAGATTCGCCAGGCGAAAAAGGCCGCAATGGACAAATACCGCTTCGAGCGCGAGATCAATAGCAACGACGACGGCACGCTGTCGGACTTTGTGCAGGCCGATATTGAGCGCCGCATGGTCGAAGCCGAGCAAAAATCAGCCGAAACGCGCCAGCGCGTGGCGATGTCTGCCGAAATCAAGGCCATCAGCCGCACTTACCAGCAGCCAGCGCACGGTCGCGGGCTGGAAGTCATCGCCCAGGTGAAGCGCGCGGCCGAGCATCAGGCCAGCCGCATTGAAAAACCGACCCGCCAGAAGATCTTGCAGGGCGTGACCTTGCAAACCCAAGAACAACAAGCGGCCACGCTGGCCCGCCTCATCGCCAGCGCCCCAGTGCTGAGCAATAGCGAGCCGGACGCGCCGGATCTGGTCTCGGCAGAAATCGCCAAGGCCAACCGCCTGATCAAACAACTTAGCCAGGTCATCGCCTGAACCCAACTGAAAAGGAAGCCACCATGACCAAGATCATTGAAGTGAACGCCAGATTAACCCCGCAGGAGGCGCAGGCCTTCGGCTCTTTCCTGCGCTTGGCGGGCCGCGCTGACTACGCAGTCAACGCCAAGACCGAGGAAGAAGCCACGCTGATGCAGGCGGCTGGCGATAAGCTGCGCCGCGCACTGGCCCACGGCGTGATCGATGCGCAAAAAATTGCAGGGGAAGCGCAATGACACATTTGTACGTGAGGCTTGTCGAGCGCGAAACGCGCCAGTTTCAGCAGCGCGTCGCGCGCATCAACCGCATGTTGCCGGTACTGCAGTCGGCCGAGGCGCTGGCGACCCGCGCCCATGGCTGGAGCGGCATGCGCGCAAGGGCGGATGCCTGTGAGCAAGGCTACCCGTTTATCAGCATCAGCATCCCGATCGAGCGGATGCCGGGGCTGGACGTGGCGGACATGCTGACAGAGGCGATGAGCGAGACGGTGATTGCCTGCCTGGCTGCGACCGGCGAATACCTTGTGCTGCTGGATGATGATGGCGACAACGAGGAGGGATCGGCACTACGCGTGAAGGTGGATACGCACTGATAGACAAGGCCGCGCAAGCGGTCATGGCTGGCCGGCTTGGCTCCGAATAACGCAACCGGGGTGCCGTCCTCTGAAACCGGCAGGCCGGCCAGCCATGACCACTGAGAAAGACAGCAATGCCGACGCAAGACTTATACCGCTTGGGCCACTTGGACGGATTTAACGGTAAAGCGCCCCAGCAGCCGGAACAGCCCTACTACATGTACGGCCACCAGCGCGGGCAAGAACTCAAGACCATGCAAGCAGCGAGGACAGAAAAATGAATGAAACACTGGATATGACCGAAGCCGCCGAGCTGCTGAAAATCAGCGCCTCGCTGATGCAGGAGCTGGCATCCACCGGCGTGGTGATCGGTGCCCGCGTCGGCAAGGGCTGGGTATTCATTCGCCAGGACTTGATGGATTACCTGCGCGCCGAGACTCGCCGCCAGACCAATGAGCGCCGCGCCGCACAGGAGGCGGACAAAGCGCTGGCAGGCCGCACCCCGGGCGTGCCGACATTTGGCGCACCACGCCGCCAGCCGACCACGCGCAAGCGCCCGGATCTGGACAAGCTGGAGGCTGCACACGCATGAGCATGACGCACCCGATGAAAGACCCGTGCAACTGGGCAAACTTTGTCGTGACGCATCGCGGCGCGGATTATGACCTGCTGCGCGAGCCCCGCCGTGCCAGCGCCGCAGCGATAGAGCGGGGCAACGCCCGCCGCAAGATCGAAGAAAAACGCATGCTGGCCGACATCGCCGGCAAAGACTATTGGGAGCATTGAGATGAGCAGCAAGCCAAAGCGCATCCCGCGCCGCACCACCAGCCCGCTGATGCTGCTGGCCGCCAAGCAGCCAGTGGGCACCACCGACGCCGACCGCCTGATGCTGCCGGCGCATGTGCACCTGTATGAAGTCGCTCACGGCGAAGCAAAGCAGGACGCGATGCGCATCCTGACCGTGAATCTGACCGCCGCCTACGATGCGGCGGTGCACTACAAGAATGCTGCCATGCGCGAGATGCTGGAAACGGCGGCGCTGGCATGGGTGGCCGCCCGCGAGCGCTGCATGGCACGCGGCATGGCCGAGCGCATGCTACTGACAGGCGACGAGCTGAAGCTGGTACGCGGCGCGATCAGCGCGCTGCATGACTGGCTTCCACGCGTTGAGCTTGGGCTGTGGATCGCCATGATTAACGAAAGCGCCGCCCGCTGGGAATGGCATTGCAACAAGCAGGCGGCGTAAGCCGCAGCTATTTCAAATAAAACAGGATTACCCCATGAATAGCATCACCCTGGACGGCCGCGTGGCCGCGGATAGCGAACTGAAATACACCCAGAGCGGCGATGCAGCGCTGTCGTTTCGCGTGGCAAGCGATATCGGCTTTGGCGAAAAAAAGACCACCAACTGGTTTTATTGCCAGCTGTGGGGCAAGCGCGCCGAGGCGCTGCAGCCCTATCTGGCCAAGGGTCAGCAGGTGACGGTCTACGGCCAGCTGACGCTGAGAGAATGGACGGACCGGGACGGCGCCAAGCGGCTGTCGCCGGATGTGCGCGTCAATGAAGTGAGCCTGCAAGGCGGCAAACGCGAAGAAGAACAAGCGCCGCCAGCCAGCCGCCAAGCGCCCACACCGCCGCCGGCACGCAGCAGCTACGGCGGGCAGAAGCCGGCCACCAGCAGGGACGAATACCCCTACTAAGGAACAAAGCAACGGGCCAGATATGGCCCGTTTTGCATTACCACATCAGATCGGCCAGATCCGAGCCGCGAAGATTGGCGTACCGCGCCAGCATGCGCGGGTCACGGTGGCCGGTGACCTTGGCAATCTGCAGGTCAGACATCGGGGTGCGCTCGAATAGCCGGCTGGTGGCTTCGTGGCGCAGGTCATGAAACTTGAGATCGCCGCAGCCGGCCACCTCAAACACGCGGGAAAACTGGGCTGACAGTAGCGAAGTGATGCGCCGGAGGCCTGCGGCGTCGGTGTTGCTTAGCCAGGGAAACAGCCGGCCACGACTCAGACTAAAGCCGGCCATGCCGCGCGTGCCGGTTTCGACCTGTTCGCGATAGCGTGCCAGCACGGCCAGCGCCACGCTGGAGAGCGGAATTTGCCGCTTGTCGCCGTTCTTGGTTTTGTCCAGAAAGATGGTGCGCTTCTCCAGGTCAATCTGCGATAGCTCCAGCGTGTAGATTTCACGCATGCGCATGGCGGTTTCAAGCGCCAGGTCAAACAGACATTCCAGCGCGCCCTGCCACTTGAGCGCCAGCGGGCGTTCGCGACCTTCAGGCGTGGCACCGGAGAGCATGGCGCGAATAGCGGCCTCTTCGCCGGGGTCTAGCCGCCGGTCGCGGGAGATGTCGCTCGGGATGACCGCCTTGTGGTCATCGCCGCGCAACACCGCCGCATCGCTGGGGGTGTAATTCGCATAACGCCGGGGAAGCTGGCGCAGCGGATTGGCGATAAACACGCTGCCGGCGCTACGCGTCACCCAGTCGAGGCAGCGCGCCAGCGCGCCAACATAGTGGCGGATGGATGAGGGGGCGAGCTGCTGGGTTTGCTTCATGCTGCGCACCCACGATTCGACCCACGCGTAATCGACGGCGGACAGCGTGACGCCACCTACCCTGTCGAGCAGCACCCCAAGCACCGGCCTGTCTGCTGCTGATACATCAATCGCGACCAGGTAACCGCGGATCGCGTCGGCAATCGTGGCGAGGTGCGGCTTCTGCTCCAGCAGGTCGTCCGGAACGATGCCGCGATCAAGCAACGATTCAAGACGCAGGCAATAGGCGTCGCCTTCGGCCTCGTTGGTAAATGTGAACGTGGCCGGCTTGGGCAAAACGCCTTTGCGCCGGACGATGAATTCCCAGTTTCCGCTGGAGCGTAAGCGCTTGGTGGCCATGATGATTCCCGTAGACGGCAAAAAGCATAGTCTACGCGCAGCATGCCACTTTTGCGGAGTGGCACGAGAACAAGAATCAAGGACTTAGCGCAACATCTGGCGCGCGCGACTACGCGAAACAAATAAACAAAAGCCCCGCAAACGTAATGTTTACGGGGCTTTGACTGGAGGCGGGGGTCGGAATCGAACCGGCGTAGACGGCTTTGCAGGCCGCTGCATAACCACTTTGCTACCCCGCCATAAGGGGCTGGAACAAGCTTAAAGCTTGATCCTAAAACTGGAGCGGGAAACGAGGCTCGAACTCGCGACCTCAACCTTGGCAAGGTTGCGCTCTACCAACTGAGCTATTCCCGCATTGGGTAAAACTTTACAAATTGTCGACTTTTGGAGCGGGAAACGAGGCTCGAACTCGCGACCTCAACCTTGGCAAGGTTGCGCTCTACCAACTGAGCTATTCCCGCAAACCGGTCAATCTATGCGTGGAGCGGGAAACGAGGCTCGAACTCGCGACCTCAACCTTGGCAAGGTTGCGCTCTACCAACTGAGCTATTCCCGCATCACTACCAACTTGTATTCAAGAAATTTGCCTGGAGCGGGAAACGAGGCTCGAACTCGCGACCTCAACCTTGGCAAGGTTGCGCTCTACCAACTGAGCTATTCCCGCATCACATTTCTTGTCTTGCTAACGTTGCCGTCTTCAAGAGAATGCGAATTATAAGGATTTTCCGAAGCCTGTCAACACTTCATGCATCCATTTTTTTATCCGCGAACTCTTTGGCTGCCATGCGCAGATAGTAAACCATTGACCACAAAGTTAAAATTACGGCAACAACCATAAATAAATTTCCGATTACCAGCGTACTTACAAACGGAAAAACAGGATCCGCATACAACAACAGCAAGATGGCTGCCATTTGCGCCATGGTTTTAAGCTTGCCTATGCTCGCCACGGCCACACTCTTGCGCGCCCCCATCTCGGCCATCCACTCCCGCAGCGCCGAGATGGTGATCTCCCGCCCGATGATAATCATGGCCATCCAACCCTCGGTCCGACCCAACTCCACCAGCAAGATGAGCGAAGCCGCCACAATCAGCTTATCTGCCACCGGATCCAGAAAAGCACCAAACGCCGAAGTCTGGCCCAGTCTGCGCGCCAGAAAGCCATCCAGCCAGTCGGTCACCGCTGCCAAAAAGAAAATCACCGCACCGGTCACATTGGCAACATGCGAAGACATCAGGCTAGGCGGCAGAAAAAAGATCGCCACAAAAATGGGGATCAGGGCAACCCTGAGCCAGGTCAGGAAGATAGGCAGATTGAACGGCATGGGGTGGTCTTTGTTATTAGTGCAAGGCGTTATAAATCAATTCGGCCAGCTTATGGCTGATTCCTTCGACCCGGGCAAGGTCGTCAATACTCGCCGCCTTTACGCCACGCAGCCCGCCAAAACGGGTTAACAACTGCTGGCGACGTTTGGCGCCGACACCCGGAACTTCTTCCAGTGTCGACATGGTGCGCGTTTTGGCGCGGCGCGCCCGATGTCCGGTAATGGCAAAGCGGTGCGCCTCATCGCGCACAGTCTGAATCAGATGCAGCGCAGGATGATCGCTGGGTAATTGTAACGTCTTTTGCAGATAAGGGAGGATTAGCGTCTCCAGGCCGGGTTTGCGCGCCTCGCCTTTGGCCACGCCAACAATAGGCAGTACAAGGCCCAATTCCTGCATTACTTCCAGCGCGACCCCCACCTGGCCCTTGCCGCCATCTATCAGCAGGACATCCGGCAGCTTACCCTCGCCTTCGGCCAGCTTGCCATAGCGCCGGGTCAATGCCTCGCGCATCGCGGCATAATCATCTCCCGCCTTGGCCGTTGCAATATTGAAGCGACGGTACTCGGCAGGCTGCATATCGCCCTTGTCGTACACCACACAGGACGCGACCGTCGCCTCCCCCATCGTGTGCGAAATATCGTAGCACTCCAACCGCGCCACACCATCCAGCTCCAGCACTTCGGCCAGCGCAGCCAGACGCGCAGACTGGCTAGCCTTGCTGCCCGCACGCTGCGCACAGGCAAGCATTGCATTTTTCTCGGCCATTTCCAGCCACACCCGCCGCTCACCTATCGGATGACTCACAATATGCAAGGCATGCCCGGCACGCGCCTGCAACGCATCGCTCACCACATCAGGGATGGCATGATTGATCACCAATACGGCTGGCACAGGCGCCGCCAGATAATGCTGCCCCAGAAAAGCTTCCAGCATGGCCGAAGCATCGCTGTCTTCGGCATTCACCGGAAAGAAGCTTTTATCACCCAGATGACGTCCGCCACGCACCATCACCAGATTAACGCAGGCTACCCCGGCGTCCTGCACGGCCACGACCACATCGGCGTCCAGTTGCGAAGTGTTACTGGACACAAACTGCTGCTCCTGCACGCGAGACAGCGCCTGCACCTGATCACGCAGCTCGGCCGCCAGCTCAAACTCCAGCGCCTCGGCCGCCTGCAACATGCGCAGCGACAAACCATCGATCAGCTCGTTTTGCTTGCCCGACAAAAAGGCGACGGCACTGGCTACATCCTGCGCATAAGCTCCGGCACTAATTTTGTCCACACAGGGCGCAGTACAACGCTTGATCTGGAATAACAAACAGGGACGCGAACGGTTGGCAAACACCGAATCTTCACAGGTACGCAGGCGGAACACCTTTTGCAAGATCTGGATACTCTCGCGTACCGCATAGCCATTGGGAAACGGCCCGAAATACTGATGCGGTTTTTTGGGTTCACCGCGAAAGTACGCCAGTTGCGGAAAGGTATGGGCGGAAATCATCAGATAAGGGTAGCTTTTGTCGTCGCGAAACAGGATGTTGTAACGCGGCGCCAGCGCCTTGATCAGATTGTTTTCCAGAACCAGCGCCTCGGCCTCCGAGCGCGTTACCGTGGTTTCAATCGCAGTGATCTGGCGCACCATCAACTGAATGCGCGGACTCAGATCCGACTTCTGAAAATAAGAACTGACGCGGCGCTTGAGATCAATGGCCTTGCCGACATACAAAACCTTGCCGGCAGCATCCAGCATGCGATAGACACCGGGCAAGGGGGGCAGAGTCCGCAACACCTCGGCCGCATCAAAGACACTCACGAACCGCACCACTCTTTCATATCTTTGCGTGCTGTCGACAAAATAGCCTCGCTACGCGGCTTGGCCGCTTCTGCCCGCTCAAGATTGGTTTTGGCGCGACTGCAATTATCCGCACGCATGCGCCGGTTATAGTCTTCCACTTTTTTATTCAGCTGCGCCGCCTCCTGCTGCAGGCTTGCACCCGAGGCAGCGGACGGCACCACCGCCTGACCGACTGCCGGCGCGCTCGCTTCGCGCGCAACCGCCACACCCGTGCGCACATCCAGCTTCTGCGCCGGAGCGCCGACTGGCGGCCGGTCAGAATAGACCGTGCGCCCACTGGCATCTTTCCACTTATAGACCTCCGCTGCGGCGGACAAAGAACCGGCCGCCAACGCCAACCCGCACACTACAAACTTGAAATTCATACCCCCCCCGATCATCCGCGAGCCAACGGCTCAATTACAACGCCAAAGCACTACACGCGACAGAGAACACATACAAGGCTAGTCTTTGCCTAGAAACTCAATTCGCCTGTATAATCTGCTTTTGCTGCCAAGGAAGCGCCAGATGCGTATCATCGAAAAAGCCTACACCTTCGACGACGTTCTTCTCGTGCCGGCTCATTCCTCAGTCCTGCCGCGCGACGTCACCCTTTCTACCGTTCTTACCCGTAATATCCAGCTGAACCTGCCTCTGGTGTCTGCCGCCATGGATACGGTAACCGAATCCCGTCTGGCCATTTCGATGGCACAAGAAGGCGGTATTGGCATCGTACACAAAAACATGAGCGTAGAGCGACAGGCGATGAAAGTTTCCAAGGTCAAGCGCCATGAAAGTGGCGTGGTCAAGGATCCGATTACTATCGCACCCGACATGTTGATCCGCGACCTGGTGCTGTTGACCCGTCAACACAAGATTTCCGGCCTGCCGGTCATTGAGGCAGGCAAGGTCGTTGGTATTGTCACCAACCGTGACCTGCGCTTCGAAACACGCCTTGACCAGCAAGTCGCCTCCATCATGACCCCGCGTGATCGTCTGATCACGGTCAAGGAAGGCGCCAGCATCGACGAAGCCCGCGAACTGATGCACTCCCACAAGCTGGAGCGCGTACTGGTCGTCAATGATGCCTGGGAGCTCAAAGGTCTGATCACCGTCAAGGACATCATCAAGACCAGCGAACACCCGCGTGCCAACAAGGACGCACAAGGCCGCTTGCGTGTAGGCGCAGCGGTTGGCACCGGTGGCGACACCGAAGAGCGCGTGGCCGCGCTGGTGGCTGCCGGCGTGGATGTGATCGTAGTGGATACCGCGCACGGCCACAGTCAGGGCGTGATCAACCGCGTACGCTGGGTCAAGGACAACTACCCGCAAGTTGACGTGATTGGCGGCAATATCGCCACGGCAGAAGCGGCACTGGCACTGGTTGCCGCCGGCGCCGACGGCGTCAAGGTCGGCATCGGCCCGGGCTCGATCTGCACCACCCGTATCGTGGCGGGTGTCGGCGTACCGCAATTGACCGCAATCCACAATGTATCCGAAGCCCTCAAGGGTAGCGGCGTACCGATGATTGCCGACGGCGGCATCCGCTTCTCCGGCGATATTTCCAAGGCACTGGCTGCCGGTGCCAACTGCGTGATGCTGGGCGGGATGTTTGCCGGCACCGAAGAAGCACCGGGTGAAGTCGAGCTGTATCAGGGCCGTTCGTACAAGTCCTACCGCGGCATGGGTTCGCTGGGCGCAATGGCGCAAGGTTCGTCGGATCGCTACTTCCAGGACAACGAGGCCAATGCCGACAAGTTTGTACCGGAAGGCATCGAAGGCCGCGTTCCTTACAAAGGCCCGATCGCACAGGTCATTCACCAACTGATGGGCGGCCTGCGCTCCTCCATGGGTTATCTGGGCTGCGCCACCATTGCCCAGATGCACGAAAAAGCCGGCTTTGTTGAAATCACCTCCGCCGGCATGCGCGAAAGCCATGTTCACGATGTGCAGATCACCAAAGAAGCACCGAACTACAACGTAGGCTAAAACCTCCGCTGTTGCCGGACACCGCACCCAATATCCGGGTGCGGTTTTTTTGCGCCGCCTGCAATGACATCGCGGGTTCAAAAAGTAAGTGCAACAGTCAATAGTTAATTTTGTTCAATGGCTTGCCACTTTTGAAGACCGCTGTCGGCGCTTGCCAGCCCAGTCGTTTTCGTGGCCGATGATTTAATTTGCGCTCGACTTCATCCATCGCCTTCTGGCTGACTTGGGTGAAGTCTGTTTTTCCCTTCGGGAAATATTGACGCACCAAGCCATTCAAATTTTCGTTACAGCCACGCTGCCACGAACTGTATGGATCGGCAAAGTAGCAATCCGCCTTCAGCTTCTTCGCGATCTTCAGATGCCCGGCAAACTCCTTGCCATTGTCAAAGGTGATGCTCAGCACCTGATCACGATACGGCCGCAGCGCCTTGATAATCGCCTGCGTGACCACATTCGCCTCACGCGTCGGTATCACGATCAGTTTGGCAAAGCCGCTGGCCCGCTCCACCAGACTGACGACCGCCCCTTTGTGGCCTGTGCCGATAATGGTATCCGCCTCCCAATCACCGATCCGATTGCGTAATTCCACATCGGCTGGCCGGTCATGAATCGAGCGTCGGTCGCGTAACTGGCCGCGCCGCTCAGGCTTGCCATAACGCTTTTTACGCTGCTTCTGGCAACGTAGATGCTTGTACAGCAAGCCGCCGCCGACCTTATCCTGCAGAATGCGCTGGTAGAGCCATTCGTGACTGACCGCGACCTCACTGCCACTAAATACGCCGCTAATCTGTTCCGGGCTCCAGCCCTCGGCTAGCAGCGGCACGCCGACTTCGTCAAACATCAGCCGCCAAGGCTGTCGGGCAACGCCCTTATCCTGCAGATGCTGTTGATACTTCTGCTGCGCCTCGGTGGCCCGGTAAGCGCCCCCCGCATTGCGATTACGCCGTAACTCGCGGCTGATGACGCTCTTGCAACGCTGGATCCTTCTGCCAATGACGCTTGGGCCACAACCTTCACCCGCCAACAGTTGAATCTGGTATCGTTCACCTTCGGTGAGGTGGTAGTAATTCATTCTTCGTGCTCCAGGCTGGCCGGCCAAAAGTCGGAGAAGTTATCTCATCTCACCGCCCTCTGCATACCGGTCGTCCTGTTGCACTTACTCCCTGAATCCGCCCATTAAAATAACCAATCATTCAAGCCCGATACTATCCGCCATGTACACACCCATCCAGCACGCCCGACAGGAAACACACCAGCGCGGCCAACACCGCACCCGTACCCTGCACTGGGGAAATCCCGAGCAGCCGCTTCTGGTTTTGCTGCATGGCTGGATGGATAGCGCCGCAACTTTCCAGTTTGTTGCCGACCATCTGGCTACACACTGGCACCTTGTCGCGCCGGATTTGCGCGGCTTTGGCGACAGTACGTGGAATCACGGCAGCTATTATTTTCCGGATTATCTGGCTGACCTGGACGCACTCCTGCAGGCACTCAGCCCGGACAAGCCGGTCATGCTCGCCGGGCACAGCATGGGCGCCATGATAGCGGGCCTTTATGCCGGCATTCGCCCCGGGCGGATCGAGAGGCTGATGTTGATAGAAGGTTTTGGTCTTGCGCAAACAAGACCCGAAGAAGCCCCGGGGCGCTACGCACGCTGGCTAAGAGAGCAAAGCCAGCCACCCGCATTTGGCCAACTGGAAAGCACGACCAAACTCGTAGACAAACTGCAAGAGCGCAATCCGCGCATGCGCACCGAGCACGCAGGCTATATGGCTGAGCAATTGACCCACCCTGTCGACGGTGCACTGTACTACCGTGCCGACCCGCGCCATAAAGGCGTCAACCCCATCCTGTACCGGCTGGAAGAGGCCAAGGCCTGCTGGCGCAAGATCAATGCGCCGGTGCAATGGGTATTAGGTGGAGACATGTGGGACCACCCCATGGCCAAGGGCGTATTCGACACTCTGGACGAGCGGCGCGCCTGCTTCCGCCAACTACAGGAAGTCACCATCCATCAAGCTGGGCATATGGTGCAATGGGAGCAGCCGCAGGCGCTGGCACAGGCCATGCATGACTTTTTCAGCCATGCATCCGGCTAGCACCCATGCCGGCCTCAGGCTCAAGACTTAAGTTGCATAGCAGGCACGGGCTGCGGCTGGGCACACCAGTTATTGCGCGCACGAATGCCGCCATCGGGTGAGCTGTAACCCAGACAACCCAGCACGCTATCGAAGATTTCCTCATGCCGCAGCACCCGCCCCGATGCCTGCAGCTTACGCAGTGCGGCAAAGGCACGCGCGCCATCAGCCTGGGCAAGATAACTGTCCGAGGCCCACATCACCACCGGTACATCGAACTGCTCAGGTGGTGCAATATCACGCGGCGTGGCATGGAAGTGACTGTTTTCCTCAATCGATTCACCGTGGTCCGGCACATAAACCATCAGCGCCTTGCGCCCTTTAAGGCGCGCAATCACCTCGGCCAGCACATGGTCGGTGTACAGCACGCTATTATCAAACGCATTGATCAGCGAGGCTTTGCTGCACGCATCGTCAATACTGGTGCACTCCGGGGTATAACGGGCAAATTCGCGCGGATAGCGCTGTGAATACTGGTAATGCGAACCCTTGGTGTGCAACACCACCAGATGCTTGCCCTTGGGATGGGTCGCCAGCGAGCGCTCCAACTGAGGCAACAACAACATATCGCCCGCGTGCTTGCCACTGCTGAGCTTGTCCGACACCACCATTTCGCGCAGCGCATACTGATCGGCTTTGAGACTGTTATAAAACCACAGCTCGCTTTGCATGGCATACAACTCGCTGCTGTAACCCAAGGACTTCAGCACAGCAAAGACATTGCGCTCCTTAAGCGTGCGCTGCGCATTGTCGGCCGCCCCGCCTTCACGCACAAACATACAGCGCAATGAGAGCTTGGTTGCGGTATCACAAGCGCGTCCCTGGAATGCCAGCACGTTTTTCTCGGTCCCCAAGCGCGGCGTGGTATCGCGCGCGTACCCCAGCAAGCCGGTATTGCGCCCGCGCGTGGTTTCGCCAATCACAAACACGATGGTCGTATCCTCAAGACCCGGACTGCTTTTCCAGCTAAATGCCGTTGCAGGATCCAGCAACTTGCCATTATTTTGCGCTTCAGCAGCCCGGTTATAAGCCACCATACCCAGACCCGCGATCCAGTTGCTGGGCAAATAACTATGCGCCACCGCGCCTGCACGACTGGGGCTATAGGTATTAGTCGCCTGTGCTTTGGCTTCTTCATACTTATCCAGCTGGCGCAGGGGAAACACCGCCAGCACCAGTGCCAGCGCTGTCGTCCATAACGGCAAGATCCGCTGACTAGGTGTTTTCAAACCCTGCCACATATTGCGCTCTAGCTTGGATTTCCATAGCAGGGCAAGAGGCGGCAGCGCGGTAACGGCCAACCACAACACAAAATCCCAGCCTATCGATTCGCGTGCAAGATCGGTGTCAGTCGTCAACACCGACACCATCACCCCATAGCCAACCACGACATTAAATAGCGTCATGTAATAGCTGGCGGCCGCAGAAAACAGCAGCAACAGGCTTCCCAGCACACGGTAAATCAGGCGACCGCCCAAACTAGCCAATGCAAACAGCAAGTAACTGAATGCCAGTACGGCCACGACCTCAACCCCGATTGAAACAAACTCCCCAGCCCCGGCTGACGCCATGCGCCGCAACAGCACATCCGCATTCAGCAACGCACCGATATAAAGCGACAGCAACAAGGACAGTTGAAACTGGGACAGGGAAAGCAGTTTGCGCATCGACAGCTTTTCAATTTTTAAAAGTAAGGAATCATAACCAACTTTATTAAGCCGGTCAGTTGAAAAACAAAAAAATCTTCCTTTGGCATAGACACCCACAAAAAACAAAAATACAATAAAATCATTTACTTACATACAAGCCTGCGCAACACGCTTCAGCCTTCCATACAAAACGGTGATAATCGGACGCATACGGTTTACAAACCGATTTTAGTGAGCCCACCCGTGCCCATACCGAGACTGCAACTTTTGATCATCGACCCGCAAAACGATTTTTGCGACCTAGCCGCGGCGGCCCTGCCCGTTCCCGGTGCCACGGCAGATATGCAGCGGCTCAGCCAACTGATACAGGCACAAGGGCATTTGCTGGATGCCATTCATGTCACGCTCGACACCCACCAGAAACTGGACATCGCCCACCCGAGCTGGTGGTGCAACGCATCAGGCGAGGCCCCTCCGCCCTTCACCCAGATTTCGATTGCCGACATTGAAAACGGCATCTGGCAAGCACGTCATCCGCAACAACAGGCATACAGCCTCGCCTATGTGCAGGCACTCGCCCAAAGCGGACGCTATCAGCTTATGGTCTGGCCGGAACATTGCCTGCAGGGCAGCTGGGGACAGCAAGTTCATGATGGTTTAGCCAAAAGCCTGGCCGACTGGGAAAGCGATTACGGCCTTAAGGTGAACTACATCCGTAAAGGCTATAACCCGAACACCGAGCATTACTCGGCCATTCAGGCGGAAGTGCCCGATCCGGCAGACCCGGCAAGCCAGGTCGACACGGTGTGGATAGCGATGCTCGCGCGCGCCGACACCCTACTCATTGCCGGCCAAGCCCTGTCACACTGTGTGGCCAGTACCATAGACGACTTGCCGGCACAGCTGGGCGAATCTTATCTGCAGAAAATGTGGTTATTAAACGACTGCTCAAGCCCGGTGCCGGGTTTTGAAATGATCGCAGACACATTCATAAGCAAGATGCGAATCAGGGGCATGCATAGTGTGTGCAGCCGCGAGGTGGACTTAAGCCAACTGACAGCAACAAGCCAGTCAAAGGAGCAGCACCATGCTTGAAATCCGGCCTATTAAAGCATTCAGCGATAACTACATCTGGGCCTTCCAGAGTGAAAATGGCGTATGTGCAGTCGACCCGGGAGATGCCATGCCCCTGCTTGACTGGCTGGCAGAAAACCGGCTATCGCTGGCTACCATCCTGCTGACCCACCACCACCCCGACCATATCGGCGGACTAGCCTCCCTGCGCGAGCGCTTCTCCAGCCTGCAAGTCTATGGCCCGGCCTCTATCGCCGGCGTGACCCACCCGGTAAGCGAGGGCGGGAAAATCAGCCTGGGCGAACTGACACTGGATGTCATCGCGACACCCGGCCACACTCTGGATCATCTGGCCTATCTGGGCGCTGACTTTGCCTTTACCGGCGACACGCTGTTTGCTGCCGGCTGCGGGCGCCTATTTGAAGGCACACCAGAGATGATGTACCAGTCGCTCTCCCGGCTGGCAGGTTTACCAGACACCACGCGACTCTACCCTGCCCATGAGTACACCCTGGCCAACCTCTATTTTGCCCAAGCATGCGAGCCGGACAATCTCGCCATCAAGGACAGATTGGTATGGGCGCAACAATGCATGGCGTCCAAGCAGCCCACGCTGCCGGTTCTGCTTAGTACTGAAAAAGCCAGCAACCCTTTCCTGCGCGCCTCGCTGCCATCGCTTGCTGCGGCAGCGTCCAGCCATACAGGCTGTATGGTCAGGCCGGGATTGGAAACCTTTACCATTTTGCGGCAATGGAAAAACGAGTTCGTTAGATAGCAACCATGCTCAATTAATAACAAATGCATCACGCGCTAAACCGTGTGCATTTCTCGCAAGATTGTTGATTTCAATTGATTTATTGCGTTGACAGCCCCCTCTTGCGTGGTAGGATCGGCACGGAATGAAATATCGAATACCGGGCTCTCCTCGAAATGAAAAAACTCACGCTTGCACTCTCTCTGGCTCTCGCCTTTTCCGCATTTAAGGCACCCGTCCAGGCCGGAACACTATTTGGCAAGCCCGCAGGAGCCTCGGTAGACGAGGCAATGGCAGCGGGTCTGGACATGATGTTGCTGAACACCAGCTTGCTCAGAAATGGCGACAATCTGTTGTTTCGCGCGCGCGAAGGCTTTCAGATGGCCGAGGTCAACCCGGAGTTGATCCGCAAGATAGAACGCCAATATGCGGCCAATCCTGCCGGATTGCAGCGCAGTATGGCGCGCAGCCAAAAATACCTGTTCTTCATCATGAATGAAGTCGAAAAGCGCGGCATGCCGACCGAGCTTGCCCTATTGCCTGTCGTGGAGAGCGCCTTCCTGCCGACGGCACAATCCCATGTCGGCGCCGCCGGTTTATGGCAGTTCATGCCTGCAACCGGACGCCAGTACGGCCTGGAGCAGACCTGGTGGTACGATGGCCGGCGCGATGTGATCGACGCCACCCACGCTGCACTCGACTATCTGCAATATCTGCACGGGCGATTTGGCGATTGGGGCTTTGCGCTGGCTGCCTACAACTGGGGTGAAGGCAATGTCTCGCGTGCCATTGCCCGCGTCAGGGCCCAAGGCCAGGTCGAAACTTACGAAAATCTGCGCCTGCCAAATGAAACCCGCAACTACGTGCCCAAGTTGCTGGCCGTGCGCAACCTGATTGCCGAGCCGGAAAAATTCGGACTCAACCCGGCAGCCTTCCCCAATAAGCCCTACTTTGTTGCCGTTTCTACCGGCCGCCACATGGATATTGACGTAGCGGCACGGCTGGCCGAGGTGTCCAGCGCAGAATTCCGCGAGCTAAATCCCGCATTCAACCTGCCGGTTTACGCGCACAAAAGTGGCCGCCAGATGCTGCTGCCCGCCAGCAAACTGCACCGCTTCGAGCGCAATCTGGCAGCATGGGACAAGCCGCTACTGAATTGGGATGTGCACATGCCGGACAGCAGTACCGATGCACAAAGCCTGGCCCAGCAGTTCAATATGGATGCAAACGAGCTGATGCGGGTCAATAACCAGCGCAATGGTCGCTTTGCCGCAGGGCAGCCGGTTCTCGTTGCAGCCAATAACAGCAATGCAAGCCCCGTCGCGCTACGGGTATCCAGCTCCGGACGCGCCTCGGTACTGGAAACACCCATGGTCGCAGCTATCGGTCGCGATGAAGCGGCACCGGTTCAAGCCGACACCAGCGAGCGCATGGTACTGACGCAAACGATCCAGCCCGCCGCGCCTATCATACAGCCCGCCGTAGCACCCGTACGCGTCACCGCTCGCGCCACGCCAACGCCACCCGCCATTACCCCGGCAGTAATAGCCACGCCGGCGGTTTCCGGCTTGCAAACGGCAAGCGCAAGCCCTTCTATCGCCATCACGCCCGAGCCCCTACCCCCTCGCCTGATTATCAGGACGACACCTGCACTGCAAGCATCCGTCGCCGTGCAAGCACTGGCCCAAGCTCAGCAAGCGGCCATGCCTCAATTGCAAAACGGCCAGCACATCGTCGGCACCGGCGATACGCTTTACAATATTTCGCGCCGCTACCAGATGAGTGTGGGTGAGCTGCAAGCACTAAACGGGCTAGACAACACCACACTGCGTTTGGGGCAAAGCCTTAAAATCAGTGGCACGCCGATTTTGGCCAGACCCATCCCCGCGAATAGTGAGGCCATCGCCCAACTGGCACAGCTGGATCAGCCGGCCTCCTTCAAAAAAGTCAGTAGCGAGTATGTGGTACAAAGCGGCGACACCGTTTTTGGCATCGCCCGCAAGTTGGGACTGAGCCATACCGACATCCAGCGCTGGAACGATATAGGGCAACAAGCCAGCCTGCAGCCTGGCCAGCGCCTGCTGATTCAGGGCTTGTAAGCCTATTCGGGCTGGCGGCTATCCAGCCACAAAGTCACCGGCCCGTCATTAACCAGACTGACCTTCATCTCTGCGCCAAAACGGCCGGTTTCAACCGGCCGCCCCAAGACTGCAGACAGGCGCTCGGTAAAAGCGTCAAACAAGGGGCGGGATAGCTCGGGACGGGCAGCGCGGCTATAGCTTGGCCGGTTACCCTTTTTCAGGCTGGCCATCAAAGTGAACTGGCTAACCGCCAGCACGTCCCCCCCGCAGTCCAGCAGCGAGCGGTTCATCACTCCGGCTTCATCGTTGAACACCCGTAGCTGACAGATCTTGCGCACCAGCCAGTCGATATCGTTTGCGCTGTCAGGCGCCTCTACCCCTACCAGCAATAGCAGGCCGCCAGCAATGGCTCCCACCACCTCGTCATCCACCGTGACACAGGCCTCATTCACCCTTTGCAGCAATACGCGCATTCCTTGCCCCCAGTTTTTCGGAAAACCGTATTTTAAGGGCTTTAGGCTACAATCCTGCAATTGCGCACGCTTTCAAAGGCTATTACCCCATGCTGATGCTGATCTCGCCGGCCAAGACCCTGGACAATACCCCACCGCCGGATGACCTACCCTACACCCAGCCCGAGCTGCTGGCACACAGCGCCGAGCTGATGCCCACGCTGCGTGAATTAAGCCCGCAACAGCTAGCTCAGTTAATGAAGATCAGCGATGCCCTCGCCATTCTCAATGCCGGCCGCTTCGATGGCTGGCACCCCCCCTTTACCCTATCCAATGCCAAGCAGGCGGTACTGACGTTTATGGGCGATGTGTACGAGGGACTGGGTGCACAGCAGATGAGCCAGGACGAAATGTTATGGCTGCAAAACCGGCTGTGCATCCTGTCGGGTTTATATGGCGTATTAAGACCGCTGGACCTGATGCAACCCTACCGTCTGGAGATGGGTACGCGTCTGGCCAATGCGCGCGGCAACAATCTGTACGCCTTTTGGGGCGAGATCATCACCGATGCCATCAACCGGCGTCTGGCGCAAGACGCCAAGCCGGTGTTGATTAATCTGGCCTCGGAAGAGTACTTCAAGTCGGTCAAACGCCAGGCCATCAACGCAGCCATCATCACGCCCGTGTTTCAGGACAGGAAAAACGGCCAGTATAAAATCATCAGCTTTTACGCCAAGCGCGCCCGCGGACTGATGGTGCGCTGGGCGCTGGAACACCGGATTGAAGAAGCGCAAGACCTGCGCCGCTTTGACAGCGAAGGCTATGCCTTTGATGCCGATGCATCGAGCGAGCTTGAATGGGTGTTCCGCCGCGATACCACAGCTGGCTTATAACAAAACTTCGTTTTGTAGATGCTCGCCACGCTGATACGCCAGCGCGTTCTCCAGTGTTGTTCGGGCAATAGCCGCCAAGGCTTCCTGCGTCAAAAAGCCCTGATGGGATGTCACCAGCACATTGGGGAAAGTCAGCAGCCGCGCCAGCTGGTCATCCTGCAAGCAGGCTGCGGACAAGTCCTGGAAAAACACGCCCTCCTCCATCTCGTACACATCCAGCCCGACGCCCATCAGGCAGCCTGCTTTGAGCGCATCAATCAGAGCAGGCGTATCCACCAGCCCGCCACGACTGGTATTAATCAACACCGCAGCAGGCTTCATCGCCGCCAACGCCTTGGCGTTGACGATATGGTGCGTATCAGCGCTTAACGGCAAATGCAGGCTAAGTACATCACTCTCTCCCAATAGACGCGCCATGGTGCAGTACTCAAAATCCAGGCTGGCCGCCATGTCCATTTGCGGCCTAGGATCACATGCCAGCACACGCATGCCAAAACCGCGGGCAATGCGGATTGCCGCCAGGCCTATACGACCGGTGCCTAGCACGCCAAAAGTCCGGCCATGCAAATTGAAGCCAACCAGCCCATCCAGCGCAAAATTCAGCTCGCGTACGCGCGCATAAGCCTTATGCGTATGACGCACTACGCTTAGCAGCAAGGCAAAAGCGTGTTCGGCGACCGCCTCAGGCGAATACGCAGGCACCCGTGTCACCGCCACACCATGCCGGGCACAGGCAGCCAAATCCACCCCGTTGTAACCCGCACAGCGCAAGGTCACCAACGTCACCCCAGCCATGGCCATCTGCTCGACTACGCCATCGTCTACGCAATCATTCACGAAGGGGCAAACCGCATCAAAGCCTTGCACCAGACTGACGGTTTGTCTATTCAGGCGCGGCTCGAAAAAACTCAATGTATGACCAAAAGCCACATTGGCCGACTCCAGCGCCTGACGGTCATAATGTTTGGTATCGAAAACAGCGATGCGCATATCAGCCCCCTTGCGGGATGAATAACGATGGAGATACTGACTGTACCGTAGCAAGTGCCCCTGCACGGATCGAGATACAAAGAGAAAAAACAAAAGCGCCCGCCCTTATAGGGTCGGACGCCGGGTAAATCCCTTACATGCTTGTAAACCCAGCTCGATCACGCTGACCTTATCGACTCTGGCCGCGGTCGGTCCCCGCTGTGCCCAGCGGATGAAAGCATCAACGGCGGAGGGTTCTCCCTCAAGCAAGACTTCAACCGTATTGTCACTACGGTTCCTGACCCAGCCACTCAAGCCGAGCTCACCACTTAACATGACGGCACTATCACGGAAGTACACGCCCTGTACCTTTCCGTAAATACGCAATAGACGCGCAATCATGGCAATATTTTCCGACAGAGGATGAATCAGGAGTAGCGGATATCCTGCATGAAAGCAGGCTCACCGCTTACACATGCAAACCTGACTGGTCTCATGACGCTATAGCATGCTTGAAGCTAAGACTTAAAAAAATTTGGGCCGCTATTAAAGCGGCCCTATTCCCGATCTGACAATACCCTCTGCACGGCAACCCTGCCGCTTCAGACCAAATTCATAATAGAAGACTGAGCTTAAACCGTCTAAAATAAACTATGCAAAAGTTCTAAGCACAGTGGCTTAGCAACTGGCATTCAGATAGGCATCGGCCGGATAAACTGCGCTTTCAACGCCAAGCAGTGAGCGGAAAGTGACTTGAAACTTACGACCAACCGGTGCCACCTCAACCACCTCGTAACGATCGACTTCGCCGTTGGACTTTTGCTCGTGTATCTGGAACCCAGGCTGCAGCTGGCTTACTTTTATCATCATTGTCTGACCTCCTTTATCAATAATTTCCATCAAATAAACCTCAATCTTATATAAAAATAAATATTTATCAGTAAATACTAAACTTCTTCACGCGTCAAGAATACGATAGCACTCATTCATTACACACTCATTAAATACCCAAAACAAAAGCACCACAAATGCAAACAATGCTTTTGTGGTGCTTTTGTTATTGCAAGAGCTAAATTAACCGACCCGCATCCCCGGCAGCACGCCTTCGTCGGCATCCAGCAGGAACAGGCCTTGGCTGTCTTCAATACCCGAACCGCAGACAATCATGCCGGCCGATACGCCAAAACGCATCTTGCGTGGTGCCAGATTGGCAACCACCACCACATTGCGGCCGATCAGCTTTTCCGGCTCGCCATACGCCTTGCGAATGCCGGAGAAGATATTGCGCGTTTCGAAGCCCAGATCGACAGTGAACTGCAACAGTTTGTCCGAGCCTTCAATAAACTTGCAGTCCAGCACCTTGCCAATACGCAGGTCAACCTTGGCAAAGTCGTCAATGGTGATGGTATCGGCCAAAGGCTCGTACTGAGCGGCAGCCGGTGCTTGTTGTTCCATGCTTTGCTTGTTCGCTTCTATCAGTTTTTCGATCAGCACCGGATCAATGCGTTGCATCAGATGCTGGTAAGGATTGATGACATGACCCAACAGCAGCGTCTCGCTATCGGACCACTGCAGTTTTTCCAGATTCAGGAAGGCTTCTACGCCCTCGGCGAGCTTGGGCAGTACTGGCTTGAGATAGATGGTCAGCAGACGGAAAGCATTGATCAGCACCGAGCAGACTTCCTGCAGGCGGCCATCCTGCCCTTCCTGGCGTGCCAACTCCCATGGCTTGTTGGCATCGACGTAAGCATTAACCAGATCGGCCAGCGCCATCACATCGCGCAGCGCCTTGGCGTATTCGCGCGCCTCGAAGGCGGCGGCGATATTAACCGCCTCGGCCTGCAAATGGGCCAGTAGCTCAAGGTCGGAGATGCCGTCTGCCAGCTTGCCGCCAAAGCGCTTGGCGATAAAGCCGGCGGCGCGGCTGGCGATATTGACAAACTTGCCCACCAGATCCGAGTTCACCCGTGCGACGAAATCATCGAGCGAAAGGTCGATGTCTTCGATGCGGGCATTGAGTTTGGCGGCGATGTAGTAACGCATCCACTCGGGGTTCAGCCCGCACTCGAGGTAGCTCTTGGCCGTGATGAAAGTGCCGCGCGACTTGGACATCTTCTGGCCGTCGACAGTCAGGAAGCCGTGCGCGAACACGCCGGTCGGCGCGCGGTAGCCCGCGTATTTCAGCATCGCCGGCCAGAACAGCGCATGGAAGTACAGGATGTCCTTGCCGATAAAGTGGTACAACTCGGCACTCGAGTCGGCCTTGAAATACTCGTCGAAATCGATGCCGGTTCGGTCGCACAAATTCCTGAACGAAGCCATATAGCCAATCGGCGCATCCAGCCAGACATAGAAATACTTGCCCGGCGCATCCGGAATCTCGAAGCCGAAATACGGCGCATCGCGCGAGATGTCCCAGTCTTGCAGGCCACCCTCGATCCACTCGTTCATCTTGTTCAGCGATTCGGCCTGCAGATGCGGCTGAGCCACACCGTCGGCACGCAAGGTGCTGCCGGCGGTCCACGCCTTGAGGAAGTCGGCACAGTCGCCCAGCTTGAAGAAGTAATGCTCGGATGTTCTTAGCACCGGTGTCGCGCCGGATACTGCCGAGTATGGATTTTTCAGTTCGGTCGGGCTATAGGTCGCACCGCAGACTTCGCAATTGTCGCCGTACTGATCCTTGGCGCCACACTTCGGGCACTCGCCCTTGACGAAGCGGTCAGGCAAAAACATCTGCTTTTCCGGGTCGTACAACTGCTCGATGGTACGCGAAGAGATTTTGCCGTCGGCACGCAAAGCCTTGTACACCGTCTCGGCATAGGTCTTGTTTTCCGGGCTATTGGTCGAGTAGTAATTGTCGTAGCCAATATGAAAACCGGTGAAGTCGGCCAGATGCTCGTCCTTCACGCGTGCAATCAGTGCCTCGGGGGTGATGCCCTGCTTCTCGGCCGCCAGCATAATGGGCGAGCCGTGGGTATCATCCGCACACACATAATGGCAGTCGTGACCACGCATTTTCTGAAAGCGTACCCAGACGTCGGTCTGGATGTGTTCGACCATATGGCCAAGGTGGATCGCGCCGTTCGCATAAGGCAGCGCGCTCGTCACCAAAATCTTGCGTTTCGTCATCGGAAAGCCCCTGGATTCGATTTCAAGCCATCGATTATAACAATAAAGGCAGGACAGGATCGAAACCGACCCCACCCTGCCTTTTCATCAGACAAATCTGTCTTAAGCGCCCTGGTTGGCAAGCTCCGGCGGCCGATTTTCCTGCTCAGGCATTTGGGCTTCCGCCTCGGCGCGCTCAGCCATCGCCAGCGCCACCATACGACTGGCCAGACAGACAAAGGCCAGCGAAGTCACCAGCGACAACAAGGCAAAACCCGTCATCCCACCAGCCTTATAGGCAAAAGTAAAGCACTCGATCCCCAGCGCGTAACCCAGCATCGAAATCATGCTCATGCTGGCAGAAACGGTTCCCTTACCCTCAGGGCAGGACATCAGGGCAAAGCGGTACAATACACCGAAGGCCATTCCTTCGCCAAAAGCCATCAGGCTCATGCCAGCCACCATGGTGTACTGTGGCGCATCGACAAACAACACCCCACCCAGCATCAAGGCAAGACCGGCAACAATCGGCCACATCCCCAGCTGCACCGAGCGCCCCAGCGGCCAGCGTTCGGCCACCATGGCCAGAAACAGGTTGCCGGCAATCAGGCCACCGAACACCGGAATCTGCATCAGGCCATATTCAACGGTCGTCATCCCCAAGTCCTGCACCAGCAAGACCGGCGACAGGGCAATCCAGCCCATCAAGGGCAAGGCCAGCAAGGGAATGCATAAAGCCGACAGCACAAAGCGGCGGTTGCGGAATACGGCCAGATAATCGTGGCCGATTTGCGACAGCGGCAGCTTTTCATGGCTGGGCTTGACCGTTTCCGGCATACACAGCAACAGGCCAATCAGCGCAACAAAAGACAGCGCTGCAATCAGCAGGAAACTGGCGCGCCATGGTGCCAGCTCAAGCAAGGCCGCACCGGCCAACGGGCCCAGCAAGGGGGCAATCAAGGCCACATTGGCCATCAAGGCCATCACCTTGACGGCGGTTTTTTCCTTGAAGGCTTCCTGCACGGCGGCGTAACCCACGGCATTGATAAAGCACAGACCGACCCCTTGCAGCACGCGCAAGGCGATAAACGCCTCGATGCTCGTCACCAGATAGGTCGCCAGACAAGTCAGCGTAAAATAAGCGACCCCGGCCAGCAACACCGGACGACGGCCGATACGGTCGGACAAAGGCCCGGTCAGCCATGGCAGCAAGGCGCCACCAGCCAGAAATGCCGTCATCGAAGTCGGCACCCAGGACGAGTCCACCATAAATTCGCGCGTCACCGCCAGCATGGCGGGTTGCACCATATCGTTACAGATGTAAACGGCGAACTCGAACAGCACCAGCGCAAGCGGGAACAACAGAGCCGCACGCCCGGAAAGAGTGTTTTTTGCGTGCATATAAAAGAACAAAACCTTTCAAATCAAACAGCAACGGCGCCACAAGGGCGCCGGATAAATGCGGACTCGGCATACAGCCAAACGCAGAAAAGGGGGCGATTCTACTTCAGCCGGCACTGATATACCAGCACGCAAGCGGTTTTACCCTTGTGCCCCCCCCCAGTCAGGCCGGGCAAGCATCGCCTTAGCCAGGACTAGCGCGTATCATCCGCAAAACAGCACGCGCCATTCGCGCACCCCACTCTCCGACTTGACGAATGCCATCCATGTTTTCCAAAATCAGCCGCTACTTCAGCCCCCACGACCGCGAGGAGAAAAACAACACCATGACCGTGACTGAAACCCAGCTGCAAGACAGCATTGCCGGGCTGATCGACAGCAATACCGGCAAGCCTTATAGCGCGGCCAAAGCCATACGCAAACTGTCCGTCAGCGATGACTGCATTTCGCTGGCCGTTGTCCTGTCTTATCCGGCCCAAAGCCAGTTCGAGGCGATCCGCACGCAGTTTAGCGATGCGCTGCACCCCTTAGCGCAAGGCCGTCGCATCGACGTTGCCGTCAGCAGCCAGATCGTCAGCCATGCCGCCCAGCGCGGCGTGCCCCTGCTTAATGGCGTCAAAAACATCGTCGTCGTCGCTTCGGGCAAGGGTGGCGTCGGCAAGTCCACCACAGCGGTCAATCTGGCACTGGCGCTCGCGGCCGAGGGTGCACGCGTCGGCCTGCTGGATGCGGATATCTATGGCCCGTCGCAGCCCTTGATGATGGGGCTGGCCGATGCCAAGCCCGAAGTCATAGAAGGCAAGGGACTCAAGCCGGTAGAAAACTACGGCGTACAGACCATGTCCATCGGCTATCTGGTCGACACCGATCAGGCCATGGTATGGCGCGGCCCCATGGTCAGCCAGGCGCTACAGCAACTCCTGAGCGACACCCAATGGGACAATCTGGACTATCTGGTGGTAGATATGCCGCCAGGCACCGGCGACATCCAGCTGACCCTGTCGCAGAAAGTACCGGTCACCGGTGCCATCATCGTTACTACGCCACAGGACATCGCGCTGCTGGATGCGCGCAAGGGCTACACCATGTTTGAAAAGGTCGGCGTACCGGTATTGGGCCTAGTGGAAAACATGGCCATCCATATCTGCTCCAACTGCGGCCATGCCGAGCATATCTTCGGTGAAGGCGGTGCGGCCAAAATGGGGGCAGACTTCGGCATCGAACTACTGGGTTCGTTACCGCTGGACATCAGCATCCGTGCCGCCGTCGACGCCGGCAAGCCGACACTGGCTGCCGAACCGGATAGTGCGATTGCCGCAAGCTACAAGGCTATTGCGCGCAAAGTTGCAGTCAAGATCGGTGAAAAGGCACAGGACTTCTCCGGCCGCTTCCCCAAGATCGTGATCCAGAATAGCTAAGCCGGCTGTTTGCCCGCTGGCCTGCCCCGTGCAGGCCAGTTTTTATTGAGTACCCATCTGGAGTTTGCATGATAGGCATGTTCGACTCGGGTCTGGGCGGCCTGTCGGTCTGGCGCGAGCTTGCCAGACAATTGCCGCATGAATCGGTCATCTATCTGGCCGACCGCGCCTGGTGCCCGTACGGGCCACGCAGCCACGCCGAAATCGAAGCGCGCAGCACGCGTATTGTAGAGTGGCTGCTGGCACAAGGCGCCACCAGCATCGTCATCGCCTGCAATACCGCGACCAGCGCGGCGGCAGCCCAATTGCGCCGCCACTACCCCGGCCTGCCCATCATCGGCATGGAGCCCGCCATCAAGCCGGCAGCCCTCGCCTCCCGCAGCGGCCATATCGCGGTACTGGCAACCCGCGCCACCCTATCGGGGGAAAAGCTGCAGCGTCTGGCTGCCCACTATCACGAGCATGTGCAAATTACGTTTTTGCCCGGCGACGGCTTTGTCGAGCAGGTGGAAGCCGGCGAGCTAGACAGCCCCAAAACCCGCGACACGGTCAAGCAAGCCTTGCTAGGGCTCGCCGGCAGCAATGCCGACCAGATTGTCCTGGGCTGTACCCACTACCCCTTCCTCGCGCCCTTACTCAGCTGCGCCTGGCCACAAGCCGAACTCATCGATCCTGCCGGTGCCGTCTGCCGCCGGATACAGCAACAGCTGGAAAGCCACCACTTGGCCAGTCCTCCCGGGCAAGTGGCAAGCTACCGCTTTGTCAGCACCGCAGAACACGAGGGCATGCAGGACTTTATCGCCAGGGTCTTGGGAATGAAGGCCGAAGTAGAGCCGCTACAACTGGCCTGACGCAAGCAAAATGCAGACGCAAAAAAGGCCATCTGAACAGATGGCCTGATTTAGCGTGTCTTTTGGTCGGGATAGTAGGATTCGAACCTACGACCCCTTGCACCCCATGCAAGTGCGCTACCGGACTGCGCCATACCCCGACTAAAGAGCGGCTATTATATTGGGTAAATCAATCCTTGCCAATACCCAAATCAAGCCAAGCCAAGATGGATTGCAGCTCTTTGCGCACCTCGCCGGCAGTCATCGTCGCCGGCGCCCCGCTTTGCTGCTGCAGACGCTGACGCGCGCCCTGAATGGTAAAACCGTCATCGTATAACAGGCCGCGGATGCGCCTGATCAGCAATACTTCCTGATGCTGATAATAACGACGGTTTCCCCTGCGCTTGATCTGGCCCAGCTGGAGAAACTCCTGCTCCCAGTAACGCAGCACATGGGGTTTAACCCCCGACAGTTCACTCACTTCACCAATGGTAAAGTAACGCTTGGCCGGGATTGCCGGCAGTTCAACAGTTGTCATTATTCTGTTCAACCATGCCCTTCAGTTTCTGACTTGCATGAAACGTTACCACACGGCGCGCGGTGATGGGAATCTCCTCGCCGGTTTTGGGGTTACGTCCGGGGCGCTGCGGCTTGTCGCGCAGTTGAAAATTACCGAAGCCGGACAGTTTGACACTATCTCCGACTTCAAGAGCGACACGGATTTCCTCAAAAAACGATTCCACCATGTCCTTGGCTTCGCGTTTGTTCAAGCCCACCCGATCAAACAACAGGTCGGCCAACTCGGCTTTGGTCAAAGTCATGAACACACCTCAGAAACAACGATAACAAAATCATCCCCCGCTCACAGGCGGGGGAATACTTCGGGAAAACAACAGGATACAGGATATCAGGCGCGAAGGCTCGCCTGATGATCCTCCGCCAGCGCAGCCAGCATGGCGGCAATCACCGGCTCGACATCTTCATCGGTCAGCGTGCGCGTCATGTCCTGCAACTGGATGCGGAAGGCCAGACTCTTCTTGCCCTCTTCAACCCCCTTGCCGCGATACACATCGAACAGCGCCACTTCGCTGACGATAGGCGTAGAAACACGGGCAAAGCTCTCCAGCATGGCTTCAACTTCAACGCGCTCGTCCACCAGCAAGGCCAGATCGCGGCGCACTGCCTGGAAGCGCGAAACAGCCTGCGCCTTCACCGGCACCACATCCTGCGCGGCGGCAAAGTCGATCTCGAACAGCACCGGTGCCGATGGCAGATCATAAGCTTGCACCCAGCGCGGGTGCAGCTCACCGATAAAACCGATCACCTGGCCATCCAGCAACACCTCGGCACAACGCCCCGGATGCAGCGCCGCATGCGGGGCCGCACGGAAGCTTGGCCGGCGCGGAGCCAGCAAGGCCTCGACATCGGCCTTCACATCATAAAAATCGACACGCTCGGCCTTGAGCGACCATTGCTCGGCCACACGCGGCCCCCAGGCCAGTGCTGCAATTTTTTCCGGCTGGGCAAAACCGCCCTCGGCCCTGGAGAAGACACGCGCCACCTCAAACACACGCACGCGCGGCTGTTTGCGGTTGATATTGGACGACAGTACATCGACCAGACCACCGATCAGCGTCGAGCGCATCACGCTCATCTGGCTGGCGATCGGATTAATCAGACGCACCGGATCGAGGTTGGCGGCAAAATCGGCCTCCCACTTTTCTTCGACAAAGGCGTAGCTGACCACTTCCTGATAATCGCGGCCGGCCATAAAGTGGCGCACTGCCGCACGCGGGCGGCGGTTTTCCGGCAGCGGCAACATGGACTGGCGCGAACGCGGCGCATCGGACGGGATGGCATCGTAACCATAGACGCGGGCAATTTCTTCGATCAGATCGACTTCGATCTCGATATCGAAACGGAAGCTAGGCGCGGCCACGGCAAAACCTTCCGCCGTCGCCTGATGCGGCAAGCCCAGGCGCGACAGCGTCTGACCGATTTCATCCGCCGACAAGGCCACGCCCAGTACGCGCGACACGCGCGCAGTACGCACGCTGACATCATGGCGCACCGGCAACTCGCCCAATGCCTCCACCAGCGGGCCGGCTTCGCCGCCGCAAATGTCCAGCACCAGTGCCGTCGCGCGCTCCATCGCATCGCGCTGCAGCTCGAAATCCACCCCGCGCTCGTAGCGGAAGGACGAATCCGAACCGAAGCCCAGCGTCCGCGCCTTGCCGGCAATAGCCTCAGGCGCAAAGAAAGCGCTTTCAAGGAAGATATCGCGGCTGTCCGTCGTCACGCCGCTATGCAGGCCACCCATAATGCCGGCGATCGCCAATGCTTTACTGTCATCGGCAATCACCATGGTGTCAGGCGCAAGCGTGACTTCTTTTTCATTCAGGCAGACCAGCGTTTCGCCGGCTTGGGCGAAACGGACGGTAATGCCGCCATCTACCTTGGCCAGATCAAAAGCGTGCATGGGCTGGCCCTGCTCGAGCAGCACATAGTTGGTGATATCGACAATGGCCGAGATGGAACGCAGGCCGGAGCGCTCAAGACGGCGGCGCATCCATTCCGGCGTAACTGCGGCCGCATCGACATTTTTCAGCACGCGGCCGATATAGCGCCCGCAAGCCTTGCCGGCGGCCAGCTTCACCGCACGCACTTCGTCATGCGCCGCCGCAACCGGTGCAATGGCAAACGGCTGCTGCGCCGTAGCCGTCAGTGCCGACACTTCACGCGCCAGACCCTTGATCGACAGGCAGTCGGCACGGTTGGGGGTGATTTTCAGGGTAAACAGGGTGTCGTCCAGCCCCAGATAATCGCGGATGCTGCTGCCTACCGGTGCATCGGCCGGCAGCACCAGCAAGCCATCCACCTCGTCCGGCACGCCCAATTCCTTGCCCGAGCACAACATACCGTTGGACTCGACGCCACGCATCTTGGTCGGCTTGATCTTGAAGTCGCCCGGCAGAACGGCGCCGGACATGGCGCACGGCACTTTCAGGCCAACGGCCACATTAGGCGCGCCGCACACGATCTGCACCAGTTCGCCCGTACCCACATCGACCTTGGTCACGCGCAGGCGGTCGGCATTCTCGTGCTTGACCACTTCCTTGACTTCGGCCACCACCACGCCGCTGAACGCGGGCGCTGCAGGCGTGGTCTCCTCGACTTCGAGGCCAGCCATTGTCAGTAAATAAGAGAGTTCATCGCTGGAAATCGACGGATTGACCCAGCTTCTCAGCCACTGTTCGGAAAATTGCATAGTCTTGTCGGCTCCGCGCTCAGTTGAACTGTTTAAGGAAGGACAGATCGTTCTCGAAGAAGAGACGCAGATCGTTCACGCCATAGCGCAACATGGCAAAGCGGTCCAGACCGATACCGAAGGCAAAGCCGGTATAACGCTCGGCATCGATGCCGACGTTGGCCAATACATTCGGGTGCACCATGCCGCAGCCGCCCACTTCCAGCCAGCCCTTCTCGCCCAGCACGTCGATCTCGGCCGACGGTTCGGTAAACGGGAAGAACGATGGACGGAAACGCACCTGCAGATCCTCGCGCTCGAAGAAGCGGCGCAAGAAGTCGGTGATGGTCGCCTTCAGGTCGGCAAAGCTGACATCTTCGTCCACCCACAAACCTTCCATCTGATGGAACATCGGCGAGTGCGTGGCATCGGAGTCCACGCGATAGACACGGCCCGGCGCGATAATCTTGATCGGCGGCTGGTTGTCCAGCATATAGCGCACCTGGATGGGCGAAGTATGCGTACGCAGCACATCGCCGCCTTCCACATAGAAGGTATCCTGCATGGCGCGCGCAGGATGGTCTTCCGGAATATTCAGCGCCTGGAAGTTATGGAAATCGGTCTCGATTTCCGGGCCGTCGGCCACTTCAAAGCCCATGGAACGGAACAGTTCGGTAATGCGCTCCAGCGTCAGCGTCACCGGATGCAGACCACCGGTACCCATGCCGCGACCGGGCATGGTGACATCCAGCGCTTCTGCCGCCAGTTGCTGCTCGAGCTTGGCGGCATTGATCGCATCGCGACGCGCATTGTGCTCGGTTTCAAATGCCTGCTTGGCGGCATTAATCACGGCCCCGGCACTTTTGCGCTCATCCGGTGCCAGCGCACCCAACTGCTTGAGCAAGCCAGTCAGCTCACCGCTTTTACCCAGATATTTTGCCTTGACCTGCTCTAGCTCGACCAGGTCCGTCACCGTCGCCAGCGCCGCTAGAGCCGACTCGAGAATCACATCCACGTTGTTCATTATCGGGATCCAATGTGAAGAAAACTGACCACACGCTTGGGCGTCTGGTCAGCGTTCTTGGAAAGTTTTACGAAAAAAAGGGAGGCTTAAGCCTCCCTTTAAATCATCTGGCGATTAAGCAAGCTTGGTTTTTGCGATCTCGACGATCTGTGCAAAAGCAGGCTTGTCGAAGATAGCCATATCGGACAGAACCTTACGGTCGATCTCGATAGCGGCTTTCTTCAGGCCGTTCATGAACTTGCTGTAGGACAGACCGCATTCACGCGCAGCGGCGTTGATACGGGCAATCCACAGACGGCGGAACTGACGCTTTTTCTGACGACGGTCACGATAAGCGTACTGTCCAGCTTTCATTACCGCTTGCTTGGCAACACGGTAGACGTTCTTGCGACGGCCGCGATAGCCTTTCGCCAGAGCGAGGATTTTCTTGTGACGGGCGCGAGCGGTGACACCGCGTTTTACACGTGGCATTTATAACTCCTTAGGCGTAGGGCAACATTGCACGAACAGACGGCATATTGCTGGCATCTACCATGGTAGTACCGCGCAATTGACGTTTGGTCTTGGTGGTCTTCTTGGTCAGGATGTGACGCTTGAAAGCGTAAGAACGCTTGACACCACCATTGCCCAGAACCTTCAGACGCTTTTTAGCGCCCGACTTGGTTTTCATCTTCGGCATTAGGAAGACTCCTGCTGAAACTGAGTTAGATTAGATGCAAGGTGGACCGGCAAACCTAAGCCTGCCTGACACTTGGGAACCCATACATCACGCTTTTAATAGCCCGCAGGGGGCTATAAAACCAACGCGACAGGACTAGCCTGTCGCGTCAAGATGATGATTATACCCGATTATTTCTTTTTCGGGGCAATCATCATGACCATCTGACGACCTTCAAGGCGCGGAAACTGCTCAACCACACCGATATCGAGCAAATCCGCCTCGACACGGCGCAGCAGCGCAAGGCCGATATCCTGGTGCGCCATTTCGCGACCACGGAAGCGCAAGGTAATCTTGGCCTTGTCACCATCTTCCAGGAAGCGAATCAGGTTACGCATCTTGACGTTGTAGTCGCCATCATCGGTGCCAGGACGGAATTTGACTTCCTTGATCTGGATCTGCTTCTGCTTGGACTTGGCTTCCTGACGCTTTTTGGACAGCTCGTACTTGAACTTGCCGTAGTCCATCAACTTCACAACCGGCGGTTGCGCATTGGGAGAAATCTCTACCAAGTCAACATCCTGCTCTTCAGCAAGTGCCAGTGCCTCGCGCAGACTCACAATACCGAGCTGCTCACCTTCATTACCTACCAAACGGATTTCGCGAGCGGTAATCTCGCCGTTAATCCGTGGTTCGCGTTCCTGAGCTATGGCCAAATCTCCTATACATTAATCTATCGTGCTGGTGCCGATTCAAGCCGCTGGCATTTCTGCCTTGAGCCGGTCGATAAACGCGGAAAGCGTGAGTTGCCCCAAGTCTTCGCCACGTGCCCGTACGGCCACCAGTCCTTCTGCCTTTTCCTTGTCGCCGACAATAATCTGATACGGCAACTTCTGCAGGCTGTGCTCGCGGATTTTATAACCGATCTTCTCGTTTCTCAAGTCAAGATCGACGCGGAAGCCTTGTTTCTTCAATGCCTCGACCACTTCGGTCGCATAATCAGCCTGCGCCTCGGTGATATTCATCACCACCATCTGCACCGGCGCCAGCCACAGCGGGAATGCACCGGCATGGTTTTCGATCAGGATCCCGATAAAGCGCTCAAGCGAACCCAGAATGGCACGATGCAGCATCACCGGACGCTTGCGGCCGTTTTCTTCGGTCACATACTCTGCATCCAAACGCTCTGGCAGCACAAAGTCCAGCTGCAGCGTACCGCACTGCCAGGAGCGACCCAGCGCATCCTTGATATGGTACTCAATCTTGGGACCGTAAAACGCACCCTCGCCCGGCAACTCTTCCCACTCTACGCCACAAGCAGACAGTGCGTCGCGCAAACCCTGCTCGGCCTTGTCCCATACCTCGTCGGAACCGGCACGCTTCTCCGGACGCAAGGACAGCTTGATGGCGACATTATCGAAGCCGAAATACTGGTACACCGCCATGGTCAGCTCGTTGAAAGCCTGCGCCTCGGCATTGACCTGTTCTTCGGTACAGAAAATATGCGCATCGTCCTGCACAAAGCCGCGCACGCGCATCAGGCCATGCAGGGCACCGGTCGGTTCGTTACGGTGACAGGCACCGAATTCGGCCAGACGCAGCGGCAGATCACGATAAGAGCGCAAGCCCTGATTGAACACCTGCACATGACCCGGGCAGTTCATCGGTTTCACCGCATAGTCGCGCTTTTCCGACTCGGTGGTGAACATATTGTCGCGATAGTTCTCCCAATGGCCGGACTTCTCCCACAAGGAGCGGTCCATCATCATCGGGGTACGGATTTCCTGATAACCGGCTGCATCCAGCGTCTTGCGCATGTACTGCTCGATGTTCTGCCACAGATTCCAGCCCTTAGGGTGCCAGAACACCATACCCGGCGCCTCGTCCTGCAGATGGAACAGATCCAGCACCTTGCCCAGCTTGCGGTGGTCGCGCTTTTCCGCCTCTTCCAGCATGTGCAGGTAAGCCGCCAGATCTTCCTTCTTGGCCCAGGCCGTACCGTAGATACGCTGCAGCATTTCGTTCTTGCTATCGCCGCGCCAGTAGGCACCGGCCAGCTTCATCAGCTTGAACACTTTGAGCTTGCCGGTCGATGGCACGTGCGGGCCGCGGCACAGATCGGTAAAGTCGCCTTCCTTATACAGCGAGAGCACCTCGCCCTGCGGAATGGACTCGATAATTTCAGCCTTATACGCCTCGCCAATACTCTTGAAGTAGGCAACCGCCTCATCCCGCCCCATGGTCAGGCGCTCGACCGGAATGTCCTGCTTGGCCAGCTCGGCCATTTTCTTTTCAATCGCCAGCAAGTCTTCCGGCGTAAACGGACGCTTGTAGCTGAAGTCGTAGTAGAAACCGTTTTCGATTTCCGGCCCGATGGTCACTTGCGCATCCGGGAACAGGGTTTTCACCGCATACGCCAGCAAGTGGGCGGTCGAGTGACGGATCACCGACAGGCCGTCGGCATCTTTATCGGTAATGATCGCCAGACTCGCGTCTTTTTCGATCAGAAAAGAAGTATCAACCAGCTCGCCATCTACACGCCCAGCCAGCGCAGCGCGCGCAAGACCGGTGCCGATGGACGCGGCGACTTCATGAACAGTAACAGCGGCATCGAAAGAACGAACAGAGCCGTCTGGCAGGCGGATATCAGGCATCGCAACTCCAACTCTAGATAAGGAAATGCGCCACAGGGCGAGCATGCATTGGAAAAAAGAATAAAAAAAAGCGCGGCCGAGCCGCGCTTTTTTTCATGAAGCAACCCAAGGCTCGAAGGTAACGAGTTTAAAGGGTAGTGGTTGTACTGGACATATCCACCTGAAGCTCCATGCGAATATTTTTGGTAGGCGATACTGGAATCGAACCAGCGACCTCCACGATGTCAACGTGGCGCTCTAACCAGCTGAGCTAACCGCCTGTAAATCTGAGACACGGATATTAATCATTTCGGCACGCCTTGGCAAGGATTTTATCTGGAAAACTTGAAAAGCCGGCTTTGCGCTATACTGGCGCGTTGATTTTGCACAAGATTTGCTCCCATGCTCAAGTTTACCCTGCACAAGACATCGGGCGGCGCACGCCGCGGCACACTGGAACTCAATCACGGCACCGTGGAAACCCCGGTTTTCCAGCCGGTCGGCACTTACGGCTCGGTCAAGGCCATGAGCCCGCTGGAGCTAAACGAAATCGGTGCCCAGATCATTCTTGGCAACACCTTCCACCTGTGGCTGCGCCCGGGCCTGGAGGTCATTGAATCGTTCGGCGGCCTGCACGGTTTTATGGGCTGGGACAAACCCATCCTCACCGACTCCGGCGGCTTTCAGGTATTCAGCCTCGGCGCCCTGCGTAAACTGACCGAAGAAGGCTGCACTTTCCACAGCCCGGTCAATGGCGACAAGCTGTTCCTCTCGCCCGAAATCTCGATGCAGATCCAGACGGTGCTCAACTCCGACATCGTGATGCAGCTGGACGAATGCACCCCGGGCCAGGTCGACCATAAAACCGCCGAAAGCTCGATGCAGATGAGCTTGCGCTGGGCGGCGCGCTCGCGCCAGGCCTTTGACGACCTGAACAACCCGAACGCCCTGTTCGGCATCGTACAAGGCAACCTCTACACCGATTTGCGCCAGAAATCACTGGAAGGCCTGATGGAAATCGGCTTTGACGGCATCGCCATCGGCGGCCTGTCGGTCGGCGAACCCAAGCCCGAGATGTACCGTATGCTGGAAGAAATGCGCGACATGCTGCCGGCAGAAAAACCACACTACCTGATGGGCGTCGGCACGCCGGAAGATCTGGTGCAAGGCGTGGCCAACGGCATCGACATGTTCGACTGCGTGATGCCGACCCGTAATGCACGCAACGGCTGGATCTTCACCCGCTATGGCGACATCAAGATCAAGAATGCACGCCACAAGCTGGACCATGCGCCACTGGATGAAGAATGCAGCTGCTACGCCTGCCGCAACTTCAGCCGCGCCTACCTGCATCACCTGCACCGCACCGGCGAAATCCTCGGCGCCCGCCTCAATACCATCCACAACCTGCATTACTATCAGGAGCTGATGCAGGAAATGCGCGATGCCATCGATGCGGACCGCTTCGAAGACTGGCGCGCCGCTTTCCACGAAAAGCGTGCCCGCGGCGCCTGAATCAAAACAATAAATTGATGCCAATGGAACCTGTCATGACACGGCGGGTCGGATAGCGCTGAATAAATCCGGCGCTATCGCGGTTGGAAAAGCATCGCGTCATCGTTACAATCACCGGTCTATCCGTATTCCGGCCTGACATTACCAAGGGAGTTCACAGATGTTTATTGCCCCTGCCTATGCAGCAGACGCCGCTGTAGCCGGCTTCGATATCATGCAGTTCCTGCCCATGATCGTGATCTTCGTGCTGTTCTGGTTCTTGCTGGTTCGCCCGCAACAGAAGCGCATGAAGGAACAGCAGAAAATGCTGTCCGAGATCGTAAAGGGTGATGAAGTCGTTACCCAGGGCGGCATGATAGGGCGCGTGACCAAAGTCACCGACCAGTACCTGACACTGGAAATCACCAGCGGTGTGGAAATCACCATCCAGCGTGGCGCAGTAGCGGCCAAGCTGGAAAAAGGCACGATGAAGTCCCTGTAAACCCCAAGAGCAGGCCGCCTTTGTCGCGGCCTGCTTTTTGCCTAGTCTCCCCCCATGAATCGCTACCCGCTCTGGAAATACCTCGTCATCGCGGTGGCCCTGATCGTATCGACGATCTATACGCTGCCCAACTTTTACGGCGAGACACCGGCTGTACAGATCTCCAGCACCCGCCAGTCGATACCGGTCGACACGGCAGTTATGGCGCGCGTGGAAGAAGCCCTCAAAAGCCATCAGATCACAGCGGATGGTCTCTATCTCGACAACGGCAGCCTGAAAGTCCGCTTCAAGGATCCCGACACGCAGATCAAGGCGCGTGACGTCATTCAGCAGGCACTGGGCGACAACTACATTATTGCGCTCAACCTGCTGGCGGCATCGCCACAATGGCTGACCAAGATACATGCCAACCCGATGTTCCTCGGTCTTGACCTCAGGGGCGGCGTACACTTCCTGCTGGAAGTGGATATGAAAGCCGCGACCGACAAGACAATGGAACGCTACGCCGGCGACATCCGCCGCGAGCTGAAAGACAAAAAAATCCGTTACGGCAATATCCGCCGCAACGGCACCACGCTGGATGTACAGCTAAGAGACGCCGAAACACTGGCAGCGGCAGAAAAAGCCATTGTGCGCACCCTGCCCGGCCTGACCATCAAAACGGATGATGCCAACTTCCGCCTGCTGCTGACGCTCAAGCCGGAAGAGATCACCCGCATCGAGTCCGATGCCGTCAAGCAAAACATCACCACCTTGCACAATCGCGTCAACGAGTTGGGCGTCGCCGAACCGGTGATCCAGCAAGCCGGCCCGAACCGTATCGTGGTGCAGCTGCCGGGCGTACAGGACACCGCCAAGGCCAAGGATATTCTGGGCCGTACCGCCACCTTGCAAGTACGCATGGTGGAAGACGACAGCGCCAAAGTGGCCGAAGCACTGGCAGGCAACCCGCCGGCCGGCTACGAGCTGCTGGACGAGCTGACTTCGCGCGGCCCGCAGAAGATTCTGGTGAAGAAGGATGTCGAGCTGACTGGTGACAATATCAACGACGCTCAGCCGACCTTCGACGAAAACGGCGCCCCCGCCGTCAGCATCAACCTCGACTCGACCGGTGCCGGCATCTTCCGTGATGTCACGCGTGAAAACGTCGGCCGGCGCATGGCGATGATTCTGGTGGAAAAAGGCAAGAGCGAAGTCGTGACTGCACCGGTCATCCGTGCCGAAATCGGCGGCGGACGCGTACAGATCTCGGGCTCGATGAACTCGGCCGAAGCCAACGACACGGCCTTGCTGCTGCGCGCAGGTTCGCTGGCTGCACCGATGCAGATCATCGAAGAGCGCACCGTCGGCCCAAGCTTGGGCAAGGAAAACATCGAGAAGGGCTTTAACTCCACCTTGTGGGGCTTTGCCGCCATCGCCGTCTTTATGGTGGTTTACTACCGTGTCTTCGGCGTGATCTCGGTGCTGTCGCTGGGCGTCAACGTGCTGATGCTGGTGGCCATCCTGTCCATGCTGCAAGCAACGCTGACGCTACCGGGTATTGCCGCGATCGCGCTGACGCTGGGCATGGCCATTGACGCCAACGTGCTGATTAACGAACGGGTACGGGAAGAGTTGCGCAACGGCATGCCGCCGCACTCGGCGATCCAGGCCGGTTATAGCCACGCCTGGTCGACGATTCTCGACTCCAACGTCACCACCATGATCGCCGGCCTCGCGCTGCTGATCTTCGGTTCCGGCCCGGTGCGCGGCTTTGCCGTCGTGCACTGCCTGGGCATTCTGACCTCCATGTTCTCGGCCGTGCTGGTTTCGCGCGGTTTCGTCAACCTGTGGTATGGACGCCAACGCCGCCTGACTTCGATTTCGGTCGGTCAGATCTGGAAACCGGAAGCCAAGTAAGGGACTACCATGGAGCTTTTCCGCATTAAACGGGACATCCCGTTCATGAGCTACGGCAAGCTCACCACCGCGATTTCGCTGGTGACCTTTATCCTTGCCGTGTTCTTTTTGTTCAGCAAGGGCTTGAACCTGAGCGTCGAATTCACCGGCGGCACGGTGATGGAGGTGCAATATGCGCAGTCGGCCAACCTGAAGGACATCCGCCAGCGCGTGGATAGCCTGAAGCTGGGCGAAGCGCAGGTGCAGAGCCTGGGCAGTAGCCGCGATGTCCTGATCCGCCTGCCGGTGAAAAAGGACGTGAGTTCGGCCCAGATGTCGAATCAGGTTTTGTCCACCTTGCAAGCCGGCGACACGCAGGTTGAACTGCGCAAGGTCGAGTTTGTCGGCCCGTCGGTCGGCGCCGAACTGGTGTCCAACGGCCTGATCGCACTGACCATGGTCTGCCTGGGCATTATTGCCTATCTGGCGCTGCGCTTTGAATGGCGCTTCGCGGTGTCGGCCATTATCGCCAACATGCACGACGTGATAATCATCCTCGGCTGCTTCGCGCTGTTCCAGTGGGAATTCTCGCTGACCGTGCTGGCCGGTGTACTGGCGGTGCTGGGTTACTCGGTCAACGAGTCGGTGGTGGTATTCGACCGTATCCGCGAAAACTTCCGCAAGCCGGCGATGCGCCACAAGAGCACGGCAGAGGTCATCGACAACGCCATTACCTCGACCATGAGCCGTACCATCATCACGCACGGCTCAACCGAGACCATGGTGCTGTCCATGCTGCTGTTCGGCGGCCCGGCGCTGCACGGCTTTGCCATGGCGCTGACCATCGGCATCGTGTTCGGCATCTACTCGTCGGTGCTGGTAGCAAGCCCACTGGCGCTGTGGCTGGGTATCAAGCGCGAGCATATGATCAAGCCGCCCAAGCAGAAACAGGAAGCGGTGGTCTGAGCCATCGCCGCAAACATGACGCAGGGCCGGCATCGCCGGCCCTTTTTCCTTCACAGCCTGTTTTCGCCAGCGGCTAAACCCGCTGAGCCGCTGACGAAAACCTACTGAACCGGACGGCCTCTCTTATGGAAATGATTCAATTCATCATCGACTTTATCCTGCATATCGACGTGCATCTGGCCGAACTTGCCACTGCTTACGGGCCATGGATCTACGCCATCCTGTTTTTGATCGTGTTTTGCGAAACGGGTCTGGTGGTCACGCCTTTCCTGCCGGGTGACTCGCTGCTGTTTGTCGCCGGAGCGCTGGCCGCCATGGGTGAAATGAATATCCACGCCATGGTGGCGCTGTTGATCTGTGCGGCGATTATCGGCGACGGCGTCAACTACGCCATCGGCCGCTATTTCGGCGAAAAGCTGGCGGCACGCTACCCCAAGCTGATCCGCCCCGAGTATCTGGCCAAAACCCATGCCTTCTATGAAAAGCATGGCGGCAAAACCATTATCCTCGCCCGCTTTGTGCCCATCGTGCGCACTTTCGCGCCTTTTGTGGCCGGTATCGGCAAAATGGGCTACCGCCATTTCGCCTTTTACAATGTCACCGGCGCAATACTGTGGGTGACCAGCTTCGGCTACGCCGGCTACTTTTTCGGCAATATGCCCATCGTCAAAAAGAACCTGACGCTATTGATCTTCGGCATCATCTTCGTCTCCATCCTGCCCGGCGTGATCGAGTTCTGGCGCCATAAGCGCGCGCAAAACAAGCAGGCGGCACAATGAAACGCATACAGAAACTATCCGACCACCTGGTTAACCAGATCGCCGCCGGCGAAGTGGTCGAGCGCCCGGCCTCCGCACTGAAAGAAATGCTGGAAAACAGCCTGGACGCTGGCGCAAGCAAGATCAGCGTCGATCTGGCGCAAGGCGGCATCAAGCTGATCCGCGTCAGCGACAATGGCTCGGGTATCGCGGCGGATGATCTGGCACTGGCACTGGACCGACACGCCACCAGCAAGATTGCCTGCCTGGATGATCTGGAGCAGGTCGCCACCTTGGGCTTTCGCGGCGAGGGACTGGCCAGCGTGGCGTCGGTGTCGCGCCTGACGCTGGTGAGCCGGCCGCAAGGCGAACCGCATGCCCACCAGATTGTCGCCATCGACGGCACGCTGCATCCGGTCGAGCCGGCAGCCCACCCCGAAGGCACTTCGGTCGAGATGGTGGATCTGTATTTCAACACCCCGGCACGGCGCAAATTCCTCAAGAGCGAAGCCACCGAATACGCCCATTGTGCAGCCACCTTCGAGCGCATCGCCCTGGCCCACCCCGGGGTCGAGATGATCTTGCGCCACAATGGCAAGGTGGTCAGCCGCCTGCCGGCACAAAGCCTGGCCGACCGCGTTGGCGCCATCCTCGGGCGCGACTTTGTCGATGCCTCGCTGATCATAGATAGCGCAGCAGCAGGCCTGAGCCTGCGCGGCCTGGTCGCCTCCCCCACTTTTTCCAAAGCCAGCCGCGACGCGCAGTATTTCTACGTCAACGGCCGCTTTGTACGCGACAAGACCGCACAGCACGCGCTGCGCCAGGCTTACCGCGACGTATTGCACCATGAGCGCCATCCGGCTTATGCCCTGTTTTTCACGCTGGACCCGGCCGGTGTCGACGTCAATGTCCACCCGACCAAGATCGAGGTACGCTTTCGCGAAAGCCAGGCCATCCACCAGTTCCTGTTTCATAGCGTCCACAAAGCGCTGGCCGCCAGCGCCGGCAACAATGCCACGGCCGCCACACCGGCCAGCGTGGCCATCGCCCAGGCAGACGACAGTACACCCGACACCCGCGTTACGACCATGAGTGCGCCAGCTACCCCCGCAACCGCATCCTTATTTGCGCCGGTGCGTAGCGATAGTCCGGCACGCAGCCACACCCCAGTGGCACCGCATTTCGAGCAGCAACGCATTCCGCTTGCGGTGGCGCGCGAGGCGGTCGGTGTCTACGACAAGCTGTTTACCGGTCTGCGCGACGAAGAGCGCGCCACGCTCCAGCCGCCGGCGACAGCACCGGCGGCATTTACACCAGCCCCGCCCGCACAGGACAACGGCGACGGCATTCCGCCGCTGGGCTTTGCACTGGCGCAATTGCACGGTGTTTATATTCTGGCGCAGGCGGTCGATGGCTTGGTGCTGGTCGATATGCATGCCGCCCACGAGCGCATCGTGTACGAGCGGCTGAAAAATGCACTGGAAAGCGATGTGATCCCGATGCAGCCCCTGCTGCTGCCGGTGTCCTTCGGAGCGGATCGTTTTGAAGCGGCCTGCGCGCAGGAACACGGCGAGGCGCTGCAAAAGCTGGGCATAGAACTGGCGCCACTCTCCCCGACCCAGATTGCCATACGCGGCGTTCCCATCTGGCTGAAAGACGGCGATGCGGTTGAGTTGGCGCGCGCGGTACTCAAGGATGTACGCGAACACGGCATGAGTGCGGTACTGACCGAGCGGCGCAACGAACTACTGGCGAGTATGGCCTGTCACGGTGCGGTGCGCGCCAATCGCCAGCTAACGCTGACCGAAATGAATGCCCTGCTGCGCGATATGGAAGCCACCGAGCGCTCCGGCCAGTGCAACCACGGTCGCCCGACCTGGACACGACTGAGCATGCGTGACCTAGACAAACTGTTTATGCGCGGGCAGTAAGCGCGCACGCCGTGCCATCCTGCCCCAGCAAGGATAAAAGCTGCGCCAGATAAGCCAGCCCTTCCGGCCACGTGTGGTGGCCGGAGGCCACATTGATATGCCCGGCCTGCGCCAGCCATTCCAGCCTTGCGCCCCAGCTGTCGGCCAGCGCCTTGGCACGCGCGCTGCGGCAAAACGGATCATTGGTACTGGCCAGCACCAGGGCAGGAAAAGGCAGCGCAATCTGCGGTGCAGGCGCAAAGCCCAGCAATGCCGGCGGTGCATCTTCCCGCTCCACATCGGCCGGCGCTACCAGCAAAGCGCCGGCAATAGCCTGCGGGTAAAGCCGGGCATAATGCGCCAGCGCAATACAGCCCAAGCTGTGCGCCACCACAATCACCGGCTTGTCTGCCTGCGCAATAGCCGTATGCAAGCCATCCAGCCAGTCCTCACGGCGCGGCAGATGCCAATCGCGATTGGCGACACGCCGCGCCCCCAGATACTGTTGCCAATGACTTTGCCAATGCTCGGGCGGTGAATCATTCCAGCCTGGCTGAATCAGGAACTCGAAGCGGTTTGCAGCAGACGTAAGGCTGGATATTGCGCGTGATTGCGGCATGTGGCCCACCCATTTATGCAATTTGGTAAGCGATTGTTTCACACTCGCTTTATATTAAAAAGTAACTTTTAATATTTTTAAAATTGCACAAAAGAATAAACAAACCTATACGGCCATAAAAATGCCGGCCTGCTGCCGTCTGGCGGACAAAAAAATCCCTGCGCTATGGCAGGGATTTTTCTCGGGGATCAGTCGTCCCAGTGTTTCCAGTGTTTTTTGCGCTTCTTGCCATGGTAATGACCATAACTCTTATAACTTTTATTTTTAGTGGTCAACGCCACACCGGTACCCGCACCCAGCGCGCCGCCGATAATGGCTCCTTCGCGCCCACCTACCGCATTACCGACCAAAGCCCCCGTTGCGCCACCCAGCGCACCGCCAAGAATCACGTCGGTATTGGATGCGGCCAGTGCCCCGCCTGCCGGCAAAGCCAGCGCCGCCAGCACGACCCATGCTGCTAATTTCATCTTTGCCCCTTGGCTGACTTGCTATCAATGGCGGCATTGTAAGGCCAAGTCTGTCTCAAGGCGCAAAGCAAAGTGTTGCCATTTGTTGCACAGGAAACACTTGCTTCACATTCGCATCAAGTACGCGGCAAGGTCACGCCAACCTGACCCTGATACTTGCCGCCGCGGTCCTTGTACGACACATCGCACACTTCGTCGGATTCGAAGAACAGCACCTGAGCCACGCCTTCATTGGCGTAGATTTTGGCCGGCAACGGCGTGGTATTGGAGAACTCCAGCGTCACATAGCCTTCCCACTCCGGCTCGAACGGGGTGACGTTGACAATGATGCCGCAGCGCGCATAAGTCGATTTACCCAGGCACACGGTCAGCACCTCACGCGGAATGCGGAAATACTCAACCGTGCGCGCCAGTGCGAAGCTGTTCGGCGGGATGATGCAATAGCCTTTGCCCGACACCTCGACGAACGACTCCGGGTCGAAATTTTTCGGGTCGACAATGGTGCTGTTGATATTGGTGAACACCTTGAATTCGTCGGCGCAGCGGATATCGTAGCCATAGCTCGAGGTGCCGAAGGAAATGACTTTTTGCCCGTCCACTACCTTGACCTGATCATGCTCGAACGGCTCGATCATGCCGCGCTCGGCAGCCATGCGACGTATCCACTTGTCTGACTTGATGCTCATTTCGTTTCTCTTTGGCAAAATTCTGTAGCGGGCGATTCTACCCCAAAAGCCGGCGCGGTTGCGCAGGCGATGGCGGGAGAAATAGCTGGCATTTTTCCCTTATCAGGCAAAATCAGACTAGATAATAACCAAAAAAGCTTGAGCCAGATCATTGACATAGCTTGGGCACAGGCTTATGTTTGAGAACAATTATCAATAAGCATGAGTTGTACAGGGATGACGCTTGACAGACTACGCACCGGCGCGCATGGCATGGTCACTCGCCTGAATCTGGACGAAGAGACGCTGCACCGCGTCATGGCATTCGGCCTGACGCCGGGACAGACTTTCCATATCACGCGGCGCGCAGCCTTCGGCGGTCCCATCATGCTGGAAGTCGGCACCACCCATTTTATGTTGCGCGGCAAGCTGGCACGCCAGATCGAAGTCCAAGCTCAGGCATGAAACGTTTTGCCCTGATCGGCCAGCCCAATACCGGAAAATCCTCCTTGTTTAACCGCCTGACCGGGCTGTCGCAGCGCGTGGGCAACTGGCCGGGGCTCACCGTCGAGCTGGCGCACGCCAAACTATTGCTGGGCGGGCAGATGGTAGAGCTGGTGGATCTGCCCGGCATTCATGATCTGTCCGGTTATACCGAAGACGAGGCCGTGGTGCGCGACGTCCTGTCCGCCACGGCTTTTGACGCCCAGCTTATCGTACTCAATGCCTCCCAACTGGACCGGCAGCTGCCGCTGGCCATTCAGGCTATCGCCACCGGCATTCCCGCTCTGGTCGTGCTGAACATGGCCGACGAAGCCGAACTATTGGGCATAGACATCGACACCCAACAACTCGCCGCCCGACTGGGCGCGCCCGTTGTTCTGGTGTCCAGCAAGCGCATGCAAGGCTGGGACAGCTTCAAAAAAGCACTGGATAGCCTGGCCCGTAGCCCCCGGCCCGCCGTTAGTGCCCGGCTGGACGCCATCGCCGACACCCGTAGCGCGCAAAACCATGCCAGACAGGCGCTTGCCGGCGCCTGGCATTTGCCCCCCACCCTGCCTGCCCGCCTAAGCCACCGGCTGGACCATTACCTGATGCATCCGGTGCTGGGGCTAGGGCTGTTCGTGCTGATCATGGCGCTGGTTTTCAACGGCACTTACCTGCTGGGCGGCCCCCTGCAGGATGGCTTGGGCAGCGCGCTTGACTGGCTCAAAAATCACTGGCTCGCAAGTGCCGTCAGTCCCTTGCCGGCGTGGCTGCAAAGCCTGCTGCTGGACGGGGTATGGCAAGGGCTCAGTACGGTTCTGACTTTTGCTCCCATTCTGTTTGTGTTTTTCGTACTGATGGCCTTGGTGGAAGACAGCGGTTATCTCGCGCGCGCGGCCTATTTGACCGATGCACTCATGTCGCGCCTGGGACTGGATGGCCGTGCTTTTGTAATGCAATTGATGGGTTTTGGCTGCAATGTGCCGGCGATTATGGGCACGCGCGTCATGCGCGAGAAAAAGCAGCGCCTGCTGTCCATGCTGATCATTCCGTTTTCGCTGTGCTCGGCCCGCCTGCAAGTGGTGGTGTTTTTTGCCAGCACGCTGTTTTCGCCTGCCATCGCGCCATGGGTGCTGATGGCGTTTTACGCGGTCAGTCTGGCGGTAGCGATACTGACCGCACTGGTTTTCAAGGGGAAATATTGCGCCAGCGAAGCCTATCTGATGGAGGTGCCACCTTACCGCCTGCCCGGCATCAAGCATGTGCTGACCCGCGCCTATGGCGAGGTGCGCGCCTTTTTCGAGCTGGCTTCGACCTTTATCCTGCTGGGCGTGGTACTGGTCTGGCTGATGACCCATATCCATTTGGGCGGGCATACGCTAGCCGATCACTTGGGCATACTGCTGGCACCGGTGCTCGACCCTATCGGCATACGTCATGAGCTGGCCATTGCCCTGCTATTCGGTTTTGTCGCCAAGGAGATTCTGCTGGGCAGTCTGGCGGTGATCTACGGCGTCAGCGATGCCGGCCTCGCCACTGCCGTCGTGCAGCATCTGGACTGGGTATCGGCCATGAGCTTTGTGCTGTTCACCCTGATCTATGTGCCCTGCCTGTCGACCGTCGCCGCCATTCGGCGCGAGTCGCACAGCCTGTCGTTTACCGTCTTGTCGGCCAGCTGGTCTGTCGCGCTGGCCTGGGTCTTGTGCCTGGCCTTCTACCAGATCACCAGCCGCCTGGTGTAAAGCCCGCCCGGTAGCGCACAGGCGAGGCTGCTTGCCGCGCGGACCGTGCGGCCTTACACTGGCCGCCGCCACAGCGCCCTGATCCGCCACACAGCGGATCGCGCTTCCTCTTTGCTTTCCCCTGATCGTACTCATGCCATTTATTGCTTTGGGCCTTATGCCCGATCTCGCCCGCGCCGCTGGCGAAAAAAACTATTTGCAGCCGACCCCCATCCAGCAAACCGCCATTCCCGCGATCTTGCAAGGCGGCGATGTGCAAGGCTCGGCACCAACCGGCTCGGGGAAAACCGCAGCCTTTGCCCTGCCGCTATTGCAGGCCTTTAGCCAAAGCCGGCAGCAGATGCCGCGCAAGACCCAGACGCTGATTCTGCTGCCCACGCGCGAACTGGCGATCCAGATTGCCGACAGTCTGGCTTTTTTCGCCCGCCATCTGCCGCATACTCCCAAAATCATCACACTGGTAGGCGGCGTGGCACTGAACCCGCAGCTCATGGTATTGCGCGGCGGCGCCGATATCGTGCTGGCGACACCGGGGCGTTTGCTGGATGTACTTGCGCATAATGCGCTCAGGCTCAATCACGTCAAAACGCTGGTACTGGACGAAGCCGACCGCCTGCTGGAGCTGGGTTTCAGCGATGAAATCCGCCAGATCCTCGCGCTCCTGCCAGCCAAACGGCAAAACCTGCTGTTCTCGGCCACCTTCCCCTCTGGCGTCAAGGCGCTGACCAGCGGCTTATTGCAAGATCCGGTGCTGATTGATGTAGCGGCAAGCGATGCAGCCCCCCGCCCCGCCATCCGCCAGCGCGCCCTGATGGTAGACACAACCCGCCGCACCGCCTTGCTGCGCCACCTGATTGCCAGCGAAGCCTGGCAGCGGACACTGGTGTTTGTCGCCAGCCAGCATGGCGCACGTCATCTGGCTGAAAAGCTGGTCAAGGCGGGGCTGAAGGCAGAAGCCTTCCATGGCGAGCTAAGCCAGGGGCGGCGTAACCGGGTATTGGCTGAATTTCAGGATGGCAAGCTGCAGGTGTTGGTGGCCACCGATGTGGCGGCGCGCGGACTGGATATCACCGCGCTGGATGTGGTGGTGAACTATGATCTGCCGCGCGCCAGCGATGACTATATCCACCGCATCGGCCGCACCGGCCGCGCCGGCGCCAGCGGTCTGGCCATCAGCTTGATCACAGCGCAAAACGAAGCCCACTTCTATCTGATCGAAAAACGCCAGCAACAGCGCGTGGCGCGCGAACAGATTGCCGGCTTCGAGCCCGAGATGCCGGTTGTATCTCCGGCAAAAGCGGTGGCCGACGATAATGGCGGCATCAAGGGCAAGCGCATGAGCAAGAAGGACAAGCTGCGCGCAGCGCAGGCGGCAGGCTCAAGCCCAAACCGCGCCGATGCGTAACAGGGCGGCGGCAAAAGCGTCCGAGCCGAACAGCTCACCCGCCTCGGGCGGGCATACAAAAGCATGGCGCTCGCCTTCCAGCATGAAACTTAAGGCATAGGCGTGCAGATAGCCCCGGTCGGCGGGGCTGCCGCCATATAGCGCATCCCCCAGTATCGGCGCAGACAGGCTTTTCATCGCCACACGCAACTGGTGGGTGCGTCCGGTCTGCGGACGCAGCACAAACAGGCGCAAGCCCGGTGCGACCGACTCGGTACTAAAGCGGGTCACCGCCGGTTTGAGCTGGCTCGGGCATAGCCTCCAGGCTCCGCCGCGTCCCTTCTCCATATCACCCTTGATCCAGCCCTGCTTTTTCTGCGGCTTGCGCTCGGACAGGGCCAGATACACTTTTTCGACTTCACGTCCGGCAAAGGCCACCGACAAGGCCGCTGCCACCGCCGCCGAACGCGCCACCACCAGCAGGCCGGATGTCATCCGGTCCAGCCGGTGCACCGGCCACAAGGCTTCATCCGCCAGACCTGCACGCAAGCCTTCCATCAAGCCGGCCTCTTCGCCTTCGCGATGGAAGCTGACGCCGGGCAGTTTGCTGATAATGTAAAAGCGCGGATCGGTATGAATCAGCGTGTACATAGGCGGCAAGACGGCAGCGACATCGCTCATAGCGGATTTTTCAGTTGTTCGGCCGCAGCCATGCGCATCTGCTTGCGTATCTGCGCGGCCGCGAAGCGCTGCTTCTGCTCATCGGTTTCCAGCAACAAGGGCGGCACCGGCATGGCTTTGCCCTGCTCCATCGCTACCATGGTGAAGTAGCAGCTATTGGTGTGGCGCACGACACGGGTACGGATATTCTCGGCAATCACCTTGATGCCGATCTCCATCGAAGTACGCCCGACATAATTGACCATGGCCAAAAAGGTCACCAGTTCGCCGACATGGATGGGCTGCTTGAACAGCACCTGATCCACCGACAAGGTCACCGCATAATGGCCGGCATAGCGGCTGGCACAGGCATAAGCGACCTGATCCAGCAGCTTGAGCAAAGAGCCGCCATGTACATTGCCGGAAAAATTCGCCATATCCGGTGTCATCAGCACCGTCATGCTCAGCTCGCGCTGCCCCATCAAAACATCCATCTTCGTTTCCACTCCAGATCCGGCACAGAGGCCGAAACAATCATTAGCACATTCTATAATGCAAAAATAATGCAATTAGACGACAATTGCGCCCAATCACACGAAAAGCCCGACATCCTGCCGCAAAATACAGTGACAAGCCACTGGTAAGCGCAATGCGGGCTATCTACCATAGAGCAAGCGTGTCATCAGAGGCCATAGCAAATAAACACTCTGGCCCTCTCCCGCAACGCCTACCCAACAAAAACAGGAAACTCGCCATGTCTAAAATGTCTCTTCGCCTGACCGCTACCGTCGTAGCCGGTGCCCTTGCCCTCACCGCGTGTACCACCAACCCGATGACCGGCCAGAGTGAAATGAACAAAGCCGCAACCTATGGCCTGGGCGGCGCTGCCGTCTGCGGCGCTATCGGCGCACTGGTCTCCGGCAGCAAGGGCGCGCGCAATGCAGCGCTGGCCTGTGGCGCCCTCGGCGCCGGCGTCGGCGTATATATGGACAATCAGGAAAAAGAACTGCGTGCCAAGCTGGCCAACACCCAAGTTCAGGTTAACCGCGTCGGTGACCAGATCAAACTGGTGATGCCGGAAAACATCACTTTTGCACTGAACAGCGCCTCGCTCAATAGCGGCGCACAGCGCTCGCTCGCCGATGTAGCCGGCGTACTCAACCAGTATCCGGAAACCACCATCACTGTTAACGGCTACACCGACAGCACCGGCGCGCTGGCTTACAATATGAAGTTGTCGCGCGAACGCGCACAATCGGTTGCCAATATCCTGCGCAACAATGGCGTAGCCGGCAGCCGCATCGCAACCCAGGGTTATGGCCCGGAAAGCCCGGTTGCCAGCAATGCCACGGCAGCAGGACGCGCGCAGAACCGCCGCGTAGAAATCCTGATCAACCCCAAGCCGCAATAAACCCGCTTTTTTACATAAAAAAACCGCCGCTCCCGGTCAGGGGCGGCGGTTTTTTATCTTCCCGATTTTAAAGCAGCGCACCAATCAAAGGCGCCAGCAGCACCATCGCCACCCCGCACAACATCATGGTCAGGCTGGCCACCACGCCCTCTTCCTCACCGATCTCGCTGGCTTTGGCCGTGCCCGCACCGTGCGCGGCTGCGCCAAACAGCGCACCGCGTGCCAAAGGGCTACGCACCCGAAACAGCAATAACAACAACTCCCCCAGCGACATACCGACCACACCGGTGATCACCACGAAAATCGCCACCAGTTGCGGATTTGCCCCGAGATGGGCGGCACTGGCAAGGGCAAACGGCGTACTGACCGAACGCGGTGCCAGACTACGCACCACCGTTTCCGGCAGGGAAAAAACATGAGCCAGCCAGACCGAGCTACCCACACCGATCACGATGCCGGTGAACACACCGGCAAGCAGGGTGATCCAGTTTGTGCGAATCAGCGCACGCTGCTGATAAATGGGCACAGCAAAGGCGACGGTCGCCGGCCCCAACAGCCAGGTCAGGTAGCGCGTATCCTGCCAGTAGCTGGAAAAGGGGATACCGCTCAACAAAAGCAAAGACACCAGCAACACCGGCACCAGAAAAATAGGCGCCGACCACCAGCGCTTCAGACGCTGGTGCACATATTTAACCAATACATACAGCAGCAGCGTCACCAGCAGACACAGCACCGAACTTAGCGCAAACATAGCGCAGCCTCCATCCGCTTGGCACGCAGACGCTTAAAGCGCAGCAAGCGGTAACAACGGTCGACAACCAGCGCGGTTGACAGCATGACGCAGGCTGTCGACAGCACGATCACCGCCATAATGCGCACCCCGTTCTGCTCGAACAGCGCGGTAAACTTCACCACCGCTACCACCGCAGGGATGAAAAACAGCAACATCTCGGCCAATAACCAGCGCGAGCCTTGCTCGACCCAACTCACAGGCAGCCACTTGCCTTGCAAAGCCAGATACAGCAATACAAGCCCCAGCACACCACCGGGCAGGGCCGGCATAAAACGCTCGCACAAAATCTGGGCACACCACCAGCATAAGGAAAGCAAAATAACCTGCCATACCGTGCATAGCGTTTTTTTAAGCGCGGGAAACATGATCGTTATACTGTCGGGTGAACTGAACTAAACAGTGTATGCGCGGTCTTTTGATAGATAAAATGAATTAAACTAACAACAATCATTCCAGAAAGGAATGCATGGATATTCGAGCCTTACGTTACTTTGCCGCAGTCGTACGCGAACAAAGCTTTACCCGTGCTGCCGACAGCCTGTTTGTCACTCAGCCCACCATCAGTAAGATGGTGCGCCAGCTGGAAGACGAGCTGGGAACACCGCTTTTATTGCGCCAAGGGAAACACATCTCGCTGACCGATGCCGGCAAGGTCACGCTTGCCCGCGCCGAAGATATGCTGCACAGCATGCAGTTGCTCAAACGCGAACTGATTGACCTGTCTGAACTCAAATCCGGCGAACTGGTATTCGGCTTGCCGCCCATGGTAGGCGCCGCCTATTTTGCCCCTGTTGTCAGCCGCTTTCGCGAGCACTATCCCAAGATCGAACTCAAGCTGGTTGAAACCGGGGCGCTGGCAGTAGAAAGCCAGATACGCTCGGGAGAGGTCGAGCTCGGCATTGCCGTACTGCCGGTCAATACCGAGGATTTCAGCGCACTGGAGGTGGTGAATGAACCGCTCTGCCTGGTTGCACCGGCCAACTCGGCCTGGCATGGCCGGGAATCCGTTTTTCTGGCTGAGCTTACCGAACAGACGTTTGTACTCTATCCGCCAGACTTCACCCTGACGGCACATATTGCCGAAGCTTTCCGCCGGATGGAAAAGCCGCTAAACATTGCCGGCAGTAGCGCACAATGGGACTTTCTGGCCGAACTGGTCGGGGCCCGTCTCGGCATTACCCTACTCCCTTATTCAGTCGCCCAGCGCCTGAATCCGGCCAAATTCGACCTGATTGCACTTGCCGACGCCGATCTGAGGTGGCATCTTGCGCTGATCTGGCGCAATGGCGCCTATCTCTCACATGCCGCACGCGCCTGGATCGACACCACGCGCAGCGTATTGGCCCCGACTAAGGATGCATCATGAAACGCTGGATACTGCTACTCACGCTCACTTTGCTGAGCGCCTGCTCAACCTTGGGGCTGGAAAAGCCCAAGGTCAGCCTGGTCGACATCAAGCCCAGCAGTAAAAGCACGCTCTTCGAACAAGCTTTCGATGTCAGCCTGCGCATCAGCAACCCCAACGGTTTTGCGCTGTCGGGCAAGGGGGTGAAATTCACTCTGCAAGTCGATGACAAAAGGCTGGCTGACGGCATGAGCAATAAAGCATTTGAAATTCCGGCCCGCTCAAGCAGTGTCATTACGGTCAGAATGCACACCTCGCTGGCCGACTGGCTCAAGCAACTGGGCAATGCATTGGCTAGCCCGAATAGCGGCATCACCTACCAGCTGGAAGGTCAGATTACCGATGTGAACGGCATTGCCAGCCTGCCTTTTAGCAGCAAGGGCAACTGGTCTTTGGCCGAAAAAATGGGCTTCAAGCCTTAACGGACAAAAAGGCGGCGCACATCCCGTACGCCGCCTTTTCCTGCTCGACCCTATCAGCCGCACTTTAAGTGCAATACAACACCCGCCATTGCCGCCCGGCAAGTTTGCCCGCATCGTAAGATGCGCCTTCGCCTCGCACTACGCTTTAGCCTTGCCCGGCCCTGCGGCCAAGCGCATGGACATAGACGGCCATTAGGCATACCATTTGCAGTACATACACATAATCCATCCGATCCCACCCGGCACAAGCTTGTACGGGGGTCGGTGCGACAAGGTGACCATGATGCCCATTGTGCTTGGTTTGCTGATTGCGCTACATATCTGCTGGCCAGTCTGGCGTAAACAGCTAGCCAGCCGCCCTTTATGTGCAAGCGATTATGTACTGGCGCTGGCGATCGGCACGCTGGAGCTAGGCTTGATGGCCACGCAATACCATTCCATCTCGGTAGCCAGCACTTATCTGTTTGCCGGCATTCCCGCCACCACCTATCTGCTTGCAACATCGCTGGACATGTTTTCAGCAGAGTCTTGATTCAGTAAGGCCGGCCGAACTTAATAATTAATTGCGATTACTCGCCATATTTGATATAAAATTATTATCATTTATCATCGATATGGAGGCTGGCATGATGGCTGCGTTGCTGGGCATACTGGTTGCCGCCCATATCTGCTGGCCCATCTGGTACTGGCAACTACACGGCAAACCCTTGCGCCGTGCCAACTGGCTACTGGCCTTTTTGTTTGCGGCACTGGATCTTGGCTTTATCGCCAGCCAAATACAGGGTGAAACGGGGCAGGCTGTCCTACTGTTCTCCGGCATTCCTGCCGCCATCTATCTGTTGGCTTTCCTTAGCGAAAAGCGGCAGCAACAGCCCTGATCCAAAACATCTGGACGCCGCAGCGTCCAGTATCCGTTTAGCCCTTGGCGCTACGCGCACGCTTGATCATGATCCCGATCAGCACGCATACAATCACCGTCGTGGCACCAATCACAGCCAGGCTCGCCCGACCCACATTATCCGACAATAACAGCGTCCACAGTTCCATCTGACTTTCCTCCCGGCTCGCTTACAAAATATGCATTAAGATTAAGTTGACACGCAAAATGCCAACTTGATCAAGATCAAGCCCCGGCCAATCCCTTGCGCTGGCGCGCCAGAAAAGCATCCCTTATTGCCTACGGAGACCTGTATGCCGGCAATTGCAGTGATAGGAGGTGGCATCAATGGCGTGATGAGCGCATGGGCGCTGGCGCGCGCGGGGCACGAAGTCACCTTGTTCGAACGCGACACGCTGATTTCCCACACCAGCCAAGCTTCATCCAAGCTGCTGCACGGCGGGCTGCGTTATCTGGAAAACGGCGAGATTTCACTGGTGCGCCGTGCACTGGCCGATCGTGACTGGTGGCTGACACAAGACAGCAAACTGGCCAGTCCGCTGGCTATCTGCCTGCCGCTCTATCGCCATGCCCGCCGCGCGCGCTGGCAGCTAAAAACCGGCTTGTGGCTATATGACCGGCTGGCCGGGCACTCTGCCCTGCCCCGCCATGCATTTTTGCCCCCCTCGGTCCTATTGCAAAACGGTGACCGACTTTGCCCGCAGCAACTGCTGGGGGCCTACCGTTACTACGATGCGCAGATGGATGATGCCAAGCTGGGCTTATGGGCCGCAGAACAAGCGCGGGCGGCGGGGGTCAGCCTGCAAGAACATGCAAGCGTCAGCCGGGTCAGCTGCGATGGCAGCCTGCAGCTTGGCGGGCAGCAGCTGCAGTTTGACGCCATCGTCAATGCCTGCGGCCCGTGGGCCGAACGCTTGCTAAGCCAGAGCAAGATAGCCTGCCCACTGGCGCTGGACACGGTACGCGGCAGCCATATCGTGCTCGCGCGCCCCTTGTCGCAAGGCTATCTGCTGGAAGTACCGGACGAGCGGCGGGTGGTATTTGTCCTGCCGTGGCAAGGACAGACCCTGATCGGCACCACCGAACAGCGGCAAGCACCCGATGCGCCGGTCGAGTGCAGCGCTGCCGAAGCCAGCTACCTGCTCAGGCTTTACCAGCACTACTTTGGGCCGGCAAACGAAAACGAGATTTGCGCACGTTATGCCGGCATCAGGCCGCTACTGAAAAGCGCACACGACCCCAACCGCGCACAGCGTGAACACGCGCTGATTGCACAGGGCCGGCTGCTGTCTATATTCGGCGGAAAATGGACCACCTCGCCGTCACTGGCACGCGAGGTGGCTTTGCGCGTGGGGCAACAACTCGGAACATAAAAAAGCCGCCCGGTTTACCCGGACGGCTTTTGCTTTTGACTGGACGATAGATCAGATCATGTTCTTGCTTTTGAGCAGCTCGTACATGGTCTTGCCGATCTCGGCCGGGCTACGGGTGTAGGCGATGCCGGCTTTCTCGAAAGCCTTGAATTTCTCTTCGGCCGTACCCTTGCCGCCGGAAATGATGGCACCGGCGTGACCCATGCGCTTGCCCTTCGGCGCGGTGACGCCGGCGATGTAGCCCACCACCGGCTTGGTCACATAGGACTTGGCAAATTCAGCCGCTTCTTCTTCGGCCGAACCACCGATTTCACCGATCATTACGATCGCGTCGGTATCCGGATCATCCTGGAACAGTTTGAGCGCATCGATATGCGACAGGCCCGGGATAGGGTCACCGCCGATACCGATACAGGTCGACTGACCGAGGCCCAGCGCGGTGGTCTGCGCCACGGCCTCATAGGTCAGCGTGCCGGAGCGGCTGACGATGCCGATACGGCCCGGGTTGTGGATGTGCCACGGCATAATACCGATCTTGCACTCGCCCGGGGTGATGATGCCTGGGCAGTTCGGGCCGATCAGGCGTACGCCGGCTTCGTCCACGGCTTTTTTCACATACAGCATGTCCAGTGTCGGCACGCCTTCGGTGATGCAGACAATCAGCTTCACGCCGGAAGCGACGGCTTCAAGGATGGAATCCTTGGCAAAAGCTGCAGGTACATAGATTACCGAAGCATCCGCCTGGGTTTCACGTACTGCATCCTTCATGGTGTTGAACACCGGCAGGCCCAGATGCTCGGAACCGCCCTTGCCCGGGGTCACGCCGCCCACCACCTTGGTGCCGACCTTCAGCGCCTGCTCGGCGTGGAAAGTGCCGTTTTTGCCGGTAAAGCCCTGCACCAGCACCTTCGTGTCTTTATTTACGAGAACGCTCATCTTGATATCCTTGTTCGGTGCAGGTGATTACAGGGCAGCTACGGCGGCAACAATCTTCTCGGCCGCGTCGTTCAGGCCTTGGGCCGAAGTCAGCTTGAGACCGGACTCTTCCAGGATCTTGGCACCCAGTTCGGCATTATTGCCTTCCAGACGCACCACCACCGGTACCGTGACATTCACTTCCTTCACGGCCGCGATAATGGCTTCGGCGATCATGTCGCAACGCACGATGCCGCCGAAGATGTTGATCAGCACGCCCTTGACCGAGCTGTCGGCCAGAATCAGCTTGAACGCCTCAACCACGCGCTCCTTGGTTGCGCCACCACCCACATCGAGGAAGTTGGCTGGCTGGCCACCCTTGAGCTTGATGATGTCCATGGTGGCCATCGCCAGGCCGGCACCGTTCACCATGCAGCCGATATTGCCTTCCAGTGCCACGTAGTTCAGATCGAATTCGGAGGCCTTCACTTCACGCTCGTTCTCCTGGCTCTTGTCGCGCATGGCCAAAAGTTCCGGGTGACGGTACAGCGCGTTGGAGTCAAGGTTGATCTTGCCGTCCACACAAGCCAGTTCGCCGTTTTCGCGCAGCGCCAGCGGGTTCACTTCGAACAGGGCAAAGTCGTTTTCCATAAACGCGTCGTACGCGCCCAGCATCAGCTTGCTGAATGCTGCAATTTGCGCGCCCTTCAGGCCCAGTGCAAAGGCGCAATCGCGCGCCTGGAATGGCTGCATGCCAACCAGCGGATCGACTTCGACCTTGATGATTTTTTCCGGGGTTTCTTCGGCGACTTTTTCAATCTCGACACCGCCTTCGGTGGAGACCATAAACACCACGCGCTGGCTGCCACGGTCAACCACGGCGCCCAGATACAGTTCGCGTTCAACCGGGTACATGTCTTCGCATACCAGTACCGAATGCACTGGCTGGCCGGCAGCGTCGGTCTGATAGGTCACCAGATTGGAGCCGATCAGGCGCGCGGCTTCGGCAGCGGCTTCTTCGCGGCTCTTCACCACTTTCACGCCACCTGCCTTGCCACGACCACCGGCATGCACCTGGGCCTTCACCACGGCAAACTTGCCGCCGAGCGCATCGTAGGCGGCGGCAGCTTCTTCAGCCGTAGCGGCCAGAATGCCTTTTTGTACCGGCAGGCCGTAACGGGCCAGCAGCTCTTTCGCTTGGTATTCGTGCAGGTTCATTTATGGTTTCCTTTTATTGGAAATCGGATGGCCTTCATGAGCCATCCTGATTTTTTGCCCTAAAGCTTGCGCCTTAGAGCCTGGGCTTCGCTACGGGAAATCAGGGCGCGGCGTAACGTACACGGATGGCAATCAACAGCAGACCACCCACACACGCCAGCAACACAGGCCATTTCAGGCGCCGCCTGGCGGCACCCGACATGACATAGACCGAAACGGGGAAGGTCGCACCAGCCAAAAACAGCTTGATCCCCCGAATCCGGTCGAATACGCCGGCCTCATCAAAGCCGATTTTCACTAGCCACATCAAGGCGGCCACCAGCATCAGCACACCCAGCATGACTGCGTTGGCAATCAACTCCATCAGGCACTTTCATAAGCGCCAGCCCGGCAAGGCTGGCCGGATTCAATCAACCGTGCAGTGCGCGCTTATCCACAGCCAGCGCCGCTTCGTGCACCACTTCGGACAAGGACGGATGGGCATGGATAATGCGCGCCAAATCTTCGCTGGCCGCCTTGAATTCCATGGACACCACACCTTCGGTCACCAGCTCGGACACCATAGGCCCGATCATATGCAGACCAAGGATGCGGTCGGTCTTGGCACAGGCCAGGATCTTCACCGTGCCTTGCGCCTGACCCAGACCCAGCGCGCGACCGTTGGCGGCAAAGCCGGAAGAGCCCTTCTTGTACTCGATGCCTGCGGCCTTGAGCTGCTCTTCGGTCTTGCCGACCCAAGCGATTTCCGGACTGGTGTAAATCACCCACGGAATCACGTTAAAGTCGACATGCGGCTTCTGGCCGGCGATGCGCTCGGCCACGGCCACGCCCTCTTCCGACGCCTTGTGCGCCAGCATCGGGCCGCGCACCACGTCGCCAATCGCCCACACATTCGGCAGGTTGGTGTGGCAGTGATCATCCACCACCACAAAGCCGCGCTCGTCCAGCTGCAGGCCGACCGCGTCGGCCCCCAGGCCGCTGGTATTGGGCACGCGGCCGATGGAGACGATCAGCTTGTCGAATTCGGCTACCGTCGCTTCGCCGCCGACTTCATAGGCCACGCTGACCTTGTCGCCCAGATTCTTGATCTCGCCGATCTTCACGCCCAGCTTGATATCCAGCCCGGTGTTCTTGGTCAGCGTCTTGAAGGCTTCCTTGGCAATTTGCTGGTCGGCGGCGGCAAGGAAGGTCGGCATGGCTTCGAGGATGGTGACGTCGGCACCGACGCGCTTCCATACCGAGCCCATTTCCAGACCGATCACACCGGCACCGATCACGCCCAGACGGGCAGGCACGGCGTCCACATTCAGCGCGCCTTCGTTGTCCAGCACGGTGACGTTGTCGATGGTGACACCCGGCAACTGGCGCACGCTGGAGCCGGTGGCAACAATTACATGCGTCGCTTCAATGGTGTCGACCGTGTCGCCGTTTTTCACTTCCAGCTGCCACTTCTCGCCGCTGCGGCCCTTGAGCGAGCCCAGGCCATGCAGACTGGTCACCTTGTTCTTTTTGAACAAAAAGCCGATACCGGCGGTGAGCTTGTCAACGATGCCGTCCTTGCGCGCAATCATCTTGGCCGCGTCAAACTTGGCGCCCTCCACGCTGATGCCGTGTTCGGCAAAGTCGTGGGCGATGGCGTGGAAGTTTTCGCTCGACTGCAACAGCGCCTTGGACGGAATGCAACCGACGTTCAGGCAGGTACCGCCCAGCGACGGCTTGCCGCTTTTGCCGACAAAGGCATCGATACAGGCCGTATTAAAGCCCAGTTGGGCGGCACGAATAGCGGCAACATAACCGCCGGGGCCGGCGCCGATCACGACGACGTCGAATTGTTGGCTCATGGTGTATTCCCTTGATAGGCCGCGCCTTGCCCGCAGTGCACAGGCGCTAGCTCAGCTCTTGCTGACAGCAAGCAGCAAAATTCCGAATGCAATCATGAACAGAATCAGGATGGATTTACCGAAGGTCGAGAACCAGTCTTCCTTCACCCCCATTTTGCGCTTCTTGATCATCAAAAAAGCCAGTGCAAAAGCGGCGAGGATGGAAGCAATGCCGTAGAACCAGTCGGGGATATTCATAAAGCTCCGTTCATGTCTTGTGGCATGCCGCTGGCGGCGCCCCTCACGGGCACCCCCAGCCGGCAGGCCGGATTACAAATCAAGAATGAGGCGGGCCGGGTCTTCTAGCAGATCCTTGATCGTCACCAGCGTCAGCACCGCCTCGCGACCATCAATGATACGGTGGTCGTAAGAGAGCGCAAGATACATCATCGGGCGCGCGACGATCTGACCATTCTCAACAACTGCGCGATCTTTGGTTGCATGCATGCCCAAAATGGCCGACTGTGGCGGGTTGATGATAGGAGTGGACATCATCGAACCGAAGGTGCCTCCGTTGGTGATGGAGAAAGTGCCACCGGTCAGGTCTTCCATCGACAGCTTGCCGTCGCGTGCCTTCACCGCAAACTCGGCAATCTGTTTTTCGATTTCGGCGATCGACATCTGGTCGGCGTTGCGCAGGATAGGCACCACCAGACCGCGCGGGCTGCCTACGGCAATACCGATATCGAAGTAGCCGTGATAGAGGATGTCGTTGCCGTCAACCGAGGCGTTCACCACCGGGAATTTCTTCAGTGCCGCCACCGCCGCCTTGACGAAGAAGGACATGAAACCCAGCTTGACGCCGTGTTCCTTCTCGAACTTGTCCTTGTACTTGGCGCGCAGATCCATCACCGGCTTCATATTCACTTCATTGAAGGTGGTGAGGATGGCGTTTTGTGCCTGGCTTTGCAGCAGGCGCTCGGCGACGCGCTGGCGCAGGCGGCTCATCGGCACGCGCTGCTCAGGACGGTCGGACAGCAGGGCACCGGCGTTCACCGCCGATGGGGTGCTGGCCAGCGCCGCACCACTTACGCTGGAAGGCGCAGCCAGGACTGGGCCTGCCTGTACCGGCGCCAGCGGCTTGGCCGCGGCAACCTGTACATCTTCTTTCAGGATGCGGCCATCACGGCCGGAGCCGGCCACATTCGCCAGGTTCACGCCGCTCTCGGCAGCCAGTTTGGCAGCCGACGGCATGGCGGCGGCAGGCGCAGCGGCAACCGCGGCCACTTCCGGCGCGGCAGCGGGTGCCACTTCACCCGCCTTGGCGGCGGTGTCGATACGGGCAATCAGCTGGCCGGACACGACGGTCGCGCCATCGGCTTCAATGATTTCAACGATCACACCTGCCAGCGGTGCCGGCAGTTCCAGCACGACTTTGTCGGTTTCCAGATCGATCAGGTTTTCGTCGCGAGCGACGGCTTCGCCGACCTTTTTGTGCCAGCTCATCAGCGTGGCTTCGGAAACAGACTCGGGCAGTTGCGGAACTTTGACTTCGATAATCATATTCTTCTCCGTTGGGAGCCGCTTGTTGCGGCCCCGGAACTCACACTTCAGCTGTGATCTTATTTGCCGAACGACAGGGCTTCTTCAACAAAAGCCTTCAGTTGGGCCACGTGTTTGCTCATATAACCGACCGCCGGCGAGGCCGACGAAGGACGGGCCGCATAAGACAATGTCTGCTTGGCCCCCATCAGCGCCTCCAGGCGGTGACGCAGCTGGTACCAGGCCCCCTGATTCTTCGGCTCTTCCTGTACCCACACCACTTCGTTGGCCTTAGGGAAGCGCGCCAGTTCAGCGGCCACCTGTTCGGTCGGGAAGGGATAAAGCTGCTCGATGCGCACGATGGCTACATCCTGTTCCAGTTCGCGCTCTTTGCGGCCAGCGACCAGGTCGTAATACACCTGACCGGCACACAGCAGCACGCGCTTGACCTTTTTCGGGTCGGCCATTGCGTGGTCGCCAATCACGGCACGGAAAGTCCCGTTGCTGCAATCCTCGATCGCACTCATCGAATCCTTGAAGCGCAACAGGCGCTTGGACAGGAAAATCACCAGCGGTTTACGGAACGGGCGCAGCATCTGGCGGCGCAGCACATGGAACATCTGGCTGGCTTCGGACGGCATCACGATTTGCATATTGTGCTCGGCGCACAGCTGCAACCAGCGTTCCAGACGGGCCGACGAGTGCTCCGGGCCCTGACCATCGTAGCCATGCGGCAAGATGGTGGTCAGACCGCACAGGCGGCCCCACTTGGTTTCACCCGAGGCGATAAACTGGTCGATGGCAACCTGGGCACCGTTGGCAAAGTCGCCGAACTGCGCTTCCCAAATCACCAGCTGATCCGGGCTGTTGCAGGCATAGCCATACTCGTAGGCCAGCACCGCTTCTTCGTTGAGGATGGAGTCGATGACCAGGAAGTCGCCCTGGTTTTCCGACATATGGCGCAGCGGCACATAGCTGCCGTCGTCCCACTTCTCGCGGTTCTGGTCATGGAAGACCGCATGGCGGTGGCTGAAGGTGCCGCGGCCCGAGTCTTCACCCGAGATACGCACGCCATAGCCGGACTCAACCAGGCTTGCGTAAGCCAGCGTTTCGGCCATGCCCCAGTCTACCGGCTGCTCGCCGGCGGCCATGGCCAGACGACCCTTGACCACGCGATCCACCGTATTGTGCAGCTTGAAGCCTTCCGGCACCTGAGTGAACTTGTCGGTCAGGCGCTGGATATCGGCCAGCGGCAAAGAGGTATCGGTCGGGTGCGCCCAGTCCGTCCCCATAAACGGGGTCCAGTCGACGGCAAACTCGCGGCGATAGTTGGTCAGCACGGTCTGCTCGACATGCTCGCCCTTGTCCAGCGCATCGCGGTAAGCCTGAATCAGCGCCTGCCCTTCTTCGGCGCTCATCACGCCCTCGCCCACCAGACGCTCGGCGTACAGCGCGCGCGAGCCCGGATGCTTGGCGATTTTCTTGTACATCATCGGCTGGGTCAGATAAGGGTCATCGCCCTCGTTGTGGCCCAGTTTACGGAAGCACACCAGATCGATCACCACGTCCTTGTTAAAGGTCATGCGGTAGTCGAGCGCGGCCTGCATCACATAGCACACGGCTTCCGGGTCATCGCCGTTGACGTGGAAAATCGGGGCCTCGATCATCTTGGCCACGTCGGTGCAATAGCTGGTAGAGCGGATATCGCGCGTGTCCGAGGTGGTGAAGCCAACCTGGTTGTTGATCACGATATGAATGGTGCCGCCGGTACCGTAACCGCGCGTCTGCGACAGGTTGAAAGTACCCTGGTTGACACCCAGACCGCCAAAGGCCGAGTCGCCGTGCAGCAGCACCGGCACCACGGTCTTGCGCTCGCCATCCTTGCGCCGCTGCTGGCGTGCGCGCACCGAACCCTCAACCACCGGGTTGACGATTTCCAGGTGGGACGGGTTGAACGCCAGCGAGACATGCATCGGGCCGTTAGGCGTCGGAATGTCGCTGGAGAAGCCCATATGGTATTTCACGTCGCCGGAAGCCAGCTCCTTCGCCGGTTTGCCTTCAAACTCGGCAAACAGGTCGCGTGGCAGCTTGCCCAGCGTGTTGACCAGTACGTTCAGGCGGCCGCGGTGGGCCATGCCGATAATCAGTTCCTGCACGCCTTGCGCCGTTGCGTTCTGGATCAGGTGATCCAGCGCCGCGATCATGCTTTCGCCACCTTCCAGCGAGAAGCGCTTCTGGCCGACATAGCGGGTGTGCAGATAGCGCTCCAGCGTTTCGGCAGCAGTAATCTGCTTGAGGATGCGGCGCTTGCTCTGCGCATCATAATGCGGCGTGGACAGATCGCCCTCGAAGCGGCGCTGCACCCAGCGCTTTTCTTCGGTCTGGGTGACGTGCATATACTCGACGCCGATATTGCCGCAGTAGGTCTGCTTCAAGCGGGCCAGAATCTCGGACAGCGGCAGCTGCTGCGGGCCGATCATGGAGCCGATATTGAACTGCAAAGCCATATCCGCATCGGTCAGGCCATGGGTCGCCGGGTCGAGTTCACGCAGTTGCACCTGATCCATGCGCTTGAGCGGATCGAGGTTGGCGTGACGCGAACCCAGTACGCGGTAAGCCGAAATCAGCTTCAGTACCGCCACCTGCTTTTGCATCGACTCCCAGTCGCCTACCGCGCTAACGCGCTGGCCGGCAACCGGCTTTTTCGTCAGTTGGATAAACGACTGCTGGATCGGCAGATGCGGCACATCGCGCTCGGCCGCACCCGGAGCCAGGGACAGCTTGTCAAAATATTCACGCCACTGGTCAGGGGTGGAGCTCGGATCAGCAAGGTACTGTTCGTACAGCTCCTCGATGAAAGGTGCATTCCCGCCAAACAGGTAGGAATGGCCAAACATGGCTTGCATCATGGGTTCGGGCCCTTTGATTCGGTTTAAGACAGCTACCAGAAGCGTTCTGGCAAACCTCTTTGGCTTGCCGCAACGCTCCCGTGGAAAAAACCGGCCACCCAGGGTGCGGGCAGCCGGCCTTGCATCGATCAGCGGTCGCTGACCGGTGCCACATCGCGGCGCACGGCGCCGGTATACAGCTGGCGCGGACGGCCGATTTTCTGTTGCGGGTCGGCAATCATTTCGGTCCAGTGTGCAATCCAGCCCACGGTACGCGCCAGCGCGAAGATAGGCGTGAACATGGAGACCGGAATGCCAATGGCCGACAATACGATGCCGGAGTAGAAGTCGACGTTCGGATACAGCTTGCGCTCGACAAAGTACGGGTCTTCCAGTGCAATCTTCTCCAGCGCCATCGCCAGCTTGAACTTAGGATCATCCTGCAGACCCAGTTCGCGCAGCACTTCGTCGCAGGTTTGCTTCATAATCGCGGCACGCGGGTCCATATTCTTGTACACGCGGTGACCGAAGCCCATCAGCTTGTAGCGCTTGTCCTTCACGCCATCCATGAATTCGGCCACATTGTCGGCGCTGCCGATTTCGTCCAGCATCTTCAGTACCGCCTCGTTGGCACCGCCATGCGACGGACCCCACAGGCAGGCGATACCGGCCGCGATACAGGCAAACGGGTTGGCACCGGACGAGCCGGCCAGACGTACGGTCGAAGTCGATGCGTTCTGCTCGTGATCGGCATGCAGCGTGAAAATGCGGTCCAGCGCGCGCGCCAGTACCGGATTGACCTTGTACTCTTCGCACGGGGTCGAGAACATCATGTGCATAAAGTTCTCGGCATAGGACAGGCCATTCTTCGGATAGGAGAATGGCAGGCCTTTGCTGTAGCGATACGCCTGAGCCGCGATGGTCGGCAGCTTGGCGATCAGGCGATGCGCCGAAATGCGGCGGTGTTCGGCATTGGTGATGTCGAGCGAGTCGTGATAGAAGGCGGACAGCGCGCCCACTACACCGACCATGACCGCCATCGGGTGTGCATCGCGGCGGAAGCCCTTGAACAGGCTGAACAGCTGATCATGCAGCATATTGTGGCGCATGATGCCGCGCACAAACTCGGTGCGCTGGGCGCTATTGGGCAGTTCACCATTCAGCAGCAGATAGCAGACTTCGAGGTAGTCGCACTTCTCGGCCAGCTGCTCGATCGGATAGCCGCGGTAATACAGCATGCCCAGATCGCCATCGATAAAGGTGATCCTGGATTCGCACGAAGCCGTTGCCAAGAAGCCAGGGTCGAAGGTAAACATGCCGGTCTTGTTGAAAGAGCGGATATCCACCACTTCCGGCCCCAGCGTACCCGCCAGTACCGGCATTTCGATCTGGTCGCGGCCTTCGTTGTAGGACAGCGTAACTTTCTTGTTCGTTTCCACAGACTTACTCCCTGGTATATAGGTATTGTTTTGCGACCACTACTCAGACACTGCGCAACATGGCGACGATGGGCGCGAGCGTCACATCGTCGGTCTCCACCTTGCCGTTCACCAGTTCCAGAAACTCCGTATCCGGCAGATCCAGAATCCGCACATAGGCGGCAAACTCGTCAGGCGTCAGCTGATCGTAACGCTCGGCCAGAAAGCGCGTCAGCACCAGATCCAGCTCCAGCAGGCCGCGGCGCGAACGCCAGCGCACCCGCTTTTTTTCGATCGGATCGATGAGTTCACTCATACCGCACGCTTGACCATCAGGTCCTTGATCTTGCCGATGGCGCGCGTCGGGTTCAGGCCTTTAGGGCAGACATCGACGCAGTTCATGATGCTGTGGCAGCGGAACAGGCGGTATGGGTCTTCCAGATTATCCAGACGCTCGCTGGTGGCTTCGTCGCGCGTGTCGGCGATAAAGCGGTAGGCGGCCAAGAGGCCGGCCGGGCCGACGAACTTGTCCGGGTTCCACCAGAAGCTCGGGCACGAGGTCGAGCAGCAGGCGCACAAGATGCACTCGTACAGGCCGTCCAGCTCCTTGCGATCTTGTGGCGACTGCAGACGCTCGCGCTCGGGCGCCGGGCTGTTGTTGACCACATACGGCTTGATCGAGTGGTACTGGGTAAAGAACTGGGTCATGTCGACGATCAGGTCGCGAATCACCGGCAAGCCAGGAATCGGACGCAGCTCGATCGGCTGTTTCAGATCGCGCACATCGGTCAGGCAGGCGAGGCCGTTCTTGCCGTTGATGTTCATCGCATCCGAACCGCACACGCCTTCGCGGCAGGAGCGGCGGAAAGAAACGGTCTCGTCCTTGACCTTGAGCTTGACCAGCGCGTCCAGGAGCTTACGGTCGGTCGAATCGATCTCGACCGAAATATCCTGCATATACGGTTTGGCGTCCTGATCCGGGTTGTAGCGATAGACGCGGAACTGGATGGTTTCGTGAGTCATGATGTCTGTCGCCTTAGTAAGAACGGGTCTTCAGGGCGATGGCTTCGACGGTCAGCGGGGTCATGTTGACCGGCTTGTAGTCGAGCTTGTTGCCATCGCGGTGCCACAGCGTGTGTTTCAGCCAGTTCTGGTCGTCACGGCCGTTCGGATTGGCCGGCGTATCTTCGGCATCGTCGCGCACATGGGCGCCACGGCTTTCGGTACGGGCATTGGCCGAGATCATGGTGGCTTTGGCCACTTCGATCAGGTTTTCCAGCTCCAGCGCTTCCAGGCGGGCGGTATTGAACACCTTGGACTTGTCGGCAATCTCGGTGGTCTTGACCATCTGCTCGACCTTGAGGATCTCTTCCACCCCCTTGGCCAGCATGTCCTTGAAGCGGAACACGCCGCAATGCGTCTGCATCACGCGCTGCATGGCGCTGCGCGCTTCATGCACATTGCTGCCGCCGGTCTGGCCATCCAGTCGCGCCACGCGCGCCACCGAATACTCTACGGCGGCCATATTCAGCTCAGGCAGGTTCTCGGGCTGGGTCTTGATGAAGTCGATCATCGAGTTGCCCGAGCTCTTGCCGAACACCAGCAAGTCCAGCAGCGAGTTGGTACCCAGACGGTTGGCACCGTGCACCGAGGCGCACGCGCATTCGCCGGCGGCGTAGAAGCCCTTGACGATATCGCTGTGGTTGTCGGTGGTCGACAGCACCACTTCGCCCTTGTAGTTGGTCGGAATGCCGCCCATCTGGTAGTGGCAGGTCGGCACTACCGGAATCGGCGCCTTGATCGGGTCGACACCGGCGAACTTGATCGAAATCTCGCGGATGCCCGGCAGCTTGGACATAATCACCTCGGGGTCGAGGTGGGTGATGTCCAGCAGCACGTGATCCTTGTTCGGGCCGCAACCACGGCCTTCGTTGATTTCGGTCACCATGGCGCGCGACACCACGTCACGCGAAGCCAGATCCTTGGCATTCGGTGCGTAGCGCTCCATAAAGCGCTCGCCGTCCGAGTTGCGCAAAATGCCGCCTTCGCCGCGCACGCCTTCGGTAATCAGCACACCGGCACCGGCCACGCCGGTCGGGTGGAACTGCCAGAACTCCATGTCTTCCAGCGGAATGCCGGCACGCGCCGCCATCCCCAGACCGTCACCGGTATTGATGAAGGCATTGGTGGACGAAGCGTAGATACGGCCGGCACCGCCGGTGGCGAACAAGGTGGCCTTGGCCTGGAATACGACGATTTCCGACGTTTCCATTTCCATGGCGACCACGCCCTGCACATTGCCGTCGGCATCGCGGATCAGATCCAGCGCCATCCATTCAACAAAGAACTGGGTATTGGCGCGCACATTGCGCTGATACAAAGCATGCAGCATGGCGTGGCCGGTACGGTCAGCCGCCGCACAGGCGCGGCGCACCGGCTTCTCGCCGAAGTTCGACATATGGCCGCCGAACGGACGCTGGTAGATAGTGCCATCGTCGTTGCGGTCAAACGGCATGCCGAAGTGTTCGAGCTCAACCACCACCTTGGGTGCTTCGCGGCACATATATTCGATGGCGTCCTGGTCGCCCAGCCAGTCCGAACCCTTGACGGTATCGTACATATGCCAGTGCCAGTGATCCTGTTCGGAGTTGCCCAGTGAAGCGGACACCCCACCCTGTGCCGCTACGGTGTGCGAGCGGGTCGGAAAAACCTTGGAAATGACTGCGGTCTTGAGACCGGCTTCAGACAACTGCAAGGCTGCGCGCATGCCGGCGCCGCCGGCGCCGACGATTACTGCATCGAAATGACGAACTGGTACGTTCATTGCAGACCCCAGACAACTTTAACCGAATAGATGAAACAGCCCGTGAGCCACACGATGGTGAACACATGCAGGCTCAGGCGCAGACCGGTGGGCTTGATGTAGTCCATCCAGACATCGCGGATACCAACCCAGACGTGCAAAAATAGCGCCAGCAAGGTGATCTGGGTAAACACGCGCACCCAGGTCTGGCTGAACAGGGCTTTCCAGCTGTCGAAATCGGACGGCATGGCCAGCAGCAGCAGCACCAGCGCGACGGTGTAAGCCAGCATGACGACGGCAGTCACGCGCTGCATCAGCCAGTCGCGCAAGCCGTAATGGGCACCAACCACGTTGCGGTTTACCATAACAAGAACCCCAGAATTGCGGTCAGGACAAGGCTGACAATCAGTACCAGCTTGGCGGTCGCGCGTGCGGTTTCCAGCTCCAAGCCCTTGTGCACATCAAGAAACAGAAAACGGATGCCGGCGCAGAAGTGGTGCAGGTAAGCCCACAAAAAGCCGATCAGCACCAGTTTCATCAGCGGATAGGCGATGACGGCGCGAAAAGTATCGAAGTCCTGAGCAGAGCTCAGCGTACCTGCAAACAGGTACATCAAAAGAGGCAGGGAGAAAAAGAGCGCCACACCACTGACCCGATGCAGGATCGAGACGATACCCGGCACGGGCAATCTGATCTTGCCAAGATCTAGGTGCTTTGGTCGTTGCTTCTGCATATGGCTTCCTAAGTATGTTTTTTGACCAAACCGTTGTAACCGGGCTTTACACGACAAGCCCACCAAACCAGTGCTTCACCTTGCAAAGCCGCAGACAAAAGCCTGAGCAACCCTGCCTGACGCAGTGCACCACCCATAAGATGGCTACGCCATTCTACCAAACAGAAACGACATTATCATCGACTTCGTCATTATTTTGTGCGATGCGATAACCTTAAGGCATTGCTGTATAAGCTAAAGCGTCGGTCAGACAGTAACGCTGCCGCCAGAGCACCGCATCGCCCATCAGCGGACCGGACAAGGTCAGCACTGACAGCGCGGCACGCCCGGGCTCCACACTCAAAAGAGCCGCCTCTTCCCGCGGCAAGTGCTCGACCCGGAACTGCTCGGCATGCACATGCACCCTGACTCCATAACGCCGCAGCAAGACTTCATGCAGACTGGCCGAACGGACACGCAAAGTGCGCGCATCCAGCTCGTCAAAACGCTCGGCACTGAGCAGAATCTCGTCCGTCGCCACCGGCAGGCCCTGATGCCGCCACAGCAAGCGCACGCGAAACAGCGGCGCGCCACGCCTCAGCAGCAGGGCTGACGCAACCTCCTCGCCGGCGCTCAAGCGCGACACACCGAGAAACTCCCGCACCAGCACATCCGCCGGCCCGCCAAACACACCGGGCATCACCACCGCCCCGCTTCCCCAATCCCCCGGCAGCGGCGCAACAAAAGTCCCCTTGCCCTGCAAGCGCAACAACACGCCATCGGCGACCAGTTCTGCCAGTGCCTTGCGTGCCGTGCCCTGGCTCACCCCCAGCTCGGCCGCCAGATCCCACTCGCTGGGCAGCATCTCGCTCTCGCCCCACTCCCCGGCACACACCCTTTGCAGCAGATGCGCCTTGGCCTGACGATAGAGTGGTTCTTTATTGATGGCGTTTGCATTCATTGCATGCTTTTTATCACCAAATTTCAGCCGAGTAAATACAAGTCTTATATAAGACACACAAGTTGACGCACAACTCTAAAAATACCTGTATCAATCCGTACACAAACCAGCACAAATAAATAAAATGTCGTGGTAAACTCATTTGCCGCAATATTGCAAAGCACCATTCCGAGCAGTGAATATCAAAGGAGAATGCGAGAAATGAAAGCCCCCGTACGTGTTGCCGTTACCGGCGCTGCTGGCCAGATCGCCTACAGCCTGCTGTTCCGTATTGCCAGTGGTGAAATGCTGGGCAAAGATCAGCCCGTCATCCTGCAATTGCTGGAAGTGCCGTTTGAAAAGCCACAGCAAGCGCTCAAGGGCGTGATGATGGAGTTGCAGGACTGCGCTTTCCCGCTGCTGACTGATATGGTCGGTACCGATGACCCGCTGGTGGCTTTCAAGGACGCCGAATACGCTTTGCTGGTCGGTGCCCGTCCGCGCGGCCCGGGCATGGAGCGCGCCGACCTGCTGCAGGAAAACGCCAAGATCTTCACCGCACAAGGCAAGGCGCTGAATGACGTGGCGCACCGCGACGTCAAGGTACTGGTCGTCGGCAACCCGGCCAACACCAATGCCTATATCGCGATGAAGAGCGCGCCGGATCTTCCGGCCAAGAACTTCACCGCCATGCTGCGTCTGGACCACAACCGTGCAGCCAGCCAGCTCGCGGCCAAAACCGGCAAGGCTGTTGCCTCCATCGAAAAACTGCTGGTTTGGGGCAACCACTCGCCAACCATGTACGCCGACTACCGCTTTGCCACCATCAATGGCGAAAGCGTCAAGGCCATGATTGGTGACGAAGCCTGGAACCGCGACGTATTCCTGCCAACCGTAGGCAAGCGTGGCGCCGCCATTATCGAAGCGCGCGGCCTGTCTTCCGCCGCCTCCGCCGCCAATGCCGCCATCGACCATATGCGCGACTGGGCACTGGGCACCGACGGCAAGTGGACCACCATGGGCATTCCATCCGACGGCAGCTACGGCATCCCTGCGGGCGTGATGTACGGATTCCCGGTAACGTGCGAAAATGGCGAGTACAAGATTGTGCAAGGCTTGGAAATTGATGAATTCAGCCGCGACCGGATGAATTTCACCCTGAACGAGCTGGAAGAAGAGCGCGCAGCGATTGCTCACCTGCTGGGTTGATTTCCCGCCCTGCTAAAAAAAGCGCACCTTTTGGTGCGCTTTTTTGTCTTTGCATCTAGACACGCGATACATTTGTATTTAATTATTCTCTGAACTAACTGGAGATCACTACCATGATCGAAGCCGAAATCCTCAACCAGATCGATGCCAAGCTGATCGATCTGACGACGCGCAACACCGATATTCGGGGGTATCTTTGACTACGACGGCAAAAAAGACCGTCTGGAAGAAGTCACCGGTCTGACCGAAGACCCGAACATCTGGAATGACCAGAAAAAAGCCCAGGAACTGGGCCGCGAACGCAAGATGCTGGAAGATGTCGTGCTCGTCATCGAAGGCATACAGTCGGCGCTGACCGACAGCCGCGAGCTGTTCGACATGGGCCGCGAAGAAGAAGACGACGACACCATCCTCGCCGTACAGGCCGATTTGGCAGAGGCCGAAGCCAAGCTGGCCAACCTTGAATTCCGCCGCATGTTCAGCGATCCGATGGATCCGAACAACTGCTTCGTCGACATCAAGGCCGGCGCAGGCGGCACCGAAGCACAGGACTGGGCCGGCATGCTGCTCAGAATGTATGTGCGCTGGGCCGAACGCCGCGGCTTCAAGGTCGAAGTACTGGAAGAGTCCGAAGGTGAAGTCGCCGGTGTCACCAGCGCCACCATCAAGATCGAAGGCGAATACGCCTATGGCCTGCTGCGCACCGAAGTGGGCGTACACCGTCTGGTACGCGTGTCGCCGTTCGACTCCAATGCGCGCCGCCACACCTCGTTTTCCTCGGTTTTCGTCTATCCGGAAGTGGATGATTCGTTCGAAATCGACATCAACCCGTCCGATGTACGCACCGATACCTACCGCGCCTCCGGTGCCGGTGGTCAGCACATCAACAAAACCGACTCGGCCGTACGCCTGACCCACAACCCAACCGGTATCGTGGTGCAGTGCCAGAACGACCGCTCGCAGCACCGCAACCGCGATGAAGCGTGGCAGATGCTGCGTGCCAAGCTGTATGAGCTGGAGCTGAAAAAGCGCAACACCGCCAAGCAGGAACTGGAAGACAGCAAAACCGATGTGGGCTGGGGACACCAGATCCGCTCCTATGTCTTTGACCAGTCGCGCATCAAAGACCTGCGTACCGGCTATGAAGTCGGCAACATCAAGGGCGTGATGGACGGCGACCTCGATCCATTTATCGAAGCCAGCCTCAAGCAAGGGGTCTAAATTGGCTACAACAACCGAAATGCGGCCCCGCTGCTGCGTCAATCCGTAATGACTGGAGACACTATGTCTGAACACGAAACCGCATCACCCATCCAGGATGAAAACCAGATCATGGCCGAGCGCCGCAGCAAGCTAAAAGCGCTGCGTGAAGCCGGCGTGGCTTTCCCGAACGACTTCCGCCGCGAAGACATGGCCGGCGATCTGGCCAAGAAGTGCAGCGACAAGAGCAAGGAAGATCTGGAAGCCCAGAAGATCCAGGTAGTCGTAGCCGGACGGATGATGCTCAAGCGTGTCATGGGCAAGGCCAGCTTCGCGACGCTGCAAGACAGCACGGGCCGTATCCAGCTTTACATCAACGACCAGGGCGTGGGCGCCGAAAAGCACGAATCCTTCAAGCACTGGGATCTGGGCGACATTCTGGGCGCCAAGGGCGAGCTGTTCCGCACCAACAAGGGCGAACTGTCGATCAATGTCACCGAGCTGCGCCTCTTGTCCAAGAGCCTGCGTCCGCTGCCGGACAAGCACCACGGCCTGGCCGACCAGGAAACGACCTATCGCCAGCGCTATGTCGACCTGATCGTCAACGAAGCTTCGCGCGACACCTTCATCAAGCGCTCCAAGATCGTGCAAACGGTACGCGACGTGATGGTGGGTGAAGACTACCTCGAAGTCGAAACGCCGATGATGCACCCTATCCCGGGCGGCGCCGCAGCCAAGCCGTTTGCCACGCACCACAATGCGCTGGATATGCCGCTGTATCTGCGTATCGCACCCGAGCTGTACCTGAAGCGTCTGGTAGTTGGCGGTCTTGAGCGCGTATTCGAGATCAACCGCAACTTCCGCAACGAAGGCATGAGCACCCGTCACAACCCTGAATTCACCATGATGGAGTTCTACGAAGCCTATAGCGGCTACGAACGCATGATGGAAATGACGGAAAAAGTGATCCGTGCCTGCGCCATGGCCGCTTGCGGCACCACGCGCATCAGCTACGGCGGCAAGGACGTCGATCTGGAAAGCCCGTTCGCGCGCTTTACCATCGTTGGCGCCATCCAGCACTTCAACCCGCAATACAGCGACGAACAACTGGCCGACGCCGAATGGCTGAAGAGCGAGATCAAGAAGCTGGGCGGCAAGCTGCCACCGGCGCCTGGCCTGGGCAGCCTGCAGCTGACCCTGTTTGAAGAGTGCGCCGAAGGCCTGCTGTGGAACCCGACCTTCATCATCGACTACCCGGTGGAAGTCTCGCCACTGGCACGCGGCTCGGATGCCGACCAGTCGATCACCGAGCGTTTCGAACTGTTTGTCGTCGGCCGCGAACTGGCCAACGGCTACTCCGAGTTGAACGATCCGGAAGACCAGGCCGCCCGCTTTATGAGCCAGGTTGAACAGAAAGACGCCGGCGACGACGAAGCCATGCACTATGACGCCGACTACATCCGCGCCATGGAATACGGCCTGCCACCGACCGGCGGCTGCGGCATCGGCATCGACCGTCTGGTCATGCTGCTGACCGATGCCCCGTCGATCCGCGATGTGATTTTGTTCCCGCACATGAGGCCTGAGTAAGGTTTTTTGGCTTCCTAGCCAATCCTAGCTACACATCAGAAACCCCCGTCAGCAAAGGCTTTCGGGGGTTTTTCATTGAAATCACGTCCCAATGCATTCCTATTGCTTCTGACGGTATTTGACGGTATTACAGCAGCACAGCAAGGGACAACTGATGCCACGGACCGCGCTTGATTGTAAGAACGCCACGCCCAAGGCCGATGGCAAGCCTGCCAAACATGCTGACACCGATGGCCTGTACCTGCTGGTCAGCAACAGGTCGAAGCTGTGGCGCTTTGACTACCGCTTTGTCGGAAAGCGCCTGACTGCCTCGTTCGGCGTCTACCCCGAAGTATCACTCAAAGAAGCGCGCCAGCTACACGACGAAGCCCGCCGGCAGCTCAGAGTGGAGCATCGGTTGAACCAGAGATAGCCTAGGCGTGGCTGGCTGAGCATAGCTAACGACTCTAGCCGTAACTATTTTTTCTAAAAATAGTCATAATGTAATCGTTTCAGTAAAGGGATAAGCAAAACTATGCCCACTATCGGCTACCAGTGGCTTGCCAAGGCCCACGACATCGACCCGGTCCATCCGTTTGCCGTGCAAAGCACCATCGGTAGCTCGCGTACGACCTTACTGGAGAATGACCTCCGACGAGAGGTCTATCCTGAGAGTTACCGGCCAGCCGAAACGCTGAAGGATCAGCTAACGTTTGCGCTCAAGCATGAAGAAGTACACCTCGAATTTTTAAGCAGGCTGTTTCAGCGGCCAGCGATCAAAGAGGCGCTAACTGCCTGGGTACATGCTGAGCCCACCGGCGCCTACGCCAGGCGCGCTGGCTTCCTGTATGAATGGCTGACAGGGGGGCAGCTTGATTTTGCAGGCGTAGCGCGTGGCAATTATGTGGATGCGCTGGATGACAAGCGCTACCTGACGGGAGCCCCGATCAACAACCCGCGTTGGCGGGTGCGGGACAACTTGCCCGGCAATCGCGATTTCTGCCCTATAGTCCGGCGTACCGATGCTATCAGACAGGCGGAGGCATACGACATCGCGGCTAAGCTCGTTGAGTTGGAAGACGACTACGGTGTGGATCTGATCCTGCGCAGCACGGTATGGCTGACAGTCAAGGAAAGCCGAGCCAGCTTCCAGATTGAGCGAGAGCAAGGGAAGGAGGACCGAATCCGCCGTTTTGCGGCGGTAATGGAAAGGGAGTGCGGCCGTCACGATGATCCTTTTGCACCTGGAGCACTTACCAGCCTACAGCGAGGCATCTTAGGTGAATCGGCATTACGCTATGGCTTACGTCGATCCCCTGTATTTGTTGGCCACACATCACACTACCAACCAGTAGTCGATTACATCGCACCGCATTGGGATGATACTGTGCCGATGCTGGGTGGCTTGTCAGCCTTTATGAGTCGTACACAAGGCCAAGCGTCCTTACTAAGGGCGGCGGTAGCCTCCTTCGGCTTTGTATACGTACACCCTATGGCGGACGGCAATGGCCGGATTTCGCGCTTCCTGATCAACGACGTATTGCGACGGGATGGCCAAGTGCCTGCACCCATCATTTTGCCTGTCTCTGCCACCATCACCCACAGCACACGTAACCGGGCGGACTACGACCGGGTACTGGAACGCTTCTCGCGTCCACTGCTGCAGCGCTACAACCAACACTACCGCTTTGCCGAAAGCATTGAGGCAGAAGACGGCGTGATCTTCAATTTTCACTTTGATGCGTACGAAGGCGCGCGCCCGGCTTGGGCCTACCCGGATCTGACCGCCCATGTTGCGTATCTGGCACAGGTCATCGACCAGACCCTGAGCTTGGAGATGCGAGATGAAGCCCGTTTTCTGCAAGCCAACGAACGCGCCCGCCAAGCAATCAAACAAGTACTGGAAGCACCGGATAACGACTTGGATGTGATCATCCGTAGCGTGCGCGAAAACGGTAATCGCATCTCCAACAAACTGATCAAGCGCTATCCCTTGCTGGAACAAAATCCTGCTTTGGCGGAGCATATTGTCGTAGCTGTTATCGAAGCATTTTCTCATGCGCTCGCATCTGGGCACACGGAAAAAAACTAGACACACATCACCGAGTATTCAAGAACAGCGAGCCCCTCTCCAGCCCGCAAGGCGACGTTTTGCTCAGGCCCATCCGGGTTACTTTTGTGCGCTATTGAACACGGACACGGGGCAAACCGTGTCGTGTAGCGGGGGCCGCCCCACTCACGGCGCATCTGCCAGCGCTGGCCCAGCGCTTCGACGGCGAGCTTGAGCGTGCCGTCACAGTATCGCAGGTTGATCGCGTCTAGGGTGTTCATCAAAGCGGTGGCGTTGGAAGAGGAGTGAGCTGGAACGCATTGTGCGCGTAATTTGATCCCCCCCCCGCCAGCCAAAACTGCCGAAGGTTTTTTATGGTGCGGCCTCCGTTACGAGTTGGCAGCGATGGGCTTTGAGTTTTGAGTCCGCTGCGCGGCATATTAAAGAGGGGCCAGACGCACCCTGCCCCTGGCCGTACACATCCAGCCGCCAGCGCAGCAAGACGCCTGCGCCGAGGATATTTCCTTGGCACGCCAGCATGCCGGTTATCATGTCTATTGCACGCCTCAGGTTGCCGAAGTGCCATGCCCTGCCTACAATCGCGCCAAGCTCAGCCATCAGGACCCCTACCATGTCGAACCCTGCTTTTGATCTCTTGATTTCCGCCCGCTGGATGATCACCGTCGAACAAGATGGTGAAATTCTGGAAGACTATTCTCTGGCCATCAACAACGGGACGATTGTTGCCCTGCTGACGCCTTCACAGTCGGCAGCCGCCACCGCCAAACAGCATGTGCGGCTGGACAACCATGTATTGATGCCCGGCCTGATCAATCTGCACGGCCACAGCGCGATGACCCTGCTGCGCGGTCTGGCGGACGACAAGGTGCTGATGGACTGGCTGTCCAATCATATCTGGCCGGCCGAAGGCCGCCATGTGCGCGACGAATTTGTGTTTGATGGCGCACTGATTGCCATGGCGGAAATGATCCGTGGCGGCACCACCACCATCAATGATATGTACTTCTATCACGGGGCCATGGCGCGCGCCGGCCTCGCTGCGGGCATGCGCACCTTTGTTGGCGCCTCCATCCTCGAGTTCCCGACCAATTACGCCAACAATGCCGACGAATACATCAGCCGCGCGCTGGACGAGCGGCGTGAATTTTTGGGCGAGGAACTGATTACCTTCACGCTGGCACCGCATGCGCCCTACACCGTGGCCGACGACACTTTCCGCAAGGTGGTGATGCTGGCCGAAGAGCAGGACATGCTGATCCATTGCCACATCCACGAGTCGGCCGGCGAAATCAGCGACAGCATGCGCGACCATCACCAGCGGCCACTGGCACGCCTGAAAGAATTGGGCCTGCTCTCGCCGCGCCTGATTGCCGCGCATATGGTGCATCTGTCGGATGACGAGATCGAGCTGGCCGCCCGCCATGGCATCTCGGTGGCGCATAACCCAAGCTCGAATATGAAGCTGGCCTCGGGCATTGCCCGCATTCCCCAGCTGCTGGCCGGCGGCGTCAATGTCGGCATCGGCACCGATGGCGCAGCCTCCAACAACAAGCTGGACATGCTGGCCGAGATGCGCATGGCCGCCTTGCTGGCCAAGGTCGGCGCGATGGACCCGACCGCCGTGCCGGCAGCTACCGCCATCCGCATGGCCACGCTCAATGGCGCACAGGCTTTGGGCATTGCCGACAAGGTGGGCAGCATCAAGCCCGGCAAACAGGCCGACCTGATCGCCATTGATCTGGCGACGGTAGAAACCGCGCCGATATTCGACCCGATTTCCCATGTGGTTTACGCCGCCGGGCGCGAACAGGTCAGCCATGTCTGGGTCAAGGGTCAGGCCCTGATGGCGGAGCGCCAGCTCAAGACACTGGACGAAGCACAACTGATAGCCAGCGGCAGAAGCTGGCGCGAACGGATTCTGGCAGGAGATCAAAACGCATGAGCAATGTCGACGCACAAGAACTGGAAAAATTCAGCCAGCTAGCCCACAAGTGGTGGGACAAGGACAGCGAATTCAAGCCGCTGCACGAGATCAACCCGCTGCGCCTTGATTTTATCGATGGCTATGCCGCGCTTGCCGGCAAGTCCGTACTCGATGTGGGATGCGGCGGCGGCATTCTGGCCGAAAGCATGGCCGCGCGCGGCGCCAGCGTAACCGGTATCGATCTGGCCAAGAAATCGCTGAAAGTGGCGCAGCTGCATAGCCTGGAGTCGGGCGTGCCGGTCGAATACCGCTGTGTCGCCGTGGAAGACCTGGCGGCAGAAAAGCCGGGCTATTACGACGCGGTGACCTGCATGGAAATGCTGGAGCATGTGCCGGATCCGCAAAGCATCGTGCGTAGCTGCGCGCGTCTGGTCAAACCCGGCGGCACCGTGTTTTTCTCCACCCTTAACCGCAATGCCAAGGCTTACCTGCTGGCCGTGGTGGGGGCCGAGTACGTGCTTAATCTGCTCACGCGCGGCACGCATGACTATGCCCGCTTCCTCAAGCCTTCCGAGTTGTCGCGCATGGCACGCAACGCCGGGCTGGAGCTACTGGATATCCGCGGCATGACTTACAACCCGGTGACCGGCATCCACAAGCTGGGCACCGACACCGACGTCAACTATCTGATGGCTTGCCGCCGCATAGACTGATACTGCAATGAAAAAAACCTCTCCAGCCCAAGGCCGGAGAGGTCAACACCCGTGTCGTTCCTGCAAGACTCCCCAAGAGGAGCGCCTGTTGCCATCCCGAAATGACAGCCAGACTTGCTTGCATGATATGAATTTAGCGAAGAACTGTTAGCCCCTGTTTTTACCCTCGCGCGGCCCAGATCAAACAAGCGTTTGAATCCTACGTCCGCAGCAAAATACCCGCAAGGCATTTCACCTTGGCCAAGACATAAGTGATGGTTTTACGCCACAACTACAAAACGGCAGCGAATGCTAAAATAGCCGCCAGCGGCAAACCGCCATCGCCAACCCGACAGATCACGCCGAGCCTGCATGCCCTTTAAAGCCAACGATTCACTGACCGAGCAAATCGCCCAGCACTTGGGCAAACTCATTATCCAGGGCACGCTCGCACCCGCAGAGCGCATTCAGGAGTTACGCATCGCCGCCGAACTGGACGTCAGCCGCGGCTCGGTACGCGAAGCCCTGCTGATTCTGCAGCGCCGCCATCTGGTCGAAATCTATCCGCGCCGTGGCGCCGTCGTTGCCAGCCTGACGCAGGAAGATGTCAGGGCATTTTTTGAGCTATGGTTTTTGCTGCTAAACCGGGCCGCGACCAATCTGGCCCTGTCCTGGAAAAACGATGATCTGGCGCGCTTTTTTGCGCTGGAAGCCGAGCTGGCCGAGCATAAGCTGCATGCCGATTTCAACGCCTTTTTTGACACCAGCTTTATCTTTTTGCAAACGCTGTACGACTTTGCCGGCAACCGCTATCTCGAGGATGCCCTGAATAATCTGCAACCGATGACCCAGCGTTGCCTGTACGCCATTTTCCGTAGCGGCGACATGCAGCTGGAGCGCGCACAATGTTTTATCAGCGACCTGCTTAAAGCCATCATTGCACGCGACCTTACCCGCCTGAATAGCGTGACCCAGCATCTTAGCGACACCTATCGCGCACTGGTGCAAGAGGCCACGGCGACACTGGCCAAGGCATAAAAAAACGGGGCGATGCCCCGTCAGCCTTATTTGCGCAACCAGGTCTGATACGACCAGCGCAAACCGTCTTCCCGACTATGCCCTTCTTCCGCCACCTGCTGCCATTCATGCTCAGCCCAAGCCGGAAAATGGGCGTCTCCCGCGACATCCAGATCAATCAGCGTCAGCTCCATTTTTGCCGCCAGCGGCAAGGCCTGGGCAAACAGCTCGCCGCCACCGATCACACAGGCCTCGGCCAGCGAAGCCACCGAGGCCAGCGCTTCCGGCAGCGAATGCATGACCTCGGCCCCCTCGGCCTGCCAGTCGGCCTGACGCGTCACCACGATATTGCGCCGCCCGGGCAAAGGCCGGCCGATGGAGTCCCAGGTCTTGCGCCCCATAATAATGGGCTTGCCCAGCGTCACCGCTTTGAAATGCTTGAGATCTTCCGGCAAATGCCAAGGCAGTCGGTTGTCCACGCCGATCACCCTGTCGTTCGCCATCGCCACCACCAAGGTCACCAGAGGCATACTCATACCGCCACCTGCGCCTTGATATGCGGATGCGGGTCGTAGCCTTCCAGCTCGAAGTCTTCAAAACGGAAGGCAAACAGGTCTTTGACCGCCGGATTGATCTTCATGCGCGGCAAGGCGCGCGGTGCGCGTGACAACTGCAGCTCGGCCTGTTCCAGATGATTGCTGTAGAGATGGGCATCGCCCAGCGTATGCACAAAGTCGCCCGGCTCAAGGTCGCACACCTGCGCCACCATCATGGTCAGCAAGGCATAGCTGGCGATATTGAACGGCACACCCAGAAAGATATCGGCCGAACGCTGATACAGCTGGCACGACAGGCGGCCACCCGCCACATAGAACTGGAACAGGCTGTGGCAAGGCGGCAAGGCCATCTCGTCCACCAGCGCCGGATTCCACGCCGACACCATCAAGCGGCGCGAGTCCGGGTTGGTCTTGATCATCTGGACCACATTGGCAATCTGGTCGATATGGCGGCCATCGGCAGCCGGCCATGAACGCCACTGGTAACCGTATACCGGCCCCAGATCGCCGTTTTCATCGGCCCACTCGTCCCAGATGCGCACGCCGTTTTCCTTGAGGTAACGGATATTGGTGTCGCCGGACAAAAACCACAGCAATTCGTGCACGATGGACTTCAGATGCAGCTTCTTGGTCGTGACCAAGGGGAAGCCGTCCTGCAAGTTGTAACGCATCTGATAGCCGAACACCGAACGGGTACCGGTACCGGTGCGGTCGGATTTTTCATCGCCATGTTCAAGCACATGGCGCATCAGGTCTTGGTACTGCTTCATGGCGCGAGTCCGTCAAAATTCAAGGCGCTAGTTTAACGCTACGCCCCATTCTTGAACACCGCGAAGCCCGTGCCTATCTGCCCCCATCATCACGTTACTTGCAAAAAATACAACATAAATGCAGGCTTTTTGAATATCAGGGACTTGAAGCCTAGCGGATGGTAAACTCGCGCCACACGATACCTATCTGATAAAAAACCGGCAGCACGCATGGCAGAAGACTCCGATCTGGAACGCACAGAACCCGCCTCAGAGCGCCGTCTGCAACAGGCGCGCGAAGACGGTAATGTGCCGCGCTCGCGTGAACTGGCGACTTTTGCCGTCACCATGACCGGGGTGGCGCTCTTGATCGCGCTGGGGCCGGCGCTTTACCGCGCGGTGCGCGACATCGCCATCGGCATGCTGCGCTTTGACAGCCAGAAGCTGAAAACGCCGGAACTGGCGGTCGAGGCCTTCAAAAGCGCCAGTATCGACATGTTTATGGCGCTACTGCCCTTTTTGGGCGGTCTGGCCATCGTTGCCCTGCTGACGCCGCTATTGATCGGCGGCTGGAATCTGACACTCAAGGCCATTGAGCCGAAATTTTCCAAGCTCAACCCGGCCTCCGGCATCAAGCGCATGTTTTCGGTACAGGCGCTGGCCGAGGGCGGCAAGGCCATTATGAAAAGCGCGCTGATCGGCGGCGTGGCCACCTGGGTAATCTGGAGTGAACGCGGCGAACTGATGGGGCTGGTCAGCCAGCCGCTGGAGCTGGCGCTGGGCAGCATGATGGGGCTGATCGAACACACTTTCCTGATCGTGGTGGGCGCCATGCTATTGCTGGTGGCGGTGGATGTGCCGCTGCAACTCTGGCAATACCATAAAAAACTCAGGATGACCAAGGAAGAGCTCAAGCAGGAAAGCAAGGAACAGCAAGGCTCGCCCGAAGTGAAAGGCCGTATCCGCCAACTGCAGCGCGAGGCGGCACGCCGGCGCATGATGCAGGAAATTCCGGGGGCCAATGTGATCGTCACCAACCCGACCCATTACGCGGTGGCGCTCAAATACAGCGACGACATGCGCGCGCCGCAAGTCGTGGCCAAAGGTACGCTGAAGCTGGCCGAGCGCATTATTGCCGCCGGCAGCGAGCATAAGATTGCCACCATGCGCGCGCCCAGCTTTGCCCGCGCCCTGTATTTCCATGCCGAGCTGGGTGCGGATATTCCGCCCAAGCTGTTTTCGGCGGCGGCGCAGGTGCTGGCCTACATCTACCAGCTCAAGGTCTATGAAAACCAGGGCGGTCTGGCGCCGGTTTACCCGGAAAAGCTGGAAGTGCCGCCAGAACTTGACCCGAACAATAAACAAAAAGCAGCGGCCAGACCGGCCGATGCGCACTGACTGACGGCATGAACCAGATTCTAGATTTACTGAAGACGCTCAAAGTGAGCAAACTGGCAGGGCCGGTACTGATCATCCTGATTCTGGCGATGATGGTGCTGCCGCTACCGCCGGTGATACTGGATATCTTCTTTACCTTCAATATCGCGATTTCGGTCATTGTGCTGATGGTCGGCATCAACACGCGCCATCCGCTGGAGTTTTCCGCCTTTCCTGCCGTGCTGCTGATCACCACCTTGTTGCGGCTGTCGCTCAACGTTGCCTCCAGCCGGGTGATTCTGATGGAAGGTCATACCGGCCCGGCCGCTGCCGGTAAGGTAATCGAATCCTTTGCCCACTTCCTGATCGGCGAAAACGTCGCCATCGGCATTATCGTGTTCATTATCCTGACCATCATCAACTTTATGGTGATCACCAAAGGTGCAGGCCGGATTGCCGAAGTGTCGGCCCGCTTTACCCTGGACGCTATGCCGGGCAAACAGATGGCGATCGATGCCGACCTCAATGCCGGCCTGATCGGCGAGGACGATGCCAGAAAACGCCGCCAGACCATTACCGAAGAAGCCAACTTCTTCGGCGCCATGGACGGTGCCTCCAAATTCGTGCGTGGCGATGCCATGGCCGGCATCATGATTATCGTGATCAATATTGTCGGCGGCCTGATCATCGGCATGATGCAGCATGATATGCCGGCCGGCGAAGCCGCCAAGACCTATACCCTGCTCACCATCGGCGATGGTCTGGTTGCCCAGATTCCGGCGCTGATCATCTCCACCGCCGCCGGCATCGTGGTGGCCCGCGTCGGCACCGACAAGGACTTGTCCGAGCAGTTTATCGGCCAGCTCTTCTCCAACCCGCATGTGCTCTATATCACGGCCGGTGTGATCGGCCTGATCGGCCTGATCCCCAATATGCCGCATGCTGCCTTCCTGATGATTGCCGCTTCACTGGCGGCGCTGGCCTGGTGGCAAGAGAAACGCCAACAAAAGGAAAAACTGGCGCAAGCACTATCCAGCCAGCCCGCCACGCCTGCCGCTTTGTCCGCATCCGGAGGGGAACAGGCCATGGCCGAGGTCAGCTGGAATGATGTGCAGCCGGTAGACATGCTGGGGCTGGAGGTCGGTTACCGGCTGATTCCCTTGGTCGATCGCGATCAGGATGGCGAGCTGCTGCGCCGCATTCGCGGCATCCGTAAAAAAATGGCGCAGGAAATGGGTTTTCTGGTTGCGGCCGTCCATATCCGCGACAATCTGGAAATCCGCCCCAATGCCTACCGCATCCTGCTTAAGGGGGTCGAAGTCGGCGTAGGCGATGCCTATATCGGCCAGTTCCTGGCGATCAACCCCGGCCATGTCAGCGGCGAAGTGCCCGGCACGCCGACCACCGACCCGACTTTCGGCCTGCCCGCACTATGGATCGAGGCCAGCCGGCGCGAAGAGGCACAAAGCCTGGGCTACACCGTGGTCGATGCCAGCACCGTGGTTGCCACCCATCTGTCCAATCTGTTGCAATCGCATGCGGCCGAGCTGTTGGGGCGCGAAGAAGTGCAGGCCCTTATCGATCATCAGGCCAAAGAGTCGCCCAAGCTGATCGAAGACTTGGTACCCAAAGTCATTGCGGTCGGCATTTTGCAAAAGGTTCTGCAGCAACTGCTCAGTGACGGCCTGAACATCCGCGACTTTCGCACCATTATCGAAACGCTGGCCGACCATGTGCCCATTACCCAGGACATCGACGAGCTGACCGCTGCCGTGCGCACCGCCCTGTCGCGCGCCATCGTCCAGCAACTCTTCCCTGGCGAGAATGAACTACCGCTGATGTCGCTGGACCCGCAACTGGAAAACATCCTGCTACAGGCGGTGCAGTCTAAAGCCGGCGGCGGACTGGAGCCGGGGCTGGCGGAGAATCTGCTGGCCAATGCCGCCCACCAGACCGAGGAAGTCGAAAACCAGGGTCTGAATCCGGTACTGCTGACCCCGCCGGGCTTGCGCCCCTTGCTCGCGCGTTTTCTGCGCCGGGCGCTGCCGCAGTTACGCGTGATTTCGCATAATGAAATACCGGATAGCAAAACCATCCGTATAATCGCAGTTATTGGAGCCGGCAAGGGTTGAGGACGATATAACAGATGGTGGTCAGAAAGTTTTACGGTAAAACTACGCGCGATGCCTTGCGCCAGGTCCGCGAGGCGCTGGGCGCAGACGCGCTGATCCTGTCCAATCGCCCCACTCAGGGCGGTGGCGTAGAGATCATGGCCGTAGCCGATGCCGATGTTGCTGCCCTGTCGGATACGCTGGCGCCTGCTGCCACCCGCCATCCTCCGCGCAAGACGCCGGCACCGGCGGCCATCCTGCCCGCTCAAGGCCATGCCGCCGCACGCGCGCTGTCGCGCAGCTATGCCATGCCGATCGAACCGCTGGACGAACCGCCCCCCACCGCACAGCCGGAACGCAGACCCGCCGCCGCCATCGAGCCGGCACGCCCTGCCGTTTTTAGCGCCGCTACGCGAGCGGCTCCGCCAGCACCTCCCGCAGCCCCGCCTGCTGCGCCGGTGGCCGAAGCCAAGCCAGCTGCCGCACAAGCCGCCCCCCTGGTGCCGCCGCCAGAAGAACATATTGCCGACGATATTCGCCATATCGGTGAAGAAATCCGCCTGCTGAAAAGCCTGCTGCAAAACCAGCTGGCAACTTTTGCCTGGTCGGAAATGGAAGGGCAAACCCCCAATCGCGCCGAACTGTTCCGCTACCTGCTGACGGCAGGCTTTAGCCCGGCGCTGATACGCCAGCTCACCCAGAAATTGCCCCCGCAGTACGATGCCGAAGTCGCGCAAAAATGGGCGCGTTCGGCCTTGATGCATAATTTGAAGTGTATGGATCCGGCCAGCGACATCATCGACCAGGGCGGGATTTTTGCACTGGTGGGCCCCACCGGCGTAGGCAAAACCACAACCGTCGCCAAACTCGCCGCCCGCGCCACCATGCGCTACGGCGCCGAGGGCGTGGCTCTGATCACCACCGACAGCTACCGGATCGGCGCACAGGATCAGTTACGCATCTACGGCAAGATTCTGGGCGTGCCGGTATTCTCGGTACAAAACGAAGGCGATTTACAGCTGACACTGGCCGATCTGACTCAGCGCCGTGTGGTGCTGATCGATACGGTCGGCATGAGTCAGCGCGATCAGCGCGTCCTGCAACAGATCCGCATGTTTGCCACGGCCGGGCGGCCGGTACGCCGCCTGCTGCTATTGGCGGCCAATGCCGATGGCCGCACGCTGGAAGACGTGGTCAAACATTTCCGCAGTGATGACTTGACCGGGTGCGTGCTGTCCAAGGTCGACGAAGCCGTGATGCTGGGTTCCAGCTTGGATGTCATCATCCGCAACCGTTTGCGCCTGTTTTACATCACCAATGGCCAGCGGGTACCGGAAGACCTGCATTGCGCCAATGCGGACTTTCTGATTGACCGCGCCTTGCGCGCGGGACAACTGGCGACCCCGTTTCATGGGCAGAGCAATGAAATCCCGATGATCAATGCCGCACAGTCGGGCTGGTTGTAATATGAGTGACCAAGCCGCCAGCCTCAGGCAACTCAGCCAGCAAAGCACACACCTGCCGCCCTTGTTCGCCCTCACCGGTGCCAGCCATAGCGGCATTTCCACCCTGTGCGCAGGGCTGGCTGCGGCCAGCGCGCTACAGGGAAAGCGCCCCTTGTTGCTGGATCACCAAAATGGCCAGGCGCTGGCACGCTTAGCCGGCGTGCCGCCCTCTGCTTCGCTGGCCAGCCTGAACATCAGCCGCGGCGGCCTGACCGATCTGATGGTGAACTCGCGCCATGGCGTGACTCTGGTCAATCTGTATGCCCAGCCGGAAGAACGCCACCGTCTGTCAGCCCGCGTCTGGCAACGCCTGGCCAGCGAATTTTCCGCGCTGGAAAAAGACTGCGGCCTGACGCTGGTCGATGCACCGGACCCGAGCCAGGATGCCGCGCCGCTGGTGATTGCCGACAATCTGATTCTGGTCATCACCCCGCAAGCCGAATCCATCACGCGCGGCTATGCCAGCATGAAACGATTGGCCGGCGAATTCGGCCGCCGCCGTTTCAATGTGCTGGTCAACCGGGCAAGCGGACAGGACGAAGCGCAAAGCGTGTTTGCCCGCTTGTCATCGGTAGCCGGCGACTACCTTGGCGTTTCCTTGCGCTGGGTCGGTTTTGTGCCGGAGGATCAGGCCATACGCAAGAGCCAGGCATTACGCCGGCCAGTGATAGAAGCCTTTCCGGATAGCGAAGCGGCCCAGGCATTCAGCCAGCTGGCCGCCATGCTGCCTTTATGGCATGCACCGGACACCGGCCATGCCCGCTCCAGCTATCTGGAACAACTGTTAAGCACCAGCAAGACCCTTACCGAAATCACGGATCGTTAACCATGGCTCTGGCCACGCATCAAGCCCACGCCTACGCACAAGCTGCCGCTACCGATCGCCCGGATGTCATGAAATATGCGCCTTTGGTCAGGAAGATTGCCAGCCTGATGATGGCCCGCCTGCCGGCATCGGTCGAGCTGGATGATCTGGTACAAGTCGGCATGATCGGACTACTGGAGGCCGCCCGCCAGTTCGACCCGTTGCAAGGGGTACAGTTTGAAACCTTTGCCGGCACGCGCATCAAGGGCGCCATGCTGGATGAGCTGCGGCGCATAGACTGGATGCCGCGCCAGCTCAGGCGCAATGCCCGCATGATTGAAGACGCCATCAAGCACGCCACCCAAACACTGGGTTACGCGCCCAGTGAAAGCGAAATCGCCGACGAGCTGGCGGTATCGCTGGAGGATTACCAGGCCATGCTGGGCGACTGCATGGGCGTGCGTCTGGTGTATTTCGAAGACTTTCATAGCCACGACGGCGAAGAGCTGAATGATGCACTGGCCAATATCGCGGACGACAACACGCCGGATCCGCTCGCAACACTGGCCGACAGCGGTTTTCGCCAGGCACTGATAGATGCCATCGCGACCTTGCCCGAGCGCGACCAGCTGGTGATGAGCCTGTATTACGAGCAGGATCTCAACCTCAAGGAAATCGGCGCAGTGCTGGGCGTGTCCGAGTCCCGCGTCAGCCAGCTGCATACCCAGGCCGTCACCCGCATCCGCAGCAAGCTACGCGAATGGCTGTAAACAACAAGGACAGACGTGGATAAACTCAGCATTATTGCCATCATGGGCGGACTGACCGCCATTCTGGCAGGACAAGCACTGGAAGGCGGCCACTTAGGCTCGCTGCTGCAACTGACCGCCTTTATGATCGTCATCGGCGGTACGGCCAGTGCCGTCATGCTGCAAAGTACGCCACGCCAGTTCGTCAACGGCCTGAAAATGCTCAAGTGGGTGTTTTACCCGCCGCAGTTCAATCATGAAAAAATGATACGCGACATCATCCTGTGGAGCCAAAGTGCGCGCAAAGGCGGCTTGTTGTCGCTGGAGGGCTATGTTTCCTTGCAGCACGACCCCTATACCAAAAAAGCCCTGCAGATGCTGGTTGACGGCGCGGCCCCCGAAACACTGCGCTCGGTGATGGAAGTCGAAATCACCATGTTTGAACATGCGCGCAAGCAGGCCGCCAAAATATGGGAGTCTGCCGGCGGCTACGCCCCCACCATCGGCATCATCGGCGCGGTGCTCGGCCTGATCCATGTGATGGAAAACCTGTCCGATCCGACCAAACTGGGCTCCGGCATTGCCGTTGCCTTTGTCGCCACGGTTTATGGCGTCGGTTCAGCCAACCTGTTTTTCCTGCCGGTAGCCGTCAAACTCAAAAACCTGATTGCGACCGAAATTGCCACCAAAGAGCTGATTCTGGAAGGCGTTATCGCCATTGCCAGCGGCGAGAACCCGCGCATTATCGAAAGCCGCCTGCGCGGCTTTCTGGCCATGCATGCCTAGCCTGCCGGCAGTTCGTGCAGCGTAACTCCGGGCACCGGTTTTTTCAGCCAGTGCTGCAATAGCTTATATATCGCCAGATCAAACACCGGCGTACCCTGCAGGCAAGCCACATCATCGCCCGAGCCCAAGTAGCACCAGCGCTCGAACACATGGCTCACCGACTCGCCACTCACCTCGTCGCTTTCGGTCAGCGCAATCGCACCGGCATAGGGCCAGCTTTGGGTTTTCAGCCGCTGCAAAGCGCTTTGCAGGCGCGCATTATGCGCGGCGGCACTTTCCTTGCTGCAACAGGCCCCCAGGCAGCGCCGGTTTTTGAAGCTTTGGCATGGCGCACCTTTGCGGCTTGTGACTGTTTCCACTTCCAGAATGGCCGGGCATAGCTGATGCGCACGCGCAAGCTCGCTCAATGCCTTTTTGGCTTCGCGCGGGCTGCGGAACAGGCCATACAAATCCGCCGTACGCGAAAAGTCCAGCGTGCGGGCAAGGCTGACACTCACCCGCAAAAAGCCATCCTCCCCTGCTTCGCTCAACTGCAAGGCGCACAATTCATTCGTCTGGCGCGCACGCGGGTTGTAACGCGGCCGCAAGGCCGACTGTTGCTGCAATTCAAGCAATGCCGCACCAAACTCGCCCAGTGTTTCCTGCCATGCTACATGGGCGATGCGCTCATGAATGCGCGGCAGTTTGGCGTCCAGCGTCCCGGCGCCATAGTGGGCAAACACCCTTTGCCTGAGGTTAAGGCAACGCCCGGCATAAAGCGCCTCGCCACTGGCGGCATACAGGGCATACACCCCCGGCGTATCCGGCAGCGTATCGGCCAACTCCTGCGCCATGCCCTCCGGCACGCTAGGCAGCGCCAATAAGGCCGCAGCGGCAGCACGCAGCGGCTCCACCCCCAACTCGTTCCGTGCCAGACATAAAAACTGGTATACGGCCTCGGCATCCGCCAGCGCACGGTGCCGTGCCGGCAGCACGAGTTGATGGCGTTCGATAATACTGTCCAGGCTGTGTTTGAAGTATTGCGGGTACAGGCGGCGCGACAACTTGACCGAGCACAGGGTGTTGGCGTTAAACGCCAGACCGGCACGGCGAAATGCATTTTTGAGAAAGCCGTAATCGAAGCGCGCGTTATGGGCAATCAGCAAGCGCCCTGCCAGTTTTTGCCACAAGGCCGGCGCCAGTTCGGCAAATGCAGGCGCCTCGGCCACCATCGCATTGCTGATCCCGGTCATGTCTTCGATAAAGGGCGGGATGGGCTGGCCGGGGTTGACCAGCATTTCGATGCGCTCGACGTTCTCCCCGTCCACCAGGATCAGGCCGATTTCGGTAATCCGGTCACGGGTGATGTGGCCTCCCGTCGTTTCCAGGTCGACAATTGCGTAAGCTTGTTCAAACAGCATGGGCAGATTCGCTTAAAAACCAAAATATTTTCCAGCCGGTGCGGCTAAAAACAAAGATTCACAAACCACTGACAAATAAGGCATTTTCAACGCGATACTGTCGGTAAATGGCAACAATAAGGTCGTATTCTAAACGACAGCGAACAATTTAATCAGAAAAAGTGTTGACGGAAAAAGAAGGCTTCCGTATAGTTCGCATCTCTCGCAGCAGACAACGCAGCGAGAGACAGCAAGAAACAGTGCACCCGTAGCTCAGTTGGATAGAGTATTTGGCTACGAACCAAAGGGTCGGGCGTTCGAATCGCTCCGGGTGCACCAGCGAAGTCCCTATAGTTTAGCGGTTAGAACACTGCCCTTTCACGGCGGCGGCCGGGGTTCGATTCCCCGTGGGGACGCCAGCATGACTTACTTGTAAAATGTTTTACCTATGCACCCGTAGCTCAGTTGGATAGAGTATTTGGCTACGAACCAAAGGGTCGGGCGTTCGAATCGCTCCGGGTGCACCACATAGTCCCTATAGTTTAGCGGTTAGAACACTGCCCTTTCACGGCGGCGGCCGGGGTTCGATTCCCCGTGGGGACGCCAGAATAAAAATAAGGCCACTATCACTCGATAGTGGCCTTATTGCATTTACGTCCCATTCCTGCACTGCATTTCTGTATACAATGTCCGCCATTTGCCTGCCCGCTCTCCGGCCGGGCCTGTTTTGCACAAGAGGCTGCACACCATGCGCAATCCGACACCACTCTGGGCCGAGTTTATCAAGGCCGTCAAACACGAAGTCATTCCGGCATTGGGCTGCACCGAACCCATCTCGCTGGCACTGGCCTGCGCCATTGCGCGTGAACAGTTAGGTGCCCTGCCCGAACGCATCGACGCCAAAGTCTCCTCCAACCTGATGAAAAACGGCATGGCGGTCACCGTACCCGGCACCGGCATGGTCGGCCTGGCCATAGCCGCAGCAGTCGGCGCCATTGGCGGCGACCCACAAGGCGGCTTGCAGGTACTGAAGAAACTGACCCCCGAACAGGTGGCGGCGGGCAAGGCCATGCTGGACGCCAAGCAAGTCAGCGTCAGCATCACCGATGTGCCCAACATCCTCTATAGCGAAGCAACACTCTACGCCGGGGAGGAATCGGTGCGCGTCTGCATTGCCAACGCCCACACCAATGTAATCCTGATCGAGAAAAACGGTGAAACCCTGTGGCAGGCCGCGAGCCAGGGCACAACCGCAGGCGGGCACTATTCGCTAGGCCAGGCCCGCATGCATGATGTCTACGAATTCGCCACCCAAGTGCCACTTGACGAGATCGAATTCATTCTGGAAGCCGCACGCCTGAACAACGCACTATCGGACGAGGGCATGAGTGGCCGGTACGGCCTGCATATCGGTGCAACCTTGCAGCGTCAGGTCAAGCAAGGCCTGCTCTCCCAAGGGCTGCTGACCGAAATCATGATGCGCACCACCGCCGCATCGGACGCCCGCATGGGCGGCGCGCCCTTGCCTGCCATGAGCAATTCCGGCTCGGGCAATCAGGGCATCGCAGCCACCTTGCCGGTCGTCGTCGTGGCCCGCCACCTGAATGCCTGCGATGAAAAACTGGCGCGGGCACTGATGCTGTCCCACCTGACGGCCGTTTACATCCATAGCAAGCTGCCGGCCCTGTCGGCACTCTGCGCGGTCACAACCGCCTCCATGGGCGCGGCCGCCGGCATGGCCTGGCTACTGGACGGCAAGGAAGAGTCGGTCAATATGGCGATTTGCAGCATGGTTGGCGACTTGGCCGGCATGATCTGCGATGGCGCATCCAATAGCTGCGCCATGAAAGTCTCGACCTCGGCCGCATCGGCCTACAAGTCGGTACTGATGGCACTGGACGATAGCCGCGTCACCGGCAACGAAGGCATTGTGGCGCACGATGTCGACGAGTCGATCAGCAATCTGTGCGCACTGGCCAGTCGCAGCATGCTGGAAACCGACCGCCAGATTATCGAAATCATGGTGCAAAAAGCGCGTTAAACAAAAGGGCGACCCACAATGGTCGCCCCAAACAAGCATCAGATGCGGTAGCTGGCGGCGGTCATCAACTTGGAGGAAAGCTTCATGCCCTGGCGCACCGGCAACGGCAAACGCGCAGCGCCCAGCGCATGCGCCATATCCGCGTGTCTGAGCTCGTCGTCACGCATCTGCGTTACAATAGCCCGGCTTTTGCCATCCTCTTCGGGCAGGCTTTGCAAATGACTATCCAGATGCGCGCCGACCTGATGCTCCGTCTCTTCCAGAAAGCCCAGATTCCAGCGGTCCCCCAGCAAACCCGCCGCCACACCTATCGCCAGCGAGCCGCCATACCATAAAGGATTCAGCACACTGGTGCGCCCGCCAAGCTCGCGGATACGCTGCTCGGTCCAGGCCAGATGCTCGACCTCCTCATGCGCAGCCTCTTTCAAGGCTTCACGGGCAGCAGGATCGCGCGCCGTCAGCGCCTGCCCCTGATACAACGCCTGAGCACACACCTCACCACAATGATTCACCCGCATCAAACCCAGCGCATGCTGTTTTTGCTCGTCACTCAAGGCCACCTCGTCCAGATTTTTACCGGGATGAGGACGCGAACTCAGCGCAGGCGCAAACAAGGTACGCAAACCCTTGTCAAACTCGACAATCAATTTATCAATCATGTGATGCCTTTTTGCCATATCCAATGAACATCATTATACCTTCACAGCACACGCTACGGATGCCTGCGATATAATCGGCCGACAGCAACACGCCTGCATCACGCCCAGCCATAAGGGCATATACAAACAAGGACCCGAGTCGATGAACCTGAACGCAATTTCCGCCGGCAAGGACATGCCGAACGACATCAACGTCGTAATCGAAATCTCCGCCAATGGCGCCCCTATCAAGTACGAACTGGACAAAGACTCCGGCGCGATCTTCGTTGACCGCTTTATGGGCACCGCCATGTTCTACCCGGCCAACTACGGCTTTGTGCCACAGACCCTGTCGCTGGATGGTGATCCGGTAGACGTTCTGGTCGTAACCCCGTTCCCGCTGCCGCCAGGCGTGGTCGTTCGCTGCCGCACCCTGGGCATGATCAAGATGGAAGACGAGTCCGGCATCGATGCAAAACTGGTGGCCGTACCCGTTGAAAAACTGTGCCCGATGTACAGCAACATCCAGAAACTGGAAGACCTGCCTGAGCTGCTGCGCAACCAGATGGTGCACTTCTTCGAGCACTACAAAGATCTGGAAAAGGGCAAGTGGGTCAAGGTACAAGGCTGGGGCACGATGGAAGAAGCCAAAGCCGAACTGGTGGATGGTATCGCGCGTCACCAGCAAGAAGGCTGATAGCCGGTCGCTCCGCTAAAAAAGCCGGCTTTGCCGGCTTTTTTAGCATAAGACAAGCAACAAGCGGAGAACCCCGATAGCCAGACCACACTATCCGTGAAAGAATCCGGCGTTGTTTGAAGACAAGGAAAAATGTGGACATCGTGGCGCACGGCGCAACGCCCGAGCATATCCTCAGGCGCTTGCAGCAAAAAGGCTATACCGTCAGCCGGCAATACGCCGCAGCAACGGGAGCCGCATGCCTAAGCCACCCTGATTTCACCCTTGATCTGTCCGGCCCCACCCCTGCACAGGCCAGGCAGCAAGCCCAGACCGGCGCTTATATTGATCTTGCCGGACACTGGCACCCAGCAGGCCAACATCTGGGTTATGTCCTCTATGCCGGTGGTAGCGATGCTGCCATTACCCTGGCACGCCCTCTTCTGGACGCACTAGCCCCCGTTAGCAGCGCCTGGCTGATGACCGGCCCCGCCGGCAGTGCAACCTTTATGCGCCAATATATGGATGCCCTAGGCTATAGCCTGCACTACGGACAGGCGGCACACGATATGCAGTTCACACCCGCCGATTTACTGCAGCGCCTGCAAGGGCAAGAACAGCTGCTCGAGCGGATCAGACAACTGGCACAGCGCTATCTGGCAAGCCACCCGGCCCCGGCTCCCGCAACATCCAACCTTCCGCCCGACCACAGACAGCCACACTTTGCCCAGGCCCTGGCTCAATGGTTATTACGGTTAAGCGACACATTCCCATCCGGACCCAATTAACAGCCCGTCACAACGACAAAACGGCCCGCAAGGGCCGTTTCCATATCGCAGAACAAAGACTCAGCTTAGGCAGCAGCGCCCGGCTTTTTGCGCGAAACAGCAGCGCCGGTCGCCTTGGCCGTGTTCGCCGCAGCTTCCGCGCTGGCCTCGGCAAAATCGCTACCCATTTTTTTCGCAGTCTTCGATACATTATCAAAAGCAGCGCTCGACGTGGTAATCAGCGTCTTGAGTGCATTAACAGCCACATCGGAGCCGGCAGGCGCGTTCTTGCTCAGCTTGTCCAGCGAAGTCAGTACTGCCTGGTTCGACTCGGAGACATGGTCTTCAAAAAAAGCGGTCAGTTCATTCTGGGTCTGAACGGCAGCATCATACAGATTGCGCGCCACATTCAGACTCTGGTCGATAGCCGGCTGTGCCTGGCTGGACTGATACTCGGCAAATGCCTTTGGATCCTTGATCTCGGCCAATGCCTTGACGGCCTGGGCATTATCGTTCAGCAGCTTGCGCGACAGTTCCAGCTGCAGGCTGGCCATGCGCTCGGCACCGGACAGCACGATGGAAGACAGACGCACTGCCTTATCGAGATTGGCCTGACCGTAGGCTGCAAAATCTTGTGCATTAGTAAACATGGAAGACTCCTCTTTCACAAAAAGTTCAGATCACAACAGCACCACAACCCATCAGCGCCAAACCGATGTTGCGCTGCAACAATGCAAATATTAGTCAGGCACTTGCACCCGGTCAAGGGAATGCTGCACTGCGCAATTACAGCCCCTTATTTTCGATGCATTTGTACAACACCCATCAATTTCACAACAGTAAATCAACAAAACAACATATTGCCAGTCCATACGCGTTGAAAGACCGCTATCAAAGATTTACACTCTGGTAATTGATTAAATCTATGCAGACTCAAGACATCACAATGAGCCAGACGGCCACTCCTCTCGAAATAAAGTCCGCCAGCCTGGACTTGCTGGCACTGCAACTGCGCAATTCCGATCCTGCGCAGATAGAAGCCGAACTGGACCATCGTTTTGGCCAGCGTTTCACCGATCAACATGAGGCTTTTGTACTTGATCTTGAGCTGCTGGCAGAACCTGCCGCACTGGATCTGGCATCGGTACTGGCCAACTGCAGCAAGCGCGGCATCCGCATTGTCGCCCTGCGCCACCCTGACCCGGCGCTGGAAGCACTGGCCCGGCAGCATCACCTGGCCTATACGGCATCGGGCACAGCAAGCCGCCCCCAGGCTCAAGCAAATATCGAGCCGGCACAGGTGGCGCTGCGCCACACCATGATCATCGACAAGCCGGTGCGTGCCGGCCAGCAAATCTATGCCAAGGATGGCGATCTGATTGTGCTGGCCATGGTCAGCGCAGGCGCCGAAGTCATTGCCGATGGTCATATCCATGTCTACGCCCCCCTGCGCGGCCGGGCATTGGCCGGTGCCCACGGCAATACGCAGGCGCGTATTTTTGTCCATGCCATGGAGGCGGAACTGGTTTCCATCGCCGGGGTGTACCGCACCATAGAACAGGCACTACCTGCTTCGATTCAGGGCAAGCCGACACAGATTTATCTGGAAAACGAACGCCTCGTCATTACCGCCATTGGCGAATGACCGGCCGACCATCTTCATCAAGGGATATAGACGTGGCAAAGATTATTGTTGTGACCTCAGGCAAGGGTGGCGTAGGCAAGACCACCACCAGCGCCAGCTTCGCCTCCGGCCTTGCTTTACGCGGCCACAAAACAGCTGTCATCGACTTCGATGTCGGCCTGCGCAATCTGGATCTGATCATGGGCTGCGAGCGGCGCGTGGTCTACGACCTGATCAATGTGGTGAATAACGAGGCTAGCCTCAATCAGGCACTGATCAAGGACAAGAACTGCGACAACCTATATGTATTGCCGGCGTCCCAGACACGCGATAAGGATGCGCTATCGGAAGAAGGCGTAGAGCGCGTATTGAAAGATCTGGCCGATATGGGCTTTGAGTACGTCGTATGCGACTCTCCTGCCGGCATCGAGCGCGGCGCTCTGATGGCACTGTATTTTGCCGATGAAGCCATCATCGTGACCAACCCCGAGGTTTCGTCGGTACGCGACTCGGATCGTATCCTCGGTATTTTGTCGTCCAAGTCCAAGCGCGCCGTCGAAGGACGCGAGCCGGTCAAAGAGCACCTGCTCATTACCCGCTACTCGCCAGCCCGGGTAGAAAAAGGCGAAATGCTGTCGGTGGATGATGTAAAAGAAATTCTGCGCGTACCGCTGATTGGCGCGATTCCCGAGTCACAAAGCGTACTGCAGGCATCCAACTCGGGCACACCCGCCATTCACATGAAGGGCAGCGACGCGGCTGAAGCCTACACCGATGTCGTATCCCGCTTCTTGGGTGAGAGTTGCCCGATGCGTTTTATCGAGCCCCCTAAGGTTGGCCTGCTCAAACGCCTGTTCGGAGGTTAATGGATGTCGCTGATTGATATGATTTTTGGCAAACGCCAGAAAACAGCTTCCATCGCACGCGAGCGCCTGCAGATCATTCTGGCTCACGAGCGCGGCGGTCGTGGCACACCGGACTATCTGCCGGCCTTGCAACGCGAACTGATGGAAGTCATTTCGAAGTACGTTGCCGTCAACCAGGATGACATCAAGGTTCAACTGGAACGTCAGGACAACTTCGAAGTACTGGAAGTTAACATCGTGTTGCCGGAAAAAAACCGCTGACACCGGCCAGGCTTGCGGCCCATGCCTCGGTGCATGGGCATGCGCTTCCTTTTGCCCGCCCTGCGAGGCACGCCCCAGGCGTAATTGACTCTTTTGTATGACGCTAACTGAACTTCGTTATATCGTGGCGGTTGCACGCGAGCGCCATTTCGGGCGCGCCGCCCAAACCTGCTTTGTCAGCCAGCCTACCCTCTCCATTGCCATCAAGAAGCTGGAAGACGAACTGTCGGTCACCCTGTTCGAGCGCGGTGGGCAGGAAGTCGCGGTCACCGAAATAGGTGAACGGGTGGTGGAACAGGCAAGACGGGTACTGGAAGAAGCCGAAACGCTGAAACATCTGGCCGGCGAACACCAGAACGAGCTGGCAGGCCCATTGAAGCTGGGCGTTATCTTTACCATCAGCCCGTACTTGCTACCCAAGCTGATCCCGGCGCTGCGTATTCTGGCACCCGACATGCCGCTCATTCTGGAGGAAAACTATACCGCGCGCCTGGCTGAAATGCTCAAACGCGGCGAAGTTGACGCCATTATTGTGGCCGACCCGTTTGACGAGCCTGGCACCCAATCCTGGCCACTATATGACGAGGCCTTTGTCGTGGCCACGCCCAAGGGACACCCGTGGGAAAAGCGCAAGCACATCAATGCCGATGAGCTGTCACACGAAAGCGTGTTGCTTTTGTCTGCCGGCAACTGCTTCCGCGATCAGGTATTGCAAAGCTGTAGCGAACTATCCATGCGCCAAGCTCAGGCAGGCGGACTAGCCAGTGCGGTGCAGGGCAGCTCGCTTAACACCATACGCCATATGGTCGCCAGCGGCATGGGCATCACCGTATTGCCCGCCACCTCGGTATCCGTCGCAGACGAAGGTCTGCTATCCATTATTCCATTTGCGCTACCGGCCCCCACCCGCCGCGTTCTGCTGGTGGCCCGCAAGCAGTTTTTCCGCAAGCAGGCACTGGACGCACTGCAGCAGGCCGTGTTCCGCTGTGGCCTGGAAAACGTCAGCATGCTGGAAGCCCCTTAAAATCGTCAGCTTGCGTGGGCCAGCCACCCCACGCAGCCTGACTTGGCCACAACTTGCAAATCCTTGGCATGCTGAACCCGATACCCGGCTACACGCGCACGGCTTGCCTCTACTCCGTACGATCCTCTTACCTCAATTCCCGTCCGCTGCGCGGCATACAGGCTAAAGAGGCCAGATGCGACCGGCCTCTTGCATCGCCAGCTCCCAAACGCTCGCGCAGCCTCAAAAACATAGCCACAGACCAAAGCACAGCCTGACGGAACCAGGTCGCTAAGGCATGAATAGCCCGCCACCGCGCCCTCCATACCCCCCCGGCGCAGGGCCTGAATCCAAAAAAAGGGTGCCCCAGGGCACCCTTCTCGGTCTTTACAGCCGCAGCTTAAGCGCTAGGCTCGGCCTTCTGGCGCAGGCGCAGGTTCAGCTCTTTGAGCTGCTTCTCGTCCACGGCATTTGGCGCATTGGTCAGCAGGCACTGGGCGCGCTGGGTCTTAGGGAAGGCAATCACGTCGCGGATCGACTCGGCACCCGCCATCAGCGTCACCAGACGGTCCAGACCAAAGGCCAGACCACCATGCGGCGGCGCACCGAACTTCAGGTTGTCCAGCAGGAAGCCGAACTTGTTCTGCTGCTCTTCCGGGCTGATCTTGAGCGCGGAGAAGACTTTCTCCTGCACTGCGGCCTGGTGGATACGGATGGAGCCGCCACCGATTTCCCAACCGTTAAGCACCATATCGTAGGCGCGCGCGATACAGGCGGCCGGATTGCTTTCCAGCAGGTCATCGTGACCCGGCTTAGGCGCGGTGAACGGATGATGCACGGCCACCCAGCGATCGGCCTCTTCGTCGTGTTCAAACACAGGGAAGTCCACCACCCACAGCGGACGCCATTCGCGCACAAAGAAGCCGCCGGCTTCGCCGCGCTCGTGGCCGATCTTGATGCGCAATGCACCGATCGCCTCGTTCACCACCTTGGCCTTGTCGGCACCAAAGAAGATGATGTCGCCGTTGTCGGCACCGGTACGCGCCATGATTTCTTCCAGCGCAGGCACGGACAGGAACTTGACGATAGGCGACTGCAAACCGCTGGTTTCGTCATTGGTGATCTGGGTCTTGTCGTTGACCTTGATATAGGCCAGACCCTTGGCACCATAAATGGACGCGAACTTGGTGTACTCGTCGATTTCCTTGCGCGAGATGGCTGCGCCACCCGGCACGCGCAGCGCCACCACACGACCGTTTGGCATGTCGGCTGCACCACGGAACACCTTGAATTCTTCGGTCTTCATCAGGTCGGTCAGCTCGGTGAACTTGAGGTTCACGCGCATATCCGGCTTGTCCGAACCGTAGTAGAACATCGCGTCGGCGTAAGTCATGCGCGGGAAAGCACCCAGCTCCACACCCATCACGTCGTTGAAGATCTGGCGCGTCATGCCTTCGGTGATGTCCATGATCTGGTTTTCATCGAGGAAAGACGTTTCGATATCGATCTGGGTGAACTCAGGCTGACGGTCGGCGCGCAAGTCTTCGTCGCGGAAGCACTTTACGATCTGGTAGTAGCGGTCGAAACCGGCCACCATCAACAGCTGCTTGAACAGCTGTGGCGACTGCGGCAGGGCGAAGAATTCGCCCGGATGCACACGCGATGGCACCAGATAGTCACGGGCACCTTCCGGTGTGGAACGGGTCAGCATCGGCGTTTCGATGTCGATAAAGCCCTGTGCATCCAGATACTGGCGCACGCCCATTGCCACGCGGTAGCGCATGCGCAGGTTTTTCTGCATCGGCGCACGGCGCAAATCAATCACGCGGTTGAGCAGACGCACGTTCTCGGAGATGTTTTCGTCGTCGATCTGGAACGGTGGCGTCGCGGCGGTATTGAGGATCTCGATTTCCTTGGCCAGGATTTCGATTTCGCCAGAGATCATCTTGCTATTGGCCGTGCCTTCCGGACGGGCACGCACGATGCCGCTAATGGACAGCACAAATTCGTTACGTGCGCTGTCCGCGGTCGCGAAGGCTTCCGGGGTATCCGGATCGATCACCACCTGCACCAGACCTTCACGGTCGCGCAAGTCGATAAAGATCACGCCGCCATGGTCGCGACGACGGTGAGCCCAGCCCTTGACGGTCACGGTCTGGCCCAGGTATTTGGTATCGATAAGTCCGCAGTAATCGGTTCGCATTATGTTCTGTTTCTTGAAGGGTTGAAGTGGGGTTCGCGCCGGATGCTTATCGCTTCTTGCCGGCCTGCTGGGGCGCGGCTGGCGCCACCATACCCATGGAAATTGCGTACTTGAGTGCCTCGTCGACAGTCATGCCGAGCTCGCGCGTCTCTTTCTTGGCCACCATCACAAAATAGCCCGAAGTCGGGTTAGGAATGGTCGGCACATACACGCCTATATATTCGTCGCCGAGATCCGCCAGCGACTGGCTGACGCTATCGGGTAAAGAGCCGGTCTGAAAAGCCACCGTCCATAAACCCTGATGCGGGAACTGAACCAGCAAGGGTTTCTTGAACGACTGGCCGGTATCGGAAAACAGCGTGTCGCTCACTTGTTTGACGCTGCTGTAAATGCTCTTGACCACCGGAATGCGCGACATCAGCGCATCCCAATAATCGAACAAACGCTGCCCCAATACATTGGCGGCCACCATGCCGGTGCCCAGCAGCACCAGCACCGACAGCACCACGCCCAAACCCGGAATATCGAAGCCGAACAGGCTATGCGGGCGCCAGGCATCCGGCAACAGCAGCAAAGTCTGGTCCAGCGTGCCGACTATCATGTCCAGCACCCACAAAGTCACCGCCAGCGGCAGCCAGATCAGGATGCCGGTGACAAGGTAAGCCCGGAGGGTCAGCTTGATATGTTTCATCTCAGCCACAGCCGCCACAAGCGCCGGTGCCGCAAGCATGTGCGGCGGCAGGCTTGCTACCGTTCTTGAAGTCGGACTCGTACCAGCCCGAACCCTTTAGCTGAAAGCCGGCACAGGTCAGCATCTTGCTGTAATCGGCACTACCGCACGACGGGCACTGGGCAATCGGCTCATCGCTGAGTTTTTGCAAGTGTTCGTGCTGTTTGCCACATTTTTCGCAACGGTATTCATAAATAGGCATCTTTTTTCCCCGAGTCGACGACGACTTGATGCAAAATAACTATATTGCATCGCAACAAAGATATTCGTCCGTAGATGATGGACATCATCCCGAACAAGCGACCCGCTAGCAAGAGCGAAGTTTTAGCCGGGCATTATATCCGATTGCAGGGCAACACAAAAACGCCGCATCAATATAGCGGCAACAATCGCATGCAAGCATAGCGCCCACAACGGCACACAAAGGAAAACCATGAACATCAATAAGCAGTTTTTGGCCGGCAAAAAAGGCCTGATCGTCGGCATCGCCAATGAGCACAGCATTGCCTATGGCTGCGCCAAGAGTCTGCGCGAGGCCGGTGCCGAACTCGCGATTACCTACCTCAATGCCAAGGCGGAAAAATATGTACGCCCTCTGGCCGATCAGGTCGATGCCCGTCTGGTCATGCCGCTGGACGTGGAAGAACCCGGCCAGATGCAGGCGCTGTTCGATGCGATTGCCGGGCAATGGGGACAGCTGGACTTCGTCATTCACTCCATCGCCTTCTGCCCGATGGATGATCTGCACGGCCGCGTCACCGACTGCTCGCTCTTGGGCTTCCAGCAGGCGATGCGCGTTTCCTGCTACTCCTTTATCGAGTTGGCCAAACAGGCTGAACCCCTGATGAAGCAAGGCGGCACCTTGCTGACCATGAGCTATCACGGTGCCGACAAAGTCGTCGAAAACTATAACATTATGGGCCCGGTCAAGGCGGCGCTGGAAAGCACCACCCGCTATCTGGCCCATGAACTTGGCGCCAAGGGCATACGCGTACATGCCGTCTCGCCCGGCCCGCTGAAAACCCGTGCCGCCAGCGGCATTGCCCACTTTGACGCCCTGATCGACGACGCCACCCAGCGCGCACCACAACACCGTCTGGTTGATATCGAAGACGTCGGTGCGACCTGCACCTTCCTGGTGTCCGATGGCGCACGTTCCCTCACCGGCCAGACCATCTATGTTGATGGCGGCTGCAATATCATGGCCTGAGGAATAAAACATGACACATGACGACAATGCATTCGCCAACATCATGGCGCAGGCCCACCGCAACGGCCCGATACCGATGGCGGTGGCTCACCCTTGCAGCCGCGAAGCCCTGCAAGGCGCAGTCGAAGCGGCTGACAATAATATCGCCACCCCGATTCTGGTCGGCCCGGTAGGCAAGATTCGCAAACTGGCCGACGAGATGGAGCTGGATCTGGGCGACTTGCCGATCATCGATGTGCCGCACAGCCATGCGGCAGCAGAAAAAGCGGTCGAACTGGTGCGCAATAGCCAGGCTGACATTCTGATGAAGGGCAGTCTGCATACCGACGAATTTATGCACGAGGTACTGGACCGGCGCACCGGCATCCGCACCGACCGCCGCATCAGCCACACTTTTATCATGAAGGTGGAGAGCTATCCGCGCTATCTGTTCATTACCGATGCCGCCATCAATATCGAGCCGGACCTGACCACCAAGCTGCACATCTGCCAGAACGCCATTGATCTGGCGCATGCATTGGGTATCAGCCAGCCCAAAGTGGCCATTTTGTCGGCAGTAGAAACCGTGACCCCGGAAATCCGCTCCACCATTGATGCCGCTGCCCTGTGCAAAATGGCCGAGCGCGGCCAGATCACCGGCGCTTTGCTTGATGGCCCGCTGGCTTTCGACAATGCCATCTCCCATGCCGCTGCCGACACCAAGGGCATCCACTCCATGGTGGCGGGTGAACCGGACATCCTGCTGGTGCCCGATCTCGTCTCCGGCAATATGCTGGCCAAGCAGCTGACCTATCTGGCTGCCGCGTCGTCCGCCGGCATCGTCATGGGCGCGCGCGTGCCCATCGTGCTGACCAGCCGCGCCGATGACGCACAGGGTCGACTGGCCTCGGCGGCGGTCGCCAATGTGCTGGCGCGCCACCGCCGTGTACGGGATCACGTATGACGCGCGTGCTGCTCGCCGTCAATGCCGGCTCGTCCACACTCAAGTTTCGCGCCTATCAAAGCGGCAGCCAGACCCTGCTGCTGCAGGGTCTGCTGGACCGCTTCGGCAGTGAGCAGGCACAGTTGAACATTCGCGACCCGCATGGCCAAAGCCACAGCCACGCGATTGGCAAGGCGGGACGCGAAGCCGGCGTCGCCGCCATGCTTGCCGCGCTGGCGCAGCATGCGCTGATACCCGAAGGCGTCGTGCACCGCGTGGTGCATGGCGGTGCACGCTATCAGCAAGCAACCGCCATCACGGCTACGGTACGCAGCGAGCTGGAAACTCTGATTCCGCTGGCACCGCTACACCAGCCGGCGAGTCTAGCCGTGATTGATGCGTTTAGCGCACAGAATGCTGCCTTGCCGCAACTGGCCTGCTTCGACACCGCATTTCACGCAGGACAAGACAGTGTAGCCACCCGCTTCGCCATTGCCCGCCACTGGCACGACGAGGGGGTGCGCCGCTACGGCTTTCACGGCCTGTCCTACGCCGCCATCAATCGCCAGCTGCCGGCACTGGGACTCGCGGCAGCACGCACCGTGGTCTGCCATCTGGGCAGCGGCGCCAGCGCCTGCGCCATCCATGCCGGGCGCAGCATTGCCTCCAGCATGGGCTTTTCCGCGCTGGACGGACTGATGATGGGCACCCGACCGGGCAATCTGGACCCGGAGGTGGTGCTTTACTGGCAGGAAAAGCACGGCATGAGTGTGGCCGCGGTCAGGGACGAGCTATACAAGCGCTCCGGATTGCTGGGGGTCTCCGGCATTTCGGCCGATATGCGTGAACTCTTGGCCAGCACGCAGCCCGAAGCGGCGCAAGCCATCGAGCTTTATTGCTGGCGCGCGGCACGCGAAGTGGCCTCGCTGGCGGCGGCCATGGAAGGGCTGGATGCGGTGGTGTTTACTGCAGGCGTAGGTGAACACGCGGCAGAAATCCGGGCGCGCATACTTGCCCGGCTTGGCTGGCTGGGTTTCGAGCTCGACACCCAAGCCAATAATACCCGGCAAACGCGGCTCACGAAGGCAGACAGCCCGCGCCACGCCTATGTCTTGGCTACCGATGAGGAAGGCGAGATGGCCAGGCAAGCGGCCGTTTTTTTTACCCGCTAAACAAAATCGCCCAAAAAGCAAAAGCCCCGCTAATGCGGGGCTTTTGCGTATTCTGTTCGATCGCTTGGGATCAGGCCATAGCCTTGATCTGGGCGGACAGGCGGCTCTTATGGCGAGCGGCCTTGTTCTTGTGGAACACACCCTTGTCGGCGATACGGTCGAGAACCTTTACGGAAGCCTGGAATACGTCTTTAGCTTCGGTTTTGTTGCCGGCTGCGATTGTCTTAAGCACTTTCTTGACTGCGGTACGGAACGCAGTACGCAGGCTGGCGTTATGCGCGCGCTGCTTGAGAGCTTGGCGTGCACGCTTGCGAGCTTGTGCGCTGTTAGCCATGGATCTATCTCCTGATGAGCGGAATCTGAAACCCGCGATTCTAAGTGTTAAGCACTGGTTTTGCAACAACAATCCCGCGCGCGTAAACTGGCGGGCTATTGCCAACAGAATAACAAGTCGTCACTCCCCATGAATCTGCTCAAGGCGCTGGCTACGGTCAGCAGTTTTACCCTGGTTTCCCGCATTCTCGGTTTCGTGCGCGACGCCATTATTGCCCGCGTATTCGGCGCCGGCTTTGCGACAGACGCTTTCTTTGTCGCCTTCAAACTGCCCAACCTGTTGCGGCGCATCTTTGCCGAGGGCGCCTTCTCGCAGGCTTTCGTGCCGGTGCTGGCCGAATACCGCCGCAACAAGACCGAAGAAGAAACCCGCGCCTTTCTGGCCGATATTTCCGGCTTGCTGGGTTTGGTGCTGCTTGTAGTCACCGCGCTGGGCATGCTGATTGCGCCGTGGATTATCTGGGCCTCCGCGCCGGGCTTTGCCGGCAGTCCGGAAAAATTTGCGCTGACGGTGGATTTGTTGCGCATTACTTTCCCCTACATCCTGTTTATTTCCCTCTCGTCGCTAGCCGGCAGCGTACTCAATACCTGGCGCCAGTTTTCGGTGCCGGCCTTTACCCCCACGCTATTGAATGTCTCGTTTATTGCCTGCTCGCTGCTGCTGGCCCCCTACTTCGATCCGCCGGTGCTGGTGCTGGCATGGGCCGTCTTTATCGGCGGCATCGCCCAGTTGGCCTACCAGCTGCCCTACCTGAAAAAGATAGGCATGCTGGTCTGGCCGCGGCTGAATCTGAAAGATGCGGCCGTGTGGCGCGTGATCAAGCTGATGGGGCCGGCCATCTTTGGCGTGTCCATCGCGCAGATTTCGCTGGTGATCAACACCATTTTTGCCTCCTTCCTGATTTCGGGCAGCGTATCGTGGATGTACTACGCCGACCGCCTGATGGAGTTTCCGACCGGCATTCTTGGCGTGGCGCTAGGCACCATTCTTTTGCCCTCGCTCTCGCGTCATGCGGCGGAAAAGTCGCCGGAAGAGTATTCAAAGCTGCTGGACTGGGGCATACGCCTGTCGCTGTTGCTGGCGCTGCCGGCATCCATCGGCCTGGCGGTGATGTCCAAGCCGCTGATCGCCACCTTGTTCATGTACGGCAAATTCTCGGCACACGACGCACTGATGACGCAGCAAGCGCTGATCGCCTACTCGATCGGCCTGACCGGCCTGATCCTGATCAAGGTACTGGCACCCGGCTTTTACGCGCGCCAGGACATCAAGACCCCGGTCAAGGTCGGCATCTTTACCCTGGGCATGACCCAGCTGATGAATCTGGCCTTTATCTGGGAGCTGCGCCATGCAGGCCTCGCACTGGCCATCGGTCTGGCGGCGCTGATCAATGCGCTCACCTTGCTGATCTTGCTGATCCGGCGCGGCATCTATCAGCCACAAACCGGCTGGGGCGGGTTTACCGTCAAAGTCACACTGGCTTCGCTTGTTATGGCAGCGGTCCTGCTGGCACTGGAGCAGTGGCTGCCGGGCAACTGGCATGGCCATGCCTGGCAGCGGGCCATGTGGCTAAGCGGACATATACTGCTCGGTGCCATCGCCTACTTCGGCCTGCTGTTCGCCATGGGTTTGCGTCCGCGCGAATTTATGCGCCGCGAGATGTAAGCGCAGCAGACGCACAAAAGCCGGCACAAAGCCGGCTTTTTTACATCAAGGCGCCACACTTAATCGCGATAAAAACGGCGCCATTCGCTTTGCTTGAGCAGGCTGCGGCATTCATAGCGGTTCAGGCGCTTACCCATAAAACGGCCGCTGTGATAAGCCTGATCCCCCGCTTCGATGGCACGGCGTCGCTCACGCCGCGACATATCATCCACTTCGCGCGCCACCCGCTGACGCGCTCTTTTATAACTCCATTCTTTTTCTTCGTAGCGGTCAGCGCAGTATTTCATCGCGCCGGCAAACGAGCCCAGACGCTGCGGACTGGCGGCGTGTACCGGCGCCGCCAGCACCAGCGCCGTCAGTACACCAGCCAGCACAACGCCAACCTTATTTCCCGGGAACATTTTCATGGTGAATCTTTCTTGCCAAGCCTGAATAATGCAAGAAAGATACTTTACGCTACCAAAAATGGCAAGAAGCTATCTGTTGCCAATTGTTGCGCATTACGCATCCGTCTGAGCCTTGGGCTTGCCTGCCAGCAAACGATGCAGACGCGTACGCAAACCGTCCAGATAGGTATACACCACAGGCACCACAATCAGCGTCAGCAGGGTCGAAGTCACCATGCCGCCGATAATGGCCTGTGCCATCGGGCGCTGCGTTTCCGAACCTTCGCCACTAGACAGCGCCAGCGGCAGCATGCCAAAGATCATGGCCAGACTCGTCATCATAATCGGGCGCAGCCTCACCCTGCCCGCTTCGACGATGGCATCCAGCCGGCTCATGCCCTCGCGCCGCGACTGGCCGATAAAATCGACCAGCAAGATACCGTTTTTAGCCGCCAGCCCCATCAGCATCACGATGCCGATCACCGAGAACATATTCAGCGTCGAGCCCCACAACCATAAGGCGACAAAGACGCCGACAAAAGCCAGCGGCAACGACACCATAATGGTGACCGGCAGGGTAAAGCTGCGAAACTGTGCTGCCAGAATCATGTAAATAAAGATCACCCCCAGCGCCAAGGCCTGCACCGCATAGGACAGCGACTCCTGCATATCCTGTTTCTCGCCCTGCTGCGATAGCGTAATGCCCGGCGGCAGGCGACTCGAGGCCAGCACCTTGTCCAGATCGGCAAACACCGCCGCCGGTGAGCGGCCACTGATATTGGCGCTAATCCCCACCTCGCGCAGCATGTCGACCCTCTCTATCTGGCGCGGACTGTTTTCCGGCTCTATACGGGTCAGCGCCGACAGCGGCACCATCTGGCGCGTCCCTTGCGCATCATTACGCCCGGCCACACTCAGCACATCCAGCAGTTCGCGCTGGCGCTCCGGCTGCGGCACCTGCAAGGTCACATCATAGTTTTCACCATCCGGTGCCTCCCAGGTGGTGACGGTACTACCGGCCAGCAGCGTCGACAGCGTTTCGCCTACGCGCGCCAAATCCACCCCCAGACTTGCCGCCGCATCGCGCTCCAGACTGATGCGCAAACCGGGATCGGCTTCGGACAGGCTGGATTGCACATCACTCACGCCGGGAATGGCGGAAACTTTTTTCACCAGTTGCGCCGCAGTGGCTTCCAGCTCGGCAATATTGCCGCCACGCACACCGACATTCAGCGGCTTGCCGCCACCGCCGTGCTGGCCCGAGGCAGAAACGGCGTCCACTTCGATACCGGCCACGCCCGCAGCGGCCAGGCGTGCTTCATCCATCAGCCCCTCCAGCGCCCGCGTACGGCCGGCCTTATTGCCGACATCGACCGTTAATCTGGCCTCGGTCTTGCCGGCGCCAAAGCGGCCGCCGGCAATCTTGATGGCGATGGACTTGACCTCGGGAATATGGCGCAAACGCGTCTCGACTTCGCGCGCCTTCGTCTCGGTGTAAGCCAGCGTCGCCCCCGGTGCCGTTTTCAACACCACGACAAACTCACCCTTGTCGGCGCGCGGCATAAACTCGCCGCCGATGAGCGGCACCAGCATAAAGCTGCCGACCAGCGCAGACAGCGCCAGCAACAGCACGCTCTTGCGCCAGGCCAGCGCCAGGCGGATCAGGCGCACATACGCCTCGCCCAAGCGGTCCAGCGAAGACTCGAACCAGTCCAGCATCCGGCCCAGCGGCCCCTTATGCTGGTCACCATGGTGGTGCGGATCGTGCCAGACGGAGGACAGCATCGGGTCCAGCGTAAAGCTCACCAGCATCGAAATCAGCACCGCCACCGTCACCGTCAGGCCGAACTGGTGGAAAAACTTGCCGATCACCCCTTCCATAAAACCCACCGGCAAAAACACCGCCACCACGGTCAGGGTCGTCGCCAGCACCGCAAGACCGATCTCGTTGGTACCATCCAGCGCCGCCTGAAAATGGCTTTTGCCCATGGCGGCATGGCGCACAATGTTCTCGCGCACCACAATGGCGTCGTCGATCAACAACCCGATGGAGAGCGACAAGGCCATCAGCGTCATCAGATTAAGGGTAAAGCCCAGCGCCCAGATGGCAAACATGGTGCCGATCAGCGAAATCGGCAGCGTCAGTCCGGTAATCACCGTGCTACGCCAGCTACCCAGAAACAGGAACACAATCAGCACGGTCAGCGCCGCGCCCTCGAACAGGGTCTTTTGTACGTCGGCGAGCGAATTTTTCACATCCAGCGACTTGTCGCTGCTGATGGTGACCCGGGTGCCGGCCGGCATGCCGTCCTTCAATGCCGCCAAGACTTTTTTTACGCCATCGGCCACTTCGACGATATTGGCGCCACGCGCGGCGCGCACATCCACCCCGACCCCGGGTGCGCCATCGATCAGCGCCACGCTGCTCTTTTCCGCCTCGCCATCCCGCACCTCGGCCACATCGGCCAAGCGCACATCGCCGCCGTCACGCTGCGCCACAATCAGGCTGGCAAAGTCGTCCGCGCTTTTTAACTTGCCGGCCAGACGCAAGCTCAGCTCGCTGCTGCCGCGCGTCAGTTGCCCGCCCGGGTAGTCGCGGTTGGCGGCACGAATGGCATCGGCGACCTCGGGCAGGGACAAGCCCAGCGCCTCCAGCCGCAGCGGATCGACATCGATGCGAATCTCGCGCCGTACCCCGCCCACCACCTTGACTTCGCCCACGCCGGACACCGTCTGCAAACGCTTTTTCAGCGTATTGTCGACCCAGCCGGTCAGCGCGCGCGCGCTGACATCCTTGCTATTAAAGGAAATGCTGAGCAAGGGCTCGTCATTGGGATTGAACTGCGACACGGCCGGCGTCTGTATTTCACGGCGAAAGCTGCCCTGCACGCCGGAGACGCGGTCGCGCACTTCCTGTGTCGCCAGATTGGGATCAGTCGACAACTCAAACTCGACCACCAGCGTCGACATGCCCTGCATCGAATAGGAGCGGATATGCTTGATGCCGGCGATGGTATTGATCGCCTCTTCCAGCGGGCGGCTGACTTCACTTTCCACCACCTCGGGCGAGGCGCCCGGGTAACTGGTGGAGACCGCAGCAACCGGAAAACGGATATCGGGAAACTCTTCCACCGCCAGACGCTGCCAGGCAAACAGGCCCAGCACCGTCAAGGCAATCATCAGAACGGCGGCAAAATAAGGATTATTGACGCTAACGCGGGTGAGCCACATGGCGGGCGCCTTAAGGGACAGGAGTGAGTTTGACCGCGTCGCCGGCATGCAAACCCGCCAGCGCCGAACTCAAGACGATTTCACCATGCTGAAGCCCGGCAACGGCGGCCTGACGCTCGGCCATGGACAGCAGCTTGATTTCGACATTGCGCCGCACAAGCTTCCCCTTGCTGACCAGCATCACCCAGGGACGGCTTTCCCGCTCGCGCAAGGCGCCCAGCGGCAGGCTCACCAGCGTATTTTCCTGCGCCAGCACGATGCCGCCCTTGGCAAACTGCCCGGCCTTGAGTACGCCTTGGGGATTGGCCACGCGGATATACACATTGAAACTGCGGGTACCGGCATTGGCCACCGGATTCATGCGCACCACCTCGCCCGTCACCATCTCGCTCCCGCCTTCCAGCTGCAACAGCACGCTTTGGCCTGGCTTGACCTGGGCAATCAGGCGCGAGGGCACACTGGCCACCGCCTCCAGCACCGACAAATCGGCCACCGCCAGCACCTTCTGGTTGCGGGCCACCATATCGCCCGCATGAATCTTGCGCTGGTACAGCACGCCGGAGATCGGCGCACGCAAACGGGTATCGGCCAGGCTGCGCGCCGCGCGCGCCAACTGTGCCGCCTGCGCCTTAAGCTCGCCCTCGCGTATCCGGTAATCGCTTTCCAGCTCGTCTATCGCCAGCTTGGAGATAAAGCCCTGGGCAAACAGCTCGCGCTGCTTATTCAGCTTGATGCGCGCCAGCGCCAGCCTAGCCTTTTGATTATCCAGTTGCGCCTGCTGCTCCTTGACCGACTCGCCCAGGCTTTCGCTGTCCAGAACCGCCAGCACCTGGCCCGCCTTAACCTGCTCGCCTTCGCGTACGCGCACTTCGCGCACCCGCCCGTCAACCTCGGCGGCCATTTCACTGAAATTCAGCGCGGCCAAGGTCGCCGTCACCGGCAGCGTGTCGCGCACCATGCCATGCTCCGCCCGCAGCACATCGCCAGGGCTTAAGCTACGCACCACAACCGGGGCCGAAGCGGCCTGCTTGCTGTGTGTCTCTACGCCTTTTTCGCCACAAGCGCCCAATAGCAGCAAGGCCAGCAAACAGACTCGTCGGTCAATGTGCATCCCATCCCTCTTTTTGATTAAGTGGCCGACGCCGGTGGCGCTACGCCTTTAGGCAGCAATAACCACAAGCTGCCTTTTTGTTTCATCCGCCCGGCGTACATGCCGGCTTCGGTGCCGAAGCCCCAGAAAAAATCGGCGCGGATCGCGCCGCGAATCGCCCCGCCGGTATCCTGCGCCAGCATCACGCGCTTAAGCGGCTGCTCGGACAGGGGCCAGGTAGTGCTCAGAAAAACCGGAGAGCCCAAAGGAATAAAGCGCGGGTCGACCGCAATACTGTAGCCATCGGTCAAAGGTACGCCCAAAGCGCCCAGCGGGCCGCCATCGGCACTGCCCAACACCCGGAAGAATACATAACTCGGGTTCACATTGAATAGCTCATTCATGCGATTAGGATTTTTTTTAATCCAGTCCTGTATACCCTGCATCGAGGCATTGGCCATGGTCAGCTCGCCCTGATCGACCAGATGGCGGCCGATCGAGACATAGGGATAGCCGTTCTGCTCGGCATAACCGACGCGCAGCATACTGCCGTCTTCCAGCTGAATACGGCCCGAGCCTTGAATCTGCAGGAAAAACAGCTCCACCGGGTTTTCTACCCAAGCCAGAATCTGGCTGCCCGCCACCCCCTTGCCGGCGCTGATCTCGCTACGCGAGTGATAAGGACGGAACTGATTACCCTCGATACGCCCCTTCAGGCGGTTGGTACGGCTATCAATGGCAAACTCGGACAGTTTTGCGACCAGCTCGCCCTCCCCCTCTACGACCTGTAGGCGGTTGCCGCCCACTTTACGCAAGTTCAAGCTCGTGCGGCTGCGCTGCGCCGGCGTCACATCCGCCACCACCAAATCCGGCGGCACCCCGTAGACCGGATAAGGTGTACGGGCGCTCTGGCTACGCGAACCGTTGAGCAAGGGTTCGTAATAACCGGTAATCAGCCCCTCGCCGGCACTGCCGTCCAGAATGCGCCAGGCAGAAAAATCCTGTTCGAAATAACGCCGTACGGCGGTGGTGTCGGTCTCGTTAAGCGTCTGCGCCCGGCTACAAGCCTCGCCCCAGCCCGCTCTTTTCTGCAATACGCGGCAGCTGGTGCGCAAGGCTTCCAGCGAGCGCGTCAAGGCGGCATCGTTCCAGCCGGGTACGGCGGCAAGTGACGCCGCTTCATACCGCACATTGCCCTGAGCAGGCGTGGAGCCGGTAGACGTGGATGGCGGCGTCACGCTGGAGCAGGCCGCAAGCCAAAGCAAGGGAAGACCGAGCAGGAATCTTGATTTCATAATGATTTAAGCCGCAACAGGCATGGCATCTGCCACCCGGCTGCATGAATGGGAGAAAGGCGGGATTGTGCCTATCGGCATGCAATGCCACAAGACAAGACACGCCTGTTCCGGCAATAAATAAGACACCAGCCCCATAAAAACAAGGCCGTAAAAAAGCGCCCGCCGTTTTAAACGGCGGGCGCTTTTTGTTTTTAAGCGGCCGGTTTAATCTTGGGCAGCCTGCTCGGCGGCGATTTCGGCGCGCACCTTGTCCATATCCAGATCCTTGACCGCCTGAATCAGCTCGTCAAACTGCGCGGCCCGCATGGCACCGGCCTGATTGAAGACCATAATGCCGTCGCGCATCACCATCAGGGTTGGAATGGAGCGGATATTGAAGTGGCCAGCCAGCTCTTGCTCGCTCTCGGTATCGATTTTGCCGAATACGATCTCCGGGTGCTTGTCAGCGGCCGCCTCGAATACCGGGCCGAACTGTTTGCACGGGCCGCACCACGGCGCCCAAAAGTCGAGGATCACGATGCCCTCGGGCGTCACGGTGTCATTGAAGGTGTCGGCAGTAATATTCAGATAAGCCATCTTGTTCTCCCTTTAAGCATGAAGGGCAAGCCTAGACCGCTGCCCTGATGGCATCACAGATGGGCACAATCCGCAGCGCCACAAGGGCGGCTGCGGATTGTATTTGCCGATCAAAGCGATAAAACGCGGCTATCAGCCCCCGACAAAAGGCAAGGCGAGGAAGAGCTTGATGGTGATGGCGTTGATGATATCGATAAAGAAAGCACCCACCATAGGCACCACCAGGAAGGCCAAGTGCGACGGGCCGAAACGCTGGGTAACGGCCTGCATATTGGCAATCGCCGTGGGAGTGGCTCCCAGACCAAAGCCGCAATGACCGGCGGCCAGCACCACCGCATCGTAGTTTTTACCCATCATGCGGAAGGTAATAAAGTAGGCATACAAGCCCATGGCGGCAGCCTGGGCAATCAGCAGCACAAAGATGGGCAGCGCCAGCGCGGCCAGATCCCACAGCTTCAGCGACATCAGCGCCATCGCCAAAAACAGCGACAGGCTGACGTTACCCACCAGCGACACCTCGCGCTCGAACACCTTGTGTACGCCCATCACCTCCAGCCCGTTGCGCAGGATGACGCCGATAAACAGCACGCAGACAAAGGTTGGCAATTCGAACGGCGTACCCTTGATCAACGCCCCCAAGGCAGTGCCACCCAACAGGCTGATGGCGATCAGAGCCAGCGTTTCAATAAAGCTGAACTGGGTAATCAGGCGCTCTTGGTTGGGCTGTTCGAAACCCTGCGGCTCGTCGTCGGCATTATGCTCGGCCCCCGGCGCCTTGACTTTGCGCATCAGCAAATTGGCAACCGGACCACCGATCAGCCCCCCCAATACCAAGCCGAAAGTCGCGGTGGCAACCGCCAGTTCGGTAGCAGAGGCCAGCTGGTATTTATTGGCAAATACGGCACTCCATGCCGCGCCGGTGCCGTGGCCACCCGACAGGGTGATCGAGCCGGCCAGCAGGCCCATCAGCGGATCCAGCCCCATCAGCATGGCCAGCGAAATACCCAGCGTGTTCTGCACTACCAATAAGCCGGCCACAATCAGCAAGAAGCGCCCGACCATCTTGCCACCGGTTTTTAGCCGCGCAAAATCGGCAGACAAGCCGATGGAGGCAAAAAAAGCCAGCATCAACGGCGTCTGCATGGAGAGGTCAAACTGAACCTGCACCCCCATACCCTGGCGCAGCGCCAGCAGGATAATGGCCACCAGCAAGCCGCCGACCACCGGCTCGGGAATGTTAAACGTACGCAGCAGCGAAGTGCGCGCCACCACCATGCGACCGATCAGCAGCACCAGCGATGCCGCCACCAAGGTTCCGTAGAAATCGAGTTGGATCATTAAATCTCCCTTTAGTAAGACGCGGCCTGCGCGTCAGTCTTGTTCAGACCTCCTGATGCCGGATTTGCCAGCATTGGTGTATTTTTTTGTTGCGAAAATCTTCCGGTACCGAAGACGCGCTGATATCGCGTATCCGGTAGCGTGCAGCCAAGGCCGCATCCAGCGTAAAGCTGCGCAGATTATTGGAGAAATACAGCACCCCGTCCGGCTTAAGCAAACGCATGGCGCCATCGACCAGGCGCGCCTGATCACGCTGTACATCCAGCACTTCCATCATTTTTTTCGAGTTGGAAAAGCTGGGCGGATCCATCACGATCAGATCGAAAGCCTTGCCGTGATAAGCCGCATCCTCCAGATACTGGAATACATCGTCGCGCACGAGTTGGTGCTGCTCCAGATCCAGACCGTTAAGAATGAAGTTGCGGCGCGACCAGTCCTGATAAGTATTGGACAAATCCACCGTTTCCGATGCCACAGCTCCGCCTGCTGCTGCATAAACCGTGAAACTGCCGGTATAGGCAAACAGGTTCAAAAAGCGTTTGCCGGCCGCTTCATCGCGCACCCGGCGTCGCGTATTGCGATGGTCGAGAAACAGGCCGGTATCCAGGTAATCATCCAGATTGACCCAGAATTTTTCACCTTGCTCGGTCACGACAAAGTTATTGCCGAACTGGCCAACTTTTTCATACTGGTCCAGCCCCTTCTGGCGGCGGCGCGTCTTCAGCGAAATACCATCGCGCGCGCAGCCGGTCACACTGGCGATCGTGTCCAGTACCGCGGCAATCCATGCGTGATACTCGGTGTCTTCCATCTGCCAGCCGGTGTCGTACTCTTGCAGATGCACGCGCGTGCCATAGATATCGACGGCAAAGGGAAACTGCGGAATATCCTTGTCGTAGACTCGCCAGGCCTCGGTTGGCTGGCGTTTAGCCCACTTGGCAAGATGCTTGAAATTCTTGGCAAGACGGTTGGCAAAAGGCGTGATGTCGACCATTTTCGTCCCCCTTGGTGTGTACAAAACGCGCCAGTATAGCGCAGCTTGCCGCCAAACTCCCGCCAGCCGGCCTATAGCAGCGCCAACAAGACCATCAGGCAAGACAAAAAAATCGGGCCTGCTATCTTAAAGCAGGCCCGACATCGGTGTGGTACAAGAAAAAATCAGCCCTCTGTCCCGTATAAAGCCACCAGTTTGCGGTAGACCGACTCCGCCACATATTGACGTATCACTTTCTCCCAGCCATTAGGTCCCACCAAGCCTTTAACCATGGTTGACGACACTTCGGCATACTCGCGCGGCGGCAGCAGAAAAACCGTGGTGATATCCGGATGCAGATCGGAATTGATATAGCGCATAGTGCGCTCATACTCATAGTCACTGGCGGTGCGGATACCGCGCACAATATAGTTGGCATCTACGCTTTGCGCGTAATTGACCAGAAACTGGTTCTCGAATACCTCCACCCGCATCTTACCCAGCCCCTGCGTCACTTCTCGCAGCATTTCGGCACGCTCTTCCACGCTGAAAGTGCAGTGCTTTTCCGGGTTGACCCCGATCGCCACCACGACTTCGTCAAATAACTCCACTGCCTCGCGTATCATCCACAAGTGCCCATTCGTCACGGGGTCGAAGCTTCCTGCGTAGACGGCTCGTTTCAACGGCTCAATCCTTTTGCCCGAGGGCATAAATAAACAGATGACTAACTTTAGCGTGCAGCAGCCGGAGGGACAAGGTTTTCTGCTGCAATGCAAAAAAACCCCGCCTCAGGCGGGGTTTGCGTTAACAATAAACCACACTACGGTTTAATTAATCTCTTCGGCGCGGTGGCATGCGACCTGATGCCCGCCCACTTCACGCAACAGCGGCTCTTCTGCCGAACAGCGCGCCTCGGCAAACGGGCAACGCTTATGGAAGGCGCAACCCGATGGCGGGTTCAGCGGGCTGGGCAACTCGCCATGGATCTTGATCTTGATCTTGCGGTCTTCCGGATGGATGGACGGTGTCGCCGACAACAAGGCCTTGGTATAAGGATGCAAGGGTGTCGCGTACAGCGCCTGCTTGCTGCCCACTTCCACGGCCCGCCCCAGATACATCACCATCACATCATCGGCCACATGCTCTACCACCGACAGGTTATGCGACACAAACACATAAGCCGTGCCCAGTTCCTGCTGCAAATCCATAAACAGGTTCAGCACCTGCGCCTGAATGGAAACATCCAGCGCCGAAGTCGGCTCATCCGCCACCACAATCTTGGGCTTAAGCATCATCGCGCGCGCAATCGCGATACGCTGGCGCTGTCCACCGGAGAACATATGCGGATAGCGGTAGTAATGCTCGGGACGCAGGCCGACGATGCTCATCATCTCCTTGACCCGCACCTCGCGTTCGGCCGCCGTCATATGGGTATTGATCAGCAAGGGCTCGGACAATTGGGCGCCAATTTTCTGGCGCGGATTGAGCGAGGCGTAGGGGTTCTGAAACACCATCTGCACCTTGCTGCGCATGGCCTTGATATCGCCCTTGCTACCCGAAGCGACATCCACGCCATCCAATACCAGTGCACCGGCAGTCGGCTCTTCGATCAGGGTCAAGGCACGCGCCAGCGTACTCTTGCCGCAGCCCGACTCTCCCACCACCGCCAAAGTCTTGCCGGCAGACAGATCAAACGAAATACCATTTAGCGCCTTGACCACGGCCTGCGGCTTGAGAAAGCCTTGCGACACCGTGTAATGGCGGGTCAACTCGCGCGCACTCAGAACCGTGCTCATAAAACAGCCTCCTTGGCTAGCAGGGGGAAGTGACAGCGCACCACGCTGTTGTCGATCGCAGTCAGACCCGGGCGCTCGCTACGGCAGCGCTCGGCAACATACGGACAACGCGGCGACAACAGGCAACCACTTGGGCGGTCATACTGCCCCGGCACAATGCCGGGCAAAGTATTCAGGCGCGCCGCGCCCTGGCTGTGCTCGGGAATGGAGGCGAGCAAAGCCTCGGTATAAGGGTGCACCGGCGTACGGAAGATGCCCGGTACTTGCCCCAGTTCGGCCACTTGCCCGGCATACATCACCGCTACGCGGTGCGCGACCTCGGCAATCACCGCCAGATCATGGGTAATCATGATCAGCGCCATATTCTGGCTTTGCTGCAAAGACACCAGCAGCTCCATGATCTGCGCCTGAATGGTCACATCCAGTGCCGTAGTCGGCTCGTCGGCAATCAACAGCTTGGGCTTGCACGCGATCGCCATCGCGATGACCACACGCTGGCTCATCCCGCCGGAGAGTTGGTGCGGGTAGGCATCCAGCCGCGAGGCCGCCGCCGGAATTTCCACCATTTCCATCAGCTCCAGCGCGCGCGCCTTAAGCGCCGCACCGCGCAAACCCTGGTGCACTTTCAGGACTTCCATAATCTGGTAGCCGACGGTATAGCTGGGGTTCAGCGACGTCATCGGGTCCTGAAAGATCATGGCAATATCCTTGCCTACAATCTTGCGGCGCTCGCGCGCACTGATGGTGAGCAGGTCCTTGCCGTCAAAGCGCAGCGTGTCGGCCACGATGCGGCCCTGCCCTTCGAGCAGGCCCATCATCGCCATCATGGTCACCGACTTGCCCGAACCGGACTCGCCGACGATACCGACAATTTCGCCGGCGGCAACCGACAGATCCAGCCCTTCGACCGCATTAAACGGCTTGTCCTTGCTGCCAAACTGCACAGAGAGGTTCTTGATTTCCAACAGACTCATCACGCTCTCCTTAGGCTGCACGTTTGAGTTTAGGGTCAAGCGCGTCACGCAGCCCGTCCCCCATCAGGTTGATCGCCAGCACCGAGAACAAAATGGTCAGGCCCGGCATGGTCACCACCCACCACGCGCGTTCGATGTAATCGCGCGCGGAGGCGAGCATGGTGCCCCACTCCGGTGTCGGCGGCTGCACCCCCAGACCCAAGAAGCCCAGTGCCGCAGCTTCGAGAATGGCCGAAGAAAAACTCATGGTCGCATGCACGATCAAAGGTGCCATGCAGTTGGGCAAAACCGTGACAAACATCAGGCGCAGCTTGCCGGCGCCGGCCACACGGCTGGCGGTCACATAGTCGCGGTTAAGTTCGGTCAAGGCCGAGGCGCGGGTCAGGCGCACATAGCCGGGCAATGCCACCACCGCGATGGCAATAATGGTGTTGATCAGACCGGGTCCCAGAATGGCAACAATGGCCACCGCCAGCAGCAAGGCAGGCAGCGCCATCATCACATCCATCAGCCGCATAATGGCCGGCCCCAGCACCTTGGGAGAAAAGGCCGCCACCAGGCCCAGAATCACACCGGGAACCAAGGATGCCAGCACCGATACCACACCGATAAACAGCGACATGCGCGCGCCGTAGACCAGTCGCGACAGAATGTCGCGTCCCAACTCGTCGGTGCCAAACAGATAAGCCATGCTGCCGCCCTCGCTCCAGGCCGGCGGGGTCAACAGATGGTCGCGGAATTGCTCGATCGGGCTATAAGGTGCGACCCATGGCGCAAAAATGGCGGCCAAAAAAACCACCACCATAAAAGCGAGACCGGCAACGGCGCCCTTGTTAAAGGAAAAGCCCTGCCAGAACTCGCGCAAAGGACTGGGGTAGTGCTGTACCGGCTCGTCGGCGGCCGGCAGGATGGTGCTGTTGTTTTGGCTCATGGCAGCTTCCTTACTTGGCATGACGGATGCGCGGGTTGGCGATACCGTACAGAATGTCGACGACAAAGTTGGTCAGGATCACCAGTGTGGCAACGATCAGGATGCCGTTCTGCACAATGGGGTAATCACGGCGACCGATGGCGTCAATCAGCCACTTGCCTATCCCCGGCCAGGAGAAAATGGTCTCGGTCAGCACCGCCCCGCCCATCAACACCCCCACCTGCAGGCCCATCACGGTCAGGACCGGAATCAGCGCATTTCTGAGGGTATGAACAAAAATCACCCGTGCCGGCGACAAGCCCTTGGCGCGCGCGGTGCGGACATAGTCTTCCTGCATCACTTCCAGCATCGACGAACGCGTCATGCGAGCAATGACCGCCAGCGGGATGGTGCCCAGCACGATGGATGGCAGAATCAGATGCATCAGCGCATCTTTAAAGGCACCGGCGTTGTACTCGGGGTCGGCCGCCTCGGCGCGCCAGGCATCGATCAGCATAAAGCCGGTGTCCGGCGGAATGTCGAACATCAGATCCAGACGGCCCGACACCGGCGTCCAGCCAAGCGTCACCGAGAAGAACATGATCAGCACCAGGCCCCACCAGAAAATCGGCATGGAAAAACCGGTCAGCGCCAGCCCCATCACGCCATGATCGAATAGCGAACCGCGCTTGATCGCAGCCAGTACGCCGGCCAGCAGGCCTAACACACAGGCAAACAGCATGGCGCACAGGGCCAACTCCAGCGTGGCGGGGAATAAGGTGGTGAATTCGGTCCAGACGCTTTCGCGCGTGACCAGCGACTCGCCCAGATTGCCCTGAAACAGATTGGCCAGGTAGTCGAAATACTGGGCATACAAAGGTTTATCCAGCCCCAGACGGTGCAGCGCCTCGGCGTGCATCTGCGGGTCGAGCGAACGCTCGCCCATCATGACCTCGACCGGATCGCCGGGAATCATGCGTATCAGTCCGAAGGTCAGCAAGGTAATGCCGAAAAAGGTCGGAATCAACAGACCCAGACGGCGCAAAATGAAGGTAAACATCGTTTTTCCACTCCCGATGTCCGGCATACCGGCATCGTTGTCAGCCCCCAACGCCAGAGCCTAAGCCCCGGCACTTTAAAATGACCCGATGAAGCTGGCCATAAAACCGCAGCCTGAAGGTGTTGCTCTTAACAGGCGCCATCCCTCAGGCTGCGCCCTGCCGCGACTGCCGGCAGGGATTTAAACGCGATGATTACTTCACACCCACGCCATAGAACGCATTCAGGCCAAACGGGCTGACCTTGAAGTTTTCTACATTCTTGCGTACCGGCTGATTGATCGTCGAGTGGGCAATCGGCGTGATCGGCACTTGCGACTTGAGAATCTCCTGTGCCTTGGCGTACAGCTTGCTGCGCTCGGCGACATTGGTGGTGACCTTGGCCTTTTGTACCAAATCGTCAAACGGCTTGTAGCACCACTTGGAGTAATTGCTACCGGACACCGAATCGCAACCATACAGATTGTTCATCCAGTTATCCGGATCCCCATTGTCTCCGGTCCAGCCGATCAGGATGGCGTCATGTTCGCCCTTCATGGCGCGCTTCATATACTCGCCCCACTCATAAGTGACGATCTTGGCCTTGACGCCGATTTTGGCGTAGTCCGCCTGCATCATCTCCGCCATCAGTTTGGCGTTGGGGTTATACGGACGCTGTACCGGCATCGCCCACAAGGTCATCTCGAAACCATTCGGGTAGCCTGCTTTGGCGAGCAAAGCCTTGGCCTTGGCCGGATCATAGGCGCTGGACTTGATGGCCTTGTTGTAAGACCACTGGGTCGGTGGCAATGCGTTATCGGCCTTTTGCCCGGCCCCCTGATAAACCGCCGTCAGGATCGCATTCTTGTTGATCGCCATATCCAGCGCCTGGCGTACTTCCAGCTTGGCCAGTTGCGGCTTTTTCACGTTGTAAGCCACATAGCCCAGGTTAAAGCCCGGCTTGGAAATAACGGCGATTTTCGGGTCGGCCTTGATCGATGGCAAATCGGCCGGACGCGGATAAACCGTCACTTGGCACTCGCCTTTTTTAAGCTTCTGGGCACGCACCGACGGGTCGGTCACGATGGCGAACACCAGATTGTCCAGCTTGACATCGGCCGGCTTCCAGTATTGCTTGTTGCCGCTGTAACGGATCTGTGCATCCTTCTGATAGCGGCGGAATACGAAAGGACCGGTACCGATCGGTTTCTGATTAAGATCCGATGCCTTGCCCGATTTCAACAACTGGTCAGCGTATTCGGCAGACTGGATAGACGCAAAGCTCATCGCCAGGTTCTGGATGAAAGCCGCATCAACACTCTTCAGCGTAAAACGTACGGTCTGCGGGTCGACCTTCTCGACTTTGCTGATATTGCCGTCCAAGCCCATATCGGTGAAATAAGGGAATTCGGTCGGGTAGGCCTTGCGGAAAGGATGGTTCTTGTCGAGCATGCGCTGGAAAGTAAACAGCACATCGTCAGCGTTAAAGTCGCGCGCTGGCTTGAAGCTGTCGTTGCTGTGGAACTTCACGCCACGACGCAGCTTGAAAGTGTAGACCTTGTTATCCGGGGAAATAGTCCACGACTCGGCCAGACCCGGAATCACCTTGGTACCGCCGCGCTCGAATTCGACCAGACGGTTGAAAACGGTTTCGGCCGAGGCATCGAAATCGGCGCCCGACAGATACTGTGCCGGATCAAAACCACTCGGACTACTTTCCGAGCAATAAATCAGTGTTCCCGCCGCCTGGCTGGCTGCGGCGCTGGCCAGCAAGCCGGCAGCGATCAGTAATTTCCTGGTTTTTTTCATGATCAATTCCACTTCTCTTTTGGATAGGATGGCTGCAGTCTGATTACGCACGCTGCATTCAAAATACATTATTTAATTACAATGAGATTGACAAGTGGTTGCCGCAGAATAATATCAAAAATATGCCATTAGGAATTAAAACCTCGCAATTTAATGCCATAAAAGATAAGCAACTGATTATTATCAATATAACGATTACGAATGATTGCTGTTCTAACAAAACAGCCCCCGGCAAATCATGCAGGGGGCTGGGCAGTTCAAGGGCGCTCGCGCCCTCGCAGCAGACTTACTTCACGCTGACATTCTGGAAGGTGTAGTCACCGAACGGACTGATCTTGAAGCCGTTCACTTCCTTGCGCATAGGCTGGTTGACGGTCGAATGGGCAATGGTCGACCACGGCATGTCACGCTTGAACACTTCCTGTGCCTTGGCATACAGCTTGGTGCGCTCGGCCAGATTGGTCGACTTGCGCGCCGCCAGTACCAGCTGATCGAACTCCTTGCTGCAATAGCGTGCATAGTTGGAGCCACCTACCGCTTCGCAAGTCAGCAGCACGCCGAGGAAGTTGTCAGGCGAGGCGTAGTCACCGGTCCAGCCAATCAGGCCGGTATCGTGCTCGCCGTTCTTCATGCGCTTGAGGTACTCACCCCACTCGTAACTTTGGATCTTGGCCTTGACGCCAATCTTGGCCCAGTCGGCCTGAATCATCTCGGCCATCAGCTTGGCATTCGGATTGTATGGGCGCTGCACCGGCATCGCCCACAAGGTGATCTCGAAACCATTGGGGTAGCCGGCCTTGGCCAATTCTGCCTTGGCTTTGGCCGGGTCAAATGCCGGATTTTTCAGCGACTTGTTATACGACCACAAGGTCGGCGGAATCGGATTGGATGCCTCAATGCCCTGGCCCTGATACACGGCATCAATAATGGCCTTGCGGTTGATCGCCATATCCAGCGCCTTGCGCACCGCCGGATTCTTCAATTGCGGCTTTTCTACGTTGTACGACAGATAGCCGATATTAAAGCCCTGCGAACTCGTCATTTTGAGCTTGGGGTCCGCCTTCATACCGGCAAGGTCGGTCGGCTTGGGATAAGACATGATCTGGCACTCGCCGGCCTTCATCTTCTGGTAGCGCACCGATGGGTCGGTGGTGATGGCGTAGACCAGATTGTCGATTTTGACCGCGCCCTTCTTCCAGTAATCCTTATTGGCGGCGTAGCGGATCTGTGCGTCTTTCTGGTAACGCTTAAGCACGAACGGACCGGTACCGACCGGCTTCTGGTTGATGTCGCCGGCCTTGCCCGCTGCCATCAACTGGCCCACATACTCGGCAGACAACACCGACGCGAACGGCATGGCGATCTTGGCCAGCAAATCGGCATCCGGTTCTTTTAGCGTGAAGCGCACCGTGTTTGGATCCACCTTTTCGACCGAAACAATATTGGCGTCCAGACCGGTATCGGAGGCGTACGGGAACTCGACCGGATAGGCTTTACGGAAGGCGTTGTTCTTGTTGACCATGCGGTCAAAACTCAGCACCACATCGTCGGCGTTAAAGTCGCGTGTCGGCTTGAAGTTTTCGGTGGTGTGGAATTTGACGCCTTTTCTGAGCTTGAAGGTATAGACCTTGCCGTCAGGGGATACGGTCCAGCTTTCCGCCAGACCTGGCTGCAGTTTGGTCGAGCCTTGTTCGAATTCGACCAGACGGTTGTACAGCGGATGACCGGAAGCATCAAAGCTGTTGCCACCGGTATATTGGGCATTATCAAAGCCTTCAGGACTGGCTTCAGAGCAGTAGATCAGCGTGCCACCTGCAGCATGGGCCAACTGGGCACCGGCGATCAGGCCGGCAGCGAGCAAAACACGTGTCATTGTCTTCATGGTTTCTCCTCATGATTCCCGTGTGTGGAAAGTACCCGGCGCATACGCCGGGCACATAGAGAAGAACACTAAGCAACAATGATGTCATTTGCAACAAAATACTTCGCGCCAAATGTATTTTGTATACTTTTGATGAGTCAGATTTTACGCAGCACCACACTGCCCACCGAGTAGCCGGCACCAAAGGAAGACAATACGCCAACCTCACCTGCCGCCATATCGGCGTGGTAAAGGTGAAAAGCGATCACCGAGCCGGCCGAACTGGTGTTGGCATAGCGGTCCAGAATCACCGGCGCTTCGTCCAGTGTGGCCTCGCGGCCGAGGACGCGGCGCGAGATCAGCTGATTCATCGCCAGATTGGCCTGATGCAGCCAGAAACGGCGCACCGATTCCGGCGCGATCGCAAGGTTCGCCAGATGAGACACAATATGCTCCCCCACCATAGGGCACACTTCCTTGAATACCTTGCGTCCCTGCTGCACAAACAGCTTGTCCGGCGCACCAATGCCGGCCTCGTCGCAGCGGTTCAGGAAACCGGCATTATTGCGGATATTATTGGAGAACTGGGTCGCCAGTTTGCAGCCCAGAATCTCGAAGCGCTGGGCTGAAGTGGCCAGATCGGCACGCTCCAGCACCACGGCGGTGGCTGCGTCACCAAAGATGAAATGGCTGTCACGATCGCGGAAATTCAGGTGGGCCGAACAGATTTCCGGATTCACCATCAAGACCGCGCGCGCAGCGCCGGCCGAGATCGCATTGACGGCCGCCTGAATGCCGAACGTCGCCGACGAGCAAGCCACATTCATATCATAACCGTAGCCGGCTATCCCCAAAGCCTGTTGCACCTCGACCGCCATGGCCGGGTAAGCACGCTGCATATTGGAGCAGGCCACAATCACCATATCGATATCGGCAGCCGTTTTCCCGGCATTCGCCAGTGCTTCGCGCGCGGCAGCCACCGCCATTTCGGCCTGGATGGACAGCTCGTCATTGCTGCGCTCGGGCAAATGGGGCGTCATACGCGCAGGATCGAGTACCCCGTTTGCATCCATCAGATAGCGCTGGTGAATGCCGGACGCCTTGATAATGAACTCGGCACTAGACTCGGCCAATGCCGCCACGCGGCCCTCGGCAATCGCGGCCTGATTTTCAGCATTAAAAGCCTGTACATAGGCATTGAATGCGGCCACTAGCTGCTCATTACTGACGGCATTGGGCGGCGTAAACAGACCGGTCCCGCTGATCACAACCTTGTTCATGCAAAAAGCTCCATGGCCGGCACAACAACGCCTGCCGTTATCAATGTTATACACAAGTATTATCTGAGCGATAATACACCACGCCTTGCAATAAACAGCAATAAAACCCTCCCGGAACAGCATTATTCCTAGTAAAATTATCGGGTTTCCAGTCTTCCCCTGCCTTATACAGCGCGCATAAAAACTTTCGCAGTCAATACTTGACCAAAACACTCGGGTATTGGCATAATCCGCTTGGGATTGCGAAACTATATAAAAGCAGCAAAGACAGGGAGAACACCACACCATGCGCCTGACTACCAAAGGACGCTTCGCCGTCACCGCCATGCTCGATCTCGCCATGCGCGAAGCCGGCGGGCCGGTCACGCTGGCCGGCATCAGCGAGCGCCAAGGCATTTCCCTGTCGTATCTGGAACAATTATTCGGCAAGCTCAGGCGCTCTGAGCTGGTTGAAAGCACGCGCGGACCGGGCGGCGGCTACACACTGGCTCGTGAGGCTGAGAGTATTTCAGTCTCCCAAATCATCGCGGCCGTGGATGAGCCGGTCGATGCCACCCAGTGTGGCGGCAAGGAAAATTGTCGTGGCAGCCAGCGCTGCATGACGCACGACTTATGGACCGAACTGAACGCCACCTTATACGACTACCTGTCCAAAATCAGCCTGGGCAGTCTGGTCGACAAGCAGCGCGCCAAAGAAGTCAATGTAATGCAGGACCAACGCGAGTCGCCAAAGCACAGGGCGCATGCCGAGGCCACAACCAGCGCCCTTTAAGCGCCGGCACCCATTCGGAGAATTCAAACATGAGCCAGCTCAAGCTTCCCATTTACCTCGACTACTCCGCCACCACGCCGATAGACCCGCGTGTGGCCGAGGTGATGATTCCCTACCTGACCGAAAAATTCGGCAACCCCGCTTCGCGCAGCCATCCTTTTGGCTGGGAGGCTGAAGCGGCGGTAGAGAACGCACGGGTCGAAGTGGCCAAGCTGGTGGGTTGTGACGCCAAGGAAATCGTCTGGACCTCGGGCGCAACCGAGTCCAACAATCTGGCCCTCAAGGGCGCGGCCCAGTTTTACAAAACCAAGGGCAAACACCTGATTACGGTCAAGACCGAACACAAGGCCATTCTTGACACCATGCGCGAGCTGGAGCGTCAGGGCTTTGAGGTCACTTACCTCAATGTGCTGGAAAATGGTCTGATCGATCTGGAGGCTCTCAAAGCCGCGATCCGTCCGGACACCATTTTGGTGTCGGTCATGTTCGTCAATAACGAAATCGGCGTCATTCAGGACATCCCCGCCATTGGCGAGTTGTGCCGTGAAAAAGGCATCCTGTTCCATGTCGATGCGGCGCAAGCCACCGGCAAGGTTGATATCGATCTGGACAAACTCAAGGTCGACCTGATGAGCTTCTCGGCGCACAAAACGTATGGGCCTAAAGGCATCGGCGCCCTGTATATCCGCCGCAAACCGCGCGTCCGTCTGGAAGCGCAGATGCACGGCGGCGGCCATGAGCGTGGCTTCCGCTCCGGCACCCTGGCCACACACCAGATCGCCGGCATGGGCGAGGCTTTCCGCATTGCCCGCATGGACATGCACGCCGAAAACGAACGCATCCGTATGCTGCGCGACCGTCTGTGGCACGGCATTCAGGATATGGAAGAGGTGTATATCAACGGCGACGTCGAACAGCGTGTGCCGCACAACCTCAATGTCAGCTTCAATTTTGTCGAAGGCGAAAGCCTGATTATGGCGATCAAGGATCTGGCCGTATCCTCCGGCTCGGCCTGTACCTCGGCTTCGCTCGAGCCTTCCTATGTGCTGCGCGCACTGGGACGCAATGACGAGATGGCGCACAGCTCCATCCGCTTCACCATCGGCCGCTTTACCACCGAAGAAGAAATCGACTACGCCATCAAGCTGCTCAAAGAGAAAATCGGCAAACTGCGCGAATTGTCCCCGCTGTGGGAAATGTTCAAGGACGGGGTGGATCTGAATACCGTCCAGTGGGCTGCACACTGACATCGACGGACACGGGCCGGCAAATAGCGGCCCGAACCGGCAACAAGGAGAAATACCATGGCTTATAGCGAAAAAGTCCTCGACCACTATGAAAACCCGCGCAATGTCGGCGCCTTTGAAAAAGGCGACGACACGGTCGGCACCGGCATGGTCGGTGCACCGGCTTGCGGCGACGTGATGAAGCTGCAAATCAAGGTCGGCGCCGATGGCGTGATCGAAGATGCCAAATTCAAGACCTATGGCTGCGGCTCTGCCATTGCCTCGTCCTCGCTCGTGACCGAATGGGTCAAGGGCAAGACGCTGGATCAGGCGATGGCCATCAAAAATACTGAAATCGCCGAAGAACTGGCCCTGCCACCGGTCAAGATCCACTGCTCGATACTCGCCGAAGACGCCATCAAGGCGGCCGTCAGCGACTACAAGCAAAAACACGGTCAATAAGGAGACATCATGGCGATTACCCTGACTCAAGCCGCTGCTGATCATATCCGCAACTTCATTGCCAAACGCGGCAAGGGTCTGGGCATCCGTCTGGGTGTCAAGACCTCCGGCTGCTCGGGCATGGCTTACAAACTCGAATTTGTCGATGTACCCAGCGAAGACGACATCACCTTCGAGAACGATGGCGTGACCGTGTTTACCGATGCCAAGAGTCTGGCCTATCTGGATGGCACCGAGCTTGATTTTGCCAAGGAAGGGCTGAACGAAGGCTTCAAGTTCAACAACCCCAACGTCAAGAACGAGTGCGGCTGCGGCGAAAGCTTTAATGTCTGACAGTGTATCCGGCCACGGCCGGATACACCCATAAACGGGGCTCGCGCCCTGCAGGACTGCCATGAATTCCGACTTTACCCAGGACTACTTTGCGCTGTTCGCCCTGCCGCAGCGCTTCGCGCTGGATCTGGCCTTGCTTGAGCGCAACTGGCGCACCATCGCCGCCGAAGTGCACCCGGACCGCTTTGCCAGCGCGCCGGACGCGGAGCGGCGCCGCGCACTGATGGTGGCGACCCGCGTCAATGAAGCCTATCAGACGCTGAAAAAGCCGATTTCGCGCGCACGCTATCTGCTGTCGCTCGCCGGCGTGGATACGCAGGAAGAAACCAACACCAGCATGCCGGCCGACTTTCTGATGTTGCAGATGGAGTGGCATGAGGCACTGGCCGATGCCAAGGCTGACAGCGATATCGAGGCACTGGAAAAGTTGTCGCGCGAGATTCAGAGCGATATGCGCGAACTGGAAACGGCACTGACACAAGGCATAGACAACGAACACGATCTGGAAGGCGCAGCGGTTTTAGTGCGAAAATTGCGCTTCCTGGAAAAAATCGAGCAGGACACCGGCGACGCCATCGAAGCGCTGCTGTACTAGAAACGCGGGTTTACGCTCGCACGACAAAGACCCGAAGACGCCATGGCCCTATTGCAAATAGCCGAACCCGGCCTGTCAGCAGCACCTCATCAGCATCGCCTCGCCGTCGGCATCGACCTTGGCACCACCAACTCCCTGGTCGCTACCGTACGCAGCGGCACGGCAACCGTCCTGCCCGATGCCCACGGCCGCAGTCTGCTGCCCTCGGTCGTGCGCTATCTGAGCGACGGCCAGAGCGTAGTCGGCATCGAGGCACAAGCCGAGCAAAGCCGCGACCCGCATAACACCATCGTTTCGACCAAACGCTTTATGGGGCGCAGCCTGTCCGATATCGCCGAAGCGGCGTCCCTGCCCTACCGCTTTATCGATACGCCGGGCATGTTGCAGATCCAGACCCATAGCGGCGCCAAAAGCCCGGTCGAAGTCTCGGCCGAAATTCTCAAGACCCTGCGCCTGCGCGCAGAAGCGAGCCTGGGCGGCGAGCTGACCGGGGCCGTCATCACCGTCCCGGCTTATTTCGATGATGCGCAGCGTCAGGCCACCAAGGACGCCGCTCGCCTGGCCGGCCTGCATGTCTTGCGCCTGTTGAACGAACCCACGGCGGCGGCGATCGCCTATGGGCTGGACAACGCTTCCGAAGGCACTTACGCCGTCTATGATCTGGGTGGCGGCACGCTGGACGTATCCATTCTCAAGCTGACCCGTGGCGTATTCGAAGTGCTGTCCACCAGCGGCGATGCCGCCTTGGGCGGGGATGACTTCGACCACCGCATCTATTGCTGGATACTGGCCGAAGCCGGCCTGTCCGGCCTGAATGCCCAGGATACCCGCTTGCTGCTGACCCGCGCACGCGAAGCCAAGGAACACCTGAGCGAACACAGCGATGCCCGCATTACCGCCATTCTGTCCGATGGCCAGGCGCTGGACCTTGTGCTGCTGCAGGACACCTTTCACAGCATCACCCGCACCCTGATCGACAAGACACTACTCCCCATGCGCAAGGCACTGCGGGACGCACGCATCGCGGCGGCCGATATTGCCGGCGTGGTCATGGTGGGCGGCGCCACACGCATGCCGGCCATCCAGCAGGCCGTCGGCCAGTTCTTCGGCCAGCCGCCACTGACCAACCTCGACCCGGACAAGGTGGTTGCGCTGGGCGCCGCCATTCAGGCCAATGTGCTGGCGGGCAATAAGCAGGGGGACGACTGGCTGCTGCTGGATGTGAATCCGCTGTCGCTGGGCATCGAAACCATGGGCGGGCTGACCGAGAAAATCATCCCGCGCAATACCACCTTGCCGGTCGCCCGGGCGCAGGAGTTCACCACCTTCAAAGATGGCCAGACGGCCATGAGCATTCATGTGCTGCAGGGCGAGCGCGAACTGGTGGCGGATTGCCGCTCGCTGGGCCGCTTTGTACTGACCGGCATTCCGCCCATGGTGGCCGGTGCCGCCCGCATCCGCATCAGCTTCCAGATCGACGCCGATGGCCTGCTGTCGGTGTTCGCCCGTGAACTCACCTCGGGCGTGGAGGCCAGCATCACCATCAAGCCGTCTTATGGCCTGTCGGATGACGATATCAGCCGCATGCTGACCGAGTCCATGGACCATGTGCAGGATGATATCCAGGCACGCAAACTGCGTGAGGCCATCGTCGATGCCCAAAGCCTGATGGATGTCACCCGCACTGCGCTGCAAAGCGATGGCGACTTGCTGGACGACACAGAGCGCGCACAGGTCGATACCTGCCTGAATGCGGTAGACAGTGCAATAACCCAGAGCCATACCCGCGCTATCAACGAAGCCACCGCCGCGCTGAACCGCGCGACCGATACCTTTGCCTCACGCCGCATGGATCGCAATATCCGCCGCGCGCTTAAAGGCCACAATATTGCAGAACTCTAAGGACTGACTGTCATGCCCCGTATTATCGTGCTCCCCAACGCCGACCTGTGCCCGGATGGCGCCGTACTGGACGATGTCGCCAACGGCACCAGCATCTGCGATGCCCTGTTGGCCCACGATATCGAGATCGAGCACGCCTGTGAAAAATCATGTGCCTGCACCACCTGCCATGTCATCGTGCGCGAAGGCGGCGAATCGCTGAACGAAGCCGACGAGCTGGAAGAAGACATGCTGGACAAGGCCTGGGGGCTGGAAGCGCAGTCGCGCCTGTCCTGCCAGGCACTGGTCGACGGACAGGATCTGGTGGTCGAGATCCCGCGCTACACCATCAACCACGCCCGCGAACACCACTGAGCCTACGACACTGGAGAGCGCCATGAAATGGTCTGACATTCACGACATCGCTGCCGAGCTGTACGACACCCATCCCGATGTCGATCCGAAAGCCCTGCGCTTTACTGACTTGCACAACTGGGTGGTCGCCCTGCCCGACTTTGACGACGACCACAGCCGTGGCGGCGAAAAAGTACTGGAAGCGATTCAGCAAGCCTGGATAGACGAGGCCGAGTAAGGCCGGCAGCAAGCGAATTTTGATTGACACCCCGTTCTGCACGGGGTGTTTTTTCATCTAGAATGCATTATTTGCCCACAGGAGCCTCCGCCATGTTCAGACTGGTTATCGCCGACAAGAATTTCTCCTCCTGGTCACTGCGTCCGTGGCTGGTTCTCAAAATGCTGGCCGAACCGTTCGAAGAAATTCCGTTGCGCCTGTACCAGCCGGACACACACGCGCACATCCTGAAGTTCAGCCCCAGCGGCAAGGTGCCGGCACTGCTCGACCACCAGTTGTGCATCTGGGATTCGCTGGCTATTTGCGAGTATCTGGCCGAGTGTTTTCCTGCTGCCGGCCTCTGGCCGCGCGAAGCCGCCGACCGCGCCACCGCGCGTGCCATTGCCGCCGAGATGCATTCGGGCTTTAGCGCGCTACGCCAGAACCTGCCGCTGAATGTGGTCGCGCAATATAGTGGCCTGAGCTTTGATGAGGCCACCCAGGCCGATATAAAGCGTATCAGTGAAATCTGGCAATCGCTGCGCCATGACCATCAGGATGGCGGTCCCTTCCTGTTTGGCGGCTTCACCATCGCCGACGCGATGTATGCGCCGGTAGCGCTGCGCTTTGCCAGCTATGGTGTAAGTCTGCCTCCGCTGGCTCAGGCTTACGCCGACCATATCCGGGCGCTACCGGCCATGCAGCAATGGATCGCCGAAGCCAGGGCCGAGCAGGATGGCAAGGATAGTTGATTTTTCCGCCAGGGGACGGCGCGCCATTCATTAGAGTTTGCTAAACTGTCGCGCTTATTCGGGAGCAGCATTATGAGTACACCCTTTATCATCGGCGTGGCCGGTGGCAGCGGTAGCGGCAAGACCACCGTCACCCGCAAAGTCGTTGAAACCATAGGCAGCGACAAGGCAGCCGTCATCATTCAGGACAACTACTATCGCGACCAGAGCCATCTGACGATGGAACAGCGTCTGCACACCAACTACGACCATCCGCACGCCTTTGACTGGCCGCTATTGATCGAACACATCGATGCGCTGAAAAACGGCGTCCCCATCGAGATGCCGATCTACGATTTTGCCAACCATACCCGTGCCCCGCAGACCGAGACCGTGGTCAGCGCGCCGGTCATCGTAATCGAAGGTATTTTTGCCCTGTACGATCAGGCGCTACGCGACCTGATGTCGCTGAAGATCTTTGTCGACACCGACGGCGATGTACGTTTTATCCGCCGCCTGGAGCGCGATATTGCCGAGCGTGGCCGCACCATGGCCAGCGTGATCGAACAATATCTGGGCACGGTACGCCCGATGCACAACCAGTTTGTCGAACCGACCAAACGCTTCGCCGACGTCATTCTGCCGCATGGCGTCAACGACCCGGCCGTCGACCTGATTACCGCACGGGTGGGCAATCTGCTGAAGTAAGGGTCTGCCTTGGGCAGGACACTACGCAAAAAAGCCGGAACGCATTCCGGCTTTTTCTATTTCACCCTTAGATCAGGCCGTCTTGAGCGGAATCTTGTTGCCGATCTTGACGCGCCACTCTGCCGGGCCGGTTGCGTGCACCGACGTGCCCTGGCTATCGACGGCCACTGTCACCGGCATGTCTTTCACCTCGAACTCGTAAATCGCCTCCATGCCCAGATCGGCAAAGCCGACCACATGCGAAGCCTTGATCGCCTTGGACACCAGATAGGCCGAACCGCCCACCGCCATCAGATACACCGACTGATGCTTCTTGATCGCCTCTATCGCTGCCGGGCCGCGCTCGGCCTTGCCTATCATGCCCAAGAGGCCGGTTTCAGCCAGCACCTGCTCGGTAAACTTGTCCATACGGGTCGCGGTCGTCGGGCCGGCCGGGCCAACGACTTCGTCACCGACCGGATCAACCGGGCCCACGTAATAAATAAAGCGGCCAGCCAGATCCACCGGCAGTCTCTCGCCCTTGTTCAGCATATCGACGATGCGCTTATGCGCGGCATCGCGGCCGGTCAGCATCTTGCCGTTCAAAAGCAGCACTTCACCCGGCTTCCAGCTGGCCACTTCCTCGCGGGTGACGGTATCCAGATTGACGCGGCGGCCAGCGGCGTTGTCATACGGAATATCCGGCCAGTCTTCCAGTTTGGGCGCTTCCAGCACGGCAGGACCGCTGCCATCGAGATGGAAATGCACATGGCGCGTGGCGGCGCAGTTGGGGATCATCGCTACCGGCAAGGAGGCGGCATGGGTTGGGTAATCCATGATTTTCACATCCAGCACCGTGGTCAAGCCGCCCAAGCCCTGTGCGCCGATACCCAGCGCATTGATTTTTTCCAGCAGCTCCAGACGCAGCTCTTCTACCCGGGTCAGCATCTCGCCACGGGCGGCTTTTTCCTTGACCAGATGGATGTCCACCGGCCCCATCAGGCTTTCCTTGGCCAGCAGCATGGATTTTTCCGGTGTGCCGCCGATACCGATGCCGAGGATGCCCGGCGGACACCAGCCGGCCCCCATGGTCGGAATGGTCTTGAGCACCCAGTCAACCAGCGAGTCGGACGGATTCAGTGCCACGAACTTGGACTTGTTCTCCGAGCCGCCGCCCTTAGCTGCGCAGATCACCTCAACGTGATCGCCCTCGACAATCTCGTAGTGCACCACGGCCGGGGTATTATCCTTGCTGTTGCTGCGCTTACCCGCCGGGTCAAGCAGCACCGAAGCACGCAGTTTATTGTCCGGGTTGAGGTAGGCACGGCGCACGCCCTCATTCACCATCTCCTGCACCGACAGGGTCGCGTCCCAGCGCACATTCATGCCGACCTTCAGAAAGACCACAGCGATACCGGTATCCTGGCAGATAGGACGATGGCCCTCGGCGCACATGCGGCTGTTGACCAGAATCTGTGCCATCGCGTCTTTGGCGGCCGGGCTTTCTTCCGCCAGATAGGCGGCGTACAGCGCGTCGATAAAGTCCTTGGGGTGGTAATACGAGATGTACTGGAAAGCGTCGGCAATGCTCTGGATAAAATCATCCTGACGGATAGGGCGCATCGGGTTTCTCCATGGTTTGGGCTTCAGACCGTTGCCCCGCAGCAACAGGGCACGGCCTGTTTCATCATTGGCCGCTATTGTAGAATGCCCATACGATATACGTCACGCCTGATTATGGCGCTTGCAATTAGACGACCGGTCTAATAAGATGCGTTTTATGTCCAGACACCCGCTTTACCCTGACACACAGGCCCATATCCTTGATACCGGCGAGATGCTGATCCAGCACCGCGGCTTTACCGCACTCGGCTTATCCGAACTGCTGCGCGAAGCCGGCGTCCCCAAGGGCTCGTTCTACCACTATTTCAAGTCGAAAGAAGACTTCGGCGTCGCCCTGCTTAGCCGCTACTTCACCGATTACGACGATCAATTGCAGCTTGGCCTTGGCGAGAACGCCCCCGGCAACCAGCGCGAACGTCTGCTGGCCTACTTTGCGCGCTGGGTCGAACGCGCCGAGAGCCACGACCACAGCAATACCTGCCTGGCGGTCAAGCTGTCAGCCGAAGTTTCCGATCTGTCCGAGCCCATGCGTGAAGTGCTCAAGCGCGGCATGGATCAGGTCATCGCTCGTCTGGCTCATGCCATTCAGGCTGGCATCGCAGAAGGATCTCTGGCCGCTCACCCCCAGCCGGCAGAACTGGCCGAATCGCTCTACGCCAACTGGCTGGGCATGGCTTTGCTCAGCAAGGTGGCACGCAACAGCACGCCGTTACGCCGCCTGCTAGCCGAAACAGCACACCGCCTGCAGCCTGAACCCTAAGAGATTCCCCCTTAAACCAAACTGCCAGCCATTTTTCGATGTACTGGCACACATAGCAACTAGCCGACCGGTCTAATCAAGGAAAAAAGCATGCAACTCGACAAACTGTTCACCCCGCTGACTATGGGTGCCGTCACCCTGAAAAACCGCGTTTTGATGGCCCCCTTGACTCGCTTGCGTAACACCGAGCCGGGCGATCTGCCAACGTCACTGGCACGCGACTATTATGTGCAGCGCGCCAGTGCCGGCCTGATTATCAACGAAGGCACCCATATTTCGCCCACCGCCAAAGGCTATGCCGGCGCGCCCGGCATTTATAGCGAAGCGCAGGTTGCCGCTTGGTGCGACATCAATCAGGCGGTGCATGCCGCAGGCGGCCTGATGGCCATCCAGCTATGGCACACCGGCCGGATTTCCCACGTCAGCGTACAGCCTGGCGGTGAAGCACCGCTGGCGCCTTCGGCCATCACCGCTCAAAGCAATACCAATATCCGCAATGAAAATGGAGAGCTGGTACGCGCGCCCTGCTCCACCCCGCGTGCCATGGAAACCGCCGAAATAGAAGACCTACTGGAAGACTACCGCCGCGCCACCGACAATGCGCGCCGCGCCGACTTCGATCTGGTCGAAATCCATGGCGCCCACGGCTATCTGCTCAACCAGTTTCTGTCGCCTGAAGCCAACACCCGCACCGACGCCTATGGCGGCAGTGTTGCCAACCGCGCCCGCCTCCTGCTGGAAGTGGTTGATGCCGTCGTCGCCGAATGGTCTGCCGATCGCGTTGGCATCCGCATCTCGCCGCTCGGGGTATTCAATGGCCTATCCGATGTCGATCAGGAAGAAATGGCGATTTATCTGGCGGACGAACTGGCCAAACGCAAGCTCGCCTACCTGCATATCTCCGAACCGGACTGGGCCGGCGGCCCGGCCTATCAGGACAGCTTCCGCCAGACGCTACGCGCGCACTACGCAGGATGCATTATCGGTGCCGGTGGCTACACTGCAGACAAGGCCGAAGCCTTGCTGGAGAAAGGCTATATCGATGCCGCCGCCTTTGGCCGCAGCTTTATCGCCAACCCGGATCTGCCGGCACGCCTGCAAGCTGGCGCCGAACTGAATGCGCTGAACCCGGCGACGCTCTACGGTGGTGGCGCCGAAGGCTATACCGACTACCCTGCGTTGTAAGAGCGTGTTCACGATCTCGCGAGCAAGGGCGAGACAAGGCGAAAACGGCTGAGAAAGCGGAATGTACAGGTGGTATATGAGCATTTCGAAGCTGTTTTTAACGCCGTATCGCCGATGTACAGCAGATCGTGAACAGGTTCTAAGCAACCGTGTCATCAATGCGTCACACCGTGCACGCAAGCTGACACGCCCCCCACTTTGAAGGAGAGCACGATGAAACGCGTTCTGTTTGTTCTGACCAGCCACGACAAGCTGGGTGACACCGGCCATCGCACCGGCTTCTGGATTGAAGAGTTTGCCGCGCCCTATTATCTGCTGCACGATGCCGGCGTCGAGGTGACGCTGGCCTCCCCCTTGGGGCTGCAGCCGCCGATAGATCCGAAAAGCGCCCTGCCCGAATTCCAGACCCCGGCCACGGTGCGCTTCAATGCCGACACCGTGCTGCAGGACAAACTGGCGCATACCCTCACCCTCAAGGAAATCGAGGCGGCCGACTTCGATGCCGTGTTCTATCCGGGCGGTCATGGCCCCTTATGGGATCTGACCAATAACGAAGCCTCCATCTTGCTGCTGCAATCCTTTGACCGTCAGGGCAAACCGATTGCCGCCGTCTGCCATGCACCGGCCGTACTGCTACATGCCAAGAAAAGCGATGGCACCCCCCTCGTCGCCGGGCGTCATGTGACCGGCTTTACCAATGGCGAAGAAGAAGCCGTCGGCCTCACCCACATCGTGCCCTTCCTCTTGGAAGATGCGCTGATCAATGAGGGCGCACTCTACGCCAAGGGCGCTGACTGGGGTGTCTTTACCCAGCAGGACGGCCTGCTCATCACCGGTCAGAACCCGGCCTCCTCCGAAGCCGTCGCCAAGAAACTGCTGGATCAGCTTCACGCCTGAGAGCGTATTCACAATCTCGCGAGCGAGGGCGAGACAAGGCGAAAACGGCTGAGAAAGCGGAATGTACAGGTGGTACATGAGCATTTCGAAGCTGTTTTTAACGCCGTATCGCCGATGCGCAGCAGATCGTGAACAGGTTCTAAGCCGGATAACGCGGCATGGCGCCTTCTCGCCCCATGCCGCTTCCTGCTGTTTTCACGCATGCCTTACCCTGCTCCCGATTTACACATGGCATAATCTGCACACAAACCTACTCGTGTGAGCACCATGTCCTACCACCTTATCGTCCAGGCTCCTCAACTAAACGATCAAGCCTTGCAACAGCTAGCCGGCCTTGCCGGGGCCCAGCACATAGCGCGCCTGTCCGCATCCCGCGCCCGTCTGTCACCCGCCTCCCCCGCAGCGCGCAGCGCGCTGATGGCGGCGGCACAGACACTGGCTGTCGACATTGCACTCATGCAGGATGGCCAGCACTTTTCCGACTTCGGCTTATTGGTGTCGGACATGGACTCGACGCTGATCACCATAGAGTGCATAGATGAAATTGCCGATATGCAGGGTCTGAAGCCGCAGGTCGCCGCCATCACCGAGCGCTCGATGCGCGGCGAAATGGATTTTGCCCAGTCACTGACCGAGCGCGTGGCCTTGCTTGAGGGTCTGGAAGAGGCTGCGCTTATGCGCGTCTACCATGAGCGCCTTAAACTGACCCGGGGGGCCCGCACCCTGCTCGCCGCCTGCAAAACACATGATGTGCGCTTTATGCTGGTTTCCGGTGGCTTTACCTTTTTTACCGAACGGCTCAAGGCGGAACTGGGGCTGGACTATGCCTACGCCAATGAGCTTGAAATTAGCGATGGCCGTTTAACCGGCCGCATCAAGGGCGAGATTGTCGATGCGGCAGCCAAACGCAGTTTATTGATGGAAAAACGCACCGCCTTGGGCTTGCGGCCAGAGCAGGTCATTGCCATTGGCGATGGTGCCAATGATTTGCTGATGCTGGGTGAGGCCGGCATCGGTATCGCTTTTGATGCCAAACCCGTGGTGCGGGCACAAGCCGATATCGCCATCAATCATGTCGGCCTGGAAGGCGTTATCGGGCTATTTGATACAAAGGATGAACGGTGAGACTACCCGAACTGGACACGGTGTCGTTCGATGCAGAACTGCCGCTGGCTCTGGCGCCACACAGCCACTATAACGCCAAGCTGGCACGCGAGACCCGCCTGGCCCTGCGTATTCTGGCCGCCCCAACCGAGCAGCGCAGCGATGCCGACCCGCAACTGCAGCGTCTGGAGGCCAAACTGGATCTGGCACTGGAAGTCGCCCTGCTCTCCCGCCATCCGGACAGTGCCCCCTTGCACCCCTGCCGCCTGGGCCTGAATAGTCTGGCCTGGCATAGCGAGCAAGACCAAAGCCCCGGCGCGAACCTTCTGCTGCAGTTAAGCCCGCATGCCGACTCGGCTCTCACGCTGTTCCTGCCGGCCACGGTATTGGCCTGCCAGAGCGAAGGGCCGCAAGGCTATACGATCACGGCCTCCATCGAGGATGCCTTAAGCGACAACACCCGTCCTTTGTGGGAAAAATGGATTTTTCGGCGTCATCGCGAACAAATTTCCCGACGTTAACAAGCATTCACTTCCGAACAATATAAACTCGTCCTCACCTGCAACCTCCAGACAAACGCTAGTAAACCATACAAATAGCCGCAAACGAACAAGCAAAGTCGTAAATCGAACAAAATAAAAACCATACGACATAAAATGAGCACCCGCATATTGCTTGCGAGTGCTCATTTTTTATTGATCTTAATAAATAAATGATAATAAAATGATCTTAATAAATAGAAACAATTCTAATTACGGGCATAAAACCCTAAATAAGCAGGCGGGCAAACAGCATTGACTGTCAGTAGCAAGTGATACTGACATCCAGCGCAGGCTTTATCGCCAAACAATAGCAACAACCATTTACGCATTACGGATAATCAAACATGACTCACGAAGCCGTCGCTACACCGGACAACAAACCGTCCGGCTCGCATGCCAAAGCCGCTCTGCCTGCTTTCCCGGCCTGGAATAGCCGCGATACGACCTGGATGCTCAGCCTGTTCGGCACCGCGGTCGGTGCCGGCATTCTGTTCCTGCCTATCAACGCCGGTATGGGCGGTTTCTGGCCACTGGTCCTGATGGCGCTCTTGATCGGCCCGATGACCTTCCTCGCCCACCGCGGTCTGTCGCGCTTTGTCTGCTCGTCGGCCAAAGAAGGCAGCGACATCACCGAAGTGGTAGAAGAGCACTTCGGCGTAGGCGCGGGTAAAGCCATTACCCTGCTCTACTTCTTCGCGATCTACCCTATCGTTCTGATCTACGGTGTCGGCATCACCAACACCGTAGACAGCTTTATCGTCAACCAGCTGGGTATGGAATCGCCACCGCGCGCTCTGCTGTCCATCGTGCTGATCATGGGCATGATGTCGGTCATGCTGGCCGGCGAAAAGCTGATGCTCAAGGTGACCCAGTTTTTGGTGTACCCGCTGGTCGGCATTCTGGCCTTTATGTCGCTGTATCTGATTCCTGACTGGAAAATGGATGCACTGATGGTGATGCCGTCCGCTGTCGATGCCTTGGGCACCGTATGGCTGACGATCCCGGTTCTGGTCTTTGCCTTTAACCACTCGCCTGCCATTTCCCAGTTCGCCGTCGCCCAGCGCCGCGAATACGGTGTGCATGCCCGTAAAAAGGCCGACCAGATCCTGCGCAACACCTCCTTCATGTTGGTCGGTTTCGTGATGCTGTTCGTGTTCTCTTCCGTGCTGTCGCTGACCCCGGCCCAGCTGGCGGATGCCAAGGCACAGAACCTGCCTATCCTGTCCTACCTTGCCAACGTACATAACAGCGGCTTTGTTTCCTACTTCGGCCCGCTGGTTGCTTTCGTTGCCATCGTTTCCTCCTTCTTCGGCCACTATCTGGGCGCGGCAGAAGGCATGAACGGCATCATCGTCAAGCAGATGCGCAGCCACGGCAAAACCCCGGACACCAAGAAGATCAACCGCTTCATCCAGGTATTCATGGTACTGACCATCTGGGCGGTTGCCGTGATCAACCCTAGTATCCTGGGCATGATCGAAGCACTGGGCGGCCCGATTATCGCCGCCATCCTGTACCTGATGCCTATGTACGCCATCAGCAAGATCCCGGCGATGAAAGAACATCGCGGCGCGATCAGCAATGTGTTTGTTGTCGTAATGGGTCTGCTGGCGATGACCGCCATCCTGTTCGACTTCATCAAGTAAGCGATATACGGCAGCGCACAGTGCTGATATGAAAAAAGGAGGCTCCGCAAGGGACCTCCTTTTTTACATCGCGCAGCACGCTTTAAGCGAGTGCGGCCAAAAGCTTGCCGTGTATGCCGCCAAAGCCGCCATTACTCATCACCAGGATCTGATCCCCCGCCCGTGCGTCGCTCACGACAGCGGCAAGCAAAGCATCCAGATCATCAAAACTGGCCGCCGCCTCTCCCAGAGGCGCCAGAGCCTGCGCCGGATCCCAGCCCAGATTGGCACCATAGCAATACACCAGATCGGCATCGCCCAGCGAGCCTGCCAGCGCGTCCTTCATGGCACCCAGCTTCATGGTATTGGAGCGCGGCTCCAGCACCGCCAGAATGCGCGCATTGCCGACCTTGGCACGCAGGCCGGCAACCGTGGTCGCGATCGCCGTCGGGTGATGGGCAAAATCATCGTACACGGTCACCCCGCGCACCACACCCTTCACTTCCATGCGCCGCTTCACATTCACAAAGCGCGACAAGGCATCGATCCCCTGCTTGACCGTTACCCCGGCATGACGCGCAGCGGCAATCGCCGCGATGGCGTTAAGCCGGTTGTGTTCGCCTAACAGACCCCAGTGCACCACGCCCTGCAACACGCCATCCAGCTTGACTTCAAAACTGCCGTCACTGTCGACATGGCCTACTTGCCAGTCCGTCTCGCCGCCAAAACGCTCGACCGGTGTCCAGCAACCGCGCGCCAGCACCCGCTCCAGCGCCGCCTCGCGGCCATTGGCCACGATCAGCCCTTTGGACGGCACGGTACGTACCAAGTGATGGAACTGGGTCTCTATCGCCGGCAGGTCGGCAAAAATATCAGCGTGATCGAACTCGAGATTGTTCAGCACGGCCGTGCGCGGGCGGTAATGGACAAACTTGGAACGCTTATCGAAAAACGCGGTATCGTACTCGTCGGCCTCGATCACGAAAAACGGGCTTTCGCTAGCCGGATCCTGCAGCGGCGCGCCCGGCAAGCGGGCCGAAATGCCAAAATTCTCCGGAATGCCACCAATCAAAAAGCCCGGCGCCAGACCCGCATCTTCCAGTATCCAGGCCAGCATGGCGCTAGTCGTCGTTTTGCCATGGGTACCGGCAACCGCCAGTACCCAGCGCCCCTGCAAGACATGCTCGGCCAGCCACTGCGGACCAGAAATATACGGCAGGCCGCGATCGAGAATCTCTTCCATCAAGGGCTTGCCGCGCGTCACCACATTCCCGACCACATACATATCCGGCTCCAGCGCAATCTGCTCGGCGCCAAAACCTTCGATAAGCTCTATGCCCATCGCTTCGAGCTGGCTGCTCATCGGCGGGTAAACATGGGTGTCGCAGCCGGTGACGCGGTGCCCCGCCTGCTTGGCGATGGCGGCAATACCGCCCATAAAAGTGCCACAAATGCCTAGGATATGGATGTGCATGGAAAACGTCGCGTAGATAAGGCCATAAGGCCGAAAAACGCAAGCTTACGCACGAAGCGCGTCGCCCTCAAGCATGCGACGCCCTTCGCTCACGCTGAAAATGCAAAAAGACCCGCCAAGCGGGTCTTTTTGTCGGTGCAAAACAGCGCTTACAGGCCGTAAGGATGTTGCAGCACGATGGTTTCTTCACGGTCAGGACCGGTAGACACGATGGCCACCGGCGCGCCGCACACTTCGGCGATACGGGTCAGGTAAGCCTGGGCATTGGCTGGCAGCTTATCCCAGGTTTTGGTACCGAAAGTCGTTTCAGTCCAGCCCGGCATCACTTCATAGATAGGCTCGCACTTGCTAACCGCATCCGAACCGAATGGCAGAATGTCGATCTTCTTGCCGTCAAGCATATAGCCCACGCACAGCTTGATCTCTTTCAGGCCGTCCATTACGTCCAGCTTGGTCACGCACAAGCCGGTTACGCCATTGATCTGGATGGAGCGCTTAAGCGCGGCAGCATCGAACCAGCCGCAACGGCGCGGACGGCCGGTCACCGAACCGAACTCATTGCCACGCTCGGCCAGAAAAGCACCGATTTCGTTTTCCTGCTCGGTTGGGAACGGGCCCGAACCGACGCGGGTGGTGTAGCCCTTAACAATACCCAGCACATAGCTGAGCATCTGCGGCGCAACACCGGCGCCCGGTGCGGCAGCACCGGCTACACAGTTGGACGAGGTCACAAACGGGTAGGTACCGTGATCGATGTCCAGCAGCGTGCCTTGCGCGCCTTCAAACAGCAGCGGCACGCCGGCGGCATTTTTGTCGTACAGCGTACGCGACACATCGGCCACCATAGGCTTGATGCGCTCGGCAAGCAGCATGGTCTGCTCGAGGATGGCCTCGAAGCTAACCGGATCGGCCTTGTGGTATTGGGTCAGCTGGAAATTGTAGTAATCGACATTTTCCTTGAGCTTGGCCGCAAAAGCCTCGCGGTCGAACAAGTCGATTACGCGCAGTGCGCGGCGCGCAACCTTGTCTTCGTAAGCAGGGCCGATGCCGCGACCGGTGGTACCGATCTTGCCGGCGCCCTTGGCCAGTTCACGCGCCTGATCCAGCGCAACGTGGTAAGGCAGGATCAGCGGGCAGCCTTCGGCGATCTTCAGGCGCTTGTCGACATCAACACCGGCGGCGAGCAGCTCGTCGATTTCCTTGAGCAAGGCTTCTGGCGACAACACCACACCGTTACCGATAAAGCACTCAACGCCGGCGCGCAGGATGCCGGACGGGATCAGGCGCAGAATGGTCTTCTTGCCGTTCACGACCAGGGTGTGACCTGCATTGTGGCCGCCCTGAAAGCGCACCACGGCTTCGGCGTGATCGGTCAGCCAATCGACGATCTTACCCTTGCCTTCATCACCCCACTGGGTACCAATTACCACTACGTTCTTGTTGGACATCGGAAGCAACCTCTTCTTCTCGGTCAAAATGAGTTCAATGAAACGGAACGATCTGCCAGCCTTCGCTCATTGCCACCAGTTCACGGTCGCAACCCAAGGCTTCGGCAGATTCGCCCAGATAATCCAGCACCACGATCTCGCCGCTCGCGCGTAAACGCGCGACTTCGTTGGATGCATCAGGCAACTGGCGTGCCGCCACCCGAATGCCGCGCGCAGGATGACGCGCAGGCAAAATACGTATCAAGTCGCGCAGATCCAGACTGAAACCGGTTGCCGGGCGCGCACGGCCAAAGCGCCGGCCGACATTATCGTAACGGCCGCCACGCGCCAGCGCGTCGGACCAGCCCGGCGCATAAGCGGTGAATAACAAACCGGTATGATAGAAACCGCTGCGCAATTCGGCCAGATCAAAGCTTAGCTCGACCTTACCCTGCAAAGCGCGGGCAATCGCCGACAGCTGCATCAAGCCCAGCTCGATCTCGGGCAGCGACGGCAGACGCGAGCGCGCGATTTCCAGCATGCTGGCCGGACCATATAGCTCAGGCAAGGCAATAAAAGCCGAGCGATAAGGCTCGGCCACGCCGGCCACCAGCTCGCGGATCGTAGCGCCATCCTTGCTTTGCAGCGCGCTAAACAGTTCGCGGGCACTCGCACCATCCAGCGCGGCGGCGGCAACCAGACCACGGAAAATCGCGATATGGCCAACATCCAGGCGGATATTCTCCACCCCGCCCAGGCGCAAGGCGTCCAGCATCAGGCCGATCACCTCAAGGTCAGCCTCAATACCGGCGTAACCATAAAGCTCGGCCCCCACCTGTAAAGGCTCGCGCGAGCTCATCAGACCATTCGGACGCGCATGCACCACACTGCCGGCGTAGCACAGGCGCGTGACGCCGGTACGCTCCGACAGCAAGTGAGCGTCGATACGCGCAACTTGCGGCGTGATATCAGCACGCAAGCCCAACTGGCGACCAGACAGATGGTCGTCCAGCTTGAAGGTCTTAATATCGAGCGCACCATCGTCTTCCGACACCAGTGCCTCGATATATTCGATCAAAGGCGGAGAGACCAGCTCATAGCCTGCGGTGCGGAACTGCTCCAGCATCGCCGCCTTGGCGGACTCCACCTGACGTGCGGTTGCCGGCAGGATGTCGGCAATATGTTCGGGTAACAGCCAGTTGCGCATATTTGAAATCGCTACACAATAAAAGGCGGGAGACACTCCCGCCTTGGCTTCAACGAATCAGCCGGTTGCCCGGCTGATAAAGGATGATATTACTACTTTCCAGCTGCCGCTGGGTTCTTGAAATACTTGAAGAACGCAGAGTCAGGCTGCAAGACCATCACATCGCTCTTGTTCTTGAACGATTCCTTGTAGGCCTGCATGCTACGCCAGAACGCATAGAACTCGGGATTATTGCCGTAAGCCTGGGCATAAATCGCCCCCGACTTGGCATCGCCCTCACCCTTGATCCGCTGCGCATCCTTGTAGGCTTGCGACAGGATGATCTCGCGCTGACGATCGGCATCGGCACGGATACGTTCGGCCTCGGCCGCACCTTCACTGCGCAACTGGCTGGCAACGGTCAAGCGCTCGGAGCGCATGCGCTCGTACACCGACGTGCTGATTTTATCCGGAAAATCGACGCGCTTTAAGCGTACATCGAGAATTTCGACGCCCATTTTACGTGCTTCTGTGTCAGCGCGCTGCTTTACGACCGCCATCACCTGTTCGCGCTTGCCGGAAATCACATCAGAAACATCCTTCTGACCGAACTCGGCGCGCAAGCCGTCATTAATGATCTGCTTCAGGCGTGCCACGGCAGCCAGCTCGTTGCCCCCCACGCTCTTATAGAACTGCTCGACATTGACTACGCGCCACTTCACATAGCTGTCGACCAATACGTTCTTTTTCTCGCGCGTATTAAAGAGCTCAGGTGCTTCGGCATCGATAGTCTGGGTACGCTTGTCAAAATAACGCACATTCTGCAGGAAAGGCACTTTGAACTGTATGCCCGGCTTGGAGATGATGCGAACCACCTCACCAAACTGGAACACCATTGCGTACTGGCGCTGATCCACGGTAAACATCGACATGGAAAGCAGCAACAGGCCCGCGACCAGCGCGACCAGGGTCGGTATCAGTTTATCCATGGTTTACTCCTCGCCCGTAGTTTCAGCAGTCCGCCCGGCGCGGTCTGTCAGGTCACGCCCGCTGCGCACGGGGGCAACGGCAGCCGGCTTGGCCGCCACGGCAGGGGCAGGCACGGCGGCAGGCGCGGCCTGGCCAGGGTTAGCTCCCGGCGTCGCTTGCTGCATCAACTTGTCCAGCGGCAGATACAGAAGATTACCGCCGCCTTTCTGGTCAACCACTACCTTGGAGGTATTGCTCATTACCTGCTGCATCATGTCGTAGTACATGCGATCACGCATGACCTTAGGTGCCTTGGTGTACTGAGACAGTACCGAAGTAAAGCGCGAAGCATCACCTTCGGCATTATCAACCACCCGCTGACGATAACCTTCGGCCTCTTCCATCAGACGCGAGGCCAGGCCCCGGGCTTTCGGAATCACATCATTGGCGTAGGCCTGCCCTTCGTTACGCAGCTTTTCCTTGTCCTGACCGGCCTTAACCGCGTCATCAAATGCTGCGCTTACGGCCTGTGGCGGTTGCACATCGTTGATGTTGACCTTGGCAATACGAATGCCGAGCTTGTAGCGATCCACAATCTGCTGGATTAGCGTCTGGGCTTCGACCGCAATCTGGGCACGCCCCTCGTTCAGCACAAAGTCGACCTTGTTGCGCCCGACCACCTCGCGGATAGCCGTCTCAGCAGCCTGCTTGACGATATCCTTGGCATCCTTTTCCCGTGCAGCATTATTGAACAGGAACTCCTTGGCATCCTTGATATCGTATTGCACCGAGAACTGGACATCGATGATGTTCTGGTCATCGGTCAGCATCAGCGCCTCTTCCGGGATACGGTTTTTAGCACTGCCGCGGTAGCCGATCTCCAGACTGCGCACCTCGGTCAGGTTGACAATCTCGACCTTCTCGAACGGGTATGGCAAATGCCAACCCAAACCCGGTCCGGTCGTACGCGAATAGCTGCCCAGACGCAAAACCACGCCTTCTTCACTGGCATCTACTACATAAAATCCGCTACCCAGCCACAGGGCAGCCGCCACCCCCACGATTGCCAGTGCGCCACCACGGAACATGCCGCTTGGCGAAACTTCGGGGCTAGGGCTACCACCGGCAACAGGTGGCTTGGCGCCCAGCAGGCGCGACAGCTTCTGATTCAGGCGGCGAAAAATTTCGTCCAGGTCAGGCGGGCCGTCATTACCTCCACGGCCTCGGTTCGGGTCAAATTGTGACATCGCAATCGGGGTCTTTTTGGTTAGGTTCTTGGGATAAATCATCTGAAACAAGTAGGGCAATAGCTGTACGCAAGAGTTCCAGCCCTTCTCCTGTCAATGCAGAAACACGAACTGAAACCGGTCGCCCGCTATCATCGTACTCGATTTCGGGCGGCAAACCACGTAAATCCGTCTTATTCCACACTATCAACTGTGGAATCGTATCCGCCGCAATTTCGGCCAGCACCTGATTGACCGCCGCTATCTGCTGCTCGCGCATACTGCTGGCAGAGTCCACCACATGCAGCAACAGATCGGCCTGCACGGTTTCTTCCAGCGTAGCGCGAAAGGCGGCCACCAGCGTATGCGGCAAATCGCGGATAAAACCGACAGTGTCCGACAAAACAATGGAGCAATCCTGATTCAGGAATAAACGCCGGCTGGTGGTGTCCAGGGTGGCAAACAACTGGTCAGCCGCGTAAATACGCGCCTTGGTCAGGCTATTAAACAAGGTCGACTTACCGGCATTGGTGTAGCCAACGATGGAAACCGAGGCAAAACCGGCACGGATACGGCCACGACGCTGGGTATGGCGCTGCTTTTGCACCTGAACCAGCCTGTCCTTCAGCATCTTGACCCGATTACCCAGCAAACGGCGGTCGGTTTCCAGCTGGGTTTCCCCGGGGCCACGCAGGCCGATCCCCCCTTTTTGCCGCTCAAGGTGGGTCCAGCCGCGAACCAGCCGCGTCGCCAGATGTGACAACTGGGCCAACTCGACCTGCAGCTTGCCCTCATGGCTGCGCGCACGCTGCGCAAAGATATCAAGAATCAAACTGCTACGATCTATCACCCGGCACTGCAGCACGCGCTCCAGATTGCGTTCCTGCCCAGGCGACAACTGGTGATTGAAAATCACCACATCGGCTTCGCTCGCCCTTACCAGAGCGGCCAGCTCCTCAACCTTGCCTTTACCGGCGAACAAGGCTGGATCGGGCCGGCTGCGCTTGCCGCGCAGCACGCCTTGAATGCTGACGCCGGCACTTTTAACGAGGTCGGTACATTCCTGCACCCCCTCCTCATAGTCGGCCTCACCAAAATCCAGACAAACCAGAATGGCCTGGTCGCCCTGATCGGGACGATCGAACACGGCTTTCCCGTCTTTAAAAAAGATAGGGGCTGAAGAAAACGCCTGCCGGCGGATCCGTCAGCCCTTATGACAGCAAAAACAGAATCAGCCTTCGGACTGGTTTTCTGCCTTGGTCGCGGCACCCGGGCCATCATGCGGAATGCTGACGGCACGAGCGGGTACAACGGTCGAGATGGCATGCTTGTACACCATCTGGGTCACGGTATTCTTCAGCAGCACCACATACTGATCGAAAGACTCGATCTGACCTTGCAGCTTGATGCCGTTCACCAGATAAATGGAAACTGGCACGTGCTCCTTGCGCAGAATGTTCAGAAACGGGTCTTGTAGCATTTGCCCTTTAGCGCTCATTTTTATTCTCCAAACTTCGTAAATTGTTTTCGTTCAAGATAAACACAACGGTGCCAAAATTCTTTTTAGCATAAAAAATACCGTCGTACTATTTCTTGGTTCGATTCTTGGCTACCGCCTTGCCACCGGTTTTGGCTGCAGGCTTAGCGCCAGGGCGGCCAAACGGCTTGACTGCCACCTTGCCATCAGCCTTGCCTTTGGCCGGCACACGCGCCTTGGCTGGCAGCTTTTCCTTCTCTTTGGCCTGCTCGCGCGCCTTGGCTTCCGCCTTGTTCGCGGCACGCTGTTTCAGCATGCTGAGCTTGCCGCCACTGGCTTCAACCTCATACGGGTTGACGCTGGACTTGTATTGTACCCTGAGCGGCGTACCTTGCAGCTGGAAAGCTTTACGATACAGGTTTTCCAGATAACGAGTGTAGCTATCCGGCACACTATCCAGCGAATTGCCGTGAATCACGATAATTGGCGGATTCATACCGCCCTGGTGCGCATAACGCAACTTAGGACGGGTCAAGCCTATCCGCGGCGGCTGCTGGCGCTCAATCGCCAGTTGCAGCAAACGGGTCAGCTTAGGCGTTGGCAGCTTGCTCATGGCGGCGTTGTAAGCGGCATCAATCGACTTGAATAGCTCCCCCACGCCCTTGCCTTCCAGCGCAGAGATATAGTGGAACTTGGCAAAATCAAGGAAGGCCAGCTTACGCGCGACATCGCGGTGGATCTTCTCTCTTTGCTCGTTGTCGAGGTGATCCCACTTATTCACCGCCACCACCAGTGCGCGCCCGGCCTCCAGCGCAAAGCCGGCAATGGTTGCATCCTGTTCGGACACATCCTGCTGCGCATCCAGCACCAGCACCGCCACATTGGCATCTTCAATCGCCTGCATGGTCTTGATCACCGAGAATTTCTCAATGGTTTCATTGACCTTGCCGCGACGACGCACGCCGGCGGTGTCGATAATGGTGTAGTTGCGGTCTTCGCGCTCGAAATCGATATAGATGCTGTCGCGCGTGGTACCGGCCTGGTCGAACGCAATCACGCGCTCTTCACCCAAGATGGCATTCACCAGCGTCGACTTGCCGACGTTAGGACGTCCGATAACGGCAAACTTCGGATGCTTGCTCGCCTCTTCTTCCGTCGCGTCGGGGAAACGCTCAAGCACGGTTTCGATCAGTTCGCGCACGCCATCGCCATGCGAGGCCGACAGCGCATACGGGTCCCCCAGAGCCAGTTCATGGAACTCGGCGGCAGCCATGGCAGGGCTCATGCCCTCGGCCTTATTCACCACCAGAAAAATCGGCCGCTGGCTCTGGCGCAGACGGTTAGCAATCAGCTTGTCCTGCGGCGTCAGGCCGCTACGGCCATCGACCAGGAACACAATGGCGTCCGCCTCGTCCACAGCCTGCAGGGTCTGGCGCGCCATTTCCCACAGAATGCCATCGTCGACTACCGGCTCAAAGCCGCCGGTGTCGATCACCAGATAGGGCTTGCTGCCCATGCGGCCATGACCATAGTGACGGTCACGGGTCAGACCGGGCTGGTCGGCAACCAGCGCGTCACGGGAACGCGTCAGGCGGTTAAACAGGGTTGACTTGCCCACATTGGGACGGCCAACCAGTGCGATTGTCGGTTTCATTAATTCAGACTTGGTTAATTCAGTACGGCCAAACGGCCGTTGCGACCTTGCACATAGGCAGCGTCACCCAGCGACACAGGCTGGCTGAGGGTTCCTTCGGCTCCGGTACGCGTGCGGCCGATCAGGCGGCCGTCCTCGCTGGCAAGAAGGTGAGCGTAACCTTCGCCATCCAGTACCAGAATATTCTTGCCCAGCATTACCGGTCCGCTGACATCACGGTAGCGCAGGGCATCGTTTTTCCACAAATTGCGTCCGGTCTCGATATCAAACGCCCAGATCGCGCCATCTTCACCGGTGACATAGGCCGCGCGACTGTCCAGCGCCAGCCCCCGGCTACTTGCCACCTCCCGCGCCCAGACCAGATTGCCACCGCGCGCATCAAAGCATGCCACACGGCCCTGATAGGCCACGGCGCAGACGCGGCGACCATCAAACTGTGGCTGGCTGACCACATCGGTCACACGCTCAAGCTCGCTCCCGCCGCGCGGCGAAGCAACCGTAGCTTCCCACAACGGTGCTCCGGACTGCAGATTGTAGACGGCCAGCTTGCCACCGGCTATCCCGGTGACCAGAACCTCCTTGCCTATGGCCAGCATCACCGGCGTGGTGGCGCGTACCATCAAGGAAGGCGGTGCCTGCCATTGCGTCCAGATGGACTTGCCGTCCTTGGCATCAAACGCGGTCAGACGACCATCTGCAGCATGCGTCACCACCAGGCCGGCAGCCAGTACCGGCGGTTCGGACAGTACGCTGGTTAACTTCTGACGCCACAACACCTTGCCCGTTGCGTCCACGGCAAGCAGTTCGCCCTTGTCGTTACCGACAAAATAGCGCCCCTCCCCAGCCGCAACACCGGCGCCCAGTGTTTCGCCCTTCACGCGGAATTCGGCATTTTTCTTGCCGGTTAGAGCGTCAAGCAGCACCACTTCACCATTATTACCACCAGCAGCCAGTACCCCCTGATCATGAGCGGGTACAAATAACCCCTGACTCGCCTCGGGTACTCGGGTCTGCCATTTCAGGTTGAGCGCATGGGTCTGCTCAATTTTGGCAAGCGGGGTCGGCTCGTAAGCTTGGGCGCCTTCAAACCAGCTGGCACAACCAGCCAAAAGCGAAGAAACGGCAACAGCGGCAAAGGTATGGCGTAGCATCAATCAGCTCCCGATCGCATCAATTTTGGCTTGCACGAATTCCCGCATCGGGTCTTCTGCGCTTTGCTTGGCCAGTGCAGCCTTATAAGCATCCATCGCCGCCTTCTGGTCGCCACGGGCGAACAGAACATCCCCCTTCATATCGAGAAAGAAGCTGTCAAAACCCGCCGGATGCTCTGCATTTAGCTCGGCCAGTGCGGCATCATATTGCTTGAGATCCAGCAATACCGCAGCGAGGCGCAGATGAGCAATGGCCAGCACCGAAGCTTCCTTGGTATTGCCAATCACCCATTTAAGCTGGCTTTGCGCCATCGCCAGATCATTTTTTTCAAACGCCAGCTTGGCAGCCAGTAGCGAAGCGCGTGGCGCATAGGATGTCGAGCCGTACTCCTGCTGCAAACTGGTGGTAATCGAACGGATCTTGGCCAGATCACCGCCAGGCGCGGCACTTTCCAGCTGGGCAAATACGGCCGAGGCTTTTTCTGCACGCTCCCCCTGATACAGATGCCAGCCCTTGAAACCAAGATAAGCCGCACATGCAGCCAGCACGGCAGCGGCCAGCCACTTGCCCCACTGTTGCCAGAAGGTACGCATCGTGTCTATCTGTTCCTGCTCCTGCAAGTCGAACGCCATGGCGCCCCTCCCCTATTTATGATTTCAGACGTGCCAGCGTCAGCGCAAGCGCATCCACCGCCACCACTTCCTGTGCCAACTCGGTACGCAGCGGCTTCACCGCTACGGTACCGGCTGCCATCTCGTTCTCACCGACGATCAGCGCAAACTGCGCACCCGAGGCATCGGCCTTTTTCATTTGCGACTTGAAGCTGCCATCGCCCAAATGCTGGACGACCGAGTAACCCGCCTCGCGCAAGCTGCGTGCGACGCGCATGCCGTACATGGCGGCCCCCTCACCCTGCTGGACCAGATAGACATCCACTGCACGCGCCTTGGGCAGCAAATCCTTGGCGGCCAGCAGCAGCAAGACACGCTCCATGCCCATGCCAAAACCGATACCCGGAGCCGGCTTGCCCCCCAGCTGCTCGGTCAGCCCGTCATAACGGCCACCGGCACAGACGGTGCCTTGCGCACCCAGCTCGGTCGTGACCCATTCGAACACGGACTGGTTGTAATAATCCAGGCCACGCACCAGGCGCGGGTTTTCCACGAAGCGGATACCCAGCGCAGAAATCATTGCCTTCCATCCCTCGTAATGGGCACGGGAAGCTTCGCCCAGGTAGTCGATCAGGCGCGGCGCGGCATTCGCCATAGCCTGCAAGGCAGGATTTTTGGTATCCAGCACGCGCAAGGGATTGCTGTACATGCGGCGCTTGCCATCTTCGTCGAGGATGTCCGCATGCTGCTCAAGATAGGCGACCAATGCTTCGCGATGCGCCGCACGTTCTTCCTTATTGCCCAGCGTATTGATTTCCAGCTGCACACTGTCCTGCAAGCCCAGACGCTGCCACAAATCCGCCGTCAGCAGGATGATTTCGGCATCGATATCCGGCCCGGCAAAACCCAGCGCCTCGATACCCACCTGATGGAACTGGCGATAACGTCCTTTTTGCGGACGCTCGTGGCGATACATCGGCCCCTGATACCACAGTTTCTGCGTGGCGTTATACAGCAGATTGTGTTCGACCACGGCACGCAAGGTGCCGGCCGTACCTTCCGGACGCAACGTCAGGCTGTCGCCATTCAGGGCATCGGTGAAGGTATACATTTCCTTCTCGACGATATCGGTCACCTCGCCGATAGAGCGCACAAACAAGGGCGTCGCTTCGACGATGGGGGTGCGGATATTCTGGTAGCCATAATCGGCCAGCAACTTGCGCAACACCCCTTCAAAATATTCCCACTGGTGCGACTCGGCCGGCAGCACATCGTTCATGCCGCGAATCGCCTGAATTTTCTGAGCCATGATCTTTTCTTGTTAAATCAAACCACTGTGGCAGGGCGGATCAAACCGCCGCCCTGATCGGAATCACTTTCGGGCCGGAGGCGTGGCGTTTGCTGCCACCCTCGCCATAACGGCTGGCGACATAGTCATCGACCAGCGCCTTGAATTCGGCGGCAATAGACTCGCCCTTGAGCGTCACGGTTTTCTCGCCGTCCACATACACCGGCGCGACCGGCACTTCACCGGTGCCGGGCAGCGAAATACCGATATCGGCCAGTTTGCTCTCGCCCGGGCCATTGACCACACAGCCCATGACCGCCACCTTCATCTCTTCCACGCCGGGATACTGCAAGCGCCATACCGGCATGGACTCGCGCAAATAGGTCTGGATACTGTCGGCCAACTCCTGGAACACGGTACTGCTGGTACGGCCACAACCGGGGCAAGCGGTCACCAAAGGCACGAAGCTGCGCAAGCCCATGGTCTGCAGCAACTCCTGCGCCACAATCACTTCGCGCGTACGCGACTCGCCCGGCTGCGGTGTCAGCGAGATACGGATGGTGTCGCCTATGCCCTCTTGCAACAGCACCGCCAAAGCGGCACTGGAGGCGACAATACCCTTGCTGCCCATGCCGGCCTCGGTCAGGCCCAGATGCAGCGGAAAATCGCAGCGGCTAGCCAAGTTACGGTAAGCGGTAATCAGATCCTGCACATGGCTGACCTTGCACGACAGGATGATATTGTCGGCGGGCAGCCCCAATTCCATCGCCTTGTCGGCACTCTCCAGCGCCGACACGATCAGCGCCTCGCGCATCACCGCATCCGGCGGCAGCGGCTGGGTCAAGCGTGCATTGTGGTCCATCATGCGTACCACCAAGGCCTGATCCAGGCTGCCCCAGTTCACACCGATACGCACCGCCTTATCCAGCTCCATCGCGGTACGCACCATAAAGGCAAACTTCTCGTCGCCACGCGCGCCCTTGCCCACATTGCCCGGGTTGATGCGGTATTTGGCCAGCGCGCGGGCGCAGTCCGGATAGTCTTTCAGCAGCTTATCGCCATTGAAATGAAAATCGCCCACCAAGGGTACACGGCACCCCAGATCATCCAGCCGCTGCCGCACTTCGGCGACGGCAGCCGCCGCTTCCGGACTATTGACGGTAATACGCACCACTTCCGAGCCGGCCTCGGCCAGCTCATACACCTGAGCGGCCGTTGCCGCCGCATCGGCGGTATCGGTATTGGTCATAGACTGCACCAGCACGGGTGCATCGCTACCTGTGATCAGGTGGCCGATACGAACCTGACGCGTTACGCGGCGGGGAATACCATAATCCATAGATGCCTCAATCCAGCTTGAGCGTGGCGGTCGAGCCACGAATCTTGCCGGTCATATCCACCGGCTGTCCCTTATAGATCACCGTCACATGGCTTGCATTGCCGATGCGGACGCGGTAAGGCGGCGTGCCTGCCAGTGTTTTTTCTTCACCCGGCAGCAGGCTGCCAAACATCAGCTTTTGTCCCTTGGCATCCGTCACCGAAACCCAGGACTCCTGCGTACTGGACAAGCGCAGACCGGACTCAGGCGACACTGCAGGCTCTACCTTGACCGCAACAGGCGCAGAGGCGGCAGGCTTGGCGGCGACGGGTACCGATGCCTGCGGCACTTCTTCCGTTACAACATCGACTGCAGCGGGCTGCTCCACGGTCAGCATGGGACTCAAGTCCCCCGGGCTTGCCGGTGCCTCTTCACTACCCGGCTGGCTCGAGAACCACCAGCCTGCGCTGGCAATGGCACCAGCGGCCAGCAATGCCAGCACAAGGCGGGGGGCACTCCAGCGACTGCCATCCGCATCGCCCTGCTCCACCGATGGCGCAATCGCGACCTCGGCCGCCAGCGGAGGAAAGATATCATCCAGCAAGTGCATCAACGGCACTGCGTCAAGCCCCAGAAAACGAGCGTAATTGCGCACGAAACCACGCACAAAAGTCGGCCCGGGCAAAAATGCGTAATCATCGCGCTCGATGGCCTCAAGCTGACGCACCGACAGTTTCAGACGCTCGGCCACATCCCCCAGACTCAGTTGCTGTGCCTCGCGTGCCTGCTTTAGCTGCACACCGACAGAGACGGTCTCTTCTATTCGCTTATCAGCTGGTTCCATCAGCTCAATTTCCACTCAGATAGTGTTGGGTTTCGACCGAGTCAGGGTAGCTAGCCAAAAGCGTATCACCCAGACGTTTTTCTGCTGCTTTGTCTGCCTGCAAGCGCGCCAGACGCACGCCTAACCACAAATCGGCAGGGCCGGGCGTCGCGACTTCACGACGCAGGCGCTGGTAGTAAAAAGCGGCCAGTTTTGCGTTACTGCCCTGCAGCTGCAGACGCGTCATTTCACGCAAGGCCATCACGTCACTGCCGTTAAAACGCAGCACGGCCAACAAATCGGTATTGGCCTCATCCAATTTGTCCAGTTTCATCAGGCACAGACCGCGATTCAACTGCGCAGTTTGCGGCTTGTCATACAAAGGGTCAGCCAGTGCCCGGGTAAAATAGGTAATGGACTCGGCCGCGCGCGTACCCTTGCACAAAAACCAGCCGTAATTATTATTCACTTCAGGGTTGGTCGCATCAATGGACAGTGCCTTGCGAAAAGCGCCTTCAGCCTCTTTATCCATCCCCAATTGCATCAGCACCAAAGCACGGATCAGCTGGCCATTTTGATAGCTGCTATCGGCCTTGACGGCCTCGTCAGCCGAATCCAGCGCCGCACGCATATTACCGTAACGCATATATTCGACGGCCAGTTGCGCCCGGGTCTGCGCCAGCTCAAGCGAGCTGGCAAATGCCATGACCGGCAGACATAAGCATGCCAGACACAAACCCCAGCGCCGCATTCGCATCATTGCTTGCCTTGTTCAATAATTTGCGTCCACTTTGCCTGGCGACGCGTCTTGTCCTGCACTTGGCCGGCCAACTGCCCGCAAGCGGCATCGATATCATCGCCACGGGTCTTGCGTACGGTCACGACCAGCCCGGCCTCTTGCAGCAACTCGCGGAAAATATGAATCGCGTTATTGCTGGAACGACCGTAACCCGAATTCGGGAACGGATTAAATGGAATCAGGTTGAACTTGCACGGCACATCACGCACCAGCTCGATTAATTGACGAGCATGTTCCGGCCTGTCATTGACGCCGTCAAGCATCACATATTCGAAGGTCACAAAGTCGCGCGGCGCTCTTTCCAGATAGCGCCGGCATGCTGCCATCAGCTCCTTCAGCGGGTACTTCTTGTTGATAGGCACAATCACGTCCCGCAAGGCGTCGTTAGGCGCATGCAGCGACACCGCCAGCGCCACCGGACAATCTTCGCGCAAACGGTCCATCTGCGGCACCAGGCCCGAAGTCGACACCGTCACCCGGCGCCGGCTCAAGCCGTAAGCATGATCATCCAGCATGATGTTCAGCGCCGACACTACATTGTCGTAGTTGGCCAAAGGCTCGCCCATGCCCATCATCACCACATTGGAGACCACTCTTTCCTCTTTCGGCGTCACGCCCAGCGCCTTATTCGCCCACCACAGCTGACCGATGATTTCGGCAGTGCTGAGGTTGCGGTTAAAACCCTGACGCCCGGTCGAGCAAAAAGTGCACTCCAGCGCACAACCGACCTGAGATGACACGCACAAAGTGCCGCGCTCGTTCTCGGGAATGAACACGGTTTCAACACCGTTGCCCGTCCCTACATCCAGCAGCCACTTGCGGGTACCATCGCCGGACTCCTGCCCCATCATCAGCGCCGGCACGCGAACTTCCGCGGTTTCGTGCAGCTTGGCACGCAAACTCTTGGCGATATCGGTCATCGCATCGAAGTCGGACTGTGCCATCTGGTGCATCCAGCGCATCACCTGCTTGGCGCGAAAAGGCTTCTCGCCCATTGCGGCAAAGTGTTGGGTCAGCTGATCCAGATTGAAGTCGAGCAGGTTGGTCTTCATGAGTACCTCAGAAAAAACGGCAGCCACCGAAACAGGCGGCTGCCGTTTCAAAAAACAGAATTAACGCGCGCTGATTTCGGAAGCAGCGAAGAAGTAGGCGATTTCAATCGCGGCATTCTCCAGGCTATCGGAACCATGGACGGCATTGGCGTCGATGGAGTCGGCGAAATCGGCACGAATGGTGCCGGCATCGGCTTTCTTCGGATCAGTCGCACCCATCAGTTCACGGTTTTTCAGGACGGCGTTTTCGCCTTCCAGCACCTGAACCATCACCGGACCGGAAATCATAAAGCTGACCAGATCGGCAAAGAAAGGGCGTTCTTTGTGTACGGCGTAGAAGCCTTCGGCTTCAGCGCGCGACAACTGCTTCATGCGTGCAGCAACCACTTTCAGACCGGCCGATTCGAAACGGTCATAGATCTTGCCGATGACGTTTTTAGCAACAGCATCAGGCTTAACGATGGACAGAGTACGTTCAATTGCCATATAAATCCCCTTATTACCTAAGACAGACGCATTGACTGATCAGAAGTCAGCCTTGCGTCGGGTGAGTGAGACCAATCGAAGAACCACATATTTTACCAGCCTTCTCAAGCCTTTGCTGCAGATAATGAATCCATGACCACTTTGCCACCTTCTGAAAAACAGGCTACGGACGGCGTCAGCCCCAAGACCAAAAAACGCATCGCCATTGCGCTAAGCCTGATCGTGGCGGCACTGGCCGTCATTCCGCTGATGAATATGCTGAAATCCAAACCACAAATCACCGATGCCAGCAGCGGTAAAATCAGCGGCACCTTGCTCCCAGCCCAAACCATAGTGCCCGAGGCGCCCGTTACCGACATTGACACCAGCGCGCCGGCAGCCGAGTCTACACGCCCTGCCAGCCCTGATCTTGCGGCCACACCCGGCATGAGCGCCCTGCCCAAATTAATGGTCGAAGCAAATGTTCCTCCTCCTCACCTGCCCAAGCCGGCCAGCCCCATGCCGAAACAGGCGGCGGCTCCGCTACGCGAGTCGACTGCCGCCTTGCAACACAAAGCTGCCTTGCCAAGCGATCAGCCCAAGCCGCGCGCCGCAGAGCAGGCCGCCCCGGTTACGCCGCCAGCGCCCGCCAGACCACAAGGCAGCTCTTTCGGCTACAACGTGCAACTAGGCTTGTTTTCCAGCCCGGACAATGCCGAGAAACTGATGGATGAACTCAAAAAGCGCGGCATCAATGCCCGCAGCGAGACCAAGGTACAACTAGGCCCGTTCAAGAGCCGTGCAGAAGCAGAAGAGGCCATGGCCGAGCTGCGCAAGCTGGGCTACATTCCGCTACTGGTTCCGCTAGGCCAATAAACCGGCCAGTTCAGGTCTCGACCACGCCGCTGAGGGTGGGTTCGCTAACGAGATGCGGCAGCGACAAATAGGTCTGCGACTGCATCTCGGTCAAACGGCTGGCGGTGCGGAAAAACTCACCGGCATGCACGCCTTCGGTGTAAATGCCTTCCGGCTCGATGGCGGACGAGGCCACCAGCTTGACACGGTGATCGTAAAATACGTCGACCAGCCAGGTAAAACGCCTGGCCTCGGATGACTGGGCCGCACCCAGCTTCGGAATGCCAGACAGGAATACGGTATGGTACTCGCGGGCAATCTCCAGATAATCCGTCTGGGCGCGCGGCCCGCCGCACAAGGTGGCAAAATCGAACCAGATCACACCCAAGGTGCGCCGCTGTGACTTGATGCGCCGACCCAGCACCTCGATCTGCGGCGACAACAAGCCGGCACCGCCAGAAATACGGGTAAACATTGCGTCCAGCCTGGCATGCGCGGATGCATCATCCGGCACCAGAAACAAGGGTTCGCGCACCAGTTCGCGTAGGCGGTAATCATGTCCGCCATCCACATTCAGCACCTTCAACTGCTGCTTGAGCAGGGCGATGGTGGGCAGGAAGTTTTGCCGCTGCAGCCCATTAGGATAGAGATTGTCCGGCGCATAGTTTGAGGTCATTACCATAATCACCCCGCGCGCAAACAGCGCCTCCAGCAGACGCCCCAACAGCATGGCATCGGCAATATCGCTGACGTGAAACTCGTCAAAGCACAACAGGCGCGTCGTACGCGCCATACGCTCGGCCAAGGCGATCAGCGGGTCCTTCTCCGAGGCCAGTTTCTTAAGTTCCTTATGCACGTCTGCCATAAAGTGATGGAAATGCACGCGCTTTTTGCGCGAATAGGGCACACAGGAAAAGAAGGCATCCATCAAAAAGCTCTTGCCGCGCCCCACCCCGCCCCACAGATACAAACCCTGCGGCACCGCAGGCTTCAGCAAGGAGCGGCCAAGGAAGCGGTTGCGTCTTTTTTTAAACTCGACCAGCTGTTGCCATAAATCATCCAGTTGCCCGATGGCGGCAGCTTGCGCCTCGTCACGGATAAAACCTTTTTGCTGGATAGCCTGCTGATACCATGCCTGCGGACTCAACTGACCAGCGACCTCGGGGGAAAATTCGTGTTGCGACATAAAACGGGAAACCTGCGCAAGAATCAGGCAAAAAGCCCGGTGGAAAGATAGCGATCGCCACGATCGCACACGATGGAGACAATCACGGCGTTTTCCAGCGTCGCATTCAGGCGCAAGGCAACCGCCAGCGCGCCGCCGGATGATGGCCCGGCCAGAATGCCTTCCTCGCATGCCAGACGCCGCGCCACCGCTTCGGCCTCGGTCTGCGACACCAGCTGCAAATCATCGATGCGCGAATAGTCGCAAATCTTGGGCAGATAGGCGTCTTCCCACTTGCGTATACCCGGAATCTGGCTACCTGGCTCGGGCTGCACACCGATAACGCGCACCGCCGGGTTCTGCGCCTTCAGATAGCGGCTCACCCCCATAATGGTGCCGGTGGTGCCCATACTGGAGACAAAATGGCTGACCGTTCCGGCCGTATCGCGCCAGATTTCGGGCCCGGTACTGTCATAGTGCGCCTGCGGATTATCCGGGTTGGCAAACTGGTCGAGGATGCGTCCGACGCCCTCCTGCTCCAGACGGCGCGCCTCGTCGATGGCACCGGGCATGGACAAGGCGGCCGGCGTCAGACGGACGTCGGCACCATAGGCACGCATGGTCTGCACCCGCTCCACACTGGAGTTCTCCGGCATCACCAGAATCAGCCGGTAACCCATCATGGTGGCCGCCATGGCCAGGCCAATGCCGGTATTGCCGCTGGTCGGTTCGATCAGCGTGTCCCCCGGCCGGATATCACCGCGCGCCTCGGCGTGGCGAATCATGGATAACGCAGGCCTGTCCTTGACCGAGCCGCCGGGATTGTTGCCTTCGAGTTTCAGCAACAGCACATTGGAAGTGTTGCCAGGCAGGTGTTTGAGCCTGACCAGCGGGGTATTGCCGACAAAGTCTTGCAGATATTTGAATTCGGGCACGGCGCGCGTCTCTTGCCTGATAACAGGCAGCCATTATACCGTCTGCCCCGATAAAATCAGCCGCGATGACAAAAGGGTTGAGAGCCCCGGATACAACAAGGCCCGCCTAACGCGGGCCCTGACTCATACCGCAACGCTTAACGCGTCATCAGGAAGTCGACATAACGGTCTACTCCCTCTTCCACGCTTAGCATAGGCTCGGCGTAACCGGCCTCGCGCAGTTGGGTGATATCGGCCTGGGTAAAGCTCTGGTACTTGCCCTTGAGCGCGTCGGGAAAGTCGATATATTCGAGCACGCCCTGCTCGACCAGTTCGGCCAAAGACAGCGCCGGCTTGCCCTCGTGGCGGCGGCAGGCATTGACCGTGGCAACGGCGACATCATTGAAAGGCTGGGCACGGCCCGAGCCCAGATTGAAGATGCCGCTTTGCTCCGGGTGATCAAGGAAGTGCATATTGACCTTGACCACATCCTCGATCGAGACAAAGTCGCGGCTTTGCATGCCGTCAGCCCAACCATCCCAGCCGCCAAACAGTTTGACCTTGCCGCTGGTGCGGTACTGGTTGAAGTTGTGAAACGCCACCGAGGCCATGCGTCCCTTGTGCTGCTCGTGCGGGCCGTAGACATTGAAATAGCGAAAACCCACTGCCTGCGCGGTCAGGCCTTCGGCCATACGCTGGCGCAAGACTTGGTCGAACAGGAACTTGGAGTAACCATAGACATTCAGCGGGCCTTCAAACTCGCGGCTCTCGCGAAACACTGTACCGCCACCGTACACCGCAGCGCTGGACGCAAACAGGAAGGGAATTTCTTCCGACTGGCAGTAATCGAACAATGCCAGCGTGTACTGGTAGTTGTTCTCCATCATGAATTTGCCATCGTGGTTCATGGTGTCGGAGCAGGCGCCCTGATGCAGGATGGCGCTGATCTCGCCCTCGTACTCGCCTTCCAGCAGCAAAGCCAGAAAATCGCTTTTGTCGAGGTAGTTGGAGATATTGCAATCCACCAGATTCCTGAACTTGTCGCCCTCGGTCAGATCGTCGACCGCAATAATGTCGCTAAAGCCGCGCTCGTTGAGCGCCTTGACCAGATTGGAACCGATAAAGCCGGCCGCGCCGGTAACCACAATACTCATAAGTGTCTCCTGGGCCGGCGTCGCCGCGACCCGTTTAAAGTGCGAACAGTTCCTGCTGCGTACACACGGCGGTGCCCAGCTTGGCCACCACGATGCCGGCCGCGGCATTGGCCAGCGTCACCGCCTGCGCCATGGGCAAGCCTGCGGCCAGCCCTAAGCCCAGTGTTGCGATCACCGTGTCGCCGGCACCGGATACATCGAATACCTCGCGCGCAAACGTAGGCTGATGCAGGGCACCATCAGCCTGGAACAAAGTCATCCCCTCTTCGCTGCGCGTCACCAGCAAGGCGCTGAGCGCCAACTCCGTACGCAGCGCCTCGGCCTTGGCACACAGTTGCGCCTCGTCCGACCAGCGCCCCACCACTTGGCGAAATTCGCTGCGGTTGGGGGTCAGCAAGGTGGCACCGGCGTATTTACTGTAGTCCTCGCCCTTGGGATCGATCAGCACCGGGCAGCCGGCAGCATTAGCCAGCGCGACCATACGCGCCACATGGGTCAAGCCGCCCTTGCCGTAATCCGACAGGATGACCACATCGTGCGCGGCCACAATGGCGGCAAACTCGTCCAGCTTGTCCGCCAATATCTCGTGACTGGGCGTATCTTCGAAATCAAGGCGGATCAGCTGCTGCTGGCGTGCAACCACTCGCAGCTTGATGGTGGTCGAGATACTCGCATCGCGCTTGAGCGACGTTTTGACCCCCGCGCCCAGCATCAAACGCTCCAGCGCATCCGCCGCCTCATCATCGCCCACCACCGACAGCAAGGTGGCCTGCCCGCCAAGACTGGCGATATTACGCGCCACATTGGCGGCGCCACCGGCACGCTCTTCCATTTTCTCGATGCGTGCTACCGGCACCGGCGCCTCCGGCGAGATCCGCGTTGCGTCGCCAAACCAGTAACGGTCCAGCATCACATCACCCACCACCAGCACGCGTGCGCCCTGCAGCCGGTCGCGCAAAACATCTTGGGTCAAGCCCAGCGATTGAATCAATTGCATACGCCGCCTACCTAGACCGTCTGCGCCTGAAACGCACGAATGTCATTATTAATCGCAGCCAGCACGGCCAAAGGATCTTGCGCCTTGGTAATCGGTCGGCCAATCACCAGATAATCCGCCCCGGCCGCCAGCGCAGCCGTCGGCGTCATCACCCGGCGCTGGTCGTCAGCCACCGCATCAGCCAGGCGTATACCCGGCGTCACCAGCTTGAAGTCATCCCCGCAGGCGGCGCGCAAGCTGGCGGCTTCCTGCGCCGAGCTGACCACCCCATCCAGACCGCTGCTTTGCGCTAGCCGCGCCAGACGCAGCACCTGCTCCTTTGGGCTCAGACTGATGCCGATTTCGGCCAGATCGGCCGCTTCCATGCTGGTCAGCACGGTAACACCGATCAGCAGCGGGCGCTGACTGTAAGGCGCAACCGCCTCGCATGCGGCCTCCATCATGCGCCGGCCGCCCGAGGCATGCACATCCACCATCCACACCCCAAGCTCGGCCGCCATCTTGCAGGCATGGGCAACGGTATTCGGAATATCGTGGAACTTCAGGTCGAGAAATACCTGAAAACCACGGGCGACCAGTGCCTCGATCAGGGAACGACCGGAGGCGGTAAACAATTCCTTGCCCACCTTGACGCGGCAAGCAGCCGGATCCAGACGGGCGGCAAACGACAAGGCCGCCGCGGCATCATCAAAATCAAAAGCGACAATAACAGGAGACAACGGCTGCACGGGCAGGCCGGCACAAACCAGCGGATTCATCAGACAACATCCTTGTACAAAATTATTCAGCCTTCGCTGCGGTTGGGACTGAAGCTTTCCCACTCGCCACAGGCGGGGCAATGCCAGAAAAAGGCGCGCGAACGGAAGTTGCAACGGCGGCAACGATGCTGGGTCAGGCGTTGCGCATACTTGAGCACCAGCCCTCGCACCAGCTCGGCATCCGAACGCCCTTCCTGCGTCAGCAAGCCGCCCATTTGCGCTTCGATCAGGCGGTAAGCACCGGTCAGATTGGGGCGCGCATGCACGGCTTCACGCGTCACGCTCAGCGCACGCGCCTCCCCTTCGTAGGTCGCCACCTTCTCGTACAGCAGGTCGGTCAGCTCCAGCTGCGGGAAGGTTTCGCTATAGCCCTTGATCAGCGCAATACCCTCGGCCGGCTTGCCCAGTTTTTCATAGGCGTCAAACAGGCGCTCGGCGGCCATGGAAAGGAAGGCGTAGTTCTGTTTTTCTATCTTCTGCCAGGCCGCAATCGCAGCCGGGTAGTTTTCCAGCGCAAACTCGATATCGCCCAGAATCAGGCTGGCACGAACACACTTACGGTTTACCGCCAGAGCTTCGGCCACATACTCGCGCGCCTTGTCGCTATTGGAGCGATACAGCTCGCCTTGAGCCAGCTCGCAATAAAACTGCGCGACTTCATGCTGGAACGAGTGCGCATCGGTACGCAGTTCGCGCGCGGTTTCGATCGCTTTTAACCAATCCCTATCCTGCTGGTAAATGTCCAGCAACTGCTGGCGCGCAGACAGCCCCATATTGCCGGACAGCAAGCCCTGCAGGATTTCTTCGGCCCGGTCGACCAGACCGGCCTTGTGAAAGTCCTGCGCCAGCTCGAAACGCATGCGCTCGCGCATTTCGGGCGAGATATCGGGCGCATCCAGCAAAGACTGATGCAGGCGGATGGCACGATCATTCTCGCCGCGCTTGCGATACAGCTTGCCCAGCGTCAACGACAAGTCGAACGACTGCGGCTCTTGGCGCACCACTTCGGCCAAGGCCTGCGATGCGACATCGGTTTTGTCGTCAACCAGCGCATCCAGCCCTTTAAAAAAGCCTGCCGGCAAGGCCTTGGCCTGTTTGAGCACCGTGCGCATATCGACACGCGCAGCCAGCCAGCCCAGCGCAAAAAAGGCCGGGAACAGCAATAACCACCAAAGATCTAGTTCCAAAGATAAACCCCGGGGGAAGTCAGGGCGCGCACTCAGTCGGCCAGTGCGTCGCTGGGATCAGCCGACACACGTCCGGCCTGACGGTTTCTCAACTCTTTCTTGAGCTGGGAAAGCTCGCGGCGTACGCGCAAATAATAGGAGAAAGTTGAAATCAGCCCGATCACCGCCCCGGCCACAAAGAACAGCAGCAGGAACAGGATCAGTGGCGCATGCCACGACTGACCGAAAAGCAGTTTGAACTCGACAACGGCACTATTCTGGACGGTAACGGCGACCAGAATGACCAGCAGGATGATTTCGATCAGACGGATAAAATAGCGCATGGGCTCACTCACGACGATTTATGGCCTGAAGTGTAAACGAATCCGCCCCCTGCCCCCAAGCACCACCGCACAAAAGAAAACGCCGCACCATGAAGGTGCGGCGTTTTTTAGAGCAAGTCAAAGCAAGTGTCAGCTTGTCTGTTCGGACAAATCGACACGTTCACGCAGTTCCTTGCCCGCCTTGAAATGAGGCACGTACTTCTCAGGAACGGCAACGCTGCTACCCGACTTGGGGTTACGACCAACCCGCGGCGGACGATAGTTCAAATCGAAACTACCGAAACCGCGGATTTCGATCCGCTCACCCTGAGCCAAGCTGCCGGCCATCGCATCCAGTATGGTTTTGACGGCCAGCTCAGCGTCTTTGGAGACCAACTGAGGATAACGCTCTGACAGCCTCGCAATCAGCTCAGACTTGGTCATGACGCAACTTATTCGTTGTTGCTACCGGACAGCTTAGCCTTCAGCAGCGCGCCCAGGCTGGTGGTACCAGCGCTGACGTTAGCTTCGGAAGTGGCAGTCAGGTTACGCATTGCTGCGGTTTCGTCCTGTGCATCCTTGGCTTTGATCGACAGGCTGATCGAGCGGGTCTTGCGATCCACAGCGATAATCAGCGCCTCGACGGCATCGCCTTCCTTCATCACGGTACGCATGTCTTCGACACGGTCACGCGAAACTTCGGAAGCACGCAGGTAGCCTTCAACATCGCTGTCCAGCGCAATCACGGCGCCCTTGGCATCGATAGTCTTAACCACGCCATTCACCAGCGCGCCCTTGTCGTTCATGGCCACGTAGTTGTTGAACGGATCGCCTTCGAGCTGCTTGATACCCAGCGAGATGCGCTCTTTCTCAACGTCGATGGACAGAACAACAGCCTCGACTTCGTCACCCTTCTTGAAGCGGCGAACAGCTTCTTCGCTGGTTTCGCTCCAGGACAGGTCGGACAGGTGAACCAGACCGTCGATGCCGCCTGGCAGACCCACGAATACGCCGAAGTCGGTGATCGACTTGATGGCGCCGGAGATCTTGTCGCCCTTCTTGAAGTTCTGTTCGAACTCGTCCCAAGGGTTAGCCTGGCACTGCTTCATACCCAGGCTGATACGACGACGCTCTTCGTCGATCTCGAGGATCATGACTTCAACTTCGTCACCAACCTGAACAACCTTGGATGGGTGAACGTTCTTGTTGGTCCAGTCCATTTCGGACACGTGAACCAGACCTTCGATACCCTGTTCGATTTCAACGAAAGAGCCGTAGTCGGTCAGGTTGGTCACTTTACCGAACAGGCGGGTGCCGGACGGATAGCGACGGGACAGACCAACCCATGGATCATCACCCAGCTGCTTCAGGCCGAGGGATACACGGTTCTTCTCTTGATCGAACTTCAGTACCTTGGCTTCAACTTCATCGCCAACGGCCAGAACTTCGGATGGGTGCTTCACACGACGCCATGCCAGGTCGGTGATATGCAGCAGGCCATCGATGCCGCCCAGATCAACGAATGCACCGTAGTCGGTGATGTTCTTGACGATACCTTTAACCACAACGCCTTCGCGCAGGGTTTCCAGCAGCGCCTTGCGCTCTTCGCCCAGGGTCTCTTCCAGCACGGCGCGACGCGAAACAACGACGTTGTTGCGCTTGCGATCCAGCTTGATCACCTTGAACTCAACCTGCTTGCCTTCGTATGGCGTGGTGTCCTTAACCGGACGCACGTCAACCAGCGAGCCTGGCAGGAAGGCGCGGATGCCGTTAACCATAACGGTCAGGCCACCCTTGACCTTGCCGCTGATCAGACCGGACAGGATCTTGCCGGCTTCCAGAGCCTCTTCCAGATCAATCCAGGCCGCCAGACGCTTGGCTTTTTCACGCGACAGCTTGGTTTCACCAAAGCCGTTTTCGATGGCATCGATCGCAACGGTGACGAAATCACCGATCTTGACTTCGACTTCACCGTTGTCGTTCTTGAATTCTTCGACCGGAACCAGCGACTCGGACTTCAGGCCGGCGTTCACGGTTACAAAGTTGGAATCAATGCCGATAACTTCGGCAGTGATCACTTCGCCAATGCGCATTTCCTGGAGTTCCAGGGATTCTTCAAACAGTTGGGCGAAGTTTTCCATAGCGGAGGTAGTCATTAAGATTACTCACACGTGCATGCCTTGCGACACGCGGGGTTAGGGTTGGTCAAACGCCTGGCCGACATCGGACAGACGGGTACTACAAACTCAATGGCCGGATCAGACCGACTGCTCGAACCAGCCCAGCACTGCCGCCACTGCAAGGTCGACTGTCATTTCGCTGGTATCGAGAAGACGGGCATCCGGCTCCTGCCGCAGCGGCGCCACAGTGCGGGCCGCATCGCGTGCGTCCCGCTCGGTGATGTCCTGCAGAATGCGCGGCAGATTAGCAGAATCTTCCTTGCTTATCAACTGTTTATAGCGCCGCTCGGCTCTGACTTCGGCGTCTGCGGTCAGGAAAACCTTGAGGCTGGCATCGGGAAAAACCACCGACCCCATGTCGCGGCCATCGGTCACCAGGCCTGGCGCCACCCGGTAGGCACGCTGGCGCTCCAGCAAAGCGGCACGCACCAAAGGCAGGGCGGCAATGGCGGAGGCACCCATACCGATTTCCTCGGCCCGGATCGCATCGTCCACCGCTTCGCCAGCCAAATACACCGCGCCATCACGAAATTCAGCCGGCAAAGTGCGGGCCAGCGCCGCCACCCCCGCCTCGTCGCTCCAGCTTGTGCCGCTGCGCTGCGCATAAAGTGCCGTCAAACGGTATAGGGCACCCGAATCCAGATAGGCAAAACCCAGTTTTGCCGCAACCAGGGCAGCGACCGTACCCTTACCCGAAGCGGATGGACCATCAATAGTGATGACAGCAATCGTCATGATCGTTTAACTTCTTTCCTGCGGAGCCGCCATCAATGCGCGCTCCGACCTGACTAAAAAGAAGATTCTAGCCCAGCGAAGCACCGGACGGCCACATTCCGGCACCCGCTCGCCCTTACTAACCGGCACCGCCACTACCAGGATTTTGCATCTCGCCATGAAACAGCTTCATCTTGCACCGATAGCCCGTATCGCCGGAACCGTCGAATTGCCCGGCTCCAAAAGCATTTCCAACCGCACCCTGCTGCTGGCCGCGCTAGCGCACGGCAGCACGCGCGTGCGCGGCCTGCTGGACGCAGACGACATCAGCCATATGCTGGGCGCTCTTGGCCTGCTGGGTGTCAAGATCGAACGCCAAGGCGAAAGCCGCGACTTTCTGGTACACGGTGCGGATGGCGAGTTTCCGGTCAAGAATGCCGAACTGTTTTTAGGCAATGCCGGTACTGCCTTTCGCCCGCTGACGGCCGCACTGGCCTTGATGAACGGCCACTATCAGCTGTCGGGGGTTGCGCGCATGCATGAGCGCCCGATAGGCGATCTGGTCGATGCCCTCAAGGTTGCCGGTGCCGATATCCGCTATCAGGGCAGCAAAGGCTATCCGCCGCTGGCCATCTCCCCGGCCCGTATCGACACGCATGCGGTGATTCCGGTCAAAGGCAATGTGTCCAGCCAGTTTCTGACTGCGCTCTTGATGGCGCTGCCGCTCACCGGCAACACGGTCACGGTCGAAGTCATCGGCGAGCTGATCTCCAAGCCCTATATCGAGATCACGCTCAAACTGATGGCGCGCTTCGGCGTCGTGGTTGAACGCAAAGCCTGGCAGCGTTTCACCATCGCCGGCGGACAAAGCTATCTGTCTCCGGGCGAAATCCATGTCGAGGGCGATGCCTCCAGCGCGTCGTACTTCTTGGCGGCCGGCCTGCTAGGCGGCGGCCCGGTGCGGGTGAGCGGTGTCGGGCGCAACAGCATACAGGGCGATGTAAAGTTTGCCGACGCACTCTCACAGATGGGAGCCCAGATCAGCATGGGCGACAACTGGATAGAAGCTGCCGCGCACGGGCCGCTGCAAGCCATCGATCTGGATGTCAATCATATTCCGGATGCAGCCATGACGCTGGCGGTGGCTGCGCTGGCGGCCGAGGGCACAACCACCTTGCGCAATATCGAGAGCTGGCGCGTCAAGGAAACCGACCGCCTGAGCGCGATGGCCACTGAACTGAGAAAACTCGGTGCCACGGTGGAAGAAGGACAGGACTTCATCCGCATTACGCCGCCAGCAAAGCTGACACCCCATGCCGAAATCGACACCTACGACGACCACCGCATGGCCATGTGTTTCTCACTGGCGGCGCTAATGGATACGCCGGTCACCATCAATGATCCGGACTGCGTCGCCAAGACCTTCCCCGGCTATTTTGACGCACTGGCTCAATTGGCAGAAAGCAGGCTCTGAGCCCCGCCACACACTGGCGCCAGCCCTGAAAAACGGCTGGCGCACAAATTCTGTGCGGCAGCGGCGGATGGCAGATGCTTTACTGATAAATACCATCAGGGTTTAACGAGGACATCTGCCATGCTTTTCAATAGCCGCCATAGCTACGGCAGCGTAGCCCGTGCTTTTCACTGGCTCAGTGCACTAGCCGTGATCATTGTGCTTTCACTGGCACAGATCAAAGATCTCTTCCCCAAACAGTCGGAAGCACGGGTCGAGTTGTGGCTGTGGCATATCAACTTCGGCATCATCATTTTCCTGCTGGTGCTGCCACGCATTGTATGGCGCTTGGGCAATAAGCTGCCGGCCATCACCCCGTCTCCCAGCGCACTGGACACACTACTGGCCCATATCATCCACTGGACGCTCTACGCGCTGATGGTCATCACGCCCATCTTCGGCCTGTGGTCCTTGCAGGCCGGCGATGCGACCGTCCACTTATTCAGCCTGCCGCTGCCGCAATTATTCGGTGTCGACGACGCCCTGTCCCACGACATCAAGGAAATACACGAGACGCTGGGCAATGTGGTGTTGTGGCTAGTGCTGGCGCATATCGCGGCCGCACTGTGGCATCACTACCGGATCAAGGACGACACCCTTAGCCGCATGGGCGGACCGCAAAAACCGGACTAAACGGCAAGCTCTGGCATCAGCTGCCACGCACAAAACGCTGATGCCAGGCAAGGCGGGCACTACGCGCCCGCTCGAACAATTGCTGCATGGCGTCGGCGTCGGCATCCGCAATCAGCGTCTGAAGCCCTGCCAACTGCGCCTGATAGTCGGCCAACTCGGCCAGCAGGGCATCGCGGTTAGCCAGTGCGATATCGCGCCACATCTCGGGGTGGGAGCCAGCGATACGGGTGAAATCCCGAAAGCCGGTGGCGGCAAAATCAAAACGGCGCGCCGCATCCGGGTGCGCCGCAATCATGTCGACAAAGGCAAAAGCCAGCACATGCGGCAGATGTGACACGCTGGCAAATACGCTGTCGTGCTCGGCCGCGCTCATTTCATGCACACTGGCACCACACGCCTGCCACAGTTCACGCACAGCCTGCAGCACTGCCACAGCCGTTTCCGGCAAAGGCGTCACCACCACCTTGCGGTTCTGATACAGGCCATATTGCGCCGCCGCCGCTCCCGACAAATCCGAGCCGGCAATCGGGTGTGCCGGTACGCATTGCGCAAGCTGCGCCGGCAGGCAGGCACGCATCAGCGCCGCCACATCGCCCTTGGTACTGCCGGCATCGGTCACGATGGTATGCGCGGGCAGTACCGGCGCCATCGCATGCATCAGCGCGGCCATCTGCCCCACTGGCGTAGCCAGGAGCACCATGTCGGCACGCGCGCAAGCCTCGGCGATATCGTGGCTCACCTCGTCCACCACGCCCAGCTCCAGCGCACGCTGCATATTGGCCGGCGAGCGTCCGACGCCGATCACCCGACCGACCCGGCCGGCATGACGGGCCGCCAGCGCCAGCGAGCCGCCGATCAGGCCGACCCCGGCCACCACCAATGTTCCTATCGCCCCTTGTTCTGCCACGCTATCCCCGTTTTGCCACTGGCACCTTCACAAGTGCGCCATCCGATGATTGAATGCAACCTATGATAAGCGAATTATTGGCAGGCGACGATGGCATCCCTCTACATCTACTACCGGCCGCTTGAGGCTACGGCCGCACTGGCGCAAAAAATAAGCACCATGCAGGCGGCGCTGGCACTGGAAAGCGGCATACACGGCCAGTTATTGCGCCGCTGCGACGATGGCCACACCTGGATGGAGGTGTATCCGGGGATTAAACAGCGCGAAGCATTCGGGCACGCACTGGCACAGCTGCTGGCCTGCCACGGGCTAGACGAAGCCTGTGGCGAACGCCACACGGAATGGTTTGAATGCTGGCCGCTGGCGGGCGCAGAAAATTAAGGCGCGCAGGCAAGGCGCGCCTGCAGGCGCTGCGCCAGCGCAAAATCATCCCACACGCGCGCATCCAACCTTGCCAGCGGCCAGATGCCGATCAGGCTATTGCATAGAAAAACCTCGTCCGCCATCAGTACATCCTGCGGCAACAGGCGCACCACTTTCGGCGAGTAACCCAGCGCAGGCAAGCTATCCAGCAGCCAGGCACGCAGCGCGCCGCTCACTCCGCAGCGATCCAGCGCCGGGGTCAGCACCTCGCCGCCACGAAGCACAAACAGATTGCTCATGGTGCCCTCCACCACATAGCCCTCGCTATCCAGCATCAGCCCCTCGCGTAACGCCGGGTCTTGCCACTCCGAGCGGGCCAGTACGTTCTCCAGCCGGTTCAAGTGCTTGATGCCGGCCAGGCGTGGCTGGATGGCCAAACGCATGGCGCACCAGCGCGCTGCCACCCCCTCTTGCGCACACGCGGGCGGATAACCGCCCCATGCACTCACCGCCACCACCCGGCTACCCGCAGCCGCCATCGGGATGGCGTAGCCGCGCAAGCCCTCCCCCCGGCTGATGGTGACCTTGGCCACCGCGCGCGCCAGGCCGCTTGCGGCGCGCGCAAGCTCGCCCAGCAACACCGCCTCGTGCGGACAGGGCAAGGCCAGCGCCGCACAATCCGCCTGCAAGCGCGCCCACTGCCACGGCCATAGCCGCGGCTGTCCGCCTACCAGCTCCAGCGTGCGATAGATACCATCACCATAAGCCAGCGCGCGGTCATGCACACTCAGGGCGTCGGCGGGTTCGCCATTGACCAGCACCATCAGGCGTGCTCCACGCCCAGCGCCCGCAACAGGCCGCGCGCCTTGTGCCGCGTCTCCTGCAATTCGCGCTCGGGGTCGGAGTCGGCCACGATGCCGCCCCCCGCCCGAAAGCGCAGTTGCTGCTCTTGCTGCATAAAGGTGCGGATCAGGATATTCAGGTCCAGCGTGCCGTCATGGTTCAGATAGCCCAGACTGCCGGTGTAGGCACGGCGTGCGCTGTTCTCCAGCTCGCGGATAATCTGCATGGTGCGCACCTTGGGGCAACCGGTGATGGTGCCACCGGGAAACAGCGCCCGCAGCACCTCCACCGGGGTCACATCGGGGCGGATGCGCCCGCGTACATTGGATTCGATATGATGCACATAGGCGTAGCTGGCAATCGCCATCAGCTCGTTCACTTCCACCGTACCCGGCTGTGAAATCCGCCCCAGATCGTTGCGCTCCAGATCGATCAGCATCACATGCTCGGCGCGCTCCTTGCTGCTGTCAGCCAGACGCTGCTTCAGCGCGGCATCCTCGGCCGCATCCTTGGAGCGCGGATGGGTGCCGGCAATTGGCCGCGTATCGGCCCAACCGTCGCGTACCCGCACCAGACGCTCGGGCGAGGAACTGACAATCTGGGCTTCCCCCAAGTCGGCCAGCGCCGAAAAGGGCGCGGGATTGGCCAGACGCAAGGCGGCATACAGATCGGCGGCGCGGACTTCGGTCGCCAGTTCGGCACGCCAGCCACGCGAAATATTCACCTGGAACACATCGCCTTCGACGATATAGTCCTTCAGGCGCACGACGGCATCGGTATACCAGTGCGGCGGATCTTCCTCCAGCGCAGCCAGCTGTACCGGCCGGGCGGCAAAAGCCGGGCACGCCTGCACCCGCGCCTGCAATGCCTCCAGCAACTCGGCGCTTTCCGCCATCAGCGTCGCCTGACCGCTGCTGCGCTCGAGCAAAACCGCTGCCGGAATACGCGACAATGCAGCTAACGGGAAGCTATCGGCCAGCGCCGGCGCAACCGAAGGCTCGAACTCGGACAGCAAGTCATAGCCCAGATAAACAAACCAGCCGCCGCTAAAAGGCAGCTGTTGCGCCGGCAGGGACGCATCCACCGGCAAGGCGCGCAGATCGGCAACAAAATCCGCCCCCTCCCCGCCCTGATAGATGCGGGTCTCTTGTGGCAGGGCAAACAGAATGTCCCAACCGCTGTCGCCGGAAGACTGCAACAAATAAGGGAACGTGGCCCGGTCGGCGGCATAAAGCGCCAGAAGATCAGGGGCTGAATCGAGTAATCGGCTAAACATGTATCGTCCGCAAGGTGGCGCAGGCTGAAAAAAAGAAAACCGCCGCGAGTGTATCGCAGCGGTTTTTTCCGTCAAGGCCGGACAGTCCGGTCAGATTTTGCGGAATACCAGCGTGCCGTTGGTGCCGCCAAAACCGAAGGAGTTGGAGATGGCCACATCGATCTTCATATCGCGCGCGGTATTGGCCACATAGTCGAGGTCGCAACCGGCTTCGAAGTCCTGCTCCTGCAGGTTGATCGTCGGTGGCGACACCTGATGATGCAGCGCCAGAATGGAATAGATCGCTTCCACCCCGCCCGCGCCACCCAAGAGGTGACCGGTCATCGACTTGGTCGAGTTCACCACCAGCTTATGCGCATGGTCGCCGAAGACAAGCTTGAGCGCAGCGGTTTCGTTGGCGTCGCCCAGCGGCGTCGAGGTGCCGTGTGCATTGACGTAATCAACTTCATCAGCATTGACGCCGGCATCCTTGAGCGCGTTTTTCACGCCGCGTGCCGGGCCTTCCGCATTCGGTGCCGTGATATGGTAGGCGTCCGAGCTCATGCCGAAACCGGCAAGCTCGGCATAGATGGTCGCCCCGCGCGCCAGCGCGTGCTCATACTCTTCCAGCACCAGTACGCCAGCGCCTTCACCCATCACAAAGCCGTCGCGGCCCTTGTCCCAGGGACGGGACGAAGCAGCCGGATCATCATTGCGGGTGGACAGCGCCTTCATGGCGGCAAAGCCGCCAACCCCCAGACGGGCAATCGCGCATTCGGCACCACCGGCCACCATCACATCCGCGTCGCCGTACTGGATCACGCGCGCCGCGTCACCGATGCAATGCGCACCGGTTGTGCAGGCCGACACAATGCCGTAGCTCGGGCCCTGATAGCCCTTGAGAATGGAGACATGGCCGGCAATCATATTGATCAGCGAGCCGGGGATAAAGAACGGACCGATTTTGCGCGGACCGCCCTCGATCAGGGCCACACCGGTATCCTCGATCAGCGGCAAGCCGCCGATACCGGAGCCGATATTGACGCCGACGCGGGTCTTGTCCAGACGCTCGTGCGCATCCAGACCGGAATCGGCAATGGCCTGCAAGGCGGCAGCGATACCGTAATGGATGAAAGCATCCATACGGCGCGCATCCTTGGCAGGAATATATTGGGTGATATCGAAGTCTTTGACTTCACCGGCAATCTGGCAAGCCAGATCACTGGCATCGAAACGGGTAATACGACCAATGCCGCTCTTGCCAGCCAGCAGCGTGGCCCATGCACTAGCCACATCGTTACCGACCGGGGACACCTGACCGAGGCCGGTGATTACGACTCTGCGTTTTGACACAGGGACTCTCCATTGAAAGAGAAAAAAGCTGTCTTGCGTGATCCTGCCACTGTCCCAACTGATACAGGACAGTCAAACACACGTTTGGGCAGTAAAAACTGAAAGACCCCTGCGTGGTGAGCCATGGCCACACCGGCAGAGGTCTTGGGCAATCCCGTGAAGGGATTACTTGTTCAGGTGGGCAGTGACGTAGTCAACAGCCTGCTGCACGGTGGTGATCTTCTCGGCATCTTCATCCGGAATTTCGCACTCGAACTCTTCTTCGAGCGCCATCACCAGTTCCACGGTGTCAAGGGAGTCCGCACCCAGATCGTCAACGAAGGAAGATTCGATCTTCACTTCGGCTTCGTTCACACCCAGTTGCTCAGCGACGATTTTCTTGACGCGCGCTTCGATATTTTCCATTTGTAACCCTTCGCCTTTCTGTTTCGGGACAAGCTGAACCCGAGTATTCTACAAAAAAAAATTAGAGTAGCCCAACTAAAAATTTATGATTCATCATAAATTCATTCAGGGCATCAACATCCCGCCATTTACATGCAAGGTCTGACCCGTGATATAGGCCGCCTTGTCCGATGCCAGAAACACGACGGCATCGGCAATATCTTGTGCATCGCCCAAGCGCCCCAGTGCGATCTGGCCAACCAGAGCCTCACGCTGCGCCTCGGGCAGCGCACGGGTCATATCGGTGTCGATAAAGCCTGGCGCCACGCAATTCACCGTAATGCCGCGACTACCCACTTCACGCGCCATCGACTTGGTAAAGCCGATGATACCCGCCTTTGCCGCGGCATAGTTAGCCTGACCCGCATTCCCCATCACGCCGACGACCGAGGCAATATTGATCACCCGGCCAGAGCGCGCCTTCATCATGGCGCGCAGCACGGCTTTGGATGCCTTGAATACCGACTTGAGGTTGGTATCCATAATATCGTCCCAGTCGCTGTCCTTCATCCGCATCAGCAGGCCGTCACGGGTGATGCCGGCATTGTTGACCAGAATGGCGATGGCACCATGTTGTTTTTCTATCACAGCCACCAGATTCTCGATCGCGTCGTCGGCGGTGACATTCAGCTCCATGCCCAGACCGCCAAACTCGGCCAGCCGTGCCGAAATCGCCACGGCACCGGCTTCCGATGTCGCCGTTCCAATCACGATCGCGCCTTCGCGCGCCAGCGAGTCGGCAATGGCGGCACCGATGCCGCGCGATGCCCCGGTGACCAGTGCCACTTTACCCTTCAAGCTCATAGCATCCCCTTCCCTGCAATATGTCAGAGCAGTTCGCTGCGCGCAGCTTCCAGCGCAGCAGCATCCACCAACGCCAGACAGCGCACACTGCTGTCGATGCGCTTACCCAAACCGGCCAGCACCTTGCCCGGACCACATTCGGCCATCAGCGGCAGGCCATCGGCCACCAGCTTCTGCACCGTTTCGGTCCAGCGCACCGGACTATACAGCTGGCGCGTCAGCGCATCACGAATCTGATCCGCATCCTGATAGCTCGCCACATCGGCGTTATGCAGCACCGGGATGGCCGGCGCATTGATATGCACGCTCTTGAGCGCCACGGCCAGTTGCTCGGCGGCAGGGCGCATCAGCGCGCAATGCGAAGGCACGGAGACCGGCAGCGGCAAGGCGCGCTTGGCACCCTTGTCCTTGCACAGTGCCATGGCGCGCTCGACGGCAGCCTTGTTCCCGGCAATCACCACCTGCCCTGGCGAATTGAAGTTCACCGGCTCGACCACCTCGCCCTGCGCCGCTTCGGCGCAAGCGGCGACGATATCGGCATCCGCCAACCCCAAAATGGCGGCCATAGCCCCCACGCCGGCCGGCACGGCCGCCTGCATCGCTTCGGCACGCAGGCGCACCAGCTTGATGGCTTCGGCAAACGGCAAGGCGCCCGCCGCCACCAAGGCGGTGTACTCGCCCAAGCTATGACCGGCCAGCGCAGCAGGCTGAACACCGCCCAGCTCCTGCCACGCGAGATAGGTTGCGTAACCGGCCGCCAGCATAATCGGCTGGGTATTGACGGTTGCGTTGATGGCGTCGGCCGAATCGGCGTTCAGCATGGCCCACAAATCCAGCGACAAAGCATCGGATGCTTCGGCGAAGGTATGCCGGACAACAGGCAGACCTTCGAAGCCGGCCATCATATTGAGGCTCTGCGAGCCCTGACCGGGAAAAACGAAAGCAAAAGCCATAAACCGCCCCCTTGAAGATGTCGCGCCTAGCGCGCAATGTCCGCCGGCATCGCCGGCAGACTCAGTACGTCAGCAATACGGCACCCCAGGCAAAACCACCGCCTATGCCTTCCAGCAAAACAGTCTGCCCACGCTGGATACGGCCATCGCGTACGGCGGTATCCAGTGCCAGCGGAATCGATGCCGCCGAGGTATTACCCTGCTCGGGCAAGGTCACAATCACCCGCTCCATCGGCAGTTTCAGATGCTTGGCCGTCGATTCGATAATGCGCAAATTGGCCTGATGCGGCACCAGCCAGTCCACCTCGCTCTGCGCCACGCCCGCTTCGGACAGCGTCTTGTTGGCGATATCGGCCAGCGCCTTAACGGCAAACTTGAATACCGCCGGACCATCCATAAACAGATAAGGCATGCCCTGAATCTTGCCGCCGGAAATCTGTGCCGGCGTATTCAGGATGTCCTTGTAACGCCCGTCGGCAGCCAGCTTGGCGTGACGGATGCCGGGCGTATCGGATGCGCCCAGTATCACAGCGCCAGCACCATCGCCAAACAGCACGCAGGTGCGGCGGTCTTCCCAGTCCAGGATGCGCGTCAGCACTTCGGCGCCGATCACCAGCGCCTTGGTCGCCAGACCGGCCTTGATATAGGCATCGGCGGTCACCAGGGCATACATAAAGCCGGCACATACCGCCTGCACATCAAAAGCCGGGCCGCCATGAATGCCCAGCTTTTCCTGCAACAGGCAGGCTACGCTGGGAAACACCATATCCGGCGTGGTGGTGGCAACAATAATCAGATCGATCTCATTGCGGTCTATGCCGGCGCTGGCTATCGCCGCTTCGGCAGCATGCAGGGCAAGATCGCTGGTTTTCTGATCGGGGTCAGCAATACGACGCTCGCGGATACCGGTACGGGAGACAATCCATTCATCGGAGGTCTCCACCCGTTCGGCCAGCGTCGCATTGCTTAGCACCGTAGATGGCAGATAGCTGCCGGTGCCAAGAATGCGGGAATAAATCATATTATGCAGGAACCTGATTCGCTTGGGCCTCGGCGCGCTGTCTGTTCTCTTGGTGCAGCGCGACCTGGTCGGTAATGTGGCCTATTACGTCGGAGTCGACTTCCTCGCAAGCCTGCTCCAGCGCAAAACGGAATCCTATCGCGTCGGTTCCACCGTGGCTCTTCACCACAATGCCCCTCAAGCCCAGCATGCTGGCACCGTTATAACGACGGGTATCGACGCGCGACTTGAAGTGTTTCAGCACCGGCATTGCGGCCAGCGCACACAGGCGCGTCCACCAGGTGCGGGTGAACTCTTCACGCAGGAAAACGGAAATCATGTGCGCCAGACCTTCGGAAGTCTTGAGCGCGACATTGCCGGTAAAGCCGTCGCATACCACCACATCTACCGTACCCTTGTAGATATCGTCGCCTTCGACATTACCGTAAAAATTCAGTTCGGACGCCCGGAACAGCTCGGCGGCCAGCTTGATATTGCCGGTGCCCTTAATCTCTTCGGAGCCGATATTCAGCAAGCCCACAGTCGGACGTGCTTGATGCGACACGCTGGCGACCAGTTCGGCCCCCATCATGCCAAATTGCAGCAGTTGCTCCGGCGTGCAATCGACGTTGGCGCCCAGGTCCAGTACGCAAGTGGTGCCGCGAACGGTAGGCATCAGCTTGGCAATGGCGGGACGGTCGATACCCGGAATGGTTTTCAGGACAAATCTGGCGGTTGCCATCAAGGCACCGGTATTGCCGGCGGAAACACACGCCTGAGCGCGGCCTTCCTTGACCAGATTAATAGCCACCCGCATCGACGAATCTTTTTTGTTCTTGAGTGCAAGCTGGGGCGCTTCATCCATGTCTACGACCTGAGTCGCATGCTGGATCTCGATGCGCGAACGCAACTGCGGCGCGCAAGAATGCAGCCCGGCTTCGATGGCCGTGCTGTCACCCACAAGAATCAAGGTATTGTCGGGATGGTCGTGCAGAAATTGGATGGATGCGGGAATGGTGACCTTGAGTCCAACGTCACCACCCATGGCATCCACCGCTACGGTGATACTCATCAGCGTCTTCGGTAGTCAACTACCTGTTAGCTTGCACAGGCAGTCAAGGTGAACGATTACTCGCTCTTGGCCTTCACAACCTGGCGACCGCGGTAGAAACCGTTAGGGCTGATGTGGTGACGCAGATGACGCTCACCGGTCGTCGCTTCAACAGCCAGCGAAGGAGCGGTCAGGAAATCGTGGGCGCGGTGCATACCACGCTTGGATGGGGATTTTTTGTTCTGCTGAACGGCCATGATTGACTCCTAAAAAATTCAAACTTTATTCGGACTTGGGTTTCTTGAGCGCAGCCAGCACCGCGAACGGATTCGGCTTTCCGGCTTTGCCGTGCTCAAGCAACTCGTCACCGCACTGATCGTGTTTGGGTGACAAGGACAAGCCCATGATGATCTCGTCTTCGACCAGCGCGATCACGTCCAACTCTTCCTCGGCCATAACAGCATCGAGTTCTTCGTTGTCCTCGACAGCGGCAGCCAGTTTCTCTTCGTCCCGGAAGAACGTCAGTACGGCTTCACTCTCTATGGGATATTCCATAGGCTCCAGACAACGCTGACAGATGACATTAACTGTCCCTGTCACCTTGAGCCGGAGAGACGGGCGGCGCGAGCCATCCATAAAGCCTTCAGCCGTAAACTGAACCGCCCCGCTGTTGTCAGCGAGGTTTTCCAGTACACGTTCATCCAGGTCGGCGATGGTGCGGCGACCATTGCGACTTTGGCCATCACGGCCAAACGCGAGCGGATCGATCAAAATCGGGTTAGACATAAACGCGAGATGATATAATTGCCGCCACGGATTTGTCAAAGCAATCAAGCCTCAACATGCAAAAAGCCATCGTACTTGCCTCCACCTCGCGCTACCGGCGCGAAATCGTCGAACGTCTGGGCCTGCCCATCCATTGCGCCGCACCCGTTTGCGACGAAACACCGCTCGCCGGCGAAAGCGCACTGGAAACGGCGGTGCGTCTGGCACGCATCAAGGCCATGTCGCTGGCCGACGCCCATCCCGATGCACTGATCATAGGCGGCGATCAGGTCGCCCTGCTGGACGGCCAGCAGATAGGCAAGCCCGGCAGCTTTGAAAACGGCGTCGCCATGCTGCAATGGATGAGCGGGCGCACCGTCGTCTTCCACTCGGCGCTGGCGCTTTATAACAGCAAAAGCGGCCGTCTGCAGGAAAACGTCGGCCTGACCCGCGTTACCTTGCGCCCGTTAAGCGAAAGCCAGATCCGCCATTACCTGACGCGCGAGCCGGATGCCCTGCACTGCGCCGGCGCAGCCAAAAGCGAGGGTCTGGGCGGTGCGCTGCTGCAAAGCGTCGAATCCGACGACCCCAACTCCCTGATCGGCGTTCCCCTGTTCGCCCTGATCAGCATGCTAATCAACGAAGGCATAGACATACTCTGATGACCGGCACCCTTTACCTGATCCCGACGCCGCTGGGCGATGAAAACACCCCGTGGCTGCCCGAGCACGAACGCCTGCGCGTCATCCACATCACCACCTTTGTGGTCGAGGCCGAAAAAACCGCGCGCAAGCACCTCAAGGCGCTGGGCGTGACGACGCCGATACGCGAGCTGACGCTCAATACGCTGAACGAACACACGCCAGAAGCGGATGTCGCCGCACTATTGCAGCCTTTGCTGGACGGGCAGGATGTAGGCCTGGTATCCGAAGCCGGCTGCCCGGCGGTGGCCGACCCCGGCGCGCAACTGGTGGCACTGGCCCACGCCAAGGGCGTGCGGGTGGAGCCCATGATAGGGCCGTCGTCGATTTTGCTGGCGCTGATGGCCTCCGGCGCCAATGGCCAGTGCTTCGCCTTTCACGGCTATCTGCCGGTTGATGGCGGCGAACGCAGCCATGCCATTCAGGCACTGGAAGCGCGCTCGCGCCAGAATAAGGAGACGCAGGTCTTTATCGAGACGCCTTACCGCAACAACACCATGCTGGCCGAGCTGAGAAAAACCCTCGCGCCATCCACACGCCTGTGTGTAGCGGCCGATTTGACCCTGCCTAGCCAGACCATCGTCAGCCTGCCGCTTGCCGACTGGCCCAAGGACGCACCCGACTTTCACAAGCGCCCGGCCATCTTTATCGTACACGCATAAAAGCAGCGCCGCGCCGGCATACGGCGCGGCCGCTTAAGCCCATCCTTATCAAGCGGACACCGCAGCCCTATGCCGGCCATGCCCCCCATCATCACCTCCTTGCTCGACACCGACCTGTACAAGTTCACCATGCTGCAGGTGGTGCTGCACCAGTTCCCCGCCGCACATGGCGAATACGCCTTTAAATGCCGCAACACTCCGCAGCGCCCGCTCGCTGCACTAAAAGACGAACTCGAAGCACAGCTGGATGCGCTGTGCGCGCTGCACTTCACTCAGGACGAACTGGGCTATTTGCGCAGCCTGCGCTTTATCAAGAGCGATTTTGTCGACTATCTGGAGCTGTTCCATCTGCAGCGGCGCTTTATCCGCGTCAGCGAACAGGGGGATGAACTGCTGGTCAGCATCAAGGGGCCGATGATACAGGCGATGTTCTTCGAGATTTTCGTGCTCGCCATCGTCAACGAGCTCTATTTCCAGCCGCTGGACAATAGCGTCGTACGCGCCGAAGGCCAGCGCCGGCTGCAAGAGAAAATCGCCCGCCTGCAAGCCTTCAGCCAGAGCGCACGCCCTGGCGAGCACAGCCCGCTGCTGATGTCCGACTTCGGCACCCGCCGCCGCTTCTCGCGCGACTGGCACGCCCATGTTGTCGCCAGCCTGCACCGGGAAGTCCCCGCTATTTTTCGCGGCACCAGCAATGTCTATCTGGCGTGGCAGCTGGGCATTACGCCAATCGGCACCATGGCGCACGAATTTTTCCAGGCGTTCCAGGCGCTGGGCGTGCGCCTGCGCGACTTTCAAAAGGCGGCACTGGAAGCGTGGGTGCAGGAATATCGTGGCGATCTGGGCATTGCCCTGACCGATGTGGTCGGCATGGAGGCCTTTCTCGCCGACTTCGATCTTTATTTTGCCAAGCTGTTTGACGGGCTGCGCCACGACAGCGGCGACCCTTATCTCTGGGGCGAGAAGGCCATTGCCCACTATCAGGCACTACGCATTCCGCCGCACAGCAAGATGCTGGTCTTTAGCGATGCACTCAACGTAGACAAGGCGCTGGCGCTGCACCAGCATTTCAGCGAGCGCATACAGGTGAGCTTCGGCATCGGCACCAACTTCAGCAACGATATGGGGCTCACCCCCTTGCAGATCGTCCTCAAGCTGGTCAGCTGCAACGGCCAACCGGTCGCCAAGCTGTCCGACAGCCCGGGCAAAACCATGCCCACCGACGCCACCTTCCTCGCCTACCTGCGGCAGGTGTTCGGGATCAGGGAATAAGAAACGGGAGTGGGGAGTGACGCCGGTTCCCGTTTATCGGGGATTTGGGATTTGGGACCCGTTACCCGCTCCCGGCCCCCTACTCCCTACTCCCTACTCCCTACTCCCTACTCCCTACTCCCTACTCCCTACTCCCTACTCCCTACTCCCTACTCCCTACTCCCTACTCCCTACTCCCTACTCCCCACTCCCCACTCCCCAGCTCCTCACGCAAAGCCTGCTTCTGCACCGCGTCCAGCCTAGCCCCGGCCAGCGTGACCGTAGCCTGCCCCAGCGCGCGATACAAATCGCCCTGTTCCGGTTCCAGCACCGCCAGATGCGACGCCACGGTCGCGACATCACCACGCACAATAGGGCCGGTCAGCGCCGCCTCCGGCCCCAGTGCCAGCGCATTGTCCAGCGACTGGCGCATCAGCGCGCCCAACAGGCACCGTGCAACCGCAGGCTCGATACCCGCCTGGATCGCCACGCCTTCAGCCAGCGCCACCAGCGTCACCAGATAATTGGAAGCGATACTCAAGGCCGCGTGATAGCCGGCCTTGCCCTCGCCCGGCAAATAAAACGCCTCGCCGCCGATAGCCGCCACCAGTTGCGCCAGCCGCTCGCACGCCAAGGCCTCGCCCTCCAGCGCACACAAGCTGCCGGCAAAGGTTTGCCGCGCGCGCTCGGGCTCGGCAAAAGAAAACGCCGGATGCAGGCTGGCGACCTGCGCGCCCTGCTGCGCCAAAGGTGTCAGCAAGGCCGAGGAACAAGCGCCGCTGGCATGAAAAACCACAGTACCCGGGCGCACCACCTTTGCCTCCGCCAGTGCTTGGGCAACGGCAGCAATCGCGCCATCGGGCACCGCAACCAGGGTGAGGTCGGCCGGAGGCAGATCGGTCAGCGTATCCACGGCCTGCACCGCGCCAATAAATGCGGCAGCCTCCAGCGCATGCGCGCGCTCGCGGCACAACACTGCCGCCACCCGATAACGTCCCGAGTCTTGCGCCAGTCGCCCCAGCACCTTGCCCAGCCGCCCCGCGCCCACAATATTCAAGCTCAGCATCGCTCTATCACCCTTGTTTTATTGACGCGCCCCGCGCCGGATATCATCATGGCATGACTAGTTCAAGGAGCGCGATCATGTATCTATGGATTTTGCTGGCGGTGTTTGCCGCCCTGCTGCTATACGCCGTCAGCCTGTATAACGCACTGGTACGCATCAAGCACGAAGTCAGCCGCAGCTGGGCCAATATCGATGTCTTGCTTAAGCAGCGCCACGACGAACTGCCCAAACTGGTGGCGGTGTGCCAGCAATATGCCCAGTTCGAGCAGGCGACACTGACCCGCGTGATGGAAGCGCGCGCCGCCATCCGTAATGCCAGTCGCGGCGGCGACATCACCCGCATCGGCGAGCTCGAAGGCAGCCTGCGGGCCTTGCTCGGCCAGATCTACGCCGTGGCTGAAGCCTATCCCGAACTCAAGGCCGATCAGCAGTTTTCCCTGCTCAGCGAGCGTATCAGTACACTGGAAAACGCCATCGCCGACCGGCGCGAACTCTACAACGAAGCGGTCAATATCAACAATGTCCGCATCGAGCAATTCCCCGATGTGCTGATCGCAAAAGCCATGGGCTTTGCCAAGGCCAGCCCCTTGCGTTTCAGCAGCCAGGACAAGGCCGATGTGGACATTGCCGCACTTTTTGGCCGCTGAACTATTACCCGGCGCAAAGACCGGCGCCTCGCAGCGCCTGAGCGCGCTGCTGGCCTACCCCGTCCTGCTGTGGTGTGTCTGGCAGCTGCGCTTTTTACCATTTTTGCTGCCCGCCGCCGCGCTCATCCTGGTTTACGCGCTGGCCTTATGGCACATCAACTACCGCCGCTATCGCGCCATCGCCGACACCCCGACCGCCCGCGCCCGCAGCGCGGCACTCGGTTACACCGAGCTCTATGGCTATGCGCTGGGTCACGAACAGGCAGCGCTGTTTTCTTCGCTGTCCGGCCGCCCCTGCGTCTGGTACCGCTGGCATAAAGAGTGGCAAGGGCGCAGCGTGCTGGGGAAGCGTAGCGAATCGGCACAAAGCGAAGCCAGCTGGCGTTTACGTGATAAAAGCGGCGGCGAAGTCATCATCCATCCCGAAGGCGCCACCATCCACAGCGCCCACCGCCGCGTCACGCGGGAAGACGGCTGGCGCATCACCGAAGAATGGATAGCCGAACACGACCCGCTCTATGTACTGGGCCATCTCTCAAGCCTAGGCGGCGCCCCGTCCGCCGCCGAGCATCACAGCGATGTCAAAGCGGCACTGGAACAGCTCAAACAGGATAAAGCCACCTTGCTGGCGCGCTTTGATCGCAACCGCGACGGCCAGATCGATATGGAAGAATGGGAAGCGGCGCGGCGCGCCATTCATGGCGAAATCAGCCGCGAACATGCCGAATTAGCGGCTGCCCCGCTCACCCACCATCTAAGCGCGCCCGGCGACGGGCGCCATTTCATTATCAGCCACCGCGCGCCCGCCCACGCCGCGCGCCACTTTCGCCGTCTGGCCTGGCTGCATCCGGCCGCCGCCGGCCTGAGCCTGTGGCTGCTGAACATCATCGCCCGCCATTAACCCTTCCCAAGGAGAAACCATGAAAATAGAAACCCTCGCCGTTCACGCCGGCTATAGCCCGGAGCCGACCACCCATGCAGTGGCCGTGCCGCTATACCAGACCGCCAGCTACGCCTTTGACAGCACCCAGCACGCGGCCGACCTGTTCGACCTTAAGGTGTCGGGCAATATCTACACCCGCATCATGAACCCGACCACCGATGTGCTGGAACAACGCGTCGCCGCACTGGAGGGCGGCATCGGTGCACTGGCGGTCGCCTCCGGCATGGCGGCGATCAGCTACGCCATCCAGACCATCGCCGAAGCCGGCGACAATATCATCGCCACCAGCACCCTGTATGGCGGCACCTACAATCTGTTCGCCCACACCTTCCCGCAACTGGGCATCCAGGTGCATTTCGTCGACCACCGCGACCCGGGGGCCATCGCCCAGTATGTGGACGCGCGCACCAAGGCGGTATTCTGCGAATCGATCGGTAACCCGCTGGGCAATGTGGTCGATTTCGCCGCCTTTGCATCGGAAGCGCACAAGCACGGCCTGCCGCTGATTGTCGACAACACCGTACCCTCGCCTTATCTGTGCCGCCCGTTCGAACACGGCGCCGACATCGTGGTACACAGCCTGACCAAATACCTAGGCGGCCACGGCACCAGCATAGGCGGCATCATCGTCGACTCCGGCAAATTCCCGTGGGGCGCACACGCCCAGCGCTTTGTGCGCCTGAACACCCCCGACGTCAGCTATCACGGCGTCAACTATGTCGAGGCACTGGGCGCAGCCGCCTATATCGCCCGCGCCCGAGTGGTGCCGCTCAGAAACATGGGGGCAGCGATCTCGCCGTTTAACGCACGCGAAATCCTGCTCGGCATCGAAACGCTGGCGCTGAGAATGGACCGCATCTGCGACAACACGCTGAAAGTCGCGCAACATCTGGCCAGCCACCCCAAGGTCGAGTGGGTCGAGTACGCCGCACTGCCGGGCAACCCGTCCAAGGCGCTGGTCGACCAATATATGGGCGGCCGCGCCTCGGGGATTTTGTCCTTCGGCGTCAAGGGCGGCATCGAAGCCGGCGCGCGCTTTATCGATGCGCTGCAACTGATCACCCGTCTGGTCAATATCGGCGACGCCAAGAGCCTGGCCTGCCATCCGGCCAGCACCACCCACCGCCAGCTCTCACCGGAAGAACAACTCAAAGCCGGTGTACGCCCGGAAATGGTGCGCCTGTCCATCGGCATCGAACACAGCGACGACATCCTGGCCGACATCGAGCAGGCACTGCAGGCGTAAACACCTCATCTCAAAGGGTTGAACGCAAGGGGGTCGTCATCACCCGGAGACCCCACACCTGCTGCACCAGCCCATGGCGGGTTACGGCCTACGGCCTAACCCGCCCTACCCCAAATGTATAAACAGCAAGCAATTCCGATCAAACAAAACAACAGCCGGATAATATTTTATTTACATAGCCTTCGCTCGCAACTAGAATGACTTTCGACAGATACGCTTGCTCATGAGTCTTTCTGTTGTTTCGAGATTAGGTATTGCGCCCATCCCCTGCGGATGGGCTTTTTTTGTGCCTGGCATGCCAGCCACCACCCCTCATCAAGCTCAAAAACCGGCATAAAGCGTTAATAAAAATAATAACAGCGGCAAATAAAGCCAAAATAGCCACAAAAACAGCAGAAACAGACATCACGATAGTCACGCCTACACATCAGAATATTTTAATAAACAAATCAATAACTTACATCAGAAAACCAGCAAACACCACCACATAAAAAGCAATCTACCACCCGCAAAGTGTTACAAAAAAGCAACAGTTTGCATTCTAAATGTTGCAAGGCACCCAGCATGGACGTTAGCATTTACTCGCAAATTTCTTCTACGTACAAGGAAGTTTAAACATGAAAAAAGTACTGATCGCTGCTCTGGTTTCCGCTCTGCCAGCTGCTGCTATGGCTGATGTAACTGTTTACGGCATCATCAAAGGTGGTGTTGAATCTGCAGACAACGGCACCACTACCAAGACCCAAATCGACGACTTGGGCTCGCGCATCGGCTTCAAGGGCGCAGAAGACCTGGGCAACGGCCTGAAGGCTATCTGGCAGGTTGAAACTGGTGTCGCTATCGACAACAGCGACAACAGCGGCAACTGGGCTAACCGTCAGTCTTTCATCGGCCTGACTTCCGACTACGGTACTTTCCGTCTGGGCAACCTGTCCAACTTCGGCGACTCCGACATGGGCACCGTTGACCCGTACGAATACGGCAACGAAGCGCTGGGCCTGGGCATCTTCACCCGCGACAACAGCCGCGTGAAAAACGCTGTCCGTATCGATAGCCCGGAATACGCTGGCTTCAAGGCTTCCTTCCTGTACGGCACCAAGGAAGACAAGTCCCGTAAATATGAATTTAAAACCGAAGTAGATGGCACCACTGGCTACTACGATGGTGTTCGCGGCGCAGACACCGATCGTGAAACCTACAACCTGGGCCTGAGCTACGACTACGCCAACTTCTTCGGTAAGTACAGCTACACCTACGAAAACGCACTGAGCGGCACCGTGTACGGCAAGGATACTGACGGCGTCTACGAAGCAAATGTACAACTGCCACATAACCAAAAACATCAGCTGGAAGTTGGTTACGATGCCAACAATCTGTTCGTAGGTCTGGGCTACAAGAACAGCAAAGGCGACTTTAGCGTGACCCCGCTGTCGTTCTACGCTGATACCGCAGTTGCCACCTTCATTGGTGACAACAAGAAGTTTGAATCGCAAGAGTACGCTCTGACTGCTGCCTACACCATGGGTGCCATTACTCCTAAGATCACCTACGCTCAGGGCCTGGACATCAAGTATGATGGCGTTAAGCAAAACAATACCGACTACAAACAAGTCGTTATTGGTGCTGACTACGCACTGTCCAAGCGCACCATCGTTGGTGCCCAATACGGCCAGATCAAGTTCGGCTCCAATGCTGCACTGATCGCCGGCTTGGAAAAAGGCGAAGACACCATCAACGCCTTCGGCGTGAACATGATCCACAAGTTCTAAGCTTAGGCTTACAACGCAAAAAACCGGCGCCTCGCGCCGGTTTTTTTTACGCCTAAATATCGCCAGGCAAACAAAAACCGCCAAGCTCGCGCCAGCGGTTTTTTTTACTCCCTACTCCCCACTCCCCACTCCCGCAAGATGGGTTGCGCTACGCTCCACCCATCCTACGCTCCACCCATCCTACTCACGCCTGTGGCAAGCTGGCCAGATCGTACACCGGGTTAACCGTGTCGGCGCCTTTTTTGGCCAGACGCGCCAGCTCCTGACGCAGGATGGATTGCAGCCACTGTTCGCGCAGCGGCGAGGACTCGACTTCGCGGCTCATGGTGCGGTAGAGCGACATGCCGTGGTAAGTGGTCATCATGGTCAGCGCCATGGCGACGAATTCGCTATTGCCGGCGTAGCGCGGGAAATAGGTGCCGAGCAAGGCGATAAAGCGGTCGCGCTGGCGCAGGCCATCGCGGGCAATCAGGCCGGACAGCTCGGGCTGGGTACGCGCCGCCATCATCAGTTCCATCAGCACTACATAATGCACGTCAGCCACCAGCGAGCGCATCAGGCACACCATTTTATCCTCATCCGAGGCATCCGCCGGCAAGGCCACCAGATCGGCGGCAGCGCGGTCAAACAGCAAATCAATGGTGCTGTTGTACACCAGCTGCATCAGCTCGTTTTTGGTGGCGAAGTGGCGGAACAGCGCGCCTTGCGACAGCTCGGCACGCTGGCAAATGATCTGCACGCTGGCGCCTTGATAGCCCAGCTCGTTAATGCAATCGATGGCGGAGGCCACCAGTTTACCGATGGTGCCTTCGCGGCGGCTTTGTTGGGTTCTTCGTGTCGGACTCATTTTTTTATCTCGCTTTAACGTGTGCGTGCCTGATGTCGCGGATCATAACAGCAAAATACCAAACGGGTAACTTGATGCATGATGCACTCGCTCGCATCCTGCCTGAACGGCATGGGCAACACTAAGACACCCATCCCGTACCAATCAAAACAATCATTAAAATTCAATGACTTACAAAAATCCGTGTGCAATATAGACTGAACAGCACAGCAAGTACAATAGGGGAAACACCCTATCTAATATTTACCAACCCCTTCGTCATGTCGCATTTATCCAACAGCAGCTTACGCTTCAATAAAAAAGCCCGCAAGCTTTAGCTCGCGGGCGCTTTCTTTCACTATAGCAAAACATCACATTCTCGCCACCGGGACAGCTAAGCAGCGAAGAGAAGAATGCACCTGCCCCAAAAGGACAACTTACAAATAATCCGCCGTTGCCGGGCAGCTGCACACCAGATTACGGTCGCCATATACATCATCGATGCGGTTGACCGCCGGCCAGAACTTGTTGTCCAGCACATAAGGCAGCGGGAACAAACCCTGCTCGCGGCTGTATGGGCGCGCCCACTCAGCAGCGATGTCAGCCTTGCCGTGCGGTGCATTGACCAGCGGATTATTGTCCGCCGGCCAGACGCCATCCTCGACCGCCTGCACTTCCGCCCGTATCGCCAGCATGGCGGCGATAAAGCGGTCGAGCTCGGCCTGATTCTCGGACTCGGTCGGCTCTATCATCAGTGTGCCGGCGACCGGGAAGCTCATGGTCGGTGCGTGGAAGCCGTAATCCATCAGGCGCTTGGCAATATCGACTTCGGTGATGCCGGAGGCAGCCTTAAGCGGACGCAGGTCGATAATGCACTCATGCGCCACCCGCCCTTGCCTGCCGCTATACAGCACCGGATAGTGCGGCGCGAGTCGGGCGGCGACATAGTTGGCGTTCAAGAGCGCGTGCTCGGTGGCCAGCTTCATGCCCTCGGCGCCCATCATGGTGATATACATCCACGAGATCGGCAGGATGGAGGCCGAGCCGAATGGCGCAGCGGATACCGCCCCTTGGCCAGCCGCAGCACCCGGCACTTCGCTCACCACATGGTTGGCCATAAACGGTGCCAGATGCGACTTCATGCCGATCGGGCCCATGCCCGGGCCGCCGCCGCCATGCGGAATGCAGAAGGTCTTGTGCAGATTCATATGCAGCACATCGGCGCCGATGTCGGCCGGACGGGTCAGCCCCACCTGCGCATTCATATTGGCGCCATCCATATAGACCTGCGCCCCGTAGCCATGCACCAGTGCGCAGATATCGCGAATGCTTTCCTCGAACACGCCATGGGTAGACGGGTAGGTAATCATCAGCGCACCCAGACGTTCGGCGTGCAACTCGGCCTTGGCTTTGAGGTCGGCGAGATCGACGTTACCCAGCTCGTCACACTTCACCACCACCACCTGCATGCCCAGCATCTGTGCAGTCGCCGGGTTGGTGCCGTGCGCCGATTGCGGGATCAGGCACACAGTGCGCCCATCCTCGCCACGGCTTTCGTGATAACGCAAGATGGCAAGCAAGCCGGCGTATTCGCCCGAAGCGCCGGAGTTGGGCTGCATCGAGATGGCGTCAAAACCGGTAATCGCCATCAGCTGCGCTTGCAAGCCGGCAATCATTTCGTGATAACCCACGGCCTGATCAGCCGGGCAGAACGGATGCAGTTCGGCAAAAGCAGGCCAGGTCACCGGCAGCATCTCGGCTACGGCGTTCAGCTTCATGGTGCACGAGCCCAGGCTGATCATCGAATGGTTCAGCGCGAGGTCGCGGTTTTCCAGGCGCTTGAGATAGCGCAGCATGCCGTGTTCGGTGTGGTACTGGTTGAACACCGGATGACTCAGAATGGCCGACTCGCGCTTAAGCGCCGCCGGAATCGCATCGGCCGCTGCCGCGTCCAGTGCGGCAATATCAGCCGCCTGGCCGGTAAAGAGCGTAATCAGGAAGGCCAGATCTTCGCCACTGGCCTGTTCATGGAACGCCACCGCCAGCACGCCCTCACCGACACGGCGCAGGTTGTAACCGGCGGCAAGCGCAGCGGCGTATACGCCAGAGGCCTTGTCACCCAGTTCGACCTCGACCGTATCGTAGAAGCGGTCATACACCAGCTTGCCGCCGGCCGCCTGAACCGCATGGGCGAAAATCGCGGCCAGACGGTGAATGCGGGTGGCGATGCGGCGCACGCCTTGCGGGCCGTGATACACGGCATACATGCCGGCCAGGTTGGCCAGCAAGACTTGCGATGTGCAGATATTGGAGTTGGCCTTCTCGCGGCGGATATGCTGCTCGCGCGTTTGCAGTGCCATACGCAGCGCGGTCTTGCCGCGGGCGTCGACCGACACCCCGATAATGCGCCCCGGTGCCGCGCGCTTCATGTCTTCGCGGAAGGCAAAATACGCGGCGTGCGGGCCGCCAAAGCCCATCGGCACACCAAAGCGCTGGGTATTACCCACCGCCACATCGGCGCCCATCTCGGCCGGCGACTTGATCAGCACCATGGCCATGATGTCGGCGGCGACAATCGCCACCGCACCGCGCGCCTTGGCCGCGGCAATCGGTGCACTCAGGTCCAGCAGATCACCGCCGGCACCGGGCAACTGGAACAAGGCACCGAAGTAGTCGGCATTGCCCGCCTCTTCCGGGTGGCCCAGCACCAGCTCGAAGCCGAAATACTTGGCGCGGGTGCGGATCACATCCAGCGTCTGCGGCAAGACGCGGCTGTCGATAAAGAAGGCCTCGGACTTGGATTTGGATACCCGGCGCGCCAGCGTCATCGCTTCGGCGGCAGCGGTGGCTTCGTCCAGCATGGAGGCGTTGGCCATCTCCAGACCGGTCAGGTCGATCACCATTTGCTGGTAGTTAAGCAGCGCTTCCAGGCGACCCTGGGCAATCTCGGCCTGATACGGGGTGTAGGCGGTATACCAGCCGGGGTTCTCCAGCACATTGCGCAGGATCACGTTCGGCAGGCGGGTCGGGTGGTAACCCAGACCGATAAACGACTTATTGATAATGTTTTTGTCGGCAATCGCCTTGAGCTTGGCCAGCGCCTCGGCTTCGGTCATCGCGTCCGGCAAATCCAGCTTGCGCCCGAAACGGATGGCGGCTGGCACGGTTTGCCCGACCAGCTCGTCCAGATTGGCGACGCCCAGCGTCGCACACATGGCGGCGCGCTCGGCATCGTCCGGGCCGATATGGCGGCCGATGAATTCCTGATGGTTGAACAGTTGTTCTAGCGACATAGCGCTTCCTTTTTTGGCCGGGATGGGTTGGGCACGGCAAAAAAAACCCCTGACCGGTCATGCGGCAGGGGTTAGGTTGAATCAGGCGCCGATTTCGGCGGCGTAAGCGTCGGCACTCATCAGAGCATCAAGGTCGGCGACATTGGCCGGACGGATGCGGAAGAACCAGCCCTCGGCATAAGGCGCGGAGTTGGCCAGCTCAGGCGTGCCTTCCAGCTCGGCATTGACTTCCAGCACTTCGCCGGCAATCGGGCTGTAGACATCGGATGCGGCTTTGACCGACTCGACCACACCGGCTTGCTCGTCCGCGGCCAGCACGGCACCGGCTTTAGGCAGCTCGACAAACACCACATCACCCAGCAATTCCTGTGCGTGTTCGGTGATGCCAACGGTCACGGAGCCATCGGCTTCCAGGCGCAGCCATTCATGGCTGGAGACGTATTTCAGTTCGGTCGGGATATGGCTCATGGTTGGGGCTCCTGTGTTGATGGGGCGGCGAGTAGGGCGTGGGGAGCAGGGACTCGGGATCGGGGATCGGGGATCGGGGATCCGGGAGCGGGGGAAGTTACTCCCTACTCCCTACTCCCTACTCCCTACTCCCCACTCCCTACTCCCTGCAGCCTGTCTCCCTTACTCGAATACTTTCTTGCCGTTACGTACAAACGGCATCTTGACCACGCGCACCGTCGTCAGGGTGCCACGCAGGTCGACTTGGGCGTGTTCGCCGGTCGCAGCCGGCACGCGGGCGATAGCGATGGAGTGTTTAAGGGTTGGCGAGAAGGTACCGCTGGTAATAATGCCTTCGCCCATGCCCTCGACCACGACCTTCTGCCCTTCGCGCAGCACACCGCGCCCTTCGAGCACCAGCCCGACCTGGCGCATGGCGACACCCCCATCCTTTTGCGCCTGCAGAGCGGCGCGGCCGATAAAGTCGCGGTTGTCTTTCATCGCCAGCGTCCAGCCCATACCGGCTTCCAGCGGCGAAACCTGCTCGTCCATATCGTGGCCGTAGAGGTTCATGCCGGCTTCCAGACGCAAGGTGTCGCGTGCGCCCAAGCCTATCGGCGCCACGCCGGCTTGTTGCAATTCACGGAAGAAAGCATCGGCTTCGGCGGCGGGAATCATGATTTCCAGACCATCTTCACCGGTGTAACCGGTGCGGGCGACAAACCACTCACCAAAAGGCAGGCCCTGAAACACTTGCAGCGCAGCAATGCCCTCGGCCCACTCGGGCTTGACGGCACAGACTTTGGCAATGGCATTGGGCCCTTGCACCGCCAGCATGGCCAGATCGCGGCGCGGACGCAGCGTGACATCGAAGCCGTCAAGATGGGCATCCATCCACGCCAGATCCTTGGCGGTGGTGCCTGCATTGACCACCATGCGGTAGCCGTCTTCAGCCAGATACACGATCAGATCGTCCACCACGCCGCCTTGCTCATTCAGCATGCCGGAATACAGCGCCTTGCCGACAAAACCGAGCTTGGCCACATCGTTGGCGATCAGTTGCTGCAGCCAGCGCTTGGCATCGGCACCCTGAATATCGATCACGGTCATATGCGAAACATCGAACATGCCGGCATCGCTACGCACGATTTCATGCTCTTTCAGCTGCGAGCCGTAATGGATGGGCATGTCCCAGCCGGCGAAATCGACCATCTTGGCGCCGGCGTCTAGGTGTGCTTGATACAAGGGGGTACGTTGGGCTGCCGTCATGGTGATCCTTAACATAGGGGAGATATCAACTATCTACACCCCTCTGTCCGGTCACCTGAGATTTTCCGCAAGCACGCCATCAGCGCGTTGCGTTAGCCCCTTCGGTGGATGCCGCATCGGGCATCGCTCTCCAGAGTCGGTGGGCCAATCCGTGTTACCGGCCCGTATGATGCAGTCCTTTTGCCTGAGCGATTGCGGGTGCGCTTGCGCCTTCGGCGGCGGCATAAAGCCGCTCTCTCCTGCATGATGTCGCGATTATCGGTGGAGATGCGAGAGAAGTAAAGCTGGGAGCAGGGATAGATTCCCACTCCCTACTCCCTACTCAGTACCAGACAATACCGTTGACTTCGGTGGTGATGATGGTACCCGCATTGCCCTTGACGATTTCTTCAATGTCTTCCAGCGCACCGATAACCGCACGCTTGCCGGTCAGGCGGGCAAATTCGCAGGCTGCCTCCACCTTAGGTCCCATGGAGCCGGCGGCAAAGCCCAGCTTGTCCATTTCATCCGGGTGCGCCATCTTGATGGCTTTGGCGTCCGGTGTACCCCAGCCGACAAACACGCTAGCCACGTCGGTGGCGATGACAAAATAGTCGGCTTCGATTTCACGCGCCAGCAGTGCAGAAGACAGATCCTTGTCGATCACCGCCTCGACCCCGACCAGCGTTTTGCCGGTCTCGTCATACATGGTCGGAATCCCGCCACCGCCGGCCGCCACTACCACCACACCTTTTTCGATCAGCCATTTGATTGGCAGCATCTCGAAAATACGCTTGGGCTTGGGACTAGGCACAACACGGCGGTAATAGTCGCCGTCGGCCTTCACCGTCCAGCCCATATTGGCCATCAACTTGTCGCCCTCTTCCTTGGTGTACACCGGCCCCACAAACTTGGTCGGATTGGCAAAAGCCGGATCTTTCGGATCAACCTCGGTCTGGGTCAGGATGGTGGCAATCGGCACCTCGAATGGCAATTCGTTACCCAATTCCTGCTCGATCATATAGCCGATCATGCCCTCAGTCTGCGCGCCCAGCACATCCAGCGGATACGGGGTCACCGTGGCATCCACATGACGGGCATAGGCATCGTTTTGCAGACCCAAAAGTCCGACCTGCGGGCCGTTGCCATGGCACATCACCAGGTTGTGCCCCAAGCGCGTCACCGCTGCCAGCTGCTTGGCTGCAATCTTGACGTTGGCACGCTGGTTGTCGGCGGTCATGGCTTCGCCACGACGTTGCAGGGCATTACCGCCCAAAGCGACTACTACACGCATGATGTTTACTCTCCTAGCCGGCTACGCCCGGCAGCAAGGCAAAACAAAGGCCGACCGCCCTGAGGTCGTGTCGGCCGTCTGGCGCTGAGAAACTCAGCTACCGATGGTGGCAACCATAATGGCCTTGATGGTGTGCATGCGGTTTTCCGCCTGCTCGAAAGCAAGGCAGGAAGTCCCTTCAAACACCTCGTCGGTCACCTCGATGCCGTCGGCAAACTCCGGATACTGGGCAGCAATCTGCTTGCCGACCTTGGTCTTCGAGTTATGGAACGCCGGCAGGCAGTGCAGGAACTTGACGTTAGGGTTGCCGGAAGCCGCCATCAGCGCAGCATCGACACGGAACGGCTTGAGCAGCGCGATACGCTCGCCCCAGCGCTCGATCGGTTCGCCCATCGACACCCACACGTCGGTGTGGATGAAGTCGACACCCTTGACCGCGACTTTGGGATCATTGGTCACGGTCAGACGCGCGCCGGTTTGCTTGGCGATTTCATGACACTGCTTGACCAGTTCGGCATCCGGCTCCAGCCCTTTAGGACCGGCAATACGCACGTCCATCCCCATCAGGCAGCCGATCACCATCAGCGAGTGGCCCATATTGTTGTGGGCATCGCCTACATAGGCATAGGCAATCTGCGACATCGGCTTGTCGCAATTTTCGGTCATGGTCATCACATCGCACAGCATCTGGGTCGGATGCCACTCATCGGTCAGGCCGTTGAATACCGGCACGCAGGAGTACTTGGCCAACTCCTCCACATCGTCCTGGGCAAAACCGCGAAACTCGATGCCATCGTAAAAACGGCTAAGCACGCGTGCCGTGTCGGCAATGCTTTCCTTATGGCCCAGCTGCGAGCTGGAAGGATCGATATAGGTCACATGCGCGCCCTGATCGTGGGCGGCGACTTCGAACGAGCAGCGGGTGCGGGTCGAGGTTTTTTCGAAGATCAGCGCAATATTCTTGCCGACCATGCGCTGTTCTTCATTGCCGGCGTATTTGGCTCGTTTAAGGTCCCGCGCCAGATCCAGCATGTACTTGATCTCACGCGGAGTGAAATCCAGCTCTTTCAGAAAATGACGACCTTTGAGGTTGAAAGCCATTTGATGCTCCTGAAAATAAAGACTGCTATCACGCCCTCCTCCTGCACAGCATAAACATGCCGGAAGAGGGTACATACAACGAAAAAAGAGGAAGTCTGACGCTTAAGGGGTGATGGCGTCGCGCACCAGCGGGCAGGTCATGCAATGGCCACCGCCACGCCCGCGCCCCAACTCGGATGCGGGAATCTCGATCACCTCGACGCCGGCGTCACGCATGCGCTTATTGGTATAGGTATTGCGGTCGTAGGCCACGACCACAGCGCGGTCCAGTGCCACGACGTTATTGCCGTCGTCCCACTGCTCGCGCTCGCGCTGGAAGGCATCGCCGCCGGTTTCGAGTACACGCAGCTTGGACAGCCCCAAAGACTGGGCAACGACTTCAAGGAAAGGCTGGCTATGGCGCTCGAACTTGAGCTCGCCGGGTTTGTCACCCGCAGTAATGCTGGTGCAGACGATTTCGTTCACAACGTCGGGGAAGACGGAAACGAAATCGTAATCGAGGAAGGAAAATACGGTGTCCAGGTGCATGGCGCCGCGGCTCTTGCCCATCTGGCAGGCAATTACCTTGGTCGGGCCATCCGGATGTCCGATCGCATTTTTGGCCACCTGCACGACCGCTTGCGGCGTTGTGCGTTCGCCCATGCCGATCAATGCCACACCATTGCCGATTGGCATGACGTCGCCGCCCTCCAGTGTGGCTGGACCATGATCGACGTCGCTATTACCCCACCAGGAATGCACCTTGCCGGCAAAGTGAGGATGGAAATTGTAGATGGCCTCCATCAGCAGCGTTTCCTGACGCCGCGCCGGCCAGTACATCGGATTGAAAGTCACCCCGCCATAAATCCAGCACGAAGGGTCGCGCTGGAACAGCATATTGGGAACGGGCATGGTGACGAAGTCGGACTGATCCAGATAACCACCGAACAGGCCTTTGGCATCGAAGGGAAGCTCGAATTTGGCGATGCCGCCAACCAGATGATCGGCCAGCAGCTTGGATGGCATTTCGTCCAGCCAGCTTCTGAGATCAGCCAGCATGCCGACCCCGACGGTATTGGGACGGATCTTGCGATCCAGCACCCATTCGCGCGCCAGCTTGTCGTCCATGGTTTCGGCAAGCAAGTCATGCGCTTCCAGCACTTCGATACCACGCGCGCGCATCTGGCCGGTAAAGTAATCATGATCCTGCTGGGCGCGCTCAACCCAGATCACATCATCAAACAACAAGTCGTGACAATTGCCTGGAGTCAGGCGCTTGTGTGCCAGATTGGGCCGGCACACCATCACGCTATGCAGCTTGCCACACTCGGAGTGAACACCAAATTTGCTCATGACGCTTCCCTTTTCCATCACAAAAAAATGGAGACCGGGAAGACCTATCTTGCCCGGCTACCGCCTTGGTTATAGCAAAGCGGTAGCCATAAACCGGACAATTTACTGGGCGTCTGCACGTTCCTTAATTTGCCATACATACACCGGCAAACCGAGCAGCAGCAGGATGATGCCCCACATCACAACTTCAGCACCCGAGCCGTAAATAGCCCACAGCGAATATAGAAAACCGACAGTCGAAAAGGCCAGCGGCGCGATCCAGTCCCGCGCGGAAAATTGCTTGCGACGCTGCAACATCACTGCCAGCAAAGCCATAGCGCAAAAGGCATACGGCAGCAAAGTCGTTGCAGTAGCCAACAAAATCACGAACTCAAAAATCTTGACCCCGCCATCTCCACCGGCATATTTCAAAGCCAGCAGTACGGTCACCAGCGAGCTGGACAGCACCAGGCCGAAGCTTGGCACCCCTTTAGCATTGTGACGCGAAAAAGCCTTGGGAAAGAGCCTGTCCTTGGCTGCCGCTGCCGGGATGTGCCCCTGCATCAGGCACCAGCCATTCAGCGCACCGAAGCAGGCGATAATCGCGCCACCACCGACGGCATAATAGGCCCAGTCACCCCACAGCAAACGCGCAGCATCGGCAAATGGCGCAGGCGAACTGGCCAGTGCATGCGCAGGCATCAAGCCCATCAGCGCAATCGTGCTCAGCATATAAAGACCGGCCGCCAGCAAGGTGCCGATCACCGTGGCGCGCGGAATGGTTTTTTCCGGATTCTGCACATTACCGGCCGGCACCGAGGCCGACTCCAGGCCAAGAAAGGCCCACAAGGTCAGCGCCATGGTCGCCGCCACCGAGCTCATCACCGGCTTGCTTTCCGGATTAAACACCAGATTGTCGGTATTCATATGGATGAAACCGAAAATGGTGACCGCAGCCAAAGGCACCAGCTTGATAAGGGTGGTCACCACCGCGACCACCCCCGAGCTTTTGGCACCGTTCAGGTTGATCAGCGTCACGATCCACACCAGCAAAATAGCGGAGGCACCGGCAAACAGATTGCTTCCGCCTACCGCCGGAATAAATACCTGCAGATAGCTGGCCGCCGCAACTGCCAGCGCGGCATTACCCGCCCATAGTGCAATCCAGTAGCCCCAGGCAATCCAGAAGCCGGCAAAATCGCCAAAGCCCTCATGGATATAAGCATAAGGCCCGCCCTCTTTAGGGATGATGGCGGCCAGGCGGGCAAACACCAGCGCGAGACAAATAGCACCGGCCGAGGTAATCGCCCAGCCTATCAATGAGATGCCGCCATAAGGCGCAAGCGAAGCCGGCAAGAGAAAAACACCGGAACCTATCATATTGCCCAGCACCAGCGCCGTGCACATCCAGACACCCAGCACCCGCTTGTTTTGCTTCACACTACTCATAACTGCTCTCCGCAGGCAGGCTGCATGCAGCCTGTCTTGAAAACTTGTACACCGGTAGGTGCACACAGAATGACCTGACGGGGGCCAGACATCGGCCATGCCCCCAATACGGGATACATGCATAAAGCCGACATAGATTCCCCCTTATAAAAGTGAATGTGTTGGTAAGTCATGCGCCACCGCCAAGCAGTACAGGTCCGGCAGGCACCCGCGATAGCGACCAGTTTTCCCGCGCCCATTGCCACAATGAGGCCAGATCCATCCCGCTTTCGGGTGGCGCATGCCCCAGCCGCGTCAAAGCCTGTGAAAGTTCGGCGGCAGCATGATGGCTATTGATAGCCGGTGCCAGTGTCTGTTTGGACAACTTTTCACCCGCATCATTAACCAGCAAAGGCAAGTGCACATAACGCGGCACCGCCAGACTCAAGGCCTGCATCAGGGCAATCTGGCGCGGCGTAGATACCAACAGGTCGGCACCACGCACCACATCGCTCACCCCCTGCGCCGCATCGTCCACCACCACCGCTAACTGGTAAGCCCAGAAACCGTCCGCGCGCTTCAGGACAAAATCGCCAATCTCGCGCGACAAATCCTGAGCATAGTGCCCTTGCCGCCCGTCAACAAAAGCAACGCGCCCTTCGGACACGCGTAATCGCCATGCGCGCCCTGCTACGCCAGCCGGCAAACCCGTGCGGCAAGTACCCGGGTAAACATAGCCTTCTATGCCGCGCTGCGCATGGGCGGCAATCTGCTGCCGCGTACAGGCGCAGGGGTAGGCATGGCCCTGCGTTGCCAGTTGCGCCAAGGCGTCCTGATAAAGCGCATGGCGCCTGCTCTGGTAAACCACCTCGCCGTCCCACTCAAAACCGAACGACGCCAGTGTGGACACAATCGCATCGGCAGCGCCCGGCATTTGCCTTGCCGTATCCAGATCCTCGATACGCAGCAACCATTCCCCGCCGCGCGTGCGCGCCTCCAGATAGCTGCCCACAGCGGTCGCCAGCGACCCTGCATGCAACAAGCCGGTAGGGCTGGGGGCAAAGCGCCCACGATAAACGGATCCGCTCATAAGGCAATGTGCTTGCAACATGTCAAAGCAACACGACACGCCACTATAAAATACAAAAAAAGGGGGTCTTTTTAACCGAAGTGCCGCACCGAGTAAACATAGAAAGCGGATTTAAGCATTATCCAGCCTGCTTTTTGCCGGCAAATTGAAGCGCATTTCAAAGCGCGCGCCCTCCCACTGGCTACGTCCAACCCAGACTTGCCCGCCCATTTCATCCGCCACTTTTTTAACAATGGCCAAGCCCAAACCCGTCCCGCCTACCCGCCCGGAAAAGAAAGGCTCGAAAATACGCGCACGGATCTCGTCGGCAATGCCGGGACCCGAGTCTTCCACGGCAAAAACCAATACACCCTCGCTTATTTCCAGCGTCAAACCCAGTCGGCCAGCAACCGGGGTATGGGACAAGGCATTTTCCGCCAGCGCGACCCAACTGGAGAGTAAAGCCTTACGCTCCCCTGCCAGCACCACATTCATCTGTGGCGCGCGCATGCAATGCAGCGTCAGCTGCCGCACTTCGCACTGTGGCCGCAACATGGCTTCAAGTTCGTCAAACAGTTCGGCCACCGACACAGGCTCGGTCAGGGTCGAGCTACGGACAAAACCCAACATATTCTGGATCAGCCCCTCCAGCGCACGCAGGCGGTCGACTATTTTTCCGGAAAATCGCTGGCGCTCGGCATCGGGCAAATCCGCATGCTGCAAATTGGCGGCATACAACATCGCGGTTGCCAGTGGCGTTCTTAGCTGGTGTGCCAGCGAAGCAGCCATCCGCCCCATGGACGCCAGTTTTTCCTGTGTAGACAAGGCGGCATGCAATTGATGCAAATGCGTCACATCATGCAACAGCAGCAAACTGCCGTCCGGCAGTACGCACTGCTGGATTGTGATGCGCCGTGTAGATGTAGCAGCCTGCACTTCAAAAGTGTCATCGGCACCCACGCTATGCAATAAGCGGTCGTGTAAATCCGGCCAGCACGCCCCCTCCGCCAAGCCGGGCAGCATGGACATGGACGCAGGATTGGCCATCACCACCTGATTGTTGCGATCAATCTCCACCACGCCAGCCGGCAAGGACTCAAGCAGCAAAGACAAACGCCCGGCCAGCGCGCCGTTTTCCGCCGCACGGCGCAATAGCTCATCATTGGCCGCAGCCAGCTTGCCATTCAATACCGCAACCTGCTCTTCGAGTAACTGGTAAGCACCAATCAGCTCGCCGGAAACCTGATTGAACTGGGCAAAAGCGGCCTCGAGCCGGCTCTTTTCGCTAAAGACTGTAACTTTATCTGTCATTTACTCAGCTTCAGTTTGTAAAATTTGGTTTAACCGTAGGATAATGCGGCTAGTTCCACGTACTAAAAAAGGACACCAGCCTGAACAATTGCAATATGGCTGGATGCTTTTTCCGCCCCCGGGCGGGAATACCGGAAAATCAGCAAGCTATATCAGTACCGGAGGTTTTTGTGTCTGAGTTACTTAAAAAAATCGATGCCCGAACCAAACTGGCCGGCACGAACAAGCTGGAGATCCTGCTTTTTTCACTGGGCATAGATCAGCGTACCGGACGTAAAGAAACCTTCGGCATCAATGTATTCAAGGTGCGCGAGGTGATGCGCACACCGGAAATCACCTCGGCGCCGGAAATGCCAAGCTCGGTCGAAGGCATGGTCAGCCTGCGCGGCACACTGGTGCCGGTCATCGACCTGGCCAAATACGCCGGCGTGATTAGCGAAAAACGGCCGGAAATCATGATCGTGACCGAATACAATGGTCACACGCAAGGATTTCTGGTCGAGGCAGTCGACACCATCCTGCGCCTGGACTGGTCTGCCATGCGCGTCCCGCCGGACATGATCACCAACCGCATGGGCGGTCTGGTGACGGCAATCACCGAGCTGGACAAGGGCACGCTGGTCATGATGATGGACGTAGAAAAGGTGCTGGCCGAAACCGCCATGTCCGAAGACAACGACAGCCATCACTTTGCCAATATCGAACCGGTTCAGCACGACTGCATGGTGTACTTTGCCGATGACTCGGCCGTGGCACGCCGCCAGATCGAACGCACGCTAAAAGCGATGGGCGTGCGCTTCAGCTTTGCCCCCAACGGCATGCAAGCTTGGGAAGACCTGCAAAAAATAGCGACACAGGCCGAACTAGCCAACAACAAAGTCAAAGATAGCGTGCAGCTGATCCTGACCGATGTGGAAATGCCGGCGATGGATGGCTATATGCTGACGCGCATGGTCAAGACCGACCCCCGCTTTGCCGGCATCCCGGTGCTCATGCACTCCTCGCTGTCAGGCAACTCCAACCAGAAGCTGGGCGAGTCCGTTGGCGTCGATGCTTATGTCTCGAAATTCGAGCCACAAAAGCTGTCGATGAAGATTCGTGAAATGCTCAAGCTTTGAGCCCCGGCTAGACAAACGGATTGAGGGAAACAAATTGACCTTATCAGCGACAGACGCCTCCTTGCTTGCTTCGGTGGATGCACGCACCAAGCTTGCCGGCTCCAACAAGATGGAAATCCTGCTGTTTTCGCTGGGCACGCGCGAAACCTTCGGGATCAATGTATTCAAGGTGCGCGAAGTCTCGCAAACGCCGCATATCACCAAGACGCCCAATATGCCGCAAGGCGTGGAGGGTGTTATTTCGCTGCGCGGCAATATCATCCCGGTGATCTCGCTGGCAAAATTCATCGCCAGTGGCGACACCACGCGCAAATATGAAACCATGATCGTGACCGAGTTCAACCGCAGCACCCAGGCTTTTCTGGTGGACTCGGTAGACCGCATCATTCGTGTTGACTGGGACAAGGTGCGCGCACCGGAAAACATGTTCAATGCCAGTGCGCAAACACTGATCACGGCGGTGACCGAGCTGGAAGATGGCAAACTGGTCTCCATCCTCGACGTCGAGCAGATTCTCGCCAGCGCCATCGGTGAAACCAAGGTGCCGGATGTTCCGCAGGCACAGACCAGCAGCGAGCAATTCGCCTTTTTCGTCGATGACTCTGTGGTGGCACGCAAGGAAATCACCAGTGTGCTGGACAAGATGCGCGTCAAATACCATCAGGCCACCAATGGCCGCGAAGCCTGGGACAGGCTGCAAGCCTTTGCCAGCCGCCGCTTTGGCGAAGGCGAGTCGCTGCATGACTCGCTCAAGCTGATTCTGGTCGATGCCGAAATGCCGGAAATGGATGGCTATGTGCTGACGCGTCTGATCAAGGCGGATCGCCGCTTTGACGGCATTCCGGTCGTGATGCACTCCTCGCTGTCATCCAATGCCAACCGGGCGATGGGCGCCAGTGTCGGTGTTGACGCTTATGTGGCGAAATTCGACCCCGTTGTTTTGGCCGACACGCTACTGCCATACCTGCAAGGGTAGTAAGATAGCCCGCACTATTAGATTTGATCAGGACTTAAGCACTCATGGCAGATAAGAACACTCGTTTCCTCGTCGTGGATGATTTCTCCACGATGCGACGCATCGTCCGCAACCTGCTCAAGGAGCTCGGCTTCACCAATGTCGATGAAGCCGAAGATGGCCAGGTCGCCCTGCACAAACTCAAGAACCAGAGCTTCGACTTTATCGTCTCCGACTGGAACATGCCGAACATGACCGGCATTGAGCTGCTAAAAGCAGTCCGTGCCGATGCCCAGTTACGCCACCTGCCCTTCATGATGATCACCGCCGAAGCGCGGAGGGAAAACATCATCGAAGCGGCTACGGCGGGTGCCAGTGGCTATATCGTCAAACCGTTTACCGCCGCCACGCTGGAAGAGAAGCTAGGCAAAATATTCCAGGCTATGGGCAAGTAAGTCACGCGCAGCCTGTTTGAGGAGTCAGAACGTGTCGGAAAATTTATTGGAAAGCGGCGACTCGCCGGATCTTGAAGCACTCTTTGACAGCATCGCCAGCCAGCATCAGCAGTGGCAGGCCCCTGCCGATAGCGCAGCCCCCCAGCCGACGGCCACGCTGGATGCCCAGATAGAAATCTATGCGCAGATCGGCCAGATCACACGCAAACTGCATGATACCCTGCGTGAAATGGGCTACGACAAGTCGCTGAGCAAAGTAGCCGAAGCCATTCCCGATGCCAAGGGCCGTTTGTCCTATATCGCCACGCTGACGGAAAATGCGGCCGAGCGCGTACTGAACGCGACCGATATTGCCCGCCCGATCCAGGACAGACTGGAAAAAGACGCGCGCGACCTCAGTGCACAGTGGGATCAAGTGTTTGCCAACCAGATGCCGGTCGAAGACTTCAAGCGTCTGGCGGCTAGCACCCGCGACTACCTCAATCAGGTGCCACAACATACCGCTGACACCAATACCCAGCTGCTTGATATCGTAATGGCGCAGGACTTTCAGGATCTGACCGGTCAGGTGATCAAGAAGGTCATGGAAATGGTCAAGGTACTGGAAAGCGAACTGATCTCGGTCCTGATCGAGCACTCGCCGGCAGAGAAAAAAGTCGACCTTGAACCTTCGTTGCTCAACGGACCGGTCATCAACCCTGAAAACCGCAGCGATGTGGTGACGAATCAGGAACAGGTTGACGATCTGCTTGAAAGCCTGGGCTTCTGATTCCGGGCAATACCCGAACAAAATAACGCAAACAAGGAAGGAAGCCGCAATGAGCGAGTTTGCCGGCATGGAAGAACTGCTTCAAGACTTCCTGCTTGAGTCCTCCGAGCTGCTCTCGGACGTTGACAACAAGCTGGTCGAGCTGGAAAAGCACCCTAACGACAAAGCGCTGCTGAATGATATTTTCCGCGGCTTCCACACCATCAAGGGCGGCGCAGGCTTTCTGAATGCCGCCCCCATGGTGACCTTGTGCCACCGTACAGAAAATCTGTTCGACAAGCTGAGAAATGGCGAACTGACCCTGTCGCAGGGCTTGATGGATATCATCATGGACTCGACCGGTGCCGTGCGCGATATGTTCGGACGCATGGGTCAAGGCATCATGCCCGCCTCGCCCGATGCGGCTTTGTTGTCCGCCCTCGATGCGGCGCTGGCTGGCCAGAATGTCGACCGTCCGGCGCATCACTCGGCGCCCCCTCCTGCCGTGCAGGCCGTAGCCGTGCCGGCGCCCAACAGCCCGGACTGGGCACTGCTGCACAGCGCGATCACGCAGGCCGCATCCCCGCTGCGCACCGAGGCAGCACCAGCTGTGCAGGCCGCTCCACCTGCGGCTCCCGCTCCCGTGCCGGTTCATGCTCCGGCCGCCGAGCAGGTTCCCGCACGCCAAGCGATCAAGCAGCAGCCTGCGACCGGCAATGCCATGCCGCAACAGCAGGAAAACACCATCCGTATCGACACCGTGCGTCTGGATCAGGTACTGAATCTGTCCGGCGAGATCGGCCTGACCAAAAACCGGCTGACCACGCTGCGTACCGAAATCCTGCAAGGCAATACCGAGGCACACACGCTGCGTTCGCTGGATGAGGCGATCAGCCAGCTCGACTTACTGGTTGGCGACCTGCAAAACGCGGTGATGAAAACCCGCATGCAGCCTATCGGCCGCCTGTTCCAGAAATATCCGCGTCTGGCGCGCGATCTGGCACGCCAGCTGGGTAAAGAAGTCGAACTAGTGATTACCGGCGAAGAGACCGAGCTGGACAAGACCATGATCGAGGATCTGAACGATCCGCTGGTGCACTTGGTGCGCAATGCAGTCGATCATGGCGTCGAGTCGACCGAAGAGCGCATTGCCGCAGGCAAGAGTCCGCAATCCGCCGTTCACCTGTCGGCGGAGCAGGTTGGCGATCACATCGTGATTTCCATTACCGATGACGGCAAGGGCATGAGCGCCGAGATGCTGCGACGCAAAGCGATTGAAAAGGGTTTGATCGATGCGGAAACGGCCAACGCGCTGGATGAAAAACAATCGCTGCAACTGATTTTCCTGCCCGGCTTTTCCACCAAGGACCAGATTTCCAGCGTGTCCGGTCGTGGCGTCGGCATGGATGTGGTGCGCACCAATATCCAGAAGCTTAATGGCCGCATCGATATCAACTCGATCCAGGGTGAAGGTACGCGCATCAGCATCTCGTTGCCGCTGACGCTGGCCATCCTGCCGGTACTGGTGGTACGCGTCTGCGATCAACCGTTTGCCGTTCCACTGGCCATGGTCAGGGAAATCATCCCGATCGAATCCTCCGCCATGCAGGAGGTTTCCGGCCGGCCAACCATCGTCGTACGCGATGAAATCCTGCCGCTTAAAACGCTGACCGGCCTTCTGGGCTGGGCACCGACCCAGGTGCCCGCTTTTGGCGTACTGATGCAGTCGGCTGAGCGCGCTTTTATTCTGGCTGTTGACTCTTTTGTCGGCCGCGACGATGTCGTAATCAAGCCGCTGGAAAACATCCGCCCCAAAGGCGTCGCCGGTGCCACACTGTCTGGCGATGGCTCGGTCGTTCTGGTGCTGGATATGGAAGACCTGCTTAAAGCACAGCAAGAAGCCGCCGTTGCACAAGGCGCCACTGCTCGTCACCTCGACTTATTAACTTATTGAATGAATTCAACTTCCACCTTTATCGGCCGCCAGCCTATTACCGACAGGCAACAGCAGATCATTGCCTATGAACTGCTGTTCCGGCGCGATGAAAACAGCACCGACAGCGGGCAATTTTCGCCACTGGAAGCCGACACCCGCGTACTCACCGGCATCCTGGGGGATATTGGCAGCGGCAAACTGCTCAAAGACAAGCTTGCATTCGTTAATGTGGGGGAAGCCATGTTGATGAGCGAGCTAATCGAATTGCTACCCGCACGCAAGATCGTACTTGAGCTACCCAGCGATCTGCCCCCTTCACGCGAGATACTCGACCGCATGCGCATGCTGCGCGGTCAGGGCTTCAGCTTTTCACTCGATTGCACCGGACTGGAGTCTGGGAATGAAGCCTACTTCGACCAGATTCGCTATGCCAATATCGATATCCAGCATGAAACACCGCAGCAATTCATGCACATGAATGCGCAGCTCAAGAGCTACCCTATTCTGCGTATCGCCAAACGGGTAGAAACGCCGGCGCATTACAGCATCAGCCGCGAGCTGGATATGGATGCCTATCAGGGCTTTTATTTCGCCAAGCCGGAAACCATCAGCGCAACAGCCATCCACCCCAGCATGGTCAATACGCTGCGCCTGCTCAATCTGGTGCGCAACGATGCCGATGCGGACCAGATTGAGGCCATTCTAAAAACCGATCTGGCGCTTTCCTTCAAGCTGCTGCGCTTTGTCAATTCCGCCGCTGCAGGCCAGCCGATGCGGATCACCTCGTTTTCGCATGCGATCACCATGCTGGGCTACCGCAAGCTGTATCGCTGGCTGACCCTGCTGCTGGTCAGCAATGATGAAAACGGCCGGGTCAGTCCTTGCTTACAAAGAACCGCGATTATCCGCGCCCGCCTGATGGAAAACATAGGCCGCCAGCAAGGTCTGAATCAGGACAGTTGTGACCTGCTGTTTATCAGCGGCCTATTTTCCCTGCTGGACGTCATCCTGAAGGTTCCGATGCTGGAGGCTTGCCGCCATTTGCAACTGCCGCAGGAAGTTGAAGCGACGCTGCAAGGCAAGCCTGGTACCGGTGCTTCGCTTCTCTCACTGGTCAGGGCACTGGAAGCGCCGGAACTCGGCAAAATAAGCTATTTAGCCGATGCCATATCTATACCTGCAGCACAATTAAACGAATTGCACATCGAGGCACTCGGTTGGGTCGAGGATCTGGGTTTATAATCGGCGTTTTGCCGCCCGATCCGCTTGCAATGAACCTACTGTCCATCGACACCACGACCGACTATCTGTCGCTTGCCATTCGTTACCATGGCAAGCATGTCCTGTTTCATCAGCAAGTTGGCCAGAAACACGCCGAACTGCTGCTACCCACACTGGACACTTTACTGGCCGAGCTGGGTATAGGGCTGCAGCAACTGGACGCCATTGCCTTCAGCCAGGGGCCGGGCTCGTTTACCGGCATCCGCATAGGCTGCGCCATCGCCCAGGGACTGGCCTTTGCCAATGCCCTGCCCATGATGGCCATTCCTACACTGGATACCATCGCGATTCAGGCCAGTGGCGCGCCCGCGCTGGTGTGCATGGATGCACGCATGGGACAGGTTTATTGCGCGAAGTATGATGCGCAAGCACAGCGCATCGATGCCATCCGCGTGTGCGACCCGCAAGACGTCATGCTGGAAGACGGCCAGTGGAATGCGCAAGGCGACGGTTTCAGCCACTACGCCGATGCCCTGCTGCCACGCCTGGCGGCACGGATCAATAGCGTCGATGCCACACTGCGCCCCCACGCCAACGCGCTGCTTACACTGGCAGACAGCGGGCGCTACCCCCTTCAGCCAGCACAGCACAGCGAAATCCTGTATGTGCGCAATAAAATCGCCCTGACTACCCGCGAACAGCAGGCACGCCGCACATGAGATGCATACGCGCAGCCACGCCGGCCGATATGGCACAACTGGCCCGGCTCGAAGCCGAGGCCAGTCCGCATCCGTGGCATGAGCGCGACTACCAGGACTCGCTGCAAGCCGGTCATCAATTTGCCTTATGTTGCGAGCAGGACGAGATTCTGGCCTGGGCAGTCAGCATGACCATACTGGATGAAGTACACCTGCTGAATATTGCGACCAGCCTGCCCCATCAAGGCCAAGGCCATGCCAGACATTTACTGCAGGCCGTTATGCATGACGCCAAGGCACAAGGCGCATACCGCATGCTACTGGAAGTGCGCGAGAGCAATCATGGCGCACGCCAGCTTTACCTGAAAACCGGCTTCAGCCAGAACGGACTGCGCAAGCATTACTACCCTGCGGAAAATGGCCGCGAGCACGCCATTTTGATGGAGGCCATGCTATGAGCCGGCGCCTGAGCCTGGTCGAAGCCATGGGTCTGGGGCCGCTCTGGCAAAGGCGCGAGGTGGAATATGTCTATATCGACAGTCCGGCGATAGAAACCGCCCCCGTGCTGCAGGCGGAAGTGCAAGCAGCAAGCGCGCCCGCCGCCACCATCGCACCGACTGCCCCGCCCCCAAGCACCACGCCCCCCACAGTCTTGCCACTGGATGCCGTCGCCCTAAACGATACAAAAAACCTGCAGGGTTTAAGCCTGAGCGAACTCAAAGCCAAGGTCGCCCGCTGCCAGGACTGCCGGCTTAGCAATACGCGCAACCAGACCGTATTCGGTAGCGGCAACCCGCAGGCGCGCTGGCTGTTTATTGGCGAGGCACCCGGAGAAAACGAGGATTTGCAGGGCGAGGCTTTTGTAGGTGCGGCCGGCATGCTGCTCAACAATATCTTGCAGGCGGCAGGACTGGATCGCGAGCGCGATGTCTATATCACCAACATCCTGAAGTGCCGTCCGCCGATCAACCGCAACCCGCAGGTGGATGAAGTGGCTGCCTGCCAGGTATATCTGGCCGCCCAGATCGCCTTGCTTAAGCCCGAACTGATCGTAACGCTCGGGCGTTTTGCCAGCCAAACCTTATTGCAAAGCAAGGCCAGCATCGGCCAACTACGCGGACAGGTGCACCACTATCAGGGCATTCCCTTGATTGCCAGCCTGCATCCGGCCTATTTGCTGCGCAACCCGCAGGAAAAAGCCGCCGTATGGCGCGATCTGCTACTGGCCAAAAAGACATTACAGACCAGCAATCAAAGCTAAACAGAAAACGCAGATAAAAAAAACCCTTCGCCGTGCACCAGCGAAGGGTTCTTTACGATCAAGTCAAAGATCTCAAGCTTACTTAAGCTTGGTTTCCTTGTAGATCACATGCTTGCGGACAACAGGATCAAATTTCTTGATCTCCATTTTCTCAGGCATAGTGCGCTTGTTCTTGGTCGTGGTGTAAAAGTGGCCAGTGCCAGCAGTCGATTCGAGCTTGATCTTGTCGCGCATGATGATCCTTCGCTATCAGATTTCGCCGCGCGCACGCAGATCGGCCAGAACGGATTCGATACCGTTCTTGTCGATGGTACGCAGGGCTGCATTGGAAACGCGCAGGCGCACCCAACGGTTTTCGCTTTCGACCCAGAACTTGCGGTACTGCAGGTTCGGCAGAAAACGACGTTTCGTCTTGTTATTGGCGTGGGAAACATTGTTCCCGGTCATCGGACGTTTGCCGGTGACTTTGCATACTCGCGCCATGGTTAATCACTCCCAAAACCGGTAAAGACCGGCTTTATATCATAAAAACAAGCAGATAAGCAAGCTAGATGGCGGACAACAAGGGGCAAGCCCCGGTCCGCACAAAACCGGCAGCCATTTTAACGGATTTAACTAAGAGCGCCAGCAGTTTTTTCCGGCAAAACAGCCGATTTGCATTTTACCCGTACCAGCGACAAGCATAACAAGAGTTCTGAATAGCGTGTTCATTTGTGGCGCGATTCAGGTTAAAATCCCGGATTCCCACAGAGTAGTACTCCCATGACCAAGTACATCTTCGTGACCGGTGGCGTCGTATCTTCCCTGGGCAAGGGCATTGCTGCTGCGTCTATCGCTGCTATCCTCGAATCGCGCGGGCTTAAAGTCACCATGCTTAAGCTCGATCCTTATATCAACGTCGACCCGGGCACCATGAGCCCGTTCCAGCACGGCGAAGTCTTCGTGACCGAAGACGGTGCGGAAACCGACCTTGACCTCGGCCACTACGAGCGTTTCATCCGCTCGCGCATGAAAAAAAGCAATAACTTCACCTCTGGCCAGGTTTACGAATCCGTAATCGCCAAAGAGCGTCGCGGTGACTATCTGGGCGGTACGGTGCAGGTGATTCCGCACATTACCGACGAAATCAAGCACAAGGTGCGTGAAGGCGCCGGCGATGTAGATGTTGCCATCGTCGAAATCGGCGGCACCGTCGGTGATATCGAATCGCTGCCCTTCCTGGAAGCCATCCGTCAGATGCGCTCCAATCTGGGCCGCAAGAATACGCTGTACGTGCACCTGTCTTATGTGCCGTATATCGCCACGGCCGGCGAAATCAAGACCAAGCCGACCCAGCACTCGGTAAAAGAGCTGCGCGAAATCGGCATCCAGCCGGACATCCTCTTGTGCCGTATGGATCGCGAACTGCCGGAAGATGAAAAGCGCAAGATCGCACTGTTCTGCAACGTAGAAGAAAACGCCGTCATCGGCTGCTACGATGCCGACTCCATCTATAAAGTGCCGTCCATGCTGCACAACCAAGGCATAGACGACATCATCTGCGAACACTTGCAGCTGGACCTTCCTAAAGCCGACCTGTCGGCCTGGGACAATATCATCGATGCCATCGAGCACCCGGAACACGCGATCAAGATCGCCATGGTCGGCAAATATGTCGATCTGACCGAGTCGTACAAGTCGCTGTCCGAAGCGCTCAAGCATGCCGGCATCCACAACCGCACCCAGGTCGACATCGTTTACATCGACTCGGAAGAACTAGAGCGTGAAGGCGTGGCCTCCTTGCAGGGCATGGATGCGATTCTGGTACCGGGCGGCTTCGGCAAGCGCGGCGTGGAAGGCAAGATTCTGGCGGTGAAGTATGCCCGCGAGAACAACATTCCTTACCTGGGCATTTGCCTGGGCATGCAGATTGCACTGATCGAATACGCACGCGACGTAGCCGGCATGACTGGCGCCAACTCGACCGAATTTGATCTGGCCACCGACTACCCGGTAGTGGCCCTGATCGACGAGTGGGTCAACCACGACGGCAAGATCGAAACCCGCGACGAAAACTCCAATCTGGGCGGCACCATGCGCCTGGGCGGACAAGCGTGCGAACTGGCCGCCGGCTCGCTGGCCGCAACCGTTTACGGTGCCAGCGAAATTACCGAACGCCATCGCCACCGCTACGAAGTCAATAACTACTATGTTCCGCGTCTGGAAGCAGCCGGTCTGAGCATCAGCGGCCGTTCGGCCGGTCACGAGAAGCTGGTGGAAACCATCGAGCTGAAGGGCCATCGCTGGTTCTTTGCTTGCCAGTTCCACCCGGAGTTTACCTCCACCCCACGTGACGGCCATCCGCTGTTCAGCGCCTATGTGAAGGCAGCCCTCGGCTACCAGGCCGAAAAAGCCTGATTTGTACCGCAACCGGGGCGGCAATGCCCGCCCCGGTATTTCGTGGAGACACAGCATGCAACTCACCGGATTTGAAGTCGGCTTAAACCATCCCCTTTTCCTGATTGCCGGCCCTTGCGTGATCGAGAGCGAACAAATGGCGATCGATACTGCCGGCGCGCTCAAGGAAATCACCCTGGAGCTGGGGATCCCGTTTATTTACAAATCCAGCTTCGACAAAGCCAACCGCTCCTCCGGCACCTCGTTCCGTGGTCTGGGCATGGAAGAAGGCCTGCGCATTCTGGCCGAAGTCAAACGCCAGATCGGCGTACCGGTGCTGACCGACGTACACAATGAATACGAAGTGCCGCATGTCGCCGCCGTGGTCGACGTGCTGCAAACGCCCGCTTTTCTCGCGCGCCAGACCGACTTTATCCGTGCCGTCGCGGTAAGCGGCAAGCCGGTCAATATCAAGAAGGGCCAGTTTATGGCACCGGGCGATATGAAGCATGTACTGGATAAGGCACGCGATGCGGCACTGGCAGCCGGCCTGTCGGCTGACCGTTTTATGGCGTGCGAACGCGGTGCCTCCTTCGGCTACAACAATCTGGTGTCCGATATGCGCTCGCTGGCCATCATGCGCGAGACCGGCTGCCCGGTCGTGTATGACGCGACCCACTCGGTGCAATTGCCTGGCGGCCAGGGCACCTCGTCCGGCGGACAGCGCGAATTCGTACCGGTACTGGCGCGCGCTGCCGTGGCAGCGGGTGTGGCCGGCATCTTTATGGAAACGCATCCCAACCCGTGCGAAGCTCTGTCGGATGGCCCGAATGCCTGGCCGCTGGGACGCATGAAAGAGCTGCTGAGCACGCTGCGTGATATCGATACCCTGGTCAAGGCAACGCCTTGGCCCGAGCATTCGCTCTGACAATAAAAGCTTGAAACGCTCGGCCAGACACCTGTCTGGCCGAAGCTTTAACTGGTAAGAATCAACCACTGCAATGGAAATAGGGGATACACCATGAGTTCGATCATCGATGTCATCGCACGCGAAATTCTGGATTCGCGCGGCAATCCGACTGTCGAGTGTGACGTACTGCTTGAGTCCGGCGTAATGGGACGCGCTGCCGTTCCCTCCGGCGCCTCCACCGGCGAAAAAGAAGCACTGGAACTGCGTGATGGCGACAAGGGTCGCTACTTCGGCAAGGGCGTGCTCAAGGCGGTTGAAAACATCAACACCGAAATCTGCGAAGCCATTATCGGTCTGGATGGCTCGGATCAGGCTTTCATCGACCGCACCCTGATCGAGCTGGACGGCACCGAAACCAAAGGCCGTCTGGGCGCCAATGCCATGCTGGCCGTATCCATGGCGGTCGCCCGCGCGGCGGCCGAAGATGCCGGCCTGCCGCTTTACCGCTACCTGGGTGGCGCAGGCCCGATGGCGCTGCCGGTGCCGATGATGAACGTCATCAATGGCGGCGCACACGCCAACAACACGCTGGACATCCAGGAATTCATGATTATCCCGGTCGGTGCCAGCACCTTCCGCGAAGCGCTGCGTTGCGGCGCCGAAGTGTTCCACACCCTGAAGAAACTGTGCGACAGCAAGGGCTATGCCACGACCGTGGGTGATGAAGGCGGCTTTGCCCCTAACCTGGAAAGCCATGAAGACGCGATCAAGCTGATTCTGGAAGCCATCGATGCCGCCGGCTATGTTGCCGGGCAAGACGTGGTACTGGCACTGGATTGCGCCTCCAGCGAATTCTACCGCGACGGCCGCTACCACCTGACCGCCGAAGGCCTGTCGCTCTCCTCGGCCGAGTTTGCCGACTACCTGGCACGTCTGGCCGACACCTACCCTATCATCTCGATCGAAGACGGCATGAGCGAGCACGACTGGGATGGCTGGAAGATTCTGACCCAGCGTCTGGGCGAGCGTATCCAGCTGGTTGGCGACGATGTCTTCGTCACCAACCCGGCTATCCTGGCACAAGGCATTCAGGGCGGTGTCGCCAACTCGCTGCTGGTTAAGGTCAATCAGATCGGCACCCTGTCCGAGACTCTGAAAGCCGTCGATCTGGCCAAGCGTTCGCGCTACACCAGCGTGATGAGCCACCGCTCGGGCGAAACCGAAGACAGCACCATTGCCGACCTGGCGGTTGCCACCAACTGCATGCAGATCAAAACCGGCTCGCTGTCGCGCTCGGACCGTATGGCCAAGTACAACCAGCTGCTGCGCATCGAAGAAGAACTGGGTGATGCCGCTTGGTACCCAGGTCGTGCCGCTTTTTACAATCTGAAATAAATCGGAAATATCATGCGTGCTCTGACCCTGACGCTGGTCGCCCTGATTCTCGCCCTGCAATGGCCGTTATGGCTGGGCAAGGGTAGCTGGCTCAGGGTCTGGCAGCTTGATAAGCAAGTGCAAGAGCAAAAGGAGGTCAACGTCAAGCTGGCCCTCCGCAACACGGCACTGGATGCAGAAGTGCGGGATCTCAAGCAAGGTTCGGCCGCAATTGAAGAGCGCGCACGAAATGAGCTTGGCATGATCCGCCCAGGTGAGGTATTTTTCCAGCTACTGGATCATGCCAATAATAAAATTGGCACACCAAACTAAGCACGTAAGCATTCTCTACTGTAGGCGATATGGCTGTTCAACAACGTAAACGGGCTTGGCCGATGACCACACAAAACCCGACCGATCTTGCCCGAGAAACCCTTAAGCAGCTGGCCAGCCGCCAGCTGCTGCCTACGCCGCACAACTTCTCGCGCATCTATGCCGAAGTTTCCGGCGACGAAGTCTCTGGCAAACACCGCCTGGCCGAACTGATGACGCAGGCGTTTACCAGCCTGACACCACAGAACCACAGCTATCGGCTGGGACTGGCGCGCCTGAATAAAGCACTGGATGACGAAGCGTGGGAGCAGGTTCCACAGCAATGCATAGACCTGATCACCCTGCACCTGCGCGAACGCGAGTTGGCCGACAGCTGGGGCAACCTGATCCTGTCCTTGTTGCGTCAATGGGAAGTCCGCCACCCCGACCTGTCGCAAAACTACAAGCAAAGTGCACTTGAGCGTCTGGTTATCAATTTCGGCAACCAGCCCGAAGCACTCAATGAAAAGCTGCACAAACTATTGCAAGACTGGAGCCGCGGCCAGCGCGAGGCACAGCCCGCCGAAGAGCCCGCCAGCAGTGAAAAACCGCTGGTGGCAGACCCGGATGGCCATGCTGGCCTGAGCAGTGCCCTGATGCTGACGCTCAAGTACGGCGTCGAGCCGCGCTTGGTGCACTACCCGGATCTGCTGCAAAGTTATGAGCCATTACTGCAGCAACTGGGCACGCTGGAGGATAGCGCCGCCGCCAGGCTGGCTTTTAGCGCCCAGCTGCGCACCTTCCTGATCAAGCTTGAGCTGCAAAGCCAGCAAGACGAGCGTCTGGTGACCGGCCTCAGTAATCTGCTACGCCTTTTGCTGCAGAATATCGCCGAGCTGCATGGCTCGGACAGCTATCTGGTCGGGCAAATCGCCTGCCTGCAGGACATGCTGAGTGCACCTTTGCAATCGGTACAACAGATCTACCCGCTGGAAGCCAAACTAAAAGAAGTCATCCACCAGCAAGGCCTGTTGAAAAGCTCGCTGGATGAAGCGGCCCACTCATTGCGTGCGCTACTGGGCTCATTCCTCAGCCAATTGTCGCAAATGAGCAGTGAAACCGAAGTGTTTCAGGGGCGCATTGCCAGCTATAGCGGCAAACTGCAACACGCAGCCAGTCTCACCGAAGTCAGGCATATCGCTGACGAGCTGTCCCAGGATACCGACACCATGCAGCACACGCTGCAACACTCGCGAACCGCCTTGCTGGCGGCACAAGGGGAAGTAGAAAACGCCCAGCAACGTATTGCCGACCTGGAGCAGGCACTGGAGAGCGCCAGTTCCAAAGTCAAAGAAGACCCGCTGACCGGTGCCTATAACCGGCGCGGACTGGACGAGCACTTCGCCCGCGAACTGAGCCGGGCCGAGCGCACCGGCTCGCCGCTATCGGTCGCGCTGCTGGACGTAGACAACTTCAAGCAGCTGAATGACAAATACGGCCATCTGGCCGGCGACCATGCCTTGCGCTTTCTGGTCGATGCCATCCGCCAGTTGCTGCGCCCATCCGATATCTGCGCCCGTTTTGGCGGGGAAGAGTTCATCATTTTGCTGGCCGATACGCCACATGACGAGGCGCTCCAGACCATACAGCGCCTACAGCGCGAACTGACCCGCAGCTTTTTCCTCACCAATAACGAGCGCCTGATCATTACCTTTAGTGCTGGCGTCGCCCTATGGCATCTGGGGGAAAGGGACTGTGACGTCATCGACCGCGCCGACCGTGCCATGTATCAGGCCAAGCTAAACGGCAAAAACCGCACGGTGTCGGCGGAAAACAGCACCGAGCCCGCTCCTATTCTTGTCTGAGCATCAGGCGGCGATTCAGCCGCCTTTTTTCATCACCTTGCCAGCCTCGGCCCGGGCGCGGCGCACCGCCTTGGGGTCGGCCAGCAGCGGGCGGTAGATTTCGACCCGGTCCTTGGCCCGCAGTACGGTGTCGGGTTTGACGGCTTTGCCGAAAATGCCGAGTTTCAGGCTGGACGTATCCGGCAAGTCATCGGGAAAAGCCTCCAGCACGCCCGAGCGCAGCACCGCATCCAGCGCGCTTGCGCCTTGCGCCAGCTTAAGCGCCACCAGCATCTGGCGCTCAGGCCGGGCAAACACCACTTCGACTTCTATTTCACTCGTCATCGCCATAGACCCGATCTGCTTCCCTGATAAAGGCATCGACCAGCGTGCCAGTCACATGACCGAAGACCGGCCCGATCACCTTCTCCAACAGCGTGCTGGAAAACTCGTAATGCAAACAAAACTCGACCTTGCAGCCAAAGTCGCCCAAGGGCGAAAAAGACCAGCCCCCGTGCAGCGATTTGAATGGCCCGTCGACCAGTTCCATCGAAATCGACGCCGGCGCCCGGTGCAAATTACGGGTGGTGAAATGTTGACGCACTTTGAGATAATCGATGTGCAGGCTGGCCAGCAGATGCTCGCCGTCGTAATCAACGACTTCGGCGTGGCTGCACCAAGGCAGGAAACGGGGATAATGCGCAAAATCGGACACCAGCGCATACATTTGCTCGGGCGTATGCGCCACGAGAACTTTTTTTTCGACGGCCTGCATGAGTCGTATGGGTTTTTTTTAAAGCGCCACAATACACGAAGCGCGGCAAGCGCGACAAGACATGCCCCAGACAGCAGACGGCGCTAAATTTTGGCACAGCCGCCTGATCTGCTAAAATGGCGGATTCCGAAAGGCAGATACGTATGAGCATCATCCAGAACCGCAAAGCCTTCCACGACTACTTCATCGAAGAACAACTCGAGGCCGGACTCGTACTGGAAGGCTGGGAAGTCAAGGCCATCCGCGCCGGCCGCGTGCAGATCAAGGAAAGTTACGTCGTCTGGCAGAACGGTGCATTCTGGCTGATAGGCTGCCATATCACCGCCCTGCAGTCGGCCTCGACCCACGTCAAGCCCGATCCGGTCAGAAGCCGCAAGCTCTTGATGTCGCAAACCCAGATGGATCGTTTCATCGGTAAAGTCGAGCGCGCCGGTTACACCATGGTCGCACTTGACCTGCACTACACCCGCGGCAATATCAAGGTGCAAGTCGGCCTGGCCAAGGGCAAGAAGCAGCACGACAAACGCGATAGCGAAAAAGACCGCGAATGGCAGCGTGAAAAGCAGCGCATCGTTAAAGAGAACAGGCGTTAAGCATGCGGCCCGGTGCAACTTTCCCGCTGATCCTGATTCTGCTGGGTAGCCTGTGGTTTTTGCACAGTACCGCCCTGCTGCCAGACAGCCACACCGTCTTGGCCCTGCTCCTGGCCGGCACCGGCGTAGCGCTGCTGTTCATCGACGGCTTCAACAAAAGCACCCTGGTCAGTTGCCCTTTGCTGGTATACGCAGGCGCCGCCGTCTGGCTCTACCATGAAACGATACTGCGCCTGTCCCATGTCCTGTCGCTGGGCATGGTGCTGGCCGGCTTGCTGCTGCTGATCGCACGCAGTCACCACATACCCGAAAAAAGCCAGGGGCTAGGCCGGCATGATGCCTCCTAGCCCCTCACTACACCCAAGGACCGCCATGGACAAGATCCTCATCCTCGACTTCGGCTCGCAAGTCTCCCAGCTGATTGCCCGCCGCGTACGCGAAGCCCATGTTTATTGCGAACTGCACTCGTTCGATATGCCCATGGATGAAATCCGCGCCTTCGCCCCGAAAGCCATCATCCTCTCCGGTGGCCCGAACTCGGTCTACGAATCCGATTACCAGGCTGATCCGGCCATCTTCGAGCTGGGCATTCCGGTACTGGGCATCTGCTACGGCATGCAGTGGATGGCACAGACCCTGGGCGGCAAGGTTGAAGCCGGCGATACCCGCGAATTCGGTTATGCCGAAATCAAGGCACGCCACCACTCCAAGCTGTTTGAAGGCCTGCAAGACCGCATCGACGACGCCGGCAACGGCTACCTCGATGTATGGATGAGCCATGGCGACAAGGTGTCCAGCCTGCCTGCCGGTTTCCATATGATTGCCGAAACGCCATCCTGCCCGGTCGCCGCCATGGCTGACGAAGATCGTGGTTTCTACGGCGTGCAGTTCCACCCGGAAGTCACCCACACCAAGCGCGGCAGCGAAATGATCCACCGCTTCGTGCTGATGGTGGCCGGTGCCAAGCCATCGTGGACCATGCCCAACTACATCGAAGAAGCGGTGCAGAAGATACGCGAGCAAGTCGGTGACGAAGAAGTCATCCTCGGCCTGTCCGGCGGCGTCGACTCCTCCGTTGCGGCCGCGCTGATCCATCGCGCCATCGGCGACCAACTCACCTGCGTCTTCGTCGATCATGGCCTGCTGCGCCTGAACGAAGGCGAGATGGTGATGGAAATGTTTGCGAAGAACCTGGGCGTGAAAGTCATCCGTGTCGATGCCGCCGCACAGTTTATGGACAAACTGGCCGGTGAAAGCGATCCGGAGAAAAAGCGCAAGATCATCGGCGGCGAATTCGTCGACGTGTTCCAGCGCGAATCGGACAAGCTCGTCAACGCCAAGTGGCTGGCACAGGGCACCATCTATCCGGACGTAATCGAATCGGCCGGCGCCAAGACCAAGAAGGCGCACAGCATCAAGAGCCACCACAACGTCGGCGGCCTGCCGGAAGACATGCAGCTCAAGCTCTTAGAGCCGCTGCGTGACCTGTTCAAGGACGAAGTGCGCCAGCTGGGCGTCGCGCTCGGTCTGCCACACGATATGGTGTACCGCCACCCGTTCCCGGGCCCGGGCCTGGGCGTGCGCATCCTGGGTGAAGTGAAGATGGAATTCGCCGACCTGCTGCGCCGTGCCGATGCGATCTTTATCGAAGAGCTGCGGGGCACCGTCGACGAGAAAACCGGCAAAAACTGGTACGAGCTGACCAGCCAGGCCTTCGCCGTGTTCCTGCCGGTCAAATCGGTCGGCGTGATGGGCGACGGGCGCACCTACGACTATGTCGTGGCACTGCGCGCCGTAGTCACCAGCGACTTCATGACCGCGCACTGGGCCGAGCTGCCATACAGCCTGTTGGGCCGCGTCTCCAACCGCATCATCAACGAAGTACGCGGCATCAACCGCGTCTGCTACGACGTCTCCGGCAAGCCGCCAGCAACGATCGAGTGGGAATGATTCCGCGTCTGGCAATAGCTGGCACGGACTAGCACTAACTACCCCTGAAACCCGCATTCGTGCGGGTTTTTTCGTGTCTGCGCTGGGCAAGCGTTGGCAATACCAGCGGTCGCTAAGGGGAGGCCGCGCGTTCACCCACGAACAAAATTAACTATTGACTGTTGCACTTACTTTTTGAACCCGCGTAGTAACTAACCTGCGGATCAACATCGTCGGCTTTTGCTGTTGCCGAAACATCGACCCAATTAACTCCTTCATCATCGACCGAGTAGCCGATGTTGTATCTTTCTCCAGATGCCAGCACGACTTCCTTGTTCGCAAGAAATTGATATACCGTTGACGTCGTTTCTGGGGTAAAGGAGTGAAGAAACCTGCCACTTAAATGGGGCACTATCTTATAGTTCGAAACGATGAGGACAGGAGTTGTCAGTAGGTCTCGCGATTTCATGACTTCCCTTAAGGTGAGTATGTCTAACCCTCCGGTTCAGCGGCGGGGTGCCGCGCCGTCCGCTGCAACCGATTGTTGTGCGCTCCTCATTGCGATCGAAGCACCCGATACAAAGCCCAAGCCAATAGAGTTCCCAGAATCGGCCAAATAACAAGCAGGTCGAATCGTATATCCGCTTCCGGTGTTTTGGTCTGAACGAGCCACTCCCATGCGGCGTAGATTCCCCATGCGACTGACCCGACAAGAAATGGCCTGAAACGACGCTGCTTGGCTGGTGTGGTGAACCGTGGAACGAGATAGGCCAGTAAGAATGCAATGGACACGATCAGTATGTTCGCTGGCTTCCCCACTAGCAGTGACGTAAGCATCTGAATTCCGCCCACGGACTTCATCCCCCCTGCACAACCGCTTCGGGAATCGTGTAGTGCTCGTAGTCATTTACCTCGATCTCCCAGTCGTACCCCTTTTTCACCGCCTTCAATTTGTCGCGAGGGTCGGTGGTGACCTTGTCGCCCATGAAGGTCAGCACGCGCTTCAGGCCGCCCGGTGGAGTGATATGCACCTCGGCATTACCCGGTTTACCGCGGATGACGCCGAATTCGCACTGAATCGGCTTGTCGTTGCCCATATGGCACGGCAGTGGGCCGGTGGCGTGGTAGCGGGTGCCCTTGACCTTGGCGTCGCTGGCCGGGGCCTTGCCCAAGTCGACAGCCTTGGCGGCACCGGTAATGCCGACCGTCAGCGTGTAGTTCGCCACCTCGTTGCGCCGCGCCGCGCTGCGCATCAGATAGACGCGCACCTTGTATTCACCCTCGTCCGGCAGGACGCCCGTCCATTCGTTGCCACTGCTGGAGCCGACGAATAGCGCCTCATCGTTGCTGCCGGGAGGCAGTACATTGAAATAGTTGGCACCGTTCTTCGTCGCCAGCTTCACGCTCATGGTCTGGCCGGCCCGGGCACGCAGCGTGTAGTCGATGGTCAGGTCGCCCTTGATCGTGTCATTGATCGTTGCTGAAGACTTGCCTTTGGCAAACTGCACGGCACGGGTCTCGATGTCGTACGCATAAGCAATGGAGGACATCATCAACAACAGGGAAGCAAATAGGGTCAAGAGCATACGAAAGGGTTTCATGGTGTTCCTCTAATGAAGTACTGGGAAACCGACAGCCGGCCTCCCTAACAGCAGTTGTCGCCCAACGTGAAATATACACCTGTACAGGTGTATATTTTTTTCTATGTGCATTACCGAGCATGTCAATCGCATTTGACATGACTCTTCAAGTCGTTGAGGTTGCCATGCCAGAAAGTACACGGCAGGATGAGACGTCGAGTACCGACGCGCCAAGAGCGCGCGACACGGGTCAGCAGATGGGCACGTGAGCGCGGATTTTTACCGCCTTTTTTTGCAGTACATCAAAAAAAACCCGCTTTTCCTCGGTCAAACCACATATTAAGCATTAACATGGTAGCCAATGCTTGCAAACGCCATGTTTGCCCGCTACTGTTTTAGTTCGTTCCGTTCCGACCACTGCACAGGAGACCGTCATGGCTGACAACAACACCCTCAACGCCGACAAAGAACAACTGCTGGACGAAGTCCGCAGCGTACTTAACAACACCGAAGAGTTGCTGGCCTCGGCCGGTGACAACGGCAGTGAAAAGGCGCGCGAGCTGAACCTCAAGCTGCAGAACAATCTCAAGCTGGCCAAGTCGCGCCTGCTGGACGCGGAAAAGATTGCACGCGGCCGCGCCAAGGATGCCGCCAAGGCCACCGACCACTACGTCCATGAAAACCCATGGAAAGCCATCGGCATCACTGCCGCCGTGGCCTTCCTGCTCGGCCTGCTGGTTTCGCGCCGCTAAGGCATGACGGGCCCACGCACCGCACGTCCGGGCAGCCTGCGCTCCATGCTGGAGGCGCTGGTTGCCTTGCTGTTTACCCGTGCCGAGCTGATGCGCATCGAGGTGGAAGAGCAGCAGGAACGGTTGGTAGCCAATATCATGCTGCTGGCCGCTGCCTTTATTCTGTTCTTTATCGCCATCATCACGCTGCTGCTGTTTATTATGCTGGTGCTGCCGGAGTCGGCCCGGGTGCTGGCGGCCGGCCTGATGGCGCTGGGCTTCTTTTTCGCCGCCCTATTGCTGTTGCTGCAGCTTAAGCGGCGCATGGCGCATGCACCCAAGGCGTTTGCCCTGACGATGGCTGAAGTCAAGAAAGACTGGCATGCAGTGTCGGGTAAGGAGTCGCCATGAAGCGGCATGAGCGCGAGCTGAAAAAACAGCTGCTGCTGATCAAGGGCGAGGCGCTGCGTACCCGGCTGGAGCTGGAAACGTCGCAATGGAAAAACCCGCTGCAACTGGCCAGGGGTGGTGTCTCGGCACTGCTTGGCAGCTCGCGCGGCCTCAAGGCCGGCGTCGCGCTCACCGCGCTGGTTTTTCCCAAGCTGGCACAAAAAAGCCTGTTTAAGCGTCTGCTGGGGCTAACCCTTGCCGCCGTGGCCATCCGCCGCTGGCTGATGCGCCGCTAATCATCAAGCTGGCTGCCCCATCCCGATCAGGCCACCGTATAATGGTGGCCTTGTTTTTTGCCTGCCCCCAGCCCCGTGAGCACAGCCCTGACCACCCCGCCCTTGTCCCCTGCCACCCTGCGCCAGCTGGCGGCACTGGGTATCTGCAGCCGCGAAGCGCTGGCGCAAACCGGTGTGGTCAAGGCGTTTTTACAGCTTAAGGCCGCTGGCCACGATGCCGGCAAGCGCGTGCTATATGCGCTGGAAGCGGCACGGCGCGGCGTACACTGGCAGGCGTTAAGCCCCGGCGACCACACGGCTTTACTCGAGGCGCTGGCCGCGCACCCGCCGGTACACAACCCGCCGCAAGCGGGCGAGCTGGCCGTGTATATGGATGCGGCGCTGGCGCTGGCAGCGCAGGCGGCAGCGCAAGGCGAAGTGCCGGTCGGTGCCGTCATCGTCAAGGACGGCCACATCATCGGCCGTGGCAGCAACCGCCCGATCGCCAGTTGCGACCCCACCGCCCACGCCGAAATGCTGGCGCTACGCGAAGCGGCCCGCCAGCTGGGCAACTACCGGCTGGAGGGCTGTGATCTGTATGTGACGCTCGAGCCTTGCGCCATGTGTGCCGGCGCCATTATGCAGGCGCGTATCGCGCGTCTGATCTATGGCGCTCACGAGGCCAAAACCGGCGCGGCCGGCAGCGTGACCGACCTGTTTGCCCTCAAGACCCTCAACGCCCATACCGCAGTCTTTGCCGGCGTCGAACACGCGCGCTGCGCACACCAGCTATCGGCCTTTTTCGCGCAACTGCGCCACAAGCGCACATGAAGCCATCCGCCCTGCCCCTGCTGCTATTGTGTGCCGGCCTGCTGTCGTCTTGCGCCACGACACAACCCCCGCCGGCCCCGACCGCCGCTGCCGCCCGCGTGCCGGATGGCCTTCACCCCAACCCGAAAACACCCGGCCAGCCATGGATACGGGTCGACAACCAAAAGCAGAGCCTGACGCTGTTTGATGGCACAGGACGGGAAATGCGGCATTACATCGTCTCGACCGCCAAAAACGGGCTGGGGGAAAAGGCAGGCAGCCTGCAAACCCCGCGCGGCTGGCACCGGGTGTGCGACAAGATCGGTGAAGCTGCAGGCGAGAACACCATTATTTACCGCCGTGCTGTCACGCCATGGCAGTACAGCCCGGCACTGCATGCCGAGTATCCGGACAAGGACTGGATACTGACGCGCATTTTATGGCTGTGCGGCATGGAGCCCGGGCGCAATCAGGGCGGCGATGTCGACAGCTATGATCGCGCCATCTATATCCACGGCGCGGGCAGCCATGTGCCTTGGGGCAAGCCCAGTTCGCGCGGCTGTGTGCGCATGAAAAGCCCTGATGTGATTGAGCTGTTCCGGCTGGTGCCGCTGGGCACCGATGTTTTGATAGAGGAAACCACTGGATGATTCTGGATTTGACCACGCCCGGCCTGCTGTTCCCGGCCATTTCTTTGCTGCTGCTGGCCTATACCAACCGCTTTTTGGGTCTGGCGGCCACCATACGCAATCTGTACAACGACTATCGGCGGGCACCCGACCCCAAGATTTTGCTGCAGATCTCCAGCCTCAGGCGCCGGGTATCGCTGATCCAGCAGATGCAGTTTCTTGGCGTAGCCAGCCTGTTTCTCTGTGTCGTGGCCATGCTCAAGATCTACCTGGGCTGGGAAACGCTGGCCCACTACAGCTTCGGCGCCAGCCTCGCACTGATGATCGCCTCGCTGGGCGTCTCCCTGCTGGAGCTCAAACTGTCGTCCGGCGCACTGAATATCCTGCTGGCCGATATCGAAGACACCCGCCGCCGCTGATGCGCTGCGCCGCGATGGTGCATCGCCCTTGCCATGCACCACGATCGCGCCCCGTACCGCCCGCCGTGGTGCTGCGCCCCGGCTAATAGCTGGCATGGCGCTTGCTGAACTCCTGGTCAAGAGCCAACCGGGAGCACACCATGCACGCGCTGACCCTGCCCGAGCCCGGGCATCACGATGAAATGCTGCTATCCAGCGGTGCGGTACGCAGCCATTACCAGCACTTTGCCAACTGGCTGCAGGCCCAGCCTCCCGAAATGCTGGCGCGAAAACGGGAAGAAGCCAACCAGCTCTTCCATCGCGTCGGCATCACCTTCGCCGTCTATGGTGACGACTCCGGCGCCGAGCGCCTGATTCCGTTCGATACCGTCCCACGCGTGATTCCGGCCGCCGAATGGCGCCAGCTGGAGGCCGGGCTGGCGCAGCGGGTGCGTGCGCTCAATGCTTTTCTGGACGATATCTACCACGACCACCAGATCATCAAGGCCGGCCGCATTCCGGCCGAACAGGTGTTTGCCAACGCCCAATACCAACCCTTGATGCAGGGCATTTCCCTGCCGGACGGGATCTGGGCACATATCACCGGCGTCGATCTGATCCGCCACGCCGACGGCAACTATTACGTGCTGGAAGACAACCTCAGGGTGCCCTCCGGCGTGTCTTACATGCTGGAAAACCGCAAGATGATGATGCGGCTGTTTCCCGAGCTGTTCGCCCGCCACGCCATCGCACCGGTCGACCACTACCCGACCCTGTTGCTGGCCACGCTGCGTCACGCCAGCCGTCAGGAAAACCCGACGGTGGTGGTGCTCACCCCCGGCCAGCACAATAGCGCCTACTTCGAGCACGCTTTCCTCGCCCAGCAAATGGGGGTCGAGCTGGTGGAGGGCCGCGACCTGTTCGTGCGCGATGAGCAGGTCTATATGCGCACCACCGCCGGGCACAAGCGTATCGATGTGATCTACCGCCGCATCGACGATGCCTTCCTCGACCCGCTGGCGTTCCGCGCCGATTCGATGCTGGGCGTGCCCGGCCTGATGCATGCCTACCGTCAGGGCAATGTGGTGCTGACCAATGCCATCGGCACCGGTGTCGCCGACGACAAGTCGATCTATCCCTATGTGCCGGAGATGATCCGTTTCTATCTGGGCGAAGAACCCATTTTGCACAATGTCGAAACATTCCAGTGCCGCAACCCGAGCGAGCTGGATCATGTGCTGGCCAATCTGGACAAGCTGGTGGTCAAGGAGGTACACGGCGCCGGCGGCTACGGCATGCTGGTCGGCCCGGCCGCCAGCCGCGCCGAGATCGAAGCGTTCCGCGCGCGCCTGATCGCCACGCCGGCCAACTATATCGCGCAGCCTACGCTGTGCCTGTCGTCGTGCCCGACCTTCGTCGAGTCGGGCATCGCGCCGCGCCATATCGATTTGCGCCCTTTCGTGCTGTCTAGCGGACGCGAAACCACCATGGTGGCCGGCGGGCTGACCCGCGTGGCACTCAAACAAGGCTCGCTGGTGGTGAATTCGTCGCAAGGCGGCGGCACCAAAGACACTTGGGTACTGGAGGACTGAATCATGATGCTATCGCGCACTGCCGATCAATTGTTCTGGATGGCCCGCCAGATGGAGCGCGCCGAAAATCTGGCCCGCTTACTCGATGTCAGCCTTGCGGTCTCGCTGCTGCCCGCCTCGCGCGCCGGCACCGATATTTCCGCGCCCCTGGCACTCACCGGCACCCTGGAAGCGTATCAGGCCCGGCACGGCCAGATTTCCGCCTCCGACGTGCTGGCCTTTATGAGCTATGACTTGGGCAACCCGTCCTCCATCGTGTCCTGCTTCAAAAGCGCCCGCGACAACGCACACGCGGTACGCGGCAAGATCACCGCCGAGATGTGGATGTCGATCAACAGCACCTGGCTGGAAGCGCGCGAGCTGGCCGCTGCCGGCTGCGGCTACCAGACCTTTTTCGACTGGGTCAAAGAGCGCTCCCACCTGTTCCGCGGCGCCACCCACGGCACCTGCCAGCGCACCGATGCCTTCTCCTTTATCCGCTTGGGCACGTTTATCGAGCGCGCCGACAATACCGCCCGCCTGCTGGATGTGAAGAGCCAGCTGCTGGGTGACAGCGACAGCGCCGACTACTACGCGTGGAGCGCCCTGTTGCGCGCGGTCGGCGCCTTCGAGGCCTACCATGCCCTCTATCGCGATGCGCCGTCGGGCCGGCGCGTGGCCGAATTGCTGCTGCTAAGACCCGATATGCCGCGCAGCCTCCGCGCCTGCTTTGACGAAACCTACAAATGGCTCTCGCGCATCGAGGGCGACAATGGCCGCGCCGCCAAGCGGCTGGCGGCCGAGCTCAGGGCAGCACAGGCCTACACCAGCGTTGACGAGGTCTTCGAGATCGGACTGCATGACTATCTGGACAAAATGCTTGCCGATATCACCCGGCTGGGGGCGCTGGTACAGCAGGCCTATCTGGAGGCGGCATAATGCGACTGTCCATCCGCCATGTAACGCATTACCACTATGCCGAGCCGGCCCTGCGTAGCGCACAGCTGCTGCGCCTGACTCCCGCAGATGATCCCTGCCAGACGGTGCGCCACTGGCATCTGGATTTGCCTGCCGCCGCCAGCTCGGGCCTAGACGGCTACGGCAACCGCTACCATCTGATGATGCTGGAAGGCACGCACGACAGCATCCGGCTGCTGGCCAGCGGAGAAGTCGAGACGCAAGCGCGTACCCCCTGCCCCCTGCCCGGCGCGCTGGATATACGGGTGTTTCTGCGCCATACGGCGCTCACTGCCGCCAGTGCCGCCCTGACCGAGCTGGCACACGCCGGCGCAGGCGCTGGCACTTTACTCGAGCAGCTGGGGCGCAAGGTGCTGGAGGCCATGCCCTATACGCCGGGCGCGACTCAGGTACACACACCGGCCGATCAGGCGCTGGCGCTGGGCGCAGGTGTGTGCCAGGACCATACCCAGGTTTTTATCACGGCCTGCCGCATCCTCGGCCTGCCTGCGCGCTATGTCAGCGGCTATTTGCTGAACGAAAACGAAGAGCATGCCGCCAGCCATGCCTGGGCCGAAGTCTGGCTGGATCATGCCTGGTATGGCTTCGATGTCAGCAATGCCCGCCCGCCCGACGCCCACCACCTTAAACTCGCTTGCGGACTGGATTATCTGGATGCCTGCCCGGTACGCGGCGTACGTCTGGGTGGCGGACAGGAAATCCACAGCACCCGCGCCGACGTCCAGCTTATCGAGAGCTGAGCTGGTACAAGCAAAGGCGGTGTCCCAATAACAGGTGATTGTTGACGGCATGTAATGCACGCTATTGATGCGTCAGCTACCCATCCCCGTTAGGCTCGCGCCGGTGCAAAAGTCGCTGGCGAGGTCTTAAGCTGGCCCTTGTTTGAGCGATTCGACGGTAGCGAATCGCGAGTTGGCCAGCGCCTCGCCAGCGACTTTTGCACAGGGGTCTCGCGAGACTTCGGGGGCGCCGGGGATGCAAGGGGCCGGGCGCATCCGGCCCCTGCCCGCATGCCGCGCGGAAGCGGCAAGTAAAAAGTACGTCCGCCTAGCGGACACAAAATCCAAAACTCCCCTGTGCCAACTCGTAACTGGTACATAGCCCAGACAAAGGCTGACATGACTTATTGCGTCGCAATCCGCCTGGCCCAAGGCCTGGTATTCGCATCCGACACCCGCACCAATGCCGGCGTCGACCATGTCGCGACTTTTCGCAAGATGCGGGTATTTGAAAAACCGGGGCAGGCGCGCATGGTGCTGCTCTCGTCCGGCAACCTTGCCACCAGTCAGAGTGTGGCCAGCCTGCTGGAGTTGTCCTGCCGCCATCACGAGCCGGCACGCAACCTCCTGCAGGTCGCATCCCTGTACGATGCGGCCGCCATGGTGGGTGCAACCTTGCGCGAAGTGGTCGCACGCGATGCTGATCCGGCTTCGTCCATCGACTTTTCCAGCCACTTCCTGCTTGGCGGGCAGGTTGAGGGCGAAGCCATGCGCCTGTTCCACATCTATCCGCAGGGCAATTTCATCGAAGCCAGCCGCGATACGCCCTACTTCCAGATCGGAGAGGCCAAGTACGGCAAACCCATACTCGATCGCGTGCTGGACTACGACACGCCACTGGCGCAAGCCATCCAGTGTGCGCTGATTTCACTCGACTCGACCATGCGTTCCAACCTGTCGGTTGGTGCGCCGATTGATCTGGTCTGGCTACGCCCCGATGACGCGGCGCCGCTGGCACCGGTCAGGCTGGCCGAAAAAGATCCCTACTTCAGTGTCTTGCGTCAGGCCTGGAGCAAAGGACTACGCGAAGTCTTTGCCACTTTGCCCGCACCTCACTGGCCGTTGTGAGTACGGCTTCGCATCAACCTTGCCAGCTCGCACAGTGCCTCGTCGATCTGAGATGAAAATGGGGTACCGCAATTGATACGTAAAAAGTGCTCAAAGCGCCGGGTATTGGAAAACAAACAGCCGGGAGTGAGATGGATGCCCTGCTCCAGAGCCTGATAAAAGAGTTTTTCAGACGACACGTAGTCAGGCAACTCGACCCATAATGACAAGCCGCCCTCCGGCACACTCAGGCGCGTACCTTCCGGAAAATGGCGGGCGATAGCTTCGGCATGGGCATGACGCTGCGTATTCAATGCACCACGCAAGCGGCGCAGGTGGCGGTCATAGTGGCCAGACTCGATAAAATCTGCGACTGCCCGTTGTGCCAGCGTTTCATTGGAGCGCGACTGGGCGTATTTCAGCATTTCCACTCTGGCCTGCCAGCGCCCGGCGCTCATCCACCCCAGCCTGAGCCCCGGCGACAAGGACTTGTGCAGAGACGCACAGTGAATGACATTGCCGCTGTGATCCCACGATTTGAGCGCACTCAGATGTTCATCCCGGCTGCCCAACATCGCATAGGTGTCATCTTCAATCAGTGCGATCTTCATCGCCTCGCACCATGCAACCAAGGCACGCTTGTTTACATCGGACATCACGCAGCCCAGCGGATTTTGCAAATTCGGTACCACCACCAATGCACGTAGCGCAGGGTGCATATCAGCCGCTAGCTGCAATGCTTCAAGAGAAATACCGCTGTGAGGACTCGTTGGGATTTCCAGGGTTTTCAAGCCAAGGCTCTCGAGCACCTGCAACAAGCCAAAGAAAGTTGGAGACTCCACCGCGACAAGATCTCCTGGCTGCGTAACCGCGCGTAATGCAAGGTTCAGCGCCTCAATACAGCCATGGGTAATCAAGATTTCCTCAGGAGCCAGAACCATGCGAGCGGCCAGCGCCTGATGTGCCAGCGCAGCGCGCAGGCGCATGTCGCCATTGTGGGCAACCGCTTGGCCAAACAGCAAATCATCCTGTCTGAGCACGCGCTGCATTGAATGGCGTAACGCTTCATTTGGATACAATTCCGGTGCGGCTCTTGCACACGATAGGCTGATGCGAGCGGGTACCCGCATCGTGCTGGCAATAATGGCACTGACACGAGGATGCACACCACTGTACTGCGCCGCATCGGGTACTTGCACCTCCGGTTCGCGGGCGGCCTGCAGCGGCAAACGACTACCCGCCCTAACAAAATAGCCAATTCGGGGACGAGCCTCCAATACCCCGCGCTCTTCCAGATGGCGACATAGCTGGAGTGCCGTAGACAAACTGACACCATGACGTGCCATCAGCGTACGCAAGGAGGGCATGCGCTCACCGACCAGCAAAGAGCCTTGTCGGATAGCACTCAGGTAGTGCTCGGCAAGACGCTGGTAGAGAGCAGGATGATTCATGCGCACGATTATGCACAATAAATTGAGGCAATGACAGATACAGATTGCCCTGCCCTGTGACGTAACAGCCCCCTATTGCCTACGCTGTTATCTTCCTTTTTAGCTTGGCCTGTACCTGCCGATTTCTACACGCATCTTTTAAGCTGGGTCTCCGTCTTTCAGGTTTTCAGGAGTACCGCACGATGCATACCTCCGCTTCGCTTACGATGCAGCTTATCCGTGGTCACCACTACCCGCTGGATACTCACAGAAGTATCCATCTCCACTTGGTCAATGGCCAACTTGAGATCGTCTCGGCTGGCCAATGGCTGGCGGAGTCGGTCATGACATCACAAAAAACGCTGTTTTCCGGTGATTATTTATGCATAGAAAAGGGAAGCTTTGCGCGGCTCCATCCACTGACATCTTGCACTTTGCGCTTGGTCTCGGATTGAAAATCAAAGCCTTAAAATATGGTCAGGGTGCAAGGGCAGTGACTACCCGGTGTAAAAAGAATCAAAAAATGCCAAAAAAAAAACCCGCACAAGTGCGGGTTTTTTGACAAGGCGGATGCTTACTTGGCGGCAACCGAGCGCATGGCGCTGTCGACTGCGTTGAGCAACAAGCCGTCCGGGTCTTTCTTGCAAACCGCGCCCATGGCCTTAACCACCTTGGCATCCAGATCCTTGGATGGGGTGATTTTCAGATTGCGCGCTTCCACGCTGGCGTTCCCCATGCTGGCAACCAAAGCGGAGACAAAACCGGCATCGGTCTTGGCTTCTTCATTAGCTTCGGAGCAGGTGATCATGTAGTCAGCAGACAGACCACCAGGAGCGGCAGGAGCAGGAGCGGCAGCCCAAGCAGCGGAGCTGGTCAACAGGGCAGCAATAATAGCCAGTTTTTTCATTTTGTCATCCATCCTAAATATTCAGTGTGTGATCAGTTGTAACGGCCAAGAATGGCACCACCGGCGCCACCGACAACCGCGCCCTTGATCGCGCCATCAATACCATTACCCGACAGCAAGCCTACGCCTGCGCCCAGCAGCGCGCCCTTTTGCGCGCCCTTGACGGCTCTGCGGCCCTTGCGGCCATTTTCGGTCAGCGCGCCAACGCCGCCGCCAATCACGGCACCACCAATGGCGCCCTTGATGCCGTTGCCGCTCAGCAGGCCGATACCGGCACCCAGAATGGCTGCATTCTTGGTACGGTCAGAACGCTTATAAGCGTGAGCAGAAGCAGGCACGGCCAGCGCAGCCACGGTCGCTGCCAGCACCATGGTGCGAATAAAAATCTTACTCATGTCGCAAACCCTCCGGAATTCATTGGCACGCAGTCTAAAACAGCCATTGCTTATTTAACAAGGCCCTGTGCGAAAGCGCACATCAAGAGTTAAAAGCGTTCGGGCAAGGGCTTGGCGATGACAATCCCGCCCTCTTCATCCAGCTGGATATAACCGCCGGTACGCAGCGCCTTAAGCATGCGGTTAACCATCTCCCGACTCAGCCCTATACGCTCCCCCAGTTCGCGCTGGGTCAAATGCAAACCCGGCGCAGCCGGATGCGCTTGCGCATGCTGCTCCAGTGCTTCCAGCACCCGCTTAAGCCGGCTATAACCATCCGGCTCGGACAGCATGGAAACAAAATTCAGCAAATGGTGCACGGCATGCGTCATCAATTCGGCAACCGCGCGCCAAGCCTGCGGCCTGGCATCCAGCGCCTGCACCAAAGCATCCCGCGGCAGGCTAAAACCACGCGTGTCGCGTAACGCTTGCACCGCCACGCCAAAAGGTCGCCGCTCGAACAAGGCATGCAGGCCGATAATGTCGCCGGGCACAATATAACCGTAGCAGAAGGGGCGGCCCGCACGTTTGCCCGGTGTATAAGCCGTCATCAGTCCGTGACTGATAAACAACACCTCATGTACGGTTTGCTGCATGGAAATAATGTCGCTACCAGCCGCAAATGTCACCACACGCCCTTGTGATAGCAGGGCCCGGCGTTCTTCTGCGGGCCACTGGGAAAAAAGCGGAAACAGCAACGATATATCCATGGGTATTCCACTTGCCCCCTCAACACTACATTCCATCAACATACTTATTACTTCTCCTGCAAACATTACTGCACAGTCTAGACTACCAAAATGACAGGAGGAATTAAGCATGCTGGCAGACGAACGCGCATTTCAAGCCCTGATCGATACCGTGCAGGGCGCTCTGGTGCTGGTCACTCCGGCTGATGGCAAAATATTTGCCGCCAACCAGTTGGCCGCTATCTTACTGGGTATCCCGCGTACTGACCTCATCGGCCAGCCATTTTTTGGCCATCTGGCCGATCCGGCCGATGAAGCAAGCTTAATCACCCGCCTCGCACAGCAAGGCATGCTGTACAACGAAGAGGTCATGCTCAAGGCCAAAGGCGGCCATCAGTTCAACGCCCAATTATCATTACGGGAAGTCGATTTTCTGCGTCCGGTTTTGGCCATCAGCTTTTCCGATCGCAGTGAAACCGTGATGATGGGCCGCCTGCTGGAAAGCGAACGGCAGGTCTGCGAGCGCGTACTCAAGCTGGCCAAAGAGCTCAAGCATGAGCCACGCATCACCGATGCCGATGATTACCTCAGTGGCGTACTGGGCATGCCGGCACTGTTGTCTGGGCTGGCCCATGAGGTCGGCCGCGCCAACCGCTACGGCCACTCGCTGTCTGCGCTGCTGATTTCCATTGAAGGCATACCCAACTTCAATCATGAGCTGGATAAAGATACCGCAGGCTATATCCGCCGCATGACCGGCAGCTTGTGCATGCAAAGTGCCCGTGACTGCGACCTGATTGCCAGGCGCGAAGACGGCTGTCTGCTGCTGGTTTTACCCTATACCCCGATGCAAGGTGCGACCCGCGCCGCACGGCGCCTGATCGCCAGCCTGAGCCTGCAGCAATTCCAAGTTGCAGGTGAAAACCGCTCGGCGGCCGCCTGTGTCGGCTTGTCATCCTTGCGCAAGGGCGAAAGCTCACACAAGCACCTGCTCGCCCGCCTTGATCTTGCCCTGACACGCTCCCGTGCCCAAGGCATCAATACACTGGCACGCCAGCCCTGAATGCTGGCGTGCGCAAAAGAAAACGGCCGGTCAAACCGGCCGCTTTTCATGGCAGACACAGATCAGGCCATCACCTGTGGCAAACGGGCGAGCGCCGCAGCAATCGCCTCCTGCGGATACTCATAGTCTTCAAGCGCACCGCTCAGATACTTGTCGTAGCTTGCCATATCGAAGTGGCCATGGCCTGACAGATTGAAGAACAGGGTTTTCTCTTCGCCGCTTTCCTTGCAGCGCAAAGCCTCATCGATACAGGCGCGGATGGCATGGCAGGACTCGGGCGCCGGAATAATCCCTTCGGCACGGGCAAACGCAACGCCCGCCTCAAAGGTCGCCAGCTGCGGTACGGACACCGCCTCGATCAGCCCCTCATGATAAAGCTGAGAAACCAGACTGCTGGCGCCATGGTAACGCAGGCCCCCGGCGTGGATGGATGGCGGCATAAAGTCATGCCCCAATGTGTACTGTTTCATCAGCGGCGTCAGGCCGACCGAGTCGCCAAAATCATAAGCATAATGGCCACGGGTCAGGCTGGGGCAAGAGCTGGGTTCCACCGCCACCAGACGAACCTGCTTGCGCCCTGCCGCATTATCGGCAAAGAATGGGAAAGCCACGCCGCCAAAGTTGGAGCCGCCACCGCAAGGCGCAAAAATCATGTCCGGCCAGGTACCAGCCAGTTCGAACTGCTTGCGCGCCTCCAGCCCGATCACGGTCTGATGCAGCAAGACATGGTTCAATGCCGAGCCCAGCGCATAATGCGTATCCGGGCGACTGGCCGCCTCTTCGACCGCCTCGGCAATCGCCAGCCCCAAGGAGCCGGGGTTATCTGGATTCTCGGCCAGGGCCGCACGCCCCGCCGCAGTCAGGCTGCTTGGGCTGGCCAGCACCTCGCCGCCCCAGGTCTGCATCATCGAACGGCGGAACGGCTTTTGCTGGTAGCTGACATTTACCATATAGATGCGGACATCGATACCAAACATCTCGCCGGCCAGCGACAAGGAGCTCCCCCATTGCCCGGCGCCGGTTTCGGTGGTCAGCCGGGTAATGCCCTCTTGCTTGTTGTAATACGCCTGCGGAATGGCCGAGTTCAGCTTGTGCGACCCGGCCGGACTTGCGCCCTCGTACTTGAAAAATATCTTGGCCGGCGTACCCAATGCCTCTTCCAACCGGCGCGCGCGCACCAAGGCGGTCGGACGCCACAGACGGTACAGCTCGCGGACTTCTTGCGGAATTTCGATCCAGCGCTCACGGCTGACCTCCTGTTCGATCAATGCCTGCGGAAAAATAGCAGACAGCGCGTCAGGGGTGAGCGGCTGGCCATCTGGGCCCAGCACCGGCTCGGGTGGCCTTGGCATATCGGCCACCACGTTGTACCAGTGGGTCGGAATCTCGTTATCGGGAAGCAGGAACTTGGTCTGTAGCATGGGCGGTATCCTCGTCAGTCTAAAAGCGGTGCAGGCAAATCACATCATGGGCAAAGCCCGGCAGATGAAAAAGGCAGCAAGTCATGGGAAAAATCCGGTAAAAGCACCAAACCAGACTACATGACATTCAACTTTCAGTGCAAGCCGCCCGCGTCTTGCTCAAAGGCTGGACAAAAAAAACCGCCGGGCTCAAAAGCCGGCGGCTGATATCGGGCATGACACCCGTCAGATGGTCTTGGAGTAACGCGCCTGCGTCTTGCGCTCGCGCAGATGGCGGTCGAACACCATGGCGATATTGCGGATCAGGAAACGTCCGCGCGGCTCGACCATAATGAAATCGCCGTCGAAACTCAGCAGTCCCAACTGCTGCAAAGTCTCCAGCTGCGGCAGTTCGGCGGCAAAATACTCACGGAAATTAATGCCGTAAACCTCTTCTATCGCCGACACCGACAGCGAGAAGCGGCACATCAGCGCCTGGATAATGGCACGGCGCAGGATATCGTCGCTGTCCAGCATATAGCCGCGCATCACCGGCAAATGTCCGCCGTCCAGTGCCGCGTAATACTGCTCGATATCCTTCTCGCTCTGCACAAAGCTGGCGCCCACCTTGCCGATAGAAGACACGCCAAGGCCTATCATGTCGCAATCGGCATGCGTGGAATAGCCCTGGAAATTGCGCTGCAAACGCCCTTCCGCCAGCGCGCGCGACAAATCATCCTCGGGCTTGGCAAAGTGGTCCATGCCGATAAACACATAGCCGGCATCGGCCAGTTGCTTGACCGAGCTTTGCAGGATGTCCAGCTTGGCCGCCGCCGAGGGCAGCTCGGCTTCATTGATACGGCGCTGCGGCATAAACACGGTCGGCAGGTGCGCATAGTTATAAAGCGCAACCCGGTCCGGCGAAATCTCAATCACCTTGGCCAAGGTGGCTGCCACCGAGGCCGGCGTTTGTAGCGGCAGGCCGTAGATCAAATCCACACTCACCGATTTGAAACCGGCTTCGCGCGCCGCGGCAATCACGGCCAGCGTTTCTTCCTCGCTTTGCACGCGGTTTACCGCCTGCTGCACGGCAGGATCGAAATCCTGAATGCCGACGCTCATGCGGTTAAAGCCCAGCGCCGCCAGCTTGAAGACTGTTTCGCGTCCGACCTTGCGCGGATCGATCTCGATCGAATACTCGCCTTCAGGCTTGAAGTCGAAATGCGCCTTGAGCATGCCCATCAGCCGCTCCAGCTGCGCATCCGACAAAAAGGTTGGCGTACCGCCACCGAAGTGCAGCTGCACCAGTTGCTCGCGCCCACCCATGGCGGCAGCGACCAGCTTGATTTCCTTTTCCAGGTAATCGAGATAGAGATCGGCGCGCGCCTTATCCTTGGTAATGATTTTGTTACAGCCGCAGTAGTAGCAAACAGTGTTACAAAACGGAATATGCACGTACAATGATATGGCTTTGCGGTTGGCACCGATGCGGCGCTGACTCAACACGCGCAGATAATCCGCCTCGCCAAAGGCCGGACCAAAACGATCCGCCGTCGGGTAGGAGGTATATCTGGGGCCGGAGCCGTCAAGTTGTTCGATCAGCTTGCGGTCAAACTCGAAACGGGATGGCGAAAAAATTTGGGCGGCGCTCATAATATCCGATACCGGTGGTCAATCTATTGGCAGAGTGGTAAATTCGCACAGCAATGTCTACCCCGCTTTGACAAGCGTCAAGCTTCTCCTGAAAGAGCATTGAATCTTACGTATGCCTGAACAGAACAACAGTCATCTGCACGCCCTCAAGGTTTCCTGCTCTAACTGCACGTTGCGTGAACTGTGCCTGCCTGTCGGGCTGAACCGCGACGAGCTTGCCCAACTGGATGCCGTGATCCGTCAAAGCCGGCGCCTCAAGCGCGGCGAGTATATGTTCCGCAGCGGCGAAGCATTCAAATCGCTGTTTGCCATACGTACCGGCTTTTTCAAGACTTGCATGTCCAGTCAGGACGGGCGCGAGCAAGTCACCGGCTTTCACATGTCGGGCGAGCTGTTGGGTATGGATGGCATCTCGGCCAATGTGCATGGCTGCGACGCGATCGCACTGGAAGACAGCGAAGTTTGCGAGCTGCCGTTTTCCCGCATGCAAAGCCTGAGCCGCGACATTCCCAGCCTGCAGCACCATTTTTACCGTCTGATGAGCCGCGAAATCGTACGCGACCAGAGCATTATGCTGCTGTTGGGCAATATGAAAGCCGACGAACGTCTGGCGGCATTCTTGCTGAATGTCTCCTCGCGCCTGGCAACGCGTGGTTTTGCCGCCAACGACTTTATCCTGCGCATGAGTCGCGAAGAAATCGGCAGCTTCCTTGGTCTTAAGCTGGAGACGGTCAGCCGTACCCTGTCCAAATTCCAGCAGCAAGGCTGGATCAAGGTCGATCACAAGCATATCCAGCTATACCAGACCGATGAGCTGAAGAACCTGATCTCAGGCTGCATTCACGCGCACAGCCATTAAGTGATGGCGCTGCCTGATTCAAGGCAAGCCATCACCCCCTTTCAACTCATATCCGCGCCAGCAATGCGTCCAGTCGCGCAAGGTCCGGCCAGGCTTGAGGCATCACAAAACCGCGCGCCACTTCGATCCAGACCCCGCCACGGCCCTGCTCAAGCTCGGCCAGTAGTTGCGGTGCCTGCGCCACTTGCAAGAGCCGGCGCAAATCGGCCTCCGCCTGCGTGTCTTCTTCCTGCACCCGAGCTGGTGCCAGCCAGCGCTCGCGCGCCAGATGGACCCAGCGCGTAGCACCATGGGTGCGCGGCCAGGCTTCATCCAGCGGCGCACACCAGCCCCGCGTCAGCCCCGTATCCTGCGGCATGCAATCAGGCGGATAGAAAAACCAGCCCGCCAGCAACAGCTCGTGCCGGCAGGTCGCAAAATCGGCCGGCAACCGCCCTTGTGCACAGGCATGACCTGACAGCGCCAGCTGCTGCGTGAGTTTATATGCCTTAAGCGGCCAGGCATCATTCAGCCCCGGCCCGATCCAGACGCCCCCGGCCTGCGGCGCTTGCAAATAGAACTTGCTGGCGGTTTCCAGATGCCAGGGCTCGCCGTCCACACGCAACAAAAAATCGAACTCACCCAGCGTCAGCCCTGCCGGGTCGCGCAAGGCTAGCCCATGCGCGACCACTTCGATATGCGGCAGCAGATGAAACCAGAACAGCAAAAGTTGCTCGGCGTAATGCCCCAGACGCAAGCGCGGACTCGCCGCCAGACAAGAAAGCAAGGCCGCAGGATCGCGATCCAGTTCCGCCAGATAGGCCAGCCCCTGCCCCCCCAACAGGCGGGCACGCGGACAAGGCGGACCGAAATGCAGCGGCGGCGGTGCGCACAGCAAGAAAGCCAGATCGCGCACTGCCGGCTGCGCGTAAGGCAGAGTCAAGGAACTAGCTGCGCTCGATCTTGCCATGCTCGGCTGCCACCCGCTCGATCTGCTTGCAAAAGCCGCGCAGGATATCGATTTCATCGCGCTCAAGCGCGGCACGGCCAAACAAGGTGCGCATGCGCCGCATCAGGCGCTCGCTATTGCGGCGGCGGAAGTAGCCGATATCATCCATCGCCTGCGCCAGATGGCCGCACAGACCCTCCACCTCGTCCAGCGTCGCCGGCTCGCCGGCGGGTTTAAGATAGTCCATCTCGAAGCCGCTGTGACTGAACAACTCGTAACACATCACCTGCACCGCCATGGCCAGATTCAGCGAGAAGTAATCCGGGTTGCCGGCAATGGTCACCAGCCGGTTGCACTGCTCGACTTCGCCTATCGACAGGCCGAAGGTTTCGTTGCCGAACACCAACGCCACCTGCTCGCCGGCCTGGGCACGCGCCACCAGTTCCGGTGTCGCCTCGCGCGGCACCGCCAAAGGCGTCGTCAGTTCGCGCCGGCGGCTGGTCAGCGCACAAGCGACCGTCACACCGCTTAGCGCCTCGGCCAGCGTCGCAACCACGGTGGCCTGCTCCAGCACATCGACGGCGCCGGAAGCCAGCGTATCCGCCTCGGGGCTGGGAAAGACTTTGGGTTCAACCAGATAGAGCCGGGTCAGGCCCATGGTTTTCATCGCGCGTGCGGCCGAGCCGATATTGCCCGGGTGGCTGGTACGGGTCAGAACGACCCGAATGTTCTTCAAAAAATCAGGGACTTGGGGTTTATTCATCAGCTGTTTACGAGTAGAATGCCGGCCATTATGAAACCCCGCGCAATGCGTCGGGGTTTTTTGTTCCTTAACCGAAATTGTTAGTGGCAGGCACGGCGCGCGTTGGTGAGCCGCGTGCCTGTTGCGTCCAGATTGTAGAGGCCGTCCATGCAAATGCATCCGATGCTAAATATCGCGGTAAAAGCTGCCCGTCGTGCAGGTAGCGTGATTCAGCGCGCATCGCACAATATCGACATCATTCGCGTCGAGAAGAAGAGTGCAAACGACTTCGTGACCGACGTGGATCGTGCCGCCGAGCAGGCCATTATCGACGTCATTCTCGAGGCTTATCCGTCGCATGCCATTCTAGCAGAAGAGTCCGGCGCGAAAGGCATGGGCGCCTCCGAATACGAGTGGATCATCGACCCGATCGATGGCACCACCAACTTTCTGCACGGCCACTCGCAATACGCCATTTCCATCGCGCTGGCCCACAAAGGTCAGGTGCAGGAAGCCGTCGTCTACGACCCGAGCCGCAACGACCTCTACACCGCCAGCCGCGGCGTAGGCGCCTTCCTCAACGAGCGCCGCATCCGCGTTTCCAAGCGCATCCAGCTGAACGAATGCCTGATTGCCACCGGTTTCCCCGTGGTCGACCAGAGCATGATCGACACCTATCTGGCCATCCTGAAAGACGTCATCGCCAAGAGTGCCGGTGCCCGTCGCGAAGGCGCAGCCTCGCTGGACCTGTGTAATGTGGCTTGCGGCCGCGTGGACGGTTTCTTCGAATTCAACCTCAAGCCGTGGGACATCGCGGCAGGCAGCCTGATCGTACAGGAAGCCGGCGGCATCGTGACCGATATGAAGGGCGAGCAGACCTGGCTGGAAAGCGGCGACATCGTTGCTGCCAGCCCTAAGGTGTTGGCGCAGCTTCTGCACATCATCGCACCGCATGTAGCCTGAAGCGCGCACGCCGGATGACGACCTTGCCGGCTTGACGTAAAATCAGCACGCCCAACGCCCCGCCAGTCGGGGCGTTGTCGTCTTTGTCACCCCTAGCCCAGAAGACCAGCATGAGCGCAGCCCACACCCCGATGATGCAGCAGTACCTCTCCCTCAAGCGCGACCACCCGGACAAGCTGGTGTTCTACCGCATGGGCGACTTTTACGAGCTGTTTTACGAGGATGCGGAAAAGGCGGCGCGCCTGCTGGATATCACGCTGACCACGCGCGGCGCCTCGGCCGGCACGCCGATCAAGATGGCCGGCGTGCCCTATCATGCCGCCGAAGGCTATCTTGCGCGTCTGGTCAAACTGGGCGAGTCGGTTGCCATCGTCGAGCAGATCGGCGACCCGGCCACCAGCAAAGGGCCGGTCGAACGCAAAGTCATGCGCATCGTCACCCCGGGCACGCTGACCGATGCCGCGCTGCTGGACGACAAGCGCGACAACCTGGTGCTGGCACTGAACAGCATCAAGGGCGTGCTGGGCATGGCCTGGCTATCGCTGTCCAGCGGCGAATTCCGCATCATGCAGGTGCCGGTCGACGAGGTGATGAGCGAGCTTGAGCGCCTGCGCCCATCCGAGCTTTTGCTGCCCGACGATCACGCCATCGCCCTTTTGGATACGCTGGCCATTCCGCGCAAGAAACTGCCGTCCTGGCAGTTTGATAGCGAATCAGGCCAGCTCACCCTGACCCGCCATTTCGGCACGCGCGATCTGGCCGGCTTCGGCGCGGAGAACAGCCCGGTGGCGGTCGGTGCGGCCGGCGCCCTGCTCGAATACGCCAAACAGACCCAGGGTGCGCATCTGGCCCATATCGCCAGCCTGAGTGTGGAGGACACCCGCGAACTGGTGCGCATGGATGCCGCCACCCGCCGCAATCTGGAACTGACCGAGACCCTGCGCGGCGAAGCCAGCCCGACGCTGGCCTCCTTGCTTGACCATTGCAGCACCAGCATGGGCAGCCGCCTGTTGCGCCACTGGCTGCACCATCCGCTGCGCAACCATGCCCGCCTGCGCGAACGGCTGGATGCGGTCGCCGCCCTCGCCGACCAGCATCAGGCGCTAGGCGACACCCTGTCCGGCGTCGCCGATATCGAACGCATCACTGCCCGCATCGCCTTGCGTAGCGCCCGCCCGCGCGACCTGTCCTCGCTGCGCGACTCGCTTGCCCGCCTGAAAGACGCCCGCCATCAGGCCGCCAGCCTGAACAGCACGCTGCTGGATACGCTGGCCAGCTACCTGCCGGAAAACGCGCCGGCCGAAGCGCTGCTGCGGGCGGCGATTTTGCCCGAACCATCGACCTTGCTGCGCGACGGCGGCGTGATCAACCACGGCTACTCGGCCGATCTGGACGAGCTACGCGACATCCAGACCAACTGCGGCGAATTCCTGCTGCAACTGGAAGCACGCGAGCGCGAGCGTACCGGCATCAGCACGCTCAAGGTCGAATTCAACCGGGTACACGGCTTTTACATCGAAGTATCACGCGCCCAGTCGGACAAGGTGCCGGACGACTATCGCCGCCGCCAGACACTGAAAAACGCCGAACGCTATATCACGCCGGAACTGAAAGAATTCGAAGACAAGGCACTGTCGGCCCAGGACAAATCACTGGCGCTGGAAAAGCAATTATACGAAGCACTGCTGGACGCGCTGATCCCGTATGTCGGCGCGCTGCAGCAGGCGGCACAGGCGGTTGCCACGCTGGATGTGCTGGCCAACTTTGCCGAGCGCAGCGCAACCTGCAATTACGTCGCCCCCGAATTTGTCGGCAGCAACCGGCTGGAGATTATTGAAGGCCGCCATCCGGTCGTGGAAGCCGGCGTCGAACGCTTTATCGCCAACGACATCTGCCTGTCGGACGCGCGCAAGCTGTTGCTGATTACCGGCCCCAATATGGGCGGTAAATCGACCTATATGCGCCAGACGGCCCTGTTGACGCTGATGGCACATATCGGCTGCTGCGTGCCGGCACAAAGCGCGGTCATCGGCCCGATCGACCGCATCTTTACCCGTATCGGCGCCTCCGACGATCTGGCCGGCGGCCGCTCCACCTTTATGGTGGAAATGACCGAAAGCGCCAACATCCTCAACAATGCCACCGCCCACAGTCTGGTACTGATGGATGAAGTCGGTCGCGGCACCTCCACCTTTGACGGTCTGGCGCTGGCCTGGGCGATTGCGCGGGCGCTGATCGAAAAAAACCGCAGCTACACGCTGTTTGCCACCCACTACTTCGAACTGACACGACTGGCACACGACTATGCCGGCGTTGCCAATGTCCATCTGTCGGCGGTCGAACACAAGGAAAGCATTGTGTTCCTGCATCACGTGGAAGAAGGCCCGGCCAGCCAGAGCTACGGCCTGGCCGTGGCGCAACTGGCCGGCGTGCCGCCCAAAGTCATACGCGAGGCAAGGCGCCATCTGCTGGATCTGGAAAACCAGTCGGTCGCCCGCCAGCAGCCTGATTTGTTTACCCAAGCGAGCGTTTCCCAGCCGGAGGTGCTGCCGCATCCGGCGCTGGAGATGCTGGAAGACGCCGATGTAGACAGTCTGAGCCCGCGCGAAGCGCTGAGTCTGCTCTATGCACTCAAGGCAAAACTGGCGGAATAATCCGCGGCATGGCGAATAAATTTTCCTTCCAATGCCATTGAATATTTTCTATATTGATCACTTGAAAATCACTTGATAAAAGTCAAAGGAAAGGACTGGCCATGAACAATGCTGATGACCCTGCCCAGAGCAGTCTGCAAAAACTTTTCAATCTGCCGGGGGACGCCGAGGCTTTACCGCTGTCGGCGATCCGGCAGCGGGCTGGAAACCGCCTGAGCGAATTTGCCATTTATGCGCAGGATGCACTCGCCGGCATGGACATCGCCATCCCGCCGGCAATCAGTTTTGTCAGTTGCCCCAACTGCGCGCTGGAAGTCAACAGCACCCACCCGAAATCGGCAGAAATACAGGCATGGCTGGATGGCAGCCTCGGGGCTCAGGAGCGATTCAAGAAAGTAGAAGTGTTGTATGAGCTGATTCACGCCAGCGAAAATGCGGCGAAACACTCGCCGCCGACATCTGCTTTCATGTCGGTTTAAGCAGCATCGGCCCGATCGCCTATTTCGAACGCTTTACCGCCCGCCACTGCGCACACTAACCCGTAGCACAAGGTCTAATCCCAATAGCCCGGCGCGCTGTAACAGGCGCGCAAATGCTCGATAAAGTGACGTACCCTGAGCGGCAGCAAACGCCGCGCTGCCACCACCGCATACACCGGATAGTCGGGTGAAGCATATGCGTCCAGCACCGTCACCAGCCGCCCTTCCGACAAATCATCCTTTACCTCCCATAGCGAGCGCCAGGCCAGACCCAGCCCGCGAATCGCCCAGTCATGCAGCACGGCGCCATCGTTGCACTCCAGCACGCCCGACACCTTGAGATTGACCAGCTCACCTTGCCGCATAAAGCTCCAGCCGCGGCTCTGGCTTTCACCCAGCGACAGGCAATTGTGGCCCGACAAATCTTCCAGACGATACGGAATGCCATACTCGGCCAGATAGGCCGGAGACGCGACCACCACGCGGCGGTTTTCAGCCAGACGCAGAGCCACTAAAGAAGAGTCGGCCAGATCGGAAATCCGTATTGCACAGTCGATGCGGTCGCGCACGAAATCCACTAGCCGATCGGACAAATCCAGCGTCACCTTGATATCCGGATGCATGCGCTGGTAGCTGGCCACATGCGGCGCGACATGGCGCCGGCCAAAGCCTGCCGGTGCCGACAGGCGCAGATGGCCGCGCACGCGCCCGCTGCCCGAAGCCACCGCCGCTTCGGCATCCGCCAGCTCGCCCAGGATGCGCAACGCATCTTCGTAAAAAGCCGTGCCCTCCTGCGTCAACGTGATGGAGCGCGTCGTGCGCACCAGTAGCCGCACGCCCAAACGCTCTTCCAGCGCATCCAGCCGCCGCCCTATCATCGCCGGCACCACGCCTTCTTGCCGGGCGGCTGCGCTCAGACTCCCCAGCGTCACCACCGCGACCAGCGTTTCCATCTGCTTGAAGCTGTCCATTAGCATACAAAAAGTAAAAGGATTAATGCCATTTTAGGGCTTTTTCTATAATCCATGCTCACCTAAACTGGCAAACAGCATAATTCAGACCGATAAACCCCAGGAGAAACCAGATGGCCATGACCTTGCCGCAAGGTGTTGAAATTCTCGCCCCGCTGAATGCGGAATACGAAACGATCCTCACCACGGAAGCACTTGCGTTTGTGGCCAAGCTGCACCGCAAATTCGAAGGCACCCGCCGCGAACTGATCGCGCGCCGCGTGCTGCGCCAGGCCGAGCTGGATGCAGGGCGTTTGCCGGACTTCCTGCCGGAAACTGCCGCCGTGCGCGCAGGTGACTGGCAGATCGCGCCGCTGCCGGCCGACCTTCTGGATCGCCGTGTCGAAATTACCGGCCCGGTCGAGCGCAAGATGATGATCAATGCGCTGAACTCCGGCGCCAAGAGCTTCATGGCCGACTTTGAAGACTCGAACTGCCCGAGCTGGGACAACCAGATCAGCGGCCAGATCAATGTGCGCGACGCCTATCGCAAGACCATCTCCTTCACCAGCCCCGAAGGCAAGCAATACGCGCTGAACGACAACATCGCCACCTTGCTGCTGCGCCCGCGCGGCTGGCATCTGATGGAAAAGCACCTCACCGTCGATGGCGAGATCGTCTCCGGCGCACTGTTCGACTTCGCGCTGTCCTTCTTCCACAACATCCACTACCTGCTGGAAAACGGCCGCGCCACCTATTACTACCTGCCGAAGATGGAAAGCCATCTGGAAGCACGGCTGTGGAATGATGTGTTCGTGTTTGCACAGAACGAACTGTCCGTTGCGCAAGGCACGATCAAGGCCACCGTACTGATCGAGACCATCCTCGCCGCCTTCGAGATGGATGAAATCCTGTATGAGCTGCGCGAGCACAGCTGCGGCCTGAATGCCGGGCGTTGGGACTACATCTTCAGCTGCATCAAGAAATTCAAGAACAACAAGGATTTCTGCCTGGCTAACCGTGGCGCCATCACCATGACCGTGCCGTTTATGCGCGCCTATGCGCTGCTGCTGCTCAAGACTTGCCACCAGCGCCAGGCACCGGCCATCGGCGGCATGGCCGCGCTGATCCCGATCAAGAACGATCCGGTAGCCAATGAAAAGGCCCTGGGCGGCGTGAAGGCCGACAAGGATCGCGATGCGGGTGACGGCTACGATGGCGGCTGGGTTGCCCACCCGGGTCTGGTACCGATTGCGATGGAGTCGTTTAACGCCGTGCTGGGCGATGCGCCTAACCAGATCGGCAAGCAGCGCCCCGACGTGAATACGACGGCGGCCGACTTGATGACTTTCCAGCCGGAAACTCCGATTACCGAAGCCGGCATGAAGCTGAATATCGACGTCGGCATCCAGTATCTGGGGTCATGGATCTCCGGCAACGGCTGCGTACCTATCCACAACCTGATGGAAGATGCCGCCACCGCCGAGATTTCGCGCGCTCAGATCTGGCAGTGGATACGCTCGCCCAAAGGCGTGCTGGAAGACGGCCGCAAGGTGACGCAGGAATTATTCGCCCAGTTCCACGGCGAAGTGGTAGCCGACCTGAAAGACAAGCTGGGCAGCCGCTGGACACGCCAGTATGAAGACGCGGCGCGCATGTTTGCCGAGTTGACCAGCAGCGACGACTTCGTCGAGTTCCTGACCCTGCCAGGCTACGACTACCTCGACTAAGATCCTGCATCTCTGGCGGCAAGCCAGAGAACACGCAACGGCCACAGCAAATCTGTGGCCGTTTTTCTTTGTCGATATCCAGCGCACACCCGGCTTCAGCCGCATCCCATTCTTGTCGCAACGCAGCAATAAATTAACCATCATATTTCAAGCCAACGCAAAAATCACAATATTTATCGCGCAAAATGCAAATCAACAGCAATTTTATTAAAAATATTACGCATTTATAAGCATGAAAAATCAATAAACAAAAAACAGTGCCTGTCGTTTTGCCATAAGATTGCAGACAAAATCCAATCTTTATTTGTTTATAACGAGATCAACACCATGCGCCTATCCCTTCGCCCCCTGCTCGTTTCCCTGCTCGCCATCGGTGCACTCGGCTCGGCCAGCGCGGCCGATATGAAATCGGTTGCCGTCACCGCCATTGTTGACCATCCGGCGCTGGATGCCGCCCGCAAAGGCGTGGAAGACGAACTCAAGGCCGCCGGCTACCAGAACGGCAGCAACCTCAAACTGCAATACCAGAGCGCACAAGGCAATACCGCAACCGCAGGCCAGATTGCACGCAAATTCGTCGGCGACAAGCCCGACGCCATTGTCGCAATCGCCACGCCGAGCGCACAGGCCGTTGCCGCCGCAACGCGCAATGTCCCCGTGGTCTTTATTGCCGTTACCGACCCGGTCGCCGCCAAGCTGGTGCCGTCATGGAAGGCTTCGGGCAGCAATATCACCGGTGTATCCGACCGCTTGCCAATCGCAGCCCAGGTTGATCTGATCCAGAAAATCCATCCGGCAGCCAAAAAGATCGGCATGGTCTACAGCCCGGGCGAAGTCAACTCGGTCATTGTGGCGCGCGAGCTGAAAACCGAATTGGGCAAACGCGGCATGACGCTGGTGGAGTCGGCCGCCGCGCGTAGCGTGGACGTCGCCCCTGCGGCCAAGAATCTGGCCGGCAAGGTCGATGCCATCTACACCAGCACCGACAATAATGTGGTGTCGACTTACGAGTCGCTGGTGGCCGTTGCCAACCAGAGCAAGATCCCGCTGATTGCTTCGGATCCGGATTCGGTCAAGCGCGGCGCTATCGCCGCACTGGGACAGAATTACTACGATATCGGCCGTCAGGCCGGTCGCATCGTGGTACGCATTCTCAAGGGCGAAAAAGCCGGCAGCATCGCACCGCAAATGGGCAATAAGCTGTCGCTGACACTCAATCCGCTTGCCGCACAAAAGCAGAACGTCAGTCTGAACCCGGCTTTGCTCAAGAGCGCCGCCGAAATCGTCAAATAAGCGCCAGCCGTAGCCGCCCATTTCCTGCGGCTACGGCTAAAACCGTTTCTGCCTGCGCACGACAAGCCATGCCGCAGAAGCATGGCAAACACAAAGAAAGCCCCCAACCATGTCCGTCATTGCCCTGATGGGTGCACTGGAAATCGGCCTGATCTTCGCCCTAGTTGCACTGGGCGTGCTGATTTCCTTCCGCATTCTGAATTTTCCCGACCTGACCGCCGATGGCAGCTTCCCGCTGGGCGGCGCCGTTGCCGCCACCTTGATCGCCGGCGGCCATGATCCTTACAGCGCCTGCGCCTTTGCCATGCTGGCCGGCGCTGCCGCAGGCTGGACGACAGCCTGGCTCAATGTGCGCCTGAATATCCTGCAATTGCTGGCCAGCATTCTGGTGATGATTGCCCTGTATTCGATCAATCTCAGAATTATGGGAGCGCCGAATATTCCGCTGATCGGTGAAGCCACCGTATTCTCCGCCCTCATTGGCGACGATTTTGATCGTGCCATGACGGTGCAACCAGCCGTACTTGCCGCCATTATCGTGCTGGCCAAGCTGGCGCTGGATGCTTTCTTTGCCTCGCAGGCCGGCCTTGCCATGCGCGCCACCGGTGCCAACCCGCGCATGGCACGCGCCCAAGGCATTTCCACCGACCGCATGGTGCTCTTTGGCATGGCACTCTCCAATGCGCTGATCGCGCTGGGTGGTGCGCTCTATGTGCAGACTCAGGGCGGTGCTGATATCTCGATGGGGATCGGCACCATCGTGGTCGGGCTGGCAGCGGTCATTATCGGCGAAACGCTGATTCCGTCGCGCAAGCTGTGGGTGATCACACTGGCGACGGTATTGGGCGCCCTGCTCTATCGCGTACTGATCGCACTGGCGCTCAACGCCGACTTTATCGGTCTGGCGGCGCAGGACCTTAACCTGATCACCGCGCTGCTGGTTGGCTTTGCCTTGGTGCTGCCGCTGATCAAGGCCAAATTCAAGCTACTGTCCGGAGGATTGGCCAAATGATGCGCGCCGACAATCTGCAAAAAACCTTCAACCCGGGCACGCCGGTCGAAAACCATGTGCTGCGCGGCATGTCGCTGACCATAGAAACCGGCCAGTTCGTCACGGTGATAGGCAGCAATGGCGCCGGCAAGTCGACACTGCTTAATGCCATCTCCGGTGATATACAGCCCGACTCCGGCCGCCTGTTTATCGACCAGCAGGATGTGACCCGCATGGATGCCTGGCAGCGTGCCAAACTGGTGGCACGGGTCTTTCAGGATCCGATGGCCGGCACCTGTGAAGGGCTGAGCATAGAAGAGAATCTGGCGCTGGCCTGGCAGCGCGGAGAGAAACGCGGTCTGGGGCTGGCGGTTAAAAAAGCGCAGCGCGAATTATTCCGCGACAAACTCGCGACGCTGAAGCTGGGGCTGGAAAACCGCTTATCCGACCGCATGGGGCTGCTGTCCGGCGGACAGCGCCAGGCCATCAGCCTGTTAATGGCCTCACTGCGCCCCTCGCGCATCCTGCTGCTGGATGAACACACGGCGGCGCTAGACCCCAAAACCGCCGCTTTCGTGCTGGAGCTGACCGACCAGATCGTGCGCGACAATCAACTCACCGCGCTGATGGTGACCCATTCCATGCGTCAGGCGCTGGACCATGGCGACCGTACGGTTATGCTGCATCAAGGTCAGGTAGTGCTGGATGTAAGCGGCGAAACACGTAGCCAGATGCAGGTTGCCGATTTGCTGTCCATGTTCGAAAAAACCCGCGGCGAGGTCATCGATGATGATGCCTTGCTACTAGGCTAGCGCAACGGGGCAGGGCATATCTCCGCCACCACAACCTTTATTGCATATCTGGGCTATGATTCACAATATGAATGATTGCCTTGCCCTGAAGGTTGCCCGATGAAGATATTGTCCTGTCTGTTTACCCTGTTCTGCCTGCTCGCGCCTGCGGCACAGGCCGAGGGCGTGATGCTGAACCTGAATGCCAGCGCCGAGCGCGAACTGGCCAATGACGAGTTTCAGGCCACACTCTATATCGAGGACAAGGCCAGCGACCCCGCGGTTCTGGCCGAACGCCTGAACCGCCAGCTTGCCCGCGCCGTCACTATCGCTAAAGGTTTTCCTGCCGTTAGCAGTCGCAACAGTGCTTACAATAGCTGGCCCGAGTACGATAAGAACGGCAAGCTGCAGGCATGGAGCGCACGCGCATCGCTCAGCATCCAAAGCCGCAATATGCAGCAAGCCGGCGAGCTGACCGTACAACTGCAGCGCTTTATGCTGCTTTCCAGTGTGGACTTCCGCGTCTCGGAGCAACTCAGGCGCGAAACCGAACAACAATTGATTCCGCAAGCCATTCATAGCTTGCGCACACAGGCGCAGATCGCCGCCCGCGCTTTGGACAAAGCGCAGATCGCGGTACGCGAACTCAGCCTGGGGCAAAATACACCGCCGCCCTCATTCCGCCCTGTCATGCTCAAGTCTGCCGCAATGGATGCCGCAATGGATGCCGCTGCCCCCTCCAATCCCGACTGGCAATCCGGTGTTAGCCTGCTACGTCTGGAAGTATCCGGCAAGGTAGAGCTACTTTAGATACACAACGCTTTCGTCTTGCTGTTCATTAGGTTACAGTTCGACATTGAATCATTGGCTTTGCAGCCAACCTAACACCGACAGACTATGAAACTGCTTGCTTCACCCACCAGTCCCTTTGCACGCAAAGTACGCATCGTACTGGCCGAAAAAAAAATAGAATGTCCGATCCAGATCGAGCAGCCTTGGCAGGCCGACAGCCACATTAGCGACTACAACCCGCTGGGCAAGGTACCGGCTCTTGAGCTGGATGATGGCAGCGTGCTGTTCGACTCGCGGGTTATTGTCGAATATCTGGATAGTATTTCGCCCGTTTCCCGCCTTTACCCGCAGGAAAGACGCGCACTGATAGATACCCGGCGCTGGGAAGCGCTGGCCGACGGTCTGTGTGATGCGGCCGTTGCCATCGTGATCGAACGCCGCCGCCCTGCCGACAAGCAAATGGAAGAATGGGTCCAGTACCAGCATGCAAAAATTAGCCGTGCACTGGCGACCATGAGCCGCGATCTGGGTGAACGCTTGTGGTGCAACGGCGAGGCTTACAGCATTGCCGACATTGCAGTGGGCTGCGGCTTGGGCTATCTGGCGCTGCGCTTTCCCGAACTTGACTGGCAAGCCGACTATCCCAATCTGGCCGCTTTGCAGGACAAGCTATCTCTGCGAGCATCCTTTACCGATACCCAGCCCGCCTGCGTGTAATCTTCCTTCATCGGCAACAGTCCAAAAGACTCAGCACCGACCGACCCGGCCGCTTATGCGCCCGGGTCGCATTCTATGCGGTTACGCCCGCCATTTTTTGCCCGGTACAGTGCGCGGTCGGTTCGCTCGATCAGCCAGTCCAGATCCGGCTCGGCCACGCGGGACTCCGCCACCCCCAGACTGACCGTCACCCGCAAGCTGGCGGGTAAATCGGGATAGGTCTGCACTGCAATCGCCTGACGTATACGCTCGGCAACCTCCTGCGCCTCGTCCAGCGGCGTATGCCTGAGCAAGACCACCAACTCCTCCCCGCCATAACGCGCCGCCAGATCGCTGGGACGCAGCAACACCGGCAGCAGGCGCCCCAATATGCGCAGAACCTGATCGCCGGCCAGATGACCATAGTGATCATTGACCCACTTGAAGTGGTCGATATCGATCAGCAACAAAGAGCAAGGCATGCCATGCCGCTCGGCATTGGCCAGCTCACGCTTGGCCATCGCCATGAAATGGCGGCGGTTATACAAACCGGTCAGTTCATCGGTTAGCGCAAGCTCGGCCAATTTCTGATTCAACAGGCGCAACTGGCTGGCCGTACGTTTAAGCGTCCCCGTCCAGTGCTGCAATATCTGATAAAAGAAATAGGCGATAAACACCACCAGCACCGACAGCACGATATGAATCACTTGCAGTACTTGCAAGGCAGACAGCGCTACCGTAGGCCAGCCAATGCGGTCAAAATGGAAAAAGGCCTGCTCGACATAAGCACCATGCAATCTGACCGCCAGAAAAACATAAAGCAATAAGGCAAACAACAGCAGCGCCGTTGTCCATAGGGAATATGTCAGGCGCACCCTGCGCCGTGTCAGCCATGACAGCGTATCGAGCGCATGCTCGATACGCCGCCCGTAGCGCCAGAGCAATGGCACCAGCAGTACAAAATTAGCCAGCAGACCTAACCAGCGACCAAGCCATAAGTTCAACAGCTCGGCATAGCCGGCATGGCGGGCGTAAATGCCAACCAGCACATCCAGCGAGGCAAATGTCGCACTCACCGTCACCATCATCAAAAAAAACAGCAGATTCTTGCCAGAGGAAAGATCGGGGCGCATGGGCACGGCCCGGTAACCCAGATACAAGATCAGCAGTGCCAGCAAGTGGGTCGCACCGGCCAGTAAGATAAACGGCAGCGAAAAATGCATCATCCATGCGGCAAACAGCGCACTGAGCAAAGCCAGCATGCCCCCCAGCGCAATGCCGAACCAAAGCGTCCACAAGATAGCCAGCAACATGGCAGGCGCCAGCACCAGCGGCAGCACCTCTGCACGCCAAGGCAAAGACAGGCTCAGCCAGGACTCTGCGACTGGCCAGCCCACCGACAACAAGCACAGGCTCAGCGACAAAAACCAGGCCAGCGCCAGACGCCGGACAATGCCCCGCTTGGCCTCAGGGCGCAGCAAACGAAAACGCAGCATGCGCGCACCAGAGTCCACCTCCGCTTGAGCATCAAGCAAGGAAGAAGCGGACAGATGGCCGGTCCCCTCATTCGCGACAGGGGAGAAAATATCTGCGTCATTTGGCATGCCATCAGACTAGTTGATGGCCGATGTAATCGCCACGCAGGTCAACATGAGTAGATGCCGAAATCAGCCGCGCGGGTGGTGTGCCCGGTGCAACTGACGCAAACGCTCACGGGCGACATGGGTATAGATCTGGGTCGTCGAAATATCGGCGTGGCCGAGCAATAACTGTACCACGCGCAGATCGGCACCATGGTTGACCAGATGCGTGGCAAAAGCATGGCGCAAGGTGTGCGGGCTGACATGACTCAAACCCAGTTGCGTCGCGTAGCGTTTAATCAGAAGCCAGGCCATCTGCCGCGTCATACGGCTACGCCTGACGGTCACAAACACATCATCGCAAGCCGCCCCCGCCAGCAAGAGCGGCCGTGATTCGTTCAGATAGCGCAATAACCACTCCTGCGCGACCTCACCCATGGGCACCAGCCTTTGCTTGTCGCCCTTGCCTATGGTGGACACGACGCCGGATACCAGATCCAGCTCGCCCAACTGCAAGGACACCAGTTCGGACACGCGCAGCCCGGTCGCATACATCAGCTCGAACATGGCCCTGTCCCGCAAGCCCAGCAAACTGGCGGTATCGGGTGCCTCCAGCAAGGCCTCCACATTGGCTTCCGACAAAGGACGCGGCAAGGCGCGTACCGGCTGCGGCCCTTTCAGGCGCTTGAGCGGGTCATTGCGGCGCACACCGCTTTCCAGCAGATGACGAAAAAAACGCCGCGCTGCCGAAATCAGCCGCGCACGGGTCGCCGCACTCTCTTGCGCTTGCGGCAGCAGTACCTGCGCCAGCACAGCCTCATCGACAGCAACCAGATTCGTCTCCAGAGCCTCAAGACGCTGCGCCAGCTTGCACAGATCGCGCCGGTAAGCATCCAGCGTGTTGCGCGACAAACCATCAGCCAGCAAGCACCGGTCCAGAAAGGCATCAATCAGCTCAAGACTAGCGTTCATGGGCAAGCAGCCAGCGCTTGATCGCCAGCATCTCGTGACCGGTCGACAGGTTGAAACCACCCAGACCGTTTTTTGCCAGCACCCGGTGGCAAGGAATAATAATGGGTAAAGGATTGCGTCCGCACGCTCCGCCGACCGCGCGCGCAACCGATCCTATATTGGCGGCAAGCTGCTGGTAACTGAGTGTCTGCCCGGGTGGAATGGCGGCAATGGCCTGCCATACCCGCATCTGGAATGGCGTGCCCTGCAAGCGGTAGGGCAAGTCGAAACAAAAGGCGGCATCCAGCAGCCACGCCTGCAACTGTCGGGTGACTTCGGCGGCCAGCGTGCCGGAGCCTGCCGTCTGCACCATCGTACCAGCGGGCAGAAAATCGATCCCTTGCAAGTGTTGGGTCGAACAACGGATGCCCAGCCTGGCAAAGGGCGCGGGAATAATGGCGGAATAGGAGGTCATCTTAGAAACGAAAAAAAGCGCAAGGAATGCCTTGCGCTTCATCATGACGGCAAAGCCGTCGTTTGGCCAGCGGACATCCTGTCCGCGGTCAATTAGCGTGCCTTGCGTGCTGGCAGCTTTTCCTTGATACGTGCGGACTTGCCGGTCAGGCCGCGCAGGTAGTACAGCTTGGCGCGACGAACGTCACCACGACGCTTGACTTCGATGGTAGCCAGCAGCGGGGAGTAAGTCTGGAAAGTACGCTCAACACCTTCACCGGCAGACATTTTGCGCACGATGAAAGAGCTGTTCAGGCCACGGTTACGCTTGGAGATTACGACACCTTCGTAAGCCTGCAGACGCTCGCGGTTACCTTCCTTAACTTTAACCTGGATGACAACGGTGTCACCTGGTGCGAATTCAGGAATGGTCTTGCCCAGACGGGCAATTTCTTCTTGCTCGAGTTGTTGAATCAGATCCATGTTAATGCTCCGCTTTCTGGGAATCTTGTTCCTGCTGATACTCTGCCAGCAGCCGAGATTCCTGTTTTGATAATGTACGGCCCTGCAACAAGTCGGGGCGGCGTAACCAGGTACGGCCCAACGACTGTTTAAGTCGCCATTTTGCAATCAGGGCATGATTACCGGACATCAATACGTCCGGCACCCTCATCCCCCGGTACTCTTCCGGTCGTGTGTAATGCGGACAGTCCAGCAGTCCGTCGGCAAACGAGTCTTCACTCGCCGACTGCGCGTCACCCAGCACGCCGGGCAACAACCGCAACACCGTATCCATCAGCACCATCGCCGGTAACTCGCCCCCCGACAGCACATAGTCGCCGATGGAAATTTCCTCGTCGACTTCGCTCTCGATCAAACGCTCGTCGACGCCTTCATAGCGCCCGCACAAGAGAATGAGACCCGGACGTTGCGACAACTCGACCGCCTTGCGGTGATCCAGTGCCCGTCCTTGTGGCGACAAATAAACGACATGACTCGTTGCGGCGCCCTGTGCCTGCTGCCTTGCCCGTGCCGCGTCAAGCGCAGCGACTAAAGGCTCGATCAGCATCAGCATGCCGGGGCCACCGCCATAAGGCCGGTCATCTATCGTACGATAGTTATTGCTAGTGAAGTCCCGCGGATTCCACGCGGAAAAATCACAGATGCCCAGCTCCACCGCGCGCCGGCTAACGCCGAAACGGGTGACTGCATCGAACATCTCGGGAAACAGCGAGATCGCGTCTATCTGCATCAGAAATCGACGCCCCAGTCGACCGAAATACGGCCGGCTGCAAGGTCAACATTCAACACAACCTGATCGACGAAGGGAAGCAAACGCTCTTTCCCGTCATCCGCCAGCACCAGCACATCATTGGCACCGGTTTCCAGCAAGTTTTTTACCTTGCCCAGCGTCACGCCTTCCTGGTTGACGACTTCCAGACCGATCAGATCGGACCAGTAGTATTCGCCCTCTTCAGTTTCAGGCAGTTCCGCACGCGGCACGGCAATTTCGCATCCACGCAAAGCGTGGGCAGCATCACGCCCTTCAACACCAGCCAGTTTGGCTGCCAGTGCCTTGGGATGAACTGCACCCTCTTCGAAGGTATACGCTTTAAAGCTACCATTTTTGCCCAGCCACCAGACCGGGTAGTCAAACAGGCTATCGGCGTATTCGGTGTCGGCATGGACTTTCACCCAGCCGCGTACACCAAACGCACCACTGACATAACCCATGATGACCAGATCTTCGCTGCGCATAATGTCCTTACCCGCTAGTTGAATCACCAACGGTTAAGCAGCAGCCTTAGCCTGCTCCTTGAGCAGCTTGGCTACGGTGTCGGACACCTGAGCACCCACGCCAACCCAATGGTTCAGACGATCCATGGTGAAGCGCACGCGCTCTTCTTTTTCGTTTGCAACTGGGTTGTAGAAGCCAACGCGCTCGATAAAGCGGCCATCACGACGGCTGCGGGAATCGGTAACAACGATGTTGTAGAACGGACGGTTCTTGGAACCACCGCGAGACAGACGAATTACTACCATTGTCGATAGTCCTTGAATGAAATCGGAACGTAGAAAAGCGTGCAATTCTAGGGCAATTTTTCTTTATCTGGCAAGTGTTTATTCCTGCATCACCCCCTTGCCCGCCCTCATAACACCTTGCTGACCAGCGTCAGCGCCCTGTCTTCCGGATGCACCGTGACTTCAAAGCCCAGCTTTTGCATCAGTTTCAGCATCCCTTTATTCGCCGCCAGCACCTCGCCATGCATGATTTTCAGCCCTTGCATACGCGCGGCATCAAATAATGCATCCATCAGCACATAGCCTATGCCTTTGCCTTGCCACGAGTCGCCAACCTCCAGTGCAAACTCGCACGACTCCATATCCGGGTCGGTAATAAAACGGGCAACAGCCAGCATTTCTTCGCTGCCATCCCGTTCGCGCACCATGGCCAGCGCCATTTCGCGGTCGTAATCAAGCTGGGTGAAGCGCACCAGCACCTGCTGCGATAGCTGCTTGATACTGGACAGATAGCGGTTGTAGCGACTCTCTTCCGACAGATTGCGCACAAAGGCTTGCTGCATATCCGCATCTTCCGGGCGTACCGGCCGGATAAGGACCTCGGTTTCATCCTTCAGGCAGACCTGCTTCACCATATGGGTCGGGTAAGGCATGATCGCCATATGCTGATAGCGTTTACGCCCGACAGGCACCGCGTGCAGGATAATGCTGGCATCCAGCACCATCACCCCGTGTTCATCCACCAAGAGCGGATTGATCTCCAGTTCGCGCACTTCGGGCAGTTCGCAAACCATCTCCGACACCCGCAGCAAGACATTATGCAAAGCATCGTGATCGACCTCGGGCAGATTGCGGAAAGGACCGAGTACTTTACTAACGCGGGTTCTGGCAATCATGCGCCGCACCAGATAGGCATTCAAAGGCGGCAAAGCCAAGGCGCGATCCTGCAACACCTCGACGGCGATACCGCCGGCACCAAAAGCGACGACTGGGCCAAACACCGAATCATGCGCAACGCCGACCATGACCTCGCGCGCATAACGGTATTTTTTCATGGCCTGCACCGACACCCCGGCGATGCGGGCATCCGGCTTGACCGCTTGCGCCCGCTGCCAGATGGAGACAAAAGCCTGGCGCAATGTCGCCTCGTTGCTGATATTCAGCTCGACACCACTAACGTCCGATTTATACATAATGTCGGGCGAATCGATCTTAAGCACGACCGGATAGCCGATGGCCGCAGCCAGGGCGACCGCTTCATCTTCTGTCGTCGCCAGCAATGTCGGGTTGACCGGAATACCAAAGCTTGCCAGCACAGCCTTAGACTCGCGTTCCGACAAGACGGCTCTCCCCTGCGCCAACACATCGGCAATCACGGCGCGTGCCGCAGCCACATCCGGCTCATGCAGCGCCCCCTCCAGCGGACCTGGCGTTTGCAATAGCAACTGCTGGTTATCGTGATAGGCCGCCAGATTGCGGAATACCTCGACGGCGAATTCAGGCGCGCGAAAATGTGCGCATTTGGCCTTGGAAAACAGCTCCCGGCTCTCGGATACCTTGGCATCCCCCAGCCAAGACAAAAATATCGGTTTGGATGACTCGCGCTGCAAGCCCACCATTAGTTGCGCCGTAGTCAAATGATCAGTTCCGGCTTGCGGCGTAAAAATAACCAAGACGCCATCCACCCCAGGGTCATCCAGACACGCTTTAACCCCGCTACGAAAACGCATGGGCGAAGCATCGCCAATAATATCGACCGGGTTTGCCCGCGACCAGTTACGGGGCAACACATCATCCAGCTGGCTTAATGTTTGGGCCGACAACTGAGCGAGTTCGACGCCATAAGTCCAGGCACTATCAGCAGCCAAAATTCCCGGGCCGATGCCATTGGTCACAATAGCCAGACGCCTGCCGGAAATACGGTATTTAGCCGCCAGCATCTTGGCCGCAGTAAACAACTGGGCAATGGTTTGCACCTGCAACACACCGGCGCGCGACAAGGCAACATCGAAGACATCATTGCCATCAATCAAATGACTGGATGCCAGTACCCCCGCCTCCTGGCTTTCATAGCGGCCAGACTTGATCACCACCACCGGCTTGGTACGCGCAGCGGCACGCAGAGCGCTCATAAAGCGCCGGGCATCATGAATATGATGCACATGCAACAAGATGCCTTGGGTAAACGTGTCTGCGACCAGATAGTCCAGTATCTCGCCAAACTCTACGTCCAGTGCCGTGCCGACCGATATCACACTGGAAAAACCGATTCCTTTGCTGTCGGCCCAGTCCAGCATCGCGGTACATAGGGCGGAAGACTGCGACACCAGGGCCAAATTGCCCGTTTTCACCTTACTGGTGTAATTCGTGGCATTAAACCCCGCTACGGGGCGCATCAGCCCCAGCACATTCGGCCCCAGCACACGGATGCCGTAATGACTGGCAATAGACATGGCCTCGGCCATGATTTCACGCTCGATCTGCTCGCTGTCGGAAAACTCCTTGGCCAGCAGCATTGCTTTTACGCCTTTCTTACCGCAATCCTTCATAATTGCCGGCAAGCTGCGCAAGGGAGTCGTAACCACCGCCAACTCCACATCCGGCTCGATCTGACGCACAGACGCTACGGCGGCGATACCGCCTACCGTCTTATGGTTCAGATTGACCGGATAGAGTTTTCCCTGAAAATTTCCAGCCAGCAGATTGGCAAAAACGGCCTGCCCAACCGAGCCTGGCGTATCGCTGGCACCGATGACCGCCACACTGCGCGGAGAAAACAATGAAGTAAGATAGTGGGGCTTCATGGGACTCTTCTAAAAAAACCCAGCAAAATAATGGCCTCATGCCGCTGTCAAGGGCGACACGCGGGATATAAATGCATATGCGAGGTGGCATCGAAAAAACCGCCTTCGTGCAATCACATAGCTTGGCCGACACCGGTTTATGATTATTGACTACACCGACAAGCATGAACCGATAACATTCATCGCAACAAGTGGTACTTGCCACAGCTAGCCTAGCGCCCGCAAACTTGTTACGCTCTTCCACTTTCACCTTGGATATTGCGCCGCAACAAAGCCCGCGTCGAGTGTTGTGCGGTAGTCACCGGAGTATATAAAGCCATCATGACGAAACGAGTCGTCACACTAGCCCACTACTACACCCAACCGGAAATCCAGCAGATGGCTGATAAGGTGGGGGACAGTCTGGAGCTGTCGCTGTTTGCACGCGAAGCCGAGGCTGACATCATTGTTTTTGCCGGCGTGCGCTTTATGGCGGAAACAGCCAAAATCCTCAATCCGGCCGCAACCGTTATTTTGCCGGACGCAGGCTCGACTTGCTCTCTAGTCACCCAGACCGATATTGTGGCGCTCAAACGCTGGCGGGAGAGCCACCCCGACCATGTCCATGTGTCGTATATCAATTCGAGCGCGCAACACAAAGCACTGTCAGACTGGATTGTCACCAGCCGTAATGTTGACGATATCATCGCGCATCTTTATGCCGAAGGGAAAAAAGTCATTTTCTCGCCGGACCGCAATATGGGTGCCTACCTGAATTACCAATACGGCTACGATATGCCGCTTTGGTCGGCAGTCTGCGAAGTACACGACAAATTCAATGAAGCGGCGTTAACTGAGGCATTCAATGCCGTTTCGGGCAAAAAATTCCTGATCGCCCACCCGGAAAGCCCGCTGCCGGTATTGCAAAAAGCCGATTATGTCGGCTCGACATCCGGCATGCTCAATTGGGTCAAAGCCTATGCCGATGACCCGAAAGCCGTGATTTTTGTCGCGACCGAAGATGGTATTCTGTACAACATGGGGCTGGCACGTCCCGACCTCGACCTGCGCCAAGCGCCGATCTACGCCGGTTGCCAGTGCAACTCCTGCCCCTATATGAAAATGAACACCATAGAGGCCGTGCGCCGGGCACAGCAAGGCGAAGGACAGGAAATAGATTACCTGAGCGAGGCGGAAATGGCGGCAGCCCGCCTGCCGATAGAACGCATGCTCGACTTCAGCCAGCGTTATTACGCCTAAGCACCCTTGCCTTTATACCTATGCCTGTTTTACAACAGGTTGCTTGCTTACCGTCGCTCTGTGCTGTTGTGACGGTAAGCAGCAAGGATACAATCAGGCGGTCACTCGGAGAATTTGCATGAAATTTCTCATCAGCAACGACGACGGTTATTTTGCCCCCGGCATCGCCGCGCTGGCATCTACGCTGGCACGTCACGGCGAGGTTGTCGTTGTCGCTCCCGAGCGTGACCGTAGTGGAGCCAGCAATTCACTGACACTGGATCGGCCACTTAGCGTGCGCCAAGCAGGCAACGGTTTTTTTTACGTCAACGGAACTCCCACCGATTGCGTCCATCTGGCAGTAACCGGCCTGCTCAACTTTCGCCCTGATATCATCTTCTCCGGCATCAATCATGGTGCCAATATGGGAGATGACACGATTTACTCCGGCACTGTCGCCGCAGCGACCGAAGGCTATCTGCTAGGCATCCCTTCGGTTGCGGTTTCTCTATGCGGTCGCTCGGGCGATAATTTTGCAACGGCAGCCCATGTCGTCGACGAGTTGCTTGAACGCCTATGTAGCCGTCCCTTCTCCCGCCCGACCCTGCTCAATGTCAACATACCCGACATTCCACTTGACGCACTGCAAGGCAGCTTGGTCACCCGCCTAGGGAGACGCCACCATGCCGAACCCGTCGTTCAGAGCGTCAGCCCGCGCGGTGACAAGGTTTACTGGGTCGGCACGGTAGGGTCTGCCCAGGACGCGGGAGAAGGAACGGACTTCTACGCAGTGGCCAATCACCATGCCTCAATCACACCGCTGATGATAGACCTGACAGCCTACGACCAGCTGGACGGGATCAAGTCATGGCTACAGCCGTAAGTCAGCCCACTGCAGCTTGGGGCATGCTGTCCGAACGCACGCGGCTGCGCATGAGCGAACGCTTGCGCCAGCGCGGCATTTGCGATGAGCGCGTATTGACCGCGATGAGTCAGGTGCCACGCCACCTGTTTGTCGATGAAGCACTCGCCAGTCGCGCCTATGATGACGTTTCCCTGCCTATCGGGCACGGACAGACCATATCGCAGCCCTTTACCGTAGCCCGCATGACCGAGCTACTCATCACCGGACGCGCCCCCGGACGCATTCTTGAGATCGGTACCGGTTGCGGCTACCAAAGCGCCGTGCTGCTGCAAACCGGTGCCGAGGTGTATTCAATCGAACGCCAGGGTGCCTTGCTGGAAAAAGCCAGACGCAATCTGCGCGCGGCACGGCTGATCCATGCACGCCTTCTGCATGGCGATGGTCATGCAGGCCTGCCGGAAACGGCGCCATTCGATGGAATCATCATGACCTGTGCCGCCAGCACCGTTCCGGCATTACTACTGGAGCAGCTGGCGGAAAACGGACGGATGATCATGCCACTGGGTGAGCAAGAGCAGCATTTACTGTTGCTTGAAAAAACGGCAAGCGGCATCCGGCAAACCCGGCTGGATCCCGTAAAATTTGTCCCCCTACTCCCCGGACGGATTTAACGCAGACGCACTGGCACAAAAACGACAGTCTGCCGTCTAGATTATTTACACCGAAAGCCATACGGCATATAAAGAATCATGCAGAACAAGATGCACAATAGAATAAACCGAAACTTAACAATATTAGGCACCTGCTCTTCGTTACTACTGAGCGCATGTGCACAAACATCACATAGCCCGGCTCCCATTATTTCCGCACAGGAGACAAGAAGCACACAAACGCTCCCCTCCCGTGCGGTCAATGTGGAAAATGCCGAAACAACGCCATTGGCGATGCCCGGCAATAGCGCCAAACCAGTAACGATCAACCGCAGCGGAGAATCGAGCCACACCGTACAGGCGGGTGAAAACCTGTACCGGATTTCCCTTAACAATGGTTTGCGCCATCAGGATGTCGCCCAATGGAACGGTCTGGATGGCTTTGATATCAAGGTCGGACAAGTCTTACGCCTGAGCCCACCGGGCACCATGACTGCCGATGCGGGCATCAGACAAGTCGGTAGCGGCAATACCAGCACGGCAGTGACACCCACAGACAGTGCCACGCTCAAACGCTACCCCAAAGCCTTGAAATTGCCTTATAGCGAGAATGCACTTAAGGAGCTGGGGCAAAAAAGCGAAGGACAAATGGCAGCAACGGCAGCTGCAACGGTCAGCACACCGGTCATCAAAACACCGGTCATCGCGCCGCCAGCGGCCAAGGTCGTGCCACCCGTCGCCAAGCCTGCTGTCGCGGCAACGGAACCCGCGGCCAGTGCAAACAGTAACAAACCGGCACTGGACAGCAGCATAGGCTGGATCTGGCCAACCGAAGGCAAAGTCGTTCGCCGCTTTTCCGAGCAAAACAAGGGCTTGGATATTGGTGGAAAACTGGGACAAAACGTGATTGCCGCCGGCGATGGCAAGGTGGTCTATAGCGGTAGCGGACTCAAGGGCTATGGCAAGCTGATTATCATCAAGCATGACAAGGTTTTCCTGTCGGCCTATGCACACAATGACGAGTTGTTGGTCAAGGAAGGGCAAAGTATCAAAAAGGGGCAAAAAATAGCCACCATGGGCAATACGGATACGGATCAGGTCAAGCTGCATTTCGAAATCCGAGAATACGGTAAACCGGTAAATCCTGAAAAATATCTGGCCAATTAAGCCTGAAGCAGCGGTTTCTTCCTGCTTTGGTGAATAAAAGCCGTAGTAAAGCGGGAGGGAACATGAAAGACACGCTAGATACCATCGAAGACAGTGGTGATGAAAACGAACTGCTGGATGCCGAGGAAAAGCAGGCCGATGCGGAAGAAGCGACCAGCGAGGCCGCAGAGCATGAAGACGTTGCCGATGTTACCCAGATTTACCTCAATGACATCGGCAGCAATGCACTGCTGACCCCGCCGCAGGAGCTGGCGCTGGCACGGCGTGTCGTACAGGGCGACTTCGAAGCACGGCAGAAGATGATTGAGCACAATCTGCGCTTGGTGGTCAACATTGCCAAACACTACATTAACCGCGGGCTTACCCTGCTCGACCTGATCGAAGAGGGGAATATCGGATTGATGCATGCGTTGGAAAAATTCGACCCCGAACGTGGCTTTCGTTTTTCGACCTATGCCACCTGGTGGATACGCCAGAGCATAGAGCGCGCAATCATGAATCAGTCACGCACCATCCGGCTGCCGGTTCATGTCATCAAGGAGCTGAATGTTTATCTGCGCGCCTCACGCCACCTAGAAAGCAAAAGGGGGCGCGAGCCTACGGTAGAAGATATCGCCCTGCATGTAGGTAAACCGGTAGAGGACGTGCGGCGCATCATGAGCCTGAACGAGCGCATGGCCTCGCTTGATGCGCCACTGGACATCGATCCCATGCTTTCCATTGGCGAGTCGATTCCGGATGAGCAGCATGAAGAGCCGGATATCCAGTTGCACAATCTGCAAGTGGAGAAATATGTCCATCACTGGCTGGCACAGCTATCAGACAAACAGCGCATGGTTATTGAGCGCCGCTACGGTCTGGATGGACATGAGATCTGCACACTGGAAGAGCTCGCCAGCTCCCTCAATCTAACGCGGGAACGCGTACGCCAGATACAGATAGAAGGGCTGGAGCACTTGCGTCGCATTCTGCGTCGCCAGGGCGTAGCCAAAGATCTGCTTATCTAGCCATAAGGCCGGCACACGGGCAAAAACAAGCTCCTCCGCTTGTTTTTGCCTTCTTTTTTCCTGCCTAGCCGCTCATCGCCCATGTCCGCACATACCAAAGTTGCACGGCAAAACGTTTGCATTTAAGCCTTGTTTCGCGCACACTTTATTTAAAAGTCATAAGTATAATTCGAATCGGAAGCAAGAAGGGTAATCTCGTGTTCTCTTGGCTAAAAAACCGCTGGCACCGTACCGGACTGACCGCCTATATCACCCACTCCGATTGCTTGGGACACAATATGGGGGTCGGCCACCCGGAATGTCCTGAACGTCTGATCGCCATCCGTGACCAACTGATGGCCTCCCAGATTTTCGACACCCTGCAAGAGATCGACGCACCGCTGGTCACCCCGCAGCAACTAGCCCGCGTCCACCCACCCCGCTATGTCGACTATATCGAAGCCTGCACGCCACAGGTCGGCACTTTCCGCATAGACCCGGACACGGCCATGTCGCCAGGCACGCTGCCCGCAGCGCAACGCGCAGCAGGCGCAGTGGTGAAAGCCGTGGAGCTCGTCTGCGAAGACAAAGTACCCAATGCATTTTGCGCCATCCGCCCTCCTGGACATCATGCAGAGAGCGCCAAATCCATGGGGTTTTGCTTCTTCAACAATATCGCGGTCGGCGTAGCGCACGCGATGTCTGTCTACAAATATGAACGCGTTGCAATTGTCGATTTCGACGTTCATCACGGCAATGGCACCGAGGAAATCTTCAAGGATGACCCGCGCGTCCTGATGGCTTCAATGTTCCAACACCCCTTCTTCCCTTACTGTGGCGACACGCCCGCTGGCAGCAACCCTCATATGCACAATGTGCCGATGAAAGCCGGTTCGGGTAGCCGCGAGTTTCGCGAAGCCGTCGAAACCGTATGGCTGCCGGCGCTGCATGACTTCCAGCCGCAAATGCTGTTTATCTCGGCCGGCTTTGACGCGCACCGGGAGGATGATATGGGCTCGATGGGACTGACCGAGTCGGACTACGAGTGGGTCACCCGTCATCTGCTGCAAATCGCCGACCTGTACTGCCAGGGCCGGGTGGTATCGGTACTGGAAGGAGGTTATGACCTGTCATCGCTGGCACGCAGCGTAACAGCCCACCTGCGTGCGCTGTCGGACACCTGATGAAAGGAGCGGGAAACCCCAAAGCGGTTCAGGCTTTCGGGTTTCCTGCCATCACGCGGCCAGATGGCTTAAAGGCAATGCCGTGGTCTGTTTGAAATCCTTAAGCACAAAACTCGACTTCACATCCTCGACGCCGGGATGCTGCAACAACTGATCCATCACAAAACGGGAAAAGTGCGGCAAGTCCTGAAAGTAAACCTGTAGCAGATAATCCATATCGCCCGTCATCGCATAGCAATTCACCACCTCCTGCCAGCCCTGCACCGCCTCGATAAAAGACTTAAGATTACCCGCCCGCTTCTCTAGCTTGACCCGTACAAAGGCATGCAAGCCAAGCCCCAGGCAAGCCGGATCCAGCAAGGCCACATACTGGCGGATCACGCCAGACTCCTCCAGCTGCTTAAGCCGGCGCAAACAAGGTGAAGGCGACAAGGCCACCTTTTCCGCCAGCTCTACATTCGATAAGCGCCCATTCAACTGCAGCGCGGCCAGCATTTTCAAATCCGTTTTATCCAGAACCAGATTCGGCATGGTTTCTCCTTTTTCGATAATTTATTTGTAATTTTTATCTTTATTTCAATCTGATGCAGCCATAGAACGCACACAAATTGCCGTCTGCTTACTCTAGAATGAAATGCCAAAATCAGTCCAGATATTAGCGTCAGATTGCCCGCTTTAGTGTTGTAAGAGAGGAACTACGATGCAAAGCACCGACTTTCCAGTCTCAACAAGCAAGACTAGCTTACCGCATGTAAAAACTGATATTCAGCACACGCCGGTGCCGACATACAGCACATGCGAGCGCGAAACATGGCGACTCCTGCTCTCGCGCCAGCAAACACAGTGGCCGGATCGCGCCTGCAAGGCGTATCTGGAGGCACTCGAAGCCACCGGTTTATCCCCGGCAAGCATTCCGCGGCTTGCCGATATCAGCGAGCGTATCCAGCAACAGACCGGTTGGACTATTGAGCGGGTCGACGGCATCGTGCCCGACCAGATTTTCTTCGCCATGCTGGCCGCGCGCGTGTTTCCATCGACCGACTTTATCCGCAAACCGGAAGATATCGACTACACCCCGGCACCCGATATGTTCCACGACCTGGTCGGTCATGCCCCGCTACTCACCCACCCGCGCTTCAGTGACTTTTTCCAGCGCTTCGGTGCAGCCGGCAGCGCCGCCTTTGCCCAGAATCACCCCGCCCGCGTATGGCTGGCACGAATTTACTGGTATAGCGTCGAGTTCGGCCTGATACGCAGCCCGCAAGGGCTGCGTATCTACGGTGCCGGCATTCTGTCCTCGCATCAGGAGGTGAGCTACAGCCTGTCGGATGCCACGACCAAGCATCGTTTCGATCTTGATCACATGGCACAAACGCCTTACGACGTGTGGCACATGCAGGACACCTTGTTCGTCATCGATAGCTTTGAGCAGCTGGAAAATGAGTTTGCCCGTTGGACCGCCCGCCACGGTTTGGCTTGATAACAAAAAAAGGAGATCAAGATGGAGACCGATAACATCAACCCGCTAGGCTGTGATGGCTTTGAATTTGTCGAATACACCGCCCCCGATGCAGCCGGCGTCGAGCAACTGAAGCAACTTTTTGCCACCTTGGGTTTCAGTGAAGTAGCGCGCCATCGCCATAAGGCCGTCAGCCTCTATCGTCAAGGGGGTATCAACTTCATCCTCAATGCCGAACAACAACACCCTGCCCGGCTGTTTGGCGAGCAACATGGAGCCTCTGCCTGCGCCATGGCATGGCGGGTCAAGGATGCCGCAGCCGCCTATGCCTACGCGCTGGCACAAGGTGCCAAACCCTATACCCGTCCCATCGGCTATATGGAGCTGAATATTCCGGCCATTGAAGGCATAGGCGGCTCTGCCCTCTATTTCGTCGACCGTTACGGTCCCAAGCATGATATCTACGACGTCGATTTCATTCCGCTTGCCGGTGCGGATCCGCATCCGCAAGGTGCCGGTCTCAAAAGCATCGATCATCTCACCCACAATGTCCGGCGCGGCCAGATGAAGCACTGGGCCGATTTTTACCGCAAGATCGGCAACTTCCGCGAAATCCGTTACTTCGATATCGAGGGCAAACTGACCGGCCTTAAATCCATGGCCATGACCAGCCCCTGCGGCAAGATCCGCATTCCCATTAATGAATCTTCCGATGACAAAAGCCAGATTGAAGAATTTCTGGCGGCATATCACGGCGAAGGCATTCAGCACATCGCCCTGTCCAGCGATGATATTTACGCCAGTGTGGAGCAACTCGCCGCCGGCCTGCGCTTTCTGGATACGCCGGACACCTATTACGCACGCGTAGACCAGCGCCTGCCCGGGCACGGCGAGGACTTGTCGCGCCTGCAACGCAATCACATTCTGATTGATGGTGCGCCTGGCGAAGGCGGCGGCATCCTGCTGCAGATTTTTACCGAAACCGTCATTGGCCCGATCTTTTTCGAGATCATTCAGCGCAAGGGCGACGAAGGCTTTGGCGAGGGCAATTTCAAGGCTTTATTTGAATCCATAGAGGAAGATCAGCTGCGCCGTGGCGTGCTGCAAGCATGATGAAAGTGGCGGCCGATTTGTCAAAATCGGCTTTTATGGAAATTCACCCTTGACTCGGTGGCTTTCGTCTGGTTAAATGCACGCCTCTGAACGCGATGCAGCACAGCGTGAAGGCCTGTTAGCTCAGTTGGTAGAGCAGCGGATTGAAAATCCGCGTGTCCTTGGTTCGATTCCGAGACAGGCCACCAGCACTTTATTGCACCCCGACAGAGGCCTGTTAGCTCAGTTGGTAGAGCAGCGGATTGAAAATCCGCGTGTCCTTGGTTCGATTCCGAGACAGGCCACCAGATACCGAAAAAGCCCGAATCCATGATTCGGGCTTTTTCCATTTCACCGCCCGGCTACGCCTTGCGCAAAAACCGGCTCAGGAAAACTGGCGGATATAAGCGGCCACACCACCTAGCAGCATCTCAATCGAAATAGCAGTCAACACCAAGCCCATCAGCCGCTCCAGCGCCGTAATCGCCTGCTCGCCCAGCCACTTTTGCAGACGGTTGGAAAACAGGAACACCACGGTGGTCACCAGGATGGAAATCAGCAAGGCGCCAACCCACTCCAGCATACGGTCAGGCTCGCGGGTTGCCATTAGCAAAACCGTTGCCATGGCAGAAGGCCCGGCAATCAGCGGAATGGCAATCGGCACAATAAACGGCTCTCCGCTCACCTTATCCCCGCCCAGGACACCACCCTCGCCAGGAAAAATCATCTTGATGGCAATCAGGAACAGAATCACGCCACCGGCCACGCTCAAAGACTCGTCGCTCAGGTGCATGACCTTAAGAAAGGTCTGCCCGCCGAACATAAATGCCAGCAAGACACAAAAAGCAATCAGACATTCGCGATAGACCACACGCCGCCGCCGCTCCGGCTTGACCTGCTTGAGCGCAGAAATAAACAAGGGGATATTACCCAGCGGATCGGTAATCAGGATCAGCAGAATGGTGGCGGAGATAAACGTGGATTCCATGGCAACACCATTCCTGACAATAAAATGATAAAGGCGTACGAATTATCGCACGCCTTTATCACAAACAGGGCAAAACCGCGCCTTATCCGCTCACACCCTCCTTGGCTCGATTGGAGCCGGCCACCATGGGAATGACAAACAAGCGGCAATCCAGCGCACCGTTAAATAGCGGCATGCGCTGTTTGGGATTCAGCCGGATCAGCTTGGCCAGACGCAAATCCCCGGTAAAGAAGTTAGCCGTCCAGCCGGAAAAATACTGCTTAAGCCAGGCGCCCAGCTGCGGATACAGCAGTGCCAGATCTTCCTGCTCATCCAGACGCACACCATAAGGCGGGTTGGTGACAATCAGACCTGTTTCAGCATGCGGACGGGTATCCAGCACATCGCTTTGCGCAATCTGCACCAAACCATGCAAACCGGCCTGCTTGAGATTGTGCCGCGTCTTCACCAGCATCTGCACCGACACATCCGAGCCACGGATAGGCAAAGCCGTCAGCGGCTTCTCGGCCTGACGTGCCCGCGCCTGTACACTTTCCCACTCGACCGCATCAAAACTGCGCAAATCGCGGAAAGCAAAGTTGCGCAAACGCCCCGGTGCCCGGTTCAATGCAATATCGGCAGCCTCAACCAGAAAAGTCCCGCTGCCCATCATTGGGTCAAGCAAGGCCTGCGAGCCGTCATAGCCGGCCAAGAGCAAAATGCCTGCCGCCAGATTTTCACGCAGCGGTGCTTCACCGGTGTCCTCGCGCCAGCCGCGCTTAAATAGCGGCTCGCCGCTACTGTCGATATACACCGTGGCCTGATCGGCGGATAAAAACACATGAATACGCACATCGGGGTAACGGGTATCTACGCTAGGACGCCCCAGATCGGCCTGACGAAAACGATCGCACACCGCATCCTTAACCTTGAGCGAAATGAAATCCAGGCTGCGCAAAGCCGAACCAACACCATCGGTCTTGACCTTGATCGTCTTGCCAACGGCAAACCAGCGCGGCCAGTCTATGGTCAGAGCCAGCTTGTATACATCCTGCTCGCTACGATAAGGCCCTTGCGCCAACTGGATCAGGATACGGCTGGCGGTACGCGACTCCAGATTGGCACGCATCATCACGGCGTTGTCACCGCAAAAAGCCACGCCGTTATTGCGCTTATCAATGGACGTCGCCCCAAGCGCGGCCAATTCTTCGGCCAGCACACCTTCTAGGCCGCGCGGGCAAGGTGCAAACATGGCGCTGACACGCTCGGCGCGTATGGCAACCGGCGCGCGCCCGTGCGCTCGTGCCTCGGGTGCCGCCGGCGTACGGGAAGGCGCTGCAACGGGCGCAGCGGCCGGCGCTTGAGGCTCGGTCCCAGCCTCGTCAAGCGGACGTATAAAATGACGGCTCGATTGCGAGCGCTGGCGGGATCGGAAACTGGACATGCCCACTCCTTATTAGCAATCCCGCATCTTAGCGGATTTTGTGCCTGCGTTCTTGGTGAGCACTCAGGCTTTGGGCTACCATCGCCGGCTTGATGGAAGGAAAATGGCATGATTGCGCGTGAATTTGCAGAAAAACTGCTCAACTGGCAACGCCAACATGGTCGCCACGACCTACCCTGGCAAGTCAGCGACCCATACCGCGTCTGGCTGTCCGAGATTATGCTGCAGCAAACTCAGGTCAGCAGCGTGCGGGTCTATTACGCCCGCTTTATCGAACGCTTTCCCGATGTGCACACGCTGGCCCAAGCCTCGGTCGACGAAGTATTGACCCTGTGGAGTGGCTTGGGCTATTACAGCCGGGCCCGCAATCTGCACAAAGCCGCCGTAATGGTGTGCGAAGAATTCGGCGGCGCCTTCCCCGAACAGCCGGCACAGCTCATACGCCTGCCCGGCGTAGGGCGCTCGACTGCAGCGGCCATTTCTGCCTTTGCCTTCTCGCACCGCCATGCCATTCTCGACGGCAACGTCAAACGGGTACTGGCGCGCGTATTCGGCATTGCCGGCTGGCCGGGCGAAAAAAAGATAGAAAACAGCATGTGGCAGTTGGCCGAGAGCCTGCTCCCGGCAACTGCAAGCGATATGCCGGCATACACCCAAGGCATTATGGATCTGGGCGCAACGCTATGCTCCCGCGGCAAGCCCGCTTGCGAGCGCTGCCCGATGCAACTGGACTGCGTAGCACACCTGGAGGGACGCAGCAGCGAACTACCCACAGCGCGCCCGAAAAAAGCCATTCCTACCCGTTACGCCACCTTGCTGATGGCCATACACGACGGACAAGTATTATTGCAACGCCGTCCACCTGCCGGCATTTGGGGCGGCCTGCTCTCCCTGCCTGAGCTGGGTGCAACCCACAGTGCGCAAGACTGGCTGGAACAGGCCGGTGAAGGCGACATCCTGCCGGCCTGGCCCGAGATCGAGCATGTTTTCACCCACTTCCGCCTGATCATCACACCGCTGCCCGTCAGCCTGAGCGCACTGCACACTCAGGCTCAAGACAGTGCGGCATGCTGGCTGCCCTTAGGCGATGCGGCCGATGCTGGCGTACCCGCGCCGGTTAAACGCATGCTGAAGCACTTGGCAGAGAGTTCCGGTAAACTCCCCCCACCCCTTTGAAAAGCTAGCTGAAAACGCCGTATGGTTTCCGTTGTCCGCCCCGTTGCCGATACTCTTGCCAATGCTGCCGACCCGGCACTTTGGCTTGAGCAACTTTCTGCCGCACTCACACCCGAAGAAAGCGGCATGCTGGCACGCGCCTTCGCCGAGGCGCGCGCACTTTATCAAGAGCGCCACCTGCCACTCACCGGCGAAGACGTATTCAGTCATGCTGTCGCAGCGGCGGCCATCGTCGCCGACCTGAACTTGCTGCCGGACGCCATCGCCGCCACGCTGCTGTTTGCCGCCCCCGACTATCGGGAAGATGCCGGCGTTTGGCTGGCGCACCATTTCAACCCTACCGTGGCCATGCTGGTGGAAGGCGTAGGCAAGGTGCGGCGCCTGACCGAACTGGCACGCATCGACCAGCTCGATACGCCTGAAGAGCGTGCGCGTCAGGCCGAAACCATGCGCAAAATGTTGCTGGCCATGGTCACCGACATTCGCGTGGTGCTGATCAAACTGGCTTGGCGCACCCAGACCATGCACTATTTGGCCGAAGTACCGGACGAGAGACTGCGCCGCCAGCTCGCCAATGAAACCATGGAAGTCTTTGCCCCCCTGGCCAACCGCTTGGGGGTGTGGCAAATCAAATGGGAGCTGGAAGATCTGGGCTTTCGCCATCAGGAGCCGGAGAGCTACAAAAAAATTGCCCGACTGCTGGATGAAAGGCGGCTGGAGCGGCTCGACTATATCGAACGCATTTTGCAAGTCTTGCGCGACGAGTTGGCCAAGGCAGGCATCAAGGGAGAAGTCGCCGGCCGCCCCAAGCACATCTATTCCATCTGGAAAAAGATGCGCAAGAAAAAGCTCGACTTCTCCGAGCTGTACGACATCCGCGCCGTACGCGTACTGGTCGAGCGCATGCCGGACTGCTACACGGTGCTGGGCCTGATGCACAATATCTGGCAGCCGATTCCGGGGGAATTTGACGACTATATCTCGCACCCCAAGCCAAACAACTACCGCAGCTTGCACACGGCCGTCATCGGTCCGGAGGATAAGGCGATCGAGGTTCAGATCCGCACCTTTGACATGCATGAGCATGCCGAATTCGGCGTGGCGGCACACTGGCGTTACAAGGAAGGCGGCAAAGGCGATGCCGCGTACGAGGAAAAAATTTCCTGGCTCAGGCAGCTACTCGACTGGAGGGAAGAAATTTCCGACAAAGAGGGTCTGGCTGACGCCTTCAAGACCGAACTGTTTGCCGACACCCTGTACGTGCTGACCCCGCAAGGACGCGTTCTCTCCCTGCCGACGGGGGCGACCCCCATCGACTTCGCTTACGCCATCCACAGCAGCCTGGGGGATCGCTGCCGTGGCGCCAAGGTCGAAGGACACATTGTCCCGCTATCGACCCCGTTACAAAACGGCCAGCGCGTCGAAATTCTGGCGGCCAAGGAAGGCGGCCCCAGCGTCAACTGGCTGCATGAGGGCTGGGTCAAAAGCAACAAGGCCATCACCAAGATCCGCCAGTATATTCGCCAGCAAAATGCCGACTCGGTACGCGAGAGCGGTCGCCAGTTATTCGAACGCGAACTGGCGCGCCATCCCAACCATCCCAATCTGGGCACACTGACCGAAAAACTGGGGTATGCCAAACTGGAGGATGTTTTCGGTGCACTGGGGCATGGAGAACTGTCACTCAGAGCGGTCAGCACCGCCATCGCCAGCTTTACGCCACCTCCGGCACAGGACATTACCGCGGACGACCTGATCAAGCGCAGCAAAGGCGGCCACGACGCGGGCGGCATCCTGATTGAAGGGGTCAACAACCTGATGACGGTATTGGCCAAATGCTGCAAGCCGGCCCCTCCCGACTCCGTCGCCGGCTTCGTCACCAAGGGGCGCGGCATTTCGATTCACCGCAGCAACTGCCTGACCCTGAAACGCCTGTCGGCAGAAGCACCGGAACGCCTGATCAGCGCCGACTGGGGCGAACAGAAAAACAGCGTCTTCCCGATCGACCTTGAAGTCAGCGCGCGTGACCGCCCCGGGCTGCTACGAGACATTTCCGATGTTTTGTCACGCGAAAAGCTCAATGTAATTGCAGTCAACACACAGACCCGCGACCACAAGGCCAGGATGTGCTTTACCGTGGAAGTGCGCAGCGTACAGGAGATCAGCCGGGTCATTAATCATGTAAATGAAATCAATGGCGTACAGGACGTCAGGCGCGCCTGACGGGCATACTTACCACAACGCCCGGCAAGAACAGATGCGGCATTGCAACATTTTTTGTGCTCTGCACAAAAAAACCTTGCCAAGTCAGGTTTCACTGCGGATAATTCGAATCGCATCATGACGTTGCATTACTATGTGCGTTTTGGTGTTGTCTCCTCCATCCTCCTTATTTAGGTGGAACTTGGCGCGATCATTCACATGATTGCGCTTTTTTTTGCCTGAATTTGCCTGTTTTGCGAGCATAAGCGCGCCTGTTTTGCACACACAGGAGCGAGTCTATTTATTGTTATCGCACAATGGTTTGACAGCAGGGCTTCCCTACAATAGAATCCGGAACTTTCAAGAATTTACGATGGAAGAGCTCCATGAAGACCTTTTCTGCCAAGCCGCATGAAGTAAAGCGCGAGTGGTACGTGGTCGACGCCTCCGACAAAGTGCTGGGTCGTGTAGCGGCTGCAATCGCTCACCGTCTGCGTGGCAAGCACAAGCCGGAATACACCCCGCACGTTGACACTGGCGACTACATCGTAGTCGTTAACGTTGACAAGCTGCGCGTCACCGGTGCCAAGGCCCTAGACAAGAAATACTACCGTCACACCGGCTATCCGGGCGGCATCAAGGAACGCAACTTCACCGAACTGCAACAGCAGTTCCCTGAACGTGTTCTGGAAAAAGCTGTCAAGGGTATGCTGCCTAAAGGCCCACTTGGTTACGCAATGATCAAGAAGCTCAAGGTATACGCTGGTAGCGAACATCCGCACGAAGCCCAACAGCCGAAAGTGCTGGAAACTGATTTTTGAGGCAAGATAGATGAACGGTAAATATTACTACGGTACCGGCCGCCGCAAGAGCTCGGTTGCTCGTGTGTTCATGCAAAAGGGTTCCGGCCAGATCATCGTTAACGGCAAGCCTGTTGACGAATACTTTGCTCGCGAAACCGGCCGCATGGTCATCCGCCAGCCACTGGCTCTGACCGAGCACACGGAATCGTTCGATATCAAAGTCAACGTTATCGGCGGCGGCGAAACTGGCCAAGCTGGTGCAATCCGTCACGGCATCACCCGTGCACTGATCGACTTCAGCGCAGAACTGAAACCAGCTCTGTCTGCAGCAGGCTTCGTCACTCGCGATGCCCGTGAAGTTGAACGTAAGAAAGTCGGCCTGCGTAAAGCACGTCGCGCCAAGCAGTTCTCCAAGCGTTAATTCGCTACCCTGCTATCGGAAAGGCCACCCTCGGGTGGCTTTTTTCTTGCCTGCAATTTATTGCATTGCAATAGCCTCCTACCGTATATTCATCCTTGCGACATTTTTTTACAAAAAGGCAAGCATATGATCAAGGTTGGGATTGTTGGCGGGACGGGATATACCGGTGTTGAATTACTACGCTTGCTGGCCAGCCATCCGCAAGCACAGGTCACCGCCGTCACTTCGCGCAAGGAAGCCGGCATGCAGGTTGCCGACATGTTCCCCAGCCTGCGCGGCCACATCGACCTTGCCTTCTCGACGCCTGAACAAGCCAAGCTCACGGCTTGCGATATCGTCTTCTTCGCCACCCCCAACGGCATTGCCATGCATGATGCGCGCGAACTGCTCCAGGCTGGTGTCCGGGTCATTGATCTGGCGGCCGACTTCCGTATCCGCGATGTGGCCGAATGGGAAAAATGGTACGCCATGCAACATGCCGCCCCCGAACTGGTGGAAGACGCGGTTTACGGCCTGCCCGAACTCAACCGCGCACGCATACGCGATGCCAAGCTGGTTGCCAACCCCGGCTGTTATCCGACCGCCGTCCAATTGGGCCTGCTGCCGCTACTGGAAGCTGGTGTCATTGATTGCAGCCATATCATTGCCGACTGCAAGTCCGGCGTCTCCGGTGCGGGGCGCAAAGCCGAACTTGGCAGCCTGTTTGCCGAAGCAGGCGACAACTTCAAGGCTTATGCCGTGGCGGGCCACCGCCACTTGCCGGAAATTCGCCAGGGGCTGCACAGCATGGCCGGCGAAGCGGTAGGCCTCACCTTCGTTCCCCACCTGACACCCCTGATACGCGGCATTCACGCCACACTCTATGCCCGTCTGACCAAAGACTGCGACTTGCAGGCCTTGTTCGCAACGCGTTATGCGCAAGAACAATTTGTCGACGTACTGCCAGCGGGCAGCCACCCGGAAACGCGCTCGGTACGCGGCGCCAACACCTGCCGTCTTGCCGTGCACCGCCCGCAAGGCTCCGATACTGTTGTGGTGCTTTCGGTGATAGACAATCTGGTCAAAGGTGCCGCCGGTCAGGCCATACAGAATATGAATCTGATGTTCGGTCTGGACGAAAAATCGGGACTGAATCAGGTGCCGCTACTGCCCTGACACTTGAACACTCGCCACAGCACCCCAATCCTGAGTAAAATACTAGGATGAATGCCGCTTTTGGCACACTGTTTGACGAGGCGAGAAACCATGACTGCGACTACCGAAATGCCGTCCCCGATCAACTTCACCGATAGCGCCTGCGCCAAGGTGCGGGATCTGGTGGCCGAAGAAGGCAATCCGGAGCTCAAGCTGCGCGTATTTGTTACCGGCGGCGGCTGCTCGGGCTTCCAGTACGGCTTTACCTTTGACGAAATCGTCAACGACGACGATACCGCGATCGAACGCGACGGCGTGACCTTCCTGGTTGACCCGATGAGCTACCAGTATCTGGTCGGCGCAGAGATCGACTACCAGGACAATCTGGAAGGCTCCCAGTTTGTGATCCGCAATCCGAATGCGACCACCACCTGCGGCTGCGGCTCTTCCTTCACGGTTTAAGGCTGAACGGTTAATATGAAAGGCTCGGGTTGATACCCGAGCCTTTTTTTTGCCGAGCCTTACTCATGATCACACTACCGCCTGTTGCCCTGCCCAAAATCGACTTTAACCGGGAGTTCAATTTCAGCGACACGGACTTCGAACGGGTGCGTAAGCTGATTTACCAAAATGCCGGCATCGCCCTGAACCCGACCAAGAAGGACATGGTTTATGGCCGTCTGGTACGCCGGATACGGGAATTGAAGCTGAGCGGCTTTACCCCCTATCTGAATCTGGTCGAATCCAGCGCAGGGCGCGGCGAGTTTGAACAATTCGTCAATGCGCTCACCACCAACCTCACCTTCTTTTTTCGCGAAGAGCATCACTTCCCGCTCTTAGCCAGCCATTTGAAGCAATCCGGGCGCAATGAGGTCAACATCTGGTGCGCAGCCTCCTCCACCGGAGAAGAAGCCTACTCCATTGCCATCACGGCTCTGGAAGCCCTCTCCGGCACGACGCGCCCCGCTATCAGCATCCTGGCCACCGACCTGGACACCAGCGTACTGGAGACCGCCAGACGCGGCATCTACGCCGCCGACAAGATAGCCCGCCTGCCTGCCGGCATGGCCGCCAAATACTTCGACAAACTCGCCGACGGCCAGTATCAGGCCAAGCCTCAGTTACGCAATATGATCAGCTTCCAGCGCCTGAACCTGATCGACACAAGCTGGGGCATACACAAAACCTTTGATGCCATCTTCTGCCGCAACGTCATGATCTACTTCGACCGCGACACGCAAGGGCGCATCCTCAAACGCTTTGCCCCCTTGCTCAAGGCAGATGGCCTGCTGTTTGTCGGTCATTCGGAAAATTTCTACTTCGCGGCAGACCTGTTCCATCTGCGCGGAAAAACCGTGTACGAGCACGCAGCACACGCCCCCTCCAAAACCATACGTGGATAAAGTCTGCATCCGGCCATCGGCATGGCATGTTAAGATGCGCGCGATTTCTTATAGCGAGGAGAAACAGCGTGCGTATCGGAACCCCCCACAGCCCTAGCGCCACCAAAGTCATGCTGCTGGGCAGCGGCGAACTGGGCAAGGAGGTCGTCATTGCCCTGCAACGCCTTGGCGTCGAAACGATTGCCGTAGACCGCTATTCTGACGCTCCCGCCATGCAGGTCGCGCATAGCAGCCATGTGATCAATATGCACGACGCGGCGGCCTTGCGCGCCCTGATCGAGGCGGTCCGCCCGCATTACATCGTGCCGGAGATTGAGGCCATTGCCACCGAGGAGCTGCTGAAGATAGAGCATGAAGGCCTGGCTACCGTGGTGCCCAGCGCGCGCGCCGTCAACCTCACCATGAACCGCGAAGGCATACGCACCTTGGCCGCCGCCGAACTGGGACTACCGACATCGCACTATGCTTTTGCCGGCTCGCTGCAAGAAATGCAGGCAGCCACTACCACCATCGGTTTTCCCTGCTTTATCAAGCCGGTGATGTCCTCCAGCGGCAAAGGCCAGTCCTTTATCAAGAGCGCAGCTGAAGTCGAAGCGGCTTGGGACTATGCGGCCAGCGCCGGGCGTGTCGCCAAGGGTCGCGTCATCGTTGAAGGCCTGGTGGATTTTGACTACGAAATCACCCTGCTCACGGTACGCGCCAGTGACGGCAAAGGCGGCGTCGCCACCCATTTCTGCGAACCCATCGGCCACCGCCAGCAAAACGGCGATTATGTCGAAAGCTGGCAGCCACAAGCCATGCGTCCAAGGGCACTGGCGCGCGCGCAAGAGATGGCGGCAAGCGTAACCGCAGCCCTGGGCGGGCTGGGGCTATTCGGCGTCGAACTCTTCGTCAAAGGCGATGAAGTCTGGTTTTCCGAAGTCAGCCCGCGCCCGCACGACACCGGCCTGGTCACCCTGGCCAGCCAGCGCTTCTCCGAATTCGAATTGCACGCACGCGCCATTCTCGGGTTGCCGGTCGATACCCGCCTGAATCAGCCCGCTGCCTCCGCCGTCATCTACGGCGGCATGGAAGCGACAGGAATCGCTTTTGACGGCATTGAGGCCGCGCTCGCTACCCCAGGCTCCGACCTGCGCCTTTTCGGCAAGCCAGAGAGCTTTATGCGCCGCCGCATGGGGGTTGCCGTTGCCTACGCTGACCATATCGACGAAGCACGGGAACGTGCACGCACGGCCGCGACTCTGGTCAAGCCGGTCAAGGGAGAATGAAATGGCAGAAATGACGCCTTATGAGCTGATGGGCGGCGCGGGTGTCGTGCGCCATCTGTGCCAGCGCTTTTACGCCATTATGGATACCGATCCCTCGGTAGCCGAACTCCGAGCCATGCATCCGGCAGACTTGGCCGGCTCCAGCGAAAAGCTGTATATGTTTTTATCCGGCTGGCTGGGCGGGCCGGCGCTTTATATGGAAGCCTTCGGCCATCCACGTTTGCGCCAGCGCCATATGCCGTTTGCCGTAGACAGCAGCGCGCGCGATCAATGGATGCACTGCATGCAGTTGGCGGTAGATGAACTGGTGCTGGAGGACTGGCTGAAAGCCAAGCTGATCGAGGCGTTTTACAATACCGCCGATTTCATGCGCAACCAGCCCGAATGAACGCTAGCCCCGCATTGTGCGGGGCTATCTTTTTTCAGCGCGGGCGCTGACCACGCTCTATGGTCACCCCAACCTTGGCCACCTCGGGCAGGATACCGGGCTTGGTGATCGACACCCGCACCCAAGCCGCGCCAAACTCGCTACGAATCAGATGGGCGATATGTTCGGCCAGCGCCTCGATCAGCAAAAAATGCTGCTCGGCCAGCGATGCCCGCACGCGCTCCACCACCTCACCGTAATGAATGGTATCGACAATATCGTCACTGTGGCACGGCACTTCGCTCGGAATGCCGATATCCAGATCGATCTCAAGGGTCTGGGGCGCTTCGCGCTCCCAGTCATACACGCCGATCAGGGTCGCCGCGCGCACTTCTCGCAGAAAAATAATGTCCATCTGTGCTGACGGCGTTGGGAAATGCCGCTCGATACCGTAAAATCCAAACCCCGCATTCTAGTGTATTAACCATGACCACGACAGCCTTTGCCTTCATCGCCGTCGCCTATCTGATAGGCTCGCTCTCGTTTGCCGTGATCGTCAGCCGCGCCATGGGCATGGCCGACCCCAGAAGCTATGGCTCCGGCAACCCTGGCGCCACCAATGTACTGCGCTCGGGCAAGAAACTGGCCGCCGTCCTGACCCTGCTGGGCGACGGCATCAAAGGCTGGGTGGCCGTTGCACTGGCCGCATGGCTGGCACCACGCTACGGTCTGGGACCGCGTGAAGTTTCCATGGTCGCGCTGGCGGTACTGGTTGGCCATATGTGGCCGATATTTTTCGGCTTCAAAGGCGGCAAGGGTGTCGCCACTGCCGTGGGCGTGCTGTTCGGCTTTAATCTGTGGCTGGCAATGGCGGCCATCGCCACCTGGCTGTTTATGGCGCTGGTCGTCAAGATTTCGTCACTGTCGGCGCTGACGGCCTGCGTACTGGCACCGGTCTTCGCCTACTTCATCATCGGCCCGCAAAGCCCGTTTTTCGGCACCTGCATCATCATTGCCATTCTGGTGGTTCACCGCCACAAGTCCAACCTTGTCAATCTGCTCACCGGGCAAGAAGGCAAGATAGGCGAAAAGTCTTCCAGCGAAGACAAATCCTGACCCAGGGGCCTATGGCCCCTTTTTTACGTCACCAAGCGCCGGGAGAGCGGCAATAAGCGTCTGTCGCCCGCATCGGCCAGAAAGCCCTGCAACACCATCTGTAGCCATGGCAGGCGCGGCAGCAAGGCGGGCAAGCCCAATAGCGCCGCGCCATGGTAGTGCGACACCAGTTCAGCTTGCTGCTCGAAATTAAAGTCCCGGAATTCGGCACCCGGCCGCTGCGGATAGGCGTAAGCATCTCGCCAGCCATAGCCGCCTTGCGCCAGCAGACACAAGGCAGCCAGACGCAGACGGTAACCGCGCTGGTATTGCCAGACATGCGTCATCTCGTGCACGAACAAGAGCTGTAGTGCGGCTCCCTCCTGCGAGTAATCATCGGCATACAGCCCGCTACACGCAGGCAGATAAAGCTGCCCGTTCGACGCCATTGCGCGCGCGCCCTGCCATGGCAGATAAGGCCGGCCATGCACGCGCACCAGATGGTAATTCAGCGCATCGCCAAACAGGCGCCGGCACAAGCTGACCTCCCCTGCACACAAGCTTCGCATACGGTCCCCTGACGAAAAAAGGCGCAGCGGCCAAAACCGGTGCGCCTTTTACTATGGCATGGCCGCGCTACAAACCCAGACGCTGCCAGATGGTGGACACCAGCCCCGCCTGATTCAGCGTATAAAAATGCAGGCCCGGCGCGCCGTTACTGAGTAGCCGGTCGCATAGCTCGGTCACCACATCCAGCCCCAGCGCCCGTATCGATGCGCTGTCGTCCATATAGGCCTGCATCCGCAGACGCAGCCAGCGCGGCACTTCTGCGCCACACATATCGGAAAAGCGCACCAACTGGCCGAAATTGGAAATAGGCATAATGCCCGGCACCACAGGAATGCTAATGCCGCGCGCCTGCACTTCGTCCACAAAGCGGAAGTAGGCATCGGCATTGAAGAAATACTGGGTCATGGCCGAATCGGCACCCGCCTCGACCTTGCGCACAAAGTTGGCCATATCCTCTTCCGCCGAACGTGCCTGCGGATGAAACTCGGGATAGGCGGCCACTTCGATATGGAAATGCGCGCCATGCTCGGCACGGATAAAGCTCACCAGCTCGTTGGCGTAACGGAACTCGCCAGCCTCGACCATGCCCGAAGGCATATCGCCGCGCAGCGCGACAATATGGCGGATGCCATGTTCACGGTATTCGTTCAAAACCGCGCGGATATTGTCCCGGGTCGAGCCGATGCAGGACAAATGTGGCGCAGCGGCCAGGCCGGCATTACGGATATCCTGTACTGCCGCCAGAGTGCCCTCGCGCGTCGTGCCACCGGCACCAAAAGTCACCGAAAAAAATTCGGGCTTGAATTGAGCCAGCTGGGCGCGGGTATTGCGCAGCTTGGCCATGCCCTCATCCGTCTTGGGCGGAAAAAACTCGAAACTGAAATTGCGCTTGTTCATGGTTTCCCCTTGTCGACTGCAAGGTGGTAGCCCGGCTGCTCTTGGCGGCATGACGGGCTACCGCTTAACGCTTAGTAGCGGTAGTGCGCCGGCTTGTACGGACCATCCTTGGGCACGCTGATATACGCAGCCTGCTCGTCGGACAGCTCGGTCAGGTGCGCACCAATGCGTGCCAGATGCAGACGGGCGACTTTCTCGTCTAGATGCTTGGGCAGCACATACACTTCGCGGCCATATTTTGCGCCGTTGCAGAAGATCTCGATCTGTGCCAGCACCTGATTGGTGAAGCTGTTGGACATCACGAACGACGGGTGGCCGGTACCGCAGCCCAGATTCACCAGACGGCCTTCGGCCAACAGGATGATGCGTTTGCCGTCGGGGAAGATGATGTGGTCGACCTGCGGCTTGATATTGTCCCACTGGTACTGGCGCAGGCTGGCGACTTCGATTTCGGAGTCGAAGTGACCGATATTGCACACGATGGCGTTGTTGCGCATCTTCTGCATATGCGCGTGCGTGATCACGCCGACGTTGCCGGTCGTGGTTACGAAGATGTCGGCTTCGCCGGCCACCTCGTTCATACGCACCACGCGGTAGCCTTCCATCGCCGCCTGCAGCGCGCAAATCGGATCGATCTCGGTCACCCATACCGTAGCGCCCAAGCCGCGCAGGGATTGCGCGCAGCCCTTGCCCACATCGCCATAGCCCAGCACCACCGCCACCTTGCCGGCGATCATCACGTCGGTCGCGCGCTTGATGCCGTCAACCAGCGATTCGCGGCAGCCGTACAGGTTATCGAACTTGGACTTGGTCACCGAGTCATTGACGTTGAATGCCGGGAACGGCAGCTGGCCATCCTTTTGCATCTGATACAGGCGATGCACGCCGGTGGTGGTTTCCTCGGTCACGCCCTTGATATGCGCCAGACGCTTGGAGTACCAGTGCGGATCCAGTGCCAGATGCTGCTTGATGGACGCGAACAGCGCGGTTTCTTCCTCGTTGGACGGGTGACCCACCACGCCGATATCGCGCTCGGCACGGCTACCCAGCATCAGGAGCAGGGTCGCATCGCCGCCATCGTCCAGAATCATATTGGCCGGCTCGCCTTCCGGCCATTCGAAGATGCGGTGCGAGTACTCCCAGTACTCGTCCAGACTCTCGCCCTTGAACGCGAACACCGGAATGCCGGCGGCGGCAATCGCGGCGGCGGCATGATCCTGGGTCGAAAAGATATTGCACGAGGCCCAGCGCACATCTGCACCCAGTGCCACCAGTGTCTCGATCAGCACGCCGGTCTGGATGGTCATATGCAAGCTGCCGGCAATGCGTGCACCGCGCAGCGGCTGGCTGTGCTTGTACTCTTCGCGCAGCGCCATCAGGCCGGGCATCTCGGTCTCGGCAATCGCCAGCTCTTTGCGGCCCCACTGCGAGAGATTGATGTCGGCGACGAGGTAATCGTTGAATTCAGCCATCGTGTAGTCCTTCACGAAGGCCGGGAGGGATGCGGCTCACCCGACATCCCGTGCCCGGCACGGGTTGCATAGGTGAGTGCGGTTGAAGCGATCCGGGCCTGGGGGAAAACCTTGCAGCACTCCCCGGAATGGACAGATTATAGCCAAAAAATAAATCCATGGCATTTTAAAATGCCGAATGCAAAAAACGGACTACAAAAGTAGTCCGTTCTGATACGCAGAGAAAATACCTGCCAACAAACGCTAAGGCTTACAAGCCGGCGTCAGCGCGCAGCGCTTCGACCTTGTCGGTGCGCTCCCAGGTGAACTCGGGCTCTTCGCGGCCGAAGTGGCCGTAGGCGGCGGTCTTGGTGTAGATCGGGCGCAACAGGTCGAGCATCTGCACAATGCCCTTCGGGCGCAGGTCGAAGTGGCGCTTGACCAGCTCGACAATGCGTTCGTTCGGGATGGTGTTGGTGCCGAAGGTATCGACCGCGATCGAAGTCGGCTGTGCCACGCCGATGGCGTAGGAAACCTGGATCTGGCACTGGCGCGCAAGGCCGGCGGCGACGATGTTCTTGGCCACATAGCGCCCGGCGTAAGCGGCCGAACGGTCAACCTTGGACGGATCCTTGCCGGAGAAGGCTCCGCCGCCATGCGGCGCAGCGCCGCCATAGGTATCGACGATGATCTTGCGCCCGGTCAGGCCGCAATCGCCCATCGGGCCGCCGATGACAAAGCGCCCGGTCGGGTTGACCAGATAACGGGTGGCGGCGGTGATCATGTCTGGCGGCAGCACCGGCTTGATCACGTCTTCGATAATGGCTTCGGTCAGCGTCTTGTGGTCGATGTCCGGGCTATGCTGGGTGGACAGCACCACGGTATCGATGGATTTGGGCAGGCCGGTAGCGGAGTCATACACGCAAGTGATCTGCGATTTCGCATCCGGGCGCAGCCATGGCAGGCGGCCATCCTTCCTGAGTTCGGCCTGGCGCTGGACCAGACGGTGCGCGTAGTAGATCGGGAACGGCATCAGGGTCGGGGTTTCGTCGCAGGCATAGCCGAACATCAGGCCCTGGTCGCCAGCGCCTTGATCCAGATCCATGCCCTCGCCTTCGTTCACGCCCTGGGCGATATCGGGAGACTGCTTGTCGTAAGCGACCAGCACCGCGCAGCCGCGGTGATCGAAGCCCAGTTCCGAGTCGTCGTAACCGATGCGCTTGATGGTTTCGCGCGCGACCTTGATATAGTCGACATTAGCGTGAGTGGTGATTTCACCGGCCAGCACGACGAGGCCGGTGTTGACCAGCGTTTCGGCTGCAACGCGTGCCTTGGGATCTTCACGGAAAATCGCATCAAGGATGGCATCGGAGATCTGGTCGGCAACCTTGTCTGGATGGCCTTCGGATACGGATTCGGAAGTAAAGAGATATTCGCTCATGGATGGTTCCCAAAGAGAAGGCTTCACGTTGATGGTAGAATGACCCGTTTTGACCCGAACGCTAGGACGACCATGTCCCGACTCGCTCAAATCCTGCTCGCCGCCCTTGCCCGTCTGCCGCTACGCTGGCTACAGGCACTCGGTGCGTTACTGGGCCGGATTGTCTACCATACCTCCCCGCAATATGCAGCGAGGATCAAGGAAAACCTGAAAAAAAGTGGTATTTGCCGCAATTATCAGGTTTATCAAGAATATGTCAAAAAAAGTGTTTCCGAAACTGGAAAAGGCACGCTGGAACTGGCCATTGCCTGGACACGTGATTCGGCTGACATCTGCGCGCAAATCAAGTCCTGCGATGGCTGGGAGCATGTCGAACAGGCACTGGCCGAGGGCCATGGCATTATCTTTGTCACCCCCCATCTGGGCGCCTACGATATAGCCGGGCGCTACATCAGCTCGCGCCTGCCATTTCCGCTGACAGCCATGTACCGTCCGCCCAAGCTTGCCTGGCTGGAGCCGGTGATGCAGGCCGGACGCATGCGGGATGGCGCCAAAACGGCACCGGCGACTCCGGCCGGGGTGCGCTTGGTGATGAAAGCATTGAAAAACGGCGAGGCGACCATTATTTTGCCGGATCAGGTACCCGGTAGCGGCGATGGAGTCTGGGCGCCATTTTTCGGCCGCCCGGCCTATACCATGACGCTGGTGCCGCGTCTGGCACGCATGGCGAAAGTCACGACCCTGATGTTTTATGGAGAGCGCCTGCCCAAAGGGCAAGGCTTTACCGTGCATATCAGCCCGCTAGCCGAAGCATTTGACGGCGACAAGACCGAGGATGCAGCACGGATGAATCGTGCAGTAGAAAGCTTGATACGCCGCTGCCCCACCCAGTATCTGTGGAGCTACAACCGTTACAAAACACCGGCCGGCGCCAGCGGGCCACACACGGAAAACCCGACTCCATGAAGATTGCTTTTGCCCTACTCTGGCTGATTCGCCTGTCGCCTGTTTGCCTGATTTCACGACTGGCACAGGTACTGGGCGCCGTGGCCTATTTTTTGGCCGGCGAGCGCCGCCGCATAGGCCTCACCAATTTGCGCCTGTGTTTTCCCGCCATGAAACAGGCCGAGCGCGTACGCATGCTGCGCCGCCATTTCGGCCATATGCTGCAACTGGTGCTGGAATACGGCATTTGCTGGTGGAGCAGCCCCAAGCGCATCAAGCAATTGGTAACGCTAAAAGACCTGCACCATCTGACCGATATCAGGAATGCGGGCGAAGATGTGATCTTGTTCTATCCACACTTTGTCGGCTTCGAACTGGCCGCATTAAGGCTGAATCTGGAAGTGCCGCTGGTCAGCGTCTACTCGCACCAGAAGAACAAGGCGATGGATGCCAAGGTGTACGCCGGACGCAACCGCTTCGACAATGCCTTTATCGTGTCGCGCCAGGAAAGCCTGCGCGCCATTATCAAGGCCATGCGCAAAGAGCATGCGCCCTTCCTCTATCTGCCCGATCAGGACTTCGGCCGGCGCGACTCCATTTTTGTACCTTTTTTCGGCGTGCAAACCGCCACCGTACCAGGTTTGTCGCGCATTGCAGGGCTGGCCAAGGCGAAGATCGTACCGGCGATTCCGGTGCGTACCCGGCATGGAGTCACGCTGACCTTTTACCCGGCCTGGGACAACTTCCCCAGCAACGATCTGGAAGCCGATACCCGGCGCATGAACGAGTTTCTGGAACAGCGCATACTCGAAGCACCTGAACAGTATTTCTGGCTGCACAAGCGCTTCAAGACCCGTCCCGAGGGTGAGGCATCGTTCTATACGCGCTAAGGCAAGGATGAGCCCTCATCCGGCATGCCCTCATCCGGCGCTGCGCGCCACCTTCTCCCGCAAGCAGGAGAAGGAATATCGAGTACGGCGAGGCTGATTCGGCGCTGCCCGCCACCTTCTCCCGCAAGCGGGAGAAGGAATATCGAGGCTGGCTCGGCGCTGCCCGCCACATTCTCCCACAAGCGGGAGAAGGAATATCGAGGCTGGTTCGGCGCTGCCCGCCACATTCTCCCACAAGCGGGAGAAGGAATATCGAGGCTGATTCGGCGCTGCCCGCCACCTTCTCCCGCAGGCGGGAGAAGGAATATCGAGGACGGCGAGGCTGATTCGGCGCTGCCCGCCAGCTTCTCCCGCAGGCGGGAGAAGAAATTAGCAGCAACAACGGCTGTGGAGACAGGCACCCTCTCCCGCTGGCGGGAGAGGGTTGGGGTGAGGGCAAGACGAGTCCATTACTTTATCGGCGGGCGCCGCGCCAGAAGTAGCAGGCGACGAAGCCGGGGAAGGCGAATACCGCGAATAGGGCCAGCGTGGTGACGTAAAACTGCCAGTTTTGTGCATGTACCGGCATCTGCTGCGCTTCCAGCAGCCGAGCCAGCAGGCCGACCAGCACATACAACACCAGAAACTCCAGAAATTGCCAGCCAAAGTGTTTGCGTTTGACGGCAAAGACACCGGCGATGCGCGGCAGAATAAACGGCAGGTTGGCCGCGACCAGGGCGAGCACGAGCAGGACGATGACGCTGGATTCCATTTTATTTCCTGTCACTTCAATAAAAACGGGCGTGTTGCGCAGCTTCGCAACACGCCCGTCCGGTTTTTAAGACGCAGCTTTTACAGAACGGCCAGTGATTGACGCATGGCTTCGATACAAAGTTCAATCAAACCCTGCGGCAACACACCCAGCACCAGCAAAGCCAGCGCATTGACCGACAGCAAAACCTTCATTTCGCCGCGCACCACAATCGGTGCATCGCTCTGTTTGTCGTCAAAATACATATTCTTCACGACGCGCAGATAGTAGAAGGCGCCAATCAGCGACATCATCACCGCAAACACCGCCAGATAAAGCGCGCTCACCATGCCGAAGCCCATATTGACCGCACCCAAATCGACGACCGACTTGATCACGGCAAACTTGGCATAGAAGCCGGCCAGTGGCGGAATACCCGCCATGGAGAACATCACCAGCAGCATCAGGAAGGCGTACCAGCTATTGCGCTGGTTCAGGCCTTTCAGGTCTTCCAGCTTCTCGCATTCAAAACCGGCATGCGACAGCGCCAGCAACACACCGAAGCCGGCCAGCGTGGTCAGTACATAGACCATGGCATAGAACATGGCCGAGGCGTAGCCCTGTTCATTGGCGGCCAGCAAGCCCAAGAGCAAAAAGCCCATGTGCGAGATGGTCGAGTAGGCCAGCATGCGCTTGATATTGGTCTGTGCGATGGCGGCAACGTTACCGATCATCATCGACAGCGCGGCGATCAGCACCAGCATGCCCTGCCAGTCACCGGACAATTCGCCCATGCCCTGCACCAGAATGCGGATGATGAACACGAAGGCCGCCAGCTTGGGTGCAGCACCCAGCATCAGCGTCACGGCAGTCGGCGAGCCCTGGTAAACGTCAGGCACCCACATATGGAAAGGCACGGCGCCCAGCTTGAACGCCAAGCCGGCCACCAGGAACACCAGACCGAATACCAAGAGCACCGCATTGCTGTGGCCGGAGGCAATCGCCGCCGCGATTTCGCTGATAGACAGCGAGCCGGTCGCACCGTACACCATGGACATGCCGTACAGCAGCATGCCCGAAGCCAGCGCACCCAGCACAAAGTACTTCATCGCTGCTTCGGTACCGGCCGCCGAATCACGGCGCAGCGCGATCAGCGCATACAGTGCCAGCGACAACAGTTCCAGACCGATATACAGCGTCAGGAAATGCGAGGACGACACCATCACGTTCATGCCCAAGAGTGCGAACAGCGACAGGGTGTAGTACTCGCCGCGGAACATGTCGCGATCGGCCACATACTGGCGGGTATACACCAGCACCGCCGCTGTCACGCCATACATCGCGACCTTGATGATGTCGGCCATCGGGTCATCGATGAACATGCCGGAGAAGGTGGTGGTGGCAAACGGCTCGAAAGTCGCCAGCTGCAGCGCCGCGCAACCCGCCAGGGTCAGCAGCGACAAGCCATAGGTGACATCGCGCTTTTCATCCGGGATGAAAAGGTCGAGTACGAGGATGAACGACAGCGCCGCGAGCAGGAAGATCTCGGGCAATGCCGGCATCAGATTAAGATCAGCCCAATTCATTACGTTTTCCTTGTGGCCTTACAGCTTGCTTTGCGCAACATGCGCGATCAGGTCATTCACCGACAGGTGCATCTTGTCGACGAAGGCTTGCGGATACAGGCCCATGCCCAGCACGGTCAGCGCCAGCACCGCCAGCACCAGGAACTCGCGCTTGTTCACGTCCTTGAGCTCTTCCACATGGTGGTTAGCCACCTCGCCGAAGATCACGCGCTTGACCATCCACAGGGTATACGCCGCGCCGAAGATCAGCGTCAGCGATGCCAGTGCAGCGACCCAGAAGTTCACCTGCACCGCACCCATGATCACCATGAATTCACCGACAAAGCCCGAGGTCGCCGGCAGGCCGGAGTTGGCCATGGCGAACAGCACCATAAAGGCGGCGAAGATAGGCATCTTGTTGGCGACACCACCGTAGTCGGCGATATTGCGGCTATGCACGCGGTCGTACATCACGCCGATACAGAAGAACATCGCGGCCGAAACAAAGCCGTGGCTGACCATCTGCACAATCGCGCCTTCTACCGCCCACACATTCAGCTCGTTGCCGGCAAACAGGAAGAAGCCCAGGGTCACGAAGCCCATATGCGAGATCGACGAGTAGGCCACCAGCTTTTTCATATCGGTCTGCACCAGTGCCACCAGGCCGATATACACCACCGCCACCAGCGACAGGCCGACGATGATGGGCGCCAGTTCACGCGAAGCATCCGGCAGGATAGGCAGGGCAAAACGCAGGAAGCCGTAAGCACCGATCTTCAGGGTGATGGCAGCCAGCACCATGGAGCCGCCGGTTGGCGCCTCGACGTGCGCGTCCGGCAGCCAGGTATGCACCGGCCACATCGGCACCTTCACCGCAAACGACATAAAGAAGGCGATAAACAGCAGGATCTGCACATGCAGCGGGATGGCCATCAGATCCTGGAAAGCCAGGATGGAGAAGGTCTTGCCGGCGGCGAAATACAGGTAGATGAACGCGACCAGCATCAACAGCGAACCTAACAGCGTGTACAGGAAGAACTTGATCGACGCATACACGCGGCGCGGGCCACCCCAGACACCGATGATCAGATACATCGGGATCAGCATCGCCTCGAAGAACACGTAAAACAGAATTGCGTCCAGCGCGGCAAAAGCGCCGTTGATCAGGCCGGACATGATCAGGAAGGCGGCCATATACTGCGCCACGCGTTTCTGGATCACTTCCCAGCCGGCCAGGATCACCATCAGGGTGATAAAGCTGTTGAGCACGATAAACAGCATCGAGATGCCGTCCACGCCCAGGTGGTAGTTGATATTGAGCGCCGCAATCCATGGGCGCATCTCTTCGAACTGCATGCCCGCATTGAGCACGTCGAAATTCAGGAACAGCGGCAGTGACACCAGGAAACCCAGCGCCGCGCCCGCCAGCGCCAGCCAGCGGGCGAGAACAGCACGCTGATCCCCCCCGGTAGCCAGAACCAGCAAGCCGGCGGCGATAGGCACCCAGATCACCAGACTTAACAGATTAGATAACATAGTCAAAACCTATTTGTTATTTCAATCCCGGACAGCGCGCTCATCCGAAGATGAGTTGCGAGAACCAGATGGTGATCAGGGCCAGTACACCGACAATCATGGTGGTGGCGTAGCTGTAGATAAAACCGGTCTGCAGGCGGCGCACCACACGCGAGAACGAAGCCACCAGCTTGGCCGAACCATTGACGATCAGTCCGTCGATCAAGAGCATGTCGCAGATCTTCCAGAAGAAGGTCCCCAAGGCGCGGCTGCCCTTGGCAAACACGGCAAAGTAGATCTCGTCCAGGTAGTACTTGTTTTCCAGCAGGGTATTCACCGGTGCAAAAGTCTTCTTGATGGCCGCCGGAATCTGTGGCGCCTTCATATAGAACACCCAGGCCGTCACCACACCGGACAGCGCCAGCCAGAACGGCAGCGTCACAAAGGCGTGCATGCCCATTTCAAAGGCGTGCTCGGCATGTGGCACGACAGCAGCCAGGCCCGGATGCGCAGCCAGATTGGTGAAGATCACGCCGTTGAAGAAGTCGCCGCCAACCAGCGGGCCAACCGCAAAGTAACCGATGATCACCGAAGGAATCGCCAGCAGCACCAGCGGCAGGGTCACCACCCATGGGCTTTCGTGCGGCTTGTCATTCGGGCCCAGACCGTGGTGGTGGTCGTGATCCGGCTCTTCGTCGGCATGGTCGCCATGATGGTTGACCGGGTGCGCCGCATCCATCCAGCGCTCCTTGCCGTGGAACACCAGGAAGTACATGCGGAAGCTGTAGAACGCCGTGACGAATACGCCGGCCAGTACCGCGAAGGTGGCGAAACCGGAAGCGGCCAGATTGCTATGCTCGACTGCCAGGATAATGGAATCCTTGGAGTAGAAGCCGGAGAAGAACGGCGTGCCGATCAGCGCCAGGCTACCCAGCAAGCTGGTGATCCAGGTGATAGGCATGTATTTGCGCAGGCCGCCCATCTTGCGCATGTCCTGCTCGTGGTGCATGCCGATAATGACCGAACCGGCGGCAAGGAACAGCAGCGCCTTGAAGAAGGCATGGGTCATCACATGGAACATGGCCACCGAGTAGGCCGAAGCGCCCAGCGCCACGGTCATATAACCCAGCTGCGACAGCGTGGAGTAAGCCACCACACGCTTGATGTCGTTTTGCACGATGCCCAAAAAGCCCATAAACAGCGCGGTAATCGAACCGGTGATCATCACGAAGTTCAGCGCGGTGTCCGACAGCTCGAACATCGGGCTCATGCGCGACACCATAAAGATACCGGCGGTCACCATGGTTGCCGCGTGGATCAGCGCCGAGATCGGCGTCGGGCCTTCCATCGAGTCCGGCAGCCAGACATGCAGCGGGAACTGGGCCGACTTACCCATCGCGCCGACAAACAGCAAGATGCAGGTCACGGTCATCAGCGACCAATCCACACCCGGGATGATCTGGATGGTCTGGTCTTTCACCTCTGGCAAGGCGGCAAATACGTCGGCGTAGTTGAGCGAGCCGCCAAAATGCGCCAGCACCAGGCCGATACCCAGCAGGAAACCGAAGTCACCCACGCGGTTGACCAGGAAGGCCTTGAGGTTGGCGTAAGTCGCCGTCGGGCGCTTGAACCAAAAACCGATCAGCAGGTAGGACACCAGGCCCACCGCTTCCCAACCGAAGAACAGCTGCACGAAGTTGTTACTCATCACCAGCATCAGCATGGAGAAGGTAAACAAGGAGATGTAGCTGAAGAAACGCTGGTAGCCCGGATCTTCTGACATATAACCGATGGTGTAGATATGCACCATCAGCGACACCGAAGTCACCACCACCAGCATCAGCGCGGTCAGGCTGTCGACCAGGAAGCCGACGGAGAACTCCATGCCGCCGACGGTCAGCCAGGTGTAAACCGTTTCGTTAAAGACTGCTCCACCGTTAAGAAAACCGTAGAGCACCTTGAGCGAGAGGACGGCCGAAACCGCCACACCCGCGATGGTCACGACGTGTGCGGCGCGGCGTCCTATCGCCCAGCCAAACAAGCCTGCAATGATGGCCCCCGCCAGCGGCGAGAGGGCAATCAGCAGGTATAAGCTCTTCATATCCATTTTCTGGCTTCTCGTTTGTTGGTATCTGCTTAGCCTTTGAGGCTATCCAGGTCTTCAACGTTGATGGTGCCCTGGTTGCGGAACAGCACGACCAGGATGGCAAGGCCGATAGCAGACTCGGCTGCGGCCACCGTCAGGATGAAGAACACGAAGATCTGCCCCGCCGTATCGGAGAGGTAGTGCGAAAAGGCGATGAAGTTGAAATTCACGGCCAGCAGCATCAGCTCGATTGCCATCAAAAGAACGATCACGTTCTTGCGGTTGAGGAAAATCCCCATCACGCTGATGGAAAACAGCACGGCAGCCAGCACGAGAAAGTGTGTCAGAGTCAGCACTTTGCTTTCCTTTCTTGCGGGCTCAAGCCTGCGGCTCGTTGGTTTCGTTTATCACCGGCTCGTCGCGTACGGCGGCCATTTTCACAATGCTCAGGCGGTCAGCAGCCTTCACCTCGACCTGCATGGCCGGGTCGACATACTTGCCGTCCTTGCGCTCGCGCTGGGTCAGCGCAATCGCCGCCACAATCGCCAGCAGCAACAGCACGGCCGCCAGCTCAAACGGCATCAGATAGGTGGTGTAGATCTGCAGGCCCAGCGCCTTGACGTTGCTGGCATCGGCCGCCAGCGGCGCAGCCGCTTCGTAGCCGGCCAGATGCGCTTGCGGGCTGGCCAGAATCAGCACCATCTCGGCCACCATAATCAGGCCCACGGTCGCCGCCAGCGGGAAGTGCTGCCAGAAGCCGGCGCGCATCTTCTCGATGTTGATGTCCAGCATCATCACCACGAACAGGAACAGCACCATCACCGCGCCGACGTAAACCAGTACCAGCGCGATGGCCAGAAACTCGGCCTGCAGCAACAACCAGTGACCGGACGAAGTAAAGAAGGCCAGCACCAGCCACAGTGCGGCATGCACCGGGTTCTTGGCGGTCACGACCTTAAAGGCCGAGAACAGCAAAATCGCCGAGAGTACGTAAAAAACTATCAATGGAAAGCTCATGTTCCCCCCTTAGCGATACTTGGCGTCGGCGGCCTTGTTCTTGGCAATTTCGGCTTCGTACTTATCGCCTACTGCCAGCAACATCGGCTTGGTGTAATACAGGTCGCCGCGCTTCTCTCCGTGGTATTCGAAGATATGCGTCTCGACGATGGCGTCGACCGGACACGCTTCTTCACAAAAACCGCAGAAGATGCACTTGGTCAGATCGATGTCGTAACGGCTGGTGCGGCGGGTGCCGTCATCACGCTGTTCCGACTCGATGGTGATCGCCATCGCCGGGCATACCGCCTCGCACAGCTTGCACGCGATACAACGCTCTTCGCCATTGGCGTAGCGGCGCTGGGCGTGCAGGCCGCGAAAACGCGGCGACATCGGCGTCTTCTCTTCCGGGAACTGCACGGTGATCTTGCGCGCAAAGAAATAGCGCAGCGTCACCGACAGGCCCTTGAGCAGCTCCAAGAGGAAGAAGGTCTTGAAAAATTTATTCATATTGTTTCTCCGGTCCCCGACCTTATTGCCACAAGGACAGCGGGCTCATCATCCACGCGCCGACCACGACCACCCATACCAGCGTCACCGGAATGAAGACTTTCCAGCCCAGGCGCATGATCTGGTCGTAGCGGTAGCGCGGGAAGGTCGCGCGGAACCACAAGAAGCAGAACAGCACCAGGCTGATCTTCAGCGCCAGCCAGATAAAGCCGGACGCACCCAGCAAGCCCCACGAAGCCGGGAATGGCGACAACCAGCCACCCAGGAACATCAGCGAAGTCAGTGCCGCAATCAGGATCATATTGGCGTATTCGGCCAGGAAGAACACCGCGAAGGCCATGCCCGAGTACTCGACATGGAAGCCGGCCACGATTTCCGATTCGCCTTCGGCCACGTCAAACGGTGCACGGTTGGTTTCGGCTACACCGGCAATCAGGTAGACGATGAACATCGGAAACAGCGGAATCAAGTTCCACGACAAAATGGAACCGCCGCCCATGCCCCGCCCTTGCTGGTTGACGATCTCGACCAGGTTGAGGCTGCCCGACACCATCAGCACCGTCACCAGGGCAAAACCCATGGCAATCTCGTAGGACACGATCTGTGCCGCCGAGCGCATGGCGCCAAGGAAGGAGTACTTGGAGTTGGCCGCCCAGCCGGCGATGATCACGCCGTACACACCCATCGACGTCACCGCCATGATGTACAGCAGCGAGGCATCAATATTGGCCAGCACCAGCGTGTCGGTAAACGGCACCACCGCCCACGCAGCCAGAGCCGGTGCGATCGACAGGATGGGGCCGATAATGAACAGCGCCTTGTTCGACTTGGCAGGCAGGATGATCTCTTTCAGCAAGAGCTTCACGCCGTCGGCAATCGGTTGCAGCAGGCCGTAAGGACCGACCCGGTTCGGGCCGATACGCAGCTGCATATAGCCGATCACCTTGCGCTCGGCCAGCGTCAGGTACGCCACCGCCAGCATCATCGGCGCCACAATGGCAACGATCTTGAGCAGGGTCCAGACCACCAGCCCGGCTTGCTCACCCAGCAATCCTTGAATGAATTCCATGGCTTACCCCCGCTCGATTTGAATGCTGTCGAACATGCCGCCCAGCATCGCTGTTTCGGCACGCGCCACCGCCAGACGCACCACACCGGCCGGCAAGCCGGCATCCAGGTGCGCAGGCACACGCAGCGTCGCGCCGCCCTGCGTCACCAGCGCCAGCTCGCCCTCGGCCAAAGCGGCCGCGGCAAAGACATCGGCCGCGACGCGCGCAACCGGCGCAGCGGCCAGTGCAGTGGCCTGCAAGGCAGGCGCATGACGGCAGATGGCATCCGTGCTGTAAACCGGCACTTCACCCACCCGCACCACACCGGTCTTGGCGGCAGTATTGGCGGCGATGCTGCTTAGGCTGTTGTTCAGACGCTGGGCGATATCGCCCTTGGCCAACAGTTCGCTGCGGACTTCTTCGGCGCTGTTAAAGCTAAAACCGTCGAGGCTCAGCATATTGCCCAGTACACGCAACACCTTCCACGCCGGACGCGCCTCGCCTTGCGGCTTGGTCACGCCGTTGAATGCCTGCAGACGGCCTTCCATATTGACGAAAGAGCCGGCCGTTTCGGAGAACGGTGCCACCGGCAGCAGCACGTCGGCGTAGTCGAGCAAGCCTTCGCTCTGGTAGGCAGTCAGCGCGATCACGGTCGCCGCCTGCTTCATCGCCGCCACGCTGGCGGCGCTGTTGTAGCCGTCGAACTCGGGCTCGGTATTCAGCAGGACATAGGCCTTGCGTGGCGAGGCGATCATCTCGCCGGCGCTCATGCCGCCTTGCGCCCATGCACCAACCAGTTCCGCCCCCACGCTATTGGCCGCTTCGGACAAGACACCGAAACCGGCACCGCTTACGCGGGCGATTTCCTGCGTCAGTGCCAGCAGTTCGCTGTAAGCAGGGTGATGCTGGGCAACCGCGCCCAGCACGATGCGTGCACTGTCACCGGCACACAGGCTGTCGGCGATGGCTTGCGCCTGGGCCGACACCTCCACCTGCGCCAGATCCAGCGTGCTGTCGCCACCCTTGATCGCCACGACCGCCTTGAGCACCTGCGCCAGCGCATTCACCAGCGCCAGAGGCGAGGCAATCAGCTTGGCGTGGACGTTCATCAGCAGTTCATCGTCGGCGACATGGATGATATTGAGCGCCATGCCCTTCTTGCTGGCCTGACGAATGCGCGAAGCCAGCAAAGGCTGTTCGCTGCGCAAGCTCGAGCCGATCACCAGCAAGGACTTGGCGGCGGCCAGTTCGACAATGCTCGAACCCAGCCACTCGGCGCCCTGCTTGGCCGCATCGGCACGGAAATCGCTGCGCGCGCTGCGATAGTCGATATTGTTGACGCCGAAAGCACGCGCCAGCTTCTGCGCCAGATAAAGCTCTTCGGTGGTCGAATGCGGGCTGGTCAAAAAGCCGATGGCGTCCTTGCCGTGATCGGCCGATACGCCGTTCAGACCCTTGACCACATAGGCCAGCGCGGTTTCCCAGTCGGTATCGTGCCAGCGTCCGTCAAACTTGATCTTCGGCGCCTTTAGGCGCTGGTCGCTGTTCAGACCCTGATAGGAGAAGCGGTCGCGGTCGGCGAGCCAGCACTCGTTGATCTCTTCGTTTTCCAGCGGCAGCACGCGCATCACTTCATTGTGCTTGACCTGAACAATCAGGTTGGCACCCAGACCATCATGCGGGCTGACCGACTTGCGGCGCGACAGCTCCCAGGCGCGGGTGCTGTAGCGGTAAGGCTTGGAAGTCAGCGCACCGACCGGACACAGATCAATCACGTTGCCGGAGATTTCCGAATTCACCGTCTTGCCAAGGAAAGGCAGGATCTCGGAGAACTCGCCGCGATGGGCCATACCGATTTCCTGGAAGCCGCCGATTTCTTCGGTGAAGCGTACGCAGCGCGTGCAGTGGATGCAGCGGCTCATTTCTTCGGCCGAGACCAGCGGGCCCATATCCTTGCCCGGCACGGCGCGCTTTTCTTCCTGATAGCGCGAAACACCGTTGCCGTAACCGACCGCGATGTCCTGCAGCTGGCATTCGCCGCCCTGATCGCAGATTGGGCAATCCAGCGGGTGGTTGATCAGCAAGAACTCCATCACCCCGGCCTGGGCTTTTTTCGCCAGATCGGAGTGGGTATGGATTTTCATGCCGTCTGTCACCGGCGTGGCGCAAGCCGGCAGCGGCTTGGGCGCCTTTTCCACCTCGACCAGACACATGCGGCAGTTGGCCGCAATGGACAGTTTCTTGTGGTAGCAGAAGTGCGGAATATACGTCCCGATCGAATGGGCAGCTTCCATTACGGTGCTGCCTTGCGGGGCCGTCAGTTTTTTACCGTCGATTTCGATTTCAAGCATCGCTCAACACCATTTGTGATCCACCAGCGGCTTACCGTGTTCGATCAGGTACTCGAACTCATGACGGAAGTGCTTGGTGAAGCTGCGGACCGGGAACACGGCGGCATCAGCCAGCGCACAGATGGTGCGGCCAGCCATATTGTTGCCAACGGAATCCAGCAATTCGAGATCTCCCGGACGGCCTTCGCCATTCAGGATGCGATGGATGATGCGGTACAGCCAGCCGGTGCCTTCGCGGCACGGCGTACACTGTCCGCACGATTCCTCGTGATAGAAGTAAGCCAGACGCTCCAGCGCGCGCACCATGCATACGTCTTCGTTCATCACGATCACGGCGCCCGAACCCAGCATGGAACCGGCCTTGGAAATACTGTCGTAATCCATGGTCACGCCCAGCATGATCTCGGCCGGCAGTACCGGTGCGGACGAGCCGCCCGGAATCACCGCCTTGAGCTTTTTGCCGTCACGCATGCCGCCGGCCATTTCCAGCAGTTCGGTAAACGGCGTGCCCAGCGGCACTTCGTAGTTGCCCGGACGGTTCACATGGCCGGACACCGAGAACAGCTTGGTGCCGCCATTGTTGGGCTTGCCCGCTTCCAGAAACTTCTGCGCGCCGTCCTTGATAATGAACGGCACCGAAGCAAAGGATTCGGTGTTATTGATGGTGGTCGGTTTGCCGTACAGGCCGTAGGACGCCGGGAACGGCGGCTTGAAGCGCGGCTGGCCTTTTTTGCCTTCCAGCGATTCCAGCAAGGCCGTTTCTTCGCCGCAGATATAAGCGCCATAACCATGCGCCGCATACAGCTCGAAATTGAAACCGCTGCCGAGAATGTTCTGCCCCAGCAAGCCGGCGGCACGCGCTTCATCCAGCGCCGCTTCGAACTGCTCGTAGGCTTCGAAGATTTCGCCGTGGATGTAGTTGTAACCGGCGCGGGTGCCCATAGCGTAACCGGCGATGATCATGCCTTCGATCAGCGCATGCGGGTTGTAACGCAGGATGTCGCGATCCTTGAACGTACCCGGCTCGCCCTCGTCGGTATTGCACACCACGTATTTGTCGCCGGGGAAGCTGCGCGGCATGAAGCTCCACTTCAGGCCGGTCGGAAAACCGGCACCACCACGCCCGCGCAAGCCGGAGTTTTTCACTTCGGCAATCACCTCGTCCTGCGGCATCGCGCCTTGCAGGATATTTTTCAGGGCGACATAGCCGCCACGCGCCTCGTAGGCGGCCAGACGCCAGGCATTTGCGTCCTGGGTGTCCACGCCTTCGAAAATCACACCACTTTTGAAGATCGCCATTATTCGAGCTCCGCCAGTTTCTGGTCTATCGCTGAGGGCGACATATGGCTGCACATCTTGTGGTTATTCACCAGCAAGACCGGTGCGTCACCGCATGCACCCATGCACTCCCCTTCCAGCAGGGTGTACTTGCCGTCGGCCGTGGTTTCGCCGATGGCGATGCCCAGCTTTTCCGACAGGTATTTGGCGGCAGACACGCCACCGGACAGGGCGCACGGCAAATTGGTGCAGACGGTGATCTTGTACTTGCCCACCGGCTTCATGTCGTACATGTTGTAGAAAGTGGCCACTTCGTATGCGGCAACCGGAGCAATCTCCAGATAATTCGCCACATACTCGATCACCTCGGGCGTCAGACAGCGCGCCTGTGGCGTCTGGCCCAGTTCGCGACGTTCGGTCAGCGCGATCCTCAGCGCAGCCATGACCGCCGACCGCTTCTGGTCGACAGGGTACTTGGCAACCTCGCGGTCAATACTTGCAAGCGATTCTGCGGACAACATCAGCGGTCAATCTCCCCAAACACGATATCCTGCGTACCGATGATCGCGACCACGTCGGCAATCATGTGACCGCGTGCCATTTCGTCCAGGCCCGCGATATGCGCGTAACCCGGGGCACGGATCTTCAAGCGGTACGGCTTGTTGGCACCGTCGGACACCATATAGATACCGAACTCGCCTTTCGGGTGTTCGGTACCGACATAGACTTCACCCTCGGGTACATGCATGCCTTCGGTAAAGAGCTTGAAGTGGTGGATCAGCTCTTCCATATTGGTTTTCATGCCTTCGCGCGACGGCGGTGCCACCTTGTGGTTCTCGGTAATCACCGGACCGGGGTTGGCTTTCAGCCACTGCACGCACTGGGCAATGATGCGGTTGGACTGGCGGAACTCTTCCATCCGCACCAGATAGCGGTCGTAGCAGTCGCCGGTCTTGCCGACAGGAATGTCGAAATCCATCTCGGCATACACGTCGTAAGGCTGGGTCTTGCGCAAGTCCCACGCCACGCCGGAGCCGCGCAGCATCGGGCCGGTAAAGCCCAGCTGCAACGCGCGCTCGGGGCTGACCACGCCGATGCCGACGGTACGCTGCTTCCAGATGCGGTTATCGGTGAGCAGGGTTTCATACTCGTCGATACAGGCAGGGAAGCGGCGGGTGAAGTCCTCGATAAAGTCCAGCATCGTGCCCTGACGGTTTTCGTTCAGGCGTGCGACTTCACGGGCATTCTTGATCTTGGACGCGGTGTACTGCGGCATGCTGTCCGGCAGATCACGATACACACCGCCCGGGCGGAAGTAGGCCGCGTGCAGACGCGCACCGGACACCGCCTCGTACAGGTCCATCAGATCCTCGCGTTCGCGGAACGCGTACAGGAACATGGTCATCGCGCCGATGTCGATCGAGTGCGCACCGATCCATAGCAAGTGGTTCAGGATGCGGGTAATCTCGGCAAACATCACGCGGATATACTGCGCGCGCAGCGGTACGTCGACCCCGGTCAGCTTCTCGATCGCTAGGCAATAGGCGTGCTCGTTGCACATCATCGACACGTAATCCAGACGGTCCATATACGGCAGCGACTGGAGATAGGTCTTGGATTCGGCCAGCTTCTCGGTGCCGCGGTGCAGCAGGCCGATATGCGGGTCGGCACGCTGTACCACCTCGCCATCCAGCTCCAGCACCAGGCGCAATACGCCGTGGGCAGCCGGGTGCTGCGGGCCGAAGTTCAGCGTGTAATTGCGGATATCAGCCACCGTAGTTCTCCTCGCGAATAATGCGCGGGGTGATCTCGCGCGGTTCGATGCTGACCGGCTGATAGATCACGCGCTGCTGGCTTGCGTCGTAACGCATTTCCACAAAACCCGTCACCGGGAAATCCTTGCGGAACGGGTGACCGACAAAGCCGTAGTCGGTCAGGATGCGGCGCAAATCCGGGTGCTGGTCAAACATCAGCCCGAACAGGTCAAACGCTTCGCGCTCGTACCAGTTGAGGCAGCTCCAGACACCGGTCAAGGTAGGCAGGACGGGGAAGTCGTCATCCTCGGCAAAACAGCGCAAACGAATGCGCTGGTTGTGCTTGAGCGACAACAACTGATACACGGCGGCAAAGCGCGCTCCGTCCCAGGGGCTATCCTGGTACGTGCTGTAATCCATGCCGCACATGTCTATGCATTGTTCAAACGAAAGCTCGGCCGCATCGCGCAACTTTGTCGCGACTTCGACCAAGCAATCAGACTTGCATACGATAGTCAGCTCATCAAATGCAATTGTGCTATGCACAATATGCGGCGCGAGCAGACTCTCGACGCTCGATTTGAGCGCTTCCATTTTGGAGGCCATGGCTTCTCCCTCAGCGGGCGATAGTATTGGTGCGTTTGATCTTGTTCTGCAGCTGGATGATGCCGTACAGCAAGGCTTCGGCCGTTGGCGGGCAGCCCGGTACGTACACATCGACAGGCACGATGCGGTCACAGCCGCGGACCACCGAGTACGAGTAATGGTAATACCCGCCTCCGTTGGCACACGAGCCCATGGAAATCACCCAGCGCGGTTCGGCCATCTGGTCGTAGACCTTCCTGAGGGCCGGAGCCATTTTGTTGCACAGGGTACCGGCAACAATCATCAGGTCGGACTGACGCGGACTGGGACGGAATACGATGCCGAAGCGATCCAGATCGTAACGCGCCGCACCGGCATGCATCATTTCCACCGCACAACAGGCCAGACCGAAAGTCATCGGCCACATGGAACCCGTGCGCGTCCAGTTGATCAGGGTGTCAGCCGTAGTGGTGACAAAACCCTTCTCGAGAATCCCTTCTATTCCCATTCCAGCGCCCCTTTTTTCCATTCATAGATAAAGCCGATCGTCAGAATGGCCAGGAAAACCAGCATGGCGCCAAAACCGAACATGCCGATTTCCTTGAGCACGACAGCCCAAGGGAATAGGAAAGCGATCTCGAGATCGAACAAGATAAAGAGAATTGCAACGAGGTAGTAACGCACATCAAAACGCATGCGCGTGTCTTCGAAGGCCTCGAAGCCACACTCGTATGGTGACAGTTTCTCAGGGTCGGGCCGATTGGGGGAGACGAGCTTACCAAGAACGATAGGCCCGACACCGACCATAAGGCCGACAATGACAAACAGCAAGATGGGGAAGTAATTCTGCAGCATTTTCCCGAACACCCCTAAAAAAGAAAGGCAAGCCTTTCTATTGCTCCAAAAAAAAACAGGTCACCGGAATCCCGGTGACCTGTTTTTTAGATATTGTGGTGCCGACAGTGAGACTCGAACTCACACAGCCTATGGCCACTACCCCCTCAAGATAGCGTGTCTACCAATTTCACCATGTCGGCACTGAACAAACCTTGGTTTACTCCGGTACTACTGGACCGGTTTTATTATTATCAGCCGCACCGCTCGGGACTTGCGAAGCAGGCTGTTCAACACTATGACCCATCACGCCCAAGTCATTCTGTCTCTCAGTGGACAGATAGGACAAGACCAGACAGGTAGAGAAGAATACAACAGCTGCAAAAGCTGTCGTTCTACTCATAAAATTCGATGAACCCGATGCACCAAACAAACTTCCGGAAGAACCGCCGCCACCGCCAAATGCCGCCCCCATGTCTGCGCCCTTACCGTGCTGCATCAGCACAAGAACGATAATAGAGACTGCGGAAAGCAGGTTTACAATCCAGATCAGTGTTTTCAGGAGTTCCATTTTATCTACTTTTCAACGGTCTGGCAAATTAATTCAAACGTACTAGCATCCAGCGAAGCCCCACCAACAAGCGCACCATCAACACCAGGCACTGCCATGATGACCTCAGCGTTGTCTGCCTTGACGCTGCCGCCGTAGAGGACGCGAATATTATCAGTGCCCCCCAGCGTTTGCAATAGCCATTTTTTTATTTCAGCGTGGATTTCGCTAATTTGTTCAATATTCGCGACTTTTCCCGTACCTATCGCCCAAACCGGCTCATAAGCCACAACCAGCTCCTGGCCGGCAAAGCCGCGCAAAACTTCAAGCTGGGAAAAAATCACCGACAAATACTCACCGGCCTCGCGCTCGGCCAGCGTCTCGCCCACGCAGAACACCGGCACCATGCCCGCATCCAGCGTCGCCTGCAGTTTATCGACCAGACACGCTCCGGCCTCGGCAAAATACTGGCGCCGCTCGGAGTGGCCAATCAGCACATAGCGACAGCCCAGATCCGCCAGCATGGCCGCAGACACTTCACCAGTATACGCACCATCTACAGCAAAACGGCTCACATCCTGGGCACAAACCTGAATGCCGGAGCCTTCACACAGCGCAGCGATCTGCGCGATATAAGCCGCGGGGGCGGCAATGCCTGCGCCACTACGCGTAATCGCCGGCATAGACAGCATGGCACGCAGCAGTTGTTCATTAGCGGCCAGCCGCCCGTTCATCTTCCAGTTACCGATTACCAGCTTGGTACCCATTTCCGACTCCAGTATGTCTTGCAAGTGCCGCATTATTCAGAGGGTCACGGCCGAGCGTCAACCCGCAACGCCGATTGATGACAGTGAATGTAATATTTCTGAAAAGAAAGCAGGCTACGATGCGCCCATCGAAACTTTCTTGACGCACAAACCGGAGTCAGCATGAAACATACCGTACGCCTCGCTGCCACACTGACCCTGACGGGTGCCTTTATTGCGCCAGCCTTTGCTGCCGACATTACCGGCGCCGGCGCAACTTTCCCCTACCCGCTATACGCCAAGTGGGCAGAGGCTTACAAAGCCAAGACAGGCAACCGCGTCAACTATCAGTCGATAGGCTCCGGCGGCGGTATCAAGCAGATCGAATCCAAAACGGTAGACTTTGGCGCATCCGATATGCCACTCAAGCCGGAAGATCTGGCCAAAAAAGGTCTGGTACAGTTCCCGACCGTGATCGGCGGCGTCGTACCGGTCGTTAACCTGCCCGGCATCAAGCCTGGTCAGCTGAAGCTGACCGGCCCGGTACTGGCCGACATTTATATGGGCAAAGTCAGCAAATGGAACGATCCGGTCATCGTCAAGCTGAACCCGGGCGTGGCATTACCTGACCAGAAAATCACCCCGGTGCGCCGCTCCGACGGTTCGGGTACGACCTTTGTCTTTACCGACTATCTGTCCAAGGTTTCTCCGGCATGGAAATCCGCCATCGGTGCCAACACTTCGGTGGCGTGGAAAGTCGGCGTAGGTGGTAAAGGCAATGAAGGCGTGGCCAACTACGTTAACCGCATCAAAGGCTCGGTCGGCTATGTTGAATACGCTTACGCCAAGGTCAACAAGATCCCGCATGCCGCCGTACAAAATGCATCCGGCAGCTTTATCCAGCCAGACGACAAGAGCTTTGCCGCGGCAGCCGCCGGTGCCGACTGGAAAAATGCCCCCGGCTTCTACCTGATTCTGACCAATGCTCAGGGCAAAGAGAGCTGGCCTATCTCCAGCGCGACCTTCATCCTGATGCAGCAAAAGACCGACAAGGTTGAAGGCAGCAGCGAAGCGCTGAAGTTCTTCAACTGGGCCTATCAGGATGGTGGCAAGATGGCGCTGGATCTGGACTATGTACCACTGCCTGCTGTCGTACAAAACCAGGTACGCAACGCGTGGAAACAGATTGCCGCCAGCAACGGCCAGGCACTCTGGAAATAAGCCCGGCCACCACGGATCTGTGCGGCAGATGGCCGGGGAGTCTCTCCCCGGCTTTTTGCCTGACTAAGCCCGAGTAGATTGAGTATGGAAAAATATAAGAACACCGCGCATCTGAAACGCCAGATGCAGATAGATGCCCTGTTCCGCATCAGCACGCGATTTTTCGCCTTCTTTGTGCTGGCAATGCTGTTGGGTATTCTGTTTTCACTGCTGGTCGGCTCGCTACCGGCACTCAAGCACTTCGGCTGGGGGTTTCTGACCAGTACCGAGTGGGATCCCGTTGCCGAAAATTTTGGTGCGCTCGTGCCGATCTATGGCACCTTGATGACTTCCTTTATTGCCCTGCTGATCGGCGTGCCGGTCAGCTTCGGCATTGCACTTTTTCTGACCGAACTATCTCCGCCGTGGCTTAAGCGCCCGCTGGGCATCGCCGTCGAGCTTCTGGCCGGCATTCCGTCGATCATCTACGGCATGTGGGGCCTGTTTGTGTTTGCCCCCTGGTTTGGCGACCATATCCAGCCCTGGATTATCGACAATATGGGCGAGTTGCCGCTTGTCGGCTTCCTGTTTCAGGGCGCACCGATGGGCATAGGCATCTTCACCGCCGGCCTGATTCTGGCCATTATGGTGATTCCGTTTATTGCCTCGGTCATGCGCGACGTGTTCGAAGTGGTGCCCCCCATGCTGAAGGAGTCGGCCTACGGGCTAGGTGCCACCACTTGGGAAGTGGTGCGCAATGTAGTGCTGCCCTACACCAAAACCGGTGTCATCGGCGGCATTATGCTGGGGCTGGGGCGCGCACTGGGCGAAACCATGGCGGTGACTTTTGTGATCGGCAACTCCACCATCTTTGCCTCCGGCCTGTTTGATGCCGGCAACTCGATTGCCTCTTCACTGGCCAATGAATTTGCCGAAGCGACCAGCGAACTGCATTTGTCGGCGCTGATCTCGCTCGGTCTTATCCTGTTCTTCATTACTTTTGTCGTGCTCGCCTGCTCCAAGCTGCTATTGCTACAGCTCAAGAAGCAGGAAGGCCATCACTCCTGATGAGCGCCCCCCGCATGGAACAATCATTGACCCGCACCGGCAAGGCTAATGCAGTGAAAGATAAAAGCTTCTCCCGCAACAATATGGTCTACCGCAAGCGGCGGCTGATCAACATTTTCAATATGGGCGCATCCACGCTGGCCATGGTGTTCGGCCTGTTCTGGCTGTTCTGGATATTGTGGACGCTGCTGCGCTTCGGCATAGAAGGCATGTCGACCGAGGTGTTCACCCAGATCACCCCGCCGCCCGGCTCGCAAGGCGGCTTGGCCAATGCCATCGCCGGCTCCTTGCAGATGACCTTTTTCGGCACCCTGATCGGTACGCCTATCGGCATTCTGGCCGGCGTTTATCTGGCCGAATACGGCAGCCGCGGCTGGCTGGCACCGGCCACGCGCTTTATCAACGACATTCTGCTGTCGGCGCCCTCTATCGTCATCGGCCTGTTTATTTATGAGGTCTATGTGATTTCGGTCGGCCACTTCTCCGGCTGGGCCGGATCGCTGGCGCTGTCCTTGCTGGTGATACCGGTAGTGGTACGCACCACCGAAAACATGCTGCGTCTGGTGCCCAACAGCCTGCGCGAAGCGGCCATTGCACTGGGCGCACCACAGTGGAAAGTGACCATGTATGTCACCTTGCGCTCGGCCAAGGCCGGCGTGATTACCGGCATTTTGCTAGCCGTGGCCCGCATCTCGGGCGAAACGGCCCCGCTGCTGTTTACCGCACTGAACAACCAGTTCTGGAGCGATATGAGCCAGCCTATGGCCAACCTGCCCATCGTGATTTTCCAGTTTGCCATGAGCCCGTATGAAGACTGGCATCGTCTGGCCTGGGCCGGCGCCTTGCTGATTACCCTCAGCGTACTGACCCTGAACATCGTGGCCCGCTGGATGGGTCGCCAAAAAACACAATCGCACTAAGGCAGCACCATGACTGAAAACGCAAGCAAACTGCAAGTCAAAGACCTGAACTTCTACTACGGTAACTATCAGGCACTCAAGGGCATCAATCTGGAGATCCCGGCCAATCAGGTGACCGCCTTTATCGGCCCGTCCGGCTGCGGCAAGTCCACGCTGCTGCGCGTGTTCAACCGCATGTTTGAACTGTATCCGGGCATGCGCGCCGAAGGCGAAATCCTGCTGGACGGCGACAATATCCTGGCGCGCGATGTAGACATCAACCTGCTGCGCGCCAAGATAGGCATGGTGTTCCAGAAGCCGACACCGTTCCCGATGTCGATCTACGACAACATCACTTTCGGCGTAAAGCTGTATGAAAACCTGTCGCGCATCGATATGGATGAGCGGGTGGAATGGGCGCTGAAAAAGGCTGCGCTGTGGAACGAGGTCAAGGACAAGCTCAAGCAGTCCGGCAACTCGCTCTCCGGCGGCCAGCAACAGCGCCTGTGCATCGCCCGCGCCGTGGCCACCCGCCCCGAGGTCGTGCTGCTGGACGAACCGACATCGGCGCTGGATCCGATTTCTACCGCCCATATCGAAGAACTGATACATGAATTGAAGGCGGACTACACCATTGCCATCGTGACCCACAATATGCAGCAGGCGGCCCGCGTATCGGACTACACCGCCTATATGTATCTGGGTGACCTGGTCGAGTTCGGTGAAACCGACGGCATTTTTACCGCGCCCAAGAAAAAGGCCACCGAAGACTACATTACCGGCAAGTTCGGTTAACCCACATAGGGTTAAAAATACAAACAACAAATACCAAAGGCAACAAAGCAACCCCGATCTGTCCCGATCGGGGTTTTTCTTTTTTATCAGTGCCTTGCTATGGGTTTTTCGCCTCTAAAATGAATGTTATTATGCGAGCGCCCGATACCAGCCTGAACTAGACAGCGTCAGGCTTTTTTTGCTTTTGCATCAAACAGGATTAAGTCGTGGACTTACAAGACTTCAGTGATATCACCAAAGCAGCCGACAAAGGCCGCAATGACTTTATGCGTCTCGGTCTGGCGCTGCTCTTTATCGTCGGTGCCGTGATCTACAGCACCACCTTGGGACACGTCAGCCTGCCGATGATGGTCGCGGCCGGCATCGGCGCCTATATGGCGATGAATATCGGTGCCAACGACGTAGCCAACAACGTAGGCCCGGCCGTCGGCTCCAAGGCGCTGACCATGGGCGGCGCGCTGATCATCGCCGCCATCTTCGAAGCAGCCGGAGCCCTGATTGCCGGTGGCGAAGTGGTCTCCACCATCCGTAGCGGCATCATTGACCCCAGCCTGATTCCGGACAAAGCCGCCTTTATCTGGATCATGATGTCGGCACTGCTGGCGGGCGCCTTGTGGCTGAATATCGCCACCATCGTCGGCGCGCCGGTGTCGACCACCCACTCCATCGTCGGCGCCCTGCTGGGCTCTGGTGTCATGGCCGCCGGCTTCGGCATCGCCAACTGGAGCAAGGTCGCCACCATCGCGGCCAGCTGGGTCATTTCACCGCTCTTAGGCGGCATCATTGCTGCGGCCTTCCTCTATTTCATCAAGCGCAGCATTACCTATCAGACCGATATGAAAGGGGCAGCAGCGCGCATCGTGCCCATTCTGATTGCGCTGATGGTCTGGGTCTTCACCAGCTATCTGCTGCTTAAGGGGCTGGCACGCGTCTGGCCCATGAGCTTTGCCAGCGCCATGGGCGGGGGCGTCGCAGCCGGCGTGCTGAGCTATCTGGTATTGCGCCCGCTGATTGCCCGGCGCGCCGCAGCCTCCGAAAACAATAAGCAAGCCATCAACCGGCTCTTTACCGTGCCGCTTATTTTTGCCGCGGCCTTGCTCAGCTTTGCCCATGGCTCCAACGATGTGGCCAATGCCATCGGCCCTCTGGCCGCCATTGTCGACGCCCTGCAAAGCAGCGGCGACAGCATAGGCAGTTCGGCCGGCATCCCGCTGTGGGTGATGATGGTCGGCGCACTGGGCATTTCTATCGGTCTTGCGCTCTTCGGCCCCAAGGTGATCCGCACCGTAGGCAACGAGATTACCGAACTGGATCAGATGCGTGCCTACTCGATTGCCATGTCGGCAACCATGACGGTGATTTTTGCCAGTCAGCTGGGTCTGCCGGTGAGCTCGACCCATATCGCGGTGGGTGGCGTATTCGGCATCGGCTTCTTGCGTGAACACCTGAAAAACCGCTACGCCATCATGATTGCCCAGATCAAGGCGCATCATTCCGAAGACGAGCAACCGGCAATCGATGCCTTTATTACCAAGTTTTCCCAGGCCAGCGTCGCGGAAAAAGGCCAGTTGCTGCAAGACCTCAAGCTGCGCATGAAGACCTTGCAGGATCCGGCCCACTTCTCCAAGCGCGAGCGCAAGGAGTTGCGTCAGGTCTATCGCACCGAACTGGTCAAGCGCTCACTGATCATGCGCATTGCTGCCGCCTGGGTCATTACCGTCCCTGCCTCTGCCGTTTTGTCGGCCGGTATTTTCTATCTGGTACGCGACCTCAGCTTCTGAGCGCCGCGCGTGCTTTAAGCCGCAAATCAGACAAAACGGGCAGCACCCAGACTCGGGATGCTGCCCGTTTTTTTGCACCCGTTACGACGCAAAACCGCGCCAATCAAGCATCGGCAAAAACGCCATATGATGCTGCGCAATATAATTACCATATCCGCTTGACGCGCTTTGTTTTGCCCCCAACAATCGCGCCTTTATGACAACAAATAACCGTCATGTTTGACCTTTTTACCGGCCTCGCGCCCGTCGTTATTCTCACCCTGGTCCTGTCTTTGGGGCTGGTACTGGCCTTCGAATTCATTAACGGTTTCCACGATACGGCCAATGCGGTCGCCACGGTGATCTACACCCAGTCGATGAAGCCGCAACTGGCCGTGGTCGCCTCGGGCTTTTTCAACTTCATCGGCGTGATGACCGGCGGGCTGGCGGTTGCCTACTCCATCGTACACCTGCTGCCGGTCGATTTGCTGGTTTCGGTCAATAGCGCGCGCGGCATGGCCATGGTGTTCGCCCTGCTGGTCGCCGCCATCAGCTGGAACCTCGGCACCTGGTACTTTGGCCTGCCGGCCTCCAGCAGCCATACGCTGATCGGTGCCATCCTCGGCGTCGGCGTTGCCAATGCTTGGATGAATAATGCGCCGCTAACCCAGGGCGTCAACTGGAGCAAGGCGATTGACGTCGGCTCCTCGCTGTTGTTATCTCCGCTGATCGGCGGCGTCGTGGCCGCCGTCCTGCTATTGCTGCTGGCGCACTTTCGCCCGCAAAGCAATATCCACCGCACCCCGTTCCAGCGCCAGCAGGTTGAAGGCCGCAAGCATCCGCCGTTCTGGACCCGCTTTATGCTGATACTGTCGTCGATGGGCGTCAGCTTTGCTCATGGCTCCAACGACGGGCAAAAGGGCGTAGGCCTGATCATGCTGGTGCTAATCGGCATCGTACCGGCCAAGTTCGTATTGAACCTGGACAGCACGCCTTACCAGATTGAGCGCACCCGCGATGCGGCGCTGCATCTACAGCAATTCTATGCACGCAAAGCACCAGAAATGCAGATGCTGCTGGCCAAACAGCCGGTCAAAGCGACCAGCGGCAAGTTCGACTGCAAGCCGCTGGACACCGCAGGCACGGCCGACTCGCTGCTCATGACGCTGGGCACCAATGACTACCACCTTTTGAATGCCGAGCAGCGCTGGAATATACGCGCCGACCTGTTGTGCCTGGACAATGCGGCTAAAACCGCCCTTAAGCTGCCCGGCCTTAGCAGCAGCGAAAAGCAGCATCTGACCGGCTTGCGCAAGGACCTGACTGCCACCACCGAATATGCACCGACCTGGGTGATTGTCGCCATTGCGATGGCCTTGGGTCTGGGTACGATGGTGGGCTGGAAGCGAGTAGTGAAGACGGTAGGTGAAGGCATAGGCAAAAAAGACATGACCTATGCCCAAGGTGTGTCGGCGCAGGTAACGGCCGCGACCTCGATCGGTCTGGCCAGCGTATTCGGCTTCCCGGTCTCGACGACACAGATCCTGTCCAGCGCGGTTGCCGGCACCATGGTTGCCAATAAGTCCGGCCTGCAGATGTCGACCATACGCAATATCTTGCTGGCCTGGGTGTTTACCCTGCCGGTGTCGATGGGGCTGTCGGCCGGCCTGTATATTCTGGGGACACGCTTGTTTGGCTGATAAAAAAGCGGCAACAAAGGCAGAAACCGATAAAAACTTGACGCAGATCAATAGCCATCACCCCCCGGGCTATTGATATGTAAACGGTTAAATACTAATATAAATACCGCTTCATATGGTTTCTCCTTTGTTGTTTGCAGCAATATCCCATTCGCTCCGGCTCCTCAGCCGGAGCCTTTTTTTTGCCCGTCAGACCCTGCCCCGCTTAGGCCTTAAGAAAATGCTCGCGCCCGGCCAGCCAGCGCGCCAGATGGGCGGAGGCTAAGGCCGGCGATTTTTCCAGCAGCACGGGTGCCAGTTCGCGCGCCGACTCCAGCAAGGCGACATCCTCCTCCAGATTGGCAAAGCGCAGCATGGGCAGACCGCTCTGGCGCGCGCCCAAAAATTCGCCCGGACCACGGATGAGCAAATCCTGACGCGCAATCTCGAAGCCGTCGGTGTGTTCGAAAATCACCCGCAAACGCGCCTTGGCCAGATCCGACAATTTGGATTCAAACAGCAGCACGCACGTGCTTTTGGCTGCGCCGCGCCCGACCCGGCCACGCAACTGGTGCAACTGCGCCAGCCCCATGCGCTCGGCGTGCTCGATCACCATCAGGCTGGCATTGGGCACATCAACACCCACCTCGATCACCGTCGTAGCCACCAGCACCTGCGTTTCGTTACGGGAAAACGCCGCCATCGCCTCGGCCTTTTCTGCCGCCTTCATGCGGCCATGCACCAAGCCCACCTGCCACTGCGGCAAATCCTCGCTCAGGCCAAGGTGGGTATCGACTGCGGTTTGCAGCTCCAGCGTCTCGCTCTCCTCGATCAGCGGGCATACCCAGTACACCTGCTGCCCCTCGCTACAGGTCTTGTTGACATAGGCCACCACCTCGTCGCGACGGGCGGCACTGATCAGCTTGGTGACGATGGGGGTACGCCCCGGCGGCAACTCATCGATCACCGATACATCCAGATCGGCGTAAAAGCTCATGGCCAGCGTGCGCGGAATCGGCGTCGCCGTCATCATCAACTGGTGCGGCTCGGCACCCTTACCCTGCAAGGCCAGGCGCTGGCCCACGCCAAAGCGGTGCTGCTCGTCGACAATCACCAGCCCCAGCTTCTCGAAGCTCACCTCGTCCTGAAACAGGGCATGCGTCCCCACTGCCAGACGCGCCGCGCCCGAGGCAATCAGCGCATTCATTTCGCCACGCGCTTTTTTGCGCAAGCTGCCAGATAACCAGGCGACCTTTACTCCCAGCGGCTCCAGCCAGGCCGACAGTTTGGCGTAATGCTGCTCGGCCAGAATTTCGGTCGGTGCCATCAAGGCCACCTGAAAACCGGCCTCGATCGCATTAAGGGCCGCCATGGCCGCCACCACCGTTTTGCCGCTACCAACATCGCCCTGCAGCAGGCGGTTCATCGGATGCGCCAGCGCAAGGTCGGCGGTAATCTCGGTCAGCACTTTTTGCTGGGCGCCGGTCAAGGCAAACGGTAATTGGCTGATCAGTTGCTGGCGCAGCGACTGGTCGCCCACAATGACCGGCGCCTTGCCCGAGCGTCGTGCGCGATAGGCCAGCCGCATCGATAACTGTTGCGCCAGTAATTCATCGAACTTCAGCCTTTGCCAGGCCGGCAATAAGGGGTTGCTGAGCGCCTCGGCCGATAGCTCGGGCGGCGGTGCATGCAGCAGGCGCACCGCATCGGCAAACGGCACCAAACCTAGCCGCGCAAGCAGCGCCGCCGGCAGGGTCTCGTCCAGCGACTGCGCCTTGAGTTCGCTCTGTATCATGCGCCGCAGCACCGGCTGGGTCAGCCCGCTCAAGGTCGGATAAATGGGTGTCAGACTGTCGGCCAGCGCCTCGTCCGCCGCCACTTCGCGCAGCTTGGGATGCACCATCTCGTCGCCGTAAAAACCACGCCGGACTTCGGCCAGCGCCCGTACCCGCTTGCCCTTGGCCAGTGCTTTTTGCTGGCTGGGGTAAAAGTGGATAAAGCGCAATATCAGCGTGCCGCTGCTGTCCTCGATCTGTACCACCAGCTGCCGGCGCGGCTTGAACTGCACCTCGCAAGAGATCACCTCGCCCTCGACCAGCACCGCCTTGCCATAAGGCGCGCTGGCAATCGGGTAGACATGGGTTTCATCTTCGTAACGCAAAGGCAGATGCAGGATAAAGTCGAAGCGGCGGCGGATACCCAGCTTTTCGAGCTTCTTGAGAGTGGCCGGGGCGGCCAGCGGCACTTGGCTGGCGATATCGATAGGGCTAGGCATAGTCGATGATTGTACCCAAAAACAAAAAGCGGAAAGCTGTCGCTTTCCGCCATGGTGCATCACCTTAAGGTAAAACCGCGCTTAATTGCGCTCCCAGACCTGGGTGCGGCCCAGCAAAGCCATGCCGATAAAGCCGCGCACTTCCAGCTTGTTATCGCCTTCCAGCTTCATCTTGGCGCTGTAGACCTTGCCCGATTTCGGGTCGAGAATCTTGCCGCCGGTCCAGCTCGTACCGTCTTTCTTCAGACCCCACAGGATATTCATGCCCACCACCGGCTTATCCTTATTGGCGCCTTCGCACTTGTCGCATACCGCTTCCGGCTTGTTGAACAGCTTGATTACCTTGCCGGAGAGCTCGCCGCTAGCCGATTCCGAGATCTGCACCAGCGCCTTGGGCTGCTTGGTTTCGTCGTCTATCGTTTTCCAGGTGCCGACCACGCCGGCGGCCAGTGCCGAGCCGGAAACCAGCGTTGCCAGCAGAACCAGCGCGGACTTTTTCCACATTGCTTTCATTATCCCCCCTCGTCTTCAAACGTGTGTTTGAGTGAAGACTCCAGAATGCCAATCTATGCAGATGGCGTCAAGCGTAGAAAACGCCCTGCCCCATCATCTGCACCCGCCCGCCTACCTCGACTTGCCCGGCCCCATCGACATCCAGATACAGGATATTGGGCCGACCGATAGCCTCGCCCTGCAGCACACGCCACGATAAGGGTGCCATACCGGCTTCGGCACACCAGGCGCCCAGATTGGCGCAGGCCGAACCGGTGCCCGGGTCTTCCAGCACCGCGCCGCCCTGAGCGTAAAACAGGCGCACCGTCGCCACTGTATCCGCGGCATGCCACAGGTAAGCCACCGAGCGCCCGGGAAACAGGGTCGCACCGGCGGCAAACAGCAATGGATCGGGTTTGGCCGCCAGCACCGCCTCGCGGCTGGCGGCGCGTATCAGCAATTGCTCGGAGCCGGCATTGACCCAGACCGGTTCGCCGCAGATATCCGAACCCTCCAGACCCAGCATCGCCGCAGCGGTAGCCCAATCCAGACCCGTCGCACGGTGCGTCGCCGGGCGGGCACACAGACGGTAGATGCCCTCCTGCTCGCGAATGGCGATCTCGCCGGCACGGGTATTCAGCTTGAAGTGCGCGGGTAAGCCCAGCAATTGTTGCAGCACGGCGGCACTGCCCAGCAGCGGATGGCCGGCAAAGGGCAGCTCAAGCGCCGGGGTAAAAATGCGCAAGGCCGCGGCGCAAGCATCCGTCCCCGGCAAGACAAATACGGTTTCCGACAAATTGAACTGCCGGGCCATCGCCTGCATATCGGCGTCGCAAAGCCTTGCCGCATCGGTAAACACCGCCAGCGGATTGCCACCCCAGCGGCTTTCGGCAAAGACATTCACCAGCTGATAGGAAAACGCCGTCATCGCAGCCCTCCGGCAAAAATCAAATACGCATTTCAACACAGAGGCCGCCACATGCAAAACGCCGCCGGATTTGACCCGGCGGCGCTTAGGCAATCTGGCAACAGGCGCAAGATTATTCGCCCAGCACCATCACGCCTTCGGCTTCCACCAGCACGCCGCGCGGCAGCGAGGCCACGCCAACGGCAGCGCGCGCCGGATAAGGCTCGGCCATGAATTCCGCCATCACTTTATTGAAGGTGGCGAAATTGGACAGATCGGTCAGATAGGCATTGAGCTTGACGATATCGGACAGCGAACCGCCGGCAGCTTCGCACACGGCCTTAAGGTTGGTGAAGACCTGGCGGGTTTCGGCTTCGAAACCGCCTTCAACTACGGCCATGGTAGCCGGGTCGAGCGGGATCTGGCCCGACAGGTAAACGGTATTGCCCGCCTTGACGGCCTGGGAGTAAGCGCCGATTGCAGCGGGTGCCTTGTCGGTGTGGATAATTTCTTTTGCCATGCTGTCAGTCTCCATCGTTCAAAAACAGGGTAAGCAGATCATTCAAAAAACGCTGCCCCTTGAGGCTAGGGCGAATCAGGCCGCCCGTGCGTTCCAGCAGGCCGTTTTGTTCGGCCTGTTTCAGTTCGCGCGCAATCAACACCAGCGGCAAGCCGGTGCGCTCGGCAAACAGTTCTTCTTCAAAACCACCGGTCAGGCGCAGCGCATTCAACATGAATTCGAACGGCAGATCCTGCCGCCCGACCTTATGCGCTTCCTGCACCGGCTTGCCGGCGGCGACCGCCTTCAGATAGGCCGCTGGCTGCTTATAGCGCGCCTCGCGCAATACGCCGGCGTGCGAGCTGATTTTGCCATGCGCACCGGCGCCGATACCGACATAGTCGCCAAAGGTCCAGTAATTGCGGTTATGCCGGCACTGGTATCCGGCTCTGGCAAAGGCCGAGGTTTCATAGTGCTCGAAACCGGCTGCGGCCAGCCGCGCTTCTATCGCTTCTTGCATATCGGCCGAGCGTTCGTCGTCCGGCAAATTGGCCGGCGTATAGCGGGCAAACAGGGTATTGGGCTCGATGGTCAGGTGATAAGCCGACAGATGGGTGATGCCGTAGCCCAGCGCGGTATCGATATCGGCCAGTGCTTGCGCCGGCGTCTGCCCGGGCAGCGCATACATCAGATCGAGGTTGACGTTGTCAAAATGCGTCAGCGCAATGTCGACCGCGCGGCGCGCCTCGTCGCCATTGTGGATGCGCCCCAGTCCTTGCAAAAACGCCGGATCAAAGCTTTGCACGCCGATGGACAGGCGGTTGATGCCGGCCGCGCGATAGCCCTTGAACTTGTCGCTTTCAAAGGTGCCGGGGTTGGCCTCCATGGTGATTTCGGCATCCGGATGCAGGCGTACCCGCGCGCGTATGCCGCACAGCAAGGCATCCATCGCCGCCGCCGAAAACAGACTCGGTGTGCCGCCGCCCATAAAGATGGTCGTCACCGGCCGTCCCCAGATTTGCGGCAGGCTGCTTTCCAGATCGGCCAGCAAGGCCGCCACATAAGCCATTTCGTCGAAGCCGTTTTTGGCCTCGTGCGAATTGAAGTCGCAATACGGACACTTGCGCACACACCACGGAAAATGGATGTAGAGCGACAAGGGCGGCAGCTCTTTCAAGCCACCGCTGAGCGCCGAGATATCAATCACGCTCATGCAAAGGCCTTGAGTTTGGCCAGCAGCGCCTGCATCGCCTGCGCGCGGTGGCTGACGCGGTTCTTCTCGTCGGACGGCAGTTCGGCCACGGTGCAGCCATACTCGGCCAGCCAGACATAGGGGTCGTAACCGAAGCCGCCCTCGCCAGCAGGCGTATCCACCACTTCGCCCATCCACACTGCGTCGGCAATCAAGGGCTGCGGATCATCAGCGTGGCGCACCAGCACCAGCACGCAGGTATACCAGCAGCGGCGGTTGCTCTCGCCCTGCAGTTTCTCGACCAGGAGCGCGTTATTGCGCGCATCCGACTTGGGCTCGCCGGCAAAGCGTGCCGACAGCACGCCGGGAGCGCCACCCAGCGCCGCCACACAGATGCCCGAGTCGTCGGCCAGTGCCGGCAGGCCGGTCACGCGGCTGGCGTGACGCGCCTTTTCCAGCGCGTTCTCCACAAAGCTGTGAAACGGCTCCTCGCACTCGTCCACCCCCAGCTCGCGCTGCGGAATCAGGGTGATGCCCAGCGGCGCAAACAAGGCGGAAAACTCGCGCAGCTTGCCGGCGTTATGACTGGCAAGAACCAGTTTGTCGAACATGTTTTTTTACCTTTATAAAAGCGGGAGTGGAGAGTGGGGAGTAGACTCCCTACTCCCTACTCCCTACTCCCTACTCCCTACTCCCTACTCCCTACCCCTCACTTCCCCGCTTTGACCTCGGTCCACAGGCGGTTCATCAGGCGGCGTTCGCGCGGGCTTTGCTCCTTGAGCACCGTCCACTTGGCCACGGTTTGCGGGTTTGGATTGATCACCGCATTGGCCTTGAGGTCGCTACGGAAATAAGGCTGGGCGGTTTTAACCGGATTGGTTGCGCCATTGAGATTGGTCAGCTCGGCCGCGTTCTTGCCGTCCAGCATGAAGTTGATGAACTGGTGCGCCAGATCCGGGCGCTTGGCGCTGGACAGAATGGCCATGGTATCCACCCCCAACTCGTTACCCTGACGCTGCGGCGTCATCGCCAGCACAAACGGGCGCTTGGCCTGCTTGGCGTCTTCTATCGCCTGATAGAACTCGGTCGAATAACCCAGCGAAGCCCAGATATTGCCCACGGCCAGCTCTTTTAAGTAGCTGGCGTTGGAAAAGGCGGCCCAGTAAGGCTTGGCCTGGGCGATCACCTTCTTGGCGGCGCGATAATCGGCCTCGGTCGCCTGATTCGGGTTTTTGCCCAGATAGAACAGCGCGGCGGTAAACACTTCGCGCGGGCTATCCAGCACCGTCACCTTGCCCTTGATCTTGGCCAGCACCTTGGGGTCGAAAATCACCGACCAGCTCGTCGGATCCACTCCCAGCGCCTTAAGCTTGGTCTGGTTGTAGCCGACACTGGTCAGGCTCAATACGGTTGGTACTTCATAGCGGTTGCCCGGATCGTAGCTCTGGTTGAGGTAGGCCGGGTCGACATTCCTGAAATTGGGAAGCAACTGTTTGTTCAGCGGTTGCAACAATTTTTGCTTGACCATGGGCTGGATCACAAAGGACGACGGAAACACCACGTCGTAGCCCTTGGCACCTGCCGCCAGCTTGGCCAGCATTTCTTCGTTGTCACCGTAGTAATCCTGTACCACCTTGCAATCGCAACTTTTTTCGAAGCGTTTGACAGTAGCATCCGACAGGGAACCGCTCCAGTTATACAAATGGAGCACGTCGTTCGGGCCCGCCAGCACGCTGGCAGAAGCCAGCGCAGACAACAGAGTCACAGTCAGCTTGTTCAATTCAGGTCCACCTCCACAAAGTACACGACGGCAAACAAGCAGTTTGCCGCCAAAAAAATCGGGCCGGCGCTTAGCGCCCCGGCAGTTTGCTCAATTGCTCAGCAGGCCGTAGTTGGCCGGCGGAATGGCCTGCAGCAACAGCTTTTCGTCGGCAGCGGCAAGCAGGCCGGCATCCGACAGCATGCGCCGCCACTGGCGTGCACCGGGCACGCCCTGATACAGGCCGAGAATATGGCGCGTGATATTGCGCAGCTTATTGCCTTCGGCCAGTTCGCGCCGGGTATAGTCCAGCATCGCCGCCACCACCGCCTCGCGCTCCGGCGCCGCCGAGGTAGCACCGTAATAACGCGCATCCCAGTTCGCCATCATCCACGGATTATGATAGGCCTCGCGCCCGATCATCACTCCGTCCACATGCGCAAGATGCAGATCGATTTCGGCCTGGGTCTTGATGCCGCCATTAAGCAGGATTTCCAGATCGGGGCGCTCACGCTTGAGGCGGTAGGCGTAATCGTATTTCAGCGGTGGAATATCGCGGTTTTCCTTGGGGCTGAGGCCCTTGAGGATGGCATTGCGCGCATGCACGATGAAAGTCTGGCAGCCGGCTGCGGCCACGATATCGACAAACTCGCGCAAAAAGTCATAGTGCTCGACATCATCGATGCCGATACGGTGCTTGACCGTCACATCGATATCGCAGGCGTCGCGCATGGCTTTCACGCAATCGGCCACCAGATGCGGCTCGGCCATCAGGCAGGCACCAAACGCCCCCTTTTGCACGCGCTCGGACGGGCAACCGACATTAAGGTTGACCTCGTCGTAACCCCACTCTTGCGCCAGACGCGCGCATTTGGCCAGATCGGCTGGGTCGGAGCCACCCAGTTGCAAGGCCAGCGGATGCTCGGCCTCGTCAAAGCGCAGATGGCGTTCGACATCGCCATGAATCAGCGCACCGGTGGTGACCATCTCGGTATAAAGCCAGGTATTGCGCGTGATATGGCGGGCGAAATAGCGGTAATGGCGATCGGTCCAGTCCAACATCGGCGCGATGGACAGGGTGCGCGGCGGCAATGCTTGACGACTCACGACTGCAAAGCCTCCTGCTGCAGGGCGATCAGCTCGCGTATGCCTTTTTCCGCCAGATCCAGCAGTGCATTCAGTTCGCTGCGGCTGAACGGTACCCCCTCGGCCGTACCCTGTACTTCGACAAAATGGCCGGCACCGGTCATCACCACATTCATATCGGTCTCGCAGGCCGAATCTTCCGGATAATCCAGATCCAGCACCGCTTCGCCGTTAAATACGCCGACCGAAACGGCGGCAATATGGTCGGTAATCGGGCTTTCGGCAAGCTTGCCGGCGGCAATCAGGCCGGCGATGGCATCGGACAGCGCAACAAAGGCGCCGGTAATGCTGGCGGTGCGGGTGCCGCCATCGGCCTGGATCACGTCACAGTCGATCACAATCTGGCGCTCGCCCAGCTTTTTCAAATCGACCACCGCGCGCAGGCTGCGCCCGATCAGGCGCTGGATTTCCTGGGTGCGGCCGGACTGCTTGCCGCTGGCCGCTTCGCGGCGCATGCGGCTATTGGTCGAACGCGGCAGCATGCCGTATTCGGCGGTGACCCAGCCCTGCCCCTTGCCCTTGAGAAAAGACGGCACATTCTCTTCGACGCTGGCGGTACAGATCACTTTGGTATCGCCGAACTCGACCAGCACCGAGCCTTCGGCATGGCGGGTATAGTGGCGCGTCAGACGCACGGGGCGCAGAGCGTTGGCACTTCGCTCGGAGGGTCGCATAAGGCAGCTCGCTGGGAAAAACGCGAGATTGTACAGCAACTTGCGGCACGGCCGTAAGCATGGCCAGCCGCAAAAGAACAATGCACTACAACAGACTGCGTCCGGATGCCATCATCTCGCTCTCCAGCGCCGCCATCATGGCATCGGGAATTTCCGGTGCATCCTGACTATCCACCACCCCGGCTCCGCTGCGCGACGCCGGCAACAAAGTCATGGCGGCGACGCTCAGATTATCGCTGCCGGCCCCCCCCCGGCGCTCGGCCACCTGCAGCAAGGCCGGCACCACCTGCGTCAAAGCGCGCGCACTCAGCGCCCGGGCCAGCTCGGTATCGTTCATCTGCGACCACACGCCATCCGAACACAATAGCAAGGTCGAACCGGCTGACAGCGGCAAGGGGCCGGCCTGCCCGATCAGCGGGCTATCCGTTCCGCCCAGGCAGCTATAAATGCGGTTGCGTTCGGGGTGAACCAAGGCTTCCGCTTCATTAATCAGCCCCTTGTCCAGCAGGCGCTGTACAGTCGAATGGTCTTGCGTGCGCCAGCTCACCATTCCGTGCTCGAACAGATACAGGCGCGAGTCTCCGGCCCAGGCGCAATACAGCTTATCGTCCTGCACCAGCGCCGCCACCACCGTCGTGGACGGCACTTCGGGAAAGCGCCGCGACAATGCCAGACGCACCAGCGCATGCTGCACCTCATCCAGGGCATCCTGTAAAAAACGGGCGGGATCGGCCGCGCGCGGGCGCATGGTCAAAGAAAACAAATGGGACAGGGTATCGATCACCATTTGCGATGCCAGCTCGCCATGCAGATGGCCGCCCATACCGTCGGCCACCGCCAGCAACACCGCCTCGCGCGAATGCAGCATCAGCACCCGGTCTTCGTTATAACGGCGCCCGCCCAGGCGACTGCCCCCTCCCCAGAGGAATTTCATGCGTCCACCTCCGGATGCAGCCAGCCACTCATCCTTTGCCACAAACCCTTGGCCGGTGGCGGCGGTTCGCTATACGGGCTGTTCAGGCTTTTTTGCAACTGCATCAGGCTGCCCGGGCGCTCATTCATATCCAGCGCCATACACTGCGCCACCAAAGCACACAGTTCGGCCGAATAGCGCGTACGTGCCTGCGCCAGCGCCGGCAGCACATCGCTATCGCGGGCGGTCGCAGCCATGGGGGCACCAATGCCCAGACAGGCATAAAGACAAGCCCCCAAGCTGTAAATATCGGACCAAGGGCCCAGTTTGCCTTTGGCCTGATGCTGCTCGGGTGCGGCAAAGCCCGGGGTATACATGGACACAAAGCACTTATCCTGTTGCAGGGCATTTAGCCTGGCAGAACCAAAATCGAGCAAGATGGGCGAGCCGCTGCGGCGCAGATAAATATTGGCGGGCTTGATATCCAAATGCAGCAAATGGTGGCGATGCACCTCGCGCACGCCGGAAATCAATTCGGCAAACAGCTGGCGTAGTCTGGCTTCGGGCAAACTGCCGCCGCAGAGCTCGATCTCGCGCGCCAGCGAGCGCCCGGACTTGTAGCCCATCACCATGTAGACGGTCTGGTTGGCCGGAAAGATATTACTCACCCGCACCACATTGGGGTGATTGATGCCGACCAGTACCCGCGCCTCCTCGAAAAAGCATTTCAGGCCGATGCGGAAGGTGTCGCGATCCAGCTCATTGTCTACCCTGACCTGATACTCGGCCGTGTGGCTGGCCAAGGCCTGCGGCAGATACTCCTTGATAGCGAATTTGTTATCGTGCCTATCCAGCGCCAAATACACCCGGCTAAAACCACCGGAGCTCAGCTCGCGCACAATGGTGTACTCGTCCAGTTGGAACCCTGGCGGCAAGCCGCCTTGCTTGGTTTGCGTCATCGCTGTTGTTATAGTGTTGTGGGCCTTGATGAAATTACACCATCCGGGCCCGGTTCCTGAATCAAAACCTACCGGAAGAAAACCATGATACTCAGCATGACCGGCTTTGCCGCCATCACCCGCGAATTTACCGGCGGGATGCTGGCGATGGAACTACGCGCCGTCAACCACCGCTACCTTGATGTCCAGCTGCGCCTGCCGGAAGAGCTGCGCATCGTCGACCCGGCCTTGCGCGAACGCATCTCGGCCAAAGCCAGCCGCGGCAAGATCGAGTGCCGCGTCTCGCTCAATCAGGTCGACTCGCAAGTGCCGACGCTGGAACTGAACCGCGACTACCTGCAAAGCCTGCTCGATGTCGCCGCCGACATCCGTACGCTAGCACCCGATGCCCGCGGCCTGTCGGTTGGCGAACTGATGCGCTGGCAAGGCGTGCTGCGCTCCAATGAACTGGCTCCCGAAGTGCTGCAACAGCTGTGCATCGACTGCCTGACCGAACTCTTGACCGACTTTAACGCCAGCCGTGCGCGCGAAGGCGAAAAACTCAAGCAAATCCTGCTGGACAGGCTGGATGGCATGGAAGCCATCGTACGCGAGATCAAGCCGCGCCTGCCACAAATTCTCGACGGCTATATGGCCAGACTCTCGCACCGGCTGCAAGATGCACTGGGCAGCGTGGACGACGACCGCATCAAGCAGGAATTCGCCCTGTTCGCCCAAAAAATGGATGTAGACGAAGAACTCGGCCGTCTGGGCGCGCATATCAGCGAAGTGCGCCGCATCCTCAAGGCCGGCGGCCAGGCCGGCAAGCGCCTCGACTTCCTGATGCAGGAACTCAACCGCGAAGCCAACACCCTGGGCTCCAAATCGGTCTCGACCGAAACCACGCAGGCCTCGGTCGAGCTGAAAGTACTGATTGAGCAGATGCGCGAGCAAATCCAGAACATCGAATAAGCCCCCTCATCCGGCGCTGCGCACCACCTTCTCCCGCTAGGCGGGAGAAGGATCAGAGACTGTCACACCAGGCGTGCAATGGCTGACGAATCCAGTTCGCCATCGCCGCCGGCGACCAGCTCGTCAATCAGCGCGCGAACCCGTGCCGCCGCCGGCAAGCTAATTCCCAGCTCGGCAGCGGTATCCAGCACGATGCCCATGTCTTTTTGATGCAACACGGCCTTGAAACCGGGGGCGTAGTTGTCGTCTATCATGCGCTGGCCGTGGATATCCAGCACCTTGCTCTGGGCAAAGCCGCCCAGCAACGCCGCGCGCACCGGCACCGGATCCACACCGCAGGCGCGGGTCAGCTTCATGATTTCGGCCACGGCAGCAATGCCGGCACCGACGGCAATCTGGTTGCAGGCCTTGGCCACCTGCCCGGCACCCGAGTCGCCAATATGGGTGATGGTCTGCCCCATCGCAGCCAGCACCGGCCGCACCACCTCCAGCGCCGCGGCCTTGCCGCCCACCATAATGGTCAGCGTACCGGCAATGGCACCGGCTTCACCGCCGGACACCGGGCAATCGAGAAAATCCACGCCTTTTTCTGCCAGCGCCGTGGCAATCTCGCGCGCGCCCAAGGGCGAGATAGTGCTCATATCGACACAGATCAGGCCGGGCCTCGCCGCGTTTGCCACCTCTTTCATCAGCGCCGCCACATCCGGCGTATCGGACACATTGCTGACCAGCACATCGACTTCAGCAGCCAGTTGCGCCACGCTATCGGTCCAAGTCGCCCCCGCATCCAGCAAGGCCTTGGCCGACTCGGGGCGGCGCGCCCACACCGTCACCGCAAAACCGGCCTTGAGCAGGTTTTGCACGCACGGTTTGCCCATAATGCCCAGACCAATATACCCGATTTTCATTTTAACCTCACTGCAAACTATAAAACGTCATAATACCGCGTCGGGCATGTCCTTGCCTGCTGCCTGCTGCTCGAGAAAATAGACAAAGGCCAGAAGCTCGGCCACGGCGCGATACAGCTCCGGCGGGATATGGTCATCCAGATTGACCTGCATCAGCAGATTCACGAGTTCGGGCGAATCGTGCACAAACACGCCCGACTCGCGCGCGCGCTCGATAATGCGCTCGGCCATCTGGCCATAGCCCTTGGCCACCACCTGCGGCGCGCTCTTGCCCTCCTGGTAAGAGAGCGCCACGGCAGAAGTACGGTTGGCGGGTTTATTCATCAGTGCTCGCGGATTTGATATTCAGCGCCACCAGCGCCAGACCGGCGGCGGCCAGGCCGTCTTCCAGCCGTGCGCGGTGGGTTTCGATCAGGGCCGCGGTTGTGTCATCCGCGTCCAGCGTCAGCTGAATCTGGTGGCCGACCAGACGCACGCGTGCGCCCAAGCTGCCCAGTGCCGGCAAATCCAGATTCAGCCGCGTGGCCCATACCGGAATCTCGCCGCCGCCCTCGGCCCCCTGCTCATTGGCCGCTTCGCGCTCAATCTGCCATTGTGCCGCCTGCCCCGGCCAAGCCTGGGCGTTGACATTGAGCACGCGGCTTTCCAGCGTATCCAGCTGTTTTTGCAATACGCTGCCCAGCTCGGCCATCACTTGGCTACGCGCTTGCGGCTCCTGCTTCAACAGCTCGCCGGCTTGTGCCTGCGGCTGGCTTTGCAGCTTTTCCAGCGGCAAACGCCCTTCGACCCAGGCTTTTTGCTGCGACTCGTAAAACACCCCGCTTTGCTTGACCACCTGCGCGAGGCTGTCGGCGCGCACCGACAGCGGCGCTTGCGGGTCAAGCAGCGTACTCGCCTTGCCCGCAGCTTGCGGCGCGGCGCGCAGCAGATCCGACAGATAGCGCGTGGCACTACTCAAACGCACCGCGACCGAGCTGTTTTGCGCCGGCTCGCCGGCATCGGCCGCCAGCGCAAAAGTCAGTGCCGGCGCCAGCGCCGCGACTTTAAGCGCAATACTTTCGCCCTTGGCCGAGACGCCCGGCGGCAATTGCAGGGTAAACAGACCGTTTTTGATCAGCGCGACCAGCTTATTGTCCGGCAGACGCTCGACCACGCGCGCATTCACCGTTTCACCCAATAACAAGGCCGGGACTTTGCCCGGCGCCTTGTCTACCGCAATCAGGCCGCGGCCGGCATCTTTCAGGAAACGGGCGTTATCAATCCGCGCCTGTCCCTGCGCCGGCAGACTTTGGCCCGGCGCATTACCCAGAGAAGGAATCATGAAGTCGAACTATTGCGGTAAAGGGAAACAATCAGCTCGGCCTCGCTGCGCGAAATACCGCAGCGCTCGGCAACTTCGCCGGCCGACAGGCCATGGCGCGCCAGCTCGATCGCCTGATTGTAGGGAGAAGAAAGTTCAGATGAGAGCGGCGGATCGTTGCGCCGCCGCAGCGGCTCGGTCGTCTGCGGTGGCGACTCCGCAATCGGCTGCGGCGTGCTCAGGCTGTGCAGGTCTCTTTGCAGGCGGGTAATTTGCGCCTGCAACTCGATCTGGTGCGTATCCGCTACCCGCACCGCACTACGCAAGCGGTACACCTGCCAGCCCAGCGCGGCCACGGCAACAGATAAACATGCAAGCAGCAGCCATATTTCCACTTCAGCCTCCTGACAGGGACACCGCACCCGTGCTACAGGCCCTTGCTATAGGCGTCCAGTACGCGGCTGCGGGTGCGCAGATGATGCATTTCTTCGGAAAGGGTATCACGCTCGCGCCCCATCAAGCGGCGCGACTGTTCGATATTAGCCTGAACTGCCGTCAGCGTCAGGCGCAACGTCGCCTGTTCATCTTCCGACAGCGCCAGCGTCTCCAGCCGCGGCAAACCGTCCTGCTCAGCCATCAGACGCTCGCCCAGCACCAGCGCCTGCGTCCAGTCTTCTTGTTCGGCCGCCCGCCGCGCCGCCTCGGCCAGCCCGGCAAAAGCCTGCCATGCCGCTAACGCCTCAGCGTAGGGCATGGGCGGGCTCCACGGCCGCCGGCGCCGGCTTGTAACCGATTTCGGCCCAAGCCGAACGCACCTCGCCCAACAACGCATCAACCTCATCCAGCGCGGCCTCGTCATTGTGCAGATTGGCCTCAAGCAAACGCCGGGTGCAATACTCGTACAGGCTGGCCAGATTCACCGCCAGCTCGCCGCCTTGCTCGGCATCCAGCGAATTGCGCAGGCCCTCGTCGATAATCGATACCGCCTTGCCAATCAACTTGCCCTTCTCGGCTACCTTGCCCTGCGCCATTTGCAGCTTGGCCAGACGAATTGCCTGCAAAGCACCATCAAACAACATCAATACCAGCTTGTGCGGACTGGCACCGCCGACTTCGTTTTCCAAGGCCGAACTGCCATAAGCCTGCTGCATTCTGCGGATATTCACATCCGTCCCCTCTTTGAATTGCGATTATCGGTTGCCGGATAGGCCGGCCAATTGTTGCGTCAGGAAATTACTCATGTTCTGGTACTGCGCCAGCATGGCATCCATCGCATTAAACTCGGCACGATAGCGCTTCTCGGTTTGCACCAGACGCCGCTGCAATGCCTCCTGCTGTGTGGTCAGGCCTTTGGCCGATTCGCTCAAGCCCTTGCTGAAGGCATCAATCGCACCATCGGTCTTGACCAGGCCATCCAGCTTCTGGTCCAGATCGAAGGCAAAACCCTTGGTAAACGATACCGTACCGCGATTGCCCGTCACGCCACCATTCACGGCAATAGTCAGCCCTTCAACCGGCGTGCCGACCGCGCCCACCAGCTTGTTGCCATCACCCTTGGCCGGGTGGCCACCGATCGTGCCGGCCACGCTGTCGCCGCCGGGAATGCCTGCGCCGGGTTTGAAACCGGCAAACTCAAGACCCGACACCAGCTCTACCGACGACTCCTTGCCGGTCTTGCCCGACTGGATCGCCAGCTTGCCGCTGTCCGGATCCACCGTCACCGACACCTTGCCATCCTTGCCCAGCTTGGCATTGATACCTGACTCGATCTCGTGCGCCAGTTCGGCAGCGGAAGCATAAGTCTTCTCGGTCAATGACACGCTGACTTCCTTGCCATCGACCTTGATCTTGAAATCCTTGTTGTCGGCATTTACCGTCAACTCGGGTTTTTCGTCCGCTTCCTTGGTACCGTTGAGCAACTGGGTGATCACCACCTCGTACTCGCCGGCCTGCGTCTTGCTGCTGCCGCCTACATACGAAATCCCCGAATCCGAGGTGATGGCATCGGTGGCGAAGAATTTGGCGATATCGTCAGCGTTCTTTTCCAGTGCCTTGTCCAACAGCTTGTCATCCAGCTTCATGGTACCGTCCTGATTGAACGTCAGGCCGAACTGCGATGCCATGGTATAGATGCCGCCATTGTCGCCCCCCTCGTTAAAGGCCGAGCGAATCTGGCTCTGGATGGTACGGATGATGCTGGCGCCGTTAAGGACACCGGCCGGCCGCTGCTCACCCGGCTTTACAGACGCATCCAAATTCACACCGGATACATCCTTGAGCGCCTTCATCAGCTTGTTGTAACCTTCCACCAGCCCCTCGAGCGAGCTCTTGATGCCGGAAGTATCCTTGGACACCGATAGCCGCACCGCGCTGTCCTTGCCTTCTTCCTGCGCTTTTTTCAGCGTGAGTGTCACGCCGTCAATTGCATCGCTCACCGTATTGCTCTGTTTGACCACCTGGATGCCATCCAGTAAGAACTTGGCATCCTTCGCCGCCTGCACCTGGGTCAGCAACGGTTTGCCATCGCCCCCCAGCAGGCGCTTACCGTCCTTGTCATGCGTCGCCACCTGATTGAGCGCAGGATCGCTCGCTTCGATTTTCATCGTGCTTTCGGTGCCGGTATGCTTCGACGAATACACCAGCTTGTAACCAGAGCCATCATTCACGATGCTGGCCGTAACCCCAATGTCTTCCTTGTTCACTGCGTCGCGGATATCCTCCAGCGTCGCATTGGCCGGAATGGTTACCGACTTGGGTGCTTTGCTGCCATCGCTGCTAAAGCTGCCATCCGCCCCGGTCGTACCGAAGGAAAAGGTCAGCTTGCTTTCCGTACCGCCATTCACCGCCGATTTGGCGCTGGTGAACGTGCCCGACGCCAGCTTCTGCTCCTGCGCCAGCTGCTGCACCAGCACCGAGAACGAGCCGGTCGGCGCCTTGCTGGAGGCGGAAATATCGACGTGATCGGTCGAACTGCTCGTCCCCTTGAACGACACGAACTTGCCCGCATCCTGCAAAGCCTTGACCGCACTCTGAAACTCGGACACCGCCCCCTTGACCTGGCCGGTAGCCGATATTTTTTGCTGCAGTTGCGCCTCTTTTTGCTGCAAGATATATAAAGGACGCGACTCGACCGCCATCAGGTTCTTGATCAGCCCGTCAACATCCATACCCGAGCCCAGACCTCCCACACTTAGCGCCATCTTGCCTCTCCTTTATCTTTTACGGTTTGGGATCATGCCACGACGCCCGCTACCCTGCCTTGTCACAACACAAGCACGGTGAACTCAGGCCTTGTCTTTAAACAGCACGCCCACAATCTTGTCCAGACTCTGCGCGATTTTCAGCATTTCTTCGGAGGGCATCTGGCGAATGACCTCGTCGGTGCTCTTGTCGATCACCTTGACCACCTGAATGCCGGTATCGTCGTCAACACTAAACTTCAGCTCGCTGGAGTAGGCACTGACCAGCTTGTTAACCTTTTCCAGCGCCCCCTTCAGGTCACGCTCTTCGGCGCCACCCTTGGCTTGCCCGCTACTCGCACTATTCCCCAGCGCCTGCACCGCACCGGCGGCCACCGCGACCGTTGGCGCGCTGCTTTGCTGCGCCGGCAAAGCCTGTGGCCGGCTACCCTGCTCATTGGCTACCGGTGCGGCATAACCGCCACCTGCCGGCGTCATCGGACCTAAAGTCGTCATGATTTTCCCCTCGCAAACAAAAACCCGGCAGCTTGCGCCCACCGGGTTGCGTGTCTATTTGTCAGCAGCAGAAACCGGCGGCGCTTAACGCAGCAGTTGCAGCACCTGCTGTGGCAATTGGTTGGCCTGCGCCAGCATGGCGGTACCGGCCTGCTGCAGCACCTGGTTGCGCGACATCTTGGCGGTTTCCGCCGCGAAGTCGGTATCCAGAATACGGCCGCGCGACGCGTTCAGGTTCTCCGCGCTCGACTGCAGGTTGGAGATGGTGTTGCTGAAGCGGTTCTGCACGGCGCCAAGGTCGGCACGGCGCGAGTTGACCGTCGACAGCGCAGCATCGAGCACCTTGAGTGCGGCGTTGGCACCATCAGTATCGCTCAGGTCGATGCCGGCAACTGAAGCCAGTTTTGCATTCGCCGCTGCGCTTGTCATCATGTCACCGGTAGTGGATGTCACATTGAAACCGGTATTGGAATCGAATTTCAACGAGCCGGTCACGGTGACGCTGTCGTCAGCCTGAACAACCGGAGGATCATCTGGATCCGTAGCCGCTACCGGCCCCTTGATGGTTACAGGGGTATCGCTACTACCTGCCACCTGAATAGTGCTACCCAGCGTCGAGTTGGAGTAACCCGACAACTTGATATCCGCACCGGTGTTGTCTTTAAGCTCCAGTTCACCGTTTTTACCCGCCTTCGCCGTGATGCCGGTTTGCGCGGTCTGGGCGTTAATCGCCTCGGCCAGTGCCTTGGTATCGCCCCCCGAAACCAGCGCCGAAATGTCCACTTTCTGCCCACCATCGGCCTGCAACTTGAACGAGACGGTACCATCATCGATTTCCGTCAGCTTGACCGTGGTTTCAGCGGTTGCCGTGACCCCGGTTTTGCCGCTGACATCGTTCACGCCCTTGGCAATAGTTTTGGCACTGTCTCCTGCCGTGACGGCAACAGTCTCTGGCTTACCCGTACCGGCCACCGTCAGCTTTTGGGCCACCACACCATTGGCTTCAGGCGTACCGGCAGCCTTGCTTGCCACTGCAGCACCCATGGCGATGCCGGCCGCGCTGGTTTGGTAGCTGCCGATTTCGTTACCGCGGATGCTGCCGACCGATACGTTGATGGTCTGGTTGGCGTTGGCACCGACCTGGAACTGGGCATCGCTCAGCGTGCCGTCGAGGATGTTCTTGCCGTTGAACTGGGTGGTGTCGACCAGGCGGTTCAGCTCTTCCTGCAACTGGGTGACTTCGGACTGGATCGCCTTGCGGTCGGAGGCCGAGTTGGTATCGTTGGCCGACTGCACCGCCAGCGTGCGCATGCGCTGCAGCATGTCGGAAGCAGAGGTCATGCCGCCTTCGGCGGTCTGCGCCAGCGAGATGCCGTCGTTGGCGTTGCGGCGCGCCTGATCCAAGCCATTAATCTGGCTGCTCATGCGCTCGGAAATGGCGAGACCGGCAGCGTCGTCCTTGGCGCTGTTGATGCGCATACCCGAGGACAGGCGCTGCAAGGACGTCGACAGGGCAGACTGGGAACCGGACAGATTGCGCTGGGCGTTGAGCGAGGCAGTGTTGGTATTGATGCTCATCGACATGATGATGTTCCTTGTGCTGGGTTATCCATCAGGCCCGCCACCCCGACCCCATGCCGGTGTGCAGCCTTCACCCGTTTTATCGTCCCGCCCTATCAAACCTTTAGGACTTTTTTATATTTTTCACCGGTCGTCTTCTGGCCAGCAACGGCAAACGCCTGCGCCATATCGACGAAAGCACCCCGGCAGTGGCACGACTCAAGCCGGCAGCACCCGCAACCAGTGCTCGGCCTTGGCAAAACCAACCTCGCCCAGCACGCGCACGCACTCGGTTAGATACGTCGGGCTATGTATCACCTCGCGGTAGTAATTGGCCAGCAACTCGGCCTGCTCCGGCGCATTCAGCGCGCGGTCACGCGCCAGCGCGAGCCCCGCCCACCAGAAACGCAGGCTCAGGTATTGGGTACACAGCAGCACGGTATTGGCGAACAGGGATGACTCCGGCGCCAACGGCATATAGTGGCCCAGCGCATGGTTGTACAGCACCCTCCCCAGTACCGCGTCCAGATCCGCATCGGCCAGCGCGGATTCCGCCGACACGCCGCTATCCCAGCCGGCGGCGGCTTCGCCGACCAGTTCGCAGTAGCGCTGTCGCGTCAGCGCCCAGCGCGTACGCAGGCGGCTAAGCGCGGCCATCAGCTGCAAGTGCAGATCATCGTCGCGCCGCCACAAGGCAACCGCCTGCATGGCATCACCCGACGCCAGCAAGTACTGCCATTCATCCAGCACGCGCTGGATCTCGGTCTCACGCGCGACACCCTCGGCGACAGGAGCAACCCGTGCCGCGTCGACCGATTCGGCGATCAGCAGCAACAAGCCCAGCCGCTGCCATAGCGGGATATCCTGGCTACCCAGCACGCCAAGGTAGAGCACCCTTACATTCTCGTTGGGCTCACCCCCTGTCTTACTACTGACCATTCGCGGCCGGACGGTTCGCTGCTCAATGGTCAGCTGCACCGCGCCGGCGTCCTCGACCAGCAAGCGCGCCACCTCGGGGCAGGACGGCGACGCGGTCTGTACATAGTGCCCGGCCGCTTCGATGGTGATGCGCGGATAAGTGGCACAGATATTGGGCAGCACTACCTCGCCACAACGGGCATGCAACTGGCACAGGCCCTCGCCGCTAAGCAGCGGACAGCGGCCGTCGGCGCCACCAACGGCCAGAAAGCCGAAATCGGCGCTGCCGCTCTTGCCCTGGCCGCGCTTGAGTGCCTGCGCGATCAGCGGCTTGAGTTCGGGGTCGGGCAGGTTTTTCAGCCGCCGATAGCTATCGTGCTCGACAGCCACACTCCAGCCATAACAACAGGTATCGGGGCAGGCAGGGCCCAGGCAGGAAAATTTACCCAGATAGGCAGGAACCAGCATATCGCGCGTTGTTGTTATCATCAGAAACTCCAATCACCGCCAGCAGCAGGCTGGCGGTCTTAATTGTCCATTTTTCAAAATGGTGTTGGCTAGGATCAGACCCCAGAGGCCGTGGCCATGGTTCACATCCGGCACAAAGTCTCGATCAACTGGCCGACCGCCGCTACGCCCTGCCCCAGCGCGGCCGGTTCAAATGCGACTTGCTCGGCCGACTCGCCCTTGCCGGCGGCCCAGTTGACCACCAGACACAGGTGGGCATAGGGCAGATCCAGCTCGCGCGCCAGCGCGGCTTCGGGCATGCCGGTCATGCCGACGATGTCGCAGCCATCGCCCTCCAGCCGGCGAATTTCGGCGCTGCTCTCCAGGCGCGGGCCTTGGGTGCAGGCATACACGCCGCCATCCAGCAGGGGGATGCCGCTTTGGGCTGCGCTGGCCAGCAGGCGGGCGCGCATCTTCGGGCAGTAGGGACGGGTGAAGTCGGCGTGCACCACCGGCCGCTCCGGGCCTTCGAAGAAGGTGTGCTTGCGCCCCCAGCTGTAGTCGATGATGTCGTGCGGCAACAACAGCGTACCCGGCGCCATATCGGCGCGTATGCCACCGACCGCGCCGACCGCAATAATGCAGCGCACGCCCTGGCTATGCAGCGCCCACAGGTTGGCGCGGTAATTGATTTCGTGCGGCGCCAGCGAGTGGCCATAACCGTGGCGTGCCATAAATACCACGCCTTGCGTGCCGATGCGGCCATAGGTCAGCGGGCAGGACGGCTCGCCGTACGGGGTACGGATCAGCTGGCGGTGCGTGACTTCCAGGCTTGGCAGGCTGGCCAGACCACGGCCTCCGATAATGGCGAGCATACGGTCACCCCCGACGGAATATTAAATTTTGGGTTATTGAAACACAGATGCATTTGACGGCATAGCAGCCAAATCAAACAGCGGAATCAAACCGGGAAATATATTCAAAAAGCGCAGCCCCACGATGTGGCGCTGCGCTATTTATCCGCATCGGCCAGCACGATACGCCGATGCCGGCATCACGCCCGCTCGCCCACGCCCTCGAACCACGACTGCAAAATCGTCTGTGCCGCCACTTGGTCCAGCGCGGGTTTTTGCTTGCGCCCGCGCAAGCCTGCTTCGCCCAGCATGCTCTCGGCCACTTCCGAGGTATAACGCTCGTCCACCAGAAACACCGGCAGGCCGTAGCGCGCTTTGAGCCGGTTGGAAAACTTGATGGCCAGACGGGTCATATTGTGCGCGGTGCCGTCGGCGTGGGTGGGCAGCCCGACAATCAGCGCCACCGGCTTCCATTCGGCCAGCAGGTTCGCGATGGCGGCAAAACGCTCATCGGTCACCAGGGTGTCGATGGTAATCAGCGGGTGGGCGATGCCAAGCAGGGTTTCGCCCAGCGCCACCCCGATGCGCCGCTCGCCAAAATCAAAGCCCAGTACGGTGCCAGCCAGTTGTTCACGCATGACCGACATCCCCCGACAACAGCGCAGGGTCGAAGCCGAGCAAGGCGATGGCGGCGGCGTAACGCGCCTCGGGCGGCAGATCGAAGATGATCTTGCTGTCGGCAGCCACCGTCAGCCAGGCATTCTGGGCGATTTCCTGCTCCAGTTGGCCGGCTTCCCAGCCGGCGTAGCCTAGCGACATGGTCAGGCGCACAGGCCCGATCCCCTCGGACACCGCCTGCAGCACATCGCGCGAGGTGGTCAGCGCCAGCGAGTCGCTGATGTGCAGACTGGACTGCCAGTCGCCCAAAGGCTCATGCAGCACAAAACCGCGCTCCGGCTGCACCGGCCCGCCGAACAGCACCGGGGCATCGGCCAGCGCGCCCGCGTCCAGCGTCAGCTCGATCTGGCTAAACAGCTTGGCCATGCTGATGCCGGAGGGCTTGTTGATAATCATCCCCATCGCGCCGTGGTCGCCGTGGTCGCACAGATACACCAGCGATTTGGCAAATAGCGGGTCGGCCATATTGGGCATGGCGATAAGGAAATGGTGGGAAAGGGTCAGGTCGCTCATGCCGACATTATGGGTAGGCAATGCGCTGCGGGGCAAGCACGAAAGGCGCGGGCCCCGGGAACGGGGAACCGAGCCCCTACTCCCTACTCCCTACTCCCTACTCCCTACTCCCTACTCCCCTGCTGTAGAATCACCTCCTTTCGCTTCGCCTATCTGGAACCACCTCTTGCGCCTGACCCATATCAAGCTCTCCGGCTTTAAATCCTTTGTCGACCCGACCAATATCCCGGTGCCCGGGCAACTGGTGGCGGTGATCGGCCCCAATGGCTGCGGCAAATCCAATGTGATCGATGCGGTGCGCTGGGTACTGGGCGAATCTTCGGCCAAACAGTTGCGCGGCGAATCGATGCAGGACGTGATTTTCAACGGCTCGACCACGCGCAAGCCAGTCAGCCGCGCCTCGGTCGAGCTGGTATTCGACAATAGCGACGCCACCCTGTCCGGCAGCTGGGGCCAGTATGTCGAGGTGGCGATCAAGCGCGTGCTGACGCGCCAGGGCGAGTCCAGCTACTACATCAATAACCAGCAGGTACGGCGGCGCGACATTACCGATCTCTTCCTCGGCACCGGTGTCGGCGCACGCGGCTATGCGGTGATCGAGCAGGGCATGATCTCGCGCATTATCGAGGCGCGCCCGGAAGAGCTGCGCGCCTATCTGGAAGAAGCCGCCGGCGTATCCAAATACAAGGAGCGCCGGCGCGAGACCGAAAACCGCCTGCGCGACACCCGCGACAATCTCGAGCGCATCGCCGACTTGCAGCAGGAACTGACACGCCAGGTCGAACGCCTGTCCGAGCAGGCCGAAGTCGCCGCCCAGTACAACGATTTGCGCGGTGCCCTTACCTTCAAGCAAAACCTGCTGGCGCTGGCGCGGCGCGAAGAAGCGGCACGGCTGGAAGCGGCGGCGCGCAGCGAGCTTGCCCGTCTGGAAACCGAAGAGAGCGCCCAGGCGGCGCTGCTGACCGAGCTGGATACCCGGCTGGAAACGGTGCGCGAAGCGCACTTCAGCGCCAGCGACCATGTGCAGACGGCACAGCAGGCACTGTTTGATGCCAGCAGCCAGCTCACCCGGCTGGAAGAGCAGCAACGCCACCAAAGCGAAAACCAGAGCCGTATTGCGCGCGAAATGGGCGTATTGCAAAACGAGCGCCAGACCCTGGCCGCTAGCCGCGCCCAGATGGAGGCCGAGCTGGACGAATGGCTGCCGCGACTGGAAGAAGCGCAGATGGTGCAGGAAGAGGCGCAGATGGCGCTGGAAGACGGCGCCACCAGCCTGCCCGAAGCCGAAGGCGCATTTCGCGGCTGCGACGCGAACCTGGCCAGCCTCACCGCCAGCCAGGCCCAGCTTAGCCGCGAACACGAGCTGGCACGCCAGGGCATCCTGCATCGCCAACAGGCCTTGCAGCAAGTCGCCGAGCGCGAAGACGCACTGACGCGCGAACTGCAGGCTTTGGCGCTGCCGGAAGCGGCGGCGCTGCAAGGTGCCGAAGACAAGGTTGCGCAGGCACGCGCCGCACTGGATGCGGTGCGTGCACGCGTGGCGGCGGATGAAGCCAAACTCGCCGATATGGCCAGCGAGCGCGAACACGCCGATGCGGCACTCGCCAAGCTGCGCACCGAACAGGCCCGCGCCGAAGCCGAAGCCGAGGCGCTGGACAATATGCTCCAGCGCGAAGCCGCCGGTGAGGCGCTGGGCGACTATCTGGAGCGCCAGCACTTAAGCGATGCGCCGCAGCTCTGGCAGACACTGCAAGTTCCCGAGCCATGGCGCATCGCCATCGAAGCGGTGCTGGACAAACGCTTGTCGGCGCGCGCCGCCGACTTGCCCGACAGCCTGCCGCCGGCGGCGCTGCAGCTGATCGACGCCCAAGGCGCCCCTCAGGCCGCCAACCCGGCGCGCCACGCCACGCCATTGTCAGCGCATGCGCGCGCGGCCGCGCCGTTTGATGCGGCGCTGAATCTATGGCTGGCCGGCCTCTATTGCGCCGACACGCTGGAGGAAGCGCTGGAGCGCCGCGGCGAACTGGCCATGGGTGAGGCGTGGATCACGCCGGCCGGACATCGGGTCGATGCGCTCAGTGTCGCCTATTACGCCGAAGCCTCGGGCGCCGGCCTGATGGCGCGCAAAAGCGCGCTGGATGCGGCGCGCGCGCGCAGCGCCCAGTTGGCACCGCAAATAGACCACGCCCAGAAAAAACGCGAAGCCAGCGCCAGCATGGCCGGCATGCTGGCCGAGGCGGTGCGCGCGCAAAAAGGCGCGATCAGCCGGCTGGAACAGGAACTCTCGGCCCTGACGCTGGAGCATGTGCGTCTGGATCAGGCCGCACGCCAGGGCGCCGCGCGCCTGTCGGCCATCAATGCCGAACGCGAACGGCTGCAGGAAACACGGACCCAGGCCGAGCAGGATATGGCCGAGATGGGCATGCAGGCCGAAGAAGCGGCACTGACGCTGGAAGAGCTGAGCTATACGCTGGAAGACGCGCGCCTGGCGCGCCTGAATGCCGAAACCGGGCTGGAGCTGGCACGCAACCGCACCCGCGACGCCGAGCGCCGCGTGCACGAAGCCAGACTGAATATGAGCACCGCCGAGCAAAAAACCGCCGAGGCCGGGCGGCGCGCGCGCGAGCTGGCCGAACGCGAAGAGGCGCTGGCCGAGCGGTTGGAAACGCTGGCACTGGAAGCCGAAACGGTAATCGAGGCCATTCCCGAAGACATGCTGCAAGAAGCGATTCTGGCGCGTGAAACGCAGGAGCTGGCACTGTCGGGCGCGCGCGACGCGCTGGCCGGCCTGGCCGAAGAGTTGCGCCAGCTGGCGCAACGGCAACAGGCGGTCAATACCAGCTTGCCGGCACTACGCGAGGCGCGCAGCGACTGGCTGCTCAAGCATCAGGAGGCCAGGCTGAATATGGCGCGCTTTGCCGAAGAGCTGCAAGAGGCCGGTGCCGACGAGGCGCCGCTGCTGGAAGCCTTGACCGATGCGGTCAAGCCGAACGCGCTGGCGGCCGAAATCGCGCGCCTGGCGCGCGCGCTGGAGGGCTTGGGTGCCGTCAACCTCGCGGCACTGGAAGAGCTGGCCGAGGCACAAAAGCGCGGCGACTATCTGGCCGCGCAATGCGACGACCTGAATGAAGCCATGGCCACGCTGGAAGACGCCATCAGCCGCATCGACGGTGAAACGCGCGACATGCTCAAGACCACCTACGATGCGGTCAACAGCAAGATGAGCGAGTTCTTCCCCACCCTGTTTGGCGGCGGCCATGCCGAACTGGTGCTGACCGGCGAGGACTTGCTGGATGCCGGCATCCAGATCATTGCCCAGCCGCCGGGCAAGAAAAACAGCACCATTCACCTCTTGTCCGGCGGCGAAAAGGCGCTGACCGCGATGAGTCTGGTGTTTGCGCTGTTCTCGCTGAACCCGGCCCCGTTCTGCCTGCTGGATGAAGTGGATGCGCCACTGGACGACGCCAACACCGGCCGCTTCTGCGAGCTGGTAAAGAAAATGTCGGATGCCACCCAGTTCCTCTATATCAGCCACAACCGCCTGACCATGGAAATGGCCGAGCAACTGGTGGGGGTAACCATGCAGGAGCAGGGGGTGAGCCGCATCGTGGCAGTCGATATCGTCGAGGCGCTGAAGCTGCGCGAGCATGGTTGATCTGGCGCAAATCGATTGTGCGCCGGGCAGCTGATAATCCGCAGCCGCCTGCCCTCATCCGGCGCTTTGCGCCACCTTCTCCCAGGGGGAGAAGGAATGCGGGAAGGTTCTGGCTGGCGGTGCCCGCGCCACCGGCTCCCAGAGGGATAAGGGATTCGGAGAAGGCCCAGACTGACGGAACAGCAGGATACGGGATGGGGAGCACCTTGGCTGATGGTCCCCGTTAGCAATAGACAAACCGCTTGACCGGCCATCAGCAATCATCACAGGAACGACAGACGCAGCATGACCATCCGTATCCAACGCTGGGAACCGGAAAACCTGATTTTCTGGCTGGCGCGCGGCAAGCCGATTGCCAGGCGCAATCTGTTGCTGTCCATCCTAGCCCTGCATCTGAACTTCAATATCTGGATGATGTGGAGCATGGTCGTGGTCAACCTGCCATCGGTCGGCTTTTCCATCACCCACCAGCAACAATTTTTGCTGGTGTCCATTCCGCCGCTGACCGGTGCCGTCATGCGCGTCATTTATTCTTCGCTGTGGAGCTGGACCGGTGGCGGCACCTGGCTCGCGCTCTCGACCTTGCTATTGCTGATACCCGCTTTCGGTGTCGGCCATGTGGTGCAGGATATCAGTACACCCTTTCCCCTATTGCTGCTGATCAGCGCCTGCTGCGGCATCGGTGGCGGAGCCTCCAGCTCGCACCTGTCCAACACCAACCTGTTTTTCCCCAAGGCGCAAAAAGGCCTGGCCATGGGCTTAAATGCCGGCATCGGCAATCTGGGGGTATCGATGGCGCAATTGCTGATTCCGCTTGCCATCTCGGTTCCCTTGTTTGGCGCACTGGCCGGCAGCTCGCAAATCTGGGGCCATGGTGGCGAGGTCTATCCGGTGTGGCTGCAAAACGCCGGCTATCTGTGGATTGCGCCCATTTTACTGGTGTCGGCGCTGTGCTTTGTCTACGCCCATGACCTGCCCAAACTCAGGCTGACGCCGCGCGATCAATGGCAGATGATGCAAGAACGCCACACTTGGTATGTCTGCTTTTTGTATATGGGCACTTACGGCACCTTTCTTGGCATGGCCGCCGCCTTTCCCTTGCTGTCGCGCACCCTGTTTCCGCTGCATGACGCGACGCCCTATCTGTTTATCGGCCCCATGCTGGCGGCCTTGTCGCGCCCGTTTGGCGGCTGGTGCGGCGACCGCATCGGCGGCGGCATCAGCGTGATTGCCTGCTATGCCGTACTGATCATCGGCACGCTGGGCGTGATCGCCAGCCTGCCGGACGCAGAAAGTCCCGGCTCGTTCTGGCTGTTTCTGGCCATGTGCCAGCTTCTGTTTCTCGCTGCCGGCATAGGCAATGGCGCGGCCTACCAGCTCGCACCCAAGGTCTTTATGCTGCAGGCCGGGCGCGAAGCCCACGCCAGGGGTGAAACCGTGGCACAAACCTATCAGCGCGGCACACGCCGCGGCACGGCGGCCATGGGAGTCAGCTCGGTGATGGCGGCCTTCGGCGGCTTTGTGATTCCCGAAACCTTCGGCTATTCGCTGGAAACCGCCGGCAGTTTTATGCCGGCCTTTGTGCTGTTCCTGCTGTTTTATCTGCTGTGCGCCACGATTGCCTGGCGCTGCTATACGCGCGCAAGCGCCACGCTCAAGTGCTGATAAAAAAAACCGGGGTACTGCTGCCGCTGGCCCTGTCACTGCTGCTGCATACGCTGTTTGTTGCACTATTGCCCGCCATGCAGGCGCAAACAACACGCCCGCCCTTGCAGCTAGGCCTATTGGCCCTGCCACGCCCAAGCTTGGGCAAGCCGGCTTCGGTGCCGGCCTCGCCCGCCCAAGCGGCGCCCTTGCCGGCCAAGGCCATGGCCAATCACCGGCCCGCCCCCAAAACCACGACCGCCAAGCCCTTGCCCGCACCGCCTAGGCCCGCTGGCAGACCCGACCTTGCCCTGCCCGCCCCGCCGGCAGCGCCGGCAACGGCAGCAACGGCAGCAACAACGGCAAGCCCAGCGACAGCCGGCACAGCGACCGGCAGCAGCGCGCCCGCCAGCGCGGGAGCAGGCGCGCTGCAGACAACCGATGCGGGATCCGCTTCGGATGCCGGCTTTAGCAGCGCAGACTGGCGTGCGGGCTCGCTGGACAACCCCGCCCCGGTCTATCCGGAACGCGCGCGCGCGCGCGGCGAAGAAGGCCGGGTGGTGTTGCGGGTTGAGGTCGGCGCCGATGGCCGCGTGCGCGATATCAGCATCTTGCACAGCAGCGGTTTTCCACGGCTGGATCGCGCGGCGCGCGATGCGGTCGAACGCTGGCGCTTTACCCCGGCCAGACGCGGCAATCGCGCCGTTGCCGACCGCGTCGATGTGCCTATCCGCTTCCGCCAGACTGATGAATAAGGTCAAACCGTAAACGGAAAACGCGCGCCACAGCCCGCTTATTCGTTTAATTTTGCGAGCGCACAAAATCATTAAAAAGCAAAGCCGTTTGCATGACGAGCTTTGATATAATATTGTCCCGTCTATTAGCCGTATTGTGGATAAAGCTGAATGAGCGAATTACAGATCGGCTTGCTGATGCTGGGCGGCGCATTTATCGCGCTGGTACTCGGCGTCAACTGGTATCAGGAATGGCGCTTCAAAAAGAAGACCCGCCAGGCTTTTGCGCGCGAGCACTCCGACGTTTTGCTGGACGTACCGAAAAACCAGGTACGCGACGGCGTCGCCAACGACCGCCTCGAGCCGGTTTTGGCCACCCCGCTGGATCTGCCGGACTTGCCAGAGCCGTCCGCCCATACCGCCGCGCCAAGCGCCGGCCTAGCGCCGCTTGAGCTGCCGGATGAGCCGCTGCCCGAGCCGGAGGCGATTCGTCTGGATATGCCGATGCCCATGGATGCCGACGATCATCAGGCCTTGGTGGTGGCCATGCTGGACCCGTCGCTCGACTTTATTGCCGAAGTGGTGTTCCGCCAGCCGTTCCAGCTCAATGCCCTGCCACGCTTTGCCGTGGCCAAGCGCGTACAGCAAATCGGCCGCACCGAACATGGCCTGTGGAAACAGGCCGAGGCGGTGCCCGGTGTGCGTTACAAGCAACTGAATATTGCGCTGCAGCTGGTGGATCGCAGCGGCGCGGTCAATGAGCAGGAAGTCTCCAGCTTCTGCCAGCAAGTGGCACGCTTTGCCGAAGAAAACGAAGCGGCGGTCAGCTTTCCGCAACGCGCGCAAAAACTGGTTGCCGCGCGCGAACTGGATCATTTCTGCGCCGATGTCGATATGCTGATCGGCATCAACATCCTGCCGCGCGCCCCGATCAATGGTGGCGAGCTGCGCAACTTTGCCGAAGCCTGCGGCCTGCAGCTGGAACACGATGGTGCCTTCCACTGCCTGTCCGACTCGGGCAATACCCTGTTTTCGCTGAGCAGTGCCGACCAGACTCCATTTTCCGATGCCGGCCTGTCCAGCCAGCGCCTGCCCGGCCTGACGCTATTATTTGACGTGCCGCGCGTAGCCGGTGCGGTTGAGGTCTTTGATCGTGCGGTCGAGTTTTCACGCGAACTGGCCGCCGAATTCGATGCCCAGCTGGTCGACGACAACCGCCGTGCCCTGAGCGCACAGGGTCTGGCCCGCATCCGCGAACAATTGGTACAGATCTACGCCAATATGGACGATAGGGGCATCGCACCGGGCAGCTTCGCCGCCCTGCGCCTGTTTGCCTGACGCGCCCAGACGTAAACAACCGATATCAACACCCGCAGCCGGCGCGAATGCCGGCTGTTTGCTTTGGAGCGCAATGATGACCGAGCCTGAGCGCCGCGCAGCCGAACTTGCCACCTTGCTGAACCGCTACAACCGCGAGTACTACCAGCTGGATGCGCCCAGCGTGCCCGATGCCGAATACGACCGCCTGCTGCGCGAGCTCGAGGCGCTGGAAACCGCCCATCCCGAACTGAAAGCCCCTGATTCGCCAAGTTTGCGCGTCGGTGCCGCACCGCTGGCGGCGTTTGACAGCGTGCGCCACGACACGCCCATGCTGTCGCTGTCCAATCTGTTTTCCGACATGGAGGCCTCCAGCTTCGCCACGCGCCACGCCGAGCTGATTGCCTTTGACGAGCGCATCCGGCGCGAGCTGGGCATTCATACCGCCAGCTACGCCGTCATGCCCAAGTTCGACGGTCTGGCGGTGAGCCTGATTTACCGCGATGGACTACTGGTGCAGGGCGCCACGCGCGGCGATGGCAGCAGCGGAGAGAACGTCAGCGAAAACATCCGCACCATACGCAGCATTCCCTTGCGCCTGAATACCCCCACCCCGCCAGCCTTGCTGGAAGTGCGCGGCGAGGTACTGATGTTCAAACAGGATTTTGAACGGCTGAACAGCGAGCAGCTGGCACGCGGCGACAAGGCCTTTGTCAACCCGCGCAATGCCGCCGCCGGCAGCTTGCGCCAGCTGGATGCGCGCATCACCGCGCGCCGCCATTTATCCTTCTTTGCCTACGCCATCGCCCAACTGGACGGCGCCGCGTGGCCGGACAGCCACCAGCACGAGATCGACTATCTGCAGAGCCTGGGCATACCGGCAGTACCACCCGAACGACGCCCGGTGCTCAGCGGCGTCGAGGCGCTGGCCGGCTATTACGAGGCCATGATTGCACAGCGCGCCAGCCTGCCCTACGACATCGACGGCGTGGTGTACAAGGTCGACAGCCGTGCACAACAGGATACGCTGGGCTTTGTGTCGCGCGCGCCGCGCTTTGCCGTCGCGCACAAGTTTCCGGCCGAAGAAGCCCTGACCACGGTCGAAGCCATCGATGTACAGGTCGGACGCACCGGCGCGCTGACGCCGGTGGCACGTCTGGCGCCGGTGTTTGTCGGCGGCGTCACCGTCACCAACGCCACCTTGCACAATGAAGACGAGGTACGGCGCAAGGATGTGCGCGTGGGCGACACCGTTTATGTGCGCCGCGCCGGCGATGTGATTCCGGAAGTGGTATCGGTGGTGCTGGCCCAACGCCCCCAGCAGGCCAGCGCCGACGCTGACCTGTTTAGCCCGGCCAGCACGCCGCGCTATCCGCCATGGTCGCTGCCGGCCGCCTGTCCGGTGTGCGGCTCGCATGTCGTGCGCGAAGCAGGTGAAAGCATTGCCCGCTGCGCCGGCGGCTTCGCCTGTCAGGCGCAGCGCATGCAGGCCATCCGCCACTTTGCCGGCCGGCGCATGATGGATATCGAAGGGCTGGGTGAAAAGCATATCGATAATCTGGTCGATCTGGGCTATGTGCACCGGGTGGCTGACCTGTACCGGCTCACGCTGGCTGACCTGCTGGAAATGAAACGCCGCGCCGATGCGCGCGACAACACGCCAGACGAGGCGGAGAGTGCGCTCGCACAACTGGCCATAGGCCAAAGCGCAGACCTGCTGGCGGCACCGCTAGACAAGACGCCGACCCGCTGGGCGGAAAACCTGCTGTCCGGCATTGCCGCCAGCCGCCAGCCGCCGCTGGCGCGGCTATTGTTTGCGCTGGGCATACGCCATGTCGGCGAATCAACCGCCAAGACGCTGGCCGACTATCTGGGCACGCTGGAAACGGTACGCCATGCACCGGCGGCGCTCTTGGCCGCCCTGCCCGACATCGGCGCCGTGGTGGCCGCCTCCATTGCCGACTTTTTTGCCGAGGCCAATAACGAACACGCCATCGATGACTTGCTGGCCGCCGGCGTCACCCCGGCCGACGAACATGCGCCGTCGCCCGAGCTTGCCGAACTGCTTAGCCCTGCGCGCCTGCTGGCCCGTCTGGCCATCCCGCGCCTGACCGAAATCCGCGCATCCCAGCTCGTGCAGCAAGTCAACAGCCTTGAAGCCTTGGCCGCGCTGGATAGGCGCAGCGTCATCGCGCTGGCCTTACCGGCCGAGGTGGTCAATGCACTGGCCGATTATCTGGATCAGCCGCGCGCGCGCGCGCAGCTGCAAGCACTCGCCGCACAAGTCGCCGGGCTATTGCAACAACTGCCCGCGCAGGCGCAAGACACCAAGGCGCTGGCCGGGCAGAGCTTTGTGCTGACCGGTACCCTGCCCACGCTGTCGCGCGACGAAGCCCGCGCCCTGATTGAAGCGGCCGGCGGCAAGGTGTCCGGCAGCGTCTCGAAAAAAACGCACTATGTGGTGGCCGGCGAAGCCGCCGGCAGCAAGCTGGAAAAAGCGGTCGCACTCGGGGTGACGATACTGGACGAGGCGGCGCTACGCGTGCTGCTAGGCTAAGCCGCAGGCAGAATCGCCATGCTATAAAAATAGAATGCGGCAAGCATCCAAGCTTAGTGGATAAGTACTCCCCGACAGGCGTCAAAGCCAATACAATGCGAGGCGACAAAATGCACAACCATCCCATTTTTGGAGCAGTCATGCAAAAGATTACCAAGGCCGTGTTTCCGGTTGCCGGCATGGGCACCCGCTTTTTGCCCGCCACCAAGGCCAGTCCGAAAGAAATGTTGCCGGTGGTCGACAAGCCGCTGATCCAGTATGCGGTCGAAGAGGCCGTAGCCGCCGGTATCACCGAGCTGATTTTCATTACCGGCCGCAATAAGCGCTCGATCGAGGATCACTTCGACAAGGCCTACGAGCTGGAAACCGAACTGGAAAACAAGAACAAGCAAAAACTGCTGGAGATGGTACAGGGCATTATCCCGCCTACCGTCAGCTGCATTTATATCCGCCAGACCCAGGCGCTGGGTCTGGGTCATGCCGTTCTGTGCGCCCGCCCTGCCGTTGGGGATGAGCCCTTTGCCGTGATTCTGGCCGACGACCTGATCGACGGCGAACCCGGCGCGATGGAGCAGATGGTCAAGGTCTTCAACCAGACCCACTCGTCCATCCTCGGTGTGGAAACCGTACCGCACGAGCAAACCGGTTCTTACGGCATTGTCGAAGTCAAAGAAAATGGCCGTGGCCAGCAGCAGGTGACCAGCATCGTGGAGAAGCCGCACCCCGACGTCGCGCCATCCAATCTCGCCGTGGTCGGCCGCTACATCCTGACCCCGCGCATCTTCGACAAGCTGGTCAACACCCAGGCTGGCGCCGGAGGCGAGATCCAGCTCACCGACGGCATTGCCGCGCTGATGAAGGATGAAGCCATACTGGCGCTGCCCCTGCGCGGCACCCGTTACGACTGCGGCTCCAAGCTCGGCTACCTCAAGGCCACCGTCAATTACGCCTTGAAACACCACGAGGTCGGCGCCGAGTTTGCCGATTACCTCAAGTCGCAGGCACGCTAAACCCTTGAGTCCCGTGCGCTGTGCCCACCCGGTGCAGCGCATTTTTCTTTGTCCATAAAATAAAGGCTGCCTCATGCCAAACTTTGCCGAAGCCCAAGGCATACTCAACAGTTCCGACATCCTGTTTACCGCAGCCGAAGTCGATGCCGCCGTCGACCGCATGGCGGCCGACATTACCGCCAAGCTGGGTCGCGACTACCCGCTGGTCCTGTCGGTCATGGGCGGTGCCGTGGTGTTTACCGGCCAGCTCTTGCCGCGCCTGGTGTTCCCGCTGGACTTCGACTACGTTCATGTTTCCCGCTACGGCGACAAGACCCACGGCGGCGAACTGGTGTGGCGCACCGCCCCCAAGGAAGATGTACGCGACCGCGTGGTACTGGTACTGGATGACATCCTGGACGAAGGCCATACCATGGCGGCCATCCGCGACAAGGTGATGGAAATGGGTGCCAAGGCCTGCTACAGCGGCGTCTTTGCCAACAAGCTGATCGCCAAGGAAAAGCCTATCGCCGCCGATTTTGTCGGCATCGATGTGCCGGACCGTTATGTCTTCGGCTACGGCATGGACGTGCGCGGCATCTGGCGCAACCTGCCGGCAATTCACGCACTGAAATAAGCCTGTTCAAGTCAGCCGGAGCCCCTGCCGGCTCCGGCTTGTCCAGGCTGATCGATCTGAAGTTCTCCCGCCCGCCTGATACCCCCCAGTCCGCCAGCAGCAACGCGATCCATCACGGCGGCTAATTGCCATGCAAAAAGGGCGCCATAAGGCGCCCTTGCTCTGTCACACTCCAGCCTGACTTACTTCGTTTTCAAGCCCTTGGCGGCAACCTCGTCCAGCAGCAAAATCATGCTGACCGTGCGCGGTGCGAAGGTCTTGAGATCCACCGTTTCCTTGTCCAGATCGTGCTCGTAATCGGTTTCCACCCCCAGGCCATCGATGGTCGGAATATGTTTGGAGGTAAAGTTGCCGATAGTGACACCACCACCGGACCATTCAACCACATTAGCCCCGTATTGCTGCTTGACGATTTTCTTGTAGGAATCGACCAGCGCCGCGGCGGCCGGCGTTTTTTCCATGGCCGGCAAATAGGAGAACGGGCCTTTTACCTCGACCCGGGTGCCACCCACCGTCGGCGTGGCGGCGATCTTGGCAATGGCAGCCTGGATCTTCTTCAGGTCCTCGACCTTGTAGCCGCGGATATCCAGCTTGGCCGTGGCGGCAGCCGGTACGCTGTTGCGCTTGGTATTCGGGGTTTCGATCACGCCTACATTGATGGTCAGCTCGGGAATGAACTGGCCATGGTCGCTCAGGCCGCGCTTGGCAAGGCCGGCCGGCGTGAACTGGGACGGATCTTTCGGCAGCGGGCTGGCCAGTTTCATAATGCGGGTGATCTGGTTCGCAAGCTCCACCGTCGCGCTGGCCGACGATTGCGGCGAGTTGCCGGCATGGCCGGTCGTGCCCTTGACGTTGATATCGAAGTTGGCCGCCCACTTGCGCTGCGTGGTCAGACCCCAGCCCGGACGGGCGGTATCCACCGACAAGGTCAGATCGGCCTGCTTGGCCAGCTCGCCCAGGATCTGCTCTTCCAGATCGGAACCGACTTCTTCTTCGGCATCGAAGTAAAAAATCATTTCGCCGTAGTTGTTGAAGCCCAGCTTTTCCATGGCTTGGGCAAAATGCAGCAGCTGTGCAACCGAAGCCTTGCTGTCTCCCGCGCCCGGGCCTTGCGACAAGCCGGTCTTGGCATCGTAGCTGTACGGCTTTTTGGCCAGGCTGCCCTTAGGCTGCACGGTATCGGTGTGGCCCAGAATCAGCACGCGCTGCTGGCCTTCGCCCTTCTTGCGCAGGATGACATGGGTGCCGGCATCATTCTCGCGGTACTCGGTCTGATAACCCAAAGGCTCAAAACGGGCTTTCAGCCAGTCTGCCATCTGGCGGCTGCCGGCCTTGTCGCCGGTAGGCGATTCTATTTCGGTCAGTGCTTTGTGATCCTGCAAATAGGCAGGAAACTGTCCATCCACCACCGACTTGACCTTGGCAGGATCAAGCGGTGCGGCAAAGGCAGACATAGAGAAAGCAGCGAGGCAGGCAGCGGTAAGCGGGGCGATACGACGAAACGACATGAAGCACTCCATCCAGCCATTTAGGGAGCGCTTACTTTACGCCGGCACCGCTGATAATTAAATAATTATCTGATGGATTATTATTAATATTGCAAATTGATTGATAAATATCAAATAGGAATATCACACAACACGCATAGCGCGACACATCGTGCTACGCCATAAAAAAGCGGTGCCCCTAAAGTGCGCCGCCTTGCCGATCCACCGGCGTCAAATAATGCCCAGCAACAAACCCGCCCCGGCCGCCACAAACAGCAAGGTCAGCGCCAGGCCTATCCATACCGTCCAATGCCGCCCGGCTTCGAGACAGGCCTGCGCGGGCTGCGCCGGATTAACATAAACCTTGACCGCCTTGCCCAGCGGATACTGCGCCACCCGCGCCGCCGCCCCGGCCATGCTTTGCTGGTAGCCGGCATCGGGGAAGGACACGGTGGATGCACTGTATTCCACGCCGTTATACCGGTAACGGTAAGTCAGCAGCGCCTTATACTCTTCGCGCGCGCTGGCATCGCCGCCACCCCGGCGCAAGCGGCTATCGATGCGGCTGTCGGTGATTTCACCGAGCGCAGTCGGCCACGCTTCGGCCGCTCGCCCGGTTTCTCCCAAGCGCCACAGATAGCTAAAGCCCGCCAGACCGACCGCGATCAGCAGAAAAGGCAGAAACTTTTCCATCCGCTTCAGCTATTGCGCTTGCCGTTGGCGCGCTTGGCGTATTCCTGCTCGCGCGCCTGCTTGGCGGCGGCGCGCTCGGCGATCAACTCCTTGGCGCGCTTTTTCCATACCGCCCATTCGTCCGGACGCTCCAGCGACAGGCGGCCGATCAGGCCGTCGCGGAACTCGGTCAGCACGATTTCGGACGCTTTCTGGATATTGATACGCCCGCCACCCAGCACGGCACCGCGCTTTTTGCCTATCATTTCCAACACCTGCCAGTCCTGCATGCCGTTGATGTCGTCCAGCTTGTAGCGGGCGCTCAATTCGGCTGCATAGTGCTGCAACAGATATTTGAGCAACTCCAGCACCACCTCTTCTTCATCCATCGCATTGCGGCCGACCGCTCCGCTGGCGGCGAGATTGTAGCCGCCCTCTTCTACTTCGATCTTGGGCCACAGCATGCCCGGCGTGTCGAACAGTTCAAAATCGTCGGCCAGCATGATGCGCTGCTCGCCCTTGGTCACCCCCGGCATATTGCCGGTCTTGGCAATCTTGCGCCCGGTCATGGTATTGATCAGCGTGGATTTGCCGACGTTGGGAATGCCGCAGATCATCACGCGCAAAGGCTTGTCCAGCCCGCCGCGATTAGGCACCAGCTCGCGGCAGGCCGCGATCAGCTTCTGGCTGGGGGCGCGCTCGCCGGCGTCAAGGCCGATGGCCTGGGTGCCAGGCTGGCTGCGATACCAGCTCAGCCACTGCTGGGTCACGGATGGATCGGCCAGATCCTGCTTGTTGAGAATCTTGAGCGTGGGCTTGCGCCGCGCCAGTTGCGCGATCATCGGGTTGGCACTGGAGGCAGGCAGGCGGGCGTCCAGCATCTCGATGACAACATCGATGCCGCGCAGGCGCTCAGCCACATCCTTCTTGGCCTTGTTCATATGGCCGGGGAACCATTGGATAGCCATGTTTACTGCTTTCTTAAAGGGTCGATCAGATGGATCAAGCCGTTATGTTTGAGTTCAAGCGTCAGCGCCAGTACACGGCCGATTTCACCGGGCGGAAAGCCCTTGCGCGCAAACCACACCAGATAAGCCTGCGGCAAATCGGCAATCAGCACCCCTTTATACTTGCCGTAAGGCATGCGGCGGGTGGCGACCAGGATGAGCAGCTCGGGGTCCATGGGACGCTCTGACGAGAAAAGGAAGGCATTGTGCCCATAGCAAGATGGCCTGTCACGCGACAGGCCATAAAAATGCGGAAAAACAAGGCAATAGCGCCCGTTTATGCCGCTTTACAGCAGAATGGCCTTGCCGTCGTTCAGCGTAATAAAACCGCGCACGATACGATAGACGAACCATAGCCAGGCGATGCCCAGAATCGCGAAACCCACCAGAATCCAGGTCAGCGCACCGCCGACAACCGTCCACAGCAGCATCCACCAGAAAGTGCGGATCTGCCAGCGAAAATGGCTTTCATACAAAGTGCCGCGCACATCGGGCATTTTCAGGTAGTTGATGACCAGCCCCACCAGCATGGGCAGGCCGGTAAACAGGCTGACCGCCTGGATCGCGTAAACCAGTAATGCCAGATTGTTCAAACGGCGATCGCCGGTTCCTACGACTTCATAATCCATCATTCACCTCTTTAATCCTGCCAGTTTACAAACCCAAGCGTGTCAGCCATACCCCGGCACGCAAGCGTAGTTGCACGCGCATCATGCGGGTGCGCGCGATGGCGCCCGAAGCGGCCATCATGTTTTCAAAAGCAATCCCGCTCCAGCCCTGCATCAGCATGGAAGCATCCCCCGGCGGCGGCACCAGCAGCAAGGCTTCAGCCCGTGGTGCCGCGAGCCCCAGCTCCTGCGCCAAAGCCGCCAGACGCTGATTGGCTATAGCCAGTTGCCCCAAGCTGGACTCGGGCAAGGCGATATGGCTCAAACCCAGCAGCAGGATGCGGGCGGCCAGCCAGTCGGCCGCATCGCTCAAACGTGCCGCTGCCGGGCTGGTTTCCTGATAGCGGCGCGAAGCCAGCACCATGGCCAGCTGACGAATTTCCGGCAGCAGCGACTCGATCAGGCCGGCGTCCCCCGCTTCCAGCGCCGACAAGGGCGCCAAAGAAACCGGCTCGCCGGCAACCATGGCTTCGGCATCGGTCAGCAGGTAGACCGGCCACAGCACGGCAGCGCGCTGCAAAGGCAAGGCTCTCTGGGGTATCGTAATAGTGTCTCTACTGTCTGCCATGCTCGAGTGCTCCTGGGGTGCCGCAATCCGGAGCCTGCTGTGCTGGGTACTAGATGCACAAATGCCGCCTGATCGCGGCGGCATTCGTTCGGGATTCATTGCGAATTCAATTCACGCAAACCCACCGGCGCCGCCATATGAGGAGCGGTACCAATAATAAGCGTGAGCGATTGCGTGGAGGGTATTCATGCGTTCCATCCTGCCAAGATGACCGTGAATTGTCAAGGCGCAGCCCAATTCACGACCTCGCTGATGCAAAAACCCGACACAAGGTCGGGCTGGATGCTTACATATTCGGGTAGTTAGGCCCGCCACCGCCTTCCGGCACCGTCCAGTTGATGTTCTGGGTCGGATCCTTGATGTCGCAAGTCTTGCAGTGCACACAGTTCTGCGCATTGATCTGCAAGCGCGGCTTGCCTTCTTCCCGGCCCATGATTTCATACACCCCGGCCGGGCAATAACGCTGCTCGGGCGCGTCGTACTTGGCCAGGTTGATCTGGATCGGCACATCGGCGTTTTTCAGCTTCAGATGCGGCGGCTGGTCTTCGCTATGGTTGGTATTGGAAATAAATACCGAGCTCAGACGGTCGAAAGTCAGCTTGCCGTCCGGCTTGGGGTAGGCAATCGGCGAATACTCATCGGCCGGACGCAGGCACTCATGGTCACGATGCTTGTGACGCAGGGTCCATGGCGCTTTGCCGGCGAAAATATAGGTATCGATGGCCGAGTACAGCATCGCCCCCCACATACCCCAGCGGAAAGATGGACGGATGTTGCGCGCACGATACAGTTCGTCCTTCAGCCAGCTCTTCTCGAAGCGTGCCGGATAGGCGACCGCCTCGTTGCCGCCTTCTTCCGAGACCAATAATTCGAATACCGCATCGGCAGCCAGCATGCCCGATTTCATCGCGGTATGCGTGCCCTTGATCTTGGGCATATTGAGGAAGCCGGCCGTGTCGCCAACCAGCACGCCGCCGGGGAAGGTCAGTTTGGGCAGACTCTGCAAGCCGCCCTCGACCAGCGCCCGGGCACCATAGGAAAGACGGCGGGCACCATCAAAATACTTGCGGATGGCCGGATGAGTCTTGAAGCGCTGGAACTCTTCAAACGGCGACAGATACGGGTTTTTGTAATCGAGGCCAACCACATAACCGACCACCACCTGGTTATTCTCGAGGTGATAAAGGAAGGAGCCGCCATAAGTGGACGCATCCAGCGGCCAACCCACGGTATGCACAATCTTGCCTTCCTCGTGCGCCGATGCCGGCACCTCCCACAACTCCTTGATACCGATGCCGTAGGTCTGTACATCGGCATCGCGCTGCAGATCAAAGCGCTGGAACAAGGTCTTGCTCAGCGAACCACGGCAGCCTTCGGCAAACACGGTCTGCCTGGCCCACAGCTCCATCCCCGGCTGCCAGGCATCGGTTTTTTCACCATCCTTGCCGATGCCCATGTCACCGGTAGCGACCCCTTTGACCGAACCATCGGCGTGGTACAACACCTCGGCCGCAGCAAAGCCCGGGTAGATTTCAACGCCCAACTCTTCAGCCTGCTGCCCAAGCCAGCGGCAGAAATTACCCAAGCTGACGATATAGTTGCCTTCGTTATGCATTTGCGGCGGCGTTGGCAACTGCACCGACTCGGTTTCGGTCAGCAGCAAGAACTGGTCTTTCTTCGCTGCCGTATTCAGCGGTGCGCCTTTTTCCTTCCAGTCGGGAATCAACTCTTCCAGCGTACGCGGCTCAATCACCGCGCCGGACAGAATGTGCGCGCCGATTTCCGAACCTTTTTCCAGCAGGCAAACGCTCAGTTCTTGTCCGGTCTGTGCCGCCAGTTGCTTGAGACGGATCGCGGTGCTCAGTCCGGAAGGACCGCCACCCACGACCACGACATCGTATTCCATATATTCGCGTTCCACCGCTTCTCCTTATGCCTTGCGCCAGGCTTTCTCCATATTGCATGCAATGATGCTATTTTTAGTGCAGCGCGTCAAAATCGAACACTCGTTTAAACGATACTTCTTGCATGCAAGGCGTCAATTTGTGCCGGGGTATAACCCAGACCGGACAGAACGGCGTCGGTGTGTTCGCCCAGTTTGGGCGGGGCCAGCGCATACTCCAGCGGCGTGCCAGACAAGCGTATCGGGCACGCCACCTGCGGCACATCCTGCCCCATGCTGTCCTGCATATGCATTTCCATCTGCCGGTGACGGACCTGCGGATCGGCAAAGGCCTCGTCCACGGTATTGATAGGCCCGCACGGCACACCGGCCGCCTCCAGCATCTCCAGCCATTGTCCGCGTGAGCGGCAGATAAATGCGCCGGCAAGCTCAGCCACCAGCAGCTCGCGGTACTGCACCCGCTGCGGGTTGGTCGCAAAGCGCGCATCGTTCGCCAGCTCCGGCTTCGCGATACACTCGCAAATGGCGCGGAACTGGCGGTCATTGCCGCAAGCCAGAATGAAATGGCCATCGGCACAGGCAAACACCTGATAAGGCACGATATTGGGGTGGGCATTACCCAAGCGTGGCGGCACTTCGCGCCCGACCAGATAATTCATCCCCACATTGGCCAGCATGGCCAAGGCACAATCCAGCAAGGCCATATCGATATGCTGCCCAAGCCCGGTACGGGTACGCGAGAGCAAGGCGGCCTGCACCGCATTGGCAGCATACAGCCCGGTAAAGACATCGGTGACCGCCACGCCGACCTTGTGCGGCTCGCCATCGGCCGGGCCGGTAATGCTCATCAGCCCGCTCATGCCCTGCACGATATAGTCGTAGCCCGGGCGCTCGGCATACGGGCCATCCTGGCCAAAACCGGTAATCGAGCAATACACCAGCCGCGGATTCAGTGCCGCCAGACTGGCATAGTCGAGGCCGTACTTGGCCAGCCCGCCCACCTTGTAGTTTTCCAGCAGCACATCGGCGCTGGCGGCCAGGCGGCGCACGACTTCCTGCCCTTCCGGCCGGGTGATATCCACCGTCACCGAGCGCTTGCCGCGATTGGCCGCCAGAAAATACGCCGCGGTCCCGTCGGGCAAGCTCGGCGGCGCCCATTGCCGGGTATCGTCCCCCGCGCCGGGGCGCTCCACCTTGATCACCTCAGCCCCCAGATCGGCCAGCAACTGGCCCGTCCATGGACCGGCCAACACCCGCGACAAATCGACTACTTTGATACCGGCCAGCGCACCAGACATGGCAAACTCCTACGGTTTGAACAGGGCAAAAAATCGCCCGGGCAGGCCGGGCGTCAAGGACAGACAGGAAACAGGGCGGACACGGCAGCCTGACAGCGTGTCCGCAATAGATCAGCTAAACGCCTGAATGCCGGTGATGGCGCGTCCCAGAATCAGGGCATGCACATCATGCGTCCCCTCGTAGGTATTCACCGCTTCGAGGTTCATCACATGGCGAATGACATGGAACTCGTCCGAGATGCCGTTGCCGCCGTGCATATCGCGCGCCACGCGGGCAATCTCCAGCGCCTTGCCGCAGTTATTGCGCTTGATCAGCGAGATCATCTCCGGCGCAGCGCGGCCCTCGTCCATCAGGCGGCCGACCTGCAAGGCAGCCTGCAGGCCCAGTGCGATCTCGGTCTGCATATTGGCCAGCTTGAGTTGCGGAATCTGGTTGGCCGCCAGCGGGCGACCGAACTGGTGGCGGTCAAGCTGATACTGACGCGCCGCGTGCATGCAGAATTCAGCCGCACCCATCGCACCCCAGGCAATGCCGTAACGCGCCTTGTTCAGGCAGCCGAACGGCCCTTTCAGGCCGGAGACCCCAGGCAGCAGGTTTTCTTCCGGCACGAACACGTCGGCCATCACGATCTCGCCGGTAATCGATGCGCGCAGGCTGAACTTGCCTTCGATCTTGGGGGCGGAAAGCCCGGCCATGCCCTTCTCCAGCACAAAGCCGCGAATTTCGCCTTCATCATCCTTGGCCCACACCACAAACACATCGGCCACCGGGCTATTGGTGATCCACAATTTGCTGCCCTTGAGCAGATAGCCGCCATCGACCTTTTTCGCCCGCGACTTCATCCCGGCAGGATCCGAACCGGCATCCGGTTCAGTCAGCCCGAAGCAGCCTATCCATTCACCGGTGGCAAGCTTGGGCAGATATTTGGCTTTTTGTGCCTCGGAGCCGTAGGCCCAGATCGGATGCATGACCAGGGATGACTGCACGCTCATGGCCGAGCGGTAACCCGAGTCGACGCGCTCGACTTCGCGGGCAATCAGGCCGTACGCCACATGGTTCAGGCCGGCGCAGCCATAGCCGTCTATGGTGCAACCCAGCAGACCCAGTTCGCCCATTTCGTTCATGATCTCGCGATCGAAACGCTCTTCACGGTTGGCCAGCAACACGCGCGGCAGCAACTTGTCCTGACAGTAAGCGCGGGCAGCCTCCTGCACCATGCGCTCCTCGTCGCTCAGCATGGAAGAAAGCAGCAGCGGATCGTCCCAGCTAAACGGGGCGCGGCTTGTATTGGCGGCCATGATTGTCTCCGGTGAGTTAATTCCGCCTTGCGGAATACTGTTCTACGTTGCAGAATAGACTAAGCGCTCGGATTCAAGATGTAAAGCGTCACCAGCCTCTACGACCTGAACCCTCATCAACAAAAAGGAAAACCGGATGTCAGAACAGGACAAGGACAGGCTGTTTGTCACCGCCTTGGCACGCGGACTGGCCGTATTGTCAGCCTTCCAGCCCGGCGAGACGGCGCTGTCCAATCAGGAGCTGGCCAAACGCACCGGCCTGCCCAAATCCACAGTGTCGCGTTTAAGCTACACCCTGCTGCAACAGGGCTATCTGCAGCAAGATGGCGACAGCGGTTTTTACCGGCTGGGGCTGGCGGTACTGGCGCTAGGCTCTGCGGTGCTCTCCAGCTACGACATCCGCAGCCTCGCCGCACCGCTGATGCGCGAGTTTGCGCTGGCACACAACCTTTCGGTCAGCCTCGCGCTGCGTGACGGCACCGATATGGTGTATCTGGAAACCTGCCGCAGCCAGGCGCGCATCAGCATCCAGCTGACCATAGGCTCGCGCGTCCCCCTGGCCACCAGCGCCATCGGCCGCGCCTGTTATGCCGGCTTGCCCGAGGCGGAGCGCAAGGCTGTGGAACAAGAGCTCGCCCTGCGCTACGGCCAGCACTGGCCCGCCATTCAGCAAGCACTGGAAGCGGCCAGAGCACAGTATCTGCAGTACGGCTTTTGCGAGTCTTTTGGCGAATATGAAAAAGACGTGATGGCGGTGGCGCTGCCGCTGCCGGCGCTGGCGGGTCAGCCCTCCGGAGTCAGCCTGAACGCCAGCGGCCCCGCTTTTGCCTGGAGCGCCGAGAAGATGCGCGACGAAATCGCCCCGGCACTGCACGAGCTGCGCCGCCGCCTGCTACCGGGCTAGCCAATAGAAAAGGGCAGCCCGATGGCTGCCCCGAGTCTTGCGCCTGCCGCGATTCAGGCGGCTTGTGGCGGCACGCTATTGATGTAATGCACCAGCTGGTCGATCACGAACTGCTGCTCGGCAATGGTGGCATGCACCACATCGCCGATCGAGATAATGCCCTCGACTTCATCCCCGTCCATCACCGGCAGGTGGCGGATGCGTTTCTCCGTCATCAGGGCCATACAATCGGCCACGGTCTGTGCCGGCGCGACACAAATCACCTTACTGGTCATGATCTCCTGCACCTGTGTACTGGCCGAAGAGCGCCCTTCCAGAATGATGCGCCGGGCGTAGTCGCGTTCGGAAAAAATCCCCACCACATGCCCGCCGCCCATCACCAGCACCGCGCCGACATTTTCCTCGGCCATCACCTTCAGCGCCTGCAATACCGACACTTCCGGGCCGACATACACCAGCTTGCGGCTGGCCTTGGCGGCCAGTAATTGACGAACAGTCTGCATGGCCCATCCTCCGTTCACGACGCTCATGTCATGAGTATAGAAAGGCGCAGGCAAATGCACGGATAATTTAGCCTATGACCTAGGCGCCGTTGCCGGCCCGTATCATGGTGCCCACGCCGGCCGCCGTCATCACCTCCAGCAGCAAGGCATGCGGCACCCGCCCATCGATGATATGCACCGCGCCCACACCATTTTTCGCCGCTTCCAGCGCCGAGGCGATTTTGGGCAGCATGCCGCCATGTATGGTGCCGTCGGCAAAGAGTTCATCCACCCGTGTCGCGCTCAGATTGGTCAAAAGCGTGCCTTCCTTATCCAGCACCCCCGGGGTATTGGTCATCAGGATCAGCTTTTCCGCCCCCAGCGTTTCGGCCAGCTTGCCGGCCACCAGATCGGCATTGATGTTGTAGGCTTCGCCGGCGCGGCCCACGCCTATGGGCGCAATCACCGGAATGAAGTCCTGGCTGTCGAGCAAGGCGACCAGACCCGGATCAATGCTGTCGATTTCGCCCACCTGACCGATATCGATAGGCGCCTCGTCCCCGGCCGCGGGCAACAACAATTTTTTGGCGCGAATAAAGTGCCCGTCCTTGCCGGTCAGCCCCACCGCCTTGCCGCCATGCTGATTAATCAGCGACACGATCTCCTTGTTGACCAGACCGCCCAACACCATCTCGACCACATCCATGGTTTCGGCATCGGTCACGCGCATGCCCTGGATAAACTCGCCCTGCTTGCCCACGCGTGCGAGCAAGTCGTTAATCTGCGGGCCGCCACCATGTACCACCACCGGGTTCATACCCACCAGCTTCAACAGCACCACGTCTTTGGCAAAATCCTCCTTCAGCTTGTCATCGGTCATGGCATTGCCGCCGTACTTGATGACCAGCGTCTTGCCGGCGAAGCGGCGTATATAAGGCAAAGCCTCGGACAGGATGGAAGCCTTGTCGGCAGCAGGGGTCGTCATGGTGATCGCTCCAGATGGCAACTAATAAAACCGACATTCTACCCATACGGCTTAGTGAAATTGTATTTATTAATTGCAAAGGGCATATCGCTAGATTAGAGTCCGGCCATTAATAAATATAAATTCAGAAAGTGCCATGACCGAAACCCAAGCCGTGCGCTGGCAAAGGCGCAAAGAGGTGCGCCCGGGCGAAATTCTGGATGCTGCGCTCGCACTGTTTGTCGAAAAAGGCTACAGCGCCACCAAGATAGACGACATTGCCCGCGCCGCCGGTGTCACCAAGGGCACGCCTTATCTGTACTTCCCGTCCAAGGCCGACATTCTCAAAGCCGTGGTGCGCGAAAAACTGCTGGAGCGGGTGGCCGATATGGAAAACCTCAGCCGCGCCCATCCGGGCACACCGGCTACGCTGATCCGCCTGCTGCTGCTCAAATGGTGGGATGACGTCGGCGCGACGCCGCTGTCCGGCCTGTGCAAGCTGATGGTGGCCGAAGCCGTCAATTTTCCCGAGCTGGCACGCTTTTATCACGACGAAGTGATTATCCGCAGCCGGGCCATTGCCCTGCGCCTGGTGCAGCAAGGCATGGACAGCGGCGAGTTTGTGCAGGGCGACGCCGAAGCGGCGGTCGATGCCCTGCTTGCGCCGCTATTGATGACCATGATCTGGCGTCACTCCTTTGCCTGCATCCCCGGCTGCGAAATCTACCGCGGCGAGCCCAAGCTCAGGCTGCAAGCGGCCATCGATCTGGTACTGGCCGGCCTTGCCCGACCCGAATAACAAGCACAAATCCACACGAGAGAATCCGCAATGAACACATGGCAACAATGGGTGCTGGCCGGCACCATGCTGGGGACGCTTGGCGCCTGCGGCAAGAAAGCCGAAGTACAACAGGAAATCCGTCCGGTCAGGACCATGATTGCCGGTGACCGTCATGCACAAACTGCCGACAGTTACGCCGGCGAAGTGCGTGCCCGCCATGAAACCCGCCTCGCCTTCCGGGTGCCGGGCAAGGTGGTCGAACGCTATGTCAGCGCCGGCCAGCAGGTCAAAAAAGGCCAGGCGCTGGCACGGCTGGACGGCAGCGACTACGCGCTGGACCTGTCGGCCAAACAGGCGGCACAGTCGGCAGCACAGGTCGAGCTCGCGCAACAGGAAGCCGACCTGGCCCGTTCGCGCGAGCTGCTCAAGCAGGCCTTTATCAGCCAGGCGCAATTTGATCGCCAGCACAGCGCACTGGAAGCGGCGCGCGCACGCGCCAAACAGGCAGCCGCCCAAGCCAGTGCCTCGGGTAATCAGGCGGATTATGCGCTACTGCGCGCCGACGCCGACGGCATCATCAGCGAGATTTCAGCCGAGCCCGGCCTGGTCGTCGCCGCCGGTCAGCCGGTCGCCCGCCTTGCCGCCGATGGCGAACGCGAAGTCGCCATCCAGTTGCCGGAAAATGCACTGGATAAGGTGCGCAGCGCCAAAACGCTGAACGTCACACTATGGAGCACGCAACAACAATTCCCGGGCCAGCTGCGCGAGCTGGCTGGCGACGCCGACCCGGCGACCCGCACTTACGCCGCGCGCGTACGCATTCATGCGCCGGCCGGGCAATTGCAGCTGGGGCAGACCGCCCGCGTCACGCTGCCGGCTGCCTCCGGGCAAGGCCTCTATCTGCCGCTATCCGCCATTCTCGACACCGGCGGCAAGCACTCGGTGTGGGTGGTGGACAGCAAAAAGCTGACCGTCAAGCAGCGCGCCGTCACGGTAGCCACTTTGGACAGCCATGGTGCCACCCTGTCCGGCGGGCTCAATGCCGGCGAGCAGGTGGTGACTGCCGGCGTGCATCTGTTGCGCGACGGCCAGTCCGTCAAGCTGCTGAAGCCATAAGGACAGACGCGCATGAGACTCAACCTTTCCGAATGGGCGCTGAAAAACCAGCCGCTGGTGCGCTACCTGATCGTGATGCTGATGCTGGCCGGTGTCTGGTGCTATGCCCAGCTGGGGCAGAAGGAAGACCCGGAGTTCACCTTTAAGGCGATGATGGTGCGCGTGGTCTGGCCCGGTGCCGGCACGCTGGAGATGGAGCAGCAGGTCACCGACAAGATAGAACGCAAGCTGCAGGAAATTGGCGAGCTGGAATATATCAAAAGCTATACCAAGCCCGGTGAAGCCCAGTTCATCCTCAATCTGCGCGAGGGGGTGGACCCGAAAAAGGTGAAGGACTACTGGTATCAGGTACGCAAAAAGCTGGGCGATATCCGCCACACCCTGCCTGCCGATGTCAAAGGTCCCTTCTTCAACGACGAATTCGGCGATACCTACGGCAATCTGTACGCCTTTACCGGCGACGGCTACAGCTATGAAGAGCTGCGCCGTTATGTCGACACCGCCCGCCAGGAAATCCTGCGCGTGCCCGATATCGGCAAGGCCGAGTTTGTCGGCGCGCAAGAAGAGCGCATCTATGTCGATCTGGACACCGCCAAGCTGGCCACGCTGGCGCTGGACGCCCGCGTCATCTGGGCGGCACTGGCCGAGCAAAATGCCACGCGCCCGGCCGGCGAGTTCCATACCGCCAGCGAACGGGTCTGGGTGCGGCCCAGCGGTGCCTTCGACTCGGTCACCGCCGTCGCCAACACCCCCATCATCGCCAACGGCAAGACCTTCCGCCTGGGCGATATTGCCCGCGTCAGCCGCGGCTTTATCGACCCGCCGGTCATGCGCATGCGCTTTAATGGCCAGCCGGCGCTGGGGCTGGCGGTCAGCATGAAAGATGGCGGCGATGTCTTGAAGTTCGGCGCGGCGCTGGCCGAACGCATGCAGGAAATCGAAGGCAAGCTGCCGCTGGGGGTCGAGGTCAATGCGATTTCCGACCAGCCCAAGGTCGTCAAAAGCGCCGTCGGTGAATTCATGCGCTCCTTGCTGGAAGCCGTCGTCATCGTGCTGGCGGTCAGCTTCTTCAGCCTGGGCTGGCGCCCCGGCGTAGTGGTGGCTTTGTCGATTCCGCTGGTGCTGGCGATGACCTTCATCTCTATGTACTTCCTCAAGATAGACTTGCAGCGCATTTCGCTAGGCTCGCTGATTATCGCGCTGGGGCTCTTGGTCGACGACGCCATTATTGCGGTCGAGATGATGTCGCTCAAGCTGGAGCAAGGCTGGAACCGCTTTCAGGCGGCCACCTTTGCCTACACCAGCACCGCCTTCCCCATGCTGACCGGCACGCTGATTACCGCCGCCACCTTCTTGCCGGTAGGCTTAGCCAAATCCAATGCCGGCGAATATGTATTCAGCCTGTTTGCCGTGGTCGGCATCGCACTATTGCTGTCCTGGGTGGTGGCGGTGGTGTTTACCCCTTATCTGGGCTTTATGCTGCTGCCGGAACGCGCCCATGACAGCAGCCACCAGGATGTGTACCACAAGCCCTTCTATCTTAAATTCCGCCGTGCGGTTGACTGGAGCCTGTCGCACCGCAAGCTGGTGATTGCCGCAACCTTTGCCACCTTTATCCTGTCGCTGGTCGCATTCAAGCTGTTTGTGCAGCAGCAGTTCTTCCCGGCCTCCAACCGGGTCGAACTGATGGTCGACTTGTGGCTGCCGCAAGGCGCCAGCTTCGAAGCCACCGAACGCGAAACGCAGAAACTGGAAGCCTTGCTCAAGGGCGACAAGAATATCGCCAGCGTCACCAGCTATATCGGTGGCGGCAGCCCGCGCTTTTACCTGTCGCTGGATCAGCAGCAGCAGCACCTCAACTATGCCCAGCTGATGGTGATGACGCATGACGAGAAAAGCCGCGAGGCGGTGCGCAGCAAGCTGTTCCAGCTGCTGGACAACGACTTCCCCATGGTGCGCGGCCGCGTGGTGCGTCTGGAGAACGGCCCGCCGGTAGGCTATCCGGTGCAGTTCCGCGTGATGGGGCCGGATCACGCCCAGGTACGCGCCATCGCCGGCCAGATCGAGGCGCTGCTGCGCGCCCATCCGGGCACGCGTCAGGTCAATAACGACTGGGGCGAACAGCTCAAGTCGCTGCGCATTACGCTGGATCAGGACAAGGCCCGCGTGCTGGGCATCTCCAGCCAGAATCTGGCCCAGCAACTGCAGCTGCTGATCTCGGGGGCGGCCATTACCGACTACCGCGAAGGCGACCGCACCTTGGGCGTGGTGGCACGCCTTAACAAAAATGAACAACTCGATGTCGGCGCGCTGGGCGATTTGATGATACAAACAGCCGGTGGCCGCTATGTGCCGGTGTCGCAGATCGGCCATATCGATTATGTGCCGGAAGAAAGCATCGTCTGGCGCCGTGGCCGCCTGCCTACCGTCACCGTACGCGCCGATGCGCGCGACGGCACACAGGCATCGGATATTTCGCGCGCGCTATGGCCCAAGCTGCAGGAAATGGAAAAAACCCTGCCGCTGGGCTACCACCTGGAGCTAGGTGGCGCGATGGAGGCCAGCCAGAAGTCGCAAGCGGCCATCAACCAGGTTGCCCCCTTGATGCTGGTCATCGTGCTGACCTTGCTCATGCTGCAGCTCAAGAGCTTCCAGCGCAGCCTGATGGTTCTGCTGACCGCTCCTTTAGGCATAATAGGGGTGACGCTGACACTGATCGCCTTCTCGGCACCCTTCGGCTTTGTCGCCATGCTGGGCGTGATCGCACTGTCGGGTATGATCATGCGCAACTCGGTCATTCTGGTCGACCAGATCGAACAGGATATTTCCGAAGGCATCGAGCCATGGGAAGCGATTGTCGGTTCCACCGTGCGCCGCTTCCGCCCCATCATGCTGACGGCACTGGCAGCGATTCTGGCCATGATACCGCTGACACGCAGCACCTTCTGGGGGCCGATGGCGGTCGCCATCATGGGCGGCCTGCTGGTCGCCACCGTATTGACGCTGCTGTTCCTGCCGGCCTTGTACGCACAGTGGTTCCGCGTCAAACGTCCGACGGTCTGAGCATAAGAAAAACGCCTGCGCCGCTGGCACATCCCCCGGCGCAGGCATCAAGACTTAGAGAGATTGCATGAACACATCCGCCCCCAAGCTCGCCACCTTGCTGCTGGCAGGCACGCTTGCCATGCCGGCACAGGCTTTTGACCTACTGGAAGCATGGTATGCGGCACGCCAGTATGATTCGGGCTTCGCGGCACAAAAAGCCGAACGCAATGCCGGACTGGAAAAACGCGATCAGGGCCGCGCCCTGCTCTTGCCGCAGCTGGGGCTGTCCAGCAGCGTCAGCCGCAGCAACGATATCGAGCCGGGCGTTTCCGGCAGCTACAGCAGCCATGGCTGGGGCGCCGAGCTCAAGCAGCCTCTCTTCGATGTCGGTGCCTGGACCGGCTACCAGAAAGGCAAGATCAGCAGCGCGCTGGCCGACACCCGTTTTAGCGCCGCCGAACAGGCGCTGATCCTCGCGGTGTCCCGCGCCTACTTTGATGTGCTGCTGGCGCAGGACACGCTGTCGTCCACCCAGGCGGCGAAAAAGTCTTTCGAGAAACAACTGGCACAGGCCAAAAAGGCGTTTGAAGTCGGCACCGCCACCATACTCGACAGTTATGAAGCGCAGGCGAGCTACAACGCCGCCAGCGCGCGCGAAATCAGCGCCATCAACCAGCTGGAGGTCAAACGCAATGCGCTGGGTACGCTGACCGGGCTAGTCAATGAAGGCATCAGCCCGCTCAAGGGCAAGATCGCCCTCTTGGCCCCCGAACCCGGCTCGGCCGATGCCTGGATCGCACGCGCGCTAAACAACAACCCAGCCATTGCCATTAGCGAACAGCAAACACAGCTGGCGCGGCAAAATGTCACCGCCGCACGCGGCAACCACCTGCCCAGGCTTGCACTGACCGCCGCTTATCAGGACCAGAGCACCAACAACCCGCGCACCAGCTTTACCGACAATCGTGGCAGCAATATTGGTCTTAACCTGACCATTCCGCTCTATGCCGGCGGCGGCATCAACTCGCAAGTACGCGAGGCGGTCGCACTGCAGGAGCAGGCTGGCGAGCAGCTGGAATCCAGCAAGCGCAAGGTGCGCGAAGACGTGCGCGCCGCCTTCCTTGGCGTATCCAATGGCGCGGCGCTGGTAAAAGCCAATGAGCAACTCTTGCTGTCGGCCAAAAACAAGGTCGATGCCACCCGTCTGGGGCGCGAAGTGGGTCTGCGTACCATTCTTGATCTCTTGCAGGCGGAACAAGCCTATTACGAGGCCGAACGCCAGTTGTCCGAGTCGCGCTACGGCTATCTGTTTGCCCGCCTGCAACTGGCCCAGGCCAGCGGCGAGCTGTCCGAGGCCACGCTCAGAAGCGTCAACCGCTACTTCTAAACGCGCCCCTGCAAAATCAGGCCGGCCTGACACTCGCCCAGAGTGCAAGGCCGGCTTTTTTATGGTTATGTTGGCCTGTTGTGATCATTTCTGCATCACTCGCGCAAAACGGGTGTTTAATTTTCCACCATACGCGTGACATTTTCCTAAACACCTCATTAGAATGAATCGGGCAAACTGCGGACCGATGTAGCGCCATAATATTCACTAAACATAAATAGTGAGACAACACGCCACGCCCGTACCTTCAAAGCAACAGACCAGATGAGGCCAACCATGAGCGAAACCCAGCAACTCCTGCAGCGTAAAGCCGATGCCACCCCACGCGGCGTGGGCGTGATGTGCAATTTCTTTGTCGAGCGTGCGAAAAACGCCGAGCTGTGGGACACCGAAGGCCGTCGCTATATCGACTTTGCCGGCGGTATCGGCGTCCTGAATACCGGTCATCTGCACGACAAGGTGCAGGCTGCTGTCGCCGCCCAGCTGGAAAAATTCAGCCACACCTGCTACCAGGTTGTGCCATACGAGAGCTATATCCGCGTAGCCGAGCAGCTCAACACGCTGGCACCGGGTGCTTTTGCCAAGAAAAGCGCCTTCTTCACCACCGGTGCCGAGGCGGTAGAGAACGCCATCAAGATTGCCCGTGCCGCCACCGGCCGCTCCGGCGTAATTGCCTTTGGCGGCGGCTTTCACGGCCGCACCATGATGGGCATGGCGCTCACCGGCAAGGTTGCCCCTTACAAAATCGGTTTCGGCCCGTTCCCGGCCGAAATCTATCACGCCGTATTCCCCAATGCCCTGTATGGCGTATCGGTTGCCGACTCCATCGCCAGCATTGAAAAATTGTTCAAGTACGATATCGAAGCCAGCCGCGTTGCCGCCATTATTTACGAGCCGGTACAAGGCGAAGGCGGCTTCTATGCCGCCCCGAATGAGTGGGTACGCGAACTTCGCCGCCTGTGCGACGCGCACGGCATTGTGATGATCGCCGACGAAGTACAGGCCGGCTTTGCCCGTACCGGCAAGTTCTTTGCCAGCGAACACTACGACACGGCACCTGACTTGATCACCACCGCCAAATCGCTGGCCGGCGGCTTCCCGCTGTCTGCCGTGGTCGGTCGCGCCGAAATCATGGATGCACCGGCGCCAGGCGGTCTGGGCGGCACTTACGCCGGCAACCCGCTGGCACTGGCCGCTGCCGAGGCGGTGATCAGCGCCATCAGCGAAGAGAAGCTGCTGGAGCGCGCCAACCGTCTGGGCGATGCACTGAAGGAAAAGCTGCACGGCCTGAAAAAATCGGTGCCGCAAATTGCCGATGTGCGCGGTCTGGGCGCCATGATTGCGGTCGAATTCAATCAAGCGGATGGCAGCGGTGCGGATGTCGACTTCACCAAAAAGGTTCAGGCCAAGGCACTGGAAGCCGGCCTGCTGCTCTTGACCTGCGGCGTCAACTACAACGTGGTGCGCTTCCTGTTCCCGCTGACCATAGAAGACGCGGTATTCGACGAAGCACTGGCCATTCTCGAAGCCGCCATCAAGGCTTGATCCCACCCACGGCAACGGCGCGGCACGCGCCGTTTGCGGAGCAAGACATGCTGAACCTGAAAGACCCGAGCCTGCTCAAGCAGCAGTGCTATCTGAACGGCGAATGGCTGGATGCCGACAATGGTGAAACCATTCCGGTGAGTAACCCGGCCACTGGCGAAATCATTGCCCAAGTGCCCAAGATGGGGCGCGCCGAAGCGGAGCGCGCGGTCGCGGCCGCTGCCGATGCATTCCCGCTGTGGAAGAAAAAAAGCGCCAAAGAGCGCGCGCTGCTGCTACGGCGCTGGTTCGACCTGATGATGGCGAACCAGGATGACCTCGCTGCCATCCTGACCGCCGAGCAGGGCAAGCCGCTGGCCGAGGCCAAGGGCGAGATCGCCTATGGCGCCAGCTATATCGAGTGGTATGCCGAAGAAGGCAAACGCATCTACGGCGACACCATCCCGTCGACCGGCGCCGACAAGCGCATTCTGGTCAGCAAGGAACCGATAGGCGTCACCGCCGCCATCACGCCGTGGAATTTCCCCAATGCGATGATTACGCGCAAGGCCGCACCGGCGCTGGCTGCCGGCTGCCCGATGGTGGTGCGTCCGGCATCGCAAACGCCGCTGTCGGCGCTGGCCATTGCCGAACTGGCACAGCGCGCCGGCATCCCGGCCGGCGTGTTCTCGGTCATCACCGGCGGCTCAACCGATATCGGAGCGGTGCTGACCGGCTCGGATACGGTGAAGAAATTCAGCTTTACCGGTTCGACCGAAGTCGGCGTCAAGCTGATCGCCCAGTGCGCGCAGACGGTGAAAAAGGTCTCGATGGAACTGGGCGGCAATGCGCCGTTTATCGTATTTGACGACGCCGACCTCGATGCGGCCGTCGAAGGCGCGATGATTTCCAAGTACCGCAATGCCGGCCAGACCTGCGTCTGCGCCAACCGCATTCTGGTGCAAGACGGCGTGTACGATGCCTTTATCGCCAAGTTTTCCGCTGCGGTGGCCCAGCTTAAGGTCGGCAACGGTGTCGAGGCCGGTGTCACCCAAGGGCCGATGATAGATGACAAGGCGGTGGCCAAGATTGAAGAGCATATTGCCGACGCGCTGGCCAAGGGCGGGCGTCTGCTCGCCGGCGGCAAGCGCCATGCACTGGGTCATAGTTTCTTCGAACCGACCGTTATCGCCGACGTGACCCCGTCCATGAAGGTGGCGCGCGAAGAGACCTTCGGCCCGCTGGCACCGGTGTTCCGCTTCCACAGCGAAGACGAGGCGATTGCCATGGCCAACGATACCGAGTTCGGCCTGGCCTCCTACTTCTATGCGCGTGATATCGGCCGCATCTTCCGCGTCAGCGAAGGCCTGGAATACGGCATGGTCGCCGTCAACAGCGGCATCCTGTCCAATGAGGCGGCGCCGTTTGGCGGGGTCAAGCAGTCCGGTCTCGGTCGCGAAGGCTCCAAGTACGGCATTGAAGACTATCTGGAAATCAAGTACGTGCTCCTGGGCGGCATCGACCGCTAAGCGGCACAAACTGGCAAACGGGCCGCCTGTGCGGCCCGTTTTCGCAAGCACCACACACATAACGACAATAAGGGACAAACCATGAGTGAAACGCTAAGCCGCCATACCGGCTCCTATTACGCCGCCAGCGCCAACCCGACCCCCAAACGCCCGGCACTGGATGGCCGCCAGGTCGCCGACGTCTGCGTGATCGGTGCCGGTTACACCGGCATCTCCACCGCCTTGCATCTGGCAGAAGCCGGCTACAAGGTCATCGTGCTCGAAGCCGCCCGCGTCGGCTGGGGCGCCTCGGGACGCAATGGCGGCCAGATCGTCAATAGCTACAGCCGCGATATGGACGTGATCGAAGCGCGCCACGGCAAGGAAGCGGCCCGCCGCATCGGTGCCATGGCATTCGAAGGCGGACGCATCATTCGCGAACGCATCGCCAAATACGATATCCAGTGTGACCTGAAAGACGGCAATGTATTTGCGGCCTTTACCCAGAAACAGCTGGACGAAATGGCGGCGAAAAAAGCCCTGTGGGAAGCCTATGGCCACACCGGCCTCAAGCTGATCGACAAGGCCGGCATGCAAGACATCGTACAGAGCGACGCCTATGTCGGCGCGCTTCTGGACAACTGGGGCGGCCATATCCATCCGCTGAATCTGGCCTTGGGCGAAGCGGCCGCATTCGAGTCGCTGGGCGGCGTGATTTACGAGCAGTCGCCGGTAACCGCCGTCATCGAAGGCGACAAGCCCTCGGTCAAAACCCTGCATGGCGAAGTCAGCGCCGACTTTGTCGTGGTGGCCGGCAATGCCTATCTGGGCAACCTGATTCCCAAGCTGGCGGAAAAAACGCTGCCCTGCGGCACGCAGGTGGTCACTACCGCACCGCTGGACGCCAAGCTTGCCCAAGCCTTGCTGCCGGGCAACAACTGTGTCGAAGACTGCAACTTCCTGCTCGACTACTACCGGCTGACTGCCGACAACCGCCTGCTATACGGTGGCGGCACCGTTTATGGCGCACGCGACCCCGGTGCCATCGAAAATCTGGTCCGCCCCAAGCTGGAGAAAACCTTCCCGCAACTAAAGGGCGTCAAGATCGACTACAGCTGGACCGGCAATTTCTCGCTGACGCTGACCCGTCTGCCGCAGGCCGGGCGCATCGGCAAGAATATCTACTACTCGCAAGGCTGCAGCGGCCATGGCGTGACCTATACCCATCTGGCCGGCCGCCTGCTGTCCGAAGCGATCCGTGGCCAGAGCGAGCGCTTCGATGCCTTTGCCTCCTTGCCGCACTACCCGTTCCCGGGCGGCCGCCTGCTCCGCGTCCCCATGCTGACCCTGGGCGCCTGGTGGTATGAAATGCGCGACAAGATGGGGGTCTAGCTAAGCTAGCTCGCTCTGTGCAGTGGCAATGCGGTTGCGGCCGGAAAATTTGGCCGTATAACATGCCTTGTCGGCACGGGCGAGCACCTCTTCGGGTGTGGCATCAGAGGCTTGGATCTGCGTCAATCCGATGACGGCACTCAAAGTAAAAAACTGGCCGGCAAAAGCCAGGCGGTGGCATTCAATACGTTGCCGGATCTGACTCAGCAGCAGTTGCCCATGGGCTTCATCACAATGGCGCAGGATTAAGTTGAACATCCCTTCCATATCATCAAGAACCGGTTTGGCTTGAAGAAGGTTCGTTAGCGTGGTCTGGCCAAGAACAGCGCGCAATTGATGACGCTGTTCGCTCTGGCGAACCTGATGATCGCCAAGCGATGCCTACTCGGGCTCAACACCAAGGTGCGTCCTGAAATGGCAACGAAAACCAGTACCTGGCACGCCAGGCCGTGCGAAAAATCTCTCGTTCGCAGTCGATTGCGTCAACGATGCCGCACAGAATCGTATTTTTTCAGCGCGTCCTTAAGCGAAAAGCACCGCTCCACATGGATGGAAAGCGGTGCTTTTTCATGATTCCACTTAAATTTTTAGACTGAAAAACAGCCTCAGAACCCTTAAGTGAATGGCATTAGCCCCAGCCCCTCAGGGCGGCGGTGCAGATCAATGACGCAGGCGCTAATGCCAGCGCGTCTGCTGCTCAGACAGGGCGATCCCGGCTTCTTGCATGCAATCCACCAGATCCTGCCAGCAAGCCTGCCTGTCGGAGGCCACATCCGGCACCACCAGCCATGGTGTACGGGCAATGATCTCTTTGCTTTGCTGCCGGCGCAGCGCCACATCATAACCTTGCAACTCGGGCTGGTATTCGGCCACCGCTTCCAGTTCGCGCAAGCTGGCAAGACGGGCTGCGGCAATCGCCACCGTCAGCCCCAAGCGTTTTCTGTTCCAGGCGCGTACACCCGCTTCCAGCGCATCCCAAATCGGCAAGGGTGCAAACAGCTCGGCCTCGCCATACTCCATCTCGCGGCTGATGGCCTGCTGCACCAGCGGCATCGCCGCATCCAGCGCCTTGCGCGAAAGTTTGCGAACCTGCTCGTGCCGGAGTACGCCGCGCTCGGCCAGAAACGGAATCCAGGCCAGCACCAACTGGGCATCCGGCGTCTGGTCGGCCGCCTCAAAGGTGGCGCGCGACGCCTCGGGGTCGGCCGGCGCAAAGTCGCAACCGGCATCCATAATCGGCGCCAGATGCACAAGGCTCTGACAGGCACGCTCGTTCAGCATGTCCAGTGTGAAAATGGTGGGCGATACCCACAAGATGGACTTTTCCGAGACCTCCAGCGCATCCGCCAGCGCCACCTCGACCCGCTCCATCAGCGGGTAATGCCACCACACCCCGCCCTTGGCGCGCGAGAAGGCAAGCGGCAAGGCCCACAATTCAAACGATGCAAAACTGCCATCCGGGCGCACCACCTCGGGCCGGGCAATCGCGCCCCGTGCCGTTTCGACCAAGAGTTCACGCACCGGTGCCTCGGCCAATAGCCCCAACTGGGCCTCGGTAAACACGGCCTGATCGCCGCCCATCAGCACCTGCTGCACGGCGGCCGTCAGTTGCATGCGTGCCATCGGTTCGTCCAGCGCTTCGCGCGCCTTATCCATCAGACCGGCAATTGCCGCCTGACGCTCGACCGGCGGCAAAGGCTCGGTCGGAATCACGCGCATTTCGCGCTGCAGCGGATTGGCTTCACGCTCGGCATAAGCCTTGTTCAGCCGCTCGTACAAGGCCATGGCTTCGTCACAGATGCGCTGCAAGGCCGCGGCCGTCGGCGGCTCTTCCATGAAGTTGAAGTCAAACATGCGCAAGCCGCTATTGCAGACATAGTGGGTGATGTTTTCAGCTTCGTCGTATAGCACGGCGCTGGCAAAACCCTCCGCCTCACGCCCGGCAAACGGCATATTGTCGTTACCGACCAGACGGCAGATAAAGGCCGGCGCCTCGGTGTGCACGATGTACTCGTAAGGCTCCAGCCCCTTGTCGTCGACGGCATCGCCAAAGATAAAGCGGTTGGGTACAAAAGGATCGCCCTTGATGCGTGCGTTGCGAGGATGCGGTTTCATGTGTGACTCGGGACCAGACGGAAATTCAGCCTGCCATTCTACCGCGCACCCGCCCTTGCGTGTTAACCACGCAGCGGCGGCAGGGCGCGCGTAAAATGAAAGGAGCTGATCTCAAACCCTTCACGCAAATAGAGCTTGTGCGCCTGCGTGCGCCAGGTACCGGAGTCGAGGGCAAAGAATCGGCAATCACGCGCGCGCGCCTCGGCGGCACAGGCGTCCAGCAAACATTTGCCCACGCCTTGCGAGCGGCAGGCCGCATCGGTAACCAGATCGTCTAAGTAAAGGCGCAAGCCCTGGTAGGTATTTTCGTAAATCCGCCATAGCGCGACGCCAAGCACGGCGCCACCGCTATCGACGGCGACCCACATCCGTGCACCGCCGGCAAATACGCGCGCCATGGTCTGTGCGTACGTGGCACTATCCTCCGGCAGCATCGGGCGCAATTGGCGGTGCACCGGCAGTGCCGCCGCCAGCAGCTCAGGGCGGATGATGGCACCGCTCTCGTCGGTCACCGCCAGTACGCTCAGCATGATGCCTCTCCGGCGCAGCCACAGGATGCACCCGCTCCTGCGCGGGTATGCGTTGCGTAGCCATCACGCTTCCACCAGTCCAGTCCGCCCAGTAGCTCCTTGACGTTAAAACCGAGCCTTGAAAGCGCCAGCGCGGTTTTGGTCGACGCATTGCAGCCGATGCCGTCACAGAAGGCGACCAGCAACACATCGCGTGGCAGGTGTGCGGTCGAGTCCGCGTCTATCGTGCGGTGCGGCAGGTTGATCGCGCCGGGAATGGTCTCGGCGGCGAACGCCGCGCCAGAGCGGCCGTCGATAAGCAACAGCGGCTCGCCGCGCTCAAGCGCGCTGTAAACGTCGTAGCTGTCGGTCTCGAACGCGAGCTTGGCCGCGTAATAGTCTGCTGCCTTCATTTCTGTTCTCCCTCTTTTGTTGCAAACCGGTCCATGGCTGCCGCCACGGTGCGCGATGCTTCATCTGCGCACGCCGCAAGGCCGTGGCGTATCCCCGCCTGCTCGGCCGCACTGCGGTTCTGGCTAAGCTTTGCCTTGCCCTGCAGACGCGAAATGCTGATCTCGATGCCGACTACCGCCCGCAGCATGGCGGCGAGGTAGTCGGCCGGCGCATCGTCCAGCTGCCACGGGGCGGCAAAGCCGGCCTCATGCGCCGCCGTCAACCGAGTTATCTGGGCGCGCACCCAGACTTCGTCATCGATCACCCGCAGCATGCCATGGGCGTGCACCACACTGTAGTTCCACGTTGGCACCACGCGGCCATGCTCGGCCTTGCCCGGCAGCCACGATGGCGACACATAGGCATCCGCACCGCTGAAAATCGCCAGCACGGCACAGGCCTCCGCTTGTGCCAGCGGGTTGGCGCGCGCAATATGCCCTTGCAGCACACCGCGTTCGGCATCCGGCCACAGTACCAGCGCGTCAGCACACAACTGGCCATCCTCCAGCCGCACCAGATGGGCTAGCGGATGTGCGGCCATCAGCGCATGGCAGGCTTGGGCCTCTTGCACGGCAAAAGCATTCGGACAATACATCGGCGCACTCCGGCAATGAATGAATAAGGCATAATAGGCACGCAGGTGGCCTGATCATAGAGCCACTTAAGCCAACACGGAGCAGACCACTTGCCACACGACTGGATCATCGATGCGCTCGTTGCCAGCGCTTGCCAGCGGCGCAGTGAACTGGAAGCCTGTTTGCGCGGCTGGATCACCAGCGCCCAGCTCAAACCGGGCAATCGTCTGCCCTCCAGCCGCGAAGTCTCTGCCGCACTGGGCATCGCCCGCAACAGCGTCACGGCCGCCTATGAACAACTGGTGGCCGAAGGCTATTTAGAGGGACGCCATGGCAGCGGTACTTATGTTGCGACACTGCCGCAACTCCCCGCCACCACCCCTGCCACCCGGCTCACGGCGCGCGGCCTGTCGGCACGCGGCGCACAACTGCTTGCCGCCAGCCGCCTGCCCACCGGTCTGATTGGCGCCTTCGCGCCGGGCGTGCCGGAGCTGACGCGCTTTCCGCATGCTTTATGGCAACGCCTGCAGTCGCGCCATCAGCGCAGCGCCAGCCCCGATATGTTCGGCTACCGCAATGATGGCGGCTACCTGCCGCTACGCAGTGCATTGGCAGACTATCTGACCTTTGCACGCGGTGTGCGCTGCCATAGCGAGCAGATCGTGATCACCCAGGGGGCGCAGGGCGCGCTGGAGCTGGCGGCCCGCCTGCTGGCCGAGCCGGGCGAAACCGCCTGGGTCGAGGAACCCGGTTATGCCGGCGCCCATGCCGCCTTGCAAGGCGCCGGCCTGAGGCTGGCTCCGGTCACGGTCGACGCTCATGGACTGTCACTCGCACAAGCCGCTCATTCGCCTGCCCCACGCCTGATCTATCTCACCCCGTCGCATCAGTACCCGAGCGCAGTGGTGATGCCGCTGTCGCGCCGGCTGCAGATTCTGGCCCATGCCGAGGCCTGTGGTGCATGGGTCATCGAGGACGACTACGACAGCGAGTTTCGCTACAGCTCGGCACCTATCCCTGCGCTGCAGGGCATTGCCCGCAGCGACTGCGTCATCTACATCGGCACCTTCAGCAAGGTGATGTATCCGGCGCTGCGCCTGGGTTATATGGTACTGCCCGACGCGCTGGTCGACGCATTTCGCCGCTGCAATGCCCGTCTTTATCGCGAAGGTCATTACCCGCTGCAGGCGGCGCTGGCCGAATTCATTGGCAGCGGGCATTTTGCCCGCCACATTCGCGCTATGCGTGAACTGTACCGCCAGCGCCAGACTCTGCTGCGCGCCGTGCTGGCACAAGAACTGGGCGACACACTGCCCTTGTCCGCAGGCGAAGCCGGCCTGCATCTGCTGGCCCGCCTGCCCGACGGCTACGATGAGCTGGCACTGAGCGCACGAGCGGCAAGCGAAGGCTTATGGCTACGGCCGTGGTCAGCGCATTGCCTGCTTAGCGGGCCTGAACGCGCACTGGTACTGGGCTATGCCGGTGTCGAAGAAACGGCCTTGCAAAGTGCGGCACGACGCTTGGCACAGTTGCTGACACAAGACCCGGCCTTCGTGGCCGCGCACGCCTGATCCAGATCAAACATCCTGCCTTTTATCCAAAATGGCAAGTGCGCTATCGCTATAATCCCGCGCCTTAAGCGCCGCCTTTTGCCGGCGCACCCATGAAAGACAAAGCATGCACCGCAAACCTATCGCAGCCGCTTTTTCCGGCCTGCTAGCACTGACTGTTGCCCTTCCCGTTCTTGCCGCAGATATCGACGCCTTTAAAGGCTTGTCCGGCAAGCTGGATATTGCCGGCGGCACCGCCCATATTCCGGTCGTACAAGACATCGCCCGTCAGGTGTCAAAAGCCAACCCGGCAATCCGCATCAGCGTAACCGGCGGTGGCAGCGGCGTTGGCGTACAGAAAGTCGGTGAAGGTCTGGTTGATATCGGCAGCACCGGGCGCAAAGTCAGCGCCGAAGAAATCGCCCGTTACCAGCTCAAGCCCTTCCACTTTGCCCTTGACGGTGTCGCAGTCGCGGTCCACCCGAGCAACCCGGTCAAGGACATCAGCCTCGCCCAGCTGCGCGATGTATTCAGCGGAAAAATGACCAACTGGAAGGCCTTGGGCGGAGCCGACGCCCCCATCCATCTGTATGGCCGCGACGAGGCCAGCGCCACGCGTGAAGTCTTTGTCGGCAAAGTGCTGGGCAAGGACATCGCGCCCGCGGCGAAAACCACGCTGGTCAGCTCCAACGGCGCAGCCAAGTCAGCCATTGCCCGCGACAAGGGTGCCATCGGCTACCTTGGCATGGGCATGCTGGACCAGAGCATCAAGCCTTTAAGCGTGGATGGTCATGCGCCGACCCAGCAAAATGCCCTGTCCGGTGACTACCCCATCGTGCGCGGCCTCTACTTCAATACCAAGGGTGAACCGGCGGCACTGCCCGGCGCTTTTTTACGCTACCTCAAAACGAATGAAGGTCAGGCCATTATCCGCAGCCATGGCTACATCCCTGCGTTCTGATGTCTGAACGTCTGCTTGCGACGGCCGCCGCACTTGCCGGCGGTATCGCGGCGTGCGCGGTGCTCGCCATTCTGGCGCTGTTGTTATGGCTGGGGCTGCCGCTATGGCGCGATCCGGCCCTGCTGATCTCGCTTGCCGGCAGCAGCTGGAATCCGGCCGCCGGCGAGATAGGCCTGGCCAGCATGGCAGCCGGCACGCTGCTGCTCGCTGCCTCGGCCCTGCTGCTTGCCTACCCGTGCGGACTGTTGCTGGCACTCTCAACACTGGGGCTCGCCCCCCGTCCACTGGCCGCGGCAATGCGCACCTTGCTGGCGCTGCTGTCCGGCATTCCGACCGTGGTCTACGCCTTTGTCTCCGTCTGGTTACTGGTGCCCTGGCTGCGCGACAGCTTGGGGCTGGGCATGGGCTATTCCTGGCTGGCGGCTGCACTCACACTGGGTGTCATGCTGACGCCAACCGTGGCCCTGTTGCTAAGCGGCGCCTTGTCGCCGACCTTTAGCCGTCTGCAAGCGCCAGGCGATGCGCTGGGTCTGTCGCGCGTGCAGTTGCTGCTGTGGGTTGTGCTGCCGAGCGAGCGGCGTGCACTACTGTCCGCACTGCTGCTATCTTCCGGGCGCGCCGTCGGCGATACGCTGATAGCCCTGATGGTCAGCGGCAACGCCATCTGGCTGCCCGCCAACCCGACCGAACCTTTGCGCGCCCTGACCGCACATATCGCGATCACGCTGGCAGCCGACACCCAAAGCCAGGCTTATGCAGCCATCTACGCGGCCAGTTTGCTATTGCTGGCTTATGTCACGCTGGTCCATGTCCTCAGCAAGAGCTTGTCCAATGAATCCGCGCACCGTCATTGAACGCACTGTTGTCGTACTCAGTACGCTGCTGGCAGCCGCCTTCGCCGGCCTGTTACTGCTAATACTGGGGTTCTTGCTGACGGGTGCCTGGCCTGCATTAAATGGCAGGCTCTTGTTTGGCGATACAGCGGCCTGGCCGGCACTCAGCGGCCAGACTCCGGTGTGGGATGGCTTATGGCCGGCACTCGCCGGCAGCCTGATGCTGGTGACGCTCGCCATCAGCATTGCCTTGCCGCTGGGCATTGCTGCCGGTATCCATCAGGCCGAATATGCACGCGGACGCAGGGCACGTCTGGCATGCACCCTGGTTGATCTGCTGGCGGGCATGCCATCCATTGTGATGGGACTGACCGGTTTCATGCTGATCCTGCTGCTACGCCATATCTTGCCCGATGCCAATACTTCACTCCTGCTGGCCGCATGCTGTGTTGCCCTCCTGGTGCTGCCTTATCTGGTACTGGCTACCCGGCTCAGCCTGCAGCAGTTGCCGACAGAACTCAGGCTAAGTGCACAAGCGCTGGGTCTGAGCCCATCGCAAGCCATCCTTCACGTCTACCTGCCAGCCGCCAGCCCCGGCATACTCTCGGGCTGCATTCTGGCGATAGGGCGTGCGCTGGAGGATGTGGCCGTCATCCTGCTGACTGGCGTAGTCGCCGAAACCGGCCTGCCCGGCAGCCTGTTCGACAAATTCGAAGCACTGCCCTTCTTTATCATGGTTACCGCCGCCGAATACCGCGATGAAGCGCAGCTGGCACGCGCTTTTGCCGCGGCCCTGCTGCTGATGGGCTTGTCTGCACTGCTGTTTGCGACTGCGCGCCAACTCCAGAAAAGATCCTTATCATGAGCGCTATCCGCTGCCATCAACTCTCGCTGGCCATCGGCAAGCAACAATTGCTGTCCAATATTTCGCTTGAACTGCCAAAAAACAAGCTGTCGGTGCTACTTGGCCCATCAGGCTCGGGCAAGACCAGCTTTTTGCGCGTACTCAACCGCCTGCACGATGACACGGCGGGTGTACGCATCAGCGGCGAGCTGGCGCTATCGCTCTCCGGCCAGACCATCCAGCCCTACCAGCGCAGCACCGACCCTGTCTGGCTGCGTCGCCGCGTCGGCATGGTATTCCAGCACCCGAATCTGCTACCGGGCTCTATCGGACACAACCTGCGCCTGCCACTGCAACTGGTAAAAAACCCACCCCGTGCCGAACTGGCAGTCCGCATTGAGGCGGCGCTACGCGAAGCACAACTCTGGGACGAAGTCTGCATGCGGCTGGATGCGCCAGCTGCCTCGCTTTCCGGAGGGCAGCAACAACGCTTGTGCCTTGCACGTGCGCTTATCCTGCAACCGGAAATTCTGCTCTTGGACGAACCTACCGTCTCTCTGGATACGCAGGCCAGCAGCGATATAGAAGCACTGATTGCTTCGCTTAAATGCCGCTACACGCTGGTGATGGTCAGCCATAACCCGGTACAGGCCCAGCGGCTGGCGGATAAGATTATCGTCTTCCGTGACGGATCACTGGTCGAGTGACCTGCGCC